>NZ_LBMN02000013.1 GCF_001042485.2 Bacillus paralicheniformis
CATTGGCCACCTCATCATCATCTTCTTCAATACGGATCAGATCTCCGTCTTCAGCATCCGTCAAATTTAGTTCCTTGTGGATCTCCTTCAAGATCCCGCCGTACCCGATCAAACGCCTGGCACTTAATGCATCATCCAAATAATAGACCGTATCCAAATTTTCCTCGGTCACTTCATTACCACGTATGACATCCGTATCCTTAACAGGATACTTCGAGATTTCAAGAATAGCCTTTTGTTCTTCCATCTCTTTACGCACTTCTTGTTCAATCGCTTCCGCATCGATTCCCTTTTTTCCTTTGACCCGCTGCACATGAACAATCGGTGTGTAATCCAATTTCATTGCACGCTTCCAAAGGCTTGTCCATTCTTTTTGATTAATATAGTTTTTACCAAAGTAACCAGTACGAACAGGAATCAACACATGAAAATGCGGGTGATATGTATTTTCTTCATGATTCTTCGTGATCTCTAAAGCTCTGAAATATCCACGCACCGCAGAATCTACTTTCTTATATTTCATCAATCTATTAAAACCCTTCATCATGTCCGAAATGGTCTGTTTGAGATCATCGCCCTCAACGTTTTTTACTGTCAACGTGAGAAATATCCATGCGGGCTTATATTGCCGATTGGCTTCTTCAACGATCAATTTGTTGTGATAAGCAATTTTCAATGACCTTCGCCACGCACACATAGGGCATAACCTCACTTTGCAAAAATAGGCTTGATATAATCGTAGTCTGCCCGTTTCTCGATCTCTCTTAAACGCAAGACATTCCGCACAATCACATACTTTCTCTGCCTTTTTTCCGTAGTAAGGCGCACCGGTACGCTTTTCAAGTCCTTCATAATGAGCCGCCATAAGTGACGATCTCACCTTTTTCCCTCGCCAATCCCGCTTTTTACCTGTTGCGGTTTTGTCCTCAAGGATGCTATAATTCGATTCAGATGAATACAAAGTGAAAAACCCCTTCTGACGCTAGTTCTCTAGCACTCTATTATTTTTGCTCGACACTTAAATAATAGCAGATGGGGTTTTTCACTGTCAAATTGCCCTCAAACCCTTGACAATACTGGATTGAGCGTACTTTTTGAAAATCTCATTGTTTCTATATGTATCAAGATAAGAAAAGACACGATTCTGACTCCGTCAAAATCGCCAAAAAGCTGGCGAAACCGCCATCTTTTTAAAAGAGACCAAAGACTAAACCAAATTTCCCCGCAGGGGGGCAAACACTTTTTAAACAAGTAGGACACAAGACATATTCGGGTTTTAAATGACATCAGCAGACAAAACGAAAAAACGCATTTAAAGCCCTTATAAGCGTTTTTGACGCATCCCCCTATTTCAATTACCTGAACAAAAATAAAAGCGCTCAGAATCGAATCTGAACGCTCTCAACGGCATTTTTTGCATAACATGTTTTTTTATACGTTTTATTTTCATCTTGCGTACTACCCCCCTGTTAGCATGGGGGGGTTCCCGTTTGGCTCTCGGTGCTGCGCTTTTCGTTGCCACTCGACGACTGTCGTCGTCTGCCGCTGCGCACCTACGCCAAACAAGTTGTTGGAACTCTATTGTATCACTTTATAAGCCAATTCAAGAGCTTTTCTCTCAAACTCCTCATCTGTGATCTGACCGGATGCATGCTGCCATAATAATTCTTCCTCGTCAGCTGTAAGATAAATTCCTTCAATGGCGTGTGTCGCTTTAGCATACGTCATGCCTTTTTCAAACTCACTTTTAGTCATTTTCAAAATGGTCAAACCCCCTATATCAAGGTTTTTCAATCGCTTTTTTATTGTATTCTTCTTCTGTGATCTGACCGGATGCCCATTGCCATAGAAGTTCTTCATCAGCGTCTGTTAGATATATACCCTCCAATTCTTGCGTGCCTCTTACATGTCTCATGTTTTCTTCAAAACGCTCTCTCATTTTCATCAACACAACCCCTTTCTTGGGCGCTGCCCAAACCCGCCAACGCTAGCACGTTGGATGGCAAATATTCAAACCCCCTACCCCCGATCTTCGGGGGATGCCCCTTCGGCAGGCGCAAACAAACGGGGTTTGTTTGAATTACAGGCTTTTGGGTGCAGTGAATGAGTCAACTCCTTAATGCTCACTTCGTTCCGCTTACCGTTGACTCATGCTTTATTTTGCTTGTCCTTAAAACTTTGAACACTTCTGCTATATTATCTACGAACAAAGTCAGAACCCAGAAAGGAATGAACATCAAATGCTAATTCAAACAAAGGATTTTTCCTTAGAGATCGATGCCGTATTCATTTTAAACGTCTTTATTGGCGTATCTTATTTTATTTAAGCTGAAAAGCCCGCCCTATCTTTCCATCTCCATATCGTTATTTTTCTTGGCTGTTCGAGCATTCTGTTTTCTCTCGTTTTCTTCACTGATAAATTTGTTTGCTCCAGGGGCTTCATCCTTATGATCAAAGTATTTTTCAGTGATCTTCATGTTCATTTTGGTGAGTATATGAGCTTTTGCATAACCAAGCAAAGCTCTATACTCTTTTTGCTTTTCTCCGAAAAAGGTCAAGAAAGCACTGATTGAACGCTTTAAGAAGCGATTCTCTGTTTCAAGTTCTTTCTTTTCAGCTTTCAAGCTCCTGTTTTCGCTTTTCAAACGATCATTCTCTTTAGACAACTCTTTTGTTCGACTTCGTTCACGTACCAATTCAGTCTCTAAACTCTTATTGTCCCTTTTGAACACTTCACCGGCTCTGGCGACCTTTTGCAACTGTTCAAAATCTTCTTTACTCATTTGAACAGTTTTAGCCTTTAGTAAGCCGCCCTTCTCTTTCACTTCGATCTGATCGACTGCCTGCGCTTCAAATGCTGTCTTTTTTAAATCATCCAGCCGCCCCGAAATTTGCGCAGCTGCTTTTTCATGATCTAACTTTTGTTGCTCCAGTTCTTTGATCTCCTCTTTCAAGGCTTCACGTTTAAACTTGTTCATTTCAAGATATTTTTTATCTGAAGGCTCGCCGCGCAGCAAGCCAAATTTCTCGTTATGCTTCCCGATCGCTTCCTGCAGCTGCTTCATTTCAACTTTGTTGAAAATCTGCTTCGCAGATAGCTTCTTCTCCTTCGTGATCGGAACAAGCCCCACATGCATATGAGGCGTTTTTTCGTCCTTATGTACTGACGCATACATCACGTTCTCTTTTCCGTAACGCTCCTGGAGAAATGCCAGGTTCGATTTAAAGAATTCCTTTTCTCTCTCTGGAGAGAGCTTTTCGAAGAATTCGGGACTTGCCGAGATCATGAACGAACAACACCTAACCGCATCTTTTCGAATGGCCCGTTTCGTCTCCACATTCTTCTCGATATGTTCGTTGATGAGTGCCTTATAATCCACTCGCTGATCATGCAATAAATCATAATTCAGATGCGCCCGATTTCGATCAATATCGGGGTTCGTATGGCTCTCTTTTTCCCTCTGATTATGTATCTGTAGACCCTTTATATCCGCACTCTTAAACTTCCGCATATTACAGATAATGAAGCCCATTTTTCCCCTTCACGCCCTTCCCACCGGCAACAACTTTCTCTCTCAATTTTACCACATTTTCCGGCGACACTTCCATGTAAAGTATAGCCCGCTATACTTTACTCCGTAAAGTGCGGTCTCTGCCGAGGGCTACGACAGTCGCTTTCGCTCCTTCTGATCAGCTCCGCTGATAGGAAAAATCGCCGAAGAAGCCGGCTATTATTTTTCCTAAATTCAAGACCTCGGACGCTGTCCGAACCAGTCGGGGAAATCTTCCCCGAACCCCATAAAAAAGAAGCAGGCTTTAATCGCCTACTTCTTCCGAAAACCACAAAGCAAAGAGCATCAAACCACAAATAATCATTGCCCCTAAATCCATCACATTAATTACAATAGTCATCGCCTTCACCTCCAGAGTAAAGGTTTTATATCAAGGTGTAGTCTGTCACCGCAATCAAAAAAGAAATTTCACCTGCCAATTGACCTAAAAAAACAGACCCATGATAGGTCTGCTCTTCTACGTGATTATGTAATTCTTGATGCCAACATGCCAATGCGCCATGACCTCAAACGTCT
>NZ_LBMN02000014.1 GCF_001042485.2 Bacillus paralicheniformis
ACTGCATATCGACATCCCCGGCCGTCGGCATAATAATCCGCTTCAGTTTCGTAAAATCAGCCGAACTCATCAAGCCGTCATTGTTTTCCGTCGCAAGAGCCACCACTACCTGACCGTCTGGTCCGACGAGGATGTTCGCCAACTTTACGAAATCAGCCGAACTCATCAAACCGTCAGCGCTTGCCGAAGCCAGGCCGTATTGCGGAATGCTGAGTTTAGTCGGATCATATCCCGGATCGAACGTCGTGTTGCCCCCGATTTTTATTGAACTCTCGCGAATCTTTCCCGTCGATGAATCAACGATTTTCGATATCGTCTTTTGAGTGCGTTTAAAATCCGAAACAATATCGGTAGACTTCCTCGTAATAGATCCGAGTGTGAACTTCGGAGATTTATAGGGATCAGAGTAATCCTCGACCTCCACCACTCGCATCCGAACATCAATATCGAATGGCTCGATGATGCACCATACGTAGTCGCCTTTTCGAATATCTTGAATTCCCTGCGCCTGTAATTCGACGTAAGTCAAGGAGATCGATATGTCGATGCGGTCATGAAGGTCCGACTTTATCCGTTCCAGTAGGCTCGCCTTATCCGTATATCTCTCGTCACGAACTGGATCAGCATGGCGAACACCTAATACGTCTGCTAGAGGACTTCTGTATTCCGCAGTTACTACGTAAGTTCCGTCTTCTTTCTTTTTGCCGAACCCCCGGATATATGTTTTAAGAGAACTTGTATCGATATCTTTGGACGGATTGTTGATATTGAACGAATATCGCAACTGATTATCGGTATACCGCGCGATCTCTTTTGCAATGTAAATTGTTTTATTTACACACTCATACTCGACTCCGAATTTCTCAGCGATAGAGTTTAACAATGCAAGAGACTTTGCATCGCCGAAATTCTCGACGGTAACAGACTTTGCGATACCTTCCGAATCTACTTGATATGAGTATCCGGTACCTTCAAGCGCAAATTTAAGCATCGTATCGATCGAAAGTGCTTTTTCTCCTGCGATGACATCGTAAATGTACATGTCATCTAAATCGATAAACATCCGATGAACAGCTGTAGCAGTCGCCTTCATCTTGCTCCCGAAAGGCTTAACTGATGATGTCTTGATCACGTACTCCTCTTCGTCATAAATTAATGAATTCTCGTTCTGAATCAATGGAAAAGCGTGCTGATTTTGCGGTGTCAGCACGCCTGAAATAGAAATAGTCTTTTGGTTGTTTATACCGCTTTTTCGCGTTGTGCTAACGTCTGTTAGCATTTCAAACTGGCCGGCAAGGCTCTTTATAAATAAGTCCTTCACGCGCTCACCGCCTATAAAAAGTAAAAGCGAAAGTCGAATGTAATCTCGAAACTTCCGCTTGTACCTGATAATTTAAAATTGTTCCAGCCAGGGGCAATCGAAATCAGCTTCCGATTTGTCACTCCGAAAATACTATTATTGTTTTTCGTCGCCCTCACGCGATCGAGAATAATCGTATCTCCGGATGCAGACGACCCGGTGTATTTCCAAACGTCGCCCGTCGTGCTGTTCGTGACCGTTAAGTTATTTGACGCACCTTTATATACGATACGCAAAGGGAATTGCCGAGGGTCAATCGTTTCGTCCCCAGCGTTGAAAATTCTAAATGACGTCGATTTATGCGTATATGTCGGTACCTCATCGATAAGCCCCTCGCCAATCTGCCATATATCCGAATCAAAAGTAAACGGGTTTAACGTCGTCCCGATCGACTCGGCAAACGGACTGAACGCAATGAAGTCGATGTCAAACATTCCGTATATCCACTGTTGATCGATTGAATAGTCGGCGTTGGTTTTTACGAGCCACCGTTTGCCCGGGTTGTATGATTCCGTAATATAGAACGGTTGGCGCGAATCAAACAGTTTGAACACTTCGTCACGCATTAAATAGTAATCAGGAACATCAGCCGCTTTTAAATAGAACGAGCACTTTATAATCCGTGCGTCATACGTTGTTCCACAATCAACAAGCCCATGTAGTCCGTCAACTTGCTCGGTTTCATTGCGAGGCGAAGGAGATGACGGATTAAATTCACGCGTTGTAATTCCGAGCTTTTCTAAATCGTAAACGGTGCCGCTTAACGTTGTGATAATCGTATTCAACCTCAATCACCTCGCATGTAGTTTTGAATCGTAATCTTTTGCCCTTGTTCAGCGCTTACTGCGTTTTCAGTCATGCGTCCTAACTCTTCGCTATCAACTACGAGAACATTTTCGACAATGATCGGCTGCTGTTGCTTCTGCGAATCTAAGCCGGACGTCATAGACGCTTCAAAAGAACGCCTAATACTGCGTACTCCTCCCGAATTCAAAGCAACGTCAGGGCTGTACGAATATCCACTCATATCGACCATTGCTGCGTTTGCCATTTCGTCGGCCGCCGATTTTACTGCGCCGATATTTCGTTCGATACCGACCGCAAGACCCATCGGTAGGAATTTACCGATTTCATCGCGGAATACACGTGACGGCGAGTGGATTCCAAGCAGCGACTTAAAGTTGCCCGTAAGGCTGTCTACGAATCCACCAACTTTTTGGCCGATCCAATCTTTCATGGAATTTATTCCGTCCCAAAGCCCCCGGATCAAGTCGGCCCCCGCCTTGAATAACTCCTCTTTATTATCCAAAATGGTCTGACCAAGCTTTACGACGAGTTCAAGGCCCATCTGTAATAGTTGAGGTAAGATTTGAATTATGCCATCAATTAAAGCCAAGAGGATCCTTACCCCTGCCTCGATAATCCTTGGCAAATTTTGAATCAGAGCCCCTGCAAGAGCAACGATTAATTTTAGAGCTGCCTCAATGAGGGCAGGCAACATCTTGATAATGCCGTCAATTAAGGCTAGTAAAAGTTTTATCCCTGCATCAATAATTTTCGGTAGATTCTCTATCAATGCGGTAGCAACTGCGACGATCAGATAAATAGCCATTTCTATGAGTTGCGGAAGAATGCTTATAATCCCGTCAATCAAGCTAGTCAGGATTTTAATTCCCGCTTCGATAATTGTTGGTAGATTTTGTATTATGGTTTGGATTAGCATGGTGATTAATTGAATTGTTGCCTCCACCAACATCGGGAGCGCTTGGATCAGCCCACTTATCAAGGAAGTTAAAATCTGGATCCCGGCCTCGATAATCGTAGGTAACAATGTGACAACAGTATTGATCAACGTTGACAAAACTGTCGTAGCTGTTTCGATGATTGTTGGTAAGGCGCTTACTATTCCTTCAATCAAAGACGTAATGATCAGTACTCCGGCCGCGAGGATCGCTGGGATCATTGTTGTTAGAGTCTGGATAATCGCATCAACGACCTGGGTCACTTTCTCAACAATATTCGGCAAAGCTTGCGTAAAGCCCTCAAGCAATCCGGTCATCATCTCAAGTCCGGCCTGTAAAATTCGTGGCAAATTCGTCGTAACTCCGTTAACTAATGAGTTGACAATCTCGGTCGCTTTTTCGAGAATCGTCGGCATGTTCTGTTCTATGCCTTGCGCAATTGCCGGCAAGAATTTCGAACCCGCAACGATCAGACCGGGTATGCCCCCGACCAATATTCCGATAATATTCGGGATGAATTCCGCTACCCCTGAATAATCTCCATTGAATGCGTCTGTGATCGCCTTCTTTACGTCCTCAAAGCCGCTGCGTATTGACGCGAGTCCCTTTACGATTACATTCGCGACCGATTGTGGCAGCAAATTGTGAAGCGCGATTGATCCTTGCGTGAAGTCCCCGGTCAATGTTTCCGCTATGCCTTTAAATAGTGAAGATATCGTTTTAAGGACCGGTGTAACCTTCTGGCCGGCTATGGTAGTGAATTCCGACGCTTTCTTTTTAATAGTATCGAAGTGTTTGTACGTTAAATAAATCGCAGCTCCTAGCGCAGTCAGTCCGGCTATTACTGCGGCCGTTACCCCAGCTATCGGCAATAATGCCGGAGCTACCAGTGCACCAAACTCCGCTATCAGTCCGAAGCCCGTTATAATGCCCGGCAGCATTCCGACTAAAATTAATAACGGCCCTGTCACAAGCGCGAGTACTGTTGCCATCGCTCCAAGAATAGCAATAGTGCTCTTAACCGGTTTTGGAAGCGAATTGAACTTATCCACTAAGAACTGGAGGCCCTTTGTAATCAGTTTTAGCGCAGGCAACAACGCAGTTCCGATTGCAATTGCCGCACCTTCTAGCGCAGATTTTAAAATGATCAACTGTCCTTTAAGGTTATCTAATTGCTTCTTTGCGATTTCCTCCGCAGTCCCGCCGCTGTTTTCAAGCTCTTTCGTAAAGGCTTCGATCTTTCCTTGTCCGGCATCCATCAACGCTAACATAGCCGAGGATGCTTCAACGCCGGAAATCCTCGAAATTGCCGCAAGACGATCGGCCTCGCCCATGTCCTTCGTTGCCTCCGCCAGTTCTCCGATAATTTGCGCCAACGGCTTCATGTTGCCTTTCGCATCTTCTACCGTGACGCCTAGATCGTGTAGTTCTTCTCGTGCAGCTTTCGGAGGTCCAGCTAAACGCGTCAACATCCGACGAAGTGACGTACCAGCCTGCGTTCCCTGAATACCGGCATTTCCGAGTAATCCGGCCGCAGCCGCTACAGATTCCAACGACTGTCCAGACGCGTGTGCAATCGGAGCGACATATTTCATCGTATAGCCGAGCATCTCTAAGTCCGTATTCGAGTTCGTAAATGCTTTCGTTAATACATCCGCAACTCGAGCCGTCTCCTCTGCCTGCAATCCGAATCCGGATAGGATATTCGATGTGATATCCGCTGTTGTGGCGAGATCTGTCTGACCCGCCGCGGCTGTAGCCAATAGCCCCGGCATGGCCGCGATAATATCGTTCGTCTTGTAGCCGGCCATCGCAAGGAACTGCATACCCTCGGCAGCCTGAGTCGCTGTAAATGCGGTAGTCGCTCCGAGATGTTCCGCTGTCTGCGTCATCAATTCGAGTTGCTTTCCGGTTGCGCCACTTAGCGCTCCAACCCGACTCATTGCCGATTCGAAGTCCGCCGTTGTCTTGACGGCCATTCCTAGACCTAGCGCCATAGCACCACCGAAACCCGTAACGGCTGCACCCGCCGCTTTTAACGCCCCGCTCGCTTTCTCCATCGAATTCATAACCGATTGGCCGGAACGGCTGGCCGTCTGTGCCGACCGACTTGTTCTCGTCAGTCCTTCCGAAGCAACTGCCGCCGCACCCGCAACTCCGGTCATTGACGAAGACATTCTCGTCGAGGACGTCGTCATCGCGTTAGACATAAGCGAAGTAGATGCACGGATCGACGCCATCGAAGTCCCGAGCCGCGACATCGTAGACGAAAACCGGTCAACCGCCGTAATAGTAAAGCGTATATTGCGATCGCTCACTCGTTAACCTCCTTTCTGGCAATGTCGAATTGGCTAAGCCACTCCGCGGTATGCTTAGCCTGTTCCGCCATCTCTTCGACTGTTTTCTTTTTAGGCGAATCCGCCGAGGCACGCTTATACAAATCGGACGGCTTCGGCTTCTTCTCTCGGTGGGCTTTTTCGCGCATGATAGCCTCGATTGCTTTTCGTTCGAATTCGTCCTCATTGCGTTCGATTTGCGCCTGAATAAGTATGTGAAATTCCCGTGGTGTGAGGGCGTATACATCTTCTGGTTTCATCTGAAGGTAACGCCATCCGGAAAATACCGCTTGTTCTACTTCAGAAAGTTTTCCAGTTGTTCCAGTGCTTCCGGATTGTCTTTCATCAGTTTCTTGACGATCTTCTTGAAGAAAAAACTATCTACTACTACCTCTTTTGAAACCTTTAGGACGTACTCAAGATCGAGTTTCTCCTCTTCAATTGCTTTTCCGAGAATAGATTCAATCTCCGCAAAGGAGAAGTTTTTGCCTGCATGGAAAAGACCAGCGTGAATAACGTGCGAGAATACTTCAAGATCACCCGTCATTGCCTTACCGACTAGCTCAAGAGATCCGCCAGGACATACCTTGTTGAGATACTTAATGCTTTCAAACGTCAACTTTAGTTCGTACTCTTTGCCTTCGATTTCAAAATGCGCCATATTAAAATCCCCCTATAAAAAGAGCGCCCGCAAAGGACGCTCCGAATATTTTAATCTTGATTTATGCTCCGCTTGTGTCTGGTTCTGTATATGTTTCGATCTGACTCATTGGCGATTCTCCCGCCTCGTTCACAGCCGCTACATTCACTGTGAGCTTAGTGTTAGGAGAGATTCCGGTAAGCGTACAAGAAGTGTCAGTAACTTCTTTATAGAAAACTTTTTCCGCTCCCCTATATACCTTGTATGAAGTCGCCCCTTCTACGGCATCCCAATTGACGGTTACACTATCCGTGGTAGCTGTGTACTGTAGATTCTGGGGCGCCTCAGGGAGTAGTCGGCTCTTCTGAGTTAGGCGCTCCGTCTGGAACTTCGGTTAGCGTTTCCTTCGTCAGTTTTCCGTTTAGATTTGCTCCGAGTGAGTAAGTGGCGAAGTCGCCGTTTGAGTAAGTTTTCTCGAAAGAAGAAAGCATGTAGTTACCTTTCTTCGCAACCTTAGTCCGAGTGTTAATTTCGTAGATTTCAACGAATTCTTTATTCCACATCGCCTCTTCGACTTCATCTACGAAGACGTCTCCTTCTGTAATAACACCCTCAAGTGAAAGCTCTTGTGTAACTTTACCGTAATCAGATCCGGTCTTGTCTTTTGTATCCAGATCGATTGTATCCGCTGAAATACTTGTTGATCCATCCGTTTGGTTAAACGGCCTGAGCAAGCCGCTTTTCGTTACTACTGCGTAGATAAATTCCTCACCGCGGTACTCGATTCCCATTTATTTTCCCCCTTGTTTTCCGTAAGTCATGTTTACTTCAACGTCAAAATAAAGCCTGTGATACGTTGTTTTATCGCTTAAATCCTCCGCAGACATAGGCGTCTCATCGGTTACGAGCGCATCAAAAAAACCGAGCGATTTGCCCGGCTCTTCAGCACTGAGTAATTCAATTTGATCGAACATAAAAATGCGCTTTACTTTCTCCTGCAAAACGCCTCTCTCGAAGTTTGAACTCGCAAACACACCGACCTGAAATCGATAAATTGTCTGAACCGCTTCTCGCCGTTTGGAAACGACCGATGTACTATTCGGTAGCTGTTCGATTGTAAGGAACGGCTTTTCATCCGGATACTTAACCCCGTCGAATATCCAGACGACAGAAAGTCCGGTCTTTTCCGCAAGATGGGTACGTATTGAATGCTGTATATCTACTTGCATACGATCACCGTCCCAACTGCTTTATCGATTCGTCGATGTCTTTTTCGAGATTCTTTTCGTTACTCCAAAGCGCGTTGCGAAGGAAAGCCTTTTTCGTAGCGTGTTCGAACTCCTGCCGCCGAGCATATTCGACATCGGACCCGAAGCTCCACGACATTTCGCCTTCTCTATAAGGTGACGCTGCGATCGAGTTAGCGAGTCTCCCTGTCTTCTTTGGCGCATTATTTGCCCCGTCGTTCGCCATTTGACGCACGTTTCGCTCGACATCGTTTTCCAATGCCTGCTTTAAAACGGCCGTAGATGCGGAAAGCTTGGCGAGATCGGTAAGTCCGCTCACTCTTACGTAAAATCCCATTACGTCACCTTCCTCGCGAGACATTCGGACCGGTTAAGCAATCCGAGTCCCTTCTCATCGATTGTTAGTATTTCATAAACGTCGCCTTCCGTTTTATACGCCTGGTTAACATCGGTTAAGTCGACGTCAATAGAGAACGTAATCTTAACGTCTCCTTTTTGCAGTTCAACGCCTCCTATAACCGATCTGTCCGTATTTGAAACCGTGGAGTAATCTTTCCAGATCGCTTCGACTTCAATCGGTACCTGTTTTTCGATCGGTTCGCCGGTGATCGGATCTTTCCCGTCACGCACCGTTTTAAGCAGCGTTATTTTATCGGTACGGCCCTCGACGATTTCCCTGCGATTTCCCTTGATCCATTGGCGATCAAATTCACTCAACATCGTCACGCACCGCCTTTTCCGTTAAAACATAGTTTAAATGCGACGTACAATTCGGATGGGGGTTGAAAACTTCCGGATCTGATAGTTTATAGATTCCGGGACCCATTCCGTAACGGTTTAGCTTTTCAAGCTGCGTACATCTATGCTCCGGTCGGTTAGCCTTACCGCGAAATATTTGAACGGCTTCGACCAAGTTGCTTTGCCGGGCGCTATAGACGGTCGCAGTCCGGTAGGCCATGTTCCCTTCCGTCACAACTAGCCGCCTAATTTTCCACGTATCATTTTCGTATACCTGACGAACATCTGCGATCATCTGATTAACGGATTCGCCACGCAGTATTGCAGAGCGAAGGACTGTCGATAATTCATCCCGTTGATCTCCCGCAAATCGCCACACTCGGTCCGACAGAATGAGTCCGTCTTTTTCTTCGCGATTAACAACGTATCGAAAAACGTTTTGATTTACGCGGTCAAAAGCGATTCCTGCGACGGCAGCCTTTCCCAACGTCTCCTCCATTGCGGACTTGATTCTTTCCGTGGTAAATTCCGTCGCATCCGTGATTGTCTTGTCTAGCGCATCCATTCCGTTTTTGCGGACGGCTTTTTCAATCGTATCTAGCTCGCGGAGCAATCGGTTTAAACGCTGCTTCTTAATAATTCCGTCGTTTCCGCTGAAGTCCGAAAGTAGATCCGATATTTCAAGACGAACACGGTCGATTTCTCTGATCGCGAGTTGCTGCTGCTTTGCGTTGAATTTTAAATACTCATTCGCCAGCTCATCGAGCAAACGATTCAGTCTCTCCTGGTTCGTCATCGTAAGTCAGCCCGCCCTGCGTGCGACTGCCCGGCACCTCTCCTCGCCCGCAACGTTTTACGGTAGTTTCTGCGCGCATTCAATGCCAGCCGCATGTAATTGTTGTACAGGCGAGACTTGTCGACCATCTCATCGCCGTCTTTGTATACGAAATATTGGGCGGCCCTTGTTGCGAGTGTCTCGTATGCGACCGCTAACGCCATATAAAGAAGAGCCGTATCGTCTTCCCCTTCTTTCAGACCGCTTTCGTCCTCTGCTTCGGCAGTCCATGCGGCGATATCGTCCGCTGTGACGCCGTCAACCCCTTCTAAACGCGTTCGTAGTCGATCCTCTACCGCCACATGACACACCCCCGTTATTTTTTCGGCTTTGCTGCTGCTTTCGGCTTTGCTGCCGGCTTATCCACGCGTTGAATGAACGGCGCTGTCTTATCGAGTGCGGCGATTTCCTTTTCAACGTTCGTGTTATAAACGCCGTATCCGTTAAAAACGATATATAGTCCGTCTCTGTTAAATTCGTAGTTTGGAAGCGTCTTATATTCCGCCATCAGGACATCAGCCCCGCTGTTTTGAGTTTCGCAAGTAATGCGTTAAGATCTGCCTTCAAACCGTCGACGTCTGTTGCGGTGCTGTTCGCTTGCGTAGCCGCTTTTGTTGCGGTTAATTTCCCGTCCAAGGCAGATTTAACATCGTCGCCTAGTTTCGTCATGGTCACCGCTTTGGCGCCGAGGTTGCTCTCTTGTACGCTGCCCGTTCCGATGTTCCGGTTTTGTACGGAGCCGTCGCCGATATTGCGATTCAGAACCGAATTGTCTGCGAGTTTTTCATTCGTAATTGATTTATCAAGAATCTCTACGCTGCCTTCGGATTGTAATAGACTTTGGATAATTTCTCCGAGTTTTAGATCGTTTGCAGCCGGTGAGATCATATTCAATCGTTGTACATCTTCTTTACTTAAAGCCATTTACGGCCTCACCCCTTTCAAAATAAAAAGAGGCCCCGAAAGGCCTCATTAATTAGGAAACTGTTTTAGAGATTCCAGAAAGAATTGCGACTGATTCTTTTGCGTTTTTGATTTCGAAACCAAGTTCTCCACGGATTACGCGAGCAAAGTAGTCAGCGCCCGGCTCTGTAGCATCTTGGTCGTAAATTGAAGTAAGGTAACGGGCTTTGATGTTGTCGAGGTTAAGCAAGACAGCACGATCTTTCGGCATGTTTTGATCGACAACAACTTGAGAAACTGCGCCCCCAGGAAGATCACTCATGAAGGACATGATTTGATAACCGACTTGACCTTCTCCGCGAGTTGTACGGATAGTGTCGCCTGCAAGTTTAGTAATTTGACGAGAAACGTTCGGAGCACAAAGGATTGTGTTTACACGGCCTCCGCGTTTGAACGTTTCTTCGATAGCATCATTCAAACCCTTAGCAGTAATTTCTTTACCGCCGAAGTCTGTTGACGCGGAACCTTGCTCTTGAGCAAAAGCGAATAAACCGCCGGAAGTGCGTGGTTGTTGATCAGATCCTTGGTATTTCCGACCGTAAATAAGAGAGTTATTGATCTCGCGAACCATCTCTTGTAGACGCAAGTTAACTTGGTAGTCCAGTTCGTCAGCAACTCCGTAAGTATTTACTTGTTGTTGCGTACGAGAAACGGAAGCGTAACGAGTGAAAATTTGAGAGTAGTTGAACGATACAATACGGTCGTTGATTTCGTTCTTTCTAAATACGGACTCACCTTCTGGACGCGGACGAGAAATAACTTTCAGGTCGGCGCCTGCTTCGACAGCTTCCGGAGTGGTTGCGTCGTATCCACGTTGAACCGTAATTTTTTCGGCTGCTTCATCGACTTTAGTTACGCGCAGTACTTCTAGGCCGTTTTGAACGAGCGCATTTTCAGTAAATTTGCGCGCCTCTCCTTCGCCTAATTCGATCTCCGTTGCGTCCGCTGCGGCAGCAGTTTTTACAACGGCCGTATCGCTATTGAGGTAGTCGTTCTGCCATTCGAACTTAGTTTGCGATAGAGCATCTCCCGTTCCGATCAAGCCGAAAAGAACCGGTGCCTTTGTAAGAATTAAATCTACGTTCGCCTGCATGTCGCGAACTTGTTGCTGGAAATCATACGATTGTGCAACTGCCATGTGTAAATCCCCCTAATAATTTTTTGTAATTAAAAAAGCCGCCATAAGGCGACTGAATTACCGTTTGTTTTTTAACTCCCGAAGTTCGTTGTACAGCTTCGTGACTTTTCCGAGATAACGCGGATTCTTTAGCGCTAATTTTTTCGTTTCTTCCAGCTCGTTCTCTTTCGCGACAATCTCCGTTTGGGTGCTGTTTTTGGCCGGGTTGCTTCCGCCGGATGCGTCGGCTCCAATCGGTTGTTTAAACATCCACGGGCTTGATTCCTTAAACGCCGCGACCGCTTCTTCGGCACCAATTACGTTTCCATCTTCGTCAATTTGTACCGCAGACTTATCGAGTAGTGCGAGCACTTGATTCGGATCGTTTGCGTTAAGAGATCGAGCGATTGCGCGAAGTTCCGTATTAATAATCCGCTGATTGGCCGATTCCTCCGCTTTTTTAGCTTTCTCCGAGGCTTCTTCCGCTTTCTTGGCCGCTTCTTCTTTCTCGGCCCGCAGACGTTCAGCTTCGGACATCTCGGCTTTTTTGCGTTCTTCTTCGGCTTTTTCTAACTCTTCGAGGCGTTTCGCTTTTTCTTCGAGTTCCACTTGCTTCTTTTTCTCGCGTTCAAGGCGTTTGTTGAGAATTTCGTCAAGCTCCGCCTGTGTGAACGTCTTTTCCGTACCATGCGATTGCTCTGTCGGTGTTGGTTCCGGCTCCCCAGCCGTAGATTGAGCGTCTTCATTTTCCGGATCTGTTTCTTCCGCAAAAAATTGTAGATTTAAAGGCAAAAATTTCGTCATATCGTACCTCACCGTTTAAAGCCCGTCGGCTGTAGATTACGAATAACAACAACCGGCAGTTTATCGACGATACCGTAGGTCAAGCGTTGCTATTCGTTCGTTTCGTTATAAGGATCTTGGACCTGTCTTTTTAGATTCCGTTCCTGCAAAATCTCCATAAATTTGACTTCCGGGTTCTCCTTACCACTACGGATGATTGCGCCCTTAATCGATTCCATTTCATGCGCGATTTCTTCGCCTAGCTGTTCGACAAGAGCCTTCTGATCTTCCGGAAGTGGAAGGCCGAATATAATCTTGCTTCCGTAATTGTCGTCTACTTGAGCAAGCCATTCTTTGTCGTATTTAAAGCGAGGATGCTCTTGGCGCGCTTTCATATAACGTAGAATGTATTCGTTCAACGTTTGGAGACGCGACTGCCAAACGATCCACGCTCGCTGTGTTTTCGATATGATCGAGCTGTAAAGCAATTTGAGCGCCATCTCATTAATACCTCCGGTGTTCATATCCGCGGTATTGACCATCGGCACTTCGCTGATTTCGTGCAGTCGTTTTTGTAGACGGTCAAGATACGCCTCAATCGCTTCTTTGAATTTAAAGCCGCTTTCCAGCTTCGTCGCCTCCGGCTTTCCGGTATCTTTGTCGGACTCGCCAAGATCCCAAATAGCACTAGGAGATACGCGAAATGGCTTTTTCGGATCGTACTCGACGTTCGTCAGCAGTGTGATTGCGAACATTTCGAAACGCAGTGCGTCAGAGTAATCCGATAGCTTGCGATCAATCTCGTCTGCGGTATCGATGAGCTTTTCGAGTTCACTAAATCCGCTAGTCTGGCCGGAAAGTTTTTCGGTTGGAACGTGGACTACCGGTATAAAGTCGAGACCCATCGACTTCTTCTCGACTCGCCTTTCGACGAGACTGAGTCCATCATCGTAAATGGCCTCTTCGATCTTACAATCGTAGTTGCCGGTATCTTCGTCGCCTTCCCATTCTAGGTAGTACGACAGCTTCCAGAGCTTCGTCTGTTGTTCGTCCAGCCACGCAACGAAATGAACTTCGTCAAGTTGGTCGACATCCCATTCGTTATGAACTGCGATAACCTCAGTCGAAGGATGCCAAAGGATTTTAATTTCGCCGCGCCGGGTATCGTAGTGCAGACGAGCATAAACGCCGGTTCGGCTAATTGCGCGATCTTTTGCCGCAGCGAGTAGTTTTTCGTGCATCCGGTTGTCTTCCCATACCCACGTCAGCAAGCGCTCTTTTGCCTTCGCCCGACTGTTCTCCTCTTCCTGCTCTTTGCTCGGCGCGTATCCCGGCTTGATCATGTCCGCAGGATCATCGAGAACATCCGGCGGCACGGTGACTTTCGGCTCCTTCTCGAATTGCCAGGCCGCAGTGGTATCGATCAGCTTACGCGGATAATTCATCGTTAGCTGCGTCGGCTCATAATCGATTTCTTGCGGCTTTTTATAGTCGGACCAAACGTTGAGATCACCTTCATAGCGCCGATAAAGCTTGATCTCGTCACAGATACGCTGGAATTCTTTCGATCCGAGCGCTTCCTTCATCGGTATTACGAATTGAAACGGGTTTATAAAATTTCGGTCGATGACTACGATCTAAAACGCCTCCTTTCTAGTAGCGATAGTTTCCGATGTTGCCGCCCTTCCTCCGTCTGGCTTTCCCCGCAATGGAGTACGCCATATGTAGGGCATCGGGGCCGTCATCGTGGTTATGGTTCGGGTACATTTCGAACATTTCGAGTAGCAGCTTTTGATCGCGTTTGAATCGGATCTTGCCGCTCTGAATATCCGGTAGCAACGACTCAATCCGAAGGGCTTTCCGCGTCCTCTGTTTGATCTGTTTCAGCCGGGTAGATGCCGGATAGCCGTTCGCCTGTAAAGCCTCGCCTAACTTATCCGCGAACCATTCCTGCGCCTGCTGTGCCTCGACTGCGATACCTTCGTACTGGAACCGCATTGTCTTCTCGACAACTTCGTTAAGTAGGACGTCCGGGTGAACGCGTTGCAAAAAGACATCGGCGACATAACAAAAACCGGTCGCCCTGTTTCGAGCCACCGTTATGATCGCGGAGTAGTCGCCTTTTTCTTTACCCATCGCGAAGTCAATGCCGCAATAGTAATCGAATTCTTTTGATTCGAGTTCTTTATCCGAAAAATATTTAAAGTCTTCGCTCCGGAAAACTTGCGATTCTTCATCGACTGGATTGCCGAGGTACTCTTGATTGAAAGCCCTAGCACCCATATCTTCGCGCTTTTCCATGAAATGCTTGTACGTGTATGCCTGCGGCCAAAGGACCCGGGTTCCGCGTTCCATTTCCTCTTTGTTCGCTTCATAAAAAGCGTTCGCATTTTTCAAGGCGTCTTTATTGTCTTCGTTATACAATTTCCGCCACTGTTCCCATAAATCTTCGCGTTCAGACCACGATAGAATTGCTGGGAACTTTCGCGAGGTGAAGTCCTTACGCTTAGTCAGAACGTGATTTAATAACGAATCGTAGTGGACGATCGTGCCCATATAGATACACATTCCGCCAAAGCCAAGCGCCTCAAGCATTTCCGATCGGAACCAGTTTAGGTTTTTCGCCCTTAACTCTGCCGTGTTCGTGCTGCCATCGGACTCGAGATCATCGAGGATGAATAAGCCCGGACGCTCACTCAAATGACGTAGCCCGCGCATCTGTGTTCCCATTCCTTTCGCTTCTACCTTCGTTCCTGAAGACGTAATGAATTCGTATTTGTTATCGACTTCGTTCATCGAAGGCTTTTGATGAAGCAACGGTCCGAAATCTTCACGTAGCTTTTCGTTAAATTTCAGATGGTTGACGGTCCATTTAATAAAGTCGCCGGCTACGTCAGTTGTTTCGGACACCTCGATGATGTACTTTTGATGGCGGAATACGACCTGATGGCATAGATACGAGTTTGATAGATATGCTGTTTTGGCGTGCTTACGACCGACTGACCACCCAACGTTGGTCTTTATTTCCCCGCGAGTAATTTCGTCAAGTAGTCCGCAAAGCTCCCGGTGAAAGTCGGCCGCGGTATCCAGCGTTTGGCCTGCCGGAATTAAATTCGAGCTATTGTCCGGGTTTCGATCCGCGCTGAAGTATTCGTAGGTGAAATAGAGCATATCGTATTCAGCCCGGTGCACCCGCTTCAGCTTTTCGAGCAGCTTTAAGTTGATCTCGACGCGTTCGAAATCGTATTCGACCGCTTCGTCCCTTTCGATTAGCTGCCGGAGCAAGCGATTTTCTTCGGTTAACTCGTCGATGCGCTGCTGCCGCGCTTCTCGATCGAGCCATTCCCCGTCAACAAATGCGATAACAACGCACCTCCTTCGTTAACTTTCGTTTTCCAAACGGGCGAGCAACGCTTTTTTGCGCTCCTCATGCGACATCGTGTTCGACTTGTCCGTAATGGTAAGCTCGCTTTGATCGTTCAGATCGCCGATCCGTTTCAGATACAGTTCGATCGATTTCGTTGAGCCGCTTTTGATGCTGTCGAGCAGCTTCGAATATACAAACGGCAGCTTAGTATCGATGAACTGCGACGCCAAATGGTTTTTGTACGCGATAAAGTTCGGATCGCCCGTTTCCCAACGGTGTAATGTCATGCGGCTGATTCCGCAGTCTTCTGCGATCTGATCCTTGGTTTTGCGCTCTTTTGTCGGCGTAAATTCGCGTTCAACAAGGGCGAGCGCCGCTTCGCGTTGATTCGGCTTGAACGCTGTTTCGTCGTATTTGAATCGCGACATCTTTCGTCACCTCCTTCGTTATTCATCAGGCCTACGTTCTCCTTCGGTGTAATTTAGTACAGACCGCAATGATCGGGCCGTCTCCCAACCGTCAGCTAACGGTTTCTCACCGAGCCGTTCCGCTAGGTCTTGAAATTCAGCCAGCGCCTTAGTCGCCGCCTTTGCTTCGCGTTGAACCGACTTGAGGCCGGTTATCGCGTCGGATACATCCAAGTCGATTTTAATTTTGCCGATTGATTCGCGCTTTGATTCCGCCATTCACATCGTCTCCTTTTTCGTTTTTAAATACCGGGCTTGGTCCGCATCGTTGAGAGGCGTTCCGGCTTATTTATCGCAAGCACAAAAAGAGCGACCCATATTCGGATCGCCCTCGTTCTGATTGCGTTATGTAAAAATTACTAGAAAAATAGAATAATCTGTAGTAATATGTTAACGTATCAAAAATATGCAAGGATTGTGCACTCTCCGACCTTCTTTAACGTGAGGGAAGGTGCGAGGTCTGTCTGCCCAAAAGATACGCGAGTGTAGTTTGGACAGGCGGACTTCTACCGGACCCGCGAATCCGGTAAACCGCCGGTAAGGAGGTGCCAGAGAATGCTGCTTTCAATCCTTGTATCCGCAAGACCAGCGTGCCCAGACTGCGGAACGTACAGTAACGACGGAAACCCTGTCACACCTGATACGTGCTCATTCTGCCAAGATATGAACGCATAAGGTGCGCTGTGCTGGTGGCGATAGCGAAGAGGTCACACCCGTTCCCATGCCGAACACGGAAGTTAAGCTCTTCAGCGCCGATGGTAGTTGGGGGCTTCCCCTGTGAGAGTAGGACGCCGCCAGCCTAAAATAATCCACTAACTGTAAAGTCTGTTGACAACAGACTTAGTTAGTAGTATTCTTAATATTAACAAGGATTGAAAACAGTATACTGTGGCAAAAAGGACCTTTTCGGAGTCGCGACCGGATTGGTCCTTTTGCGTTTCCTAACTATCTCAGCATTCCTTTTCCGGTAATTCTACTTCAGCCAATTCCGCGAGCTTTTGAAAAGCTACGTTATTCACTAACGGACCTGCCTCGCATTCATATCCGCAATCCTTAAGTTGCTCGACGATTTCTTTTAACGTTTTAAAGTCGCCCACCCTTACGTCCCTCCCTTCGAATTTACACGAAATTAGCGTTTCCAACCGTTCCCCTACCGAATACCCTCGTCGGAGACTGAAACGTCTAATTTCGTGTGATTTGAGCGTGAAAATCGTTATCTATTCCGCTTTGTATTCGTCAATGACTTCGCAAATATACGCATCAACACCGTTACGCGCTTCGTTCATAATCCGTTCAGCATAATCGGCGAGCGCATCTTCGTAATTGTCGTAGATCGCTTGGCCTGCGTCGCAATAGTCGCTGAAGACTGCGTATTTCATTCGTCATCACCCTCGGTTATATGTTCGACGAACTTAACAATCGGTTGTTGACTCCGAAAACTTAAACTCATTTCAAGACCGTCGCCGTCCGTTCCAATCGCTATCGATTCGCCATGTTCGAGTAGATCAGCGACCAACTTCCGCAATAGTGCCTTGTCATCTTCCGATAGTGCATGAGTCGGAATGAACATCGTAATCACCCTCCGTATTTAAAATTTTGCGAGAAAATTGCCGGCGTCCGGCACGGCTTTTTCCGATCGGACCTCCCCCGCCCCCTTCCGTTTTTCCGGTCGGTGACGCCGTTGTTTATGCATACCGATGTATTTCGTATTCATTTTTAGTTTACATAATTCCCGCTATCGGAAGTTGTTTAATCGCTCAACCCGCGTCACGACTGCGTTTGTGAACTGCGCAGTTTACTTTGTTATGCACGTTTTTATACATCGTAGTACTGGCGCGGCTTCAGCCCGTTTCACAATCGCTTTATTACGCTAAAATTTCGTATATAGTTAACGGTGTGAACTATCGGTTTCCGAGGGTCGAGGTTTTCGAAGGGTCTCCGTCATGAAGCGCGAGGCTGACTTACAGGCGGACGGCACTCCGACCTCCGTAACGTCCTATATCCGAATCCTCCCGTATCCCTTCCTATATATCTACGTTCTCCTCTTCGGTGTTACAATCGCATAATAAAACGCCTTGCTATTCGTTCAGCAAAGCGTTAGGTTTACGTTATGTTACACGTCCTTCTATTACGTATAGACAACTACGGATATGAAAGTCACTATATTATCGTTATATTAACGCTATCCTTTCGTTTGTTTTAAATACTAGCGTCCACTCCGTCGCTTGCGCTCCTCCGTGTCCGCGGATATTATTAAGACCTTATCGCGATACAATTATTTATACAATATACATGATTGCGTTTCTGCGGGACGGAGTGAAACGTAGTTCCCGCTAGTCTTCGGATTCAGAAGACTAAGAAGTGATTGCGGACTCAAAATCGCTGTATCCCTTGCGGCTGTAGGCACGAACCCCATTTTCGCATGTACGAATAAAGTCGTGTTTTTGGCCGATTTGTACGAATCACGTCGTGTTCATTATCAATTACGTTATTCTAATTGAGAATATGTCGGTAATCATCCGACATCTCACCGCTATATTGTCCGCATTATTATTCATATAAACGTATAAATATACGGTGATAGCCCGAAGAAAAAGACGCCAATCATTCGTCAGCGTCTTCGATCTTCACCTCGAATAGCTCCTCGACATTCACTCCGAGTGTTCGCGCAAGGGCAAATACGTGCCAATCGAGATGCCTTTCGTTCTTATCGAACCGGCTAATGCTGCCTTGCGGAACTCCTGACGCTTCAGACAACGGAATCTGCTTCCACCCTTTCGCGTTCATTACCTCCGACAGTCGCGGTCTTACCGTTATTTTCATCCGTACTCACCTCGTTTTGATAATTCAATTATACGATAACGAATAAATTTTCGCAAATCCAATTGACATGCGTTATGCGATATCGTATAATTAAGGTAACGAAAGGAGGTGAACGTAATTGATTGACACCGTAATGAAGCTTTCGGCAATCACCGCATCTTGGCTCGGAATTATCAAGCTCGGACTTGAACTCCGGAAGATGCGAAAAGAATCCGAAAGTAAGGAGCGACGGCCTCCGACCAAGAAGCACCGTCGCCGAACATAAGCTACGAGGGGCATCTCGCCCCTTGTCAATCAATTATAACACGAATGAAACGAATTGATACTACGGAAATTTTGTTAATCGTCGTCTTGCTCGCCTGGATTGCGGATACGAACTTCGGCCGGCTGTCCGTTCTGGACTACGTCGGCCTCGGCTCAGCTGTCGTTTTTATCGCGCTTCTATTCTTTAGATCGAGGAGGAATCGGTCACACCGCCGCTGAAGCCGCAGCAGACCGACCAGATCCTCGATCTATATCAGCGCCCTATTACGTCATTTAAAGACGAAGGCAAAGCGTATCAGATCGGCTTTAATACGGCGCTTACATGTCTCGGCTATTTAATCGCAAACAAATACGGAGGTAATGACGAATGAAAAACGTAAAATCTGCATTCTTGAAAAACGCCGTAATTCCGGTGGAAGATCTCCGCGAATGCCATTATTGTGACGAGGATCATTCCGTAGAATGGTACGCGGAAGATGTTCCGAGAGGCTACGTATGGAGCACATACTGCCACGCTTGTCGAGAAGATAATTCCGGGTACGAATTTTAATCATATATTGCGGAGGTAATGACGATGAATAAAACGAAACTCTTAACGGCCATCCTCGGCCTATCACTCGCAGGAAACGCGGCTCTCGGCTTTTACGCCGCAAAGCTGAACGAAGATGTCGATGTGGCCTATCGTGGCTGACGACATGGCTGCGGAAGCCAAAGACGCCCAGGAAATTGTCGAAGGAAAAGATTACGCTGTTTCAGCGGATGACGGCGGCTTTAGTTTCGATCCGGCAGCCACAGACGCAAAGCCAGGCGATCGGATCAGCGTTACTTTTACGAAGGATCAATACGAAAATGGCAGCGGATTTAAGACGATTAAGGTTATCGAATAACACACGAAATCAGGCGTTAAGCGGCCGCTGATACCTAGTACACCCGCAGCAGATTCCGGCGGCTCCTACGCTTTAATTTCGTGGGAAAATCGTTGTCTATGTCGTTGATTCAACCGAGCTAATGTCGTATCCTATTAGTCGGAGGTTGAGGACGAATGGATTACGAAACAAAGGGATACGACACAACGAAAATATACGACTACAAAGAGTATCCGGACGCTCATCATGGCCGCTGCGACAACTGTGATTATACGCTGTTTAAAAGCTCGGTGAAGGACGGAATTTTCCTTCGTGAGTGCCGACGTTGCGGTATGAAAAAGAGTATATAAATACGAAAAAAGCCCGACTCCCATGAGCGGGCTATTTTTCTTCTGCATCTACAGACGAGCTTCCTATCTTATCACTCGCCGGATCATATAAACCGTCGAACTCTTTAGATTTATCACCGTTCAAATATCCTTCAACGGTGATAGCACCGGTTGGATCAATAAAGTAATCATCATAATAAGTAATAGTATCAATACCTTTGTACTCATTATGTAGATATTCAGTCATCTTAGTTTTCGCCTTCTCAAAAAGAACAGTTTCTTCTTTTTTCACATCATACTGATGCTTCATAAACAACCCTCCACCTGCTATAATTAACAATAGTAGGATAATAATGTATTTTTTCAAATGAAATTCATTCCTTTCCTATTATTATTTTACATTACACGGAAGGTGTTGTATATCTTGAGTAAGAAGATTAAGAAGTCCAATCTTACGGATGAGACTTATTATCGTATAAGCCAACGTTCTTACAACTACGATTATCTCAGAAAAAAATTAAAAAACAAAGAGTACATACGGATTAATTCATCTGTTTCCGGAGCCACCTACTGGTATGTTGATAAAATTAAAACAGACGAAGACACCGGGTTAGATGCGGCCGTTCTATCCCAGGCCGAAAATAAAAACGGCAAGTGGGTGAAATCCGACCACCCCAAAAACGTCGTTGTAGCTTTTGCGGGAACTGATCCGGGGAAGGACCCGTTAAGTGACGTAGAGCAAGCAGACGTTAATCATATCGTCTTAGGAAACGATCCGAAAGATAAAACACAATATGTCGTCAAGAAAGATGCGAAAGATATGTCTAAGACGTTCGGTAGATATACTGGTTCGATGGAACAAACTGCCATGCTTGAGTCCGGAGATTATAAATTAATTACAAAAACATCGCAAATCGATCAAGCCGATCAACTTGTGCGGGAAGTCAAACAAAAGTATAAAGGTACCTCAACGATTATTTCAACAACCGGACATTCTCTCGGCGGCGCAGAGGCGGAATACAGCGCGGTCAACAATGATATCTATGCCGTAGCGTTTAATAGCCCCTCAATCGTTCACCTGCATTCTGATGAAAAACAGAAAGAAATTAATAACGGAGATTATAACTCTTATGTAAAATCTATCATTAATCCGGATGATATGGTCGGTGCCGGTTGGTGGGACGAATTCGATCGCCACAATGGGACTACCATCTACACAAAAGACCCTTCTATTGCAACGGCTAATCGCGAGA
>NZ_LBMN02000015.1 GCF_001042485.2 Bacillus paralicheniformis
CACATCCTGTGAGGAACGCTCAGTACCTTCGTCCTGAAGGCAAATAGTTTGGTGGCGATAGCGAAGAGGTCACACCCGTTCCCATGCCGAACACGGAAGTTAAGCTCTTCAGCGCCGATGGTAGTTGGGGGATTCCCCCTGTGAGAGTAGGACGCCGCCAAGCTGTTTATATTATCGCGGGGTGGAGCAGTTCGGTAGCTCGTCGGGCTCATAACCCGAAGGTCGCAGGTTCAAATCCTGCCCCCGCAACCAAATCTAATTTCCATACAAAGAAAATAAATAAAAAGTGGTCCGGTAGTTCAGTTGGTTAGAATGCCTGCCTGTCACGCAGGAGGTCGCGGGTTCGAGTCCCGTCCGGACCGCCATGTTGTACACAAACGAAATCTTTGAGGTTTTCGTTTTTTTTTATGTCTTCTTTCAGGTCTATGCTGAAAACTTGGCTTCATCGGCGTTTTTCACAATGTTTGCCGAGTTTCTTTATTTCTTGGATAATTGGTGAGAATTCGATAAACTAATGATAGTGTTTTGATTGGTTGCAACAGCAAAGGAGCAAATGATCTTATGGACGAATTTGAATTGATTCAAAGGATTACGCCCCGTTCGCTTTTTCACCGAGAAATAGAGATCGGTATTGGGGACGATGCCGCTGTTTATCATACAAAGAACGGTTATCAGGAGATTGTTGCGGTCGATACGATGGTCGACGGTATTCATTTTTTATCATCCCATTCATCGCCTGCCGATATCGGATATAAAGCATTGGCTGTGAATATTAGTGATATTGCCGCGATGGGAGGCAGCCCCAAGTATTATCTTGTGTCCATTGCTGTTCCTTCCGGCTGGCACGCGGTGGATATTGAAGCCATGTATGAAGAAATGAATAAACTGGCGACACTATATCAAATGGACTTAATCGGCGGTGACACCGTATCTGCCAACGGGCCGCTCGTTTTGACCGTAACAGTAATCGGCGAGATTGAAAAGGGCAGAACTTGTTTAAGAAGCCATGCCGAACCCGGGGATGTCGTTTTTGTGACGGGAGAACTTGGCTCATCTGCTGCCGGTCTGGCTTTTATATTGGGCCAAGCAGAGATGAAAGACGAGAAGCAGTCTCAATATTTTATAGAGCGGCACAAGAGGCCTTTGCCGAGGGTTGAGGCAGGTTTGCTCTGTTCAGGCTATCATCATGTGGCACTTAATGATATCAGCGACGGGCTTGCCAGCGAATTAAATGAAATTGCCGAAGCGAGCCGTGTTTCCATTGACATATATAAAGAGATGATTCCGGTCCATTCGGATTTACATAAACTGCACACAAAATGGGAAGAGTGGGTCCTTTTCGGCGGCGAGGATTTTGAACTCGTCGGTACGATTTCTAATGATCAATGGGAACGTTTTAGTCAGGATTGCTCTGAACGTCATGTGCCGGTTTATCAAATCGGCCGCGTCACACAACAAGGGCAGGCGGACGTGTTTTATCATAATGGACAGGACCGCGTTCTTCTCGAAAAAAAAGGATATAACCATTTTAAATAAGACAGGTGACAAGTAAAGTGAAAACGTTAGAGTGGAAAACGACAGAGCCTGAAGAGACAAAAAACATTGCCAGACTGGCAGCAAAGTATGTTCTGCCCGGTGATGTCATCACATTGGAGGGCGACCTTGGAGCAGGCAAAACGACTTTTACAAAAGGATTTGCCGAAGGGCTCGGAATCAAGCGGGTTGTCAGCAGCCCGACTTTTACCATTATCAAAGAATACCGGGACGGCTTTCTTCCGCTGTTTCATATGGATGTTTACAGAATGGAAGATGAAACGGAAGATCTCGGATTAGATGAATATTTTGAGGGAGACGGCGTCTGCCTTGTGGAATGGGCGCATTTGATTGAGGAGCAGCTTCCGAAAGAGCGCCTAGAGGTGGTCATTAAGCGGCTTGGCGATGATGAACGAAAGCTGACCTTTACCCCTAAAGGCAGCCGCTACGAAAATCTTTGCGAGGAGATCAGCAAACATGACGATACTTGCGATTGATACATCCAATTTAACGCTCGGCGTGGCATTAGTTAAAGACGGAAAAGTGATAGCCGAGCATATATCCCACTTAAAGAAAAACCATTCAGTCAGAGCTATGCCGGCGATCGACGAACTCCTTAAAGAGTGTGGTTTAGAGCCGAATGACCTGACCCAAATTGCAGTTGCCAAAGGTCCGGGTTCATATACAGGCGTGCGGATCGGTGTTACGATTGCAAAAACGCTTGCATGGTCATTAAATATTCCGATTAAAACCGTTTCAAGCCTTGAAGTGCTGGCGGCAAACGGCCGTTTTTTCCAAGGCTTGATTTGTCCGTTGTTTGATGCCAGACGCGGTCAGGTTTATACGGGACTATACCAGTATAGGGACGGTAAACTGCATGGCTTGGAAGAGGACCAAAACATTCTGCTTGAGGATTGGCTTAAAAAACTGAAAGCCATGGATCAGCAAGTCCTTTTCATAGGAAGTGACACAGAGATTCATCAGGAGATGATCGAACAGATTCTCGGTGAACAAGCGGTCATTTCTGGCCCTGCCCTGCAGCTTCCACGACCTTCAGAATTGGCTTTAATCGGAGAACTTAAAGAGGCCGAGCCTGTGCACAGCGTTGTTCCAAACTATATTCGTCTGGCCGAAGCCGAGGCCGTCTGGCTTGAAAAACAAAAGTAAACGGGTGAAGCCATGAACACGCAAATGGTCATACGCGATATGAATCCAAAAGATTTTGACCAGGTTTTTGAAATTGAAAAAAGCTCTTTTTCTTCTCCGTGGAAAAAAGAATCTTTTCATCATGAGCTTTTTCACAATATGTATGCTCATTACCTCGTTCTCGAAGTTGAGGAGCAAGTTGTCGGCTACTGCGGGATTTGGATCGTCATGGATGATGCCCAGATCACCAACATTGCCGTTTCACCTGCATATCGGGGCCGCCGTTTAGGAGAAGCTCTTTTGAAAGCCGCGATGAAGCTTTGCCGGATGAAAAAGGCGGTTCAGCTTTCTTTAGAGGTAAGGGTATCGAATCATATTGCACAAAGCTTATACAAAAAGCTCGGCTTTGAGCCGGGAGGAATTCGTAAAAATTATTATACCGATAATGGGGAAGATGCATTATTAATGTGGGTGAGACTAAATGAATCATAAAAAAGATCTGTATGTATTAGGAATCGAAACAAGCTGTGATGAGACGGCCGCCGCGATTGTCAAAAACGGAACGGATATCATTTCAAATGTCGTAGCGTCGCAAATCGAAAGTCATAAACGGTTTGGCGGCGTTGTTCCCGAGATCGCATCAAGGCATCACGTGGAACAGATGACGATCGTGCTTGAGGAAGCCTTTGCACAAGCGGACATGACATTTGATGACATTGATGCCATCGCAGTAACGGAAGGACCGGGGCTTGTCGGCGCTTTATTGATCGGCGTGAATGCCGCGAAAGCGCTCAGTTTTGCCCGGGGCATACCGCTCGTAGGCGTCCATCACATTGCCGGTCACATCTATGCCAACAGACTTGTTCAGGACATTCAATTTCCGGCGATTGCCCTTGTCGTCTCAGGCGGCCACACCGAACTCGTGTATATGAAAGAGCACGGCTCATTTGAAGTCATCGGAGAGACGCTCGACGATGCGGCAGGTGAAGCCTATGACAAAGTGGCGAGAACGATGGGGCTTCCTTATCCGGGAGGACCTCACATTGACAAACTTGCGCAAAAAGGCGAGGCAAATGTGCCGCTGCCGCGCGCATGGCTTGAAGAAGGCTCTTATCATTTCAGCTTCAGCGGATTGAAATCTGCAGTCATCAACACGCTTCACAACGCTTCACAAAAAGGTGAAACGATAGCTCCGGAAGATTTGTCAGCCAGCTTTCAGGAAAGCGTCATTGATGTCCTCGTCACAAAAACGGAACGCGCTGCGAAAGCTTATGGCGTCAAACAGGTGCTGCTTGCCGGAGGAGTTGCTGCAAACAAAGGGTTGAGAGCGGCGCTTGAAAAAACGTTCAGCAGCCATCCGGAGATTGAGCTTTTGATCCCGCCGCTTTCGCTGTGTACGGACAATGCCGCGATGATTGCCGCCGCAGGTACGGTTGCTTTTGAAAAAGGAATCAGAGGAAAATATGATATGAACGGTCAGCCTGGCTTAGATCTGACGTCTTATTAAAACCTCACGCTCTGTGAGGTTTTTTTGCCCGGGAATAGTTATTAACAGGTTATTAACATATATCCACAGTCTTGTGTATAATGTTAAAAACCTTAATTTACAGACCTTTTTTACCTGTTAATAATGTGTATAAATATTATATTTTTTGTGGATATTGTGGGTAAATCGCTTTCTTTCTTTTAAATAAAGGATTTTAATTGTGGACAAAAAAACCGCTCCGGCTTGGAGCGGTTCATCCTTTATTCATTTGTAGAGAGTGTTTCCCATTCTGTTAACAGTTGTTCAAGCTCCTCATTTAGCCGTTCATTTTCAGAGTGGATTTCCTGGACCTTCTCATGGTCTTGGAAGACGGCGGGGTCACACAGGAGCTCTTCATTTTTTTCGATCTGTTCTTCAATGTCCGTAATTCTTGTTTCGATTTCTTCAATCCTGCGCTGCCGCTGGCGTTCTTTTCTTTTCAGCTCTTTTTCTTCTTCATAGCTCTTTTTTGCGCCAGGTTTTTCGGAAGCGTTTTTCTGATGCTCTTCCGTCTGTTTTTCTAGTTCTTTCAGTTCAAGCTGCTGCGCTTTTTTTTCTGTGTAATAATCGTAGTCGCCTAAATATTCTTCTGCTTTGTCGCGGGAAAGCTCCAGTACTTTTGTCGCGATCCGGTTGATAAAATAGCGGTCATGGGACACAAATAATATCGTTCCCGGGTAATCGATCAAAGCGTTCTCCAAGACTTCCTTGCTGTCCAGGTCGAGATGGTTTGTCGGCTCATCAAGAATAAGGAAGTTCGCTTTTTGGAGCATCAGCTTGGCGAGGGCAAGCCTTGCTTTTTCGCCGCCGCTTAACGCGTGTACAGGTTTTAATACGTCTTCTCCCGAAAACAGGAAGTTGCCGAGGCAGGTCCGGATATCCTTTTCATTCATCTCCGGATAATCGTCCCAAAGCTCGTCAAGCACGCGTTTTGACGACGTCAATTCAGCCTGTTCCTGGTCATAGTAGCCGATTGAGACATGGGAGCCTGTCGCGATTGTTCCCGATACCGGCTGCAGCTTTTGAATCAATGCTTTTAAAAGGGTTGACTTGCCGATTCCGTTCGGTCCGACCAGTGCAACGCTTTCCCCGCGGGTAATGCGAAAGTTCAATGAACGGAGAAGCGGGGGCTGCTCCTGATAGCTTACTGTCAAGCCTTCCACCCGCAGTACATCGTTTCCGCTTTGCCTTGTAATTTCAAAGCGGAAAGACGCCGACTTTTCATCTCCGAGCGGTTTGTCCATGATCTCCATCCGTTCAAGCTGCTTTCGTCTGCTCTGCGCCCGTTTCGTCGTCGAAGCTCTAGCCAGATTCCGGTCGACGAACTCCTGCAGCTTGGCGATTTCGTCCTGCTGCTTTTCATAAAGCTTTGTTTCCTTTTCCAGCTGTTCGGCTTTTAATTGGAGATAAGAGCTGTAGTTCCCGGTATATTTTTTGCTTTGGGACCGGCTGATCTCGTAAACTTGGGTAACCACTTTGTCAAGAAAGTACCTGTCATGGGAAACGATTAAAATCGCTCCGCTGTAATTTTGCAAATATTGTTCAAGCCATGTCAGGGTATCGATATCCAAGTGGTTTGTCGGTTCGTCCAAAATGAGGAGGTCGGGTTTTGTCAAAAGCATTTTTCCGAGGGCAAGCCTTGTTTTTTGACCTCCGCTTAAGTCCTGGACGCGGACGGAGTCGTCAAATCCCGCAAAGCCGAGCCCGTGCATGACGGATCTGACCTCTGCCTCATATTGGTAGCCGCCTTTGTCCTTGAACTCCTGCTGAAGCCTGTCATACGTCTTCATCAATGATTCAAGCATGTCCGGTCCGGCCTGCGCCATCTTTTCCTCGATCGCGCGCATTTCTTGTTCCATTTTTTTCAGAAAATCAAATACCGACAGCAATTCCTCTTTGAGCGTCAGCTTGGAATCGAGGCCGGAATGCTGGTCAAGGTAGCCCATCGTCAAATCTTTCGGCTTGATGATGTCCCCCTTTTCATATGAAAGTTTTCCTGCGATAATCTTTAGAAGAGTCGATTTTCCGGCGCCGTTGCGTCCGACGATCGCAATCCGGTCCCGAGATCTGACTTCGAGTTTTATATTCGTTAAAATCGTATCGGCTCCAAACGATTTTGAAAGTTGGTTCACTTGTAAAATCATCATGATCTTTCACCTCTTGTCTGCTATTTTAAGTGTAGCCTATCACTGCGCAGTCAGCAAACAATTAAGTGAAGTCTGGAAGATTTTAGCCAAAGAAAAAGACAGAATGAAAAAAATAGTGTATGATCGTTATAAGGAGAGTTCAGAACATGAATGAGTTTACACATTTTAATGAACAAGGCAGAGCCAAGATGGTTGATATAAGCGAAAAGGAAGCTTCAGTACGCACAGCTGCGGCTGTTTCAAGCGTGTCTATGAATCGAACAGTACATGAAAAAATCAAAAACCGGGAAATCGGAAAAGGCGATGTATTGTCGGTGGCGCAAGTGGCCGGAATCATGGCCGCAAAACAGACATCCGCCATCATCCCGATGTGCCATCCGATCGCTCTGAAAGGAGTCGACATCGCCTTTCGCTGGGAGGAGAAAGAACAGAAGAGCATCCTGCATATTCAATCTAAAGTGAAGACCAAAGGGAGCACAGGTGTGGAAATGGAAGCGTTAACTTCGGCCTCCGTATGTGCGCTGACCGTATATGACATGTGCAAAGCGGCGGATAAGGGAATGGTGATAGGACCGACCTTTCTTCTCGAAAAGACAGGCGGGAAAAACGGTGACTATAAAAGGGAAAAAGCTGATGTAGACATGGAGGATTAGTTTATGAACATGGATCATTCAAAAATTCCGCAAGCGACAGCGAAACGGTTGCCATTATATTATCGTTTTTTAAAAAACCTTCATGCATCCGGAAAACAGCGTGTATCTTCCGCTGAGCTGAGCGATGCCGTCAAAGTCGATTCTGCGACCATCCGCAGGGACTTCTCGTACTTCGGCGCGCTCGGAAAAAAAGGATACGGCTACAATGTCAATTATTTGCTGTCCTTTTTCAGAAAGACGCTTGATCAGGATGAAATGACGAACGTAACGCTCATTGGCGTGGGGAATTTGGGGACAGCCTTTCTCCATTACAATTTTATCAAAAATAATAATACAAAAATCGCCATGGCGTTTGACATCAATGAGGAAAAAATCGGAACCGAGGTCGGCGGTGTTCCCGTCTATGATCTGAATAGACTTGAAGAGCATATGACGGATGATATCCCCGTCGCCATTTTGACGGTACCGGCTCAAGCCGCACAGTCGATTACAGACAGGCTGGTGGAGCTTGGCATTAAAGGCATTCTTAATTTCACGCCGGCCCGCTTGAATGTGCCGGAACACATTCGCATTCATCATATAGATTTGGCGGTTGAACTTCAGTCGCTGGTGTATTTCATGAAACATTATTCAATGCAGGAAAAGTAAAACGGAAAACGAAAAATAAAGGAAAGGGGGCAGGCTTTATGCCAATCGGTCCTGGAAGCTTTATTTTAATTGTCGTGGTGGCGCTTCTGATATTCGGCCCGAAAAAACTTCCCGAGCTGGGAAGAGCAGCGGGAAACACGCTGAGGGAGTTTAAGAATGCGACAAAAGGTTTGGCTGACGACGATTCCGATAAAAAGAAAGAAGATCAGTAGGATAGGATGACATTTATGAAGGAAAGAGAAATGTCGCTGATAGAACATATCACAGAACTACGCAGACGGCTTGTGATCACTTTTTTCTTTTTTGTTTTATTTGTTGTGGCAGGCTTTTTATTGGCAAAGCCGCTGATTATCTATCTGCAGCAGACGGATGAAGCGAAGCTGCTGACGCTCAACGCGTTCAAGCTGACCGATCCTTTATTTGTGTACGTGCAGTTCGCTTTCATCATCGGCGCCGTCTTGACTTCGCCGCTTGTTTTATACCAGCTGTGGGCTTTCATTAGCCCGGGGCTGTATGAAAAAGAACGAAAAGTGACGCTCAGCTATATTCCGATATCGATTATTCTTTTTTTAGGCGGCATTGCCTTTTCTTACTTTATTTTATTTCCGTTTGTCGTGGACTTTATGACGAGAGTCTCAGATGATCTGAATGTCAACCAGGTCATCGGAATACACGAATATTTTCAGTTTCTGCTTCAGTTGACGCTTCCTTTTGGCTTATTGTTTCAGATGCCTGTGGTCATCATGTTTATCACAAGGCTCGGCCTCGTGACGCCGATGTTTTTGGCGAAAATCAGAAAATACGCATATTTTGTGTTGTTCGTCATCGCGGCCCTCATTACACCGCCTGAGCTTTTGTCGCATTTAATGGTCTCAGTGCCATTGCTCATTCTTTATGAAATCAGTATCGTGATTTCAAGAATATCCTACAGGCAGGCGCAAAAAACAATGATTCAAGAGGAAAATCAAGCGTTTTTGAACGACCATACTAAATAAGAGCCATTCTTTTTCAGAATGGCTCTTTTCCTTCACAAAAAAGGCTATTGATCTTTTCGTTTCATCTTGCCGGCCAGGGCGAACATTTTAAAGGAAATGCTGATATTATAGGCTGCGAAAAGCATCAGCAGGATCGTGTAAAAAGACCACATGCTTCCGGGCGAGGTTGCCGCCAGATATGTAAACAGCACACCCGTTAATAAATAAATCGCTCCCCAGAATTTAGGGCTTCTCATCATAGAAATCCTCCAATAATCATTTGCATTTTCTCGACGTGTTTCAAATATTCTTCAATAGGCTCCCGGAATGTCTGCAGTAAGACGACGAGCGTATTCATGGCGACATGGGCGAAAATAGGCACGATAATCCGGTTGGTTCTGACATATAAAAAGGAGAATGTGAATCCCATTGCTGTATAAATGAGCAGATGGCTGAAATCCAAATGGACGACCGAGAAGAGCACCGAACTGAACAAAGCGGCAATGAAAAAATTCGTTTTCTCATAGATTGCACCGAAAATGATCTTTCTGAAAATGATTTCTTCAAGAATCGGTCCGAATACAGAAGAGACAAACACCATCAGCGGCAATGCGGTGATGATTTCCATGATCCGCTGCGTATTTTCCGATTCCGGGTTGACCCCGAACAAGTACATTTCGATCGAAGCGGCAATTGACTGCGAAAACAAAGCGAGAAAAACGCCGGCTACCGCCCATCCGATTGACGCTCCAACCGATGCTTTCGGGCGGTTGCGAAGCGTCGTCTTCGGCACCGTCCGCAAAATCAGCAGCACGATAACGAGACAGAGGGTAAACGCGATGACAGACCAGACGCCTGTCAATGTAAGCTGGGCTTCAGCCTTTGGCTGTCCTTTGCCCACTCCCAAAAAGTAAAGAAGAGGCAAGCCGACAGCGGCCGACAATTGCATGAGAACGTATGCCAATATAATAAACCAGTATTGTTTTCTCAAGCTTTATGTACTCCTTTTCTAAAAATCTAATTCAGACTATGTTTATTGTAACACACTCTTTTTAAATTATAGGATGATAAGGACATGCGGAGAAATGTAAGCGCAAAAAAATTTGACCTTATCACTTGAAATTGCCTGGGAGATTCTTTATTATAAGAATTGTGTTAGCACTCACCGAGTGCGAGTGCTAAAATTACATATGAAAATATTGAGGAGGTTGTTTCATTGTTAAAGCCATTAGGTGATCGCGTTGTCATTGAGCTCGTTGAGTCTGAAGAAAAAACTGCCAGCGGAATCGTACTTCCTGACTCCGCAAAAGAAAAACCACAAGAGGGTAAAGTGGTTGCAGCCGGTTCAGGCCGTGTGTTAGAGAGCGGAGAGCGCGTTGCATTAGAAGTTAAAACAGGCGACCGCATCATCTTCTCAAAATATGCAGGTACCGAAGTGAAATATGAAGGTACTGACTACTTAATCTTGCGTGAAAGCGACATTTTAGCTGTTATCGGCTAAGTCATAAATAAAAACGAGACAATTATATAGGAGGTTCGAATAACATGGCAAAAGATATTAAGTTTAGCGAAGAAGCCCGCCGTTCAATGCTGCGCGGTGTAGATGCATTGGCGGATGCTGTAAAGGTAACTTTGGGACCTAAAGGACGCAACGTCGTTCTTGAGAAAAAATTCGGTTCTCCATTAATCACAAACGACGGTGTTACCATCGCGAAAGAAATCGAGCTTGAAGACGCGTTCGAAAACATGGGCGCAAAGCTTGTTGCTGAAGTTGCGAGCAAAACAAACGATGTTGCCGGTGACGGTACAACAACAGCGACAGTTCTAGCTCAAGCGATGATTCGCGAAGGTCTTAAAAACGTAACTGCCGGCGCTAACCCTGTAGGCGTGCGCAAAGGTATCGAGCAGGCTGTGGCTGTAGCGGTTGAAAGCCTGAAAGAAATCTCCAAACCAATCGAAGGCAAAGAATCAATCGCACAAGTTGCTTCAATCTCCGCTGCTGACGAAGAAGTCGGAAGCCTGATCGCTGAAGCGATGGAGCGCGTCGGCAACGACGGTGTCATCACGATCGAAGAATCAAAAGGATTCACAACAGAGCTTGAAGTGGTTGAAGGTATGCAGTTTGACCGCGGATATGCGTCTCCTTACATGGTGACAGATTCCGATAAGATGGAAGCGGTTCTTGAGAACCCGTACATCTTAGTAACAGACAAAAAAATCACAAACATTCAAGAAATCCTGCCGGTGCTTGAGCAAGTTGTTCAGCAAGGCAAACCGTTGCTTCTGATTGCTGAAGACGTTGAAGGTGAAGCTCTTGCAACATTGGTTGTCAACAAGCTTCGCGGAACATTCAACGCAGTGGCTGTTAAAGCGCCTGGATTCGGAGACCGCCGCAAAGCGATGCTCGAAGACATCTCTATCCTGACAGGTGCCGAAGTGATCACAGAAGATTTAGGTCTTGACCTTAAATCAACTCAAATCAACCAATTGGGACGCGCTTCTAAAGTTGTTGTGACAAAAGAAAACACAACAATCGTTGAAGGTGCGGGAGATACAGAGCAAATCGCGGCACGCGTCAACCAAATCCGCGCTCAAGTTGAAGAAACAACTTCTGAGTTCGATAAAGAAAAATTACAAGAGCGCCTAGCTAAGCTTGCAGGCGGCGTAGCTGTCATCAAAGTCGGCGCTGCGACTGAAACAGAATTGAAAGAACGCAAGCTTCGCATCGAAGACGCCCTGAACTCTACTCGCGCTGCGGTAGAAGAAGGAATCGTATCCGGCGGTGGTACAGCTCTTGTCAATGTTTACAATAAAGTAGCTGCCCTTGAAGCTGAAGGCGACGAACTGACTGGTATCAACATCGTTCTTCGCGCTCTTGAAGAACCAATCCGTCAAATCGCGCACAATGCGGGTCTTGAAGGATCTGTCATCGTTGAGCGCCTGAAAGGCGAAGCTATTGGTGTAGGCTACAACGCTGCAACAGGCGAATGGGTGAACATGATCGACAAAGGTATCGTTGACCCTACAAAAGTAACACGCTCAGCTCTGCAAAACGCAGCATCTGTAGCGGCTATGTTCCTGACAACTGAAGCAGTTGTTGCCGACAAGCCTGAAGAAAACAAAGGCGGCGCAGGAATGCCTGACATGGGCGGCATGGGCGGTATGGGTGGAATGATGTAATAGGCATTTAAAAGCTTATTATACTAAGGTTTCCCTGTCTCTTGTGGAGCTTTTGCCCACATTCTGCCCACAGTTGACAGATTAAAGTAAGCTTCTCATGAGTTCGCTGAACTTGTGGGAAGCTTCTTTCTTTTTTGGCTTAGTGATATGCAAATAGATATTTTTGGTTGTATCGTCATCAGTGTGTCCCAAACGATCCATAATTTGTTCCAGGCTAACCCCTGCTTCAGCCAGCAGAGAGGTATGAGTGTGTCTTAATGAATGTGGGGTTAGTGATGGATTTAAATTGGCAATTTTAAGCAATCTTTTCATACGTATTTCAATTAACTTCACATAAGCCGGATACCCTGCATTTACTTCATCCAATTGAGCAAAAACAAATCCTTCATTATGATACGTCTTGCGGTGTTTCATTTGCACTTCTTTTTGAGCCTTTCTAAGCTTATCAAGCTCGATCAGGACATCTTTCGTAACATCTATCACGCGTTTAGATTTTTTTGTTTTTGGAGTGAGTAATTCGTATTCTTTTATGGCATTGCGTGGATTGTAATACGTTTTTGTAATGCTTATAGTTTGTTCTTCAAAGTCTATGTCGCTCCATTTTAGAGCACAAAGTTCTCCAGCTCTCATGCCTGTATAGGCAAGCGTTAAGAATATTGGATAGTCACGAATATCCATTTGATGATCCGGGATAATAGAGAGAAAATGTGCAAGTTCTTCTTTCTCTAAATATTTTGGTAATTCTTTTTCTCGCTCTAATTCCTCAACGGTTTTTTGAACTTTCGGGACAATCGCATATTCGGTCGGATCGGTTTTGATCACTTCAAGTTCAATCGCACGTTTAAAGATCATTCTCCCGGTTCGGTGGGCACCGTCGATTGTATTTTCTGCATATCCTCTTGCTTTTAAGTCATTAAGTGCCTCTTGATATTGCTTGCGTGTTATATCTTTCATCTTCAAATACTGAAAATAGTCCATCAAACGACTGATTTCGTGCTTACGAACCCTTATCGTACTTACCTTTACCTTCCCAGTGTTTTCGTACCAGATCAGCCATTCTTTCGCGAACTCTTCGAATGTAATTTCTTTCTCTTCAATATAGGTTCCTTGCAGTAGCTCATATTGGATTCGTTTAGCTTCCTCTTCGGCTTCTGCCTTTGTTCTAAACCCTCCAACTTCCTTTTGTTTACGCTTACCAGTAGTCGGATCAACAATATCATACCGATAGTACCACTTTGCGCCACATGTGCACCGTTTCTTTTTGCACTTGCAGCCTCGACGTCTAAATGATCCTTTCATTAGTTATCACCCTTTACAACTTTTGTGTGAATTGTATCGCTTGTCCGATGACTCTGGCTGGGTTGTCCGGGGTGATAATAAAAGGGCTGTAATTCGGATTATCCGGCATCAAAATTACCATATCTCCTTGACGCTTAATTCTTTTCAGGGTAGCTTCTGTGTCGCCGTTAACAAGCACGGCAGCTATTGCCCCATTTTCTACTTCCGGTTGTTCACGTACTAATACATATGACCCGTCAGGAATCGTTGGTTCCATGCTTGTCCCTTTTGCCTTTAGATAAAATAGATTACCACTTGGTAGTTGATCAGGAGACTCATACATATATTCAGTTACATTTTCTTCGGCTAATATCGGTTCACCACACGCAATCGTTCCAAGTACAGGAATTGGAATTGTTTGTGGTGCTAAAGGAGTAAGATTGGATGGTGCTTCTTCTGTCAATTGAGTACGAGTAATTCCGAAATAATCAGCCATTAATTGAATTTTGTCTGGTCTAGGATATGTTTTCCCTTTAACCCAGTTAGATACGGTCATCTCTGGAATATTTAAATCTCGAGCCATCATAGTTTGTGATATTCCCTTACGTTTTAATTGTTTTTTTAAATTGTTTGCCATGATTTCCTTTAGTTTTTGAGTATCAATCATTTTAATTCCTCCTTGTTTTCTTCCTTATTATAGTACCTAAAAACGGTAAGTATGTAAAGGGAATAAATACTTTTTTTCGGTAGAAATAATGTTAAAAGGTATTGACGATAACTTTAAACGGTAGTATATTGAGATCATAAGATAACGAAAGGAGTTGAAAGAGAATGATAAAAATAACTTTAGCAGCAGCTAGGGTTAACGCAGGTTTAAGCCAATCTCAAGCCGCAAAAAAAATCGGAATAACACCCAAAACTCTTCGTAATTACGAAAAAGGTATCACTGCAATTCCTGGTTATCGTCTTAAAAAAGCTGCAGAAGTTTACAACTTACCTGAGGACATTATAAGACTACCTATTGTGAATGATGGATCGTATGATGAAGAAGAAAAAAATTTAATTTCAACTACCGTTTAAAGGTATATTTGGAGGGAGTTAAATGCAAATAAATGATCAATTGCCACCAATACTTACTGTCAAGCAAGTATCAGAGTTAATGGGGTGGCATCCAAATACTGTTTATCAACGTTGCACTTCTGGGGATTTGCCAAGTTTTAAAAGTGGTAACAGCAGGCGGATTCGCCGAGAAGCATACTTGGAATGGATAAAAAGAATGGAAGCAAAAACTGAATTTGTTTAGGAGGAGGAGGAATGATGAACGGATTAATTCCAACACATTCAAATGAGAATGGCAACCTACTAGTAAGTGGTCGTGATCTGCATGAGTTTTTGGAAGTTAAAGAAAAATATACAGAATGGTTCAAACGGATGGTTGATTACGGATTCGTTGAAAACATTGACTTCGTATTGGTTTCCGAAAAAAGAGAAACCAAAAATCCTAGAAATCCATTCACTACTATTACAAATCATCACATCAAAATACCAATGGCCAAAGAAATTGCCATGTTGCAAAGGAATGGAAAAGGTAAACAGGCTCGTTTGTATTTCTTGGAACTAGAAGAAAAATGGAACAGTCCTGAAATGGTCATGAAAAGGGCTATGGATTATCTGAATGCTCAAGTAGAAAAATTGCAAACCTCTAATTTATTACTGGAACAGCAGGTAAATGAATTAAAGCCAAAAGCAACTTATTATGACATGGTTCTGCAAAACAAGTCACTTCTATCAGTATCCAAAATTGCCAAGGACTACGGTATGAGCGCCATAAAATTGAACAAGCTGCTTCATGAATTAGGAGTGCAGTATAAGCAGGGGGACATATGGCTCCTGTACGCAAAGCACCAAGATAAGGGGTACACGCAAACTCATACTCATGTTATTGACGCTGATAATTCTCGAGTACAAACAAAGTGGACTCAAAAAGGCAGGTTGTTCATTTACGAACTTTTAAAGCAACAAGGCATTTTGCCAATAATTGAACGAGAAGAGTGTGCTTCGTAAGGGAGGTGAGAAAATGGATAGAGAAACTATGAAAAATTTTCAATTGCCTGACTATCTGACAGAAAAGCAGAAAGAGAAAATAATTCACGCGATTAATACAAACAAACCCATTCTCATAAGCGGGAATCAAGGTCCAACTGGAAAAACAACATTAAAAAATTACTTAGTTGAACACGGGATTCTGGCTTTTGAAAAATGGGAGTGTTGTGAGATTGAACTCAATCGAACTCTTGAAGGGTGGTGGAAAAAATGAAGATCAAAACAAAAGAATGGCTTGCTTTAAGCGAGGCGGAACGTTTTATGAAGATTTATCAAGCATTTGTGAAGAAGCATATCTAAAAATCAAAAGGAGGTAGGAAAATGGAAAAACAAAATAAATCAACCCCTGCGGCAACAGAGGTTGAAATTGAAAAACATTTAAAAGAGTTACCTGAATCTGTACGGATAGCTATCTTGGCAAATATTGAAAAAGCCAAGAAAACTGAAATAACTATTGGTATTGATCCAGAAAGCTATTTGGCTAAAGAAATCCTTTGGCAATCCAGAAAAATGATAAAGATTGAGCAAAAATTAGGTGAATTGAATATCGCAATCAACCATTTACGAAATCAGATAAATAAAATTAATCAACAATAAATGGTTTGAGCTCAAATATTTCAGGAAGCTCATTATAATTCTTGACTAGCTCTCTGAATTCAATTCCTGTCCATTGGTCAGAATGGTCCGTTGAAATACTGTCTAACAACTCTTCATTAAATACTTGGAATTGGTGGAAAAAGCGTTCTATTTCTTGGTTTTCTCCCGGAGTTTCCAATTGATAAACGGTTTGAGCTGCTGTAATAAAAATATTCGCTTGGTTAAGGTGAGCTAAAGCGATTGTGATTCGGCGATCATCAGAGATCTTTAATTTACTAATTAGCCCTGAATTTTTGAGAGTTTTATAACTCTTTTCAGCAGCGTACATTCCATTAATTAAATGAGTACGCATTACTTTTATCGTGTCTGGAAAAGTTTTATTCATAGTATCACCCCCTATCCTACAGGGACATTATACCAAAGAGGAGAGAAACAAATGAGCATCCAAAACGAAAATAAATCGACCCCTGCGGCAACAGAGGTTGAAAATCAAGTTTGTATAAAACTGATCATAAAAGACACACGACTAAAAGATATTGATGAGTACATTAAAGAGTTAACATCTGATTTTATTGAAAATTTTGGTTTCGAACCTTCAGAACTTTTCCTGGCAGCGGAAGGCAACTCTTTAAGTATCCGAATGTATCTAAATGGGTATTGAAACATCAGGGTGATAGATTAAATTAATTACAATTTAATGGTTAAGTAGTTTCTTGAAACTTCAAGGTGAAAAATATATAAGGAGTGGAGTAATAATGCAAATATTGAAAGATGGAGTTATGCCAGACGGTACTGAAATTCGCATGGAAGAATGGAATGAATCATATGAATTCATGCCATATGGTGCGACAATTGCCAGTTATCCAATTTCAAAATCAACCCATAAAGGTAGTTTTGCACCTAAAGAAGGAGAAGGTTATAGATTTTCATTCAATTTTGAAACACACGAAGAAGCGAAATGTGCTTTTGACGATTTGGTTTCAGGAAATAAAACTTTAGCGGATTTTAAAGATAAATTTAATGGCAAAAGAGAATATTTGGATTGCTTTTAGCTAATAACTCAAACAAGCTCAATCACACTGAAAGTTCACCAGTCATCTAAATTGAATTTGAAAATCTTCTTAGTGGACACAATCATGATTTAGTTTCATATTCTTTCACCTTCTATTATTTGATAGGGACATTATACCAAAAAAGGAGGAGCAAGCATGTTTTTAGTCAGCTATGTATGGCTACATAATCAAATTCATGCCGTCATCAGTGAATCTGTCCAAACGCACAATCAGGCTTTGGGCAAGCTAAAACAGCAGGGAGGCGCGATCATTAAAGATGAATGTAAAAACAATGCTCTCGGCTCTGTGATCGTGAACGGGAAAAGATCAGTTTGGCCTTTGACCAAGTCGGAAGGACTGAAAGTAAATGGCTGAGGTCAAGTGGATCAAGCTGAGTACGCAAATGTTTGAAGACGAAAAAATCAAACTGATTGAACAGATGCCGGAAGCCGACACCATTCTAATTATATGGGTCAAGCTGCTGGCCCAGGCTGGGAAAACCAATGCGTCAGGATACATCTACCTAAGCAAAAATATCCCGTATACAGACGAGATGCTGGCAACAATTTTCAATCGTCCGTTACCGATCGTAAGAATGGCATTACAGACGTTTCAACAGTTCGGCATGATTGAGATAGATGAACATAATTTCATTAATATTTCAAATTGGGAAAAGCATCAAAATGTCGAAGGCATGGACCGGGTTCGAAAACTCAACGCCGAACGAAACAAGAGATACAGAGAAAGAAAAAAGCAATTGCAGCTTTCTTCTCCCCAAAAAAAGAGTGACGTTAGCGTGACGTCACGTGACGGTGCAGATATAGATAAAGAATTAGATAAAGATATAGATAAAGAAAATAATATATTGTCGGGCAAGCCCGACGAGGCATCTTCTGAAAAAGATGAAATTCCTTACAAACTGATCATCGACCTTTTAAACAAAGTCGCTGGAACAAAGTACCGACCTACTACACCAAAAACCAAAACCTTAATAAAGGCGCGATGGAATGAAGGTTTTAGATTTGATGATTTCAAACATGTCATTCTAGTCAAATGCGAAGAATGGCGCGGCACTGATCTGGACAAGTATCTAAGGCCTGAAACGCTGTTTGGCACTAAATTTGAAAATTATCTTAACCAAAAGCCAAAAGGAGGTAGACCTCATGACAGAAACCTTCACCAAAGATCGGGCGGCAAGAGTCAAGGCCGAGTTATCACGGAGGATGACATTCCATACTGATGAGAATGGAAAGCCTGTCTATTGCCGCAAGCATACAAGGCTCATTGGAGGAGAAGAGAAGCCTTACCCGGTTCAACTGATGAAACTGCGAGACGGCTCAATAAAATGTCCTATGTGTGAAAGAGAACAGCGAAATAAGGAAATCGAGCGTGAAGCCGAGATATGGCGCCGCCAGGTGGAACGGCAGATTTTATCGACTTACTCCCTAATTGCCGACCCTACTCTTAAAAAAGCAACATTCGAAACGTTCCGCAGCTACAACCAAGAGGACGAGCAGAATAAACGCAGGATGATGGAGCTTGTCAGCCGAATCAAGGCAGGCGCTGTGATGAACATCTTTTTGACAGGAGAGTCTAACGCCGGAAAAAGTCATCTTGCAATGGCCGCCCTTAAAGAACTGAACAAAAATGATTCCGAAGAGTACGCGAAGTCAGCCCTCTTTGTTAACAGTGATGCCCTCATGAGGCGAATTAAAAACTCATTTAAAGATGACTCCGAAAAGTTGACAGAGGCTTTTGCAATCGAGCTGCTGACAAGGGTTGATTATCTCGTAATCGATGACCTGGGCGCCGAAGTAGGGGACACGGACAACGAAAACAGAGCCGCAAATGATTTTATTCATCGTGTATGGTATGGGGTTTCTACTGGCCGTCAAGGAAAAGTAACGATCATCACGACCAATCTTTCAGGTGTGGCTTTAACCAAACTCTATGACAAGAAAACTGTTAGCCGTCTGACAGCACATCTTGAAACGATTCAGTTTTTAGAAAAACAAAAAGAGAAAAAGGGGCGGAAAGCTCCTGCTTTAACCTTTTAGGAGATGAAAATAAGTGAAGGATACTAACTTGAAAACGATCATGCCGGGCGTGTGGGGGCATGTGGCAACCGATAAAACACCGGAGGAACTCAAGCAAGGATTAAAGGAAATTGAACAAAAACTAGAAAATTGGCTGGCTTATTGGTCAAATGTACGGAGGGAGAACGCATGAAACATGGTAAGCGACCTACACGCGCGCAGAAGCAAATCATCAAAAAGAACGGTTTAAACCCTGAGAATTGGCTGGTATCAAAGAATCTGCAGCATGAACAAAGATTAGTAGTTGTTCACCGTCATACCGGTACCGTGCGGGAGTGTTGGGCGTGAAAAAGACTGCCCGCGCTGATCGTTTAGAAATTGCTCTGGATAACTTGAATTATGAATGGTCATATGTCCAGCTTTGTAAATTGATAGATTACTGGTATGACGGCAAATCGTTATATGACGCTGCCGATCTTCTGAGAAGAAAACCGGACGAGCTTTTGATTCTGATTGTGGACCTTGCAAAAAGAAGGATTCTCCCTCATAGGCCTTACGGTATAAGCGCGAATCCGAGAATATGGATTAGTCCGCAAATGATGAAAACGAAAAAGAACGGAGTAAGACAGCTATTCTGTGAAAGTCCTGTTTATATCCCGTTCCTTGAAAATAATTTTATTTGGTATGATCAGGAGCTTTATAGGTTTAGAGATTTGTGGGATCGGGGTCAGTCCATTATCAAAATAGCAAAATCCTTTAAAAGAGAAATAGAAGAATTATTATTCCTCGTCATTGATCAGGGGAACAAGGGAATAATTCAGCCGCGAAATGGGGGGCTTTTAGGTGAGGAAGCATCAGAACAAGATAAAAGACGGTTCAAAATTATCGTTTGAAAAAGCATCCTTACAGCAGCTTTTAGTCATTATCAGGTTTGAACATTGTCCAAAGCGTTATAAAAATGCCGCTTTGAAAAATCTTTTAAAGAGGTGAAATATGCATGACAGAACAGGAGCGTATGGAAAAAATCGAATGGATCAATTTGATCGAAAGGTACGGGAAGGAGTCGCTTAAACAGAAGAGCGATGAGGAAATCGAAAAGCTTTATAATCTGGCTATGCTCAGGCAAACAGATGATGTGTTTGCATAAAAAAACCAGAGCATAAAAAGCCCCGGAAATAAAACCTGAACACTTTTATTTTAACACGGGGGTGCGGCTGGTGAACAGTCCTAAAAAGATCGACGTCAATCAAGAATTATCAAGGAAAATTGAAGACGGGAAGGTCACTGTCATCGTTTTAGATGGATTGAACGGAACGGCATATGAAGCAGAGGCCCCGGAACACGGCAGAACGATCATCGAAACGTTTAAAGGTGCTTTTTCCCGAATTAATCTTGAATCATCACACAAATTTAATTAATTTGCAGGGGCTTTCCCCTGCGGGGGAGGAACGGAATGTTTAAAGCGAAGTCAATCACCTTTAATTCTGAAACTTATATGCTTGGTCAAAAATATAAGCCGCCAGGCTTCACAAAGATGGCGACTGTCACAAACATCGTAGATAATCGGAATGCCTTTTTACATAACGATGGCGGTTTTGAGGTCCGCTTTGATTCAGGGGATTTCTTACGGATTTATTCAAACGATGTTGTCATCCATTGGGAACAGACGGGGGGTGAGAAGGGATGACACTTTTGCAGTCTTCATTACTTCATACAATCAAGGCACAGCGAAATAGCATGATGACCATTGATGAGCTGGCCGAGAAGTACGAACTTCACCCGGATTACGTGAAATCGATCATTGAGCGCACTGAAGGGCTGGCGATTAAGGGCAACGTTGCTTATGTACAGAAACAATCTTTTCTGCTGCCTGCACTTGGGGTTGCCAGCCTGTTCGTGGCAATCGTGATCCTTCCGCAGATGATAGGGGGATGACCGGTGAAGCAGCTTAGTTTATTTAGAGAAATCATAGTTGATAATTTCGCGGGAGGCGGCGGTGCCAGTACCGGAATTGAACTGGCTACTGGGCTATCCGTGGATATTGCGATTAACCATGATCCGGCGGCCATTGCCATGCATCAGGTAAATCACCCGGATACTGAACATTATTGTGAGTCTGTTTGGGAAGTTGACCCAAGGGAAGTAGCCAAAGGTCGGCCGATTGGTTTAGCCTGGTTCTCCCCGGACTGCAAGCATTTTTCAAAGGCCAAGGGCGGCAAACCCGTCGAGAAGAGCATACGGGGGCTTGCATGGGTAGCGGTCAGGTGGGCAGCCACGGTAAGCCCGCGGGTAATCATTCTTGAAAACGTCGAAGAGTTTCAGACGTGGGGGCCTCTTACTAAGGACGGGAGACCGGACCCAGACAAAAAGGGATATACGTTCCGGTCTTTTGTCAGGGCGTTAAACAAACACGGATACAAAGTGGAATGGAGAGAATTGAAGGCGTGTGATTACGGCGCCCCGACAATACGAAAAAGGCTGTTCTTAATCGCGCGGCGGGATGGCCGGCCGATCATATGGCCTGAGCCGACACACGGCGATCCAAAAAGCACAGCGGTGAAATCCGGAAAACTCAGGCCTTGGCGGACTGCCTCCGAGATTATGGACTGGTCACTCGAAACGCCATCCATATTTGATAGAAAAAAGCCATTATCAGAAAATACGTTGAGGCGAATCGCCCGCGGTATTCAGCGATTTGTCATAGAAAGCAAAAAGCCTTTCGTGGTGGGAGATCGCGGTAATTCACTTATTCAAATGGGTTACGGCGATCCTGAAGGCCGGCGGGTGCTGGATTTAAAAAAGCCTCTTGGAACTATCACGGCGGGCGGAAATAAATTCGCCATTGCTACAAGCCACCTGATTAAACTTCGCGGCACTTGCAAAGACGGTCAGCCTGTTACAAATCCTATGCCAACGATTACGGCGGGCGGGCTACATGTAGGTGAAGTTAGGGCCTTCCTAACAAAATATTACGGATCGGATATCGGGCAATCTTTGGATAATCCCCTTCATACAGTCACAACGAAGGATCGTTTTGGATTAGTCACAATAAAAGGTGAAAACTATCAAATCACAGACATAGGCATGCGAATGCTTCAGCCTCATGAATTGTTTGCGGCCCAAGGATTCCCGAGTGATTACGTGATTGATAGAGACATAAACGGGGTGAAGTATTCAAAAGCGAAACAGGTCGAGCGGTGCGGGAATGCTGTTCCTCCGCCGTTTGCAGAGCATCTTGTCAGAGCGAATCTCCCTGAACTATGTGTAAATGATGATATGACCAAATTTACTAGATTGAAAGCTAATTAAAAAATTAGGAGGAAATAACAATGAATTTAAATCAAATGGTAAATGAAAGCTTGAAAAACATTGAGGAAGAGGGCTTTGTCCAAGCCACAGTCGAAAAGAAAATGAAGCAGACAATGGAGAGCATCATTGACGATATTTTTTCATCTTGGAGCAACTTTGGTAAAAATCTCAAAGAGCATATTCAGCAGGAACTAAAGGTTAATTTGGATGAGCTGAAACTTGAGGCATACAATCATATGATCCTGAATGTAGTCAAAGAAAAAATGGACGAGGCTATTCATGTGCAAGGGACTGAAAAAATTAAAAAGCAACTAGACTACCTGCTTTCAGATACCAAGACAGAATATAAACTGTCTGAAATTATCGAAAGAATGAAAGATAAAGCCATGGAGTGGGATTCAGATGAATACTATGACAGACAAATTTCATTACATGTTGAAAAAGCTTCAGTTTTGTCATTTGTTTACTTTGATAAAGAAGAATATAAAGAGAAATATGAATGTCAGTATAAACTTTCGATCGACAATGAGGGGCGACTTAATAGCTGTCGAATTGATGATAAGGAATTTGACAATAAAGTTATCATGGGCGGCTTGCACGGTGTAGACGAGCTTTTGTTCAAGATTTATACTACCGGCGCCAAAGTCCTTTTAGATGAAAATGATATTAGTGTCTACTATCCAAGTGAAGACGAGGATTATTGATCGATTTTTAGCTAAAGAGGAGGGCTGCTCCCCTCTTATCATTACACGGCCGGAGCCGGGAAGGAGAAGCGAAATGAGCGATCATATAGCAGATGTAATAGAATGCCCTCACTGCAAAGGGAAAGTATTAAACATTCACGATTATTTAGAGGTTGGCGATGAGGCCGGAGAGTTTGAAATGAAATGCGAAAGTTGCAAAAAGCCTTTTAAAGTTGATTTTTATAGTGTGTTTTATTTTGCAACCGAAAAAATATGATTGGTCGGCGCCAGGAAGGGAGAAACGCTATGAAACAGGATTACAAGGCTGTTTTGCAGCAAGCTATCGATATTTTCGATCGGAAATACGGGGCTAACGGCAGATTATACCTCATGTTCTGGCTGCAAGACAACTTGATGAAAACCGTCGGCGGACGGAAATAAAGAAAGGGGAATAAACCATGAAATACTTTGAAATCCAAGAACCATATTACGCGTTGATTGCGGTAGAGGACGATAAGAAATTGGCTGAGGTGTATGTCAAAACGGCTGCCGATGATGACGGAACATTGAAAGAAAGCATAAAAGAGGTTAGTCGAGAATATGCGCTTGGATGTGTCGTAGAGTCTGTTTCAAAGACTGATCCTGAAATGAGTGTTTCAGAGTTTGTAAATGACTTTGATAAAAGGAAAAATGGTTGGCTAATACTTGATGGGAGTCTGGCATGATCATAGCAGTCGCGAAGAAAAATAACTGAATATGTCCTAGATGGAATACCTGCGGACACTGAACTTACAGCTTTTACGCTGTTTGTTTGGTGTCCGTTTTTTATTTGTACCGGCTGCGGTCTAGCGAAAGGAGCAATAGACATGAAACCTACCAAAAGAAAACGCCCTGAAAAAGTGCAGGAACGCTCTGAGCGCTTTTGGAGAGAGATTATGGGGCAAAACAAGCAGATTCTTAAACGAGGCAAAGGCGGCGCTTATAAGCGCAAATAAAAGGAGGAATTAATCAATGTTATTTCAATTACCCGAAATCGATAGAGAAGCAACCAAAAAGAAGGTTGAAGCCATATTGGATAATTACAGGGTGGTTCTCCTGCAAGTGCCAGATGATCTGCTGCCGAAGATAACAGCGGGTTTTAACATCGTTCCACCGTCAAATACCAACGCGTTTCATTCATCTACCGAGGATACGGCCATCAAAAGAATTGAAATGGAACAGGAACGACATGCCTTTCTTTTAAAAATTCAAAAGGCTGTGAATCGATTGCCGGCCAATGAACGACAGATCATCATCATGAGGTATATGTCACAAGATCACCGTTTTGATTATGAGGTTTACAACGAAATCGGGTTAAGCCCGCGCACTTACTTTCGGATAAAATCGCGCGCTTTTTACAATCTGGCTTTTGCATTGAAAGAAGAAGTGTATGTGAAGGGAAGTGCTTCTTAATGAATTTTGTGCAGCCTATCCGGGATATGGACCAGATTTATTATATAAAGAAATTCCTGAGAGAACGGAGTGAAAGAAACTATCTGCTTTTCGTTACCGGCATAAACTCAGGCTTGCGTATATCCGATTTACTTCGTTTAAGAGTCCGCGACGCCAAACGAATGTACATCGATTTACGCGAGAAGAAAACCGGCAAGCAGAAACGAATCAAAATAAATAAGGCCCTAAAAAAGGCCCTGGCTGATTACATTAAAGACAAGGATAACCAGGAATTTTTGTTTAAGAGCCGAGAAGGGCTTAACAAACCAATCAGCAGAAGCACGGCATACAACATATTGAAAGAGGCGGCGGAATACGTCGGACTTGATGGGATCGGCACCCACACCATGAGAAAAACGTTCGGTTATTGGCACTATAAAAAATTCAAAGACGTGGCTCTGCTGCAAGAGATATTCAACCATTCCAGCCCGGACGTTACGCTTCGATATATAGGGATCACTCAAGACACAATGGACCAAACGATGGACTCATTCAGCTTATAAGCTCATCTGTCTTCAAAACGGATGAGTCTTTTTCTGCCTATTTTAACGAACTAACCATAACGAGAAAGTGTCCAACTCATTTTGACAAAATGGCTTAAAACTATGCAGGACAAAGGGTTCAGCGATTATGTGAATTGGACACAATATAAGATATGGTTAATTCGTGGATAATGTGGGTAAATTGCATAAAAAGGGGGAAAGAAAACAATTTGACAAATAGGGTAAACGATGAAATTTGCTCTTTTCAGTAAGAATTCATTGAAAAGCCAACTATCAGATGGTTATAATTAAGAAGCAAAGAGCATACGTTTTACCCTACGAGAAGGAGGGATACGTATGAAAAAGGAGCTGGGAAAAATGTTAAAGCAACTAGCAGCCACTCACCGTTCTAAATTAATTGAAATCGCAAAAAGAAACACTAAACGTAACGAGGATGGTCTTACAGTTATCGAAAAGGGCGACGCTTGGAGAGAAGATGATGAGCACACCAACAGTTTCAGAAATGATTGTTCTGAAACAAAAACTTTAGTATTGAACTAGATTGAGAAATCGGACACCAAGTCCAGGCGAAGTCTGGTATGCTACTCTCCCAAAAGAGGAAGACCCCAATGACTTGATGCCGGATAGGCCCTGCATAATAGTTGATAAAGTAGAAGATGAATACCTCGTTATAAAAGTTACAAAACACAGTCCTCGACCATATGATAAATACGATATAGCTATTCAATATTGGGGACAATGCGGTTTAACAAAACCGTCAACAGCAAGATGCTCAAAATTGATTTTCTTAGCTGAGGATCAAATCGATAATTATAAAGGACATCTGGTGAAGAGCGATGAACAAAGAATCACTCAGAAACTAGAAGCTTTTTTGAATTCTCAGTAAGACGTCTTTCAAGGCGTCTTTTTTTATTTAAAAAATAAGGAATGATTTTGGCACAATTATGGCACAACGTTGGCACCCCGTTTTGTTTTAGATCGGTTAATATGGTATTAGGTCATATTTGAAGAAAGCGACTTCCAATATTGGAGGTCGTTTTTTATATTCTCTGTAAACCGGGTCCAGTAAATCTCAGAATAAACGATTGGCGGCCAATGAGAGCCTCTGAGTGTGGGCTCGGTTTAGAAAGAATATACCAGGCGCTTTCCCAAATGGGAGGGCGTTTTTTATGTAGGAGGCTTGCATATGGAAGTCGTTATAGAAAGTATTGAGAGAAGAGGTAGAAGCATGTTTGAATTGAATTTAGCGCATGCCAGTATCTTAGAGTTGTTGGAAAAGGCTGCTGAAAAGAATGAGTTTATTTTTGTAAGACAGGGACAAAGGCGGCTTGGTAAAACAACTGCGCTTATGGAATTTGCGAGAGAAAATGGTTATCCAGTCCTTGTAAATAAGGCGATTGTAAAGATTTTTCATCGTAAATATCCCGATGTGAATATTATCGGATATGTGGATGGATTAGAAGTCGACGGGCTATATAACGTCGTTTTTGATGAAGGGGTGCCGAGGGATGCGATTAAACGTCTCTATAAGCTTGGTATTTTGCTAACTGGATTTGTTCGTGTGGATGACCAGGCAGTTATTAATGATGATAACAGATATTCGGTATTTGGTGGATACAGTACAGAAGCACCATCGAAAAAAGCAACTCCTTTGCTGCAAATTGAGCTTGAGGATATTGATTCGATCCCGCACGTTTTCTATAAAGGCGAAAGGATCACCAAGCGTATTGCGATAGATTTTGAGTGGCGCACAGGGGGAGCCGATAAGGTTGGTTCTACCTATATTCGTATCAAGCATGGTAACGATCCTGATAAGGCACTAGCAGTTGAGACGAAGGAACTGGCGGTCGGTGAGAGAGCGTATGAATAGGGAACGTAAGCAGCGCTATAGATACCTACGAGAGCAACGAAGAGAACGCGACTATGAGCTTGGACTTATACAACTGGCTGGCCGTCCGTTCTGTAAACCTAGATTAATACGTCTGGGTCCAGCGCTAACCTTAACGCGATTCATGGCAGGTGCGAGGCGATGAATAAACCTTTAAAACCCTGCAATGAGCCAGGCTGCCCTACTCTCACCCGGGAAGGCTACTGCGAACAGCACAAGCGAACAAAGTCGGCCTATGATCAATACCGTGAGTCTGCTTCCCGCCGGGGATATGACAGCAAATGGCGGAAGGCAAGACAGGGGTACCTGTCAAAGCATCCTTTCTGTCTTTTCTGCATGAAGGAAGGCAGACGGGTTCCCGCGACAGTCGTTGACCATATCGTTCCGCATAAAGGAGATAAAAAACTATTTTGGGATTCTTCCAACTGGCAGCCGCTGTGTGCGCCCTGCCACAGCAGGAAGACCGCGAAGGAGGATGGCGGCTTTGGCAACAAAACATCAAACCTGCGTATGTGATCACTGTGGAACCAAGCTTCATATCAAAGGATGTTCGAAGGTTAGGAAGCATGACAACGGGGTGCGGCAGCATTACATCAAGTGTCCGCGGTGTCAGACTGAATACACGTCCTACTATACAAACGAGACGATCAGGCGCATGCAACAGAAGGTAAAGAAGCTGACTGTACTACGTCTTAAAGCACAAGCTCAAAAGGGAATTGATGTATACAAGCAGAAATACACGCAAGCTCGAGAGGAATTAGAAACGGCCATGCTGCAGCTGCGGGAGGAAATGGAGACCCCCCGCCCTTAAATCTCTGGAAAGAATTCGCCGGAGACCGCGCTCCCCTCCACATTTTGAAAAATTCCCTAAATGAAATTTCGGAAGGAGGTGAGGGAATGGCAAGACCAAGGCAACCGGTTGACTTATTGCTTGTGAAAGGTAAGAAAAACCTGACAAAACAGGAGATTGAGGAACGAAGAAAGCAGGAGATCAAGGCGCCAAGCGACAAAGTAAAGGCGCCTTCTTATTTACCGAAAGACTTAAAAAGGGAGTTCAAAAAAATAGCGGACGAGCTGAAAAACATCGGAATTATGACGAATTTAGATGTTGATGCGCTCGCCCGTTTTTTATATTCGCGAAAGCTTTACCTTCAGGTAACGGACCAGCTGCTTGAGCAGGGGCCAATGAAAACAATAGTCGTCAGAGATGTGGACGAACAGGGAAATATCGTGGGGGAAAAAGAAAAAACGGTAGTCAATGAAGCGTATTCGGACTTGCTTATCAATCAAGATAAACTATTCAAACAATGCCGGCAGGCTTCCAGTGATTTGGGCTTAACCATTTCCTCGCGCTGCAAGCTCGTTATTCCTAAAAAGGATGACGATAAGCCGAAATCAAAAGAGGAAGAGCGGTTCGGGGGCCGGATGTAATGCAAGAGGTCACCGCTGAAATTCTGATAGAGCGTGTATGGGCCTATTGCGAGAAAATACTTTCCGGTGAGATAAAGGCTTGTCAAAAGCATAAATGGGCTGTGCAGCGATTTTTTAAAGATGTTGATGCGTTAGCGGACCCGAATTGCCCCTTTTACTATGACGCTGAAGCAGTGTTAGATTTTTACGAATGGGCGCGGCAGTTCAGACATGTTGAGGGGATACTTGCGGGGGAGCCGATTGAGCTGACGGACTTTCAGCTTTTTATTGCGGCCAATGTATACGGCTTTTTTAAAAAGGAAAACGGTGCCCGCCGGTTTCGAAAAGTTTATATCCAGTTGGCTCGTAAGAATGCGAAATCGCAATTTCTCGCCCTCATGGCTTCTTATGAAGTGTTCCCGACAACCGAAAAACATCGGGTGTTTATTGCTGGATGGTCCCGGGAGCAGTCAGACGAAGTGTACCAGGCGATTCTTGAACAGCTGCAGCATGCTCCGATCCTCGAAGGAAAATATTCCTCCGCAAACGGCCGGGTAAAAAAGTATAAAACGAACTCAATAATTCAGCCTCTTTCCCGGGAGGCGCGGAAGCTCGGTGACGGTAAAAACCCGTCATTGGGAATTGTGGATGAATACCATGCACATGAAACCAGCGAGATTTATGATGTGCTTGACAGTGGTATGGTGGCCCGGCGCAGCCCGTTAATGGCAATCATCACGACAGCCGGGTTTAACATGGAGCGGCCATGTTTTAAGGAATACCAATATACAAGCAAGATTCTCGATCCTGATGCCGACACAGAAAACGATGACTATTTTGTTATGATCTGCGAACTTGATCCAGATGACGACATAAAAGACGAATCAAATTGGATCAAAGCCAACCCTATTGTTGCAACGTATCCAGAAGGTATGGAGTCACTACGCTCTGCCTTAAAGGTTGCACTCGAAGTTCCAGAAAAAATGCGAAGCTTCCTTACCAAGAATATGAACCGATGGGTTGATCAAAAGGATAACGGCTATATGAAAATGTCAAAATGGCGCGTGTGCAGCGGTGAAATTCCTGATCTGGAAAACATGGCCGTATATCTTGGGCTGGATTTGTCCATGACTACCGACTTAACATCAGTCGGCTGGGTTGGTGTTTTTGATGGAATCTATTATGTCGGACAACATTCCTTCATGCCTGAAGGGCGCGCAAAAGAAAAAATGGCGACGGATAAAGTGCCTTATGACCTGTGGAAAGAGATGGGCTACATTACGTATACGCCTGGCGACGCTGTTGATTATCAAATAGTTGAAAAATGGATCATTGAGTTTATTTACAAGCATCGGTTCCGGCCACAGGAAACCGCATATGACAAATGGAATGCCTTGCATTTGGCTCAACGGCTTGAATCTAAAGGCCATACCATGGTGGAGATTCCGCAAAGAATCAATCATCTATCTTTGCCGACAAAAGACTTTCGTCAAAAAGTATATGACGGCAAAGTTGTTCACGGGGATGACCCGGTTTTAAATTGGGCAATCAATAACGCGATCATGAAAATTGATCCTCAGGAGAATATCATGCTGGATAAAGCAAAATCTCCGCAAAGAATCGACCCGGCTGCAGCTGTCATTAATGCATACGCCAGGGCGATGTATCACGAAACAAACCAAAAAGTAGACCTGAATGCACATTTCATGTCTGATAATTTCAGCTTTTAGGATGTGAGAGAATGAAAAAATTCCTGGCCTTTCTGCTTTTAATTTTAAATGATCTGCTGTTTGTGGTGGGGGCCGCCTTCATCCTTGCAGCTGCATATAGATTCAATACGAACATCGGTCTGATTCTGACGGGTGTATTTTTTATGTTTTATGCCTATCTCCTGACCAAGAAAGGGAGGTGAAATAATTGCTAATTGATCGGGTGTTTGAAAAACGATCAGATTCCTCTGAGGCCAGTGGCTTCAATGAATTGATAAATTTGTTCGGCGGCAGACAGACCGCAAGCGGCGAGAAAGTGAATGAAAGAAATTCGCTTGTGCAGCCGGATGTTTTTGCCTGTGTGAATGTATTATCTGATGACATCGCAAAGCTGCCTGTTCATACCTATCAAAAGTTAGACAACGGGATTGAACGTAGGCCCAAGCATCCTGTGGCGTATATGATCTATGCTCGCCCTAATCCCTATATGACCGCGTTTACCTGGAAAAAACTCATGATGACTCACGTTTTGACTTGGGGGAATGGCTACTCATACATTGAATTTGATTCCAGTGGGTTTCCAAAAGGATTATATCCATTGCGGCCAGACGCTACGAATGCTTATATCAATCCGAAAACGGGAATGCTTTGGTATCAAACAGTTCTCAATGACAAAGCGGTCGAGTTATATGATCACCAGGTGCTACATTTCAAAGGGCTTTCTACTGACGGCATACAGGGTAAGTCACCTGTCGGCGTTGTCCGCGAACACATTGGAGCCCAGGCAGCCGCAACAAAATATAATGCGAAGCTGTATAAAAATGATGCAACACCTCGGGGGATTTTAAAGGTTCCTGCTTTTTTAGATGAGAAGCCGAAAGAAAATGTTCGTAAAGAATGGAAACGTGTAAACCAAGGTGAAAACATTGCGATCATAGACAACGGGCTTGAATATCAATCCATCTCAATGCCGTTACAAGAGGCCCAATTCGTTGAATCAATGAAATTCAATAAGGCGCAAATAGCGATGATCTACAAGGTGCCTTTGCACAAACTGAATGAGCTGGACAAGGCCACATTCTCGAATATTGAACACCAATCCATTGAATATGTGAGAAACACTCTTCAGCCGTGGATTGTTAATTTTGAGCAAGAACTAAATGTTAAGCTCTTCACAGATCATGAAACAGCCGAAGGCCACTATGTGAAATTTAATATTGATAGTGAGCTACGTGGAGACAGCAAGACCCAGGCAGAATACCTGAAAATACTTCAAGAAATTGGGGCCTTAAATAGAAATGAGATTAGGTCATTAATAGAACGCAACCCGATTGAATACGGGGACAAGTTCATGTCCAGCTTAAACTATGTTTTCCTGGACTTTATGGAAGAATATCAGCGCCTTAAAGCCGGCGGCGCCCTGAAGGGAGGTGACAAAAAGGATGAAGGATAAAGAGATTCGGCAGTTAACCACACCTATTGAAGTTCGTTCAGAGGGTGAAGGCGAAAGCGAATTTGTGGAAGGATATGCACTGAAATTTGAAAAGTGGTCTGAACGGCTTGGGGGATGGTTTAAGGAAATTATTAGCCGGAACGCTTTGGATTCGGCTGATCTTTCAAATGTTATTGCATTATTTAATCATCGGCAAGATTACCCATTGGCCCGAAATACCGTCTCAGGGGACGTAGGGCGGCTCGAATTAGAAGCGGACAACATAGGTCTCAAATTCCGTTTTAAGCCGTCAGAAACGTCATACGCGCGTGATTTGATGGCGAATATAAGAAGCGGCGTCATAAATCAGTGTTCTTTTGCCTTTTCCTTAAATCACAATGAGACGGATGCTGATGAATGGCGGTTTAATGATGAGGAAGATATTTATGAAAGGCGGATTAATAAAATCCATCGTATATATGATATTTCGCTTGTCACCACCCCGGCATATAACGACACGGAGGCAGTCGTTGGTTCGCGGAGTTTGGAGAAGGTAGAGCAGTTGAAAGAGTCCCGGAAACTGCCGGATGACAATTTAAAAATGGAATTAGAACTTTTAGACCTTATTCTCCCGGAATAGAGGTTTTTTTTGTGTCTAAAAACAAGGAGGAAATCATTTATGCCAATGCAAATGAGCAAAAAAGAAATTGAATTGAGACAACAATTTACGGAAAAGAAAAATGCGGCAGATCAAAAGCTGCAAGAGGGAAATACAGAAGAGGCACGTACGCTGCTTGACGAGGCCAAGACCTTGAAAAATCAAATTGAATTAATGGCGGAGGGGCGTTCTCTTGATGTGTCGGATGTAACGGAACGGAACAATTTTGTACCGACGCTGGACGACGGAGAGGGTCGCAGTTTAGGCGCCCAGAATGAAACAGAGTCCCGAACCATTCTAACAGCTACAAAAGAGTATCGGGAAGCGTGGTTCAAAGTGTTGACTGGCCGTGAAGCTGATTTGAATTCTGAAGAAAGAAATATGATGGAACGGGTTTTAAAAGAAAATCGTTCTCTTTCTAGCGGAAGTGATAAGGATGGTGGCTATACCGTACCGGATGATATCTCAAAAGAGATTTTGAAATCTATCCAGGAATTAAACTCTGTCCGTAATTTGGTCCGCGTTGTTCCTAAAACTGCCCCTTCTGGCAGTTATACAGTCCGAAAAGGAGTGGCCGGAAAACTCTACAACACGGCTGAAAAAGAACAGATTCAAGAACTTAAAAATATGGAGTTTGATCAAATCTGGTACAACGTCAAGAAGTTTGCTGGATTTATGCCGGCTCCAAGTGAGCTTTTAGACGATTCATTTGAGAATTTTGTAAGAGAAATTGTGGAATGGCTTTCTGAATCAGCTATCGTCACAGAAAATGATGAAATCCTTTATGGAGCAGGCGGAGAGAAAAACGTTGAAGGGATCATCTCAAGCGAAAAATTTAAGACCCTCAAAGCACCATCAGTAATTACAATTAAGTTTTTAAGGAAAGTGAAAAATCAGATTAAACGTGGTTATCGGAAAAACGCAAAATGGGTGATGAATACTGAAGCCTTTGAAACTCTGGCAAACATTGAAGATAAAAACGGCAGAGGGATATTGGCTGAAGACCCTAGAGATGAAGACAACTTCCTTCTGTTCGGGCGTCCGGTTGAAATCTATGACGAAATTGTTACTGATGAGAAGACGCAAAAAACACACATTCTTTTTGGCGATTTCAAACGTGGATATTTTATGTTTGACCGTCAGAAATTCGAAATTAAATCAACAGATGTTGGCGGCGATGCTTTCTTGACTGATCAGACTTACTTCCGCGGAATCGAGCGTTTTGACGGGAAAGTTGTTGATCCTGAAGCTGCTGTGATTGTGACTGATCTAGTTGTTGGTGAAAATGCTCAAGTAGAAACCCCAAGAGAAGAAAAATCCGTTGATGTTGGAAAATAAAAATAACAGAAAAGGATGATGAAAAATGGCAGATCAATTTTTAAACCAAAGTAATGGTGTTTACACTTCCGCAGAGGATGACGGGACAGGAAAGCCTGTAACAGCTGTTTATTTGAAAAATAACAGTGAAGACAACCCTTTGTATATTAAAGGAATGCAGGGGGAACCAGGGCCCCAGGGACCACAAGGACCAAAAGGGGAAAAAGGAGATACCGGCCCACAAGGTCCACAGGGAGAGCCAGGACCCAAAGGTGAGAAAGGTGATCCGGCTGTCATTGAAGACGGGAGCATCACCCACGAAATGCTTGGTGAAAATGTTGTCAGAAGCAAAAACATTGGTACCGGCAGCGTCATGCCGGATAACTTAAACAGCGAAGTAAAGGCCATGTTTGATAGTCTTCAATCTCAAATTGATGAGTTGAGAGAAAAAGTGGCAGGCTCTGACGATTCCGCGAACAATGAGCCACAAGAATAAGGCGGGTGAACCATCATGAATTTGGTGGATATGAAAAACTATCTCCGTCTGGACCATTCTGAAGATGATGAAATGTTATCGCAATTTATTGCGGCAGCGAAAAGCTATATTGTCAATGCTATTGGGCGGTTTGTTGATGGGAACCCACAGTTTGAAATTGTGGCCAAAATGCTTGTCCAGCATTGGTATGAAAACAGAGGAATGTATGAGTCAGGGACAAACGGCTCGTCCATCCCTTTTACTGTTGAAAATCTAATGACGCAGCTGCGTTATACGGATGATGAGGTGCAGGAAGATGAAGAGAAAGAGGACCAGCGATCTGCGGCACCGCCTGACCTTTCAAAAGAAAACCAAGATTCAAGATGAAGAACTGAATTGGATTGACGCTTATGTTGATGTATTCACTGTATGGGGAGCTGTGGAGGGGTTTAGCTCTCTCGGAAACAATGAATCTATGATTGCGGGGGCATGGGGCGTTAAATCGCCTAAAAAGATCACCATTCGGTTTCGGCAAGATATTCAACGCGATATGAAAATTGTTGAACAGATCGGCACAAATGAAAAGGGTGAACCGATTTTCCGAGCCTTTGACATCCTTGACTTTAACGATCCTGAAGATTCAAAAAAGTGGTTTGAAATTATGTGCCAGGAGGTGGGGCTCAATGGCTGAAATGAACTTTGAAGGGCTGGCCGACCTAGATCGATATTTTGAAAGAATCGGTGAAGACGTGGAAAAGGCGGAAGATGTGGCTTTGCAAGCCGGCGGGGAAATTATCGCGCAGCACCAGCGACAAAATGTTAATCGAAGCGATAAAAATCAGCCCCATATAGCTGATAACATTACGGTTTCAAAGGCCAGGGAATCAAAAGGCGCAGAAAAATTCGTGTCAATTGGGCCTAATAAAAAAGTCGCTTACCGGGCGAGATTCTTGGAGTATGGGACATCAAAAATGCCACCTTATCCTTTTATCGAAAAAGGCAGGGATGAAGGGGAGGCGTCAGCTGTGGAAGTAATGGCCCGCATTCTAACAGCGCCAATCAAATGAGTTTTGATGCAAAAGCAGAATTGAGCGCTGCCCTGGTCAACGATTTCTCATTAAAAGAACTGGTGACAGGCGGCTTTCATAATAGAGTCGCTTCAGACGTTAACGCATACCCAAGAATCATGTATACCGAATTGAAAAATGCTGATGATTCATATGCCGATAATCAGGCCCAATCTTCGGAGGTTCGCTTTCAGATCAGCATTTTTACCAATTCATATACAGTCAGTCAAGAAACCAAAATCGCAAAAGAAATTGACCGGCTCATGAAGTCAATCGGTTACGGCCGGTACGATTCTCAAGATTTATACGAAGAGACGGACAAGGTTTTTCACAAAGCTATGCGATATAAGAAAGCTTTTTTTAAGGAGGAAAAGTAATGGGACAAACAATTTATGGTTTAGATATGTTTCACTGTGCGGAAGTCATCCAAGACGATGAAGAGAGTTTGAAATTCGGTACACCTATAAAAATCCCGGGTGCTGTAAGCATAAAGGTTGACCCAAAATCAGAGCAAACAAAATTCTGGGCTGATAATGGTGTGTATGACATTTTTAATAGTATGGGTGACATTGATTTAGAAGCTGAAATGGCTGATCTCCCTTTAAAATTGCAGAATAAAATTTACGGCCACACAGAAGAGAATGGTGTTTCCTTTGCAAGTGCTGAAGACAAGGCAATTCATCTGGCTTTCGGCTTCAGAGCGAAGAAATCAACCGGCGGGTACCGGTATTATTGGTTTCTTAAAGGGCTGCCTGAATTAATGGCTATTGAATCGAAAACGACAGAAGACAAGGCTGACCCAGAAAGTGCGAAGTTTAAGGTTGGATTTATGCCGTTGCAAAATCCAAAAGGAAAAAGACGCTGGAAAGCTCAAGCAGAAGACAGTGACACTTTTAACGGTGATGGTTGGTTTAATCAAGTTGTATATGATGGTTCTGCTTTTGCAACAGATACTAAAACCGAAGCAATTGGTTTAGGTAAATAAAGAATTTGGAGCGCTTATAGGCGCTCTTTTTTATTGTCCAAAAACAGGGAGGAATCAAGATGGAACCTATTTCAATCAATCTCAGAATCAATGGTAAACACAAAAAGTTTGTCACACCAAATTTCATTTCAGGAAAGCTGTTCCGGGACGCGGCCGAGATCGCAGAAGATATTGAGTCAACTGACCCTGAACGCATCTACACAGAAAAGCAAATTGAATTTATCTGTGTTGCGTTTGGAAACAAATTCTCAGCTGACGAATTTGAAAATGGCATTGATGCGAGGCTGGTCACGAGAACAATTTACGGCACAGCAAACTACGTTTTAGGAAATATCGCAGAAGCCAGCCGAATTTTAAACCCTGATCCAAACGACGGTGAAGAGCCGGGGAAGTAAATTTATCTGACGCTGTCATTGACATGTACAACGCGTTAGAAGAAATCGGTTATACGCAAAACCAGATTGATGAAATGGACATTGTTTACCACCTGCGGCGCCTGGCCCGCCGAAAAGAAGCCGGCGGAAAGCTAGCAGCAGGGAAAGAAGAAAAGCGCCTTTATATTGACCAGGTGCTCGGGTAAGGGGGTGACCGATTGGCTAAGGACATAAAAGTCAGACTGTATTCAAACTCGAACCCATTCAGAACGGAAATGCGTGCAGTTGCTCTGCAAATGAAAAACGTCAAATCTGAATTTGAAAAGAACCGTACAGCTGTAGGCGTATGGGGCAACGAGTTAAGAACGTCTCAAGAAAAGGCGAAAACACTCAACCAGCAGCTGGATATTCATAAGCGGAAAGTAAAAGCTCTTGAACGGGCTTATGCTGATTCAGCTATAAAAAAGGGCAAAGATGCTCAAGAAACTCAGACACTGGCTCGACGGCTTAACTATGCCACAGCTGAAATGAATAAAACGCAAAATGCTTTGACGCAGACCACGCAGAGGATCAAAAAGCTGGAGGATGAATCTAGGCGCGCTTCTTCTACAATCCACAGAATGGGCCAAAGAATGAATGCAGTCGGCAGCACAATGAGGAATGTCGGTGCATCTGTCGCCATGACATCGGGTATTGCCTTTGGTGGTTTGGTCCTTCCTTTAAAAGATGCGGTTCAAGTCGGCATCGACTTTGAAAAGCAAATGAGTAAAGTGCAAGCCATTTCCGGCGGAACAGCGGGAGACCTTGCAAAATTAACGGCACAGGCGAAAGAACTTGGTGCCACTACAGTTTTTACTGCCAGCCAGGCCGCGGATGCTCAAAGCTTTCTTGCGATGGCCGGATTTAAAACCAATGAGATTTACGGGGCTATGCCTGGCATGTTAAGCCTTGCAGCGGCCGGACAGCTTGAACTTGGAACAGCTGCAGATATTACATCAAACATCATGTCTGCCTTTGCATTAAAGGCCGAAGAATCGGCGCATGCCGCCGATGTGATAGCCTATGCAGCATCCAACGCCAATACCAATGTTGAACAAATGGGCGAGGCAATGAAATTTCTTGCTCCAAATGCGAACTCACTCGGCTGGGGCATGGAGGAATCGGCTGCCGCTATCATGGCGTTTGGTGATGCCGGTTTACAGGGTACTATTGCAGGTCAGGCTTTCGGTACGTCCCTGATCCGTCTCGCAACTCCTGCCAGGAAGGCACAAAAAGAAATTGATCGACTTGGTTTTGAATTTTTTGATGCTGCCGGCAATATGAAAAGCATGCCTGAAGTCATCGCAGAAATGGAAAAGGGCATGAAAGGCATGACCAAAGAGCAGCAGGCGGCAACCCTGAAAACGATTGTTGGTGCTGAAGCATACAAGCATTGGGCGGTCCTTCTTCAAAAAGGCTCGAAAGCGCTCGGAGAAAACACGAAAAAGCTGAAAGAATCCGACGGCGCGGCCAAAAAAATGGCGGATACCATGCTTGATAATGCTCACGGAAGTATCATTCAATTCGAATCTGCCTTGGAAGGTGCAAAAATAGCGTTAACAGAGGGACTTCTTCCTTCAATCGGTGACCTTGCGGATAAAGGCTCCGCCCTTCTTACCATGTTTAACAACCTGGATAAAGGCACACAAGCAACCATTGGAAAAACTGCGGTTCTTACTGCGGGAGTATTAGGCGTGACGACGGCTGTCGCTACACTGACGGCAGGAGTCGGCGCTCTGTTAGCTTTTACTGGTCCTGTGGGCTTGGCTATTGTCGGAGGAACGGCTTTATTGGGCGCTTTAGGAGTTGCCATGTATGCCGTTTCCGAACAAACCGAAAACATGAAAAAGAAGCAGGAAGAGGCCAGGGAAAAGGCTTTGCTTTTTGGTGAAGGAGTTTCAAAGGCGACTCAGAAAGCAGCCGGCTCCTATGTGGATTTGAGAGAAAAAGCAGAGGTCCAACTTTTTGAACTCACCCGCGTTTCCGGGGAGCAGGCTGATAAGATGGCCGCGAAATTGGTTCAAACGTATTCTGAGATGCGGGATAAACTGATTCAACAACTTGAGACGCTTAGAAAAGACGCTTTGGTCGTTATTAACGGTTTAATGGAGGATACGGATAAGAACACTCAAAAGGCTGGGGAGAAGATCGTTGATAAGATGGTTGGTAATATCAATGAGGATATCCAGGAGGCCAGAGAAAAAGTAAAGGAACTGGAAAAACTCCAAAAAGAAACGGGCCTTGTCTCATCGAAAATGAATGATACTCAAAAACGAAGATTTAATGAGATCATTTCTTATTTTGAAGAATCTACCAGCAAATTTGCGGCCAATCAAAAAGAAGCTCTTGCCATGCAAAAAGCGGTGACAGAGCAGCAAGGAAAGCTCTCTTTCAAGCAAGCAAAAGAATACAACGACAAGATTAAAAAAGTCTACGATGATGGAAAAAAAGCCGCGAAAGAAGATTATGAATACCGGAACAAAGTCTTGAATCAGTTGTATGCACAGGGCTATATAGATGCTCAACAAAAGGAAGCTCTCTTGAAAAAAAGTACAGCAGACTTCCAAAAGACCCTTGCTAAAAATACAGCAAGTTACGAGGAAAATTCTCGTGCACTTTTCTCAAAAATGTCTAAGAATGGTGAGCTGCTTGATTTAGAGACTGGCAAGGCACTTGAAAAACAGAAGAAGTTCATTTCCAATTCTATGGGAATGGCACACATGTATGAAGAAAACCAAGCCGAATATGAAGAGCGCTGGGCCCAAAAGCAAATTGAATATTTGAATAAACTTGGTACAAGCAAAGAGGAAGCCATTAAAGCCACTAAACAGGCACTTGAGGATTTTTATATTGGTCTTGGCAATTCAGAACAGGAAGCCCAGGCAAAAGCAGACGAAGCGATCCAAAACGTCCTTGAAAAAATGAACGGCGGCAATGAAAAAGCTGAACAGGCTGGACGAGAAAAAGGATCGGCATTCACTCTTGGTTTGAGCAGTACATTAGGACAGGCCCAAGAAACTGGGAGTCTTATTGGTAAAGGAGCTAATCAGGGATTAAGCCAAGGAAAGACGCAGCCGAAGCAGTTTGGAATGGAAAAAGGAAATGCCTTTGCTCTCGGTTTAAGAAACACGCTCGGGATTAATAAACAATCCAGCAGCGTGCTCCGTCAATCTGTCAACAGCGAACTGTCTAAAAATAGCGGCCAAGCCCGTACAGCCGGTAAAGAAAAAGGTGATCAACACAATGCCGGTTTAAGTTCCACAAAGCCTAAAAACAATAATACTGCAGCAAGCCTTTCAAAAAACGTGTCCGGTCGTCTCGGTCAGACAACTGACGGCGGGGGCGGTAAGAAAGCCGGTATGGACTTGACCAAAGGATTGATGAGTCAGCAAACCGCGTCTTACAATGCCGGTTCGAAGGTATCAAACAAGGCGAAATCCGGGTTGAAAAGTGTGAAAACCAGCAGTGTGGGATCTGATTTTGTCTCTGGATTCGTCAGAGGAATTGAGGGCGGCATCGGCAGCAACTCGCTGTTTAGTGCAGCTTGGAAACTTGGTAAGTCTGCATTATCAGCATTGAAAAAGTCTATTGACTCCCATTCGCCAGCGAAAAAGAGCATGGCTGAAGGTAACAACTTTACAGATGGATTTGCGATAGGAATAAGCAAATCAGTCGCGCGCGCAAAACGAAGCGCCCAGGCGTTAGGGCAAGGAGCCAACCTGTCACTCAAACAGGAGATCAACAAAATGGCTTACAACATAAAAGGCGCGGCCGATGAGCTGCTTTCCTTGCGTTCGGAGTTAGTCGTCCGAAATGAAGTTGACACACCTTCTTTGAATCAGAAGCTGGATGCTCTCATTACGCTTCTTTCTAATGGTTTATCGTTTGGAGGACAACCAGAGCCGGCGGCCACGGGCGGGCCAATTAGAATTTATCCGGCGCCTGTCAATATTGATGGAAAACAAGTGGCGGAAATCGTTTTTGAACAAGGTGACGGCAGGATTTTGGATAGGAAGAGTTTAGACCGATATGATCAAAATGCTTATCAGAGTGGGGTGAGACGAACCTGATGAACCTTTATTTAGATTTTAATAATGGCCTGGGGGAACAGAGCTTATCAAGTTTGCTCCCCCATTTTAAGTTGCTGAGCTTTACGCCTGATTCACCGGCCATTGAACGGGAAACAGTGAAGATACCGAGGATCAACGGCCTTGTCTTGCCGCAGCATCCCCGCGATGTTGTTTTTAAAGAGCGATCTATCAAGGTAGAAATTCTATTAAACTCGATCATCGCAGAAAATTTTTATCAGTACAGGCGAGAACTTTATGCGCTTTTGGTGAAGCCGTTACCTTATTATATTTCAACCGATCTATTGCCTAACCTCCGTTTTCTCGTTACGTGTGACGGTAATTTCAGCATACAGAAAGAGAAACAGAAAAACCAAACTTCTTTTACTGTGGAATTTAATAACGTCACCGGCCTGGCTGAATCAAAATTTACATCTTTGACAAAACAGAATTTTCACGGGGAATACTGGAGCCCAGGCATGAACATTCAAATGCGAGATGATCTGGAATACAGGTTCAAAAATCGAAAGAGGTTTCAGGTTTATAACACTGGGGACGCCTATATCAATCCTCTTGAACATGACTACAATGTGACCTTATGGGCGGCCGGAAAAAATGTGTCGATCATCAACCATACAAATGGTGAGAAACTGAAAATTGAACAGGAATTAAAAAAATCACAGCGCGTTTCTTTTATTAAGCAATACACGGTGATCAATAAAACACCTATCAAAACATCCGGCAGGCTCCCGGGACTCGATATAGGAATGAATGATTTTGAAATCCAGAATACCAATGATTTTGAAATCATATTCGATACCCGTTTCTACTACGCGTAAGGAGCATGCAAAATGGCAAACACAGATTTTATAAAGGAAATTGCACCAGACGCCCAAAGAGTCTATAAAAAGTATGATATTCTCGCGTCTCTCATTATTGCTCAAGCCTGTTTAGAGAGCGGATGGGGTACAAGTGAGCTGGCCCAAAAAGCGAAAAACCTATTCGGCATCAAGGGTACTTATAACGGTCAATATGTTCTCATGTGGACGACTGAATATGATAAGAGCGGAAATGCTACCCGTGTGCAAGCCAAGTTCCGTAAGTATCCGTCTTGGTATGAATCTATTCAGGATTTAGCCAAGCTGTACATAAACGGAACGAGCTGGGACCCGAACCATTATAAAGCGGTAGTCGGGGAAAAAGATTACCAGAAGGCGACAGCTGCGCTTGTAAAAGCCGGTTATGCGACTGATCCCAATTATGCCACCAAATTGAACAGTCTTATTTTCACTTATAAACTCACACAATATGATTCTGTGGATGAGATACCGGATGAACCTGAAGAACCCGAAACGCCGATACCGACCCCGGAGGTACCAAGCAAAGAATATGATGGAAAAGACGTTCCGCTTAATCAAAACTTGCCTTCGGATGTTGATTTTCCACAGCTGCATGTACTAGCGGGGGATGGAAAGAATGTGGTTGAAATAACGGGCGTCTCGCTCGATCTGACGGACGATACGACGGGGAAGAAGAGCTTTACATTTACCATCACCAAAACGCAGGAAAACGCTATTGAATTTGATCTGTTGGTGATTGATAACATTCTTTTTCTGGATGAACGGAAATTTAATCATCAAAAGTATTACATTACAAACGTTGAAGTACGGCAGGAAAATAATGTGTTGAGAAAAACTGTTTCGGCCAGCCATATTTTCTCGGTTCTGCTGATCAACAACTATGTGACTGAAACGGTGTCTAAAAAAATGACGATCAAAGAGGCTTTTGATATCGCATTAAAAGGAACGCCATTCAAGTATGTTTTAAAAGCTCCAGTGAGTGACTTTCCGAGTGCCGAACAAGAAAACTTTGGTGACGGAAATTCCACGGAATTGGTGGATAAAATCATTTCGGATTACGGTCCTGAGCTGGATGTTGATAATTATAAAATCCTTGTTTATAAGAAAATTGGACAAAAAATCAATTTCACTTTAGATTCGCGATATAACATGCCAGGTATTTCTATTAAGACAAACTCGCAAAATTGTACAACGCGCGCCTGGGGTTACGGGGCGTTGAAGAAGAGCAGCACGGACAGTAAAAACCCACAATATGAATTTGAGCCGATCTTATACGTACATCCGGATGAAAAAAAGTTTTTACTCGAAGGCCTTCCGCGCTGGGCCGATCCAATTAAAGATGAAACCATAAAAAAAGCCAGCAGTATGGTTTCGGCATTAAAAAAACATGTGAATCCATATCCTGAATTGACAATTGAAGCAGATTTTCAAAAAATCTATGAGCCGAAACTTTTAGAGATCGAGCAGGATTTCTGGAAAGGCGACACCATCCATGTCTTGGCTGTTACGGCATCAGGGATCATGTTTGAAGACGATGTTCGGCTGATTTCAATTCAGTACAACCCGTTGAACCCATACAGCAGCCCAAAATTGACGTTCGCGAACTTCAGAAAAGACATTCAGGATATTGCGGTCAATCAGGCCAAGAAACTAAGAGATCAAAAACGATATATTGACCAGCTTTTCAAAACGCTCAGGTAGGCGTTTTTTATTTTGCCAAAAAAGGAGTGAAAGAGATGCAGCGGCTGATAAAAGACTATGATCTAACCCGGAATTCCCGTTATCAAGCACAACTAAGAGCAGATATGCAAAGTATAGAAAACAGCTTGAATGAGCAAGAAAGTCAGATTCAATCGCATCAATTATCCAAAAAAGCTCATACGTCTGACCAGATTGCTCACAGCAGCGGGCTTACAGTATCACAAGAAATCGAAATAGAAAAAACTCGATTGCGAAATCTCATTCTAAGTGCTGACGGAACAAACATAAAGGAAGTCGTCGATGCTCGCGTAGATACGGACGCGGTTGTACACCCTACGCTTAAAGATCGTCTGGACTACGAGGATAATCAGGTTAAAAAGGATCTTCAAAGTCGGTCATTAAACGTCTTGAATTACCTGATCCCGGGTGAAGCAGACGCCAGTCTTTATATCCAGCGGGCTTTAGACGATGCGTACGATTTAGGGGGCGCTCAAGTGTATGTCCCAGCCATCTCTACGCCTTATGTGCTGAAAAAGACGTTGCTCATTAAGTCGAATACACGCCTTACTCTAAATAGTAACGTTGTGTTTGATCGTCAGCACGCGGACGACTTTATCGTAAACTTCGAAAAAGAAAAAGGAAATCCGAGATTAACGAAATATAACGGCTACTCAAACATCGTTATCGAAGGCGGAACGTGGCGGTCGAATGGGGACGTCTTCAAAAGCGGCCAGGCGATCCTGATCGCGCACGCAAAGAATATTGTCATCCGGGATCTTACGGTATATGACGTATGTGGCGGTCATGCCGTTGAGTTTAACGGTATTGATACGGGATTGATTGACAACGTCAAGGCGTTCGGATTCGACGGCGCCGAGTATCGCGGAGCTTTTCAGATCGACCTCGATAAAACCGGAAACCCGCCCACGTTAGGATCGTACGGCAGCTTCGACGGCACTCCGTGTAAGAACATCACGGTTCAGAAATGCGAAGTCGGTCCTTCCTCGAAAATGGCTTCGTGGGGGCGCGCGGTTGAATCGCACAGCTCATTCATCGGAGTATCGC
>NZ_LBMN02000016.1 GCF_001042485.2 Bacillus paralicheniformis
GGCTTTGTCGACAAGCTGAGACGCCTTTAATTGCTTAAAGGCGTCTTTTTCTTAAGACAGTTGTTTGCTGACAAGCTTATTGACGAGACCGCCGTCCGCCTTGCCTTTGACTTTCGGCATGATAGCGCTCATCACTTTGCCCATATCCGCTTTTGAAGAGGCGCCGACTTCGGCGATCGTCTCATTGACGATGCCGAGCAGCTCTTCTTCCGTCAGCTGTTCAGGCATATAAGCTTCCAGAATGTCTAACTCTTTTTGAACTTTATCTACTAAATCTGAACGATTAGCGTTTGAAAATTCATGGAGGGAGTCTTTACGCTGTTTTAATTCACGAGAAAGAACAGTCAGTTCTTCATCATCGGTCAGCCTGTCTTTCTTAAGCTTGATTGCTTCGTTTTGAAGCGAAGCTTTGACCATGCGAATGACAGTCAGTTTGTCTTTCTCACGGTTTTTCATATAGAGCTTCATATCTTGATTAAGCCGCTCAAGAAGACTCATAAATCCACCCTCTTTTAGTATTTGCGCTTTCTTGCAGCTTCAGACTTTTTCTTGCGTCTTACGCTAGGTTTTTCATAAAATTCACGCTTTCTTGCTTCCTGCAAAGTACCTGTCTTTGATACACTGCGTTTGAAGCGACGAAGAGCATCTTCAAGCGATTCGTTTTTTCTAACGACCGTTTTTGACATTCTCTTTCCCTCCCTCCGAATACACCAATCGACTGCTTTAAAAAAAGACATACATATAAACATGTACTTTGACATTATAATATAAGCCTCCGGTAAGGTCAACCAAGGAGAATCGTTTTATTGTTCAGTCATGATTTCGGCAGCTTGTCTGTATATATTTATAAAGGAGGCTGTTCGAAAAACTGATGATAATCTTGATCTTATTCATATTATTGATCGTTCTTTTTCTCAAAGGCATGAGCATGCTGAGAAAAGGTTTGATTTCACTGACATTTGAAAAAATCGAAAAGCGGCTGCTGTTTTTCACGGATCATCCGGTGAAAGCCTTTTTGGTCAGCATTGTATTTACGGGGGTTTTGCAAAGCAGCTCGGCATTTATGGTGATCGTCATTGGCTTTGTCTCGGTAGGCGCCCTTTCATTTAAACGTTCGATTCCGCTCATTTTGGGAACAAACATCGGGTCCACCTTCACAACGGAATTTTTGGCGGTGAAGCTGGAATTTTTGATTTTTGCCCTCTTTGCCGCAGGTGCGGTTCTTTTCATGGCCGGAAAATCCCCTTTTCGGCAAGTGGGGGTAAGCATGATCGGCTTGGGTGTTATTTTTTTCTGTATCAGCGGCTTCAGCCGGCTTGCCGTGCCGTTGTCACAGCTAGACTCAGGCGCTTATATTGTGCAGCTTGCTGAAAATTCACCGCTTTACGCCTTAATCATCGGCACGGTGTTGACCGCGATGATTCATTCCAGTTCGGCGTGTGTCGGCATCCTGATGAGCTTTATGGATCAAGGTGTCGTCGGTTTGACCGAAGCGATGAGCGTTGTTCTCGGCTCCAATATCGGGACATGCATCACAGCCGTGATGGCGTCCTTCAAAGGCGGAGCTGCAGCCAGGCAAACGGCTTATGCCCATGTTCTGTTTAATGTCATCGGTGTAGCAGCTGTATACCCCCTGCTCTCATCAATAACAGGCTTTATCTCCGGACTGTCTGAAAGCCCCGCTCAGCAGATTGCCCATTTCAGCCTGCTCTTCAACGTCGTCACGTCCCTATTGTTTCTGCCGCTCTCAAATCTGTTTCATTCGCTGATCATGTTTCTCATTCCAAACAAAAACCAGGCCCGGTAAACGCCTGGTTTTTGTTGGATTAGTAGTCTTCATCCGCTGTTATGCCTTTGACTATCGACACGCCCGCGCTTGCTCCGATTCTCGTCGCTCCGGCTTCAACCATGGCAAGGGCGCTTTCCTTATCGCGGACGCCACCTGAAGCTTTAACGCCGATATCAGGTCCGACAGCTTCCCGCATCAGTTTTATATCCTGAACTGTCGCACCGCCGCCGGAAAAACCGGTCGATGTTTTGACAAAGTCGGCGCCTGCTTTGACGGCCAGTTCACAAGCGTGCCTTTTTTCTTCATCCGTCAACAGTGACGTCTCTATGATGACTTTTACGAGAGCTTTGCCGTCTGCCGCGTCTGTCACCGCTCTGATGTCATGCTCCACGGTTCCGGTATCGCAGTCTTTTAATGCACCGATGTTGATCACCATATCAACTTCACCGGCCCCGTCTGCAATCGCCTGCTTGGTTTCAAAGGCTTTTGTTTCCGGAGACGCCGCACCTAAAGGAAAGCCGATAACCGTGCACACTTTCACTTCTGAATCTTTAAGAAGCTCGGCGCACAGCTTTACCCAGCAAGGGTTGACGCAAACGGAAGCAAAACCGTATACACGTGCTTCTTTGCAAAGCGCTTCGATTTCGGATGTGACAGCATCAGGCTTCAATAGCGTGTGATCGATCATTCGCGCAATTTGTTTTGTCATCGTCCCGACTCCTTTTCAAGTGGTTGTCTTTTATGATATTCGCAAAAAAAGCCGGAACACCTTTTTCGTGAACCGGCTAAATTGATCATTTATGACGATAAGCGGATGTTTTCATGGACGTCGTCTTCGGCGACGCGGACGAACTGGCCTTTATTGTACGGATAGCCGGCTTTTAAGATCTTCACTTTAACAAGCTGGCCAATCAGGTCTTCGGAACCTTCGAAAACGACCTTCATATAGTTGTCCGTGTAGCCGACAAGCAGATTGTCTTCGCCCGTTTCCGTGAACGGCTCTTCCGGAATGATTTCCAGAACATCGCCTTCATAATCTGATGCGTATTCTTTCGCAAGCTGATCTGAAAGAGCGATCAGTTTGTGAACTCTTTCGTTTTTCACGTTCTCGTCAACCTGGCCGTCCATGCGTGCTGCTGGAGTTCCGGTCCGTTTGCTGTACGGGAAGACGTGGAGCTCGGAAAACTTGTGTTCTTTAATAAAGTTGTACGTCTCCATGAATTCTTCTTCCGTTTCCCCCGGGAAGCCGACGATCACATCAGAAGTGACTGCGAGCCCCGGAAGAGCTTTTTTGAGTTTCGTCAGCCTGTCAGCGAAAAACTCCATCGTATACTTTCTTCTCATCCGTTTTAAAACGCTGTTTGAGCCGGATTGAAGCGGAATGTGAAGGTGTCTGACGATCTTGTCTGAGCGGTCAAGCACTTCGATCACTTCGTCTGTAATTTGGCTCGCTTCGATTGAAGAGATGCGGATTCGTTTCAGACCTTTCACACGGCTGTCCAGTTCTTTCAACAGCTGTGCAAAGTTGTAGTCTTTCATATCTTCTCCATAACCGCCGGTGTGAATACCGGTTAAAACGATTTCTTTATAGCCGGCATCAACGAGTTGCTGCGCCTGGCGGATGACTTCCTCAGGGTCGCGGGAACGAAGCAGGCCGCGCGCCCACGGAATGATGCAGAATGTGCAGAAATTGTTGCAGCCTTCTTGAATTTTCAATGAAGCACGTGTTCTGTCGGTAAATGCAGGAACATCAAGCTCCTCAAACACTCTTGCTTTCATAATATTGCTGACGCCGTTAATCGGCTGTCTTTCTTCCTGGTACTGCTGAATATAGCCGAGCATTTTTTCGCGGTCCTGCGTACCGACGACGATATCAACGCCCGGGATCGCCATGATTTCCGCCGGGGAAGTCTGGGCGTAGCACCCTGTCACACAAATGACGGCGTCAGGATTTTGGCGGATCGCCCGTCTGATCACCTGGCGGCTTTTTTTATCACCTGTATTTGTGACGGTGCATGTATTAATGACGTATACGTCCGCCGAACTTTCGAATTCTTTTCTTTCGTAGCCGGCTTCTTTGAAAAGCTGCCAAATTGCTTCTGTTTCATAATGGTTGACCTTGCAGCCAAGTGTATGAAATGCAACAGTTGCCATTGTTATTCACCTCTTAGTAACTCTGTATGATAAGAAACTGCCGCCAACGCGTACAGCGGAGCTGTTTCCGCCCTTAAGATCCGCGGACCGAGCCCGCAGGCGAGGGCTCCTTTTTCTTTAAGCGCCTCAATTTCATCTTCTGAAAATCCGCCTTCAGGACCAAACACCATGAGCACGGATGATCCTTCCGGCAGGCTTTTGAGCACGGATTGAAACCGGCTCGTCTCGCCTTGCTTTGATGACTCTTCGTATGCAACGACACATTTATCGAAGTCCTCAAGGCTCTCAAGCAAACGTTGAAACGTGTGAATCGGCGCCACATCGGGAATCGTGTTTCTGTGGGACTGTTCTGCGGCTTCCTTGGCGATTTTCGCCCACCTTTCCCGCTTTTTCTTTGCCTTTTTTTCATCAAGTTTAACAACGGAGCGTGATGCCTGAAAAGGAATAAACGAGCTTGCACCGAGCTCTGTCCCTTTTTGAATGATCCATTCCAGCTTATCTCCTTTTGGAAGGCCGTTTGCAATATGGATCTGGACGGGCAGTTCGCGTGTTTTCCCCGTCCATTCGATTACGCTCAATAAAACCTCTTCTTTTGTGACGGACTCGATCCGGCAGTTCGCTTCATGGCCGTCTTTTGCACAGCAAATGACCTCGTCTCCGGGAGACATCCTCATCACGGTCGCAATGTGATGAACGTCTTCGCCTTTGATCGAGAACACAGGTGCGGCCGTGACCTCTTGTTTTGATTGTTCGATAAAATATCGTTGCATACGCTTGTCACACCTACTAACGATTATTTTTCAGCGATGATGCTGACCCAGTCCTCCATTGAAAGAACCTCGACGATCGTAAAGCCTTCTTTCACCAGTGCATCTTTGACTTCCTGTTTTTTCTGCTGAATGATTCCCGAAGTAATGAAATAACCGCCGTCTTTCAACAGGCTGTATGCCTGATCCGTAAAGCGCAAGATGACCTCGGCCAGGATGTTGGCGACGATGACGTCTTTTTCCCCTTCGACGCCGTCGAGCAGATTATTTTGCTTGATCTCGATATGATCGCTGACTTTATTGAGCTTGGAGTTCAAGCGGGCGCTTTCCACGGCTACAGGATCGAGATCATATCCTTCAACCTGTTTGGCGCGAAGCATGGCTGATGCAATGCTCAAAATGCCTGTTCCCGTTCCGACATCCACGACCGAATCCCCTTCTTTCACATACCTTTCGAGCGCCTGTATGCAAAGTACGGTTGTCGGGTGTGTGCCTGTTCCGAACGCCATTCCCGGGTCCATCTCGATGATGAGCTCATCCGTATGAACCGGTGTGTACTCTTCCCATGTCGGAACAATCGTAAACTTCTCGGAAATTTTTACGGGATGATAATATTTTTTCCATGCTGTCGCCCATTCTTCTTCGTTAACCTCGCTGATGGTGATTTTGTTGCGTCCGAGGTCAATATCATACAGCAGCAGATTATTAATGGTTTCCTTGATTCCTTCTACGGTCTCTCCCAAAAAGCTGTTGATCGGGAGATACGCTTTAATGATGACTCCTTCATCAGGGTAATCATTGGGGTCGAGCTGGTAGATTTCTCCGTATACATTCTCACGCTCTTTAATTAAATCAAGCGGATCTTCAATTACGACTCCACTCGCACCAGCTTCATGCAAAATATTCGAGATGGGCTCAACCGCTTCATGTGTCGTGTGAATGCAGATTTCGGACCATTTCATACTACCAACTCCTCATCCAATCATTAATCGCCTTTAAAGGCGCGCTTTACTTTATCGAAAAAACTCATTTCCTGTTCATCCGGCATATTTCCGCTCACTTCTGCAAATTCGCGGAGAATATTTTTCTGGTTTTCTGTTAAATTCGTCGGTGTCACGACGCGGACGACGATGTGCTGATCGCCTTGACCGTACCCGCGTACGTTGGCAACGCCTTTTCCTTTTAAACGGAACTTGGTGCCTGTCTGCGTGCCCGCCGGCACTTTTAATTTTACTTTACCGTGAAGAGTAGGCACTTCGATTTCGTCCCCGAGCGCAGCCTGTGCAAATGTCAGCGGCATTTCGCAGTAAATATCGTCGCCATCGCGCTCGAAAAATTCGTGTTCTTGGACGCGGAAAACGACGAATAAGTCACCTGACGGACCGCCGTTGATCCCCGGTTCACCCTGTCCGGATACTCGAAGCTGCTGGCCGTCATCCACACCCGCCGGGATGGTGACATTGATTTTCTTGCGTTTTTTCACTTTTCCTGTACCGCCGCAAGTTGAACATTTGTGCTTAATTTGCTTACCCGTTCCATTACAGTAATGACATACTCTTCTGTTGACAACTTTTCCGAACGGAGTCGACTGCTCCATGTTCAGCTGGCCAGAGCCGCCGCAGTGTGAACATGTTTCCGGCTTTGTTCCCGGTTTCGCGCCTGAGCCGCTGCATGTTTCACATGTTTCTTCACGCGGAATTTCGATCGTCGTCTCTTTTCCGAAGGCCGCTTCTTCAAATGACAGTGTCATCGTATACTGCAGATCGGCGCCCTGCCTCGGGGCATTCGGGTCTCTCCGCCTTGCGCCGCCTCCGAAAATGCTTGAGAAAATATCGTCAAACCCAAAGCCGCCGAAACCTCCGCCGCCGAATCCCTGATTTGGATCGGTGTGGCCAAACTGGTCGTAATGGGCCCGTTTTTGGTCATCAGAAAGTGTTTCATAGGCTTCTTTGACTTCTTTGAATTTTTCATCCGCTCCGGCTTCTTTGTTGATGTCCGGGTGATATTTTTTAGAAAGCTTGCGGTAAGCTTTTTTAATCTCATCTTTAGAAGCGCTCTTACCTACCCCAAGCACCTCATAGTAATCACGCTTACTCATCTCTTCACACTCCCGATTTTCTCACATAAATTAGATTGTATCATTTCAAATTATGTTTTTTCAATTCCTTTTGTCCTTTAGGAAGAAAAAAGTCAAAGTCAAGAGATCCTGACTTTGACTTTCATCGCCTGTAAGGTCATGTGCTGTGCAAACCGGGGTAAGCACAGCACATTTTATTTCAATTATTTTTGTTCTTTGTCGTCGTTTACTTCTTCATATTCAGCGTCAACGACATTGTCGTCGGCTTTTTTAGCGCCGGCGCCGCCGTCTTGCTGAGCCTGAGCCTGTTTTGCAGCTTCTTCGTAAAGCTTCATTGAAAGCTCTTGGACGATCGCTTGCAGCTCATCTTTTTTCGCCTTGATTTCATCAAGGTCATTTTTCTCGATCGCAGCTTTTAACGCGTCTTTTGCATCATTCGCTTTTTTCACTTGCGCTTCATCGGCTTTGCCTTCAAGATCTTTCAGCGTTTTTTCAGTTGTGAAGACAAGCTGATCCGCTTCGTTGCGAAGCTCGATTTCTTCTTTTTTCTTCTCATCCGCTTCGGCGTTTTCTTCAGCTTCTTTCACCATGCGTTCGATCTCCTCGTCAGAAAGACCTGAAGAAGATTTGATCGTGATGTTTTGCTCTTTGCCGGTACCCAGATCTTTCGCGCTGACGTTGACGATACCGTTCTTATCGATGTCAAATGACACTTCGATTTGCGGTACGCCGCGAGGAGCCGGCGGAATATCTGTAAGCTGGAAGCGTCCGAGCGTTTTGTTGTCGGCAGCCATCGGGCGCTCACCTTGGAGCACGTGGATGTCAACCGCTGTTTGGTTGTCAGCCGCTGTTGAGAACACTTGGGACTTGCTTGTCGGGATTGTCGTGTTGCGGTCAATCAGCTTCGTGAACACGCCGCCCATTGTTTCGATACCAAGTGACAGCGGAGTTACGTCCAGAAGGACAACATCTTTGACATCGCCTGTGATGACGCCGCCTTGAATGGCTGCACCAAGGGCTACGACTTCGTCAGGGTTGACGCCTTTATGCGCTTCTTTTCCAGTTTCTTTTTTGATCGCTTCCTGAACGGCAGGAATACGTGTTGATCCGCCGACAAGAATTACTTTGTCGATTTCGCTTGCAGAAAGCCCCGCATCTTGAAGAGCCTGGCGGACTGGACCCATTGTGCGCTCTACCAAGTGTGAAGACAGCTCTTCAAACTTCGCGCGGGTCAGTGTCAATTCAAGGTGCAGCGGACCTGCGTCACCGGCTGTGATAAACGGCAGCGAAATTTGCGTAGAAGATACGCCGGAAAGGTCTTTTTTCGCTTTCTCAGCCGCATCTTTCAAGCGCTGAAGCGCCATTTTATCTTTAGAAAGATCAATGCCGTTTTCTTTCTTGAATTCTGAGACGAGATGATCGATGATCACTTGGTCAAAGTCGTCTCCTCCAAGGCGGTTGTCACCCGCTGTAGAACGAACTTCGAATACGCCGTCTCCCAATTCAAGGATGGAAACGTCGAATGTACCGCCGCCAAGGTCGTAGACGAGGATCGTCTGATCTTCTTCCGTCTTATCCAGACCGTATGCAAGCGCAGCTGCAGTCGGCTCGTTGATGATCCGCTCAACTTCAAGTCCGGCGATTTTACCGGCATCCTTTGTCGCTTGACGTTCTGCATCATTGAAGTATGCAGGAACTGTGATTACGGCTTTAGATACAGTTTCGCCTAAATAGCTTTCAGCATATGATTTCAAATGCTGAAGGATGATGGCAGACACTTCTTGCGGCGTGTACTTTTTGCCTTCGATTTCAACTGTATAGTCCGTGCCCATGTGGCGCTTGACCGACATGATCGTGTTCGGATTCGTGATGGACTGGCGTTTCGCCACTTCACCCACCTGGCGCTCTCCGTTTTTAAATGCAACAACCGAAGGAGTCGTGCGGGCTCCTTCTGGATTTGGGATGACTTTCGGCTCTCCGCCTTCAAGCACTGCAACGCATGAGTTCGTTGTTCCCAAGTCGATTCCGATTACTTTGCTCATGATTTTTACCTCCTGCTATGTAGTTATTGGTTGACTTTTACCATAGAAGGACGGATCACCCGGTCCTTAAGTTTATAGCCTTTTTGCAGTTCCTCAACGACTGCGTTTGATTCGTACGCTTCATCCTCGACCTGCATAACAGCCTGGTGCATGTTCGGGTCAAATTGCTCTCCGACTGAAGGAATCTGTTCAACTCCTTCATTTTTAAGAGCCTCCAAAATTTGACGGTGCACCATTTCCATCCCTTGAAGCAGGCTTTTCGTCTGCTCGTTGTCAGGATCGATCTGTAGCGCACGTTCAAAGTTGTCAAGCGCCGGCAGCAAATCGCTGATGATGCGCTGGGAACGGTACTTTTCAGCAGCCTCAAGGTCAAGGCGTGCGCGTCGTTTGTAGTTTTCAAAGTCCGCCTGAACACGTAAAAGTTTATTTTCTTTTTCTTCAAGACGTTCTTGAAGTTCTTTTAGTTGTTTTTCAAGCATTTCTGTTTGCGTGTCTTCTGCCGGGGCATCAGCTTCAGCAGCCGTTTGTTCGGCTTCAGCTGTCTCCGCTTCTGTCTCGTTCAGTTCCTCTTGTTCGTTTAGCTCTTCAGTTTGTTTTTCTTCTGCCATCTGTGTTCACCTCCCTTAAAGGATGAGTTTCATGATAAAGAAGGGATTTCTCCCTTCTGTTTTGTTTTCAGATACTGCCTTACCCATCATACAAACTTGTCAACGCTTTTGACAAGTCAGATGATACGTGCTGAAGCAAACCGACGACGCGGGAGTAGTCCATGCGCGTCGGCCCGATGACCGCGATGGAGCCGATCTGTTTTGAACCGACCGTGTATGTCGCGGTAATCAGGCTGCAGTTTTCCATTTCTTCATAGTCGTTTTCCTTGCCGATTTTAATGGTAATTCCGGACTCAGTCGACTGAAAGAGCCGGAGAAGCTCCTGTTCTTTCTCAATGAGCGACAATAGCGATTTCACTCTGTCAATATCGTGAAATTCGGGCTGATTCAGCATATTAATCTTGCCGCCGAAAAACAGCCGGTCGGTTTGAACAGATGAATCCAGCGTTGCGCCGAGCCCGTGTAAAATCGTATCGTAATTTTGGATATGCGACTTTAAGAAGATGACGACCTCTTTGAAAATCCTGTCTTTCAGCTCTGAGATCGGCACGCCTCTAAGGCGTTCATTTAATATATTCACCAGCTTTTCGAGATCGGAAAGATTGACCTCCGCCGGAAAGTTGATCGTTTTATTCTCGACATGGCCGGTATTCGTTACTAGAATGGCAACGGCCTTCTTAGGCTGAATCGGCACAATCTGGATCTGTTTGAGATGATTTTCGCTCAGTCTCGGACCGAGGACAATCGATGTATAATTTGTCAGATCAGACAGTACTTGAGCCGACTTCTGCACCGCTTTTTCGAGTTCAAAGATTTTTTCTTTGAAAACCGAATGAATAATGTTCAAGTCCGTTTTTGACAGCTTTCCGGGTGAAAGCAGATGATCGACATAATAGCGATAGCCTTTTTCAGAAGGAATCCGGCCTGAAGATGAGTGGGTTTTTTCAATAAAACCGAGCTCTTCCAAGTCAGCCATTTCGTTTCTGATCGTTGCTGAGCTGAATGTGATATCTTCCTTTTTGGAAAGCGTTCTTGATCCTACCGGCTGAGCTGAACGAATGAAATCGTTGACGATAACCTGCAAGATTAACAGCTGACGATTTGTTAACATCCATATCACCCCTGTTAGCACTCGACACAACTGAGTGCTAATTGTATATCAAAATTACCAAACCAAAATCAAAATGTCAATTATAACTCACCCAGGAATGCTTGAAACACTTCATTCCCTAACAGTTTTCCATTATGTGTTAAAAATACGTTGTTGCTCGTGTTCACAATCAGCCCTGTTTCTTCCAGCGAACGGAGCACTTTCGGGAAGAGATCGTCAACAGTTCTTCCGTATTTTTGGAAAAAGTGTTCTTTGTCTACTCCCGCGGTTTTTCGAAGACCGAGAAACATTTCTTCTTCAATCTGTTCATTTTTTGTAACCCTGTGTTTTTCTTTATAAGGAAAACCTGACTGCTCAATCAGGTCGATATAATGTTTAACAGGGCCGGCATTTACCGTTCTTTCACCATTGATATAGCCGTGCGCGCCCGCGCCCAAACCGAAATACTCCTCATTGTTCCAATATGTGAGGTTATGTTTGCTCTCATATCCTTTTTTGGCGTAGTTGCTGATTTCGTATTGGCCGATGCCCGCTTCTTCCATTTTCCGCATCACAAGTTCGTACATTTCTGCTTCCTGATCCTGCGGAGGCAGGTGAAGCCGACCCTTTTTCATCAAGTTATAAAAAACGGTTTTCGGCTCGACGATCAGCGAATAGACCGAATAATGTTCAGCCCCGAGGGCAAGCGCCGTATCGAGCGATGAAGCGAAGTGGCCGATGGTTTGTCCTGGCAGACCGAACATCAGGTCAAGGCTGATATTATCGAACCCCGCGTTTCGCGCTCTTTCAAAGGAAACGAGTACGTCTTTTTGCTCGTGGACTCTGCCGATTTTTTTTAGCAGCTCGTCTTCAAACGTCTGTACGCCAAAGCTCAGCCTGTCTACACCGGCGGCTTTTAAAACCTCCAGCTTTTCAGCCGATAAATCGTCGGGATTGGCTTCCACTGCAAATTCGGCAAGGCTTTCGGACGGTTTCAAAACGCGATGAATGGAATCAAGAAGCCGCTCAAGCTGCGCTTCCGACAGCGATGTCGGCGTTCCTCCCCCGATAAAGATCGTTTTCAGCTCCGGATGTCCGGCCGCTTCCATTGAATTGGCCATTTCCTTCTCTAAAGAACGCAAATATTCATCAACAGGCTGAGATTGAATAAAAAACTTGTTGAAGTCGCAATAATGGCAAATGTGCTCGCAAAACGGAATATGGATATATGCTGCTTTCATTGTTTTCACCTTCTTTTACAGGAAGAAGCCGCAGTGTGTTACGCTGCGGCAGCTCATGATTATGATTTCGGGCTGCTGTCGTCCATTTTCAGGACTGCCATAAAGGCTTCCTGCGGAACTTCGACAGAGCCGACCTGTTTCATTCTTCGCTTTCCTTCCTTTTGCTTTTCGAGCAGTTTGCGTTTTCTGGAAATATCCCCGCCGTAGCACTTCGCCAAAACGTTTTTGCGCATGGCTTTGATGGTTGAACGGGCGACAATTTTTGTGCCGATGGCTGCCTGGACAGGCACTTCAAACTGCTGGCGCGGAATGAGTTCCTTCAGCTTTTCGACAATAACTTTTCCCCGTTCATACGCATAATCGCGGTGAACGATAAAGGAAAGGGCATCGATTTTTTCGCCGTTCAGCATAATATCCATTTTCACGAGCTTGGACGGTTTATATCCGATGAGTTCGTAATCAAATGACGCATAGCCTTTCGTATTTGATTTAAGCTGATCGAAAAACTCGTAGACGATTTCCGCAAGCGGAATTTCGTAGACAATGCTGACGCGGTTCGCATCAAGGTACTGCATATCGATAAACTGGCCGCGCTTGCCCTGGCACAGTTCCATGACCGCTCCGACAAAGTCGTTCGGCACCATCATCGTCGCTTTGACGAACGGTTCTTCCACCCGGTCGATCTTCTGCGGATCAGGCATATTTGACGGGTTATCGACAACGATTTTTTCTCCGTCTGTCATGTACACGTCATAGATAACACTCGGAGCCGTCGTAATCAAATCGATGTTGAATTCACGTTCAATCCGCTCCTGAATAATTTCCATGTGGAGCATCCCTAGGAAACCGCAGCGGAAGCCGAATCCGAGAGCCTGGGACGTTTCCGCCTCATACTGAAGGGCTGAATCGTTTAGCTCAAGTTTTTCAAGCGCTTCCCGCAAGTCGTTGTATTTCGCTGTATCAATCGGATACAGACCGCAATAGACCATCGGATTCAGTTTTCTGTAGCCTGGCAGGGCTTCGGGCGCTGGGTTTTCCGCACTTGTAATCGTATCCCCTACACGGGTGTCTCCGACGTTTTTGATTGCGGCCGTCAGGAATCCGACGTCGCCGACAGTCAGTTCGTCAACCGGGACGGCCTTCGGTGTGAAAACGCCGACTTCAGTGACTTCAAATTCTTTTCCGGTCGCCATCATCTTGATTTTTTGACCGGCTTTTACGGTACCTTGGACGACTCTGATATAGGCGACGACCCCGCGGTATGCATCATACAGAGAGTCAAAGATCAACGCTTGAAGCGGCGCTTCCGGATCTCCGCTTGGTGCGGGAACCTTTTCAACGATCTGCTCCAATATTTCTTCAATTCCGATGCCTGCTTTTGCTGAAGCAAGGACGGCTTCTGAAGCGTCAAGACCGATGACATCCTCGACTTCCTGGCGGACGCGTTCGGGTTCTGCGCTCGGAAGGTCGATTTTATTAATGACCGGCAGGATTTCAAGGTCGTTGTCAAGCGCAAGGTAAACGTTTGCCAGCGTTTGCGCCTCGATTCCCTGTGCGGCGTCGACGACGAGAATCGCGCCTTCGCATGCGGCAAGGCTTCTCGAAACCTCATACGTAAAATCGACGTGTCCCGGGGTATCGATCAGATGAAAAATATATTCCTCTCCGTCCTTTGCCTGATATTTGAGCTGTACGGAGTTCAGTTTAATGGTGATTCCTCTTTCACGTTCCAAATCCATCGAGTCGAGGAGCTGTTCTTTCATTTCCCTTTGAGTGATTGCCGCCGTCTTTTCAAGGATTCGATCCGCAAGCGTTGACTTGCCGTGGTCGATATGGGCGATAATAGAGAAATTTCGGATTCTCGACTGCCTTTGTAATCGTTTTTCTTTATCTGTCACACTAATCACTCCTACTATGAAACGCAATATGCGCTAGCTTAGATTATATCAATAGGGTTGTGAAGATTCAATGCTAAGTCACATATGCTTTCTAAACCCGAAAAAGAAAAAACGAGTCCTCCATCCGGCTCGTTTTTTCTTTTACTTATTCCGTTTTTTCCTTTATCCAGTCATACAATGAACGGGCTGTGTTTGTGACCGAATCGGCCAGGGCGCGGCCGGCCGAGGAAAAGATGTTGAAAGCTTCCAGCTGTTCCAGCTCTTTTTGTTTTTCCTCCAAATCGATTTGATGGCCGAGGACTGACGCCTCTTTCGCATCCCCTTCAGATATGCTGAGCGCCGCTTTTAAATCAGGGTCCTGATACCCTTTCATTTCAATCATTCCGTTGTTCGCCTGCTGCATGCCGAGAAGGACGCCGAAAAACATGACAGCGCAAGCCAATATGCATTTTCCCATAAAAGAAGCCACTTCCATCACCTGTCCTATTGTTTTTTCTTATCGTCTTCACCGGTGTCTGCATCAACTTTTTCAGCATTCCAGTACATCTCGCTGAATACATCCGCCATCGCTTCCGCAGCCCGCTCCAGCTCTTCGCGGTTATTATCTACGCCGCCAAATTCGATTAAGACGGATCTTTCGTTTAAATCCTGATTATATATGCCATTATCCCCGGCAGCTCCCTTAGATATAACACCGCGGCTCAAACCGGGATATTTTTTTTCCAGCCGTTCATGCAGTTCTTTTGCCAGCTTTAAGTTCGATTCGAAATTAGAGCTCTTCTTGCCGAGCACAAATGCAACACGTGCATAGCTTTTTCCTTTGACAGTTGCGGTTGTCGCTTTCTTCCGCTGCGAATCCCTGTGAATATCGATAAAATACTGTAAATCTTTGTTTTGAGCCATCGCCTCTTTAACGGCCGGCCTTGATTCATCATAGGAACGGGCATAGGCCCAGCCTTTTTTCCGCAAATTCGCCTGAAAATCGGTTTTATCCACCATTGCCCCGACACCCTGCGATTTCATCGCATTTGCGAGCATATCGCTGACAAGCGTAACATTTGCTTTCGAATGAATCGCCCGATTAGGTTCCGTCTCACCTTTTAAAAAGGGGAGATACGATTCCGTATTGTGCGTATTGTAGATAAATACGACTTTTCGGCCGCCCGTCGATTGTTCAGGGGGTTTTTCCTCCCCTGTTTTCTTTTTCTGCTTCCCTTCAAGCTCTGCAAGATTCGCTTCTCTCTCCTCTTTTAAGACCTCTGTCGGCGGCGGAGATTCTGACGGCATATTCGTGTAATCCGTCCCTTGCCCTGCAATGAGGATTTCCGAGTCAAAATGAGAGAAGCCCGGAAGCTCCCGCCCGAGAAAACTTCGCGGATCTTTTAAATTAATGCTGGTCGCCAGTTTCAAGACGATGGGAGAAAGCTCAAAGCGTTTATTCGGTTCCGGCAATTCTGATGCGAAGTAGTGGTTTTCCATTCCCAAAATGAGCCCAAAGGTCTCGCCCGCCAGTTCATCAGTCACCCGGTACAACGATGAAGACGGCCTTAACTCAGGACGCAGCGATGTCAGCACGCCTGATAAAATAAAAACGAGCAGCAGGCTGACGATAAATAAGAATACTGTCTTAACCGCATTTCTTCCATTTACAGCCAGCACAAACTGACGATTCCTGCCTCTTTTTCTCATCGCAAATCCCTCCAGAGCTTGTCTAGTAAATAGACTATGTACAAGATAGAGGAAGTAGAACAAGTTCCGGCAATGCTATAAGCACGAAAAAAAGCGGCCTGGTCAGCCGCCTTGATCTTAGTGGTTATACATTCCTTTATTGTCCTGCGAGACATTTTCATGAAGCGCTGTGTTCAGACCGTTCGCAATCACATTTGCCATATCATCGATAAAGGTATCGACCTCTTTTGGGGTCACCATTAAGTTATGGCCGAGCGGAGCGAGGACTTCATGGATCAGCTGCCTTTTTTCATCCTCTGCGAGGCCTCCGACTATACCGAGAAACGATTTGCGGTGCTCCTCATCGGGAAGGTCTTCTTCGGTGAGGACCTTTCTTTTCCCAAAGCTCATCCCCGCGGGAACGAGCGACCTGGACGGACTGTCATCTCTCATCTCTCTTCCAAAATGCTTCAGCATATAATCAATCGTATCACTCGTGATCGTGACGGCATCGACCACCGTCGGAACACCGATGGCGATGACCGGAATGCCAAGCGTATCCTTGCTTAACTCTTTTCTTTTATTCCCCACCCCAGACCCGGGGTGTATCCCGCTGTCTGAAATTTGAATGGTAGAATTCACACGCTCGATCCCTCTTGATGCCAGCGCATCAATGGCAATGACAAAATCGGGCTTTGAGCGATCGATTACCCCTTGGATAATGTCGCTCGTTTCAATTCCGGTCAAGCCCATGACTCCCGGGGAAAGCGCGCTCACCGGACGGTAGCCATCCTCTACATTTTCGGGCTGCAGCTGAAAAAGGTGCCTCGTCACGAGAAGGTTCTCCGTCACTAGGGGGCCGAGCGAGTCAGGCGTGACATTCCAGTTGCCGAGCCCTACAATTAAGCAGCTGGCATCCCGCGGAATGTTCAAATAATCGAGAAATGCGGAAAATTCCTTCGCGAACACATTGACGACTTTTTCCTGCAATACGGAATCCTGCTGTCTGATCCCTTGTGTTTCAAAGGTTAAATAGCGGCCGGCTTTTTTCCCCGACAGCTTCGCTCCTTCTTCATCAATGTCCATTGTCTGAATTTTGATCCCGTCTTTTTCGTATTCTTTGACTGTAAACCCTTTCAGCTCTTTCTTTGGAGAAGCTTCCTTTTCCTCTGCCAGATCCCTCGCTTCCACGGCTAAGTCTGTCCGGACTGCATATTGACTTAAATCAAGCTTCTTTTTCTCCATATTTGCATTCCCTCCAAAAACATAACTGGTGTTAGTGTGCCCACAAGGTCTGCAAACATTCCCGCGAAGCGGAGCTTTCAAATAAAAATACTTTACATTTATATTGCAATCTAAGGGTGTGTTTGATAGAATACAATTTGTTCTATTGTTGAGATCTAACCTATAGAAAAGGAACAGAGGTTATGTCTTAGGAGGTGAAACACATTGCCAAACATTAAATCAGCGATCAAACGCACAAAAACAAACAACGAGCGCCGCGCGCACAACGCAACAATCAAATCTTCAATGCGCACTGCTATGAAACAAGTTGAAACTTTCGTAAGCAACAACGAAGCAGACAAAGCGAAAGCAGCTCTTTCTGCAGCAGCAAAGAAAATCGATAAAGCAGCTAAAAAAGGTCTTGTCCACAAAAACACCGCAGCTCGTTACAAATCAAACCTAGCGAAAAAAGTGAACGGACTTTCTGCATAATAGAAAGCTTGGCCATGCCAAGCTTTTTTGCTTGCCGTCAAAAAAACGGCTCTCTTAAATGAGAAGCCGTCAGACCGCCGATAAATCGTAAAAACCGCGCGGTCCGCTGGCGGAAGAAAATCAACATGACAATGTGCGCGATGCGCTGCATTGCAAAAATCCAGCCATGGGTAGGCTCTGCGGAAAAGGGAATGCTCTGGGGTCCGACCTTTTTTTGCGTCAAGCCTGAACCCGTGCCGAAGCGAAATATTCGCGGATTGAGTAAACTGGACATGAAATGAAATAGCGTATAAGACTTATCAAGGGGAAGAGCTTTCCTTCCACCTGTCAGCTATGTTCACTCGCACGGCGCTATTTTTTGTGCTAAATATTGTTGATTTTTATACATAGCAAGGGAACTTCCAAAAAAGGAAGTTCCCTTGCTATGTACAAGTATAATTATTCATGGTGTTTAACTTTTAAATGATAACCCTTTTTCCTTCAAAGCAACTCGCAATTTAGGCAAAGATGCCGGTCCCATACCGTGAAATTTCAAAATCTCTTTTTCGCTGTATTTTGACAGATCCTGCAAAGAAGTTATTCCATTGTGTTCCAAAGCTCGTCTGGCTGGCGCAGAGAGCAATGAAAGAAATCCGTTGTCAGGTTTGCGCTGTTGCTCACAAATCGGGCAAACAGGACAATCACTGCTTTTATAATATTCGTGTCCTTTGCTGCAAGTCCTTAAATTCTTTGTCATTTTTACATTTCTCCTTTTCCGCACATTTCAATGTTTCCGATTTTATCTTTTCTTTTTTTGCAATCGTGCCCCTTTGCTATGTTTGGCCTCTGCTGTTCATATTCAGGATACACCGAAACTCGTTAAACTATCTCCCGGAAAAAGAAAGGCTGCGAAATCGTCGGTTTCAGAAATCGAAGCTCCAACTGGTTCCCGGATCGTCATAACGGTTTAGCAAGGATGGTTTTACTTATAACCTGTGAGTAACTGGAGCGGGCATCAAAGTGAAACACGTTTTGAGTAAAGAAAGGGAAGCGCCCCAAAAACAATGCCCCGGACTGAAGCGAAATAGACATAAATCATGAAGGTCCCCATTGTTGTAAAGACTTTTGGGCCAAACTCATTCCTCTTCATCACTCAATTGCTTCACAAAGTCGAGATGCTTATATCCCCAGCTGCACATATCAGTCAACACCGGCGCCAACGTTTTTCCGTGCCCGGTTAAACTATATTCGACCTTCGGAGGGATTTCCTGATAAACTTGCCGTTTGACGAGACCATCATGTTCGAGCTCCCTAAGCTGGTTGGTCAGCATCCCTTGTGTAACCCCAGGGAGCATCCGCCTCAGCTCTCCGAAGCGTTTGGTGCCTTCATGAAGTAATACGAACAGGATCAGCGGCTTCCATTTTCCTCCTATGGCCGCCAAAGTTATGATTATACCTTCCGTCGTCTTCATTTCCTGTACTTTTGACTTCATCTTTGTCAACTCCCGATTCGGTATTCGTGATATCAGTTACGTTACCATATCATTCTGATTCGCGGTAGTACTCTTATTTTACATACATAGTACGGTTTACCGTACTACCATAAAAAAGTTCTTTCACCGCAATCGTACGATTTAAAGGACTATGTACGAAAAAAAAGCGTACTTTGCAATGCCAAAAATATTCGTAATAATTGGGACGAACAAAGGTTCAAGGAAAACAACAAACAGTAAAGGAAGATGTTTATGAACATAATGGTAATTGCAGCACACCCAAATCTGAGGGAGTCCAAATGGAACAAGGCACTAATGAACGAATTGAAAAATCATCCTGATATCTTTATTCGTGATCTGTATCAGGAGTATCAAAATTGGAGTATCGATGTTGAAAAAGAACAGCGATTATTACTTGAATATGACCGGATCGTTCTTCAGTTCCCATTTTATTGGTTCAGCTGTCCGCCTCTTTTGAAAAAATGGTTTGATGATGTGCTGACATACGGCTGGGCGCACGGCCCCGGAGGCGAAAACTTGAAAGGCAAAGAATTCATGATTGCTACGACAACAGGCGGAGCGGAAGAAGAATATCGCGTTGGGGGCCGCAATATGTTCACTGTAGAAGAGTATTTACGGCCGATTGAGGGTACTATTATCCGATGTCATGGCACGTTTCTTCCGGCTTTTGCATCTCACAATCCTAATGACAATATCCTCAAAGCCGAAGCGAAGCGATATGCAAAGCATGTTTTATCACCTAAGGGTGAAGCTTGCCGATTATGAAGGTAAATGGAAAAAGAAATAAGGATAACTGAAAAGGCTGTCGAGATTTTCTCGACAGCCTAACGGCTCTCTTAAAATTAGAGAGCCGTTTTTTCAATCGGACTGCAAAAGCTTGAGCAAAAACAGCTCAAGCAGGAGCTGCTTGTCTTTTTTGCCTGTCTTCATTTCATAATCCATAACGGCGAGATGCTCGATGATGCTTTTCAGCTCTTCTTCAGAAAACAGCCTCGCCTGGTCGATCGCGAGCTTCACCCTGAACGGGTGAACTTTGAGGTTTGAGGCGATTTGCTTTTGCCCGTACCCCTGCTGCGAAAAGTATTTCGTCTGCATCAAAAGCCTGAACTGGTTTGCGATCAGCGCCATCATTTTGATCGGTTCTTCATTTTGCTTTAACAGATCATAGAAAATCTGCAGCGCTTCTGTACGCTTCCGGTTCACAACCTTGTTGATCAATTCAAAAATGTTCTGCTCGAGACCTCTGGCAACGAGCTTTTTGACGTCTTCAAGCGTGATCGAATCCCGATCACCAATATATGTACTAAGCTTTTTCACCTCTTGGGCAATGGCCGACAGGCTGGCATTACACAGGATGACAAGCTCCTCCGCCGCTTCTCGTTCTATGAGCTTCCCCTCTGATTTTGCAAGCCCTGCGATAAAATCAGCCGTTTCCCGGCCGTTCAGTTCTTTTGCTTCAACCATATGGGCGTGTTTTTTCAAGAGCTTGGTCAGCTTTTTCCTCTCATCAAGCTTTTCATAAGGAGCGAGCAGCACAAAAACAGAATAAGGCGCCGGCTGCACAATATAATCCTCCAGGCTCCCGAGGTTATGCTCCGTTTTATCTTTCTTTTTTTCAGCTGTTAAAAAAGACGGGTTTTTCGCAACAACAAGACGCTTCTCCCCCATAAACGGAAAAGTTTCAGCATCTTCAACAGCAAGGTCCAATGCCTCTTCTTCCAGATCAAATACGGAAAGGTTGAAATCCTTTGTCTCTTCATCAACAACGGCTTGTCTGATCCTTTGAACCGTCTCCTGCAGAAGATACGTCTCTTTCCCGTATAAACAATAAACAGGATGAATATCGCCTTTTTTTAAGCTTTTCCAAATATCAAATACCGTCATCTGCATTTTCCCCTCTTTCATCCTTCCTTTCTATCCTAAAGCGTGTTTTGCAATTAGTAAAGAGAGAAGCGGAGTCACCCGCTCTCTCATTTATAATAAACGCCTTCCATAAACCCCCGGGTCAGTTTATAGAAGACGATGTTCATAAATTTTAGAAAACGGTTGCATGAAGCTCCTAGATTTTTGCAAAGAATTGAATTATACTGGATATCAATAGGAGGGGTAAATTGTGAATGAATTTGAAAAAGACGTGCAAAGCAAACGTAACGATCTTGTAGATTCAGGTGTCGGTTTTATCGTGTCTTTTGGCTTTTTCGCTACAATGTTTATTATCGCTACTGTTATACATCTGGCCGCTTAATCAAGCCAAGTCATGGACACCGCTTTACTCTCCGTCAGGCAAGCGGCTTTTTGACGGCTGCTGTTTTTCAGCAGTCTTTTTTTCTTGCGGGGAATGTACTTTATCATATGGGGGATGAAGCAAAAACGTTCCGTTTCCGCCTCGAAATAGGTACTGAATCGAACCGTGCCGATCCGTTCTGAATACCTTCACATGGTGGCGGTTTAAGATATCCAGCACTTCCCCGTGGGGATGGCCGTAGCGGTTGTGCTCTCCCGCCGAAATGATGGCTGCTTTCGGCTCAATTTGCTTAATCAGATCTTCCCCCGTAGAACCTTTGCTTCCATGGTGACCGACTTTCAGAATATCCGCTTTAAGATTCGGATACACTTTCATGATCTCATTTTCACCTTCTTTCTCCAAATCGCCCGTTAACAGCCATGAAAATTCGCCCGCTTTCATCCACAATACGAGGGAACCGTTGTTTTTGCTGTTTTTGTCCGCCTCTTTCGGTGAAAGAACATAAAATTCAAGATTGCCAATATGAAGGATGTCACCTCTTTTGGCTACATGCACCTTGACGCCTTCTTTCAAGGCAAGGCGAAGCAGCTTTTCATCAGACGGTTCGGCTGCGAAGCCTTTCGGCACGATCAATTGCTTGACTTTATGTTTTTGGATCAGCACTTGAGCTTCACCAATATGATCCTGATCAGCATGAGTCAAAATTAAAGCATCGAGCTTCTTGACTCCTTTGGATGCCAGAAATGGCATTAATACGCTCTCTCCCAGGGAAAAATCCTTTTTCCGCTTTCTCCACTGCTCTTTCCGGAAGGATACGGTTCCTCCCGTATCAATGAAGACGGTGCCATTCTGACCGGGAGCGCTGACATACATGCTGTCACCTTGGCCGATATCAAGCATTGTGACCTCTCCTTCTCCTGCAAACTGAGGAAGATATAAGTGAATAGCAAACACAGCGGCAAGGAAGCCGGACGAAATCATAACCGCACGAAACGACATCTCTTTTTCAAGAAACAGCAAAAACAGAAAAATAGCTGCGAAGTAGAAAAACAACAAAATATCCGGCGGTTTAACCGCAGAAAAAACGAAAACATCTGCGGCAGACACCGCTTTAACAGCCTGATGGCTCCACACAAGCAGACGGTCCAGCACACAGGCTGCCGCCTCCCCCAGGGGACGAAAACATATGAAAGCCAACAGGCTTCCGAAAGACAGCGGCATGATGATAAAAATATAGAGAGGTATGAAAAGCAGATTCATTACTGTGCTGAGAAATGAAAACTCTTGAAAATGAATAAGCAGAATAGGAAGGGAAGCGAGCTGAGCCAAAAATGACCCCAATAGCAGCTGAGAGATTCGGCTTTTCGGCTTGTTCAATATTTCTTTTGAAAGAATGAAAACGAAGGATACGGCAAAAGAAAGCTGAAATCCGGCTTGAAATAGCAGATAAGGATGATACAGCAGCAGTCCGAGGCAGGCGAGGCTGATCACATCGGCGCTTTTGAAGTTCTTTTTAGACAGTGATGCCAGCAGATAGATTTCAGACATGAGAACCGCCCTCACTACCGACGGGGCGCCTCCGGTCAAAACTGCCGCAACGGGCAGCCCGAAAACGAGCAGCCATTTGGCGCATTCTCTTGTCAAACCGAAGCGAATAAATACGTGGAACAGAGCGGCCGACAACAGACCGACATGAAGCCCGGAAATCGCTAAAAGGTGAATGATCCCAAGGCGCTGATAGCCGTCCAGTACATCTTGTTCAATGAGAAACCGGTCACCGAAAGTAAGCGCTCTTACAATACCGGCAGCCGGGTTCGCCATATTTTCTTCTGTAAAATCAAGGCCCGCTTTTCGGATGTTCAATAGAAATGGCATAAGGCCGCCGCCCGGCTTGCAGTTTTCAATGGACTGAACCGCAAATATCCAGTGAATCCCTTTTTGATACAAGGATTCTTTTTGATCAAAAGTTCCAGAAACCGTCTCTTTTTTCGGCGCTCTTAATTCACCTTGCATGACACAGATGCTTCCCGGCTGAAGAGCGGAGAGCGCCCGTTTTTCTTGCGGAGACCGGATCGTATAGCCCGCTTTCAAAGCTTCCCCCTTATCTGTTTCGGCTGTGAATGAAAGCCGGTCTCCGTCCATTATGGGGATATCCCGAACAGAAGCGAGCGTGTGAAATTTGCCTTCATGATAAATCGTTGTATTGAAATGGTCGATCATGTAAAAAGAAGTGAAATATAAAATACAAATCGCTGCACATATGATGAAAAGGAGCATTTGTTTGTTGAAGAAACAGAGGATAAAGAACAGAAAAAAACCGACGGCGAGGAAGAGATAAAGAGAAGAGTGAGCGGAGGCGATTCCGGCTGCCGCTGAAATCGCTCCGCACGGGAAGATGCGATGTCTGTCCATTGAATTACACGTAGCTTGTAAACAGTTTGTTGGCCTCTGCGTGTATTTTCCTGATTTCCTCTTCCTCAAGGCCTTTATCAGCCAGCTGTTTGATCAGATCGGCCACAAACGATAACTTTTCCTGGTTTTTTAAGTCGATAATCATCTCATCGAGCTCTACCTGTTCCACTTTAACAGAAGCCTGATCGAAAAGTTCAACCGCGTAAGGATGGTTTTTGTAATCCTTCGCATAGTATATCGTTTTAATACCTGCCTGAATGATCGATTTACAGCATTGAATGCACGGAAAATGCGTGACATATATTTCAGCGCCTTCGGTCGGAACGCCGAATTTTGCACACTGAAGAATCGCGTTCATCTCGGCGTGAATCGTTCTGATGCAATGCCCGTCCACCATATAGCAGCCTTCATCCGCACAGTGAACACCTCCGGCGATCGATCCGTTGTAGCCCCCTGCGATAATTCGTTTATCCCTGACAATCGTCGCCCCTACAGCAAGCCTTGTACACGTGCTGCGAAGCGCCAGCAAATGGCTTTGCGCCATAAAATATTGATCCCAAGAAATCCGTTCCACTTGTTTTCCCTCCAAAAATACGATGTCGACTTCCCTAAGTTTACATATGTTTATCCGCAAACGTCAATTTACTTTACCGTGATTGAAGATTTTATTCTTTCAAAAGACTTCTCTCCAATTCCCGAAACGTTTGTTATGTCTTCAATCGTCTGAAACATTCCGTTCTCCTCACGGTATTCGATTACCGCTTCCGCTTTTGAAGGACCGATCCCGGGAATCGTCTGAAGCTCCTCAGAGGAAGCCGTATTGATATTGACGATATCACCTGAGCTGCCGTCTGCTCTTGAGTCCGCTTCCGAAAGAGAGCCAGCGGCCTCTTCCCCTTCAAATGGAATGTAAAGAACCATACCGTCCCGCAAAACGGCCGCCAGATTAATTTGCTTTTGGTCCGCTTTTTTCTCGGTGCCGCCTGCTTTTTTCAATGCATCGTGCACCCTGTCTCCCTCCTTCATTTGATAGACGCCCGGATTTTTCACAGCGCCTTTCAAATCGATGATAACCTCCTCTTCCCCCGCGTTTTTTTTCAGCTTCACTTCCTCTTTCTTGTCAAAAGTCTGTGCAGAAGCCTCTTCAGGAATGGAAATGTCGGATGAAGTTTCGCGCTTTCCGCTTAACAGCATGAAGGCCGCGCTGATGATCAAGACGAGTGCCACTCCTCCCGCCGCATGCCATTTATATTGTTTTAGCCAATCTGTCAAACTGCTCACCTGCTTTCATACATATTTTGACTGAAGCCTTCATATCGTTTAAAAGATACAGGTTCAAAGGAGGGGAGAACGATTGAATATCGGCTTTATCGGGACAGGAAATATGGGGACCATTTTAATTGAGGCGTTGATTGAATCCAGAGCGGTCATTCCCTCATCTTTAACAATTACTAACCGAACGATCGACAAAGCGTTAAACATAAAAAAACGATTCCCAGACATTCAGGTTGCAGAACGGCCGGAAGAAGTGATCACGGAAAGTGATGCCGTGTTTATCTGTGTAAAGCCGCTGGATATTTATCCTTTGCTAAAGCGGCTCTCACCCGTCTTCACCCGCGATCAGATTGTGGTCACCATTACGAGTCCGGTGCAGGTCGAACAGCTGGAAGCCATCGTCTCCTGCCAGGCGGCAAGAGTGATCCCGAGCATTACGAACAGAGCGTTGTCTGGCGTGTCATTATTGACTTTCGGAGAAAGCTGCACAGCTGGGGCAAAAGAAAAATTGACGGCTTTAGTGAGCAAGATCTCAATCCCTCTTGAAATCGAAAGCGGGATTACGAGGGTCGCCTCAGACATTGTCAGCTGCGGCCCCGCCTTTGTCAGTTATTTGGTTCAGGAGTTTATTCAGGCCGCTGTCGAAGAAACCTCCGTATCAAAAGAAGACGCGATTTTAATGACGACAGAAATGCTGGTAGGTTTGGGAAGGCTGCTCGAAACAGGGCATTACACATTGCCCGCCCTGCAGGAAAAGGTGTGCGTTAAAGGCGGTGTAACCGGTGAGGGAATTAAGGCGCTGGAAAGCGGCGTTCAGGATATGTTCCGCCAGATGTTCCGAAACACCCATTTGAAGTATGAAGAAGATATCGCTCTAGTCAAGAAGCAATTTTCCGTTTGATTCATTGTTTCACGAATGCGCTGAGATCTCAACAAAGGAAAAATGCATTATGAAAAACCATCGTTACGATTAAACGATGGTTTTTGTTTTTTTCGCTGTATAAAAATGACGTTCCGACTCTGCGCCAGGCTCCAATTTTGAAAAATCGGCAGTCACGCACTGCACCTCAAATCCGGCTTGCCGCAATAAGCTGATATACTTTTCCGTCTGGAAAGTCCGCTGTTCATGCGATTCATCAAACCTTTCGTATACGCCTCCGCTTTCTACGAAGAAGGTCAAATCGTGAACAGCTGAATGAGGCTCATCCCCCGCATAGCTTTGCCAAATGACGCTGACTTCTTCATCCTGATCGGCATACGTACTTCCCGGAAAAACGACATCCATTTTGTAAATGGAATGAACATCAAACAGAAGAAGCCCGCCTTCTTTTAATAGAGAAAAAACGTTTTTAAAAGTATTGAAAACGTCTTTTTCGCTCTTTAGATAATTCAGCGAGTCACAGCAGATCACAACCGCGTCAAACTCTTGCCCATGCCCGGCAAGTTCGCGCATATCCTGCTGAAAGAACTGAATATCGAGCTGCCGGACGGCTGCTTTGTACTGAGCCTGGGCAAGCATATCTTCGCTGATATCGATTCCTGTGACATCGTAGCCTTTTTCAGCCAAGCGGACCGATATTTCACCCGTTCCGCACGCCAGATCAAGTATCCGTATACGTTCTTTCTGCTGTGCACCGATCGTTTTTTCAATCCAGCTGACCCACTCATCGTAAGGAGCGTGAGACATCAGCTTGTCATAAATACCAGAAAATCCTTTATAGATCATTCATTAACTCCGAACGAAAGGTCTTCAGTCGGCGCGTCTCCCCACAGCTTTTCAAGGTTGTAATAGCCTCGTTCCTCTTTGTGGAAAACGTGGACAACGACATCGCCCAAATCGATCAAAACCCATCTGGCTTCGTCAAAGCCCTCCATTTTCTTCACGTCGATTCCATTTTCTTCAGCTTGATCCTTAATTTCCCGGGCAATGGCCTGAACCTGTTTGTCAGAATTCCCGTGGCAAATCAGAAAATAATCAGCCACGAGGGAAATCCCCTGCATATTCAAGGCGATAATATCTTCCGCCCGTTTATCATCGCAGGCCTCTGCGGCAATTTTTAAAATTGAAGCTTGATCCATTCAGTAATTCCTCCTAATGTCTATCGTTTACTAAAGCATTATATGTGGCGACCGTTTCCGGATAAACGGCCTGATTTTTTGAAATTAAAAAGGTAATCGTATTTTTCAATGCCTGGATAAGGGCCAAATCCAAATCTTCTTCAGCTAGAGTCCGAACCTCTTCAACCCCTGGAAAACGGCGGCCCGGCTCGATATAATCCGCTACATAAATCACTTTCTCAAGAAGAGTCATATTCGGCTTTCCAGATGTATGGAATCGAATGGCTGACAGGATGTCTTCATCCGTAATTCCAACCTCTGTTTTGACAAGCGTTGCTCCTGCCGGCGCATGCCATAGTTCATGATGAAAATCGAGCACTTCAAGCGGCCCGCCTCCGTCGAGGATGATTTGTTTCATTTCCTCTTTCGGGCGAAATTTGGCATAGTCATGAAATATCGCGGCGATTTCGGCTTTTTTCACATCTGCGCCAAACCGTTCGGCAAGTTTTACAGCCGTCTCCATTACGCCGACCGTATGGATGTAGCGCTGTTCTGTCAGCTGTTCTTGCACGCAGGCTAAGGCTTCCTCACGTTTCATATAGATGATTCTCCTTCACATAGACCTTCACTTCGTCAGGGATTAAATAATCTGTCGGCTGCTGATTTTTAATGCGGTCCCTAAGTAAAGATGATGACACTTCAAAAATAGGCACATCGACAAAAACGAGCGGATACGGCGTCTCAATTTGAAAGCCGGGCCGCTTCACTCCGACAAATTGAATCATGTTGACAAGCTTGTCAATGTTTGACCATTTCGGCAGGTATTCTACCATATCCGCGCCGATAATAAAGTAAAACTCATCGTTTGGATATCGGTCTTTCAGCAGGCGAACGGTATCAAATGTATAAGAAGGGCCTTCCCTTTCAAGTTCGATCGTCTCCAATTTAAATTTCTCTTTCCCCGATATAGCGAGCTTCAGCATTTCCGCCCTGTGCATACTTAACGAAAACGAGTTTTTTTGTTTATGCGGCGGAATTTGGTTGGGCATGAACCAAATTTCATCAAGATCCAGTTTATACAGGACTTCATTTGCCATTAATAAATGCCCGTTGTGCGGAGGATCAAATGTCCCTCCAAAAATCCCGATTTTCCTCATGATTACCACCTTTAAGCGTTAAGGAAGCTCAATTTTTTTATTTTCTTTCGACTCCTTATACAGCACGATAATGTTTCCGATCGTCTGCACCAGTTCGGCGCGTGCTCCGCCCGCCAGCGCTTCGGCTACTTCCTCTTTAGGCTGCTCGCAGTTTTGCAGCACGCTCACCTTGATCAATTCCCTGGCTTCAAGCGCTTCACTGATTTGTTTGACCATGTTTTCGTTGACTCCGCCTTTACCGACTTGAAAAATCGGTGACAGATGATGCGCTTCCCGGCGCAAATATCGTTTTTGTTTTCCTGTTAGCATGATTTTCCTCCTAGTTGCTGCAACACAATTGATTTCATTTTTTCCATATTCGGCTCATGTCCGGTCCACAGCTCAAAAGCAAGGGCTGCCTGGCCGATGAACATGCCGACTCCGTCCAATGTTTTCAAGCCTTTTGCTTCAGCCTCCTGCAGCAGGGCCGTTTTCAGCGGATTGTAGATAATATCGCATACAAGGCACGTTTCTTTCGCATTCGCCAATGAAAGCGGGGCAGCTTCGATGTTCGGGTGCATCCCGACCGACGTCGTTTGAATCACGATATCATATGCTGACAAGTCTGCTTCTGCTTCCTGCAACGACAAAGCACGTGCCTCTCCTTCAAAACGCTTAGTGAATGCTAGTGCCTTTTCAGGTGTACGATTCGCCACGTCCAGCTGCTTCGGCATCTCAGCTGCCAGAGTGGTAAATATCGCCCTCGCCGCACCGCCTGCCCCAATCAACAGTATCGAGAGCTCAGAAAGCGGACGATCAAGGGATGGCTTCAGCGATTTAAGAAATCCTGCTCCATCTGTATTATATCCGACCAGCCCTTCTTTTTCTCTTCTGACAGTGTTGACCGCCCCGAGAGCTTCGGCGCTTTCATCAATGCGGTCGAGATGCTTCATGATCGATACTTTATGGGGGACCGTCACATTAAACCCTTGAATGCCAAGGGCCCGCATACCTTTCACAGCATCTTCAAGATCTTCGTTTTCCACGCGAAAAGCGTGATAATGTCCTTCTAAAGAAAGATCCTCCAAAGCCGCATTATGGATGTCCGGAGACATGGAATGAGCCACCGGATTGCCAATCAGTCCGTACATCGGTTTCATAACTCTCTCCCCTTAGCACTTATATTAGAGATCTGCGTAAAAACACGTGAACGCCTTTAGGCGCGTGGGCGACAATTTTTTGGTTCGCCTCTTGGACAGTTACCCAGCCGAGGCCCGAGAACACAACGTCCGTTTTCGGCTCTTTAATCGTAAACGTATGTTTAACAAGCTCCGGAAACGAGTCAAGATCTTCTTTTGCAGGGGGAGCAAGCATTTCCCCAGCGTGTTTTTCATACAGCTGATCCGCGTTTTCAAGCTTTGTTCTGTGGATGTTGAGTTCATTCGGCATATAGCATACAAACGAAGATCTGCCTCCGCTTGCATAATCAAACCGCGACAATCCGCCGAAAAACAGCGTCTGTTCTTCGTTCAGCTGAAAGGTGCGGGGCTTTAGCTCCTTCTTCGGCGTTAATATTTTCAGATCGCGTTTCGCGACATAGTGCGCCATTTGATGATGGTTGATGATTCCCGGCGTATCATACATCGCCGATCCGTCATCCAGAGGAATTTCAATCGCGTCAAGCGTTGTCCCCGGATATTGAGATGTCGTAATAATGTCGCCCTCTCCGGAAACCTCTTTAATAATCCGATTGATAAACGTTGATTTTCCTACGTTCGTACACCCGACGACATATACGTCTTTGCCCTGCCTGTAATATTCGATCGCGTCGATCGCATCTTTCATCCCCTGCCCTCGCCCGGCGCTGACGAGCAGCACATCAACAGGCCTTAAGCCGAGCTCTTTCGCTTCGCGCTTCATCCAGTTTACAAGGCGCTCGCGCTTGACTGATTTAGGGAGAATGTCTGCTTTGTTTCCTATTAATAAGATCGGATTGCCTCCGACAAAGCGGTTTAGCCCGTTGATCCAGCTTCCGTTGAAATCAAAGATGTCGATGATTTTCACGATAAGCGAATCCGTTTCCCCGATGCCGTGCAGGATTTTCAAAAAGTCATCGTCCGTCAGTGAAACATCCTGAATTTCGTTATAATTTTTCAATCTGAAGCAGCGCTGGCAGATGACATTATCTTTTAACAGCGATGCTTCAGGCGCGTAGCCCAGTTTATTTTTATCTTCGGTTTGAATGGCGACTCCGCATCCGATACAAACTACCTTTTCCATTCTTTAATCCTCCCACTGAATATGGCCTTTCCGTTTTAAAGCGCTGAGAATTCTGCGTTCCACCTGGCGGTTGAAACGCGTAAAAAAGCCGTCGGAAGCAGCCACAGGCACGACAAGAATGGTATGAAACCCATTGCGGTTCCCTCCCAGCACATCTGTCATGAGCTGATCTCCTATGACAACGACGTCTTCTTTTTTAAGACCCATATTTTTGACGGCTTTTCTGAAAGCTCTGCCCATCGGCTTTTTCGCTTTGTAAATAAACGGAATATTAAGCGGTTCAGAAAATATTTTGACGCGTTTTTCATTATTATTTGAGACAATTGTCACTTTAATGCCGTGCTCTTTCATCTCTTCAAACCACTCGATGAGACGCGGTGTCGCACTAGGCCTGTCCCATTCTACAAGCGTGTTGTCCAAATCCGTAATAATCCCTTTTACATTGCGCTCTTTTAGTTTTTCAGGGGTAATATGAAAAATATTTTTTACAAATTCATCCGGCAAAAAGAACTTTTTTAACACAAAGCCGCACCCTTTCCTTTCAATTACTGCTTCTTTTTTCAATGTGTCGAATCAAATCTAAAAGTGTCTTAAAAAATCGGCTGTCCGAAAAGTTTTCGACATATAATAGGATTCTTCAACAGGTGTGGATAAAATTACACACAGTATCCACTCATATTTCATCGACCTTTTATTAAATTATAAACATGATACCCACAAGTTATCCACTTTTTGGTGTGGATAACAGAACGATTGTTCTTGCCCAATATTCATGATAGATTATAGGTACTTCAAACAAAGATCATATAACTTAACATTTTATGCTTATTCCAAACAGGTTATTCCAATTTTTATGAGGAGGTGTCTTTCCCATTAAATGGGTACCGAGTATGAAAAAGCTGTCTGATGAACTTTTAATAGAATCATACATTAAAGCAAATGAGATGAATTTAAACCGCGAATTCATCGAGCTGATTGAAACCGAAATCAAAAGAAGGTCGCTCGGTCATCTGCTTTCCGTCTCTTCATAGCTCAAGCACTCCCGGGCGCTCTTGCCGCTTTTTTTCACTTAGGTTGATATTATATCACTTGAATAATACGCTTACTACTGTTTTTCATGAAAAAACACCTCTCTAAAAGAGGTGCTATTTGAAGAATCCGTGAGGACTAAGCCAGTAGAACCCGCCGATGACGAGCAGGACGACTAAAAGGACGACAACGAACGCATATCCGTATGCGGCGCCTGCATATCCGGGATAAGCCGGGTACGAACACGGACCAGCGGGAAAAGGATATCCCATCGCATCATTCCTCCTTTAGACTGTTATAGTAACAGCCTATGAAGAAAAAGGAGAAATGGCTAGGCCTTTTACTTAAATCAAGAAGTTTTTATGACTTTACTTTCATTAATTCCTTCAAAAACAATTCGCGCGCCTTTTGGGGTTAAGTGATTTCCCGATGGGTCGATAAACCCCGAATGGATCAGCTTCTCATCTGTAGCTCCGCCTGCTTTTTTCACGATGTTTTTCCAGTTGTCGATTAGCGGCACATCAAGCTCACGCGCCGTTTCCCTTGTGACGTCATTATAGGAATCGTGCCATTTACGCGCTCCTCCGTATTTTTCAAACGAAGCAGCCCGGTATCTTGCATAATAAAAGATGTTGTCCCCGCTTCCTTCGACGATCGGCAGGCACGTCATTAATATCGGCTCTATCCCGCGGCGGCGGCTTTCTTTAACAAAATAATAGAGGTTTTCTTTAAACCTTTTTTTCGATACGCGCGGCAGCCCTTTCGCAAGAATTGCTGCATCATTTGTTCCGAACATGATAAAAAGATATGCCGGCTCGTCATCCAGCACATCCTTCCTGAACCGAAGCCTGGCGTCTTCCGTTGTTTCTCCGCCTATTCCCGCATTATTTATTTTGTACTGCCCTTGAAGGGAAGTCTGAAGTAAATTGACCCATTTTTCCGCTTTTGGATAATCGCGAAATTGCCAATTTGAGCCGCGTGTATTGCTGTCTCCAAATGCTACGACTTTTCTGGGATCGTCCTCTCCGCAGCCTGCAAGCAGAAGCAGAAAGACGAGGACCATCACCAAGCTTTTTTTCATTCGTTCCACCTCCAAAAGCCAATACTACGATCATATAGGAGAGAAGCTGCACTTTCAATGGGAGAAATCTCTGCCATCCTGCAAGCGTTTAGTCCTTACTATGCCTTTAACCTGTCCCCCCTGTTTAAAAACATTCGTATTGGTTCACGGTTTTCCGACAAACAATGAATATGTTTTGACAGGTCGAAAGCCTAATTTTTCAGCGAGGCGAATCGATGCGTCGTTTTGCCGGTCGCAATCCCAGCGCGGTTTCAAGCGGTTCTCTATTGCATACGCGATAAAGGCGCCGGCGCAGCGGACTGCAAACCCACGTCCCCTGTAATCCGGGTGTGTTACGATATCAACTTCGGCAAAGCGTTCCGAACAAAAAATGGTGACACATTCACTGGCGATCACACCTTCATGCGACACTTTAAATCCGAAACCGTTCTTCAAAAAACGGCCTGGCCCTCCCCAATACTCAACCGCGTATTTTTCCGTAAAATTCACGCTTTTTTGAAGGTCATCTTCAGAAAATCTTTCAACACCGGCAAATGCGGCGCTGCGAACATATTCCTCTTTTCCGAGGAAAAATGACACGCGCTCCATTTGCTGCAGAGGCTCGCCAAGCCCCCCGATTAAAAAGGCGTCCCACTCTTCAGAAGCCGAAAACACGGTAAAGCGCGCTCCGTTCCTCTGTTCATTCAGATAATGAAGCCATTCGCTCCTTCCGCTGTCGGGGATATCTCCAGCGACATAATAAATCCCGGTAGCTGTTCGAAAAAGAACAGTGGCCGGTGTGAGGAAATCATCGATATAAACGTTTCCTTCGATAAGTCCTTCGGCTATCGCATGCGCGAATGTCGGACTTTCTTCTGTTAACAAAACCTTTGCTTTTCGTTTTTCACTCGATTTCAGTTCAATCATCATGACTCCCCCTCGAACTTGAGACCGATCGTCAAGCCCCGCTGGCTGATTCGGTGCCGTATTCAATATTGCGGTCAAAGATAAAAACAGACACCGCAATATCCTCCTGAATTTTGATGTCTGTAAAAAGGTGCTCGAGCTTCGCTCCGATGAGCTGCTCCATTCCCTCAGGCACGTGATTGGAGTAGTGTTTCTGAATCAGGGTCGTCCTTGCGGCATGGACCATTTCCCTTCCCTCCGACGTGCTTGCAATAAATTGCTCGCTCGCCGTCAAATTGCCGTAAAGCGTCGAAACTGCCATATTGTCGACAAAGACCGTGTGAATCCGTTCAGGCCCCTTGCCAAACAGCTCTTTTCGAAGCTTGCGGATCATATCGTTGAATTCGTGGATTTTTTTAGACATCATGCATACCCCTTCCGTTTAAACCTTCCATCTGTCTCGATGTCCCCTTAGACATTTCACTTGGTTAAAATTTTCCTATTCTATTGAATTATAATCAATATCACTTTATAATAAAAGCCGGGCTGATGGATTTGTAATACCGTCGTGTTATGAATCTATCGAATTCTGACAATATAGGATTGGTCTGTTAGTAAGCTTTGCTAGTAAACTATTCCGCCATGTATGTCTATACCGCTTTCCGCGCCAGGATTCGGTATATATGTACATGGCTTTTTTGATTTTGAAAAGATGATGGAGGGGAATAAAGATGGACGGAAAGCCAATCAGTGTCCGGATAGACGGCAAAGAAATTAAAGCAGCGGCCGGGGCAACCGTTTTAGACATATTGAACAAAAACGGGTTTGAACACCCGCAAATATGCCATGTTCCGGAGACGGATCCTATTCAAACGTGTGATACCTGTATTGTGGAAGCAGACGGAAAATTAAAACGGGCATGCTCCCTGCGGGCAGAAGACGGAATGACGGTCAGCCTGTCTGGAGAACGGGTCAAAGCAGCACAAAAAGAAGCAATGGACCGCCTGCTCGAAAACCATTTGCTTTATTGTACGGTATGCGACAACAACAACGGCAACTGTACGCTACATAATACGGCAGAAATGATGGGAATCGAAGAGCAGAAATACCCTTACACGCCAAAAGAAGACCCGTCTTGCGCAGTCGATATGTCGCACCCCTTTTACCGCTATGATCCGAATCAGTGCATCGCATGCGGACAATGTGTTGAAGTGTGCCAAAACCTGCAGGTCAATGAGACGCTCTCAATTGATTGGGAGCGTGAACGGCCGCGGGTGATCTGGGATGAAGGCGTTTCAATCAACGAGTCATCATGCGTCAGCTGCGGGCAGTGTGTCACGGTTTGTCCGTGCAATGCGTTAATGGAAAAATCGATGCTTGGAAAAGCCGGGTTCATGACAGGCATCAAACCGGATGTCATGGAGCCAATGATCGACCTTGTCAAAGATGTAGAGCCGGGATACAGCAGCATCTTTGCCGTTTCAGAAGTCGAGGCGGCGATGCGTTCACAGCGGATCAAAAAGACAAAGACCGTCTGTACATTTTGCGGTGTCGGCTGTTCATATGAAGTATGGACAAAAGGCCGTGACATCTTAAAAATTCAGCCTGTGTCAGAAGCTCCCGTCAACGCCATTTCGACGTGTGTGAAAGGGAAATTCGGATGGGATTTCGTAAATGCGGAAGAACGTTTAACCAAACCGCTGATCCGCAAAAATGACGAATTTGTAGAATCAACTTGGGAAGAAGCGCTTGACTACGTCGCCCGCAGATTAGGCTCGATTCGGGAGCAGAGCGGAAAAGACGCCGTCGGGTTTATTTCGTCTTCAAAAATTACGAATGAAGAAAACTACTTGATGCAAAAGCTGGCGCGGCAAGTATTTGGCACAAACAATGTCGACAACTGCTCGCGGTACTGCCAGTCTCCGGCAACGGACGGATTATTCCGCACAGTCGGCATGGGCGGTGATGCCGGCACCATTCAAGACATCGCGAAAGCAGGCCTCGTCATCATCGTCGGCGCCAACCCGGCCGAAGGCCACCCGGTACTGGCAACCCGTGTGAAGCGCGCCCATAAGCTTCACGGACAAAAGCTGATCGTCGCCGACCTTCGCAAAAACGAAATGGCCGAACGCTCGGATCTGTTTATCAGACCGCGGCAAGGAACTGATCAAGTATGGCTGATGGCCGTGACGAAGTATATGATCGACCAAGGCTGGCACGATCAGGCGTTTATCAATGAAAACGTCAATTTCTTTGAAGAATATAAACAATCGCTTGAGACATACACCCTTGAATATGCAGAAAAAATCACAGGCATTAATCAACAGACGCTGATCCAAATCGCTGAGATGATCCGTGACGCCGACGGCACGTGCGTCCTCTGGGGGATGGGAGTCACCCAAAACACAGGCGGTTCCGACACGTCCGCCGCGATTTCAAACCTTCTTTTAGCTACCGGCAATTACCGCCGCCCGGGCGCTGGGGCGTACCCGCTCCGCGGCCACAACAATGTCCAGGGCGCCTGCGATATGGGGACGCTTCCCGGCTGGCTTCCGGGATATCAGCATATTACAGATGACAAAGCGCGGAAAAAGTTCGAAAAAGCTTACGGCACAACAATCGACGAGAAGCCCGGACTCGACAACATCGAAATGCTTCACGCCGTTGAAGAAGGCAAAATGAAAGCCATGTATATCGTCGGAGAAGATATGGCTTTAGTCGATTCAAACGCAAACCGGGTCCATGACATTTTATCAAGCCTTGATTTCCTTGTGGTTCAGGATATGTTTCTTTCAAAAACAGCCCAATACGCCGACGTTGTTCTGCCTGCGTCAGCTTCGCTTGAAAAAGAAGGAACTTTTACAAACACGGAAAGACGCGTCCAGCGATTGTATCAGGCCCTTTCGCCCCTCGGAGACGCAAAGCCGGACTGGGTCATCATTCAAGAGATCGCAAACCGGCTTGGAGCTGACTGGCATTACAGCCACCCGGGAGACATTTTTTCAGAAATGGCAAGCCTGTCACCACTGTTCGCAAAGGCGGATTATGACGCAATTGAAGGATGGAACAGCTTCCTGTGGGGCAGCCTGACCGGAGAAAGCACGCCTCTTTTATATGAAGACGGCTTTAACTTCCCTGATCGGAAAGCGCGCTTTGCCCTAGCAGACTGGACAGAGCCTGCCGAATTCCCTGAAGAGTACGACCTTCACATTAACAACGGCCGAATGCTGGAGCATTTTCACGAAGGAAATATGACGAACAAATCAGCAGGCATCCAAGCCAAAGTGCCGGACGTCTTTGTTGAAGTCTCGCCTGAGCTCGCCAAAGACAGGGGCATCTGCGACGGATCGCAGGTCAGACTGATCTCGCCGTTTGGCTCCGTAAAATTAACCGCGCTTGTGACAGACCGGGTTAGAGCGAACGAATTGTATTTGCCGATGAACTCGACAGATAAAGAATCGGCGATCAATTTCTTGACAGGCCCCGCAGTAGATGCGCGTACCAATACACCTGCTTACAAGCAGACAAAAGTGCGTATGGAAGTGCTCGGCGGATGCGCAGAACCGCCGCTGCCGAAAACAAATCCGCGCAATAAGAAACGCCATCCGCAAAACGGAGCTGAAGTCGAGCGGAAATGGAAGCGTCCGGGGTACGTTCATTTAACAGACTAAATCAAAAGGAGGTCATCACACATGGCAGCTCCCATCACCGCCATCCGCAAAGAAGACAAATCTGAGGAGCAAATGAAGCTTGAAAAATTAGAAGAACTCAAAACCCTTTTGGCTGAACAGGAAGCCGCCGTTTCAAAAACGATGAAGCTTCTCGGCGAACTGAACGGCCTCGGGGTCCTTGATGCCGCAGACAGCATGATCGGCGCGAAGGAAGATATCGCCAAAATCGTCCTCGGCCAGCTGTCTAAAGAGCCGGCCAAAAACCTGATGAATACAGCCATTGCGACAGGCGGCGCGCTCTCCAAAGCCGAACCGGAAATCATGGGGAAACTGGTAGAAAGCATCGTCGCCGGCACAAAACAAGGAGAAGACTTTTTAAAAAGCGATAAAAAAACCGGAGTCCTCGATCTGCTGAAAGCCATGAACGACCCGGACATCAACCGGGCCGTCGGCTTCGGCCTGCAATTTTTAAAAGGCATGGGAAAAGCATTGAAAGACTAACAAATAAGAAAACCGGCTCACCACTTTGAGCCGGTTTTCCTATTGGCGATAGAAGCAAACGCTTTCTGTCGCCTCATTTGCTGTGTGTTTCATCTTTTTTATTCAGCGATTCTTTTAAAATATTAAAAACTGCCACCGCAATAACGACAGTCATTAAACCTGTCGTCAGCGGGTTTGGGAAGGTTTCCTGAACTCCGATCATGACCACGCTCAGTACAATTAACGAAAGTATGAACAGACGTTTGTTTTTCATCTGCCGCACCGGACCGACTGGTTGATAACGTTTACCCTATGGTGAACCGTCCGGCACCCTCACCTCCTTGCCTTTATTATCCCGCTCTTGTTAACTTTTGTAAACGGATAAAAAATGGAAGCGGTTGCACCAGTCGCCATCACCGGCGAAAACAAGCGGCTTCATGCAGAACAGAACGCCGGAATATTTGGCAGTCCGGCAATTTTGCCGCGTACAGACACAGACATCCCCCCTCCCACATACATTTACATATAGGCTTCTGCCTACATACATTATGTGGAGGTGCCGATAATGACAGGTGTTTTTGCAGCGCTCGGTTATGTCATCAAGGAACTCGTTTTTTTAGTATCATATGTGAAAAACAATGCCTTTCCACAACCGCTGTCAAGCAGTGACGAAAAAAAGTACTTGGAGCTGATGGCCCAGGGGGATGAACACGCGAGAAACATGCTGATCGAGCATAACCTCCGGCTGGTCGCCCACATCGTCAAAAAATTCGAAAACACAGGCGAGGATGCAGAAGACCTGATTTCCATCGGAACGATCGGGCTGATCAAAGCAATCGAAAGCTATTCAGCCGGAAAAGGAACAAAGCTCGCCACTTATGCGGCGCGGTGTATAGAAAACGAGATCCTCATGCATTTGCGGGCATTGAAAAAAACGAAAAAAGACGTCTCACTCCACGACCCGATCGGCCAGGACAAAGAAGGCAACGAAATCAGTTTGATTGATGTCCTCAAATCAGAAAACGAAGACGTCATCGACACCATCCAGCTCAACATGGAGCTTGAAAAAGTCAAAAAATACATCGACATCCTTGACGGCAGAGAAAAAGAAGTCATCGTCGGCCGCTTCGGTCTTGATTTGAAGAAAGAAAAAACGCAGCGCGAGATCGCGAAGGAGCTTGGGATCTCGCGGAGCTATGTGTCTCGGATTGAGAAGCGGGCGCTGATGAAGATGTTTCATGAATTTTACCGGGCTGAGAAGGAGAAGCGGAAGAAGGCGAAGGGGAAATGAGATCAATGAAGAGGCTTGGGATGATATAAAACCCAGCCTCTTTTTATGCGAGCTAATTTGGCTGGATAACGGGTGCGATCATTGGCCTGGTAACGAGCATCCCGACTCCCCCAAAGCAGCCAAACAGATTTTTTTATTTCATCTGCCCTACCTTTAGGGGAGCATATAATAACGCGGAGATCATTTTATAACAAAAAACTATTTATATCCGTCCAGCAGATAGCAATGGCTTTGAAATAATCTTCACCGAATTGTATTTGTTTTGTTGTGCTCTGCCTTCCACCTAATTTTTCATAAAAATTTATCGATGGATTACCGGCTAAAACCCATACCATTAATGATTTTATGTTTTTCTTTACAAGCTCCTCTACAACCGCCCTCATTAGTCGAGAGCCGATTCCTTTTTTTTGATACTGTAACAACAGATAAATCGCGGAAACTTCACCCTTATATTTGCTAAGATGATCGCGATTTGGACCTCCGGAAGCAAAGCCTATAATTTTACCGTCGGTTTCTTCTGCAACATAGACAATATCTTGATTTTGAGGATCACTTAATGAAGTTTTCCAAAGCTCTGCCTGATTTTCGACAGAGAGCTTAGATAACGTGTCATCAGGCAATACTCCTTGATATGTGGTTTTCCAACTTTCCACATGAACTTCGGCAATTGAATTAGCGTCTGACACTTTGGCTTTTCTTATTAAAAACATTTTTCCTCCTATAATTAATATTTTTCTTAAAGAGGATATCGCAAATATCGGCGGCTTCTCTTAAATGGTTAAAATCTGAATATATCTTTTATTGGATTACTTCGAAGGTCTAGGGGTATTGTTTTGAAGAAGGCCTCGCCTTACCCTACAGCTAATGAAGTTAGAGTCAAAACTGTTTGTTTTACTCTGCTCGCAGGAACCCTGGTCCAAATGCTTGTCAAAGAAATTGCCGCTCCAACCAAAGTGCCTGCCGGAACGTTATTTGTTACAGTCCCCTTGTATACTTCTTTGTATGCTGACAAGCCTCATTCAAATTCTTTCTTTGATTCTAATATTACACGGTTTAATAAGGTCATGCCTGTTGACGGAGTCATAAAACAAGCACCTGTAAAAAAAGTGCTACTCTCCCCCTTGAATATCCAAATCATTACCTTTTATTTTATAAAAAGGAGTTATTCACGCAATACTTTTGTCAATATAAATTCCCTAAAGTCAATAAATCGCTTTTGGTATGTAACAAGCTATTGTAAAACTCCTTTTATCTGAACTTTTCACCTGAATTCCAAACAGGTAACCTATGGGTGGCAACGAAATCAGCCTCAGCGATGTCCTCAAATCGGAAAACGAAGACGTCATCGACACCATCCAGCTCAGGCACAGAGCTTGAAAAAGTCAAAAAATACATCGACACCTGGACAGCAGAGAAAAAGAAGGCATCGTCGGCCGCTTCGGTCTTGATTTGAAGAAGGAAAAAACACAGCGCGAAATTGCGAAAGAGCTTGGGATCTCGCGGAGCATGTGTCGCGGATTGAAAAGCGCGCGCTGATGAAGATGTTTCATGAGTTTTATCCGGCTGAGAAGGAGAAGCGGAAGAAGGGGAAGGGGAAGTGAAATCAATGAAGAGGCTCGGGATGATATAAACCCGGCCTCTTTTTATACGAGCTAATTTGGCTGGATAACGGGTGCGTCTTCTGCTCGCTGAAGTTTCTCCGTATGGAATAAATCAGCCAATTTGATTGCGCTTGGAGCGTTTCAGCTTCACTTGTGACCATTTGTTTATTGAACTTTTTTATGTGTGAGAAATAGACTTGGAATGAAGATTATGGAAATGACTATTGTAGAAACTAAGAACCCGGCATGATAACCTTTTAAGCCATTCGCAATCGTTGGTTGCAATCCTTGCATGACAGTTGCGCCAACGGTTGCGATCACAGCTGACCCAAAGCTTGAACCAAGGTTTTCAATAATATGAATACCGACACCTGCTTCTGGAAATTGTTTGCTGTCAAGCCCTGTATAAGCGTCGCTCGTCAACGTATTATCTTTCTCCTATCGGAACTCCAATGGACACATATGATTGTGTTGTTTGACATTTAACGAACACGGCGGGCATTAAGTATGAGAAACTTCAAATGTTTGATATGGCCGGTTTTTATAACCGACGGCAAGCTTTCACTTACAAAAACGGATAATCTCAAGTAGTAAACGAAATAAATGTATAACCCCATCCTAAAAATAAGACAGGGTTAACATAAAGTTGTTTAATTTTTGATAAAAATCACTTCACTGAACTAAATATTTGCCAATCAAGTCATTAAAGCTGCGTTACTTCTGTATGATCTGAATATGGTTGCCGCATGTATCGTCGAAGACAGCTATTGTGACTTCGCCCATTTTTGTCGGCTCCATCGTAAACTTCACGCCGTTTTCCAATAATCGTTCGTACTCTTCACGAATATCTGCAACGCCAAACATTGTTACTGGGATGCCTTCGGCAAATAGCTTCTTTAGACCAATTCCTTCCGTGATCAGTAGCTATCCAAGTCAAAAAGCACCCTTCATTTGGGTGCTAAATATGAAGATGCACTGTAAACCATACAGACATTGTTTAATCCCACTAGTTACAACAAGGTTTACCACAATGAGTGTGAGAGTGTGTAACCGGATCGTAACTAGAATAAGAATGCGGATATTGATGCACATGCTGGAAATGCTGGTGATGCACATTTGTTACATGCTGCGGATGAATATGTGGGACAATTGTTTTTGAAAAAGTATGATTTTCACAACAGTTAGTCGGATGCACAATTGGCGGCATCACATTTGTTTTACAATGAAACATCACTAAATCCTCCCTTCAATCACAGTAAATTCATTATTAAACTATGCTATAGAGTGGATACATGTACTATTACAATCACCTATATTTACTCTGTTTTTATCGACTATTCATTTCCTCCATCTAAAAAAAGAAAAAACGCAGCTCGGGATTTCGTGGAGCTATGTGTCGCGGACCTGAGAAACGGGCGTTGATGAAGATGTTTCATGAGTTTTACCGCGCGGAGAAGGAGAAGCGGAAGAAGGCGAAGGGGAAATGTTGCCGCAGAAGCCGGACTGACAACCCGGCTTCTTTCATTAAGCTCTCAATTAAAACAAAACTTACGATCAGTTACGAAACCCTATCATTTGAAAATTCAGCAAATGAAATATGCAGCTAAGTTATTGAAGAATCTATTTTTCAGCAAAAAAAGCTTATGAAGCTATAAGCCATTATTGTTAAATAAAAGGCTCTTCATTTTTAAGAATGGCGTCTATTGCATTTAAGACGCCCTCTTCGTTATTTGTTGTGTAATATATCGGGAAGCATCTTTAATCATTTTCTGGGCATTCTCCATTGCGATTCCATACTGAACAGTGGAAATCATCTCCAGGTCGTTTCCGCTGTCTCCAAATGCAGCTGACTCAGCATCACGAATCCCCCACCGCTCTTGAAGGATTTTAATCCAGCTTGCTTTATGAAGGCCGGGTATAATCAAATCGATGTCGCCATGTCCGCTTGATACGGGAGTAACGAGAGAACCGATTGACTTTTTCAAGTCGCGTAAAAGTCCTGAAACATCTTCCGCGGAAAAGCTTGTGGAGAACTTGAATATTTTATCATTCAGATTTTCGAAACGAGGCACTTTTTGCAGTTTATGATAATATTTACGAGCATGATGATATGCATCGTCGCGGACATCTTCATGTATATAAGCACTTTTTTTCCGCAAACAATTAGATTTGTGTATTCGTATCCTTCTAAAACATCGATAACCTTTTTTATCGTTTCTTTAGACATTTCGCTTGAGAATATTTCTTTTCCCGAATCTATTACATAAGCACCGTTCTCAGCAACGAAAGCTATTTCATTTTCAATTGATGGAAAAAAGGATTTAAGCTGATCATATTGATTCCCGCTTGCAACAACAAATTTTATCCCCCGTGCTTTTAATTCACGATATTGTTTCATAAAACGATCTTTGTTATATTTCATTTCATCGTCCAAAAACGTTCCGTCCATATCAACCGCTATGAGTTTTATGCTCACTTTTTCCTCCTTATCAGCATAAAGTGAACGCCCAATTTAACCAACTGCTCCTCCCTTATGCTTCTATTTTTTTGAAAAACCTTGGCAAATGCTCTTTATGCGCTTCGAGCATTTCATCTAAAATCGCTTTGCCGATTTTATCAGAAGGGACAAGCGGATTGATCGTCATCGCCAGCAAAGCTGTATCATAGCTTCCTGTTACAGCGGCTTCGGCGCCTACTCGTTCAAATGACTTGATTTGCTGGACGAGTCCCCGGACTGCAACTGGCAGATCACCATGAACGATTGGCCTTGGACCTTCTTTTGTAATCACACAGCTTACTTCGACCGCAGAGTCATCCGGAATACTTGCAATCGCTCCGTTGTTGATTGTATTAACCGGCTGAATATCACGTTTATCGTTATAGATAGACGAAATGAGACGAACGGCTGCATCGCTGTAATACGCTCCGCCGCGCTCCTCTAATTGGGGAGGTTTAACGGCCAGATCGGGGTCTTTGTACAGCTCAAATAATTCCTCTTCAAGCTTCTGAACGACTTCAGCTCTCGTTGTTCCCTTTTTAAAGTTTTCCAATTCTTTTTGGAGCATCTCATCTGTCTTATAATAGTACATATGATATGGGCAAGTTAACACATTTAATGCCCGGATAAATTCCGGCTCCCAGCCTTGCCCTTCGATGTTTTTTACAAAACTGCTGTTCTCGGGATCTGATAACAGCTCCATCACTTTCTCTTTTACGCTGACTCCGTCGACGTATACATCCAATCCATATACCATATGATTGAGACCGGCGAAATCAATGCGAACCCGTGAATGATCAACATCCAAGAGCTTGGCGATCCCCATCTCAATTCCGATTGGAACATTGCATAAGCCGACAATTTTCTTATGGTCAGTGTAGCGAAGGACAGCTTCGGTCACCATGCCGGCAGGATTTGTAAAGTTGATTAACCAGGCATCCGGACATAGTTCTTTCATATCTTTTACAATATCCAATATAACCGGAATGGTACGCAGCCCCTTAAACAATCCGCCCGGTCCGTTTGTTTCTTGGCCCAAAACTCCATGACTTAAAGGTATTCTTTCATCCTTTGCACGGGCATCAAGCAGCCCTACGCGAAACTGAGTCGTAACAAAATCGGCATTGTGTAAAGCTGATCTCCTGTCAAGCGTTAAATGAATTTCAATTGGAAGACCGGCTTTTTCAATCATTCTTTTCGCAAGGTTTCCGACGATTTCTAATTTTTCTTTTCCCGCTTCAATATCTACCAGCCATAACTCTCGAACCGGCAATTCATCGTACCGTTTGATAAACCCTTCTACTAATTCAGGAGTATAACTCGATCCCCCGCCAATCGTGACAATTTTAATACCTTGTGTCATCCTCTTTACACCTCCGGGTAATTTTAGCAAAAGTACTTATGGATAAATTGTATCTGCAGATGAGCAAGCCGGTAAATAAGCCGGTAACATGTTGTTTTTAATCACACAAGAAGTCATTTGTCGCACATATGTAACACTATGTTTCTTATGAAGCAGGTATGCTAAGATGGAGTTAGCAGAAAGGGTCAAGGGAAGGAGAGTCCCGCATCCATGTTTACACACGAGATCATCGCTTCGTTTAATGAACTGGAAACTTCTTTATACAATTACATTTGTCAAAATGGCGAGAAAGTCGTCTATATGCGAATCCGCGAATTGGCAGATGAAACCCACGTATCAACAGCCTCCATTCTGCGTTTCTGCAAAAAATTAAATTGTGAGGGTTTTTCGGAATTTAAAGTGAAGCTTAAAATGCAGTTAGAAAAAGATAAAAAGACGGTATTGAAGAGTTCCCAACATTCAGTAGCCGAGTTTTTTGAGAGAACATTAAAAGGAGACATAGAAGAAAAGATTGAGGAGGCCGCACTTCTAATTGCCAAAGCGGAGAGTGTCATTTTTATCGGCGTAGGAAGCTCAGGTATTCTTGCCGAGTATGGAGCAAGGTATTTCTCATGTTTAGGCAAATTTTCAATGTATATTAAAGATCCTTACTTTCCGACGCACTCCCAATTCCGCCGCAATAGCATAACGATTGCTTTATCCGTCTCAGGTGAAGGCCATTCTACAGTTACTCATCTTCATCAGCTCAAGCAAGAAGGAAGTAAAGTGATCAGTATTACAAATCATAAGCACTCCACAATTGCCAGAATATCCGACATTAATATTGCGTATTACGTGACAGAAGAGTGGTTTGAAAATGCTAATATTACTACGCAAATCCCCGTTATGTATATTTTGGAATTAATGGCTCGCGAAATCTATAAGCTTAGCAATAAAGACTAATATCGCTACCTTCGGCCTGGTGCTTCTGGGCTTGATTTAAAGAAAAGAAAAAACGCAGTCCAAAATGCGATTTCGCGGAGCTATATGTCCCGGGCCCGAGAAACGGGTGCTGATGAGGATGTTTCATGGTTTTACCGGGGGAAGAAGAAGCAGGTGTGATAAAAAAATTCTATGTCTCCTCCAAAGCTAAGGACTGTTCCTCCCAAAAGCGTTAATAAAAGAGAAATAACGAGTGACATGATCCTCTTTTTTATAAAAAAAGACCGCAAAGCTTTCTTAAAGTAGCTTTGCGGAATGCGGAAGAGCCTGAATGTTTCAATCAGTTTTGGGATAAAAAACGTGTTGACGCTCCTCTGCTTGACTATTTAATATTCGATAGCTGGACCCTCCAATATGAAGCGGAACATCCAATTTTTCTAAATTCGGCATACCATTTTTTAAGAAAAGCTCTTTATCTTGATATCTCTGTAAAACTTCTCCCGCAATCCACTCTTGATCGCCCAAAGTGGAAATACTGTGTACTTTACACTCATAAGCAAAATACGCATCAGTTAAAATCGGTATCTCAGCTTTTAGTCCTTCTTCGTATTGAATATGAAATGCTTCAAACTTATTTAAATCTCTGCCGCTATGGGTGCCTAATGCTTGAATGAGTTCCGAACATCTCCCCGGAAGAAAATTCACACCGAAAACGCCGCTTTTCTCAATCAATTTGTAAGTATATGTCTCTTTATTTATCGATATCCCATACATTCCGGGAGAAGATCCAATATACGTATGCCACCCGGAAGCCATTGCGTTTTTTTCACCTTCATATTGAGCCGTAACGACAGCTACCATTCCAGGGTAGGCGTACCAAATGGGTTCATCTATCGGTGCTCTCATCTTCATCGCTCCTTTTGTTTTAGATTCATTTTTTATTTAAATTTGAGAGGCACACATCTAAATCGCCAGGTACTTCTTCAAATGAACCATTCGTTTAGAATTTAATAAATGGGCTTCCAGCAGGCTTTGCGGCATGAGTAACCGAAGCGTCTTATTTTCTGCCATCTTATACATCCTTCCTTTCAAATATTAATCAGAACGATGCATAAATCATAAACCCTATAGCAACTATAGGGTCAAGGGGTTTTTATTTTTTCCGCACTCTAAATTCTGTGAGGAAGTCTTCTTCTTTTAAAGAGTTATAGCTGTTTGGAAAAGAAACTTGATATACTTTTCCATCCGTTTGAATGCCATGTGATTCAATAAAATCGTACAGTTTTTGATAGTATGAAAAATAATTTGTTGCCGTGCAATCAAATGAAATACATACATATTCGCCGGATGGGATTATATCTATATTCATGTTTTGTTCCCCTGTATCTATCTTTACTCCATCATAAATCGTAGTATAAACGCTGTTGCAATAAATGTCACCGGAATCTTTATAAGGCTTTAAATCATAAATCAATCCATAATAGTTATCAACGATTTCTCCTCTTTCTTCAAGAACTTCAGCCAATTTTCGGTAATACAAATCTGATTGGTCATGAGGATTCACTTGAGGTGTCACTGCTTTTAAAATGGTTTGGTCTCCTATATGTCGAACATAAACTAGACCTTCTTCTTTTTTAGTGCGTATCTCCAATTGTTCATTAAGCTGGTGCTTTCTTCTTTGAAGCAATTGCCTGGCACGTTCGAGTCTTTCCATCTCACGCTCAATCACGCTTTCTTGCTCCTCAAGAAAGGCTTGCATCCGTTCGGGGGTAGATGTATGCGAAATCATTCGCTTAATTTCTCCCAACGGCGTTTTAATAGATTTGAGATATTTTATAATATCTAAATAAAAGAACTGTTTAACATGGTAATATCGATAGCCATTATCCCGGTCTGTGCATTGAGGCTTAAAAATTCCGATCTTATCATAATAGCGCAATGTTTGAATGGAAATGTTATTAAGACGGGCTGTTTCCCCGATTGAAAAATATTCCTTCAACAATCTCATCCTTTCTTCTTAGTTTCTAATTCTTTATGTATTTCACGATAGGTTCATGGTTCTTCTGATTATCGAAACGCGAATAGAAATTAACCACATTATAGCAATTTCACGGTCGATGGAGCATATATAATGTCTTGAATAGCGGTATTCCCAGGGATTGTGCTGAAAAAAACAACAGAATATGCGACATACTAAGCATCTTCAAGTTCAATGTTTAATCCGCCACCTGATCTTGTATGCAGATCATGACCATAAACTCTCCCTGAACGTGGCAACGAAATCACCCTTACGATGTCCTCAAGGTCGAAAAAACGAAAGCTTCATCGTCACCATCAAGCTCATGTATAAAGCTTGAAAAGTGAATCATTCATCGACATCCTTAAGGAGAGAGAAAAAGAAGTCATCGTCGGCCGCTTCAGCTTGATTTGAAGAAAGAAAAGACGGAGCGTGAAATCGCGAAGCTGCGTGTCTGGGCCTGGGAAGCACGCTTTGATGAAGATATCTCATGAGTTTTGCCGTGCTGAAAAGGAGAAGTGACGTCAACCAAAAGCAAGCTAATAAGTCGTGCCATTTATACATTATTTTAGAATTGATCATCTTTTTATTAATTCCCCCCCCCCCAATATTAAAACCGCGTGATTGCTTACCACGCGGTTCTAATCAAATCTATAATTCTCAACAAAATAGACAAATTCTTTTGCCGTTTTCAATTTGATGGTTTCGTTATGATAGATCATCCAAGTTTTTCGAATCAGCGGTTCATCATGTGCATCTTTTATCGTAAAACATTTTATATCTTTATCTTCTTTTAAAAGGACGCTTGGGAGGAGGCCATATCCCAGTCCATTTCTCACCATTTCTTTACATGTATCGGTACTATCCACTTCGATCTCTATGCGCGGGGATGGCGAAAATTTTCCTCTCCACCAATCATCGATTAACCTCTTTAGGTTCGCATCCGTTTTATATTCAATCCTCGGCAATTCGGGAAGCTGTTCGAGATCGATTTTTTCCTTGGAAGCAATACAAATATTTTCTTCAAAGAGGAAACATTTCGATTCCGCCCATGCGAATCTCCACGTACAAATCCAAAATAAACTTTTTTATTATAGACAAGATTATACACTTCGCTGCTCAACCCGGTGATAACCTCATAGTCTACTCTCGGATAGCGGTTTTTAAAAAGTCTCAGTATGTTTGGAAGCATATTTTTCGCAAAAATATTAGACACGCCTAACCGGATGGTTCCAACTACCTCTTGATTCATATTCCAAATGGTTTCTTTCATTTGACGCATTCTTTCAATCATTTCACCAGCACATTTGGCGAGGTACTCACCTTCTGCGGTAAATCGAATCCCTCTTGTTCCACGTTCTATGATCGGTACTTGAAACTCTTTCTCGATGTGCTTAATGCGCTTTGTTAAAGCAGGTTGGGATATGTATAAAATCTGAGCAGTTTTAGAAATGTTGTTATGAAAATACAGATTTTCAAGCATTACCCAATCACGATCATCCATCCTGGCCACTCCATCATTACAAATAGTTTTCGTTATAGCTAAGTATAACATTTTTGAATACTGATACAGCTCATTTTTTCGGTATAGTATGGTTATGAAAAAATTCAAACAAAGAGGTGCTTGAATTCATGGATCAAATAATTGATCAGTTTCACTCCATTCCTACTACCTGCATTTCTGATGCTCTGGACGGTTTGAATAACTTACACCCGAGTATTAAGCCGCTAAAGGAAGACTTCGTCCTTAGCGGAAGAGCTTTTACGGTAAAAATGCCCGTAGGTGATAATTTAGCCGTACTTAAAGCCATTCGAACAGCCAAACCTGGAGATATTCTTGTCATTGATGCGAAAGGCGATGAATATAGAGCGATTGCGGGAGATTTTGTCGTCGGAATGGCCAAAACACTGGAATTAGGCGGAATTGTTGTGGATGGAGTCATCCGGGATTCGACGGGAATAAAGGAACTGGATTTTCCTGTTTTTTGTAAAGGGACAACCGTTGCTGCAAGCGGTAAAGCGGGTGTCGGCGAATTAAACGTTCCAATTTCTTGCGGGGGTGTTTCAATTAAACCCGGTGACATTATTGTTGGAGATGCAGACGGCGTTGTGGTGGTCCCGAAGGAATTAGAAGAAGCAACACTAAAAAAAGCCAAGGAAAAGCTGCTCAAAGATCACCAACGAGAATCCTCGATTTCTGGTGACAAAGAAGCGACGATCAAATACTTAGATTCAATGATTTCCAAATAACTGAGTGTAAACAAAAGGGCTGGCATCCATGCAGCCCTTTTATGATCTGTTATTCTTGATCCGGTATCAGAACCAAGCCCTCCATTAATCTTCGAGCACTTCGGCTCATGGTTACTTTCTTCACTTCCCATCCTGCTTGATCATGAGCAGCTTCTGCACCCACTTTCAAAGTACCGGATGGATGACCGAAACGGAGCTCCGGCCTCGCATCCCCTATAATCCTGCTGACAATCGTTCCCGGTATTGCGGCCGCGGCAGCAATAGCTACAGCGCCTGTACCGGTCATGGCATGATGAAGCTTACCCATGGAAAGAATGCGTGCCAGAATATCGATATCTTCTCCATGTACTTCTTTTCCGTCAGATGTTGTGTAGCTCGCAGAGGTTTCAAAAAATGCGATTTTAGGTGTGTGCTGACGATTGGTCATTGCGTACTCCACGCTTTCCGCTAGACCCATCATCACCGCTCCATGGGCCCGAATCGCTTCAAAACGGGTCAATAGATCCGCATCGCCGTTGATATCTCCTTGCAGTTCAGTTCCCGATAATCCCATTGAAGACGCAGAAACAAAGACAGCAGGGTTTCCAGCGTTTATTAAAGTAGCCTCGACTTCTCCTACGCCTGGCACATGAATGATATCGATCGGATTCCCGGTCGGAAACATGTTTCCCCCATCGGCACCCGGATCAAGGAATTCAAGCTTTATTTCCGGTGCAGGGAAAGTGACTCCGTCCAGCGCGAAATCTCCAAGCTCTTGCACCTCCCCATCCTTCATCGGGACATGCGCCACGATCTTCTTCCCGATATTCTCCTGCCAGATATTGACCTCAGCCACGCCATCCAGCGGGGCATCTACCAGACCTCGAAATATCGAAGGACCTACAGCTGAAGTAAGATTCCCGCAATTTCCACTCCAATCAACCAATGGCTGTCCGATGACCACCTGTCCGAATAGGTAGTCTACATCACATCCAGGACGATTGCTTTTACTAACAATAACCACCTTGCTCGTACTCGATGTGGCACCACCCAAACCATCGATCTGCTGGCCGTAAGGATCTGGACTGCCTATTGGACGCAGTAAAACTTTATCACGTTTAGATGGATCGGTTGGCAAATCTTCTTTAAGAAAAAAGACACCCTTGCTTGTCCCGCCTCGCATATACATTGCTGGAATTTTGATTTGTTTTCCCCATTTATTCATCACTGTCGTTCCCTCCATGTTCTTTTCATAAAAAGAATGGATAGGCTCTTGTTAAAAGCACGCTCTAGCATCCTCATCATAAATATTTTATCTCAGTGTTTGAAATAAAAAAAATAACTATATTTGATACCCAGCTATTAAATAAGTGAATAACAGCGATCCTCCGTAAGAAAAAGCTCTGGCTGGCGACAGAATGGATATTAGTGATACATAAGGAGATTACCCAGCGCTTGAAACGCGATCGTTAACAGCGCCGACAGCTCCTAAAAACAGCGATTCTATGGATAAATCACTATGCAGAACTTGTTTGAAAATTATAATATTTGTTCATAATGGATATGAACATCCTTAGCGTATTTCGGGTAAAAAGGAGGGTTACTTTAATTGTCAGGTCCATCTTTGAATAAATTAGGTTCTCATAGATCCATCCACGATGGAGCAGTAACAGAAGGAAGGGATTTGATGGAGGTATTAGAACAGGTTTATGGCGAAAAACATAAAAAGCATGCTATGATTGCAGCAAGGGCTCTTCTCGAACATTGGGAAACCCGTACAATTGCACATGCGGATTCAGAAGAAGAGGGTTTATACAAAAGAAAGCTTGAAGAAAACCCGGATATCTCTCATACACTAAGCATGCTTAAGCGTGATCATGATTTACTTAGGATACTGGTAAGCGATATAAAAGAAGAACTGGATAAACAAGGGGTAAACGATGATGTAATCGACCGTTTTAAAGCGATATATGTTCTGGTTCAAATACATAATCGCGATGAGGAAAGCTATTTGCTGGACGGTCATTAAAAAACGCGCTTTTTATTCAATGATCATGAAATGAGCCACTCTTGAGTACTGAAGTGGCTTTTTGTGTTTGGGCAGGTTCATTTTTCTATTTAAGCGCTTTTTTCGGATTCATTTTTCTGAATACAATATACTTTCTAGATAAGTATTCTAAAGGCAGACTCCACACATGGACCAGTCTCGTGTAAGGCCATACGGCAAATAAAACAAATGCCGCCAAAATATGAAGTTGAAACCCGAGCGGTGCGTTCATCACTAAATACGGAGAAGGCTGAAAGCTTAAAATTCCCCTGAACCACGGACCTATTGTTGCCCGATAATCAAACTCTCCTCCTGTCGCTGTATAAGCGACTGTATTTGTAAAACCAACAACGGTCACTACTCCGATTAAAAGCAATACATAAAGGTCTTTCTTTGAGCTGTTTCTCCTTACCCTTTTACTTCTAAGCCGACGTACTGTCAATAAGGCTCCTCCGACAACCATCATCACCCCGGCGGCTCCCCCGAACCATACAGCGCCAAAATGATACATATGTTCAGTTATTCCGACTGCATCATAAAACGCTTTAGGAATCAGCACTCCTGCCACATGTCCGAAGAAAACAAAAATGACACCATAGTGAAACAGCGTACTCCCCCACTTCAATAATTGATCTTTTTGGATAAATTCACTTGATTGTGCCGACCAACCGAATTGATCTGTATTATAGCGATGAACATGTCCGACAACAAAAATGGTTAACGATAAATAGGGAATGATCACCCATAAGAAATAATCTAGTTCTGTCATAACAATCCCTCCAATTTGAGTCATCCCGCATGGTGATCCGCGTCTTTTTCACTAGGTGGCAAATGTGTTGCAATGGCTGCTAAACAAGCTTTTAATAAAAAGCCATACGGATTATCCTCTTTTTCAAGCTCTGTCAGCAATAGGTCAATTGCTTTTTTGTGGATTAAAAACACCTTTTGAACAAAGTCTTTTTCCGCAATTGAGGCAAATTCTAATATAAGCGGTAAATAGTCGGGCAATTCATCATTTTTAATATAAAACCCGGCTTTTGCAAACTCCATTTTTAATTTTACAAAAGCTAGGCTGCGCTCTCTATTCTCTCCAAATCTTCCATGGGTTAAATAAAGCGTTTTAGGTTCGCTAAAATCAAACCACCGCACATAATTCTCGCACATCTCTTTAAAGGAGGTTTCATTTACATAGGTCAGAAACCGCCGAAGGCAGTACTTCATTCCTTTATCATTTATTTCATCAACAATTTGACTTGCTTCTTCCGATTCTGTCCATTCTTTATCCGGATATCTCAAGAATAATGAACAAAGCTTAAACACTAATCTATCTTCTTCCATCCATTGTGTTCCCATTTAGATCACTCCAATATTCTTCACTGAAGGCGTATAAATCTTCGTATTTTTCAGTGCCTAAACTGCAACCTGAGCAGCCCTCCATAAACTCGTACCCCGCTGAACCTTGTCCTGAATACATATTGCCTGCCTCTTCCCTGTGAGATTTTGGAATGACATAACGATCATTGTATTTCGCTATCGCGGATAATTCATACAATTCGACAGCGGTTTCTTCAGTTAACCCGGCGTCTTCAAGGATGGCTTGATCAAACGATTGCTTCAAGTTAACACTTCTCATATAACTCCTCATGGCAACCATTTTCTTTAATACGCGTTCAATAACTTTTGTATCCCCCGCTGACATTAAATTCGCAAGGTATTGGATGGGGATTCTGAACTGCTTGATCGTCGGAAAAATAATTCCGGGATCCAACATATCAATTTGACCGCCGAACGTATTGGTAATCGGACTTAAAGGCGGAATGTACCACACCATTGGCAAAGTTCTGTATTCCGGGTGCAAAGGCAGCGCCACCTTATGTTCCACAGCAAGCTTATATACAGGTGATGCTTGAGCCGCCTCAATCCAATCCTCCGGAATTCCGTCCTTCTTTGCTTGTTTGACGATTTCCGGATCATTTGGGTCCAAAAATAGGTTTAAGTGGGACTCATATAAATCCTTTGGGTCGGCAGCAGATGCCGCTTCTTCTATCTTGTCCGCGTCATATAAGACGATGCCGATGTAACGCAGGCGGCCGACGCAAGTCTCAGAACAAACTGTTGGCTGGCCGTTTTCAATACGCGGAAAACAAAACGTACACTTTTCGGCTTTATTCGTCTTCCAGTTAAAATAAACTTTTTTATACGGACAGCCCGACATGCAAAAACGCCAGCTGCGGCATGCATCCTCATCAACAAGAACGATGCCGTCTTCATCACGTTTGTAAATGGCCCCGGACGGACAGGAAGAAAGGCATGACGGATTGATACAGTGTTCACAAATTCTTGGCAAATACATCATAAAAGCTTGTTCATATTCTTGAATCACCTGTTCATCAACATTGTGCATGTTCGGATCCTTTTTGCCTGTATCATAAACACCCGCAAGATCGTCTTCCCAGTTCGGCCCCCACTTCAAATCGATGTATTCACCGGTAAGCTGAGAGATAGGCCTTGCAACTGGCTGATGCTTTTTCTGAGGACTTTTGATTAAATTTTCGTAATCATAGGTCCATGGCTCATAATAATCATCGATTCGGGTCAAATCGGGGTTGTAAAAGATATTCAGCAGCTTTTTGGCACGGCCGCCGGCTTTCAATTCAATCTTTCCGTTCTTCAACTCCCAGCCTCCGCGGTGGGTTTCTTGGTTTTCCCATTCCCTCGGGTAACCGACGCCCGGTTTTGTTTCAACATTGTTCCACCACATATATTCGGCGCCGCTACGATTCGTCCATGTATTATTGCATGTCACACTGCATGTGTGGCAGCCGATACATTTATCGAGGTTCATCACCATTCCAAATTGCGCTTTAATCTTCAAGCCAATCCACCTCGTTTCGCTCTAATTTACGAATAACGACTTGTTCATCCCTCTGGTTTCCGGTCGGCCCATAATAATTAAATCCGTAGCTTAGTTGAGCGTATCCCCCTATCATTTGTGTCGGCTTAACATGAATCCTAGTGGGACTGTTAAAAGTTCCCCCACGTTCTTTTGTTATTTTTGAACCGGGAACATTAATTGTTCTGTCCTGCACATGATACATAAACGCCACGCCTCTCGGTAACCGATGGCTGACGACGGCCCTTGCGACGACAACCCCGTTGCGATTGTACATTTCAAGCCAGTCATTATCACGGATACCAACAGTCTCGGCATCTTTATTATTCATCCATACATGCGGTCCGCCCCGGAACAGCGTAAGCATCGGCAATGTATCGTAGTATGTGCTGTGGTAAGACCACTTAAAATGCGGTGTTAAATAGCGCAGTTTTATTTCTTTGGTTGTTGATGCCGGACGTCCATCTTTATTATAGAAAGCAGCTTTTCTTAAAGGCGCTTTAAAGGTCGGCAGATCCTCCCCAAATTCACGCATGATTTCATGGTCTAAGAAGAAATGCTGCCTGCCGGTCAAGGTTCGGAATGGAATCAGCCGTTCTATATTGGTTGTAAAAGGCGAGTAACGGCGATTGCCTGTCTCTGTCCCGCTATAGACCGGAGATGATAAAACCTTTCTTGGCTGGGCTGTAATCTCGTCAAATGAAATGTGCTCTTCAGCCCGTTCTATGGCTAGGTCTTTTAATTTTTGCCCGGTTTTCTTTTCTAAAGTATCCCATGCTTTCATTGCGAGCGAACCGTTCGTCGTGCTGGATAATGTCAGGATAGCTTCAGCAGCGTTTCGATCTGCAGAGATATCGGGGCAATCTTTATATTCTTTTGTCGTTTTAGCTGTGCCTAAAATATCTTTCAATTCGTCATATTCCTCTTTAGCATCCCAGCTTAGTCCCTTGGCGCCGATTTTTTCCCGTATATTCGGCCCGAGCGCAATGAATTTATCGTATACTTTGGTATACTCCCTTTCGACGACGTGAATGCGCGGGAAATTCTCTCCAGGAACCGGTTCAACCCCATTATTTTTCCAGTCGGGGATTAATCCTAACGCCTGCGATGTCTCGTCTGAAGTATCATGGAGGAGCGGTGTAGCGACAATGTCCTTTACCGTCTCCGGCAGATATTTCTCGGCTAAAGATTGAAATGTTTTCGCCAGCTTTTTAAAAGTATCCCAATCAGATCGGCTCTCCCACGGCGGTGTAATCGCTGGATTGAAAGGATGAATAAAAGGGTGCATATCGGTAGAGCTGATATCATACTTTTCATACCAGGTTGCAGCCGGCAAGACAATATCCGAATACAACCCCGTACCTGACATTCGAAAATCCATATTGATAAGCAAATCAAGTTTTCCTTCTTGTGCAACAGATGCTGAATCTACCTCTTCTGTATGCAGGGATTGATCTTGTTCGCCTAAAATGCTTGAATGTGTACCGAGCAGGTGCTTCAGAAAATATTCATGCCCCTTTGCAGAACTTCCAATTAAATTCGCCCTCCATACAAATAACGTTTTCGGAAAATTAACAGGATTGCCCGGCTCTTCAATTGCGAATTTCATTTGACCATTTTTCATTTGATCAACGACATACTTCACAGCTTCATCATTATTAGCTGCCTTTGCCTCTTCGTACAACGTAATCGAGTTTTTATTAAATTGCGGATAGGAAGGCAGCCACCCTAATCGTGCAGCGAGTACATTATAATCTCCCAGATGATGATATCTGGGCTTCTCGACTAACGGTGAAATTAAATCTGAGGATTTTTGATCCTCATAACGCCATTGCTCTGTCACGAAATAAAAGAAAGATGTTCCATTTTGTAAACGCGGCGGACCTCCCCAGTCACGTGCCATCGCCACAGTTTGCCATCCTTCAAGGGGGCGTACTTTTTCCTGACCGACGTAATGCGCCCATCCTCCTCCGTTTACTCCCTGGGAGCCTGTTAACAAAACTAGATTGAGAATCGCCCTGTAAATGGTATCAGAATGATACCAATGGTTAATGCCTGATCCCATGATAATCATCGACCGTCCCTTGCTATCAACCGCATTTTGGGCGAATTCTCTTGCAATTTGAGCGGCTAGTTTGCGGTCAATACCGGTTATTTGTTCTTGCCATGCCGGTGTGTATGGCTTTGGATCGTCATAGTCTTTTGGATAATCACCGGGTAATCCGCGATTTACGCCAGTTTGCGCAAGCATGAGGTCGAAAACGGTTGTGACGTAAACAGACTCTCCGTTTTGTTGAATTTCCTTGACTGGCACTCCTCTTGCGATAATTTGCTTTTGTTCTTGACCAAAGTAAGGAAACTGCAGCAATACAGTTTTGTCTTCTATCCCTAACAAGGAGAGTGCAGGCTCAAGATCTCCGAGCTGATTTTCAGTATCTTTCAGGTGTAAATTCCACTCCCCTCCTTCCGACCAGCGATGGCCGACGGTTCCATTAGGTGCAGCACATTGATTGGAGTTTTTATCAAATACAATCGTTTTCCATTCAGCCTTGTTTACATTCATCCCCAGGTCGCTTGCACGCAAAAACCGGTCTGTTTTATAGTGATTGCCATGCTTTTTTAATGTAATAAGAAAAGGCAAATCAGTATATTTCTTGACGTAATCTTCGAAATAGGGCGTTTTTTGATCGACATAAAATTCTTTGAGAATAACATGGGTCATCGCCATCGCCAACGCTGAATCCATACCTGGACTAACGTTTAACCAATGATCGGCAAATTTAACAAACTCAGCATAATCCGGGCTAATAGAAACTACTTTAGTGCCGTTATACCTTGCTTCAACATAGAAATGGGCATCAGGCGTTCTCGTTTGCGGCAAATTAGAACCCCATACCAGTAAGTAGCTGGAGTTATACCAATCAGAGCTTTCAGGAACATCCGTCTGTTCGCCCCAAACTTGCGGCGATGCAGGCGGGAGATCGGCATACCAGTCGTAAAAGCTGAGCAGCGGCGCGCCGATTAAATTCAAAAACCTCGCCCCGCCCGCATAACTGACCATGGACATTGCCGGGATCGGCGAAAAACCTACAATGCGGTCGGGGCCGTATTTTTTGATCGTAAAAATTAATTGAGCGGCAATCATCATATTTACTTCATCCCAGTTTGCCCGGACGAATCCGCCTTTACCGCGCGCTTGTTTATAAGCTTTTTGCATGCCGGGATTCTCAGAAATCACTTCCCATGCCTCGACCGGATCGTTCGTTTTTTGCATGGCTTCTTTCCACACTTTTAACAAAGCGCTTCTCACATATGGAAAACGAACTCGTATCGGGCTGTATGTATACCATGAGAAACTCGCACCGCGCGGGCATCCTCTCGGCTCATATTCAGGCATGTTCGGACCGGTAGTCGGATAGTCTGTTTGTTGTGTTTCCCACGTGATGATTCCGTCTTTCACATGAACTTTCCAGCTGCAGGAACCGGTGCAATTCACGCCATGAGTGGTGCGAACCACCTTGTCATGCTGCCACCTTCTGCGATAGTATTTTTCAGACTCGCGGTCTGCACTGGATAACGTACTATGATTGTTTAAATCAGCGGTGCGTCCAAAAAAAGTCATCTTTTTGAGCAATGGGGAAATTTTCTTCTTCATGACAACACTCCCTTTCGATCGTTTTATGAAGTCCATTACAAAACGACTTCTTTTATGTTTTTTGAGAAATATCACTAAAGATTGCTACAAAATACATGACTTCGCCGGCATCATTTTTAACGGCACTGATTGTCAACCATTCGAGATATTCTTCTCCATTTTTACGCTTATTCCAAATCTCGCCCTGCCAATACCCGTTTTCCTTGAGTTTCTTCCACATCTCTTCATAAAAATCTCGATCATGTCTTCCAGACCTTAAAAGCCGCGGGGTTTGGCCGACAGCTTCTTCTTTTTGATATCCGGTTACAGCACTAAATGCGGGATTTACTTTTTGAATAACGCCTTTAGTGTTGGTGACCATTACACCCTGTCCAGTACTTTCAACAATGTTGTCCGCAAGCCTAAGCTTGTCAGAATAAAACATCCAAACAACTATAATTAAGCTTGCCAAGGCAAACTCTGATAACGCCATGAAACCAATGGCATAATTCCCTGTCATCTGATTGACTGCGGTTAAAATGAGAGGCGGAAAAAATCCCCCAAGTCCTCCCATGGCGGAAACAATTCCATTCACAATGCCGCCTTGTTTTGAAAAATAGAGTGGCACTAGTTTAAACGTGGTTCCATTTCCGATTCCCGAACAAACCGCCACTGTTAAAACTCCAACGGTATATAATGTCATCGTTGGAGAAAAAGAGAGTAGCACACCAGAAATCGTCAATCCTGAAAATACGATGATAAGAACCTTAAATGGATTGAATTTATCCCCCAGCCATCCTCCAAGCGGGCGAAACAACGTACAAATCGTGATAAATCCTGCGGTACGCAATCCTGCATCAACTTCGCTAAGATTAAATTGAGAAACTAAAAAATTGGGAAGATATACGGTAAATGCAACAAATGAGCCAAATGTTATAAAGTAAAAAAGGCTGAGAAACCATAGTTTTTCATCCCGATAAACATTGAGGATTTGCTCCTTTAAAGCTGTTTTAACTTTTGGTTCATGTTTATCGCCCAATAAGAAATTGAGAGCAGCCAATATGATCAGCGGAATGAGAAAAAGCCTGACAGTAACTTCCCATCCCAATTGGTTTGCAAGGATCGGCGCACCAAATGAAGTAAACGCTGTTCCGATGTTTCCGACTCCGTATATCCCATTGACAAATCCATGCCGATCTTTTGAATAGTACTTTGTCAAAGAAGTAACTCCGACAGAGAATATTGCTCCGCCAATACCTAAAAAAAGACCGGCTATTAATAAGTCGTTAAAAGAATCAGCGAGGCTTAAATAATAGACCGGCAGGATTAAAAATAAGAGGCTTACAAGAAAAACCCGCCTCGCGCCAAACCGATTCGTCCAATAGCCTATCGGAACCCGAAGAACAGATCCCAATATTACCGGAATTGCTGTCACCCATGATAATTGCACTGATGAAAGTGCGATATCCTTTTTGATATATGTCATTAATGATGAAATAATGACCCATACCATAAACCCCACAATCAAGCTGAATGTTTGAAGAGGCAGCTGTATGTTTGTTTGCTTCATTTCAGATGACCTTTCTTATAATTTCACGTTATTTCCATAATTCCCAAACAGGTACTATTTATGCATTCCTCAATGAATCCGTTTTTTGGTGTTTTAGGATTCTTAAATAGCCTCCCGGAACACAGTTTCTGTGAAAGAAATTGATAATTCGAGAGCAGTATTGTTGAAAAAGATGTCCTTCACTTAAGAAAAGAATGAAGTTGACAAAAGAACCTGCAACATCCTATGACTGGATATCACATGTTTATTTTGCTTGTTTTGTATATTTCGTATTTAAGAAATCAAACTAAATAAAAAGGAGGGAATATAGTGCTTGATGAGAAAACAATCAAAATTGTGAAGTCAACTGCCCCAGTCTTAAAGGAGCATAGCCATGAAATCGGCAAACGTTTTTATGAATTATTATTTTCAAAAGTGCCTGAGTTACACAATTTGTTTAATCAAACAAATCAAAAGCGCGGTATTCAACAAGAGGCTTTGGCGTATTCTGTGTATGCCGCTGGCGAAAATATCGATCATTTAGAAGCGATAGATCCCGTTATCAAAAGAATTACTGAAAAGCACCGAGCAATCGGCATAAAACCTGAACAATATCCAATTGTGGGCGCAACTCTGCTCAATGCTGTGAAAGATGTGCTGGGCGATGCGGCAACAGAAGAAGTGCTTGGAGCCTGGAAAAAAGCTTACGATGAAATCGCAAAAGCTTTTATCGATATAGAACAAAAGCTTTATGAAGAAACTGAACATCTGCCTGGCGGCTGGAGTGGCTATCGTGATTTTCGCGTTGATCAAAAAGTGGAGGAAAGCAGGCTGATTACATCATTTTATTTAAAGCCGGAGGATGGTAAACCAATCGCTTCTTATAAAGCCGGCCAATATTTAACTTTACAAGCAGAGATTCCAGGTGAAACGTATACCCACATCCGCCATTACAGCCTTTCCGACGCTCCCGGCAAAGATTATTACAGAATCTCCGTCAAACGTGAGGAAGGACGCGGAGGCGCACCGGCTGGCATCGTCTCAACGTACTTGCATCAGCAAGTGCAAACAGGCGATATTCTCAAATTTTCCGCTCCGGCGGGCGATTTCGTCATTAGCAGCAAAGATTTGCCGCTTGTTTTGATCAGCGGAGGCGTCGGCATCACACCATTATTAAGCATGTTAAATACGGTGGCTGAACAACATCCCAACAGACATGTAACATTTATTCATTCAGCAAAAAACAGTGAGTTTCACGCTTTTAAAGAACATGTTGAAAAATTAGCTGAAAAGCATGAGAATATCCGGTCATTTGTGTGCTACGAAGCACCTGCCTCCATGGACCGTTCTCTACTAAACTTTGATAAGGAAGGTTATGTTGACCTGGAGTGGCTTCAGTCCATCCTGCCGGGAAAGGATGCCGATTTTTATTTTTGCGGCCCTCTTCCCTTTATGAAAGCCATTAACGCTGCCCTCAAAAAATGGAACGTATCAAAAAACAACATTCATTATGAAGTGTTTAACCCTGTCGCGATTTTAGAGGAAGAATAAAAAGGAGAGAATTTAGGACGTTGTAAACTATAAAAGGCCTCCCATGAAAAAAGAATACCCTTAAGATTTTTTGCACATTCTTAGGTTCCCCTGACATGCTAAAGGACTGAATACTTCTTCAATTCAGCCCTTTAGCTTAATGACTTAAGCTTTTGTCTTATCATAACGATAAAGTACAGGTTGCAAAATAAATAAACAAAACACAATCCAAATAAAAAGAGAAAGCCACTTTAATAGTGAATCCCATCCGCTCCAAAAAGACATAAAATAAAGGATTGGCAAAATAAAAATCAAACTAAAAAGCAATTTTGAAGCTGTTGTTTCCTTTAGCGGACTTTTACATCTGGGACAAGTTGGCCTCTTTGTTCTAATCAGTTTAGAATTTTCTCTAAAAGTAAACGGTTTCCTGCATACTGGACATTTACTCATTTTCCCGCTCCTTAACAGGGCTTACTTTGTAAAAACAAGCTTGAGCTTTGTTGTTTGCTTTGTTTTTTCTTATAATGCCATGTGGACTTATGCTTATATTTATATTGTTTGTAACACATGCTTCCATCTTTGACAGGCTTCGAAGTTCTGTATTGCTTGATTTTCACCTTTATTAATTTAGGCTCTTCGGATTTTATGGTGGGATTCTACTTCTTTTCACTGTCGAGTCATTCCACAGGGGTTATTTAGAAAACAAGTGTTTAACTTATTATATTATTGATTGCAAAGTTCATTTAAGTGGTGTGTAATAATTTGTTCTGCTTTTTCAATTGTGAATATATCCGGTCTTAAAAGAGCATGAATGGATATGCCTTCAATGATGACAGCAAGTCTTAATTTTTCGATTTCAATATTTATGGTTTTATTTATACAACCTGCTTTTATTAATATTTCAAGCAGTGCTTCCATTAAAATATATTCTCCTTCAGTTAGTTCATCTTTTTTTGCGTTCAAAGCTGCACTAGTAAGTGAGCGGATGGCAAAAACTAGCCAAACACCCGTTTCAGTTTGTTTATCCTGACTCACCGGAACTAATTCTAACAACGTTTCACGTACCGCATTAAGAGGGTTTGTTGACCAGGATATATTCTCCGACCTTTCTCTCCCGCGAGCAAGAAAATATTCCATGATAAATAATAGTAATTCATCTTGGTTTGAGAAATAATGTCTTAGTGCTCCGGTAGACATTCCAGCCTCAGATGCGATTCTGCGGATAGATGCTCTTTCAATGCCTTCCGTTTTGATAATTTTCCAAGCCGTTTCAGCGATGATCTTCCTTTTATGATCATGATCAACGATTTTTGGCACTTAAATCACCTCTTGCTTTTATTTCGCACACTGTGTTATTATCATTTTATCACAGTGTGTGAAATAAATAAATAAGGAGGATATTTAGGTGCTTGAAATCATTGAATCATTAATTCCTACCAACATAGATTTCACAACAGCACTCCTCATTATTGTGCTCTGTGCTTTCATTGACATTTTAAGCCCCGGGGTATTGGCCATCACAGCTTATATCCTTCTAATACAAAGAGAAAAATTGGCATCGCGTTTGATGGTTTTTTTAATATCCACACAAATTTGCTATTTTATGGTGGGTATCTTGGTTTACCTGGGAGTTGGGCAGATAATTGGTTTTATAGAAAGCGTGACTAACAATCAAATTTCAAGTTGGTTTTATACGATACTTGGAGTTGTCCTTGTACTCATTAGTTTTTATAAGCCTAAAAAAGGAATGGAATCCCGGTTTTTAGAGTGGTTACCTAAAGAATTATCAATAAGTGCGATGATTATACTCGGTATTATTGTATTTGCGATCGAGTTTACCACAGCCTTACCGTATTTTTACTCGATATTATTAATGGATGGTTTAGCGTTCAATACCGGCTTGTCCATAAGTATTTTACTTGGCTATAACGTGCTTATGGTACTTCCTTCAATCATATTATTGTTCATTTATATTCTATTTAGAGGTTGGATACAGAATAAGCTTGAAAAACTAAAAACAAAATTATTAAAAGCTCCATTGTCTTCTTTATTAGTGGGAGTGGCAGTTATTGGAGCTGTTTTATTCAATATCGGCATTAGGGGAATTCTATCGTGATATTAGTTATTTGGAAAGGGGATGTAGTGTTATGAAAGAGATTGCAAGCGGTGTAAGTCTACTTCTATTAATCCAAGGAGTTGGAGGTATCATAAACCGATTAGCAGGTGGGGGACCAAGTTGGTTTCTCGTAAATTACATCGAGGCTTTGCAAGGGTATGAAATTATAGCCAGTATGGTGTTAGTTATACTGGGAGCAATTATTGGTGTAGGTTCTCTCAAAATAAAAGGTAAAGATGACTAACCTATTATCTCTTCAAGACCTCATAGTTATTGAACCACCACAAGAAAATGAAAGCGATATGTTGTTTAAAGTGGAAGCAATCAACCCACCAGAACGTTGTCCTGAATGTGGTTTTGACAAGTTATATAAGCACAGTTCACGAAAGCAATTGATTATGGATTTGCCCATTCGTTTAAAGCGAGTGGGCTTACAATTGAACCGTAGACGTTATAAGTGTTGTGAATGTGATTCTACCTTCTGGGAACGCCTTATATCCATTGACGAAAAGCGTAGTATGACCAAAAGGCTTGTAAAAGCTATCGAAGAACAATCCATGTCAAAAACCTTTGTAGAAGTTGCAGAAAACGTTGGTGTTGACGAGAAGACCGTCAGGAACGTTTTTAAGGACTACGTATCATTCAAAGAGCGAGAATACCAGTTTGAGACTCCTAGATGGCTTGGGATAGATGAAATACACATTATCCGTAAACCTCGCCTTGTATTGACTAACGTTGAACGTAGGACTATCTATGACATCAAGACCAACCGTAACAAGGAAACAGTCATTCAACGCCTTTCAGAAATCAGTGACAGGACCTATATTGAATACGTCACAATGGATATGTGGAAGCCTTACAAAGATGCTGTTAATACCGTCTTACCACACGCGAAAGTGGTTGTAGATAAGTTCCACGTTGTCCGAATGGCTAACCAAGCCTTAGACGGTGTTAGAAAGGCTATCAAAGCTAAAATGACAGCTTTGGAAAGGCGTACCCTTATGCGTGAGAGGTTTATCCTTCTAAAGCGTAAACACGATTTAAATGAGCGTGAAGCATTTCTCTTAGATACTTGGTTAGGTAGTCTGCCTGATCTAAAAGAAGCCCATGAACTCAAAGAAGAATTTTACTGGATATGGGATACCGATGATCCTGAAGAAGGCAGAGACCGTTACAGACTGTGGAGAATACATTGTATGTCCAGTAACTCCAAAGACGCTTATAAAGATCTTGTGAGAGCTGTAGACAACTGGCAAGACGAAATATTCAACTACTTCGATAAAAAACTTACAAACGCTTATACAGAATCTATAAACAGTATTATTAGGCAAGTTGAACGAATGGGTAGAGGTTACTCATTTGAAGCGTTACGAGCCAAAATACTGTTTAATGAGAACCTCCATAAGAAACGTAAGCCACGATTTAATTCAAGTGCTTTCAGCAAGGCTATATTATACGACACTTTCAATTGGCATGAAGTAACAGACCACGTCATAACAGGCAACTATGGTGTTGATTTTTCCACACTTATTAAGAAATTGGAAAAGGGTGAATTATAAGCCCTTTTCCACCAAATAATCCGAATACCCTTAATTTATCAAGTGTCTTTCCTACAGCCAATGAAGTTAGGGTTAAAACGTTTGTTTTACTCTGCTCGCAGGAACCCTGGTCCATATACTTGTCAAAGAAATTGCCGCTCCAACCAAAGTGCCTGCCGGAACATTATTTGTTACAGTCCCCATGTATACTTCTTTGTACGCTGACAAACCCATTTCAAATTCTTTCTTTGTTTCTAATGCTACACCATTTAATAAGGTCATGCCCGTTGCAGGGTTATATTGAATATAAGTCGTATGTTTATTTTCCGTAACGATGGCTTCAACGATTCCATTTTCATGGTATGTTGTTTCCAGCGTAAAATGCACCTGCCCATCTTTTACAATTTCCCTTGTCTTTTTCCCTGAGCAATATAGATCGTCAATGGCAGTTTTATGGTCTACAAATCCTTCAGCCGAGACAAAGTCATATGGAGTCACAAAAGAACCACCTGCAAAAAGCAGTACTATTAAAAAATACATTTTCTTTTTCACACTCCCCCCCTGAATATCCAAATAATTACTTTACATTTTATAAAAAGGGGTCATTTTGCACAATACTTTTGTCAACGTAAATTTCCTAAAGTCAACAAATCGCTTTTTGTATGCCACAGGAATGTATCGACATCTTGGACGGAAAAAAGTCATCGTCGGCCGTTTCGGCCTTGATTCGAAAGAAGAGAAAACGCGAAAAAGCGGGCACTAAGGAAGATGTTTCAGAAGTTTGATCGGACGGAGAAGGAAAAGCGGAAATAATATCAGTCAGAGGCCGGGAGGAAGACAAAATCGGCCTCTTGACTCTTTATTCCATGCGCTTGAGCAGACATTTTCTTTCATTACAATCCGCTGCAAGAAGTTGTCATGGCAAGACCGTCTTTCTGCCATTGGACAATGCCGCCGCTCAAACTCAATACTTGTTTGAAACCGCCGTTAGCTTGAAGAATGCTGGCTCCGATGGCAGATCGGGCTCCGGAATGGCATTGCACAAGAATCGGACAGTCTCTTCTAATTTCATCGAGCCGTTCTGGGAGCGTTCCCAGCATGATGTGTTGCGAATTTGGAATATGACCTTCCTGCCATTCAGTCAGATTGCGAACATCAAGCACGTGCACGAATCCGTCATCCACTAATTTTGCGATCTCAGGTGGCGTGATCTCCGCGTACGATTCAAGTGAAAAAGCACCGCTTGCCAGGATTTTGTCCCGATCCATAAACCCTGCCGCATTGTCAATGCCCACAGAGCGCAGCGCTTCCAGGAGTTCGTTCACTTCTGCCGGATTCGTTATGAAGTACACAGGACGAGTGTAGTCGATGAGCCAGCCTGCCCAGTTCGTAAACGCCTTGTTGAATGGAATGTTGATTGTGCCTTTGATATGCCCTTCAGCAAATTCTCGGGAAGTGCGGGTATCCACAATTTGCTCTTTTCCCTGCAAATCTTTCACTTGTTCAATCGATGTAATCTCTGGAACAGCAGAAAGATCTTTAAGCAATGCAGGGCCTTCTTTATTTACTCGTTTCATCACAGCGAAATACTTTGGCGGTTCTGGTTGCCCGTCAAGCAAGGCTTTAACGAATGTTTCTTCATCGGTGTATGCCATTGCCCAGTTAAACATCTTTTCGTAACCGACAGTCGTAGTTGGAATGGCTCCCAATGCCTTGCCGCAAGCGCTGCCTGCGCCATGAGCCGGCCAAACCTGCAAGTAATCCGGGAGTTGTTTAAACTTTCCAAGGGACTTGAACATCTCTCTTGCCCCCGATTGTGACGTTCCTTTGATCCCCGCCGCTTTTTCGAGCAAATCGGGTCTGCCAATGTCGCCCACAAAGACGAAATCTCCTGTAAAGATGCCGATTGGACGATCCGCATTTCCTCCGCCGTCCGTCAACAGAAAGGAAATGCTTTCCGGGGTATGGCCGGGAGTATGCATAACCTCAAACATCAGGTTTCCGATGGAAAAGCGATCGCCGTCTTTCACAAGTTGATGTTTCAATTCATCGACATATTGGTATTTCCAATCTGCGTCCCCTTCATCGGAAAGATACAGCTTCGCTTGATGTGTAGCGCCGAGTTCGCGAGCGCCGGAAACAAAGTCGGCGTGGATATGGGTTTCTGCGGCCGCTGTGATGTTTAGCCCTTCATCTTCGGCTGCTTGTAAATATGGTTTTAGATTGCGGCCGGGATCAATGACAATTGCCTCTCCTGTTTTTTGGCAGCCAACCAGATAGGATGCATGGGCCAGCTTTTCATCGTAAAAATAGCGCAATAACATGTTGTATTCCTCCTCTTGAAACATTTAACGGAATATGTCCTTTTGAGTTCGCATCATGCTTTGTCTTGCCTCTTACATCAGTCCTTTTAACATGCCATTCCAATACATGATGGGAAGCAATCTTCTTTTTAACAGGTACATGCTGAATCGTTCCTTGGACTGATCAAATGGAAACGTTTCTTGCGGCACCTTGTGATAGTCAAACTCAGCCAGCACGAGTTTGTTGTATCCTGTAACCAAGGGGCACGAGGTATATCCATCGTACTTTGCTTCTAATGAAGATCCTTTGATCAAGGACATCAGATTTCGCACCACAACCGGAGCCTGTTTACGAACTGCAGCTCCCGTTTTGGACGTCGGCAGGTTGGCACAGTCACCAATTCCGAAAACATTGGCAAACTTTTTGTGCTGCAGCGTGTACGGATCAACATCGACCCAGCCGCCGGCATCCGCCAATGCGCTTTCTTTGATGAAGAGAGGTGCTTTCATCGGCGGCGTCACATGAAGAAGATCATATGCTAATACTTCCTGCTCTCCCGTCTCCAAGTTTTCGAACAAGGCTTCTTTTGAATCAGGCTGAATTTCGATTAGATTTCTCTTGTACATCGTGTGGATATCCTTGCGCCTGACGACTTTTTCGAGCGCATTTGCATATTTGGGGACATCAAAAATGATCGATTTCGCCGATGCGAAAATAATGTCCGACTGATGGCGAACATTTGACTTGCGAAAATAGTCATCTGCTAAGTACATAATTTTCTGTGGAGCTCCCCCGCACTTCACGGGAGAATCAGGATGAGTGAAAATGGCGGTTCCGCCTTTAAAATTGCGGATGTTTTCCCAAGTGCTGTCTACCGTATGATATGAATAGTTGCTGCAAACCCCGTTTTTTCCAACCGCATCTTTCAAACCTTTGACCCCGTCCCAATCGATTTGCAAACCGGCTGCCGCCACGAGATAATCGTAGGAAACGATCGTTCCTTGTTTTGTAAGAAGTGTGTTCTGATTCGGGCGAAACTCAGTTACAGCATCGCCGATCAAGTCGACCCCGCCAGGAATCAGGGAAGCTAAATCGCGCTCAGACTCTTCCTTCTTCGCTGCGCCGCCTCCAACTAATGTCCACAAAGGCTGGTAATAGTGCTTTGTTTGCGGGTCAATGATGGCAATTTGTCCTTTGAGTGTTTTAGAAGCCCGAACGAGACGGGCGGCGACAGAGATGCCAGCAGTCCCACCTCCAACAATGACAATGGAATAACGAGCCTGTCTTGCCATGGTCAACCCCCTTATGTTTATAGAAAGTTGCTGTTTGTCTTAAAGATGTGTCTCTCGTTTTTTAAGTTACCATCCATCTTCCTTTTTTGTATAGGGGAACTCCCCTACTTTTATTTGAGCACCGTCTTCCCAAGCTGACAAGGTTAAGGGGCAGTATGTTAGAACGTCAGATCGAGATATTTGTTTTTGATCGCATATTGGATTAATTCGTGTTTCGAGTCCAGTTTTAATTTCTGCATCATATTTGTTTTATGATTTTCGACGGTTTTGACGCTGATTGAGAGTTTATCGGCAATCTCCTTATTGGCATAACCCAGCACAATGAATCTGAGAATCTCCTTTTCGCGAACAGTTAAAACAGAAGGCGGCTTTTGGGACTCTGAATTCAGCCATTGATCAATGATGTCCTGCGATACAGATGTCTTATAATAGAGATTTCCCCTGTACACTTCGACAATCGCCTGATAAAGCAACTGATAATGACTGTTTTTCAAGACGTATCCATGGGCCCCCGCCTCTATCGCTTTTTGGATAAAAATTTCTTTATCATGCATTGTCAAAATCACGATTTTAACAGAAGGGTTCATCTTTCGGATCGCAGTGCTCGCTGTGAATCCGTCCAACCCGTTTGGCATCGACAAATCCATCAGCACGACATCCGGTTTCAACTGTCCGGCCTTAAAAACGGCTTCGTTGCCATTGTTGCTTTCTCCCGCAATTTCGATTTCAGAAAAACCTTCCAAAAGCACACGGATGCCCTTGCGGATCATCATGTGGTCATCGACCAGCAATACCTTGATCACTCCCCCTCCCCTCCTTGTCCTGTACTTTCACTTTAATTGTCGTTCCTTTCTGAAGTGCGGAGTGAATTCGAAGGCTTCCTTCCATCTGATTGACTCTTTCTTCCATATGTTTGAATCCCAAGCCTTCCTCTGTCAGCCCGCGATCAAAACCAATGCCATTGTCCTGAATCATCAAAATAAGCTCGCCATCTTCTTTGTACAATATGACCTTAATATGTGTCGCCTGCGAATATTTCAGGGCATTATGCAGCGCCTCCTGAATGATGCGGTATAAATTGATTTCCAAAACCGGCAGCAAGCGAATGCTGACATTGCTTGAGGCAAACGTAATAGAAACATCCTGATGAGTCTTGTTTAAGCTGGACACAAGGTGCTTGACAGCAGGAATCAGCCCCAGCTGATCGAGACTGTGCGGCCGCAGCTGAAGAGAGTAGAGCTTGACGTCTTGGATCGCTTTTTCCAGTTCATCGATGATTTCCTGCATGTACTCTCTAAATGTTTCTTCCTGCTCCATGCGCGATTGAATCGCTTGAATACCTACTGAAACCGAATAAAGCGATTGTCCTACGCCATCGTGCAGTTCCTGGGCCAGCCGCTTGTGTTCGTTTTCCTGAGTTTCTAGCGTTTTTTGCAGAACCAGCTTGGAGATCCGCGCTTCCTCTTCCTTTTTCTTTATCGTTAAATCTTTCAGGACCAAAAGAACTTCCATTTGATCGCCGTTTTCAGAAATGACAGCCGTACTCATCTCCATGTCAACGAATCGTCCCTCATATGTGGGCATCGAGGAAAGAAAATAAGGAACTTCCCGCTTGGCCAGCAAATAACAACGCTCTTCTCCCGCTTCCAATTTTCTCGTTTGGCAGTAGGAACAGTACGGAACCTTGTCACCTAATTTCCATCCCGTCATCTTCTCTGCGGACGGATTCATCACCAGAATTCTGCGTTCCTGATCCATCATGATGATTCCATCCTGCAAATGGTCGAAGATCTGCCTTAAATAGCCGCTTTCCATTGACTTTCCTTCTTCTTTATACCGTTCAAAAAAAGTCGGGTTTTGACACATCATGGCCCCTCCCTTTAGCTATCTATTCCTCGTACAACTGATAGACTCTTTTTAACTTCTGTTCAAGCTGCTCAAAATGAACAAAACGCGCTTCTCTTAGACATTCGGTTCCCTCAATAAACAAAAGAAGCACAGGAATTGTGAAGACTGAAAACCAGCCGGCAACCTCCTTCACTATATCAGCGTTGATATGCCCTAATTTAATCTTTGGAAAGCGAGTCAACAGTACTCTAAGCTGCGGCAGAACAGCGTGACAGACTGTGCATTGAGGCCTTGATATATATATAAAACTTAATTTATGACCGGTTATAAACTTCTCAATTGCCGCCATTGAAGTCAGCTCTGTAATCTCTTTCATCCAATCCCTCCTTCAAAACAGAAAATATAGAAAACTTTAAACATTAATGTAAGATATCAAACCAGATTTTCACAGTTGTAATCAAAATAACGAATATCAGAATACCTTGAAGAACTTTAGCCTTCATCTTCTTGCCAATTAAAACACCTAGCGGGGATGCCATTAGGCTGGCAGCTATTATAATCAAAGCCGGCATAATAGGAACATGTCCAATGATGAGCTTTGTAGCTGTTGTTCCAATCGATGAAATAAATGTAACTGCGAGCGATGTTGCGATTGTGATTCGTGTAGGTATTTTTAAAACGACTAACATTAGCGGAACAAGCAGAAAAGCGCCGCCGGCACCGACAATGCCTGAAGCCAAGCCGACTGCAAAAGTAATTACTGAGGTTAATATCTTCGGAAAGCGAACGTGATCACTGTGATTACCTTCTGTTCCTGTCTTTGGAATAAGCATCATGACTGCGGCGATTATCGCCAATATTCCGTAAACCAAGTTTATGAAATCTTCGGAGAAAAAATGTGACCCATAACCACCGACTAGACTTCCGATCAGAATACTTAATCCCATAACGGTGATAAGTTCTTTATTTAAGTAACCGCCTTTCCGGTAAGCCCATACACCGGAAAATGTTGCAACAAAAACCTGGACTGCGACAATACCTGAAACCTGGTGAGCATTAAAGCCTGTAAACCCAAATAACACAGGAATATATAATAATAAAGGGTAATTAAGAATTGCCCCGCCGACACCAAGCATTCCGGACATAAAAGAACCAACAAATCCGATGAAAAATATGAGAAGAATAAAAGAGATGTCCACCGACTTTCCTCCTTTCCTTCAATAAAAAGGGGAATAGTCCCCCCTTTTTATCACCTTAACCTTTTTTAAGCCAAAACTTTAGTACACCATCTTCCTCAGTACCTTTAAGCAATTCATGGCCGCCTGACTTCGCCCATGCTGTCAGATCACTTTTTGCCCCTTTATCAGTGGCGTGTACTTCTAACACTTCTCCGGATTGCAATTCATCCATAGCTTTTTTTGTTTTCACAATTGGCATCGGGCACGCGAATCCTTTAACATCTATCACTTTATCTGATTTCATGTTTTATCTCTCCCTATCTTCAAATCTATACTCATCCATGAACCGCGCAACGGTTTGGTCCAATTTCCATCTCACTTTGCCTGTCAGCATCCGGCGTTATTTTGCCCATGTTGGTTTGACGGATTTCCTGATAGGCATTTGGCTGTGGCGGCAGGTTTTCTGATACAGCACTTCTGAATTCATTTTCATCCAGATTTAAACCGGCATTCTTTTTATATACATCACTCAGCTTAGCTTGAACCTGCCCTTGATCGCCTAATTCACTGACTGACGAAAAATGAGCTGGAAGCACAATCAAGTCACCTGATATTTGTTTGTATTTTTCATGCAATGTGTTACGTAAATCCTCTGCCCAGTCCCCGGCTTTTCCAGCCAAGTCTGGCCGGCCGATTGATTCAACAAATAAAATATCTCCTGTTAACAAATAGTGATTATCAACAATTAAAGATGTGCTTCCAATCGTATGGCCCGGTGAGTAGATAGGCTCCACTTTCATGCTTGTGTTTCCTATCGAAACATCATGACCTTCAATTAACGGTTCATGCGAAAATTGCACTTCCTCAGCATCTTTTGGCGGCAGGTAGTATGAGGCTCCTGTACGCTCACGAAGTAAACGTGCGCCAGAAATATGATCCGCATGTAAATGTGTATCGACCACATGTTTAATCGTAACGTTTCTCTCTTTTGCAAAATCTATATATGCGTCTACAGTACGAGCAGGGTCAACTATAATCGCTTCTCCGTCAGTCTCAATAAAATAGGATAAACAGCCTTTCCCCATTCTTACGAATTGATAGATCGAGCCCCCTTCTTTCAAGTTTCCGATTTTTACCGGATGTAAAAATTCGCTCCACGCTTTCATGCCGCCTTCAAGTGCAAAAACTCTTTCAAAACCGGCATCCACTAAATGCTGTGCAACCATCTCCGAAGACCCTTGTTTGGCACAAACCACCAGAACATCTTGATCTTTGGGAACTTGGCCTGCAATTTTATCTACACCATCAATTAAATCAAAATACGGAACATTTAAATGTTCAACCCGGCTGCCCTCGATTTTCCAATCACTAAAGGCATCTTTATTTCGTACGTCTAAAATAAAAAACGATTCTTTTCCTAATAATTTTTCGGTTACTTCTTTTGGTGAAATGATTGTAAAGTCCACTTCTAAACCTCCTTAGAATGTTAGAATCTCATTGGCACATGTTGCAATGGTCGCAACTTTTGCAGCCGTTCAATTTATTGATCATTTTTCAATAGGCCCTGACCACTCCTCCATTCCCCGCGCCACATTTTCAACGTCTTTAAAGCCGTTAGCTGCAAGCTGTTTAGCTGCCAGATCGCTTCTATTACCTGTACGGCAAACAACGTAAATTTTCTCTTCTCTATTCAGTTCCTTTGCTCTTTTTTCAAGTTCACCTAATGGGATTGAAATCGCTCCTGGAATATGGCCGAAACGGTATTCTGCAGGTTCCCGAACATCAACGACTGTTATCCGTTCTCCCGCCTCTACCTTTTTTTGAAGCTCTTCATTTTGAATCACATAAGGAAACGTTTTTTCTTTCTTTATTTCCGAGTGACCTGCTTTACGAAGAAAATGCTTTAATATATTTCCGTCTTCTGTCGTCCCGAGATACTGGTGGCCGCTTCCCTTTGCCCATGCCTGTATATCAGCAAGAGACCCTTTATCAGTAGCATGCACTTCCATTACCTGCCCCGGTTCTAACTCATTCATGGCCTTTTTCGTTTTTACAACGGGCATTGGACAAGCAAGCCCCTTCGCATCTAACACGCGGTCAGATTTGATGTTCATCAATCATCCCTCCATACTCATTTTCAGTATCAAAGTTCCATTTGATCGCTCCGGCAACCCTATTCCTTAAAGCACCGTTTAATTTGGAGACCGTTATATAAATAAATTCACTTTTGCTTCGTTGGCATCCCCGAGATATGCGGCAACTCCTGCATAATCAATACCGTCGATAAGTTCTTCTTTTTGCAAGCCTAACAAGTCCATTGTCATTGTACAGGCAACAAGCTTAACTCCTTGTTCTTGCGCCATTTCAATCAGCTGAGGCAGAGACAGCACGCCGTGCTTTTTCATGACATGTTTGATCATTTTAGGCCCGATACCGGCAAAATTCATTTTAGATAATCCGAATTTCTTTGAACCCCGGGGCATCATAAAGCCGAATGCTTTTTCAAGCGGCCCTTTCTTTACCGGCACCGGTTCATCCTTTCTTAAAGCGTTAAGCCCCCAAAATGTATGAAAAATTGTTACCTCATGATCATAAGCAGCGGCTCCATTAGCAATAATAAAAGCGGCAATCGCCTTATCTAAGTCACCGCTAAATAAAACAATGGTCGTTTTTTCTTTTTGGTCTGACATAGATCAACTCTCCTATTTCCATATACTAATACCCGTATGGGTATATAAAAAATAAAAAAATATAAGTTTCAGCTCTTTATACCCTTAAGGGGTTTTCTTTTAACTAAGGGTATACAGAGGCTGTATTATCAACAGCCATCTTAACACTATCTGCTTTTAACCAATAAATTAACGGCTTCTTGAATGAGGTCTTCGGTATCTTCTCCTCTTTCGATTTGAAGGCGAACGCATTTCTCCAAGTTGCTGCTTACAACAACACCAATGGCGCGATCTAATGCGGAACGAACCGCTGACATTTGGCTTACGAGCTCTTTACACTCTTTTCCTTCATCCATCATTTTTAATATCCCTCGAACTTGACCCTCCACTCGTTTGATCCTATTTTTTAATTGATCATCGTATTCCATCAGATAACCTCCCATTTTCTTATGATGATAGCATATCATTTTTATCAACAGTTTCGCGAAACCGTTACTATGCGGATATGAACTGTCCTGCATTTCTGTCATATTCGTTAAGAATCCAGCCTGTGACGACTTTTTGTACAAAACAGCCTATCTCCCGCACAATACATATACCCCTATGTGTATAATATACTGAACTGCTGAGGATAAATCAAATTTTAAGCTTCTGTCGCGGACCCGAGCGCTGATGAAGATGTTTCATGTGTTTTACCTTGTGGAGAAGGGAAGTGAAGCAGAAAAAGCCGGATCGTTTTCCGGCTTCCGCTATTTCATTTCAAAAACAAGAAATCACTTTATGCTGCTGGATATAAACATTGAAGCATCTTGATTCATAAAAATACGATGGCCGTGATAGAATGTTTTCATTTCAGTTGATTTAAATCCAACATCGGATAATCTTTTTTTCAATTCTCCGTGCGAAAAACCGCTGTGAACTTTCGGATGTTGAATTTTATCGTTTTTGTCAAAATCAATAATCATGAGCTTTCCGCCATTATTTAAAACACCGAACAATTCTTGTAAAATTTTATTCGTATCCGGAATATGAAGAAGGACTAGTGACATTAAAACGATGTCTGCCTTCAGTTCAGGAGTTTCTTGGGTAAAATCTGAATAAAGCACTTTTGCGTTGGCGATTCCTTTGCGAGAAATTTTAGCTTTCGCCACCTCCAGCATTTGTTTTGACGAATCGACCAACAAAATAGAATGTACTAAATCTGATAATTCTAAACTAATGAGACCAGTACCGCTCCCATAGTCGATTAAAGATTTTGATTGACTATTTCTCAATTCTTGTCTTACTTCATTCACGATCACTTTTGCTAATTCAATTCTTTCTTCTGTATCATATCGTTTTGCCATCTGTTCAAAAACGTTATTTTCCATGCTCCGCTCCCTAGTTATTTTTAGAAATTTCACTGCAGACTGTGCTAACATCTTACATATTTCCGTTTGAAACCAAGGCGGCCTCTCTCAACATCCATTTGAATATTTTTGGAAGCGTTCAGGATACTGCTTTTTTTCTTGTCCCGCCGAAGTTCGACCGGGCCTACTGCTTTTGCGGTTTCAACCGCCTTTTCATGGAGCGGCAAATATGAAATCCCGACTGTGTAGATAAAGTTATTCATAGCCGATTTTGTTCGATCCGGAGAATCGTGAATCGCATGTTCCACCTGATCAAGCATACCGGCAATTTTGGTCACATTAAATTCATCGTCCGATCGATTACCTAAAAGCCAGCAGTAACAGCTCCAGCCTGCCGACATTCTGAGTTCTTCCCCGCTTGAAATCCATTTATCTGCGACAGCTTGCGCAAAATCGGTTTCTGCCAAAGTTACTGCAACAACATAATCAGATAGCATATAGAAATACGCCTCATCGATCCAGCGCTCAAAATCCGCTTCAGTCATTGTGATTGGGTCAGCAATAATGCCGGCAAAATACATGGCATCGTAGTTCCCGGTAGCGTAAAGCTGCTGCGCCAAAGGTTGATTTTTCTTGATTTTCTTTGCAAGCGGCTTCATTTTGCCTGTAGCCACACCAAAAAGCGGTTCGTGTGCACCATTCGTTATGTATCTTTTTTTCATATTTTCCGTACCCAGCGCTTCAAGTTCCTTCATAACCGTTTCAAAATCCATGCTTTCACTTCCCTCTGTAAATTAAATTCATTTCTTTGATTCCATTATCATGCTCTTTCGCTTCATCTAATCAATACAAATCAACTTTATTTGTTTTTTGCTCTCCATAAACGGTACATCATAATCCTCATCTTTTTTAGCGGCTGTTTTGTTTCTAAGTCTGATAAAAACTAAATTTCCTCTGCATATCATTTATATTTATTATGTGAAACATTTTAACAAGCAGAAAGGGGTTGTTTTTGACCGCCTTTCCTCTTAGACAAACAGAGAATATATGAAATCGTCAGCGGAAAGCCGATTTTCTCTTACCAAATCCCGGATACCCGGTGTTGAGCGCAGTCTGCGATGCCGTGAGAATGCGAATGACTGATTCAATGTTATTGCACCACTTTTCTATGAGTTATTTACAAATCATAAATATTACGATTTGTATTTTGAATTATAGACAATCACATCTATAATTTCAATGTTAGCAGACTCCTATTCTTAACACTGCCTGGTTAACCCCTGCGATATTCGTAAGGAGAAGAAAATTCCAGCCGTTGACGTTTTCCAAAGAATGCCCTACAATGAGATCGTAACTTTAACTTTTCAGGAGGATTATTAAAAAATGACACACTCAATGAGACTTCGTTTCCCAACTTTGAACCAGTAATTAAATACGTTCAAAGGCTCTGTTTGTGTATGCAGAGTAAACGGGATCAGTCTGTCCTTTTTTAATAATCTTCAATTTGCATATAAAATTTGTAATTTGTAGAAAGGCGGATCGTTCTGCCTTTCTTTTTTGTTTAATCCTTTTTTTCTAACGGCTGAGAAAGGCTTATTTGGTTATGGAAATACCGCGGCTTCATCCTTAAAGGATGGCTCTTCCCTTTACTCTGAATCACAGGCAGACCGCCTGTGATTTTTTATGATGAGAGGAAGAGGAAACATGAAGAAAAAAAATCATAAGTACAGAGGAAAAAAGTTAAACCGCGGGGAATCTCCGAATTTTTCCGGACAGCATTTGATGCATAATAAAAAATTAATTGAAGAAATTGTGGATCGGGCAAATATTAGCATAGACGATACGGTTTTAGAGTTAGGAGCGGGAAAAGGGGCTTTGACAACTGTGCTAAGTCAAAAAGCCGGTAAGGTATTGGCAGTGGAAAACGATTCTAAATTCGTTGATATACTCACACGTAAAACGGCACAGCATTCAAATACGAAAATTATTCATCAAGATATCATGAAGATTCATTTACCAAAAGAAAAGTTTGTGGTGGTCTCTAATATTCCCTATGCCATCACAACCCCCATCATGAAAATGCTTTTGAACAATCCTGCAAGCGGATTTCAAAAAGGGATCATCGTAATGGAAAAAGGGGCTGCTAAACGTTTCACATCAAAATTCATTAAAAATTCCTATGTTTTAGCTTGGAGAATGTGGTTTGATATTGGCATTGTCAGAGAAATATCGAAAGAGCATTTTTCTCCCCCTCCAAAAGTGGACTCGGCAATGGTCAGAATAACACGAAAAAAAGACGCGCCTCTATCACATAAACATTATATTGCGTTTCGGGGACTTGCCGAATACGCGCTAAAGGAGCCGAATATCCCTCTCTGTGTTGCTTTACGCGGAATTTTTACCCCGCGTCAAATGAAACACTTAAGAAAAAGTCTAAAAATCAACAATGAAAAAACCGTTGGAACGCTCACCGAAAACCAATGGGCGGTTATTTTTAACACGATGACTCAGTATGTAATGCATCACAAATGGCCAAGAGCAAATAAGCGAAAACCCGGAGAAATATAAAGAAAAAAGCTGCTGACTTCCCGTCAGCAGCTTTAGCTATTTCTGGAGGGATTCAGATGTCCCTGTCAACATTCCTTTTGTCCGCTTACAGCTTTCCAGTTAAAAACTGCGCCTCGCCGAGGCCGAAACTCCAATCGGCATCTCCATTTTCTGTGATGGACACCATGACATCTTCAGGTGAAATGCCGCATTCCGCTTCAAGCTTTTCAGCAAGTAAAGCGTACAATTTCTCTTTTTGGCTTTCCGTTCTTGTTTTACTGGTGATGCTAATCACAACCAGATCCTTTGATCTATTCAATCCCAAGCCTGTATCTTGGATAATAAGCTCATTCGCCGGATGCTGATGGACAATTTGATAGCGGTCTTTCTCCGGAACGTTAAACGCTTCTACCATCGCATCGTGTGCGGTATCTAATAATTTTTTTAATGCTTGTTCATCACGGCCTTCTATTAGATCGAAACGTAATAATGGCATTTGTTTATCCCCTTTTTGATCATTTTAAATTTCGTTAGCAAAATAACAAGAAATGATGTCTGTTAACTTGATAAAAACATAACACATAACCAAAATATATTCAACAATTGATAATCTTTTCATCTGCTTTATCAGTATCGAAGATATAAGGTCTGTATTATTAAAAATTAGTTGACACCCGTTCTTTAGGAGATGAGTATGTACATAATAGTTCATCAAAACATGACAATAACATGATCAGAAAACGCTTTTTTTGTCTTCCAGTCAAATGAAATCGAATGCGGTTAAGGCGGAAATTACGAAGACCGCCTCCTTCTTTATCAACACTCTACTTATTTCTAAAAAAAAGGGACAAGCTTTCTCAACTCGAATATGATGAAAATAATAAAAACAAATAAAGGGATAAACCCAACCAAGCTAAAACTTGTAAGCATAATAAGCTCCTTTCTTCATATATCCATTTAGTCCCTGCTCCAGTTTACGTTATCCACATTTTAAAAATATAATATAGATGTAAATGATATATTAAAAACAGATTTGTATACAAAAAAATCACCATCCAAGATTACGGATGGCGATTTTCTATTATTCAAGGTTGGCATGATTTCCATACATGTTATGAGTATTCAGCCCTTTCATTTCCATGATTCGCAATATGATAGCGTCATAATACAATAAAAGAGTCTGTTCAAAAAGCGAGCCCATCGGTTGTATCGTCTGTTTATTGCCTGTCGTTTGATCTTTTGGGGAGCCGGGCAGCTGCAGTATCAGGTCAGATATTTCAGCTATCGGCGAATCTGGAGAGATCGTAACTGTCGCTACAGTGCCTCCGATATCTTTTGCCTTTTCCGCCATATGAAGCAAACTTTCTGTTTTCCCTGATCCCGTGCCCACGATAAGCAAGTCTTTTTCGGTAAATACCGGTGTTACGGTTTCCCCTGTTACAAACGCATTGATCCCCATGTGCATTAATCGCATAGCAAATGATTTCCCCATTAAACCGGAGCGGCCTGCACCGGAAACAAACACTTTTTCAGAAGACATGATAGTGGATATTAAGTCTTCTATACCTTCCGCTTGATTTTGAGACGTTGCATGATCAAGCTCTGCGATGATCGCTTTTACATAATCATAAGTCTTCATGTTTATTGGATCATCTGCTTCATTTTTGCGGCTGCCGCAGCTTTATCGTCTTGATTTGCAATACCGCCCCCGACAATAACCAAATCAGGTTTTAATTTAACGACTTCGGGCAGTGTGTCTAATTTAATTCCGCCTGCAATAGCCGTTTTAGCGTTTTTCACAACATTTTTAATCGTCATTAAGTCTTCAAATGAATTTTGGCCAATGGCTTGAAGGTCATAACCGGTATGGACACAAATATAATCGACACCAAGCTCATCCAATTCCTTAGCACGCGATTTGATGTCTTTAATCCCAATCATATCCACCAGGATTTTGTTCCCTTGCGCTTTCGCCTCTTCTACAGCGCCTTTAATAGACATGTCTTCAGCAGCCCCTAAAATGGTGATGATGTCGGCTCCTGCTTCTGATGCTTTCATCACTTCATACCCCGCCGCATCCATAATCTTAAGGTCTGCCAGCACTTTCAAATTCGGGAAAGCGGCTTTCATCTCTTTCACTGCACGGAGTCCTTCATTTATCACAACCGGCGTACCGATTTCTACAATATCAATGTATTCTTCTACTTCTTTTACTACTTCGATGGCTTCCGGTATATTGACTAAATCTAATGCTAACTGTAATTCCACTTACAATCACTCCTGTTTGAATTAAGAATTCCGCGGATTATTCTTTTCATATTTTGTTACATCAAGAGTATAACAAGGGGAAAATTCCATTAATAGTACGCACTTTTTTTTTACATACTATACTTTTCCTCATATGGTACAGAAAAAGATACTGTCTCCAAAACAGTATCTTAAAGTCAACCATTCTATTCATCATCTTTTGAAAAGTTCGTTTCTATATAATTTTTACCCCATTCATACATCGCCTCTAATATAGGCATTAAACTTTCTCCTTGTTTCGTTAGGAAATATTCAACTTTTGGGGGAACAACCGGATATACTTCCCTATGTACAATATGATCCTCTTCTAATTCACGCAGCTGATTCACCAGCATTCTTTGCGTAATGCCGGGCATCAAAGCTTTTAATTCTCCGAACCTTTTCGTACCTTCTTTTCCTAAAAACCACAAAATCAGCATTTTCCACTTACCGCCGATAATGTTGAGCGTCAGCTCCTTCTCACAATTAAATGTTTTATTTTCCATTCGTGACATATGAATTCTCCCCTTATGAAATGACTAAACAATGAACATCTATCACATCATTGTAAAAGAACTTTGTTTAACTAATCAATCATCGCGTTTTTCCAGATTCCATTATTCACCATATCATCATGCGGATTTGCCCATCATGTCATTGTCAATCTTCTTATCCATTCGGGTGAAGGAAACATGACAAGTGTCATGTTTGAAGCATGATGTGTGCTACTACAAAGACATCTCTCTGTACCGTAAACTTAACTTAAGACCCATTTATGAGAGGATAACTTTACTATGACTGAACAAACCACCACACACAAACAAAAACAGTTAACAAAACAGGTTGCTGCATTTGCCCAGCCTGATACCAAAAACAGTCTCATTCAGCTCTTCAATACGTTTATTCCTTTCTTCGGACTGTGGTTTCTTGCCTACCTCAGCCTCGATGTCTCCTACCTCCTTACATTAGGAATAACGGTGATTGCCGCAGGGTTTTTGACGAGAATTTTCATTATTTTTCACGACTGCTGCCATCTTTCCTTTTTCAAACAAAAACGCCTTAACCACATTCTCGGCTTTTTGACAGGCGTTCTGACTTTATTTCCTTATCTTCAATGGCAGCACAGCCATTCGATTCATCATGCGACAAGCAGCAACCTAGATAAACGCGGAACAGGCGATATCTGGCTGCTGACGGTAAACGAATATAAAGCCGCACCTCTACGCACAAAAATCGCATACAGACTTTACAGAAATCCGTTTATCATGTTTATTCTCGGACCAATTTATGTCTTTCTGATCACAAACCGCTTTAACAAAAAAGGTGCAAGACGGAAGGAACGTGTGAACACATACCTTACCAACCTTGCAATCGCGGCATTGGCTGCTGTTTGCTGCCTGATCTTTGGCTGGCAATCGTTCTTGCTCGTACAGGGTCCGATCTTTCTGATCTCAGGTTCGATCGGCGTTTGGCTGTTTTATGTTCAGCATACATTTGAAGATTCTTATTTTGAAGCGGATGAAAACTGGAGCTACGTTCAGGCGGCTGTGGAAGGAAGTTCATTTTATAAACTACCGAAACTGCTTCAATGGCTTACAGGCAATATCGGGTACCACCACGTTCACCATCTGAGCCCAAAGGTGCCTAACTATAAACTTGAAATCGCACATGAGCAGCACGAACCACTAAAAAACGTCCCGACCATCACTTTAAAAACAAGCCTGCAATCACTCGCGTTCCGGCTTTGGGATGAAGAAAAAAAGCAGTTTGTAACCTTTCGGGACATGAAACAAACATCTTCCCATCTTCCGCAGGATTCAACGGAAAAACAGAAGCTGCGAAAGAACGCCTGACGATGAGGAGGTCTTCTTATATCAACAAGAAGGCTTCCTTATTTATTGTCGGATGATGCAATCCGGCTCAGGCAATGGTAAAGTTACTCTAAAGATGAAAAGCTGAAAACGAGGTTATATCATGTTCAAAAAGCACTTTGCATTTCAAAAACTTAACGGGATCTCACCGTATATATGGACGATATTTTTCATCCTGCCCTTCTACTTTATCATGCAATCATCATCTACCCTTGTCATCGTCGTCGGCATCATTTTGACACTTTTATTTTTTGCGGTATACAGATTTGCTTTTGTTTCAAAAGGCTGGGACATTTATTTGTGGGCGTTTATATTAATCGGCATTTCAACCGCCTCGATTATGCTGTTCAGCTATATTTATTTTGCTTTTTTTATCGCGTATTTTATAGGGAACATAAAAAAACGAGCCCCTTTTCACATTTTATATTATGTTCATTTAATAAGCGCAGCCGTCGCTGCCAACTTCAGTCTCGTGTTAAAAAAAGAATTTTTTCTGACACAAATTCCTTTTGTGGTCATCACTCTCATCAGCGCGATTTTATTGCCGTTCAGTATTAGAAGCCGCAAGGAGCGCGAACGCCTCGAAGAAAAACTCGAGTATGCTAATGAACGGATTGCCAATTTGGTAAAATTAGAAGAGCGGCAGCGGATTGCCCGCGACCTTCACGATACACTTGGGCAAAAGCTGTCTCTGATCGGTTTAAAAAGCGACTTGGCGAGAAAATTAATTTACAAAGATCCCGATCAAGCCGCGCGTGAACTGAAAAGCGTTCAGCAAACTGCGAGAACTTCTTTAAATGAAGTAAGAAAAATTGTATCCTCCATGAAAGGCATTCGGCTCAAGGATGAAATGATCAACATCAAACAAATTCTTGAAGCAGCCGACATTGCGTTCATCTATGAAGAAGAAAAATTGCCGGAAAATATCTCATTGCTTAATGAAAACATATTGAGTATGTGCTTAAAGGAAGCTGTCACTAATGTCGTCAAACACAGTCAGGCTAAAACCTGCCGCATTGACATCCAGCAGCTCTGGAAGGAAGTTGTCATTACAGTGACTGACGATGGAACGTTTCAAGGTGAAGAGAAGTACTTTTCAAAAGGACACGGCTTGCTTGGCATGAGAGAACGGCTTGAATTTGCAAACGGAAGCCTTCACATTGATACAAAAAACGGCACCAAGCTTACCATGTCAATTCCTAATAACTCAAAATAAACAAAAAAGGATGGCTTGCATGATTAGTATATTTATTGCGGAAGATCAACAGATGCTCTTGGGCGCTTTAGGATCACTACTGAATTTAGAAGATGATATGGAAGTCGTCGGCAAAGGCACAACCGGACAGGATGCCGTTGATTTCACAAAAAAACATCGGCCTGATGTATGCATTATGGACATTGAAATGCCGGGAAAAACGGGACTTGAAGCTGCTGAGGAACTAAAGGATACAGGCTGCAACATTATTATCTTAACCACTTTTGCCCGCCCCGGTTACTTTCAGCGGGCCATTAAAGCAGGTGTTAAAGGCTATTTGTTAAAGGACAGCCCAAGCGAAGAGCTTGTGAGCGCCATCCGCAGCGTCATGAAAGGAAAGCGGATCTATGCGCCTGAATTGATGGAAGACATGTACAGTGAGGCCAATCCCCTCACAGATAGAGAAAAAGAAGTGCTCGAACTTGTGGCTGACGGAAAAAACACAAAAGAAATCGCCCAAGAACTCAGCATCAAAAGCGGAACCGTGCGAAATTATATCTCAATGATTCTTGAAAAGCTTGAGGTCAAAAATCGGATCGAAGCCATTACCCGTTCAAAGGAAAAAGGCTGGTTTAAATAAAAAGAGAATCTTGGCATATCTCCAAGATCCCCTCGACGAATCAGCCGCTCCCACGGCGGAAACGTTCCTTTTCTACACGAACATCTTCTTCACAAGCTCGCGGTTGCGCTCTTTGAAAACCTCATTATGTGACGACACCATCGCACTCTTGTGTGCTTCGGGATCGATAAAGCGCTTGGCGCTGTTGACCGCGTTTGCCGCATCCTGAAACGCTCCGGCGATCAAGTGCAGCTTGCCTTCATAATGCACAATATCCCCTGCCGCATACAGTCCGGGCACGGAAGACTGGCAGTTGGCGGTACCTTTAATATAATAGTCATCAACCCTGGTAATATGAAGTCGGCTGTTCTCCAGCAGTGAGGTGTCGCGTTCATAGCCGTGGTTGATAACCACTTCGTCGACAGGCAGCTCCATCACCTCACCGGTTTGAGCGTTCGTGAGCTCGACCCGTTCGATCACCTCATGATCTTCCGAAGCGATCAGCTTGGTAATCTGTGTATGGAAGAAGCAGCTCACCGAGCTGTTCAGCAGCTGATCCACCTGGGCCTCATGCCCGCTGAGCGCATCTTTGCGGTAAGCGAGGTAGACCTTTTTCGCTACAGGTTCGAGCTCGTTGGCCCAATCGACAGCCGAATTGCCGCCGCCTGATACTATGACCGTTTTATCTTTAAAATGGTGCAGCGATTTGACCGTATAATTCAGATTGGACACTTCAAAGCGCTCTGCTCCTTCAATCTGAAGCTTTTGCGGATTGAGGATGCCGCCGCCCACGGCAACGATGACCGTCTTGGACAGATGCACCCCTGAGGCAGCCGTATGTAACTCAAACAACCCTTCTTCATTGCGGGCAATCGATTCAACTTTCTCATTCAGCAGCACTTCAGGATGAAATGTTAGCCCCTGCTGCACGATCTGTTCTATCAGCCTGGCTCCGGAAATCGGCGTTAGCCCCCCGACATCCCAGATCATTTTTTCAGGATATACGTGAACCTTTCCGCCCAGCATCGGCTGATATTCGATAATCTTCGTTTTCATTCCCCGCAGTCCGCTGTAAAAGGCGGAATATAAACCGGCCGGACCTCCGCCGATCACGGTCACATCAAACACTTCATTTCTGCTCATCGCTCTTCACTCCCGGTATATGTCATGAGTTTACACCCTCAATCGTAAATGATTATCATTATCATTAAGTGTACTTTGATTGCTTCGTTTTTACAATCCATTTTAATAAAAAGTTCATTCTTCGCCACTTCATTTTCGCCTCCCCCTCTTTGCGCTCGTTCTTCACGGGATGCCGCCGCTTCCCCATTCCGCAGCATGTAAGCAGTTCCTATATCTTACATTGACAAGGGTATGCTTCCTGCATAGAATGAAAATGATTATCAACTTCATTTAGGAGGAAACAAAGCATGATAAGCGGAAGGATTAGTTCGAAAATTAAAATTACTTTTGTATTAATGCTCGCCTTTTCTATTTTATTGGCCGGATGTACAACCTCAGGAAATTCAACAGAGAAAACGCATGAAAACATGGTCACAATGGCTTGGCCTAGAGATATTGGCGAGATGAATCCGCATGTGTATAATCCTTCCCAATTATTTGCCCAGTCGATGGTATATGAACCTTTGGTTACCTATGAAGCGGGAGGAAAGCTTAAACCGCATTTAGCCGAATCTTGGGATATATCAAATGACGGTAAAGTATATACGTTTCATTTACGTAAGAATGTAAAATTTTCAGATGGGACAACGTTTAATGCAAAAATTGTGAAGAAGAATTTTGATTCCATTTTAAAACATACTGAATTACACAGCTGGTTAGGGTTTCTTTCAAAAATAGCCCAAACAGAAGTAATCGATGATCATACATTTAAATTGACATTAACTGAACCATATTACCCGACCATTCAGGAACTAGCCGTAGTACGGCCGGTCCGGTTTTTGGGAGAAGCCGGCTTCCCTAAGGACGGCGATACATCAAAGGGTGTCGCAAAACCGGTAGGTACGGGCCCGTGGGTATTGGAAGAGCATAAAGCTGATGAATATGCGGTTTTTAAACGCAATGAACATTATTGGGGTGAAAAGCCAAAAGTCGAGAAAATCAAGGTGAAAGTCATCCCGGACGCCGAAACAAGGGTGCTTGCATTTGAAAAAGGCGAGCTTGACCTCATTTACGGCGAAGGCGTTATCAGTTTGGATGCATTCAAGCAGCTGCAAGCGACAGGCCAATATGAAACAAGCCTTTCTGAACCGGTGGCGACGAGACAGCTTGTCATGAATACGAAAAAAGAACAGCTCTCTGATGAGCGCGTGCGTCAAGCCCTCCACTATGGTTTTGACAAAGAAGCCTTGGTAAAAGGCATCACCTCCGGGTTAGAAGAAAAAGCAGATCATATTTTGCCGACAGACTTCCCATACACGTCTGATATTGATGTAAAGCAAATCAACTATGATCCAGAGAAAGCAAAAGCGCTATTAGATGCGGCAGGCTGGAAGCTTCCGAATGGCAAGACGGTGCGCGAGAAAGACGGAAAGCCTCTTGAATTTAGTTTAATGTATGATTCAGCGGAATCCATTCAAAAAACAATGGCCGAAACGCTGCAGGCAGAATGGGCGGCGATCGGGGTAAAGCTGAATCTTGAAGGTGTAGAATTGGCAACCCAAGTCAAACGGTTTAAAGCGAATGAGTTTGATATGAACTTCTTTAGCAACTATGGTGCGCCTTATGACCCGCACACATTTTTAAACATTGTCTCCTCCAAAGGATTCGGATTTAATGAAGCGATTTCAGCCTATCCAAACAAGGACGAGCTGATCAAGCAGATGGCAAAGGTACCTCAAACGACTGATGAAAAAGAGCGGCAGGAGCTTTACTCATCTATTTTAAAATCCCTTCAAGACCAGGGAGCCATCGTTCCTGTTTCTTATATTAAAAAGACGGCGATATATCAAAAGAATATCAGCAACTTTACGTTCCCTGCCAATCGTGACGAACATCCATTTACAGGGATTCGCATCAAGCAGCAACACTAGGAGGCTTTTATGGGCAACTATATATTGAAACGAATCATGTCTATTATTCCAGTGTTTCTTTTAGCTGCACTTCTCACAACTGGAATGATTCATCTCTCACCGGTTGACCCAGCTGAAGCATACTTAGCCGCAGCACATATCCAGCCAACCGATGAAATTTTAGCGCAAAAAAGACATGAGTTTGGCTTGGATCAGCCATTCTTTATTCAATATGTAAACTCTGTATTGAAGATATGCCAACTTGATTTTGGCATATCTTATGTTTCGAATCAGCCGGTTTGGGATGAAGTTGCACACCGAATGCCGGCGACGATCGAGCTCGCGCTTGGGAGTTTAATGATTGCGGTGCTTGTCAGTGTGCCGCTAGGCTTCTTAGCGGGAATTAAAAGAAACGGTGCAGTTGATCATATCAGCCGCTTCATTTCCTTTTTCGGAGCATCCATCCCGACTTTTTGGTTAGGGTATATGCTGGGTTTTTTCTTTTCTGTTCAGTTAGACCTTTTGCCGGTAGAGGGAATCGGGACATGGCAGCATCTTGTACTGCCGTCGATGACTTTGGCGCTTCCTTTAATCGCGATGTATACAAGGCTGCTCCGTGCAAGTGTCATCGAAAACCTGCAAGAACCCTATGTGCAATTTGCTCGCATAAGAGGAATGACGAGGATGAACATTATGGCCAAACATGTATTGCGAATGGCCATTTCTCCGATGATTACGGGGCTGGGAATGAACCTTGGCAAGCTGCTCACCGGCACAATTATTGTTGAAGTCGTTTTTTCTTGGCCGGGCTTTGGCCGTTATTTTATTGAGGCCATTTTCAATCGGGACATCCCTGTCATTCAATGCTATGTGTTCTTAGCCGCCGCCTTTTTTATATTGAGCAACTTAATTGTTGACCTCATTCAAATGTATATTGACCCGCGCATTTCAAGGAAAGAAGGACAGCATCGATGATAAGTATACGCAAGATTTTCAAAGGCCCAAAAGTGATCGCAATCTGCACCATCATATTAACCGTCCTTTTTATCATCGCTGTATTCGCCCCTTGGATTGCGCCGCATCACCCTGCTGATGTCCATTTGGTCTATAAGCTGCAGCCTCCGTCCTGGACGTTTCCTTTAGGAACTGATCATCTGGGAAGATGCAACTTATCCCGCCTTTTGTACGGCGCCCGGATTTCTCTTGGATTCGCGATGCTCATTTTCATTTCCTCACTCGTTATCGGCCTCATAATCGGGACGATCTCAGGGTATAAAGGCGGCTGGATTGATCAGCTGTTAATGAGATGCTGCGATGGTGTGATGGCCTTTCCGAACTTAATTTTAGTTCTTGGCCTCGTGGGCATATTCGGTCCTGGACTTCCTCAAGTCATTGTGGCCCTCATGCTTGTGCAATGGGTCTATTATGCAAGAATTTTTAGAGGAATGGTGCTTAGTCTGAAAGAGGAGAATTTTATTGCGGCGGCAAAAATCAATGGATCTTCCCAATGGAAAATTATTAAACAGCATATTATCCCTAATGTCCTCCCTCCCCTCGTCGTCATCGGCACGTTGGAAATGGGCTGGGCCATTATGGATATCTCCGCCATGTCTTTTCTCGGATTAGGCGTCCAGCCCCCGGCAGCTGAATGGGGAGCGATGATTCATGAAGGTAAATCGTATATTCGGACGAACCCCGAGTTAATGATTTATCCAGGGCTGATGATCATGGTTGTCGTTGTGACGTTCAATTTATTGGGCGAAGCCTTATCAGATCAATACGGCGTCAAACGTCGATGATAAAAAGGAATGAGGAAGTTGGGAACAGAACAATCAACAGTACTTCAAGTCAGAGATTTGCATGTGCAGGTTCACAATCAAAAAGGAAATTCAACTATCGTTCAAGGGATTAATTTTGAACTGAAGCGCGGACAGGTTCTTGGTTTAATTGGTGAGAGCGGTTGCGGAAAAACGGTAACGAGCATGTCTATTCTTCAGACGCTTGATCCAAAAACAACCAAGGTGGAAGGAAGTATTGCATTGCGGGGCCGGGAATTGAACGGATTAGCAGAACAGGACATGCGTAAAATCCGCGGCAAAGATATAGCCTATATTATGCAGAATCCGATGAACGCTTTTACACCCGTTTTTACGATCGGCCAGCAAATGATCGAATCGATTCGCTCTCATACATCTTTTAGCAAAAAACAGGCGAAAGAGCTCGCGACCGAAGCACTGCATCATGTAAACCTCCCCCACCCCGCTAAACTTTTGCATTCTTACCCTTTTCAATTAAGCGGCGGAATGCTTCAACGGGTCATGATTGCAATTGCAGCATGCCTGGAGCCGGCCGTTCTTATTGCGGATGAACCCACAACTGCGCTCGACGTGTTTAATCAGAAGACGGTGCTGAAATATTTAGACGGCTTGCGATCTGAATTCGGCACGGCGATTTTGCTTATATCTCATGATCTGGGCGTCATTGCTGAAATGGCCGATGAAGTCGCTGTGATGCAGAATGGGAGAATTGTAGAAAATGGAGATGTGTTTCAGCTGTTTGATGAACCAAAACATGACTATACAAAGAAGCTGTTAAGTGCACGGTTGACTTTGCCAATGGATCAACTTGCCACTTGAGTCAGTATGAAGAAGACCTGCATTTGATATGGGGTGAACAAGTGAGTTTATTACAAGTGAAAGACGTCACTCATCATTATACGGCGCGCAAATTGTTCAAATGGAAAGCTCCATCGAAACAAGTCCTTTCCAATGTCAGCTTTTCAATTGAAGAAGGCGCATGTCTGGGCATGATTGGACCAAGCGGAGCCGGGAAAAGCACATTGGGAAAAGTGATGCTCGGTTTGGAACGGCCGCAATCAGGCCAAATCTTTTTTCAAGGTCATGATCTATATAAAGCCGAGCAATCCATCCGGCGGAAAATCCGCCGCGACCTTCAAGCTGTTTTTCAAGACTCATATTCTTCCGTCAACCCGCGAATGACGGCGGAACAAATCATAGCAGAACCGCTGGAAAACTATGAAAGGCTCACAATCGCCGAGCAAAAACGGACCATTATCGAGCTGTTGGAAAGAGTAGGCTTAACTGAAGAGGATTTAACAAAATATCCGCATCAATTCAGCGGCGGCCAATTGCAGCGAATTAATATTGCAAGAGCAGTCTCGCTCAAGCCGAAGCTGATCGTATTGGACGAGTCTGTCAGCAGCCTGGACATGGTAACCCAAACGCTTATATTGGATTTATTAAAAGAGCTCAAAAACGATTTTGGAATGTCGTATTTCTTTATAACGCATGATTTAAAAGCCGCCTATCAATTAAGTGATACACTAGGTATTTTAGATCACGGCCAATTGACCGGGCTTTACGAGAAAGATCGGTTTTTAAAGTCAGATCACCCGGTTGTAAAAGAAATGAAGCGTTCCATACTGGCAGAGCATCCGCGATTTCGTTCGATCGGAACAAGAGCGCTTCAGCAATAAACTTGCCGGGACCAATTCAAACCTTTTCTCTGAAATGAGCTTCTTTAATTCACGTTTGTGAAAAATAAATGAGGGCTTCCAATCATGAAGCCCTCATTTATTTTTGAAAATCTATCATTTGGCGTAATGCCCCTTTTAGAGGCTGCGGTTCCTTGTTGACCAGGCATGCATTTTCACCTAATGTCAATAGTAGGCTTAAGATATACATCCGATAACCCTAAAAAAAGTTCACATACCAACAAATGAGGTGAAAAATGGTGAATAATCGATTCCGCGTGGGAGAAGTAGCACGGCTTTTCAAGCTGCCCGCATCGACTCTGCGTTACTATGATGAAATCGGACTGTTCAAGCCAAAGTATACTGACCCTGAAACATCCTATCGATATTATGGTGTTGAACAATTTCAGGTTCTGGATACCATTATTTTTTTAAGGAAAAATGGATTTTCGTTAAAAGACATTCAGCATCAGTTAGATAAAAGGACTCCGGAAACGACGATGGATATTTTGAAGAAGAAGCTTGAGGAAGTGAGGATGGAAATTTGCCGGCTCCAACGCAGTGCGGCGAGGATCGAAAACAAAATTTCCACAATCGAAGAAGGAATAAAACTTGCCGGTCATCCTGCTTTAACATTTCAGTATTTCCCAAAACGGCCTGTTTCCTATCTGTATTTTGACAAACCTGTCGATCTGATAGAGGAAGGCGACGACATCTATTTAAAGGATAGAGAAACGCTTTCGAGCCAGTCGATCGAGAATAACGGCTTCTTCACCGGAGACATCGGAACGATCGTGGATATGGAAAGCTTGAAGCAAGAAGGACCTGTAAAATACATCGGCTTATTTGAATTGCTGCACGGCGAAAACAGCAATGAATATTTAAACGAAGGTTTGTATGCAAGCTATCCTCATATTGGCCCCTACGAGGACATGAGAAAAAGTTATCAGCTTGTTTTACGTCAGCTGAAAGAGAAAGGATATAAACTTGAAGGAATCCCCGTTGAGATTTCCGTTCTTGATGAGGCTGTCATCAAGGAGTCCGATCATTTTGTCACTTTAATCCAAATTCCGGTGACAAAGTTTTGATTGACCTTCAAGTAACTTGAAGGTTTAGAATACTCCTGTAGCTCATTATAGGAGGAATACATGATGACAGAAACACATCAGCAGCTAATGAAATTACCAGTTAATCAAGTGTTTTTTAAATATTTCATCCCTGCAACGCTTGGATTACTCTTGTTGTCAGCGAATATTTTAATTGATGGCCTATTCGTTGGAAATGGGATTGGAACCGCAGCACTGGCTGGAGTGAACCTTTCCTATCCGGTCATTTCTTTGATTATGGCCATCTCTCTGTGGGTTGGGATAGGCGGAGCAACGAAGTACTCTATCAGCATCGGGGAGAATCGTCCTCAAAAGGCAAGCAGCGTTTTTTCTCTGGCTCTCTTCTCTACACTAATCATCAGTGCGCTTTTAGGGGTGTTCGGGCTTTTCAATATTCAAGCCATTTCCCTATGGCTTGGCGCTAACTCCGACACCTCTTCTTACGTCATAGAGTACTTAAACATCATGTTTTTATTCGGCTGGGTCATCGCATTAGAACAGGTCTTAAGTATTTTTGTAAGGAATGACGGCAGTCCAAAGCTTTCGATGATAGCTCTTGCAACAACATCGATTGTGAATATCATTCTGAATTTTTATACAATCATGATTTTGAACATGGGGGTAACAGGTGCTGCGATTTCAACGGTGCTTGGCGGATTCGCCGGACTGCTTGTATTATCCCTGCACTTCTTTAACCGTCAAGCGCAACTGAGAAAGCTGGCGTTTCAGTGGTCCCGGAAATCCCTTCTGCATATCTTTGCCATCGGGTTTCCAAGTTTTCTGGCGGAGGCCGGGCTCCTCATATTTGTAACAGGGTATAACCTGGCGATGTCCGAATTGGCAGGCACGGGAGGGGTCGCTGCCTTCTCGGTCATCAACTACCTTCACGGGTTTATGTTCCTGTCCTTCTTCGGCATTGAAATGGCGCTTCAGCCAATGATCAGCTATTATCATGGTGCTGAAGAAAGCGAACGAATCAAAAGCAGCATGAAGATTGGGGAGAAGACCGCTGTTATCCTGGGAATTCTTTTGCTCGTTATCGGTTGGGTGGCTGCACCGTTCCTTGTAGGTTTATTCGGAATAGAATCAACCGAAATCCAGGAGCTGGCCATCGATGGAATCCGCCTATTTTTTATCGGGTATATCTTCCTTGGCTATAACTTTGTCTATATGAGTTACTTTCAATCCATTGGCCGGGCCGGCTCATCGGCTTTGATCATCATATTGCGAAGCTTCGTGTCCCTTCTCATCCTGCTTTGGATTTTGCCTAAGTTTATTGGCGTCACGGGAGTTTGGCTATCCTTGCCGCTTTCCGAGTTTTTTGTCGCCGCCCTCCTCTTTTTCATGACGAGAAAACATGTGATGAAAACAGGAAATCCCGTGTTTGGCAAGGGATGATTTTACAGCCGGGAGTTTCCTCCCGGCTTGTTTCCTATATCTAAGGACTGCATTCATCAATTGAAGATTCAAACAATAATACTTGTCCCTCCTATTTGAAGGTAATGATAGAATACAGGCGCCTGCCTGTCACAGTCTTCGTACGCTGACACGTTCGGCGTAATCGGCAAGTTAAATGTCGTCCTTTGCTAGTTACAGTCCGACAATGGATAGGTAAAGTTATAACTGTCCCGCCAATAAGGCAGGATGGAATGACGACCAAGTGAGCGAAGGTGCAGAAAGTTAAAGGAGTGCTCATACGTATGATGTCTCATAATCGAATTAAATTCCCGGCAGGTTTTGGGCGGGATTGCGTCACTTAGGAATTAACGCCTCTGACGTGCTCCGAAAAGCCCAGCTGCCGCTCACCATGATGACTGAACCAGTTGTCACCGCCGCCCAATACCTCGCGATCTGGCAGACGTATTCCGATCTCGTTGATGATGTTTCCAAAGGAATCATCAAGCTTGCGACCGGCTTTGAGCCGGCACATTACCCTCCAGCCGTATTAGCGGCTTACCATGCTCGTGACTACCGCGACGCGCTAAAGCGAATGGCCCGCTATAAACAATTGTGCCCTCCCGAAAGCTTGCGTATCACCGAGGAAAGTGAGCACTGCACAATCGAACTGGAATGGTTGGATGATAAGCAACCCGGTCCGCCGCTCTTGATTGGCATTACACTGGCATTTCTTCTGGAACTCGGGCGCCGGGGTACAGGTCAGCCGTTGACAGCGAAGTCGGTCGAGTTTGCACACCCAATGGGCGACATGCAGGCGCTTGAAGCATACTTCGGCTGCCGTATCCGGAGCGGTGCAGATCGGAATCGGCTGACGCTGCATCGAGGAGATCTGGACCGCCCCTTTGTCTCGTATAATGCAGAGTTGCTGGAGATTCTGACTCCCGTGCTGGATCAATCGTTGAATGATCAGCAAAATAGCCTTTCAATCACTGAAGTGGTCAAGTGGATCATGAAACGCACGCTCACAGGAGGGCACCCAGACATTCAGACTGTCGCGGGCGAATTGGGAATGAGCGGCCGCACCTTGCAGCGCCGGCTTACTGATGAAGGCACTAGCTTCAAACAGCTGTTGATCCAAGTCAGACATGAGCAGGCGCGGGAATACTTGGCAGACCCTTCGCTCGATATTAAAGAAGTGGCCTTTCTGATCGGATATGAAGATCAGAACTCGTTCTACCGGGCCTTCCGCCTCTGGGAAGGCGAGACACCTTCTAATTGGCGTAAGCAAACCCGGCTGAATGGACTTAACTAGAATAGGAGAAATGTTTGATGGATATGGGATTAAAGAACAAAACAGCTTTAGTTACAGGATCGACGAAAGGGATAGGAAAAGCCATCGCTATTGAACTTGCCAAAGAAGGTGTTCATGTCCTCATTAACGGACGAAATGAGGAAGAGGCAGAACGAACAGTCAATGAAATAAAATCAGCTTTTCCTGCCACCTCTCCCCAAAACGCCGCGGCTGACATCGTGGATATTAGGCAAAGGGAAGCTTTATTTAAAAAATACCCTCAAATCGATATTTTAATAAACAATATGGGCATTTATGAAATCATGGAATATGAGGACGTTGACGATGAAATATGGGAAAAATACTTCCGCACCAACGTTCTGGCTGCAAACGGTTTAACTAAATTTTATTTGCCTAAAATGCTGAAAAGTGATTTTGGCCGCATCATCTTTATTGCAAGTGAAGAAGCGATGATGCCTTCAGGACAGATGCCTCAGTATTGTATGACAAAATCAATGCTATTATCATTGTCAAAAAGCTTATCTAAATTAACAATCGGAACAGAAGTGACGGTCAATACGATCATGCCGGGGCCGACGCTCTCTGAGAATGTGAAGCAAATCATTGAGGGAATGTACCCTGATGAAGGAATGACTTTTTCAGAAAAAGAGAAGAAATTCATGACCACAAACCTGCCTCAATCCGAAATACAGCGATTTATCAAACCTATTGAAATCGGCAGACTGGCGGCATTTGTATGCAGTCCTTATGCATCTGCATTTAAAGGGTCTCCGATCCGTATGGACGGGGGAATGGTGCCGACTATTTTTTAAGATCTCCTGTTCAAGATAGACTTCGTCAAAACGAAAAACAAGCTGGCGGCAGTAAGCGCCAGCTTGCAGCTTATGATGAAGATCAGCTTCTCCCCTTTTGATCAAGTTTCAACTGAATACTGTTGGACTTATAGATGATCTTCACTTTATACTTGCTTGGCAATCCTCTGGTTTCGACGGAAGAAAATGAGCCATGACGCTTGCGGAAGGTTATGACCGCCGATCCATCAGCCGGAACGTAATTGTCTGTAAAATTGAGACGTAATGTCCCCTTTAATCTTGCTTTTCCTTTAATTTTCAACTGATCTTTTTTACCGCTGAGATGAAGTTCAAGTATTCCTTCAGCAGATTGTTTGTAGTCTCCCCCGATCATCAGTTTTCCCGGCACATCTTCCCTAAGGGTGCCTCTTCCCAGTGAAACATCACCTCTCCCGAAAGCTGTCTCCGAACCGCCCTCAAGCGTCCCTTGATCAATCCGTGTACCGCCGGAATATGTATTTTTCCCTTCCAGCTTCAAAGTGCCTGTCCCCTTTTTGGTCAGCTTTCCAGCGCCGGAGATGTCGTTGCGCCAGCGATCCGTTGCATGGAAGCCGCCTTTGGCAGCATCCATCTTCACGGTAACATCTTTGGTCAAAGCACCATACCCATCTGCGGCGGAAAAGAGATTAAGCCTTCCCCATCCTTCCGCATCATCAAGAACAGGATAGCCGGCCGGAAGACCGGTAGTGGCTAAAATCAAACGGCGCTGCTTTTTATCAAGGTAAGGAAAACGCGTTTCCAGCAGGACTTCGGCTCCCTTTGGAACTGCCATTAGTTTAGCGGTTGTCTTCATTTGACGAAATCCATATGTCAATCGTTCCGTATATTGTTTTTTATTCGTTTCATAATCGCTGTATCTGTCTTCGCCTGTACCGGTTTGCGTTAATAGTTTACGATGAGCTTCATCATAAGCCGTTTTCTTCAATTTTTCATTGTCGGGATCGGACAGGATCGCAGCCGACAACGCTGTTGCCATGACCCTTCCCCCCCATAACGTCCAGCGGGGAATGCATACCGGCAACAATCCGGTTATGACCGAGTTCAGAAGCGCGAGTCAGCAGCTCCTGATAACGCTCTGGTATCGCATAGGCCATGGCAAAAGCGCTGAGATATGCGGCGTTCGTATGTCCGCTTGGAAAACCTCCGTCTTTGTTCGGATCAGGATTGATGACGGGAATAAGCGTTGGAACAATGATCGAATTGTCTTTCCAGCGAAACGGACGGGGATAATTGAAATAGCCTTTAGCCGGATTCGATGAAGAATAGTTGCCGCGTAAAGTATTGACCAAGCTCACGACATGTCCAAGTTCCGAACTGGTGCTGCCTGAATTGGTTCCTTCATCATGATATTTTTTTATCGAGGCATCTGCCGGGATGCTGATGATCGTTGTCGTCGCTCCCGCGTTCATTCGATAGACGTCAGCAAGCTTCCCGAGGCCGTCAATAACACTGTAGCTCTGGCCCCTCCGATCATCAAAATATGCAGCATTTTCCTCAAACATCATGCGGTGTTCAGCAATATCCACGACTTTTTGGATGTTGGCATCCAACACTCTTCTGTTCAGTTTAGTACCGGCATTCCACGTCTTTCCGGGGATCCAAAGTTTATTAAATTCGGAAAGCACCCCGATGACTGGATTGGATTCCACCGTCATATTAGCAGAGATATTATTTTTGTAATGATCTACGAAAAATCCGGAAGACTGCGGCGAAGCTGCAGTTGTTGGTTTAGTTGCCGCGCTCGCATCGCCTACAACCAGAGAACTTAGAAGAAGTGCCAAAGAACAGACAGCTATCAGTAAATGCTTCCTCATCCTTAATCGTTTCATTCTCACATCATATCCCCCTAGCTCTTAATCTCCCAACCATCAAGTTCTATATGATCGTATCGTAAATTTGTTAAATCAAATGGCTTGATTTAATTAATGTTTTGTTTATATTTTGGGATTTTGCAGATTGATGCATTATGAGTGAGGAGGGTAACAAGTGTGAGAAAGGCCGGATTTAAAATTCAGGCCTTTCTCTGCTAGTTTAACAGCTGTTTATACACTTTCAACCAAGTGCATAGGAGGCTAAATCGGCCTGTTTAGTCTATTTATTTTCCTTCTCTAAAAACGCCATAACCGCTTTTGTCAGATTCTGTGCTTCTGCCGGCGCATCCGGTGAGCCGAACATCTTATTTAAATCACTGTGAGATAAGCTGTTGACCCGATACACAAAATCCGTTGCTTTCGCTTTGTTTACGGTTTCCGCGAATTTGTAGACGGCGGGGTCTTCCCAGCGGGTCACAAGATAGGCAGGCGGTAATTTTGAGTTGTTGATGTAGGAGAGCGGCGATGCTTCTGTCCACACCTTTTCGTCTGTGCCGAACACTTTTTTATAAGACGGGATCGCTTCGATGAATCGTTTCATATCCAAGGGTCCATCTAAAACCACAATCGAATTGAGCGAGGCCGGCGTGAGGCCGACACGATTTAAATATGACGGATTTGCGGCAATTAAGGCGGCCAAGTGCCCTCCTGCCGAATGTCCCATAACATTAATTTTTGACGGATCGATTTGATATTCATCAGCATGATCCATCACCCATTTAACGGCCTTAGCCGCATCATCAGCCATCTCTTCATACTGAACATCGGGATGAAGCCGATAGTTGACAGATACGAAAACATAGCCGTTTTCCGTGAACAATGCCGGCTTCGAAGCAGCCCTGCTTTTGTCGCCGCTTGTCCATCCTCCACCGTGAAGATAGATGAGAACAGGATGTTTTTCATCCTCGTTTGTTTGCGGTGTATAAATATCCAATGTTTGTCTGTCGTCTTTTGCGTAATGAACATTTTCAGCATTCTTGTTTGAAGTACAGGCGATCAAGCCAATACACAGAATCGCCACCCCTGTCCATTTGATGAATCCTCTCAAGTTTAAAAACACCTTTCTTCTTTAGCCAGTATATTTTAAAACGTCTCACGGAACATTCCGGGAATGCTCATCTGTTAATCAGTTTTAAGGCGGCGGAACATTAGCATATGTTTCTAATTATAAACAGAAACAAGAAACTTACAAATTTTAAAATCAATAAGAAAAGTTAAAGCTGTTGTGCAGTAAACTTGCGAGGAAAATATGAGAGGAGGCATTCGTGAAAGCGAACATGAATAACAATAGACGATTAAGCCGGCAAGAGGAGTACTCCCCGTCATATCGGGGAGTACGATTTTTATGAACCTTGTAATAGATGAATGTCTCATAATCTGATGTTCTATTTTCAAGATGAAAACATCCCATGCTTTTTCTTCGGCCGAAATGACAGATCGCAAATCCAATCATTTAAAAAGATAATGGCAGTTCATCTAAAGCTCTCATCAGAAAATTGCCTTTCCATTTGATCTGCTCCCTTTCGCCTTTGATCTCTATATGTTCAAAGCGGCGCAGCAAGGTTTGAATGGCAATTTTGGCCTCCAATCGGGCAAGCGGTGCGCCCAGGCAAAAATGGCTGCCATAGCCAAAGGCAAGGTGGCGGTTATCCTTTCTTTCAATATTAAAGCGGTCGGCATTCGGGAAGACCGTGTCATCGCGGTTGGCCGAGGCTAATGAAATGATGATCACATCTTTTCTCTTCATCTCCTGCCCGTGCAATGTAAACGGTTCGGCCGCCCAGCGCAGAGTGGTCAATTCCACGGGGCTGTGAAATCTGAGCGCCTCTTCAATGGCTGAGTCGATTAAATCTGCGTTTTGATGAAGCTTTTCCAGTTGCTCAGGGTGGTTCAGCAAGGCAAAGGTCATATTGGTTATTAAGTTTACCGTTGTCTCATGTCCTGCAACGATAAGGAGCATAATTGTCGAATACAGCTCTTCTATGCTTAATGTCGTTCCTTCGCTTTCTGCCTGAATTAATGCACTGACTAAATCCTCAGCCGGCTCGTCCCTTTTTTTGCAAACCAAATATTCCAGGTATTCAGCAAACTCGCCTATTTTATGCTTGTATTCCTCCAGGCTTTCGGGCGTGTCAGAAAAATCAATAACCGCCTGGGACCAAACTCTGAATTTTTGCCGATCTTCAAGCGGAATACCAAGCATCTCGCTGATGACAATGATCGGCAGCGGGAAAGCGAAGTCGTCTACAAGATTCATGGAATGATTCGGTTCTGCTTGATCCAATAAAGAATCAGCGATTTTTTGGATTCTGTTCTCGAGCTGTAAAACCATCCGGGGAGTAAATGCTTTCTGTACAAGAGACCGCAAACGGCCGTGGTCGGGGGGATCTGAGTTGAGCATATGCTTTGATAAAGGTTCTTCATTTTCCAGAGCGGAGAAGTTCTCTAATTCTTCTTCAGTAAACACATTTTCGTAATTTTTCTTCATTCTTGCATCCTTTAATATATGGACCGCATCCTCGTACCTCGTAATGAGCCAGCCTTCGCCCAGATCCCCCATCGATACGGGATAGACAGGACGGGAAGCGCGTAATCGCTTGTAAAATTCGTACGCTTCATCTTTAAATGCCGCAGAAGACAATTCTCTCTCAGTTAATATGGCGAAGCTCTCCTCTTGTTTTGAAGACATACATCCTACCTCCATCTCTATTTTTGTAAATAACAGCCTGCACCGGAATGATAAACCGCGATAGTGCGTTAGGCTATTCACATCCACTCATTCACAAATATTATAATTCCAGGAAAACCCGCATTCAATCGGCAATCAAGCTGGAGATGTTCATTAATAAACACCTTCCGCATTCATTGTTTAGAAATGAGACGGGGAATGCAAAAAGAGGCATGAAAACAAGTTGAGACCGGCGCTATGCCGATCTCGCTATAAGTAAATTTAAAAATAAAAAGTCCTCTTAGTTTACAGTTCCTTTTCAAGGAACGGCAGTCTAACAGGAGCCCTTCGGTTGTCCGATCGGAATGTATTCGTTTGTTGACGGCCTGAAGTTCTTCCCTTCTCTTGCTTATCGACTTCCGCATCTTTTTTAAAACGCTCATGATATCTGAAGCCGTCGCAAGATTATTGATTTAATGCTTGAGCAGTTTGATCACTTGTTCTTATTTTTACAACAATATATACAATAGCTGATATCCAAACTGCGATGATTCCAATATAAATAGCCGGATATAATGCTGTTTGATTGATCCACGAATGGACAAGCGTTCTTGTGTTGACGAGAATGATCAGTCCGCCGACCAGAACGCCCATTAATCGGGCATGCACCTTCTGCACCAGCCAGGCGGCAATCGGAGCCGCAATAATTCCGCCAATCATCAATGCACCAACCCACAGCCAATTGACTTCTTCCCAGCCGAGAGAAATGAAAAATCCTAACGTTGCCGAAACGGCAATAGCAAACTCGCTTGTGTCAACAGTACCCACTACTTTTCTCGCACTGACGCCTTTTTTGGATAACAAAACTGGAGTGGCAATCGGCCCCCAGCCTCCCCCTCCGGTTGCATCAGCAAAACCCGCGATTAATCCCAGGGGAACGGCTTTTTTTCTCGAAAGGCTGATACCGCTTTTTTGCTCTCCTATTTTAAACATGAATAGAAATCGAGTGAGCACATACACGCCGAGGACAAGCAGAAATATTGAAATATAAGGTTTCGCAAGCTCGCCCGGAATGTTGCTTAAAAAGGAAGCGCCGAGAAATGCCCCGAGTGATCCCGGGATGACGAGTCGTTTGACCGTTTGTTTATCAACGTTTCCAAACTTTATATGCGACACACCGGATGCCGCGGTTGTGACGACTTCCGCCAGGTGAACGGATGCTGACGCAACCGCCGGTGCGATGCCGAAGGCAAGCAGCAATGACGACGATGTCACCCCGTACGCCATCCCTAAGGCGCCATCTATCAGCTGCGCAAATAATCCTATCAAGACAAACACAATCAGCTTTTTCATGTTGGCCTCCCACTTCAATTGGTTTATTTTTATTGTTAAATATAATCTATACTATACCTACCTGTAAAGTGGGAATTTGAAAAATATAAATTTTTTGTATTTTTCATCGACACCAGCAAAAAAGAGCATATGCATGCAAAATGAGCGCCTATCCCCCGGTCTTTTGTCTTATGGATGTTCATTAATGAACACCTTCTGTAATCATTGTTTAGTAATGAAGTTTAATTTGAAAGGTTCATAATGCATCTGCTCCTTTTGCGTTTCACTTACCCCAATGCGAGCGAGGATGACAACTTTTAAATTAACCGAGGAAGGAAAGAGGCATTAAAATGGGAAGGGAAGAAAACAAATTTGAACCGCTCCCGATTGTCGGGAGCGGTATTTTGTTGACTCATAGCTCTTTGTACATAAAGTAATCAAAATCGGCATGTTGATGTGCTCCGCTTGTATCTTGGCATTGCATTCCCACAAAAGCTCCGGTGAAGAATCCTCCTCCGCGCACATAATCATCTGACAGTTTTTTAGATTCCAACGGGATCTCAATTTTATACCAGTCTTTTTTATTAAAAGAATAGGAGTAATAATATGTTTCCCATTCGACATTTACTCTTAAATAAACATATTGTATGTCCCGCGGGATGACAATTTTGTCTTTTATCGGCTGTGAGAATGTAAAATTATCGCATATCGTTACATCCAAAATGCGCCCAAGGTCTTCATCATAAGTCACTTGAAGAGCCGTCCAGTTTTCGGTGTTGTAGTAATTCACGAGTCCCGCGGCTTGCTGAAAGGTCTCCGGGTTGAAATCAACAGCAGTCTCCGCTGTAAAACGGAGGCTTTGCCAACGCCTGGCTACAAACGCCTGGGTAAATGTGGAGGTTAGTGATTCACGTCCATATAAACGTAAATGATTCGGCCTTTCAGTTAATGATCCTAATTCTTTCGTAAAGGGAATCCGCAATGTCTGAAAGTTCATATTTAATGTCCGATCAGCAAATTGATCGACTTCCTGATAGGTCGATGGAAATTTTGTTTCAGATATGCGGGGCGCTTCCACCTCCACCCTCCCCTCTTTTCCGCCTGCCACATAAGGCCAGCCGTCTTTCCACTCTAATTTTTGAATCGCGGTTTCTCTTCCCAAAGGACAATATCCTCTTTGGTGAATAACCGAGTCATCAGCAGGATGAATAGGACGCCCGGTTAAGTGAGCTAAATACCACTCGCCTGTATGCGTTTCCACAATTGATGCATGTCCGCATTTCTGCAACGGATTCCGAGGTTCGTGCCAAGACGTTAAAATTGGATTGTCGGGGTGAATCTCATATGGTCCTTCGATATGTTTTGAACGGGCAATTGTGGCGGCATGCTCGTAACGGGTCCCGCCTTCCGCTGTCAACAAATAGTAATAATCCCCGATATGATAAAGGTGCGGCGCTTCAGTCAGTTTAATATCTGTGCCTTCAAAAATGATTTTCGGTTGATGGATAAGCCTTTTTTCGCGCACGGAAAATTCCTGCATCACAATGCCTCCGAATGAATGGCGGCCGATCCGGTGATCCCACAGCATATTTAACAAATATTTTCTTCCGTCGACATCATGGAACAATGAAGCATCGAAGCCGGAACTATTTAGTTGAATCGGCTCCCCCCAATCTCCATCGACGGTTTCGCAAGTAACTAAATAGTTATGACAGTCTTTCCAGGCTCCATCCACAACTTTTACATCTGTATATATAAGCCAAAACTTTCCTTCACTGTAACTTAGACAAGGCGCCCATACACCGCCTGAGTCGGGATTCCCTTTCATATCCAATTGTGAAACCCTCTGCAACGGATGTGCAATTAAACGCCAATTCACCAAATCTTTTGAATGATGGATTTGCACTCCTGGAAACCATTCGAAGGTGGATACTGCGATATAATAATCTTCCCCTACTCTGCATATGGATGGATCCGGGTTGAAACCTTTAAGCACCGGATTGATAATTTTCATCTTTATTCCTCCTCACGGTTGTCTTTAAAATGTATATTTCCACTGAAATTCTTCATAGAGTCCAAGTCACTTTATCTCTATTCTCTAATTCACGTACGACTTTTGCATATTTTTCATCGCTTAAATTGTAAAAATTAATGTCGATCATAGCCAATATAAGGAAAATAACCGGAACTACAGTTGTCGTTAATAATATCCCTGTCAACGCTTCAGGTGTTTGGACCTGGCCTGCGGCATAGCGGAACTTCTCCAATATGAGTCCTGGAACGATTCCGCCGAGTGCCATGCCAAACTTGAAAAAGAAGCCGATAATCGCATAAATCAATCCACTCAAGCGTTTCCCTGTCTTATATTCGCCATATTCGATTGTTTCAGGGATAAGCGCCCACATATATCCCCCGGCCGTCACGCTTCCAACTGCGGCAATGACCCGAAAGAAGAGCACCAGAAACACATTGCTTGGCGGAACAATGAGAATGGCTAAAAGTCCAATGATATTTAATAATAAAGCGGCATTTAATAGCTTTCTCTTTCCCAGCCACTTATTGATTCGGGGTATAAACGGCAGGATGGCCAATGCAGGAAGGCTTCCAAGCAAGCCGTACCATTTCACAAGATCGGCTCTGCCTACATTGTACGTCATGTAGTAGATGCCGACGGAATTGCTTATCGAGTTGACGCCAAAAATAATGATAAAGAAAATGCTTAAAACGACTAACGGACGATTCACCCGGAATTGCTCGAATAGATCGGAAAATTTAATTTTTTCTTCGGACATTGGCAGAGTGACCCGTTCTTTTGTACTTTTAAAACAAAAGATTAATAGACAGGCGCCAATTATCCCCAGCATGCTCATCGTCAGCTGCCAGCCAAGAGCCGTGTTTCCTGTCGTATCACCTAAATAAGTAGAAAGTAAAGGAACAAAAAAAGATACGATGAGTCCGCCAAGATTTGCAAAGACCATCCGAACCGAAGTAATGCTGACGACCTCTTGATTATCTCTCGTCATCGCGGAGGTTAATGCGCCGTATGGAACATTTATCGCTGTATATGTGAGTGATAAACCGACATACGTGATATAAGCGTAGATTAATTTTCCGGTATCTGAAAAATCAGGGGTTGTAAAACAGAGGATGGCAAGTACAGAAAGCGGAAACGCGCCGAACAGCAGATACGGCCTAAACCTCCCGAATCTGCTGTTTGTTCGGTCTACTAATGTTCCGATAAAAGGATCGGCAAGCGCATCAATGATTCGAACAATCAGAAACATTGTTCCAGCGGCAGCGGCTGATAAACCATAAACATCCGTATAGAAAAATAACAGATATGTAGAAACCGTGGTGTAAATTAAATTACATGCTAAATCTCCAGAAGCATAACCGGATTTCTCATACATACTAACTTGGTTTACATGTCCACCCGTCATGATTCTTACCTCCTCCACAGCCTTTCAAAACGGCTTTATGATAAGTTTTTATGAAAGCGCATACATTGAACCTGGCAAACGGCCTTTCAGCCGAAGTGAGACAGATGCTTCACTCGTCAACCACGAATACTAGATTGTAGGTTTATGTCATCTTATCACCTCCTTTTTCCAATTTCGCAAGAATCAGATTTCGAAGGTTGCTTTGATCAGAACATAAAATGATCTCCCTCTTTCATCCACTCCTTATGCACACACTTAGTTTAATCATCAAACTAAGTTTAAGTCAGTTTGAAAATGTTGTCAATCATTAGCAGTGTCTATTTCAATTTCAAAAGAAAAAAACTCGAAAAACCGCGGAGGCCTTCATGGGATATCAGCTTCATTTGTTACAGCGCCGCAGCACCATGATCGGCCTTTTTTCTTAATAAAAGCACAATTTATGGATGCCGTTCGCAAAAAGTGCATCATATGAAAAAGATAAACCCAATTTTTCAGGGAACAATGCCTCATTCTTTCATCTGTGATGAATGATACAATCCCCAGTGTAGTGACTAAAAAGGAGGACCAATCATGAAATTCAGCAAAATCGGTGCCTTACTGCTCACTTTGGCGTGTTTGCTTTTGCCTTTTTCTTCTGCGTCTGCAGCAGGTTCCGGTGTATGGGATAATATCGGCACATACGGCATGACATCGCAGACTCCGATCATTAAATCAGGCGGAGGGAAATTTTATTTTCACAACAACAGCTTTTATGGCTTTACTTTTACGCTGTATGAAGTTGACGGGGCGGGAAGCACGCCCGAAATCGTTAGAAAAAATATCTACGTCGGACCGAAAAGCAACAGTCCGGTGATCGATGTCAGCGATTTTACAGATGGCGCGAACAAAAAAGCAGAACTCGTTCTGTTTAAAGGGAACGATACATACATCACCGTTACTTGCTATGATTGAATTCCCCATAAACAGTAAGCCCGCCGTTTACAGACGGCGGTTTTTTGATGCTTTTTTTGCCTGGTCAAACAAACGGTCCCCTCTTTAAACTGAGGGGGCACAAAAAAGTGCCTATATAACTTTAAAGTGCGTACTTCCGTTTCGGGTTCTTCTGTTCCATAATCATGAATGATGTTTTGTATGACATTGTTCTGTTTATACTGAAAAGAAAACGGAGGGATCCATGATGAACCTGAACTTACGAGGAAAAACAGCATTGGTGACCGGATCAACGTCCGGAATCGGCAAAGCGATTGCCGCTTCACTTGCGAAAGAAGGTGCGTCTGTCATCATTAACGGACGCCGGCAAGACAAGGTCAATCAAATAATAGACGAATTGAAAGGCCAATTCCCCGAGGCTGTTCTTCATCCGGCCCCTTATGATCTTGGCACTGAGAAAGGGTGTCAAGACCTAATAGCAGCGTTCCCGCATGTTGATATTCTCATTAATAATTTAGGAATTTTTGAGCCGGCGGAATATTTTGAGATTCCGGATGAGGATTGGTTCCGCTTTTTCGAAGTGAATATTATGAGCGGAGTAAGGCTCTCGCGGAGATATTTGCAAAGCATGATCGAGAAAAAAGAAGGCCGGGTCATTTTTATTGCGAGCGAAGCTGCGGTTATGCCGTCACAGGAAATGGCGCATTACAGCGCAACAAAAACGATGCAGCTTTCGATTTCCCGGAGCTTGGCAGAGCTTGCTACGGGTACAAATGTGACTGTCAATACCGTTATGCCGGGCTCAACCTTAACCGAAGGCGTTGAAACGATGCTGAAGACTCTTTATCCGGATGAAAACCTGACGGTCGAAGAAGCGGAAAGGCGGTTTATGAAAGAAAACCGGCCGACCTCTATCATACAAAGGCTGATTCGGCCGGAAGAAATCGCGCACTTTGTCACCTTTTTAAGCAGTCCGCTTTCCTCGCCGATCAATGGTGCAGCCTTGCGGGCGGACGGCGGATTGGTCCGCAGCGTCTTTTAAATGAAAGGCTGGAATGCCCGGCATTCCAGCTTCATCGTTATCGATCAGCATAAACATGTTGGAAGACTGCGGTCGCATCCCATGCATTCAAGCCAAATGCTCCCTCGGTAAACGTGGAATCCCGAGCACTTATCACCAATCGGCCGTCCAAGTAAATATGAAAGTTGGAATCGCGGGCCACCGCCTTCAGGTGATATTTCCGGCCGGTTTCTATCGGTGTGCGGTGTTCGGCAATAACAGAGGCCGAGCCGTTTTCAAATTTGAAAAACTTCACCACATCATGCTTGGCATCCACATTGGCAAGATATCCGTTTTGAACATCCTTGTCGGCCCGAAACACGAGAGCACCCGCCCCTCTGCCATTTCCATCCTTTACCGTGACATCTGCTTCATATGTGAAATCTGTTCCTTTTGCTGAAGATAAAATGAACGAATCCCCGTCAGATCGCCCTTGTTTTCCATCAATCGTGTCGGCCCATACACCGTTTACGGTCGTCCAGCCGGTCAAATTCGATTGAAAGGGTGACGTTCCCCATACGTTTTTCAGAGGATGAACCGTCATTGAATTCAGCTTGACAAACCCGTTAGATGCGTATACTTCAAGCCCTTTACTGGATCGGTCCGGCAGAATAATGTCGGTGATCACCTGCCTCCCGTCGTTGCCGAATACTTCAACTGAAGAGCGGTCGACATAAATGCGCATCTTCACCTTCCCACCGACCGGTTGCAGCGGGGCCGCATGCTTTCCGGTGTTAAAGTTCGGATTAAAGGAGACGTTTCCGGATTGGCTTCGGTCGACGAACAGTGAAGCGCTGTTTTTGCTGTAGCCGATTTTCGTATATTGGTTTTCCCCTGTTCGGACTTTAAAGCCAAATTCGGCCGCAGTTCCGGTATTTACTTGAAATTCCGCATTGATTTCGTACGCATTATCTGACAGCGCTTTCAAAAAATTTCTGTTTCGAGGTGAAATGATCTTGTTTTTCCACATTTGCGATGCACCCCTGATCGACTTCAGCTCAGTTACCGGAGCCTGAACAATTCTGAATCCTTCGGAAAACGCTTTCAATTTTAGTTCTCTCGGGATAGACATTGCGCTTCTCCACGGGGAAGTGGGAACATCGTTTGCGTATTGCCAATTGCTCATCCATCCTAACCAAAGCCTTCGCCCGTCAGACCGCGGGATATCAGACCAGCTGACAGCTGCGTAGAAGTCTTTGCCGTAATCTGTCCATAATACGCGATTCGGCGGGTTTTCATTTTTAAAGGTTGTGCCGTCAAAGCTTCCGACGAAATATTGCATGCCTGATCCTCCTGAGACAGCACCGTCTCCAACACTGACTTGCATCACCCATTTCGTTTCATTCGGTCTCCCCTCTACAGGAAGCTCAAACAGATCCGGACATTCCCACACGCCTCCATGGCTGCCTTCTCCTTCGCCGAATTCGCTCGCATGTGTCCAGTGCTTCAGGTCAGGCGATGTATAGATTAAAATTCGGTCGCCGCCCGCAAGCACCATCACCCACTTTTTCGTCTGTTTGTGCCAAACGACTTTCGGATCTCGGAAATCTCTTTTTCCCGGATTTGGAATGACGGGGTTGCCTGAGTACTTCGTCCATGTCCTGCCTTTGTCATTGCTGTAGGCGATGCTTTGTACTTGTTCCCCGTCCCGGTCCTGCGTATAAATGGCAACGAGCGGCTTCTCCGTCCCTGTTTGAAACCCTGTTGTATTATGCCGATCGACGACAGCGCTTCCCGAAAAAATTGTCCCTTTTTCATCCGGATACAGCGCGACCGGCAAATGCTCCCACTTGACCAAATCTTTGCTTACTGCGTGCCCCCAATGCATCGGCCCCCAGCGCAAGCCATACGGATGATATTGATAAAACAGATGATATTCCCCCGCGTAATACACCATCCCGTTCGGGTCATTCATCCAGTTTGCTTCCGGCGTGAAATGATACTTGGGCCGATGATCCTCGTTATAGTAGTCCGGGTCGGCCGCAGCTGCGGAAAAGGCTTCCGGAAACATCATAGCCCCTATGATCCCCATCTGAATCATTCTCTTTTTCATCCCTTTTCTCCCCTCTTCTTCACACGGTTTTTAGTGACGGTTAAGGCAGGAAGTCCAAACAGCCTCCCCCTTTTTGCGGCCGAATGGACCTGCCTCTCCAAAAGCTAAGAAAAGAACAACTAAATCATTTTATGCCAAAAAGCCAGCCCAATAGCCGACAATCCCGATGATAAAAATACCGAAAATCATGAGAAGAGGATTCACCCCTTTGCGAAGCATCCAGGCAGCGAGCAATGTCAATCCTAGAGGCAGTACCCCCGGCATGATGCTGTCTAAAATGTTTTGCACGGTCTGTACATCGACTTTGCCTGCATCATCTTTAATTCTCGACACGACGATCGGGATATTGATCGTCGTCCACTTGGAAACGAGCGCTCCCATCACAAACAGCCCGAGTATTGAAGCGCCTTCCGTCAGTTTCTGAATGCGGTTCCCGACCAAGTCCTGCAAAATTTCCATGCCTTTCACATAGCCGTACTTTAACCCGTAGTATTTTGTACTTAACCTGATCGCGTTGATTAAAAAGAAAAACAAAAGCGGGCCGGCGATGTTTCCGCTTAAAGCAAGCGACGCTCCCAAGGCTGCCAGAACGGGACGCAGCGTCCCCCAGAAAATCGGGTCGCCCACACCTGCCAACGGGCCCATTAAGCCGATTTTCATTCCATTAATCGCTTTGGCATCAATCTTTTTATTGTTGGCCATTTCTTCTTCCATCGCAGCGGTCACGCCGAATATCGGCGCTGTCAGCCACGGATGCGTATTAAACCATTCCAAGTGGCGCTGGAGCGCTTCGCTCCGTTTCGCTCCCGGACCGTACAATTTTTTGATCGCCGGAATCATGACGTAGCAGTAGCCGAGCGCCTGTACACGCTCAAAGTTAAATGATCCGAGCAAAAAGTTTGAGCGGATAAACATACTGAAAATCTCTTTCTTCGTTAACCTTTTTTCTGTGCTCATTATTCGTCCCTCCTTCAATAGTTAAGCATCCAGATCATCGTCATCATCATATGCAGCCACGCTGCTGTCACTGGCGGCAGCCACCGCCCCCTGCGCATGATTTTTTTGCATCACTTGCTGATATAAAAATGCCAGACAAAGCCCGAGGGCACCGAAGCCGACTAAATTGAAATCGGTAAACGCGGCCAGCAAAAAACCGATATAGAAAAACGGCTTCAAATACGGAATGTTCATCATGTTGATGACCATCGCATATCCGACAACAACGATAATCCCCCCGCCTATTTGCAAACCTTTTGTGATGACGTCCGGAATATTTCCCAAAAACGCCTGAACAGCGCTGACACTGATCAGAGCCACAATCAATGTCGGAATCATAACGCGCAGCGCCTGAAACGCCATGGCGGTAATATGCATGATTTCAATTCCTTTAAAATTGCCATCCTTTGCGTATTTGTCGGCACGGTGAATTAAAAATACGGTGATCGTCCTGACGAAAATCGTCAGCGCCTGACCCGCAGCAGCCAAAGCCACCGCGACGGCAATCCCTTCACCGACTCCCTGATCGGCGGTAATCACTAAAATGGTCGAAATCACGGAAGCGATAGCCGTATCGGGGGCCATTGCAAGACCGACGTTCATCCAGCCAAGCGCCATCAGCTCCAGCGTTCCGCCGAGAATGATGCCTGTTTTCAGATCCCCGAGAACCAGGCCGACCAACGTGCAGGCAATCAGCGGACGGTGTGTCTGCCCTTCGTCCAATACACTACCGATACCTGTTATAGCTGCAATGACGAGCAGCAAAATAATTTGAATCGTTGACATGGCTTTAGAACCCTCCTTCTAGGATTTTATTGCGTTTCTTAAAATCTGCATAAAGTCTTCGCTCGAATCTGACGGCAGCTGCCTCAGTTCCAGCTTCACGCCCAATCCGTGCAATTGTTCAAACGATTTGATGTCCCTTTCAGTCACGCTTACCGATTTCGTGATTTGCCTGCGGTTATTCTCGAAGCGCATCCCGCCGACATTGACTGTTTCGATCGGAACACCTGCTTCGATTAAAGAAACAATGTCGCCCGGATTTTCGAATAACAGCATTGCCGTCGTATCTTCGTACCGCGGACTGTGAAACGCTTTGGCCATTTTGGAGATCGAAACGGCGCTGGCTTTCACATTTGAAGGTGCGACAGAAAGGATCAGCGTTTTTCTCATTTCGTCCTGCGCCACCTCATCAGAGACGACGATAATGCGGTCAGCAGCGTGGATTTTAATCCATCTTGTTAATACTTGGCCGTGAATAAAGCGGTCATCAATTCTTGCTAAAACGATTTTCATTACAATTCATCCTCTCTTCCCTGATTAGACTGACTGAATTTTTCCAATTGCTCGCTGCAGATTTGGAAGCATTCCCGGCTCATCTTTTTCAACTGGTTCAGCAGTTGTTTGAGCGGCATATGCTCCCTCAAGCTCAATGCCTCTAACAAAATCGGCAGGTTCACGCCGGCTGCCATATCGAATCTCCGCTCCTTCGCGATGTAAGGAGTCGCTGCGTTGTATGGCGTCCCGCCGAAAATATCCACTAAAAAAAGCACCTCGTGTTCCTCCGGAATGTCCTTCAGCGTCTGATGATATTTTTCTTGCAGTGTCTGAATGCCTTCCCCTTTCAGAAACGGCACCGCGATCAGGCTGTCTTCTTCTCCGAATATCATCCCTGAAGATTCTTTTAATGCTGTGGGAAAGTTTCCGTGGCCGCTGATAATGACTGTAATCATGTACATTGCTCCTTTCTTTTTTCGTTCGCTTATTTATAATGCAAGGATCGTGCCAACAAAGTTGTATTAAGCGCTTTCACTGTATCTCAAGACGAATGATTTTCAAGTTTGAAACACATTCAAGCATAAAAATAAACCTGTATTAAAATGGGATTCCACTTAATACAGGTTTACCTGAAAAAATCGCTCATGGAAAACAGCTATAACTCTTCAGAAAAGATGGTCGCGATAAATATTTTTTCATCTTCGCTGATCGCGAGTCCAAGCTTTTCTTCGTAAGGCTTTAATGTTTTCTCTGTGATGTGAAGAACGTTTTGAAGCTGATCATTCATTTCTTCTTCCTCAGGAAAAGCGATCGGATTCTGTTTGATCACCCTTTCAAAAGCAAAAGCGGTATGCATGATGACTTTGATCAGCACCGCGTTGCTGAATGTGATGCGCAGTTCGTCTTGAACCGTCTGAAGCCACTCCAACAGCATGTCTATCATATGATAGGGATTCAAAAAGACAAGATATTTTTTCAGGCTGTCTTCGCACAGCTCCTTCACCACCACATTTTTACCGGATAATCCGCCGCTCGCAGGGACATTGCCGTTTCCAATCACTTGCTGAATCACTTTTTCTCCTTCGCCTTCAATCAATACTTCTAAAGGCACGTGCGGAGCATCGATTTTAGGATTCTTCGTGCCCACCGTGGCAAGGATCTCATACGCTTTTTCAATTTCTTTCATGCGGCTTGCTAATTTGATCGATGACACCGTCAAAATGCTGATTTGTTCATCTGATGTCCTGCTCACGATTGCTGTTAAGATCTCTTCGAGCTTTTTCGCCGTTCCGCCGCCTGTCGTGCAAATGGAGACGATCGCCTTCTTTTTGCCTGAGACCCGCGGTTTATCGGCCCATAAATCGATGAAATCCTTTGTAACCGAATCATAGATGGCGTGCAAATTCAAATTCAAATAATTCACCTTGCGGACAGCATCAAGCACCATCGATGTCGTAACATTGCTGATCGTTTTTATTTTTACGCCCGTTTGTTGTTCGAGCCTTGTTTCCAGCATCGCAAGCGATCCCATGTCGACAAGCATTAATACGCCTTCTCCTTCATCAACCTGCTTCACTTTCTCCGCCAGACTGCTTACGATTTCCGCAGGTGAAACGGTCAAAGGCATATCAACCGCAGCAATCGGGGTGCTCCCCAGCAGTTCAGTGGCTACTTCAACCATAGAGCTCGCCGTGCTGTTTCCATGGGCCGCCACGACAATGCCCGTCCTTTTGTTTTCTTTCCATGATTTAATCGACTGAATCAGCATCGTCAAGTAGATGACTTCGATTTCCGGAACGGTTACTTTAAAATACGCTTGAATTTTATCTTTGAAAATCAGTGCGACCTCATATTCTTTCACATGGGTTTCCCTGATTTCATCTGTTTCCTGCGGGTTTAAAACATCAATCTGTTTTCCGCGCTTTAAAAATGCGGCGATGTGCATGCTCAGGAAATAGATGAATTTACGGTCGAATTTGCAGTCTAACTCATGTTCAGCGACTTCCTTTAATTCTTTCGTCATCTGCATCACGTCGTCTTCAACGAATTTGAGCAAGCTGTGGTTTTGAAGCATTTTCTGATTAAAAAAGCTTCTGACGTGCAAATGAATATCCGTTAAAATATATTGATTGATTTGTTTTTTTGTTAAGCCTTCTTTATTCAGGATTTTCGCTTTTTCTTCTATGACATGGTATAAGTTAAATGAGTCATCGATTTTCGTTGTATCATCTTCCACAATCGGAGAGATGATCGTTGTAATGTTGACGTATTCAGAAATCATTTTGCTCCGTTCGATATTTTTGCTGCTGGACATCCAGTCCTGTTTGATCTCATCGGGAAGATCCCGGACGGTCAGTTCAACAACCTCGTCTTTGTCAAGGTTATTTAAAAATCCGTGCGCACAGACCAGCTGCACATTTGATTTCAGCTGCCCGACATTTCCGAATTTTGCAGAATGAATCAATGCATTATAGACGTCGATATGAACATTTAAGTTTTTCTTGATCCGCTCTGCTTCTTTCCCCAATAAAAACGTTGTCAGCTCCACTCTTTCTCCAAGGGACCGTTCATCGAGCGACGGAATATGTACGGTCATCGGAATTCTCCGTAAAAATGTCTTCAGCAATGCAGAACTCGGGTTTTCTGTTGTTGCGCAGATAAACAGGACTTTTGCCGTTCGCTTATGCTCTGTTTCACCAAGCCTGTTGTATGTGCCGCTGTCAATGAAATAAAACAGCATTTCCTGCCCCTCCGGCGGGAGACGATGAATTTCATCCATAAACAGAATGCCCCCGTCCGCCTGTTCGACTAATCCTGCTTTGTCTTCGCCGGCACCTGTAAACGACCCTTTTTTATGTCCGAACAATTGCGAGAGCAATAATTGAGGATTGTTATAATAATCGGCACAGTTGAATGTGATGAACGGGGAATCGGGCTTCAATATGTCCGAATAAACGGCGAACTGGTAGATCCGGTTCGCAAACAGCGATTTACCTGAACCCGTCGGACCGAGCAGCAGCATGTGCAAGCCGTGCGGAGGATAAAAGACAGCCGCTTTCGCCTGAGAGATTGCCTTTTTCAAGCTCCCTTTAGCCCCGATCATGAGCTCGAGGGGATCGGCGGACATGTTGCGCGCCGGCTTTTTTTGGCCGTCAGCCAGCCGCTTCAGTTCTTCAACCTCCATCAACTCTGAGTTCCATTTGATGTTCAAGATGTTTTCAACGATTTCCACCGGGACATAGCGCACAGGGAACGTTTTAATCTTGATCACCTTTTTGGCACGAACGAGATTGTTTAATTCAAAGCTGACATTTGAACGCTCCATTTGCAGCTGACCGGCGATTTCTTGAGCCGAATTCCCTTGTATCTTTAAAAGCTGATGGATATTCGTTTCGCGAAAATTATCCAGCAGCTGATGGTAGATTTTATCTATTCTTTTCATATGTATCATCCTTTGTTCTCGATTGATCAGCAAAAAGGCGGCAAACTTCTTGAAGATTCAGAACTTTAAAGCCGAATCACGGGATAAAAAAAAGATCTTTTACAGATTGACAATCCTGACTCTCCTACTTTTATATCGATTTGTTCGTGCTCTCATGACACAGTCTGGTGTTTTTGCTTCATCAGCATCCACAGAAACACCCCACCCAAAGTAGCAGCTTGTCAATAGTGTATCATTATTGAGAAAATATTGGTGAAAACATCCTGTATTTTTCTCTAAATGTAAATGTTTTGTGAAAGCTCTGCTGATCAACGTTCACTTCGATACTATGTTGGCCGAACGACCGGCTGCCTTAACTTTCACAAAAAAGGCCGTTGACGGTTCAACGGCCTCTATCTTTATGATTCATCTCCCTTTGAAAATAAACGATTCCTTTAAAAGTCTGCCTTCGCTCCCTTTTTCCGTCCAAATCAAGTCCACTTCCAATTCGGTCGCATTCTCTGCCAATAGCAAATTCCGGTGCTTGACAGGGCTTCCGTCATTTAAGCTTTTGGCTAAAGAGACCGCATTGTCGTGAGGAATATTCCAAAGCGAAAATTTCGTTGAAGAATTGGGTTCATTCCGATAGAGATAAATTTCCGCCGAAGCTACATCGTGTCCAATGTTTTTGATTTCGACAGCATAAGTATGAAAGCTACCTTTTTCCGGCTTCGCCATTCCGTTTTTTGCTTCGGCTTTACCGATTTGAACTTCCCATTGTTTTGAAGCCTGTTTAACCGGCAATTCTTCAAACGTCAGCGCTCTCGTTTCAATTGTCGGAACAATCATGCTGAACAGGCACAATGCACATATGAATAGCCGCATATTTTTCACTCCTCGATGGTCGATGTCCCTATATGTTTTTCCTTATTCATAAATCCTATGCATACCGACGTTTCACTCCTGCTTCCGGCAGGGTAATAAAAGGACTGGAGGGATCAAGCAATGCCGCAAAACCACAATGATCGATACGAACTCTTTTTCAAAAAAAGATACAAAGTTCTTCATACATTAAACGATTTTCTTATCGGTCTTTTATTCCTTGTCGGGAGCTTCTGTTTTTTCTTCGAGGAACTGAAGCCGGCGGGAATATGGATGTTTGTGATCGGCAGCTTTCAGCTGTTAATCAGGCCGACGATCCGTTTGGTTCATGATTTTCATTACCGGAAGTTTGTTGAGAGCCGGCGTTCCAAATCCCGTGAGTAAATTTAAACAGCAGGGAGAGATGGTAGGAGACCCGCTAAGAAGTGCATATAAAAAAGGCCGAATCCAATCGGCCTTTCCTCTGTCACATAAGCCACTCCTCACAATCGGCGGCAAGCCGTTCCAACTCGTTCATAAAAGCGCCGGCATGATAGCCGTCACACACTGCATGGTGTACTTGCAGGGAAACCGGCAAAAATGTTTCACCGCCTTCTGAAAAGTATTTCCCGTTTGTAATAATCGGCAGCAAGTGTTCGCTGTTATCTAGGTTTAAATTAAAGTTTGTAAAGCGCACCCATGGAATAGAAGAAACTGAAAACGCATTGGGCGGGATGTCCGGCTTAGCCCATAAGCCCTTTTTGTCTCCAAAGCGCTCGGCATCCTGAAGATATTGACGATAAAACCGCGAGAAATCATTTGAGTATTCTGTCCAGAGGGCGGAAAACGTTTGGTCGTCCTGATGAAAAATCGTATAGCACGGGTGCATTTGTTCCCAATATCCCAGCTGTCCTTTGTCGTTAAAAGTTGTTCTAAACTCAGGACGCGAATGAATGGCCCTTGATACGATATAAATAAAAACCGGGTACAGCTTGATCTTCTTTTTCTTGAGCACGGCAAGCAAATTGGTCACATTGACGTTTGTCGTTATACTGAAAGAACATTTCGCTTCCTTCATGTAATGGTCAAAATAAGATTTTCTATACCAAGTGTCGAGATCGATTGTTTGAAAATTCATGTTTTACCTCCTAAAATATAGCTTTTTTATTTTAGGAGGCCTGCTTCTCTGATTTCGGCAATATTCTCACCTCATCCTGTATTGCAAATGAATTGTAGCGCGTTTCGGAGACGCAGGCAACCGTCCCTCTTCTTCTTTGTCTTCTTGCTGTGCCATTCCCCGCCTCTCCACCTCCGGCTGTCATTTAGGTTATACTGACATAGATCGGGGTGAAGATATGAACAGCAAATCACGATTGACGCCTGAAAGGTGGCGGGCGATTACGGAAAACGATTCCGCCTATGACGGAGTTTTTTATTACGCGGTCAAAACGACCGGGATATTTTGCCGCCCTTCCTGCAAATCGAGAGTTCCGCAAATCGAAAATGTGCAAATCTTTTTCAATGCAAAAGATGCTTTATCAGAAGGGTACCGCCCCTGCAAACGCTGCAATCCGGCCGGGATGCTGCTGCCGGATGAAGAGCTGGCACAGCGGGCGGTGCAAATCATCGAGGAATCTTATCGCGATCCGCTGTCTCTGCAAGCTTTGGCTGACAGGTGCCATATCAGCCCTTTTCATCTGCAGCGGACGTTTAAACGAATCAAAGGCGTCTCGCCGGCAGAATACATCCTGCAGAAAAGGATTGAGAAAGCATTCGTTTTGCTTGCCCATTCTGAACGAACGATCGCAGAAATCGCCTCAATGGTAGGCATCGGGAATGCGGATTATTTTGCCGCTTTGTTTAAAAAGAAAACAGGGCAATCACCGACGTCATACCGGCAAATGAAACGGAGGTAAACATATGGAAGATCAAATCGTATACTGGCGTACGCTGACTTGCCGCCGCTCGCAGATTCACATTGCGGCGACTACCCGCGGGCTCTGTTTTACAGGGGCATGGAATCAAGGATTCGGTGAGCTGGCCGCTTGGGCTGAAAAAAGGTACGCACAGCCAGTTTTCATTCGGGATGACAAAGGATTGGCAGAATACGCCGAGCAGATTCAGGCGTATTTAGATGGCAAGCGGACTCATTTCAGCTTTCCTGTCGACCTTGCCGGAACGCCTTTTCAGCTAGCCGTGTGGCAGGCGCTCTCCGAAATTCCTTTCGGCAGCACGCGTTCCTATTCCGATATCGCCGGGCATATACAAAAGCGGAACGCTGTCCGGGCCGTAGGTACGGCGATCGGCGCAAATCCGCTGTTAATAGTAGTGCCGTGCCATCGGGTTATCGGCAAAAACGGACAGCTCACGGGATACCGGGGCGGATTGGAGATGAAAAAAGAACTGCTGATACTGGAGGCCGCAGGCGCCGCTGAACATCCTTTAACAACGGCATCCCGATCTCAAGCTTTCTCATCCGAGACAATGTGAAGGTCGATTCCGTCTGTATGCCTCATAATGCTGTTGACAATCGAGCCTTTTCTGATTTCTTCCCATCGCGATCGGGCGGATTGGCCGAGCACAATTTGTGTAATGCCGTGCTGTTTCGCTGTATCAGTGATCGTTTCAGAAATGCGCCTTTTGTTTGAGTGTTTAAAAATGAATTCGGCGCCGAACTGTGCACAGAGCGCCTCCCATTGCCCGATTTTATCCCGTTCTGTCGGGGCCAGCTGCTCCTTTGACGTGCGCGACACGTTTAAAACGAGCAGATCGGCCTTCAGCCGGCTTGCGATTCTCCATCCGCGCCGTATCAGTTTTTCGGCATTTTTTCCGTGCTGGACGCACACCAAAATCTTTTCATTCGTTCCCCTCGGCCGGAGGCTGCCGTTCGTCCGCTCCAGACGATCATCCACATCATCTGCAACTTCTCGCAAGGCGAGCTCTCTCAACGCAGCTAAATTATTTTTCGTAAAAAAATGGGTTAAAGCCTGTTGTATCTTATGTTTTTCATATACCTTTCCTTCCTGAAGCCGCTTTTGCAATGTTTCCGGAGTGACGTCAATCAAGATGACTTCATTCGCCAATTCCAACACGCGGTCCGGGATCCGTTCTCTCACTTTCACCCCGGTGACGTGTTGAACGATATCATGGACGCTTTCGATATGCTGGATATTGACGGCGGACAGCACGTTGATGCCTTCCTGTAAAATATCTTCAACGTCCATGTACCGCTTTTCATTTTTCGAACCTGGCACATTGGTGTGAGCCAGTTCATCGACAAGCACAAGGTCTGGCTTCCGGTTAATAATCGCATCGACATCCATTTCTCCCATCGTTATCCCTTTATATGAAATGTTTCGTTTTGGAATGACTTCTAAACCTTTGACGAGTGCGGCCGTGTCTTTTCGATGATGCGTTTCGACAAGGCCGATCACGGCATCGATCCCTTCCCGCTTTAAATCGTGCGCTTCCTGGAGCATCCGATACGTTTTTCCGACTCCCGGCGCAGAACCGATATAAATGGTCCAATGCCCTCTTTTCAGCTGTTCAATTTCGGCCAGCAGCTCTCCCGGCGTCTTCCTTCGATAATCACGGGTGTTTTTTGTCCGCATTGCAGCATCTCCGTTTTCTCATCAAGTTTGTTTTTCCCGGTGTCGTATGATCAGACACCGGGCAGCATTCTACTTCAGTTTTTCTTTTAAATCGATATTGAGAAGCAGCACGTTGACGCGCGGTTCACTTAAGAAGTCGCTTTTGGTATGCTGATGAACAAGCTGCACAAGCTCTTTCTCCGGCAGTCCTGTCAGACGGCTGATTCTCGGAATTTGCGCCATCGCCCCGTCGGGACTGATATCAGGGTCTAATCCCGAAGCGGAGTTCGTGACTAAATCGACCGGCAGTTTACTGATCGGAACATCAGGGTTTTCCTCCTTCCACTTTTCAATCGATGCTTTCATCCGTTTCAGCAAATCGGGATTTGACGGCGCTTCGTTTGGCGATCCAGATCCTGCGGCATCATACTTGATGCTGGATTCCCTTCCTTGAAAGAGCCGCGGGTCTCTAAACCGCTGGCCAATGAGTTCAGAGCCGATCACATTCCCCTGCCGGTCATACACAAGACTTCCATTTGACTTTCCAGGCATGGCGGCCTGTGAAATCCCTGTCAGCGCGAGCGGATATCCAAGCCCGCAAACCAGCATTAATAGCAGGCTGATTCTGAAGATTACTCCGATTTCTTTCATGACGATTCCTCCTTACAACATAATCTGAAGCAGCATATCGATCAGCTTGATTCCGATGAAAGGGACGATGACGCCGCCGAGGCCATAGATCAATAAATTGCGGGCCAGCAAAGCATTTGAGCTCATCGGTTTATAAGCAATTCCTTTCATGGCTAAAGGCACAAGAAGCGGGATGATCAGCGCGTTAAATATCAGCGCAGATAAGATCGCTGAAATCGGCGAACCAAGCCTCATGATGTTCAGCGCGTTCATCTCGGGAATCGCCAGCATAAACATCGCCGGGATGATGGCAAAATATTTGGCGATATCGTTTGCGATGCTGAACGTAGTCAAAGCGCCGCGCGTCATAAGCAGCTGCTTTCCGATCGAGACGACTTCAATGATTTTTGTCGGATTCGAATCAAGGTCCACCATATTCGCTGCTTCCTTGGCAGCTGTTGTGCCGCTGTTCATGGCAAGCCCGACATCAGCCTGCGCAAGTGCGGGCGCGTCATTGGTTCCGTCGCCCGTCATGGCGACAAGCTTTCCTTCAGATTGTTCGCGCTTGATCACATTAATCTTGTCTTCGGGCTTGCTTTCGGCAATAAAGTCATCAACGCCCGCTTCCCTTGCGATCGTAGCGGCCGTTAACGGATTGTCGCCTGTGCACATCACCGTTTTGATCCCCATTTTGCGAAGCTCGGCAAAGCGCTCTTTCATGCCCGGTTTAACGGTGTCTTTTAAATAGATCAAACCGAAGATTGTTCCGTCTGCCGCTACTGCCAGCGGTGTGCCGCCTTCTTTTGAAATCCGTTCGCTTTCCAGATCGAGATTCGAAGGTATCGTTCCGCCATTGTTGATCACCCACTTTTTCACGGCATCGACAGCGCCTTTGCGAATGTGCCTTCCGTCGGGCAGGTTCACGCCGCTCATTCTCGTTTCCGCCTTGAATTCAATCGGTTCTCCTGCTTCAGCAACGGACGAGTCATAGTGAATCGAGAGTTTATCAGCGAGTTCGATGACTGAGCGTCCTTCCGGTGTTTCGTCATGGATGGAGCCAAGCGCCGCATATTCACCAACGGTTTGAAGCGATTCATCGCCGACAGGGACAAATTCCCCGGCCATCCGGTTTCCAAAAGTGATCGTCCCTGTTTTATCAAGAACAATCGTGTTAATGTCGCCCGCAGCCTCGACAGCTTTCCCCGACATCGCCAGAACGTTGAAGCGGGTCACGCGATCCATTCCCGCAATCCCGATGGCTGACAGGAGCCCGCCGATCGTCGTCGGTATAAGACAGACAAGCAGGGCAATCAAGACGGCGGGATCAATTTGAAAACCGAGATAGGACGTAAAAAACGGGAGTGTCGCAACAACGATCAGAAAAATCAGCGTTAAGCTCGTTAAAACCGTATTCAACGCGATTTCATTCGGCGTTTTTTGCCTTTCAGCCCCTTCGACTAAAGCGATCATCTGATCGAGGAACGTTTCACCCGGATCACTCGTGATCTTGACTTTAATCGAATCGCTGACGACCCGGGTGCCTCCCGTAACAGAGCTGAAATCACCGCCTGCTTCCTTTATGACCGGAGCAGACTCTCCCGTGATGGCCGATTCGTCTACTGATGCGAGACCCGCGATGACTTCACCGTCGCCAGGTATCATTTCTCCCTGGGAGACGATGACGATGTCCCCCTTTCTAAGCTCGGCAGGCGCTACCTTCTCAATGCGGTCATCCATTACTTTATTGGCCGAAACCCCTTTTTTCGTCTGTTTTAAAGAATCGGCCTGTGCCTTTCCTCTTCCTTCAGCCAGCGCTTCGGCGAAATTCGCGAATAACACGGTGATCAGCAAAATGAAAGAAACCGCCGGATTGAACCAGGGAGCCGCCGTACTGCCGAAAAACCGGGGAAACACGGAAAGCAGAACCGTTATGAAAAATCCAACTTCTACGACAAACATAATCGGATTTTTGATCATAGTTCGCGGATCTAATTTTAAAAAGGCATGTTTGACCGCATCTTTGATGATCGTGTCGTTCATCGTTTGCTTTGTTGTGTGAACGGCATCCGGTGTGGCCTGTTGACTGGAATGATGCAAATCGTTCATGAGTAAAGCCCCCTTATCGTAATGTTAAATATTCTGCGGCCGGTCCCAACACAAGCACCGGAAAGAATGTTAAAGCCCCGACGATCAGGATCGAAGCGATAAAAATCCCGCTGAACAGGCTTGAATCGGTGCGAAATGTTCCGATTGTTTCCGGAACGGTTTGCTTTTTCAAAAGTGACCCCGCAACTGCGAGCAGTGTGACAATTGAGAAATAACGGCCGATAAACATCACAATTCCCGTTGTTATATTCCAAAAAGGCGACGCGTCTCCGAGCCCTTCAAATCCTGAACCGTTATTCGCGGCTGAAGACGTATATTCGTATAAAATCTGGCTGATCCCGTGAAATCCGGGATTTGAAATTGCAGCCTGACCCGCTTGCGTCATGACGGCAAGCGCTGACGCCCCTAAGATTAACAAAGGATGAATCAGCAGAGTAACGGCTAAAAGCTTCATTTCATTTCCTTCAATTTTTTTGCCTAAAAACTCAGGCGTTCTTCCGACCATTAAGCCCGACAGAAAAACCGCAACCATCGCGTATAGAAGCATGTTCATCAATCCGGCGCCTATTCCGCCAAACACCGTGTTCAGCATCATATTAAGCAATGCCAAAAGACCCGTTAGTGGCGTGAGCGTGTCGTGCATCGTATTGACAGCTCCTGTCTCGCTCGCGGTGGTAACCATCGCATAAAAAGCTGAATTCAATGTTCCAAAACGCACTTCCTTACCTTCCATGCTGCCTTCTGTGTGCTCGATTCCGAGCTGATTGATGACGGGATTGCCTTGCGATTCCGCCATGAAAGCTGCCCCGGCTGAAAGCAAAAACAAAAGACCTGCGGATACAAAAAGAATGCGGCCTTGCTTCAGATTCCCAACCATTTTCCCATACGTAAACGGCAGTGAGATGGTAATCAAGAGCATTAATAAAATTTGAATCGCATTGCTCCATCCATTCGGATTTTCAAATGGATGAGAAGAGTTGACGCCAAAATACCCCCCGCCGTTGTTCCCCAGTTCTTTGATGGATAAAAAGGACGCCACCGGCCCCCGAACAATGGACTGCTCCCCTCCGCTCACCGTATGGGCTGTCACGGAACCGTCAAGCGTCTGCGGTACGCCTAGGGCGACGAAAACAAGCGACACCACAACTGTGATCGGCAGTAAAATCCGCGTGATCGAACGGACCAAATCGACAAAAAAGTTGCCGAACGGTTTCCCGGCGAGCCCCCGAATCATCGCAACCGCGGCGGCCAGCGCCGTAGCGGGAGCGGCAAACATTAAAAAGGTGATCGCAATCATCTGCGAAAGCATGGACAGACCGCTTTCGCCGCTGTAATGCTGCAAATTTGTATTCGTCATAAAACTGACTGCCGTATTAAAAGCCAGTGTGGGTTCCATTCCCGCGACCTTTTCAGGATTTAAAAGCAGTACACCCTGCAGACGAAAAACGAGATAAACGATGAAAATCATCGCCGTATTCGTGAGTACCAGCGCGGCGGCGTATTTCTTCCACGATTGGTTTTCTCCTTTTACTCCGCCCAGCTCAAGCAGCAAGCGTTCCGCCGGAAGGAAAAACCGGTCGATTTTGGACGGGGCGCCGTCAAATACCTTCGCTATGTAAAGCCCCATTGGTTTGGCTGCCAGCAATGCGGCAAGCAGGATAAAACAGATGGATATGAGCGACGTCATTTCAATACCCCCAATTTGTGTACAATTAAAATTTCTCAGGATTCAATAAAGCATAAGTCAAATAGACAAACATGGCGGCTGCTCCCGCTGCCAATAGCGCCATGGCAATCACTCCTTTCACATTTATGATTGATCAGCGGTTTTCCCCGCCCATCTCAGCAACAGAAACATCATCCCCGCTAAAAATGCGACAATGGCCAGCATCACGATATCCAGCACTCCGCTCACCTCCTTTCATGTTTTTTGCACGAAAAAAAGCCGCAAGAGAACAAACCTCTTACGGCTTTTTTGGGCACAGTTAAGAAACCGTGCTTTATGCACGTTTTTTGGTTCTCTTTAAACGCTTGCGAGGTTAGCTGTCGGATTCAGGTGCAAAGAGTCACCTTACCTTGAAAAGGATTCACCCCAAGTGGCAGCGCCACAAAAAATTGGTTCCCCCGCTTCCAATTGGAATTCAGCGGTTACGTTAATTGGAAATTTTATTCAGTTTTTTGATGAGATTTATATTACGCCCGTTCAATCATCGTGTAAAGTTTCATAAATGATCAAATTTCCTCGTTTATCAATTTTATAACCTTTTTTACACAGTTTATGACTTATTACCTTCTATTTTCTCTTAATATCTTGTTTTCTCTTTCATGTTATGGCTTTTACCTGTGAAAAACGGCGGATAAAAAATGTGTCGAAGCCCCGCTCGGAAATTCGAACGGGGCCGTTTTTTGTTAAAAGTCAAAGTTATCAGGATCAGGACCGACACGGGTGTTTTCATTCAGCCCGTCAATTTGCTTCATTTCCTCGAGGGTCAGTTCAAAATCAAATACCTCCGCGTTTTGGGCAATTCGCTCCGCTTTTGTCGACTTTGGAATGGTGATGACTCCGTTTTGCAAATCCCAGCGTAAAATGACTTGAGCAGGTGTCTTGCCGTGCTTGTCCGCGATATCTTTCAGCAGCGGGTGGCTGAGCAATTGGCCTTGCATCAGCGGCGACCATGCTTGAAGCTGGATGCTGTGCGAACGGCAAAACGCTTGCAGCTCTTTCTGCGTGAGCCGCGGGTGATACTCGACCTGGTCGATCACCGGTTTGACGGCGGCATCTTTCAGCAAGTCTTCCAGATGGTGAACGTGAAAATTGCTGACGCCGATTGCTTTTACGCGTCCTTGTTCATAAAGAGTTTCAAGGGCTTTCCACGCCGCTTTATAGCGCCCTTCAACAGGCCAGTGGATCAGGTATAAATCCAGGTAATCGAGCCCGAGCTTTTCGAGACTCGCTTCGTAGGCTGCAATCGTTTCGTCATAGCCTAAATCGTCATTCCAGACCTTTGACGTTACAAACAAGTCTTCTCTAGAAATTCCGGCTTCTTTCAACCCTTCGCGAATTCCTTGGCCAACCCCTTCTTCATTTCCGTAGATGGCTGCCGTATCGATACTGCGGTAGCCGTGCTTGATTGCCGTTTTTACGGCTTGCACCAGTTCGGGCCCTTCCTCTACTTTAAACACGCCTAGTCCAAACCAGGGCATGTCCGTCCCGTTATTCAATGTGATTCGATCTTGCAGATTTTTTGCCGTCATCTAATTGGCCTCCTCATATTTTTGTATACATCATGCGCAGTTTTTCTTTAAAGCTTGATTTTGTTTTTGGTCATTTCGTTCCAGCGCCCTGCTCCAGCCCGTCAGCGCGACGGCGCCGAGCACCATCAAAGCTCCGGCCCATGGAGTGTGAATCAAACCGATCGACTGTGTGATGGCGCCTCCTGTATAAGATCCGATCGCGATCCCGGCGTTGAATGCAGCGATATTGACAGCTGATGCGACATCTACCGCCCCCGGAACAAACCGTTCAGCCAGAATTACCACATAGGACTGGAGCCCGGGGACATTCATAAATGCTAAAAATCCCATCAGCATGATGACGATAAAGCCCGCTGCCTGATAAGGAGCAGCCGCCGTTAAGATGAGAAGCACAACCGCTTGGGCGATGAACATATAGAATAATGCAGTAAGCGGTTTTTGGTTGGCCGCTTTACCTCCGATGATATTTCCGAGCGCGACGGCAATGCCGTAAGCAAGCAAAATGACGGCAACAGCTTCCTGTTTAAAACCTGTCACATGCTGAAGCAGCGGGGATAAATACGTAAAGACAACAAATGTTCCTCCATAACCAAGCGCCGTAATGATGAATAAAAGCAGCAGACGGCCATTGGTTACAAGTTTCAATTGGCTCTTGAAAGACGTTCGGACGCCTTTCGGCAAATCGGCCGGAACAAGAAAGCTGTTGGCGATAAACGCCAGTGCGCCGACAGCGACAATCGCCGCAAAAGCAATCCGCCAGCCGAACAGCTGACCGAGGAACGTGCCGATGGGAACTCCGGTAATCATCGCAATCGTCAGACCGGTAAACATAATTGATATCGCTCCGGCTCTTTTATCCGCCGGGACCAGGCTTGCCGCAATCGTTGAACCGATTGACATAAATACGCCATGAGAAAACGCGGAAATCACGCGGGCGGTTAATAAAACACCGATGCTTCCGGCACATGCCGCAAGCCCGTTTCCGATCATAAAAATAATCATAATCACAAGCAACAGCGCTTTTCTCGGCATACTCGATGTGACAGACGTCAATACGGGTGCGCCGACTGTCACGCCCAAAGCGTATAACGATACAGTCAGCCCCGCGGTCGTCACTGAAATGTTCATGTCATCAGCAATTAAAGGCAGAAGCCCCACGCTGATGAATTCGGTTGTCCCGATGGCAAATGCGCTGGCCGCCAAGGCTAAAAGCGCTAATATACTGCGTTTTTTATCATGAACAGAAGTCATTCTTTTTCCCCCTTTCGTTTTTAATGTATAGCAAATGTCTGCCGGCAAATGATATTATGGTACATATCATCCATAAAAAAAAGTACGCACTTTTAAGTGCGATAGGAACCAAAAAGTTAGATAGGTACTTTTCGGTTCCTATGGTTTGGAGGAGAACATGAAGCCGAAAAAGTACAATATATCTGTCGAAGCTACACTTGAAGTAATTGGAGGTAAATGGAAATGTGTGATTTTGTGCCATTTGACGCACGGCAAAAAACGCACGAGCGAGCTGAAGCGGCTGATGCCGAACATTACGCAGAAAATGCTGACCCAGCAGCTGCGCGAACTGGAGGAGGACGGCGTCATCAATCGGCTCGTGTACCAGCAGGTGCCGCCGAAGGTCGAATACGAACTCAGCGAATACGGATGGACGCTTAAAGACATATTGGATTCATTGTGCGCCTGGGGTGAAACACATATTACGAAAGTGTATGGAGACAAATTTGCCGTTTTGGAGGACAGCGTGCTGAATGAACAATTAAAGGAAACATAATAAATAGATGGAGGTCAGGATGGGAAAATGGTTTCTTTCCGGAGGCGGAGATGCGCACCAAACTGAACGGCTGGATCGGCATTTTGCCGGGAGCCTCTGCCCGCATAAGCCTTTGTTGTATATTCCGATTGCCATGGACGCCGACAGGTATGATGAAGGCTTCGATTGGATCAGCCGGCTCTTTCACCCGCTCGGCGTTAAAAATATCGTGATGTGGACGGATGTCAAAGGCAAAACCGTGCACGATTTAGACGCATTTTCTGCCGTATATATTGGCGGAGGAAATACGTTTCGTCTGCTCAAACAATTCATTGAATCACATTTTATCGAGGTGTTAAAGCGCTATGCCGAAAGCGGCGGCGTCATTTACGGCGGAAGCGCAGGCGCCGTCATTCTCGGAAAGAACATCATGACTTGCTCTTATATGGACCGCAATGCTTGCGGATTGCGCGATTTTAACGGATTAAAGCTTCTGGGAGACTATGCGGTTTGGTGTCACTACAAGGTTGAACATGATCCGCTGATTAAAAGGTATAGGCATGCCTTTGACACTCCCGTCATCGCCTTGCCGGAAGAAACGGGAATCGCCGCAAGCATTTCAGACATCCGGGTCATCGGAACAAAGCCTGCCCGGATTTTTAATGAAGACGGCGCGGTATTCGTTTCAGATCAATTTGTTTTATAAAGCAAAAAACGCTTCGGCTCATCGGCGAAGCGTTTTTCTTGTTTTTGCGGCTGCAAGCCGTTTGACCAGGCTTTCCGTCAGAAAAAACACGGTGAGACTCAAACCCAGCAAAACAGAAAAATTTGACATCAACGGCTCACGATCAACATATTCAAAAGCATGATGCACAAAAAGTATCACGGCCCAGAAAATGATAGCCGCACGGCAAGCTGTGTCTGCGGCTTTTTTCCTTTTGGGTCTGCATACATGACAGCGCCTCTCAAGGAGACTCTCACGCCCCAATCTGCTGATTTCCTTCGCACTTACTGTGTTTTGATTTCCTCTTCCGTTTCATAAAACCGGGCCAGCTCCACAATCATCGCTCCCATTCGTTCGAGGCCGGGAGCGAGCAGGCGTTCAACTCCTTCTTCTCTTAAAGCTTCTGCCGTCACTTTTCCGACAGCGGCTGCCAACACGCTGTCTTGAAAAGATTGGACAATTTTCTCCGCATAGCCGTTTTCTTTCGCAAAATGAAAAAGCGAGCGGACTTGGACGGCTGTTGTAAAGGAAACCGCATCCACTTCACGGTTGATGACCTCGCTGCACAATAAGGCGACGGTTTCCCGGTCCGGTGCAACATGGCGATACGGCAGAAGCGGAAAAACAGCTGCACCTTTCTCTTCCAAAAACTGAAGCAGTGACGGTGCGTTTTCGCCGTGAAGCTGTACCATCACCCGTTTCCCGGAAAAATCATGGGATTGAAGCGAGTCGATCAGTCCTTTGGTGGTGCCGTCTTCATCCGCCGCAACCGGCGTAATGCCGAGCTTTTTTAATGCGGCGATTGTTTTGTAGCCTCTCGATGCCGCCTTCGCCCCGCGGATCGCTTGTAAATAGCGCTCACCGATCCCCAGTTTATCAGCTAGGTTGACAAGCGTCTCCGTCCCGATTCCTGTCGTAAAAATCACCCAGTCGGCTCCCGTTTCAACAAAGGCTCGCAAATCAGGACCTACTTCTTTTTCGGCCAAAAACACGGTACCCTGAAGGGAACGTACGACGGGAACCCCGCCTTGCTTTTTGATTAATGTGCTCATTTCATCCGTTTTTCGCGATGCTCCGATGGCAATTCTTCTGCCGTTCAATCCTTTTCCCAATCCAATCCCTCTTTTCCGTATCTGTTTCTATCAATGTAATGGTTTACTATCATCTTCCAAATGAGATATGATTGAATTATCAAAAAATAACAGGAGGTTTTTCAATGCATTCTCAATTTGAAACCCGAGCCGAGCATTTGACGAAACATGCCCGTTTTTTCGAGTATACCACTGCCTCTGACCCGATTGGAAGCGGAATAATCAGTCCGATTCCTGTGAAAGAGTTCGGACCTGAATTGTATGAAACAGGTGAAACGCGGATCATCCCGCTGGACATCTCAGAAGAACTGAAGACGGAATATCCCGCTTCAAGCCCTTCCCTTCTCGCCCACTTCATCAAGATTCGTTCGGGCGACACCATTCACACCGCCCCCCGCGCGACAAGCGAACTATATTACATTGTCAGCGGCGCAGGGCGTACCGAAGCGGGCGAAGATACGATTCACTGGCAGAAAGGCGATTTTTTGACTTTGCCTGCCGGTTCAAGCAGCCAGCATACCGCAGCAGAAGATGCAGCCATTTATTACATCACCGATTCACCTCTCCTGCATTATTTGGGCGTAAAGCCGTCGGAATCCCGCTTTCAACCAACCATCTACACCGCTGAACAGGCAAAAGCAAAATTGGCTGAAGCGGCCGCCGCTCCTGACGCCCGTTTCCGAAACCGTATTTCCGTTCTTTTAAACAATGATATATTCGATCAAACGCTGACGATCACCCATGTATTGTGGGCGATGTTCGGCATCGTGCCTCCCGGCTCCAATCAAGCGCCCCACAGCCACAAGTCGGTGGCTCTCGATTTTGTCGCCTATGCCGCACCAGGGACGTACACATTAGTCGGAAGCAAAATCGATCCGGCCACAAAGGAAATCATCGATCCGAAACGGATTGACTGGGTAACCGGAAAAGCCTTCATTACACCGCCGGGATTATGGCATTCCCACCATAATGAGTCAGGTGAAGCGGCCTATATCATCCCCATCCAAGATGCGGGCCTGCAAACATACCTCCGGACACTGGATATTCAATTTCAGCATTATGAAAAATGAAAAAGCGGGAAGCCGGATCATTCTTTTCGGCTCCCCGCTTTTCTATTCGTTTTTCGCTTTCTTGGATATCATGTCCGCGATTTCTTCGGCCTGCGCCTGAACAGCGTTTGGATCATACGGCCAGAACCTGTCCGGATCGAGGAAAAAGACCTTGCCTTTTTTCACCGCGTCAAGCGACTTCCAAACCGGATTGTCCTGATCAAGCTTTCCGTTGTATGATTCATCGACAAATATGTAGTCTCCGGCATATTTCGGCAGAACTTCGAAAGATATGGCTTTATATCCGTCAGCTGTATCAATGGCATCCTTTTTAACAGATTCAGGCGGCGTCAGTCCCAGCTGCGTATAGATCGCTTCTCCGCCCCGATACCCGTAGGCCCCGTAGACATACACAGATTTTGCATATGCGCCGATTAAAGAGAACGTTTCACCTTGTACAGATGCATCTTTGATTTTCGCGCGGGCGGCTTTCATTTTTTGATTAAACGTTTTCGTCCACTCCCGAGCCTCCTTTTCCTTGCCGAGCAGCTTGCCAAACGTTTTCATTTCATCGCGTGCATCTTTAAACGTGCCGAACGGATAAACGACAGTCGGAGCGATTTTTGAGAGCTTTTCATATTCTTTTTTATCGTTTGTCATCGATACGATCAAATCGGGTTTAAGCTTAAGAATCTTTTCCACAGATACTGAAAAACCGTCTTTTCCCCCGATATTCTTTATTTCTGAAATATGATCTTTAATATAGGGACTTTCAAGATATTTCCCTGTTTCTCCAAGCGGCTTGATTCCGAATGCAAGCATTGTCCCGGCATATCCTATCGTAACGACGCGCTTCGGATTGGCCGGTACAGTGACATTTCCGTTGATTGTTTTCACCACTCTTGTTTTCGCTTCGTTCTTTGATGCCGTCTGTTTTTGGCCGCTTTGACAGCCTGAAAGAAAAACAGAAAATGCGAGTAAAACGGTCAATATATAAGAATACTGCTTTTTCGTCATGTTCAACCCTCCAATTGATAATAATTATCATTATCAATATACAGGATAATTGTCACCATGAGAAGTCTTTATTTGCTTTACGGCTGATCAGGCCGCTCATTCCGTCGATAGTATTCGATGACAAATTCTTTAAAGTTGCGTGCCGCCGGCGATAAATAATAGTCTTTCAAAACGGCGAGACCGATCGTCCTCTCAGAACGGTAGTCTGACACTCGGCAAAATGCCACCGGAGAATGGATATGTTCCGCCGTTTTCGGCAGGATCGCCGCACCGAGCCCTGCTGACACAAGGCCCAAAATCGTCGACACTTCTTCCCCTTCAAACGCAAGCTTCGGGCTGATGGACAGTTCCCGGCACATTTGATCAAACACATATCGAAGACCATAACCCGGCTTAAAACCGACAAAGTCCTCATGGGCAATGGATCTGATCGCGACTTCTTTCCGATCTGCGAGCGGGTGGTCGGCGGGAAGCACCAGGTAAAGCGGTTCAGTATCCAGCACCGTCCATTCAAGAAGTTCGTTTGGAAGGGGTGGTGAGCTGAGACATATATCAGCCTCGCCCGTCTCCACCATATGCTGAAGATGTTCATTTGCGGCCTGATACAGACGGAACGCAACATTCGGGTATTTCTTTTTAAAACCGGCAATCAGCTGCGGCATCAGGCGTGAACCAAGCGTATGCAAAAAAGATACCGAGATTTCCCCGGCATTCGGATTGACGCTTTCCCTGATTTGCTGGACGCCTTCGTCAAGAGCAAGGCGGGCCTGTTTCGCTTTGATGAGGAACTGCTCGCCGTACTTTGTCAGGCGGATCGATTTTGTTTTTCGAATAAACAGCGGGACGCCCAATTCTTCTTCAAGCTTTTTGATCGACCTGCTCAAAGCCGGCTGGGAAATCCTTTGTTCCAGGGCGGCTTTTGTAAAGTGTTTATGCCTGCTCACGGCAATAAAATGGTCAATTTGATAGAGTTCCAATGCTCATCCGCTCCTTCATAACTAGAATGCATGATGTTGATAGATATTATAAATTAGACACATCACAAATGAAAGCGTACCATGAAACATAGATTGTCATTCTGGAAAAGAGGAGCTACCATGACTTACATACAGCCGCATACGAAAGATTATCAAAAAGCAAGCATCGCTTTATTCATCAGCGGTTTTGTGACATTTGCCACGCTTTACACCACACAGCCGCTCATGCCTCTGTTTGCGGAGGAATTCGGCATATCGGCGGCAGCTGCAAGCTTAACTTTATCCATTTCAACAGGTATATTGGCTTTTGCATTACTCACGGCAGCAGCTTTATCTGACGGATTCGGCCGGAAGACGATTATGGCAATATCCCTGTTTGCGACATCTGTGCTCGGCCTCTTGACCGCCTTTAGTCCGAACTTCGCGGGGCTCTTGGTGATGAGAGGGCTGCTTGGCTTTTTCCTTGCAGGCGTACCCGCGATCGCCATGACTTATGTCGGAGAGGAATTTGATCCGCGAGGGCTCGGGAAAATGATGGGGTTATACATTAGCGGCACAAGCCTTGGAGGAATGAGCGGAAGGCTTTTGACCGGCCTTTTGACAGACTTGTTCAGCTGGCGTGCAGCGCTTGGAATCATCGGGGGATTATCAGTGCTATTAAGCTATTTGTTTTGGATTTTGCTGCCCCGGCCACAGCACTCCGCTAAGCGAAAAACGAGCATGAAAAAGGCGAGCCTCGCCTACTCTGCCGTCTTGATGAACAAACGGCTGCTGTCGATTATTTCACTCGGATTTCTATTAATGGGAAGCTTTGTTACGCTGTTCAATTATATCGGATTTCAATTGATGGGACCTCCGTACAGACTCTCTCAAACTGTCATCGGGTTCATCTTTATCGTTTATTTGGCAGGGGCAATTAGTTCCGTTTATATGGGAAAGAAAGCCGACCGTTTTGGCAGCCCGCTGATGCTGAAAATCGGGATTGCCATTATCGCGGGAGGCGCATTGCTTACGCTTCTGCCTCAGCTTTCTCTGAAAATCGCCGGAATCGCTGTCTTTACATTCGGATTTTTCGGCTCGCATTCGATCGCAAGCTCCTGGGTCGGGCAGACGGCCGGCGAACAGCGCGTTCAAGCTTCCTCTCTTTATTTGCTGAGCTATTATCTCGGCTCAAGCTTAGCGGGGTCTTTCGGAGGCTTCTTCTGGACTCATTTTAAATGGCCGGGAATCGTCGCCTTCATTACCTTGTTGCTTTTGGCCGCTTATCCGGCAATTTTCTTTGCCGAAGCCAAAAGGAACAAGCGGCAAGACGATACACAGATCCGAAATAAAAGCTAAACTTTCTTCACCACATGCCGATATTTAAATCAAAGCCAGCATGACGATTCCTCCTGAAGATCAGCCGTTTTTAGAATGAATAAATGCAGCCTGTCATGTTGGCTTTTCCTTTATCTCCCTCTATAATGGTTTGAGGGGGAATCATCTTGCTTAAAACAATCGGATTTTACGGAATTTTGGCATCTGTAGGTTTGAATCTTTTTCTCCGGGCAGGGCTCAAGATCAACGGCACAGCGAATGATATTATCTCAATGGCCTCCCTGGTGTTCGGGCTGATGTACGTATGGAGCGATTTGAAAAAACATAGTGCAAAAACGCTCATTTTACAAGGAATCGTTCTCGTCATCTCTGTGGCGTTATTGGTGTTTGTCATCATGAAAGGGCAAACATTCATTGCTTCTCTGCCTTTTTTCGAGGGCTGGGAGACGCCGGCAAAATGGGTGTATATTTTGCTCGTTTTGTTCTTGGGATCAAACCTTTTCATCTATATCAATGAAAAAATCACAAGCTCTAAAAAAGAGGCATCCTGATCCATTCAGAATGCCTCTTTTTGTTTTATGTTCTTGCGATGCTGTCCGCATTCACGTCATGTTGGGAAACGCCGCCGTCCCACACATCCTTTGCATAGCGCCCTTCTTCCAAAAGTCCGGACAGCCAGCTTTCCGACTCTTCCTGACTCGCTCCCTGTACAATGCGGTACGCCTCACACAAAGCTTGTTCAACAGCGGGAGCCATGCGGCTTCCGTCTCCGCACACATACAGGCGGCCGCCTTCGTTCAACAAGTGAATCAGCATGTCTGCATCCTCTCTGAGCAAATCTTGCACATATGTTTTCGGACGGCCTTCAAGCCTGGAAAACGCTGTATGCAAATGGACGATTCCGTCCTTTTCCGCTTGCTCCAATTCGTCTCGATACAGAAAATCTTCGTCCGGACGGCGGCAGCCGAAGTACAAATGCGCTTCCCCGAGCTTTATCCCGGCATCGCGCTGGATGCGGCGCGCCTGAAGAAATCCGCGGTAAGGTGCGATTCCGGTGCCCGGTCCGACCATGATCACCGGTGTTTCAGGATCTTCAGGAAGCCTGAAGCCTGACTGGGGCTCCCTGATGAAACAAGAAATCGCGTCTTTCGGCGCAAGGCCTGCGAGATAGTTCGATGCGACCCCCTTATATTGCCCGCGGCCGCTCAATGCCGGGCCGCTTACGACAGAGACGGTGATGCTTGTTTGCCGCGGGTTAAGCTGCGGCGAACTGGAAATCGAGTAATACCTCGGTTTTAGCGGAGGCAGAAGCGCCAGAAAGCGGGCGAACGGCAGTTCACAGGCCGGGTATTGTTCAAGCAGGTCAAGCATTGTCAGCCGTTTTTTCAACACTTGATTCTTATAGACGTCATCTTTCAGCAGGTCTTCAAGCTCGCGCTGATGAGGCGGACAAACAGTATGTGCCGCCAACTCGCGAATCTGGGCCCTTGCGGCCGGTTCCTGGAGCTCGACGCAATGTTGAAAAAGATCCTTGACATGAACAGGCCGCTCCAAAGGCAAATGTGATGCTTGATTCCGGCCGCTGATCAAAATTTGTTCATCTCCGTTCAGCCCAAACCGCTGAAAAACACGTTCAATCAGCACCCCGCTGTTTTGCGGAAGCACCCCGAGATGGTCTCCCTCCTGATATGCGGTACCTTCAGGAAGCGATATTTCAATATGCCTCGTGCTTCTTCCGCTCTCTTCACACTGCAGTTCCCGGTTTGCCGATATTTTCGCTGTAAACACCTGATAAGCTTTAGCCAGCGGCGCAGCCGCAGGTGCGCTTACAAACTCGACAGATATGGCTTGCCTGTCTGTTTCTGTTTGATTCGGATCGGGTTCGGACAATGAAAATTCGGTTCTTAAAAGCGGCCACAGATCGTTTTTCCATGATTCAAACTGTCCTTCAAAATCATCGCCTGCGTCCCCTTCTCCGAGCTTGTGCAGCCTTTGGGCGCCTCTATTTTCCAATGCGCTGTCAATCAGGCGCGGAATCCGCTGGTAGGTGCTGGCCCAGCTCCGGTTACCGCAGCCGAATACCGCATATTTGACACCGTGCAAATCGCCTGTCTGATCATGCTCAAGCCAATTGACAAATTCCCTTGCGCAATCGGGCGGGTTTCCGTTATAGGAAGCCGTCACAATGATAACAGCCCCTTCTGCCGGGAGGGCGCCTGGATATTGATCAAGCTCCGCCGTCCGGCTTCGGTATCCTTGCTCACGCGCTTCTTCAGCAAGCTCCTTTGCAACCTCTTCGGCTGTGCCGAGATTTGAACCGTAAAGCACAAGGAGAGGAGTTCCGTGCGTATTTTCCGCAGCCGGTGCGGAAGGCTTTTCTTCCTGCCGCATGTTCTCTTCAGGTTGAGCACCCGGTGTCACCATCATTGCTTCTTTTTTCCTCGGCCTTACCCTGATTGTGAAGCCATCCGGTTTTAATGTCAGCGATTCTTTGATCTTCAATTGGTAGTTTGCATGATCTTCAAGATCAAAGTACTGAAGAATCATGCCGAGCACAAGCGTCGCTTCGTGAAGGGCGAACTGCATGCCGATGCATGCCCTTTGGCCGTTGCCAAACGGTTTGTATGCGTGCGCCGGAATGCTGTCCATCTGCTCGAACCGTTCAGGCCGGAACCCCTCGGCATCTTCTCCCCAGACGCTTTGATCCCTGTGCAGTTTTGGGATGAGCACTGTGACGCTCTGGCCTTTCGGAATCAAGTATTTTCCCCCGATAACCGTTTCGTCTTTTGCGTAAAGAGAGAAAGCCGGCGCCGTCGGCCAAAGCCTTATCGATTCATTCAAAATCATTCGGATGTATTTCAGCTGCTGAACCTGTTTGTAAGAAGGAACGGGATCAGTCAGCACGCGGTCTGCTTCTTCATACGCTTTTTTAAGCTTATCTGGATGCTTCAGGAGCAGATAGATCGCAAACGATAATAAACCGCTCGTCGTCTCGTGCCCGGCGATCAAAAACGTAATGATTTGATAGCGGATATTCTCATCATCCAGTTTTTCGCCGGTCTCAGGGTCTTTCGCATGAAGCATAAGCGATAAAAGGTCATTTCCACTTTCGCCGCCGGCCTGCTTCCGGTCAGCGATGATCCGGTCAACAAGAGAAAACATCGACTCAACATCGCTGTCAAACTGACGCTTCGTTTGGACCATCAGCTTATCCTGCAGCGGAAAGCGTTTCGTCTGTCTCATCGCTTCACTCAACCCCCGGACCATGCTCTCGATAAACGGATGCTGTCCTTCGCGGTAAAAGCTGTTAAAGCGGTAGTTAAATCCGCATAAACCGATCGTATCCAGCGTCAGCCGCGTCATATCATCCGGTACATCAATGCTTTCATCCTGATTGAGACGGGACCACTTTTGGATGAGCTGGACGGCGATGTCCTGCATCATGGGATGGTATCCCTTCATCGCTTTTTGGCTGAAGCTCGGCAGAAGGATATTGTGGGCTTTCCGCCAATTGGGTTCCTTCGTCCAGCTCGTAAACAGCCCGTCTCCGCTGAACTCGCGAACCTTCAATAGCCCCTTCCCCATGTTTTTGTCAAACCGGGACTCGTCAGAGACTTCTTTCACCAGTTCATGGCTGGACACAAATATCCCAATCGCATCCGCAAACTTAAATTGAAAGATAGGCCCCATCTCGTCCGCGATTTTCCAAAGAGACTGGGAGACCTTGTTTTTGTCAAGCAAAGGCAGGTTGCCGAGCGGCCCGTAAGTTTTAGGGATTGGAATTCCATTTAACATGTTCATGAAAATCATCCTTTCTGTTTTGAAAAAAGCTTTCATCCATGATATTTGACAGCATGCCAGGAACATTCTTCAATCTCTTTGATCAGTCCGGTAGGATCTTCGATTTCCCCGGCCCTTACCAATTTCTGAATATGAACGAACGCCCCGAATACCACAGCCGACAAGATGTGAGAAGGCAAGGGGCGAATCACGCCGGCCGCTTTCCCTTTTTCAAAAAATAAATAGACGAAATCCAGCAGTTCGTTTAAGACTTCACGGCTTTTCTCTGTCAGGTAATGAGAGGTTTTGTCAATTTCCAAAAAATAAAGCGCATGGACATTTTCCTGAGAAAACTCGAAAAGGCAGCGGAAAATATGCTGAAATTGTTTTTTTATCCCTGCTGAATCTTCAGGATAGTCCTCCTCAATCTTTTCTTTAAATCTCTTCACACTGTCTTGGAACAAGACGTTCACAAGGTCTTCCTTGCTGTCAAAGTAGCGGTAGATGGTGCCTGCACCGACGTTTGCCTTCTCGGCAATCATCGGAATGGTTGCGGCGTCAAAGCCACGGTCTGCGAAAAGGACGAGCGAAGCCTCGATAATCTTCTGATATTTGCTTTCCGATTCCATTGATTTTGCCCTCCAAGCCAGCGGAATGAACGTTCATTCCGCTTTTCCAATACATTCACTTTTTGACAGAACACTCGAAAATTCCTTTTTTAATATAAAATTTTTTAAAGGAAAACAAAAAAAGGGAGAATAGACCCAACTGTTGACATGAGTTGAAATTCATAAATCGAATGGAGGCAGTGCGGCTGTTTAATAGTATTCTTATATATTAATTTCGATTAAAAAAGAGGAACTGATATGTCATCAGTTCCCTCTGCCATCGGATTATTTTGCTTTTTTGACTTTTAATATGCTCGCTTTGCTCGTATTGCCGGCTTTATCTTTTGCAGTGACCGCTAAAACAGTGTTTGCCTTTTGTTTTTTTATTTTAACGGAAAACGCGCCTTTTTTATCGGCCTTGCCGGTTCCAAGCGTTTTCTTTCCTGCTTTGACGGTGATGGCGGCGTTTGCCTCTGCTTTCCCCTTAACGGCCGTGCTCTTGTTTGTTACCGTATTCACTTTTGGCGTGGGCGGGGGAGTTTTGTCAAGCACAGTGACGGCTTTCGCTTTGCTGACATTCCCGGCTTTATCCTTTGCTGTTACACTGATGACCGTTCCGGCTTTTTGCCTGCTGATTTTCAGCTTGTATTCACCTTTTCCGGTCGCTTTACCGGAAGCGATCGTCTTTCCTTTTACTTTTGCGCTGACTTGCGCGTTTGCTTCTGTTTTTCCCTGAATCACCGTACTTTTATCGGAAACCGGATAAACTTTCGGGGCGCCTGGCGGGATGACATCAGCAACCGTCATTTTAACATCGCCGCTTTCTCTGTAGTCATCAGCAGATGCGGAGACATACAAAACGGCATATTCTTTTTGCTTATTGATGTTCACTTTAAACGCTCCGGATGCATCCGCTTTGCCTTGCGCGATCACTTTTTTGGACGCGTTTTTCACTTTGATCGTGTAGCCGGCTGCCGTTTTCCCCGTTACGGCAGTATCTTTGTTCGTGATGCGTTTGACGGAAGGGTTTTTCGGCGCTTTTTCCACGACGGTTCTGAGCGAGGCTTCCGCCTGATAACCCGATGCCGCGACATGAAGAACTTGCCCCGCCTTCTGGGCCGGAATTTTCACTGAAAACGCGCCTGATTTTCCGGCTGTTCCCGTGCCCAATACTTGCTTCCCTCGCAAGATTTTGACCGCCACACCGCTTTTGGCTGTGCCTGTCACTGCCGTATGGCGGTTTAAAACGGGATGAACCTTCATGTTCAGCTCAAAAACGCTGGCTGCGTGATAAACATTCAGCCTCCCCCACCCGGAAACGAAATCATAACCAGGGATTTGAGCAGCCGGTTCTACATCCAGATCATAGTCCGGGTTGGGATTATCCTGTTCTTCAAATGCCACATCTGCTGTCGTCTCGGTCAATAGCTTTGCGACTTGCTTTGGTTTCAAAGATGGATTCTGTGACAAAAGAAGTCCTGCTGCAGCTGCAACATGCGGCGCCGCCATGGATGTTCCGCTCATATAAGTGACATTTCCGTCCGGAACGAGGCTTGGAATATCGGTTCCCGGCGCCACCATATCGAGACCTTTTCCATAATTGGAATAGTCCGAGACGAGATCGAGGTTATTGGTCGCCCCGACTGAAAGCGTATATTTCGAAGATGCCGGGTACGAAATCTCCGACACTCCGTCATTGCCGGTGGCGGCAACGATCGTCACATTTTTGGACGCCGCGTATTTGAGCGCATATTCCATCACCCTGCTGTATGGTCCGCCAAGGCTTAAATTAATGACTTTTGCACCGTGGTCGGCAGCATAGATGATGCCGTTGGCAATCTGTTCCGTATCTCCGCTTCCTGAAGAATCCAGCACTTTGACAGGCAGGATTTTGGCATAGGCATTGATTCCCGCCATTGAAAAATGGTTGTCTTGCGCAGCTGCGATGATGCCTGAGACGTGTGTGCCGTGGCCATTGTCATCCATCGCGTCCGCGGTGCGGCCGATATAGTTATAGCCTTCGTCTTTTTTGACGCTGCCGCTTAAATCGGCAAGCGTATGATCAACACCCGTATCGACAACGGCGATTACTGTATCTCTCAGCTTTTTGCCTTTCATCAGCTTTTGAAGCTGTTCAAATTGTATATCTGCATTCGCAGCACGGTTTTTGCCGTTATTTTTGAGCGACCATTGATATGGATACTGGGTGTCCGCTGACAGTGCTTCATATTGCTGAACCTGTTCGACGAATTCCACTTCAGGCATCTTGGCGATCTTGGCAGCTGCCGTCTGATATTGCTTTGCCGCCGCTTTGAATCCGGCAGAACGGCTTTCCTTCATTTCCACAACATACATATCTTTAAATTCCGTTTTATTTTTACCAAGGGGTTCTAATGCCTTGACGCCGGAAGATTGGGCTTTAGATTTGAAAGAACTCAGTTTTTTGCCGTCTTTCAATTTTACAATATAGCGTTTTTCGGGCGCGCTTGATGAAGCTGTCGCCATCCCCGCTTTCTCCAGCACAGCCGATACTTTGCTGCCTGTTAATTGTTCGATGCCGATGTCTTTTGCGACTTGATCCAGCTGTTTTTTCAGCGATTCGGGAACGGACGCGCGTGCTGTTTCGTACAGGCTGCTGATCGCTTTTTGATCATCATTCGTCATGGTGTATGCGCTCTCTTGTCCGTTTTTTGCGACATCGGCAAACAGCGGCTTCAGCTGCACCAAATCTTTGTAGACACTGTCTCTCATCGATTTGTTAAAGAGCATTTTTGCGCTGATGAATGGAGCTGCTTTATAGTAAAGGGAAGACAGCTCTTTTCCTTTTTCAGTTTTTGAAAGAACTTCATCCCTGATCGTTCTTAACTGTTTTAATATGCCCTTGCCGGTTTCCCTTTCGGAGACGCTTAATTCTGCCGGACACTCTTCTTCCGCCTCCTGGTTTGCCGGAGGCAGGGTGACGCCTTCATAGCTGATGGTGTAAGAAATATCTGTAATTGAAGTGGTTTCGTTTTCCTCATCATGGTGATTTTCTACTTTTATGTAGTAAGGACCTTTCCAGGCAATCGGAAAATCGATTAAAGCGGGATTATTTTCATAGGAGTAGCCGTTGTATCTGTCAAACGTTTGGTGATCAGCTGCGTTTTCCAGGCTGGAGTAAACGGAAATGTTCAGCTCTGCATCTGATTTCAGTTTAACGCGGAAATGCGTGTGGTTTGCGATTTCCTGATTTGAAGGATTGATTTTATACCAATGCGCCTCATCATCGCTTTGAAATGACGCTTCAACTGGGGACGCGCCGGTCAGTGTGGTTTCGTTAATCGGAACACTGTCTTCGGCCGCCATAGTCTTCGGTAGAGGCAGCTGGCCAAAAATCAATGCAACAAGGAGAAAGAAAGCAATTGAACTTTTCACGATCCTTTTGTTCATAAATACCTCCGGAAAATATAGTAAAAACGTTCACTTTGATATTAAACCATGTTTGCTATGTTATTGGAATACTTTTCTTTAAAAATCAAAAATATGATATTTAAGATCTGGTTTCAACTCTATCAAACATAAAAAATCCCTCTCGTATGAAAGGGATGATCGTACAAAGCTCACGATTTTACCGCAGAAATGCAGCAGTCATTTTCGTTCATATGTACCGTGATGTCTCTGAAATGGCTTTCTTCAAGCAGTTGCTTGATTTGCTCTTCTGAGTATAAGGAAAAGCCTTTTGTTTTTTTCGATTTTTTCAATTGCCCTTCCAGATGGACGGCGAGAAACAGCGTGCCGTCAACCTGTAAAACACGGTAAATTTCTTTTAATGCTTGTTTGAAATCCGTCCAAAAATAAAGGGTGTGGACTGAATATACTTTATGAAAAGAACGGTCCGGATAAGGAATGTTTTCGGCATGGCCGAGCTTCAATTCGGCTTTTCCTTCTTCTTTCATATGACGGATTCGCCGCATCCCTTGCTTGACCATGCTTTTTGAAGCGTCTATGCCGCAGGCTTTGCCGCTTTCAAGCATCTCCGCGATCTGATAAAGCGCCGCTCCGCTTCCCGTTCCGATTTCAAGGATGCGCTCATGCGGACAGACATCCATTAAATTGATGGTCCATTCGTTTATATCATGATTTCCGTTTTCCATATATGACGCGACCCATTTCGACAAAATGCCTCTCGGGCTCCGCAATTGTTTTCCAAGCCATTGTTCAAACACGTTATAACACCTGCTTTAATAACTAATTAGCCCGGTTTTTCAGGTTGCAAATCGTTCAAACGGGCCTTTCACCAATCATATCGGTCAATAAACCGAATATTAAAAGCATTAGCAAAAATAACTGCATTCTTTTGTTACATTCCATAACTAGACGGCTTCAGCTTTGAAAATGTTTCGCTTTAAGAAAACTGTTTTTTTAATGAATTGGTCTATCCGCCCTTTCCACAACTCAAACCCATGCATAGTATATATGGAATTTTCACTAAAAGGTGGTGCTATTTATGGGCTTTGGTTACGGCGGCGGATGCTGCGGCGGCTGGGGTGGCTACCCTGGCGGATACGGCGGTGGATACGGCGGCGGATACGGCTATGGAGGCGGATTCGCGCTTGTTGTGGTTCTATTCATTCTGTTAATTATCATCGGCGCTTGTTACGTCTGCTAAATGAACAGGAGGGGGGCTTTAAATCCCCCCTTTTTATTTTGCCATTCAGTTTGTCCACATGAAAAAGAGCAGAAAACAAACGTTTTCTGCTCTTTCTCAATAATACCAATAATGCGGCCAATACCCGAATTGGCGCGCCATCTCCATTCTTTGGCGCCGGTACGGATTACCGTATCCGTGCTTGAAAGAATGAGGCATTGATGTATACCCGTGGCCGATAAAAGGCATTCTGCCGTTTTTCTGCATGCTTTTCACCCGCATTCATTGAATTGCTTGCTTCATATTATGCAGAAAAGCGGAGATGCGGAACTCGTATCAGCCCCGGCTAAACCTGGTCCTTCTCCCGAGTGTAATGTGCCAACAGTTCCCTTCTATGCATCATCTTGATCTCCTCCTTTATTTTTTTTCGCGCTTTAAGCTAGCGCTGGCTGTTCATGTAAAGATATTTCAGCTGCAGGTCTTTCATTTCATTGTACATTTGTTCGATTTCGTATTCTCGCTCGTACTCTTCCGGACTTTTAAATCGTCTCTGAATGGTTAGTGTTAAGAAGAATAGATTTATTGTCACATCGCTCACCTCCTTTCAAGTTCGCTAAAAACAAAAACAGCCCGCAGATTATCTGACAAACCTGCGGGCGCAAACAAAAACCGCCAGATAAAAACGAATCGAGTCTTTATCTTGCGGGAGGAGCAGCGTATGATTATGCCTAACTTCCTAACGGACCGGCTGTGCTGAAAAAGCATCGGTTAAGGAAGTGCACAATCTCTCCCACAGGTTTGATGAATCATGATATTGGCGTTCACAAAGTCTAATGTATGTAGTCAGTGCTGGTTTCATGTTCATCAACCTCCTTTGCTTTTTGTTTACTTTGTAAGTATATCCATCAAATTCCTGTTTGTAAACCGTTTTTTTAATAAATGGACGGATTGATCAAACAAAAAAAGCGGAGAGCCCCTCTCTGAGTCTCTCCGCTTACGATTCTTCCATCTCATCTAATTGTCTTTTATATTTAAGCGAGCGCTTCACACAATAGAAGGCTCCTCCCAAAAAGCCGCATGTCGCGAGCATCATTGTCATCTTTTGGCCGGTTTCCAAACCTTGTCCGGGAATGACCGATCCGATATATAAAAATGCGCTTACGCTGAGAAGCGTAAAAGCAAACTGCTTATAGTCTTCCATCAGCGATTTGACTTTTTTCTTCTGCATGTCATGATCACCTGCTTTTGTTTCATAATGGATATGATTCAGGATAACATAGATTGACAGATGACCAGACATGTAAATTCAGCCATTTTAAGAAATCGGGGCCAGCGCTTGCTGCAAGTCTTCCAACAGATCGTCAATATCTTCTACCCCGGCGGAAATGCGGATCAATCCGTCTGTAATGCCAAGCTCCAGCCGGCGTTCACGCGGGATCGAAGCGTGAGTCATCCGCGCCGGCACTGAAATCAGGCTTTCAACCGCGCCAAGGCTTTCGGCAATCGTAAACCATTTCAGACGGCCAAGGACAATGTCCACGTTCTCTTCTTTTCCGATATCAAACGAGATCATGCCGCCGAAGCCCGTGCTTTGCCGCTTGGCAAGCTCATGTCCCGGATGGGACGGCAGCCCTGGATAATAAACCTTTTTGACGGCCGGATGATCATCTAAAAAAGCTGCGATTTTCCTGGCATTTTGCTCATGCGCTTCCATTCTCAAGCCAAGGGTTTTCATCCCCCTCATTAAGAGCCAGGAATCCTGAGGCCCGAGAATCCCGCCTGTAGAATTTTGGATGAAATGGATCTCTTCTGCGAGTTCCTTCGAGGCTGTCACAACCAGTCCGCCGACGACATCGCTGTGTCCGCCCAAGTACTTCGTCGCGCTGTGAAGGACGATATCGGCTCCCAACGAGATTGGGTTTTGAAAATACGGTGTGTAGAAGGTGTTGTCGACAATCAGCAACAGGCCGTGCTTTTTCGCTGTTTCAGCGGCTTTCTTGATGTCCGTGATTTTCAATAAAGGATTTGTCGGCGTCTCAACATAAATCGCTTTTGTATTCGGCTTGATCGCTTTTTCGATGTCTTCAATGCTGCTCGTATCACTGAAGGTCGCTTCAATGCCGATGCGATTCATCACCTTTGTCATCACGCGGTATGTGCCGCCGTATACATCATCTGTCAACACGATGTGATCGCCGCTTTTAAAAAGCATCATGACCGCTGTGATCGCTGCCATCCCAGAGCCGAACGCGTAGCCTGCTTCACCGCCTTCAACATCCGCGATCAAGGATTCGAGCGCCGTTCTTGTCGGATTTCCCGTCCGGGAATATTCGTATCCTGTATGCTGTCCGGCGCGCGGCTGTTTGTACGTGCTGACTTGGTAAATAGGAACCGATACCGCTCCTGTTTTTTCGTCTCCTGTAATGCCGCCGTGGATCATTTTCGTTTTTGGCTTCATCTCATATTCCTCCTTCGTAAATTTTTTTGCTTAAATAGCGGTCGCTGCTGTCGGGGAAAATTGTCACAATGTTTGTGCCGGCTTTCGCTTTTTCGGCTTCTTTCAACGCGGCAAACAACGCGGCGCCTGATGAGCTTCCGATCAGAAGCCCTTCCTTTTCAGCGGCTTCTTTTACAAGCCGGAACGCCTCTTCGTCAAGCACGGTGTAAATCTCATCGAAATGGCTTTCGTCCATATATTCCGGAATGAATTCCATTCCGATTCCTTCGGTTTTATGTCCGTGCGGTTCTCCTCCGTTTAAAATCGAGCCTTCAGGTTCAACAATAACCGTTTTAATGGACGGATTTTTTTCTTTTAGAAACTTGGCGGTTCCCGCAAATGTCCCGCCTGATCCCGCACCGGCGACGAAGACGTCAATCCGGCCCTCAAGATCATCCCATATTTCCGGGGCGATCGTTTTATAGTAAGCCAATGGATTTACTGGGTTTTTAAACTGCAAAATGCAATAAGAATCAGGAATCTCCTTCTCAAGTTCAAGTGCCTTTTCAATCGCACCCTTCATTCCGGCACTTCTGGGGGTATGAACAATTCGAGCGCCGAGCGCTTTCATGATCGACTGTTTTTCCATGCTGAAATGCTCGGGCACGCAAAAAACGGGTCTAATCCTGTGCTTTCTGGCGGCGAGGGCAAGGCCGATTCCCGTATTGCCTGCTGTCGCCTCAATGACCGTTCCACCGGGTTTCAGCTTTCCCGAATCGACGGCTTCAGCAATCATCACTTCTCCGAGCCGGTCTTTAATGCTGCCTCCCGGATTCATCATTTCAAGCTTTGCATATATGTTAACACCGCTGGGGATATGAAAATTCAAAATCTGCAGAAGCGGCGTTTTACCGATCAATTGGGTGATGTCCTTGATCACATTCATGTTCCTTCCTCCTTCAAGAGGTGCAAAACAGAGGGGGGCTCCCCCCTGTTTTTAATTGATTCTTTTGATCATGCGGAGCACAAGATCTGTCGAATGCTTGGCAGCCTGCTCCAAAAATTGGTCAAATGAAATTTCAGACTCTTTTCCGGCGATGTCTGAAAGCGCCCTGATGACAACGAACGGCGTATTAAATTGATAGGAAACCTGTGCGACAGCAGCCGCTTCCATTTCAACCGCGTAAAGATCTGCAAACTTGCCGCGGATGAATGCCACGCGGTCAGGATCGCTCATAAAGGAGTCGCCTGTTGCAATCGTTCCTTTGACAACCTGAATGTGTCCCAGTTCAGACGCTTCGGCTTCCGCCGCTTGGATCAATGTACTGTCGGCCTTGTATGCGGCCGGCAGATTCGGAACCTGTCCATATTCATAATCAAATGCCGTGACATCGACATCATGATGGCGGACTTCGGTCGAGATGACGATGTCTCCGACATTAAGCGAATGATGGAAGCCGCCGGCTGATCCGGTGTTGATGACAACGTCCGGTTTAAAGCGGTCGAGCAGAATCGTCGTGCTCATGGCTGCATTGACTTTGCCGATGCCGGACTTTAAAAGTACGACTTCTTTTCCTTCATAAAATCCGCTGGTAAATTCACAGTTTGCGATGACTTCTTGGTTCGTCTGTTCGAGCTTGCTTCGCAAAATCGTGACTTCTTCTTCCATTGCTCCGATAACTGCGATTTTCATATCTTAAAACTTCCCTTCAAATTACAATTTTGCCGCTTCCATTACCCAGACAAAATCATTATGCTTTTGAAAGGCGATACTGAATTGTTCTGAGGTAAAGATCATTTCCATTTCCGAAAGCGTCGGATAATGTTCCGTTTCAAGGTCTTCCGCCAATTGCAGGAACCCTTTTTCCTTCGCTTTTTTAACAGCGGCAGAGAAGGCTTCCCGATCCTTGAAGACGGTATCAGCAAACACTATTTTACCATGCTTTCCGAGCATTTTTCCATATCGCTTCACAGCCTCCCGTTTCTCTTCGTTTGTCAGGTGGTGAAACGCATAGGAACTGACAATCGTGTCGGGAGAAAACGGCGGTTCCGGAAAGTCGAGAAAGTCTCCGTCAACGATCACTGCATTCTCCGCTAGCTTTGCCTCGGCAATTTCCCTCATTGCTTTTGAAGGTTCTACACCTGTGACTCCCTTTCCGGCTGCCAGCAATTTTGCAGTCAGATTGCCAGTGCCGACGCCGAATTCAAGAACTTTATGCCCGGAGCGGCTGACGACATCATCCAGAATGCCGTCGTAGTTGCGAAACACTTCTTTGTACTGAAGATCGCGGCCAACTACTGTATCATCATAAGAATTTGCCCAGTTCTCAAATAAAGGAATGAACTCTCTTCCCATTTTATCGTCACTCTCCATCTATTTTTACAATTCCTATAAGTATAGTATGATTTATTTGGTTGATTAGTTCTTATCCTACCACAAGTCATTCGTTTTGGGTACAAAAAAGGCTTGGTTATATTTCCCTTGTCACCCGGACGCTTCTTTGCTTTAATAAAAAATGACTTGAAACGAATGGAGGATTGGTTTATGAACTTCGGGCTCGATCTGATCAAAGATAAAATTGAGTTTTTTGAGGCGCTGAGCTTAGAGGAGCTTGAAAAAAAGATCAGTCAGCAGATTGAAAACAACCAGGCGCTTTTGCTGAGGGTCCATTCGGTTTCCCATCAGACGGCGGTCATTGACGGACGGATCCACTACAGCGCAGTCGTGCATTTTAAAGCCGAATCATAAAAAAAAGCGCCCGGTTGTTAAAACCGGACGCTTTTTTCTTTATTTCAACTGTTCAACTTTTGTCGGCTTCCAGCCTTTCCCGTCAACCCAAGTAATGGCTACCTGGTATTTGACGCCGGTGTCCTTCGCCTGAATGGTTCCTTTCGCATCTTGCGGGCTGCCGTTGTTTCCGAGCCAGATCAACGTCATGTTATCCTGGGAAACCCCTGTCGCATATGAAATGGCTTCAAGCATTTCTTTCCAGTCTTGTGAAGACGAATCATATGTTGCGGTATGCTGTCCGCTCTGTTGTGTGCCGACAGGCTTCCAGTCAGGATTGATGATCGTTTTTTCAACATTGGCGCTTGAACCGCCTTCTTTCACTTCGGCTCCTTCAAACGGATCATCTGATGTTGATTTGTCCTCGTCTGAAACAGAGTCTTTATCCTTGTCCGAGTCGGAATCGCTGTCTTCTTTGTCGGCAGAATCGCTTTTTCCTTTGTCCTCATCTTTTACATCTTCGTCAGACGTTTGTTTCTTATTGTCGGAAGCAGGTGCTTCTGTCGTCTGTTCAGAATCGTTTTTCGAAGCATCTTGCTGCGCCTGCTCCTTCGGGCTGTTCATCATCAGACTGCTGGCGACGACAACGATTAATACCAATACGATGCCTATTAAAATGTTAAGCACAAGATTCGCTTTCCTGCGCTTATCACGATTTTCAAAACGAGATTCCCTTGTTTCGCTCAAGTTCATTGCACTCCTTTTTCCCTCTTGCCTCGCTTTCTATTTTATCATCACCTGAGGCATTCTTCTATGTCTGGTTCTTTTCAATTTCATATACTTTTTTAACAATATCATAAAATACGGCATTTGTCGCAGCCTTGCTATCCGGCGTATCCATATGGACGACGACGAGCGCATATTTCGGTTTGTCCGCCGGAAAATAACCTGCGAACCATTTATGATAGAGCGATTTTTTGTCATCTGCCGTCCGGCCTGTCTGAGCTGTGCCCGATTTGCCCGCTACTTCGTACGGAAGATCTCTGAAGCGCCGGCCTGTCCCCTTTTCAGACGTGACGACTTTTCTGAGCAGTTTCTGCAGCTTTTGCGCGGTATACTGATCGATTTTCTCTCCGGGGAGCTTGTGATCTTTAAAAGCCGTCATCAATGTGCCGTTTTTATATTCGATCTGGTCTGCGATCTTGACTTGTTTTTTCTCTCCGCCTCTTGCAATGGTCGCCATCATGTTGGCGATTTCCAACGGGGTCAGCTTCACATTTTTTTGGCCGATGGCGGTCTGGGCTACAGCTTTTTTGACTTTTTTGTCCTTTTCATCCCCCCAGATTGATCCGGCAGTTTCATAATGAAACTGTCTGAACTCATCTTCATGATACAGTTTCCCTTCCCAGCCGACCCGTCCGGTCAGCCCAAGCTTTGCGGCGGTATCTTCGATCACGGAGCTGTTTTTTTCAACGAGCTGCCCAGCAAGATTTGTAAACGTGTAGTTGCAGCTTTCCGCAAAACTGTCTTCCAAGCTGAGCTTCCCTTTGTCTTCTCCGGCCTCACCGTACAGGTTCAAATTGCAGTTAAAGGTTTTTGACGGATGGTCCAAGCCGTTTTCGATCGCTGCCGCAGCAATCACGGTTTTAAAAACCGAGCCGGGATATACCGGTGTCAGCATATAGTTTTGCCTTGTTTTTTGCAATGCCATGTTGAGATCGGGCTTGCTCGCAATCGCCGCCACGCCGTTCGTCTCGATGTCAATCAGAACCGCTCCGCCTTTATCAAGCTGATGGTCAGCCAGTACATCTTCCATTGCCCGCTGAACCTTTTTGTCGATCGTTGTTTTGACTTGCAGCGGGTAAAACGGATTTGCATCTGCCGTATATTTGACGTCCATACCGAACAAAGGGTTTCCCAATCCGTCCACATGATACAACAGTTTTGTATCTTGTTCAGGCAGCAGGAATTCATCAAATGTCCGCTCCATGCCGAAGGTGCCGATTTTCGTGCTGATGGAGAGGCCCTCTTTATCGGGATATTTTCGTCGGAGAAGGTCCGGGTCTTGATTGGTCATACCGAGCGTATGCGAAGCCAGCCTGTTCTTTTCTGTTTCTTCTATGTATACGCCGTAAACGCCGGGATATTTCAGTTTATTGATTTTTTCGAGAGCCGTCTTTGAAATGGACGCTCCTTCATGTTTTGTAAGAATCACAGGTTTTTTCGCATGCTCAAGCTTATTCTCGAGCTCATCTTTTGTCATGTTTAAAATTTCGGCTGCTTCTTCGGCCGGCCATGGCTGATGTTTTAAAAAAGGAAATAAGACGATGGCCGGTTTTTGGGTGACGGACAAATGTTCGCCGTTCCGATCTAAAAAAGATCCTCTCCCGTCTGAAATCCGAACTTCCTCAGTGCGCTGTTTGACGCTTTCCTGGATTAAGTTCACATTCCGTTTAGAAAAGGATTCGGTAAAAAACAGTTGAATTTCAGCGAGCCTGATCAGCAGAAATAACAGGGCAGCCGAAATGATAATCGACACCCACTTCATGCGCTTTTGCCATTTCATAATAAAAACACCTCATCCACATTGTGGACGAGGTCATCGTTTGCTAAACAAATTTTATGAAATTTTCACAATCTTTACAAGCATTTCGCCGCCCGGTGTTTGAACGGTCACTTCGTCCCCGACCTGTTTGCCGAGAAGGCTTTTCGCGATTGGGGAATCGTTCGAGATTTTTCCTTCAAACGGATCGGCTTCCGCGCTGCCCACAATGGTATAAGATTCTTCTTCACCGTCAGGAAGCTCCGTAAATGTAACGGTTTTTCCGAGGCCGACGATATCTGAGTTTGCACCATCGTCTTCGATGATCTTTGCGTTGCGGATCATATTGTCAAGGGTTGTGATGCGCCCTTCTACAAAAGCTTGTTCTTCTTTTGCTGAATCGTATTCGGAGTTTTCGGAGAGGTCTCCGAAGCTTCTTGCCACTTTAATACGTTCAACAACTTCTTTACGTTTAACCGTTTTCAAATACTCAAGTTCTTCTTCCAGTTTTTTCTTTCCCGTTTCTGTCATAGGAAATACTTTCTCTTGTGCCATGTTCCTTCACTCCTTCTAGTTGGTTCCTCATCACTTGTATGTGAGGTATAGACTTGAATATACAAGAATGAGGACAACCCTTGTCCCCTTCTTCTCTCCCATATTTGTAAAGTATCATATAAACCGGATGGAAGGCTCCGGTAAATGGTGCTTATACAGTTAAAGAAGGGCTCAGGATGAGAACCCTTCAATTTCTATACATAATATGGTCAGAGTTGTGTTTGTCTATGCTATGTTATTATAAAATCGCGTTTTGTTCAAGAATAGTTTGTATTTTTGTTACCATCAGGTCGATGGCGACGCGGTTTTGTCCGCCCTCCGGAATAATGATATCGGCATAGCGTTTCGTCGGTTCGACAAACTGGTTATGCATCGGTCTGACGACTGAGATGTACTGCTCGATGACAGAATCGATCGAACGTCCTCTTTCTTTTATGTCTCTGACCATCCTTCTGATGATCCGCAGGTCGGCATCCGTATCGACATACAGCTTGATGTCCATTAAGTCGCGGAGCCTTTCATCCTCGAGGACAAGGATTCCTTCCAAAATAATAACATCTTTCGGATCGACGTGCACGACTTCCTCTGAACGCGTATGCAGCTTGTAATCGTAAATCGGCTTTTTGATCGGCTTGTAGGCAAGCAATTCATTTAAATGCTCGATCAAATAGTCATTATCAAATGCAAGCGGATGGTCGTAGTTCGTGTTCAGCCGCTCTTCAAACGGCAGATGGCTCTGATCTTTATAATATAAATCCTGTTCCAGCATCAAGATCGAATGCCCTTTAAACTGTTCATAAATGGATCTGGTGACGCTCGTTTTTCCAGATCCGGAGCCTCCCGCTATGCCGATAACTACCGGTTTTTTCCCCATGCCATTACTGCCCCTTTCTCATCATGTTGCTAGGATATATCTTGTTGTCCACTTTAAATTTGACGATCTGCAGGGGATGGCGGGCTGCATCAAGCACATTGCCTTTTTCGTCCCATATCGTGTCAATTTTGCATGTGAAATTTTCGATTTCCGGACCGAAAAATTCGACTTCATCTCCGGTTTTAAAGAAGTTCCGCTGCTGGAGCGTGACCATTTTTGTCTCTTCATCATAATCAAGGACAAGTCCGGCAAAGTCGTATGTTGTCTTTTTGCCGTGAACGCCGAACATTTGCTCTTCATATCCGGGCGTTCCTTCAAAGAAAGCAGGCGCCGTGTCTCTATTGGCGCATTTGTCCAGTTCTTTCAGCCATTCTTCTTTGATGACGAAATTTTCGGGGTCAGCGCAATAAGAATCGATCACTTTTCTGTACACACTGACGACTGTCGCAATGTAGTGAATCGATTTCATCCGGCCTTCGATTTTCAGGCTGTCAATACCCATTTCAATCATTTGCGGAATCGATTCGATCAGCTTCAGATCTTTCGGGCTCATCGCAAACGGTGCATCGCCTTCTTCATATAGCGGCAGTGCATTCGCCCCGTCCGTCTGATACAAATCATAGTCCCATCGGCATGACTGGCAGCAGCCTCCGCGGTTAGAGTCTCTGGCCGTCATATGGTTGCTGAGCACGCAGCGGCCGGAATAAGCGATGCACATCGCACCGTGTATGAATGTTTCGATTTCAATATCCACTTTTTCTTTCATTTCTCTGATCTCAAGTGCGCTCGTTTCGCGCGCGAGCACGACCCGCTCAAGGCCTTCTTCCTTCCAGAACTGAACGGCTTTCCAGTTTGAAAGGGACTGCTGGGTGCTCAAATGCACTTCCAGCTTCGGCGCGACCCTGCGGCATGTTTCAATGATCAGGGGATCAGCGACGATAATGCCTGACACGCCTGCTCCCTCGAGGTCGCGCAAATAGTCTTCTAGCCCGTCGATATTTTCTTCATGCGCAAAAATGTTTGTCGTCACATAAATTCTGGCGCCGTATTTTTTCGCAAATTCGACACCTTCAGCCATTTCTTCAATTGAAAAGTTATCTGCGTTTGAGCGGAGTCCATATTCACGTCCGCCGATAAATACAGCGTCTGCGCCATAGTGGACAGCGATTTTCAGTTTTTCCAAATTTCCCGCCGGAGCAAGAAGTTCTGGCTTTTTCGTAATGACGCGTTTTCCATCAACGATTTTGGAAATTTTATCTTTTACTGCAGACATGGCTATCCCTCCTTTTAGTATACTGTTTCTTTGAAAAAGAATCCGGTATCGATGCTGCGGTTTGCAGGCTGCAGCTGTTCAATCCGCTCGATCCATTCTTCTTTCTTGTCTTCGTATGCTTCTCTGTCTGCGATGCAAAGGTCGATGGCTTCGCGGTACATGGCCGTTACCTCAGTCATGTATTCGACCGATTTTAAAATCCCTTCAATTTTAAATGAATCGACGCCGGCATCGATTAAATCCTCAAGCTCATCAATGATGCAGACGTCATTCGGACTCATGATGTGCGTGCCGTTTTCGTCTTCGAAAATCGGATATTTGTTACCGCGTTCTTTATCATGAAGATACATGCCTTTTTCTTTTTTCTTTCCTTCGATATCCATGACTTTTCCCTGGTATTCAAAATAGTTGCCGATCAGGGAGCGCTTTGACTGGAACATACATGTCATGCCGTGAACCTGAATTTCGATCTCGACTTCTGCTTTCTCTTTAATCTCAACGATGCTGTCCATGTTGAGCTCTCTTGCGAGCACCGCGCGCTTCGCGCCCTTTCGCCCCCAATAGTTGCAGGAATAATGGTTGGTTGCGGTCGTTTCCGTATTCCAGTGAAGTTTCATATTCGGCGCTGATTCCCGTGCAGCCATAAGTACAGCGGGATCGCCGAAGACAACCGCATCGGCGCCTGCCTCTGCCAAGAAAGAAAGGTAGTCATTCAGTTCTGGCACCCGGTCATTGTGAAAAATCGCATTCACCGCAACATATACTTTTGCGCCTTTTTGATGAGCCTGAATGATGGCTTCTTTTACTTCCTCTCTGGAAAACTCCCCGGCTAAACGCAGACCGAACCTTTGTTCACCGATGATAAACGCATCGGCGCCTGCCTCTGCCAAAGGCTTAATATCCGAAACAGCCGTCGGCGTCACAAGCAGTTCAGGTTTTTTCATATCCGTTCACCTCTTTTTTGGCTGACGGCCAATCCGTCGCCCACAGGCATGATCGCCGTGTGGTAGTCAGGATGCTCCATCAGCCAATGATTGTAATGATCTATTTTCGATACAAGCTTTTTGATGCGCTTGTTTTCGATCTGATTGTAATCTGATGCGACAAGGCCTTTGAAAAGGACATTGTCAGTAAAAATGATGCCGTCATCGGCGAGCATTTTTTCATATATACTGAAAAACTTCTGATACTGGCCTTTTGCGGCATCGATAAAAAGCGCATCATAAGGAGCCATCGATTGAACGGCGTCCGATTCGCTGAGCGCATCGCCGAAGAACACGTGAATTCTGTTTTCAAGCTGGAATGACCGGATGTTTTTCAGCGCTTCCCGATACCTGTCTTCATCGCGCTCGATCGTAAAGATTTCAGCTTCGGGAAGGGCAAGTGCCATCCGAATCGCCGAATAACCGATGGCGGTACCGATTTCAAGAATTTTTTTCGGATTTTTAAGTGAAAGAAGCTGCAGGAGCACTTCGATTCCTGTCGGTTCCATAATGGGCACGCCATGCTCTTCGGCATAGGCCTCCAGTTTCATAATATCAGCCGGCCTTTGCTTCAGCAGCTTTTCAAGATAGCCGGTCAATTCTTCGTGTCCAATCTTCACGGGCAGATGGCCTCCCTTTCATAAAAAAGAGCCTTAGGTCAGATGTGCAGCACTCTCCTAAAGCAGTCGACTGTCTTTTCTCAATAAACAACCCGATATATTTTATCATAAAACCTTTGTATTTGCGAATAAAAGGAGAGTAATTTTTACTCTCCTTTTTCCTCGTCCTGCGTGTTCGTAATGTATTTGGCTTTTGCTTTATTGTGTTCTTCAAGCGTTTTTGTAAAGACGACTTCCCCATTTTTCTTTGCAAGGAAATAGACATAGTCTGTTTGCTCCGGATTTAAGGCCGCTTCCCAGGAGCTTTCTCCCGCGTTCGCAATCGGCCCGGGCGGAAGACCGGTATGTTTGTACGTATTATACGGGGAATCCGCTTCAAGGTCTTTGTACATGACACGGTTTTTATGTTCTCCCAGCGCATATAAAACGGTCGGATCCGTTTGCAATGGCATGTTTTTGCTGATGCGGTTGTAAAAGACGCTTGAAATTTTGTGCCGGTCCGCTTTTTCGGTAGCTTCTTCTTCAATTAACGAAGCCATCGTCAAGGCTTTGTGGACGGACATCTTTTTGTCTTTCATCTGCTTTTCATACTTTTCAGCCAGCTGATCTGTCTGTTTGATCATCGCTTCGATGATTGCGTCCAGCTTCGTCTCAGGGTCGTAAAACGGATATGTCGCAGGATACAGGTATCCTTCAAGCGGATGCTTGATATTCTTGTTTAGCACGTCGTCGGTGATCAATTTCGGATACTTCTGTTTTAATCGGCTGATGAATTCGCGGTCATCCAGCTTTTTCATAATGTCCGCTTCCGAGTAGTTGGTTTGTCCGGCGATGATAGCTGCGATTTCCTGGAGCTGCCTCCCTTCAGGAACGGTAATTTTAAATGCCGGTACATGCGAAGCGCTTGTCAGCTTTTTGACCATGCCGGCCGCATCCATCGCCTGGCTGAGCTGAAAATTCCCAGCTTGAAAGCCGGAGGCATTTTTAAATTTCACATAAGCGATAAATACTTTTTCGTTTTTAATTAAGTCCTCTTTTTTCAGTTTGGCGGCGATCGACGTAACGGTCGATCCTTCCGGAATATAGACGCTGACCGTTTTTGCATTATTTTTATCGACCGGTTCGAGCGCCGATTTGATGTAGAGCGAAACAGCGCCTGTGGTTAAAATCAGCAGAACCGCGGCCACAGTCAGCCAAAACTTTATTCTATGTTTAAGGAGTCTTTTTATAAACGGTTTCTTAGTCTGATCTTCAAACATTGGTGTCCTCCTCTCCTCCCACGGTCTATACTACATGATTCGTTATCATTCGGCAATTTATTACAAAAAGATTTAATAAAAAAAGCCGCCTGTCGGCAGCAGGGCGCAAATGATTGCAAGATGCCCATTTAAAAATGACAAAATCCTAAAACGGTTTAAGTTTTAGGATTTTGCCAAGCGGTTCAGCCGCTGCTTTATTCTTCTTCGTCTTCATCCGCTAAAAACGTGTTCAGCGTCTCTTCGATCATATCCCACTCTTCTTCTGTTTCAATCGGCATCAGTTCGCCGTCTTCTCCGGCTTCATTCGGTACGAAGCTTGAAGCATGGATCTCGATCTCTTCCTCGTCCTGTGCTTCAACCGGATAATAAAGCACGTATGACTTGTTAAACTGATCGCTGTCAAATGTGAAGAGCACTTCACACAGCTGTTCGTTTCCTTTGTCGTCTACAATCGTAATGTTTTTTTCTCCGTGTTCCATCTTGATCACCTCATAAGTTTAGGCTGTCGAGATATCCTTGAAGGATCATCACGGCCGCCATTTTATCAATTACTTTTTTTCTTTTCTGCCTGCTTACATCTGCTGAAATCAGCATTCTTTCGGCCGCCATTGTCGAGAGGCGCTCGTCCCAAAGCACGACGGGAACTTGAAACGTTTCTTCAAGCACTTCCGCGAACTTCTGGCTCGCTTCCCCCCTCGGGCCGACGGTTCCATTCATGTTTTTGGGAAAACCGAGTACAATCTTGTCAATCACATAGTCTTTCGTCAATTCGGCGAGGCGGTTCAAGCCGTAGTCACCGCCCGCCTCGTCGATTTTAATCGTTTCTATCCCTTGAGCCGTCCAGCCCATTTCATCACTCAGCGCTACGCCGAGCGTTTTCGAACCTAAATCCAGACCTAATATTCGCATGCTTGTTTACGCCTCTTTATGCTGTTCTAAGTACGATTTAACCAATTCTTCGATTATCTCGTCTCTTTCTATTTTCCGAATCAGGTTACGTGCATCTCGATGCCTTGGAATGTAAGCGGGATCTCCTGATAGCAGATATCCGACAATTTGGTTGATCGGGTTGTAGCCTTTTTCCTGAAGCGCATCATGGACGGTTATCAGCACTTCATTTACATTGGTTTCCATCGAATCGTCGGAAAAGTTAAATTTCATCGTCTTATCAAATGAGCTCACCGTTTTGCACCTCTTTCCCAAATTCGCAGGCAAAGTTTCAGCCTGATTACCTTCTAATCACCATTCTACACCACAACGGCTATTTATAAAACGGATTTTACCCATTCTTCCGCAGATGCTAATGCTTCAGCAAGCCGCTCAGGCTGTTTTCCTCCCGCCTGCGCCATGTCCGGACGGCCGCCTCCGCCGCCTCCGCATGCTTCTGCGACTTGCTTGACAAGCTTGCCTGCGTGGAAACCCCGCTCTATTAAATCTTTTGTAACTCCGGCGGAAATATTCACTTTTTCGTTTTGAACCGCCCCGAGAACGATGACGGCTGAGCCCAGTTTCGCCTTCAGATCGTCAACCATTGTGCGCAGGTGATTCATATCTTTGGCATTCACTTTTTCTGCGAGCAGTTTGATTCCGTCAATTTCTTTTACTTTTTCTAAAATCTCTCCGGCTTCTTTATTTCCCAGTTTCGCCAATAAAGATTCGTTTTCTCTCTGAGCTTCTCTCAGATCAGACTGGAGCGCTTCGATCCGTTTCGGAACTTCCTTCACGTTGGTTTTCAGGACTTCTGCCGCCTGCTCGAGAAGCTCCAGTTTGGCGTTCATCTCTTCGTAAGCGCCCTGCCCTGTTACCGCTTCGATCCTGCGGGTGCCGGCCCCGATGCCTGATTCGGACACGATCTTAAAGAGGCCGATTTCAGCTGTGTTTCTCACGTGGCAGCCTCCGCACAGCTCGATGCTGTAGTCGCCGACCTGAACGACGCGGACGATGTCTCCGTATTTTTCGCCAAACAGCGCCATGGCTCCCATCGCTTTCGCTTCATCAATCGGTTTTAAGTCGATTTGCACAGGAATCGATGCCCAAATTTTATCGTTCACTTTTGTTTCAATTTGTTCGAGTTCTTCCTTAGTCACCTGTCCAAAGTGAGAGAAGTCAAAGCGCAGACGGCTGTCAGTGACTAGCGAGCCGGCCTGGTTGACATGCGTACCGAGCACATCTTTCAGCGCCTGATGAAGCAGGTGTGTCGCGGTATGGTTTTTGACGATGTCTTTTCTGAGCCGCTCCGTGACTTCTGCGGTCACGCTCATGCCTCTTTTAATTGCGCCGCTTTCCACGATCCCTTCATGGAGGTGCTGGCCTTTCGGCGCTTTTTTAACGTCTGTGACGCGAATAGCGGCATCCCCGCTTTTAACCCAGCCTTTATCACCGATTTGTCCGCCGCTTTCAGCATAGAACGGGGTTTTTTCCAGGATAAACTGAACCTTCTTGCCTTCTTGAACGAGGTCGGCAAGTTCCCCGTCTTGAAGAAGCTCGGCGATTTTCGTTTCCGTCTTGATATCGGAATAGCCGATGAACTCGCTTTCTGTCATGATATCGCGGAGAGCGCCGCCTTGAACCTGCATGCTGCCGACGTCCTGGCGCGCCTGCCGGGCCCGTTCGCGCTGCTTGTCCATCTCGCGCTCAAATCCGTCATGATCGACTTCCATGCCTTCATCTTCGGCGTATTCTTCGGTCAGTTCAACAGGGAATCCATACGTATCATACAGTTTAAAGACATCTTCCCCGGAAATGATGCGGTTTCCTTTTGCTTTTTCCTTTTGAATCACTTCTGAGAGAATCGCCAAGCCCTCGTGCAATGTTTCATGGAAGCGTTCTTCCTCTGTTTTGATGACTTTCGCGATAAAGTCCGCTTTTTCTTTGACTTCGCCGTAGAATGCGGCCATGATGTCGGCAACTACCGGAACGAGCTCATACATAAACGGACGGTTGATATTGATGGACTTCGCATAGCGGACAGCACGGCGAAGCAGCCTTCTGATGACATAGCCGCGCCCCTCGTTTGACGGAAGCGCTCCGTCGCCGACCGCAAACGCAGCCGTCCGGATATGGTCGGCCACAACCTTAAATGCCGTATCTTTTTCAGCAGATGTTCCGTACTTTTCTCCTGAAATGGCTTCTGTCGCCTTGATGATCGGCATAAACAAATCCGTATCATAGTTCGTCTTGGCGTCTTGAATAACAGATACCATCCGTTCAAGCCCCATCCCCGTATCGATGTTTTTCTTCGGAAGCGGTGTGTATGTTCCGTCAGGATTGTGGTTGAACTCGGAGAACACAAGGTTCCATACTTCAAGGTAACGCTCGTTCTCCCCGCCCGGGTAAAGTTCCGGATCAGACGGGTCATTTCCATAATCTTCACCGCGGTCATAGAAAATTTCGGTATTCGGTCCGCTCGGGCCTTCACCGATATCCCAGAAGTTCCCTTCCAGTCTGATGATCCGTTCCTCAGGAACGCCGATTTTTTTTGACCATAATTCATACGCTTCGTCATCTTCCGGATGGACCGTGACTGACAGGCGTTCGGGATCGAAGCCGATCCATTTTTGATCGGTTAAAAATTCCCAGGCCCACTCGATCGCTTCTTCTTTGAAATAATCGCCGATCGAAAAGTTCCCGAGCATTTCAAAGAACGTATGGTGGCGGGCTGTTTTCCCGACATTTTCAATATCGTTCGTCCTGATTGATTTTTGAGCGTTGCAGATGCGCGGATTCTCCGGCACAACCCGTCCGTCAAAATATTTTTTCAGCGTCGCGACTCCGCTGTTGATCCAAAGCAGGGAGGGATCTTCATGCGGAATAAGAGAGGCGCTCGGTTCAACGGCATGCCCTTTTTCTTTAAAAAAATCTAAAAACATTTGGCGCACTTGTGCGGATGTTAATGTCTTCATTATTTTTTTTCCTCCTTTAATGATGCACATGCAAATTAAAAAGCCCCCGCCCTATGCAAACATCGTTTACACAGGGACGAGAGCTCCTCTCGCGGTACCACCCTGATTATGCGCGTAACAAAACGCCCATCACCTTGATATCCGAATAACGCCGGATGAAGACGGCAGGTTTTCGCCTGCACTCAGGATTAGCTTCTACTGATCTTCTGTTAAAGCTCTTTCACCGCAATGGAGCTTCTCTCTATCAAACAGGGCTTCAGTATACTCGGATCCGTCAAACGAGATACGTATGTATGTCTATTTCGAAATTATAGACAACTGAAGCCGTTATGTCAAACTTCTGCCGCTCAAGCTTTTCTTGCCGCTAAAAAATGGACGAACATCACTTTGATAACGGCCATGACGGGCACAGCGAGAATCATGCCGATGATGCCGGCAAGCTCCCCGCCCGCCAGCAAACCAAGCATAATGACGACGGGATGCATATGCAGGCTTTTGCCGACGACAAGAGGGCCGAGAATATTGCCTTCGATAAACTGCAGCACCAAAATCGTAATGATCACCACGAAAACGAGCCTCGTCGATAAAGCGGCAGCCACCATGACGGCGGGAATCGCGCCGATGACGGGACCGAAATACGGGATGACATTTGTCGCGCCGATGACAAGGCCGAGGATCAGCGGATAGGGCAGGTCAAAAAACCAAAATGACAGGCTCGCTCCCAAGCCGATGACAAGACAGACAAAAAGCTGTCCTCTGATGTAGTCTCCAAGAGAATCATCAACATCGCGGATGAATTCGCTGCCTCTCGCCCTCCATGAAGAAGGCGTCAAATACCATACCGCCTTCTTCATCGTATCAATATCTTTCACCATGTAGAATACTAAAAAAGGAATAATCGCAGCCACGAGCATATAATCAAAAACGAACCGGATGCTTCTGATCGTCCGTTCCACCCAGCTTGCTACGAATTCTTCCGTCTGATTGACGAACCTGTCGATCCTGTCGTGCATGCCGTCGGGCCAGCCGTCTGTATGATGATGCAGCTGATCCAGCATGCTTTCGTAAGATGCGGCAAGAAACGGAATTCCCTCTGATAGCTCTGTCAGCTGTTTAATGAGAATCGGCACCCCTTTGTAAAAGGCGTAGCCGAGACCGGCAAAAAACAGAACATAAATCAGCAAAATACTCAATGTTCTCGGCACGCCGGCCCGGTGTATCTTTTCAACGACAGGCAAAAGCAGATAGGTGATAAAAACCGCAATCACAAGCGGGATCAGAATCGACTTCAGCAGCACGCAGACAGGCTCCCAAATCATTCTCAGCTGCAAAAAGATATAGACGGTTAATAGCAAAAGCATGAAGATCGAGACCCACATTAAAAGCTGCAGCGGTTTTTTCAGCATTTTTTTCACCCCTTGTTAGCTTTTGATTTCTGCTTGTAATTATTCCCGAAGAAAAAAGGGACACCCTTTTAAGGGTATCCCTTCTGCTTAAAACATTTTCATGACGCGTCTTCTCAGCTTTCTCATGTTTCGCTTGTTCATCATATCGTTCTGAGACGCCATGTAGTACATCAAAGCTCCGGCTCCTAAAGAAATGAGAGAAGTCATTGTACGATTCAACTTTCTAACCTCCATTCAAAGGTTAATCGTTCGTTCGTCATCTGAAAACAGATCGTCCAGGCTGCTCAATGTTCCGTCCTCTTCGACTTGATGAGTCGAAATTTTTCCTTTTGAAAGGGTCAGCTCAATAAAGCATCCCCAGCAGTAATATTGATTTACACCGATTTTGCCGATGTTTTTGCTTTTGCAATTCGGGCAAACGAGCATTTGAACACACACCTCTTATTCGTTCAAGACGATTGTGCTTCTGCCTACTTCAAGCGGCTCCCCAGATGAGTGAATCTGCTTTTTGTCGCCTGACAAATCGGCAAAAAAACCGTCTGATAGTTCATATGCTACGATTATGCCCGTGTCGGAAGAAAAGTATACATCTTCCAGCATGCCCAGCGTGTCTCCTGCTCCGTTTTTGACCATTTTTTGTTTCATCTGGTCATAAGAAAGACTCTGCTTCGGAACTTGCATCGGCTTGAATTCGGTGAAATCAACGTATACGCCGTCACGTCCGATTTCGGTGACAGCGGGAAGCGGAAGAAGCGAACGGGGATTGTAAAAGCGCCGCTTCTCTTCCATAATCAATCCGAGACATGTCCCTTCGTGAGAAAAACAGATATCTGTTACCACCCCAAGCGGGAGGAAAGATTGTCTGTCGTAAACATTGAGTCCTTCCAGCTCATTGCATGTTCTCAAAGTGTGATCAACCACCTTTTTACGAACACTCTTATGATCTGCTGTTGCGACGCGACTCATACGATGAAATGGATTCCATGAAAAACACTTATTCTGCTTCCTTTTCCATAAAATCAAAAGGTGTAATGCCTTCCATCCCGATATTGGCGTCATAGACGCTGAAAGGCAGCTCTTTTTGCAGCGCCATGAGCTCTTCATCCTCTTCATGCGCCGCCTGCTGAAGCCTTCTTTTAAGCGATGTCTGCCTTTCTGATGATTCCTTATTTTTCACGCCCCATTCAAGGGCTTCTTCTTCCCCGCACAGAATCAGGAATTTCTTGCTTCTTGTGATGGCCGTGTAAAGCAAGTTCCTTCTCAGCATCCGGTAATAGCTTTTGACGACCGGAAGGATGACGATCGGAAATTCGCTGCCCTGCGATTTGTGGATCGAACAGCAATAGGCGTGCGTAAATTGGTTAAAATCTTTTTTTGTAAAGGTCATTTCATTCCCGTCAAAAGAGACGACGGCCATATCTTCTTTTTCCGTATTTTCTTTTGCATAAAAAATCGAGACGATCTCACCCATATCACCGTTAAACACGTTGTGTTCCGGTTGATTGACGAGCTGGAGCACTTTATCGCCGGTACGGTACACGACATCGCCGTACTTCAGTTCCCTGCCTTTCGGCTTCGGGGGATTCAGTATGCCCTGCAAAAGCGCGTTTAACTCATTGATGCCGGCCGCTCCCCTGTACATCGGAGCCAAAATCTGAATATCCCTGGCCGAATATCCTTTTTGCAGCGCGTTTTTGACGACTTTTTCGACGACTTCTTTAATCTGCTGCTGGCGGCAGCGAATAAAAGAACGGTCTTTTGTCGGCGCGGTCAAGTTTTCCGGAAGCTTTCCTTGTTTCATTTCATGCGCCAGTTCAACGATTGAAGAGCCTTCAGCCTGCCTGTAAATATCGGTTAATCTGACAGAAGGAATGACAGTCGATGCCAAAAGATCCCTTAGCACCTGTCCGGGACCGACGGACGGAAGCTGGTCTTCATCTCCAACCATGATAACCTGAATACGGTCGGGAATCGCCTTGAACAATTGGTTGGCGAGCCATATATCAAGCATGCTCGTTTCATCAATGATGAGCAGCCGCCCTTCAATCGGATTGTCTTCATCGTGCGTAAATCCTTCGGCTCCATTCCAGCCGAGAAGCCTGTGAATCGTCACGGCCGGCAGCCCGGTCGACTCGCTCATCCGCTTAGCGGCCCGGCCGGTCGGTGCTGCCAGCACAAACGGAAACGTTTCATCCTTTTTGTAATCAGCCGGATTTAAGCTTAAGCCGTGCAGCTCGCTGTACAACTCGACGATTCCCCTGATGACGGTCGTTTTCCCGGTTCCCGGTCCGCCTGTCAAAAGCAGCATCGGCGACATCAGCGCTTTTTGAATCGCTTCTTTTTGGCTTGGCGCGTACTGCACTTTCATCCGTTCTTCAAGCTCCCCTAAAGCGAGCAGGAATTCCGATTCGGGAAACTGGTCATCGTATTCGGTCTGTCCGACGATTTTCTGCACCCTTTTGGCAAAGCTTTGTTCAGCGTAGTAAAGGGACGGATAGTAACACCTTTCATCTTCAATGAACAGCTCTTTTTGCTCCCCTAGAGAAATGATCGCGTCCGCCACATCCATCTCGGTTACTTTTTCATCACCTGCAGACTGATTTAACAGTTTTTGCGTCTCGATGATGAGCTGTCTCGTGTCTATGTACGTATGCCCTTCTTGAAGGCATGTCGCTTCAACCGTGTATAAAATCGCCGCCTTGATCCGCTCTTCATGTTTGCCTGAGATCCCCATTCTGCCGCCCAGTTCGTCCGCCTTGATAAAGCCGATTCCTTCGACATCCTTGACAAGCTGGTACGGATTTTCGCGGATTTTATCAAGCGTTTCCGCTTCGTACGCCTGATAAATTTTCATGGACAGCTGGGGGCCGAAACCGAATTCGCTCAGGGAGATCATAATCTGCTCGAGCCCCTGATGCTGCTGCAGGGCAGCGGCAAGCTTATCCGCCTTTTTTTTGGAGAGCTTCGGAACATCATACAGGACGGCGCCGTCGCTTAAAATTTTGTTGATCGCACCTTCCCCAAGCTTTTTAACAATTTCCTCGGCCGTTTTCTTGCCGATTCCTTCAAATAAATCGCTGGCCAAGTATTGGATCACGCCTTCTTTCGTTGTCGGCACTTCTTTTTTAAAATGATCCGCTTGAAATTGCAGGCCAAATTTCGGATGGGAGGCGGTTTTTCCGTAAAAAGTGTAGATATCGTCTTCATGGATCAAAGGAAAGTAACCGGTGACAGAAACGGTTTTGTCTTCAAAAGACTCCGATGTTTCTTCCACTTTTACTTTTAATACGGTATACAGGTTTGTTTCATTATGATAAATGACAGCCGCAACCGTTCCTTTTACAAATGAAGCTTCTTCCATTTCGATTTGGTCCGGGTTATGGCGCTGCATCACTGTTATCCCCCTCTCCATTCAAAATCCGGCATGACGGCCCTTGAATAATCAAGCTTCTTCCAAAAGCTGCTTGGCGCGAATGCTGAGCATATGGTCCGGCTGAATGTCCAGCGCTTTGTTCAGCATGGCAAGCGCTGTTTCCCGATCTTCCTTAAACGCATAGGCAACGCCTAAATTATAAAAAGCATCTGCATGGGACGGGTCGCGCTCAGTTACATTTGAAAACTCCGTGATCGCTTCGTCCAGCATCCCTTCATTGGCAAGGCACATCGCATATTGAAAACGGGCTTCGACATCCGCATCGTTCAGCTCAGCGGCCCTTTGCAAATACGGCATCGCGAGCTTCGGCTGCTCAAGCTTCACAAGCGTCGTCCCGAGCATATAATATAAGTCGCTGTTTTCCATGCCCGTCCAATGCGCTTTTTCAAACATGTCCTTCGCTTCTTGATACCGCTCTTTCATGACATAGACATTCCCGGCTCCATAATAAGCTGCCCCCGCTTTCTCGTCCAAAGCAGCCGCCCGGTCGTAAAACTTAAGCGCCCTGTCCAATTCGCCGACTGCAGAAAGCAGGTTAGCAAAGTTGATATAAGGCACCGGATCGCCGCTGTTTTCATCAATTGCCTTTGTAAAGGCTTCTGCGGCTTTTTCAAAGTCGCCTTTTTGCATAGCATCTATTCCAATTTGATTGTAATCCAAAAGCCCTCTCCCTTTCACGAACTATTTTAAAAAGGCCGCCGACATTGCCGGCAGCCGTTCGAGAAGCTCCGGGGTGTTATCCAGAGCCCCGGTTTTATACATACCAAAGTTGTTGTCCGTCTTTAAACACATCATCAATCGTTCCGCCGCCAAGGCATTCTTCGCCTCTGTAAAAGACAACCGCTTGTCCCGGCGTAACGGCGCGGACCGGCTCTTTAAAGACGACCTCTGCTTCATCTGTCCCGGTCATTCTGACAGTGACTTCGTGATCGGCTTGGCGATAGCGGAATTTGGCCGTGCAGGTGAGCTCGTCTTCGCCGCCGAAGACGCCGTCATGCACAAAGCTTACGTTTGTCGCCGTGATCTTATCGGAGAAAAGAAGCGGATTGTCGAATCCTTGGTCAACATACAAGATGTTTTTTTCGAGGTCTTTTCCGACGACGAACCAAGGGTCTCCGCTTCCGCCGATGCCGAGGCCGTGCCTTTGTCCGATCGTATAGTACATTAAACCATCGTGGCGGCCTTTGACTTCGCCTTCCATCGTCCGCATTTCTCCCGGCTGTGCTGGAAGGTACTGGCTGAGAAACGTTTTGAAGTTCCGTTCTCCGATAAAGCAGATGCCTGTGCTGTCTTTTTTGGCAGCTGTCGCAAGCCCCGCTTCTTTTGCGATTTCCCTGACGCGGCTTTTTTGAAGCTCGCCGATCGGAAACAGCACTTTGCTTAACTGCTCTTCTGTCAGCTGGTTTAGAAAATAGGTCTGATCTTTATTTTCGTCCAGCCCTCTGAGCATTTTAACACGCCCGTCCGTACGGTCGACCCGCGCATAGTGGCCGGTGGCCAAATAATCGGCTCCAAGTGACAAAGCGTGCTCCAAAAAGGCTTTGAATTTAATCTCTTTGTTGCACATCACATCCGGGTTCGGCGTTCTGCCCGCTTTATATTCATCAAGGAAATATTGAAAAACCTTTTCCCAATACTGCTTTTCAAAATTCACCGCATAATACGGAATCCCGATTTGATTACATACCTTTATAACATCTTCGTAATCTTCCGTCGCTGTGCAAAAACCGTTCTCATCTGTGTCATCCCAGTTTTTCATAAAAATTCCGATGACATCATAGCCCTGCTCTTTCAAAAGCAAAGCCGCCACAGAGGAATCAACGCCTCCGGACATTCCGACGACCACCCGTGTATCTTCAGGCCGCTTCGTCATTTTCATCAACTCCAATAAATCAATTCAAAAACTTGTCCTTTCAGATCATATCATCATTATCGGGCAAGAGGCGAATCTTTAGCTCGGAGCGTCGCTTCCCGACATTTATGACAGGCGCTGAACAATTGCCGCAAGTTCTTTCGCGGCCCGCTCCACTTGCTCCTCTGTATTGCCAAAGCCGAAGCTGATCCGAATGGATGACGTCAGCCGATCGTCTTCCTCGCCAAACATGGCGGAGAGAACGTGAGACGGAAGCACAGATCCGGCCGTGCACGCTGATCCGCTCGATACTGCAATTCCCGCCATATCGAGATTGACGAGCAGCGATTCAACAGATACTCCCGGAAAATACAGATTCAAAATATGCGGCAGGCTGTGCTCTCTGCTGCCGTTCACATCGAAGGAGACGCCATCTGCTTCCAGCGTACGAATGACGATGTCTTTAAACCGGCGGTAAAGCGCCGATTTTTCTTCTCTTTCCTGACCTGAGAGCAAAACGGCTTCACCGAGTCCCGCGATTCCCGGGACATTTTCCGTTCCCGCCCGGCGTTTGCGTTCCTGCTCTCCTCCGAAAAGCAGCTGGCTGAGCTTCACGTTTTCGTTGACGTATAAAAAGCCTGTCCCCTTCGGCCCGTTCAGTTTATGTCCGGAGACTGACATCATATCGATGCGGTTTTTTCGTACATCAATCGGCAAAAAGCCGAAGGCTTGAACCGCATCTGTATGAAACAGCGCCCGATGGTCTTTTAGCAGATCGCCGATCTCATCTATCGGCTGAATCGTTCCCACTTCATTGTTTCCATACATTACCGTCACCAGGATGGTATCGTCCCGCAGCGCGTCTTTCACCTGCTCGGCGGAGATTCTTCCGCTTTCGTCGACATCAAGATATGTGACGTCAAATCCCATTTCTTCAAGCCTGTTGCACGTATGCAGAACGGCGTGGTGCTCGATCTTTGTCGTGATGATGTGGCGGCCCTGCTGCTCTCTCGCCAGCGCGTTTCCGAGAATCGCCATATTGTCGGCTTCGGTTCCCCCGCTCGTAAAAACGATTTCATTGGGATGCGCTCCGATTTCCCGAGCGATCAGCTCCCTCGTGCCGTCAAGCCATTTTCGGCTCTCCCTCCCAAAGGAATGAATGCTTGAAGGGTTTCCGAAGTTTTCCGTTAAGTAAGGCAGCATTTTTTCCACTACCCGGGGGTCAGTCGGAGAAGTCGCTGCATGGTCTAAGTAAATCCGTTCCATCCTGCCATTACACCTCGATCTTAAATGTAAAACATATACGCTTCTTGCTCGCCCTCTGTATAGCTGGCCAAGTCTTCAAGCGTCGTGGAGTCCAGCACTTCCTTGACAGCGTCGCGAATCTTGATCCACAGCTCGCGCTTTGCAGGCTCCTCATTTTCAAGCACTTCCACCGGGCTGATCGGTCCTTCCAGAACGCGAATGATATCGCCCGCCGTAATCGCCTCAGGCTCGTCACCCAGAATATAGCCGCCGTACGCGCCGCGGATGCTTTTCACAAGCCCTGCGTTCCGCAAAGGTGAAACAAGCTGTTCCAAATAATGTTCCGATAAATCGTTTGTCTGAGCAATACTTTTCAAAGAAGTCGGGCCTTCCCCATGCTTTTTAGCAAGCTCAATCATAATCGTCAGCCCGTATCTGCCTTTAGTTGATATTTTCAAAATAAACACCTCTAACCTATAATAAATCATGCCTTCAGGACGAAGGTACTCGGCGTTTTTCGCAGGACGCGAAAGCTCTTAGCCGAGTCTCCTTTTCTCACCAGAACAAAGCTACTCGGTGTTCCTCGCAGGAGCCGAAAGCCTTTAGCCGAGTCTCCTTTCTCACCAGAACAAAGCTACTCGGCGTTCCTCGCAGGACGCGAAAGCCTTTAGCCGAGTCTCCTTTCTCACCAAGACGAAGCACTCGGCGTTCCTAGCAGGACGCGAAAGCCTTTAGCCGAGTCTCCTTTCTCACCAAGACGAAGCACTCGGCGTTCCTAGCAGGAGGTAAAAGCGCGCAGCCGAGTCCCGTTCGGACGCAAAGGCGCCCGGCACATCCTATCAAGGCATTAGCCGTTCTCCAAGATGAAACACCGGTGCAAGCCGGCTGTCGGTTTCAAACATCTGTTATATATTAAAAACTCGGTTGGGGCAAGGTTCCGGCCTTGCCCTTCTGATAGATTACAGGTTATTATAGCACACTTTATATAAACTTTCATTTTCGGCCCTATATTCAGCTTGCCATATTCATTTCTTTTCTAATCGTCTTTTTTCCGTTACTCTATAAAAAGAATACATTCGGGAGAGATCAATCATGAAACCACTCGCATTTCGAATGCGCCCTACAAAAATCGAAGAGGTTCTCGGCCAGGATCATCTGGTCGGAGAAGGAAAGATCATTCATCGGATGGTGCAGGCCAAACACCTCTCATCTATGATTCTGTACGGCCCCCCGGGCATCGGCAAAACGTCGATCGCCACGGCGATTGCCCGCAGCACAAGCATCGCTTTCCGAAAGCTGAACGCTGTCATCAATAATAAAAAGGACATGGAAGCCGTTGCCGCCGAAGCCAAAATGTCGGGGCAGGTCATCTTAATCCTTGATGAGGTGCACCGGCTTGACAAAGGCAAGCAGGACTTTCTCCTTCCGTATTTGGAAAACGGCATGATTATCATGATCGGGGCGACGACAGCCAACCCGTACCATGCGATCAATCCGGCGATCAGAAGCAGAACGCAGATTTTCGAGCTGCAGCCATTAGACTCTGAACAAATCAAAGCGGCCATTAAACGGGCGCTTGAGGATGAACACAGAGGCCTCGGTTCGTATGATGTTGCCCTCGATGATGAAGCGCTTGACCATATGGCCCGCGGCTGCGGCGGCGATGTCCGCTCCGCTTTGAATGCACTCGAGCTTGCCGTATTGTCCACAAAGGAAAACAGCGAAGGAACCATCCGCATTACATTGGAAATCGCAGAAGAATGCCTGCAGAAAAAAAGCTTTGTCCACGACAAAGATGGAGACGCGCATTATGATGTCATTTCCGCTTTCCAAAAATCGATCAGAGGCTCTGATGTCAATGCTGCACTTCATTATCTGGCAAGGCTCATTGAAGCGGGGGATTTGGAAAGCCTTGCACGGAGGCTGCTTGTTATCGCCTATGAAGATGTCGGCCTGGCGAGTCCGCAGGCTGGAGGAAGAACGCTTCAAGCTATTCAAACGGCGGAACGAATCGGATTTCCGGAGGCAAGGATTCCGCTCGCCAACGCCGTGATCGAGCTTTGCCTGTCTCCTAAATCAAACTCGGCGATCCTTGCGGTTGACGAAGCGCTGTCAGACGTCCGCTCCGGAAAGATCGGCGATGTGCCGAACCATTTAAAAGACGCCCATTATAAAGGAGCCGCAGAGCTTGGCAGAGGCATCGAATACAAATATCCGCACAATTACGAGAACGGCTGGGTCAAACAGCAGTACCTGCCTGATCCGCTGAAAAACAAAGTTTACTATCAGCCGAAGCAGACAGGAAAATTTGAGCTCGCGCTGAAACAAGTATATGACAAGCTAATGAAACAAAAATAACAAACAGCCTGTTCCCTTTTCATATGGGGGACAGGCTGTTTTTCCTTACGCTAAGCTTTAAAGAATGACAAAATCCCAAAACGGCTTTTAGTTTTGGGATTTTGTCAACAATCTTAAACGACAGCACCTTTGCCGTTTGTATTACTTATCTTTCACCCTTTTGATCGGAATATCTTTCAAAAGCTCCATGATCACATGGCCGCCCATGATCAAGCCTGCGACTGACGGAACAAAAGCGTTTGAAGACGGCGGCATCTGGGCTTTGCGGATTTTCGCCTCGTCATTTCCAACGACTTGGCGTACGTCTTCGCGGATCACGATCGGGCTTTCGTCAGAAAAGACGACTTTAACGCCTTTCGTAATGCCTTCCTTGCGAAGCCTCGTCCGGATGACTTTTGCAATCGGATCGGTGTGGGTTTTAGAAATATCGGCCACTTGGAACCTTGTCGGATCTGTTTTATTGGCCGCTCCCATGCTTGAAATGATGTTGATGTCCCGCTTCAGGCACTCTTTCATTAAGTGAATTTTATAATGAATCGTGTCTGACGCGTCGATCACATAATCCGGTTCATAAGCAAAAAACTGTTCATACGTCTCTTCGGTATAGAACATTTTTAAAGCGATGACATCGCACTCCGGGTTAATATCGGCGATTCTCGCTTTCATTAAGTCAACTTTCGGCTGTCCGACCGTTGAAAGTAAAGCCGGCAGCTGACGGTTGACATTGGTGATGTCAACATCATCTTTATCGACCATCACGATTCTGCCGACACCAGAACGGGCGAGCGCTTCCGCGGCGAAAGAGCCGACCCCGCCGACGCCTAAAACGGCGACCGTGCTGTTTTTTAAAATATTTAAACCTTCTTTTCCAATCGCTAATTCATTGCGCGAAAACTGATGTAACAAGAATCTCACTCCATCTTTATTAACAGTTACCGATAGTATCTTATCATAATCGGGTGATTAAACAAGCGGTCTATTTCATTTTCCCGTCATATTTTTTCGCTTCGCCTCATAGATTATCCTATGTATGGCCGAAAAAGGCCTTTTCAAGCACAAAAAAAGTCCCGATTGTGCCGTTGTCGTATTCCTTCGTTTTGATCCCGCTCTCGGCAGGTGGGTGTTCTGTTCCAAACTTTGCAAGTCCTCTTGAGCACACGAGTGAGAAGAGGCATTTGCTCCATTTGGAAACGTCGAACTCCCAAGTAAAAAAATGTTCGGTCAAAACTAGGTGTACAACAAACACATCAGGACTTTATTTGTTAAAAATGATATCATACGTCCCTTTGATTTTCAATGGGATGTACAGCCGTATATTTTACAATTTACTGTCGAACTTTGCGGTTGATTGACAGGTGCAGCTCATCGAGCTGGGCGCTGTCCACTTCGCTAGGTGCTTCCATCAACAGACAGCTTGCGCTTGCCGTTTTCGGGAATGCGATCGTATCTCTCAGGTTGGTGCGGCCGCTGAGCAGCATCACAAGCCGGTCAAGGCCGAGCGCGATTCCGCCGTGCGGGGGAGCCCCGTATTCAAATGCTTCAAGCAGGAAGCCGAACTGTTCTTTCGTCTCTTCCTCAGATAAGCCCAAAAGCGCAAACATTTTCTCCTGAACATCTTTTTCAAAAATACGGATCGATCCGCCGCCCAGCTCATAGCCGTTTAAGACAAGATCATAGGCTTGCGCTTTCATGTCTTCCGGATTCGTGTCGACCAGATCAAGGTCTTCCCGGACAGGCATCGTGAACGGGTGGTGCGCCGCATAGAAACGTCCTTCTTCTGAATCATACTCAAGAAGCGGCCAATCAACGACCCATAAAAAGTTGAACAAGCTTTCATCGATCAGATTCAATTCTTTTCCGAGCTTTAAGCGCAGCGCGCCGAGCGCGTCATTGGCGACTTCCAGCCGGTCTGCGACAAAGAGGATGAGGTCCCCTTCCTTGGCGTCAAGCGCTTCAATGAGCGCCTGCTGTTTTTCGCCCTGGAAGAACTTCGCAATCGGACCTTTCAGTCCGTCCGCTTCAGCTTTCAGCCATGCCAGCCCTTTCGCCCCGTAGTTTGCGGCGAATTCGCCGAGTGCGTCAATGTCTTTCCGCGAATATTTAGATGCAGCGCCTTTAACGTTTATCGCTTTAACCGCGCCTCCGTTTGCCACAGCTGACGCAAACACTTTAAAATCGGAATCCTTTACGCTTTCTGATACATCGGTCAACAGCATGTCAAAGCGGGTATCCGGTTTGTCGGATCCGTAAAGGTTCATCGCATCCTGATATGACATTCTCGGCAGCGGCAGAGAAATGTCCACACCGTGCGTTTCGAGCATGACTTTCGCCATCATTTCTTCAGCGAGCTTCATGATGTCTTCCTGGCTCATAAATGACATTTCGATATCGATCTGCGTAAATTCCGGCTGGCGGTCGGCGCGTAAATCTTCGTCCCTGAAGCAGCGGGCGATTTGATAATAGCGGTCAAAGCCGGATACCATCAACAGCTGCTTGAAAAGCTGCGGAGACTGCGGCAGCGCGTAAAATTCGCCTTCATGGACGCGGCTCGGTACGAGATAGTCGCGCGCTCCTTCAGGCGTTTTTTTTGTCAACACTGGTGTTTCAATATCGATAAAGCCGTTGTCGTCAAGGAAGCTGCGGACAGCTTTTGTAACATTATGCCGCATTTTTAAGGTGTTGAACATCTCCGGACGGCGCAAGTCGAGATAGCGGTGCTTCAACCTGATGTCTTCAGACACTTCTGAAGCCTGGTCGCTGATCGCAAAAGGCGGCGTTTTGGCCGCACTCAGCACATTGACCGATTCCGCCTGGATTTCGATTCTTCCGGTTTTCAAGTTCGGATTGACTGTTGCTTCTTCACGGGCAACGACTTTTCCTGTAATGTCAAGCACATATTCGCTGCGGATGCTTTCAGCTGTTTCAAGGGCGTCTTTGGAAACGTCGGGGTTAAATACAACCTGCACAATGCCGGTGCGGTCTCTCAAGTCAATAAAAATCAAGCCTCCGAGATCGCGTCTTTTTTGAACCCATCCTTTTAAAACGATGGATTCTCCGATCGCCTTCTCCGTTATTTCGCCACAATAATATGTTCGTCCAAACAAAGCGGTCCTCTCCTTTAACTTTCAGTGTTTGTTTTCAAGAAACGGATGAATTCATCAAGGCCGATGGCCTGTTGATCTCCTGTTTTCGCATCTTTGACATTTATTTGATTTTGGCTCAGTTCATCCTCGCCCAAAACAGCGATATATTTCGCATTGAGACGGTCGGCGGATTTAAACTGGCCTTTCATTTTTTTCTGTTCATAGTCGATTTCGGCGGAAATCCCTGCTTCTCTCAATTTATAAAGGAGGGATACAGAATAGTCTTTGGCTTTGTCGCCAAGTGTCACGATATAGCAGTCAATGCCTTCATCCGCTCCGACTTTCACATTTTCCGCGTCCAGTGCGGCGAGAAGGCGTTCGATGCTCATCGCAAAGCCGATGCCCGGCGCTTTCGGTCCGCCGAACTCCTCGGTAAGGCCGTCATAGCGCCCTCCGCCAGCAAGCGTCGTAATCGCTCCGAAGCCTTCGGCATTGCTCATGATTTCAAAAGCCGTGTGATTGTAATAGTCAAGCCCTCTCACCAGATTCGGATCGACCTCAAACGCAATGCCGATGTCGGTCAGATATTGCTGCACTTTCGCAAAATAGGCTTTGGATTCTTCATTTAAGTAGTCAAGAATCGAAGGAGCCGTTTTCAGCAGTTCATGATCCCTGTCTTTTTTGCAGTCGAGAATCCGCAGCGGATTTTGCCGGAGCCGTTTTTGACAGTCTGAACAAAACTCGTCGATCCTCGGCTCAAAGTGGCGGATCAGCGCTTCTCTGTGAGCGGTTCGGCTCTCTTTGTCGCCGAGGCTGTTAATGACCAGCTTCAGATTGTTGAGACCCGCTTTCCGGTATACGCTCATCGCCAAGGCAATGACTTCCGCGTCAATCGCCGGGTCGTTCGAACCGATCGCTTCGATGCCGAATTGATAAAATTGGCGGTAGCGGCCTGTCTGCGGCCTTTCATAGCGGAACATCGGTCCGATGTAGTAAAGTTTCGTCGGCTGAACCGGATTAGCAAAAAGTTTGTTTTCCACAAAAGAGCGTACTGCAGATGCAGTGCCTTCAGGACGAAGCGTCAGGCTTCTTCCTTTTTTGTCTGCGAATGTGTACATTTCCTTTTGCACGATATCGGTCGATTCTCCCACCCCGCGGGAAAATAGTTCTGTATGTTCAAAAATAGGCGTCCGGATTTCTTTATATTGATACGCATGACACGTTTCTCTCGCAATCTTTTCGACGTATTGCCAGCGTTCCGATTCTCCTGGGAGAATATCTTGTGTTCCCCTTGGAATATTAAATCCCATTTTTAAATCCTCCTCATGACTTAAATGCTTTTTTTCATTTATGGAAATAAAAAAACCCCCGAACCTACTATAAAACCAATAGTAGGGACGAGAGTTATACCCGTGGTGCCACCCTAGTTGGAACGATCAACCCGTTCCCGCTCATGCCTTTAACGCAGGTTCACGTCCGCCGCCTAATTGCTCGCAAGTTCTGCCGGGCTTTCAGCGGGAAACCTTCGGAGTGTTCATTCGGTCAAGATACCGTGCAGACCGCTTTCAGCCCAGGGCGGTTCCTCTCTTTTCACGTACTCTTGCCTACTATTCTCCATCTTCAGTTCAACTCATATGTACACTAATTTATATTATAATACGAGTGTTAAGTGTGCATGTCAACCCTATTTGCGGTTCTTTTTATTTTGAATTGATTCTTTGGACGCAAGCCCCAGCTCAGTCGCCGTTTCTTCCATAAAGCCGGCCTGCTCCGGGTCCGCATGATCCTTTAGATGCAGATTCGCTTCTTGCTCATGGATCGCTCTGCCCATTCTTTGATTATACCTCACGCAACAACATCCTTTTGATATCTTTTTTCTATAGTATAAACAAATCATTTTCATTTTATTAAAAAAACGGCAAGGAATATACGATATAGAAGAAGAAGTAGTGTTCCAAGTTTTTTACCGAAAGGAGGAGATGGGTAACAATATGAAAAAAAGAACAGTATTGATCCTATCGATGATGCTGGCAGCACAAGCAGCCTTTTATACATCGTCAAACACAGCTTCTGCAGCCATCGGGGAAGCCGTGATTGCCACCGATGAAATCAATGTCAGGAGCGGGCCCGGACTGAGCCATGAAATCGTCAGCGTCGTCAGCCGGAATGAAAGCTATCCGATCCTCGAAGAGCGCGGGGATTGGGTCCAGATCCAGCTGAACGGCGGACAAAAAGGATGGGTCGTATCCTGGCTGATCAAGAAAAAAAGCCAAGTTTCCAACGGCTCTGATTCAGCGGCGGGAAAAGTCACATCTTCCGAAGCAAACCTGAGAATCAGAAAAGGCCCCGGCACTTCATATGAAGTCCAAGGCGTATTCCCTGAAGGAGAACAGGCTGACCTGCTAAAGACCGACGGAAAATGGATGAAGATTTCCTACCAGAACATCACTGGCTGGGTCCATTCAGACTATGTCAATCAAGGTTCAGGAGCAAAACAGTCTCAATCGTCTTCATCACATGCTTCATCAACAAAATCAGGAACGGTCGGCGTATCCACCTTAAATGTCAGAAGCACAGCTTCCCATCAAGGACGGATTATTGCGTCGCTCCAACGGAATGCAAGTGTGACGATTTTAAACGAACAGCACGGCTGGTATGAAATCGAATTTAATGGTCAAAAGGGCTGGGTCGCAAGCCACTATATTCTCGAAGGAACCAAACAGAAAAGCGGAACTTCGGAAACAAGCAGCGGCTCCGTGTCAAAACAGCAGGCCACCATCGTGTATGAAGGTACAAATGTTAGAAGCGGGCCTTCGACATCCTCAGCGATCGTCAAGCGCGCAGGGAAAGGCGAGTCTTACCCGATCGTCTCTGCAAAAGGCGACTGGTATGAAATCAAACTGTCAAACGGCGATTCCGCCTATGTGGCAAACTGGGTCGTTCAGACTGCTGACCAGTCTGGCTCAGCCGGAGATTCGAAAAGCGCAGCTCCGCCTTTGGCAAAGCGGTCGAGCTCGAGCGGCACAATCAAAAACAAAACGGTGGTCATCGATGCCGGACACGGCGGACATGACAGCGGGACAATCGGAACGCAAGGGACGCTGGAAAAACGGCTGACCATCAAAACGGCAACGCTTCTTGCCGCGAAACTGAGAGCCGATGGCGTCAATGTCTATATGACGCGGAATGACGATTCTTTCGTCAGCCTTCAGTCGCGGGTCGCGACCTCTCACTACCGAAACGCCGACGCTTTTATCAGCATTCATTATGATAGTTTTGCAAACGCGTCCGTAAGGGGAAATACCGCCTATTACTACAGCCCTTCAAAAGACCGGAAGCTCGCAGCAGACGTGCAGTCCGAGATCGAAAAACACTCGCCTCTGCCAAGCCGCGGCGTATTATTCGGGGACTACTTCGTATTAAGAGAAAATAAACAGCCGGCCGCATTGTTTGAACTCGGCTACTTGAGCCACCCTCAAGAAGAAGCGGTTGTCAGCACGAATGCTTACAGAGAAAGAGTGACAGACGGCATCAGAAGCGGCCTGGAAAACTATTTTGACTAATTTAAAAAAGCTCCCAATTGGGAGCTTTTTCAAGCTTTAGAATCCATAATAAAGGTGACGGGGCCCGAATTTGTCAGCTTGACATCCATCATTTCGCCAAATCTTCCCGTTTCGACAGCGACCCCTTTTGCGCGAAGCATGCTGTTCCACTCCTCGTACAATTGAAGCGCCTGATCGGGCTTTGCCGCTTTTGTAAAATTCGGCCGTCTCCCTTTTTTCGTGTCGCCGTACAAGGTAAACTGAGATACCGATAAAACGGAGCCTCCGACATCTAAAAGCGACAGGTTCATCTTTTCGCCTTCATCTTCAAAAATTCGCAGATTGACTAGCTTTTCCGCCAAATATGCGGCATCTTCGCTCGTATCTTCCTGCGTCACGCCGACAAGCACCATCAAGCCGAGACCGATTTGACCGACAGTCTCGCCTCCTACCGAAACGCTTGCATCTGTGACGCGCTGAACAACTAATCTCATGACCCTTTTCCTCCTAATTCATCACCCTGCGCACGGAGTAAATATCTTTGATCTGTTTGATCCGTTCAACCACTTTATGCAAATGATTAATATTTTGAATGAAGATGGCCATATGGATCGTCGCCACTTTATTGCGATCAGATTTACCTGATACAGATGAAATATTTGTTTTTGTCTCATTAACGGCCTGAAGAACTTCATTAAGAAGGCCGCGGCGGTCATAGCCGAGAATTTCGATTTCGACGTTATATTCTTTTCTCCGCTGCGTCTGCGGCTCATGCTCCCATTCTACTTGAATCAGCCGGTCGAGTGCTTCATTTGTTAAAACATTCGGGCAGTCCTCGCGATGGACAGATACACCACGGCCTTTTGTAATGAATCCGACGATCGGATCTCCCGGAACGGGGTTGCAGCATTTTGACAGTCTGATCAGAAGGTTGTCAACGCCTTTGACGCGAACACCCGCTTCGCGCTTTTTCCCTTGGTAAGGTTTCGGTTCAGGCGTTACGTCTTGAACGCTTTTCACCTGTTCTTCCTGATCTCTGATTTTCCGTTCTTTTTCCGTCAGACGGTTTGCAACTTGAGCGGCTGTAATGCCGTTATAGCCGACTGCGGCATACATGTCTTCTTCATTGGCAAAATTGAATTTGTCGGCGACTTTCTGCAGATTCTCGACTGTTAAGACGTCCTTCACTTCAAAGTCCAGGTTTTTAATTTCTTTTTCAACCAGTTCTCTGCCTTTTTCGACGTTTTCCTCTCTGCGCTGCTTTTTAAAGAACTGGCGGATTTTATGCTTCGCTTGAGATGTCTGCGCAAGGTTGATCCAGTCCTGGCTCGGACCGTACGAATGCTTGGACGTCAGAATTTCTACGATATCCCCTGTGCGCAGCTTGTAATCAAGCGTGACCATTTTGCCGTTTACTTTCGCCCCGATCGTTTTATTGCCTATTTCTGAATGGATCCGGTACGAAAAGTCGATCGGCACGGAGCCTGACGGCAATTCAATGACGTCCCCTTTCGGCGTAAAAACGAACACCATGTCGGAAAACAAATCGATTTTTAGAGACTCCATAAATTCTTCGGCATCGCTCGACTCATTTTGAAATTCCAAAATTTCACGGAACCAGGAGAGCTTTTTATCAAAGCTTGAATCTTCATTGACATTTTTGCCTTCTTTGTAAGCCCAGTGGGCCGCGATTCCGTATTCCGCAATTTCGTGCATTTCAAACGTCCTGATCTGGACTTCCAGCGGATCCCCCTTCGGACCGATGACGGTGGTATGGAGCGACTGGTACATGTTCGGCTTCGGCATTGCGATATAGTCTTTAAATCTGCCCGGCATCGGCTTCCAGCATGTATGAATGATGCCTAAAACCGCGTAGCAGTCCTTGATGCTGTTGACGAGGATCCGGACTGCGAGCAAGTCGTAAATTTCGTTGAATTGCTTGTTTTGCATCGCCATTTTTCTGTAGATGCTGTAAATATGCTTCGGCCGTCCGGAAAAGTCCGCTTTAATATTAACCTCTTCGACGCGGCTTTTCACTTCGTTTACGACCTCTTCGACGTACAATTCCCTTTCGGCCCGCTTTTTCTTCATCAAATTGACGATCCGGTAATATTGCTGCGGATTTAAATAGCGCAAAGCGGTATCCTCAAGCTCCCACTTTATTTTTGAAATCCCAAGGCGATGAGCCAGCGGAGCAAATATTTCAAGCGTCTCATTTGAAATTCTGCGCTGCTTTTCCTGCGGCAGGTGCTTCAGGGTTCTCATGTTGTGAAGGCGGTCCGCCAGCTTGATCAAAATGACGCGGATGTCCTGAGCCATAGCCACAAACATTTTCCGATGATTTTCTGCCTGCTGTTCTTCCTGTGATTTATATTTAATTTTCCCAAGCTTCGTGACGCCGTCGACAAGCATCGCAACTTCTTCGTTGAATGCTTCCTTTAAATCTTCAAGCGTTACACTCGTATCTTCCACCACATCATGGAGAAATCCTCCCGCTATTGTGGCGGGGTCCATTTCTAAATCGACGAGGATACCCGCGACCTGGATCGGATGGATAATATACGGCTCGCCCGATTTGCGGTATTGTTCGCGATGTGCGTCTTCCGCGTACTGATAAGCCTTTTTTATAAAAGCAACATGTTCATCGGAAAGGTAACTTTTCGCCTTCTCAATGACTTGCTCAGCGGTTAATACTTGTTCGTTCGCCATGGAATCACCTTTTTTATAATTGAAAACTGTATTGTAATTATTATCAAGAAAAATGTCACAGATGTAAAGAGAAGAAATTCAAAAGGACTTTTGCCGGCCCCGGAATACTATATGAATAGGAAAAAAAGCACCCGCTTTTGATGAGTGCTTTTTATAGTATAAATTTTGTTTAGTATTGCATCAAGGTTAAAATATCATATCCGTCCAGTTTATTTCTTCCTTCAAGATATGTCAGCTCGATCAGGAAAGCGATTCCGGCTACGATGCCGCCGAGCTCTTCAACCAGCTTGATCGTTGCTTCGATCGTCCCGCCAGTTGCAAGCAGGTCGTCAGTGATCAAGACGCGCTGCCCCGGTTTAATGGCATCTTTATGGATGGTCAGGACATCTTTTCCATATTCCAATCCGTAGTCGACTTTGATGACTTCGCGCGGCAATTTGCCTTCTTTGCGGACAGGCGCAAATCCTACCCCAAGCGAATATGCGACAGGGCAGCCGATGATAAATCCTCTCGCTTCAGGTCCCACGACAAGATCGATCTCTTTTTCTTTCGCATACGTTACAATTTGATCTGTCGCATAGCGATAGACGTCGCCTTTGTCCATCAATGTTGTAATATCTTTAAATTGTACGCCTTCCTTCGGGTAATCCGGCACAATTGTCACATACTTCTTCAAATCCATCTGTCTTCATGTCCTCCTCATACTTTATAAGCGACGGCGTTTTCCGCCATCCGCTTATCCAGCCACTGTTTAAGCTCATCCGCCGAAGAATAAATGAGCTTTTGCTCCAATTCAATCAGGCGCTGTTTTTCCCGGTAGGTTTCAGAATCTGTCAGATCACGCCTTTCGGCATGATAAACAACAGATAAAACACCATTCTCTATTGTAACAAAACCGAGCTCAAAAAACACCTTTGTCATGAAATCAATTGTGTCTTTTGTCCAGCCTTTATGTCTGGCAAGCTCCCCGCCGTATTTCGGCAAGTCAAAAGAACCTCTTTTCAGGAGGAAAGCATAGTACCATTTAAAGTATTCCCTTGTTGGAAATGTTGAGAAAAAATGTTCATCTGATTGATAAAAAATCAGATAAATGCGCTCCAGTTTTTTGCCTTTTATCACTTGGTCAAAGATGTCGAGCGACGGCGGAATATCTATAAATACCGCATAACGGCTCTCAAGGTCGAGACGCTCTGCCTCTTCAGGGCCGCTGATGACGGTCAGCTCTTCTTCAAGGCCTGTCCCCGCAAGCTTCGCTTTTGTTTCCTCGCGGAAGCAGATGCACGCCCGTTTTGCAGGGTCCAGCTGCAATATTTTTTCTTCCCATGACCGTTTTCCCCGCAGATCAAACAGCTGCCATTCATTGACGGCCGCATCTTTGATCATCAGCTGCGGTTTTTTTCTGTTGTTCCACTCGTTAATCGACAGTTCCCCGACAATCGAAATCTTTGCTCCAGGAACGATCCCGTCTTCGATGGCGCCTTTATAAAATCCGATGCAATCGAGCTTGTTCTCGCCGTCTGCCAGGACAAGCTTCAAGTGATTCTTGTTGGCGCCGATTTTCCTGGAATCATCAATTTTAACGTCGCTGACAAGAACGAACGGCTTCGGATTTCCCGTGCCGAACGGCGCCAGCATGTTCATTTCGGCAATGCTGTCAACCGTGATATCTTCGAGCCGGCAGCACAAATCGACGTCTTGGACGGGAATAAAATCTTCCTCGGTCAGAACCGCTTCAGCCTGACGGTTGATTCTCTCCCTTAGTGCCGAAACATCTTCCAGGTTGAGCGTCATTCCAGCTGCCATCGGGTGGCCGCCGAAGTGCGGGAGAATATCCCGGCACTCCGAGAGATTTTGAAATAAATCAAATCCTTTGATGCTGCGCGCAGATCCTTTGGCAATGCCTTTTTCTTCATCGATACCGAGAACGATGGCTGGCCTGTAATACCTCTCGACAAGCTTTGAAGCCACGATTCCGACGACGCCGGGATTCCAGCCCGGCCGCGCCGCGACGATCACCGGCTGGTCAAGGCCTTCCTCCTCGATCATCTGAACGGCTTCCTCTGTCATCTGATTGACGATTTTTTGGCGCTCCTTGTTCAAGGCGTTGATGTCTTCGGCCAGCTCTTCCGCTTCTGTTTCGTCTTCTGTGTTCAGGAGGTAGACAGCCGGGTCAGCCTGTTCAATTCTGCCGACCGCGTTTAAGCGGGGCGCGATTTGAAAACCGATAGTCTCTTCATCCGCACTATGTATCTCCGCTCCGGCAATTTTGGTCAGCGCCTTTAATCCGGGGCGCTTCGTCCTCCTGAACTGTTCCATGCCGCGCTTGGCAATCTGCCTGTTTTCATCATGGAGCGGCACAAGGTCGGCAATCGTGCCGATCGCACAAAGGTCGAGCAAATCTTCCGGGAGCTCTCCGTTCAAAGCGTGGGCTAGCTTAAATGCGACACCGACGCCGGCTAGCTCTTTAAATGGATAGCCGCAGCCCGGCTGCTTCGGATGAATGATCGCATAGGCATCCGGCAAAACGGGGCCCGGCTCATGGTGATCCGTAATGATCAAATCGACACCAAGCTCTTTAGCGACTTCAGCTTCATGAACGCCGGCAATGCCTGTGTCAACTGTAATGATCAATGAATAGCCTGATTCTTTGATCCCGCGAAAGGCCGCTTCATTCGGACCGTACCCTTCTTTAAAGCGGTCAGGTATATAAAAATCGGCTTGTGCTGAACATTTTTTCAACATTTGCAAAAGGACAGTCGTGCTTGTCACACCGTCCGCATCATAATCGCCGTAAATCATAATCTTTTCTTGATCTGAAATTGCCTGTTTGATTCGCCGTACAGCTTTTTCCATATCTTTCAGCAGATAAGGATCGTGAAAACGTGCATCATTGCCATATAAAAATGAAGATGCTTTGTCGGCTGTATCGTAACCTCTCATGACAAGCAATGAGGCGGCAAGGGGAGTAATGCCTAACCTTCCGGCGAGCTGCTCCACCTTTTCTTTGTCGGGCGTTTGCACGTCCCAACGCATTTTTGACGCTAACATAAATTCACCCCTCAACCACACTATTATACTAGAGCGGCATGAGGGGATTCAATTTATTTCGTACAATCTTTCTAGTCTTTCTGATTTTCGGGCGCCGCCGGTTCGGCTTCGAGTTCAGGATGCTTTGCCCGTTCTTCTTTCTTGAGCGTCTTGAGCTCTTTTTTCAGCCGCATGATCTGGAAAGCGCCGGCCGAGCCGATGATAAGCGCCCCCATCAATACCGACACCAAAATCACCAGGATCAAAGGCCATTCTGCTGTACCAAAAAGAAAATCAACCTTCACCGGTTCAACATTAATGACCGCGAAAACAGCAACAATTAATGTAAAAATAAGTGCAGCAATTAACGTCCATTGTTTGTTCATGAGATATTCTCTCCATTCGCGTCGTTTTCTAGCGTTATTTTCCCGCTCTGCTCCAATTTTAAACAAAAAGAAGATCGATAGAAAGCCGCCAAAACAACTTTTTTTCTATTCAAATCAAAAAAAGACCGCCCGGCAGTGCGGGCAGTCCATTATTTATTCTTCTGCAGGCTTGCGCTTCGGCTTTTTCAGTTCGCGCCCTTTCCAGACAAGCCATAGTTGAGCTGCGATGTAGAGTGATGAATATACTCCGCTCAAAAGTCCGACCAACAGCGCAACAGAGAAGTTCGAAATCGATGCAGCGCCGAAGATGAGAAGTGCAATGACGACAATGACGACAGTCAGCACCGTATTAATCGAACGCGTGAACGTCTGCTGCAAGCTCAAATTCACAATATGCGACAAGTCGCTGAAGGTTTTCGGTTTGCGCTTTTTCATATGCTCCCTGATCCTGTCAAACGTTACAATTGTATCATTTATCGAATAGCCGATGATCGTCAGCACGGCAGCAATGAAAGTAACATCAACCTCAAGCCTTGTCAGGCTGAAGACGGCAATGATGAAAAACGCGTCATACAGCAATGAAGTAATAGCCGCAATCGCCATCTTGTATTCAAAGCGGATCGAGACATACAAAATGAGCCCGATTGACGCGATGATCACCGCATAAAGCGCATTTCTCGCCAGCTCCTTGCCGACGGTAGGCGATACGGTGCTGACATTTGGTTCGCTTCCGTATTTGTCTTTAAAATAATCTTTCACTTCAGCGATCTTTTTCTGATTCGGCACGCCGACAAACCTGGCGACGCCATGATCATTTTTTTCGCCTGAAAGAACGATCGAGTCAGGATCAAGCCCGACTTGTTCAAAGTCCTTTTCGAGCTGCTGGGTTGTCAGCTTATGATCGCTTTGAACTTCGATTCTCGATCCGCTTGAGAAATCGATGCCGAGGTTCAGCTTAAACACAAGCAAGACGATAAGACCAGCGGCCAGAAGAACGCCCGAAAATGCAAAGAACCATTTGCGCTTCCCGACGAAATCCCATTTGGAAAACGGGTTCGGAGGCTCCGTATTTTCGTCTGTCTTTCTGATATCCAAAATGTCTTTTTTGCGCACCCCAAACCAGCCTTTTTTCCGGTCAAGCCAGCGGCTTTCGACCAGCAGGCCGAGCAGGAAGCGCGACAGGAAGACAGCTGTAATAAAGCTTGTCAAAATGGATAGGATCAGCATGGTCGCGAAGCCTTTGACAGAGCTTGTACCAAATATGAAAAGCACGATTCCGGCAAGCATCGTCGTAATATTGGCATCAAAAATCGTTGCAAACGATCTTCTGTTTCCTGCTTTAAAAGCCGAACGGACCGATTTGCCGAGCTTCAGCTCTTCTTTTATGCGTTCATACGTAATGATGTTGGCGTCAACCGCCATCCCGACGCCCAATATAAGAGCCGCGATCCCCGGAAGGGTCAGAACCGCATTCATCCAGTCGAATATCTGCAGTGTAATGTAGATGTAGACCGAAAGCGTAATGACCGCAATAAAACCAGGCAAGCGATAGTAAAGAAGCATAAATAAGAAAATAATAGCAATACCAATGATTCCCGCAAACACGGTATCATTCAAAGCCTGCTCCCCAAACTGCGCTCCGACGGATGTCGAATACTTTTCAACGAGTTTGACAGGAAGAGCTCCCGCATTTAAAATGCTCGCCATGTCTTTTGCTTCCTGAATCGTAAAGTTGCCTTCAATCATCACGTCTGACGTATTCAGCACCTGGCTGACATTCGGAGCGGAAATGTATTTATGATCCGCTTTTTGCGATTCCTTTTTAAAAGAGTCGCCTTTTTTGTAATCAAGCCAGATGACGAGCTGGTTGTTCGGCTTCATATCGAGCACTTTCTTCGTCACTTCGCCGAATTTATCGGCATCCTTCAGCTTGATCGTCACGATCGGCTCATTCGTATCCTGCTTGAACGACTGTTTGGCGCCGTTTTCGACAAGATCCGCACCGTTCAAAAGCTCTTTGTCATTCGTATCCCTGAACGTAAGTTGAGCCTGTGTCGATAAGATTTCCCGCGCCCTGTTCTGGTTGTCGACGCCGGCAAGCTGAACCCTGATCCGGTTGTTTCCTTCAATTTGAATGTTCGGCTCGCTGACGCCTAATACATTCGCCCGGCGGTTCAGCGCTTCAACCGTGCTGATGAGGGCATCCCTGTCAATTTTGTCGCCCTGTTTGGCAGGCTGGACTTCATACAGAACCTCAAAACCGCCCTGAAGATCAAGGCCGAGGCTGATGTTGTCTGCAGCCGGCTTCGTGAACATTCCCAGTCCTGTACCGATCAAGAGAACGGTAAGGAAAAACGCAATCAAGCGTCCTTTTTTCATTATGTATTTCCTCCTTAAATCAACCAAAATCAACGGCTACCTCAGCAGCTCATCGAGCATATCCTGCCCTTCTTTGCTGTCGAGTAAATTAGACGTTTTAAACGATTCTACGGTTGCATAGTTCATAAATTCGCCAATTTTCACAGATAAAATGTCACCGGCCAGCTGGTGAATTTGAACATCCTTCCGGTTCTTCCATTTCTTATTCAATAAGTATGACCACAATTCCTCTATTTCAATATCGTCATAACCGAGTATTCTAAACTCTTCCGTCTTGCTGCGAAGAAAGGGTTTTAAATGATCCTTGTACAGATCAGCCGGATGTTTGCCCATGCCAAAGCCACGCTCCTTTCACATTTTTTCAGAGAGACTTGTCATGCTTGGACGATGTATGCGCATATCTTATTGTATATGATTAAAGGTTGTTTGAGAAGGCAGGGGACTCTAGAAATGACGAAGCAGACGTTTTTAAAAGGAACGCTCATTTTAATAGCGGCGGGTTTGATTACGAGAATGCTCGGCTTTATCAACCGGATTGTCATCGCAAGGTTCATCGGTGGTGAAGGCGTCGGGCTTTACATGATGGCGGCCCCGACTTTTTTTCTGGCCGTCACCCTCACCCAGTTCGGCCTCCCGGTCGCCATCAGCAAGCTGGTCGCTGAAGCGGAAGCGCGCCGAGACCATAGGAAGACAAAACAGATTTTAGTGATGTCTCTTGCGATCACCGGGACGCTCAGCGCCATCATCACTCCGGTGTTTCTCATTTACGCCCCGCTGATGGCCGATACGCTGCTCACAGACAAAAGAACGCTTTATCCGCTTTTGGCGGTTACGCCGGTCGTGCCGATCATTGCCGTTTCCAGCGTGCTGAGGGGCTATTTTCAAGGGAAGCAAAATATGCGGCCGCTTGCCGTGTCCCAGGTTCTCGAACAAATTGTCCGGATATCGCTCGTCGCCGTCTGCACGACAGCATTCCTTCCGCTCGGCATCGAGTATGCAGCAGCGGGCGCCATGCTGTCTTCCGTGTTTGGCGAATTGGCTTCACTCCTTTATTTGTTCGTCGCCTTTAAATACAAAAAGAAAATCCGCATCAGAAAACGTTTTTTCCAATCGCTTAAAGCGGGGCGAACGACTTTTTTCGAGCTGATGAGCGTCTCGCTCCCAACGACGGGCAGCCGTTTTATCGGGAACCTGTCATGGTTTTTTGAGCCGATTGTCGTAGCGCAAAGCCTTGCGATAGCAGGGGTCGCCGCTTCCGCCGCAACGAGCCAGTACGGGGAGTTGACCGGCTTTGCCCTGACGCTTCTCACCCTCCCGAGCTTTATCACATATTCGCTGTCTACCGCGCTCGTTCCCGCCATCAGCGAAGGAATCGAGCAGAAAAAAATGCAGGTTGTGGAATACAGGCTTGAGCAGGCGATGAGGCTTTGCCTATTAAGCGGCGGAATATCAGCGGTCATTTTATTTTCGTATGCTGATGAGCTGGTCAGCGTGATGTACGGGTCGTCAAATGCCGCCATTTACGTCAAAATCATGGCTCCATTCTTTTTGTTCTACTATTTCCAAGGCCCCCTGCAGGCCGTCCTGCAGGCTTTAAACCTGGCCGGCGCGGCAATGATGAACAGCTTGGTCGGCGCCGTTGTGAAAACCGGTCTCATTTTTGTTCTCGCTTCACGGCCTTCGCTTGGCATTATGGGGGCTGCGCTTGCGATCTTGACGGGAATCATCCTTGTCACTTTGCTGCACGCTGCAACCGTCAGCAAAGTGCTTCCCATCAGCATTAACCTGAAAGAATATATCGTATCCTTCGGCGTCATTTTGATATCAGGGTGGGGCAGCCTTCTGATGAAAGAACACCTTTTTTTAGCCCAGTCCGAGCCGATGCGCCTGCTTTTATGTATCGCGGTTACAAGCTGTCTCTACGTTTTCCTTCTGATTGCCTTCAAGCTGGTCAAAAAGGAAGAAATCCAGCGGTTTCCGCTGTTCGGCCGCTGGATTTCATAGCTTTCTTTTTAAGGCTTGAATTCATCCTTTATGTCAATAAAAAAAGAACCTTTATTGTAAGTGCAATAAGAAATTTTGGAAAGATCGCGGTGTCCTCTTTTTTCAAGCTTTTGCTCAAGCCACTCTTGATCCTTCCCGATCTTTTCCAATTCTTCTTTCTGAACAACTCCGTCAATAATCAACGGCAGTTCGATCATTTTGTTCGGCCCGTCTTTTGTAAACACTGAAAGCTTCCCGGTCGGCTCCAAAATCGCATATGAAACATCCCCGATTCGTTCCACATTCTTATCTCTCAGCTGCGTCATCAAATCATCGTAATTATAGCGCTGTGTCCTCATGGCGTGTTCATCAATTTTTCCGCGGTCTATGATAATCGTCGGTTTTCCATCGAGAAGCCGGCGGATTTTTTGATTTTTCAATGACAGATATGCAAATATAACCTGGATCAGCGTCAAAACGAGAATCGGGATGATCGTATGGAGAAGGTGGTCATCGAGATTTTCAATAGCCAAAACCGCGATTTCGGCCATCATGATAAAAACGACAAGATCCAGTATGCTCAGCTCGCCTATTTCCCTCTTCCCCATCAAGCGAAACAAAATAAAGATGATGAAATACAAAACGATCGTCCGAAACGTAAGAGCTAAGATTTCATCCATTACGGCCCGCCTCCTTCCGCCTATCATGATCATAAACATAGCCTTTGTTAATTTGAGTCTTTTATGTATAAAAGGTCGGGGGAGCTAGTCTATTTGCGAAACATGCAGAATACATTTAAAAAGACGAGCCCGTCTATTTTGAAAGGAGGATCGTGATGAACGAACCAAAACAAGTCGGCAAAGGGATTTTATACAGCTTGGTGGTCATTTTCGCTTTGATGTTTGCAGGAAGCCTGCTTATTTCGCTGCTCCTTACCTTCACATCATTAACCGAAAGTTCATTCAGCTGGTTGATTACCGCCATATCTTTTATTACCTTGTTCATCGGCGGTTTTATTGCGGGAGGAAAATCGAAGGAAAAGGGGTGGCTGAGCGGAGGGTTGACAGCGCTTTGCTTCTCCCTTACGGTGCTTTTGTTTCAATATCTCGGCTTTGGAGAGGCCTTCAATTTGAAGCAGCTCCTCTATCATTCCGGCTTTTTGGGAGTCAGCATGCTGGGCGGGGTTTTCGGGGTCAATCTGCAGGGGAGCCGTGCATAAAGGCAGCAAAAAGGGAGCGGATGTCCGCTCCCTTTTCTCGTGCCCATAAGGCTTCTTTTATGCCATGTCACATCAGGAACAACTGCGGCTTCATCAAGACATAAGGAACGGCGCTAGCGCCGTTTTCACGTCCTGCGACAGTCTGATTTCCGATGCTTATGTATCAGCCTTTCGGCTATTCTGCTGACGCCTCTCTGATCGCGCGGCGGTCGAATGTCAGACGGGTATTGTCACCTGTTTTGATGACAACCTTGCTTTCGTCAATTGAATCAACGATGCCGTGCAGGCCGCCGATCGTTACGACCTTATCTCCTTTTTTCAGCTCCTCCTGCATCTGGCGGACAGCCTTCTGCTGCTTTTGCTGCGGACGGATCAAAAGGAAATAAAGAACCGCAAACATTAAAATAATCGGAAGTAATGTTCCAAGCATCTCCATTATTTTTTCACCCCTTTCAAATGGCTTTATCGCTTTCTTCGTTTATGTGTCAGAAACTTTTAGCATTTGGTTTATTAAAACCGTAGCGCTCAAAAAACTCTTCCCGGAAATCACCTAAACGATCTTCACGAATGGCATCTCTGACTTGCCCCATTAATTTTAACAGAAAATAAAGATTATGATAAGAAGTTAAACGAATTCCAAACGTTTCGTTACAGCGGATTAAATGTCTGATATAAGCGCGCGAGTAATTGCGGCACGTATAGCAGTCGCACTGCTCGTCGATCGGTCTGAAATCTCTTTCATATTTGGCATTTTTCACGACGAGACGCCCTTCGCTCGTCATGAGCGTACCGTTTCTCGCTATCCTTGTCGGCAGCACGCAATCGAACATATCCACTCCGCGGATGGCTCCGTCAATCAGAGAGTCCGGTGAGCCGACCCCCATTAAATAGCGCGGTTTATCCGCAGGAAGCAGCGGAGTTGTAAACTCCAGCACACGGTTCATCACGTCTTTCGGCTCTCCGACGGATAGTCCACCTATAGCATATCCCGGAAAATCCAGTGAAATCAAGTCTTTCGCACTTTGTTTTCTCAAGTTTTCGTACTCTCCGCCTTGAACGATTCCGAAAAGCCCTTGCTCGTCAGGGCGTTTGTGAGCTTTCAGGCACCTTTCCGCCCAGCGGCTCGTCCGTTCAACAGACCTCTTCATATAATCGTACTCTGCCGGGTACGGCGGGCATTCGTCAAACGCCATCATAATATCTGATCCGAGGGCGTTTTGGATGTCCATCGCTTTTTCAGGAGATAAAAACAGCTTGTCTCCGTTTAAATGATTGCGGAAATGAACGCCTTCCTCTTCGATTTTGCGGAACTCGCTCAGGGAAAACACCTGAAAGCCGCCTGAATCCGTCAAAATGGCGCGGTCCCAATTCATAAACTGATGAAGGCCCCCCGCCTCTTTGACGATGTCATGGCCCGGTCTCAGCCAAAGGTGGTACGTATTGCTTAAAATAATGCCTGCACCCATTTCTTTCAGCTCTTCCGGCGCCATCGTTTTAACGGTGGCGAGCGTTCCTACGGGCATAAACACCGGCGTTTCAAATGAGCCGTGCGGGGTGTGCACTCTCCCCAGTCTTGCTCCTGTTTGTTTACATGCTTTTATGAACTCATAGCGTATCGGTTGCTGCGACAAATTATGAGCCCTCCAATCTTTTTGAATTTTATTTGATCAACATGGCATCTCCGAAGCTGAAGAAGCGGTATTCATGTTCCACTGCGGTCCGGTAGGCGGAAAGCACATGCTCTCTGCCTGCGAGCGCGCTGACAAGCATAATGAGGGACGATTTCGGAAGATGAAAATTGGTAATCATCCCGTCTATCGCCCGGAATGTGTAGCCTGGATAAATAAAAATCGATGTCCAGCCTCTCGCTTCCCGGAAGCGGCCGTCATGCTCGGAAGCGATGGTCTCAAGCGTCCTCGTCGATGTCGTGCCGACGGAAATAATCTTTCCGCCTTCCTGTCTGACGCGGTTTAACAATGCTGCCGTTTCTTCCGACATTTCATAAAACTCGGCATGCATGTCGTGTTCCTCTACATTTTCCGCACTGACAGGCCGGAATGTCCCGAGTCCGACGTGAAGGGTAATAAACGCAATATGCACGCCTTTTTTCCTGAGCGCATCGAGAATCTCTTCCGTAAAATGCAGCCCGGCCGTCGGCGCAGCCGCCGATCCTTGTTTCTTTGAGTAAACCGTCTGATAGCGCTCCCTGTCATCGAGCTGTTCTTTAATATAAGGAGGCAGAGGCATTTCGCCGAGCGATTCGAGCACCTCGTAAAAAATCCCTTCATAGCGGAATTCAATTTTTCTTCCGCCGTGCTCGAGCTCTTCTGTGCAGACCGCTGTGAGACGGCCGTCTCCAAACGAAAGAACGGTTCCGCGCTTGACCCGCTTTGCGGGCTTGACAAGCGTTTCCCAGACGTCCCCTTCCTCCTGTTTTAACAGAAGAACTTCAACCTTTGCGCCCGTCTCTTCCTTGACTCCGTACAAGCGGGCCGGCAGCACCCTCGTATCGTTCAGCACGATGCAATCGCCCGCGTTCAGAAAATCAATCACATGCTTAAACGTGCTGTGAGTGATTTCTCCTGTTTTTTTATCCAGCACCATCAGCCTGGACGCATCCCGCTCTTTTAAAGGAACCTGTGCGATGAGGCGTTCAGGCAAGTCAAAATCGAATAATTCTACTTTCATCTTTTTTCACCTTACTCTATCTATAGACTTGAATGTCAGAGTCATTTCATTCGTCCGAAAATCGAAAACACCACGGACAGAATGATACTGATGACAATGCATGTAACAACCGGAAAGAAAAATGTCACGTTTCCCTTTTTCACAAAAATATCGCCGGGAAGCCTGCCGATGACTTGCATGAATAAACCGACGGCAAAAATGACGGCGCCCAGCACCATTAAAATCTTTGGAAATTCAGTCACTGTTCGGAACCTCCATTTTAAAGTGGCTGTATACATCAGGGGTCACGATGCGCCCCCGCGGCGTTCTTTGAATAAAACCGATTTGAAGAAGATACGGCTCATACACATCCTCAATCGTGTGAGACTCCTCACCGATGGTAGCCGAAATCGTATCGATGCCGACGGGACCGCCGCCAAATTTTTCGATCATGCCCATCAAAAGCTTGCGGTCGATATGATCAAGCCCAAGTTTATCAACCTGGAGGCGTTCAAGCGCATCAACCGCCACTTCCTCCGTGATGGAGCTGTTTCCAAGCACCTGGGCAAAATCCCTGACCCTCCTCAAAAGCCTGTTCGCAATCCGCGGCGTCCCTCTTGACCGTCTTGCGATTTCGAGAGCCGAGAGCGAATCGATGTCGACCTCAAACAGTTCCGCCGTTCTGATCACGATTTCCGAAAGCTCGTCACGCGTGTAATACTCAAGCCTTGACAGAACGCCGAACCTGTCCCTGAGAGGCGCGGTTAAAAGCCCGACCCTTGTGGTCGCGCCGACAAGGGTAAAAGGAGGAAGATCGAGCCTCACAGAACGCGCCGACGGCCCTTTGCCGATCACGATATCAAGGCAGAAATCTTCCATCGCAGGATACAGCACCTCTTCGATCGAACGGTGCAGCCGGTGGATCTCGTCAATAAATAAAACGTCGCCTGGCTCCAGAGCCGTTAATATCGCCGCCAAATCGCCGGGGCGCTCGATCGCCGGACCTGACGTCGTTCTGAGATTGACTCCCATTTCGTTGGCGATGATCGCGGCGAGCGTCGTTTTTCCCAATCCCGGCGGCCCGTACAACAAGACATGGTCAAGCGTTTCCTCCCGCATTTTCGCAGCTTCGATGAAAACCTTGAGGTTGTCTTTCACTTTTTCCTGGCCGATATACTGAGCCAGTCTTTGCGGACGCAGACTTTGCTCAATCGCTGATTCATGGTTGTCTAGTTCACTTGATACAAGCCGCTCATCCATGATATCACCTTACTTTAACAATTTTTGCAATGCTTTTTTAACGTATTGATCCGTCGAAAGCGCCTCTTCCTTTTTCAAATGAGGCTGGACTTTTTTAATTTCCCGGTCGGAATAGCCGAGCGCTCTTAATGCTTCAAGCGCCTCCTCAAGAGCCGTTTCCGCTTCATGAATTTGCTCCCGCTCTTCATGGTTAAACAGATCGGCCGCGATGTCAGGAACGGCGTCCGCAAGCTTCCCTTTCAGATCAAGGATGATCTGCCTTGCCGTTTTTTTGCCTACGCCGGGGAACTTGACGAGAAACGCTTCATCCTCATTCTCGATCGCTTCAATCACCGCTCCCGGATCGCCGGAAGCGAGGATCGCAAGCGCACCTTTCGGGCCGATTCCCGTAACATTCAGCATTTTCGTAAACAGCATTTTTTCTTCCCTTGTCGAAAAGCCGTACAGCGCATTCGTATCTTCTCTTACATAATGGTATGTATAGATTGTTTCGTTGCTGTTTTTCTTATAAATAAACGGATTTGGCGCAAAGATCTGATAGCCGATCCCGCCGTTTTCAATGACAATATATTGGGGCGATACATAATCAATCGTCCCTTTTACGAATTCGATCAACGTTCATTCACCTCTTTGACTGCTCTTCATTGTAACACAAAACAGGCAAAGCTAGAATGAAAAAGTTAACATATGTTCGCTAAAAATGGCTTCTGTCCGCAGCTGAAAAAAGACATAACAGCGTCATGTCTTCATATCTTTTACATGATGTTGGCTTCCGGATGATTTTACGGCTTCAATGACATGTTCAAATTCCTTTTTCGTGCGGTATGGGATCCCTTTGCGCAAATCATCCGCCATCCGGCTTTCCAGGCGCTTTATATCAATCTGAAAAAACGATTGAATCGGCTCTGATAATATGCCCGGGCGGCCGTGAAAAGTCGAAATCACGCCGTCTTCCGTCACTCCGATATAACCGTTTGTTTTGCTGAGGGGAGAAATGTCGTCCACCTGTTTGCGAAACAGAATAAACCCCTTTTTCTGATCGATGAGCTGCCACCCTTTATAAGCAGCTTTAAAGTCTTCCAGTGTTCGAGCGGCCTCTACTTTATTTTCGATGCCAACGTCCCCGTCCAGATAAACCTTTTCAAGCTGGATTTGAACTGTAGCCGGCTTTTCGGCCAGGGCCTCCAGGTGAAAGCTGAGCGCGGCCAGCAGACTTCCAATAAGCACTAAACCGATTTTGAACTTGCTTTGGCTGTTCATCAATATCACCTTCTTTTTTGCCTTAACGATCATATCCATAGTTTGACCAACGCTTTTAAAAATTAATCTAAAAAAGCAATGAGATAACAACCGGTTTACGAATGTTACATTTTCAAACCAATATGAAGAACTCAAAGGCATTTAAGGTGCAAAACCCCGCGTTCTCATGTATAAACAACATTATAGAGAGTTTTTCGTTTGACCAGCCCTTAAAAAGAAGGTGAGTTCAGCGTGAAAAAGGCGCAAACCTATGCAGAGGCCGTAAAGTATAATACGAAAAAAAAGTTCAATAAACTTATCCAAAAACCCGATGACTTAGAGTTGATCGGGAAAGGCAGGAGCGCATACGTTTTTAAGCTGACTGAAGAGGGCAGGGAAATGGCTCTTAAAGTCTTTTTTCCCGAATTTAAGAACATCGCCGCAAGGGAAGCGGAGATTTACAAAAAGCTTTCTGATTCGAATTATTATCCTGATATATATGAAACAGGGCCATCATATATTTTAATGGAGTATATAAAAGGATATACTTTTTATGAGTGTTTAAACAAAGGCATTCCGATCGATGATGACATGATCTGCGAGGTCGACCGCGCATTGAACGATGCGAAGCGGAAAGGGTTGAATCCATCCGATATCCACCTCCGAAACCTGATACTGACGCCGGCTGGGACAATCAAAGTCATCGATGTCGCCAGGTTTTTGCAGACGAAAGAATGCAGACAGTGGGATGACTTAAAAACAGCCTATCAAACCATTTACAAAAAAAGCCGTTTCCCGCAAAGGCTTCCTAAGCTGTGGATGGAATTGATCGCTTATCTTTATAAAAAAAACTGGCTTCAAAAACAATGGGCCGCCAGAAAAAACAAATTTCACCCGTAATTTGAAACTTAAAGAAGGCACGTCCGTATATGAAATAACCCCATTACAGTCAGGAAGGGAGAAACAGCTGTTGAAGAAAAAGAAGAAACGAAATGATGATAAATGGGATTATCTTTATCTCGTTGATTTGCTTGAGCCGTTGTTTTATGTGCTGAGGCTGGCAGTAAGAGGACTTGCGAAAATCATAAATTAAACACCCGGGCTTTCGGGTGTTTTTTTGATGGCCGAGTGATCAGTCAAATACAAAACCCCTTCATCAGAAGGGTTGCTTTTTAATGCTCTTTCAAATTTGTGAGCGGTACTTCCTGCTCGTTCTCCGGTTGGCCGAGCGGAAAGATTCTTGCGGTTTCATTTTGTTCGTTGACACGCTGAATATAAATCGGCTTGCCATTATAAGTAACATCAACCATGTCGGGTGATTCGACGATTTCCTGGGCACGCTGCGTATTCATGCTGACACCCTCCTTTAGCTTTTACTCATAATGTGTACTCCCGGCTGCTTTCGTATTCCTTTTTAGCCGGTTTTCTTTCAAGGAGGGGTGATCTTCAGCTCCCGTAATCAATGAACCTTTACGTACAAAGGCAGATCCGTGTGTCCCATTTCACGGACATAAACAAACAGATTGCCTTTGTGATGTATTTCGTGTCCGATCGCGAGCTGCAGCAGCTGTTCGCCGGCTACTTTTCGTCCGATGACACCGGTCAAATCGACTTCACGATCCAATTCTTCATCCGTAAAAGATTCAAGCAGCTTTTTTGTTTTTTCTGTATATGCTTTGGCGAGCTCGCTCAGGCTTGCCCCTGTTTCTTCCGGCTTCTTTTTAAAAGACTCTCCGTTCCCTTCTTTTGCCGCTGAAGCAAAGGCATAGAAAGATTGCAGCATATGCATGACAAGTTCCTTCGCTGGCATCGACGTTTCAGTCGGTTTGTAATCGAGATGTTTTTCATCAATCTTTTGAATCAGTTCTTCTGTCACCAGGCGGTGGGACATAAATTCCTGAACGATGCGGTCTTTTCGTTCCATTTTTTATTCCTCCTTCGTGTTTAAGCAGTTCATACCCAGAATAACACGAGTTTCCATTTTCAGCATCTGTCCTGCAGCACCCTTCGGACCGCCTTGACATATTTGCGGAATGTTCTCGTTTTTGTCTCCTCCCTCTCTTTATAGGAAAAATCTTCGAAAAACTCTTTCCTTTGAGCCGTGCTGATTTCAAGCTGCACGCTCATTCCTGACTGGCTTTCATTATTGATGTTTTCCTCGGCAGTTCCGGCAAATTTCCCGTCCACTTTGACCAATTCTGCGGAAAAGTCAGACTTTTTCAGAGATTTGACGATAGCTTTTGCCAGCTTTCTGTCCGTTCCTCCCACAAGCGTGTGCGGGCGGTCGCCGGAATAGCCGTGGAATGCGATGGTATAGCGGTGTTCTTTTATTTTCTGCAGTGCCAGAGGCTCGTCAAAGTTTGTGCTTGTAATATGAAGATCCGAGTTGTTCTCATCCTTTTTTCCCTCGAATAAATAAGTTGAATAATCATCTTTGAAAGCTCTGACAAGCTCGCTTACTCCGCCTTCTATTCTTCCTCCGTGAGGCGAAAAGATTAAACAGTCGCTTCCCGCTTTTTCGTGATACTCAATGTCATAGCCGCTTTTTTCGTGTTCCTGCAATTCCTTGAAATTCATGTATCTGTCCCCGGCCTGGATCTGAAAGTTCTCCCGGGTTGTTTTTTCGAACCATCTGTATACGCCATTTATCATCACTGCTGCGATCACCAAGTAGATGAGTACTTTTTTCTTCATTGATTATTCCCCTTTTACACTACCTTTCGATTTCTAAGCATGTCCTCCATGCCTCATTGTATATTTGGCTTTTTTGTGACACAGTTATTTTACGCTTTAGACATGACGCGTTCAATTATGAATAAGTTTGATAAAAAATAAAAATTTAAATATTTTTATTAAAAAGATGCTTTTTCATTAGTTTAAAAGATCGATAAATTTTAAGAAAAAAATCTCATAACAATAGGCGTCTCCTGTTGCACGACTTTCCCTACAGCCCATCCCGCTTGAGAATGAGGCGTTCTATCAGAAACGGGGTATACGGTTTGATAAAAGTAAAATCGGCCGCGTCTGCCGGCTGCAGATGTTATATTTTCTTTTCCTCCCCGTTCTGTTATCCTATTACCGACAATAAAAATGCAGGTGATAAAACATGGAAACAGAATATGATACAAAAGGCTACGACCTGACAAAAGTTTATGATTACAATCAATATCCGGATGTCCGCCACGGACGGTGCGACAATTGCGATTACACCCTTTTTAAAAGCTCTGTAAAAAACGGCCAGTTTTTGCGTGAATGCCGGCGCTGCGGCATGAAAAAAAGCATTTAGCGTTACAGCACATTCTCATATGTATAAAAAAACTTGCCGACAAGGCTGCATGCAGCTTTGCCGGCAATACACGTCATGCTGTCAAATGTTTAAACATCTTTTTGATCTTTGTTTGTGACAAAGCCGTTGATCGATTCACCGATCTTTCCGCTAAGATCGACATTCAAATTGTTGAGATTTTGATGACATTTTGGATCGCTTGATTAAGTTCCGCATTTTCGCTTTTTGTGAAATCGGCCTCTCTCAGATCGATACCGCTGTTTTTCTGAACCAGCTCATAGATCGATTCGCCAAAACCCGTGATAAGGCCGTTGACTCTCTCGATGATTTGAGCGGTTTCCTTGTCTTGCGGGCTGCCGCCCGCAGCCGGGAAAGGCTTCTCATTTCCGTGTTGTTCAGCCATTGCAGATCCTCCTCTCATAATGACAGACTCCTTCACAATATATGATAAAAAATCAAATCCTGTTTCCGCAGCAGCTTGATACAGCTGCTAATTGGTTGATGATGCATAAAAGGACGCCGCGAATCTGGAGCGGCGTCCTTTTTTAATGAACGTTCGTATACACTTCCTGCACATCGTCATCATCTTCAAGTACGTCAATGAGCTTTTCGACTTTTTCCTGAAGCGCTTCATCGACCTCTGCATAGGTTTGCGGAACCATTGTCATTTCGGCTGTCGCCATTTGATAGCCGCGCTCCTCCAAGTTTTTCTTTACTTCTTCAAACTGTTCCGGCTCTGTATAAATCTCGAACAGCTCTTCGCTCGTTTCGAGCTCCTCGGCGCCGGCATCAATGACCTCAAGCATAAACTCCTCTTCATCTATCTCAAGATCTTCACGCTCGATTGCCATATATCCTTTCCGGTCGAACATATAAGAAACGCATCCTGTTTCCCCCAAACTGCCGCCGTTTTTGCTGAAGGCGGTTCTGACGTTTGTCGCCGTCCGGTTTTTATTATCTGTCAAACATTTAACCATGACAGCCACCCCGCTTGGGCCGTAGCCCTCATACGTAATTTCCTCGTAGCTTTTTCCATCCTGGCTGCCGGAAGCTTTTTTGATGGCGCGGTCGATGTTGTCGTTCGGCATGTTTTCATTTTTGGCTTTATCGATGACGAGACGCAGACTTGCGTTAGATTCGGGATCGGGTCCCCCTTCTTTTGCGGCTACATATATTTCTTTGGCAAGCTTCATGAAAATTTTGCCGCGTTTAGCATCTTGGGCATTTTTTCTTCTCTGAATATTTTTCCATTTAGAATGGCCAGCCATATCTTTCTACCTCCAAAAAAATTCTCGTCTCTATGTACACTTTATACGGTTTTCCCCGTTTTTGTAAAGAAATCGGCCGAACGCTTACAAAAAAATTGCCGGGGAATCCCCGGCAATTCCCTGCTTGTCATTGGTTGCGCAAGCGGTTCAAATTGTTATTCGTCGTGTCTCCGCGATCCCTAATGTTCTGAGGGTCGTCGTTCATTTCACGGAGCCTTGTAAATGCGCCGTCGTCCTCGACAACTTGAACGGTCCGGTCTCCAGCAAATGCTTTGGCTGCTTTTCTAATTTGAGTTCTCTCATTATTTGTCAGCCGTTTATCTGACCGTACCGCGATGATGACCGTTTCGTTCGTTACGACGGCCTGACTCTCGTCAACATAATTCAATTTGTTGACGCGTCCAGTGATATTCCTGGAGATTTTACGGTTTTCCGGTCTGTTATAGCCTGTGTCCGCCGTGTTCACCAAATGATTGTGATAATTCATGTCTCCCCGGCTGAAAGTTCCATCGCCTGTTGGAACGGGATTCCCGTTGCGCGCTCGATTGTTCACGTTCGTTGCACCGTTTCTCCCGTTCATATTTTCAAGCATTTCTGTAACAGGACCGTCATTATCAAGACCGTTATTACGATCTGCATCATTTGAATAGTATCCGATCGGACGCGTATTGTTTCCATTATCTATAGCGCCGTTCGTTCCGCAGGCAGATAGACCAGCTGTCAAAAGCAAAATACCCGAAAACACTTTCAGCTTGCTGTCCAATGGTAATACCCCCCGTAGAAAACCGCTGAATTTGAGCATTGCGCTCTTTTTTAGGATGTGCGGGATGTGAAGAGTTACCCTTGACAGTTATAGACAGTCCCGTAAAAAAGCATGAAAGTGTTTATAGCGGTCCACAATAAAAAAGGAACGATAGATCATCGTCCCATTCCGAATCAGTCTTCTTCATCTTCCGGTCTGTTAAACATCTGTCCGCCTGCGGGCTGCTGTCCGTATCCGCCCATACCGTACGGAGCTCCCATTTGCGGCATCTGTCCATATGGCGCTGCACCCGGAAAACCTCCCGGGAATTGGCCCGGTCCGCACCCGCAGTCATCTTCTTTGCCGTGTGCCATATTGGGATCGTGACCGACGTTTGGCGGTGCATATCCCGGAAACGGCTGATAAGGCGCATATGCCGGAGCAGTCATCGGCTGATGATGATATCCGTGATGACCGGCATTGTCATGCCCCATGTTGTCATCACCGTCATATTCAGCAGGAGATACATAGCTAGGCTGGTGCATGTAAGGCATTTGAGCAGGATAAGGATACCAAGGGTGGCATAATCCCGATCCAGGCAGCACCGGTGAAACAGGAATCCAGCAGCCTCCAGGATAGAACGGATAAGGATGCGGATGGTGATGATATCCGGCCGCAGCTACATTTGGCATGCCGTGAAACTGCTTATTTTCCTCGCCTGCTGCACCGACATTCGGCGGCTGCGGAACATTCGGATAATTGACATTTTCCATATGATTCTCCTCCTCATTTGTCCATGGATTATACATGTTGGGGCCTTTCTCTTGATGTTCATAAGGTTTTGGAGGTGCGTACGGCTGATGAAGCTGATTGACGCTTTGATACAAATTTGAAATGTCTCCTTCAGGCAAACTTGACTGTCCGATGTTCGGGACAGGCGGAACATAAGGAACCGAAGGTTTTTCTTTCGGTTTTATATCTTCAACATCAAGCTTGCTTTTCGGCTTTTCTTTTGCAAATGGATGTTCCTGCTGTTTTTTCGGTAACTCTTTTCGCATATTGAGCTGTTCTTCTTTTTTGACCGGCACTCCCCCTGACGGTACTTTGATTTTCATGCCCGGCATGATCAAGTCTGGATTGCTCAGCTGCGAATTCAGCTTTTTCAGTTCTTCAAAGCCCACTTCATATCTTTCCGCGATTTTTTCCAGAGAATCGCCCTTTTGGACAATATGAATTTTCAACGTTTTCCCCTCCTATGCAAAAACGTGAACGAACAGATGAGAATAACAAATATGCTTCTCCACAAATTTATGCGCATAGCGGAGGGGTTATGATAAAAACTTGTTCTCCAAAAAATTAACGGATCGTTAACATCCGATTCAGCGCAAGAATCGCATCTTTTGCGATATCTTGATCAACTTTGATCACGCCTGTCGGTTCACCTTTGTCAATCTGCTCCAGCGACCACAGCAAATGCGGCATGTCGATTCGGTTCATTGTCAAACAAGGGCACATATCTGGATTAAGGGATTCGATTTGTTTATCAGGATGTTCTTGTATGATGCGTGAAACAAGGTTCATCTCTGTTCCAATCGCCCATTTGCTCCCCGGTTTTGCTTCATTAATCGTATCGATGATTTTTTTTGTAGACCCGCTGAAATCGCTGAGTGCGACGACTTCATGGGTGCATTCCGGATGAACGATAACATGAATGTCCGAATCCCGTTCTTTAACGCTTTTGATATTCGCCGCGGTAAATTTTTCGTGAACAGAGCAATGCCCCTTCCACAAAATGATTTTTATGTCTTCATAATCGCCGTTATACTCAAGTTTTTCTGCAATGGGATCCCATACCGCCATTCTGCTGAGAGGAATGCCGAGGTCAAATGCCGTGTTGCGTCCCAAGTGCTGATCCGGAAGAAATAAAATCCTCTCTTTTTGCGATAGCGCCCATGTCAACATGCGGGCCGCATTTGAGGATGTCACGGACGCTCCCCCGTTTCTTCCTACAAAAGCTTTGATTTCCGCTGTCGAATTGACATATGTGAGGGGAATGATTGTATCGCCAAACAGCTCTGCAAGCTCTTCCCAGGCGCGATTCGTCTGCTGCATGTTAGCCATATCGGCCATCGAACAGCCTGCGCGCATGTCCGGCAAAACGACAATCTGTTCGTCCGAAGTGAGCATATCAGCTGTTTCTGCCATAAAATGTACGCCGCAGAACACGATATATTCCGCTTTTTTATTTCTTTGGGCGACTTGCGCCAGCTGAAGCGAATCTCCCGTCGCGTCCGCAAATTGGATCACTTCGTCTTTTTGGTAGTGATGCCCCGGGATAAACAGCCTTTCTCCGAATTTCTTTTTGATATTCAAAATCCTTCCGGCCATTTCTTCTTCGCTCAGTTCTTTATACAGCTCCGGCATCATGCCGGCGTTCCTGTCATGAATTAAGTTTAAAATAGACATCTGTCACCTCTCCAATCCCGCTTATTTTTTCAGATCGACATTCATGCTGATATCAAGGCTTTTCGCCGAATGAGTTAAGTAGCCCAATGAAATACAGTGCACCCCTGTTCCCCTGTATGCGGGGAGATTTTCAAATGAAATCCCGCCTGAAGCTTCCGTCATAATGCCTGCGGGTGTCATTTCCGCAAATGCTTTTACCTTGTCAGGAGGACAATTGTCAAACATAATGATATCGGCTTCAGCCGCAATCGCTTCATGAAGCTCTTTTTCAGACTCGATCTCCACTTCGATTTTGACCATATGGCCGCACGCTGCCCGTGCTTTTTCAACCGCTTTTAAAATCGATCCGCAGGCAGCAATGTGGTTGTCTTTAATCATGATCCCGCCGTCCAAGCCAAAGCGGTGATTGCAGCCCCCGCCGGTTTTGATCGCGTATTTTTCAAGAATGCGCAGGCCCGGGGTCGTCTTTCTCGTATCGCAAATCGCGATATCCGGATCATCCAGCCTGATCACGGACTGCTTTGTTAAAGTGGCGATCCCCGACATTCTTTGAATGAGATTCAGCACGACCCGTTCGCCGGTCATGAGGGAAGCTGCACGGCCTTTGAGCCGCGCGATCGTTTCTCCTTTATGAACCGCTTCACCATCTGTTTTCAGCAGTTGCACGGCGATCGTTTCATCGAGCAGCCGAAAGCCTTCGAAAATCACTAATTCTCCTGCAAACAATCCGTCATCCTTCGCTGTGATGACAGCTTCACATTGAAGATTGTCATCAAAAACGGCTTCAGAAGTGAAATCCCCCCAGCCGATATCTTCCTTGAAAAATTCTTTAAGCATGTTCCTAAGTATGAGCCGCTGCATATTTCACAATCCCTTCGTTTTGTCTGACCTTGATCCCGCCTTTTGTGTGAACGATTTGCTTGCCATGCCAGTTTTTATCATCAGGCGCCGGGCAATCCGAACGGTAATGGCCGCCTCTGCTTTCTGTACGAAGCAATGCCGAGACCGTCATCTGCTTGGCGGTCTGCCATAAATGAGCTAATTCAAGCTGTTCTTTTGTGATTTCTTTCACATTCACGATTTGAAAAGGCACTCGCTCAAGCCATTCTTTCACCTTCGTCAATTCATCCTCCGTTCGCACGATCGCCACATGATCTGTCATGTGTTTTTGAATATCCTTCACATCTGTCAGGGGAACAGAATATGTCACATCCTCAGGCTGAGGAGATTGGCCTCTGACAGGCTCAGGTTTTTGATAAGCTTGTATCCGATCCGCCGCTCTCCTTCCGAAGACGATGCATTCCAAGAGAGAATTGCTTGCCAGACGGTTGGCGCCGTGAAAACCGGTGCATGCGGCTTCCCCAATCACATAAAGGTGTGGAACGGCCGTTTCCCCCCATCTGTTCACAGAAACGCCCCCCATTAAAAAATGCATACCCGGTGAAACCGGAAGCCGGCCTTCTTCAATGGAAATTCCGGCTTTTTCGCAAAGGGAGGAAATCGTAGGGAAGCGGCTTTTAAAGTTTGATATACGGGTAATATCCAAAAATACGCTGCTTCCGCAAGCTAGCTTTTCGTGAATCGCACGAGATACGATGTCCCGCGGCGCTAAATCCTGCATGGGGTGAATGTCTTCCATCACCCGCTGTCCGTTTTCATCAACCAAGACAGCGCCTTCTCCGCGCACAGCTTCTGAAACAAGCCCTTGTGCGCGCCCGTCTTTGACGAGCAATGTAGGATGGAATTGAACGAATTCCAAATCTGCGAGCTCGGCTCCTGCCCGATACGCCAAAGAAATCGCATCGCTTGTCACAGAACGGTTATTCGTGTTGATTTGAAATAGATTTCCGCAGCCTCCTGCCGCCAGCACAACAAAATCGGCTTTCCTGAGAAAAGCCTTTCCCTGGCGGTCTTTCGTCCAGACGCCCGCACAGCGTCCGTCTTCAATCCATAAATCCGCCGCCGTTTCGTATTCTTTCAGTATGACATGAGGACCGAGCCTTCCGATTAAGTGCCGGATCAGCGCCTGCCCCGTAGCGTCTCCCCCGGCATGCAAAATTCTGTTCATCGAATGTGCGCCTTCTTTGCCGAGGCTGAGCTTTCCGGATTCGTCAGTATCAAAAGGGAAATGCTGAAGTATCAGCTCATCAACAAGGCGCTGGCCGTCTTTAATGGCATCTTGAACCGCTTCGATTTGATTGTGGCCGGATCCGGCATACAATGTGTCGTCCGCATGAGCTGACCAGGAATCGCGAGGCAATACAGCCGAGGCAATTCCTCCCTGAGCGAGGGTTGAATTGCTGTCTTTCACAGATGCTTTTGTCATCACAATCACTTCATAAGACGGCGGAATGGATGCAGCAAAAGACAACGCAGCGGCACCTGCTCCGACAACAATTATCGTCTGATGAGACATGTCGACTCCTCCTGTAAATTTACACGTGTCTTGACACCTATATTTACATATCGATAAAATAAACTCAAGTATTTTTTATAAAGAATGGGAGACGAGAGCCGTGATTTATCTTGATTATGCTGCGACGACACCGGCGGCAAAAGAAGCCTTGGACGCGTTTCAAAAACTGAGCACAGACGTGTACGGAAATTCGAGTAGTCTGCATGATGCAGGAGGGAAAGCCGAAAGTATTCTGCGCTACTGCCGCCAAAAGATGGCGGAACTTTTATCCGGGGAAGAAGAAGGCGTTTATTTTACGAGCGGCGGCACCGAAGCCAATTTTTTGGCGATTCACTCCATCTTAAATGGACTCCCCGCCGGAAAGCAGCGCTTTTTAATGACAGAAATGGAACATCAGTCGATCCACATTTTGAAGCGGCATCTTGAGATACTGGGCTTTGAAGTCGACTTGATGAAACCAAATGCTTCAGGCATCATCACAACAGAGATACTGGAACGGCACCTCCGTCCTGATACAGGTCTCGTCTCAATTCAGCATGCCAACTCAGAAACAGGCGTCATCCAGCCCCTGGCAAAGCTTTCGGCTTACTTGCATAAGCGGGACGTGCTCCTGCACAGCGACTGCGTACAGACCTTTGCCAAGATTCCGGTCGGCATTGATGAGCTCGGCGCTGATGCCTTATCTTTTTCAAGCCATAAAGTATACGGACCAAAAGGAGTTGGAGCGGTCTATATTCGGCCTGGTGTGAACTGGAAACCCGTCTACCCGGGCACTTTACATGAAAACGGATTGAAGAGCGGCACCGTCAATGTCCCTGGAATCGGCGCTTTCATTACCGCTGCCGAGTTGACAATAAAGCGTATGGATGCCGCGTATCTTAAACATCAGGAGCTGCGCGCCCGTTTTCTGGAAAAGGCAAAAGCCCGGAAGCTTCCCGTCTCCCTCGCTGTGCCCGATTCGGCAAATTCGCATGTTCTGCCGCATATTATAGGTTGTTTTTTTCATTCCTTTGAAGGACAATATACTATGCTGGAATGTAATCGGAGAGGAATTTGCATTTCTACCGGAAGCGCGTGTTCAGCCGGCTATCATGAGCCGTCGAATACGATGAAAGCCCTTTTAGTCCCAAGGGAGCTCGCGCTTCAATTCGTCCGAATTTCGTTCGGATGCGATACGACAAGCGAACATGTTGATAAGCTGTTGGACGTTTTTGAAGATATGATGCATGAGAAAGGAGACCATCGGATTGACAGACGGATTAAAACTTACGGGCGCTGAGCGGCGCCAGCAGCTTCTGGCCTGGCTGAAGGAGTCTGAGGCTCCGCTGACAGGAAGCGAACTGGCGAAAAGAGCATCTGTTTCACGGCAGGTCATCGTACAGGACATTTCTTTATTAAAAGCAAAAAACGAACCGATCATCGCAACAAGCCAAGGATACGTGTATTTGCAGTCAGTTCTCGGCAAAAAACAGCCGGTTCAGCGGCTCATCGCTTGCGACCATGAGCCGGAAAAAACGGAAGAAGAGCTGAATCTGATCGTCGACTTTGGCGTAACGGTGAAAGATGTAACGATTGAACATCCTGTCTACGGCGACTTAACAGCTTCGATCAGAGTCAGCACAAGAAAAGAAGTCTCGGACTTCGTCAAAAAAATCTCTTCGACAAACGCCGCTTATCTGTCTCAACTGACAAACGGCACCCATCTGCACACATTGGAGGCAGATGACGAAGAGAAGATCGAACAAGCTTGCGACGCCCTGCAAAAAGCGGGCATCCTCATTCCCGAATAAAGAAAAGGTCCTTTGCCGTCATCAATGCAAAGGACCTTTCTTTATAATGTATACGCATTGTAGGCTCCGAGCATTTTCACCTTGCAGCCCAAAGCTTCAAGCTCAGCTATCGCACCTGGAATCAGCACATCGTCCAGTGCCATTTCAATATCAATAATGAAAAAATAATTGCCGAGACCGGTTTTTGTCGGCCGCGATTCAATTTTAGAAAGATTCAAATTTCTCCAGGCGAAAGCCGACAGCACCTGGTGGAGAGCCCCTGATCTGTCCGAAGGAAGGGTTACCAGCAAAGTCGTTTTCGGCCTTCCCGTCAAGTGCGGATTGACCGGCGGAGATGCCTCGTGATCCGGATGAAGCATCACAAATCTCGTGTGATTGTATTCATAGTCATGCACATCTCTTTTGACGATGTCTAATCCATACGTAGCGGCTGCCATTTCATTGGCAATCACGCCGATGTTCTCGTCCGGATGTTCACTCACGTATTTTGCAGCTGCACCGGTGGATGTCGCATATTCAAACGGAATGGAGCGGAACCGGCTGTGCAAAAATTTATGACATTGCGCGATCGCATGGGAATGGGAATAAACTTTCTGAATGTCTTCCCAAGCCTCTTTTCTTGCAGGATGCACAAGTAAATGCTGACGGATGGGAGCGGTGATTTCTCCGACAATATAAAGAGGCTGTTCGTGGATTAAGTAGTCTATTGTCAGATTCACCGATCCTTCAATCGCATTTTCAAGCGGGACGACAGCCAGATCAATCTCGCCGTTCATCGCCGCATCCATACAGGCGGGTATCGTGTTAAATGCTTGCTGGTCTGCATCTGAAAAGCAGGAGCAGACGGCAAGGTGCGTAAATGTTGCTTCTGGACCTAAATAACCTACTCTCATACTCATGATATATGACATTCTCTCCCTTTAAGCGCCCGAACCTAGTATTTCGACCTTTTCTACGAATTCCAGCTTTCTTAATTTGTTCATCAGCAAATCGATATTTCCATCCATTCCTCTCGTACTGACGGACAGCGTGACATTCGCTCTTCCTTGAAGAGGGATGGTCTGGTGGATCGACAGCACGTTGCAGCCCGATTCAGCCACCACTTGGAGCAGATGGGACAGCGTTCCCGAGCGGTCCTCCAAATGAAAAAAAAGCGTGATAATCTGTTCCTTGACCATCGTATAAAAAGGAAAAACCGCATCTCTGTACTTGTAAAAAGCGCTTCGGCTCAAATCTACCTTTTGGACGGCTTCAGCTACAGATTCCGCTTTTTTCCGCTCAATCAGCTTTTTGACCTCAAGTGTTTTCCGCATTGCCTCCGGCAGCACGTCTTCCCTGACAAGATAAAAGGTCTCCTCTTTCACAGACTTTTCTCTCCTTTTAAAAACCCTAATTCCTTTACATTGATCCAGCAAGCGAAAGGAAAGGCGTTCCTTTCAGCTAAAAGTCGGAGAGCTTGCCTGGCAAACTCTCCGGTATGATCAGTCGATAAATTCAAATTCAAATTCGAGAAGACGGATCGTATCTCCGTCTTTTGCACCGCGAGCCCGAAGCGCGTCATCAACGCCCATTCCGCGAAGCTGTCTGGCGAAACGCTTAACAGACTCGTCTCTTGAAAAATCCGTCATTTTAAATAAGCGTTCAAGCTTGGCTCCGCTGAGCACAAAGGTGCCGTCAGGATCACGGCTGATCTCAAACGGCGCTTCCTCATCCTCAAGCTTATACATGACTCTGTTTTCAGTCATGTCTTCTTCGTCGTAGAGCGGGAATTCCGGCGTCGTTTCCAAACGGTCGGCAATCTCAAACAGCAGATCCCTCAATCCTTGTCTGGTCAACGCGCTGATTGGAAAAACAGGATAATCATCTGTAAGCTTTTCTTTGAATGCCTTCAGATTTTCTTCCGCATCCGGCATATCCATTTTATTGGCGACAATAATTTGAGGACGTTCTGTCAGCCTCAGATTATACTGTTCAAGCTCTTTATTGATGGTCACATAATCTTCATACGGGTCGCGCCCTTCAAGACCCGACATGTCGATCACGTGCACGATGACGCGCGTTCTTTCGATATGTCTGAGGAATTGGTGTCCGAGGCCAACCCCTTCGTGCGCCCCCTCAATCAGTCCCGGAAGATCCGCCATTACAAAGCTGCGTCCGTCTTCCGTTTCGACCATTCCGAGATTCGGATTCAGCGTTGTAAAGTGGTAATCGGCAATTTTCGGCTTGGCCGAAGACACGACAGACAGGAGTGTTGATTTTCCAACGCTTGGGAAACCGACAAGACCGACATCGGCCAAAACTTTCAGCTCGAGAACGATATAGCGCTCCTTGCCGGGTTCGCCGTTTTCAGAAAGCTGCGGCGCCGGGTTGGCAGGCGTCGCGAAACGGGTATTGCCTCGTCCGCCGCGTCCTCCTTTTGCGATGACGGCTTCCTGTCCGTGCTCCGTTAGATCAGCGATGACCTGCTTTGTATCATCGTCAATGACAACCGTGCCGGGCGGGACTTTTACAACCATGTCTTCTGCATTTCGGCCGTGCTGGTTTTTAGACATGCCGTGTTCTCCGCGCGTCGCCTTAAAATGTCTTTGATATCTAAAATCCATCAGCGTGCTGAGGCCTTCGTCAACTTTGAAAACGACGTCTCCGCCTTTTCCGCCGTCACCTCCGGCAGGGCCTCCTTTTGGCACATATTTTTCGCGGCGGAAAGCAACCATTCCGTTGCCTCCGTCTCCGCCTTTTACGTATATTTTTACCTGATCAACAAACATAATGTCCTCCGTTCTATTCCTAAAAAACCGCTTTACTTGATATGAATTTCAGCGATGCACTCACGGTCTGTTACATCAAGCCGCTTGATTTCATAAAAATCAGCCAGTGAATGATGAAAGTCTTTGATACCGGTCAGCTTTGTGAATACGCCGTGGAAATCCAGAAAGATGACGAGCCGGTCGTCCGGACCGTCCGTCTGCAGCGTGATCGTCAGATGATTGTCGCCGCCTTTCAAAACGGCATCCTCAAAAGTCCCAAACAGCTTTCTGACGAAAACGACGAGCTTCTCTTCATAAGCTGACAAATCTCTGACCTGACCGATCACCTCATATTCAAGCGTCAGCGAATGGGCCATCCAGTTAAATGTAAGCAGCTCATACGCCGCACGCGGGATTTTAAGGTTTGAAAGCTTTGATTCATGCTGAGCTTCGATGACCACTTCATCAATAATTTCAAATACGCGGTCATACTTTTTTAATGTTAAGTTTCCTTTAATCAATTGCAGTTTATTCATCCAGTCGTGCCTTGAATGGCTGAGCAGATGAATAAGCTCATGGGTCAAAGCCTTATCGTCCATCGTCTTTTCTTGTTTTTTCGAAGTTTCTTCCATTTTTGCACTCCCAATCGTTTGTTCTCTATTTTAGGAGTCTGATTCAGTTTGTACTTTGAATTATAACAGAGAAGGCAGTATAAATGAAACACGTTTATATACTTTAAAGAAGCAGAATCAGAGCGGAAACCCGGCCTTGTCCAGGGGGCGGGAAGGTGTTTTTCAGCAAGTCACGGTGCTGTATGTAAAAAACTCCGGTCAGAACGACCGGAGTTTCGTTTAAAGGTTAGGCTACAGGATATACGCTCACTTTTTTGCGGTTACGGCCGAAACGTTCGAATTTAACAGTTCCGTCGACTTTTGCATATAGAGTGTCATCTCCGCCGCGCCCAACGTTTTCACCTGGATAGATTTTTGTTCCGCGCTGACGATAAAGGATGGAACCGCCAGATACGAATTGACCGTCTGCACGTTTAGCACCTAGGCGCTTCGCCTCAGAGTCACGTCCGTTCTTCGTTGAACCTACTCCTTTTTTAGATGCAAAAAACTGAAGATCTAATCTTAGCATGTAGCTCACCTCCTATATTTTGTTCGTCGTTACTTTTAAGTAACCTTTGTAGTCTCGTTCGATCGTTTCAAGGGAGACGATCATGCCTTCGAGAAGGAGCTGCGCCTTTTCAAAAGCCTCCCGATCCGTACCGTCCGGGAATCCGAAAGATAAAAATCCGCCGTCTTCCCCGAGGTCAATGACCGGCTCAATGCCCGTCAGCTTCATGACAGCATTGACAGCTCCAAAGGCGACCGCCGATGCCCCTGCACAAACGAGATCCTGACCATGTTCAGCAAAATTCGCATGTCCCGACATTTCAAAGCCTAAGATGTCTTTGTTCGATCGGGCTCTGGTAACCTTTGCATGAATCATATCATACACGCCTTAAGCGTTGATTTTTTCGATTACAACTTTAGTGTAAGGTTGACGATGACCTTGTTTTTTATGTTGGTTTTTCTTCGGCTTGTACTTGAATACGGTAATTTTTTTCGCACGGCCTTGTTTTTCAACTTTGCCTGTTACCGTAGCGCCTTCAACCGTAGGGCTGCCAACTTTAACATTTTCACCGCCGACAAACAATACGTTGTCAAAAGTAACTGTTTCGCCGGCTTCAGCAGCAAGCTTTTCGACGTATACAGTTTGGCCTTCTTCAACTTTGATTTGTTTTCCGCCTGTTTGAATAATTGCGTACATCTCTGCACCTCCTAATAAACTAAGACTCGCCAATCACAGGGGGCTAAGAAAGCACTTAACACCTGTGCTGAGCGGTTGTAGCACGGGTGCTACATCCATAACATTAAAAAATATACCAGAAAAGAGCCCGAGTGTCAATGTCTTTTAGAAGGATGGACGGTCAATAAACCAAAAGCAGATCTTCCATTGAGGAAGTCGTGCGCTTGTCTGTAAAATAAGCGTGGAGAACTTCGTTTTCATCAAGCTGGCTCAGTTTTTGTCCGTCCTTCTCAATAATGATCGGGTGTTTGCAGCCTCGTTTAAACAGGAGCATGACCTCATAAATCTGCTGTTCAGCGCACACCGTGATCGGGGCGAGGCGTCGCACTTCCCTCTCCTTTCCGTAATAGCGCTCAAGCAAAAAACGGATATGGACGTAATGGCGATTGCGATATTCCTGGTAAAGAGATGCAGCCAAAAATACGAGGAGCACCCAAGCGCTCAGCTGTGACGGGGAAACCAACAGAATTGCCGCGATTAAAACAGTACAGCAAAAGCACGACACAGCCAGCATCACCCGCTGTGCTTTCTGATACGGAAGGTGTTTTGAAAACAGCAAAAACAGCAGCTTCCCGCCGTCAAGCGGCCAAACCGGAAACAGATTAATCAAGAGGATGGTCAGATTGTAAAAGGTAAACGTTTCAAATATATGAGGGCTGACGAGCGAATTGACCGCCAAAAGCCATGCAGCAAATTGAAGCCAGATATGCTGAACAGGCCCCGCGGCGATGACGGCCAGCTCTTCCTTTAACGGTCTGTTGCCATGTTCATCGACTTCAAGCGTTCCCCCAAAAGGCAGCAGGAAAATGCCTTTAATTCTCCATGAAAAATAAACGGCAGCAGCAGCGTGGCCAAGCTCGTGGATCAAAATAACGATCATTAAACAAAACAGCGCTTTAATATGTCCTGTCATGATACCGATCGCCATGACAAGCCACAGCAGCGGGTGAATGTGAAGCTTGGTGAAGAGCTCCGTCCATTTATTCAAATGTAATCACCTGTATCGGATCAACAAATTCCTCTCCTTGTTTGATCGCGAAGTAATAGACGCCTTTTTGATTTTTATCCTGCTTAATCGTTCCGAGCTTCGTTCCTTTATCTATAAAATCGTATAAAGCGACATCCGCTTTTTTCAGCTGGCCGTAGTAGGTATAGCTGTTGTCCGCATGCTGCAAAACCACCGTCAGGCCCGTTTCCGGATTTTTGTCCACTTCAATGACATAGCCTTCCTTCATGCTGCGGATCGTTTCGTCTTCTGTTTCTACCTTAATGCCCTGGCCTGAGAATTTCTCCTGAACCTTTCCCATGGCAGGAACAGCGAGATCTTGATTCACCTCGACCTGACCGGATGGTTTGTCACCTTTCGGTTGAAAGAATGCGAGGGGATCGCCAAACTTGGATTCATACCAATTCTGGAGAGCCGCAAATTGGAACTCTTCAGTAAACACCTGGCTGATGACCGGTTTGATTTGGTTTGCGGGTTCAAACTGGCCTTTGTAGGCAATAGCGGACACAAGGACAAGACATGCCGACAGAAGACATTTCATGATGAACGCATCCGCTTTGACAAGAGGGTGCTTCCCATTTATCAGCAGGGAGCTTCCCTCAGGCGGAGGGAAGTCTCCGGCCTTTTCATCTTCCGAAAAGGCTGTCCATGCAGGCGGCTTGACCGGCAGCTTTTTGCCGCCTGACGAAAAGGGCTGTTTATCCGGCGCTTTCCGCTTTCTTTTCCTGGCCATTCTTTTTCGAATCTCATCTGCTCTATGACTCATAACCCTCATCCTTTACATTCAGGTTCGTTTGTTCAATGATATGTCTTGTCCCAGGCGTTTATGACGGTATATTGACATAAAACCAAAAGGTTTCATATAATAGATAGGAAACCTTTTGGTTTTACTTTTTTCTAGGAGGTCTATTATGAGCAATCAACTAGTGCCTGATATACATAAACAGGCTGTTTTTCACGCATCGATAGAAAAAGTGTGGGAGGCCGTCGCCACCAGTGAAGGTATCGCCGCCTGGTTTATGCCAAATGATTTCCGTCCGGAGATCGGCTGTGAATTCACCTTGCAGTCTCCGTTCGGCCCCTCCCCTTGCAAAGTGATCGAGCTTGAAGCGCCGCATCGACTCGCTTTCAGCTGGGATACGTCGGGATGGATCGTCACATTTGAATTGAAAGAGCTGTCTGCAGAAAAAACCGAATTTACCCTGATTCATTCAGGATGGGGCGCGCCGGAAGAAACGGTTGCAAAAGCGGGAGAAAAACAAGCGGATGTCCGCAATCGGATGAATGGCGGCTGGGAAGCGATCGTCAATCAAAAGCTGCGTCAGGCAGTTGAAGGCTAGTGACATCATCGGCCGTAAAACATGATGTGTTCCAAGCCGTTTCCGATCCCTCACGGCGAAAGATGCTGAAGCTCCTCGCCGGCAGGGAATTGCCTGTAACAGATATCAGCACTCATTTCCCGATGAGCCGAACGGCTGTTTCAAAGCATCTGAGAATTTTGTCAGAAGCCGGACTTGTCAGCGGAAGAAAAGCGGGCAGAGAAAAACTGTACAGGCTTCATCCCGAACCTCTCGCGGAGCTGCAGCAGTGGCTCGCCTACTTCGACATGTATTGGGACAATAAGCTTTCCTTGTTAAAGCACAAAGTCGAAAACGATCAATGAAACTGCAAAAAAAGCAATCTCGTTTTGGAGATTGCTTTTTTGCAAGTTAAGCGCGTACGCCGAAAAATGATTTAATCTTTGCGAAAACGCCTTTATTTTCTTCTTCAAACGACTGTAAAGGCACAGATTCACCCAGCACGCGGCGGGCGATGTTCCGGTATGCGATTGAAGCTTTATTGTTCGGATCCATGACGACAGGCTCCCCGTTATTGGAAGCTTTAATCACTTCGTCATCATCCGCAACAATACCGATCAGTTCGATCGACAAGTGCTGAATGACTTCATCAACATCCAGCGTATCGCCGTTTTTCATTAAGTGGTTGCGGATCCGGTTGACGACAAGTCTCGGCGGCTCAATATTTTCTTCTTTTTCAAGCAGGCCGATGATCCGGTCGGCGTCACGAACAGCGGAGATTTCCGGTGTCGTCACGACAATCGCTTTGTCAGCGCCCGAGACCGCATTTTTATAACCTTGCTCAATCCCTGCAGGGCAGTCGATGACAATGTAGTCGAAGTCTTGTTTGAGCTGCTGGACAAGCTTGACCATCTGCTCGGGAAGAACAGCCGACTTATCGCTTGTCTGGGCGGCCGGGAGCAAATAAAGCAAATCATCGAAGCGTTTATCTTTCACAAGCGCCTGATGGATTTTGCATCGCTCCTCAACGACATCTACCAAATCATATATGATTCTATTTTCAAGGCCCATGACGACATCAAGATTGCGCAGGCCGATATCCGTGTCAACGAGACATACCCGTTTTCCCAAAATGGCCAAGGCGGTGCCAAGATTTGCGGATGTCGTCGTTTTGCCTACTCCGCCTTTCCCCGAGGTTATTACGATAGCTTCACCCAATTTTACATTCCTCCCTCAAGCCTTGTTAAACTAGGTCTTAAATGAGCTAATTGCTGAAGGCGGTCAATGACCATATTCTCATTTTCATCTAAATAAGCACATTCCATGTCGTTCCCTTCTTGGATGTGGTCTGGGGAGCGATTGAGCACATGATTGATACGCAATTGAGTCGGTCTCATATCCGAAGCCGCAATAACAGCTCGTTTATTTCCATTAAAACCGGCGTGGGCAATCCCTCTTAATGAGCCGAGGATGAAAATATTCCCTCCGGCCTTCACCATTCCTCCCGGATTCACATCCCCAATCAGAAGCAAATCACCCTCCGTTTCGAGGACTTGCCCTGAACGGACAATTTTAGCGACAGAAATAATTTCGCTTTCCGCTTTTAAACGGTTTGCTTCATCTTTGGTCATGACTTCACTTTCAATGGAGTGGATGAACAGATTTTGTTTCTCAGTGATCACATCGGTCAAGATCTGTTCTTGCTCCTCGGTCACATAACGGTGGCCGAGCTTAACGAGCACACTGATTTTCTGGCCTTTTCCATCCATATAATGTTCGAGTGACAGCATATCCTGAAGACCGTACAATAATTCTTCAAAAGAGCATGTGTCATCAAGATGAAGCGTCAATCCATTTTTCGTTCCTTTAATTGTTACGTATTGCTGCTTTTGGGTCTTCACGGTGTTCACCTCAACATCATACTCTTTTCGACATCGGCTCATAAAATCCTCTTTTACTCATTCCTCAGCTCTTTCTTAAGACTGGTAAAAAACCATTTGAACGGGTAAATGAGCAAAAGGCCGCCAACGGCGTTCAGCCCAAGCGTAGGCAGGAGCCTGCCGAGCACAAATTGATGGAACGGCATGATTTCCGGACGTATCAGCATCTGCACGCCATATTGGTAAAATTCAAGAACACAGACGGCGAGCAGCGAAATAAAAATGACCACCAGCGCGTTTGTCTGCAATACTTTGAATGCTTTTGACGATAAATAGCAAATACCGGCAAAACCGAACATATATACACCTAAAAGGTCGGTGTAATTAATATCATATAACAGTCCGAAAATAAATCCATATGTAATGGCAAAAGGCTGATTGACATAAGCCGTCATAAAAACTAAGACAAGCAGCAGAAAACGCGGGATGAGCTGCTGTTCTTCCGTCACAAAAGGCAGGTTGACAAAATCCGCGTAGACGCTGTCAGATACTAAAACAAACATCATCACGACGGGAAGAAGGAAGCGTTTCACGAACCTTCCTCCTCATCGTCCATCTTGTTGACATCCACCGTATCAAGCGTTCTGTCGACGACGATCACGTTATCAAGGTTATACATATCGGCCGCCGGCTCTACATAAGCGATTTTTGTCAAGCCGTAGGAATCGGGTTCAACCTCTGTCACTTTTCCGATTGTCAGGCCTTTCGGAAAAACGCCGCCCGCACCGGAAGTTTCGACGAGGTCTCCTTTTTTCACTTCCCTGTCTTCATCAGGCTCAATGATTTCCATTGACAGCGCCTTTTTCTCGGAGTCATAGCCGTTGATGATTCCGTTGACCGTTTTCTTGCCTTTATTTGCAGCGATAACCGTAGAAATTCTGTTGTTTCTGTCTGTTGCGCTTAAAAGCTGGACGGTGGAAGTGAAATTGTTCACTTTAGTGCTTTTGATTTTCCCGATCAAGTTGCCGTTTTCATCTGTGACCGCCATATCCTTTTCGACGCCGTGCTTAGAACCTTTGTTAATCGTGATCAGGTTCCACCACTCATACTTATCCGGATTTCTGGCGATAACAGTCGCCAGAATCGGCGTGTAGTCTTTAATTGATTTCAAATGGCCGAGCTCTTTTCTTAAAGACTTATTTTCATTTTCAAGCTCTTGCAGCTTTGCCTCGTATTGCGTCTGGCCGTCGAGCTTTTTCCGCAGGCGCTCATTTTCGCTGTACGTATTTTTTAAGTCTTCGATATTTTCAAAGAAGCCCGCAAAAAATTGAGCGGGCGTATGAAAAATCGTCTGGAATACACCAGTTGTATCGCCAATAAATTTTTCGGGCCAAGTTGCATTCCGGTCATTCTTTAACGAAAATCCAATCATTGCCACTAAAATGATGATACAAAGGAGTAAAAGCATCAACCGTTTATTCGTAAAAAACTGCGGCATGATTATACACCTCTTCTATTCCCTGTGTCCTTAATTTTTGCCTTTAAATAGATGAATTTGCTCGAGAGCTTTACCTGTTCCGATCGCTACACAGTCAAGAGGGTCTTCCGCAATTAAAACCGGCATTTTCGTTTCTTCGCTGATGACTTTGTCCAAGTGACGCAGCAGCGCACCGCCTCCTGTCAGGACGATTCCGCGGTCCATAATATCAGCCGCGAGTTCAGGCGGAGTTTTTTCAAGCGTATTTTTCACGGCATCGACAATTGCAGTCACAGTGTCGCGAAGCGCCGCTGTAATTTCTTTTTCGGTGATTTCAATCGTTTTCGGCAGACCTGTTAAAAGATCGCGGCCGCGGATTTCCATGCTTTCTCCGTTTTCAGAAGCTTCGGCAGAACCGATTTCAAGTTTGATCGCTTCCGCAGTACGGTCACCGATCATCAAGTTATATGTTTTTCTAATATAAGTAATGATTGCTTCATCCATTTCATCACCGGCAACGCGAATAGACTGGGATGTGACGATGCCGCCGAGGGAAATAATCGCGACTTCGGTCGTTCCGCCGCCGATGTCGACCACCATGCTTCCAGTCGGTTCCCAAACAGGAAGATTGGCTCCGATCGCCGCTGCAAACGGTTCTTCAATCGGATATGCATCTCTCGCCCCGGCCTGGCGCGTAGCGTCGATTACCGCACGCTGCTCAACCGCCGTAATTCCCGACGGGACACAAACCATGACATAAGGTTTTCTCGCAAATAAGCCTTTGTTTTTAACAGCTTTGCTAATATAATGTTTCATCATTGTCGCTGTTGTTTCATAATCAGCGATTACGCCATCTTTCATCGGGCGGAGGGCGACGACATTGCCGGGCGTACGTCCGATCATGTTTTTCGCATCGTTTCCGACTGCAACGATCTGCTTTGTATCTGTTTGCAGCGCAACGACGGAAGGCTCCCTGACGACAATACCTTTACCTTTCACAAAAACAAGCGTATTCGCCGTTCCTAAATCTATTCCAAGGTCTCTCGCACCAATTCCAAACATTTGTATGTATCTTCCTTTCTTAAAACAATATTCCTAAGCAAAAACCCATAAATTCTATTATAGCTTAATTTAATGAAAAAAAAAGTGTTACAAATATCCTTTTTCTTTTAAGCTCACAAATTTTTGATCACCGATGATGATATGATCGAGCAATTCGATTCCAAGCAGCTGTCCGGACTCGTGAAGGCGCTGTGTAACTTCTATGTCTTCGCGGCTTGGAGCCGGATCTCCGGACGGATGATTGTGGACGCAGATGAATGAGGCTGCGGAGCGCTTTAAAGCTTCCTTAAACACTTCCCTCGGATGGACGATTGAAGAGTTCAAGCTTCCTATAAAAATTGTTCGCTTGTGGATCACCTGGTTTTTCGTGTTCAGATACAGGCATACGAAGTGCTCCTGAGACAGAAAGCGCATATCCCCCATTAAAAAATTGGCCGCATCTTCGGGAAAACGGATCACATAACGGTCTTTGCAGGCAAGGCTGTGAATGCGCCGGCCAAGTTCGAGCGCCGCCAAAATCTGCACGGCTTTGGCGCGGCCGATCCCGGAAATGCTTGAAAGCTCCTCAGCGGATGCTTCTTTTAACAAACGGAGGCCGTCAAACGTTTGAAGCAGCCGGCTTGAAAGCTGAAGAACCGATTCTTTTTTCGTCCCGGTTCTGAGCAGTATCGCGAGCAGTTCATGGTTTGACAAACTTTCGGCGCCTGTGTTGAGAAGGCGCTCCCGCGGCCTTTCTTCATCAGGAAAATCCTTTAATTTCAACGGCAGATCGCTTATGATAAACCCTCCCTTTTGATTCCCTTCTCGTTCGGTTTATCAAAAGGAGTGAAGATCGAACGTTTTCAGCATTCTCATCGTTTTGGAAATCGGAAGACCCACAACTGTATAATAGTCTCCCTTTATCTGTTTGACAAAAAGCGCGCCTTTTCCTTGTATTCCGTATGAACCGGCTTTATCAAACGGCTCTCCTGTAGCGATGTAAGCGCTGATTTCCTTTTCTTCAAGAGGCCAAAAAAAGACTTCGGTTTCTTCAAAAAATGTTTCGCATCTCTCGCCGTCCTTAATGCAGACGCCGGTAAGCACTGAATGGGTCTGTCCCGAAAGCATGCTCAGCATCCTTTTTGCATCTTCGGCATCTTTGGGCTTGCCCAAATAAGCCCCGTCATAAAGAACAATGGTGTCGGCGCCAAGCACGACGGCATCAGGATATTGTTCGGCTACTGCACGCACTTTTTGTTCCGCCAACCATTTGACGTTTTCTGCTGGTGAAAAGTTTCGAATTAATTTTTCTTCCGCGTTGCTCGTAACGATGCTGTATGGAATCTGAAGAAGATCGAGGAGTTCCTTTCTGCGGGGTGATTGTGAAGCCAATATGAGCTGTCGGGTCATAAGAAGACATCCTTTCAAAGGTTTTTGCATAGGAAAAAAAGATACCTGTTTTATCCTACCAAAAGAACGCCGCCGCCACAATTTCAGAAAAGTAACTTTTTAATGACAAAAATCGTGAAAATAAAAAAACCAGCGCCTCTGCTGGTTTTTTTATTTTATTTGGCTCAGCAATAGCTGCTGGCTTTTCCAGCCGTTGGCTGCGGTCGGTTTCTCAAGCAGGTTGACGGCTTCCAGTATGCTCTTCTTTACCTCTTCAGATTCTCCTTTTGATTTGGCGCCGTCAAGTTCAGCTTTGACATCAGCTATGTTTTGAGATGTAACCTCCGCGCCGAGAATCGCTTTTGCCGACAGCTCGGCCGCTTCTTTAAAAGGCTCTAGCAAACCGGGCTCGAGTGCAACCGGAAGCTCTTTTCCGCCCCACGCTTCAAAATCGTTTTCGATTAATATTTTGCCAATTTCAGATGTCATCTGTTTTTCCCCTGTTATTCCGGCGATCACATAAAATCCGTCGTCTTTGGCAATCGAAACGGCGGCATACCCCTTGTCTGCGATTTGAGAGGCCAGCGTCTCCGCTCCTTCTTTAGATGAAAACTTGCCGGCCTGAACGGCAAAGCTTTTAAAAGATTCTCCCGCTTGTCCGCTATTTTTTTGTCCGCTCTTTTTCTCTTCGGCACCTGAGTCACCGGCTTTTACCGCCTGTCCGTTTTCCGCATCCGCACCCAAGCTGCCGGATGCCGGCACTCCTTCTTTATGGGTTGCGAGATTCAGCGCGAACAGCCCGAGTCCCGTGCCGAGCAACACAGCAAAGATAATGGTTGCAGCAAAGCGCTTCAAAGGAAACGTAAGGGACATTTTCGCTTTTCGGTTGTTTTTAGCCTCGTTTTTCTTTTGATAAGGCGCCACCACTTTGGGATCGTCTTTGTACACGGTTTCTTCTTCGTCTGGAGGCGTCCATGTAAATTCATCTGTTTCAGGTGCGCCGTCCTCTTTTGAAGCCGATATTTCCCGTTCCGCCTTTCTCTTTTCTTCCCAGTTTGAAAAGGTGAACTTCTTTTCTTCATTTCTGTTGGAAAACTCTTTTTCATTTCCGTAGATGGTCTCTTCTCTGCCATTGATCATCACTTTAAGCGGGTCTTCCTGGGGCACTTTTTTAGCTGAGTTTTTCTTGCTCTTCCGTTTTTTCATGTGGCTTCCCTCGCTTTCCGTTTATTGTTTTATATTGAGATTAGGCGGCAGATTGGCCGCTCTCTATACGATCGGCAGAGGGAAGCCAGAAGGAAGGAGGAGTTCTCCTTAAGGCTGTCCCTCTTATTGTCCACACTTTATCACAGCCTCAAAAAAAAAGAACAAGACTTTTGTCGTCTTGCCCAAAAAGGTTTCGTCAAATTTTTCACCACCGTGCCATTTGAAGGTACCACTCGATCATTGGATTGCCATAGAAACAGCTTATCAGCGTCCCGATCAGAATCGCGGGAGCAAACGGCATAGGTTCATTTTTCTTTAGCTTTCCTGCCAGCAATGCAATCAGACCAAGCACCGTTCCTGCGGCTGCCGAAAGGAAAAAAGCGAGAATGAGGAGGCGGCTGCCGAGCGCCATGCCGAGCACCGCAAACAGCTTTACGTCCCCCCAGCCGATCCCTCCTTTCGTCAAAAGCAGCGTCAAGAGCGGAAGCATGCCGCCGGCAAACGCACCGCTTAAACCGGAATGCCACGGCTCGAGGGGAACAAGAAACCGTCCGACAGCAAAGACAATCAGGAAAAAACAAAGCACAGCATCCGGAATGACCATATGTGTCACATCAGATACAAAGACGATCAAAAGCAGGGAAATAAGAGCAAGCACAATCACCAGCTCCCCCTGATGCCCAACCTGCATACCAGCAAACGCAAACAGGATGGCGGCGGAGAGCTCAACTGCCGGATACACGATCGATATCGGGGTTTGACACCCCTTGCACCTCCCCCGCTGCATCAAATAGGACAAAACAGGTATCAGCTCCGCGAGGCCCAGCTTTCTTTTGCAAGCCCGGCAGAGGGAACGCGGAGCAATCAATGATATCTTTTCAGGGATGCGGCGCCCGGCTGAACTAAAAAAGGAACCGAGCACTAACCCCGCCGTAAAAAGGTAAAAGATGAACATCACTATCAGCCTCGCACAATCAAATTTAACCGCTTCATGGGAAAAAACGGCTTCCTGAGGCTGTTATTTTAGCAAATATGAAGCGCCTCCGCTTTTCATAAAACATAAAAATGCGCAGTCAGCCGATGGCCAAAAGCGCATTTTTATGTTTTTTATTCAGTTAAAACTGCCCTGACGGCGGAAATAAAGTAAAGCGACCCGGTAACAATGACCACCGCTTTTTCATCTTCAGCTTGTTCTTCGATATAGCGGAAAACAGAGCCGATGTCTTCATCACATGTTTTATGATCAGCGGTACTTTGCTCAAACAGCTTTTGAGCGGATTCCGCTCTCGGAAAATCAAAAGATGTGAAGTGAATCGATGACGCAAACGATTCGATTTTGCGGATCATGTCTCTGTACGGCTTATCTTTGAGAGCACTAAAGCATACGTGAATATTCCGCCCGTCGAAGTGGGACGTGATCGTCTCGGCCAGCCGCTCTACCCCTTCTTTGTTATGAGCGCCGTCGATATAAACGAGAGGCCTGTTCAATACCTTCTCAAACCGGCCGGGCCATCCCGCCTTATGAATGCCGCGTTTCAGCTCTTCTTCGCTGATGGCCGCATGTTTTTCGGCTGTCAGCCATTCGGCCGCAAGTATGGCCAGAGACGCGTTTTGCCGCTGATGGGTGCCGATCAGGCTTGTTTCAATTCTTTCATAACGATGTAACGGTGTTTTCAGTGAAAACTGCTCTCCATCGGGCAGTGAACGCTCTCCGGACAGCTCGCAATCCTCATGAAGGGATATAAAAGCAGATTCTGTCTCCATCGCCTTTCGCTTTATCACTTCAGCTGCTTCACGCTGATGAACGGCTGTGATAACAGGAACGCCGTGTTTGATGATTCCCGCCTTTTCTGCGGCAATCTCTTTCAGCGTGCCGCCTAATATTGCCATATGGTCATGGCCGATCGAAGTGATGACCGTTAACATCGGCTTCACGACGTTTGTCGAATCCAAACGGCCGCCTAATCCCGTTTCAAAAATAACAAAATCGGTGCGCCGGTATTTAGCAAAATATAAAAATGCGCATGCCGTAATAATTTCAAATTCGGTGGCTGCTCCGAATTCGGTTTTTTCAAGCTCAAGGACGAGAGGCCCGACCTCATTAAAGAGCGCCGTCCATTCGTCGTCCGAGATCGGTGCGCCGTCAACGCTGATCCGTTCGTTAAAGGTAATGATATACGGTGATGTGAAGGTGCCTGCTGTATAACCGGCTTCATTGAATACCGTACGGAGAAAAGCGATCGTTGAACCTTTTCCGTTTGTTCCGGCGACATGAATCGCATTAAGCTTTTTCTCGGGGTGCCCGAGCTTTCTCAGAAGCCATTCCATTCGTTCCAAACCCGGCTTCACGCCGAATTTAAGCCTTCCGTTAATCCAGCTGAGTGCTTCATCAAACGTTTTGAACAAGCGAATTCCTTCCCTTCAATTGATGAAGGTGTTTTCCAGCACCTTTAGAAAGACCTGGAAAACACCTCCTTTTTTTCGTGTGATTAATTTTTCAATTCGGCGATTCTTTTTTCTACAGCTTCACGTTTTGCCGTATAATCGGCTTCTTTCGCCCGCTCTTCTTCAATGACATGTGCAGGCGCCTTTTTCATAAATCCTTCGTTGCTTAATTTCTTTTGAACCCGTTCAACTTCCTTCGTCAGCTTATCGAGTTCTTTTTGCAGGCGGCTGATTTCTTCCTCAATGTTAATCAGACCTTCGAGCGGCAAAATCAGCTCGGCGCCGGATACGACAGCGGTCATCGCTTTATCGACCGCCTGAATATCCGTTCCGATTTGAAGAAGGCTCGGATTCGTAAAGCGTTCCACGTACGAACGGTTTTCTTCAAGTCGTTCGGCGATTTCCGGCGTGCTTGTTTTAATATAAAGCTCAATCTGCTTGCTGAGCGGCGTGTTGACTTCGCTGCGGATGTTCCGTACAGCGCGGATGACTTCAACGAGAAGCTTCATATCCGCCGCTGCTTCGGTGTCCGTATATTCTTTAACAGCTGCAGGCCACTTGGCGACTGTAATGGATTCCCCTTCGTGAGGAAGATGCTGCCAGATCTCCTCCGTCAGGAAAGGCATAAACGGATGCAACAGGCGCATCGTTTGATCCAGCACATACGCTAAAATAGAGCGGGTCGTCTTTTTCGCCGCTTCATCTTCACCGTAAAGCGGAAGTTTAGCCATTTCGATGTACCAGTCGCAGAAATCATCCCAGATAAAATTGTAGAGATGGCGGCCAACCTCGCCGAATTCGTACTTGTCAGCCAGCTGTGTCACAGTTTCAATCGTTTCATTCAACCTTGTTAAAATCCACTTATCGGCAACTGATTTTTCTCCTGACAGATCAAGCTCTTCGTATGTCATGCCGTCCATGTTCATCAGGGCGAACCTTGATGCGTTCCAAATCTTGTTCGCAAAATTCCATGTTGACTCCACTTTTTCAAAGCTGAAGCGTAAATCCTGTCCTGGAGAGCTTCCCGTCGCAAGGAAGTAGCGCAGCGAATCCGCTCCGTACTTATCGATCACATCCATCGGATCGACGCCGTTTCCGAGCGATTTGCTCATTTTGCGGCCCTGGTCGTCGCGGATGAGCCCGTGGATCAAAACATCTTTAAACGGACGTTCTCCGGTAAATTCGATACCTTGGAAGATCATTCTGGATACCCAGAAGAAAATGATATCGTATCCTGTGACAAGGACGTTCGTCGGATAGTAACGCTTGAAATCTTCCTCATCGATATCCGGCCAGCCCATCGTTGAAAACGGCCAAAGAGCGGAACTGAACCATGTGTCAAGAACGTCTTTGTCCTGCTCCCAGTTTTCGGCATCTTCAGGAGCTTCAGCGCCCACATAGATTTCCCCCGTTTCTTTATGGTACCACGCAGGAATACGGTGGCCCCACCAAAGCTGGCGGGAAATGCACCAGTCGCGGATATTTTCCATCCAGTGCAGATACGTTTTTTCAAAACGGTCAGGGACGAAGTTGACTTTTCCTTCGCTTTTTTGCAATTCGATGGCGGCATCGGCAAGCGGCTGCATTTGCACGAACCACTGCGTTGACAAATACGGCTCAACGACTGCTCCGCTGCGTTCGCTGTGGCCGACCGAATGCGTATGTTCTTCAATCTTGAACAGCACGCCCTCTTCCTGAAGATCTTTCACGATCTGCTTGCGGCATTCAAAACGGTCCATGCCTTTATATTGAAGCGCCTTGTCATTCATTGTGCCGTCTTCATTCATAACGAGAATGCGTTCAAGGTTGTGGCGGTTTCCGATTTCAAAGTCGTTCGGATCATGGGCAGGTGTAATTTTGACGGCACCTGAGCCGAATTCCATATCGACGTAGTCGTCTCCGACAATCGGAATTTCCCTTCCTGTGATCGGCAGAATAACCGTTTTTCCGATTAGGTGTTTGTACCGCTCGTCTTCCGGATGTACCGCAACCGCTGTATCGCCGAGCATCGTTTCAGGACGGGTCGTCGCAATTTCAATCGAGCCTGAACCGTCTTTCAACGGATAGCGCATATGATAGAACGCGCCTTGTACGTCTTTATAGATGACTTCGATGTCAGACAGAGCCGTTTTAGTGGCCGGGTCCCAGTTAATGATATATTCTCCGCGGTAAATCAGCCCTTTTTCATATAGCTTCACAAATACTTCGCGAACCGCTTTAGAAAGCCCTTCATCAAGGGTGAAACGCTCCCTTGAATAGTCAAGGCCAAGGCCGATTTTCGCCCATTGGCTGCGAATAAAATCGGCATATTCCTCTTTCCATTTCCATGTTTCTTCAAGGAATTTTTCGCGGCCGAGATCATAGCGCGTTTTTCCTTCTTCGCGAAGCTTCGCTTCTACTTTTGCCTGAGTTGCAATACCGGCGTGATCCATACCCGGCAGCCAGAGCACGTCATAGCCCTGCATCCGTTTCATTCTTGTCACGATATCCTGCAAGGTGGAATCCCAAGCATGCCCCAAGTGCAGCTTACCCGTCACATTCGGCGGGGGAATGACAACGGTGTACGGTTCTTTTTCAGGGTCGTTTTTCGCTTCAAAAAATTTGCCGTTCACCCAATAGTCGTATCTGTCTTTTTCAACTGCAGACGGATCGTATTTTGTCGGCATCGTCAGTTCTTGATTATCCATTTTCAAACCTCCAACAGTATTAAACGGCTGAACAATAAAAAAGAGCCCTCTCGATCCTGTTAAAAGGACGAAGAGAACTCTCTCGCGGTACCACCTTTTTTCATGAATGCGAAAAAAACGCATTCACGCACTTAAATGGGATAACGGGACTTTCCCGAATTTCTCTACTTTTTGTTCGAGAAATTGCGCTCCTGGGCGACCTTCCAAAAAAGACTGACTGGGAGCCTTTCAGCGAACCGGCTTCCCTCTCTGCAAGCGTCTGTTTTTGTACTCTTCCCATTCAAAGCGGGTGATCATTGACTTTTCAGCACGTACTTTTTCTTTTTCTTATATTACTAAATCTTTTTCATTTTCGTCAATCATCTTTTCCGTTTTTCTCTTGTTTTATACGATACTGGGCCATGCACACAAGCTCCTTTTCCTCATATGATGCTGTAACGATAAGAGAGGAGGCATAAGATGCGAAAAAAATTCAACACACATTCATTCCAGCCGTGGCTGAAGCAAGTCAGGCTTGTTGCTGTTCAAGTCGTCCTCCCGATCACGATCTTCCAGGGCATACGCACGATCATCTTTCCGACCACATTTGATGTCCTCCTTTTGGGCATTCTCATATTCCTTGCGTGCGCCTTTCACCTTGACTGGATATAAGCACGAAAAAAGTCCGCATCATGATGATGGGGACTCTGTTTCTTCCTGCAGTTTTCTGTTTTCTTCCGTCTCGTGAATGCTCATCACAAGCGGTTCGGCGTTTTTCATTTGCCAGTACGCCTTCAAAAGCGTTGTACAGGCTTCTTTTTCTCCGGGCCCCTTCTCAAGGTCGTAGCGGTTCAGCACACCGAATACAGGCCCGGGGTAAGCCATATAGCTGAGGAATAAGCTGATTTCTTCCTCCCGCAAAGGATAGACATTGTGATACGTATAAAACCAGTTTACACATTCCGTGCACATCACGGGATTCGTCTTAAACATTCTTGTAAAAAATACGATGAGATCGTTCGCTGGGGGCCCGTGTCCCGCTTTCTCAAAGTTCGTAAAGTAACCCGTTCCGGTATCGTTATAGAGAAAATGCCGGACGGACAGCTGCCCGTGGTTTAAAACCATTCTCGAAGACTCTTTGTCTTTCATGGTCTCATACCACTCTTCAAGGCGGGCAAGCGCAAAGTCTGCAGCTGATATCGTCTCTTTGAAATACATGGCTGCCTGAAGCTGGAACGGGGACATATACCATTCGTTTTCCGCTCTTGAGATGAATTCTTCATATTTCTGTTTTTGCTGTTCCCATTTCCGTTTTGTCCGTTCATAGTGCCCGAGTATTTCTTCCCGCCTCACACCGAGCTCTTTTTCCGTTCGCTGGTGAAGAAGAGCGATTTCTTTAAACATATATTCGTGTTTTTGGTCACGCTCTTCCTCTCTTTCAAGGGTAAGCCAAGGCATGAGATAACAGACATCTTCTCCGGCTTGCGTTAAAAATTCGCCCGTGCGGTTTCGATAGACGGGAACAAACTGCCTGTAGCCTTTTTCCTCCAGCAAGATCATCTGTTCTGTGAAGCGGGCGTTTCTTGAAGCCGCCAATTTTTTCAGGGCGAATACACCGTGATCCGTATACACTTTCCATACCTTTGGACTGACCGATTCCATATATTCAGGCGTAAGACCGTACTCATTTAAAACAGACTGGATGCCTTCCATCGGCTTCACCACATTTTTATCAATGCATTAGGCATGGCTGTTTTGATAATCCGGTATATAAAGGATCTGTCCCTCTTTTAATTCCTCGTCAAGGGAAAGGGAATTCATCCGGATGAGCTGCTGGACATTAATATCATAGCGCTCGCACAAAAGATCAATGGTATCGTTTTGCTGAACGATGCACATCCTCATTCGAGTAAACTCCTCCTCTCCCTGTTTTGTAAAAAGCTTTGTCAAATAGAGAGCATTGTCATTCTCCTTCGCTGACACTTCCTGGTCGTCTGCTGCCGGCATCTCATCTCTTTCTTCTTCAGGCTCCGTCTGCTCATGAAACGAATATTCCGGGATTTCAATGGTATGTCCGGCTTCCTCTTCTTCATCAATCGCTTCTGCTTTCTGTGTCACTTCAACTTCAAACGTCTCAGGCTCCCTGTCATTCTGGTCTTCCTCCAAAAGAGGCGGAACACCGTAGAACGGGGTTTCTTTCGGTTCATCATGAGGTTGATAAGCCCTTTGGAGCGGCTCCGGCTCTTCTTCCGCTTCTTCCCTTTTTAACTCGTATTCTTCCGGCTTCTCTTCCGCTTTCTCCCTTTTCAGCTCATATTCTTC
>NZ_LBMN02000017.1 GCF_001042485.2 Bacillus paralicheniformis
GCGGGTCCATCTGTAAGTGGTAGCTAAAAGCCACCTTTTATAATTGAACCATGCGGTTCAATCAAGCATCCGGTATTAGCCCCGGTTTCCCGGAGTTATCCCAGTCTTACAGGCAGGTTACCCACGTGTTACTCACCCGTCCGCCGCTAACATCAGGGAGCAAGCTCCCATCTGTCCGCTCGACTTGCATGTATTAGGCACGCCGCCAGCGTTCGTCCTGAGCCAGGATCAAACTCTCCATGAAGTTTGATAATGACTACGCACATTCGCATGTGCGATTTATTTAATGAATTAACAGGTACGTTTGTCTTGTTTAGTTTTCAAAGATCATTTCCGCTTCGTTCAGCGGCTTTAATAATATAACATCAAGCCCACATATTTGTCAATAACTTTTTTCAAAATTATTTGTTGGAGCTTTTTCATGTCAGCTGTTTATCAGCGACGAATAATAATATAACATGTTAATTCAAATCTGGTCAACCCTCTTTTTAATTTTTTTCTTAAGATGAATTATTGTTATGTTCTATTTTAAACAAGCATAGGATGAATACAAAGCAGCATGGACAAGGAGGAGTTTCTCTGTGAACCATTTTTATGTGTGGCATATGAAACGGATTAAGCAGTTAATCATTATTATGATAGCCGCTTTTGCGACAGCAAGCTTTTTTTATGTACAAAACCTGCTCCCTCTTCCTGTGTTTTCTACAGAAAGCGGAGCAAAAGCGGTATATAGAGGAGACTCAGATACAAACGAAGTCGCTCTTACCTTTAATATCAGCTGGGGAGATCAAAAGGCCATGCCTATTTTAGATACATTAAAAGCAAACGGTATTAAAGATGCGACCTTTTTTCTTTCAGCTTCATGGGCGGAGCGCCATCCGGATGTCGTGGAAAGAATCCGTAAAGACGGTCATCAGATCGGGAGCATGGGCTATGCTTATAAAAACTATTCGCAAATGAAGAAAAGCGAAATCAAAAAAGACTTAACAAAAGCACAAAACTCTTTTCAAAAACTCGGTCTTGAGGACCTCACGCTTTTAAGGCCGCCGACCGGCCAGTTTAATAAAGACGTACTCGATGTCGCTAAACAGTACGGCTATACCGTCGTTCACTACAGTATTAATTCGGATGACTGGACGAACCCGGGGGTTCAAAAGATCGTACAAAACGTAAATGAAACGGTGAGCGCTGGTGATATCGTGCTCTTTCACGCTTCAGATTCGGCCAAACAAACAAAAGAAGCCCTGCCTGAGATCGTGCACCACCTCAGAAGCAAGGGACTCAAAAATGTAACCGTCAGCGATTTAATCGCAAATACGGATGCAAAATCATCAGAAGTAAAATAGCAACCGGTCTAAGCGCGGGCCTGAAATTTTGGGAGCATTAAAAGTTGAAAAGCGTTGCAGGCTAATAAAGGAAGCAGCATTAAATAGAGCCAGTCCTCTTCATTGACCCTTAACGCCGGGAACCACTCCATCACAGTAAAAACAAACATTAGAAATAATGCGGAAACGAACGTTTTTTTAGAGGACTGTTTTTGCTTTGCATAAGCGGCCGCAATGCTTACCGCCAAAATAAAGAGCGGCAGCCAAATATACGGAATGATGGAGCCTCCCTCTTTTTCAAAAAACAGAAAACGCAAGTAAACCAAATCAAACGCGACAAATACAATCAAAAACAGCTGAATCGAATTCCACAAAGAATGAGATCTGAAGATTTCCAGTGCAAAACGGTGAATCGTTAAGAAAATCACAAACCCCATTTGAGCAATCACGCTAAAGATCATGCCAACCCCGATAAACCAAAATAGAACAGAAAGAATCTCCAATACCTCGAAGGAAAGAAACAGCTCCTTATATCTTCCCCACTCAATGGCAAAACCGACAATACTTGTAGTCAAAGCTCCGACACCCAACACGGAAAAGAAAAATCGGACGAGATTACGGCTTTTCATTGTAGACTTCCCAACCCCTAAGTAAACGCTGTAGCAGCGATATTTTGTTATGTATAAATTTATAAAAGACATTCATATTAAAGGTAAGACGAGTTTTCGAAAGGAGCTTAAGCATGTTCAAGACCACAATGCTATCGATAAGCTGTTTTCTGTTTCTATCTGTAACAGCTTGTGCTCCCACGGACCAAGCAGCTGAGATGGACTATGATCAAACCAAAAAGATGGTTGTCGATATATTAAAGACAGATGACGGAAAAAAAGCGATTCAAGAAATATTAAATGATGACAAATTAAATGAAACACTTGTGATGGATGAAAAAACCGTCAAAGAAACCGTTGAAAAAACAATGACCTCCAAAAAAGGAGCTGAATTTTGGAAAAAAGTCTTCGAAGATCCAAAATTCGCAGAAGGCTTTGCCAAAACACTTCAAAATGAACATGAAAAAGTGCTGAAAAAACTGATGAAAGATCCTGAGTACCAAAAAATGCTGATGCAGGTCATGCAGGATCCTGAAATGACCAAAAAATACGGTGAACTTGTCAGAAGCCAGGAATTCCGAACCCACCTGCAGGAAGTCATATCTGACACTCTGTCAAGCCCGCTCTACAGAAAGCAGTTTGAAGAGGAACTGAAAAAAGCTGCTTCTGAAAGCATGAAAGAAGAAATGAAAGGCGGCGAAGAAAAACAAAGCTAAGCCGCTTTTCATTCACTAAAAGCTTCTTCCGCGGAGGAAGCTTTTTCTGATCTTTAAGCTTTTACGCCAATGCTTTCGTCGATTTTTTTGGCGATATCCAAATAAATGGCACCGGTCGGATGACTTTCATCATAAACGGACGGCGCAAATTCGCTGTCATCCCAATCGGGCTGCTTCAGCGGAATTTTGCCCAGAATCGGAACACCGAGTTCTTCTGCGAGCTTCTCGCCTCCGCCTTTGCCGAATACGTATTCTTTTTCGCCTGTTTTGACGCTTTCGTAATAAGCCATATTTTCAACGATTCCCAAGATTTCATGATCGGTCTTCAAAGCCATCGCGCCCGCTCTTGCAGCGACAAACGCGGCAGTAGGGTGCGGCGTCGACACGATCACCTCTTTGCAGCTTGGAAGCATTGAGTGAACATCAAGCGCTACATCGCCTGTTCCCGGCGGCAGGTCTAAGATAATATAATCGACATCTCCCCATTCAACCTCATGGAAAAAGTTATTCAGCATTTTTCCAAGCATAGGGCCTCTCCAAATGACAGGGGCATTGTCTTCAACAAAAAATCCCATCGAAATTACTTTGACTCCGAATCTTTCAACCGGCACGACCTTTTCTCCTTCAATCGTCGGCCGTACAGTGATTCCCATCATATCCGGAACGCTGAATCCGTAAATATCGGCGTCGATTAATCCGACTTTCTTTCCGATTCGAGCCAAAGACACAGCCAAATTGACGGACACCGTCGACTTGCCGACGCCGCCTTTACCGCTTGCCACCGCTAAAAACACAGGCTGTTTTTCACTATTCAGCAGAGATTGATCCTGCCCTTGGGCAGACTCTTGATTATTCATCACGACTTCTTCAGGCAGCTCCTCAAAACGCAGGCCGACCGTCTCTGCACCGGCTTCTTTTAACCGTATGACGATTTCCTGCTGAAGCTGCATTTGTTCGGCAGATCCCGTTTTTGCGAGCGCCACCTTTACGCTGACGTGCCGTTTTTCGGGTTTTATTTTAATTTCCTTGACGGCATCCAGCTCTCTGAGCGGCTTGTGAAGAAATGGCTCGTCCAAATCGCCGACTATTTTTTTTACATCGTCTTCTCGCAACATTGATCTCACCCTTTGTTGTATTCGTTTACAAAATAAGTATAGCATATCTTTCCTTATAGTGTCTTTGACACAAAAAGAAACCCTCTTATTCAGGAGGGTCTCTGTCTTCTGTAAAGTAGCGCAATACACCTTTATATACGGATGCCGCGATTTTGTCCTGATATTTGGGCTTGGCCAGCTGTTTTGCTTCTTTCGGATTTGACAAAAACCCGATCTCGACGAGGGCCCCCGGCTTTTTCACATTTTGCATCAAATAAATGCCGTGTATCCGCTTTGCCTTCCGCGTCGTGTTTTCAAGATTATGTCTTAATTCATCCTGAATAAACTTGGCGGCCCGTTCGTTTTCTTCATATTGCCCGTAAAAGAAGCTTTGCGCACCGCTCCATCGGGCGGAAGGAATCGCATTCAAATGGATGCTGAGGTAAAGGTCGGCTTCAGAATTGTTGATCACGTCGACCCTTTTCCGCAAGTCTTCCGCTTTCCTTCTGCTGAGCCCCTTCGTTTCTTCAGGAGCGAGATCATGATCGTCCTCCCGCGTCAGCAACACCAAGGCGCCCTGTTCCTGGAGATAGTCCCTGATTCTAAGGGATACTTCAAGCGCCACATCTTTTTCAAGGAGTTCACCGCTTGATGCTCCTCCATCCGCGCCCCCGTGTCCAGGATCAATATAAATGATCTTGCCGCTCAACGGAAGATTCCATGACCGCCAAGAATCATCATTGTGAAATTGATATTGAAATAAACATAATAAAACGACAAAGCCGAGTAAAAACCCGAGCCATTTTATTTTTTTCTTCATCCCTTTCCCTCCCGCTCGTCCTTACTACAACATATGGGACAAGGAAAGGAAATATGATTCAGCTTGGCCGCACTTTTACATAAATTATCTGAGCCGAAGCTTAAAGCGTCTTTCCCGCTCGCTGAAGCCTTCCTTCCACCAGCTTTGGATGAAGTATTCGCAAGCATAATAGAGTGGTTCATGAGCCGCTTGAATATTAAAAGCCTCAGACCAGCTCACCGCATATTCATAAAGCTCGTGCAGAAGCTGTTTTTCTTCTTTTTCTGAGCGGACCATCGCTCGTTGAACGGGCTCTCCGTGATAGCCGAACTTTCCGTACTCGGCTCCCAGCAAATAGGCCTCAATGGCAAAATCGATGCAGCCGTCATACAAAATATCCGTGTGCTTAGAAAAAAAATGAAAAAGAGGAGCAAAGCATTCCTCCGCAGAATTCAGCATTTTTTCCAAAGACAGTTCGCGCAGAAGCTTTTTTTCCAAATTGATCTGCTTCTTTTGTTTTTCATTGTTAAAAGATACGACCGTCCCCATAGAACCGCCTCCTTTTTACCTTGTATTGTGCAGTCAGGAGCCGGAAATCATGCTTTTCTAAGGAAGGGAAACGGAGGAAGAAGCCGAAAATATTAGGAGAGGTTAGTTTCAGCTCATTTATGCGCGCCATCCATAAAGTGTTCTGCAAAGGAAAATCAGTTTTTAGTCTTTTCTTATTTTCAATACTTGTTTAATCATCTGTCCAGCAGCATAAATAAAGGCGCAATGATCGATTGGCTAAATCGATTCATCGTGCCTTGTATCAAGTAAAAGTTTTACTTTTATATCACCGCGGTGAGAAGTTCTTTGAGCTCACGGTATTTGTTACGGCTCACATTGATAATCTTTTTGCAGTTTTTAATTTTTAGATTATACGACTTCATGTAGGTGTCTTGGATGATTTCCTCAATCTTATCCAACGGAACGAGGAAAGACTGATGGGTTCTAAAAAAGTTGCTCCCTTTAAGCATTTCCTCAAGGGTCATCAAACATTGACTTGACTTAATGATCTTTCCATTTTCAAGATTTATGCAGGATTTTCTCCCCACCTTTTCAATATACAAAATGCTGTCTACATCTACGAGATGAATTTTGCCGCTAGAACTGATGCCTATCTTTTTATTGTTTCTTTTTGAAAAAGCCTTATGATTTCGAAGAAGCTCTACAGCTGATTTGAGTCTTAAAATGTTAATCGGTTTGACTAAAAAATCAATAGGATAAAACTTATATCCATCCAGAGCGTATTCTGTGTAGGAACTCATGAACATGATGCTGATACTGGGATAATACTCTTTCAGATATTCAGCTAAATCGAAACCGCTTGACTGCTTCAGATTGATATCGATAATGACCAGATCGACTTCATTCACAGACTCCAGGTGGGAAATCAACTCGCTTATTTCTCTTGTGATTAATTCAAATCTAGCATGACTGATGCTGTCCGAAACCTCTTTGAAAAAATCAAGAATATCTTGATCATCATCAATCACGCATATTCTTACCGTCAATGATCGTCACTCTTTAAATCCTCAGGCAATTCCGGTTCATAAGCAAACCAGAAACAGCTGCTTAGTGAAGTAATTGAATTGAAAAACAAAGCGGATACACCAATCAAATAAGTAATAAATTTCACCATTTCCCTAGTCCCCTTTTATTTTTTATTAAACCTCTTATCAAAAGATAAGATGATTTTATGCCATGAGTCAGTCAAGGTAATGCTTTGCATGATCATTGCGATCCAAATGCCGTATTGAAGCTGGCTGTCAACCAAAAGGCTGACCAGCATGAGACCCAGAAAAACGCAAATCGACCTATATTTAATCTCTGTTCTCTGTTGAGGACTGAATACCTGCATCTTTTTATGCAGTTTCGGTGATTTTTTTAAGAAAATGAAAAATGACAAGACAATCAGGCCAATCAGCATCCATTTCATCCCCCGGGAGAAGTGAAAAGCAAATTCTATGGATATGTACGTGATCACCATAATTTGAAACGTGCTGAAAAATAAACAATAATAATAACCTTTAAAGTGGCTTCCCCCTGAAAACATTCTCAAAAATCCGCCCGCCGACAAGATGACCATGGCTTGTATCACGCAGTCAAAATAACAAGCTATAATAAATACCAGCAGTATTTGATTGATGGCGGCAAGCATCCACTCAAGCCCGTATCGTATGCTATCTTGCCTACTACGAAAATCAGGGTTGTAATAAATGATCTGTTCCGAAATTTTTTTTGACAAGTAATTGGGTGTGAACTTAACCATCGCCTAACTCCTTCGGAATCCTGACTTTGAAGACGATCATCCTATCGATGATCTCCGGAAAGATGAATCCTTGATGCTTCTCAACGACTGATTTAACGATATGGAGGCCATATCCCCTTCCCTTCTTGCCTTTCGTAGAAAATCCTTCTTCAAAAATCCGATCTACCACCTCAGCGAACCGCTCTACGTCTCCAAAGTTGCCTACATCTATTCTGTAGTAACCTTCTCCGGAATCAATCTGGACATATACTGTCCGTTCTGGAATATCACCGAGTTCTTTTACGGTTTCACTGCATTCATGATCAGGTTTCCAAATATTTTATTTGTTTCAAAAAGCTTGCATGGAAAATCCCTCAGACTATCGCTGATTTTATAGTGAATACGAATATCTTCCTTTAAGGCTTTATCCTTATACGAAAGGAGCAGGGCGCTGAGCGCAATGGAATGGATAGGAAGTATGTCGCTGATTAAAGCGGAGTCCTTCATCACGTCACTTAGATAATGTTTCGTTTCTTCATATTGCCCTTTATTAAGCATTTGTTGAATTGCGATAAGATGATGCCCCTGATCATGGTTATGTTTTTTTATGAAGTGAATGTATTTGCCAACCTCCTCATATTGTTCCTCTAAAGAATTCTCAGCGTTACGGAGGTTTTTGTAGAAAATGCGCCTCATGATAATCAAGGTGAAAAAAGTTAATGAAACAAGGGCAATGCTCCAAAAAAGATTAATAAAGCCCTCTACTTTTTGGTTCTTATAGATGATGAAATAGTATAGAAGCAGCAAAGAAAATGACAGTATCAAAATCATGTACAATTTTATGTCCAAGTCTTTCACCTGTTTCTTCGGTGAAATTAAAACCACTCTCTTTTTTCGAATTAGGAAAAGCATGAATAAAAGGATACAAAAATGGGGCAATGCCGTACCAAGGCTTCCCTCTTTTACATTGAGAACTGGCTCGGCAACTCTTAACATTGCGAAGCCAATCACTTCGGATACGAGTAAACAAACAGCACCCAATAAAACGCCGATTATCGATAACAGAATTCTGAGGTTCAAAAAAAGCGAAACCGGTAAACTGATCGCCAAAACCATAATGGAAAGGTACAGCAGAGGAGGAAAAGAACTTTTCACCAGATACAATACAATGCTTCCGTAAAGGCTGATTAAGAGCAGGCTGAAAAATTTGTTTTTATAGCTGACATTCAATAACGAAATACCAATCGTTATAATCAAGAATGTTTCAAGCATACCTCCAATTAATTGGGTTGGCAGATCCATTACTAACACTCCTAAAATATACATATTAGGTATTTCATCTCAATTATACAAAGAAGGAAAGTTTATGTATAGATATTTTCGAATATTTAACTTATTGGACACAATAATTTTGAAATAGGGCATTTTGCACAAGAAATAATCCAAAATAGCCCAAAAATAATCCAACAATTCTAATTATTGTTATAATAATGCTGAGCTCCCAAAATTAATTAAGAGGTGAAGGAAAATGTCAAAGATCGAAGCATGGAAAAATCCTGTTGCACGTATGAACAGCCAAATTGTAAGTCCTGCCGGTGACTTAATGGACGAGTTGTCAGACAGTGAAATGGAAATGCTTGCAGGCGGCTGCGAGTGGTATAACATCAGCTGTCAATTAGGTAACAAAGGTCAATGGTGCACTCTTACAAAAGAATGTCAACGGAGCTGCAAATGAAACCCAGCCGATATTAACGACTGTCTACAAAAATAATGTTAATAAAGAGATGTAGGAAAACTTCAAATTTGGAAGCATGGAAAAATCCTATTACACAACTGCCAAGTGACCAACCCTGCGGGTGATTTAATGGACAAGCTGTCAGACAGTGAAATGGAAATGCTTGCAGGCGGCTGTGCTTGGTGCAACATCAGCTGTCAATTAGGTAATAAAGGTTCCTGGTGTACTCTTCAGTACAAGATATTAGTTGAATCTGGCCGGCATTTTGCCGGCCGTGTGCATCTCATTCAGAAAAAGGTTAGGAGTGAAACAATGGACAGCATGTTGAAGGGAACGGATTCAGAGCGGTTAGAGCAGATCAAATTTTGGAGCCGTTTCTTCTACAATAATGAAGAGTATATGAAAAGAAGCCTAAATGAAATATCTGGAATAAACATTGATCATATATTAGCCTTAAAGTTTGGCGGCAAAAAGAGTGCTGTAGAAAATGTTCATCCCTGGTTTGATGATTGGGATTTAATCCTTAAGGGAGCGCTTGATCCTCTGCCGGCACGCCAGACGGAACAAAATAAAAAGTTCGGTACATTCATCGATCATTTCCTGAAACTAGCTTTCTCCAAACTTAAAACTTTATACATACATAACCATTCATTCGATTTTTCAGAAAACGAGTTATATTCAGACTTGCTTGAACAAATGAATGACGACATCTATTCTATCTGCCACAAGACCCTCGTGCTTGAGCTGAATGTATACCGAGAGCAGGGACTCCTGAAAGGCAGCACCCCCGAAGAGCGGTATGACTATTTCGAACATGAAATTTTGACAGATAAAAAGTTCCTATCCTCATTCGGAAGCGAGTATCAGAGCCTCATCTCCCTTTTGATCCACAAAGTCAATAGCTCAGTTAGCTTTATTAGGGATATTGTTGAGCATCTAGAAAATGACTGGCCCGTGCTGATTAAAACCTTCCCGAAAATAGGAAGATTAAGGAAGATTCACCTTGGTAAAGGGGACACACACGACAATGGAAAAAGTGTTTCAATTTTGGAATTCGAAGGCGGCCAATCGCTCGTCTATAAACCAAGACCCTTGGACGCAGACCAACAATATCAGAAGTTGCTATCTTGGCTAAATGCTCAGGAGAACAATATTCCGAATTTCTACAAAATGAAGGTGGTCAATGCAGATGATCATGGTTGGACGGAATTTATTCAATATAAAGCCTGCCAATCAGCCGAAGAAGTCAAAGATTTTTATAAACGTATGGGCGCTCAACTTGCTGTACTGTATGTGTTGAACGCAACTGATTTTCACTATGGAAATATCATTGCAATGGGTGGTCACCCGGTGTTCGTCGATATGGAATCATTGTTTCATCAGAATATTTACGATGACAGTTACAGCAAAGAAGCTCTTGGACAAGCCGATAAAATGCTCTCGAAATCGATTATGGCTTCCGGCATGCTACCTAATTTGCTTTATCAGCGGAAGGACCGGAATAAATCAGGTGTTGATTTAAGTGGATTGGGAGGGAAAGGAAATCAGCGCCTCCCGTTTGAAGTGGCCCAAATTGTCGATAAGGGTACTGACCAGGCATATTTGAAAAAGGGGATAGCCTTTTTGGAAGCCGGCCTCAATCTGCCAAGCTATAATGGGAAGTTCGTGAATCTTCACGATTATCTATCTGAAATTGTCGAGGGCTTTACGGCCGTCTACCGATTTATGGCTGCAAACAAAGTAGAGCTTACCAGCCAGTTGCAAGGATTCAAGCAAGTCAGAGTCAGGACGATTTTAAGACCAACAGCGGTCTATGGAGAATTCCTGCGTAGTCTAGTCCATCCTGATTTGCTTCGAGATCCAGTTGATCAGGAAGTTTTTTTACACAGGCTGTGGCTAAAGTGCCTCCAGGTTCCAAAAATGGAGAGTATTATCATTGATGAAATGGAAGATTTACGCCGCCATGATGTCCCTTTATTCACAACCAGACCGGGCGAGCGGCATTTATGGAGCTCAAACGGAAGAGTCATCAGAGACTTCTTTCTTTCCCCTGCGTTTGACCTTGTCTTGGAAAAGATACGAAGTCTTGACGAAAAGGACTTATACGGGCAACTACAGGTTTTGCATATGGTCATGCTCGCCTCAAGTGCAGATCATTATGCGGATGTTGAGAAAATTGATCCATTCTGGAATAAGACAGCTCCGGCTAAAGAAGATTTCCTAGAACAGGCAGTCGATATAGGAAATTACTTACTGAAGACAAAAATACAAGGGGTGAACAGGAACAAAAAGGATCTTACCTGGATCAGTACCGTGCTGGAAGGAAACAATGAAGTGATATGGAAAATTTCTCCCGTAGGACTCGATCTTTATAACGGCAACAGCGGAATAGCCCTCTTTCTAGCTTACCTCTCGTATTTTACAGGTGAACAACGATTTAAAGAGGCGGCGGAACAAGCAATTGTTCCGATTCTAAATGATATGAAAAAATTCAGCGAAAATCCAACTTGGAGCCTCGGGGCATACAGCGGTGTAGGCGGAAACCTGTTTACAACCATCCTACTTGCAGAACTCTGGAATGATTCATCTCTTCACCAACAGGTGGAAAAAGCCTTGCCAGGATATATCGCGATGATCAACGAGGATACAATCTTTGATTATATAGGTGGTGCTACGGGAGCACTTGACATCCTGCTGTGTATTTTCCATCGAACAGGAAGCATCCAAGCGGTTAAGGGAGCTATTTCATGCGGAAAACATCTAATGAAACACGGTCGTGTAATGAAAAGCGGCGGAATGGGCTGGCCTTCTGTCTTGGACGGCTCAGTTCTGACAGGCTATTCGCATGGTACGGGAGGTACCGCTGCTGCTCTTTCCTCTCTCAATTACTGGACTGAAAACAAAGCAATCCTTCCGTATATATCGAAAGCCTTGGAATATGAGCGGACATTTTATGATGAAAAGGAGAAAAACTGGCGAACGCCAGGAAGGGATACATCCTCATACGCCTGGTGTCATGGAGCTCCGGGAATACTATTGTCAAGGCTCCGCCTGAAGGAAAATGGCTGGACGGATCCTTTGCTCGACAGGGAAATTGAAGTTGCGCTTGAAACGACTTTGCACAAAGGATTTGGTAATAACCGCTCTTACTGCCACGGTGACTTTGGACAATTAGAAATTCTCCTCTATGCCAAACAAGTACTTCAGGATCGTGAACTGGACGTTTATATCGAATCTGTCAGATCGCAATTGTTGGAGATCGTTAAACAGAAAATGTGGAATTATGGTATATCAAGGGGAACGGAAGCTAAAGGGTTAATGACCGGGCTGGCTGGCATCGGAATGGGGTTATTGAAGCAATATGACAGTGAGGCGGTACCGAACATATTGAATCTTGAAAACAAACTACTTGAAAGGAGGTGAAACGAATGTCACATCGTGAAATGGCTGCAATTTACCGTGATGCCAACAAACGTGCCAATCTTGAGTTTTCTAACCCTGTCGGCGAGGTCAACGAAGAAGAATTAAAGAACCTTGCAGGTGCTGCGGATGTTACACCGCACACTACTCCTTCTTCATTGCCATGTGGAACATTGGTTACAGCTGTTTGGTGTCCGTCTAACGCATGTACATCTGATTGCTAATTTGGCCAATGCTAGTATGAGAGGGATTTAGAATGGGAGCTCAGATCCTTCTTCTTACATAACGTTTGGCCGGAAAATGAAAAACAAGGGGCGGTTGGTCATGTTTTATCGAGGCCAACCGTTTCGTTATCTATTATATCCAACTTTTCTTAAATGTATGCATAAAAGAAAGGGGAGATTAACATGACTGTTGCAAAAATGAAGGATATGTTCAGCCGTTCTGCTTATCTGAATGAACGAAAAATTACCGGCACAAAAACGCCAGCTGTTAATATAAAAGAGTTCAATAAGTGGAAAAGGGCTATACCCGAAGGAATGCTCGAGAAGCGGCTCAAAATGGACCGCTTGACTATAGAACAGCTGATGCAGTACATAGAAGAGAAGGATAATCCAGTTGTGGAGAAAGAATTGCCGTGGACTACGGTATTTGAAAAAGTGATGCATACATATAAATCAACTCCATTGGATTACACCAGCTTTCAAGCATTGGTTGATCCTTTCATCCAGTATGCGAAAAAGCGGCTTGCTGATGCACTCAGGCATATTAACACCAGCCTGGTAAACCTTGAAACCATAATCAAGTCGATTGCTAATACACTTTATGAACGGCTTCATTCAATGCTGATGAAATGTGTGATTCTCGAAGTCAACATCGCTAGAAAGGTCGGGATGCTCGAAGGAGAAACGGGTGAAGAACGATTTGAGCACTTTATGCGCCAACTCAATGAGGATCATGAACTCAGGATGGAATTCTTCGGAAACTATCCAGTCCTTTCGCGGTTGATGACTGAGAGCATGCAAAATACTCTGGACGTCACCGTGGAACTAATCCAACGTTTTGTGAAAGATCACGAGAGCATCAAATATCAATTTGGGAACCGTCTCCATCGATTAGAGAGACTGAAAATGGGCCTCGGTGATACACATCAAAACGGCAGAACTGTTGCTCTACTGGAATTTGAAACCGGCAACAAGCTAGTTTATAAACCACGACAGATTTTGATCGATAAAATTTTCGAAGCCTTGCTGTCTTGGCTGAACGGGAAAGGTTTGCAGTATCCTCTCCAATCAGCCAAAAGTTTGGATTGCCGAACCTACGGCTGGCAGGAGTTTGTCCCGTACGAAAAGTGCACACATGAAGATGAGGTGAGTCGCTTTTATTATAGGCAAGGAGCTTATACTGCGCTGTTCTACATCTTGGGCTCCTCCGATTTTCATGCAGAAAATATTATCGCGCACGGGGAATACCCAGTTCCGATAGATTTAGAGACGCTTTTCAGCCGAAATCTGGAAATGATGAAACAGCTCAGAGTCCAGAGCCGACTGGCACTTGAGCTAAACGATTCGGTCTACTCAACTTTGATGCTTCCACTCCCTTCTTTTGAGCATTCAATTATTGACTTTGACTTGAGCGCCCTAGGCGCAGGTCAAAACCAGGTATCAAAAAAAATAAAGAGCCTCCATCTTGAAGGCGAGGGAACCGATGAAATTAAGATGACCCGTGTTCCCGCAAAGTCGGGTGAGTACAAAAACAAACCGATGTTTAAAGGGAAAACAATGTCCGCCTTCGATTATTCGGCTGAATTGGAAACAGGTTTTTCAGACATGTACAAACTGTTTCTTCGCCATAAGGAAGAATTCATGAGTGTTGATGGCCCTTTGCAGCCTTATGGTAAAGCCCATGTCCGCCAGGTATTCAGGCCAACACACGTGTACATGGAATTCCTCCATAACAGCCTGCATCCCGATTATGTACAGAACGGGCTTGACCGAGTGCAAATGTTCGATATTCTGTGGCAAGTGACCAACCAAAGCTCAAAATTCGAGGAGCTAGTCAAGCATGAAACAAAGGATCTGCTAAGACATGACGTTCCGTATTTCTATTTTACACTAAACAGCCGTGATCTCTATAACAGCAATGGACACCTTATCTCCTCTTTCTTTTCTGAAACAGGGTTTGAATCTATTTTCAAAAGGATCAACAAACTTAGCAAAAGCGACTTAGAAAAACAAACACAATATTTAAGGTGGTCTCTCGCATCCATGCTGGGCGACGTATGGAAATTTCATCAGACCGTCCCAACCCTACCTAAAAGAAAAGGGAACCTTTCTCCTTCCTCTATCATTAAGGAAGCATTGGAGCTAGGCAGACAATTAAAAGACAGGGCTATTATCGAGGATAACCTTGAAGTGAACTGGCTTGGATTAAATTTAAATAAGGAAACAGGCGTTAACGTGTCGGTCAAGAGCTCTGATCTATATGATGGATTACTTGGCTATGCTCTCTTTTTGGCTTATTTAGCGAGGGAAACAAACAATTGTCAATACGAAAAACTAAGCCGTGGTGCGATCAAAACAGTTATTCGAAAAGCCGGCGACAAACCGCTCAACCCTTCCGTTTCGGCTTTCAGTGGAGAAGGCGCATTTTTGTATGGACTGGTTCACCTTGGACTACTATGGAATGACCGCGAACTGATCCGGCGGGCAAAGGAAAGGTTGCCTTCTTTACATGATATCATCCGTGATGAAAAAAACCCTGATTTCTCAGGAGGTCTGGCCGGTTTTATCGTGATGTCGCTTAATATCTATCAAGAAACGGGAGACAAAGACTATTTGGATATGGCTCAATTTGCAGGAGATAGACTCATGCAGCTGCTGACTGAAATCGATGAGGGGACCGGCCTTGCTCATGGAGCATCGGGATACGCCTGGGCACTCGGCTCACTTGGAAAAGTAACAGGGAAGAAAATCTATAAAGATAAAACTGAAAAATTACTTTTATATGAAAATACATTTTACGATCCAGCCACAGGCAATTGGGACTCGGCTGCAGCTTCCGAAAATCAGAAACGAAAAAGAGTTTACTGGTGTCACGGAGCGCCGGGCATTGCCCTATCCCGACTGATGCTGAAAAACACATCAAATTTAGAACTTATCGCAAAGGACCTCGACATATCTTTGAAAACGGTCATATGCGAAGGGGTAATAGAAAGCCACTGTCTTTGCCACGGAACTATGGGAAACGCGGACATCCTCCTAACAGCCTCCCAAGAGCTGAATGACGTAAAACTGGAAAAGAAAGCAAGGGATTTAGTTGATATTGTTCTTTCCCAGAAAAAGACGTACGGTTGGAGGTTTGGCTTAGATCCTAGAGCGGAGATGGATGGCTTCATGCTTGGCCGGACGGGGATTGGGTATAGCCTGTTGAGGTTCAAAAACCCCGAAATACCATCAGTTCTGGCTTTGGAGCTGCCAAAGGGAGGAGCCGTATGTTAAAGAAGAAAAAATTATTTCCAACTCGCAGGCGTGTTCCTTTCATTGAACAGATGCAGCAGACCGAATGCGCACTTTGTTGCATCGCAATGATTTCGTCCTATTACAAAAATGACTTATCCATGTACGAGGTTCGGGAGCGAATGGGAAACGGCCGTGATGGAACGACTTTGTTCCATCTTAAAAAGTTGGCGGAGCAGCTGAATTTCGACACGAAATCGTATAAAGCTGATAGCCGGCAACTGGGGACTCTCATACTGCCAGCAATCCTGTACTGGGAAAACAATCATTTCGTTATTCTCGAGAAGGTTGCACAACAAGCTTATACAATCGTTGATCCAGGTTCTGGAAGGAGGAAGCTGAAAGAGAAAGAATTCACGGAGAAATATTCGGGATACGTACTTACTTTATATCCCAACAAAAATTTTGAACGCCGGAGCAGAAAAAACGTCTGGGCATCCTTCTCTTATTTAGTGACGAATAGGCCAAAGATTTTCATTAGTATCCTGTTTCTCACATTCTTGCTACAGATGTTCACAGTAGCGATGCCAATCTTTATCCAATTTGTCATTGACAAGATTATTGTCCCCGACTATCGGGATCTACTGAATATATTCTTAGCCGGAATTGGTGGGCTGATCCTATTCAATACCCTATTTACGTTTTTACGGGGGAGAATTCTGATCACTCTTCATAATGCGCTTGATTATGAGATCCAAACTAGATTTTTCAGTCACCTTCTCAGGCTGCCGTACCAGTTCTTCCTTCTGCGTTCCTTCGGAGATTTGCTTTTTAGGGCGAACAGCATGAAGGTGATCCGCGACCAGCTGGCCAACCAGGTAGTAAAAGGTCTGCTGGATTCCGCTGTTTTGCTGGTCATCCTATTGTATATGTTCTTGCAATCGCCTCTAATGGTTTTTATAGTCGCTTTGATAGCATCTACCAATGTAATACTAATCGCCGTGAGCCAAAGATACCTCGCAGAGACGAATCAGATGGAGATTAAAGAGCATTCCGAAGTGCAAGGAGCGCAGACAGAAATGCTCTATGGAATATTTGGAGTAAAGACGTCCGGTGTGGAAAGCAAGATTTACAATAGATGGCTTCAGAGATTCAGGAATCTTCTTAGCGCTTATAGGAAGAAAGAAATTGTACTGAACCGCGTAAACACCGCAAGCAATACAATGCAGCTTATGGCTCCCCTGATCCTCTTATGGGTTGGAGCACACCAAGTGTTTGCAGGAAGTATCACGCTTGGGGTATTGGTAGCATTTCATGCCATTTCAAACCAATTTTTCATGTTGAGCGGCAATATCGTTCAAACGATCAATTCTTTTATCTTGACAACATCCTACCTAAAACGAGTTGAAGATGTCCTCGATGCACCTGGAGAAATGGAGGGAGACAAGATGAAAAAAACACTTGAAGGCAATATTCTGTTAAAGAATGTCACTTTCTCCTACTCTAAATACAGCGAAAATGTGATTCATAATGTTACACTCGATATCAAGAAAGGACAAAAAGTTGCTCTTATTGGACAGTCAGGATCAGGAAAAACGACACTCGCCAACATGATAATCGGGCTATTCGCACCGTCTTCGGGAGACATCTATTACGACGGCGTTAGCATGAAAGAGCTTGATCTGGGCCACCTGCGTCGGCAAATTGGTACCGTACCTCAAAATGTCATGCTGTTTAATAGAAGCATTTATGATAATATAATTCTCCATAATCCAGAGGCGTCTCCCGAAGAAGTAATCGAAGCCGCAAAGGCTGCCCAAATCCATGAAGAAATTATGAAGATGCCAATGCAGTATCATACAATGGTATCTGAGATGGGCATGAATATTTCTGGCGGGCAAAGGCAGCGAATCGCCCTCGCAAAGGCGCTTCTTGGAAAACCGTCGATTCTCGTCCTTGATGAGGCAACCAGCTCACTTGATCATTTAAATGAATCAAAGATTGACGAGTATCTCTCTGATATTAACTGCACAAGAATTGTGATTGCCCATAGACTTACGACAGTAATGAATTGTGACATGATTGTCGTTGTCGACAACGGAAGAATCATCGAATCGGGCACACACCATGAGTTGCTGAAAAAGTCCAGTTTCTACAGTGAATTCTATAAAGAAATGATTTCATAACACGCTCTTGGATCGTCAAGAAGCGTGTCTTTTTCTAAAATTCGTAAAGCACACTTTACAATAAGTGAAGTTTACTTTACAATTTAATTGAAATAACTAATTATGGAGGATGATTACCATGAATATCGAACAGATTGCGGTATACGGAAATAGTATTGGAGGAGTGGTGATCCTCGCCTGCCTGGCAATTATCTGGATAGTATCGAGGCGTATGGGCAGGGATGAACGGTCAGAAGCAATTTTCCTAAGAGTCTACTCATCTATGTTTTATGTGCTTGCAGCGCTTATCGCACTGAGTATTTTCTTCGGATTCGGCCATGACATCAGTGGACTAATGTATCAAAAAATAACGTCATTAATGTTTGCACTAAGCGTAATTTTCGGTACTATCTATCTGTTCATTTTGAAAAGAAAGTACTGATTCCACATTTGACGAATAAAACAAGGAAAAATGCGATCAAGGGGATGAAAAAATGGATGAACATCAATATATTCTGGAAACGAGACAATTAACCAAAACATACCGTAAAACAGATGTTGTGAAAAACGTGAATTTGTGCATTCAAGAGGGAGAAATTTATGGCTTCCTCGGTCCAAACGGTGCAGGAAAAACGACGACGATTCGCATGCTGCTCGGACTCATCAACCCGACAAAAGGCGAAACGAGAATCTTCGGGAAGGACTTGAAAAGCAATCGGCTTGACATTCTGCGAAACGTCGGTTCACTTGTGGAATCGCCGTCATATTATCCTCATCTCACAGGCGAGGAGAATCTGGAGGCAATCCGGAAGATACTGAATGTTCCGAAGTCTAATATTGACGATGTGCTTGAGATGGTCAGATTGACGAAAATGGCGGACAAGAAAGCGGGAGAATATTCGCTCGGCATGAAGCAGCGCTTAGGCATAGCTGCAGCGCTGCTCGGATATCCGAAACTCGTCATTCTCGATGAACCAACAAACGGATTGGATCCGGCGGGAATCCTTGAAATACGCGAGCTCATCCTCAGACTGCCGTCCGATTACGGCATTACCGTCATGATCTCCTCGCATTTGCTTTCTGAAATTGAACAAGTAGCCACCCAGGTAGGAATCATCGCCAACGGAGAAATGCTCTTTCAAGACGCGATCGGAGAGCTCCGTTCGAAGGCCGATACAAAGATTGTATTTTCGACAAGTGACACGGACGGGGCGTTAGACATTTTCTCGCGTGAGGGCGTAGAGGCGGTTAAAACACAGCGCGGCCTGATGATTGAGGACAGGACTGATATGGAAATTTCCCGGCTCGCCAGAAAACTCTTTGAAAATGAGATTGACATCTTCCGAATTTACGACGAATCGAAATCACTTGAAGATATCTTCCTCGACATGACTAAAGGGGGAGAAACACTGTGATCTCTGAATTGTTGAAATCTGAAATTCTGAAGATCAGAAAACTGACATGGGTAATCGTCATTTTCGGCCCACTCGGAGTCGTCGCGATGCAAGGGGCCAATTATGCGCTCCGCTTTGATTACCTCATGTCGCGGAACCCGGATAAATGGCTGTTCCTGCTTGAAAACATCCATGCCTACTGGCCGCCTTCCCTCCTTCTCGGAACAACGATGATCAACTCGCTGCTCGCGGGAATGGAACATCATGCAAATATGTGGAAGAAACTCTTTTCCCTCCCCGTTAAACAATGGAAAGTGTACCAGTCCAAGATTATCATCATTATCACCATGATGCTGATCTCGACAGCTATACTTCCTGCGGGCACATATGTGCTCGGCAGACTGCTTGGATTTTCGGAGACATTTCCGCTCGGGGATGCGTTGATGATGAGCTTTTATACATTATTTGCAGCACTACCTTTCGTTTTTTTACAGTTTTGGCTCTCGGTGAAATATTCCAATCAAGGAATCGCTTTGACAATCGGCATCGCAAGTGCAGTGTTTATCATGTATGCTCACGGACTGCCTGAGTGGATGCCATGGAAATGGCCATTGTTAATAGATGGTATAGGGCAAAGCACCCTCTCAGTCATAAAGGGATTGGCCGTGGGACTGCTCATCTATTTATTTGCCTTGTTATCCCTATCACGAAAGGATGTCGCATAGTATGTTCTATCAACTATTGAACTCCGAGTGGCTGAAACTAAAAAATTCAAAAATCTGGTTTATCGTGCTCGCCAGTCCAGCCCTTTCCGCTGTCATCGGTTTTTTCCCGCTCTTCAGCATTGGCTCGAGCAAATGGCTTGCACTGAGCACACAAATGATCCTTACGCACAGTGCGCTGTTTTTGCCATTGTTGACAGGTGTACTTGCCGCTCTACTGTGCAGTAACGAGCATGCCCACGGCGGATGGAAGCAGCTGTTGACCCTGCCGGTGAGCAGGGTTCAAGTGTACGCTGCCAAATATGTCATCATCATGATCTTGCTGCTATTCACGCAGCTGTTTTTCCTGATCGGCATCTGGTTTGTGGGAAGCGTTCAAGGATTCGGCTCTCCGTTCCCCTGGTACAGCCTGGTCATGAGCTGCCTTATGGGATGGCTGTCGTGCCTTCCGCTTGCCGCCCTTCAGTTTTGGCTTGCGACCTATTTTAAAAGCTTTGCCGGTCCAAGCACCGTCAATGTAATGCTGACATTGCCGGCTATCCTCATTGCCAACTCGGAGCTGTTGGGACCTCTTTATCCTTGGTCTCATCCAATGCTCAGCATGACACAGGCTTTTTCAGCTGCAATGGGCGGAGATGCTGGCTTTTTGGCGAATGAATCAGCTTTTTATCCGACGCTGATTGTCAGCTTCGTTGCATTCATCGGCGGCGGTGCTTTATATTTTCACAAAAAGGAATGGACATAGAAATTGATCAATGGGGGACAGGTATGAATGCAGAAAACAAACAGAAAAAAAAACTGACGAACCGGCTTCCGGAATGGCGGGCGCGCACCAAGATGACCCAGCAGCAATTAGCGGAACGGGCGGGTGTGAGCAGGCAAACAATCATCTCAATTGAAAAAATGAAATACACCCCTTCCCTCACGCTCGCATTTGAAATTGCACATGCGTTCGGCTGTTCGATCGATGATGTATTTGAATACAATAAAGAAGATGTGTAACGAAATAGAAAGGAGCGACGATTCTTGATCATCGAAACGAAAGGCGTGACGAAAACATACAACCGCATCGATGTCGTGAAAGATGCCGGTTTGCTGGTTCCGGAAGGAGAAGTATACGGATTCCTCGGACCTAATGGCTCAGGAAAAACAACGATGATGCGGATGTTGATGGGCTTGATCCGCCCCGATTCCGGTGAGATTCTTATGTTTGGAAATAGAATGCCTGATAACCGGATTTCAATTCTAGCCAAGACGGGCGCCCTGATTGAAAAGCCCTCCTACTATGAACATCTGGACGGACGCGATAATTTACGTATACTGGCCACCCTGCGCGGAATCTCAGACAACAGGGCTATCGACTGGGCGCTTGAAAGAGTCGGTCTGCACCGCGTCGGATCTAAAAAAGTAAAGTCATATTCACTCGGCATGAAGCAGCGGCTAGGCATTGCCAGCGCGATTCTTCACAACCCCAGGCTCCTGCTGCTCGATGAGCCGACAAACGGATTGGATCCTGAGGGAATCCATGAAATACGGGAGCTAATCCGCGAACTGCCGAAAAAAGAAGGTGCCACCGTTCTTGTATCGAGCCATCTTCTTGGAGAGGTCGAGCAAATGGCAAATCGGATAGGTGTCATTTACCATGGAAACCTTCTGTTTCAAGGAGAAATGGCGACATTGCTCTCCGATCAAAAATCTGGTTACATCATCCGCTCAACTGAAAGCGGAAAAATCATCGATATTCTGCACGAACATGGCTTAGAGACCCGCGTTGACCGGGCTGAGCAAGTGCAAGTTTCTGGAGCAGTAAAAGACAAAATAGAAGGCATTTTGATTGAAAATGAAATAACCGATTTTCATATAAACGAATCTCCAGGGACGCTGGAAGAAGCCTATCTACAGCTAATCCGTTCCTCCGAGGTGTCTGTATGAAAAGCGTTTTTGCAGCCGAGTGGCGGAAACAAAGGCCCGCAGCCCTCCTGCTGCCATTATGTTCCGGACCGCTCCTGATTTTTGCGGCCTGTTGGACAATGATGCTCTATTTGACAAAAAACGGGCGAACCGCGGAACAGGCCTTCCGCGTCCTTTATGAGCTTTGCACCTTGACTTGGAGCTATCTCATCATCTTTGTGGTGATGATGTTCACCTTGTTAGTGAGCGGGGTTGAGCACAAATCGGGAATGTGGCCCGTTCTCCTTTCCACTCCGCATGCAAAGTGGAAGCATTTTTTTGTAAAAGTTATTCTAGCCACCTTACTTGTCCAGCTATTCGGTTTGATCCTGTGGCTGCTGATGGGCGGACTAGGCTTCATATTCGGAGGGACATTCCCTGAACCATTGCTCTACACGGCATTTCTGTTTGCACTTCCTTTTGTTGTCTTTCAGACGTCTGCGACAGTCGTGGTTGAAAATCCGTATATTTCCGTCAGCATCGGGATGGCGGTTTTCCTCTTTCATGCTGTGCTGCCTTATTGGTGGCTCCCATGGGGTCCGCTTGCTGAACTGTTGCGGGCCGGAACACAGGCAAACAGCTTATTACCAGTTCTCATGCTGGTGTCGACACTGGGGTACGGTATGTTATCTTTACTGATTTTTTACCAAAAAACCTTTTCTTCCGGAGGTGAGTGAAATGGCAAGCTTTCAGCAGGCGTTTTCGGCAGAATGGATCAAAATTAGAAAAATGAAAATCTGGCTGATGATCATTATCCTAGTTGTCCTGCCTGTCATCTACGGATGGATTATTCATACAAAAATCATGATTGGAAAGTACGTTTACAATGAGGCGAATTCTTGGCAGATTCTTATGATGATGACCCAGATGTTTTATGGTACGGTCTTCTTTCCGATTATCATCTCCCTGATTACGGGCACAATGTCCAAATATGAAAAACAAGCAAACAATTGGGAGCATTTGCTGATGATTCCTGCAAAGGGAACAGTGTTCTTTTTAAGCAAGATGGCTTGGACCGTAATCATCATTCTGTCCGCACAATTGCTGATGTTCGGTTTGCAGATTGTCCTTGGCTATGCTTCTGGATATACGGACCAAATCCCAATAGGCACTTACTTATCGGCCGTAATCCTTGGAACGGCCGGGGCAACCAGTCTCGGAACGCTCCTGTTCTATTTTTATCTACGAATGAAATCCGCTCGGACGGCCCTGATGATCAGCATATTCTTAAGTTTTCCCTCCTTCTTAGCCTTTTCGAACAATACGGACTCGTTGATACCAGTCCTTTATCCATGGGCACTGCCGCTCTATGGGATGACAAATGTATATGCCGGCACCGACAGGCTGGCAGTATTTTTTATCGTCTGCGTCGCGATGACCGCGCTCTTCTCGCTGCTCAGCATTAAAAAGTTGAATAACAGAACCTTTTATTCATGATAGCCTGATACTAAAAGCCAATAAAAACTACTAACTTCTCGGCGAATTCAACATGTATGGTAGGCTGGGAGGAAAAATCATGAACATAAAACGAATTCACATATTATTATTGTGCCTGCTCGTCGTGATCATCTTTGCCCTGCCCGGGCAGGCTTCCGCTAATGACAGTCAACTTGATAGATATACGATTTACCTAGAGAGCCCAGCCCATCACGATGATTGGGTGAAGACACTTAATGAACGAAACATAAAACTTGTATACTCAGTCGAAGAAATCGGGCTTTATCAGATAGAAGGCAGACAAAAAGAGGTTCAAGAATTGGCGGCTGAAATAAACTATATAAACAGCCATAACCAATCTGTAGCCATGCAGCCTGCCTCACTGCATAACACTGCTCCGGCGGAGGCGACGATATTTGGGGGCACCCCTACTCTATGGGACGACTTCCAATGGGATATGAGAAAAGCGACTAATAATGGACAGACTTATCAAATCACCGAAGGAAGCAAAAACACAATCGTGGGTATCATTGATTCCGGAATTGACATGAACCATCCAGATTTGAAAGAAAACATCCTCTCCGTCCGAAACTTTGTGCCTAAAGGGGGACTGAGAGGACAGGAACCATATGAAAAGGGTGACATAAACGACAGCACAGATTACCTGGGACACGGAACATTTGTAGCCGGTCAAATTGCGGCAAATGGATTGATGAAAGGGATCGCTCCAGAAACAGGAATCAGATCTTACAGAGTATTCGGCGGGAAAAGCGCTGACACAGTCTGGATTATTGATGCGATCATCCAAGCGGCGATCGATGATGTCGATATTATCAACGTCAGCTTCGGTACATTTCTTGTAAAACAAAATCGGAAGAACAAACAAATGCCTGATACGAATGATCTGGCTGAAATTAAAGCTTTTAAAAAAGCAGTCTCATTTGCCCATAAAAAGGGCAGTGCCGTTGTAGCCTCAATTGGAAATGAAGGCCTTGACTTGAAAGACAAAAATGCCGTATTTGAATATTGGCGAAGTACCAAACAGGAGGACTTATCGGCAGACGGCAAAGTCATTTTGATTCCGGCCCAATTGCCGAATGTCGTCACCGTTTCCTCAATAGGTCCAAGCGGAATGAGATCCGTCTTTTCCAATTATGGAAAAAATGTCGTCGACATTGCAGCCGATGGAGGCGATCTCCGTCTTTTAAATGAAGTGGGCGAGGATCGATATTACGGAGAAGGACTGTTCAGGCAGGAATACATTCTCGGTGCAGCTCCCGGAGTAACCTATACATTCTCAATAGGCACTTCGATCGCGGCCCCAAAAGTATCCGGCGCTCTGGCCCTTCTGATTGATCAGAAACAATTGCATGACAAACCAGACAAGGCTGTTAAAATCCTGTTAAAAAATGCTGATCGGAACGCTGACAAAATAGACACCGGTGCGGGAGTATTAAATGTCTATCGAGCATTGACTGATTGAGTGTGCGAAACTAAAAAGTTTCCCCCTTCCCTTTGAAAAAGCAAAAGAACTCATTGGTTCTTTTGCTTTTTTTATAGCTGGACCATTATTTTAAGCCCGTTTTCACACATCATCCGGGGGGCTATACCCTCTCGCTGCCCTCCCTCTCCTCAACAGCCTCAATAAACGTTTACAGCTCCGCTAAGAGGTCAAAGGACCAAGGCACAATCAAAACATTTTCAGAAGGCTGAGAACCGTCTTTTAAAGGCTTTTCTATGTCTGCTTATCTTATACAATCGTCGTGGCCTCCAATCAAATGATTTGAGAGCATGTAACATGCTATATTTACGTTTTTAAAACTGAGGTGCACGGGTACGTTCTTATTCGCATCGCGAGTCAGAAGTAGAGCGCGTTTTAGAATTGAACGGTATTCCGGATCTGCTTCAAGTAAAAATGAAAAATAAACGCCGGAAAATTCAATTGATCAGTTTCCTTTTATGCAGTTTGAAGCCCGATTTTCAGGAGAAGGAAAAGTCCGAACAGATAAAGAGATGTGAGGCAATGAATGGATTGTTTCAATATAATTGGCAGGTTCGCAATGAAGGGTTTGAATGGTGCTTGCATCAGTTACAAGAGGAACTCGAAAAAAGGCATTCAGGCGGTATGGAAAGCATTTTGAAAAACTTGTTTCATATTGTCGATGTTGAGGTGAGCTGGATGTATGCCATTTTAGACAAGCCGGACTTCACTCCCGAGTTTTCCGACTACCCGTCGATTCAGCACATTATCAGGTTTTCTGAAGCGTATCGTCCCGAAGTTGAGAGCGTGGTTTTTCATTTTTCCAGCGCAGCCGAACAAAAGCCTGTCAAAACGTCTTGGTCAGAAGATACCTATACACAAAGTGACATTTTAAAGCATTTGATCGCCCATGAAATTCATCACATCGGACAAATATCCGTCTGGGCGCGGGAGATGAACCGTGTTCCGGTATCCGCTTCATATGTAGGACGGCAGCAATAAAAAAGACCCCCAAGACAAAAGTCTTGAGAGCCTTTGAAACGCCAGAAATTAACGTTTTGAGAACTGAGGTGCACGGCGTGCGCCTTTAAGTCCGTATTTTTTACGTTCTTTCATGTCCCGAAAATCCACCGAAATTCGCCATAACCCCAACGATCACAAAAATAAACACTTTACGAGTAATGCCGATATATCCGACTTTACTTTTCTCCGTTTATTCCGGCAGCCATCAGACCGCTTGCATAATCAATCACAAGTACAGACAAAATAGTAAGCAGCACGCTCCAACCTCCAAAAAGAAATCCGGCAATTTCACCCGCAACAGCAATGACACCTTTATAAAATGTATCCATTGTATGGACTCCTTTATACAAAATAAAAAAGCCGCTTATCTCGCCGCTTCTGCTCTTTTTTCGTGATATTCTTTATTTACTTCGATTTGATTCATTTCTATCACTTCATCTTCCGCCTGTGAATTTCCGATCCGCTCTTCTTGAAGCTCTTTTTTGAGCTTTTCGTTTTCCTGTTCTAAGTTCTGACTGATCTGTCTTTCTCTTTGGAGAAAGGCTTTACAATCAGCTATTCAAGATATGTTTTATCAAGATGGTATTTCATGCTTCCGGTTTCCGCGTCTTTCACGATGAACAATTCATACAAGATCGGGAATTCATCGTCTCTATTTAAACTGATAGAAACGGCGTCAAAATGATGTTTTGTGTCACCGTCGATCAGGAAAATTCGCTTATAATGATCCCCGTATCGGTTTCGGTGATTTCGACCCCGTCCATATATTTGTGATAGGAATAACCTTTATAATCGATAGCCATTTTAAAACCTCACTTTTTTTACGGTACTTCGTAAAACATACAGACTAGCACTCGCATAATCTTATCGCTGCCCCCTGTTAATGTTCCAGTTCCTCGCACATACACTTAAATCCTGTGCTAGACATGGCCTCAACGCCTGCCGTACAAGCATTAGAATAGCCCCCGTATGGTTGGGCGAAAACAGCAAAAATATTTTCAGCTTTTTTGGCGTTTTCATCTTGAAAAAAGTATTGCGTGGAACCGTAGGCGGCAGAATCCGAGCCTAGATGAACATCTACATAATCAGCGGAATCATTCGGTTATACTGTAATCCGCCATATATCTCTGTAAGTTCTTGCTTGCTCGTATTGGCTTGAGGTATCTCTTCCGCCTAACATAGTTTTAGCAGGCAAGTGAACAGTTGATCCTAGCGAAACCCTTTCGCCACTGCTGATCGATATAACTCCTGTTGAATCGATCCAAGTGTGCCCCGTTGTATCCATTTCGAAATGACTGCCGTTTTTTACTATAAATTCCCCTTTTGGATTATCTAATGCAAAAACATTCCTTGCCACCCTTGATGGAGAATTTACACAGGAGATTTAGATGCTGCTCTTGAAATCATGACGGCGCAACTGAAAGAAGGCGGGAAAAAGAAATCTGATTAATCACAGACGTAACTTTTTACAAAATTGGTATTGTTCCGTTGAATTTGCGGGAGTTTTGTCCTATGATAAAAGATATACCATATAAATGAACTGGGGGGCTTTACTTGAAGAAATTTTTAATTTTATCCCTTGCGCTCTGTTTAGGGATTATTTTAGGGGCGTGCGGTTCTAAAGACACCGCAAAAAAAGATGATACCAAAAAAGAATCATCAGCAAGCGAAAATAAAGACACTGACAACAAAAAAGAAGATGTACAGGAAGACGAAAACCTCAAAGGGAAAAATGTCTATACTAATAAAAAACTAAATATAAACGGAACTACAGGTCCTATTAAATACGAAATCAAAGCTGTACAATTGAAAGAAATGGAGCCAAAAAACGAAGAAACTGCTGATCTGCTCGGTGTCAAAGTAGGTGAGAAAGTGAATGCTGTCACAATTGAACTATCTGGCGAAAACACATCAGAAAAAGATGTTAACTTCTATTTAGGACAAGCCACAATCGTCACAAACACTAAAGAGCAGCTGGAACCTGAAATGTTATTGTCTGAACACATCGAGGGTGAATACTTAGGCAAAGTTAAAAACGAGGGGCATAATGTATATATCTTAAAAAAGTCATCTGTTAAGGATTTGAAATCCATTGAACTGCGTGTTGATGCTCCAACAGATAACAATTTCGAGCCTCTTGGAAAAGACATCAAGCACACAATCGAAGTCAATAATTAAGAAATGCCCTTTTTAGGGCTTTTCTTTAACACCAAAAACAGAACAAACGTTCTTTCCAACTTGTGCAATTTACTAATTGAGCATAGGAGGCGTTCATATTGGTTTTTACCGCAGGAAGAAGAGAAACGGAACTTTTGGGAAAAGGACGAAATCAAAACCTTTCTCGAAAAAGCGCATTCGCAACTTGAACAACAAGATTATGTTATGTTTTATGTTCTTATTTTTACCGGTATGCGTAAAGGGGAACTTCTTGCCTTGGAATGGAGGGACGTTGACTTAAAAGAGAAAACAATAAACATCAAACAAACAATGTTTTTTGAAGACGGTAAAGAAGTCATCCAAACAACAAAAAAATATCATTCTAAGCGAATTATTACGATTGATTATCATACGGCCCAAATACTTACAAAATGGCGTACGTAGCAAAAAGAAATACTCTTATCTAATGGGATCACCTCAGAAGCTAAATACGCGCTTATACGGGGCGATATGCGCCCTCTAAGGCTTTTCCCTCTTAAACCGTATGATCGCTAAAAATAAGCTTCACAGAATCACGATTCACGGTTTTAGACATTCTCACGCATCGATCCTTTTTGAAGCAGGCGCATCCATTAAAGAAGTACAAGCCCGTTTAGGTCACAAAGAAATTCAAACGACTATGAACATCTATACACATGTCACGAAAACCGCAAAAGAAAAAACGGCCGAAACATTTAAAAAGTACATGGAATTATGAGAAATTCATTTAAACGTGGTCAAAATGTGGTCAAAAATCATTTTAAAGCAAAAAACAAGCCCTCTTCCGAGTAACCGGATGAGGGCTTGAACGTTGGTATATTAACGTTTTGAGAACTGAGGTGCACGGCGTGCGCCTTTAAGTCCGTATTTTTTACGTTCTTTCATACGTGCGTCACGAGTCAGTAGACCGGCACGTTTTAGAGTTGAACGGTATTCCGGATCTGCTTCAAGCAAAGCTCGGGCGATACCGTGACGGATTGCTCCGGCTTGACCGGATAAGCCGCCTCCATGAACGTTTACTAAAACGTCATAAGTACCAGCTGTTTCAGTCAAATTTAATGGTTGTTTGATATCTTCGATTAGAGCTGCAGATGGGATGTGCTCGCTGATTTCACGATTATTCACGATGATACGGCCTTCTCCTGGAACTAAACGCACACGCGCTACAGAGCTTTTACGACGGCCAGTACCGTAATATTGAACCTGTGCCAAATTGGTAACCTCCTTTTAATTAACCGCGAAGTTCGTAAACTTCAGGTTTTTGTGCTTCGTGTGGATGCTCAGAACCACGGTATACGTTCAATTTTTTGAACATTTGACGACCTAGAGAACCTTTTGGAAGCATGCCTTTGATCGCAAGTTCAAGCATTTTCTCAGGGTAGTTTGTACGCATTTCAAGAGCAGTTCTTGATTTTAAACCGCCTGGATGTTGAGTGTGACGGTAGTAGATTTTGTCCGTTAACTTTTTACCAGTTAACTCGATTTTTTCAGCGTTGATGATGATCACATGATCTCCAGTGTCAACGTGTGGTGTGTAAGTTGGTTTATGTTTTCCGCGAAGGATAGATGCAACTTCTGTAGAAAGACGTCCTAGCGTCTTGCCAGCAGCATCAACAACTAACCACTTGCGTTCAATATTACTTGCGTTAGCCATAGGTGTTGTACGCATTAAATTTCCCTCCTAAATAAATCTGCCATTTTCAATAAACTTCAATTACGTTCTATTTCAAAACACAATAAGTTTCCGGGGCTTATCGTGGGGTTGAAATACATACCATATGATATCTTATAACTTTCTGTACTCTCTGTCAAGAAAATGTTACACCTGGTTTAGTTGTCATAGATAACACGCCATAAATACAAGCCGTGCGCCGGTGCCGTGCGCCCTGCGGCATCGCGGCTTCTGGCAAGAATCATCTTTTCAATGTCTCCAGGGGAAAATTTGCCGGTTCCTACATCAAGAAGCGTGCCGGCAATGATTCTAACCATGTTATACAAAAATCCGCTGCCTACAATCCTCATCTGCAGTCCGTCCCCTGTGTCAGACCATTCCAGTTCATAGACCGTTCTGACTTTGTCCTTCACTTCGGTTTTGGTTGCACAAAAGCTTGTGAAATCATGGGTTCCGACCAGATAGCGGGAGGCTTCTTTGACTTTTTCCATATCAAGGTCATACGGAACATGGTATGCGTAGTGGCGTTTAAAAACGTCCGGATGTCTGCCCCTGTAAATCATATACCGGTATTCTTTTCTTTTTGCAGAAAACCTCGCATGAAATTGATTATCGACAGCTTCCGCCTTGTGGACCGATATATCATCAGGCAGCAGGGCGTTCAAAGCATACGGCCATTTCGCCTCAGGGATGGATAGCGGACTGTCAAAATGAATCGTCTGTCCGACCGCGTGGACGCCGCTGTCGGTACGCCCGGATGAAACGACAGGAATACGCTCTTTCGCTTTATGGAGCGTTTGCAGCGCTTTTTCAAGCTCATCCTGCACCGTTCTTTGACCAGGCTGCACTTGGTAGCCGTAAAAAAGGTGTCCGTCATATGAAATCGTGCATTTCATTCTCATCGTCTATCACCTAAGTCCGCAATAAAATTAGCAATACGCCAAGACCAGCTAAAATGAGAAGCACGGAAGTATCCTTCCATTTCCACGTCAGCTGCCTGTATTTTGTACGGCCTTCCCCTCCTCTGTATCCTCGCGCCTCCATCGCGGTTGCAAGCTCTTCGGCTCTTTTAAAGGCACTGACAAACAGCGGAACAAGAAGAGGAACGATCGCTTTGACACGTTCTTTGACCGGGCCGTTCGTAAAATCGACGCCTCTTGCCATTTGTGCTTTCATGATCTTATCCGTCTCTTCGATCAGAGTCGGTATAAATCTAAGGGAGATGGACATCATGAGAGCGAGTTCATGAACGGGAAGCTTCAACTTTTTAAACGGACCGAGCAAATGCTCCAAACCATCGGTCACTTCGATTGGAGTCGTCGTCAATGTTAAAATCGTTGTGATCATGATGAGGTAAACAAAGCGCAGCGAAATAAAAATCCCTTGAACAAGCCCCTGCTCATAAATTTTAAACAAGCCGAAATCGGCGAGAACCGGTCCTTCCCTTGTCATAAAAATATGAAGCAGAAACGTAAACAGCACAATCCAGAACACCGGCTTCATCCCTTTTAAAAGGAATCGCACCGGAACGCCCGACAAAGCTGCGGCTGCGACCGTAAACAGGCCGAGCAGTGCATATGTTTCCGTATTATTCGCGAAAAAAACGATAAAGACAAAAAGGAAAATGGTTAACAGCTTTGTACGCGGATCAAGCCGGTGAATGATCGATGTCCCGGGTACATACTTGCCGATAATGATATTGTCCATCATAGGGCATTTTCCTCCTGAAAAAGAGCTTTAATTTCGGAGGCTGCTTCTTCAATCGTCAAGATCGGCGCTTTGAACGTAATGCCCAGCGTTTCTTCAAGACGTTTTTGGAATTTAATCGTTTCCGGCAAATCAAGCCCAAAGGCAGCGATATCGTCTTTCCTTGAAAAAAGCTCCCGCGGCGTCCCTTTTGCTTTGACCGTGCCTTTATGCATCACAATCAGTTCATCTGCATACGCCGCCGCATCTTCCATACTGTGGGTGACGAGAATCGTCGTCAGATTCCTCTGCTTATGGAGGCTGTAGAACATGTCCATGATCTCTTTGCGGCCTCTTGGGTCAAGCCCTGCCGTCGGTTCATCGAGGACGAGAACCTCCGGCTCCATCGCCAGCACTCCCGCAATGGCCACGCGGCGCATTTGCCCGCCGCTTAGTTCAAACGGGGACCTGTCGGACAGCTCCTCATCCAAACCTACAAGCTTCAGCATTTCCCTCGCCTTTTCTTCCGCCTTCTCCCGGCTCATGCCGAAATTGATCGGGCCGAATGAAATGTCCTTTAAAATTGTTTCTTCAAACAGCTGATGTTCAGGAAACTGAAAGACAATCCCGACCTTTTTCCGCAAAGCTTTTAAGTGTTTATTCTTTTTGCCTGCTTCGAGAACGTCCCCGCCGAGGCGTATCTGTCCTTTTGTCGGTTTTAAAAGCCCGTTCAGGTGCTGAAGCAACGTCGATTTTCCCGATCCTGTATGGCCGATCACTGCGACATAGCTTCCTTCTTTAATCACGGCGTTGACATCATAGATCGCAAGGCGTTCAAAAGGCGTTTTCATCTGGTATCGGTGCTCTACATCTTTGATTTCAATGTCCATAGCTCATTCACCAATCCTTCTTGTGTCAGATGATCGCCTTTCAAAGCCAGACCGCTTTCCTTCAGCATTTGGCTAAGCTGAAAAGAAAAAGGCAAATCAAGCCCGATTTTTATCAGGTCTTGATTCAGACGAAAGACTTCCTCCGGCGTGCCTTCGGCAAATTTTCTTCCGCCGTTCATGACGATGATCCGGTCGGCCTTAGCAGCTTCGTTTAAGTCATGTGTAATCGAAATGACCGTAACCATTCCCTGGTCTTTCAGCCTTCTGACCGTATCCAGCACTTCTTCCCGTCCCATCGGGTCGAGCATGGAAGTCGCCTCGTCGAGAATCATGATGTCAGGACGGGCGGCAAGCACTCCCGCAATCGCAACACGCTGCTTTTGCCCTCCAGAGAGATGGTGCGGCTCTTGATCGAGAAATTCTTGCATGTTCACCTGTTGAACGGCCCAATCCACCCTTTCCACCATGTCTTCTCTTGGAACTCCGTTGTTTTCTAAACCAAAAGCCACATCATCGCGGACGGTTGTCCCGACAAATTGGTTATCCGGATTTTGAAACACCATGCCGATTTTTTTTCGGACATCCCAGACCGTCTCTTCCGTCAGCTGAATACCGCCGACATCAATCGATCCTTCGTCAGGCAGGATCAGTCCGTTTAAAGCACGGGCGAGCGTCGACTTCCCTGAGCCGTTGTGACCTACGATCGCAAGCCATTCTCCTTTCGACACATGGAAAGATACATGATCAAGCGCAGGCCTGTCCGCATCTTTCTGGTAGCGAAACGTGATATCCTCTGCAGCTATTAATCGATCTTGATTCATTTGCCCGTCCGGCCTCCTCTCCTCTAAAGCTCTGCTTTTCTGACTATTCTTTTATCATAGAAAATTCCCCGGTATCTAAAAAAAGGGCATAGATCCAGTTAAAAACTGTCCCGCCCTTCTTTAGACACACAAAATATGTGATTAAACCAATTCGATGATAGCCATTGGTGCTCCGTCACCACGGCGAGGACCAAGCTTCATAATACGTGTGTATCCGCCTTGGCGCTCTTCATAACGAGGTGCTACATCAGAGAAAAGTTTTTGGAGTGCATCTTGGTCTTTCTCTGCATCTGCAACCTCATTGCGGATGTATGCAGCTGCTTGGCGGCGTGCGTGTAAATCTCCGCGCTTGCCAAGTGTAATCATTTTTTCTACAACAGAGCGAAGTTCTTTCGCGCGAGCTTCTGTTGTTTCGATTCTCTCGTTGATGATCAAGTCTGTTGTAAGATCACGCAGCATTGCTTTACGCTGTGCACTAGTGCGTCCTAGTTTTCTGTATGACATGTGGTGTCCCCTCCTTTATTGAAATACTCGATCTGAAATAAAAAACACACGAAAATCCTAGTTCACATGGAAACTAGTCAATCGTCTTTGCGAAGGCCAAGTCCAAGTTCTTCAAGTTTCGCTTTTACTTCTTCAAGCGACTTGCGACCCAGGTTGCGAACTTTCATCATATCTTCTTCAGTTTTGTTCGCAAGTTCTTGAACTGTATTGATTCCCGCACGCTTCAAGCAGTTGTAAGAACGGACTGAAAGATCGAGCTCTTCAATAGTCATTTCAAGAACTTTTTCTTTTTGGTCCTCTTCTTTTTCAACCATGATTTCAGCATGCTGAGCTTCGTCGGTCAAACCGACAAAAATATTAAGGTGTTCAGTCAAAATCTTTGAACCAAGCGCAATTGCTTCTTTTGGTCCAGTGCTTCCATCTGTCCATACGTCAAGCGTAAGTTTGTCATAGTTTGTAATCTGACCCACACGAGTATTCTCAACTTGATATGTTACACGAGAAACAGGTGTAAAGATGGAATCAATCGGGATGACCCCAATTGGCTGATCGTCTCTCTTATTCGAGTCAGCTGGTGTATACCCGCGACCTCTTTGAGCGGTTAAGCGAACTCGAAAACTCGCATTTTGGCCAAGAGTCGCAATGTGAAGATCAGGATTCAAAATCTCAACATCACTGTCGTGGGTAATATCAGCAGCTGTTACAACTCCTTCACCCTGTACATCAATCTCAAGCGTCTTCTCTTCTTCAGAGTAGATTTTCAGTGCAAGTTTTTTAATGTTTAAGATAATCGTTGTAACATCTTCAACGACGCCTTCGATCGTCGAGAATTCATGCAGTACACCATCTATTTGGATCGATGTTACAGCGGCACCAGGGAGTGAGGATAAAAGGATACGACGTAAGGAGTTACCCAAAGTTGTACCATATCCACGCTCAAGTGGCTCTACGACAAATTTACCATACTTGGCATCGTCGCTGATTTCAACCGTTTCGATTTTTGGTTTTTCAATCTCGATCATTTCATAAAACCCTCCTTCAAAACGTCGAAACCCCGGAAAGAATTTCTCTGATTCTATCCGAAATTCCCCATTGTTTAGTCCCGTATGTGCTCAGGCAACGAGTGTGCATTCGTTTTATAAATTAACTGTATCATAACCCATTATTGACAGGGACACAAAATCTATACAAACAAATTACACGCGGCGACGTTTTGGCGGACGGCATCCGTTATGAGGAACAGGCGTTACGTCTCTGATTGCTGTAACTTCCAGTCCAGCAGCTTGAAGTGCACGAATTGCAGCTTCACGGCCAGAACCAGGTCCTTTTACAGTAACTTCAAGAGTTTTAAGTCCATGTTCGATAGAACCTTTAGCAGCTGTTTCAGCGGCCATTTGCGCAGCAAACGGAGTGGATTTTTTAGAACCTTTAAATCCAAGAGATCCGGCGCTTGACCAAGAAAGAGCATTACCATGAACATCTGTGATAGTAACAATCGTGTTGTTGAAAGTTGAACGGATATGAGCAATTCCAGATTCAATATTCTTTTTCACGCGGCGTTTACGCGTGTTTGTTTTACGAGCAGCAGCCATTGTTTAATTACCTCCCTTGCTTATTTTTTCTTGTTAGCTACAGTACGACGCGGACCTTTACGAGTACGCGCGTTATTTTTTGTATTTTGACCGCGAACAGGCAATCCGCGACGATGACGAATTCCGCGGTAGCTTCCGATTTCGATCAGACGTTTGATGTTAAGAGACACTTCACGGCGAAGGTCACCTTCAACTTTCAATTTGTCAATCACGTCACGGATTTTACCAAGTTCTTCTTCAGTCAAATCACGAACGCGAGTATCTTCAGAAACTCCAGCTTCTTTTAAGATTTGCTGAGCCGTTGTACGACCGATTCCAAAGATGTATGTTAATGAAATAACAACACGTTTATCACGTGGGATATCTACACCAGCAATACGAGCCATCTCTCTCGCACCTCCTTAAAAATTATCCTTGTTTTTGTTTATGCTTTGGATTTTCACAGATCACCATTACTTTTCCTTTTCTGCGAATGACCTTACATTTTTCACAGATCGGTTTAACTGATGGTCTCACTTTCATGTGTTTCCAACCTCCTTCAATTTCCGGAGTGCTTTATTTGTAACGGTACGTAATTCTACCACGAGTTAAGTCATATGGAGATAATTCTACCGTAACTTTGTCTCCAGGTAAAATGCGAATGAAGTGCATGCGGATTTTACCAGATACGTGGGCCAAAACCGTATGACCATTCTCAAGTTCAACTTTGAACATTGCGTTTGGCAGCGTTTCGACTACAGTACCTTCCACTTCAATTACATCGTCTTTCGCCATTCAAGTGTTCTCCCTTCTTCAAATCAGTAACTTGCTCTCTGACAAATTTCAAAAGAGAAAATCTCAATTTTCCGTTTGTCACACGCCCTGTTTCGTTTATACTGTTCTGAACTTCCGGAGATACGCAATCATAAAAGGTTAAATGATTGATATTCTTTTTCTTAGGAGAATGAAATTTACGCTTTTCTCCGTCTGCTACCAGCACATGATGATGATCGACTATATCAATAACAACTGCGTATTGGTTCATTTCGCGGCCTTTTGCTATGCGTACGAACTGTCCAATTTCAGGTGTTTTCCGATACATCTCATTTCACCTAGGCTTTTGTCAGTATCTCAAAACCGGCTTCCGTTATGGCAATCGTGTGTTCAAAGTGAGCACACTTCTTCCCGTCCACAGTTACAACCGTCCAGTTGTCAGCCAATGTTTTGACATAGCGTGTGCCTGCATTGACCATCGGCTCAATGGCCAGGACCATGCCAGGCTTTAAACGCGGGCCTTTGTTCGGCGGACCGTAGTGAGGAATTTGCGGATCCTCATGAAGATCCTGCCCTACCCCGTGTCCTACATATTCCCTGACGACTGAAAATTGTTCGCTTTCGACATACGTTTGAATTGCGTGGGAAATATTCGACAAACGTTCTCCCGGTTTTGCTTCCTTCAAGCCTCTATATAAAGACTCCTCTGTCACATCCAGCAGCTTTTGATCATCATCGCTAATCGTACCCACTGGATAAGTCCATGCAGAGTCACCATGATAACCGTTCAGCTTCGCACCGATATCGATGCTGATGATGTCTCCGTCGCGAAGGACCCGTTTTCCCGGAATACCGTGCACGAGTTCTTCGTTGACCGAAACGCAAATGCTCCCGCGAAAACCATTATACCCTTTAAAAGACGGGATTGCACCTTGCTTTGTAATAAAACGTTCGGCAATTTGATCCAGTTCTTTTGTCGAGATGCCGGGTTTAATGTGCTTTTTCAGCTTCTGATGAGTTAAAGCGACAATTCTTCCGGCTTCCCGCATGATTTCGATTTCTCGGGGAGTTTTACAAATAATCATTTGTCCAGGCCTCCGAGAAGCTCCTTTATATCAGCGTAAACTTCATTGATGTGCTTCTGCCCGTCAATGTTTACGAGATATCCTTTATCCGCATAGAAATCGAGTAAAGGCTGGGTTTGCTTCATGTTGACCTCTAACCGTGTAGATACAGTAGCTTCATTATCGTCTTCACGCTGATAAAGCTCTCCTCCACACTTGTCGCATACATTTTCTTTCGCAGGCGGATTAAAGACTAAATGATAAGTTGCACCGCAGTTTCTGCAGATTCTGCGTCCTGTCAGACGTTCCATCAATGCATCTTTATCGACTTGAATGTTGATGACATGGTCAATCGACTTGCCAAGTCCTTTAAGAATTTCCTCAAGTGCTTCAGCTTGAGCGACTGTTCTCGGAAATCCGTCCAGAAGAAAACCTCCGTCACAATCATTCTTGCCAAGTCTCTCCCTGACAATACCAATTGTCACTTCATCCGGAACAAGCTCACCTTTATCAATGTATGATTTGGCTTCGAGTCCCAGATCCGTTTCTTCTTTCATCGCAGCGCGGAACATGTCTCCTGTTGAGATATGAGGTATCCCAAAATCTTCAACAATCCGTTCAGCCTGTGTCCCTTTACCGGCTCCAGGCAGTCCCATTAAGACTAAGTTCATTTCGGATTCCCCGTCCTCTCTATTTTAGAGGGAATGGGCGCGCCCCATTTCCTCTAGTGCTTCATAAATCCACGATAGTTTCGTTTTACCAGCTGGCTTTCAAGCTGCTTCATTGTTTCAAGTGCAACCCCGATGACAATCAGCAAACTTGTTCCACCAATTTGTGCAGATGAAGGCAGCCCAGCAATATTAACGAACAAGACAGGAAGAATGGCAATCACGGCCAAGAATATGGAGCCTACAAATGTAAGTCGATACAAAATGCTCGTAATTCTATCTTGAGTCATTTTTCCTGGACGAACTCCCGGAATATAGCCACCTTGTTTTTTAAGATTATCGGCCATTTGCTCAGGGTTTACCTGCACAAATGCATAGAAATAGGTAAAGGCGATGATCAACGCCGCATAAACTCCCATTCCGACCGGATGCGTGTAATCAAACGTTTTTTGAATCCAATTCGTGACGTCATTGGTACCAAAAAATGTTGCCACGGTCCGCGGAGTGGTGATAAATGCTACTGCAAAGATAACCGGAATAACTCCCGCCGGGTTAACCTTCAGCGGCAAGTGTGTAGACTGGCCGCCAGGAACCGGTGAACGGCCTGAACCTTTCGCATATTGAATTGAGATTTTTCTAACTGCCTGTTGGATGAAAATAACGCCAACGACAATCGCCAAAATCGCAACCAATATAACGACAACCTTTATGATTTGCAAGAATAACTGATCTCCAGCATCTACAAACTGCTGAGCGTAGATCTGATTAATCGTCTGCGGAATGCCGGCAACGATACCGGCGAAGATGATAATGGATATTCCGTTACCAACTCCATGAGACGTAATTTGTTCTCCCAGCCACATTAAAAAAGCAGTTCCAGCAGTTAGTACAACCGCAATAAGCAAATAAGTACCGACTCCAGGGTTTGTAATCAACGCGCCGCCGGCCATGTTGTTAAACCCGTAAGACATACCTAAAGCCTGGATAAATCCAAGAACGATTGTGAAGTACCTTGTGAACTGTGCTAGTTTTCGGCGACCAACTTCTCCTTGCTTAGACCATTCGGTAAACTTCGGCACAACATCCATCTGCAGGAGCTGAATGATGATTGAAGCTGTGATGTAAGGCATGATTCCCATTGCAAGAATGGAGAAGTTGAACAATGCACCGCCGCCAAATGTGTTTAGAATCCCAAATACGCTCATTTGATCCTGTGCCTTTAAAACTTCTGTGTTTACATGCGGCACAGGAATGAACGAACCGAGACGAAAGACGATAAGCATTAAAAGAGTGAAGATAATCTTATTCCGAATATCCTTCACACGCATAAAATTGGAGATTGTCTTAAACAAGTTAGATCACCTCAGCTGTACCGCCAGCAGCCTCAATTGCTTGTTTAGCAGAAGCGGAGAATTTATTGGCTTTAACAGTTAATTTCTTTTCTAATTGACCGTCGCCAAGAATTTTCACTCCAGATTTCAACTTGCTGATTACACCTGTTTCTAAAAGAAGTTCAGGAGTAACTTCCGTCCCTTCTGCAAAGCTGTTGAGTTTGTCTAGGTTGACTACAGCGAAATCCTTGCGGTTGATGTTTGTGAAACCGCGTTTAGGAAGACGTTGGAACAAAGGCATTTGTCCACCCTCGAATCCAGGACGTACACCGCCGCCAGAACGAGCGTTTTGACCTTTATGACCTTTACCTGCTGTTTTACCGTTACCAGAACCAATACCACGACCTACGCGGTTGCGCGTTTTACGTGAACCTTCTGCGGGCTTTAATTCATGAAGTTTCATTTGGACACCTCCTTAGCCTATCGTTTATTTTTAAAGTTCTTTAACAGAAACTAAATGAGATACTTTGTTAACCATACCGCGGATTGCAGCGTTGTCTTCATGAACGACAGTTTGGTTTGTTTTCTTTAAACCGAGCGTTCTTACAGTAATACGCTGATCTTCCGGGCGTCCGATTACACTGCGTTTGAGGGTAATTTCTAATTTAGCCATTAATGTTCCCTCCTTATCCTAACAGTTCTTCTACAGATTTTCCACGAAGCTTCGCAACGTCCTCAGCGCGTTTCAGCTCGCTTAAACCTTGGACTGTTGCACGGATCATGTTGATCGGTGTGTTAGAACCTAAAGACTTAGAAAGGATATCAGCTACACCTGCAAGCTCAAGTACCGCACGTACTGGGCCTCCAGCGATAACTCCCGTACCTTCAGAAGCAGGTTTTAACAAGATGTTTCCTGCACCGAAACGTCCGATGATTTCGTGTGGAATTGTAGTTCCAACCATTGGTACTTCGATCAAATTCTTTTTCGCATCTTCAACAGCTTTGCGGATCGCTTCTGGTACTTCTTGTGCTTTACCAGTACCGAATCCTACGTGTCCGTTTTTGTCACCGACAACGACTAGAGCTGCGAAGCGGAAACGACGACCACCTTTAACAACTTTCGCTACGCGGTTAACGGTAACTAAGCGTTCTTCTAACTCTAATTTGCTTGGGTCAATACGACGCATATTCATATGTCCCTCCTTCTTTTATTAAAATTCTAATCCAGCTTCGCGTGCAGCATCAGCCAATGCTTTTACACGTCCATGATAAAGGTAACCGCCACGGTCGAACACGACATTTGTGATACCTTTTTCAGAAGCGCGTTTTGCAACAAGCTCGCCAACTTTTGCAGCCGCAGACGTATCGCTGCCATTTTCAGCGTTAAAGTCTTTATCAAGAGTTGATGCACTCACAAGTGTAACACCGTTCACATCATCGATCACTTGTGCGTAAATATGTTTGTTTGAACGGAAAACATTTAGACGAGGTCTCTCAGGGGTTCCTGAAAGCTTCGCGCGAACACGACCGTGTCTTTTAAGACGTGCAGCATTCTTGCTTGTTTTCGTAATCATCTGGGTCACTCCTTTCTCACATTAAGCGGTTTTACTTAGCAGATTTACCTTCTTTACGACGAACCATTTCTCCTTCATAGCGGATCCCTTTGCCTTTGTAAGGTTCTGGAGAACGTACAGCGCGAATGTTTGCAGCAGTAGCTCCAACACGCTCTTTATCTGTACCTTTTACAACCACTTTTGTTTGAGATGGAACTTCGATTTCAATTCCGTTTTCAGGAACGATTTCTACAGGGTGAGAGTATCCAACGTTCAAAACAAGCTTGTTTCCGGATTTAGAAGCACGGTAACCGACACCGACTAATTCCAAACCTCTTTCAAAACCTTTAGATACACCTTCAACCATGTTTCCGATGATGCTGCGAGTTGTGCCATGCAGCGCACGGTGTTCTTTATTATCTGAAGGACGCTCTACAGTAAGTACATTGTCCTCAATTTTAATCTTCATATCAGGATGAAACGTACGAGTTAATTCTCCTTTTGGTCCTTTCACGGTTACAGTGTTGTCGTTCAGAGTAACTGTAACGCCTGAAGGAATCTCAAGTAGCTTCTTACCTACACGAGACATACCAAACACCTCCATTCATGTTAAACTTCTTACCAAACGTATGCTAATACTTCTCCGCCAGCCTGTTTAGCGCGGGCTTCTTTATCTGTTAACACACCTTGTGATGTAGAAAGAATTGCGATTCCAAGTCCGTTCAGTACGCGAGGCACTTCGTTTGACTTAGCGTAAACGCGCAGACCTGGTTTGCTGATTCTCTTAAGGCCAGTGATGACACGCTCGTTGTTTTGTCCGTATTTCAAGAAAACACGGATGATACCTTGCTTGTTATCTTCAATGAATTCTACGTCACGGATGAAACCTTCTCTTTTCAAGATTTCAGCGATTTCTCTTTTCAACTTCGAAGCAGGAATTTCGAGCTTCTCATGACGTACCATGTTTGCATTACGAATTCGAGTCAGCATATCTGCAATCGGATCTGTCATAACCATTATTTAATAACCTCCTTCCCATAAACGGGGATTACCAGCTGGCTTTTTTAACGCCAGGAATTTGTCCTTTATATGCAAGTTCACGGAAACAAATACGGCAAAGTTTAAATTTACGAATAACAGAGTGCGGACGGCCGCAGCGTTCGCAGCGAGTGTACTCTTGTACTTTAAACTTCGGTGTGCGTTTTTGTTTCGCAATCATTGACTTTTTAGCCACGATTTCGCCTCCCTTTCATTGATTATTTCTGGAATGGCATACCTAATTGAGTTAACAGTTCACGAGCTTCTTCATCAGTGTTGGCAGTCGTTACGATAACGATGTCCATACCGCGAACTTTAGTTACCTTATCATAGTCAATTTCAGGGAAGATCAGCTGTTCTTTGATTCCTAGTGTGTAGTTTCCGCGACCGTCAAAAGATTTTTTTGAAATTCCGCGGAAGTCACGAACACGTGGTAAAGAAACAGAAATTAGTTTATCAAGGAAATCGTACATGCGCTCTCCGCGAAGAGTTACTTTCGCACCGATTGGCATTCCTTCACGAAGACGGAATCCAGCAATAGATTTCTTCGCACGAGTAACGACAGGTTTCTGACCAGCGATAAACGTTAGTTCTTCAACAGCGCTATCGATAGCTTTAGCGTTTTGAACAGCGTCACCAACACCCATGTTGATTACGATTTTTTCAATTTTAGGCACTTGCATCACAGATTTGTATTCGAACTTTTTCATTAATGCAGGTGTAATGTCTTTATTGTACTTTTCTTTAAGGCGGTTCATGAGATAGACCTCCCTTCCTTTATTACTAGTTATCTAGAACTTGCCCAGATTTTTTTGCAATACGAACTTTTTTGCCATTTTCCACTTTGTATCCTACGCGAGTCACTTCACCTGTTTTAGGATCGAGCGGCATTACGTTTGACACATGAATTGGCGCCTCTTGATTTAAAATTCCGCCTTGAGGGTTAGCTTGAGTCGGCTTTGAGTGCTTCTTCACCATGTTGACACCCTCAACGATTACGCGGTCTTTTTTAGGGAAAGCTGCAAGGATCACACCTTGTTTTCCTTTGTCTTTACCAGAGATAACCATTACTTTATCGCCTTTTTTAACATGCATCCTGATCGCACCTCCTTAGTCCGGCATTGATATCATTAAAGTACTTCTGGAGCTAGAGAAACAATTTTCATGAAGTTGTTATCACGAAGTTCACGTGCTACAGGTCCGAAGATACGAGTTCCGCGCGGGCTTTTGTCGTCACGGATGATAACACATGCATTCTCATCGAATTTGATGTAAGATCCGTCATTTCTGCGCGCGCCGCTCTTAGAACGTACGATTACAGCTCTTACGACCTCACCTTTTTTGACAACGCCTCCTGGTGTTGCTTGTTTAACCGTGCAAACAATGACATCACCAATGTTAGCTGTTTTGCGTCCAGAACCACCAAGCACCTTGATTGTTAATACTTCACGGGCACCAGAGTTATCAGCTACTTTTAAACGAGTCTCTTGTTGAATCATTATTTGTTACCTCCCTTCGGAAAAAGGTTTCCGAACTTTATTAGATAATAACAGCTTCTTCGACAACTTCAACTAGACGAAAACGTTTAGTCGCAGATAATGGACGAGTTTCCATGATCTTTACGATGTCTCCGATTTTAGCTTGGTTATTTTCATCATGTGCTTTGAATTTTTTAGAGTACTTTACGCGTTTACCGTAGAGTGAATGTTTTTTGTAAGTTTCTACAACAACAGTAATGGTTTTATCCATTTTGTCAGAAACAACACGTCCTTGGTAGACTTTGCGCTGATTGCGTTCGCTCATGTTTTAGAGAACCTCCCTCCGGAATTATTTGTTGGCAGCAATTTCTCTTTCCCGAATCACAGTTTTCATGCGCGCGATTGACTTGCGCACTTCACGAATGCGAGCAGTGTTTTCAAGTTGTCCTGTCGCTAATTGAAAGCGAAGATTGAAAAGTTCTTCTTTAAGAGACTTTACTTTTTGTTCAATTTCAGCAGTGGTAAGGTCACGAATTTCATTAGCTTTCATTTGATTCACCACCAATTTCTTCACGTTTTACGAACTTCGTTTTAATTGGCAATTTGTGAGATGCAAGACGAAGAGCTTCACGAGCGACTTCCTCAGACACACCAGAAATTTCAAATAAAACTTTGCCCGGTTTTACAACAGCTACCCATCCTTCAGGAGCACCTTTACCGGAACCCATCCGAACCTCTAGAGGCTTAGCTGTATAAGGCTTAGAAGGGAAAATTTTGATCCAAACTTTACCGCCACGTTTCATGTAACGAGTCATTGCGATACGCGCAGCTTCGATTTGACGGTTTGTAATCCAAGAAGCTTCTTGAGCCTGGATGCCGTATTCACCGAAATGCACTTCAGAGCCGCCTTTTGCACGGCCGCGCATTTTTCCGCGATGCTCTCTGCGATATTTAACGCGTTTTGGCATTAACATATTATTTTCCTCCTTCCTCAGTTTTCTTCTTAGTAGGAAGAACCTCTCCACGATAGATCCAGACTTTTACACCAAGCTTGCCGTAAGTTGTGTCAGCTTCAGATGTAGCATAGTCGATGTCTGCACGAAGTGTGTGCAATGGAACAGTTCCTTCACTGTAGTATTCAGAACGAGCGATGTCTGCGCCGCCAAGACGACCGGAAACCATTGTTTTAATTCCTTGTGCACCAGCGCGCATTGTGCGTTGGATTTGTTGCTTTTGCGCACGACGGAAAGAGATGCGGTTTTCCAATTGACGAGCGATGTTATCAGCAACTAGCTGAGCATCAAGATCAGCTCTTTTGATTTCAAGAATGTTAATGTGTACACGCTTGCCAGTAAGGCTGTTAAGGGCTTTGCGAAGCGCTTCGACTTCAGAACCGCCTTTACCGATAACCATACCAGGCTTAGCTGTGTGGATCGTAATATTTACACGGTTTGCCGCACGCTCGATTTCCACTTTAGAAACAGAAGCGTCAGACAGGCGTTGATTAATAAATTCACGGATTTTCAGATCTTCGTGAAGGAAGTCAGCGTAATCTTTGCCAGCGTACCACTTAGATTCCCAATCACGTATAACACCAATACGAAGACCGACTGGATTTACCTTTTGACCCACGAGTTATCCCTCCTTCTTTTCTGATACAACGATAGTAATGTGGCTCGTACGTTTGTTGATTTGGCTTGCACGTCCCATAGCGCGCGGACGGAATCTTTTCAACGTAGGGCCTTCGTTCACGTAAGCTTGAGTAACAACCAGGTTGTTTGCATCCATTTCGTAGTTGTGCTCAGCGTTAGCGATAGCAGATTTTAAAACTTTTTCAATAATCGGGGAAGCAGCTTTTGGCGTAAGGTTTAAGATCGATACTGCTTCACCTACTTGCTTGCCTCGAATCAGGTCCATTACTAGACGTGCCTTACGAGGAGCAATACGGACTGTTCTTGCGACAGCTTTAGCTTGTTGCATTTAAAAGCCTCCTCTCATTAGCGTCTTGTTTTTTTGTCATCACTAGCATGACCTTTGTAAGTGCGTGTCGGTGCGAATTCACCCAACTTGTGACCTACCATATCTTCAGAGATGTAAACAGGCACATGTTTGCGTCCATCATAGACTGCGATTGTGTGACCGATAAATTGCGGGAAAATAGTAGAACGGCGAGACCAAGTTTTCACAACTTGTTTCTTATCCGCTTCATTTAATTTCTCGATTTTTGTCATTAGATGATCATCGACAAATGGTCCTTTTTTTAAGCTGCGAGCCATTTTGGAACCTCCCTTCGTGATTGCACTACGGTCCGATATGAACCGTAGACAACCCCGTTATTTATTTTTACGACGACGTACGATGAATTTATCTGATTTGTTCTTTTTCTTACGAGTTTTGAATCCAAGAGTTGGTTTACCCCATGGAGACATAGGTGATTTACGTCCGATCGGAGCGCGTCCTTCACCACCACCGTGCGGGTGATCGTTAGGGTTCATAACAGAACCGCGAACTGTAGGACGGATGCCTTTCCAGCGTGAACGTCCTGCTTTACCGATGTTGATCAGTTCGTGCTGTTCGTTACCTACTTGACCGATAGAAGCGCGGCAAGCAGAAAGAATCATGCGAACTTCACCGGAGTTCAGACGCACAAGAACGTATTTTCCTTCTTTACCAAGAACTTGAGCAGATGTACCAGCTGAACGTACAAGCTGTCCGCCTTTTCCAGGTTTTAATTCAATGTTGTGCACGACTGTACCAACAGGGATGTTGATCAGTGGAAGTGCGTTACCTACTTTAATGTCAGCTTCTGGTCCTGACATGATTTCAGTTCCTACTTGAAGGCCCTTAGGAGCCAGGATGTAGCGTTTTTCTCCGTCTACATAGTTAATTAGAGCAATGTTAGCTGAACGGTTTGGATCGTACTCAACTGTAGCAACGCGTCCAGGTATACCATCTTTATCGCGTTTGAAGTCGATAATACGGTATTGGCGTTTATGTCCGCCGCCTTGATGACGTACAGTTAATTTACCTTGGTTGTTGCGTCCGCCTTTTTTGTGAAGCGGGGCAAGCAAGGATTTTTCCGGCTGATCTGTCGTGATTTCCGCAAAATCAGACGTAGTCATGCCGCGACGTCCGTTAGAGGTCGGTTTGTACTTTTTAATCGCCATTTTGAATTTCCCTCCTTCTTTTTACAAGTGATTAAGCTTCAAAAATTTCGATTTCTTTGCTGTCTTCAGTAAGCTTAACAATCGCTTTTCTGCGTTTGTTTGTCATACCAGAGTAGCGGCCGACACGTTTGAATTTCCCTTTGTAGTTCATGATGTTGACTTTTTCAACTTTCACTCCAAAGATTTGCTCAACAGCGTCTTTCACTTCTGTTTTGTTAGCTCTTACGTCTACTTCAAACGTATATTTTTTCTCAGTCATTAAATCAGCAGAACGTTCAGTAATGACGGGGCGCTTTAGAACATCACGAGGATCTTTCATTATGCAAGCACCTCCTCTACTTTTTCAACCGCTGCTTTCGTGATCACAAGCTTCTCATGACCGACAACATCGAGGACGTTGATTCCGTTAGCTTCAACAACAGTAACTCCTGGAAGGTTACGAGCAGATAGTTCAACTGTCTCGTTTGCATCCGCAGTTACGATTAAAGCTTTCTTCTCGATAGACAGACCTTTAAGGATAGCTGCCATTTCTTTTGTTTTAACCGCATCAAGATTAAGATCTTCAAGAACGATCAAGTTGTTGTCATTCACTTTAGAAGACAATGCTGATTTGATAGCCAAGCGGCGAACTTTTTTCGGTAATTTATATGCATAGCTGCGTGGTGTAGGACCGAATACGATACCACCTCCGCGCCATTGCGGTGAACGGATAGATCCCTGACGAGCACGGCCGGTACCTTTTTGACGCCAAGGTTTGCGACCTCCGCCACGTACTTCCGAACGATTTTTTACTTTATGAGTTCCTTGACGTAAGGAAGCTCTTTGCATAAGAATAGCGTCGAATACTACGCTCTCATTTGGCTCGATTCCAAATACAGAGTCGTTTAATTCGATATCACCAGCAGTAGAACCGTTTTGGTTATATAAAGCTACTTTTGGCATGATCAATTTCCTCCTTTCCTAAGAGAATTATTTAGATTTAACAGCGCTTTTAACAGCGACTAATGATTTTTTCGCACCAGGAACGTTACCTTTAACTAAAAGAAGGTTGCGCTCTGCATCCACTTTTACGATTTCAAGGTTTTGAACAGTGATTTGCTCTCCGCCCATACGTCCAGGCAACAGCTTTCCTTTGAATACACGGTTAGGGTCTACCGGTCCCATTGAACCAGGACGGCGATGGTAGCGTGAACCGTGAGACATAGGTCCGCGAGATTGTCCGTGGCGTTTGATAGCGCCTTGGAAACCTTTACCTTTCGATGTTCCTGTTACATCTACGACTTCTCCGTTAGAGAAAATATCAACTTTGACTTCCTGACCAACTTCATACGCATCCATATCCACTCCGCGTAATTCTTTAACGAAGCGCTTAGGAGCAGTTTCCGCTTTTGCAACGTGTCCTTTTTCTGGTTTGTTGGCAAGCTTCTCACGCTTGTCGTCAAAACCGATCTGAATCGCTTCATAGCCGTCGTTTTCAGAAGTTTTCTTCTGAAGTACAACGTTAGGAGCAGCTTCGATAACAGTTACCGGAATAAGATCACCGTTTTCTGCGAAAACTTGCGTCATACCAATTTTTCTTCCTAAGATTCCTTTGGTCATTCGTCACACCTCCTATAAAAATCATTCTATATTTTAGATTAAAGTTTAATTTCGATATCGACACCAGATGGTAAATCTAATCGCATTAGAGCATCGACAGTTTGTGGTGTTGGGTTCACAATGTCGATTAAACGTTTATGTGTACGCATTTCGAATTGCTCACGAGAATCTTTGTATTTGTGCACCGCACGAAGGATTGTGTAAACTGATTTCTCAGTTGGCAACGGAATCGGACCAGAAACGCTGGCTCCGGAACGTTTAGCCGTTTCAACAATCTTCTCAGCAGATTGATCAAGGATTCTATGATCATACGCTTTTAAACGAATACGAATTTTTTGTTTTGCCATTATTTTCCCTCCTTTTCGCCTACTTACATTAGACAATTCTCCGTGAGAAAAACCTGAATCACCTTGCCATGGCAAAGCGGCCGGGTGTGTCAGCAACCTCTCACTTCATCGCAGTCAAAGACCAACATGCACTATTATACAAAATTTATAGGCATGATGCAAGGTAATATTGAATATTACCGGCTTTTGCACACTTTTTTTATTATACAGATTCCAGCAAGGATAATCAAGGACTTCAGGACAAATAAAAAACGAGACCCGGATGGATCTCGTTTTTTATTTTATAAGTATTATTCGATGATTGAAGAAACAACGCCAGAACCAACTGTACGTCCGCCTTCACGGATAGAGAAGCGAGTTCCGTCTTCGATCGCGATTGTTGAAATCAATTCAACAGTCATTTCGATGTTGTCTCCAGGCATAACCATTTCTACGCCTTCTGGAAGCTGAATGATACCCGTTACGTCAGTTGTACGGAAGTAGAACTGAGGACGGTAGTTAGAGAAGAATGGAGTGTGACGTCCACCCTCTTCTTTAGAAAGAACGTAAACTTCAGCTTTGAACTTTTTATGTGGAGTGATTGTACCTGGTTTAGCAAGTACTTGACCACGTTGGATATCTTCACGAGATACACCGCGAAGAAGTGCACCGATGTTGTCTCCAGCTTCTGCATAGTCAAGAAGCTTACGGAACATTTCAACACCTGTAACAGTTGTTTTGCTGTTTTCTTCTTGAAGACCGATGATTTCAACTTCGTCACCGACTTTAACTTGTCCGCGCTCTACGCGTCCAGTAGCAACTGTTCCACGACCTGTGATTGAGAATACGTCCTCAACAGGCATCATGAATGGCTTTTCAGTATCGCGCTCTGGAGTTGGGATGTATTCGTCAACTGCATCCATCAGTTCGAAGATTTTAGCTTCGTATTCAGCGTCACCTTCAAGAGCTTTAAGTGCAGAACCTTTGATAACTGGTACATCGTCACCAGGGAACTCATACTCAGAAAGAAGATCGCGAACTTCCATTTCAACTAGCTCAAGAAGCTCTTCGTCGTCTACCATGTCGCATTTGTTCAAGAATACTACGATGTAAGGCACACCTACGTTACGAGAAAGAAGGATGTGCTCACGAGTTTGTGGCATTGGACCGTCAGCAGCAGATACAACAAGGATCGCTCCGTCCATTTGCGCAGCACCAGTGATCATGTTTTTAACATAGTCAGCGTGTCCTGGGCAGTCAACGTGTGCATAGTGACGAGTTTCTGTTTCGTACTCAACGTGTGCAGTAGAGATTGTGATACCGCGCTCACGCTCTTCTGGAGCACCGTCGATTTGGTCGTATGCCATAGCAGTACCTTTACCAGATTTCTTATGAAGCACAGTTGTGATAGCAGCTGTTAATGTAGTTTTACCATGGTCAACGTGTCCAATTGTACCAATGTTGGCATGTGATTTGGAACGGTCGAATTTTTCTTTAGCCATTCTGAAAATCCTCCTTAAAAAGGTTAGTTTTTGTTATATAGAGTGATAGAAAGTGAAAGCGATGTTTCACTTTCTCATCTTACAATAGTATTTATACTTTAATGAAGAGGCAAAATCAATTATTCACCTTGATTTTTTTTGATGATCTCATCAGCAATGCTCTTAGGCACTTCTTCGTAATGGTCAAAGACCATTGTGAACGTACCGCGTCCTTGTGTGTTTGAACGGAGAGCCGTAGCGTAACCGAACATTTCAGAAAGTGGAACCATCGCGCGAACGACTTGAGCGTTTCCGCGTCCTTCCATACCTTCTACGCGACCGCGGCGTGATGTAATATCACCCATGATGTCTCCCATGTATTCTTCTGGGATAACGACTTCAACTTTGGAGATCGGCTCAAGAATAACCGGGTTACACTTGCTTGCCGCGTTTTTAAGCGCCATGGAAGCAGCGATTTTAAACGCCATTTCGTTAGAGTCGACATCGTGGTAAGAACCGTCAAAAAGTTTCGCTTTGATGTCGATAACAGGGTAACCTGCGACTACACCGTTTTGAAGTGCATCTTCAAGTCCTGCTTGAACAGCCGGAATGTATTCACGAGGAACGACACCACCGACGATTGCGTTTTCGAACTCAAAGCCTTTTCCTTCTTCGTTTGGAGAGAATTCGATCCAAACGTGTCCGAACTGTCCGCGTCCACCAGACTGACGTACGAATTTACCTTCAACTTGCGCGCTCGCACGGAATGTTTCACGATACGCAACTTGAGGAGCACCAACGTTGGCTTCAACTTTAAATTCGCGTTTCATACGGTCAACGATGATATCAAGGTGAAGCTCACCCATACCGCCGATGATCGTTTGACCTGTTTCAGGGTCAGTATGCGCACGGAATGTTGGATCCTCTTCAGCCAATTTAGCCAGTGCAGTAGACATTTTGTCTTGGTCAGCCTTAGATTTAGGCTCGATTGCAACGTGGATAACAGGCTCAGGGAATTCCATAGATTCAAGAATTACAAGGTTTTTCTCGTCGCAAAGCGTGTCCCCTGTAGTCGTGTCTTTCAAACCTACAGCAGCAGCGATATCCCCTGCGTACACAGTAGAGATTTCTTCACGGCTGTTGGCGTGCATTTGCAGGATACGTCCGACGCGCTCACGTTTGCCTTTTGTTGAGTTTCTTACGTATGAACCGGAATCAAGTGTTCCTGAGTACACACGGAAGAACGTCAATTTACCAACGTAAGGGTCAGTCATAACTTTAAATGCAAGTGCTGAGAAAGGTGCGTCGTCAGAAGACTCACGAGTAACCTCTTCCTCAGAATCAGGCAGAGTACCTTTGATTGCCGGTACGTCAGTTGGAGCTGGCAGGTAGTCAAGAACTGCGTCAAGCACTAATTGAACACCTTTGTTTTTGAAAGCTGATCCACAAAGAACCGGATAGAACTCCACGTTACAAGTTCCTTTGCGGATTGCCGCTTTCAGCTCGTCAACTGTGATTTCTTCGCCTTCCAAGTACTTCATCATAAGCTCTTCATCAAGCTCAGCAACAGCTTCAATCAAGCTGGCGCGAAGCTCTTCAGCTTTGTCTTTGTACTCGGCAGGGATTTCACGCGCATCAGAGCGTGTTCCAAGATCATCTTCATAGTAGTACGCAACGTTTTCTACAAGGTCGATGATCCCTTCGAAATTGTCTTCGGCGCCAATCGGTAATTGGATCGCGTGAGCGTTCGCCTCAAGACGGTCTTTAAGAGTTCCTACAGAGTAAAGGAAGTCCGCACCCGTTTTGTCCATCTTGTTGACAAATACGATACGAGGTACTCCGTAAGTTGTTGCCTGACGCCAAACTGTTTCAGTTTGCGGCTCAACGCCTGATTGTGCGTCAAGAACGGCAACGGCACCATCAAGTACGCGCAGGGAACGTTCAACCTCAACTGTGAAGTCTACGTGTCCTGGTGTGTCGATGATGTTTACGCGGTAACCTTTCCACTGTGCAGTTGTTGCAGCGGATGTGATTGTGATACCGCGTTCTTGTTCCTGCTCCATCCAGTCCATTTGGGAAGCCCCTTCATGAGTTTCACCAATTTTATGGATACGGCCTGTGTAGAACAAGATACGTTCAGTTGTTGTCGTTTTACCGGCATCGATGTGAGCCATGATTCCGATATTACGAGTTTTTTCTAAGGAGAACTCTCTTGCCATTGGGTCTTTTCTCCTTCCTTCTTAGGGAATAATATTTTGTCGTGTGAGATTACCAGCGATAGTGAGCGAACGCTTTGTTTGCTTCAGCCATCTTATGAGTATCTTCACGTTTCTTAACAGCTGCACCAGTGTTGTTAGCTGCATCAAGGATTTCGTTAGCTAAACGCTCTTCCATCGTTTTTTCTCCGCGAAGACGAGCGTAGTTTACTAACCAGCGAAGTCCAAGAGTCGTACGGCGTTCAGGACGAACCTCTACAGGTACTTGGTAGTTTGCACCACCTACACGGCGTGCTTTAACTTCAAGCACTGGCATGATGTTCTTCAATGCTTGTTCGAAAACCTCCATTGCATCGTTGCCGGTACGTTCTTTAATAATATCGAATGACTTGTATAGGATTGTTTGAGCTTTACCTTTTTTACCGTCGATCATCATTTTGTTGATCAAACGAGTAACCAGTTTAGAGTTGTAAAGCGGATCAGGTAAAACATCTCTTTTTGCTACAGGACCTTTACGTGGCATCTGATTATCCTCCCTTCTCTTGTTACGGGTTTACAGTAAGCAGAGGGATTCACGGTTCAGCTGCCGGGATCAAACCAGCGCTAGGCGCGAAAAGCCTGATGCCCTTAACAGCATTGCCAGAACTCCTTGCTTTTAAAAACCCTTTTATTTGTATTTAAACGGAATTATTTTTTCTTAGGACGTTTTGTACCGTATTTAGAACGGCCTTGTGCACGGTTTTCAACTCCGGCAGTATCAAGCGCGCCACGCACGATGTGGTAGCGTACCCCCGGTAAGTCTTTTACACGTCCACCGCGGATCAATACGACACTGTGCTCTTGCAGGTTGTGTCCGATACCAGGAATGTAGGCCGTAACCTCGATTCCGTTAGTTAAACGAACACGGGCATATTTACGAAGCGCCGAGTTCGGCTTCTTCGGTGTCATTGTACCGACACGGGTACATACTCCGCGTTTTTGTGGTGAAGATACGTTAGTGTGCTCTTTCTTGAAGCTGTTGTATCCTTTGTTAAGTGCTGGAGACTTAGAATTTTCAACTTTGCTTACGCGTCCTTTGCGGACTAGCTGATTAATTGTAGGCATTTTGTAATTCCTCCCTTCATCATGTTTTATAACCCACATACCCAGGTGGTTCATTTAAAAGCAAAAAACAATGCCTTTGCATAAAAGCAAAAACAACGAGTACGTTATTGAATAATGGCAACAGCTGCAGCTCCGACTTCAATTCCGCAGGCTTTGCCGAGCTTTTTCATGGACTCTGCCATTGAGACGGGAATCCCTTGTTCATTTGCCAGGTTAATAACATCTGACGTCAGAAAAGGATCAGCGTCTTTTGCTACGACGACTTCCTTAACAGAATTGCGCTTCAGCGCTTTGACTGTCTGCTTCGTACCGATAATAATAGATTGAGCCTGTGATACTTTATCATAAGACATCATATATCCTCCAAAGTAACAGGTTTAAATTGAGCACCTTGGTTATATTATCATCCTGAAAGAAGGATGTCAACACATGATGACAATTTTTAGTGACATCCTTCTTTAGGATTTTTTTATTTATTCAGCCGGAACCATTTCATCAGATGATTGGACTTGCAATACCGGCTTCACTTTACGGTAGTTCAGCATACCCGTTCCAGCAGGAACAAGCTTACCGATGATAACATTCTCTTTCAGGCCGAGAAGCTCATCGCGTTTTCCTTTGATTGCTGCATCTGTCAGGACACGTGTTGTTTCCTGGAATGACGCGGCAGACAGGAAGGAATCCGTTTCAAGCGATGCTTTGGTGATACCGAGAAGCACCGGACGGCCTGTTGCAGGGCGTTTGCCTCCGAGCAGAACTTTTTTGTTCGCTTCGGTAAACTGGTGAATATCGAGCAGCGTGCCTGGCAGCACTTCCGTGTCGCCGGCATCGATGACACGCACTTTGCGAAGCATCTGGCGAACCATAACCTCGACGTGCTTATCCCCGATTTCAACCCCTTGCATACGATAAACCTTCTGCACTTCATGAAGGAGGTATTCTTGCACCGTCGTGATGTCAGTAACTTTCAGAAGCTCTTTCGGATCAACCGAACCTTCTGTCAGCACCTGGCCACGGGAAATTTTCTCTCCTTCAGTGACTTTCAGGCGCGCGTTGTAAGGCGCCGTATATGAACGGCTTTCGACTTCGCCCTGAACGACGATTTCCTGCTGTTTGTCACGCACTTCATTGATTTCAGCTACGACACCGTCAATTTCAGAGATCGTCGCTTGACCTTTAGGGTTTCGCGCTTCAAACAATTCCTGGATACGCGGCAAACCTTGTGTAATATCGTCTCCGGCAACCCCGCCCGTATGGAAGGTACGCATTGTTAACTGTGTACCCGGCTCACCAATGGACTGGGCAGCGATGATTCCGACTGCTTCCCCGACTTCGACGTCGGTTCCTGTTGCCAGGTTGCGGCCGTAGCATCGTTTACATACACCATGTGACGTATTACATGTAAATGCGGAGCGGATCCACACTTCTTCAATGCCTGCTTCGACAATTTCGAGCGCTTTATCTTCGTCGATCAGCTCGTTTTCATCCACAAGCACTTCACCTGTTTCCGGATGTTTAACAGGTTTTCTCGCGAATCGGCCGACAAGACGCTCTTCAAGACGCTCGATCACTTCTGTGCCTTCCGTGATGGCTTTGGCAAGAATACCTCGGTCTGTGCCGCAGTCAGTCTCACGAATGATGACGTCTTGGGCTACGTCTACGAGACGGCGTGTCAGGTAACCTGAGTCGGCTGTCTTCAGAGCCGTATCCGCAAGACCTTTACGCGCACCGTGAGTAGAGATAAAGTACTCGAGTACCGTTAAACCTTCGCGGAAGCTTGACTTGATCGGAAGTTCGATGATCCGTCCAGCCGGGTTGGCCATCAGACCGCGCATACCCGCAAGCTGCGTAAAGTTTGATGCGTTACCCCGGGCTCCGGAATCACTCATCATGTAGATCGGGTTGATTTCATCCAGGGATTTCATCAGCTTGCCTTGGATCGTATCTTTAGCTGCACTCCAGATGGAAATGACCCGTTCATAACGCTCTTCTTCAGTAATCAGACCACGTCTGAACTGCTTCATGACGTTATCAACTTTTCCTTGCGCTTCTTCAAGGATTTCCTGTTTGTCGTCCAATACGACGATATCGGAAACACCGACCGTAATTCCGGCTTTTGTCGAATATTTAAATCCAAGGTTTTTCATGCGGTCAAGCATTTTTGATGTTTCTGTAATATGGAATCTTTTGAAGATCTCCGCAATGATTTTACCCAAAATGCCTTTTTTGAACGGCTGGTTGATTTCCTGGTTCTTAATGGCTTCTTTAACATCTGCACCGTAATCCAAGAAGAAACGGTCAGGTGTTTTTTCTTCAATGTTGCTCTTCGTCGGTTCGTTCATGTATGGGAACGACGGCGGAAGAATCTCGTTGAAGATCAGTTTTCCGACAGTTGTAACGAGCAGCTTGGAACGCTGTTCTTCGGTAAATGTTTCATTTTTCAGGGAGTTAACCGCAACGGCTACTCTCGTATGCAAATGAACATATCCGTTTTGATACGCAAGAAGCGCTTCATCCGTATCTTTGAAAACCATACCTTCGCCGACTGCGCCTGGGCGTTCTAGCGTCAGATAGTAGTTTCCAAGCACCATATCCTGAGACGGCGTAACAACCGGTTTTCCGTCTTTAGGGTTCAGGATGTTTTGTGCGGCAAGCATCAAGATGCGCGCCTCAGCTTGCGCTTCTGCTGATAAAGGAACGTGAACCGCCATTTGGTCACCGTCAAAGTCAGCGTTGTATGCCGTACATACAAGCGGATGAAGACGGATGGCACGGCCTTCGACAAGCGTTGGTTCAAACGCTTGAATACCTAATCTGTGAAGCGTAGGTGCACGGTTGAGAAGCACAGGGTGTTCTTTGATAACTGATTCAAGGACATCCCAGACTTCCGGCTGAACGCGCTCAATTTTACGCTTCGCACTCTTAATGTTGTGGGCAAGACCTTTTTCAACAAGCTCTTTCATGACGAATGGCTTGAACAGTTCCAGCGCCATTTCTTTCGGAAGACCGCATTGATACATTTTCAGGTTCGGACCTACGACGATAACCGAACGGCCTGAGTAGTCAACACGTTTACCGAGAAGGTTTTGACGGAAACGGCCTTGTTTACCTTTCAGCATGTGAGAAAGGGATTTTAACGGTCTGTTTCCCGGACCTGTAACAGGACGGCCTCTGCGTCCGTTATCGATCAGCGCGTCCACGGCTTCTTGAAGCATGCGCTTTTCGTTTTGAACGATAATGCTTGGCGCTCCAAGATCCAAAAGACGTTTTAAACGATTGTTACGGTTGATGACACGGCGGTACAAATCGTTCAGATCGGAAGTTGCAAAACGTCCACCGTCAAGCTGTACCATCGGTCTCAGCTCAGGCGGAATGACCGGAAGAACGTCGAGGATCATCCAGGACGGCTTATTTCCGGAGTTGCGGAATGCTTCCAATACTTCCAAGCGTTTGATCGCACGTGTGCGGCGCTGTCCTTGTGACGTTTTAAGCTCTTCTTTCAGCATATCCACTTCTTTATCGAGGTCGATATCTTGAAGGAGCTTATGAATCGCTTCAGCACCCATTGATGCCTGGAATTTATTTCCGTATTTATCAAGGTACGCCCGGTACTCTTTTTCAGAAAGAAGCTGTTTTTTCTCAAGCGGTGTATTGGCCGGATCTGTTACGACATAAGAAGCAAAGTAAATGACTTCTTCCAATGCGCGCGGAGACATATCCAGCACAAGACCCATACGGCTCGGGATTCCTTTAAAATACCAGATGTGAGAAACAGGGGCTGCCAGCTCGATATGCCCCATTCTCTCACGACGGACTTTAGCCCGGGTTACTTCAACTCCACAACGGTCGCAGACTACGCCTTTATAACGAACCCGCTTGTACTTTCCGCAGTGGCATTCCCAGTCCTTTTGAGGACCGAAAATGCGCTCGCAGAATAGACCATCTTTTTCAGGTTTCAAAGTACGATAGTTGATTGTTTCAGGCTTTTTCACTTCTCCGTAAGACCATGAACGGATTTTGTCAGGTGAAGCGAGACCGATGTTCATATACTCAAAATTGTTCACATCCAGCAAGGGGCCTACCTCCCTTTTTATCTTCGGGTTATACCCTGTCACTTGCGTATAAAATTCGTTTATTCTTTTGTGACGACATCGCGCTCTGCGTCAGCAGAAACGAATTCTTCGGACTCTTCATCATTCGGCAGAGAAAGCCCTTCGTTTTGTTTCGCGTCTTCGTCGTCTTCCAAGTCTCTCATTTCGATTTCTTCTTCGTCGCTTGATAGGATTTTGACGTCCATACCTAAGCTTTGAAGCTCTTTGATCAATACTTTGAACGATTCCGGAACACCAGGTTCTGGAACATTGTCGCCTTTTACGATGGCTTCGTATGTTTTCACACGGCCTACGACATCATCCGATTTAACAGTCAGGATTTCTTGAAGTGTATATGCTGCACCGTAAGCTTCAAGCGCCCAAACTTCCATCTCTCCAAAACGCTGTCCACCGAACTGCGCTTTACCTCCAAGAGGCTGCTGGGTAACGAGTGAGTAAGGACCTGTAGAACGCGCGTGCAATTTGTCGTCAACCATGTGAGCCAATTTGATCATGTACATGATGCCGACAGACACCCGGTTGTCAAACGGCTCTCCAGTTCGGCCGTCGTAAAGGACTGTCTTTGCGTCCCTTGACATGCCGGCTTCTTCAAGCGTTTCCCACACATCTTCTTCGCGGGCACCGTCAAATACCGGCGACGCGACATGCAGACCGAGACGGCGTGCAGCCATACCAAGGTGCAGCTCCAACACCTGCCCGATGTTCATACGCGATGGTACGCCCAGCGGGTTTAACATGATGTCAATCGGTGTTCCGTCAGGCAGATACGGCATATCTTCCTCCGGAAGGATTTTCGAAATAACACCTTTGTTCCCGTGGCGTCCGGCCATTTTGTCCCCTTCAGAAATTTTACGTTTCTGAACGATGTAAACGCGGACGAGCTGGTTAACGCCCGGAGGCAGTTCGTCTCCGTCTTCGCGGTTGAACACTTTTACATCAAGGATGATACCGCCGCCTCCGTGAGGCACACGCAGCGACGTATCGCGGACTTCACGCGCTTTTTCGCCGAAGATGGCGTGAAGCAGGCGCTCTTCTGCAGTAAGCTCTGTAACACCTTTAGGCGTTACTTTACCAACAAGAAGATCTCCGTCTTTTACTTCAGCACCGACACGGATAATTCCGCGTTCATCGAGATTGCGAAGAGCGTCTTCACCGACGTTTGGAATATCGCGTGTAATTTCTTCAGGTCCGAGTTTTGTATCCCGGGCCTCTGATTCGTATTCCTCAATATGAATAGACGTGTATACGTCGTCTTTTACAAGGCGTTCGCTCATGATGATGGCATCCTCGTAGTTGTAGCCATCCCATGTCATAAAGCCGACCATGACGTTGCGTCCAAGGGCAAGCTCACCTTTTTCCATAGACGGACCGTCAGCTAAAATTTCACCTTTTACAACCTCATCACCGACGCTTACGATCGGACGCTGGTTGTAGCAAGTTCCCTGGTTGGAACGAACAAACTTCAGCAGGCTGTATTTATCAAGGTTTCCTTTGACTTTCTGGCCGTCGACTTCTTCATAGCGGCGCACCCAGATGTTTTTCGCTTCCACCCGTTCAACGATTCCAGGATGGCGGCAAATAACAGCGGCACCGGAGTCTTTTGCAGATACATACTCCATTCCGGTTCCGACGATCGGAGATTCAGGCTGCATAAGAGGTACAGCCTGCCGTTGCATGTTCGCTCCCATTAGGGCGCGGTTTGAGTCGTCGTTTTCCAAGAAAGGAATACATGCAGTCGCGGCAGAGACAACCTGTTTAGGCGAAACGTCCATATAGTCGACGCGGTCTTTCGGAACAACGGTGTTCTCCCCTCTGAAACGGGCGACGATGCTGTCATCCACAAAAGATCCGTCATCATTCAGACGTGCGTTAGCCTGGGCAACGACATAGTTGTCTTCTTCATCAGCTGTCAAGTAATCGATTCTCGGCGTTACTTTTCCAGTCTCAGGGTCAACGCGGCGATACGGCGTTTCGATGAAGCCGAAACGGTTCACTTTCGCGAATGAAGAAAGCGAGTTGATCAAGCCGATGTTTGGACCCTCAGGAGTTTCAATCGGACACATCCGGCCGTAGTGGGAATAGTGAACGTCACGGACTTCCATTCCGGCGCGCTCACGGGTCAAACCGCCCGGTCCGAGCGCTGACAGACGGCGCTTATGCGTCAGCTCAGCAAGCGGATTCGTCTGATCCATAAACTGAGAAAGCTGCGAGCTTCCGAAAAACTCTTTGATTGATGCGATGACAGGGCGAATATTGATCAGCTGCTGTGGCGTGATCGTGTTTGTATCTTGAATAGACATTCTTTCACGAACAACACGCTCCATTCTGCTTAAACCGATACGGAATTGGTTTTGCAGAAGCTCTCCCACTGAACGGAGACGGCGGTTTCCTAAATGGTCGATATCGTCGGTATCGCCCACTCCGTGAAGCAGGTTAAAGAAATAGCTGATGGAAGAGATAATATCAGAAGGTGTAATATTTTTAACGCCTTCTTCAATATAAGCATTTCCAATCACATTGATTGTCTGCTCCCCTTCTTGATCTGTCGGGGCATAGATTTTAATAGACTGAAGCGTCACTTCATCTTCAACAACTCCGCCGTTCGGATACAGCTTTTTAAAACCGATTCCGTTTTCAAGGTAAGGCAGGACTTTGTCAAGCGTTCTTCTGTCTAAAATCGCGCCTTTTTCGGCAAGAATTTCGCCTGTTTCAGGATCGATCAGCGTTTCAGCAAGCCGCTGATTAAACAGTCTGTTTTTGATGTGAAGCTTTTTATTAATTTTATAACGTCCTACACTTGCAAGGTCATATCTTTTCGGATCAAAGAACCTTGAATCAAGCAGGCTTTTTGCGTTTTCTACTGTAGGCGGCTCTCCTGGACGAAGACGCTCGTAGATTTCAAGAAGCGCTTTATCGGTGTTTTCCGTATTATCTTTATCAAGCGTATTGCGCAAATACTCGTTTTCACCGATGAGATCAATGATCTCTTGGTCAGATCCGAAGCCAAGAGCACGCAAAAGAACCGTAACCGGCAACTTACGTGTGCGATCGATGCGTACATAAACAACATCTTTCGCATCAGTCTCGTATTCTAACCATGCGCCACGGTTTGGAATGACAGTCGCGGTAAAACCTTTCTTACCGTTTTTGTCTACTTTACCACTAAAATATACACTTGGAGAACGAACGAGCTGAGATACAATGACCCGTTCCGCACCGTTGATAATAAAGGTTCCAGTGTCTGTCATAATAGGGAAATCACCCATGAAGACATCCTGATCCTTTACTTCACCGGTCTCTTTGTTGATTAAGCGGACTTTAACACGCAGCGGAGCTGAGTAGGTCACGTCGCGCTCTTTTGATTCTTCTACCGGATACTTAGGCTCGCCCAAGCTGTAGTCGATAAATTCCAGAGAGAGGTTACCAGTGAAATCCTCAATTGGCGATATGTCTTGAAACATCTCTCTAAGACCCTCATCAAGAAACCACTGATAAGAAGAGGTTTGAATTTCAATGAGATTTGGTAATTCTAACACTTCGCTAATGCGTGCATAGCTTCTGCGCTGGCGGTGTCGTCCATACTGAACTAGTTGACCTGTCAACTGATTCACCCCTCAAATCATGCGTAATATATGTGTAACAAGCATTTCTTCCGCAAATATGTAAGAAATACTTTTACAAGACAAAAGAAAAAAGGGTTTCTAATTTAGAAAACCACATCCAAAAACAAAATACCGATTTTATTAGTGTTCCCAAAAATGTATATTTTATACAAACCTAGGCGTTTCTTAAAAACAGCAGCAAAATATATACATTGGCATTTTATAATATTAACATAGCTGAAAATCCGAGTCAAACTTTTTTTGCTTTGATGATATAGTACCCTTTCTTTTTGTGAACGACTTCAACGTCCGCAAAAAGTTCTTTTAATTTTTCAATGGCAGAAGGCCCGCCTTGTTTTTTCTGAATGACGACCCACAGCTCTCCTGAAGGCCGCAAATGTTCAGCGCTTTTTTCAAAGATGGCGTGCACAGTTTTTTTCCCGGCGCGTATGGGGGGATTAGTAATAATAGAAGCGAATTTTTTTGCAGGTTCGACGTTGGCAAACAGATCACTCTGATAGATCTTCGTGTTGTCGATCTGATTATTTAACGCGTTTTCCTTCGAAAGTTCGACAGCTCTTTCATTAACATCGATCATGTGAACCATTCGATCTTCGAAATCCGCAGCAAGCGAAAGACCAATCGGGCCATAGCCGCAGCCTACATCCAAAAAATCACCTTCTGTATCCGGTTCCCGGAAAGCTTCAATCAGCAGCCTTGAGCCAAAGTCCACTTCTCTTTTTGAAAAAACTCCGCTGTCGCTGATAAAAGTAAACGTCCGGTTTCTCAAGCGAAATGCCCACGTTGATCTGCTGCTTTTTGCTGAAGGTTTTTCCGAATAATAATGGTCAGTCATCACAGAACCTCCTCAGTTGGTGAACTCTCCAGATATCTTGAAACAAGATGGCGTATCTTATGCGGAAGGGACTACAATTAATTAGCAAAGAAAAAGCCCGCTTTTAAAAGCGAGCTTTCCCCTAAAGATTAGGTGAAGATTACTTAACTTCTACAGAAGCGCCAACTTCTTCAAGTTTAGCTTTAAGCTCTTCAGCTTCTTCTTTCGCAATACCTTCTTTAAGAGGTTTTGGAGTGTTGTCAACAAGTTCTTTAGCTTCTTTCAAGCCAAGACCAGTGATTTCACGAACAACTTTAATAACTTTGATTTTTTGATCTCCTGCACCAGCAAGAACAAGATCAAATTCAGTTTTTTCTTCAGCAGCACCGCCTGCAGCAGCTCCGCCAGCTACAGCTACAGGAGCAGCAGCAGTTACGCCAAATTCTTCTTCGATTGCTTTTACTAAGTCGTTCAATTCAAGTACAGTTGCTTCTTTAACGGAAGCAATGATTTCTTCGATATTTAAAGCCATTTGTAATTCCTCCATTTTGTTTTATTTTTTAGATACTGATGCTATTAAGCGCCTTGTTCTTCCTTTTGTTCTGCAACAGCTTTAGTTGCAAGAGCAAGGTTGCGAACTGGAGCTTGAAGTACGCTAAGCAACATAGAAAGCAAGCCTTCGCGAGATGGAAGTTCAGCAAGAGCTTTCACTTCTTCAACTGTAGATACTTTGCCTTCGATTACGCCCGCTTTGATTTCAAGAGCTTCGTGCTTTTTAGCAAACTCGTTAAGAACTTTAGCTGGAGCGACAACATCTTCAGTGCTGAATGCAATCGCATTCGGTCCTGTTAAGAAATCGTTCAAACCATCAAGTTCAGCTTGTTCAACCGCACGGCGAGTCATCGTGTTTTTGTACACTTTGAACTCAACGTTAGCTTCGCGAAGCTGTTTACGAAGTTCTGTTACTTCAGCTACGTTAAGGCCGCGATAGTCAACGATGATCGTTGATTTACTTTCTTTCAGTTTAGAAGTAATTTCTTCAACAACAACTTTTTTTGTTTCAATTGCGCTGCTCATGGTTACACCTCCTGTAAGATTCATCTGTGTAACACTTATACCGTTCGGTGATCACGTTCTTTAACGACATGTTCCATATAAAAAGCCTCCATTCGACATGGAGGCTGTATATACAAGCATACGTAACGCTAGAGCTGTGATATATATACACCTCGGTAGGAGATTAAGCCTTATCGGCACCTACTGTCTACGGTATAAATGGACATATTTTATTTTTACAACGTTTTGAATTATATCAGAACGTCTTATCAAAAGTCAATATTATTTTACGTTGAAAGTTGAAGGGTCCACTTTGATTCCAGGTCCCATTGTAGATGTAACAGAAACGTTTTTCACGTATACACCTTTAGCAGCAGCAGGTTTCGCTTTCAAAATTGTGTCGTACATTGTCGCGAAGTTTTCTACAAGCTTGCCTTCTTCGAATGACACTTTTCCGATTGGAACGTGGATGTTTCCTGCTTTATCAACGCGGTATTCAACTTTACCAGCTTTGATTTCGTTGACTGCTTTTTCAACTTCGAAAGTAACCGTTCCTGTTTTAGGGTTTGGCATAAGACCTTTTGGTCCAAGCACGCGTCCGATTTTACCGACTTCACCCATCATATCAGGAGTCGCAACGATTACATCAAAATCAAACCAGCCTTGCTGAATTTTGTTGATGTAATCAGAATCGCCTACGTAGTCTGCACCAGCAGCTTCCGCTTCTTTCGCTTTTTCGCCCTTAGCGAAAACAAGAACGCGCTGAGTTTTGCCTGTTCCGTTTGGAAGTACAACTGCACCGCGGATTTGCTGGTCGTTTTTACGAGGGTCAACACCTAAACGGAATGCCGCTTCAACAGTGGCATCGAATTTAGCTGTGTTTGTTTTTTTCACAAGCTCAATCGCTTCGTTTACGTCGTAAGCTTTTGTACGCTCTACAAGCTTGGCAGCTTCGACGTATTTTTTACCTTTTTTAGCCATTTTAAAATTTCCTCCTTAGTGGTTTTAGCGGAATAACCTCCCACGAATAAGGGTTGCGAACTTGTCTGATCCAAACTCGCAACCCAGCAAAGAGACAAAAATTAGTCTTCGATCACAATACCCATACTGCGGGCAGTTCCTTCAACCATACGCATAGCCGCTTCAACATCTGCCGCATTTAAGTCAGGCATTTTTGTTTCGGCGATTTCACGTACTTTATCGCGTTTAACGGTTGCGACTTTATTACGGTTAGGCTCACCAGAACCTGACTCAATTCCAGCCGCTTTTTTAAGCAATACAGCAGCAGGCGGAGTTTTTGTGATAAATGTAAATGAACGGTCTTCGTAAACCGAAATTTCTACAGGAATGATCAGACCAGCTTGGTCAGATGTACGAGCGTTAAACTCCTTACAGAATCCCATGATGTTAACACCGGCTTGACCCAATGCAGGACCAACTGGCGGAGCTGGATTCGCTTTTCCAGCAGGAATTTGCAATTTTACAACTTTAACTACTTTTTTAGCCACGAGACACACCTCCTTAAGTCCGTGATGTGGTAATAGGGTGAACCCTCCCACTCAAGGTCTCATTCTTTATATGAATGATGAAAATATCAAGCTAGCTGCCTTGACCTTTTTGCCAAGACGCACCTTTGTATATTATCACTTTTATATAGTGATTTCAAGCGCTTTTCCATTACAATTTGTCAACTTGAGTAAATTCGAGCTCAACCGGGGTCTCTCTTCCGAACATATTAACGAATACTTTGACTTTATTTTTGTCGTGGTCGATCTCTTCGATCGTCCCTGTGAAATCAGCAAACGGGCCGTCGATCACCTTGACGGTTTCTTTTAATTCAAAGTCGATTTCTGTTTTTCTTTCTTCAAGCCCCATCCGCTTCAGAATTTTTTCCGCTTCGCCCGGAAGCAGCGCAGTCGGCTTTGAACCTGATCCGGCTGAACCGACAAACCCGGTCACGCCAGGCGTATTTCGAACAACATACCAGGAATCATCCGTCATGACTAGTTCGACAAGTACATACCCAGGGAATACTTTCTTTTTAACGACTTTTTTCTTGCCGTTTTTAATATCGGTTTCTTCCTCTTCAGGTACAACGACGCGGAATATCTTATCCTGCATCCCCATCGATTCCACCCGTTTTTCCAAATTCGCCTTTACTTTATTTTCATAGCCGGAATACGTATGAACCACATACCATTTCTTTTCCATTCTCATTCAGGACCCTTTCAGTCCTTCCCTCCCCACACCTTAAAAGTTTTTGGCCGTACCGGGAAACTGACACTTTCTTTTATACGAGCCTCATATTTTGAAACAATGAAAAAACCCGTTAAACGGGTTTTTTGGCAAGTCATATTTAGATCTATTATAACACGTTATGCTGATCATTATTCAACTATTAAACGAATTAATTGCGTAATACCCGAATCGATGAGTGCAAAAAAGATAGCGAAAAAGATAACGGTGGTGATAACAGTGATCGTATAGCGCGTTAGTTCTTTTCCTTTAGGCCAGGTGACCTTTTTCATTTCTTTTCCGACATTCTTTAAAAATTTGATAATACCCATGGTAAGAAACCTCCACAACCTAAAAACAAAAACGCCTATTTTGTTTCCAGATGTACTGTATGTGAATTGCAGTTATTGCAGTATTTCTTTACTTCGAGCCGTTCAGCCAAAGCTGCGGAGCTTTTCATTGTCGTATAATTACGACTTCCGCAATTTTTGCAGGCTAACGTTACTTTTTTCTTCATGTTTACACCTTTTTCTGGACGATCATTTTCCTAAGTAACATATCACAGTCATAAAATGACTGTCAATATGCCATAAGCATTGGCTACAAGCTGATTTCGCGGAGCTCCAGGTACTTTTCAAGCTTTCTTTTGACACGCTGGAGCGCATTATCGATCGATTTTACATGGCGGTTTAGTTCTTCGGATATTTCCTGATAGGATCTTCCGTCGAGATAGAGCGCAAGAACTTTTCTTTCTAAATCACTAAGCAATTCTCCCATTTTCAGCTCGATATCATCGAATTCTTCCTGATTGATGATCAGCTCTTCAGGATTCATAACCTTGGCTCCGGAAATCACGTCGAGAAGCGTCCGGTCTGATTCCTCGTCATAAATGGGCTTGTCCAGCGACACATAAGAATTGAGCGGAATATGTTTCTGGCGAGTAGCTGTTTTGATAGCGGTAATAATTTGGCGGGTAATGCATAATTCTGCAAAAGCTTTGAATGAAGTCAGCTTGTCCTCTCTAAAATCACGGATAGATTTGTAGAGTCCAATCATGCCTTCCTGAACGATATCTTCCCGATCAGCCCCGATTAAGAAGTAGGATCTTGCTTTTGCCCTTACAAAATTACGGTACTTTGTAATCAAGTAATCTAACGCATCACTGTCTCCGACATGAACCATTTCAATGACCTGCTCGTCTTCCAACTGGCAAAAACGTTCTTTGCTGAACTGTTCTTTGCTGAATTTTCCCTGGTTGTTTTGTAAGTTCACTCCGATCCCCCCGACCGCACGTAGATAGAAATATTATACAGTAATGGACAAAAAAGCGTCAACCTAATCCAAGTCGCCACGCCGCCATTTTTCGAAGATCTTCAAGACGTCTTCTGACAATGGAATTTTCCCCGCGGGACGTTCTGAGGTGATTTGTTTCACCCTTTTTTCGATTTGCCTTTCGATCGCTTCGACTTCCCTGAGCAGCTCCCTGGCTGATTTGCGCAGGGCCCCTTGGCCGAAAATCGCCCATTGCTCTGTGTAGTCAGATGTGGCAACATGGAGTTGCGTCTGAATATTATTCAAGTCTGACACCAGTTTCTCGATCCGTTCATCAGCCGTTTCATTTTCCCTTGTGAATATCACTTCTACGCGATGATTGACCTTCTTTTTCTCGATTCCTTTAACGAGATGCGCATCAAAGACAACGATTACCCGGAACCCAGTATACGATTGATATTCCGCCATCTTCTGTATCAACAGATCCCTTGCTTCTTCAAAACTGTTTTCTTTTAAATCTTTCAACTGAGGCCATGCCCCAATCATGTTATAACCGTCGACCAACAGGATGTCCATTCCGTCTATTCTCCCAGAGGGCTTCGTTTCCGGTACACTTCATACATCAGGAGGCCGGCTGCGACTGAGGCGTTCAGGGACGTAACTTTTCCCGCCATCGGCAGGCGGATGAGAAAATCACATTTCTCTTTTACAAGCCTTCCCATGCCTTTTCCTTCACTGCCGATGACAAGCGCAAGCGGCATATTTCCGTCGAGCGACCTGTAGTCCTGTTTTCCAGACGCATCGGTACCGACTACCCAAATGCCCCGTTGCTTCATTTCTTCCAGGGTTCGCGACAGGTTGGTCACTTTGACGACCGGAATATGTTCGATGGCTCCTGTCGAGGCTTTGGCGACAGTCGTCGTAAGGCCGACCGCGCGCCTCTTCGGGATGATGATGCCATGAGCCCCAACCGCATCTGCGGTGCGCATAATAGAGCCCAGATTGTGCGGATCCTCAATCTCGTCTAAAACGAGGATAAACGGCTGTTCATTTCTGTCTTCGGCCTTTTGAAAAAGATCATCCAGTTCGGCATACTCGTAAGCCGCGACCTGAGCGACGACGCCTTGATGCTGTCCGGAAACCATTTGATCGAGTTTTTTTCTTGGGACATAATGAATCGTGATGCCTTTTTTGGCGGCAAGTTCAACGACTTGCTGAGCCTGTCCCTTCACTGTGTTTTCCGCCATCCACAGCTTATACAATTCCCGGCCTGACTTTAATGTTTCGATGACCGCGTTTTTTCCTATGACGTAATCATGCTGCTCACTCATTTGACTTCCTCCCTGCCATCCCGTTTTTCCAGCGCTACTTTGATGAGTTCATTAAGCCTATCTTCCCTGTTCTCAAGAAAAAGATACCCGATGACCGCCTCAAAAGCCGTACTGTAACGATATGTTTGAACATCCGTATTTTTCGGTACCGTTCCGGATTTGGCATTCCGTCCTCTTCTCAGCACAGCCTGTTCTTCCTCGGTGAAAAATTTCTGCTCCTCTAGCGCAAACAGCATGCTTGCCTGCGACTTGGCAGAGACATAGCGCCTCGACTGCCTGTGCAGATCATTGGGCCTTGTCATGCCTTGCTTTAAGAGGTGATGCCTGACGTATACCTCTAATACGGCATCACCCATGTAAGCAAGCGCCAAACCATTCAGCTGTTTGGCGTCTTTAATGGTTTCCAAATTCATGTTTACGATTCTCCTCTTTTCCAGCGCGTACCCTGTGGAGTGTCCTCCAGGATAATGTTCATGCTTTTCAGCTGGTCGCGAATCTGGTCAGATGTTGCGAAGTCACGGTTTCTGCGGGCTTCATTCCGCTTCTCGATCAGTTCTTCAATGTCCTTATCCAAAAGTTCCTGTTCCTTGAGGGAGAAGCCGAGCACTGAGCAGATCTCGTCAAACAGCTGTAGAAACGCCTGAATGACATGTTCTGAAGTATTCTTTTCCTGCAGATAGTAGTTGGCGTGTTTGGCCAGATCAAACAGGACGGAAATTGCATTCGCTGTATTAAAATCATCATCCATTGCCGTTTCAAAGGCTTTTCGCTGCTCTTCAATTTTTCCGAGCCATTCTGAATCGCCCTCTGTTAAATTTGTACTGCTTTTCAGGCGATGCTGCAAATTGCTATAAGCTGTTTTTAGACGCCCAAAAGCATTTTTTGTGTTCTCAAGAAGTTCGGCCGAATAGTTGATCGGATGTCTGTAATGAACAGACAGCATGAAAAACCGCAGCACTTGGGGATCATGCTCTTTAATAATGTCATGCACAAGCACAAAGTTACCGAGCGATTTTGACATTTTCTCATTATCGATATTAATGTAGCCGTTATGAAGCCAATATTTCGCGAAAGGCTTCCCTGTCAATGCTTCCGATTGGGCAATTTCGTTTTCGTGATGCGGGAAGGTCAAATCCTGGCCGCCGGCGTGAATGTCGATCGAATCGCCCAAATATTTTTTCGCCATCGCAGAGCACTCGATATGCCAGCCAGGACGGCCTTTTCCCCAAGGGCTATCCCAGGAGATTTCGTTATCTTTCGCCGCTTTCCATAATGCGAAATCGAGCGCATCTTCTTTTTTCTCGCCCACTTGAATCCGGGCGCCTGATCTCAGCTCATCGACTGATTGATGCGACAGCTTTCCATAGCCTTCAAACGATCTTGTTTTATAATAAACATCCCCGTCTGCCTCATAAGCATAGCCCTTATCGATCAGCGTTCGAATAAAATCGATGATTTCATCCATGTTTTCAGTGACGCGCGGATGGCAGTCCGCTTTTGTGCAGCCCAGTGAACCGACATCTTCGAAGTACGCCTTAATAAAGCGTTCGGCGATGACCGGCACTTCCTCTCCAAGCTCATTTGCCGCTTTAATTAATTTGTCATCGACATCTGTAAAATTGGAGACGTATTGGACGTCATAGCCTTTATACTCCAAATACTTTCTGACCGTGTCATAGACGATCGCCGGCCTCGCGTTTCCGATGTGGATGTAGTTATATACGGTCGGCCCGCACACATACATTTTGACCTTGCCTTCTTCAAGAGGCACAAACGGCTCTTTTTTTCGTGTGAGAGTATTATACAGTTTTAGTGTCACAGCTCATCTTCCCTTTCTTTTCTCCGGAGCTCTTGTTTCAGCTGCCTGATTTCGTTTTCCAATTCTCTGAAGCGGTCAGCCACCGGATCCGGCAAGTCCTGGTGGTTCAAGTCGCGTCTGATTTTCTTTCCGTTTTGTACGACGACGCGGCCCGGGATGCCGACAACGGTGGAACATTCAGGCACATCATGCAGGACGACGGAGCCGGCGCCGATTTTCGCCCCTCTTCCGATTGTAATGGACCCAAGCACTTTTGCCCCTGTTGAGATCAGGGCATGGTCCTCGATTGTCGGATGCCTTTTGCCTTTTTCTTTTCCAGTTCCTCCTAGCGTTACGCCCTGAAAAACCGTGACATTGTTTCCGATCTCACAGGTTTCGCCGATCACAACCCCCATGCCGTGATCGATGAAAAACCTCCTGCCGATCTTGGCACCCGGGTGAATTTCGATTCCTGTAAAGAAGCGGGCGATTTGAGAGATCGTTCTGGCGATGAAAAACCTTTTTCTTTTATATAAAGCATGTGCAATTCGATGCGCCCATATAGCATGCAAACCTGAATAAGTTAAGATGACTTCAATGTAGCTTCTCGCAGCTGGATCTTGATCAAATACGACATCTACATCTTCTTTCAGCATTTTAAAGAACACATGATTCCCCCCGTTCCCCGCTTCCTTTGTCTCTATCTATTGTCAAACCATATAAAAAAACGCCTCTGTCTAATGACAGAGACGCTTTTTGACGCGCGGTTCCACTCTGTTTAGAAAACAGCACAGCTGTTTTCTCAACTCTCATCCATAACGGCGGATACCGCCTTTGAATACTTGTGTAAAAACGTTCTTCAAAGGTCTCAAGAGGTGCATTTCTAAAGCCCGGCGCTTAAGTCTTTTCCAGCCGATGAAGACTCTCTCTTTAAAGGCCCTGGCTTTATACTTATCCCTGTCAACGATTTATCTTATTGAATAATGTTATTCAGCCGTTTTAAAACGGTGTCTTTCCCCAATAATTCAATGGACTGAGGCAGTTCAGGACCGTGGGTCTGGCCTGTCGTCGCTACGCGGATCGGCATAAACAGCTTTTTCCCTTTATGTCCTGTTTCTTTTTGAACGGCTTTGATGGATGCCTTGATCTCATCTGCCGTAAACGAGTCAAGCTGCTCAAGCGTTTCGGCAAATACACGAAGCACTTCCGGAACCTGCTCTTCTTCTAAAACTGTTCTTGCTTCACGATTATACTGGATATCGTCTTTAAAGAACAACTCTGTTAACTCGACGATTTCAGCGCCGTAGCTCAACTGTTCCTGATATAGAGAAATCAGCTTGCGAACCCATTCCTGTTCGCTGCCAGTTAGCTCTTCTGAAACCTTGCCCGCTTTTTGCAAATGCGGAACGGTCAATTCGATCACCTGATCAAGATCAAGTTTTTTCACATACTGGTTGTTGACCCATTTCAGTTTATGCGTATCAAACACCGCTGGTGATTTTGACAAACGGTGTACATCAAATATCTCAATAAACTGTTCTTTTGTAAACAGTTCTTCTTCTCCGACCGGCGACCAGCCGAGAAGAGTGATGAAGTTAAACAATGCTTCCGGCAAATAGCCGAGCTCTTCGTACTGTTCGATAAACTGAATGATGGACTCATCCCGTTTGCTCAGTTTTTTACGGTTTTCATTGACGATTAATGTCATATGTCCAAATGCCGGGATGTCCCAGCCAAGGGCGTTGTAAATCATGATCTGCTTCGGCGTATTGGAAATGTGGTCTTCGCCGCGCAGGACATGCGTCATTTTCATTAAATAGTCATCGACAGCTACGGCAAAGTTGTAAGTAGGCGTTCCGTCTTTCTTCACGATAACGAAGTCGCCGATGCCGTCTGTTTCAAAAGAAATTTCTCCTTTGACGATGTCATTGAAGCTGATGACTTCTCCTTGAGGGACTTTAAAGCGGATGCTCGGCTGTCTTCCTTCAGCTTCGAGCTTTTCCTGCTCTTCTTTAGTTAAATTGCGGCACTTGCCTGAGTAGCGCGGCATTTCTCCGCGGGCAGCCTGTTCCTCGCGCTCTTTCTCAAGCTCTTCTTCCGTGCAGTAACATTTGTAGGCAAGCCCTTTTTCAAGAAGCTCCTCGTAATATGTTTTGTAAATGTCGTTTCTTTCGGATTGGCGGTATGGTCCGTATTCTCCGCCGACATCCACGCTTTCATCCCAGTCGATGCCCAGCCATTTTAAATAGTTCAGCTGGCTTTGCTCTCCGCCTTCAATGTTACGCTTCCGGTCCGTATCTTCAATGCGGATGATGAATTTTCCGCCTTGGCTCCGGGCAAACAAATAATTAAAGAGAGCGGTTCTGGCATTTCCGATATGTAAATGGCCTGTTGGGCTCGGCGCATAACGAACCCGAACTTCGTTTCCCATCTGTCTAACTTCCTTTCGTCTCTAACAGAGTTCAAATTTATTTCCTATTCTATCATCAAATGAACCTGTCTTCAAAATGAATTATACCTTTTGGAGCAGAACGGAAGCCTGAGCGGCGATTCCTTCGGCTCTTCCCGTAAATCCAAGCTTTTCGGTTGTGGTCGCTTTTACGTTAATTTGGGACATTTCCGCCTCAAGCCCTTCGGCAATTCTGGCTCTCATGTCTTCGATATACGGCGCCATTTTAGGCTTTTGGGCGATGATTGTACAATCCAGGTTCCCGAGCGTATAGCCTTTTTCCTTCACAATCATCCAGACGTGACGAAGGAGTTTGAAGGAGTCGGCATCTTTGAACTCAGGGTCGGTATCCGGAAAGTGTTTTCCGATATCGCCCTCGCCGACGGCGCCGAGACACGCATCCGCAATCGTGTGCAAAAGCACATCGGCATCCGAATGTCCGAGCAGGCCTTTTTCGTAAGGAATCGTAATTCCCCCGATAATGAGCGGCCTGCCTTCCACTAGTTGATGGACGTCAAATCCTTGGCCTATTCTAAACATGTTCATTCCTCTTTTCCGCTTCTAATATCGCTTCTGCGACAAGCAAGTCATCCGGGGTCGTCAGTTTGATGTTTTGATAATCCCCTTGAATGATTGCAACCGTACCTCCGGCTTCCTCGACCAGACTGGCGTCGTCCGTACCGAGGAAACCTTTTGTTTCAGCCTCAAGGTGAGCATTCATCAGAATAGAAAGACGAAAAGCTTGTGGGGTTTGAGCGGCCCACAAGCTTGAACGTTCAATCGTTCCGGCTACTTCACCGTCTTGAACGCGTTTGATCGTGTCTTTAACAGGTACGGCAACGATAGCAGCCCCTGTTTCCTTCGCTTTCTCGACAAGCTGTTCGATATATTCCCGTTTAATAAAGGGTCTTGCTCCGTCATGGACGAGGACCGTTTCCTCTTTGCCGGCCGCTTTAATACCCGCAAATACGCTTTGCTGGCGTTCTCTTCCGCCCGGAACCATCTCGATCGGCGTTGTAAAATGATAGGTTTTTAAAAGGGTGCTGAATTCACCGAATTCCTGTTCATTGATGACAAGAATGATCCTTTTGCAGGCATCATGGTTTTCAAACACCTTTAATGTATGAATAATCACAGGTATTCCTTTCGCCTCGATAAACAGTTTGTTTTTCCCGGCATTCATTCGTTTACCTTGTCCGGCGGCAGGAATGACGACTTCGTAATTCATTTTATTTCTCCCTTTTTCAAAGCGCCTTTTCCAGCAGTTTTGGCTTGGCGAATATCATTCTGCCAGCCGCTGTCTGCAGCACGCTGGTCACGAGCACGTCGATATGTTTGCCGATATAATTTCGTCCTTCTTCCACAACAATCATCGTGCCGTCGTCCAGATAAGCCACGCCCTGATTATGTTCTTTCCCGTCTTTGATGACCTGCACCTTCATTTCTTCTCCCGGAAGCACGACAGGTTTGACGGCGTTGGCAAGGTCGTTGATGTTCAATACGGCAACCTTTTGGAGCTCGCATACTTTGTTCAAATTGAAATCGTTGGTAACGACAACGCCTGAGGTCAATTTCGCCAGTTTGACAAGCTTGCTGTCGACCTCTTGAATATCTTCAAAATCGCCTTCATAAATTTCAACTTTGATATCGAGCTCTTTCTGGATCCGATTTAAAATATCCAGTCCTCTCCGTCCTCTGTTTCGTTTGAGGACGTCTGAAGAGTCGGCGATATGCTGCAGCTCCTCAAGCACAAACTGAGGAATCACAATGACGCCTTCAAGAAATCCGGTCTGACAAATATCAGCAATTCTCCCATCTATAATAACACTTGTGTCTAAAATTTTCAGCTTTTTGTCTTCTTCAGGACGCTCTTCCTCAGCAGAACCTTTTTTCTTTCTCGATGTGAAAAGTGTCAGCATTTCATCCTTTTTCTTGAAACCTACACGGAATCCGAGATAGCCGAGAAATGCGGCCAACACAATCGGAATGACCGTGCTGATCAACTGATAAGGGATGTCTTTTAACGGAATGACATTGACGATAAGATAAGCGAGCATAAGTCCGAAGATTAATCCCAAAGAGCCGAACAATAAATCTGAGACAGGTGCTTTGATCAAGGAATCCTCAATTTGTTTCACCCAGTTGATGACATGATCCGCACACCAGATGCCCAGAAGAAAAAAGATGATAGCTCCTAAACAAGCGGACGCATACGGGTTTGTTACTAAAGGTATGTCCTGTACATTTAACAGCACAAACAATTCCGGTATGAGAAAAATACCGATAACGCCTCCCAAAATCGCAAAGAACGCTTGAACTATTCGTTTCAACATACCTTCACCTCCTTTAAAATAATCGTTTTAATTTTTATGAATGCAGCTGTTTCAACCGGAAAAAGGGAAAACAAAAAGTAAGAATAATATACCCATAAATTGCAAATTTTAATCACTTTTAGAAATTTTTCTCACAGCTGCCTGTCAGTATAATGTTTCTCCTGAAGTCTCTTTAACCCTTTCTTTATCTTTTGGGCACGGACCGCCCCAATTCCTTCCACTTCATCCAATTCTTTTACATCCGCTTCGATAATGAGCTTTAAATGGCCGAATGCTTCGACAACATTTTCTACGATCGGCATCGGGAGACGGGGGATTTTGTGAAGGAGCCTGTAGCCTCTCGGGAAAACGTATTCCTCCATATTCGTAGTTGCTGAATAGCCTAAAAGCTTAAGGAGAATCGAGTCATCCAGCAATTCGAAACTCGACATATCCTGTAGCTGCTTCAGCAAGACAAACGGGTCTTTGATTTTTTCTTTCACATAATCTTTAACGAACAGCGCCGCTTCCTGCTCCATATCAGTGATCAGTTCACTAACCTGGAGCCTGATGAGATGGCCTTCTGTTCCAAGCTCTTTAATATACATATTAATTTCATTTTTGATTCTGAGCACCATTTCATATCGATGCAGAACAGAGATGACATCCCCAAATGTCACAAGCTCTTCAAACTCCAGCGCATTCAAATTGGAAATCGCATGGTCCAAAATGAGTTTGTATTTTTCGAGTGTCTGAATCGCCTGATTGGCTTTTGTTAAGATAAAGCCGATATCTTTGAGTATATATTTCATATTTTCCTGATAGAGCGTAATCACATTCCGCCTTTCAGAAATTGCAATGATCAGACAGCCGGTCTGCTTGGCCACACGCTCGGCCGTTCTGTGCCTCATGCCCGTCTCAGAGGATGGTATCGTCGCCTCAGGCATAAGCTGCGTATTGGCATATAGAATTTTCTGCCCTGAATCGCTGAGAATAATCGCCCCGTCCATTTTAGCCAGCTCGTACAGATGAGCCGGAGAGAAAGAAGAATTAATGTGGAACCCTCCGTCAACCACTTCTTTCACTTTATCATTGAAGCCGACCACGATTAATCCGCCTGTTTTGGCCCGAAGGACGTTTTCGATTCCCTCGCGAAGAGGTGTGCCGGGGGCGACAAACTGCAATATTTCTGAAAGATCCTGTTTCGCTCCTTTTTTGTCTTTTTCCATATATTATGATCCTCCTAATGAAGCTCGAAGGGCCTCAGCTACATTTTCAACGCCGACGACTTCAATTCCTTTCGGCTTTGTCCATCCTTCCACATTTGCAGAAGGAATAATCATTCTTTTAAAACCAAGCTTCGCCGCTTCCTGCACCCTCTGTTCTATCCTTGATACTCTGCGGACTTCCCCTGTCAAGCCGACTTCGCCGATAAAACAATCCGTCGGATGAGGCGGGGTGTCTCTGAAGCTTGAGGCGATGCTCACCGCAACGGCGAGGTCGATCGCCGGCTCGTCCAGCTTGACGCCGCCGGCGACTTTTAAATAGGCGTCTTGATTTTGCAGCAGCAGCCCCACCCTTTTTTCTAAAACCGCCATCAGCAATGAGACGCGGTTATGATCAATTCCGGTTGCCATCCTGCGCGGATTTCCAAAACTCGTCGGGGAAATCAGCGCCTGAATCTCTACTAAGACCGGCCTCGTGCCTTCCATTGAAGCCACGACACTCGAGCCGGCTGCTCCAGCCGAGCGCTCTTCGAGAAAGATCTCCGACGGATTCAGCACTTCTGTCAGGCCCTCTTCCCTCATTTCAAAGATTCCCATTTCATTCGTTGATCCAAACCGGTTTTTGACGGCTCTTAAAATCCGAAATGTATGATGCCGCTCACCTTCAAAATAAAGGACGGTGTCGACCATATGTTCCAGAAGTCTCGGTCCGGCAATCGAACCTTCTTTTGTGACATGCCCGACGATAAATATCGGAATCCCTTTTGTTTTTGCAATTCTCATCAGCTCAGCGGTGCATTCCCTGACCTGGGACACGCTGCCTGGAGCAGATGTAATATCACTTTGGTAAACGGTTTGAATCGAATCAACCACCACGAATGATGGATTCATCTCTTCTATAGAAGACGTAATATACTCCATATCGGTTTCAGATAAAACGTGAAGAGTGGGACTGTTGATGCCTAGACGGTCTGCTCTCAGCTTTGTCTGCTTGACCGATTCTTCACCTGAGATGTACAGGACATTTTCTTTTGAATCAGCGAGCTGGGCAGATACTTGAAGCAGCAAGGTTGATTTCCCGATGCCGGGATCGCCTCCGATTAAAACGAGTGAACCTTTGACAATACCGTTTCCCAAGACGCGGTTGAATTCGCCCAGTTTCGTTTTAATTCGCGGCTCTTCTGTTGTTTCGATTGAAGTGAGAGGTGAAGGCTTTTGCACCGTTTGAACGGAATGTGAAAAAGCGGTTCTTCTGTTGGCGGCGGGTTTTTTTATCGTTTCTTCCACCATGGTATTCCATGTGCCGCATCCGGGGCACTTCCCCATCCACTTGGCGGATTCGTAACCGCATGAGTGACAAATGAATTTAGTCTTTGTTTTAGCCATTGATTTTTCAAAACGCTCCCTTTATAAGAAAGTGAGGCATACTGATGAACATCGTATGCCTCTTTCTTTTGTCTCTATATTAGTTCGTTTTAGCTTCGGTTTTTACGACAAATTCTCCGCCTTCTACATCCAAAACAATATGCTGGCCTTTTTCAATATGGCCTTTCAGGAGCTCTTCAGACAGCCGGTCCTCCACGTGTTTTTGGATTGCTCTTCTGAGAGGGCGCGCCCCGTATTCGAGATCCACGCCTTCATCGGCAATTTTTTCTTTAGCCGCTTCAGTCAGCTCAATTGACAGATCCTGTTCTTTCAGACGCTTAGTTAATTGTTCTGACATGAGGGATACAATATCTTTCAAATGTTTTTTCTCCAAAGAGTGGAAGACGATAATCTCATCAATCCGGTTGATAAATTCAGGTCTGAAGGCGCGTTTTAATTCGCCCATGACTTTGTCTTTCATATCTTTATAATTCTGGGTTTCATCCTGCACATTAAACCCGACGTATTTATTTCTTCTCAGTTCGCTCGCACCGACGTTTGATGTCATGATCAAAATCGTATTTCTAAAGTCGACCGTGCGCCCTTTTGAATCAGTCAGGCGACCGTCTTCAAGCACTTGCAGCAAAATATTGAAGACATCAGGGTGCGCTTTTTCGATTTCGTCAAGCAAGACGACGGAATACGGTTTTCTTCTCACTTTTTCAGTGAGCTGTCCGCCTTCATCATAGCCGACATATCCCGGAGGGGAACCGACGAGTCTTGATGTTGAATGTTTTTCCATATACTCGGACATATCGATGCGAATCATGGCTTCTTCATCGCCGAAAATGGACTCGGCAAGTGCACGGGCAAGCTCCGTTTTTCCTACGCCTGTAGGGCCGAGGAAAATAAAAGAACCGATAGGACGTTTTGGATCTTTTAAGCCGGCACGCGCGCGTCTGACTGCTTTGGCAACCGCAACGACAGCCTCATCTTGGCCGATAACGCGGGAATGAAGAATGCTCTCCATGTTCAGTAATTTGTCTGTTTCAGTCTGCGCAATTTTCGAAACCGGCACTCCGGTCCAGCTTGAAACAACCATTGCAATATCGTCGACGGTCACTTCTGAATTTTCCTGTCCCTGCTTTTCTTTCCAGGTTTTCTTGGTTTCTTCGACCTGTTCGCGCAGGCGCTGCTCCGTATCCCGTAATGACGCTGCTTTTTCGAATTCCTGGCTTTGGACAGCGGCATCTTTTTCTTTCCTTACTTCATCAAGCTTTTGTTCAAGCTCTTTTAAGTTCGGAGGCGTTGTAAATGAACGCAGGCGAACCTTTGAACCGGCTTCATCGATTAAGTCGATCGCCTTGTCAGGCAGAAAACGGTCCGAAATATACCGGTCTGACAGCTTCACAGCCGCTTCAATCGCTTCATCCGTAATCGATACGCGGTGGTGGGCTTCATAGCGGTCTCTGAGACCTCTCAATATTTGAATGCTCTCTTCAGGAGACGGCTGGTCAACCTGAATCGGCTGAAAACGCCGTTCGAGTGCAGCATCTTTTTCAATGTATTTGCGGTATTCATCAAGGGTTGTCGCTCCGATACATTGCAGCTCTCCGCGCGCCAAAGACGGTTTAAGGATATTGGAGGCATCGATGGCCCCTTCCGCTCCCCCGGCTCCGATGAGAGTATGCAGCTCATCGATAAAGAGGATGATATTTCCCGCTTGACGAATTTCGTCCATCACTTTTTTCAGGCGGTCTTCAAATTCACCGCGGTATTTCGTACCGGCGACAACCGTTCCCATATCAAGCGTCATAACTCGCTTATCGCGGAGAATCTCCGGTACTTCGTTATTGATGATCTGCTGGGCGAGGCCTTCGGCAATCGCTGTCTTACCGACACCGGGCTCCCCGATTAACACAGGGTTGTTTTTCGTTCTGCGGCTCAGCACTTCAATTACGCGCTGAATTTCTTTGCTTCTGCCGATTACGGGGTCAAGGCTGTCTTCTTTTGCAATCGCCGTGAGATCCCTGGCAAGACTGTCTAAGGTTGGTGTGTTGGCATTGCTGTTGGCGCCTGAAGCAGCGCCACCGCTCTCATTGCTGCCCAACAGCTGCAATACTTGCTGTCTCGCTTTGTTTAAGCTGACGCCTAAATTATTCAGCACCCTTGCCGCAACACCTTCCCCTTCTCGGATTAAGCCGAGGAGGATGTGTTCAGTTCCAACGTAGGAGTGACCAAGCTTTCTTGCTTCATCCATCGCCAGTTCAGTCACTTTTTTGGCTCTCGGTGTGTAATGGATCGATTGTGACATCTCTTGCCCTCGGCCAATGAGGCTTTCAACTTCTTTTTGAATCTTGTCAGGGCTGAGTCCCAATGCCTGCAGCGCCTTTGCAGCAATCCCTTCTCCCTCGCGGACAAGGCCGAGGAGAATATGTTCTGTTCCAATGTTATTATGGCCCAGACGCAGAGCTTCTTCTTGAGCAAGCGCCAATACTTTTTGTGCTCTTTCTGTGAATCTTCCAAACATCATATCGTTTCATCCTCCTGTCTATTGCCGTTGTTTTCTAATTTCAGACGCTCCCTGATAAGAGCAGCCCGCCTGATGTCCCTCTCGTTTGGTCTTAAGACTCCTCCTGAATATTGCTGGAGAAATCCAGGCTGCGTGAGGATCATCAACTCATTAAGTATATTGCTGGAAAGACCTTTTATTATCCCCAGGTCAATTCCAAGACGAACGTCTGAAAGACATCTTGCTGTTTCTTTCGATTCGATCATCCGGCAATTGGACAGTACGCCGTAAGATCTGTAGACGCGGTCTTCAAGCTCGATTTGCGAAGTCTGATAAAGCGCCTTTCTTGCTGAACGCTCTTGTTCGATCAACTGAGCAACGACGCTGTTCAGATCTTCGACAATGTCGTGTTCCGATTTACCGAGGGTAATTTGGTTGGAAATTTGAAAGATATTCCCTAATGCTTCGCTGCCTTCACCGTAAATTCCTCTAACAACAAGGCCCAATTGATTAATTGCCGGAATAATTCTGTTTATTTGCCTAGTTAACACTAAAGCAGGAAGGTGCATCATGACAGAAGCTCTAAGCCCGGTTCCGACATTTGTAGGACAGCTGGTTAAGTAGCCTCTTTGTTCTGAAAAAGCATAGTCAATCCGTTCTTCAATCCAATCGTCCACCTGATTTGCTGCTTTTAATGCTTCTGAAAGCTGAAATCCCGGGAACAGACATTGAATGCGAATATGATCTTCCTCATTCAGCATAATACTCACTTCTTCATTTTCAGAAAGAAGGCATGCGCCAAAGGAAGCTTCCGTCAAATGCGGACTGATCAGATGTTTTTCTACAAGAACCCTTTTTTCCAAAGGCTGGACCTGATCCATTTTCACAAGCTCGAATTTCCCAATACTTGGAACTTCATAGCCTGTGAATTGTTCTTCAAACAATGTAATAATCGCTGAAGCCTCTTCGTTTGAAAAAAGCGTTGGAAAACGAACTTTATCCAAGTTGCGAGCAAGACGGATCCGGCTGCTAAGCACGATGTCACTTTCAGGGCCTTCCTGCCGCATCCAATTGCTTAAAGCATTCTGAATAAAATGCTGCAGTGACATCAGTCCTCCTCCTCCTTGTTTGCATTCAGGTTTTGTTCAAGCGACCTGATCTGGTCTCTAATGTTGGCTGCTTTTTCAAATTCCTCCTGCTGAATTAATTCTTTCAGCTCTTTTTTCAATGCTTCAATTTGTCTTCTTACATGCAGGTTACCGCCGATCCGCTTTGGTATTTTACCGGCATGGACCGTGTTCCCGCTGTGAACTTTCCTTAAAACCGGAGTGATATAGGAATGGAAGGTTTTATAACATTCCGAACATCCAAATCGGCCTGTTTTTCGAAATTCCGGGAATGTCATATTGCATTTTTTGCATCTCAGAACCTGGTCCGGCTGTTGAAAAAGCTGAGCCTCACTGCTGTTAGTAAAAGACGAGTCAAAATTCAGCAGTCCGGATAACAAATTATGGATGGAAAATCCGCCACTTTCATTCATAGAATATGACTCACTGTTTTCTTTTGCACATTGTTCACAGATATGCATTTCTTTTTTTTCGCCATTAATGACTTTCGTAAAGTGAAAAGTTGCTGGTCTTTCTTTACACTCTTGACATATCACGCTTCTCACCCGCTTTACTTAAATTTAAGTGACGTAAGCATGGCTTTCATCATTCTTGCTCTTAATTCGTCTCGTTCAGGCAAATCAATATATAATACAGAACGATCCATGACACTCACCATCAATTTTGCTTCACTTTTTGTAATGACACCATTTTCTAAAAGCCTTAAAATGATATCGTCTGAAGCAGCCTGGGAGAGCCTTGTATAGATATGATTCATAATGTTGTCAATCAAATCAATTTTATCGTTCATTTTAATTTTAATAATTCGGATATAACCGCCGCCGCCTCTTTTGCTTTCGACGATGTATCCGCGCTCACTCGTAAAACGCGTATTGATCACGTAATTGATCTGAGAAGGAACACACTGAAATTTATCGGCTATTTCGCTCCGTTTAATCTCTAATATTTCTTTCCCGTTCTGTTCTAATATTTGTTTCAAATACTGTTCGATTATGTCAGAAATATTTTTCCCCACTCAGCCCCCTCCTTCACTTGACTTTGACTATATTTGACTTTAACTTTACTATAAGTGGTTTTCGCTTTTTTTTCAACTAATTGCTCTTCGTCCTTTATTATTTCCACTTTTGGCTATCGTAAAACCTTAGGGAACAAGAAAAAAGACCAGCTTATATAAGCTGGTCTTTTTAATCGCTTGGCGGCGTCCTACTC
>NZ_LBMN02000018.1 GCF_001042485.2 Bacillus paralicheniformis
TATCTAGTTTTGAGAGAACACCTCTCAGAAAGCCAAAGGCAAGGAAACTCGGCTAAAGGCCCTCACATCCTGTGAGGAACGCCCAGTACCTTCGTCCTGAAGGCAATAGTTTGGTGGCGATAGCGAAGAGGTCACACCCGTTCCCATGCCGAACACGGAAGTTAAGCTCTTCAGCGCCGATGGTAGTTGGGGGCTTCCCCCTGTGAGAGTAGGACGCCGCCAAGCACTTAAAAAGACCAGCTGATATCAGCTGGTCTTTTTTGTTGACGTTCAATCATTGATATAGCGCTTTTAACCCTTCAGTGATCCGCGAAACTTCGAAACAATAGGCTTGCTTTCACCTCTTCAGGCTCGCGATCTGGCGGTTCAGTGCGAATTCCATAGGGAAATATGGAGTCAATCAACACATCGGCATGTATAAGATCAGTGATGTAAGGCAGTGAAACTCATGCAAATAGAGGAGCAAAAGATGGATGTTCCGGAAAAGGGATTTTGAGGTATTGAACAGTTTTAAAATTGACAAATGAAGGCATATATTTTGAGCCGTACAACACTCATTTTCAAAACACGCCGCTTGGTATTAAGAGTTGGGATAGAGAGAGTCGAGAAGCCAAATACATTGCTTATCGCTCGAAAAGGACTTAAAATTGTTTTGAAAAAATCAATTCGAATACAAATTTGCTATGGGGAAAAGACAGGAATTCACGGAGCGTCTGAAGAACCTATTATAAGCAGTACATAGGGATAAATGTTGCTCTGAAGCTTTTGATGCAATATACGGATTAAGCGGAACGATGTGTGCACATTCGTCTTGTTATGATAGAATAAACTGAAAATAAAATTTTTTTAATATAGCCTTTACAAATGGGTGTATTCCCGTATATAATAGTCCTTGTCAGATCGAGAGTTACTCCAACAACTGACGAGGAGGATTAGCTCAGCTGGGAGAGCATCTGCCTTACAAGCAGAGGGTCGGCGGTTCGATCCCGTCATCCTCCACCATTCATTTTGGAATGGGCCGGTGTAGCTCAATTGGTAGAGCAACTGAATCGTAATCAGTAGGTTGGGGGTTCAAGTCCTCTTGCCGGCACCACGATTTTATGATACAATATAAAAGTTGCTGAAAAAAGACAGATAGCTTTCGAAAAAGTCTTCAGTTTTCATTGCAGTATTGGAGCCATTAGCTCAGTTGGTAGAGCATCTGACTTTTAATCAGAGGGTCGAAGGTTCGAGTCCTTCATGGCTCACCATTTTCATGCGGATGTGGCGGAATTGGCAGACGCGCTAGAATCAGGCTCTAGTGTCTTTTAAAGACGTGGGGGTTCAAGTCCCTTCATCCGCATTGCCAATCTATTTTGCGGAAGTAGTTCAGTGGTAGAACACCACCTTGCCAAGGTGGGGGTCGCGGGTTCGAATCCCGTCTTCCGCTTGATCATCTATGCGCCCGTAGCTCAATTGGATAGAGCGTTTGACTACGGATCAAAAGGTTAGGGGTTCGACTCCTCTCGGGCGCGCCATTATATAACGGGAAGTAGCTCAGCTTGGTAGAGCACATGGTTTGGGACCATGGGGTCGCAGGTTCGAATCCTGTCTTCCCGACCATTATTTGGGGCCTTAGCTCAGCTGGGAGAGCGCCTGCTTTGCACGCAGGAGGTCAGCGGTTCGATCCCGCTAGGCTCCACTTTGTTATCTTTAATATTCACCATGGCGGTGTAGCTCAGCTGGCTAGAGCGTACGGTTCATACCCGTGAGGTCGGGGGTTCGATTCCCTCCGCCGCTATTAAAGGACCTTTAGCTCAGTTGGTTAGAGCAGACGGCTCATAACCGTCCGGTCGTAGGTTCGAGTCCTACAAGGTCCACCATTGTTACGGAGGAATACCCAAGTCTGGCTGAAGGGATCGGTCTTGAAAACCGACAGGGGTGTCAAAGCCCGCGGGGGTTCGAATCCCTCTTCCTCCGCCATATATCTATTATTGTTTTGATCATCGCGGGGTGGAGCAGTTCGGTAGCTCGTCGGGCTCATAACCCGAAGGTCGCAGGTTCAAATCCTGCCCCCGCAACCAAATTTAAATTCATTGCCAAAATGGTCCGGTAGTTCAGTTGGTTAGAATGCCTGCCTGTCACGCAGGAGGTCGCGGGTTCGAGTCCCGTCCGGACCGCCATTTAATAAAGGCTCGGTAGCTCAGTTGGTAGAGCAACGGACTGAAAATCCGTGTGTCGGCGGTTCGATTCCGTCCCGAGCCACCATTTTACAATTTTATATATTGCGGCGGTTGTGGCGAAGTGGTTAACGCACCAGATTGTGGCTCTGGCATTCGTGGGTTCGATTCCCATCAACCGCCCCATGCGAAATGCGGGTGTAGTTTAGTGGTAAAACCTCAGCCTTCCAAGCTGATGTCGTGGGTTCGATTCCCATCACCCGCTCCATTTGCATATCATGGGCCTGTAGCTCAGCTGGTTAGAGCGCACGCCTGATAAGCGTGAGGTCGATGGTTCGAGTCCATTCAGGCCCACCATGATATTCCGCAGTAGCTCAGTGGTAGAGCTATCGGCTGTTAACCGATCGGTCGCAGGTTCGAATCCTGCCTGCGGAGCCATGGAGAAGTACTCAAGTGGCTGAAGAGGCGCCCCTGCTAAGGGTGTAGGTCGCGTAAGCGGCGCGAGGGTTCAAATCCCTCCTTCTCCGCCATTTTTTTAATAAGGCCCGTTGGTCAAGTGGTTAAGACACCGCCCTTTCACGGCGGTAACACGGGTTCGAATCCCGTACGGGTCATCATGTTAAACTCTGCATCATTATGATGCGGAGTTTTTTTATGCCTGTATGACTTCAGTCAATGTTCAAAAAGGATATTGTTGAACTTTGTCAATAAAAAGAAGCGCTTTCATGAAAGGGATCAAGCCATATTATGCGAATAAAAGAGTAATCTTTAAATATAGTGGCAGAAAGGATGAAATCAATGGCTGGTGTGAGTGCCTCGGATATTAAAGCGCATCTCTTTCATGACGGTCGGCTTTATGAATGCTACAGATTTTTCGGCGCTCATCAAATGGAACAGGACGGTCGCCAAGGTTTTCGCTTCTGTGTTTGGGCCCCTCATGCGAAGGAAGTTCGAATCGCCGGAACGTTTAACGGCTGGTCCGGTGCCCGGCATCAAATGGAGAAGCGTCATCAGGAAGGCATATGGGAACTGTTTATCCCCGGCATCGGAGAAGGGGAGCTGTATAAATATGAAATGATCACAGCCGCAAATGAAACAAAATTGAAGGCCGATCCCTATGCTTTTTTTTCTGAAGTCAGGCCGAAAACGGCATCGATCACTTATCAATTGGCCGGATACCCATGGGGCGACCGAAAGTGGCAAAAGAAAAAGAAACAAAAAAACGTATATGAAAAACCGATTTCCATCTACGAGCTTCATGTCGGTTCGTGGAAAAAGAAAGCGGATGGGCGTTTTTTCACATACCGGGAACTGAGCGAAACAGTCATTCCTTACGTTAAAGAACACGGATTCACACATATCGAGCTGATGCCGTTGACAGAGCACCCGTTTGACCGTTCATGGGGCTATCAGACAACGGGGTACTACAGTCCGACGAGCAGATATGGCGAACCGCATGACTTGATGTATTTTATCGACCAGTGCCATCAGCATGAAATCGGCGTCATTATGGATTGGGTTCCCGGCCATTTCTGCAAAGATGACCACGGCTTGTATTTGTTTGACGGTATGCCGCTGTATGAATATTCACATGAGCATGACAGGGAAAATTGGGAATGGGGGACCGCCAATTTTGACCTCGGAAAACGAGAAGTTCGCAGTTTTTTAATCTCGAATGCGTTGTATTGGATCGAGATGTATCACATAGATGGATTTCGAGTCGATGCAGTTGCAAACCTCCTGTATTGGCCAAACCGTCCTCAGGCTGAAGCGAACGGCTTTGCCGTCGAATTTATTCAAACTTTAAATGAACAGGTTTTTGCAAAAGATCCCCACTTTTTAATGATTGCTGAGGACTCCACAGACTGGCCGCTTGTGACGCATCCGACCTATGCAGGCGGTCTCGGGTTTAATTATAAGTGGAATATGGGTTGGATGAACGATGTATTAACCTATATGGAAGCTTCCCCAGAACAAAGAAAACACCTGCATCATCTTGTTTCATTCTCCTTAATGTATGCCTACTCAGAAAATTACATCCTGCCGTTCTCCCATGATGAAGTGGTATACGGCAAAAAGTCTCTGCTTCATAAGATGCCCGGCGATTACTGGCAGAAATTCGCCCAGTACCGCCTGCTGATCAGTTATTTTACGCTGCACCCGGGAAAAAAACTTCTCTTTATGGGCGGTGAGTTTGCTCAATTTGATGAATGGAAAGACGAAGAAGAGCTCGATTGGTTCTTGGACGATTTTGACATGCACCGCAAGGCCCGGATGTTTACAAAGGAGGCTCTTCACCTCTACAAAAAAAGCCGTATTCTGTATGAAAATGATCATCGGCAGCAAGGATTCGAGTGGATTGACGTCAACAATGCGGAACAGTCGATTGTATCGTTTATCCGCTATGGAAAACAGCCCGGTGAAGCGTTGATTATCGTCTGCAATTTTACGCCTTCCGTTTATCACGAATATCAGGTCGGCGTCCCTTTTCAAACCGGATATATCGAAGTGCTTAACAGCGATGATGCAAAATACGGAGGTTCACACCAAATCAACCCGAAACGCCTTCAAGCAAAAGCAGGCGTTCTGCATGGCAAACCATACAGCATCAGCATGACAGTCCCTCCGCTGGGAGCTGCGGTTTTCAGAGCAGTCAAAAAGAGAGGAGCGAAAAAGGGATGAAAGAACAATGTGTGGCTATGCTTTTGGCTGGCGGCAAGGGAAGCAGGCTGAATGCCTTAACGAAAAACCTCGCAAAACCGGCCGTTCCATTTGGCGGCAAGTACAGAATCATCGATTTTGCCCTCAGCAACTGCGCCAACTCGGGAATTCATCATGTCGGTGTGCTGACTCAATACCAACCGCTTTTATTAAACTCATATATCGGCATCGGCGAGCCATGGGATCTTGACCGCAATGACGGCGGGGTCTCCATTTTGTCCCCTTATGCAGAAGCGTCAGAAGTGAAGTGGTACAAAGGAACGGCAAGCGCGATTTATGAAAACCGCCATTTTTTAAAAGAGCTTCAGCCTGAACATGTACTCATCCTATCAGGAGATCATATCTACAAAATGGATTACGGAAAAATGCTCGAATACCACGTGGAGAAACAGGCTGACGCCACCATTGCCGTCATCGAAGTGAGCTGGGCAGAAGCCGGCCGTTTCGGTATCCTTCATACGAATGACAAGATGGAGATTACAAGCTTTGAGGAAAAGCCGAAATACCCGAAGAGCAACTTGGCATCGATGGGTGTCTACGTTTTCAAATGGAGCGTGCTTGAAGAGGCGCTTGAACGCGATGAAAAAAAATCCGGCTCAAGCCACGATTTCGGTAAAGATATCATACCGGCTCTTCTCGAGGAAAAGAAGCAGCTGAACGCTTATCCGTTTAAAGGGTACTGGAAGGATGTCGGTACGGTCAGAAGTTTATGGGAAGCTAATATGGATCTGCTTGGAGATCATCCTCCACTTGACCTGTTCGAACGGAACTGGCGGATTTATTCCGTCGCTCCGAACCTACCGCCGCAGTTTGTTGCCGAGCAGGCGGACATCAAAGAATCGCTCATTAGCGAAGGGTGCGCCGTATATGGGGCTGTCACCCGTTCGGTTATCTTTCAGCGCGTTGCAATCGGCAGACATTCCGCAATCAAACGTTCAGTCGTGATGCATGACGTTTCTATTGGAGAGCATGTTGAGATCGAAAATGCTATTGTATCGGCAGGAATTCGAATTCCGGACGGTTTTCACGCGAAGGCGGAAGATGGCGAAGTCCTGCTGATCACAGAGGAATATGTCAAAAAACATAAGGTTGTTTAAACAACACGGAGAGGCGGATGGTGCCAATGAATAAACAAATGCTGGGAATTATTGATGCAGCTGTCAACCAGCACTCTCTTCAGGATTTAACGGCCGGACGTTCGATCGGAGCCGTTCCATTTGCAGGAAGGTACCGGCTGATCGATTTTGCATTGTCAGGAATGGTTCATGCAGGCATTCGGAGTGTCGCTGTATTTTCCAAGTCTCCGTACCGTTCCTTGATGGATCATTTAGGATCGGGAAAAGAGTGGGATTTAAACAGGAAAAGGGACGGTCTTTTCTTTCTTCCGTCTTCGATTCCCCATGACGAGCATGTCGGGCTTGGTTCGTTTCGGCAATTTGCCGAGCATCTCGATTATTTTCAAAGAAGTACTCAGCCATATGCTGCTGTGGCAAACAGCTATACGGTCTGCCACATTCCTTTTCAAGAAGTGCTCAAACAGCACCTTGAATCCGGGTGTGATCTGACTGAAGTTTGTCAAGAAGGAAAACCTTTAGGTTTGTATGTCACGAAAAAAAGTCTGTTGAGAGAGATGGTTGAAGGGCATTGCGCCGGAGGAGCGCAATCTTTTGAGGAAGTCTGCCGGAAAGAGCGTGGTTCGCTATCCGTCAACAGCTATGAGCATTCGGGGTATACCGCCGTGATCGATTCCCCGGAAAGCTATCTCTTTCATAGTTTGAACCTCATTCAGCCCGTGTTTCGGGAGCAAATCTTTCATATGGGCCAGCCTGTCTACACAAAAATAAAAAACGATCCTCCTGTAAAATACGCTAAAAACAGCAGGGTAAAGCAATCGATTATCGCTAACGGCTGCGTCATCGAAGGTGAAGTTGAGAATTCGGTCTTGTTCAGAGGAGTTCACGTAGGAAAAGGAACGATCATTAAAAACAGCGTGATTATGCAAAAAACAAGGATTGGAGAAAACTGCCGGCTGGAGCACGTCATTTGCGACAAGGATGTCAAAATCGGCCATCATATCGAAATGTCCGGCACTATGAGCCTCCCTTTCATCATAAAAAAAGGAGCCGTACAAGGAGCGCTGATGAACTCTTGAAAGTCTTATTCGCTGTCTCTGAATGTGTGCCGTTTGTTAAATCAGGCGGGCTCGCCGATGTCGCCGGTGCGCTCCCGAAAGAACTCGCCCTTTTAGGAATAGAAACGGCTGTCATGATGCCGAAATACAGCTTGATTGCGGAAGATTTCAGAAGAAGGATGGTTAAAACGGCTGAATGCGAAGTTCGCGTCGGGTGGCGCAGGCAGTTTTGCGGCATTGAACACCTTGAACATGACGGAATTTCTTATTATTTTCTAGATCATGAGTATTATTTTAACCGGGATTCCCTCTACGGCCATTATGATGATGGAGAACGGTTTGCTTTTTTCTCGCGGGCCGTTTTGGAAGCATTATACGCGCTGAATTTTGATGCTGATGTCATCCATACCCATGATTGGCACGCAGGGATGATCAATTATTTATTAAAAGAGGAATATCAAAAAAAACCGTTCTATCAGCGCATGAAAAGCGTATTCACCATTCATAACCTTCAATTTCAGGGAATTTTTCCGAAGGAAGCGGTCCATGACTTGCTCGGCCTTGACATTTCCCACTTCACAACGGAAAAGCTCGAGTTTTATGGACACATCAATTATATGAAAGGCGGCATTATTGCCGCTGATCAGGTGACAACGGTCAGTCCGACGTACAGCAATGAAATTTTGACTCCATACTACGGCGAGCGGCTTGAAGGGGTGCTGGCAGACAAGAAGGATGTGCTGACCGGCATTTTAAACGGGATTGATGATGAGCTGTACGACCCTTTAAATGATCCTCACATCGATTATCATTACGATGCCGTCAACCGTGACGGAAAACGGAAAAATAAAGCTGTGATCCAGAAGACATTCGGTCTGCCGGTGAATGAAGACATTCCGCTCATCAGCATGGTGACAAGGCTGACGAAGCAAAAAGGCATCGATTTGATCAAGCGGGTATTGCACGAACTGTTTCAAGAAGAAGACATGCAGCTGCTCGTTTTAGGAACCGGAGAAGCGGAATATGAAAATTATTTTCGCTATATGGAGCAGGCTTTTCCGGAGCGGTGCAAGGCGTATATCGGTTTTCATGAACCGCTCAGCCGCAAGATTTATGCCGGCAGCGATCTTTTCCTGATGCCTTCAAAATTCGAGCCGTGCGGTCTTGGGCAGCTGATTGCCCTTAGATACGGAGCGGTTCCGGTTGTCAGGGAAACAGGCGGGCTTCACGATACAGTGACCGCTTACCAGGAAACAAACGGTGAAGGCAACGGTTTTACGTTCGCCCATTTTAACGCCCATGATATGAAGTATACGATTAAAAGAGCACTGTCTATATATCACCGGAAAGAAGAATGGGGCAGCATCGTTCAAAAAGCCATGACACATGATGTCAGCTGGGCTTTGTCAGCCCGTCAGTATCAGCAGTTATACAGCCGGGAGATAAAGGGGGAAGCGCCATGTTCTCGTGTAAAGAAGGCTTTAAACAATGCTTTTTGAAGCGTCTTGAACGGTTGTGCGGAAAAAGCTTTCGGGACTCTTCTACGCTTGACCAGTATCAGACGCTCGGCATCATGGTCAGGGAACATATCAGCGCAAACTGGATCAGGACCAATGAAAGGAGCCGCTCCAACCAAAATAAACAGACCTATTATTTATCGATTGAATTTCTTCTGGGCAGACTGCTCGGCCAAAACCTGCTCAACCTCGGCGTCCGTGAAGTTGTCCAAGAAGGTCTTTCCGAGCTTGGCATTTGTCTTGAAGACATCGAAGAGGCCGAAATGGATGCAGGCCTTGGCAATGGCGGATTGGGCAGGCTCGCGGCGTGCTTTTTGGATTCACTGGCTTCGCTCGACCTTCCCGGGCATGGGATGGGGATTCGCTACAAGCATGGCTTTTTCGAACAAAAAATCGTTGACGGTCATCAAGTCGAACTGCCTGAACAATGGCTCAAACATGGGTACGTCTGGGAAATCCGCAACGCCGATCAGGCTGTTTGTGTTCGTTTCGGCGGGCGTGTCAAGATGGCGCAGGAAGGAGGGCGCCTCCGCTTTTGGCAGGAAGAAGCGGAAGTGATGACAGCCGTGCCTTACGACATTCCGATCATCGGCTATGAGACCGAGACGGTCAATACCCTCCGGCTGTGGAATGCGGAGCCTTGCTCGCTCCATCATGAACCGAATATTTTGAAGTATAAGCGCGAGACAGAAGCTGTATCTGAATGCCTGTATCCGGATGACACGCATGACGAAGGCAAGATTCTCCGTTTGAAACAGCAATATTTTTTAGTATCGGCAAGCCTGCAAAGCATTGTGAAATGCTATAAGAAAAATCACCCGTCACTCCATGATTTTCATCAAAAAGTTGCGATCCATATCAATGACACCCACCCCGCTCTGGCTGTGCCGGAATTGATGAGAATTTTGCTTGATGAAGAAAAAATGACGTGGGATGAAGCGTGGCATGTTACCGTACATACGATTTCATATACGAATCATACGACGCTTGCCGAAGCGCTGGAAAAATGGAGGATCGATTTAATTCAACCGCTTCTGCCGAGAATTTTTATGATCATTGAGGAGATCAATGAGCAGTTTTGCGGCTGGCTGTGGGAAAAATACCCGGGTGAATGGGGAAGGATCGAAAAGCTAGCCGTCATCGCCCACGGCGAAGTGAAAATGGCCCATCTGGCGATCGTCGGAAGCTACAGTGTTAACGGCGTAGCCAACATTCATTCAACCATATTAAAAGAGCGGGAAATGAACGACTTTTATTCTGTATTCCCTTTTAAATTCAATAATAAAACGAATGGCATCTCACATAGAAGGTGGCTGTTAAAGGCAAATCCGCCGCTGGCGAACCTGATAACTGAAGCGATAGGAGACAGGTGGCTGAAAGAACCGGAAAGCCTCTTGGATCTTCGTCCGTTTGTGCACGATTCCGCGTTTCTTGAAGCATTTCAGCGCATCAAAAGGGAACGAAAGCAGCTTTTGGCAGACATGATGAAAGGCAGCATCGGATTCGCCATTAATCCTGACAGCATCTTCGATGTTCAAGTCAAGCGTCTCCACGCTTATAAGCGCCAGCTTTTAAATGTGCTCCATATCATGTATTTGTACAACAGGCTGAAGGAAGACAAAGGCTTTGCCATTTATCCGCAAACATTTATTTTCGGGGCAAAAGCATCGCCGACTTATCATTATGCCAAAAAGGTGATCAAGCTGATCCATTCAGTCGCAGATAAAATCAATCATGATCCGGATGTCAGACAATCGATCAATGTCATCTTTCTGGAAAATTACCGGGTATCAATCGCCGAGCGTATCTTTCCGGCGTCAGATGTCAGCGAGCAAATATCTGCGGCAAGCAAAGAAGCCTCCGGTACAGGAAACATGAAGTTCATGATCAATGGGGCTTTGACGATCGGCACGCATGACGGCGCCAATATTGAAATGCTTGAGAGGGTGGGGCCCGAGTGTATTTACACGTTCGGTTTAAAGGCGGATGAAGTGCTGAACTACACTGAAAAAGGCGGCTATCTGTCAAGGGAATACTATCAGCATGATGCAAGGATCAGACAGACGGCCGATCAGCTGATCAATGGTTTTTTCGAAGGGGAAGCCGGCGAATTTGAGCCGATTTATGACTCGCTGATCGCTTATAATGATGAATACTTTGTTTTAAAAGATTTTGCTTCTTATATTGAAGCGCAGGAACGGATTCAAAAAGACTACTTGAATAAGCGTCTTTGGGCCGAAAAAGCCGTCACAAACATCGCGCATGCCGGATATTTTTCAAGTGACCGCACGATCAGGGAGTATGCGGAAGACATTTGGAAAATTGAGCCGTATCACCGCCGAATTTAAAAACGCTAAGCCCCTGACCCGCGGGGCTTAGTCTTCTTCAGTATAAGGATCCTTTTCATAAGCCGGGAGATCACCGAAAGAGGTCATGATGCCTTCTTCATCAAGAAGGTCTTCATATTTTTCGTGTTCTTTCGTCGGGTAGACGGTTACTTCTTTTCCGGTAATGTCTGTTGCGGCATAGTTTTCGTAATCTTCGACATATCCGAGCGGCTCTTCATATTCCATGTACATCTGGCTGTATGAAAGCGGCGGAACGGCCAGATCCTGAGGTGTTTCAGAATTGCCGTAGCGTTCGACGTCCTGGTAAGCGTCTTCTGAATCGTATGCGACGTTTTCGTCGTCTTCGTCTTTTTCAAAATGTCCGAACGGGGGGTTCAGCACTTCTTCTTCAATCGGACGGTCTTTTGAAACGGAGACGGTTGACGAATGTTCGCTGCATGTCGTTGCGGTTGGCAGTACGGACAGCCTTTCATACGGGATATCCTTTCCGCATACCTCACAGCGGCCGTATGTTCCTTTTTCGATCAAAGCCAGAGCATGTTCGATATAGTGCAAATGCTCTCTTTCATGTTCAAAAAGAGCAAGATCTTTTTCGCGTTCGTACAGTTCTGTACCTTCATCTCCTGGATGGTTGTCATAAGCCGAAAGATCGCCCGTCGAGTTGAACGGATGCGTCACATCGATGCCAAAATGTCCGTTTTCTTTAAAGCGGCTGACGATCTGTTCTTTCCCGGCTTTCAGTTCATTTTCGAGTTTTGTCAACTGTTCTTTTGTTAGCACATGCATCGCCTCGTTTCTTTAAAGTGCTCGCGTTTTTAGTATGAACGAATTCAAACAGAACTTTCTTGTAAATAAAAGCAAAAAAAAGAGCCATAAAGGCTCCTTTTTTAAAAAATATACTGAATGAGCAGGGCAATGGCGAGCAAAAGGCCGAAAAAGGTGTTCGTCTGCGCCGTTGATTTCATGGCGACCATCAGATCCGCCGGTTTTTCTTTTTCCTTGAACTCCTGGATGGCTTTAATCGGTTTCGGCAGGCTTAATAGAACAATGCAGCTCCACAGAGAAACGATCTCAAAGCCGATGTATATACCGATCAATATATAGGAAACAGCAAAAACCCAGCTCAAAATCTGCACGGCATTTTTTCTTCCAGCCAAAATCGGCAGCGTCTTCCTTCCGTTTTCTTTATCTCCGACCATATCGCGGATATTATTGGAAAGATTGATGCCTCCGACTAAAATCGTAATCGGAAGGGAGATCAGAAAGACGTTCCAAGTCAACCCGCCAGTCTGAATATAATATGAAATCAGAATGATGACCATTCCCATAAAAACGCCCGACATAATTTCACCGAACGGCGTATAGGAGATTGGAAACGGTCCGCCCGTATAAAGATAGCCGACGGCCATGCATACCAATCCGATCAACGCAAGCCACCAGCTTGAAGAAGCGCAGATGTACAGGCCGAGTAAAACGGCTGCTCCAAAAAGTCCGTATGCCAGGTATAATACCGTCTTTGGCTTCATTCCATAGCGGACGATAGCACCGCCGATGCCGACCGAGTTTTCATTATCAAGTCCTCGTACAAAATCAAAATACTCATTGAATAAGTTCGTTCCGATTTGAATTAATATTGATGCGGCCAGCATAGCTAAAAACAGCCAGATATCAATTTTTCCCGATTCAAGGGACATTACGGTCCCGAGCGTTACAGGGACAAAGGCTGCTGTCAGTGTATGGGGTCTTGTTAACATCCACCATACGCGCCATTTTTCCGGCTTTATTTCAGAAACACTCCCTGAAAGTGATTGATGCTGCATATAGTATGACTCCTTTAGTTTTAATACGTACACGTCCATACTAAGTTTAGAAAAAGTTAAAAAAGGTGTCAATATAATGGGTGATATTGTTAGAAAAAAAGCGGCCGTCCAGCAATTCAAAAATATTAAATGACCTTGTCTTTTTCAATCGGCCGATTACGTTTATAATAGGTAAGGGCAGTTGTTAATAAAGTGTCGTTTTGTTGACACATACCGTTCACAGGTGTATGGTTATAAAAGCATTTTACGGATTTTGGAGGAATGTATCATGGTGACAACAGTGCAGCGCACTTTCCTAAGGGAAGCGCCTGAAGCATTAAACATCGTCAAAAAAGTCAACCATGCTGTTTTAATAAGTTATTCCAGAAAAATTGAGAGCATAGATGCTCTTTCCTTTTTCATAAATGGGGAAGAACAATTTGCCGGGAAACGGTTCTTCTGGTCTGATCCTGACGGCGGACTGACGCTTGTCGGATTGGGAAAGGAAATTTCGGTTTCCACAGACCTGAAGGATGCCGGACGTTATCAGGCTGTACATGAAAAATGGGAGCGCTTAAAAGAGAAAACCTTTCACTTCCACGAAGATCAATGCACGAGTCAGGCAGCGGTGGGGCCATTGCTGTTTGGCGGTTTTTCATTTGATCCGCTGGAAGATCGCAAGCAGCATTGGAACGGCTACCAGGAAGGCGCTTTTTTTATTCCTACCGCTATGCTGACACAGGACGGAGAGGAAACGTTCATTACGGTCAATAGATGGAAGGCTCCTGAAGAGAATGTGCGCAAAGTACTTGAAGAAATAAAGGGCGCTGCTTCACAGCTGATCAAGGCGGACGCTTCCCGTTATCCCGAAAACGGTCATGCGCGATTTACCGCCAAGGAGGAGCTTGATGTTCCTGAATGGCTTGAAGCGGTCCGGCGGGCGACTGACGACATTAAAAACGGGAAGTACGATAAAGTTGTGCTCGCCAGAGAGATCCTTTTAACGTTCGACCAGCCAGTCGAACTTCACAGAGTATTATTCAATCTGATGTCTGAACAAAAAACGAGCTATATATTCGCTATTGAAGAAAACGGCAAAAGTTTTGTCGGCGCGTCACCTGAACGACTGGTCAAAAAAGACGGAGACAACGTGCTGTCGACCTGCCTTGCCGGTTCAATCAAGAGAGGCGAAAGTGAGCAGGAGGACCGGATGCTCGGTCTTGAGCTGTTAAACGATGAAAAAAACCTTATCGAACACGACATTGTCGTCAATATGATTCATCAGGCGCTATTGTCAAATTGCAGCAATATCAAAAAGCCGGCCAAGCCGGGACTGTACAAAACAAAAAATGTGCAGCATTTGTATACGCCGATTGTCGGCAAAATGAATGCGGAGTCCTCGCTTTTTGATTTAATCGAGAAGCTTCATCCAACTCCTGCACTTGGAGGAGCGCCTCAGCAAAAAGCGATTGAGGTCATCAGAGTGTTGGAGCCGATGTCAAGGGGCTGGTATGCGGCACCGGCGGGCTGGATCGACATGTCCGGCAATGGGGAATTTGCGGTGGCGATCAGGTCAGGACTTATCGATTCAAAAGAGGCCAGAATTTTTGCCGGCTGCGGGGTTGTGGCTGATTCCGATCCTCATATGGAATACGAAGAAACGCAAATTAAGATGAAGCCGATGCTGTCTGCACTTGGAGGCGATATCCGTTGACTGAAAATCCAATTACAAAATATATAGGGAATTTTATTGATGAGCTTTCTCTTGCAGGCGTGACAGAAGCGGTTATCTGCCCGGGATCAAGATCGACGCCCCTTGCGATTTTGGCCGCGAGTCATCCGGACATCAATGTTCATATTCATGTGGATGAAAGATCCGCTGCGTTTTTTGCAATGGGCATGGCAAAAGCTATGCGGAAGCCTGTCGCATTGATCTGTACATCCGGAACAGCTGCGGCGAATTTCTACCCGGCTGTGATCGAAGCTCATTATTCAAGAATACCGCTTATCATCTTAACGGCTGATCGGCCGCATGAACTGAGAGAAGTAGGAGCACCTCAGGCGATTGATCAGCAATTCTTATTCGGAAACTTTGTTAAGTTTTTCACAGACTCGGCTTTGCCTGACAGTCATCCCGAAATGCTGGCGTACATCCGTTCTTTGGCAGCACGCGCAGCCGGAGAAGCCAAAAAAGCGCCGCGCGGACCCGTGCATATCAACTTTCCGCTGAGAGAGCCGCTCATGCCGAACCTTGAGGATGAACCGTTTCAAAGGTTGAGAAACGGCAGTCATGTGGCGGTTGAAAGCGGCCGCTTTCGTGCTGACCGGCATCAGCTTGAAGCGCTGAGCGCTCTGATCAAAGAGACGGAAAAAGGCATGATCGTCTGCGGAGAGCTGCAAGATGATAACGCCAAAGCACATATTGTATCTCTCTCTCAGGCAGCGGGATATCCGATTTTGGCTGACCCGCTTTCAAACTTGAGAAACGGCAGCCATTCAAAAGAAACCATCATCGATGGATACGATTCATTATTGAAAGAAGAACAGCTGAAACGGGAGCTCATGCCTGAGCTAGTCATCCGCTTCGGCGCGATGCCGGTTTCAAAGCCGCTTTTTCAGCTGCTAAAGCAAAATCCGAGCATCAGGCAAATCGTTGTTGACCCAGATGGAGGGTGGCGCGATCCGACTCAGCTCAGTGCACATATGCTGCATTGCGCGGAAGAAGAGATTGCGGCTGCTGTGGCTTCCGCTGTCCATTCAGAAAAAAGATCAGACAGCTGGCTGGAGAAATGGCGGTTTGCCAACAGCCGCTTCCGAGCTCTTTTAAGAAATCTTGAAGCTGAGGATCTTACCTTTGAAGGAAATATCTACCGGAACCTGCAGCATTTGATTCCGGAAAACAGTTCCCTGTTTGTCGGAAACAGCATGCCGATCCGCGATGCGGATACATTTTTTGAAAATCAGGAGCGATCATTCCGGATTTTCGCCAATAGAGGGGCAAACGGGATTGACGGCGTTGTCTCGACTGCGCTGGGCATATATGCCGCAACGAAAGAACCGGTAACTCTTGTCATCGGCGATCTGTCTTTTTATCACGATTTAAACGGCCTTCTTGTCAGCAAAACGCTCGACATTCCGCTGACTGTCGTTCTCGTCAACAATGACGGCGGCGGCATTTTCTCATTTCTTCCCCAATCTGCTGAAGAAAGGTACTTCGAGCTCTTGTTCGGAACGCCGACGGGGCTCGAATTCGAGCATGCCGCCAAGCTGTATGGGGGACGCTATGTATGCCCTGAGTCATCCGCTCATTTTGCCGATGCGTATTTGTCCTCCGTCAACCGCCGCGGCTTGGATATCATTGAGGTGAAAACGAAGCGCGATGATCGTGTAGAGCAGCATCGCCGAATGCTTGATTCCGCAATGTATGAAATAAGAAAAGAGTGGCCGTTTTGAAATTAACACTGAAAGACGGCGTTTCCTATAAAATAGAAGACAATGGCCTGTCTGCGGAAAAAACGGCGGTGTTTTTGCATGGCTTTACAGGAAGTGCGGCAACATGGGACGGGATAGACGGCTATTTTCAGGGGCTGCGTCTGATCAAGCTGAACCTGCTCGGACACGGCGGAACAGACTCGCCGGCAGACAGCAGCCGCTACACAACAGAGAAGCAGGCAGCCGATCTGATCGAGATTTTTGATCAGTTAAATGTGAAACAGGCTTACCTCATCGGTTATTCAATGGGCGGCCGGCTTGCCTTATCAGTGGCGATGATTCATCCGGAGCGTGTGTCCGGTCTTGTGCTGGAAAGCAGTTCTCCGGGGCTTGATTCGCCGGAAGAAAGAAAAATGCGCAGGGAGCAGGACAGCCGGCTCAGCAGACGGATACTTGAAGAAGGAATCGAGTCTTTCGTAGATTATTGGGAAGGCATTCCGCTGTTTGCATCCCAGCTGTCAATGGACCCTTCGAAAAGAAAAAAAGTGCGTGAAGAACGTCTGAACAACAATCCGGTCGGGCTTCGAGGCAGCTTAATCGGAATGGGAACCGGATCACAGCCGTCCTGGTGGAACAGATTGAGCGGAATCGATGATCCGGTGCTTCTCATTGCGGGGAGCCTGGATCGGAAATTTATCGCGATCAATGAAAGCATGGCAAAGCGAATTCCAACTGCCCGCCTCGAGATTGTTGAACATACCGGTCATGCGGTTCATGTGGAAGAGCCCGATTTTTTTGGTAAAATAGTAAGTGAATTTATTTTAAAATAGGAGGTACACATCTATGACTGTAGAATGGAAAAGCGAACGTCAATACGAAGATGTATTATATGAAACATATAACGGCATCGCCAAAATCACGATCAATCGCCCTGAGGTACATAACGCATTTCGTCCAAAAACGGTTTCGGAACTGATCGATGCGTTTGCATATGCGCGGGATGATGCCAATATCGGTGTCATTATCCTTGCAGGGGCCGGCGATAAAGCGTTTTGTTCAGGAGGAGACCAGAAGGTAAGAGGACACGGCGGCTATGTTGGCGAAGACGAGATTCCACGTCTGAACGTTCTTGATCTTCAGCGGCTGATCCGCGTCATTCCGAAGCCTGTTGTTGCGATGGTGTCAGGCTATGCGATCGGCGGCGGCCATGTGCTCCACATCGTATGCGATTTGACGATTGCTGCAGACAACGCAATTTTCGGACAAACAGGGCCGAAAGTCGGCAGCTTTGATGCAGGCTACGGATCAGGCTATCTGGCTCGTATCGTCGGTCATAAAAAAGCGCGTGAAATCTGGTATCTGTGCCGTCAATACAACGCTCAGGAAGCTAAGGAAATGGGCCTTGTCAATACGGTTGTACCGCTTGAAAAGCTTGAAGAAGAAACGATTCAATGGTGTGAAGAAATGCTTGAGAAAAGCCCGACAGCACTCAGATTTCTTAAAGCGGCCTTTAATGCCGACACGGACGGGCTTGCAGGCATCCAGCAGTTTGCCGGAGATGCGACACTGCTTTATTACACAACAGATGAAGCGAAAGAAGGCCGCGATGCGTTTAAAGAAAAACGCCGTCCAGATTTCGGACAGTTCCCGCGTTTTCCTTAAAAGACGGAAGAGAGAAACAGCTTAGTGCGACTGAGCTGTTTCTTTTATCATTCAAGATATTTTTTGGAGATGATGATATGCTGATGGACCATCCGAATTGGCTTAATCAGCGAGCAGAGCTGACTCCTGACAGGATGGCTGTGATTCAGGGGGATCACAAGCTGACTTTTAATCAATTGTTTCATGAAGCAAAAAAAACGGCCGGGCAGCTGAAGAGCTTTGGTCTGAGGAAAGGGGATACAGCGGCTGTACTTCTCACCAACCGGCTGGAGATGGTTATCGCCGTCCATGCCTGTTTTATTCTCGGAGTTCGCATCGTTTTGCTGAATACGAAGCTGTCAATGGCCGAACGAACATATCAAATTGAACACTCGGAAGCAAAGCTATTGCTTACAGAACAGCCTTTCCTGGAAGAGCATAGAGAGGGCAAGCCGGCCCGCGCTGTTGACATTGAAGACGTTCAAAACGCCGCCGGCCCTCCGGTTACGGAAATCGAGAGCATTCATTTGGACGATGCAGCCACAATTATGTATACGTCCGGAACGACAGGACGGCCGAAAGGGGTTATGCAGACATTTGCCAACCATTATTTCAGCGCGGTTTCATCCGCTTTGAATTTGGGGCTCCAAGAACACGATCGCTGGCTGATCGCCTTGCCGCTTTTCCACATCAGCGGCTTATCGGCTCTTTTTAAATCGGTCATTTACGGAATGACAGTTGTTTTACATCAAAGGTTTGACGCGGAAGAAGTTCTCCGTTCGATCAAAGACAATCAAGTAACGATTGCATCGGTCGTTCAGACGATGCTGTCAAGGCTTGCGGCAAAAGTCGACAGCTGCCCCGAATCATTAAGGTGCCTGTTACTGGGCGGAGGGCCTGCTCCGCTTTCTCTCCTTGAGGAATGCAAAAGAAAGAGGCTGCCTGTCGTACAGTCATACGGGATGACTGAAACGTGCTCACAGATTGCCACCCTCGCCCCAGAATACTCGATTGAAAAGCTCGGTTCAGCCGGCAAGCCGCTGTTTGCATCAAGCATTAAAATCGAAAAGAACGGCACGGAATGCCAACCCGGAGAACATGGAGAAATAACCGTAAAAGGGCCGACCGTTATGAAGGGCTACTTAAAAAATGAGGCGGCAGACAAAGCCTCATTCAATGATGGCTGGTTTAAAACCGGTGATATCGGGTATCTTGACGTTGACGGATTTTTATACGTGCTGGACAGGCGTTCAGACTTAATCATATCAGGGGGAGAAAACATCTATCCGGCTGAAGTCGAGGCCGTTCTTCTGTCACACCCCAAAGTTGCGGAAGCGGGGGTAAAAGGGGTCGATGACAAAACTTGGGGAAAGGTTCCCCACGCCTATCTTGTCGCCGCCAGCCCTGTTGATGAAGAGGAGCTGAGCGACTTTTGCAAAGAACGGCTTGCTTCCTATAAAGTGCCTAAAGCCTTTCATTTTGTCGGCAAGCTGCCGAGAAATGCTTCGAATAAACTGATGAGACATCAATTGTAGAAGGAGAGCGCCATGATTCAAATCAAACAGCTGACATTGTACCATCTCAGCATGCGGCTGAAAAAGCCTTTTAAATCAAGCTTGGAAACCTTTCAGGATCGCAAGTTTATCATCATAGAAGCTGCTGACCGGGAAGGGGTGACAGGCTGGGGGGAAGTATCCGCTTTTTCATCTCCGTGGTACACAGAAGAAACAACGGAGACATGTTACCACATGCTAAAAGATTTTTTGATTCCGGCTGTGCTGCGCGAATCATTCACACACCCTTCAGAAGTGCCCGAGACGCTTCGCGGATTCAAAGGCAACAGAATGGCAAAGGCCGGCCTTGAAGCCGCCTTTTGGGACATTTACGCCAGGAAAAAAGGAATCTCTTTAAGAGAGGCGCTGGGCGGAGTAAAAACAGAAGTTCCTGCCGGGGTCGTCGTCGGTCTTGCTCCATTGGATGATATGCTTGGGGAAATTGAACAATATGTAAAAGAAGGTTATCAAAGAATAAAAATCAAAATTCAGCCGGGGCAGGATATAGAGCTTTTAAAGGAAATACGCCGGCATTTTCCGAAGGTGCCGCTGATGGCGGATGCCAACTCTTCTTATGAATTAAAAGACATCAGCCGGATTAAAGAGCTTGACGCATTTAAATTAATGATGATCGAACAGCCTTTGGCGGATGATGATATCGTAGACCACCGCCATCTGCAAAAACATATCAAAACTTCAATTTGTCTTGACGAAAGCATCCGTTCTGCTGATGATGCGCGAAAGGCAATCGAGCTCGGCAGCTGCAAAATTATCAATATTAAGCCGTCCCGAGTCGGCGGTTTGACAGAAGCTCTGAAAATCCATGACATCTGCAAAGAACATCAAATGCCTGTCTGGTGCGGCGGCATGTTTGAAACCGGTATTTCAAGAGCACACAATCTTGCGCTGAGTTCTCTTCCGCAGTTTTTGATTCCCGGGGATCTTTCTTCATCCTCAAGGTATTGGGAAGAGGATATCGTAAAACCGGAAATCCGCATCGAAGGCGGCTATATTCAGGTTCCAAGCCAACCGGGAATGGGCTTTGAAGTGGATACTCATGTTTTAAGAAAGAATTCATCTAAAATAGATGTTTTCAAACAGTAAAGGCTGTTTTAAACGCTGATTTCCAGATTTTCAAGCTTTGTTAAATGGACGGCCTCTCATGTATAGTAAAGCTGTACATTATTCCCTTCTCGTTTGGACCGGCTTTCAAGCCGGTTTTTTTAAAAATATGAAAAGAGCTGCCTTTATGACAGCCCTTTCCTTTAATCGCCCAAAAGCAAATCTTCGTGTACGATCTGTCCAATCAGCCGGTCCGCTTGATCCGGCAGCCCGTCCAGACATCCGTATTCATAATCCCATAAGTTCATGAAGGAGCAGGCGGCTTTTTGAAATGCGGTTTCGTCCGCCCCGTGGATTTCCTGATAAAAAGCCTGTAGCAGCGACTCTTTATTCATGACTGCCCCTCCTTCATTCATCCGCTTTAATGATGTTCAGGTTTAAATGTTTTACAATCCGTTTCTTTGCTATTAGAAGCTTTTTCACCTTCAGCATGGCTGACGACATAAATGGCGTCGGCTGTACACTTGTTTCCCTGGCCCCAATAGGTGCAGTTGCTGACTTCACACAGTATTTTTTGTTCCATATCATTTTGGCCCCCTTTAAAAGTTGTACACATTTAGCTTAACCTTATTCATGCTGTTTGATGTACCTCTTGTCCTTCATGAACAATTTCCAGAAATAATAAAAGCCGGGGAATAAAATAATAAAACCGACGATATAGGAGATGAACAGCGCCCTGAATGTCTCCGGCGCGGTGAAGCCTGATTGAATCGTGACATCAGGATAGACCATGTAAGGAAGGTGCGCTCTCCCGTACACATAGCTCGCCGTAAAATACTGCAGCGTAATGGCGATGACGGCGAGGCGAGGCTTTCCCTGCCGGTCGCTGTTATGTCTGTTTGGCAGAAACAAAGCCGCAAATGCGACGAGAAACAGCAAAAACGATAAAATCAGCCACGGAAGCCCGTCCATCATTTTTGTATAAAGCCAGCGGGCTTCCGTCCTCATGGTCATCATGATGCTGAATGACATAAGCAAAGCGAGCGGGCCGGTGATTAAAGCGTTTCGGCGGTAGACCTGATACGCGTCTTTTTCTCCGGCTACATTTGAAAAATCAGCCAGCAGCAATGAAGACAGAAACAGCGTGCTGAAAATGGCAAAGCCCATAAAAGAATAGGCATGAGGGCTTAAAAACAAATTAATAAAATCCAATTTGTGGTTTCCGTCTACCTGATATACGAAGTTGCCGTGTGTCACGGGCAAGACAAGGATTAAAACAGCCGGAATGATAAAGCCGCTGATCCCTGAAACGTAAGTCAACGCCCTTTCATAATCTTTTGCAGCGTGCGAAAAGACCAAAAATCCGCTTCGAATCGCCAAAAGCAATAAAATAATGCTGCCGGGAAGCAAAAGCACCGTTCCCAGCACAAAAGTGCCGACCGGGAAAAAGCTGAAAAGGGCCACGACGATTCCGACGATGAAAACATTGGTCACTTCCCAGGTCGGGGAAAGGTAGCGGTTTGCAATATTGGTTGCTTTCAGCTGTTTTTTGTTCATATAGATCATCGACCAAAATCCCGCTCCAAAATCCATTGACGCCATCACAGCGTAGATAAATATAAATCCCCAGACGATCGAAATAGCCAGCAGGGCATCTGTTGTTCCATCCAGTTGCATCATATGACTTCCCTTCTGTTTTTTTGTGCATTCAGCTGCTTTTTAAATCTTCTTCGACAGGGTGGCGTTTAAAGTAATATTGCAATACGAACACCACCGCTGCTCCTAAAATGATGTAGACGATAAAGAACAAAAGAAACAATATGCCGATCGAGCCGGAGGATGTCACTACTTCGGACGTTTTCTGCATATGGTAAATAACCCAAGGCTGCCTTCCGGTGCAAGCGAACACCCAGCCCAATTCGATTGCAAGCAAAGCGAGCGGGCCGCCGGTTATAAACACGGCCAGCATCCAGCGGGGAAAGCGGTCTTTTTTCATGACTTTTCTCCAAATAAAACCGACAGCGGCATAAACAATCAAAAGGCTGCCGATAAAAACCATGCCGTTGAACAAAGTATGAATGAACAGAGGAGGCCACTCATCCCTTGGAAAGTCATTCAGTCCTTTTACAACGGTGTCAAAGCGGTTGTCGGCCAAAAAGCTTAAAGCCCAAGGAATCTCAATCGCCCATTTGACCGATTGCGTCTTTTCATCAGTAAATCCGCCGATCGCAAGTGGAGCGTGGGACTGAGTTTCAAAAAGCCCTTCTGCGCCCGCCAGTTTTTCAGGCTGGTAGCGGTGAAGAAGCTGTGCGGATTCGTGTCCGCTCAGAGCCGTGACCAGAGAAAACGCTCCTCCGACAATCAGCCCGAGCAGCAGCGCTTTTCTATGAAGGGCGTAGACTTTTTCATCACCGCGGTTTCGGAGCATTTTGTAGGCGGCTATCGTCGCAATAATAAACGCGCCCGTCATAAAAGCGGAGACGACAACGTGTCCTGCTGTAGCCACAAAGCTTTTGTTGAAGAACGCCGTCCACGGCTGAACATCTGTAATTTCGCCGTTTACGATTTTGAAGCCTTCAGGCGTTCCCTGGAAAGCGTGCACATTTGTAATTAAGATGGCTGATGCGGCTGCTCCGATAACGATAAAAATGACAGCTGTAATTCTCATAAGGGGAGTCAGCCGATCGGCTGCGTAAACATAAATGGACATAAATAATGCCTCAATAAAAAAAGCGTAGATTTCAATTTGAAATGGGAGGGACATGACTTTCCCGATCACTTCCATGAATCCCGGCCAAAGCAAGGCGAGCTGCGTTCCGGCAATGGTTCCTGTCGGTATGGCGACCCCGAGCAACACGGCCTGTGCCTTCGTCCATCTTTTGGCCATAATGGCGTAGTGGGGATCTTTCGTTCTTTGATAGATCAGCTCGGCCAGCAAAATCATTAAAGGAATTCCGACACCGAGCGAGGCGAAAATAATATGGAACCCCATCGTTGTTCCGAAAAGGCTTCTTGCAAAAATCAAGTCATTCATCCGGAAAACCACCTTTCATTTACACCATTTTGCTTTTTATTGTTTACCGCCTTTTTTAGATTATTCTTCCTGTGAGCGGTTAAAATGGATAAGGTGATCAAAACATGGCAAATGAACATTCATTTTTGACACAAGCATATGAAAAGTATATAATAAAACGTAATTATTACGTTTTGTTAGGAGGAATGGCATATGAAACCAAATATTCATCCGAAAACTTATCAAGTGATCTTTCAGGATGTAAACAGCGGGTACCGTTTTTTAAGCCGCTCAACTAAAACTTCCGATGAGACGGCCGAGTGGGAAGACGGCAAGACGTATCCCGTTATAAAAGTTGAGGTAAGCTCAGACACCCATCCGTTTTATACCGGAAGACAGAAATTCAACGAAAGAGGCGGAAGGGTCGAACAGTTCAAGAAAAGATTTAATATGGATTAAATGAAAAAGACCGGATGTTTCCGGTCTTTTTTCGTCCATATAAAAAAAACAAGCGCATGAGGTCTCATGCGCTTGATCTTTGTTATTTGTTTGATAAAGCTTTTTTCAAGACGGTCAGGTTTTCTTTCATGATGGTAGTATAATCTTTGCCGCTTTCAATGTCTTCTTTTGTTACAGATTCAAGGTTTTTCATCGTCAGACTTTCGGCTCCGATTTCTTTTTTGATGATCTCGGAGATTTTGCTGCTGACATTGCTTTCAAAAATGACGTATTTAATATTATGTTCTTTCGCTGTTTTAACAATGTTTTCAAGCTGCTTTTGTGAAGGTTCCTCAGTAGGCGAAAGGCCGAGAACGCTTATTTGTTTAATGCCGTAGCGTTTTTCCCAGTAGCCGTAGGCGGCATGTGAGACGAGAATTTCTTTTTTATCAGCTTTGTCAACGGTTTGTTTAAAGTCTTTGTCAAGCTGCTCCAAATCTTTTTTTAGAGACTCATAGTTTTTCGTAAACGTTTTTTCGTGTTCCGGATCTAATTTTACGAGTTGGTCTTTAATGTTTTCGGCCATTTTTTCAGCAAGGACAGGATCAAGCCATACGTGCGGGTCATGATCTCCATGGTCGTGATGATGATCATGGCCTTCGGCTTCTCCGTGTTCATGTTCTTCTTCGTGAGCATGCTCATCGTGGTCACCATGTTCTTCTTCATGTGCATGGTCATCGTGTTCGCCTTCTTCTTCACGTGACAGAAGGTCAATGCCCTCTCCGGCTTTGACGATTTTGACGTTGCTGTTTTTTAATGTGTTTACAGCTTTGTCTGCGAATCCTTCTACACCGACTCCAGAGTATATAAAGGCATCCGAGTCGGAAATTTCCGCCATCGTTTTTGAGCTTGGCTCGTAAGTGTGCGCTTCAACGTTTGGCGGGTAAACACTTTTGACGTTCACATATTCTCCGCCGATCTTTTTGGTGAAGTCTTCAAGCGGATAAATGGTTGTATAGATATCCAGCGTGTCTTTATTTTCTTTTTGTTCACTGGAAGTGCCGTTGCTTGAACAACCGGCTGCTAATCCGGCAGCAAGAATGAATGCAGATGCTAATCCGAATGTTTTTTTCATGGTATTTCTCCTCTCAATGAAAAACTGTAATGGTTCCGATTTAATGGTCCTGTATCATTGTATCGTAATAATTACGATTTGAAAAGAGGAAATGATAGTTAAATATACTCAGGCAGTGAATCATGGAAGGCCGACCAGTCTGAATTCATTTCTTTATCTGTAAGAAGGGTCTGATCCAGGGAGCGGATCACGTCTTCCTGATTCATGTCAATGCCGATAAAAACGATTTCCGTTTTCCGGTCTCCGTATGTTTCATCCCAGTCCGTTTTTAAATGGGGATCCTCTTCAAACGCGAGCTTTTGTTCTTCCTCGGGAGACGCTGCAATCCAGGGGCCTGCGCTTTGGATCATCAGAGAAGAGCCTGCCTGGGACAGAAGGCCTGCTGTGTCATTTCGAGAAGCAAGCCAGAAGAAGCCTTTTGCTCTGATAATATGAGGCGGCCAGTTTTCAAGCCAGCGCTTCAGTCTTTCAGGATGGAAAGGCCTTTGTTTTTGATAGACGAAGGAAGAAATTCCGAATTCCTCTGTTTCAGGTGTGTGCTCTTCATTCAGTTCTTTGATCCACCCCGCTGATTGACTCGATTTTTCAAAATCGAACGATTTCGTATTCATGATGGCCGAAATCGGTACTTTTGCGAATGTCGAGGAAATGACTCTGCAATCCGGATTCAGTTTTGTCAGAGACCAGAAAAGCTTTTCTTGCTCTTCTTTATTGAGTAAATCAGTTTTATTCAAAATGAGGACATCGGCAAATTCGATTTGCTCAATTAAAAGATCGGCCACTTCACGGCTGTCTGTTTCATCTGCCGCTTGTTTCCGTTCCAAAAGGCTTTCCCCCGAAGCGAAGTCCTCAAAAAAACGGCTGCCGTCGACGACGGTGACCATTGTATCAAGCCTGCAATATTTGCTTAAATCAATATCCAGCTCCTCATCTTTGTAAGTAAAGGTTTGGGCAACGGGAATCGGCTCGCTGATACCGGAAGATTCGATGAGAATATAATCGATTCCGCCGTTCTCCGCCAGCTTTTGGACTTCGATGAGCAGATCGTCTCTCAGCGTACAGCAAATGCAGCCGTTCTGCATTTCGACAAGCTTTTCATCCGTGCGGATAAGATCCCCTTTTTTCACGAGGGAGCCGTCGATATTAATTTCACTCATGTCATTGACGATCACGGCGATTTTCATGCCGTGCGCTTCATGCAGGACATGCTGCAGCAGCGTCGTTTTCCCGGACCCGAGATAGCCGCTTAAAACAGTGACAGGAATCAGGTTTTGCATCATGTTTTCACTTCCTTTAAAACGTAATTATTTCGATTTGCACAATGGAAATCTTACTTGACTTATGAAAAAAATACAAGAAATATGTTATATTTAGATATAAAAAGCGTTTAGAAAGGAAATGAGCCATGAAACTTTTGGAGAACATTCTACAGTTCAATCAACAGTTTGTTGAGCGGCAGGACTATCAAAAATACCAAACAAGCAAGTTTCCCGATAAGAGAATGGTGATTCTGTCTTGCATGGACACAAGGCTTGTCGAGCTGCTTCCTCATGCCATGAATATGCGGAACGGGGACGTGAAGATCGTTAAGAGCGCGGGTGCACTCGTGGCTCATCCTTTCGGGAGTATTATGCGGAGCATTCTCGTTGCGGTATACGAACTGAACGCTGATGAAGTATGCGTGATCGGCCACCATGACTGCGGAATGAGCAAGCTGAGCTGCGACAGCTTTTTGGATAAAGTCGTTAAGCGAGGCATTCCAAAAGAACGGATTGAGACGCTTGAGTACTCCGGCGTCGATTTTGAACAATGGCTGAAAAGCTTTGATTCTGTAGAGGACAGCGTCAGGGATAGTGTAAGCGTGATTCGAAACCATCCGCTGATGCCGGAGGAAGTACCTGTTCACGGACTTGTCATCAATCCGGAAACAGGCAGACTGGATCTTATTGTCAACGGATATCCGGAAGAGCGTTAATCCTTTTGCTTTTTTTCCGGAACGGGATCTATCCCGCCGGGATGGAACGGATGGCATTTCAGAATCCGCTTAATGGTGAGCCATCCGCCTTTACATGCGCCGTGCTTTTCGATCGCTTCACGGCCGTAATTGGAGCATGTCGGATAAAAACGGCATGTCGGCGGAAGAGCCGGTGATATCCATTTTTGATAAAAGCGGATGAGCAGCAGGAATAAGGTTTTCATGTTTTTCGCACCTTTTTTGTTTTGATCTTATTATAATATAAGCAAAAAACTCATAAAAAGGAAAAGCATTGACCTGAAAACTTATCGGTAAAGTATGATATAATACAAAAAGACCGATTAGAGGGGAGAGAGGAACCATGCCTTCAGTTGAAAGTTTTGAACTTGACCATAATGCAGTAAAAGCGCCTTACGTCAGACACTGCGGCGTCCATAAAGTGGGATCGGACGGCGTCGTCAACAAGTTTGACATCCGTTTTTGCCAGCCGAATAAACAGGCGATGAAACCTGATACAATTCATACTTTGGAGCATCTTCTTGCATTTACGATCCGCACGTATGCGGAAAAATATGACCACTTTGATATTATCGACATTTCGCCGATGGGCTGCCAAACAGGCTATTACCTGGTGGTGAGCGGTGAACCGAAAGTGGAAGAAATCGTTGATTTGCTTGAGGATACGTTCAAAGAAGCCGTTGAAGTGACTGAAATTCCGGCGGCTAACGAAAAACAGTGCGGCCAGGCAAAGCTTCACGATCTAGAGGGCGCAAAGCGCATGATGCGTTTTTGGCTTTCGCAAAATAAAGAAGATCTGCTCAAAGTGTTTGGATAAAACGTTTGAAAAAAACCGGCTCAGAAAAGAGCCGGTTTTCATTTTTTGTTCACAAAGAAAATAATGCCATATATCCCTGAACTTTGCTACACTTTATATTGTAATACATATCATAGAAGAAGGGTGATAGGATGCGTTTGGGAAAATGGTTTATTCTCTTATGTTTAGCAGTCGGTCTTTCAGCCTGCAGCCAGGGGGACAAGCAGGCGGCATCGGATGAGGAGCCCAAAGTGCTGACGGCAAAACTGGCGGCTCCAGAAGCGGCGGCCAAAAATGAAAAGGCTGTCATAAAAGCGACCGTGCGCTATGGGGACGAGCCTGTTGCAGATGCCGATGATGTGGAGTTTGAATGCTGGAAGGCCGGGAGCAAGGAAGATAGCGAGCTAATCAAAGCGAAGAATGAAGGAAAAGGCGTATACAGCATTGAAAAAGCGTTTCCTGAAGATGGCCATTACAAAGTTCAAGTCCATGTCACGGCGAAAAAACAGCATACAATGCCGGTTGCAGACATTAAGGTAGGGAAAGCAACGGATGTGACTGAAGAAGATGAAAAAGAAGAAGCCCACCATCACTGATGAGGCTGTTCTTCTTCCCGCGACGGAAGGGGATCGACTTCATGCTTGTAGTCATAAGCTTTTGATGTTGTGACAAGCGATACGGCCAGAACGGCGCCTGTAATCAGAATTCCTACAATAATCCAAAAGAGGATCATCACTTACCTCCGAATAGCTTTTTCCAACAGTTTACCATATCAGGCAAAGAAAATCATGATAAAGAGTAAAAGAAATGTTTCCTGCACAAGCTAAACGGGTAAATCAAAAGTAAACGAAAAGGAGGACGACCTTATGTCTGAAAAATTGAAAGCAACCGTCAACAAACAAGTCGCAAACTGGACCGTTCTATATGTAAAGCTACATAATTATCATTGGTATGTGAAAGGGAAAGATTTCTTTACGCTGCATGAAAAATTTGAGGAACTTTACACAGAAGCTGCAGAGCATATCGATGATTTGGCTGAACGCCTTTTGGCTATACAGGGCTCCCCGGTCGGAACGATGAAGGAATGCCTGGAAATGTCCGCGATTAAAGAAGCGGACGGAAGCGAGTCTGCTGAACAAATGATGCAAAATATTTATAATGACTTTTTAACGGTGGCTGAGGAGCTGAAAAGCGGAATGGAGCTTGCCGATGAAGTCAATGATGAAACGACGGGAGACATGCTGCTCGCGATTCATCAATCGATCGAAAAACACAACTGGATGCTGAAAGCCTACTTAGGGTAAGAATAGCTCGGGCAATGCCTGAGCTTTTTTTATTTTCGTTCTTTTTAAAGCCTTTTTTAGAAATTGTCAAACAATTCATCCAAGCCTTTCAAAGTCTTTTTTCATAGGATAAGCTATGAAAAGTCTTTTTTGAAAGGATGTTGAAGCATATGTTTAAGGACTTAAGCATCTTTTCGCTCTTTACAATCGGTTTATCAGCCATCGGATTTTTGTTTGGCCGAATCGAATATTTATTTATGATCTTAATAACGCTCATGGGAATTGAATTTGTCAGCAAAAGCTTGAACGAATGTGTGGAAGATCGCTTTACAATGAAGAGGCTGTTTACAAGGCTGGCGAAAAAATTGGTGACGCTCTTTCTTATATCCGTTGCCCACCTTTTTGATCAGATGCTGCAAACAGGCAGTTCGATCCGCGATTTTTCTATTATGTTTTATATTTTATATGAAGCGTTTCAAATCATAAGCACGGCTCATTCGTTAGGAATCCCCGTGCCGCAGATGTTATTGGATATTTTAAATACCATAAAGGAAAAACTCCGGGGAAAGCCGTAACATTTTAACACAACTGGTCATACTAACACGAAAAAGGATGATTGGCCTTGGAAAAAAGGACATACTATGTTTCGGTGCAAGATGGAATGATTTCACAGAGCTCAGACGCTTCCCCGTGGGAATTTCAAATTTCAGCGACAGATGATGACATCATTATATTAAGGGAATATTTTGATCAGCTGTATTCAGAAGACTGGATAAACTTTTTCAGAGCTCACGTGCCGGCAGTCGAATACCATTATGACAGTGCAAATGACAAAATGGACGAACTGCGCAAAGACATTTACTCGATGCTTTACCGTCTGGGCAATGAAGAAACGAAGTCGTTTATCAGTGAAAACGGCCTTGCCGAACTCAATTCAGCAGATTAAACGAAGCACCATCAAGCACGGAGTTACCCAGCCTTGCCGCCTTCTCACTCAGAAATGGACACTGAAGTTCCCGAGGGAACGATAAAATTACTGAGCTGAACTGGACAAAAACTCTACCGAAAGAACCAATATATGATATGATGAGTGGAAGAAGCAAGGAAACGGATAAGAGGGATTAGGATGTACGAATTTAAAGATTTTTACCGTAATACGGTTCAGCTTTCTTTTGAAAAGGAACCTTTTTCAAAAGAACCAAAGCATGTATGGGTGATCTGCCGTTACGAAGATCAATGGCTGTTGACAAATCATAAAGACAGGGGCCGTGAATTCCCAGGCGGCAAAGTCGAACCAAGCGAAAATGCTGAGGAAGCGGCTTTGCGGGAAGTAAAGGAAGAAACAGGCGCTGTCGTAAGAAAGCTGACCTATCTCGGACAATATAAAGTTCTTGGCAGAGAGAAAGTGATCGTCAAAAATATTTATTTTGCCGATATCGAAAAGATCGAAAAACAGCAGACATACTATGAGACAAATGGCCCTGTTTTGCTGAAGAGTCTCCCGAAAGATATCGCTAAAAACAGAAATTACAGTTTTATAATGAAAGATTCCGTCCTGACGATCAGTCTTGAAAAGCTGAAAAAGGCCGGCATCATCAAATAAAAAGCCCTGCATTTGCAGGGTTTTTTCATGTTATACTCTGCCTTTCATCCACTTTCTTTCCAACAGCTCGACACCCTGATACATCAATGTTGCAAAGACGGCGATGATCAGGAGGCTCAGCATGACGAGGTTGAAATTAAAGACTTGAAAGCCGTAGATGATCATATAGCCGAGGCCTTGAGCCGACACTAAAAATTCTCCTACGATGACGCCGACCCAGCTTAAGCCGACATTGACCTTCAGTGTAGATATGATTGTCGGAATGGAAGCGGGCAGAATGACTTCTTTGAAAATCTCGCGTTTCGTTGCACCGAATGTTTTCATGACTTTTAAATAATTTTCATCGATTTCTTGAAAGGACGTGTAGACGACGATTGTCGTAATGATAACGCTGATGATGGCGCCCATTGCAATAATACTCGTCAAGCTGGGGCCGATCGCCACGATGAGAATGGGGCCTAGCGCCACTTTCGGCATCGCATTTAAGACGACAAGATACGGATCCAATATTTTGGAGAGCCTCGGGAACCACCATAGGAGGGCGGCCAGAAAAGTTCCAAGCAATGTTCCGGCCAGAAAGCCGAGGATGGTTTCAAATACGGTGACACCGATATGCCCCGGCAATGATCCGTCTCCCATCTTTTCGAGGAAAAGCGCCCAGACGGCTGAAGGAGAGCTGAAGATCAGCGGATCGATCCACGCCAGACGGCTTGCGGTTTCCCACAGTGAAAAGAAAACGATGAAAATCACGATTTGATAAAAGCGGACCCGCCTTTTTTCGGCTTGCTGCTCCTTTAAAAAATCCTCATGAAGGAAGCCAATTTTTGATTTCAGATGTTTGTTATTCAAGGTCATTGAGCTCCTTCCATATGTTCTGAAAGAGGGGCTGAAATTCCGGTTCCTGTCTCGCTTCAAACGGTGTCAGCTTCCTGATCGCTTCAGGAACGGCAAATGTTTTATGGATGGTGCCCGGCTGCTTTGAAAATAGCAATATCCGATCGCTCATCGCGATCGCTTCACCGATATCATGAGTCACGAGCACCGCTGTTTTTTGATACGTCTTTAACGTGTTGAACACCAAATCTTCGAGGTTTAGTTTTGTCTGATAGTCAAGGGCTGAAAAAGGTTCATCAAGCAGGAGGATATCGGGATCGACAGCGAGTGTGCGGGCAAGCGCCGCCCTTTGTCTCATACCGCCTGAGAGCTCTTTTGGATACTTTTTTTCAACCTCGTAAAGCCCGAATTTTTTCAGCAGGCCGAGAGCGGTCTCCTTTGTTTCCGGTCCGAATTTTTTGGAAATATGCAAACCGATTAAGACGTTTTCCTCAATGGTTTTCCAGGGAAATAAATAATCCTGCTGGAGCATATAACCGATGTGCCGATCCTCTTCGTCAGGCGTGCGCCCTTCCACCAAGATGCGTCCTTCCGTGGGGGAAACGATGCCGGCGATGATCGATAAAAGTGTTGTTTTGCCGCATCCGCTTGGGCCGAGAAACGAAACAAATTCGCCCTTTTCGACTTCAATGCTGACGTTTTCCAGCGCTGCTGTTTTTTCCTTTAATGAAAAGTAAGTATGTGTGACATCCTGAACTTGCAAAAAAGACACTGCGGCCACCTCCTAGTGATTTTTTGTGACCTTTTCGGCGATCCTTGTATTGACCAGCTCTTGATGAGGGGTGCGCTTCGGCAGCTCGCCGGCTTCATCCATGATGGTTTGAAGCTGGTTCCATTCTTTTTCAGCCAAAACAGGCTCAAGGGCAAAAGACCGTTGTTGTTTATACCGTTCGATTGAAGATTCAATGATTGAAAGCTCGGTATCTTTAAAATAATCTTGAATGCTTTCGGCAGCTTCTTTTGCAGAGTGCGTCTCTACCCACTGCTGCGCTTTGTAAACCGCGCGGGTGAACTTTTCGACCGCTTCTTCGTTTTTTGTTAAGTAGCTTTGTTTAGCCATGAATGTCGTATATGGAATTCGGCCCGATTCTTTTCCGAAGGAGGCGACAATGCGGCCGATGCCTTCTCTTTCAAAAATGGAGGCCTGGGGTTCAAATAATTGAACATAATCGCCTGTACCAGATGCAAAGCTGTTTGCGATATTCGCGAAATCAATCGTTTGGATCAGGTCCACATCCTTTTTGGGATCAATGCCTTTCTGTTTCAGGACAAATTCGCCCGCCATCTGCGGCATTCCGCCTTTGCGCTGGCCAAGGAACGTTTTGTTTTTCAAATCATCCCAGCTGAAATGCCCCGCATCGTTCCTGGCGACGAGGAATGTTCCGTCCGTCTGGGTAAGCTGTGCAAAATTAATCACCGGATCGCTTGCGCCCTGGGCATTCACGTATATTGACGTTTCCGAGCCGACAAGCGCAATATCGGCACCGTTTGACAGAAGGGCAGTCATCGTTTTATCTCCACCCCATGTCGTTTTCAGTTCAACATCAAGGCCTTCTTCTTTAAACAAACCTTCAGACAAGGCGATATATAAAGGCGTATAGAAAACGGAACGGGTCACTTCCGCGAGACGGATCTTTTCGGGCTTTTGACCGCCGCATGAAGCGAGGATAAACAGCATCATAATGAAGGATAATATGGTAAAAAAGAAACGCTTCAAACCGATTTCCCTCCTTTGATTTCGGTTATTTTCGGCATAAAATAGTTTATGTTATATACTAAACAGGTGTGAGGGGCAGCTGCGGATTAAAAAAGAGGTGACGTGACGAATGTGGTTAGAAAAAAGAAGGTTTCCATCGCCGAACAAAAAGGTGCGTCTGTTTTCCGTCACATACCTTTCACAAGGACTCAAGGTTAAGGGGCTCTTGGCGGAACCGGCCGCTCCCGGACATTATGACGGATTTTTGTATTTGCGCGGCGGAATTAAAAACGTCGGGATGGTCAGACCGGGCCGAATCGTCCAGTTCGCTTCACAGGGCTTTGTCGTTCTTGCTCCGTTTTACAGAGGCAATCAAGGAGGAGAAGGCGATGAAGACTTTGCGGGTGATGACCGGGAAGATGCTTTTGCCGCTTTTCGTCTTCTGCAGAAGCATGACCTGGTAAAAGATGGACGCGTACACATTTTTGGCTTTTCCCGCGGCGGGATCATGGGTATCTTAACGGCAATCGAAATGAAAGAAGCTGCAGCTTCGTTTGTGTCTTGGGGCGGTGTCAGCGATATGGTTATGACCTATCGCGAACGCAAAGATTTGCGGCGGATGATGAAGCGGGTCATCGGCGGGACGCCTGAAAAGGTTCCTGAAGCGTACGAATGGAGGACGCCTTTTGACGAGCTGGAGAAGATCGAAGCGCCCGTGCTTTTGATCCACGGAGCAAACGATGAAAATGTCTCCATCGAGCATGCGCGGCGTCTAGAACGCGAACTTCTGCAAAGAAACAAGTCTGTGGATACGTGGTATTTCAGTCGATATACCCACTATTTTCCTCCGCGGGAAAATAGGCGGATTGTAAGAGAATTGTCTCAATGGATGAAAAGCCGGCCTTGGACAAGTTATGGTAAACTAAAAGAAAAGAGAAAAGGAGGGGGACTTTAGGTGGGAATGCCAGTTGAATTTAATACAATGATTGTGACAAAAGGAAAAGAAACACGGGTTGAGGAAAATGTGTTTACACTTGAAAAAGAAGGTTATCGGGTTTACCCTCTTCATGTGCCGCTTGAAGTCAGAAAGACTAAGCGGGGCGACATTACCGGCACCGCGCAGGCGGAGCGCCTTGAATGGTCAGACGGACGGACTCATTTAACATACAGGCTCGTATCATTAAATTCGACGAATTAAAAAAAGCCAAGGCGCGGATAGCGTCCTTGGCTTTTCTGTATTATGCAGGCACATCTTCCTCTTTTCCGATTCCTTTTTTGGAAGTCAGCCTGTGAATCAGCATGGTGAGAGCGCCGTCTCCTGTCACGTTCGTTGCTGTACCCAAGCTGTCCTGAGCAAGGTAAAGTGCGATCATCAATGATACGCTGGTTTCATTAAAGCCGAGCATCGACTGCAGCAGTCCGGCCGCGGCCATAACGGCACCCCCCGGGGCACCGGGCGCTGCGACCATTGTGACGCCAAGCATTAAAATGAACGGCATCATGATCGAAAAAGTCGGTGTTTGACCGTTTAGAATCATTACGCCCATTGCACAGCTCGTCAGTGTAATCGTGCTACCTGACAAATGAATATTGGCCAGGAGCGGAACGGCGAAGTCAGCCACTTTTTGGCTTGCTCCCGTTTTTCTGACTTGTCTCAACGTGACGGGAATCGTTGCCGCTGACGATTGTGTGCCGAGCGCAGTGAAGTATGCCGGCGCCACGATTTTCAACAGCGACAGCGGATTTCTGCCGTTTGCAGCGCCCGCAACGGAGTACTGAATCAAAAGTATGACGAGGTGAAGCACGATAATCATCACGAAAACTTTAGCAAATACGGATAAGATTGTCTGCACCTGACCGCCGAACGTCATATTGGTGAAAATACCGAAAATATGAACAGGCAGTAACGGAATAATAATATATGATATCAGCTTTTCAACGATCGTTTGAAATTCATCGAATGCGTTTTTTAATGTTTTTCCGGGCAGATAAGCGATTCCGATTCCCATGATGAAAGCAAAAATCAGTGCGCTCATCACGCTCATAAACGGCGTCATTTCAATGGTGAAAAATCCTGCTTGCAAAACTTCTTCCGGATTTTTAAATTCCTGCAGCTGATGGCCGGAAATGATCGCGGGGAGAAGATTTGATCCGACAAGGTACGCCAGGAGGCCGGCAAAAATGGTTGACGTGTAGGCGATACCTGCTGTAATGCCAAGGATTTTTCCGGCGCCGCGGCCGATTTGTCCGATGCCGGGAATAATAAAAGCGATAATAATAAAAGGAATGACGAATTTAATGAAGTTTCCAAAAATATCATTGAAAGTAGCGGCTGTTTTGACAAACCAAAGCGGAGCAAAGCTTCCGACGATAACACCAAGAACAATTGCCGTCATAATTCTCGGCAGTAATCCAAATTTCATAGATGTGTCCTCCTGATATATACAAATGTTTTTATCATATTATCATATGAAAGATTTCTTTTGTTAAAAATAAAAAAAGTCTGTATTTTCAAATAATAACAGCCGCGAATTGGAAGCGTTTTATCACAGGCCGTGCTTGATTGTCGTTTTAATCATTGTCCAGAAAATGGCATCGGCCGCTGACAGGCGAAGCGGATTTTTAATAAACTGCAGCAGCGCAGAATACCTGCGCTGCTGCAAGCGGGTTGAGTTATACGAGCGGTCCTCCGGCTTTTTCAATGTTTTCGGTATTAGAGAATTTTTTGAAATTCTTTTTGAATGCATTCGCCAAGTGGATCGCTTTTTCCTCGTATTCGTTTTCATCTGTCCAAGTTTTAGCCGGGTCAAGCACTTGATCAGGCACACCCGGAACATGGACCGGTGAATGAAGTCCGAAAATGCGGTCAGTCTTCATTTCGGCGTTATCCAGTTCTCCTTCTATCGCAGCCTGAACCATCGCTCTCGTATAAGCGAGGCTCATTCTTTCCCCTGTTCCGTATCCGCCGCCGGTCCAGCCTGTATTGACGAGAAAGACACTGACGCCGTGTTCATCGATTTTTCTTCCGAGCATTTCAGCGTACACATGTGCAGGGAGCGGAAGGAACGGGGAACCGAAGCAGGTCGAGAATGTGGCTTCAGGAGCGGTGATCCCGCGTTCGGTGCCGGCGAGCTTGCTTGTATATCCGCTCAGGAAATGATACATGGCTTGTTCTTTCGTTAACTTGCTGATCGGAGGAAGCACGCCGAAAGCATCTGCCGTCAGAAATACAATGGTCTGCGGGTGTGCTGCGATGCTCGGCTTGACGATGTTGTCAATCGCATCAATCGGGTAAGCCGCTCTCGTGTTTTCCGTATAGAATGCGTCGGAATAGTCCGGCTCCCCGGTTTTGCCTTCAACCACGACATTTTCAAGAACGGAACCGAAGCGGATCGCATTGTAAATCTGCGGTTCTTTTTCTTTGCTTAAGTTAATGCACTTGGCGTAGCAGCCTCCTTCAATGTTGAAAACGCCTGTGCTGGACCAGCCGTGTTCGTCGTCACCGATCAGCTTCCGTTTCGGATCGGCGGAAAGCGTCGTTTTGCCTGTGCCTGACAATCCGAAGAAGAGAGCTGTTCCGCCTTCCTCGCCAATGTTTGCCGAACAGTGCATCGGTAAAATGTTTTGTTCAGGAAGAAGATAATTCATAATAGAAAAAATCGATTTTTTCATCTCTCCGGCATATTCGGTGCCTCCGATTAAAATCGTACGCTTTTCAAACGACACGATGATAAATGTTTCAGATCTGGTCCCGTCAATGAGCGGATCGGCTTTGAAATGCGGAGCGGAAAGAATCGTAAACGGCTGTTCTTCAGGTTTTTTATCATGTTCTTCAGGTCTGATGAACAACTGTCTTGCAAACAGGTTGTGCCAGGCGAACTCGTTGACAACTGTAATCGGAAGCCGGTATTTTTCGTCTGCTCCTGCAAACCCTTCAAATACATACAATTCATCGCGTTCCTTTAAATAGCTGAGCACTTTTGTGTACAGCCGGTCAAAGGCGGCTTCTGAAATCGGCTGGTTTACTGCGCCCCAATCGATTTTGTCCTTTGTGCTCGCTTCTTCCACAATGAATTTGTCTTTTGGCGAGCGGCCGGTGTATGTACCGGTTGTAGCCCGCACGGCTCCGGAAGATGTTAAGACTCCTTCTTTGCGTTCAAGGACTTTTTCAACCAAAAGGGGAACGGATAAGTTCAGCTGAACGTTTTCGCCCATTAATAACGTTTGTAAGTCAGTTGTTAAATCTACAGAATTCATAAAAAACCTTCCTTTGCGTGTTTTTTAATGTGTATAACATTAATGTAGAATTAGTATAACACATTTACTCTTATAGTCTATACCGTTTCTTCATTTTTCGTTCGGGTTTTTTCTCGAAAGACAAGTTTAAATTTATTGCGGCCGATATTGACATAACAAGCCATTTTAAGATAAGATATTTCATTGAGCGGATACTCTTATCCCGAGCTGGTGGAGGGACAGGCCCAATGAAACCCAGCAACCGGTTTCTCTTATTAATGGAAAAAAACAGTTTCTGAGACAACTACGGTGCTAACCTGATGCAAGGTGTTCAATACCTTGAGCGATAAGAGTGAAAGGCACGCAATACCAGACCCTTTCCTCAGCGAATAGGAAAAGGTTTTTTTATTGCATAAATCGAGATCCAAAAATTGCTAAAAAAACTGCCTTCAGGAGGAAGGTACTGGGCGTTTTTCACAGGACGTGAAAGGTTTTAGCCGAGTATCAAGCAGGAGGAAGGTACTGGGCGTTTTTCACAGGACGTGAAAGGTCTAGCCGGGCAGCCAGTCAGGAAAAATTCTATTAAGAGGAATTTTGACTTAGAATCTCGTCAAGAATAGCATATGGAAATTGTTTCAAAACGAGAGCGTATGAAGCCCGAGTATCGTCATATAATCAAGAGGGACGAGATCCGTATCATACTTAAGATCACGGCTGATCTTCATATACAGGAGGAAACATAAATGAGCAAAAACCGTCGGTTATTTACATCAGAGTCAGTTACGGAGGGACATCCGGACAAAATTTGCGACCAGATTTCGGATAGTATATTAGACGAAATTTTAAAGAAAGATCCGAATGCCCGCGTTGCCTGTGAAACATCTGTGACAACCGGATTGGTGCTGGTAAGCGGTGAAATCACGACGTCCACTTACGTCGATATTCCGAAAACAGTCCGCGAAACGATTAAAGAAATTGGCTACACACGTGCAAAATACGGTTTTGATGCCGAAACTTGCGCGGTCTTAACGTCTATAGATGAACAGTCGCCAGATATTGCAATGGGAGTCGACCAGGCGCTTGAAGCGCGTGAAGGAGCAATGAGCGACGCTGAAATTGAAGCGATCGGAGCCGGAGACCAAGGTTTAATGTTCGGTTTTGCCTGCAACGAAACAAAGGAACTTATGCCTCTGCCGATTTCGCTTGCTCATAAATTGTCTCGCCGTTTGACAGAAGTCCGCAAAGAGGAAATTCTGCCGTATCTTCGTCCGGACGGAAAGACACAGGTAACTGTTGAGTATGATGAGAACAACAAGCCGATTCGCATCGATACAATTGTCATTTCGACTCAGCATCACCCTGAGATTTCGCTTGAACAAATTCAGCGCAATCTGAAAGAGCACGTCATCAACCCGGTAGTGCCAAAAGAGCTGATCGATGAAAACACGAAGTACTTCATTAATCCTACGGGCCGTTTTGTTATCGGAGGACCGCAGGGGGATGCCGGTTTAACAGGACGCAAAATCATCGTTGACACCTATGGCGGATATGCCCGTCACGGCGGCGGAGCGTTTTCCGGTAAGGATGCGACAAAGGTTGATAGATCTGCAGCTTATGCTGCGAGATATGTAGCGAAAAATATCGTCGCCGCAGGCCTTGCTGATTCCTGTGAAGTGCAGCTTGCCTACGCGATCGGTGTCGCACAGCCGGTATCCATTTCAATCGATACATTCGGTACAGGCAAAGCCAGTGAAGAAACATTGATCGAAGTGGTTCGCAAAAACTTTGATCTAAGACCTGCCGGCATTATTAAAATGCTCGATCTTCGCCGTCCGATTTACAAACAAACGGCAGCTTACGGACATTTCGGCCGCCTCGACCTCGATCTGCCTTGGGAGCGCACAGACAAAGCAGATCAGCTGAAGAAAGATGCATTAGGAGAATAACAACCGCATAGCCGCTTTCATAAGCGGCTTTGTTTTTCGATGGCAAAAAGCGGGCGGATGTGAAACGTTTTTCTTTAAACACTTGTCTAATCAAGAAGCAGACTTTGATTTCTGCACGAAATTTAAAAAATCGGAGGCAATACTATGTGTGGATTTGTAGGGGTATTCAATCATCGCCCATCATCCGAGACAGCAGCCCAGGAAGAACTGATTAAACAAATGAATGAAATGATTGTACACCGCGGTCCGGACGATGATGGGTACTATCATGATGAGCATGTAGGCTTCGGATTTAGAAGGCTCAGCATCATCGATGTGGAAAACGGAGGACAGCCTCTGTCTTATGAAGATGATTCCTATTGGATTATTTTTAATGGAGAAATCTATAACTATATAGAACTGAAAGACGAACTTATTTCAAAAGGATACGAGTTCAAAACCGATTCAGATACGGAAGTTTTGCTTGCGACTTACCGCCACTACAAACAGGAAGCTGCTTCCAAGCTGCGCGGAATGTTTGCTTTTTTAATCTGGGATAAAAAAGAACAGCTCCTATACGGAGCGCGCGATCCGTTCGGCATTAAGCCGCTCTATTTTACGAAAACGGACGGCCATGTTTATTTTGCGTCAGAAAGAAAGAGCCTGATGGCTGTTGATGCCGATTTGGAATTGAATGAAAAAGCGCTTCAGCAGTATACGTCATTCCAATTTGTACCAGAGCCTGAGACGCTTGACAAAAAGGTGCAAAAAGTAGAACCGGGCCATCAGTTTACTGTCCGCCCGGGCGAGGATATTCAATTTAAAACATACTGGAAAGTTCAATTCAAGCCTGTTCAGACCGAAGAAGACAAGCTTGTTCAGGAAGTAAGAGACGCGATCTTTGATTCCGTAAAAGTCCATATGCGAAGCGATGTACCTGTAGGTTCCTTCCTTTCCGGAGGCATCGACTCTTCTTTTATCGTGTCGGTGGCAAAGCAATTTCATCCCAACTTAAAAACGTTCTCTGTCGGCTTTGAACATGAAGGCTTCAGCGAAGTTGACGTTGCGAAAGAAACCGCTGATAGGGTCGGCGTGGAGAACTTCAGCGCGATCATTTCCCCTGAAGAATATATGAACGAGCTTCCAAAGATCGTCTGGCATCTGGATGATCCGTTGGCAGACCCTGCTGCAATTCCTTTGTATTTTGTCGCGAAGGAAGCGAAGAAGCAAGTTACGGTTGTTTTGTCCGGAGAAGGAGCAGATGAGTTGTTCGGCGGTTATAATATTTACCGGGAGCCGCTTTCATTAAAGCCGTTTGAACGAATTCCGTCCCCGCTGAAAAAGATGCTTCTGTACGTAGCTTCAGCGATGCCGGAAGGAATGAAAGGGAAAAGCTTTTTAATGAGGGGCTGTACACCTCTTGAAGAGAGATATATCGGCAACGCAAAGATTTTTGAAGAAGGCATGAAATCAAAACTTCTTCGCCAGTATGACAGCAACCTCTCTTACTGTGACGTGACAAAGCCATATTTTGAAGAAAGCAAGTCCTACAGCGAAATTAACAAAATGCAGTATGTCGATATCCACACATGGATGCGCGGTGACATTTTGCTGAAAGCCGACAAAATGACGATGGCCAATTCACTGGAACTCCGCGTTCCGTTTTTGGACAAAGTCGTATTTGAAGCGGCTTCCAAAATTCCGGAAGAGCTGAAAACGAAAAACGGCACGACAAAATATCTGCTTAGAAAAGCGGCGGAAGGCATCGTTCCAGATCATGTCTTAAACCGCAAAAAGCTAGGGTTCCCTGTGCCGATCCGCCACTGGCTGAAAAACGAAATGCATGACTGGGCCGTGAACATCATTAAAGAGAGCGAGACAGACGCATATATCCATAAAGATTACGTGCTTCAGCTTCTTGAAGACCACTGCGCCAACAAAGCGGATAACAGCCGCAAAATCTGGACGGTTCTCATCTTTATGATCTGGCACAGCATTTTCGTTGAAAAGCGCTTTGTACCGGAAGAACTGAACCATCAGCCAAAAGAAGTCATTATCGTTTAAGTCAAAAAAGAAGGTTTTCGTTAATCGAAAACCTTCTTTTTTTATGCCGGTTTTTCAGCTGATAAATCTGCTAGCACACGTTCACATTCGGAGAAGAGATTGTCAAAAATCACTTCCCACGACTGGGTAAGGGCATAGCTTCTCGCATCGTATGACATCCGTTTTTTTAACGGCACATTGGAGAGGACGCGCAATATATTTTCGGTGAATGCATCCGGATTTCCAGGTTCGGAAAGAAAACCGTTTCTTCCGTTTTGTATAAAGTCTTTCAGGCCGCCGGAATCTGCCCCGATAACAGGCGTCCCGCAGGCGAGCGCTTCAAGCGCGGAATTTCCGAAGGTTTCCGTCGGAGAAGGAAAGACGAACAAATCTGAGCTTGCATAAATGCTTGCCAGCTCTTCTCCTTTGACATAGCCGGCAAAAGTCATATTGAGGGGAGCCCGCTTCTCAAGCTCTTTTTTTAACGGGCCGTCTCCCGCGATCAGCCAGTGGACGCCATCTTTCAAATTGGGGTGACTTGCGATCTTGAGCAGCGTCTCCAAATCTTTCTCAGGTGCAAGCCTTCCGACATAGCTGAGGATATAGGTTTCCTTTATGCCGTATCGCTTGCGGATGTGTTCGGTTTGATGCGCCGGACTGAACAGCGAGCAGTCCACGCCGCGCTTCCAGATGGAGAGGTTCCTGAATTGTTTGGCTTTGAGCTGCATAAACGTTTCGCGCGAAGGGACAAAAATTTTTCGAAAATCTTTATGAAACCAGTGCATATATTTCCATAATAGTTTGGAAAACATTTGAAGATCATAATATGAGAGGTACTGGTCAAAATCGGTATGGTAAGAGCCTACGACAGGGATGTTCCATTTCTTCGCAAGCTTGAGCCCTGCCAGGCCGATATTAAAAGGAGTCGCGATGTGAATGAGATCGGGATTGAATTCGCGGAGTTCTGATTTCATTTTGATGAGATTAGGAAGAGCGACTCTGCACTCGGGGTATAAGAAGAACGGCATGCTCGTAAAACGGCGGATGCGGCTCGAAAATTGTGTTTCATGCGTGCTTTCCGGCGCAAATACTTTATAGGGCATCCCGTTTTTTTCAAGATAATCCGTATACCTTTTCAGCGTTCTGGCGCATCCGTTCACATCCGGTGTAAAAGTGTCCGTAAATATCGCAATTTTCATCGTTTCCCCTCCTGTTTGTGATGTGAAAAATCAGTGACGCTTTGGAAGAAACGGCCGGCTTAGAAGACCATCGCCGACAAAGTTCCGACTGATATCCCGAGGGCCGTGCCTGCCAGAACATCCGAAGGATAATGGAGCCCGAGATAAATTCTGGAGAGTCCCACACTGATGCCTACCGGAATTAATAAAAGCGTGAGTATCGGAAAGAATATCATTAGCGGTGTAATGACGGAAAATGCCGCGGTCGTATGGCCGGATGGAAAAGAATGATCCTTGAGCGGATTTTGCAAAACCTGTGTTTCCTTTAGCGTTAAATACGGCCGCTTTCTTGGATACAGCTTTTTGATCAGCATGACTTGAAGGTGGCTGACCAAAAGTGCAATGGCGCTGGCGATCCCCGCTGTACGAACACTTCCGGATCCGAACAGCAAGAGAGACAGGCTAGCGGAAATCGTGCAGAATGCCCCTCCCAGATGTGTTGAGGAACGAAAGTAACGGTTTAGTGCTTTTTGGTGAAATAAGCTGTTCATACCGAGGAAGACCCGGCATTCAAAGTTGTAGATGCCGACCATCAGTTTATTCAAATGTCATAACCCCCTTTACATGAATGGCTGCTTCATGTTTATTGTAAAAAATGAATGTTTAGCAAATGATAAGTATTTGTAAAGATTTCGGAAAAGAAAAAAGCCGCAGACGCGTGCGGCCGAAAAGGTTATTGCTTAAATTATCGGTGGAAAAATGGTAAAGTTGTAGCAAAGCTAATCTTTTTTTTGCAAGGATTTGTAGTATTGTCCTTTTTCAATATATTCTTTGCGAATTCTTTCCATTTCCTGTTTATCCTTGTCGGTTAACGGGCGGATGACTTTAGCGGGCCTGCCGAATGCGAGGTGCCCGGCCGGGATCTTTTTGCCAGGCGGGACAAGACTGCCTGCCCCGATAAAAGCGCCTTCCCCGACTTCCGCTTCGTCAAGAATAACCGACCCCATTCCGATAAGGGCATGCTTTCGTATCACGGAGCTGTGCAGTGTAACCTGATGGCCTACCGTCACACCGTCTTCAATCACAAGAGGGCGCTCAGGGCTTTGGTGCAGGCAGGAAAGGTCTTGAATGTTCACGCCTTTTCCGATCCTGACCGGGGCGACATCGCCGCGGATAACCGAAGAGAACCAGATGCTTGATTGCTCTCCGATTGTTACATCTCCGGTGATGACCGCGTTGTCGGCGATAAACGCCGTTTCATGAATAACGGGTTCCGTTTTTTTATAAGGGTAGATCATTGGTTTCATCCTTTCATTTATAAAATTGTGTGAGGTGGTCAGCATGTGGTGCATGGAAGCGGAAAGACCTGTTGCTTCAATCGTAATCATTCACGGTGCATGTGAGCATCACGGGCGGTATAAATGGCTGTCCGAAATGTGGCGTTCATCCGGGTTTAATGTCGTCATGGGGGATTTGCCCGGACAGGGAACTTCGACAAGAGAAAGAGGACATATACGCTCGTTTCAAGAATATATTGATGAAGTGGACAAATGGGTCGCCAGGGCGAAAGCATTTGAACTGCCTGTATTTATGCTCGGGCACAGCATGGGCGGCCTGATCGCGATCGAGTGGTTTAAGCAGCAGCAAAGCGGCATTGCCGGTCTCATTTTATCATCCCCTTGTCTCGGGCTGCAATTAAAGCCGAACAAATTTTTGGACTGGATTTCCAAAGGGCTCAACGTTTTGGCTCCGTCCATGCGGTTTGAATCCGGGATCACGCCTGATAAAGCGACGAGAAACAAAGAAGTCATCGAAATGGACATCAACGATTCATTATATATCACAAAAGTTTCTGTCAGATGGTATCAAGAAATGTTAAAAGCGTTGAAAAGCGCGATGGAGCCGACGGACGCCTTTCTCAACATCCCGCTCTTTGTCATGCAGGCGGGCACAGACTGGCTTGTCGACAAAAAAATGGTCGTCAAGTGGTTTAACGAGCTTGCTTCTCACAATAAGACGTACAGGGAATGGGAGGGCTTATACCACGAAATTTTTAATGAGCCTGAACGGGAAGACGTTTTTAAAGCGGCCAGAGCGTTTGCGGAACAGTATATGACATAATGGAGGTGCATTCTTTGGCAGTACCGGAGCATCCTTTTGGATTAATGGCTAAAGTATACAGAGAAGTTTTTCCCCTTGTTCATCAAGAGTTGGACAAGTGGAAACGAAAAGCTGAAACGATTCAAAATCCCGAGCTGAAAACGCAGGCGAAAGCCAGCATTAGGGATAAAACCTTTCACTGTGAAGGCGGCGGCATTATGGCCCTCCTTTCAGGCGACAAAATCGAGCAGTCGATCCGGTTTATTACGGCGTATCAGACGATAAGCGACTATCTCGACAATCTATGCGACCGGAGCACCTCGCTTGACCCTGATGATTTTTCCATGCTTCATCAGTCAATGAAAGACGCGCTGACCGTCGGGGCTGAATTGAAGAACTATTACCGGTTCAGGGAAGACCAGGATGATCAAGGCTATTTGCACGACTTAGTGAAAACGTGCCAAGACGTGCTTGCGGAAATTGAGAACTATGATCTGATCAAGCAGCACCTGCTTGAGCTTTGCAGCTATTACTGCGATCTGCAAGTTCATAAACACGTTGTGGAGCATGAGCGTGTCCCCCGGCTCGAAGCGTGGTTTGAGAATTATAGATCGGCCTTGCCGAAAATGGAATGGTACGAGTTCTCAGCCTGTGCGGGTTCAACGCTCGGCATCTTCTGCCTCGTATCGTATTCCGTCCGTTCCGATTTTACTGAATCGATGGCCGGAAAGATCCGCGACAGCTATTTTCCGTACATACAGGGACTGCACATCCTGCTCGATTATTTAATTGACCAGGAGGAAGACTTAATCGGAGGAGATTTGAATTTCTGCACGTATTACCCATCACATTCAGATATGATGGAAAGGCTCGAATATTTCATCGAAATGGCGGATGAACATTTGCGCGGGATTCCGCACGAAAACTTTCACCGTTTGATCAACAGAGGTCTTCTGGGTGTTTATTTATCAGACGATAAGGTCGCGGGTCAAAAGGAAATCGGCCGGCTGGCGAAGCGCCTTATTAAAGCGAGCGGAAAAACTTCCTACTTCTTCTATATCAACGGAAGGGCCTACCGCAAAATTCAAAAAATGCCGTGGATGAAAAGTTCATAAAGGAAAGCTCAAATCATTTGCTGATTTGAGCTTTTTTTTCAATGGCGATAATAAACGGAGGATCATTCCGCTGGTTTAGGTATTGATAACAGAGGACGCGCGCTTTATCCTGGTCAAGATTTGAGCAAAATTCGAGAAGGTCTTCCTTCTCTCTTTTTCCTTCTGGATGGCCGTGATAGACGACAAGCACGATTAGCCCTTCGTCTTTCAAGATGTGCAGCAGCTGTTCGATGCTCGAAATGGTGGACACGCTTCTTGTTGTCACTGCTTTGTCTCCGCCCGGCAAATATCCGAGATTGAAGACGGCTGCCGATACATGGCCGATCGCTTCAGGCGGAAGCGATTCAATCAGCTGATCGTGGCTTTTTTGAATCAGAGTGACGTTGCCGCGGTGCTTTTCTCCAAGCCTTTCCGCAGTATGGATCAGCGCCTCTTCCTGGATATCAAAGGCATAGACATGTCCGTTTTCACCGACAAGTTCTGCTAAAAAATACGTATCATGTCCGTTTCCCATTGTCGCATCAATGACGATGTCTCCTTCGCCTGCGGCTGTTTTCAGCAGTTCTTTCGCATACGGGAGGATCTTTTTGAGCTTCATGTGGCGATGCCTTCTTTCTCTTTGTTGAACCATTTCCCCTGATAGCTGCCGCGCCTTTCCAGTTCTCCATTGATGGCATTTAAGACTTCCCATTTATTGACGCTCCACATCGGTCCGACCATCAATTCGATCGGTCCGTCACCCGTAATCCGGTGAATGATCATTTCCGGCGGAAGAATTTCAAGCTGATCGCAAACAAGCTGGACATAATCATCTTGCGAAAGGAACGTTAATTTTCCTTTTTCATACTGCTTCACCATTGGCGTTCCCTTTAACAGGTGAAGCAGATGGATTTTAATCCCCTGCACATCCAAATCGGCGACCGCTTTTGCGGTTTCCATCATCATGCCGCGGTCTTCGAGAGGCAGCCCGTTAATGATGTGAGAGCAGACGCGGATACCGTGTTTCCTCAGCTTGTTCACGCCTTCTACATAGCAGTCGAAATCATGTGCGCGGTTGATCAAATCAGCCGTCCGTTCATGAACGGTTTGAAGGCCGAGTTCCACCCAGAGGTATGTTCGTTCATGAAGCTCGGCAAGATATTCGACAACATCGTCAGGAAGACAGTCCGGCCGGGTTGCGATTGAAAGGCCGACTACGCCGTCGAGGCCGAGGACCGTTTCGTATTTTTCGCGAAGAACGCTGACAGGAGCGTGCGTATTCGTAAATGCTTGAAAGTACGCCATGTATTTGCCGTCTTTCCATTTTTCATGCATTCTGTCGCGGACTTCATTAAATTGGGTCAGCAGATCGTCGGCTCGGTTTCCCGCAAAGTCTCCGCTCCCTGCGGCGCTGCAAAATGTGCATCCGCCGTGTGCGACCGTGCCGTCGCGATTCGGGCAGTCAAAGCCTCCGTCAAGGGCGACTTTAAACACTTTATGACCGAAATGATTTCGTAAATGATAATTCCATGTATGATATCGTTTTTCACTGTTCGTATATGGAAAAGGGTTGTTCTGATGCAAACAAAAGGACCTCCTTTTAGTATTACGCATCCTAAAATTGTAGCAAATAAACACGATAAGAACAAACCGATTCCCAATTATTTTCTTCAATGATCACGGCTGTGATGGCCAAACTAATCACGATGGATTTTTCCATTAAGGAGGGGTTTTCTTTGGCTACAAGACAATCCGTCGGAGAGCACATCCAAAGAAGCGAAGATGCTTATGATTATGCTTTATCTCAATTTGAAACTGCAAGCAGGCAGGAACATTACAATGAGACAGAGTACAGCGATGCGCAGCTGATGCTTGAAAACGCGGTCAATGAATTAAACAAGCTTTCGCTGTTTGCCAATGAGCAACAAAGGGAGGAAATTCACCGCAAAAGGCTTCAGCTGCAAACCCTTCAAAACAATATGATTCTGCAGAGATCGTATGAAAGATGAACCCTTTTTGAAAGGGTTCATTTTTTTGAAAAAAGTGATTGACAAAAAAGGACGATGTATTTAATGTATTAGGTGTACTATATCGAGTAATACAATTAACACACACATGTAAAGGAGCAACTCTCATGAGTGATAAACATAAAAAAATAACGCCGATGGTGGTCGTGGCGTTTATCATTGCCTGTTCGTTCTTGTTTGTTCTTGCGAAGCTGGGCTTTATAATTCAAGAAAATTTGGGATACGTGTTTTTTTAAAAGTGAATGACCTGAGATTGAACGAGAAAGAAGGGAGATAGATGATTCAAATCGATCCGAGAAGCTCTACCCCGATCTATGAGCAGATTATCCAGCAGATGAAAGAGCTTTGCTTAAAAGGGATAATCAAGCCTGGAGATAAACTTCCTTCTGTCAGAGAGCTTGCAACCATTATCATTGCAAACCCGAATACTGTCAGCAAAGCCTATAAAGAACTTGAACGGGAAGGAATAATTGAAACGTTGAGGGGGAGAGGAACGTATATTTCAGAAAACGCGAAAGTTACGCTTGATGAAGGGAAGATTGCGATGATTAAAGAGCAGTTAAAGCAGCTGATCATCGATGCGCATTACGCTGGGATCGACACTAAAAAGCTGCAGGAGTGGATGGCGGAAATCGACGAAGAAGTGAGAGGAGGGGAAGTGAATGATTGAGCTCAAATCTGTATCAAAAACGATTGACGGAAAACAAATACTCAAAAACATCTCCTTTAAGCTTGAGGAAGGAGAGATTTTCGGACTGCTCGGCAGAAACGGCTCAGGGAAAACAACGCTTCTCCGCCTGATTCAGCAAATCCTGCTGCCTGATGAGGGAGATATCTACTTCGGCAGCGTCAAGGTGAAGGACCATCCGCTCGTCAAGCGCAATATCGTCTATATGCCCGTTCAAAACACCTATTTCGAAAAATACAATTACAAACAGCTCGTCAATATTTTGCGAAACATTTATCCTGACTTTGATGTTACATACGCTAATGAATTAATGAACCGCTACGATATTCCTGAAACAAAAAAGTACAGGGAATTGTCTACAGGATTGAAAAAGCAAATGTCGCTGATCTTGTCATTTGCGATCCGGCCGGCGGTCATCCTGCTCGATGAACCGACAGACGGCATTGATGCCGTCACAAGACAAGATGTTCTCCAGCTGATGGTCGATGAAGTGGCTGAAAACAACACGACGATTCTCATCACATCCCACCGGCTTGAGGATATTGAAAGAATGTGCAACCGAATCGGTTTTCTCGAAGACAATACATTGTCGAACATCATGGATCTTGATGAACTGAAAGGCGATTTTATTAAAATCCAAATGGCATTTGAAGAAGATGTCAATTTGAAAATCAGAGAAAGGGAAATCCCTGTTTTGGATCACACCGGCGTCTTTTATACGGTGTTGATTCCGAAAGAAGACGATGTGAGCAAACAATTTCTTAAAAGTTTGTCTCCGAAAGTTTGGAACGAGCTTCCGGTCAGTCTTGAGGAAGTATTCATCGCGAAGTATGGAGGTAAGCGAAGATGGTAGACCGCGGACTTTTATATAAAGAGTGGAAACAGCATTTCTGGATTTTTTTAGTTGTGTTTGCAGCGGTGATGCTGAGTGAACCGCTTACGCTTTTGAATGATTATTTCCAGTACCAAGGATGCCTTGCAGAACTGAAAAAATTTCCCGATATGGAGTGTGTTTTATATAAAGATTATGAGATAGGCGGGGCTATGAGAATGTTCTGGGTTGGAGGAGTCGCGCTTGCACTCAGCCAGATCGGGTTTGAACGTAGCAGAGGAACGCTTGATTTCACACTCGGCCTCCCTTATAGGCGCGGCATCATTTTCAATACGAAATATGTCTTCGGCCTTTCAATTCTTTTAACAGCTCAGCTATTATCTTACTTATTATCTTACGCTTTGATTATTTTGTATAAGGTTGATGTCATTCATTTTCATGAGTATTTTATCGGGTCGGTCATTTTCTGCTTTATGGTCTACTCGCTTGTCATGGCGGCGGGCGCGATGACCGGCAATCCGCTGGCCCAGCTGGTCGTTGCATTTTCAACGTCGATCCTGCCGTATTTGCTGATCGGGCTTCCGTTGGCCAACCTTCGAATCATTCGGAGTTTCTTTGGAGGTCACTCTGCTTTCTTTTATGGTGAAACAGAACTATTGGATTATATAACGCCGATCATGTACCTCAACCATTTCGGCATTCAATACGGCAGCCTGGCCTTTACGCTTATTCCGCTCGCCATGGGGATTTTGTTTTATATGATCGGCTACTTCTGCTTTATCAGACAGCAGATTGAACGGAACGGACATTTTTTCCTTTGGGGAAAAATGGACCGGCCGATCCAAATTCTCGTGATTTTATTCGGCATCGGGGGATTCGGGACAGCCTCTGGCTCAAGCCTGTCCAGCTATATCTTCGGTATGTTGATCGGTTCGGCAGTCGGGTTTTTAATCAGTTACTTCTTGATTTTTAAAAAAATAAAACAGCTGTAACCCATAATGGAGAGGAGATTTACAAATGATCAGTGTAGAGCATATTCACCACTCGTTTAAAGTCGGCAAAAAGGGGAGGGAAAATGAAATTAAAGTGTTAAAGGATGTCTCGCTTACCGTCGAAAAAGGCGAAATCGCCTGCATTGTCGGACGGAGCGGTTCCGGAAAATCGACGCTGTTGAACTTGATTTCCGGCTATATCGCCCCGACAGAAGGTAAGATCGTCATTGACGGCACGAATGTCACGAATTACGGCGAAAAAGAATGGGCGGCATTCAGGCTTGAACATTTCGGCTTCATCTTTCAAAGTTTTCAGCTGATTCCGAGCCTGACGACTTTCGAAAATATCGAGCTGCCTCTGACTTTAAAAGGTGTTCATCCGTCTGAGCGGAAGCAACGCGTCAATGAGATGCTTCACCGCGTCGGCCTTGAAAACCACGCCGGCCACTATCCGAATGAGCTTTCAGGCGGACAGCAGCAGCGCGTCAGCATCGCCCGCGCTTTGATTTTGAATCCGTCAATCATTTTAGCCGACGAACCGACAGGAAGCCTGGACTCCGAAACAGAACAGGAAATTCTCGAATTCATTCGGCAGCTGAACAGGGAACGCGGGATTACATTTGTCATCATCACGCACGATGACGAAGTGGCATCGATCGCCAATACGAAATTTCAGTTATCTGACGGCGTGTTAGAGAAAGGGGAAGAGACTGTTGAAGTTTAAGGATCAGTTGAAGTTTATTAGAAGAAATATGAAGAAAAACCGCCTGCGTGTATTCATGACCATTCTCGCAACAACGGTGGCCTGCGCATTCTTAATCGTGCTCGCATCGGTCGGGTTCGGCCTGCAAAAATCGCTGACTGAACAGCTGATGAAAGAGCAAATCGTGACTGAGATAAATGTTGTCGGAAAAGAAGGGCAAAGCGATCAGAAAGTTCAAAAGAAAGACTTGAAAGAATTCGAAAATCGCAAAGATGTGTCCGCGATTATCGAGCGCACGCAGGTGTTCGCACCTGCTGAAGCAAAGTTGGGCAACAGGACAAACAATCAAATGTCGAATATCACGATTACTGACATGGCCGCTGAACAAAAAGCCAATATCAAACTCGATCGCGGCCGCGTAGCGAAAACACCGAATGAAATCGTCGTCGGCTACCATTTCGGGAAGAATCTCTGGACGAAAAAAGAAGCCCAAGATTATGAAAAGCAGATGGAAAATAATGCTGAGGAAGTAAAAGAACCAAAAGGATACGCAGAAGATATTCTCGGCAAAACAATTGAATTAAAGATCTCAAAAATGGATGAAAAAACAGGAGAAGAAGGGAAAGCGAAAACATATGATCTGAAAGTTGTCGGAGTTACGAAAAAACCTTCTTATGAATGGGCAAGCGATTCAACAGTCTATGTCAGCAACGACATGCAAAAAGACATCACCGGATTTCTGAAGGCGGACAAAGACAGCGGCACGATCGAAAAAAAGCTTTCGGTTTACGCGGATAACTTTGAACATGTCGGACAGCTGACAACAGATTTGGAGGATGAAGGCTACTACGTCGATTCAATAACGAAAAAACTCGAAAGCATTAATCTTTTTTTCATGGCTTTTAAAATCGGTCTGATCTTCGTCGGAGTCATTGCCGTCTTGATTTCAGCGATCGGCATTTTCAACACGATGACAATGGCGGTTACAGAGCGGACGCAGGAGATCGGCATTATGAAAGCGATCGGGGCAAGCCCGAACGTGATCAGGAAAATGTTTCTGCTGGAAAGCGCCTATATCGGTATCTTAGGATCTGTTTTAGGTGTTATCATTTCATACGGTGTCAGCTTTTTAGTGAACAAGATTATACCACCTATTTTATCATCGGTTTCAGAAGGAGGAGCGAGTGCGGCAGACTTCAGCATCACCTTCTCGTACATTCCGGTCAGTCTTGTCCTTATCGCGACCTTGATCAGTGCAGGCGTCGCCATTCTTTCAGGCCTGAACCCGGCCATTAAAGCGACAAGAACGAACGTGCTGACAGCATTAAGAAGAGAGCTTTAAGAAAAAAGCCGGCGGTATGCCGGCTTTCAGCGTGTCGACAAACCCTCGCATTCGTTGTCAGGCCTGCGCGTCGGTGCTCACGAATAGGAGAAGGATCGTCGGCTAACCGCCCAGGCGTCCTGCCTGAACGCCGCCGTCATCACATCCTGTGAAAGTCAGCTTCCGATGCTCGGCCTTCCTAGACTGCAAGGGTTGGGGGTCACGCTGAAAGGATGACAAAATCCCAAAACTAAGAGCCGTTTTGGGATTTTGTCAACAATCTGAAAGCCGGCGGTATGCCGGCTTTTTTAACGTTTCGGAGGTCTGTACCCCGCATCACGCGCCTCCTGTTCTGTGCAGAACCAGCGGGCGACGTTTTTCGTGCGGTCATAATATGTACTTCCTGGTGTATGATAAATATGGTTGACGCTTCCTTTGATTTTGCACTCCTGTTTGCTTTCACCGCTGTTTTTCTTAGGGGAGGGCGCGCTGTGTGACGTTCCGGCCTGAGCGGTGGCGTTCTTTTCTTTTACAGTGGCTTCGGTACTGCCGCTTTTTTCTTCAGCCTTAGCCAGTTTTTCTGACAGCGATTTTGTTTTTTTCGTAAGCGAGTCTTTTTCTTTTGTCAGTTTTTCGTTTTCTTTTTTTAATGTGTCATTCTCCGTTTTGGCTGCCTTCAGTTTTTCGTTTGCTTGATTGAGCTGCTGCTTTAATGCGGTTTGCTCCTTTTGTACAGCGCTGTGTTCAGTTTTCAGTTCCTGAAGCTCGGTTGTCAGGTCCTCTGTTTTTGTCTCATCGACGGCATATGTTTCCTCACTGTAATAAGGCGCAGAGATGATCAGGAGGAGAAGTCCGCCTGCAAAACAAGGATAAAAGAGTTTTCTGGAAAACCTTTTGCCTGGAGAAAAGATTCTTCTGATCAAATGAAATACAAGGTAGCAGATGGAAAAAATAAAGGATAAAAACCCGATCAGCATGATAGATTCCATGATTCGTCTCCTTTCGTGTTTGATAACTATATTTTAGCTTAAAAAGAAAAAAATGTTTATACCAAAAAACTTCTTGCAAATCTAAATATTCAAACGTAAAATAAAGAAATCATTTAAAAAACTGAATATGCAGCTTATAAAGAGAGATGGAGGGACTGGCCCGGCGAAATCTCAGCAACCTGCAGCAGAGCAAGGTGCTAAATCCAGCAGAATGTCAGGCGCATTCTGAAAGATAAGTTGAACAACTCTTTCAGGCGCTGAAAGAGTTTTTTTTATTTTGGAGGAGGAGATGTACATGAACAAGATATTAAAATGGACTTCCGTGCTGGGACTGGCCTTGAGCATGGCGCTTCTGACCGCATGCGGAAACAATGCCGAAAGCGATGGTAAAACGATCAAAATAGGCGCTACTGCAGGACCGTATTACGATATGGTCAAAAAAGCGATTCAGCCTGAACTTGAGAAAAAAGGCTACAAAGTTGAAGTGGTCGAATTCACCGACTATGTACAGCCGAACACGGCGTTAAGCGAAGGCGAACTCGACGCCAATTTGTTTCAACATGAGGTTTTTATGAAATCATACAATCAAGAAAACAATAAACATCTTGCTGCACTCATTTCTGTGCCGACCGCTCCGATGGGTCTCTATTCTGCCAAATATAACGACTTGAACGATGTCAAAAACGGGGCGGAAGTGGCTGTTCCAAACGATCCGGCCAATGCCGCCAGGGCATTTTTAACGCTCCAGGATCAGGGGCTGATTCGGCTGAAAAGCGATGTCGACACATTGAAAGCCTCTGTGCAGGATATTGCGGAAAATCCGAAAAAGCTGACATTTAAACAGCTTGAATCTGCCAATCTTCCAAGAGCGGTCGATGACCTGGATATCGCGGCTGTCCCGGGTAATTTCGCTCTCTCCGCTAATATGAAGTTGCAGGACGCGCTGGCGCTTGAGAACATGCCTGACCGCTACCGCAATCAAGTGGTAGTGGATGAAAAAAACAAAGACAAGCCATTCGCCAAAGATCTCAAAGAAGCGGTAAAATCCAAAGCTTTCGAAGATGCGATCGATCGGGAATTCGCCGGTTTCGGAAAGCCAAAATGGATGACGCAATCATAAAAAAATTCCCCCTTTAAAAAGGGGGTTTTTTATGTTGAAAATCGAAATCGTGTCAATTGAAAAAAATGGGCAAAACGAATAGAATCTAGAGGGAATGCTAAAGAGAAAGAAGGAAACGCTATGCCGCGCACATTATGGCTATTGGTCATCGGAATGTTTATCAATGTCACAGGGGCATCTTTTTTATGGCCGCTGAATACCATCTATATCCATCAGCATTTGGGAAAGTCGCTGACAGCGGCCGGATTTGTGCTGATGCTGAACTCAGGGGCAAATGTGCTGGGCAACCTGTTCGGGGGATATCTATTCGATAAAATCGGCGGATTTAAAACCGTCGTACTTGGAATTGTGATCACGTTTGCGAGCCTTTCAGGCCTCGTCTTTTTTCACGAGTGGTTCCAATACATTCTTTTCTTAACACTGGCCGGTTTTGGATCAGGGATCGTGTTTCCGGCATGCTATGCAATGGCCGGCTCGGTTTGGCCGGAAGGCGGCAGAAAGCCGTTCAATGCTGTATACGTGGCGCAAAATGCAGGGGTGGCAGTTGGTTCAGCGCTCGGCGGAATTGTCGCGTCTTTTTCATTTACGTATGTTTTTCTGGCGAATGCAATGCTGTATGCCGTCTTTTTCATGATTGCGATTTTCGGATTTAGACGCATTCGGTCTGAAAAAGCCATGCAGTCTTCTGTTTTGGATCATGCCGATTCAGTCAGCGGGAAATCTAGATTCTCCGCGCTTTTGGTTATATGTACGGGCTACCTGCTCGGCTGGGTCGCTTATTCGCAATGGTCCTCGACCATCGCTTCACACACCCAGGAGCTGGGGATATCTCTTGGGCAGTACAGCGTACTTTGGACAGTGAACGGGGCGCTCATTGTTTTCGGTCAGCCGCTGATCGGTTTTTTTGTGAAACGGTTTGCCGAATCGCTGAAAAACCAAATCGTGATCGGATTTGTCATTTTTATGATGGCATACGGAATTTTGTTTGGCGCTGAACGGTTTCCGGCGTTTCTTGCCGCGATGGTTGTGCTGACCATTGGCGAAATGCTTGTATGGCCGGCTGTGCCGACAATCGCCAACCGTCTCGCTCCGAGGGGAAAAGAAGGGTTTTATCAAGGGTTTGTCAACAGTATGGCGACCGGCGGAAGAATGATCGGGCCGCTTTTTGGCGGAATGCTGGTTGATTATTTCAATATGCAGCTTTTGCTCGCGGTTTTGCTCGTATTGCTGCTGTTCGCAATAGGAACGGCGTTTTTATACGACAGGAAGGAAAAGCAGCTCTCCGCTCAATCAGATGCATAAGTGGTATAGAAAAAATAGGTAATTGTAATTATATGAAAATGAATCGAAGGAATCAAGATTATCAACCAAATCTTCACATATAATGGAAGAAACAAGCTTTTTTTCTTCTCAGACAGAACACATTTTCTGTATGGTAGTATCGAATATCATCGCAAGGGGTCTAGGGGGGCTGCTCGATGGCCTGAAGTCGCTTGACTAAACTAAGGGCTTTAGGAAGGTGATGAAGATGCTGCATCAAGTTTTGGTTGCTTGTTTGATTGGAGGGATTATGGGGGTTCTCGGGCACGTTAAAAAAAGAGGGCGCCTCGAGAAACCGAGAACAACGAAACGATTCATTTACCTTGGATTTTTTGAAGATATTCTTGTCGGAATGGTTGCTTCTATTTTGCTTGTTTTATCTGCGGAACCTGATTCTGGAATTCAGCTTGTCGTGTTATCGATCATTGCCGGCTACGGCGGTGAAGCTGTATTGAGAAGCTTTGACTTTGTCAGAGAACAGCAGGCAAATGTACAGAACTCCGAACGGCAAAACAAATCTCCACACGATTAAGATCCTCACTCTTACCCTTTTTTCAGCACATTCCCATTGTATACAAACCTGCTTGCACTTATGAACAGAATTCTATAAAATACAGATAAGATTACGGTTACGGCAAGAACAGTGAAGAGGAGCAGTAAGAAGCCCATTTTGTTTCAGAGAGTTGACGGCTGGTGAAAGTCAATCAAATGAGCTTCCGAACTCGCCTCAGAGTTGCAGCAGTGATGAGCTGCTGCCGCGTATCTGCGTTACAGATATCAAGTGAGTGTGCCGCATGCACACTAACAAGGGTGGTACCGCGGGAAATCTCTCGTCCCTTCTTAGGGATGGGAGAGTTTTTTTGATTTTAGAATAATCTGAATATAACGCTGCCAGTCCCGTCCATACTTGAATACAAAGAAGCCGTACTCATATTCAAAGGAGGTTTTTACAATTGAGTTTTGACCATCAAACAATCGAGAAAAAGTGGCAGGACTATTGGCTTAAAAATAAAACGTTCGCCACGCGTGAAGATAAATCCAAACCGAAATTTTATGCATTGGACATGTTTCCGTATCCGTCAGGCGCAGGCCTTCACGTCGGACACCCTGAAGGCTATACGGCAACTGACATTTTGTCCCGCATGAAACGGATGCAAGGGTACAATGTCCTCCATCCGATGGGCTGGGATGCATTCGGGCTTCCTGCGGAACAATATGCGCTGGATACGGGAAACGATCCTGCCGTCTTTACCGAACAGAACATTGACAACTTCCGCCGCCAGATCAGAGCGCTCGGCTTTTCGTATGACTGGGACAGAGAAGTCAATACAACAGATCCGGACTACTATAAATGGACGCAGTGGATTTTCTTAAAGCTTTACGAAAAAGGTCTCGCTTATGTAGATGAAGTCCCTGTAAACTGGTGTCCTGCGCTTGGAACCGTTCTTGCCAATGAAGAAGTCATCGACGGCAAAAGCGAACGCGGCGGCCATCCTGTAGAACGCCGTCCAATGAAGCAGTGGATGCTGAAGATTACCGCTTATGCCGACCGTCTCCTTGAAGATCTGGAAGAACTCGACTGGCCGGAAAGCATCAAAGAGATGCAGCGCAACTGGATCGGCCGTTCCGAAGGGGCGCATGTTCATTTTGCGGTCGACGGCACAGACGAAATGTTTACGGTTTTCACAACGCGGCCTGATACATTATTCGGTGCCACATATGCCGTTTTGGCTCCGGAGCACGATTTGGTTCAAAAAATCACGACGCCTGAACAGCAAGACGCGGTCGACGCCTATATCGAAGAAGTTCAATCAAAGAGCGACTTGGAGCGGACAGACCTTGCCAAAACAAAGACAGGCGTCTTCACAGGTGCTTATGCCGTCAATCCGGCAAACGGGGAAAAAATTCCGGTATGGATCGCGGACTATGTCTTGGCTACATACGGAACCGGAGCGGTCATGGCCGTCCCTGCCCATGATGAGCGGGACCACGAATTCGCATCAGCATTCGGGCTGCCGATCAAAGAAGTCGTCAAAGGCGGAGATGTTGAGAAAGAAGCTTATACAGGCGACGGCGAACACATCCATTCAGATTTTCTGAACGGCCTTGATAAAGCGGCTGCGATCGAAAAAATGATTCAGTGGCTTGAGGAAAACGGGAAGGGCGAGAAAAAGGTAACATACCGCCTCCGCGACTGGCTGTTCAGCCGTCAGCGCTACTGGGGCGAGCCGATCCCGGTCATCCATTGGGAAGACGGCACATCGACTCCGGTTCCTGAAGAAGAGCTGCCGCTGATCTTGCCGAAAACGTCGGAAATCAAACCGAGCGGAACGGGTGAGTCCCCTCTTGCGAACATTAAAGAATGGGTGGAAGTGACAGACCCTGAAACAGGCAAAAAGGGAAGACGCGAAACGAATACGATGCCGCAATGGGCGGGAAGCTGCTGGTACTTCCTGCGCTACATCGATCCGAAAAACCCGAACGAACTGGCTTCCCCTGAAAAATTACAGGAATGGCTTCCTGTCGATATGTATATCGGAGGTGCGGAACACGCCGTTCTTCACTTATTGTATGCGCGCTTCTGGCATAAATTCCTTTATGACATCGGGGTCGTTCCGACGAAAGAGCCGTTCAAACAGCTTTATAACCAAGGAATGATTCTTGGTGAAAACAACGAAAAAATGAGCAAATCCAAAGGCAATGTCGTCAATCCGGACGAAATAGTGGAGACTCATGGTGCGGACACGCTCCGGCTGTACGAAATGTTCATGGGGCCTTTGGATGCATCGATCGCCTGGTCAACGACAGGACTTGACGGCGCCCGCCGCTTCCTTGACCGCGTATGGCGTCTGTTCATCGATGACAATGGCGGGTTAAACGAGAAGATCGTTGAAGGAGCCGGCGAAACGCTTGAGCGCGTCTACCACGAAACGGTCATGAAAGTAACAGACCATTTCGAAGGTCTGCGCTTCAATACAGGTATTTCTCAGCTGATGGTCTTCATCAATGAAGCATATAAAGCTGATCAGCTTCCGAAAGAATACATGGAAGGCTTCGTGAAATTGCTGTCTCCTGTCGCGCCTCACTTGGCTGAAGAGCTGTGGAGCCGACTTGGACATGAGGAAACGATCACGTATGAAGCATGGCCTGTCTATGATGAAGCAAAGCTCGTTGATGACGAAGTCGAAATCGTCGTTCAGCTGAACGGAAAGGTGAAAGCGAAGCTGAACGTTCCAGCCGACGCCGACAAAGAACAGCTTGAAGAGCTGGCGAAAAACAATGAAAAAGTAAAAGAACAGCTCGAAGGAAAAACGATCAGAAAAGTGATTGCTGTACCTGGAAAGCTTGTAAATATTGTCGCAAATTAATGGAAAAGCCCCTTCAATCCGAAGGGGCTTTTCAGCGTGCCGACAAACCCGCGCATTCGTTGGCAGGCCTGCTAAGCCGGTGCTTACGATAGGAGAAAAGATCAGGCGGCTAACCGCCTAACACCGCCGTCACCACATCCTGTGGAAGACCGCTCCGATGCTCGGCTTTCCCAGACTGCAAGGATTGCGGGACAAAGGATGACAAAATCCCAAAACTATAAGCCGTTTTGGGATTTTGTTAATAATCTGAAAGCTCTGTCATTCCGCCGAAAGGATGAAAATATTTCAGCCGTTCGCTTCGTTTCAAATGATCCATGACCGCTTAAAATGGGAAAAAAGGAGATGATTAAGATGCATTTTTCCGATTTTTCCGCCGTACAGGTCAGAATCGCCCGGCCTACAGACCGTTTTGACGAAATCGTTGCGTTTTACGAAAAGGGGCTGGGCCTGAAAAAGCTTGGCGGTTTTTCAGGACATCAAGGGTATCATGGCGTCATGTTCGGCTTGCCGAATGTCCAATATCACCTTGAATTCACCTCCCATATCGGAGGCAGCCCTTGTCCGGCACCGACCAAAGACAATCTGCTCGTTTTTTATATTCCTGATCAGAAGGAAATCAAGAGTATTTTAAAAAGGCTCGCTGACATGGGCCATCACGAAGTGCCGCCAGAAAATCCGTATTGGAAGGACAAAGGGGCAACAGTGGAAGATCCGGACGGCTGGCGGATCGTGCTGATGAATACCGAAGGCATTTAGATATAGGAACGTTATGCCTGTGCCCAGTCTCTTGCTTTCGTGCGGACGATATCTGTAAAAGCCGCCATTGCAGGAGAAAGCCATTTGTTTTTATGATAAGCCATTTGAGTGGAAAACAGGGCGTCGCGGACAAGCGTGCCCTGAAGCTTTCCTTCTTCGATATCAGTGCGCGTTGTGATCAAAGGAAGAAGGGATACGCCCAAACCGCACATCACGCACTGTTTAATTGCTTCGACACTCCAAAACTCCATCGTATGGTCGGCAATGACTCCCCTTTGACGTAAATACTCCTCAAAAAAATCACGGTAGCTGCAGCCGTGCTCCGTATATAAAAACGTTTCATTTGCGGTAAAAGTCAAATCATCAAGGGCCTTTTGTCCTGCCGGGTGTTCCTTTGGAAAGATGAACACCATTGGCTCATTGACCAGCTTTTCAACATGAAGGTCGTTTTCTTTCCGATCGTTGTCCAAAAGAAAAGCGACATCGATTTTTCCCTGCTTCAATTCATCTCTCAGCTGCCAGCACGTGGAAGACTTTAATGTGACCGTGACCTGCGGATATTTGTTAGTAAATTCGTGAAGAATGGCAGGCAATCTGTAAACCGTTAAAGATTCCGAGGCGCCGATGATCAAGTTTCCCGACGGCTCCTGGTCGTTTTCCGGAATGTGCCTCGCTTTTTCATACAGTTCGACCATTTCTGCGGCATAAGGGAGAAGGTGTTTTCCTGCTTCTGTCAGCATCATTTTTTTCCCCAGCCTGTAGAACAGCGGCTTTCTTAATTCTTGTTCGATTGCTTGAACGTGCGAAGTCACAGTTGACTGCGCATATCCCAAATAATCGGCAGCACGGGTAAAACCGCCGATATCCACGATGGTTTTGAATGTTTTCAAATGTCGGATCTCCATCTCGTCCATCTCCCTTTTATTTTATATCGAAAAATTCGAAGTTGCAGATCGATAATATCTATTTTACTGATGAATTAAACAAGATTACAATCATTTTAAACGACTTTGCGAAAGGATTGTATCAGTATGAGAGAAAAAAAGCTTGGCCCTTTATTATTAAGCGGGCTGATGACGGGGCCTATTTTAGGGTCGGGAATCATTCTGCTGCCGCCGATGATTCATCAGACAGCGGGGGACTATGCGATTTTTGCATGGCTGTTGATGTTGGGAATCGGTTTTTTATTTGCCTGGATTTTTGCCAGATTGAGCGTCGAGTATCCGAATGATGCCGGGATTGCTTATGCGGCTGAAAAAGCGTTCGGTTCCCGTGTTAAAAAGTTGGCAGTCTTTTATTTTATCATGGCTGCGAGCTTCGGCCCCGCCGCCGTATTAATGACGGCCGGCGAATATATTCATTCTCTTGCGGCCGGCACGGCATTTCCTGCTGAACTGTACGGCTTCATTTTTTTTATCTTTTGTATGGTAGTTCTTTGCTTTAACCTTTCATTTGTCGGCATGGTTGCACTCATTTTTTCCACTGCCGCGGCCCTCATTCTGTTTGGAAGCAGCGCAGCTTCTGTGCCTTACTTTCGTGAGGGGCCGCTCGTAGACGGAACATTTCAGTTTGCCGATTTTGGCCGCGGATTGCTGCTGCTGTTCTGGGCATTAGTTGGATGGGAAATCGTCGGCAACTACAGCATGGAAGTGAAAAACCGCGGGAAAACGATTCCCCGGGCCGTCGTGATCAGCAGCCTGACGGTAACGCTCATATATGTGGCGACTGCGGCAGCTGTTCAATGGATTGATCCGGGGTTCTTCGCAAACGGACAATTGAAGCTGGCGATGATGCTGACGCCGTTGTTCGGATCTTTTGCATTGCCTGTGATCGCAGTCCTCACTGCTGTCCTCTGCATGTGCGCTTATTTTCAGGTGACAGGCGGAGCAGCCAGGCTGGTGGCATCGCAGGCCGGCGGGCTGTTTGCCCGCAGATCAAGGGGAAATCAGCCGATGGCAGCGCTGGGGCTTATATTTTTCATCCATACCGTCGTTTTCGTCTGCCTGATGTTTCACTTTCTTAATGTTGAGACACTGGTTCTGATCGCAAACGCCTTTTTCATCTGCAACTCGCTGTGCGGTCTTGCCGCTGCTTACAAGCTGCTATCCGGCCGGGTTTACAAAATAGGCTGCCTCTTTCTCATGGGGTGCTTCTCGCTGCTTCTTTTGTTTTCATCACCCTGGGTCTTACTGTTTATCATGCTTGCCAGCGCCTTGTTTGTGGTGAACTTCCGTCAACTTATCATCTGGAAAAAGGTAAAACGCCCTTTCAAATCGTATTAATCAATCAAACGGAAAAAGAAAGGGGAACACGATGCGCAGTCAACTTTTCAAACTGCTCGGCGATTTGCCGGGGAAAAAAAGCATTGGTGTGAGCACTCTTAAAATTGAAGAAAAGTCATCTTTTATTCTCGAAACGCTTTTGCTTGAGTTAAACGGAATTGAAGCGGTGCCGGCCTATTTTGCAAAACCGAAACAGATGAACGGCAAGCGGCCGGCCGTGCTTTACTGTCATTCACACGGAGGACGTTACGAAAGGGGAAAGGAGGAGCTGATTGAAGGAGCGGATTACTTGCAAACACCGCCGTTCGCCGAGGAATTGACGGCCTTGGGATTTTCCGTGCTTGCGATTGACCATTGGGCTTTCGGAGACAGGCGGGGCAAAACGGAGAGTGAGATATTTAAAGAAATGCTTTGGACAGGGCGGGTGATGTGGGGAATGATGGTCTTCGACAGCATCAGAGCCATCGATTACCTGAGCATGCGGGAGGACACAGACGAAAGCCGCATCGCTTCACTCGGCATGTCGATGGGAGGTCTGATGGCCTGGTGGACTGCTGCATTGGATGAGCGGGTCAGCGTATGCGTTGATATATGCGCGCAGGTGGACAGCGAAACATTAATCAAGACGCAGAATTTGGACCGTCACAATCTCTATTCGTATGTTCCAGGGCTGGTCAAGCACTTTTCAACCGCTCAAATCGAAAGCCTGATCGCTCCAAGGCCTCATTTAAGCCTGGTCGGAACCGCAGATAAACTAACGCCAGTTCAAGGGATTGACCTCATTGAAGAAAAGCTGTCCGATGTGTATAAAGAAAAAGGCGCCGGTGAACGCTATGAAGTGTTTCGCTCTCATTCAGGGCACTTCGAGACAGCCGGAATGAGGCATAAAGCGATCGGTTTCTTAAAAACATGGCTGTAAAACAGGAGGTGAATCACTGTGAAAAAGGTGACGATCATCGGAGGGAACGGCACGGTCGGCCGCGTATTAGCGGGCGGATTGGCAGGCGAAGGATACGAGGTGACAGTGCTGGATTTAAAAGAACCGGATGAAAAGCCGGCTGTCCGCTTTGTCCGGGTGGATGCGGCAGATTACAATGAAGTCGTGAAAAACATTCCTCTGAATACGGATGCGGTGATCAACCTTTTAGCTGTAAAGCCGACGGGCGATTTGCTTGACCGGCAGGAGTTTGAGAAAATGACGGATATCTTTTTTAAAGCAACATATACGATTTTGCGGGCGGCGGCGGAGCTCGGGGTGCCGAAGGTGGTTTTTGCAAGCAGCAACCATGTGACAGATGTGTATGAAAAGGACGGAGATTCTCTGCTGGGGAGGCAGATCAACACTGATGACTACCCGCAGTCGAAAAGCTTGTACGGCTTGCTAAAATTGGCGTCCGAAAATCTCGGCTACCTTTTCTCGCACCAATTAGACGCCAAGGTTTCCGTGATCAATCTGCGGATCGGGACAGCCGCTGAAAATGAGCAAGAAACGCTGCGCGCAAAACCGAGGAGCAAAAAAACGCTGTTATCCCACCCCGACCTTATCGGGATTTTTAAAGCCGCAATCGAATCCGGCAAAACATATGGTACATATTATGCTGTCAGCGACAATAAGGGGCGGCCGTGGTCGATCGATTCCGCCATTCGGGAACTGGGGTTCAAGCCGAAAGTAAGCGCCTCAGACATCCTTGATGAAGACTGACGTATCATCTTCTAAGGTGATGATCTTTTTCTCCGCTTTTCTGATCCTGCTTAAAAAATGATTATAGACGCTCTTCTTTCTGTTTGCTACATTTTAGACACGATATCGTAATATTTTGACAGCGCTTACAAGGAGGGGGAAATGACGATCAGGCATTCTGCTGGAAGCCGCGTGTTTGACATATTGAATTATTCATTTTTAACAGGGTTCGGATTGGTTTGTGTGCTGCCGTTCATTCACGTTATTGCAGCCTCTTTCGCGACAGTTGAGGAGGTCATTTCGAAAAAGTTTATCTTAATACCGACGACTTTTTCGCTGGATGCGTACAGGTATATTTTTTCAACTGACATTGTGTACAGAAGCTTAATCATTTCTATTCTTGTCACAGCCGCAGGGACAGCGGTCAGCATGTTTCTATCCTCTTTAATGGCATACGGGTTGTCGAGAAAGGAGCTGATGGGAAGGCGCGTCCTCATGTTCTTGGTCGTGTTCACGATGCTGTTCAGCGGAGGGATGATCCCGACCTTTCTCGTTGTAAAATCGCTCGGATTGCTCGATACCTATTGGTCTCTGATTCTTCCGACGGCCATCAATGCGTTTAACTTGATAATTTTAAAGAACTTTTTTCAAAACATACCGTCAAGCCTCGAGGAATCCGCCAAAATCGACGGCTGCAATGACATCGGCATCTTCTTCCGCATCATTCTTCCGTTGTCTTTGCCGGCGATTGCGACAATTTCGCTGTTTTACGCCGTCACCTATTGGAATACGTACATGCAGGCGATTCTGTACTTGAGCGATGCGACAAAATGGCCGATACAAGTTTTGCTTCGCCAGATTGTCATCGTATCAAGCGGTATGCAAGGGGATATGACGGAAATGGGAGCAGCCGCGGCGCCGCCGGAACAAACGATCAAAATGGCGGTCATTGTCGTTGCAACCATACCGGTGTTGCTCGTGTATCCGTTTATTCAAAAGCACTTTGCAAAAGGCGCTCTTTTAGGGTCAATTAAAGGATAAAAACGGAGGGGACAATATGGGGAAAAAATGGCTGATCGCGATTTTTGCGTTCGCGCTTTTGGCCGGCGGGCTGCTTGGCTGTTCGAACAGCGGAGCAGATCAGGCTTCTACAAAGGATGAGAAAATCGACCTGAACTCGCCTTTGGACTTGAGCTGGATGGTAATCCTTTATCATCAGCAGCCGCCGAAAGATACGGCGATTAAAAAAATCGAGGAGCTCACCAATACAAAGCTCGATTTAATGTGGGTGCCTGATGCGGTAAAAGAAGACCGCTTAAACTCAGCGCTCGCCGCCGGAAACCTGCCGAAAGTCGTCACCATTCAGGACATTAAAAATTCATCTGTCATGAATGCGTTCAGGTCGGGGATGTTTTGGGAGGTCGGCCCTTATTTAAAGGATTATCCGAATTTAAGCAAGATGAACAAGCTGATCAATAAAAACGCTTCGATCGACGGAAAGCTTTACGGCATCTACAGGGAGCGCCCGTTATCAAGACAGGGGGTTGTCATCCGTAAAGACTGGCTTGACAACCTTGGGCTCGAAATGCCGAAGACGGTTGATGAACTTTACGAAACAGCGAAGGCATTTACAGAAAAAGATCCTGACCAAAACGGAAAGAACGATACGATCGGCTTTGCCGACAGAAACGATTTGATCTACGGCGCCTTTAAAACATTGGGGTCCTATATGGGCATGCCGACTGACTGGGAGGAAAAAGACGGCAAGTTCACGCCTGACTTCATGACAAAAGAGTACATGGATACGATGAAATATATGAAAAAACTCTATGATGAAGGGCTGATCAACAAAGACTTCCCGGTTACGAGCAAAACGCAGCAGCAGGAGATGTTTTCACAAGGGAAAGCCGGCATTTATGTCGGAAATATGGTCGATGCCGTCAATTTAAGAGACCAGTCTGTCGATGATAAAATGGAGCTTGAGATCATCAATCGGATCAAAGGGCCGGACGGAAAGGAACGCGTCTGGGCATCAGGCGGGCATAACGGAATCTTTGCCTTCCCGAAAACAAGCGTCAAAACAGAAAAAGAGCTGAAGAGGATTCTGGCCTTTTTCGACCGGATCGCCGAAGAGGATGTTTACAGCCTGATGACTTACGGGATCGAAGGGGTTCACTATAAAAAAGAAGGGAATAAACAATTCAAACGGATCGACGAGAAACTGAAAGACTGGCAGGCGGAAATCCAGCCGCTCGTCTCTCTCGTCGGCATTGATAAACAATATTTGAAAAATACGGGCGATCCGCTCCGTACAAAATATGAAGAGCTGACAGAGGACAATAATGAGATCATCGTCTCAAATCCGGCCGAAAGCTTGTACTCACCGGCCGCATCTGAAAGAGGCGATGAACTGCAAAAGATCATTGATGATGCCACATATCAATTCATCCTCGGCAAAATCAATGAAAGCCAGTTCGAGAAAGCGGTTGAAAAATGGCGGACGAACGGCGGAGATCAAGTAATAGAAGAATATGAGGAGTCATTTAAAAAAGCAGAAAAATAGAAGACAATCCCGGGAAACCGGGATTGTCTTTTTATGCCGAATGATTTTTCAGCTCGCGGTATTTGCCGGGCGTGATTCCTTCCAGTTTTTTAAATGAGCGGATGAAATTCTGCGGATTTTTGTATTTCAGTTTTTCAGAAATTTCTTTTACGGACAGCGTCGTTTCCGTCAGCCAGTTCTTCGCGATATGATGCCTGTAGGATGACAAGTATTCGCTGAACGATATTTTCATTTCTTTCCTGAAGATGCTGCTTAAATAGTTGGGGTTGTAATGAAGCCTTCCTGCGATCGATTCGAGCGTCAAGTCCGTGTCGAATTCCTGCTGGATAATATGGACGATTTTTTCTGAGATGTTTTTGTATTGCGATTCTTCTCTGATGCTGAGTGTATCGATCATCTTGACGATAATCTGCGCGTTCAGCCAGCTTTCGATTTCCTCGATGGTCGTCAGCTCAAAGACGTCGTCGTACAGCATCGTATTTTCGTTCGGTTCAAAAATCTCGATTCCGAGCAAATGCATAAATTCAATCAAGTTGTTCAAGAGCCTTGCAATCGCCACCTGGCAGTGATGCGGATTCATGTTTTCAGAACAAATCGATTCAAGGAGAAGATGAAGCTGTTCGGCCGCTTGTTTACGGTTGCACGTTTTAATAGCTTCAAACAGTTCATTTTGGATCTGCTTTGGAAACTGGGTTAAAAACGCTTTGTTGCGGTCAAGATGCTCATAGAAAATCACCGCGTGTTTTCCTGATTTCAGACGGTATGTCAGCGCTTCAAGCCCTTCCAAATAAGCGCGCTTCGACATTGCAAGGCTTGTAAACGGCTGGCTGATGCCGATGCTGACAAACAATCCAAGCTCTTCATGAATTTTATCCCTGATGGATGATGCGGTACGCTCCAAGTCCTCCTGAAACCTGTCCAGCGGCTGTCCGCGGTTCAGCATGATGATGGTCTGCGTTTTATCAATGACAACCGGCGGGAGGCGCTTATTCTTGGGCACAGATCGTTCGACAAGGCTGTTGATCGCAAACAGCAGGACATCAAGATCCTTTTTTTCATATGATGTGTCTTTCAATGTATCAATTTGCAGTGCAAAAACGGACAGGTGGCTCCAATCTTCAGGGAAGCCGAGCCCTGTAAAACGGTCTTTAATTTCTTCTTCGCTCAGCTTGCCGAGCAAAAGCCTTGTTAAAAAATACTGCTTCAGCTGGGTGACCTGCTGTTCGACGCGCACCTTCAGATCATGGTTTTTATTTTTCATCTCTTTAATATTCCGTTCAATCAGTTCAAATTCGTTTTTCGGATTCTCTTGGCCGGAAGCGGCCCCCGCAGAAAAGCCTGAGACTGATTCGTACAAAACCTTGATCGGCCTGTAAAAATGACGTGAACCAAACCAGGAAAATAGATATGAAAGCGCTAACAAAATGACGCAGGTCGTAAATGTGAACCAGCCGATTGATGCCGTCTGTTGATAAAGTTCCGGAATGGTCGTTAACGAAATATATATCCAATTATTGTAATCTGATTTCTGGTATGTAATGTTATAGGCGGTGTCGCTGACTGTTGTATCAAACTGGCCGTTTTTTTCCTGATGCCGGCGGATCGTTTTGAAATAATCCTCTTGTTTGATCGATTGCCCAATCATTGACGGGTCTGAGTGAAGGATGATCCGTCCGTTGTCATCAAGGACCATCATACTGTTTGTTTTTGAATGATGAGGCATGCGCTTGACAAGCGAACAAGAAGGAATGCTTGCGATCGCAAGGCCTCTGTTTTCCATGCTGTTCAGGGGAAGCTGTTTGACCAGATTGACGTTGTACAGGCAGTTGCCCGAAGCCCCTTCTTTTGTGGCGACAAGGTCGTTGTTTTTTTCAAGCACCCAGCTGGAACGGCTTTTTAAAGCGTTGTAAAGCGAGATTGTGATGGCTTGTTTTCCTTGATCTAAAGGATATAAACCGGAATTGTTGATATACCACTTTTTTTCTTGGCTGATCAGCGTGATATCCGACAGATCGGTATCGAATGTCTGCAGTTCGTTTAATTCCTTGTTGATTTGGTTATACAGCTGAAAGCGTTCTGGTGTAATGGTGCGGCTGAGTGTCTGAATTAAAGGATAGGAACGGACGTAATTGGTGAAGGAATGGTCAACCGTTTTTAAAATATGCTCGATATTTAGCTGTGTCTGGCCAACGGTTTGGAGCTTTTCGTTTGTAACGTTTTGTTCAATCGTTTCCGCTGATCTCTGATAGGAAAAAAAGCCGACGATGATGACCGGAATGGTGCTCAGAACGAGAAAGAAGGTCACCAGCTTATAGTAAAACTTATATTGTTTTCTCTTCATAAATTCCCCCCCAACAAATCTTCGTTTGAGATGTTCATATATAATTAATCCGACTTTTGTGTGAATTTGTCAATAATCATTTTCTAACCATCGTTTCATTTTATTAGGTTTTGCCGGCTGCCGGGCGAGGTGGGGCCGATGTGATGATATGATTGTAGATTTATTTTTTCATGGTGGGATAAAGTGAAAGCAAACATCACGAAGGGAGGCCGTTTATGAAAGCAGCCGATGTCCAGACCGGAAAAAATCCGGCCCATATTGTTGAAAAAAAACGAAAGACGCGTTTTTGGGAAAAGCTTCTCCAGCAAAAGTATTTATATTTGATGATTCTGCCGGGACTGATTTATTTTTTGCTTTTTAAGTATGTGCCGATGTGGGGGATTGTCATAGCGTTTCAGGATTACCAGCCGTTTCTCGGCATAACGGGGAGCGAATGGGTTGGTTTTAAGCATTTTGAAAGGCTGTTTACCGAACCGACATTTTTTATGCTTCTGAAGAATACATTGATTTTGTTTTTCCTCAACCTTGTTGTATTCTTTCCGATACCGATTATTTTGGCGCTTTTATTGAATGAAGTCAGAGTCGCATTGTTCAAAAAGTTTGTCCAGACGCTGATCTATATTCCGCATTTTATGTCATGGGTTATTGTGGTATCGCTTTCATTCGTCCTGTTGACGGTTGACGGAGGATTGATCAATGAGATTATCGCCTACTTCGGCGGAGAAAAGATCAACTTTTTGCTGAATGAAAGCTGGTTCAGGCCGATGTACATTCTCCAGGTCATATGGAGGGAAGCCGGCTGGTCAACGATCATTTATTTGGCGGCGATTACCGCTGTCGATCCGCAGCTTTACGAAGCGGCGAAAATGGATGGGGCCAATCGCCTGAGGAGGATGTGGCATGTCACACTACCTGCGATCAGAAGCGTCATCGTTGTTTTGCTGATCTTGAAAATCGGCGATACGCTCGAGCTCGGCTTTGAGCATGTGTATCTGCTTTTGAATGCAACGAACCGCGAAGTGGCCGAGATCTTTGATACGTATGTATACACGGCCGGATTAAAGCAGGGGCAGTTCAGCTACAGTACAGCCGTCGGTTTATTTAAAGCAGCTGTCGGTCTCATTCTTGTCATATTTGCAAACAGGATGGCGAAGAAATTTGGAGAAGAAGGAATATATTAATATTTTTTGATGAAAGGAATTGAATGACATGAATCAATCTCTCATCACAAAAACGCCTCTTTACATTGCCGAAGAAGCGGCCAAAACAATAATGAAAGCGTATACACCAAAGGAGCTGCCGCCGGCCGGACGCTGGCACTACCATCAGGGCGTATTTCTGTGCGGACTGATTCGCCTCTGGGAAGAAACGGGGAAAGAAGCATACTTCAAATATGTAAAAGAATACGCCGATGAGCTCATTGACGGCTGCGGGAATTTTTATTTCAGGAGGGATGAACTGGACGCCATACAAGCCGGACTTATCCTTTATCCTTTGTATGATGAAACGGGCGATGAACGCTACCGTAAAGCCGCCAAAAAGCTGAAGGGCCTTTTTGATACGCTGAATCAAACAGAAGAAGGCGGGTTTTGGCATAAAGATAAATATCCTTACCAAATGTGGCTTGACGGGTTGTACATGGGAGGGCCTTTCGCACTCAAGTATGCAAGAGCGTTCAATGAGCCTGAACTGTACGATATGGTCATCCTCGAAGAAAAACTGATGAGAAAACATACGAAAGACTGCAGGACGGGATTATATTATCATGCGTGGGATGAAAAGAGGGAAATGCCCTGGGCCGACCCCGTTTCAGGCTGTTCTCCCGAATTTTGGGGAAGGTCAATCGGCTGGTACGCGCTTGCACTGAGCGATATGATCGAACTGCTCCCGCAGGGGCATGACACAAGACAGGAGTGGACCCGGGCGCTTCAAGAGATGGTCAAAAGCATTGCCGATTTTCAAGATGAACGCACAGGGTTATGGCACCAGGTTGTCGATAAAGGCGGACTTCCGGACAATTGGCTTGAAAGCTCCTGCTCGTGTTTGTATATGTACGCGATGACGAAAGGAGCTCGCATGGGCTATATCGATTCATCATATATTGATAGAGCCGCAAAGGCTTTCAAAGGACTCGTCGAAGAGAAAATCGAGCTGAGCGCAAAAGAAGGCTTGCTTTTAAAAGATATTTGCGTCGGAACTTCTGCAGGGACATACGATTATTATGCCGGGCGGGAAAAAAGCACCAACGATCTTCACGGTGTCGGCGCATTGATCATGGCTCTTGTAGAACTTGAAAAGACCGGCCGCTTTTCCCGCGAGGCAGCGAAGTGAAGAACTTCGCTTTCTCCGTCCTTCTATTTGCAGCAGTGCTTCTTTTTTCCTCATGCGGAAAGGATGGAGGCCGGGGAACAGACGTATTGATCTTTTCGGATGCACCGGCTGAAATAAAGGAAAACGTCCAGCGCGCTGCCGGGAAAGAACAGCTCAACATCACCGTTTTCCCGGCTGCACCGGAAAAGCTTCTAGTTGAAATTGCGGCGAAAGAAGGAGATCTGTTTATCGTTCCAGAAGACATGTTTAAACCTTTTTACGATCCTGAAGGACTTCAGCCATTGAATGTTGCCTCGGAAGAAAAAGAGCCGTACAGCGCTCCGGGTAAAAACGGGGACGTACAGCTGTATGCGGCTGTCATCGAAAAAGGAGAAAAACGTTTGAACGGCTATACGTTTCAGCTGAATAAAGACATGGCAGCTTTCATACCGGTCTATGCGAAGAAAACCCCTGAAGCGACGGAACTCATCGAAGCGCTTCGCTGAAAATGAAAGGGGGAGGAACCGATGAAAACATATGCGATATGCGGTCTGAGCGGCCGCGCTTTTAACATGTTTATCGAGCCTCTAGTGGGAAAATACGGGGAAGAACACCGCATCGCTGCGCTCCTGGACAGCGATCCGCTAAGGGAAAAAGTCTGCAAAGACAGGTTTCCGGCGCTTCGTCCTGTCCCGTTTTTCGAGGAGAAAGCGTTTACCGAAATGCTTGACAAAATCAAGCCGGACGCCATTATTGTAGCAGGCCGTGATGATACGCATGTCCGCTATATATTGGGCGCTTTACGGGCGGATATCGATGTGGTCACTGAAAAGCCGATGGTGACAACGGCACGGGATGCGGCAGCCGTGTTAAAAGCCGAAGCCGCGAGCAAAGGAAAAGTGACCGTTACGTTTAATTACCGCTGCAATCCGTACCACCGCAAGATCAAAGAGCTGATACTTGAAGGAAAGCTCGGCACGATTACGTCGGTTGACTTGAACTGGTACATCGATACGTATCACGGCGCAAGCTATTTTAAACGCTGGAACAGGATGAGAGCATACTCCGGCGGGCTTTCCGTCCATAAGTCAACTCATCATTTCGACCTTGTCAATTGGTGGCTTGATCAAACGCCTAGCGAGGTTTTTGCCTATGGCGGCCTGTACTACTACGGACCCGGCGGCGAAATGAATCCTGAAAAAGGGGAAAAACGCTATTGCGGAACATGCCATGTCAAGAAGAAATGCCGCTATTATATGAGGTGGCAGGCAGGCGACCCGCAGGACGACCATGTTAAAACCAACGAAAGCCAGCATCTGCTCTATACCGATTACAGGCCTGACGCGTGTATTTTCGATGAAGAAATCGATATCGAGGATACGTATGCAGCCGTTTTGAAATACGACAAAGGGGCGCTGCTGAATTACTCCGTTCATTTTTCAGCCCCGTATGAAGGCTACCGGCTTGCAATCAACGGGACAAAGGGAAGGCTTGAAACCCAGGAATATCATGCACCGGCAAGGGTTCCCTTTGAAGTTCCCGAACAGACCATCGATTATTATCCGCTGTTTGAATCGAAAGAAACGATTCGCGTCGTCAGGCAGCCCGGCGGGCATGGCGGAGGAGATCCGCTGCTTTTGGAAGAGCTGTTTGGCGGAGGAGACCCGTTGAGGAATTACGACATTCTGGCCGGTGCCGAAGCAGGCGCCTATTCAATTGCAGCCGGCGAGGCATTATGGCGCTCCATCAAAGAAAAAAAGCCGATAGGAATCAGTGAACTTCTGTATACCCGGCAATATACATAAAGGGGGGGGGAATTCGTGGAACAAAGTGTCTCCATGGGAAGGGTGCTGAGCTTTTGTGATTGGGTGCTGAAGTTTTTTTACGCCAATCTGCTGTGGTTTGTTTTTACGATGCTCGGCCTTGGCGTCTTCGGGTTTATGCCGGCGACGACTGCATTGTTTTCCGTGATGAGAAAATGGATTATGGGCAAAACCGATATTCCAATATGTAAAACGTTTTGGCAGGCGTACCGCGGCGAGTTTTTTCGTTCCAACGTCATCGGTCTTATTCTGGCGGCAGTTGGCATCATCATTTATGTTGACCTTGCTTTTATTTATCCGGAGCATTTCCTATTGCACGTTCTCCGGTTCGTCATTATGATTTTTGGATTTTTGTTTTTGATTATGCTGTTTTATATGTTTCCGCTGCTCGCCCATTTCGATTGGAAGAAGCGGATGTATTTTAAGTTTTCGCTGATTCTGGGCATATCGTATTTACAGTATACATTAACGATGATGGCGGTCACTGCCGTGCTTTATATCGCTTTTGCCTTTCTGCCAGGAATCGTTCCTTTTTTCAGCGCCAGCCTGCTCAGCTATGCGGTCATGTGGCTGGCATATCAAGTATTGAAAAAAGCGGAGGCCGTAGAACAGAGGGAAACCGTCAGAACGACAAGACACACCTGACCCTTTGCTTCAGGTGTGATGAGAGGAGATGGCTCATATGAGTGAAGAATTTGAAAAACGATATCTTCACTGGATTGATCAAGCCGTAAAGGAGAGCGAAAAGAAAGACGACTTCAAGTCCCTCCCCGGTTTTGGAAGACCGCTCAGCAAAGAGGCGCTCGAGGGGGATGCGCTTTCGTCAACTCTAAAAAACGCCCGTTATCTGCCGGAGTGGCTGAAGCTGCAAAAGGAAATTAAACAAGAGATTGAAAAAGCGATCAAATCGAATCAGCGCGAAGCGCTGATCGATGCCATCAACCTAAAAATTAAAAAATACAACCTCACCTGTCCGAACCAATTCCAAAAAGGCCTTGTTTCAGCCAAAAACCTCGAAAGTCAGCTCAAATATTGGAGCTGACGCCATTCCTTGCACTTATTCATAAAAATAATTGCCAATAACAATTATCTTCTGTAAAATAAAGTTAATAAATGTAATTTTTATGTTTTTAAAAAGAAGAAAGGATGAATGAAGAAGTGGAAGCGAAAGCGAAAGCGGCATACGAAAAAGCGGCCGGGCTCTTGAATCAGTGGTACACCATGATCAAGCGCCATGAAGCGCTCCAGGCTGTATCTTTGAGATACGAGATCCGAAACCTGCTCTCTAAAATGGAGAAAAACAGAGATTTGGAGCTCTATTTTCAGCTTTTGGACTACCGCTGCAAATTGATGATGGAGCAGTTTGCAGAATCAGCCGAGCTCTTCCGGAAGATTAAAAGGCAGAAGGAAACGGTTAAGATCGCGGATGACATCATTCAGTACTATTTTTTCTTTTTTTCAGGCATGTATGAGTTTTATGAGAAAAACTATCTTGAGGCGATCAGCTGTTACAAAAAAGCGGAAATGAAGCTGCATAAACTGACCGATGAAATTGAAAAAGCGGAATTTTACTATAAGATCGCAACTGCCTACTACCAAATAGATGATCATTTCAGATCGTTGAACTACTCCGAAAAAGCGCTCTCACTTTTCAGCAAGCATAAAGAATACATAGACAAAACGATCGGGTGCGAAATGATTCTCGGGTCGGTTCAGTTTGAACTGTTCCGCATCAAACAAGCCGAGGAACACTACGGCCGGGCGCTTGATCAGGCCGTTTCCCTCCAAAACCGGCGAATCATCGGGCTGATCTATCATAATATGGGTCTGAACTACGCCAAATGCAGCATGCCGCTTTTGGCGGAGGAGCACTTTAGAAAAGCTCTTTCAATCGGTGTCCATGAGCAATCGGTCTTTGGCATTAACACCCTTTTTGAGCTGTCCCACCTCATGTACAAAAACGGTTCTCCCGAAGAAGCGAGACGTCTCTGCAAAGAGGGATTTACCAGAGCGGCGGAACAAGGAGAGGATGAATACGCGGCGAAATTCAGGCTGATTTTCGCCCTGTATGACGCGGGCCATCCGCTCGATATTGAACTTTCGCTTGAATACATGAGCGATAAACGGCTATGGCCTCATGTTGCCGAACTGACAAAAGATATAGCCGATTACTACATGAAGTCCGGCGACTATGAAAAAAGCGCGCTTTACCTGGAAAAATCGCAGCATGCCAAGAATCAAATATATAAAATGAAGGAGGGGCTCATATGAAAAAATCCATTTGTTTTTTCACCGTCATGCTTGTTTGTCTGATAGGGGGAAGCTTCACAGCCGATTCTGCAGCACAGGACGGATCGTTCCAGACATTGGGGAAATCAGTGTTTCCTGACAGTGGACGATAGAGAAAACCTGCTGAAATAGAAATTGCCTCCCGACTTTTGCTATAATAGTCTCACCTAAAGGCAATTGAAGGGAGCAGTAACGATGACGATAAAAGAGATTTCGGCTGATGAGCTGAAAGACAGGCTTGCAAAAGGAGAAACGCTGAACATTATTGACGTCAGAGAAGATGAAGAAGTGGCTGAAGGAATGATCCCTGAAGCCGTTCACATTAAAATGGGGGATATTCCTGAAAAACTCGATGTCTTCCAAAAGGAGCAGCCTTATATTTTTGTCTGCCGATCAGGCAAGCGCAGCGAAAATGTCTGCCTCTATTTGCAGGATAAAGGCTTTGATGTCACCAATATGGTCGGCGGCATGCTCGAATGGACCGGAAACACAAAGCCGAAAACAAAATAAGCGGGTCCGGCTTCTTATCTGTACAGATAAGAAGTTTTTTATTTATCACATGTCAGGAAACGCTCGGAGCCTCCTGCCGGCGACCTTCAAGGTTCTTTCGATCAGGATTTTAAGCATAACTTCGGCTGTGTGCGAATACCTTTCATTATAGAAAGGAGAGAGCGTATGCTGAAGGTAGCCGTATTTGATGAAGAACACGAAAAAGATTTGCAGCATGAGATCAATGAATTCTTAAAAAAGCTGTCGGAAGACCAGCTGGTCGATATAAAATATGACGTATCAGCCGCATGCGATCCTCAAGGCGAACAGCTTTACTGTTTTTCTGCGTTAATTTTATACAGGACATAAAAAAACAGCTCTTCAAAGGAAGAGCTGTTTTCGTTTATGCTTTTTTCACCCTCGGGCTTCTTGGCTTCTGGAATTTCTCAGCCTGTTTAATTTCTTTCCGCTCTTGTGACAGAGATTTATACAACGATACAAGCATGAAAATCACGACGACTGAGAACGGCAATGCGGCCAGGATGGCGGTGTTTTGCAGGGCCGATAGTCCGCCTGAATACAGAAGCGCCGCAGCCATTGCTGACTGGATGATGCCCCATGATACCTTGACCGAATTCGCAGGATTCAGTGAACCGTAAGTCGTTTGCATGCCGAGAACAAATGTTGCCGAGTCTGCGGAAGTGATAAAGAATACGGCAATGAGCACCAAGGCAATGATAGATGTAATCATCGCCAGCGGATAGTGGTCAAACATGCCAAACAGCATCGTGTCTGTAGACAGTTTTGCAACGTTAAAAGTCCCTTTTTGCTGAAGATCCATCGCTGAAACCCCGAAAATTGAAAACCATAGAAACGCCAGCACAGTAGGGGCAAACAATACGGCAATCAAAAATTCCCTGATTGTGCGCCCCCTTGATACGCGGGCGATGAAAATACCGACAAACGGCGACCAGGAGATCCACCAAGCCCAGTAGAAAATCGTCCATGAATTGATCCATTCACGGCTGTCCGGATCATTAGGCGCAAGGCGGAAGCTCATTTGCACCACGTTGGAGATATACGTTCCGATCGTGTCCGTAAACGAGTTCATAATCAACACTGTCGGTCCCACGAACAGCATAAAGATCATCAGGATGCCGGCCAGCACCATGTTCGTATTGCTCAAGTACTTGATGCCTTTTCCGATACCGCTCCATGCGGAAATTAAGAACAGCACGGTAACGACTGCAATAATTGCCAGCTGCACTTGAAAGCTGTTCGGCACTCCGAATAGATAATGGAGTCCGCCGTTGATCTGCGTGGCGCCGATTCCGAGGCTTGTTGCTACACCGACGACGGTTGCAAAGACAGCGATGCAGTCAATCCCTTTTCCAAGCGGTCCGTTGACTTTGTCGCCGAAGACCGGAAACAGCGTCGCGCTGATCAAGCCAGGCGCGTCTTTTCTGAATTTAAAGTACGCGATGCAAAGAGCAACGATCGCATAGATCGCCCATGCATGCAATCCCCAGTGGAAAAATGTATACCTCAGAGAATCTCTGAAGGCCTGGGCTGTTTCTGTTTCACCTGATGGAGAGCTAATGGCAAAATGGCTGATCGGTTCAGCCGCGCCATAAAATACGAGACCAATGCCCATACCTGCGCTAAAAAGCATGGCAAACCAAGATAATCGAGAGAATTCAGGTTTTTCTTCAGGTTTCCCTAATTTGATCTTTCCGATCGGACTGAAGATCAAAAAGATGCTGAATGCGACAAACAGAGAAACCACCAATAAATAATACCATCCGAGTGTGTTCGTAACATAACCTTGAATCGAAGTCGTTAACGCCTGAAGGTTATCAGGAGCAACGATTCCCCATAATACAGCTGCTGCTGTGATAACAATCACAATCCAAAAAACGCTTGAAATATTTTTCAAAATCATCCTCACCCTCTAATCATTTTTCGTCCTTACTCCCATCATTATGTTTAGTATGAGTTGCACATATAAAATTCATTCTCTCTCAGGAAGTTTGACCTAGCTTCCCCTATTACCCCACAATCAGGTGAAACAAAACTCTTTAACCGTAACATACTTTTCAAAAAAGGCACAAGTCTCAGCACTGCGCTGAAACTCTGCCATTCCACATTTGTCAAGGGTTTGGAGCAATTTTATTTTTTTCTTCGGCAAAGTGAAAATTCGCCTGCATTCATGCCTGCAAGTCTGCCTGTGACAAGCGCGGATGTGATATTGTACCCGCCCGTATAGCCGTGAATATCGAGGATTTCCCCGCAGAAATAAAGCCCCTCCTTTTTTTTGGACGCCATTTTTTTTGGATCGATTTCTTTTACGGAAACCCCTCCGCCGGTCACAAAGGCTTTGTCAAGCGAAAGAGTGCCGTTCACGTTGACGGTAAACTCTTTACAGTCTTTGACGAAAGCTCTGAAACGGTCTTTGGAAAGGGATGAAAACGTTTCAGAAGGATCAATCTTGTTGCGCTCGAGAAGAAACAGCAGATACCTTTCCTGCATCCAAGGCTTCAGCATGTTTTTGAGTGATTTTTTCGGAGCGTCCTTTAATTCTTTATGCATGTTTTGAAAAAGCTGTTCTTCATGAATGTCAGGGAACAAGTCGATTTTCAGCCTGACTTTTTCCTGCTTTTTCAACTCTTTAACGACAAATTGGCTGCACCTGAGGACAGCGGGCCCAGAAAGTCCAAAATGGGTAAAAATCATATCCATTTGGTGGGTGATGACCGGTTTTCCTTTTTTGTTCAATACGCTGAGAGCGACGTTTCTCAATGATAGGCCTTGCAATGTTTTCTGCTTGATAAAAGGCTCGTCAGACGTAACCGGAACTTCTGTCGGGAACAGTTCCGTAATCGTATGTCCGGCTTTTTCCGCCCATTCATAGCCGTCTCCGGTCGATCCTGTATGCGGGACGCTTTTCCCGCCGACAGCGATAACGACAGAGCCCGCTCCAATTTCTTCGCCGCTGCCTGTCACGATCCCGCACGCTTTTTCTTCATTGTATAGGACTGTTTTCACTTTTTCGTTTGTCCGCACGCTTACATGAAGCTGTTCAAGCCTTGTTAAAAGTGCATCCACTACGCTCTGCGCCTTGTCGGAGACAGGAAACATTCTTCCGTGATCTTCCTCTTTCAGCTTGACGCCAAGGCGCTCAAAAAATTTGATGATGTCCTCGTTGTTAAATTCAGAAAAAGCGCTGTACAAAAAGCGTCCGTTTCCGGGAATATGCCGGATGATCTCATCAACCGGCAAGCGGTTCGTCACATTGCACCGTCCGCCTCCCGAAATGGCCAGCTTGCGGCCGAGTTTGTTTCCTTTGTCAATCAAAAGTACGTCCGCCCCCTGTTCACCGGCCGCGATGGCGGCCATCAGCCCGGAGGGGCCTCCGCCGATGACGATGACATCAAAATACTTCATACCAATATCCTCAACTTTCCTGTCTTGTAGAGCCTGCATTCTGTGCAGGCGGGAGGGATTTCATCAGATAATATCCGCGCTCCATCTTCTTATTATAACGAAAGATCGGCTGGATGAAAAAACGTTAAAACATGGGGATGTTAAAATTTAGCCATGTTATTATTACCTGAGTAATGCGCCTGTATGTTAAAATAGAAAAGTTGAATCTATTGAAGAAAAATGGTGATTGGGAACATGTCAAGCAAACTGTTAAGAGGCACCTTTGTATTAACGCTTGGTACCTATATTTCAAGGATCCTCGGAATGATTTACTTGATTCCGTTCGGAGCCATGGTCGGTGCCACCGGCGGTGCCCTGTTCCAGTACGGTTATAATCAATATACGATTTTTTTAAGCATTGCGACCATGGGATTTCCGGCGGCCGTGTCCAAATTTGTTTCAAAATATAACTCGATGGGCGATTATGAAACAACGAGAAGGATGCTGCGCGCCGGAATGTCGATGATGCTCGTCACAGGCATCATTGCTTTCTCCATTCTATATTTGTCTGCCCCGTTTTTTGCGGAGATGGCCCTCGGCGGAACAGAAAACAACGGGCTGACGATTGAACATGTCGTGTATGTCATTCGCATGGTCAGTCTCGCTTTACTTGTTGTGCCGATCCTGGCGCTGATCAGAGGCTTTTTCCAAGGTCACCAGATGATGGGGCCGACAGCCGTTTCACAGGTCGTTGAACAAATTGCCAGAATCGTCTTTCTATTAACGGCTACTTATTTGGTGATCAAAGTATTAGACGGAGGGCTTGTCGTAGCTGTCGGCTATGCGACTTTTGCGGCTTTGATCGGCGCATTCGCGGGGCTGTTCACGCTTTATTTTTCCTGGCAGAAAAGAAAAGGGGCGCTTTTGGCGCTGAAGCCGAACCTGGTTCCTTCCGCCAATATTACGTATCGGCAAATGTTTAAGGAGCTGTTCAGCTATGCCGCCCCATACATCTTTGTCGGATTGGCGATACCGCTTTACCAGTACATTGATACGAATACGTTTAATAAAGCGATGATTGCAGCCGGCTATCAAAACATCAGCCAGGATTTGATGGCGATCGTGACGCTGTACGTGCCAAAGCTTGTGATGATACCGGTATCTCTCGCGACGGCATTCGGCCTGACATTGATCCCGGCGGTGACTGAAAACTTTACCAACAAAGATTTCCCTGCTTTAAATAAACAGATTGATCAGGCGATGCAGATCATTCTTTTTATCGTTCTTCCTGCATCAGTCGGTATGGCTCTTTTATCGGGTCCGGTTTACACGTTCTTTTACGGCTCGGAAAGCCTGCTCCCTGAAATGGGACGAGATATTTTGTTCTGGTACGCGCCCGTGGCGCTGTTATTCTCGCTCTTCACCGTCAACGCTGCGATTTTGCAGGGGGTGAACAAGCAGAAATTTGCGGTTGTCAGCCTGATGATCGGGATTGTAATCAAAATCGGGCTTAACGTTCCGCTCATCAAGCTGTTTCAAGGAAGCGGATCGATTTTGGCAACGGCGCTCGGCTATTCAGCGTCACTCCTGTACGGATTTATTATGATTAAACGCCATGCCGGCTATTCGTATCGCAAACTGTTTAAACGGTTTTTGCTGATGCTGATCCTGACGGCGGTCATGGGCATCATGTTGCTGCTTGTTCAGGCGCTACTCAGTCTGTTTATTTCATATGAAGGCGGGCAGATCAAATCTGCTGTCGTCATTTTCATCACAACCGCGGTCGGCGGATCGGTTTATCTGTACTTGGCTTACCGTGTGAAACTGCTCGAAAAAATGTTCGGTCAGCGGTTGAATCGCTTTTTCAAAAGAAAGGCCTCCTAAAAAGGGCTTTTCTTTTTATGTAAAAAAAGGGAGTGTCTTCATGAGATTGGATAAACTGTTGTCAAACAGCGGCTACGGTTCGAGAAAAGAAGTCAAAAAAATGCTGAAAAACGGGGCGGTACGCGTGAATGATCAACTGATCAAAGACGCAAAAGAGCATGTAGACCCGGAATCAGACGACATCACGGTTTACGGCGAACCCGTCGTTTATCAGGAATTTATTTACTTGATGATGAACAAGCCGCAAGGCGTGCTGTCAGCGACAGAAGACAGCCGCCAGGAAACGGTTGTTGATTTGCTCGATCCGGAGCTGCTGAGGTTTGAGCCGTTTCCGGTCGGAAGGCTTGACAAGGATACCGAGGGGCTGCTGCTTTTAACGAATGACGGCCAGTTGGCACACCAGCTTTTATCGCCGAAAAAACACGTGCCTAAAACGTATGAAGTACATGTCGATAAGCCGATTGATCAGGCGGCTCTCGATCAGCTTGAAAAAGGGGTCGATATCGGTGAAGGATATGTCACAAAACCGGCTGAAGTGTCGCTTTTGGCAAGCGAAAACGGCGTGGAACGTCTGCTTTTGACAATAACGGAAGGAAAATTTCATCAGGTTAAAAGAATGCTGAAGGCGGTCGGCCGTGACGTCATCTATTTAAAGCGACTGAAAATGGGGGATGTCGATCTTGATGGAGAGCTTTTGCCGGGGGAATACAGAGAGCTCTCTGAGCACGAGCTTGCCGCATTGCAAAACAAAAAGACACTCTGATTCGTCGAGTGCCTGTAGAGCTGGTTTATGGGGCATCAAACTTCATCGGGTTTGATGCTTTTTATGTTTGATGGCTGTCCTATATGATATTCAGCGCTAAAGTTCAATTTTTCAGAATATTACTATGAGGAGATTTTCACTTTTTTTCTTGTAGTCTCCCATTTGCCTCTGCTGGGGCTGTGTACTAGATCGTTGTATGCCAACACATTCAGATCACGCTGGATTGTTCTCGGTGTAGTGCCAAATTCATCAACCAGTTCCTGGGTTGTAACGAGTCCTTTTTCTTGAATGAACATGTATACTGATTTGATCCTGGTTAGCATTCGGTTTGTTGAAGGTTTCAAACAACCACTCCCTATCGTATGATCGAATGGACTTGACTACCACAACTTACGACTCCAAAATGCAGCATGGACGGTTAGCGACCATTTCTTGAAAATGATCAATAAATATTATACACGATCTCTTTGCCAAATATCCAGAAAAAAGCCGGAGCCAAATTAATGAAAAAATGAAAATCGTGAGCAGAACATGCAGTACGATCACGTTTTTTTGCCAAAAAAATTTTAAACTTTTTCTAGCTTCATACGTAGTAAAAGAGAGGTGGTAAAGATAATGAAATTAAAAGTGCATATTGAAAAATCCGGTTATGAAGAAAAGGAATCGGCGATCGAAAATATATCGTTTACTGTGGGGGAAGGCGAGCTTGTCGGATTAATCGGACCGAATGGAGCGGGGAAAAGCACGACAATTAAAACGATACTCGGTTTAACAAGGCATATGGCCGGGCAGGTTGAATGGGCTGAAACGTCAAACTATGCATACATACCTGAACAGCCCAGTTTTTACGACGAATTGACTTTATGGGAGCATATCACGGCTTTAGGGACGTTTTTGCAGGAGGACGAGTCCTCGTTTTTGCCGAGGGCGAATCGGCTCATCGAGCGATTCTCGCTGGAGCATGCGCTTCATGATTATCCGGGGAGCTTTTCGAAAGGGATGCAGCAAAAGCTGATGCTGATCCATGCTTTTCTCATGCAGCCTGATCTATATATTATCGATGAACCGTTTATCGGGCTCGACCCGATCGCAAGCCGCCTCTTTTTGGATATGCTGAAAGAAGAGCAGAAGCGGGGAGCGGGTATTTTGCTTTGTACGCATGTGCTGGATACCGCCGAGAAGATCTGTGACCGTTTTTTGCTGATTTCAAATGGCCGTCTGATGCTGGAAGGTACGCTCGAAGAGCTGCAGGAGAAAACCGGCCTTTCGGGTGGCTCGCTGCTTGACTGCTTTTACTTTGCTGTAAAAGGTGCTCCCGCATGAGCGGCCGGGCTCTGTTTATCAGCAGGCTGAAAGCGGACTGTCTTTATCAGCTCCGGATCATCAAACTGGTCATCGATTGGACGGTTGCGCTGTATATTGTACTGCCTGCGGCTGGAATCGGCGTTTATCAATATATCAAATGGCTGAATGGAGGGTCGTTTGATAACGGATGGCAGGCCGGATTGATTGTGCTTGCTCCGGCCGTTTTTACGCTGTTTGGGTCTGTGAGGACATTTTTAATGGAAGCTGATCAGCTTTATTTGTTGCAAAAAAAGACACTCGTGCTGGACATGAAAAGGTGCGGCTATTTATATTGTCTGTTTATCCAGTTTTGCAAATGGCTGTTGGCGGCGGCCGTGTTTACTCCTCTGTTCGTCAGACAATTTGGGATTGAACTGCCCGCTTGTCTCGCCGTATTCTTTTTTTATTTCTGTCTCAATTCCTTGATCACCGTCTTGAAGAGGCGGAACATCGGATGGCAGTACAAGCTGAAACACCGGGTGCTGAACGCCGGACTGATCTTTTTCGTGTGGCTGTCGGCTTGTGCAGTTGTTTTGTTGTTTTCCTGGCCGGTTGTAATCTTGAGCGGCATGGTGCTGTCTGTGGCCGCGCTGAAGACCGCCGGCGGCACTCTCGGCAACATGTATCTATTTTATGAAGAGGTTGAATTTGATAACAGAAGAAAGCTGAGACTCGCAAAATTTTTCCTGTCGCTGAACCTGGATGGAAGCGTGCCGAAGCAGGGGAAACGAGGGGCAAAAGGGCCGCGGCTGTTCTTTAAAAAATCTCGGAACATCTTTAAAGCCCGTACAGTGCAAAATGGCCTTAAGGAAATCTTTTTTAAAGTGATGCTGCGCCATCCGGACTATAAAAGACAGGTTATGCAAATGATCGGCATTTTTACGGCGCTGATCATGGTTGGACCGATCTGGATGAAAGCGGGCGCTCTCCTGGTTTTTGCCTTCGCTTATCGAAGTCTGTTGTCCGTCCATTTTGACAAGGTGATGGAACGCGTTTTTTTGCTGGGGGCAGACAAAGAAAGCAACGCTTTTTATGAAGCCAGGCGGAATTCCATTGACTGGTTTTTCTATCCGGGGTTGATCTGGTGCTGCCTCGTCATCGCGCTCAGCCTGATGCTGAAAACCCCGTCTTTTTAAAAAAGACGGGGTTCAGTCGTTTAATGCCCTTCCAAAAAGAAGAGGTGTATGAAAAAGAGAACGGCAAACACGAAGACAAGCGGATGAATTTCGCGCCATTTGCCTTTCGCGGCTTTGACAATCGGATAAGAAATAAACCCGAGGGAAATGCCTGTCGCAATAGATGATGTCAGCGGCATTGTCAAAATGACGAGAAAGGCCGGGAATGCTTCGTCAAGCTCTTTCCAGCGAATGTTGGTGACAGCGCCGATCATCATGCTTCCTACAATGATCAATGCCGGCGACGTAATCGCCGAGATCCCGGAGACCGCGCTCACAAGCGGGCTGAAAAACAGCGCCGCTCCGAAAAGCACAGCGACTGTTAAAGACGTAAGCCCTGTTCTTCCGCCTGCGGCCACCCCTGCGGATGATTCGATATAAGCGGTCGTCGGGCTTGTCCCGAACATTGCGCCGATCGTCGTCGCTGTCGAATCGGCAAGAAGGGCTTTTCTTGCATTCGGCAGTTTGTTGTTTTTCATGAGTCCGGCTTGTTCGGCGACACCGATCATCGTTCCTGTCGTATCAAAAATCGTGACGAGCAGGAACGAGAAGACAACCGAATAAAGGCCGTAGTGGACGACATCTCCAAAAGCGGCGAAAGGGTTTGTGACGATCAGTTTTTCCGGCAGATGAGGCATTGACAGAATCCCTTTGGTAAACTCAAGCTGGCCGGTAAAAAAGGCGATCAGGCCGGTTAAGATCATACCGAAAAATAGAGCGCCGTTCACATTCATGACCATCAAAACGACGGAGAAAGCCAAGCCGATTAGTGCCAGGATCACTCCGGCCGAGTGCAGATTGCCGAGTCCGACCAAATTGGATTCATTGGCGGTAATGATTCCGGCTCCTCTCAGACCGACAAAAGCGATAAACAAGCCGATTCCGGCGGTAATCCCGTATTTTAGGTTAGCCGGAATGGCTTCGATCAGTTGTTTTCTAAGAGGTGTTAGCGATAAGATAATAAAGAGGATACCGGCCGCGAAAACAGCGCTGAACGCTGTCTGGTAAGAAATTTCGCCGTTGGACGAGCCGACGACTGACACTGCAAAATACGCATTCAACCCCATCCCGGGTGCAATCGCGATCGGAAAGTTGGCGGAAAGCGCCATCCAAAGCGTTCCGACGACGGCAGCAATGATTGTGGCAGTGAACACTTGATCAAACGGGACGCCTGTACCGGATAGGATACTAGGGTTGACCACGACGATATAAACCATTGTAAAGAAGGTTGTAATACCGGCGAGGATTTCTTTTTTGACTGTGGTTTGGTTTTCTTTTATGTTAAACATCATTTCCTCCAATAACGAACATTATAGCAAAACAATATCTATATTATTCGTTATCGGGTGTTTTTGCAAGGGTTTTTGGCTAAACTGAAAAAAGAAGGGGCGAAATTATGAACTGGGAACAGGAAGTGTCAAAAAGACGGAATGAGATCGTAGAGGATATTCAAGGTTTTTTAAAAATCAACAGCGTCCTTGATGAAGAGACGGCGGGTCCGGGTCGGCCGTTTGGAAAAGGAATTCAAGAATGCCTGACAGCGCTTTTGAATAAAGGGGAAGAAAGCGGATTTACGGTCAAAAATCTTGACGGGTATGCAGGCCATATCGAATGGGGGAAAGGCGAGGAGATCATCGGCGTGCTTTGCCATATTGATGTCGTTCCGCCCGGAGATGGCTGGACGAGTGATCCGTTTGCTGCAGAAATTAGAGACGGCCGCATCTATGCAAGAGGAGCGCTTGATGATAAAGGGCCGACAATGGCCGCGTATCATGCATTAAAAATTGTCAAAGACTCCGGCCTCCCATTATCAAAGCGAATCAGAATGATTATCGGCACTGATGAAGAAAGCGACTGGCGCTGTGTGGAGCATTATTTTAAACACGAAGAGATGCCTTCGGCCGGTTTTGCGCCTGATGCTGATTTTCCGATTATCTATGCGGAAAAAGGCCTGATTGACGCGGCTTTAAAAATTGAAACTGATCAAGCGGAAACAGGTGCGGACTTAACATTGGAGACTTTCCGGTCCGGCCGGCGTCTGAACATGGTGCCTGATGACGCCGAAGCCGTCCTAGAGGGGTCTGCCCCATCAGGTTTTGAAGAGTCATTTGTCCGGTTTGTAAAAGAAAAGCGTGCAGAAGGGCGTATTTTTCAAGAAGACGGCAGACTGACATTAACCGTGTACGGCAAATCAGCTCACGCCATGGAGCCTAATAACGGTGTCAATGCCGGCCTCATTTTGTCCGAGTTTTTACATACCCAATCCCTTGACAGAGCCGGGCTCCAGTTTGTTCAAACGGTTAGCGGGGCTTTTGCCGGAGATACGAGAGGGAAAAAAATCGGCATCGGCTGCCGCGATGACATCAGTGGAGAGTTGACGTTGAATGTCGGCCGGCTGCAGTATGAACAGGAAAAAGGCGGAGAAGCCCATATTAACATCCGCTATCCTGTGACTGAAGAGAGCGATCGGGTGAAATCCGGGCTTTCGCAAATAAAGGGCGCCCGGCTGGTGAGCTTTAAAGACAGCAAGCCCCATCATGTAGCAAAAGACCATAAGCTGATCCAAACGCTGCAGCGGGTCTATGAGGAGCAGACAGGGGAAACGGCACAATTAATTTCGATCGGAGGGGCGACATATGCACGGTCACTGGAAGCCGGCGTGGCATTTGGACCGCTGTTTCCAGGCCGTCCCGACGTTGCCCATCAGAAAGACGAGTATATGGAAATTGATGATCTGCTGAAGGCTGTATCGATATATGCACAGGCCATTTATGAATTGGCGAAGTAGCAAAGAGAGTGATGACATGAGTCATAAGCGAGGCGTTTTATTTGAAATCCCGAACGGGTACGGGCGCTTTCTTCTCGATATGCTGAAGCCGGTTGAACCGGCCGATTTCAATTGGCTGCTTGCCGATGGCGAATGCTATCTCGTGGAAAACGGTGAATTGTCAGATGAAAATCTTTTTCCTCAAGATCCGCAGGTGATGACAGGAGAAGCATTTAAAAAAAGGCTGGAAGACGCAAGGTACTATCTCATCTTCGCCGATCTGAAGGCTTTTCCGAAGGATGGCCATCCTGAAGATGTCAGCACATATGAATCATATATGAAAAGCAGCTGCGAGCTGATTGTGCTTACAGCCGATTCGAGTTTTGTCACGATATACTGCAAAGATCAAAAAAAACTGGAGCTTCTATATCAAAATGCAAAGGACTGCGGTTTCAAGCGGATTGAATATATAACGGATCACAACGATGCCAGGACAGGAATGTATGTGTAGCATAACGAAGACGGCCGCTCTCTAGAGCGGCTTTTTTGCTGTTAAACATTGCTGTTTTCAGGAGAGGGGCTTTTTGAAGCAGGAAAAGGAATTGCTGCATGTGAGGAAACGGTTTTATTCATTTTATTTTTTGTTCTTTTTCGGTTACGGGCGTTTTATCCGCTTCTTTCCGTGTCGTCAGACCCTCGCATTCGTTGTCAGGCCTGCTAAGTCGGTGCTCACGAACAAAAGAGAAACGGCGGCTAACGGAGCAGGCGTCGTCCTGCCTGAACACTGCCGTCATCACAATCCTGTGAAAACCAGCTCCAATGCTCGGCCTTCCTAGACTGCAAGGGTTGCGGTTCACGCTAAAAAGATGAAAAAATCCCAAAACGTCTCTTAGCTTTGGGATTTTTTCAACAATCTGAGCCTGATTTCACAACAGAAACCAGGCTTTTCTCTCTTAATCAAATTGAAATAAATCGCTTGATAAATAGCGTTCTCCTGTATCGGCTGTCATACAGACGACCACTTTGTCGGGAGGGAGCTTCTTAGCTGTTTCAACAGCGGCGAAGCAAGCGGCCCCAGAAGAAGGGCCGACAAGGATTCCTTCTTCCCGCGCCAATCTGCGCGTCATCTCATAGGCTTCTTCGTCCTTGATCTTTAAGATTTCGTCATAGACGTTTTCGTTTAAAATGTTTGGAATAAATCCCGGACTTGTCCCGACAAGCTTGTGCTTTCCCGGTTTGCCCCCGGATAAAACAGGCGACCCTGCAGGTTCTGCCACATGAACGGTTATCCCCGGAAATAACGCTTTCAGCTTTTCGCCTGTTCCGGTAATCGTTCCCCCTGTTCCTGCTGTTGCAACAAATGCGGCAAGTGGTTTGCCGATTTCTTCTATTGCCCGGGCAATTTCCAGAGCGGTTGATCTCCGGTGAGCCTCCGGATTGGCTTCATTATCAAACTGCATCGGAATAAAGCTGCCCGGAATTTCCCGAGCAAGCTCCTGCGCTTTTTTGATGCTGCCCGGCATCCTTTCATCCCCCGGCGTCAGGACGACCTCAGCTCCGTACGCTTTCAGAAGGTTGATCCGCTCTTTTGTCATCGTATCAGGCATAACAAGAATGGCTTTGTAGCCTCTTGCCGCAGCGTTCATCGCAAGGCCGATGCCGGTGTTTCCGCTCGTCGGTTCGATGATGGTTGAACCCGGTTTCAGCAGGCCTTTTTCTTCGGCATCCACAATCATTTGGTAGGCCGCGCGGTCTTTCACGCTTCCGCTCGGATTAAAAGATTCAAGCTTGATATAAACTTGGGCTGCGTTTTCGGGCTGAACGCGGTTCAACTTGACAAGGGGCGTTTCCCCGATTAATTCTGCAATATTGTGAACGGCTTTCACGGCTGTGCACCCTTTCCAAAAAACATGATTCTGTCATTATCCTATCATAAGGCCTCGGAAAGTGGAAAATAGAGAGGTTATAAGTCCTTATATTTTTTGTTAAAATATAGAGAAGACGAATGAGGAGGAAGCCATACATATGTCAGTCAAACCGCATTACTTTATTGGAATTCCAATTCCGGCGGAGCTTAGTGAGCCGCTTTATCGAACAGTCAGCAGCCGTCCGGAATTTTCTTTTCATAGATGGGTGCATCCTTTGGACTATCACATCACCCTCGTGTTCCTCGGCTCCGCTGAAGAAGAGCAGCTGGCTATGCTTGCTGACAGCCTCAAGCTGATCTCCGCTGAGACGGCTCCGTTTCAGATTGCCTTGAAACGTTTCGGAACCTTCGGCAAGCCGTCGGAGCCGAGAATTCTTCATGCGGAACCGGAATACTCAGACGCTCTCTTTCACGTGAGGGAACGGGTGAAGCATGCTGCAGATGCGGCGGGATTTGAAATTGAAAAACGGCCTTTTCATCCACATATGACGGTTGCTAGAAAGTGGAATGGATCGGCTTCTTTTAACGGCCGCCTGGAGCCTCTTGAAGACGCGGTGTCTTTTATGGCCGGGCATTTCACCATCTTTCAAACTCATTTAGACAGGCTTCCCAAATATGAGCATCAAGCCGTTTTCCATTTCGGTGAACGGCCGGCTGCAGAAAAGCAAGATTCGGAGATGAACGCAGATGGCACAGATTATTAAAATACAGGATTGCATTTCAAGGTATGAACAGGATCCTTATCATTATATCAACCAGTTTATCCGCTTGAAAAAGCAGCGCTGGCAGTCAATTAAAGAGATGGCTGAGAAAAAGAAAGACAGCCTTCATTACGATAAAGAAGCCGCCGATGATGAAACGGTCGGAAAAAGAAAGAAGACATTTACATTAAAGAGAAAAAAAGAAGCATCCGATATTAATAAAGGAAAAGAAGCCGATGAATGGTTTAACGGACTGGACGGAGAAACGGATGAAAGCTTGATTGCAAGAATTCCTGCGGCACGGGAGGAACTCGTGTCGTTTTTCAAAGAATACGTGTACGAGTTTCAGCTGAAATGGGCAAGCTCGACAATCTCTGACATATCCAGGCTTTCCCGGGAAATAAAAAGCGATAAAATCCTGCACATTTTGGCACAGCAGCTGCCGGATTCATATTTCATCATGTATCGGCCGGTGCTGCAGGTAAATCAGGCTGCGGTAGAGCTCAGCGTCTTGATTCTCACACCTCTTGAGATCTACTGTATATCATTTCTCGAAGGCGAGAAGGACAGCGCATTTATCGGTTCCAAAGATCGTTTTTGGAAAGAAAAAACGGTAAGGGGAAGGGAACGGTCACTGTTAAATCCGGCTGTTGAGCTTCTCAGGACAGGCACGGTTCTTTCCGGCTTGTTAAAGGGATCGGGAATTGAACTGCCTGTGCGCAAAGTTGTTGTCAGCCGGACATCGTATATCGATTATCCGGAACCTCCTTACGGAATCGGCATTTGCGACAAAAGACACTGGAAAGAGTGGCTGGAGAAGCAGCAAAAGAACTTCGCCCCGATTAAAAGCCAGCAGCTGAAAACGGCGAAAATTCTGTTGTCGCACGGCGTCTCCGACTCGATGCGGAGACAGGAATGGCTGAGCTGACCGCCAGAACGTTATCCCGGCTTTTTCATACTATAAAATGGAGAATGGAATCATGAGCGATTGGTATATCATCATAAATCCAAAGGCGGGAAATGCGACGGCCTTCAGAGTATGGAAATCATTGCAGAAAGACCTTCAAAAGGCAAATATATCGTACCGCTCATTTATGACCCAGCATCCCGGGCATGCTGAAGTGTTGGCAAGGCAAATATCAACGATGCAGGATGACAGGCTGAAGCGTCTGCTGGTGATCGGCGGGGACGGAACCGTCCATGAAGTGCTCAACGGCTTAGTCAGCTTGCGGGATATTCAGCTGAGCGTCATCCCGTCGGGCTTAAATAATGATTTTAAACGCGGCTTTGCCGTGAAAAAATCGAATGTCATTAAAGAAATGAAGCGAAAAGGGCAATCGCTGACCCGGACCTATGCCCTCGGAAGCTTTCATACGAAAGACAGTGAAAACGAACTTTATTTTGCCAATCATCTCAGCCTAGGATTTGATGCCTGCGCCGTCAAAAAGATGACTGCTTTGCCGAAATGGACGGCTGCTCTCAGGCTGAATCATTTGATTCAGCCACTGATTTTCTTTGTTACGGCGTTTACGTTTAAACCGTTTGTTCTTTCGTATGAGAATGGGGATGACAAGCGTACGTTTAAAAAAATCTGGTTTGCGTCGGTTTCAAATCACCCCTACTATGGCGGAGACATGAAGATTGCACCGAACGCGAATCCGCGGGATGAGTTTTTAGACGTGATCATTATTGAAGACCGCTCCTTATTGAAAAAAGCCGGCCTCTTGTTTGCAATGATATTCGGCAAACACATCGGTAAAAACGGTGTTACGGCGTTTAAGACGAAAGAAATTTATTTTCATACGAATGAGCGGGTGCTCTTTCAAGCGGATGGAGAGGTGATCGGCTGGGCGCCCGTTTTCATCAAAACAGGGACCGAATCTCTTCGGTTAAGAGCATAAATCTTTCGAATGAAGGAGAGACTGAGATGCCGGGTATCAGCCGCCCGTTTGAAGCTTATCTCGATGAAATGAGAACGATCACTGTTTTAGTTCCGAAGAGCCGCGCGTCAAGCTGCAGCCCCCCTTTTCTGCTTGAAGATGATCAAGGAGGGAAGATAGAGCTTTCGGTAAAAGCGACGGAGGAGCTTGAGGAGAAATTCAAGTATGTTCTCGAAAGCAGCCGCCCCGTTCCATTCGGAAGAGTTCATAAAGTATGCTGTGAAGAAAGCGTCTGGACAGACCTGCAAATTGGTTCTGTTACGCGAAGTGCGGCGTTTGACAAGGCTTTTTTTTATGACGGCCGTCTCGGTGCTTTTTATTCAAAAGAGTGTACTTTATTTAAGGTATGGGCGCCGACCGCGAGTACGGCAGCGATCAAGCTGGAGAGCCCTGATTCGCTTCAAACAAATACTTTTCAAATGATGCGCAGAGAAAAGGGGGTTTTTGAGGTAACGGTCGAAGGCGATCTGAACGGCTGGTCCTATTTATATAAGCTTTATGTAAACGGGACGCCGTTATTTACAGTCGATCCTTATGCGAAAGCTGTTACGGTAAACGGGGAAAAGGGCGTTGTAATAGATCCTGAGGAAGTCAAAGTGAAAAAATACCGTGCGCCAAGCCTTCACAGTCCCTGTGATGCGATTATATATGAGGTTCACATCCGCGATTTTTCGATTCATGAAGACAGCGGTATGCGCCATAAAGGCAAATATCTTGCTTTTACAGAGGACGGAACTGAAACGTCCGGCGGCTTCTCAACGGGAATTGCCTATTTGAAAGAGCTCGGCGTTACCCATATCGAGGTTCTGCCCTTTCACGATTTTGCCGGAGTTGACGAGCTGTCTCCGGACCAATCCTATAATTGGGGCTATAACCCCCTTCATTTTAATGCGCCTGAAGGAAGCTATTCGCTCGATCCGCAGAACCCCAAAAGCAGAATCACCGAGCTGAAAAAGATGATTCAGACGCTGCACAAACACGGCTTCTCCGTGATCATGGATGCCGTATATAATCATGTGTACAAGAGGGAAACATCCCCTTTTGAAAAAACGGTTCCCGGGTATTTTTTCAGACATAATGAATACGGTTTTCCAGCCGACGGAACAGGCGTCGGAAATGACATTGCATCTGAGCGGCTGATGGTGCGAAAATATATTCTCGATTCTGTCCGCTATTGGCTTGAAGAATATGATGTCGACGGAATTCGTTTTGATTTAATGGGCATTCTTGATATTGAAACCGTCCGCCAAATTAGTAAGCTTGCCGAGAATGTGAAGCCGGACGCGCTCCTGTTCGGAGAAGGCTGGGATTTAAATACCCCGCTTGAAAGCGGGCAAAAAGCAACATTGCAAAATGCCGGGAAAGTTCCGGCGGTCGGTTTTTTTAATGATCGGTTCAGAAACGCAGTCAAAGGGAGTACATTTGAGCTCGGTGACCGCGGATATGCTTTAGGGGACACTGGAAAAAAAGCTGAGCTTCAACATGGAATTGCCGGCTCACCGGGATTCTTGCTGCCGCCACAGTCAATCAATTATGCGGAGTGCCATGACAATCATACGTTTTGGGATAAGATGGCCTTCTGTTCGGAAGAAGATGCCTGCACAAAACGGCTCAGACAAAGGCTCGCGCTGTCGATCGTCCTGCTTTCGCAAGGCGTTCCATTTCTTCATGCCGGGCAGGAATTTTGCCGAACAAAGAATGGGGACAGCAACAGCTACAGGTCGGGAGATGGCATCAACAGGCTCGATTGGGAAAAGCGGGCGGAGCTTTGCGAGGACGTCGAATATGTGCGCCAGCTGATCAGGCTGCGGAGAAGCCATCCCGCTTTTCGTCTGCAAAAAGAGGAGGAAGTCAAGGAACATCTTTCTTTTATGAGCGGTACAGGAGAAGTGACGGCCTACAAGCTGAAGAACATTGCAGCATTTGATCCCTGGAACGAAATCATAGTGGTGCATTGTCCGTCTGCAAAAAAGGAAACGCTTGAGCTGCCCGCCCAGAAACAGTACTTGCTGCACTGCGATCCTTTTACGTTCTTCAATGGGAAGGTTCAAGCGGAAAAAAGGCTTCGGCTGAACGGCATCGGAACCTATGTTCTATACGAACCAAAAGGGATTTTTTAGTTTTGCTTGACGAAGTTTGGCGTCTAGCGCTAAAATTTAAAAGACGGCTATTGTTTAGCACAAATGACTCTCAATAGCCGTCTTTTTATTTAATATAAAGAGACGACAATACAAGCGGTTTGCTGCCCGCTCTAGGGAGCAGATGCTTTTTAAAATCTTTTAATGAAATGATGGGTTGAAAATCGATATGAACTGGTTGGGACAATTACTAGGTAGCGAATGGGAGATTTCCCCCGCAGGAGGAGCTACAGGAGACGCATATTATGCAGAACATAATGGACAGCAGCTTTTTTTAAAGCGCAACAGCTCTCCTTTTTTGGCTGTCCTGTCCGCGGAAGGAATTGTTCCTAAGCTCGTTTGGACAAAACGAATGGAAAACGGGGATGTGATTACAGCACAGCACTGGCTCAAGGGAAGAGAACTGAAGCCGAAGGATATGAACAGCCAGGCGGTGGCTGAGATGCTTCGGAAAATTCACAGCTCCAAAGAGCTTTTAGACATGCTGAAGAGACTCGGCAAGCAGCCTTTTCAGCCAAGCTCTGTAATCACTCAATTGAAGCAGTTTATCCAGGCCCGGCAATATCCGATACCGCAGCTTGACCAAGCCCTTTTGTATCTGGAGCACCATCTCGATGATGTACAGTCCGGAGAAAAGGTCGTCTGTCACTGCGATGTGAATCATAACAATTGGCTTCTTACAGATCAGAACCAGCTTTATTTAATCGATTGGGATGGAGCGATGATTGCAGACCCCGCGATCGATCTGGGGCCGCTTCTTTATCATTACGTTGAAGAGCGGGAATGGGGAAGCTGGCTCGAACGCTACGGCTCTTCGTTAACGGACAATCTCAGGCTGAGAATGGCCTGGTACGTATTGGCGGAAAAAGCAATGACAACACTCTGGCAAGAAGCGAAAGGCAATCAGGAAGGCTTTCACCAAGGGCTGGAACAGCTTCACGCATTAATGAAGCGTCTCGCCGGAGCTTCATGAAAATGAGCCGATATCTTCCACCCATTGTGTGAGATGATCCTGGTGTTCCTGAATGTGGCTGTTGATTGAAGCGGACGATTTTCCCCTCTGGCTGTACAAATAAATGTCTTCGAGAACGCCTTTCAGGCCGGCGTCAAGATTCGTATTTGCCATTAAAGACTTGATAATCCGCTCCATCTGTTCGCACTCAGCGACGGTTCCGGTGCAGTCTGCCTGATGGTCTGAGAGAATATCTTTTAATAGATGAATCTGATTTTGCTGATTTAAGCCCATAATATTGGCACTTCCCTTCATTCTCGGAGTATATGGATTAAAATGTTCAGAAAGCTGTAATTTATACGCGAAAGACCCGGAGGCCGATCTTCGGTCTTTTTTGCTTTGGAAGAGGCCTTGCGGGATTCCGGGATTTCATGGTATGTTGTAAGACGATATAACAAATAGAGGTGTAAGTACATGCGAATGCGTCACAAGCCTTGGGCGGATGACTACCTGGCTGAAAACTCTCATATTGTGATCAGCGAGCCGTCTCAATGTAAAGGGAAATGGCATTCCATTTTTGGAAATGACAACCCGATCCACATCGAAGTAGGAACCGGAAAAGGGCAATTTATTTCAGGAATGGCCCTGCAAAATCCGGATGTAAACTATATCGGAATCGAATTATTTAAAAGCGTCATCGTAACCGCTGTTGATAAAGTAAAGCAGACAGAGGCGCCGAATGTAAAGCTTTTGAACATTAATGCCAATATGCTTTCAGACGTTTTTGCAGATGGGGAGGTCGACCGGGTCTATTTGAATTTTTCCGACCCGTGGCCGAAAAAACGCCATGCAAAGCGCCGTCTGACCAATCAAGCGTTCTTGAAAAAGTATGAGCAGGTGCTCGGAGGCGAGGGAGCGATTCATTTCAAAACCGATAACCGCGGGTTATTTGAGTACTCCCTTACCAGTTTTTCCGAATACGGACTCGTTTTGACGTTCGTCAGCCTTGACCTGCATCAAAGCGATTTTCAAGGAAACGTGATGACCGAATACGAAGAAAAGTTCGCCGCTAAAGGCCAGCCGATCTACAGAGTAGAAGCTGAATGGCGAACATAAAAAAAACAGACTGCTTCCGGCGGTCTGTTTTTTTGCTTTCAAATGAAGCTTCGGGTTGCGTTTTTTGCTACGATAGGAGAAGGAGGGATGATCATGGAAACTTTAACAATCGGACGAATCAAGCTGACATGGCTGAACGGAGGCGTCACACACATGGACGGAGGCGCCATGTTCGGCGTTGTGCCCAAGCCGCTTTGGTCTAAAAAGTATGACGTCAATGAGAAAAATCAGATCGAACTGAGAACAGACCCTATACTTGTTCAGAAAGACGGCACAAATTTGCTGATCGATTCCGGTATCGGACGCGGCAAACTGACGGATAAGCAGAAACGAAATTACGGGGTCACCGAAGAATCGTCAATTGCTGACTCGTTAAAAGCACTCGGGCTCTCAACGGAAGATATCAACGCCGTTCTGATGACACATCTCCATTTTGACCATGCATGCGGATTGACGCGCTATGAGGGAGAAAGCCTTGTTTCCGTGTTTCCGAATGCAGCGATTTACACGTCTGCGATCGAATGGGAAGAGATGAGAAATCCGAATATCCGCTCGAAAAATACATATTGGAAAGAAAACTGGGAAGCAGTTCAGCATCAAGTGAGGACCTTCGATGAGAAGCTCGAAGTTTTGCCGGGAATTACGATGCATCATACAGGCGGCCACAGCGACGGTCATTCCGTGATCGTTCTTGAGGATGCCGGCGAAACGGCCCTTCATATGGCTGATATTATGCCGACGCATGCCCATCAGAATCCTCTCTGGGTGTTGGCGTACGACGATTATCCGATGACATCGATTGCGGCGAAGCAAGCATGGCAGGCGAAAGCCGCCGAGAAAAACGCCTGGTACATTTTTTACCATGACGCCATTTATAGGGCATTAAAATGGGATGAAAACGGCGAAATTGCAGAGTCAGTAAAGAGAGAAAGGCGCTAAGCTATTTTGGTGAATGGTTTGCTTTGTAGTTATCCATCCTAAGGATAACTAACTTTTGAAAGGAAGACGACGGGTGAGCCACAATAATCTGAATGAACAAGTGATCGAGACGCAATTAAGAGGATTTGAAGTCCTTGCAACGCCCCTGCTGAACAAAGGGGTTGCCTTCCCTCCGGAGGAAAGGGAAGCTCTCGGCTTGACAGGATTGCTTCCTCCCAAGGTGCTGACGCTTGAAGAACAGGCAAAACGGGCGTATAAACAGTTCCAATCACAACCTGATGACTTGAGCAAAAACGTCTATTTAACGGCGCTTCATGACCGAAATGAAGTGCTGTTCTACAGGCTTCTGAACGACCATATGACAGAAATGCTGCCGATTGTTTATACCCCGACTGTCGGAACGGCAATCCAGCAATACAGCCATGAATACAGAAAGCCGCGGGGGCTGTTTTTGTCGGTTAATGACCCTGAAGGCATGAAAACGGCATTTGAAAATCTGGCCGCTAAAAAAAGCCGGATCGATTTGATTGTGGCCACTGATGCTGAAGGGATTCTCGGAATCGGGGATTGGGGAGTCGGAGGCATCGCCATTTCGATCGGAAAGCTTGCCGTTTATACTGCGGCTGCGGGCATCGATCCTAACAAGGTCCTTCCCGTTGTCATTGATGCGGGGACGAACCAGGAAAGGCTTCTCAATGATCCGCTTTATGTCGGGAATCAGCATTCAAGAATCAGAGGCGAGCGTTATGAATCGTTTATTGATCAATACGTTCAAATCGCAACCGAGACGTTTCCGGGCGTTTTGCTGCATTGGGAAGATTTCGGAACGCAAAATGCACGTCAGATTTTAAAAAAATACAAAGACAAAATTTGCACCTTTAACGACGACATTCAAGGCACAGGAGCAGTCACCCTTGCAGCGGTGCTTGCGGCCGTCAAAATATCGAAAATGCCCCTAAAAGATCATAAAGTGGTCATATTCGGAGCGGGGACGGCCGGGATCGGCAACGCAGAGCAAATTCGCGCCGCTCTTGTTCAAGAGGGGGTGTCGGAAGAGGAATCATACCGCCGTTTTTGGTGTGTTGACCGGAACGGTTTGCTGACAGATGATATGAACGACTTGCAGGACATTCAAAAGCCGTATGCACGGCCTGCCGACGAGGTCAAAGACTTTAGCCGGAACGGCCCGGGGGATACAATCGATCTGCTTGAGGTGGTAAAACAAGTGCAGCCTACCATTTTGATTGGAACCTCTACTGTATCGGGCGCATTTACAGAAGAAATCGTAAAAGAAATGGCAAAGCATGTGAAACGGCCGGCTATATTTCCGATGTCCAATCCGACGCCGTTATCTGAAGCAAGACCAGAAGATTTGATCAAATGGACGGAAGGGCGGGCGCTCGTCGCCACAGGAAGCCCGTTTGCGCCTGTCGATTACAACGGCACCCGTTATGCGATCGGCCAGGCGAACAATGCCTTTGTATTCCCCGGTCTCGGTCTCGGAACGCTCGTATCAAAAGCAAGGCTGATTACGGACAACATGTTTTACGCCAGCGCAGCTGCGATCGCGGGTATGGTTGACATCGGACGGCCCGGCGCAGCGCTCCTTCCGGAGGTTGAGGATTTGCGCACGGTTTCCGCAACAGTGGCAACGGCTGTCATTAAAGCAGCCATAAAAGACGGAGTTGCAGAAAATGAGCCGGGCGATGTGATTCAAGCTGTACAGGATGCGATGTGGCATCCGGTCTACCGGCCGATTCGCGCCATTTAAAAAATGCGGCCATTTCAGGCCGCATTTTTTTGATGCTATGCTGCGGTATCAATCACATCTACGATCATGCCTGTCTTCGCATCAACCATGACTTCGTACTGTTCAAGCTCTCCGAAAGCAGAACGTGTAATGCCTGTTTTGTACACCATGACGGTTTCGCCGTTTACGGTATAGGCTTCCGGAACGGTATATATCCATGAACCGTCGATCGGGCCTCTCTGTTTAAAAGCGGACTTGACGATGCGCAGCGCTTTTTCAGAAGAAATGTAAGGCTGCATGACATATTGTTTGACAACAACGGCCGCGGCAATGCCGATGCCGGCCCCAAGAAGAAAATGGCGCAGTTTCATCTTTTCAGCACCTCCAAAGCTTGTTTTTTTCATTATACAGAACATGTCCGTCCGTGTTAAGGATGGGCTCTCTTCTGGAAACACATCGCACACTTATGTAAAATGTAGAGAGATACATAAGAAAAGAGGGAAACAGATGAATCAGGAAACGAGAACGCTTTTTCAAACGTTGACGGAGCTCCCCGGCGCCCCGGGAAATGAACATCTAGTCCGCCGTTTCATGAAAAAAGAGCTTGAAAAATATGCTGATGAGATCCTCCAGGACAGACTGGGAAGCGTGTTCGGCGTTAAACATGGACCTGAAGACAGTCCGAAAATTATGGTGGCCGGCCATATGGATGAAGTGGGATTTATGGTGACATCAATCACTGACAACGGACTGCTTCGGTTTCAAACACTGGGCGGCTGGTGGAGCCAGGTTTTATTGGCTCAGCGGGTGGAAATCCATACGGACAACGGGCCGATCCCCGGCGTCATCGCGAGCACGCCTCCTCATCTTTTAACAGATGAGCAGAGGAGACGTCCAATGGATATCAAAAACATGATGATTGATATTGGTGCGGATGACAGGGAAGATGCCGAACGCATCGGTGTCAAACCAGGCCAGCAAATCGTGCCGATCTGTCCGTTTACCCCGATGGCAAATGAAAAGAAGATCATGGCGAAAGCATGGGATAACCGCTACGGCTGCGGACTCAGCATTGAGTTGCTGAAAGAACTGCAAGGAGCAGAACTTCCGAACACGCTTTACTCAGGCGCGACCGTTCAGGAAGAGCTCGGCACAAGAGGTGCGCAAACTGCGGCCAATATGATACAGCCTGACTTGTTTTTCGCGCTTGACGCAAGTCCGGCAAACGATGCGAGCGGCGACAAAAATCAATTTGGCCAGCTCGGCAAAGGGGTGTTGTTAAGGATTTTCGACCGGACGATGGTGACGCACAGCGAAATGAGAAATTTTGTGCTGGATACGGCAGAGACTCATGACATCCCGTATCAATATTTTGTTTCCCCTGGAGGAACCGATGCCGGTCGTGTTCACATCTCAAATGAAGGCGTTCCTTCGGCCGTGATCGGCATTTGTTCAAGATATATCCATACATCTGCTTCCATTATCCACGTTGATGACTACCTTGCTGCAAAAGAATTGCTGCTCAAGCTTGTCAAAGCTTGCGACAGTTCTGCCGTACAATCGATTTTGCGAAATGATTGAACAAAGAGACCCTGTGCCGCTTTACGCACAGGGTCTCTTTTTGATGATACAGCTACCGGCTTTCAAATACGTACGACAACGATTTAATCGCCTGATTGACAGTTTCTACGGTAATGTTCGCTTTGTTTGACAGTTCTTTTAACGGATGATGGAGTGACTCAGGACGGATGATGATCAGCGGCTTGCCTTTGGCAATCGCGTATGAAGCATCCATCGCCGTGTTCCATTGCTTGTATTTTTCCCCGAAAAGAGCGATGACCACATCCGCTTTGTTCATTAAAACGGAAGTTCGAAAATTATTCAAATCCGAGGCTGCATCATCTTTCGCGATCGAATCAGCCTGCTTGCCCATAATTTCTTCACCGATGTTGTCGGAGCGGTCGTGATTTTCCATCGGTCCGACAAACGTGATCGGCAGCTTGAGCGATTTTGCTTTTTCCTTCACTTCTTCACGCCAATTGCTATGTATTTCTCCGGCAAGATAAACGATAAATTCCATACATACTCCTCCTGACTGTCATGGGATCACGGCGCAAGGCGCCTTAACGGATATTTTTACCCTATTACTTACCATGTTAAACGAGAATGGCTTGATAAAGCAAAAAAATTATGCTTATGATATGAAAGAGGATCGGATCGTTAAGATTTTCCCTTTTTAAAACGGGTAAGATACATAAAGAATCGTTCATCTTTTAAAAAAGCAGGTGGACAGCAAAAGGCTGGATATGGAGCCGGTTGTCTGGTATGATCCGAATGGATGATAAGAACATATATTGGAGGCGTTGAGTGATGAAAACGATCGAGACGAATGAAGAACTGCAAAAAGTTGTGAAAGACGATTTATCCTTGTTGATGTTTTCGGCTGACTGGTGCCCGGACTGCCGTTTTGTAGAACCGTTTTTGCCCGAGCTTGAGGCGAACTATCCGGAATTTACATTCTATTATGTTGACCGTGACAAATTTATTGATACGTGCGCGGAGTGGGACATTTTCGGAATCCCGAGCTTCCTCGTATTTAAAGAAGGAAACGAAATCAGCCGCTTTGTCAGCAAAGACCGAAAAACGAAAGAGGAAATCGAGCAATTTTTGACAGATTCCCTGAATAAGTAGCCGAAAGGAGAGTTCCTCTATGAAAATGACGTCAAGGAAACTTTCCGATATATTAAAAAAACGTTTGCAAAATGACAACTGGTCCTTTCATTTCGATAGGGAAAAAGACACCTTGAGAATCGAGGATAAAAATACAGGAAAAGGCATTACACTCGAACTCCCGGGGATCATCGCCAAATGGGAGCAGAAAAAAGATGATGCGATTGACGAAGTCGTCTATTATACTGAGGAAGCACTCAATGCCATGAAAGGCCAGTCGCAGGAAATGGAAGGGCGGGAAAGTCTCATCTATCCCGTCATCCGCTCGACTTCCTTTCCCGAGAAATCCAGCGCAGGCGTTCCCTTGATTTTTGACGGCCACACGGCTGAAACACGAATATACTACGCGCTCGACCTTGGAAACACATACCGGCTGATCGACGAAAAAATGCTGGAAAAAGAGGGCTGGACAAAGGAAAGGATTCGGGAAACGGCTTCCTTTAACCTTCGCTCGCTCCAAACCGTTGTCAAAGAAGACGCAGTCGCCGGCAATCACTTCTACTTTTTCAGAGCAAATGACGGCTATGACGCCAGCAGGGTGTTGAACGAATCGATTCTCGCAGAGTATGAGAAAAGCGCGGAAGGGACACTGGCGGTGTCAATCCCGCACCAGGATGTGCTGATTATTGCCGACATCCGCAACAATGCTGGATACGATATTCTCGGGCAAATGTCGATGAGCTTTTTTGCAAACGGAACAGTGCCGATCACTGCGCTTTCTTTCCTTTATGAGGATGGAAAGCTTGAACCGATCTTTATTCTGGCTAAAAACCGCCCTAAAAAGAAATGATAGAAAGGAATTTTTCTCATGAACGCATTTTATAATCCAGAAGGCGTAGGCGATACGCTGCTCATCTCATTGAACGATATTCCGCGCGAAGAGATCGCTTTTGAGCGCTGCGGAGACGTCGTGAAAATTTTTCATAAAGACACAAAGGAAACAGGAGGCTATAACATTTTTAATGTCTCCTCATATTTAAGCATTGAGGAAAGCGGAGCTGTTGCGCTTTCCGAATCCTTTGTCCAGGATGTGAATGAAATTCTGGTCCGCAACGGTTTGAAAGATGAGCTGACCGTCGATCTTTCTCCGAAGTTTGTAGTCGGATATGTCGAAGAAAAAGAAAAGCATCCGAATGCCGATAAACTGAGTGTCTGCAAAGTGAATGCAGGGAGCGAGACGCTGCAAATCGTCTGCGGAGCTCCTAATGTTGAAGCCGGCCAAAAAGTCGTCGTAGCCAAAGTTGGAGCCGTGATGCCGAGCGGTATGATTATTAAAGATGCGGAACTTCGCGGAGTGGCGTCAAGCGGTATGATTTGTTCTGCCAAGGAACTGAACCTCCCAGACGCGCCGAAGGAAAAAGGCATTCTTGTCCTTGATGACAGCCGTAAAGCAGGAGAAGCTTTTACATTTTAACGGCATAAAATGAACAAAACTTTCGAATAGATGTAAAAAAGAAGCCGCTGGGTAGACAAACTTGGCGGCTTTTTTATTCGGAGGGCGGACACATGAGAAGGACTTGTCCTTTTCTGGGTGGGGAAGCAGTGGTATACTTAAAACCGTCCCCGAAAAATTTAAGGGAGTTAGAGAGTGATGATTCATGAGCTGGTTTAATAAAATGTTCAGCCTGTTTTTAGGCGATGATGAAGATAATGAAAAACAAAAAAAGCACATAGAAGAGTTTGAGGCGGATTCATTTATAGAGAAAGAAGAAGAAATGCCGCAAATTTCCGACGCAAAAGTCGTATATGAATATCCAAAAGGGAAATTCCGCTTCCCGGTTATACCTGATCAAAACTCGCGGCCGCGGGAAAAGGATGACAGCCGCGAACAAAGGACCCGCCGCCCGGCAGGCCGGCACACAGCTTCTCAGCCGAAACCCGGAAATTCCTATCATCATGAAGAGAAAGCGGCGAAAAAACCCTTTAGGCCGTCCGTCATCCCGTCACCGGTTTACGGCTTTCATGAACAGAAAAGAGCCAAACCGGAAAATTATACATATCGTGCAAACAAACAAATGGAAGCGCGTGTCACGCTGTTTAACGAAGAAATTGAAAAAGAGCAGAAGGTTGCCGGAAATAAGCAGCCGGTACGAGAAGAACCTTCCTTGCAAACTGAAAAGAACGGCCGTCCGCTGACTAAAAGCGAGAGTCGCAATCCGACATGGCGAGCCGAATTTGAAGATGTCCCGCATATGTCGGAGGAAACGGATTTCCGCCGAGAGCAAATCACAGAAGGTGGCGAAGCCGCTGAAGAAAAAGTGCTGCGGCATGAATCCGAACGAACGGAAACCCCTGTCTCAACACGTACTCCGGAAGAAACGGAAATCCGCCAAGAGCGAATGACAGAAGACTCTGGGCTCGCCGAAGAGAAAGCGCTGCGGTATGAATCCGAACGAACGGAAACCCCTGTCTCAACACATACTCCGGAAGAAACGGAAATCCGCCAAGAGCGAATGACAGAAGGCGGCGGGCTTGCCGAAGAGAAAGCGCTGCGGTATGAAGCTGAAGAAGAGACAGCCACCGCATCATGGAACATAACGGAAGAAGAAGCAATTCCCGCCGAGCAAACGCCGGAACAAATCGAAAAGCTTTTGGATCAGATCGAGGAAACCGGAGAAGAGAAGGAAACTGCAGAGGATGCAGAAACCATCGTAGAAGAACATGGGGAGACTAACGGCTCGGACGAAATGCTGCCTGACCCGGAAGCTTTTCCAGAAAAGCAGTACACTGGCCGCAGTTCTGAAGTATCCGACCAGAGCGATGGTCCTTCCGATAACAAAAACCGGACAGATTCCAACACGCCGGCTGACGCTCGTGAAGAAACAAGCGGAAGCAGCCAGGCTGGCTGGAGACATGAGCATGCATCATTTTCACCGGAACCGGAAGAGACAGCGTCAAGCGCGGGTGAACCCGAAAACAGCGAACAGGACCGGGAGAGTACAGGGACAGTTGAGGGGCGGCCCGAGGCTCCGCGGAAACGGGAAACAGGAGCTGCTCCGGGATCGAAGAAAGGCTCTGTTCCGTTTAATGTCATGATGCTTTCATCAGATAAACAAAAAGAAAAAGCGCCTCAAGGATATCAGTTCCCGAATATGTCTTTGCTTGATGTGCCTCCGGCGCAAAAGCCGGATGATCAGGCCTGGATACACGAGCAGCGCGAGCTGTTGGACGTCACGCTTGAGAACTTCAATGTCAAAGCAAATGTCGTTCATGTCACCCAGGGGCCTTCTGTGACAAGATTTGAGGTGCATCCTGAACCCGGAGTGAAAGTAAACAAAATTACAAATCTGTCAGATGATATTAAACTCAGCCTGTCAGCGAAAGATATTCGGATCGAAGCGCCGATTCCGGGAAAAAATACGATCGGAATTGAAGTGCCGAATCTGCATAGTAAAATGGTTTATTTGCGCGAAATGATCAGAAGTTCGGAATTCAGAACGAATCCGTCCCCTCTGACCGCAGCCCTCGGACTCGACATTTCCGGAAAGCCCGTCGTGGCAGATCTGAAAAAAATGCCCCACGGGTTGATTGCCGGGGCTACAGGATCAGGGAAAAGCGTATGCATCAACACGATCTTAGTCAGTCTGCTATTCAAATCGGCGCCGAGGGATGTCAAGCTTCTGCTTATCGATCCTAAGATGGTGGAGCTTGCTCCGTATAATAAAATTCCTCATCTCGTCAGTCCTGTCATCACAGATGCCAAAGCGGCAACTGCTGCATTAAAATGGGTTGTCGAAGAAATGGAGCGGCGCTATGAATTATTTGCCCATTCCGGTGTTCGGGAAATTGAACGATTTAATGAAAAAGTCCGGGAACAGAACATGGGTGAAAAACTTCCTTATCTTGTTGTCGTGATTGATGAACTTGCCGACTTAATGATGGTCGCTCCGAATGAAGTGGAAGAAAGCATCTGCCGAATCGCACAAAAAGCAAGAGCGTGCGGCATCCATCTTCTGATCGCGACGCAGCGGCCTTCAGTTGATGTCATTACCGGCTTGATTAAAGCCAATATACCAACAAGAATAGCGTTTTCTGTATCAAGCGCCGTCGATTCAAGAACGATTATCGATATGGCGGGAGCTGAAAAGCTGCTTGGAAAAGGGGATATGCTGTTCCTGGAGAACGGTTCAGGCAAACCGGTCCGCCTGCAGGGCAACTTTGTTTCCGACCGGGAGATTGACCGTGTCGTTTCACATGTCAGACGGCAGCAGGAGCCGAACTATTTATTTGAACAAGAACAATTGGTCAGACAAAATCCGGCCGGATTTGATCAGGATGAACTGTTTCTGGAAGCGTGCGAATTTGCCGTGGAACAAAACAGCGCCAGCACTTCAAGCCTGCAGCGGCGCTTTCGCATCGGCTATAACAGAGCTGCCAGATTAATCGATATGATGGAAAGGGAAGGCATGATTTCTGAGGCGAAAGGAAGTAAGCCGAGAGAAGTCCTGATTACAAAGGCCGAGCTTGAACAGTTAATAGAAAGTAGTTCACTTTTCGGCTAAACATGGTATGATAGCAGATGGGCGTGTTTTTTTTAGAGCGCCGCATATTAAAGCGCCGGCAGCGGCGTTTTAATCCGTTTTTAAGAGCACTTCCGTGAAAGGGTTCAAAAAAATCCTTTACGCAGGAGGTTTATTCACTCTTGAAAATGTCTGATACTGAATATAATGATGACTTTGAAGAAAACGATGCGGCCGAGCTTAGGTTGCAAATTGAAATAAGCGTCATATACTGGGAAGCAGATAGACGTTTGTTGGAGGTACAATTATGACTGTTTATCATTTTGTCGGAATAAAAGGGACAGGTATGAGTCCGCTTGCCCAAATTCTCCATGATAATGGATATAATGTCCAAGGATCGGATATCGAAAAGTACATTTTTACACAAACCGCTTTAGAGGAGAGAAATATCCCGATATATCCGTTTGATCCGGAAAATATCAAGCCGGGAATGACTGTTATTGCCGGAAATGCTTTTCCCGACACCCATCCTGAAATTGAAAAAGCGCGAGCCGAAGGCCTGCAAGTCGTGCGGTATCATAAATTCCTCGGTGACTATCTGAAGAAATTTACGAGTATTGCCGTGACAGGGGCACATGGCAAAACGTCAACGACGGGTCTTTTATCCCATGTCATCCAGAAAGCAAAACCGACATCTTATCTGATTGGAGACGGGACTGGAAAAGGCTGCGAAAACAGCGAGTACTTTGTGCTTGAAGCCTGCGAATACAGAAGGCATTTTCTGAGCTATCAGCCTGATTATGCGATCATGACAAATATTGATTTTGATCATCCCGATTATTTCGCGAATATCGATGATGTATTTGACGCATTTCAAACGATGGCATTACAGGTGAACAAGGGAATTATCGCATGCGGCGACGACGAATATTTGATGAAAATCCATGCGAACGTTCCAGTCGTATACTACGGCTTTGCCGAGGAAAACGATTTTCAGGCGAGAAATGTCATCAAAAATACCGAGGGCACAACGTTCGATGTTTTCGTCAGGAACACATTCTACGATACCTTCTATATACCGGCATACGGCAGCCATAACGTTCTGAACGCTTTGGCCGTTATTGCACTCTGCCATTATGAACAGGTCGATGTCGATATCATTAAAGAAGGATTGCAAACCTTTGGCGGCGTTAAACGCAGATTTAACGAAAAACATGCCGGCAGCCAAGTGTTGATTGACGATTATGCCCATCATCCGACTGAAATCACGGTGACGATTGAAGCAGCCAGACAGAAGTATCCGGAACGGGACGTTGTCGCAGTATTTCAACCGCATACATTTACGCGTACGCAGTCGTTCCTGAATGAGTTTGCCGAAAGCCTCAAGAAAGCCGATTACGTATATCTTTGCGATATATTCGGATCTGCCCGAGAAAATGCAGGAAAGCTGACGATCGGCGATTTGCAGGAGAAAATCCCGCAGGCGAAGCTGATCGATGAAAATGACACATCGATTTTAAAGGAGCATGAAAATGCAGTGTTAATTTTCATGGGCGCAGGTGACATTCAAAAGTATTTAAAAGCATATGAAAATGTATTAGCATAATGAGAAAAAGGCAGTGTGAGTCAATCCGCTGCTTTTTTGTACATATGGAGCCGGGAGTTTCTGTTAAAGGAATTCTCCTGTGCGTGTAGAAAAAGTAAATATAAAGGTTTACGATTTAAACAATTGGGTATACATCAATTGTAAGACCTTAGCTCGAGGAGGATAAGATGATTATTATTCTATATTTAAGCGCCGCACTCATTGCTGTCAGCTTTCTTATTCTGGTTATCTATTTATCAAAAACATTAAAATCGCTTCAAGTCACACTCAATCATGTTGCCGCAACGCTGGAAGGTGTTGAAGGACAAATGAAAGGCATCACAGCTGAAACAACGGAGCTCCTGAATAAGACGAACCGGCTCGCTGATGATATTCAGGAAAAATCTTTGAAGCTGAATACGGTCGTGGATGCCGTTCAGGAAGTCGGCACATCGGTCAGGCAGTTTAACAGCTCCATTCAGCAGGTTTCAGAGTCCGTCACATCAGCCGCAGAGCAAAACCGTGAAAAAATTTCTCAAGTTGTCAGCTGGAGCAATGCAGCTTTGGAAATTTGGAATAGATGGAAACAAAAGAAGATGAAGGAGGAATAATTTATGAGTAAAGATGGAATGAATACTAAAGATTTTTTAATCGGCACATTTGTAGGCGGAATCATCGGGGCAGCCGCAGCTTTATTTTTAGCACCGAAGTCAGGGAAAGAGCTTCGCGATGACCTCGGAAATCAGGCTGTCGTTTTAAAAGATAAGACCGGAAAGCTCACAAGCGAAGCGAGGGAGAGAGGTTCTGAGTACGTCAGCATCGCCAAAGAGAAGACATCTTCGATTTCACAGCTTGTTGCCGACCAGTCTTCACAGATCATGGATAAAGTCAAAGACTTGCGAAACAAAGGTGCTGAAAAAGCTGATGAACTAAAGGAAGAAGCATCGACTAAAATCGAAGAACAGGCTGAAGAAGCCAAAAATGAAATAGAAGATGAAGCAAGGGAAACAGCGGATACCGTCCAGAAATAATGGAGGAAAGGGAGATCACCGTGTCGAAACAGCTCATTCAAACAGAGGATGAATTTAAAAAGCTTGCAGAAAACAACGATACATTTATCTTTTTGAAACATAGTGTGACATGCCCGATCAGCAGGCGCGCGTTTGAAGAATTTGAATCATTCGCCAATCAGCATGAAGACATACCGGCTTATTATTTAAAAGTGCAGGAAAGCCGACCGCTGTCAAACTATATCGCTGAGCAGTACGGAATTAAACACGAAAGTCCTCAAGCCTTCATTTTTACAAACGGGAACGTGAAATGGCACGCCTCCCATTCGCAAATTACAGCTCAAGCACTTGCGGAAAACAGCAGATAATCCGCAGGTAAAAACGGCCAAGACGTATAGCGTTTTGGCCGTTTTCTATGTTGTTATGATGCTTTTGCCTCATGGAAATGCCTTTTTAGGATAATGTATCGTTTGATCCATGGTTGTACGTTATAATTAATAAAACAGGAGGTGATGAGTTGAACACTGAATTAAAGGACATGCTTCAATCCGTTCTAAAAGAAGAATTGAGTCCGATCAATCAGCGTCTTGATGGAATCGACAAGCGCTTAGACAAAATCGACGCACGCTTCGTTGAGGTCGACAAGCGCTTCGATGAAGTGGATGCACGCTTCGCTGAGATCGACAAGCGCTTCGATGAAGTGGACGCACGTTTCGCTGAGATCGACAAGCGCTTCGATGAAGTTGACGCACGCTTCGTTGAGATCGACAAGCGCTTCGATGAAGTGGACGCACGTTTCGTTGAAGTAGATAAGCGCTTCGATGAAGTGGACGCACATTTCGTTGAAGTAGATAAGCGCTTTAACGCAATCGACAAGCGCTTCAAAGAAATAGACGGGCGCTTAAACAAAGTAGAAAACCGCTTAAACGCAATGGACAAGCGGCTGAATCGGCTTGAAACAGATATAGATGAACTGAAAAGAGGACAGGAGAGGCTCCCGAAAACGATCATCGAGAACATCGGACAATTTACGGAGAACATTGTCGAACATGCCGATGATAAGGCGGCTGCCTTGAATGACAGGGTTTTTAGCGTCGAAACCGCAATACAGAGAATATACAGGTTATCAAGTTAAAGAATCAAACAGGATTCTTTTTTTTTATTCTTCCGACAAACACCCGCACAGCAAGGGATAAACCGCATATAATGCTTTATCGCTTAAAAGCGTTTTGGTAATAAAGAATTTTTTCGTGACATTTTAAGAAACATTGTTTATAATAAACCCTAATCAATTGAATCATTCTTATTCTCATAGAGGGTGAAGTTAAAAAGAAAGGATGGATAACATGAGCAACACTGAACTTGATTTGCTGAGGCAGCAGGCGAATGAATTAAACTTGCAAATATTAAAGCTGATTAATGAGCGAGGAAGAATCGTTCAGGAGATTGGAAAAGCGAAGGAAGCGCAAGGCATCAACCGCTACGATCCAGTCAGAGAAAGAGCGATGCTGAACGAAATTATTGAAAATAATGACGGACCGTTTGAAAACTCGACGATCCAGCATATTTTCAAAGAGATTTTCAAAGCTGGACTTGAGCTTCAGGAAGACGATCACAGCAAAGCACTGCTCGTTTCCCGCAAGAAAAAGCCTGAAAATACGATCGTTGATTTGAAAGGCGAAAAGATCGGCGACGGAGAACAAAGATTTATCGTCGGTCCGTGTGCAGTTGAAAGCTATGAGCAAGTAGCCGAAGTTGCAGCCGCAGCTAAAAAGCAAGGCTTGAAACTGCTTCGCGGCGGAGCCTTCAAACCCCGTACAAGCCCGTACGACTTCCAAGGCCTCGGTGTTGAAGGCCTGCAAATCTTAAAGCGTGTTGCTGATGAGTATGATCTTGCCGTCATCAGTGAGATCGTGAATCCGCAGCATATTGAAGAAGCCATTGATTACATTGATGTTATCCAAATCGGCGCCCGCAACATGCAAAACTTCGAGCTCTTAAAAGCCGCCGGTTCAGTGAAGAAGCCGGTTCTGCTAAAGCGCGGACTTGCCGCAACGCTGAAGGAATTCATCAATGCAGCGGAGTACATCATGTCACAGGGCAATGATCAAATCATCCTTTGCGAACGCGGAATCAGAACGTATGAGACAGCGACTAGAAATACGCTTGATATCTCAGCTGTGCCGATCCTGAAGCAGGAAACTCACCTTCCTGTATTCGTGGATGTCACTCATTCTACCGGACGCCGCGACTTGCTGCTTCCGACAGCAAAAGCAGCGCTTGCGATCGGAGCTGACGGCGTCATGGCCGAAGTTCACCCTGATCCTTCTGTCGCGCTTTCCGACTCTGCTCAGCAAATGGATATCCCGACATTTGAAAAATGGTTAAATGAACTGAAGCCGCTCGTTCAAGTAAAAGCATAAGATTCGTTTATGGACCGCTTTCGAGCGGTCCTTTTTTTAGTTGTCATCAAAAATTGTCGAAAAAATGTCTTATTTTTAATTAAAAAGCTGTTTATTCTTATTTAAATTAATTATAAAAATAAAGGGAACGTTTTCATATTAGGTAAAACCGTGTATAATTTCAGAGAGCCCCTTTATGTTTTGGCAGGTTATGAAAAATAATGTAAACTTGAGTTCTGTTTATTTTACATAAAGTTTTACATTTTGACATTTCTCTACATGAAAATGTTTATGCTATAGGAAAAGAAAAGTGTACCCAGTTGAAGGAGTGGTAAAAATGAGTAATGTGACAATATATGATGTAGCACGCGAAGCAAATGTAAGTATGGCAACCGTTTCCAGGGTTGTGAACGGAAATCCGAACGTCAAGCCGACGACGAGAAAGAAGGTGCTTGAAGCCATCGAGCGTCTTGGCTATCGTCCAAATGCCGTGGCAAGGGGCCTTGCAAGCAAAAAGACGACGACTGTCGGCGTGATCATTCCCGATATTTCCAGCATCTTTTATTCAGAGCTGGCGAGGGGAATCGAAGATATCGCAACGATGTACAAGTACAATATTATTTTGAGCAACTCCGACCAGAATATGGACAAAGAACTTCATCTTTTGAATACGATGCTGGGAAAACAAGTTGACGGTATCGTCTTTATGAGCGGAAATGTCACTGAAGAGCATGTGGAGGAGTTTAAGCGGTCACCAGTTCCGATCGTGCTTGCGGCATCTGTTGAAGAAAAAGGGGAAACGCCGTCGGTTGCGATCGATTATGAACAGGCGATTTATGATGCGGCTACCATGCTGATTGAAAAAGGCCATAAGCGCCTTGCGTTTGTATCAGGACCTATGACTGAGCCGGTCAATCAAGCGAAAAAACTTCAAGGCTTTAAAAGAGCGCTTGAGGATAAGGGGCTGACATTTAAAGAAGAGTATGTCGCAGAAGGCGATTATACGTACGATTCAGGAATGGAAGCGCTGGAGGCGCTAATGAAGCTGGATGAAAAACCGACGGCCGTCCTGTCAGCGACAGACGAAATGGCACTCGGCGTTATTCACGCAGCACAGGATAAAGGACTGGCTATTCCGGATGACCTTGAAGTGATCGGCTTTGACAATACAAGGCTTTCATTAATGGTTCGACCGCAGCTGTCGACTGTCGTCCAGCCGACGTATGATATCGGTGCCGTAGCGATGAGACTTCTGACAAAGCTGATGAACAAAGAGGAAGTCGAAGAGCATATTGTCCAGCTGCCGCATCGCATTGAACTCAGACAATCAACAAAATGATCATGATTAAATAAACGAGAAAGAAAGCAAGTGTTCACAGCTTTTTTCGTGAATTGCTTGCTTTCTTTTCCTTGAGCTGGAGAGATTATGAAAAAATGAAACGATTTGATTATCTGACACCGGTCGGTTTGATTTTGGGTATTTTCATTTTAGTAATCGGCGTTGTCTCTGGAGCGGGGCTTTCCGGTTTTTATTCGTTTATCGATTTGACGTCTTTCTTTATCGTGACGGGCGGATTGTGTGCAGCTGTTTTCATCAGCTTTTCCCCGAAAGATTTAAAAAGAGCGCCGGCTGTGCTGAAGCAGGTCTTTATTTCGGAAGAAGACGATGTACGCGACTTGGTCAAAACCTTTGTCAGCCTGTCTGAACAGGCGCGCAAACAAGGAATTTTATCATTGGACGCCAATATCAATGAAATGAAAGACCCGTTTTTGAAAAAAGGTCTGCTTCTTGCCATCGACGGATGGGACGAGGAGACGATCCGCAATGTGATGAACTCGGAAATCGCCGCGATGGAAGAAAGGCACAGAAAGGGAAGAAGAATCTTTGAAAAAGCGGGGGAATTTGCCCCTGCATGGGGAATGATCGGAACCCTTGTCGGACTCGTCATGATGCTCAAAAACCTGAACAAGCCGGAAACGCTCGGTCCGAATATGGCGATCGCCCTTTTGACGACGCTTTACGGATCCCTTTTAGCCAACATGCTGTTTATACCGATCGCCGCAAAGCTTGAAGAAAAGACTGAGAATGAAATCTTTAAGAAGCAGGTCATGATCGAAGGCATCATCGGCATCCAGTCGGGAAGAAATCCGCGAAATCTGGAAAGCCAGCTTGTCGTTTTCAGTTCAAAAGAAGAATGGGCAAAAAAGCGGGCGGATCATATAAAACAAAAGGACAGGGCTCATGAAGCTTAGACATGAACGAAGAAAGCGCGAGCAGGGTCGCAAATCGTCAAACTGGATCATCACGTTTTCGGATTTGATTACGCTTATCCTCGTGTTCTTTATTTTACTGTTTTCGATGTCGCAAATCGATTTAAACAAATTTAAAGCAGCAGTCGGTTCATTTCAAGACAGGGCCGACGGCAAATCCGCCGCAGAGCTGAAAAAAGAAAACGCGGACGATCAGAAGGCTGAAAAAACGGCTAAAAGCCAAGAAGATTTATTAAAGAAAATCAACGACTATATTGAAAAAAATGAACTGTCAAGTTTGATAGCGGCCAAGCGTGATGAACGGGGCATCATCCTCGTCCTTCAGGAAGCGGTTTTGTTTGATTCGGGAAAAGCGGATCTGAAAGACCAGGCTCACCCGCTTTTGCATAAAATCGCCGTCCTTCTCAAATCAGTGTCCAACCCGATCCGTGTGGAGGGGCATACGGACAGCCGCCCGATTTCGACTTACCGTTTTCCATCCAATTGGGAGCTTTCTGCGGCAAGGGCGAGCACTGTGATCGGCTACTTTACGTCGAAAGAAAAGCTCGACTCTTCACGTTTTCTTGCCATCGGTTATGCCGATACAAAACCGGTCAAGGACAACCGCACAGAGAGCCATATGAAGGAAAACAGGCGCGTCGAAATTGTCATCGCAAAAAAATAAGTGAGAAGAAAGCAAGGTCTTGCATAAAAGCAAGGCCTTTTCTGTACGCCGGGATTTTTCGTATTAAGTGGCGCGCTTGGCAGAGCGAATCGGATAAAGAGCTTTGGCAACGGTTTGGGCGTTTTTCTCCGTTATTTCGGATTTTCTTGGGATCGAAGGATACAAATCTGCCGGGTCGGACCAGTTGGCAGGAAGCCGGACAGATGCCTGCTTCCCCCACTTTTTCAGCCATTTTTCAGGCATCTTATCCTCAGGTTTCATCCCTTTCATTTCAAGCCAGATTCTTGCCCATGCCCTCGGTACGACGCGCCAAATGTCGTACCCTCCTCCCCCGACAGCAATCCATCTTCCGTTGCAATAGGTGTGTGCAAGTTCGTGAGCGAGCTTTGGAATCTCTTCGTAAATCTTCATCGTCGTGCACAAGTGTGTCAGAGGATCGTAGTAATGCGCGTCAGCTCCGTTTTGCGACAAAATAACGTCCGGTTTGAAAAACTCAGCTATTTCAGAAACAGCCGTCCGGTAGGATTCAAGAAAAGACTCATCTTCTGTGAAGGCATCGAGCGGGATATTAAAAGCGTAGCCGTAGCCTTCGCCATGACCTCTTTCCTGTACTTGCCCCGTTCCCGGGAAAAGGTAGCGGCCGGTTTCATGAATCGAGACGGTACACACGGAAGGATCATCATAGAACGTAAACTGCACCCCGTCGCCGTGATGGGCGTCCGTATCAATATATAAAACCTTCGCATGATATTTTTTCTGCAAATATCGTATCACAACTGAACTGTCGTTATAGACGCAAAATCCTGAAGCTCTTCCTCTGAATCCGTGGTGGAGCCCGCCTCCGAGATTGAGGGCGTGTCTTGCTTTGCCCGTCATGACATAGTCTGCAGCTGTCAGTGTTCCGCCCACCAAAAGGGAGGCGGCTTCGTGCATCCCGGCAAAGACAGGGGTATCTTCTGTTCCAAGCCCGTAGTTTTCGCTTTCGGCTGCCGGGAGTTTTCCCGCCCCTGCAAGCTGGACAGCCTTGATGTAATCGCCTGTGTGAACAAGGCCGAGCTCGGCTTCTGTCGCTATGCGCGGAGCAATCGTTTCTCCCGGTTCAAATGCGCCGACCGTATTCAAAAGATCGTATGTTACATAGACTCGCAGCTGATTAAACGGGTGATCTTGATGAAATTGATAGGTTTGGTAAGAGGGAGAAAAAATAAATACGCTGTCCTTCATGGCAAATCCCTTTGAACAGCCGGCCAAAGAACCTGATACCCTTTGGACTTCACGTCTTTGATGATAGAGGCGGGATTCATTGTTTGAACGCGAAACACGAGTATTTTCGAATCATCTTCATCACCGGGATATACGAGCACGCTCAATATGGCGATTTGGCGCCTGCTGAAAATGGCGCTGATATCAGCGAGGCTACGGGCGATATGATCGGTTTTGATTTCGATTTGGGAGCCTGGAAAATGGGCTCCTGTCAGCTGGACGAACGTATGCAGCAAATCGGATTTTGTCACAATGCCGACAAGCTTCCCGTTTTTTACGATCGGGAGGCAGCCGATTTCGTGTTCGAAAAAAATAGCTGATATTTCTTCGGCAAAATCAAGCGGGTGACCGGTGATCACTTCTTTTGACATAATCAGTTCCACCGGCTTTTTTAAATCTTCGTCAGATCTGTTTTGGGCAAAAATACTCGGACTTGCTGTTTTGACGTCCCTGTCCGTGACGATGCCTATGACCGTTCCCCGTTCATTGATGACGGGAAGGTGTTTAATATGAAATGTTCGCATGCGTTTGATCGCTTCTTCAATCGTATCCGTTCTGGAAAGTGTCACAACATCCCGTTTCATGATTTTTTCAACAATCATATTCAGGTCCCCTTTGCTCCCTTAATACATAAAACGATTGTGGAATCTGAGTCTGTCAAAACGCTCGATCGACTCCTGACTGACCTCTTTTCCGATGCGGGCCATTAAACAGTTGGCGGGATGGGAGCTGATTTCCGGATCGTCTGTCGCAAACCAGACAAGCCCTCCGGCATTCATCATTTTCTCCATCATCTTTCTGTATTCCCAAACATCTTTATTAGTCCCCTTTAGATCCCAATGCCAGTAATATTCAGTCGTGATGATGATATATTTTTCCATCTGTGGATCCATCATGCTGACCGCAAGCAGCGTCTTCCCGACAGAGTGACCCCTGAACGCCGGAATGACTTCGATGGCTCCAAGCTCAATTAAATTTTCCATGTTTCCTTCAGACCATCTTTCAAGCGGGTCTGGATAAACATATGTCACATAGCCGACAATGGTTTGCCGGAAACGGGCGATGATGATCCGTCCTTCGGGAAGCCCTGCGATTTCGATTAATGCTTCATGTTGTTTTTGAGATGGGCGAAAGGCTGTAAGCTCGTTGTGAAATTCATATTGTGCGAGTTTTTCGGGACTGATAGGGCCCTCTATCAGCACGGAGCCTTTCTCGGTCTGCAATTCTTTGGCATGATAAGTTTTGTGATGGTCCACGTATCCACCGCCTTACATCTTAGTTGAAGTCTTTTATACATAACATACCAAAATATTAAGCGTTTTCATAGGATGGAAGAGTATTTTTTAAAAATTGAGAAAATAAAAAATCTATACTATAATATATTTTGATGAGCGAACAAAGGGGGATGGGCATGGAATTGAAAGCGTTGCCAGCAGAAAAGGGAAACTACAACTTGAAAGACTATGATGAAGCATACCGGACATTTGACTGGAAGGATGCCGAAAAACATTTTTCATGGCACAAAACGGGAAAAATCAATGCAGCTTATGAAGCGATCGACCGCCACGCTGAGTCAAATTTGAAAAATAAAGTGGCATTTTACTACAAAGATCCGGTCCGCGAAGAAAAGTACACCTTCAGAGAGATGAAAAATGAAACGAATAAAGCCGGGAATGTCTTAAAGCAGCATGCCAATGTGGGAAAGGGAGACCGTGTGTTTGTTTTTATGCCGAGATCACCCGAGCTTTATTTTATTCTTCTCGGCGCTGTCAAATTGGGAGCGATCGTCGGGCCGTTGTTTGAAGCATTTATGGAAGGCGCTGTCAAAGACAGGCTTTTAAACAGCGGAGCGAAGGTTATCGTGACGACGCCGGAATTGCTTGAACGGGTGCCGGCCGGCGAACTTCCGGATCTTGAATCAATCATTGTCGTTGGAGAAGGCGTAAAGGAAGAAGGGTCTGTCATCGATTATTACGCGAAAGCGGCTGAAGCAGATACTGATCTTGAGATTGAATGGATGGATCAGGAAGACGGGATGCTGCTTCACTATACATCGGGTTCGACCGGCGCGCCAAAAGGGGTTCTCCACGTCCACAAAGCAATGATTCAGCATTATCAAACAGCCAAATGGGTTCTTGATCTGCACGACGATGACATTTATTGGTGCACGGCTGATCCAGGCTGGGTTACCGGAACGGTCTACGGGATCTTCGGTCCGTGGCTGAATGGAGCAACGAATGTTGTCGTAGGCGGCAGATTCAGTCCCGAAGCATGGTACGAAACGATTGAAAAAATGGAAGTGACGGTATGGTACAGCGCGCCAACGGCTTTTCGGATGCTGATGGGTGCTGGCGACGATCTCGTGAACAAATATAATCTGAGCTCATTACGGCATATTTTAAGCGTAGGGGAGCCGTTAAATCCTGAAGTCATCAGATGGGGGCATAAAGTCTTCAGCAACCGGATTCATGATACATGGTGGATGACCGAAACAGGAGCGCAGCTCATCTGCAATTACCCGTGCATGGAAATTAAACCGGGATCGATGGGCAAGCCGATTCCAGGCGTAGAGGCTGCAATCGTCGATCACCAGGGAAATGAACTGCCTCCTTACAGAATGGGGAATCTCGCCATTAAAAAAGGCTGGCCGTCGATGATGCATTCGATCTGGAACAATCCTGAAAAATACAGCTCCTATTTTATGCCGGGGGATTGGTATGTGTCAGGAGATTCCGCCTACATGGATGAAGACGGATACTTCTGGTTCCAGGGAAGGATCGACGATGTCATCATGACATCGGGCGAGCGCGTCGGCCCGTTTGAAGTCGAAAGCAAGCTTGTTGAGCATCAAGCTGTCGCTGAAGCAGGCGTCATCGGCAAACCGGATCCCGTCCGCGGTGAAATTATTAAAGCGTTCATCGCCTTGAGGGACGGTTATGAACCGTCAGATTCGTTAAAAGAAGAAATCAGGCAGTTCGTGAAACAAGGCTTGGCCGCACACGCCGCGCCAAGGGAAATCGAATTCAAGGATAAACTGCCGAAAACAAGAAGCGGAAAGATCATGAGACGCGTCCTGAAAGCTTGGGAGCTGAACCTTCCGGCAGGCGATCTCTCATCGATGGAAGACTGATGTCTCATTGACAATGCAAAAATATTATGTTAAAAAAGATTTAGTCGAATATTCAAAAGGTGAAGACTGAGATTAGTAAAACGCATCCTTCCCTGTCTTAGAGAGCTGATGGCCGGTGAAAATCAGCACATATGGATGGTTTGAATTACACTCACGAACCGCTTTTGCGAAAAAAGCCTCCCGGGCTTTGTGTAGCAGAAGAACGGAAGCTTTTCCGTTATCATTGAGAGTGAAAAGAGCGCGGCCATGCGTTCTTTTAAGCAGGGTGGTACCGCGATTTTTATCGTCCCTTCGTTTTTGCGAAGGGGCGTTTTATTTTTGGAAAAAAGGAGCTAAATGATGATGACACACTTACTTGATGATTTGTCCTTCAGGGGACTGATTCAGCAGCAAACCGATGAAGCAGGCTTGAGAGAACTGCTGGATAAAGAAAAAATCAGCTTATACTCCGGATTTGATCCGACAGCTGACAGTCTGCATATCGGACACCTGTTGCCGATATTAATGCTTCGCCGCTTTCAGCTGGCCGGACATCGTCCGATTGCGCTCGTAGGCGGAGCGACGGGCCTGATCGGCGATCCGAGCGGAAAGAAAGCGGAGCGCACGCTGAACAATGAAGAAATCGTCCGCGAATGGTCGCAGAAAATCAAAAACCAGCTTTCGCGTTTCCTGGATTTTGAAGCTGAAAAAAATCCGGCGATTATGGCGAACAACTATGACTGGATCGGCAAAATGAACGTCATTGATTTCCTGCGCGATGTCGGCAAAAACTTTGGAATCAATTACATGCTTGCCAAAGATACGGTAAGCTCCAGAATCGAGACGGGCATATCTTATACTGAATTCAGCTACATGATCCTACAGTCTCTCGATTTCTTGAATTTGTACAGAAACCAGGAATGCAAGCTGCAGATCGGCGGAAGCGACCAGTGGGGCAATATCACGTCAGGCCTCGAGCTTATCCGCAAATCTGAAGAGAATGCAAAAGCTTTCGGATTGACGATTCCGCTTGTGACAAAAGCAGACGGCACGAAGTTCGGAAAAACGGAAGGCGGCGCGATCTGGCTTGATAAAGAGAAGACGTCGGCATATGAGTTTTATCAGTTCTGGATCAATACCGACGACAGGGATGTCGTGAAATACTTGAAATACTTCACTTTCTTGTCCAAAGAAGAAATTGAAGATCTCGCTGAAAAAGCAGAGACGGCGCCTGAAAAACGCGAAGCGCAAAAGCGCCTCGCCGAAGAAGTGACCGTTCTTGTACACGGCCGTGAAGCGTTTGAGCAGGCTGTCAACATCTCAAAAGCACTCTTCAGCGGAGATATTAAACAGCTGACTGCTGAAGAAGTGAAGGTCGGCTTTAAAGGGGTTCCTTCCATGGAACTTGAGAAAGCGGATGAACTGCCTCTTGTTGAGGTGCTCGTCCAATCCAAGCTGTCTCCGTCTAAACGCCAGGCGCGCGAAGATATCACAAACGGCGCGGTATACGTTAACGGCGAGCGCCGCACCGATGTTGCGGACGTCCTCACCGGCGACGACCGCATCGAAGGACAGTTTACCGTCATTCGCCGCGGTAAAAAGAAATACTTCCTGCTGACTTATAAATAATCAAAAAGCTCTTGCCAAACGGCAAGGGTTTTTTTGTGTCCGTATGTTTCATGTATGTTCATTCAGGAAATGTCAAAAATATAGATGTAATAGGTAGAGCATTTCCATCGTTGAAGAGGGAGGAATGTAGCATGAACCTGTTCATTGCGGCGAAAGAAAAGTTTATGGAAGATTACAACATGCAGCTGGAAACGGAACGAAAACAAGAGGTGCAGCAGTCGGCTGACGGATACAATCAATTGAATCAGACGGAAAATGCAGCAAAGCGGCTGAAGTAGAGGGTCTTTAGGGCCCTTTTTTTATAAAAAAGCGGACGGCAAATTCTTCACACGTCCGTTTGATGAGTCACGATCGACAGTTTATAATTTGCATGATGGTTTAAAATTGTAAAAATTGATCCAACAGTTGATTTGAAGGAAACTTGCATTCGAGAGTCCCCGCTGATTTTCTAGTTTTGAATGACAGGACGTTATGATAAGCGCCTTTTGTATAGATATTAAAAAAAGCGTGAATAAAACACTCGAGTTTAACTTGATTCATCCTCTTATGGTATACCTTCAATCACTCTTTCATGGTTATCCGGTTGTTCTTGAATCATCTCTATTATTTTCCTATATTTACAGATTACCCTAAATCCTCTTGATGTTTTTCAAATCAAACGCTAAAAATACTTGATTATATCTATTTAAATGATGATCGGTCATAGTATAAACTGATCGTAAATAAAAGGAAAGGTATAACCGGCAAAACATTACTAATAGCTCTGATGTTGGGCTGAGAAAGGCATTTGCCCTCCTTTTCCGGATTCAGCAAAACAAGATCAAAACCACACTTTGGTCACTCTGCCTGTGCCAACCGACGAACTCGTCCAAGAATACAGACGCAGTTATCGTCCCTTATCTGCATTTAGATCACTTTGACGATGCTGCCAAAGATCTAGGATCTGTTGCCGATAGAAATTAAACTGTTTGTCTGAAATGAAGCAGATGCTGAGGAAGTGAGAAAAGCCGGTTTTCAAAATATAGAGGTTCTAACAAAAGAACAGTGTTTGATCGATTCAAGAAGGCAAAAGGCAAGCATGGGAGAGGAGAGATATTAAATTTGCCGGAGAAGTGTGCGGCGTTGTCTTTAAGCACTCAAAAGAGAAAACGCTGTTTGTAAAAGGGGGGTACGGTTTGGTGTGAAGGTGTCCTGGAAAAAATCGCTGCACATCAGCCGGACATCATAGTACAGGAGACAATCAAAATATAACCCTTGAAATAGTAGTTTCGATGGTTTAGGATGGATATATATCTTTTATTTTACAATATTTATATTTAATGGAGGGGTACATTTATGAAAAAAATTACGTTATTAGCTTTTGTCGGTATCATGGTATTTGGATTTATTTTTATGGGAACTGGCAAGACGGCAGAGGCTGTAAGCAAAACAACGAGCTTTACATATCATTCGGGTATTGGGGATGCAAAGTCTTATATCCATACATCTGAAAATTATATAAACGTATATGCTACAGTTGAGTTAGGTAGAGTTGGCACTTGGGGTACTGCAGCATATTGCAAATTATATCTGCAACGCTACACAGGTGGCTCTTGGAAAACGATTGATACCGCTTCTGGTGATGCAGAATATGGTAAAAAACTAAACGTTACATTTTCGAATATCGCCAAAAAGTCTGCCTCTACCCGGGTAAAGGTTAAACTTTATAATAATTGGAAGCATTCAGAATTAATGCAAACAGTGTATTCAAGCAAGTGGACTCGATAAGTTAAGTAAGGCTCTCTTATAAAAGGAGAGCTTTATTTTTTGACAGTTAACGGTTACTCCTCTTTTGAGCTGTAACTCTACATTAAAAAGATCTTTATGTGTTTGTTTCTTCCTCCTTGGTCTGGCTTTTTAAAAGCTTCTTCACTTTTTCATACCTTCTTTAACTTAAAATCCCCGGAGACTAAAAAGCAGGAGCTAAAACACTGTATTGCAGCAGGTATAAAAAACCCAAGAAAACAACGTTTCTTGGGTTTCGAGAAATGCTCTTCAAAGAGCATTTTCTATTAACGAGAGTAGAATTCAACGATCAATGCTTCGTTGATCTCAGCAGGAAGCTCAGAACGCTCTGGAAGGCGAGTTAGTGAACCTTCAAGCTTTTCAGCGTCAAAAGTCAGGTATTCAGGAACGAAGTTGTTCACTTCAACCGCTTCTTTAACTGCAGAAAGGTTTTGAGATTTTTCACGAAGTGAAATCGTTTGGCCAGGTTTAACTTGGTAAGACGGAATGTCAACGCGGCTTCCGTCAACAAGAATGTGACCGTGGTTTACCAATTGGCGTGCTTGGCGGCGAGTGCGCGCTAGGCCAAGACGGTAAACGATGTTGTCAAGACGTGCTTCAAGAAGAATCATGAAGTTTTCACCGTGTTTACCAGCCATTTTCGCAGCTTTGTCAAAAAGGTTGCGGAATTGGCGTTCGTTCACACCGTACATATGGCGGAGCTTTTGCTTTTCTTGCAATTGCAAACCATATTCTGATAGTTTTTTACGCTGTCCCGGACCGTGAGGACCTGGTGCGTAAGGACGTTTTTCTAATTCTTTACCCGTACCGCTCAAAGAGATGCCTAAACGGCGGGATAATTTCCAGCTTGGACCTGTATAGCGAGCCATAATGTGACTCCTCCTTTGGTTTTATTTTTGTGAAAATAAAACCCATCTGTTCAATTCAGCCATGTCCATTTTGTTTTCATGTATCCTCGCTCCAGCAGCAAAGAGTTACACGATACACCTTAATAGATAAGGAACAAAATGAAACACAGAAGCAGAACAAAAAGGCTGCATTATTTCACACAAAGAAGATTATATAATGTCCGCTGTGCAAAGTCAACCATTCATGGACTGTCCCAAAGAGCCTGAATCGTTAATAAGTATAAAGTCCTGTTTTTTATGATATAATCAGGAAAATAAAATACATAAAACGGATTTTTTTAAGGTGATGACCATGAACAAACAAACTGAAGACCTATATCTGTCTTTTCATCAGAAGCTGTTCCAATTTCTTTTAAAAAAGCCGGCCGTCTCGTACGATGACTCTGTTGCCTGGCTAAAAGCGGCAGCAGAGTCATTTTTTTCGTTTATATCTCTTACATTGCGTCCTTCTTCAAGACCGCAGGGAGCGAACGGCCAAAGCGGCCAGATCAGCCGAGTTAATGATTATTATATCATTATAACAATAGAAGAAAACAGCAAATATATAGAACTTTTGTGTCAAAAGAATCATAAAGTACCAGAACGTCTTGCTGAATCCATCCGCCTGTTTTTAATGCATTGTCTGAAACTTGATGCATTATTTCATGAGGAGCTCAATAAAACAAAGATTTATGAAAAGACGGCGCTGCTGCATGAGCTGATGGATCAGGAGCAGGTGCTCAAGACAATGGTTGAAAGTTTAAGGGATGTTTTTCCTTTTTTGGCATATTGTCTTTTCTTGTCATACGACGAGGACCAATACATCAGCCTTCCTGCGATAGAGTTAGATGTGCAAAGCGAATCGACCGATTCTTTCGCCTTGGAGGCATACTTATCAGGACAGGCGAAGAGCAAAAATGAATCGGAAGTTTACATTCCGATTAAAGGCCGGCAGGGAACGTATGGCGTTTTGAAGGCTTTTGGACCAGGGGCTGCCGATACGGCAGCGGATATATGCATTATTTCGAATGCGGCAGGGAAAGCATTTGAAAATTCCCGGCTTTACGAACAGTCGCAGAATATGATTTCAAATTTGGAGCTGATTAATGAAACATCGCATCAGCTGAACCGGACGAAACGCCTCCCTGATATGATGAAGAGTTTGTCCGAAAGGCTGATCAGTTCATTTGGCGCCGAAGAGGTGGGCTTTTTTTATAAAAATCATTTGGACGAGGAAACCCTGCTGCCGGGAAGCACCAGTTTTTTTCAGACGGATGCGGCCCTTCCATATATCCGCTATGTTAAAGAAAAGATTTCAGAGGAAAACGGGGTATTTGTCGGAAACGGTTCTTCGTTTTTTGGAAATGACGGTTATGCTTCATTAATGGGCGTTCCGATGCTGGAGAATAATGAAAACAAAGGATTTGTCATCGTATTGAAAAAAAACGTCTGCTCTTTTTCATTTGAAATGTTTAAGTTGTTTCAGACGCTGATCAGGCATTCCACGCTCGCCGTGTCGAATTTGATGCTGCGTGACCGGCTGAAGTATCTTGTTCAAACAGACCGTTTGACAGAGCTTTACTCGAGAAGCTATTTCGATGAAAAAATCGGGTACAGTATGAAAGCGGATGAGAGCGGCGTACTCGTATTGATTGATATCGATGATTTTAAACAGATTAACGATACGTACGGCCATCAGAAAGGCGATGATATTCTCATTCAAGTCGCCAGGGTGATCCAGCGAAACATCCGCGACCAGGACGTCGCAGCAAGGTGGGGAGGAGAAGAGCTTGCGGTATACTTGCCGAAAGCAGGGCTGAACACCGGTGAAATGCTTGCTGAGAGGCTGATTACGCTTGTCAGGGAATGCACTGATCCAAAGGTGACGATTTCGTGCGGGGTATCCAATTGGTCTCAGGATCGTCCGAAATCTTTAACCTGCCTTTTTAAAGAGGCGGATGTCGCGCTGTACAATGCAAAGCGAAACGGGAAAAACAGGTTTATGACACATTAAAAAAGAGCCGGATTTACCGGCTCTTTTCGCTTAAACGCTCTCCAAGCATCTCTGTGAACTTTTTCAAATAATACTCATCTGTTTCATCGAAGCGGTTTTTAATCGGGCTGTCGATATCGAGCACTCCGATGATGTTCCCGTCCACTTCAAGCGGAACTACGATTTCGGATTGGGATGCCGCATCACACGCAATGTGTCCGGGGAACGCGTTCACATCTTCAACGCGCTCGACCCGGCCGTTTGTATAAGCGGTGCCGCAGACGCCTTTCCCGAACGGGATTCTTACGCATGCAGGAAGTCCCTGGAACGGACCGAGCACAAGCTCGCCGTCTTTGGCAAAATAGAAACCCGCCCAGTTGATGTCTTCCAATGATTGATATAAAAGAGCGGAGGCGTTTGCTGTATTGGCGATCATATCAGGTTCGCCTTCTGTCAGCGCATCGATCTGTTTGAGGAGAAGCTCGTATTTTTTTTCTTTGCTGCCTTCTGTTTTTTCGACATGAAACATGATAATTTCCCTCGCTTTTTCTTTGAAATGGCAAAAACACGCTTGCCGTGATGCTATTTGTCGAGCACTTTTTACAGGAACAATTCCGCTTGAAGTGGAATTGTTTTAAGTAAGAAGGGGTGAAACAAGATGGGATCAAACGCTATTTCAACCACGAAGGACAGGATCATCGAATCTGCCGTGGAGCTGTTCAACCAAAAAGGTTTTTCAGGAACATCCGTCCGCGAAATTGCCCGAGCAGCCAATGTCAATGTCGCCCACATCTCCTATTATTTTAATGGAAAAGGCGGTTTAATGGAGCATTTGATATCCCGTTTTTATGAAGGCTATTTAAGAGTCCTTGAAAAGGGTTATGAACGCCTTCCGGATGCAGGTGCAACGGATTGCCTTCTTCAATTGGTTTTTGATATTCTATCGTATCAGCATGAGCACCGTCAATTAACTCGGTTTGTTTATCGCGAAGTCACGATTGATTCCACACTGAATCGCGAAGTGATGTCGACATATTTAACAAAAGAAAAGTACATTCTCCACCTGATCATTGAAAAGGGAAATGAGGACAACGAATTTTCCCGTTTTCCCCTTTCCCATTTTATGATTCAGCTGAAGTCGCTTTTAATGATGCCTTATCTGCAGCCTCAATATATTTCAGAAGTGCTGTATGTACAGCCGCACGAGCCGTACTTTTATCAGGCGTATTACAAGGAAGTCAAAACATGGCTTCTCAGTTTGTTGTACAGAGAAGGTCGGCAAGCCGCCGTTATTTAGCCAAGCGGCTCTCAAAATGTTCGTAACCAAATCCGGCATCCTCTGCTTGGTGGGCATCAGACCCAAAGACAAGCGGGATGTTTTTTTGTTCCGCTTCTTTTATCATCCATTCTTCCATATAGACGTCGCCTGCATAAGGCTTGCGGAGGCCGGACGTATTAAAGTCAAGTTCGTATCCGCGCTTTGCGGCTTCATCCAAACAGGAGGAGACCGATTTTCTGACGCTTTCTGACATCGAATACGGAAACAGCTTCACAAATTTTTTCGCAAGCGTAATGTGGCCGATTCGTTTTGGCTTAAATGCTCCCAGCGGTGATACAATGGAAGAATAAATTTCGTCATAATAGGCGAGATAGACCTGTTCTGTGCTGCCGTAGCAGCCGATCAGCTGCTGAAACGCTTTTTCATCGTAGTCAAGGCAGATGTGCGATGATCCGGCCGGCAAAAAATGAACGGAAAGAATGCTGTCGTCAAGATGCGTGCCGTATTGATCGAGAAAAGCTTTCGTTTCGTGTTCAAAGGTGCGGATATAATCGACTTCAAGACCGATTAAAACGTCGAGCTGTCCTTTGTACTCTTCCTTCAGTTCGGTCAGCCGTTCAATATAGCGGTCCAGCTCGGAGATCGGCATGGCGCTGTCTTTCTCCGGGGTCGGATCCATGAATGAAGGCGGAAGCGGCGCATGCTCGGTGAAGGATACGGATCGGAAGCCTTTTTTGCATAATTCTTCTATATAATATCTGAATTCGTCTTTTGATCCGTGCGGACAAAAGGGAGAATGAACATGACCGTCTCGTTTCAGCATGATGTCACCCCGTAAAAAAATAGTCAGATGTTGTCACTTTGATGTAAAAAAATTAAAAATTCTGCTCAAAAAATGTTGGTTACATGGTATCATAAGAACAATGAAAACGATAGTTTAACTTCATTTTTACATAACAATTTCAAATACATACCCTGACAGAACAGATAAACAGCAAGGGGGCTCATTATGGAGTTTGTCATTGGCTTACTGGCGTTATTTTTAATCTTATTCGCTACGGGCTACTTATTCAGAAAAAATATATATAAAGAGATCGACCGTTTAGAAGCTTGGAAAATCGAAATCATGAACCGATCGATCGTGGAAGAGATGTCAAAAATCAAGCATCTGAAAATGACGGGGCAGACTGAGGAATTCTTTGAAAGGTGGCGCCGGGAATGGGATGAAATCGTCACCTCGCATATGCCCAAAGTCGAAGAGCTTCTGTTTGAAGCCGAGGATTGCGCCGACAAATACCGTTTTCAAAAATCGAAACAGGTGCTCGCGCATATTGAGAATCTTTTATCAGCGGCTGAATCCAACATTGAAGACATCTTAAAGGAAATCGCCGATCTTGTCTCGAGCGAAGAGCAGAACCGCAAAGAAATCGAAGAGGTAAAAGAACGGTATACAAAAGTGCGGAAAAACCTTTTGGCATACAGTCACCTGTACGGAGACCTCTATGAGAAAATTGAAACCGACCTCGATACCGTGTGGGAAGGCATTAAACAGTTTGAAGAGGAAACAGAAGGCGGAAATTATATAGAAGCCAGAAAGGTGCTGCTCGCCCAAGACCGTTTGCTTGAAGAGCTTCAATCATACATAGACGATGTGCCGAAACTGCTTGCAAGCTGCAAGCAGACTGTTCCGCAGGAACTCGCCAAATTGAAAGCCGGCTATCAGGAAATGATCGATAAAGGGTACAAGCTCGATCATATTCAAGTGGAGAAGGAGCTCGAAAACCTTTTGAAAGAATTGAAGCGTGCTGAAGGTGCGCTTTTGGACGAACTTGATTTAGAAGAAGCCGCCGCAATCGTGCAGATGATTGATGAAACGATCCAGACGCTGTATAACCAGCTGGAGCATGAAGTCGAAGCAGGGCAGGAAATTTTGGGGAAAGTGCCTGAGCTTGCCGCTGCATTGGAAAAGCTTGAAGCCTCCAAAAAGGATACCGAAGCTGAAACCGAACTCGTCAAGAAAGGCTACAGACTGACAACCGGAGAACTGGAGAAACAGCAGTCATACGAAAAGCGCCTTGAAATGATCGAAAAGCAGTTCGAACAAGTGAAAGAAAGGCTTGATCAGAAACATGTCGCCTACTCGCTGTTAAAGGAAGAGCTTGCGGATATCGAAAAGCAGATGGAAGCCGCTCAACGGGAGCATGACGAATACAGAGACATGCTGCAAATGCTGAGAAAAGAAGAGCTTCAGGCAAGAGAGCTTCTCAAGCAATTAAAGCAGACGATCAAGGATACGGCGCGGAGCCTGGAGAAAAGCAATGTTCCAGGGATTCCGGAAGCCATAACCGAAAAGATCCGGCAGTCGCAGACGACTGTGCAGAAAGTGACAGAACAGCTGAATGAGCTGCCGCTGAACATGGATGCGGTGAACGAACGCCTTCAAGAGGCGGAACAGCTTGTCACAGAAGTGAAAATAAAGACGGATGAACTGGTTGAAATGGTTTTGCTGATCGAACGCATCATCCAATATGGCAACCGCTTCAGAAGCCAGGACCGGATTCTTTCCGAACAGCTGAAAGAAGCAGAGAAAAGTTTTTATGCATATCAGTATGAAGAGGCTTACGACATTGCCGCCAGAGCGGTCGAAAAAGCGTCGCCGGGAGCAGTTGACCGGCTTGCAGCGGACGCGAAGCAGCCTGAATAGAACAAAAACCCGGCACGTGAAAAGGCGTGTCGGGTTTTTTTGTCTATAGCTGCAATGAAAAATAAAAAAACCGGCCCTGTTTAAAAACAGAGCCGGTTTTTCAAAGATCAGCTGACTTTCTTTAATTTGTCTTTCGGCGAAGCGATGAAAAATGTCACAATGTAACCGATCACCGCGCCGATAACAGCCGGAATGACCCAGCCGACACCCATGCTGAACAGCGGGATGTTCGCTTTTAAGATATCGTTTACCGGACCCAGCGGAATTTTCGCCGCGTTTAATCCGTCGATGATGCTTAAAATTCCAGTCGGGATAAGGGCACCGATATAGACTTCGCGTCGTTCAGCAAACAGCTTGTCAATGAAAGAGAGCAAAACGACGACGATCGCAAGCGGATAAATCGCCGACAGAATCGGAACTGAAAACGAGATGATTTCTGTCAGTCCGAAATTGGCAATCACAAGGCTGAAAAGCGTCACGATGATGACAACAGCTTTGTAAGAGAGCTTCGGAATCAGCTTTGAAAAATACTCTCCGCAAGAGGAAACGAGTCCGACGCTCGTCGTCAGACAGGCGAACAAGATCGCGATACCGAGCACGGCATTTCCAAGCGAGCCGAATAAATACGCGGAAGCTTTGGACAATATTTCGCCGCCGTTGTTGAGCGAACCGACGGTTTCAACACTTGTCGCCCCTAAATAAGCGAGAGAAACATAAACGAGTCCGAGACCGACTGCAGCGACGATCCCCGCTTTGATGCATGAAGCGGCGATTGACTTTGGATTTGTAACGCCGCGGTCTTTAATCGCGGTAATAACGACAATTCCAAATACGATTGAAGCGATCGCATCCATCGTTTTATATCCTTCTAAAAATCCGACAAACAGAGGTGCGGATTGATAGGCCTCTGTCACAGAGCCGATGCTGCCCATCGGGGTGATAAACGCTTTGATGACTAATATTGCGATTACAGTCAATAATATCGGTGTTAAAATTTTACCGATGCGGTCAACAAGCTTGCTTGGGTTTAAAGCCAGGAAATAAGTGATTCCGAAAAATATCAGGGTAAAGATAAACAGATAAAGACTTGATGAATGTTTCCCTAAAAACGGCTCCACCGCTATCACGTATGAAACATTTCCTGTCCTCGGAATAGCAAACAAAGGTCCGATCGTCAAATAAATGCTGACGATTAATATCGTGCCGAAGACCGGATGGGCTTTGTCAGCTAGGCCTTTTGCACTCCCTTTTAGAGCAACCGCGATGACGCCGAGCAGCGGAAGACCGACGCCTGTCAGCAAGAATCCGATGATAGCCGGCCAAACATTCTCTCCGGCAGCTTGACCGAGCTGGGGAGGAAAAATCATATTTCCCGCTCCGAAAAAGAGGGCGAACAGCATAAGTCCAATCGCCGTCGTTTCCTTAGCGGATAGTGAAGTTTTCATTAAAAAGAACCTCCTGGTTTGTTGTTTAAATTTTCTGTCAATTTATTTTCGTGATATAATATGACAAAAGTCCAAAGACTATTATATTTTAAAAATCAGAGAAGTCAAACATTTATTTTTAATTTTCAATTACAAGTTGATATGATAACATATACAGTCATGAAAAAGAACGTTCATTTTTAAAGGAGTAGATCATGATTTATCTTGATAATAGTTCAACAACAAAACCATATCCTGAATTATTACAAATTTATGAACAAGTAAATCAGCGCTTCTTCGGCAACCCGTCGTCGCTGCACCGCCACGGCATTGAAGCGGATCAATTGCTTTCAGAAGCGCGGAAACAGATCAAAACGGCGCTTTCGCTAAAAAGTCATGATATCGTGTTTACGTCCGGGGCTTCAGAAGCCAACAACATGGCGCTGAAAGGCATTGCTTTGGCACATATGCAAAAAGGAAAACATATCATTGCTTCCTCCATTGAACATCCGTCTGTGACGGAATCTTTGGAGCAGCTGAAGACAGCCTTTGGCTTTGAGGTTACATATCTTCCTGTCGACAGCCGCGGATTTGTTTCGCTTGAAGATCTGAAACAAGCGCTCCGCAAAGACACGATTCTGGTGAGCATCATGCACGTCAACAATGAAACAGGTGTCATCCAGCCTGTGGAAGACATCGGCAAAATCGTAAAAGAAAACACAAGGGCATACTTTCATGTTGATCACGTTCAAGGCATTAACAAGGTTCCCCTGGACATCTCCGGGGCGGACATTGACCTTTGTACGATATCGGGCCATAAATTTCACGGCTTAAAAGGAACAGGAGCGCTCATTCTGAACGAACGGATTTCGCTTTTTCCTTTGATTTCCGGAGGAGAACAGCAGAACAACAGGCGTGCCGGAACTGAAAATACCGCCGGCGCTGTTACGCTTGCAAAAGCGATCAATATGTCAAAACAGGATTATAACCATTATATAGAAGAAATAAAGGCGGCAAAATTGGCTTTTATCAAGGAGCTAAAAGAGCTAAAAGGTGTTATATTAAATACGCCGGAAGAAAACAGCGCGCCGCATATCATTAATTTTTCCGTGCCGGGATTGAAGGCCGAGGTCCTTTTGCATATGCTAGAAGAGCGAGGTATTTTCGTATCGACGACATCAGCATGCTCTTCAAAACAGCATAAGCCGAGCAAGGTGCTTTTAGCAATGGGAAAAGGTGAAGATGCAGCGGCAAGCAGCATCAGAATCAGTATGACATACCGGGACAATCAGGAGATTGTCGGCCCGTTTATGACGGCCTTAAAAGAAAGTTTACACAAACTAAAAGGAATTATGAGGTAGAGACACAATGAATGAAGACTATATTTTAATCAGATTTGGCGAAATTTCAACAAAAGGAAAGAACAGAAAGCTTTTTGTCGATCGCCTGAAAAGAAATATCAAAATGGTCTTGCGCGATTTCCGCAACGTCCGTTATGAGTCAACACGTGACAGAATGACTCTCGTATTAAACGGAGAAGACGCGGAAGCCGTAATGGCCCGTCTGAAAAACGTTTTCGGCATCCAATCGTTCAGTCTTGCCGTGAAGTGCCGGACAGATCTGGAAAGCATTAAAGAGACGGCGCTCGCGTCTGTTCAAGAACAATACAAGCCCGGAGATACCTTTAAAGTATCGACGAAAAGGGCTTACAAGCAGTTTGAATTAAATACAAATGAGGTGAATGCCGAAATCGGCGGACACATTTTGCGCAACACCGATGATCTTACCGTTGACGTTCATTCCCCGGACATCCATTTGCGGATCGAAATTCGGGAAGATGCTACGTATTTGACATTCCGGGATGAAAAAGGTGCGGGCGGGCTGCCGGTCGGAAGCGGAGGAAAAGCGATGCTTATGATATCCGGCGGAATTGACAGCCCTGTTGCCGGGTTCTATGCCATGAAGCGCGGGCTTGAGATCGAAGCTGTTCACTTTTTCAGCCCGCCATATACAAGCGAACGGGCCAAGCAAAAAGTGATTGATCTCACTAAACGCCTTACGGCTTTCGGCGGAGACATCAAGCTTCATATCGTTCCGTTTACGAAAACCCAAGAGCTCATTCAAAAGCAGATTCCCGAAAACTATTCCATGACGGCGACCAGAAGGCTGATGCTGCAGATCGCCGACAAACTGCGCGAACGACATAACGCGCTTGCCGTTTTTACAGGAGAAAGCCTCGGCCAGGTTGCAAGCCAGACGCTCGAAAGCATGTATGCCATCAACGCGGTCACGAGCACGCCGGTTTTGCGCCCTTTAATCGGCATGGATAAGACGGAAATCATCGAAAAAGCGAAGGAAATCGATACGTATGATATTAGCATACGTCCGTACGAAGACTGCTGTACGATCTTCACGCCTTCTGCGCCGAAAACGCGTCCGAAAAAAGAAAAAATCGAACACTTTGAAAGCTACACAGATTTCGAACCGCTCATCAACGAAGCTGTAGAGAACACGGAAACGATTGTTTTGAGCAGCAAAGCGGAAACGAAAGATCAATTTGCGGACTTTTTCTAAAGGAATATTCGAACAAACGCCTTTGTCTGTTTTTGCATACAATTACCAAACATTCTTTGTATGAAGTCATGTGTTTTTACACAATCTATACTCACAAGGAGGTGAGAACACATGGCTCAAAACAACAGACAAAGCAGTTCTAACCAACTATTGGTTCCTGGTGCTGCTCAAGCTATCGACCAAATGAAATTCGAAATCGCTTCTGAATTTGGCGTTAACCTTGGAGCAGAAACTACTTCTCGTGCAAACGGTTCAGTTGGAGGAGAAATCACTAAGCGTTTAGTTTCTTTCGCTCAACAGCAAATGGGTGGAACACAACAATAATTAAAATTAAAAAGCAATGGATAATGGGTGGGGTTTAATCCCCACTCTTTTTTATGTTCTGCAAAATAGGCATTTCGGAATACAATTGTATGAAAGGATTATGTATAATAAAAAGATGGCACAAGACAAGGAGATGGATGGGTTGAGAAGAGAAGATTTGATTGCGCCGGAGAAGTATAACGCGGTTGATGAAATTGAAAAATTTAAATCTTCCCGTGATAAAACCGCTTTGATCTGGGAAGATGAATCAGGACGTCAAGTGTCTTGGACTTATGAAAAATTAATTGAAAGGGCTTACAAAATCGGCAGCATATTGACCCGTTCTGGACTGAAAAAAGGTGACAAGCTTATCGTGATGATGCCGCGGATCCCGGAGACGTATGCCGTCTACATGGCCATTTTAAAAGCCGGAATGGTGGTCATCCCATGTTCCGAAATGCTCCGGGCGAAAGACTTGGATTACAGGATCAAGCATGCCGGCGTCAAAGGAGCCGTCGTATATTCAGCATTTCTTGATGCTTTTCTAGATGTTCAAGCAAAAGATGAGCTGTCGTTATTTGCCGTCGGAGAAAGCAGAGAAGGGTGGATCAACCTGCCTGAAGAAATGAATCAGGCCGTTGCCGCGGATTTTCAAGCGGCTGATACCTCTCGCGATGACATCGCATTTTTATCTTACACATCAGGCACGACCGGTCAGCCAAAAGGAGTTGTACATACACACGGCTGGGCTTATGCTCACTTAAGAACGACAGCTTCCGCATGGCTTGACATTTCAGAAGGGGATCTCGTCTGGGCAACAGCGGGGCCGGGCTGGCAAAAATGGGTATGGAGCCCGTTTTTAGCAGTGCTCGGCAGCGGTGCAGCCGGCTTTATCTATCACGGGAAATTTACGCCGGAAACGTATTTGCAGCTGATTGAGCGCCATCAAATCAATGTGCTATGCTGTACGCCGACAGAGTATCGATTCATTGCGAAAGTCAATGATTTGTCTCGCTTTGACCTGTCTTCTCTGCACAGCGCTGTTTCGGCCGGGGAGCCGTTGAACAGGGAAGTCATTGATACATTTAAAAAGCATTTTCATATTGATGTGCGGGACGGATACGGACAAACGGAAAGCACGCTGTTGGTGGGGATTTTAAAAGGAATGAAAATCAAGCCTGGAAGCATGGGAAAACCGACGCCTGGAAACCTGGTTGATATTATAGACGGGAATGGAAAGAGCTGTCCGCAGGGCGTAACGGGCGATATCGCCGTCCACTTAAGCACGCCGGCACTCTTTAAAGAATATTACAAAGATCAAGAACGAACGCTCCGCCAAAGAAGAGGAGATTACTTTATAACAGGGGATAAGGCGCGAAAGGATGAAGACGGCTATTTCTGGTTTGAAAGCCGCAATGACGATGTGATCATCAGTTCAGGATATACAATCGGCCCGTTTGAAGTTGAAGATGCACTGATCAAGCATCCTGAGGTCAAAGAATGTGCTGTTGTGGCAAGCCCTGACGAAATCAGGGGATCGATCGTGAAAGCATATGTTGTCTTAAAGGATCGATCCCGCGGCAATGAACAACTGACAAAGGAATTGCAAAACCATGTAAAAGCCATGACGGCCCCTTATAAATACCCCCGGGAGATAGAATTCATCGAAGAACTGCCGAAAACGCCATCGGCGAAAATTAAGCGCTTTGAACTAAGACAACGGGAAATCGTTCTTAAAACAAAAGCTGAATAACCACACAAGAGGGGGGGAATATCCTTTGGGGCATGACTCACTCCGAAACATCGAGAAGGAAATCGCGCTTTTAGTCCGTCTGACGACGGCCTACAGTCCGCGGTTCGGAAGTCTGGACCGCTCGGAATATCTGCTGTTAAGCGAGCTTGATAAGCAAAGTCCTCTTGCCATCAACTCGCTGGCTGAAACCTTAATGCTGAATCTTTCGACAGCGAGCAGACAGGTTGCAGCATTGGAACGGAAAAAGCTCATCAGGCGTTTTCCCGATCCCAACAACGGCCGGATCAGCCTTGTAGAAATGACTTCAGAGGGCATTGATACTCTGAAAAAAGTGCAAAAGGCTCGCTATCATGTATACACGGAGGTTCTTCAAGACTGGACAAAAGAAGAACTGAGCACATTGGAAACTCATTTGATCAGACTGAATCAGGATTTTAAAAAGTGGAGCAAATAATCGGCTAAAGGCTGTTGGTCAGACGATCACCAGCCTTTTTCTTTTTAATCTGTTGATTTATAGAAAAAAGGATGCGTAATACAACTTGTAATACGATATATAAAAACCGGAAGGAGGAGCACTTTTGAGGCAATCCGATGTGTCGATATTAAATTCGTCCGCCAAAGTGCTTGCTACCCGGCATGAATGCGGAAATGAAAATTTCGTGATAAACAACCGCAAAAAAGAGCAGGAAGAACATCCCGCTCTTTATTGATGAAAAGGTTTTCAAAATTATAGAAATGTGCGCCTTACTTTTTCCCAAAACGAATTGTCTTTTAATTTAATGGTTTTGATCATCTTGCCTGAGAGGCTGACTTCGACTTCTTTTACATGCATCGTACTGAAGGCTTCGTTATCAAGGCCGATGATCGGATAGTCGTTCCCGTCTTGGACGATTTTTAATGTCAGCTTTCGATCCGCACTTAAAATAAACGGAGATCCGAGCGTTCTGTATGTGTTGTTGTTCAATGAAGCGAGCTCTGTCACCTGTATGCATGGAAGCAGCGGATCAACGACGGCCCCTTCAACCGATTTGTTATACGCGGTGCTTCCGGTCGGAGTGGACACGATCATTCCGTCCCCGCGGAATGTTTCAAAGTGAAGATCATCAATATAAACGTCCATCACAAATGTTTTAATAATGCTTGAACGGATGGATACCTCATTCAGACATTGAAAGCTTGTCCCGTCAACGGTTACATCGATCAGCGGATATTTTCTGACCTCGATTTGTTCAGAGTTTGTCGCTTCAATCATTTTATCGGTATCATGTATATTAAAATCCGCATACAAATGAGCTTTCCCCTTTTTGGCCACGCCTACGTACAGGCAGTCATCCCTGAAATTCGTCTTTCGAACCGCCTGCAAAAATGTCCCGTCGCCGCCGATGCTTGCGATAATATTGGCTTCATTGTGGTGGTGAACGACGCGAAATCCGTGTTCTTCTGCAAGGTGTTTCAGTTTTTTGCACTGCTCGTCGGTTTCTTCGCTTTTTTTGTAAAAGAAATAAATGTTCCGGCGGTCTGTCACAATCATTCTCCCCTTTGTCTGTTAAGTTTAGATTTTTCTGCCATCTAACATGTATGTTAAAATGACCTGTGACCCTTAGTTTACCATGTCCAAAAACTTCTTGTATATGAAGCGGCATCATACTGAACTTTTTCTCTTCATATACGTACTAAGACATGCAGCTTTTTTTATTCAAAGGAGGAGAACAGACAAAATGAATGCGAAAAGATGGATCGCACTTGTCATCGCGCTGGGCGTTTTTGCGTTATCTGCGGTGGTGAGCCTTTTGCTAGCAGTATTTGACACGATGGGGAATGACGGAAAGATGCAGTTTGGCCTTAATGACACCCAGGAAGAAACGGTGCTTGAAGAAGGAAACAGCTCAAGAAAAATCGCCGTGCTTGAAGTGAACGGAACGATTTCCGACAATGGCGGCGCTTCTGGCTTGTTCAGCTCTGAAGGCTATAACCACAGATCGTTTTTGCAAATGCTTGAAAAAGCAAAAGACGACTCTGCTGTAAAGGGCATTATTCTGCGCGTCAATTCTCCGGGTGGCGGAGTATACGAAAGCGCCGAAATACATAAGAAGCTTGAAGAGATCAAAAAAGATACGAAAAAACCGATTTACGTATCAATGGGCTCGATGGCTGCATCTGGAGGCTATTACATTTCAACGCCTGCCGACAAAATCTTTGCAGCGCCGGACACGCTGACGGGTTCACTAGGGGTCATCATGGAAAGCCTTAACTACAGCAAGCTTGCAGAAAAGCTTGGATTGAAAACGGAAACGATCAAAAGCGGTGAGTTTAAAGACATCATGTCACCGACGCGCGATATGACGAAAAAAGAAAGAGAAATCATGCAGTCAATGGTCGATGACGCGTACGAAGGATTTGTCGATGTTATAGCCGACGGACGCAGCATGTCCGAAAATGACGTGAAAAAAATTGCCGACGGACGCGTTTATGACGGCCGCCAGGCGAAACAGAACCATCTCATTGATGAGCTCGGCTACTATGAGGATGCGGTCAAAGCGATGAAAAAAGACCACAAAAACCTTGCCGGAGCGTCTGTTGTCAGCTATGAAGAATCGGCCGGCCTTGCGTCGCTCTTTTCGATGACTGCAAATAAGATGTTTAAAAGCGAAGCCGATTTCTTAAACATTAAAGAAGCAATTTCTCAATCCGGCGCACCGAGACTCATGTATTTATACGCTAAATAGGAGGGGACCGAAAAAATGGATGTGACTTATGATGGAAAGGATCATAATGAATTATCACCGGACGCCGGTGTTTCCAGGGAAGAATCGGCCCCGCATGTAGAGCATGCATATGCCGGTTTTTGGATCAGGCTGTTTGCCTTTCTGCTCGACGGGATTGTTGTCGGCAGCATCAACAAATTAGCGGTTTCACCTGTTTTCAGCCTGCTGAATCTCCCTAAAGAATCAGGGTTTTTCACCTTTTCGCTTTATTCTTTTGTAACGGCGGCAGTATTTTTCGCTTATTTCGTCCTGATGACGAAGTATTTCGGACAGACGTTGGGCAAGATGGTATTCGGGCTGAGGGTCGTGTCGCTTGTCCCGGAAAAAGGGCTGACATGGGATGTGATCTTGTTTAGGGAGCTTATCGGCCGCTATATCAACAGTTTGTATATTACGTATCTCGTTGCTGCATTTTCGCCAAAGAAACAGGGGATTCACGATTTCTTTGCGGACACGGCGGTTATTCATGAAAAGCTGTATCGAAAAAAAGACTGAGCGTATCAAACCCGGCTGCTGAAAGACAGCCGGGTTTTTTTGCTGCCTAGAATAAGCTCCGTCTATGTTTATTTTTTCAAATTTCTTCCTATAATGATTAGTATGAGGAAGTGAAATCATGATTTACATATGGATTGCGGGAGTATTCCTTCTTTTGGCAGCGTTAATGATGATGAAAATCCGCATCGCGATCGAATATCTTCATACAGACGATGACGACCGGCTGACCTTTAAAGTTCGAACAGGTTTTGGGCTTCTGCGCTTCAAAAAGGAAATTCCGGTGATTAAAATCAATCAGCAGGATATGACCGTTGATGTAAAAGAACAGACGAATACGGCTCTAAAAAACGATAAAAAGAGGAGAAAAGTCGGCTATCGGGAAGTGTTCGATAATACGAAGCAAATCAAAAAATTGGTGGAACAGGTCATCAATCTGCAGCCGCTTATCCGCCGATTTATGAAGCGGATTCACATCACGAAGCTCGAATGGACCTCAGTCCTCGGCTTTCCTGATGCCGCTTTAACCGGAATCGTCACGGGAGGCGCCTGGTCTCTGAAAGCCGGCACAATGGCTCTCTTGCATCAGATTTTTTGCTTTGACAGCCAGCCGGAATACGAAGTGATTCCAGTCTTTAACAGCCGCTCCTCTAAAACGCATCTGACATGTATATTCCATTTTCGCGTTGGCCATGCTATAACCGCAGCTTTTAGAATCGTGATGAACTGGAAAGGGAAAATGCGCGGCTTATTTAAGCTGCCAAAAAATCTGTCAGGTTCAACAAAGAATGATTCATCAGTATAGGAGGAATGGAATATGGCTGAACATCCAATTCAAGGTTTGATGAAAACCGCAATGGAAAATTTAAAGGAAATGATCGATGTCAATACCATTATCGGAGATCCTGTAGAAACACCTGACGGCAGCGTCATCCTAACCGTCTCCAGAGTGGGATTCGGTTTTGCGGCTGGCGGAAGCGAGTTCGGCGGAAATAAACCGGCCGAATCCAAAGCGAGCGATGGAGATCGTGAACGAAAAGAATCGAAGCTCCCGTTTGGCGGGGGAAGCGGGGGAGGCGTATCGATTACGCCGATTGCTTTTTTGATTGTCGGATCATCAGGCGTTAAAATCCTGCATTTGGATGAAAACACGCACGTCATCGATAAGATTTTAGACGCAGCCCCGCAAACGATCGAACGGATTCAGCATATGTTTAAGAAAAACGATAAGCAAAAGCAAAATATGAACCGCCAAAACCAGACGCCTCCATTTTAAAAGCTTCGGCTTTCCGGCCACAGAAGTTAACTGTTCCTGCAGCAGTTAACTTTTTTTGTCTCGGCCGGACTTAAGCTTTGCAGTTTGTCCTAAACTCTTTTATAGTAGAGTCATACATAAATGAAGGAGGAATGATGATGGCTTCAATTACATTTAAAGGAAACCCGGTGACACTGGTAGGTTCAGAAGTGAAAGTCGGAGACCAGGCGCCTGATTTCACTGTTTTGTCCAATTCGCTTGAGGAAGTCACGCTTCAAGACATTAAAGGCAAACCAGCCGTTATTTCGGTGATTCCGTCTATCGATACAGGTGTTTGTGACGCGCAGACCCGCCGCTTTAACGAAGAAGCCGCAGGCCTCGGTTCAGTGAAAGTGTATACGATCAGCGCGGATCTGCCGTTTGCACAGGCTCGCTGGTGCGGAGCAAACGGAATTGAAAATGTGGAAACATTGTCAGATCATAGGGAAATGTCTTTTGGGGAAGCATTCGGGCTTTACATTAAAGAATTGAGATTGCTTGCCCGCGCCGTATTTGTGTTAGATGAAAACGGAAAAGTCGTCTACACTGAATACGTCAGCGAAGCGACAAACCACCCGGACTATGACAAAGCCATCGAAGCTGCCAAATCACTCGTTAAGTAAATTCAACTCATAAAAGGGCTCCAGGTGATCATCTTGCCGGAGCTCTTTTCATGGCTTTGATTTTTTGATAAGGAGAGACATCATCATGCAAAACTATCCAGTCGAAACGATTTATGAATGGCTTGACAAAGGAGCGGAAATCATCGCACGTGACCTGCAGATCCCTTACATAGAAGGATTGGCGGAAGCAGGAGAGGCATTCTTTACAGGTTCCGCGGACCGCGGGCTTTCCGAAAAAGCCGAACAAAAGGTGAAGGATCTGCTCGGCCGTGCGCGTTTTTCAGAATGCAGCCATGAGGCGATCCGAAAAGCCTTCCAGCTTGCCATCCTGAAAGGCCAGAAAGATATTCCCCATCCGAACCGGCAGATGACGCCCGATACAATCGGTTTATTTATCGGATATCTGGTGAACAAATTCATCGGACCCAAAAAAGAATTGACGCTGTTTGATCCGGCGGTCGGCACTGGAAACCTGCTGCTTGCCGTCTTGAACCAGCTGGCCGGTGAAGCCGGAAAAGCGTTCGGCTCAGAGATTGATGACGTTCTGATCAAGCTCGCCTATGTCCAGGCAAACCTGCAGGAAAAGGAAATCGAGCTTTTTAACCAGGACAGCCTGCAGCCGATTTTTATGGAGCCTGCCGATGCGGTCATTTGCGATCTTCCCGTCGGATATTATCCTGATGACGAAAGCGCGCGCGCTTTCGAATTAAAGGCAGATGAAGGCCATTCTTTTTCACACCATTTGTTTATTGAACAAAGCTTGACCTATACGAAACCGGGCGGCTATTTATTTTTTATGATTCCGAACCAATTGTTCGAAAGCAGCCAAAGCGAAAAGCTGCGTACCTTTTTAAAGGACAATGCGTATATTAATGCAGTGCTTCAGCTTCCGCTGTCGATTTTCAAAGATGAGGCACACGCGAAGAGCATTTTGGTTTTACAAAAGCATGGCGAACAGGCGAAAGCGCCTAAACAAGTTCTGCTTGCACAAGTTCCATCATTCGCCAATCAGGATGCGATGCTGAAAATGACAGCCAAACTCGACAACTGGTTTCAAGCTGAAAAAAGATAAGCAGATCAGAGAAGATATATTCTCTGATCTGTTTTTATATTCAGAAAATAATAATTTCTTTGTGAAAGCGTTAACATGTCGGATCGTGACTTGAAATGCACTCTTTTGAGTGTTTAAATGAGAAAGGCAGATATTTTTTGAATTTACTAAGAACGATTTTATACATATTTTTTATGATCCGGGTTGAACATAATGTCACCGGACTATAGGTAAAAAGGAGCGTCATTTTATGTCCAAAATTATTGCAATCAATGCTGGAAGCTCATCATTGAAATTTCAACTGTTCGAAATGCCCAGCGAAAAAGTACTAACAAAAGGCCTTGTTGAGCGAATCGGGCTGGATAACGGCATCTTCACGATTTCCGTCAACGACGAAAAAAAGACCGAAACAACAGATATCCCGGACCACTCCGTAGCCGTAAAAATGCTGCTGGATAAACTTACAAAATTCGGCATTATCAAAGATTTAAATGAAATCGACGGAATCGGACACCGCGTCGTACACGGCGGCGAAAAGTTCAGCGACTCCGTTTTATTGACGGATGAAATGATCCATGAGATCGAGGAGATTTCAGAACTCGCACCGCTTCATAACCCGGCTAATATTGTCGGAATTAAAGCGTTTAAAGAAGTACTTCCAAATGTTCCTGCCGTGGCTGTTTTTGATACGGCATTCCACCAAACAATGCCGGAACAATCTTATCTGTACAGTCTGCCATACGAATACTATGAGAAATTCGGCATCCGTAAATACGGTTTCCATGGCACATCTCATAAATATGTGACTGAACGCGCGGCAGAGCTGCTCGGCCGTCCGATTGAAGAACTTCGCCTGATTTCCTGCCACCTTGGAAACGGCGCGAGCATCGCAGCTGTTGAAGGCGGCAAATCAATCGATACATCAATGGGCTTCACACCGCTTGCAGGTGTAGCGATGGGTACGCGTTCAGGAAACATCGATCCTGCGCTTATCCCGTTCATTATGGAAAAAACGGGTCAAACAGCCGACGAAGTCCTGAACACACTCAATAAAAAGAGCGGTCTTTTAGGTATTTCCGGATTCTCAAGCGATTTGCGCGATATTGTCGAAGCAACTAAAGAAGGCAATGAACGTGCGGAAACAGCCCTTGAAGTATTCGCAAGCAGAATTCATAAATACATCGGTTCTTATGCAGCGAGAATGAGCGGAGTAGACGCGATCATTTTCACTGCCGGCATCGGGGAAAACAGCGTTGAAGTCAGAGAGCGCGTTCTTCATGGTTTGGAATTCATGGGTGTCTATTGGGATCCTGCGTTGAATAACGTCCGTGGAAAAGAAGCGTTTATCAGCTATCCGCATTCACCTGTAAAAGTCCTCGTCATCCCGACGAATGAAGAAGTGATGATTGCAAGAGACGTCGTTAGACTGGCTCACTAAAAATAAAAAAACAGCCTTCTCTTTACAAGGAAGGCTGTCAGCTTGTCGACAAAGCC
>NZ_LBMN02000019.1 GCF_001042485.2 Bacillus paralicheniformis
CCCTTATTTAAAATAAATGAAGGTCCAAATCGTTTCCGATTTGGACCTTTCAGATTGTTGAAAAAATCGCAAAACAGCTTTTTTGTTTTGCGATTTTTTCATCCCATCAGCGTGATTGAAAACCCTTGCAGTCTAGGAAGGCCGAGCATCGGAGCGGAGCGAATGTTAGAATTCGTGAGCACCGACGCACAGGCCTGACAACGAATGCGAGGGTTTGGCGACACGCTGGAAGGTGCAAATCGTTTCCGATTTGCACCTTTCTCGTTTGATCCGCAGTTTTATTCTTTATCCCGCTGCTGTCCGTCCGCCTTTTTGTTCTTCTTTTTATTGTTCTCGATCACATCAATCAATTTAAAGGCGTTGACATCGCCCAGTTCGTTTGAAAATTCCTCTTGAAGCACATCTGGATTCATCGGTTTTTTATGGTTTTGCATATCCTTGCTTTTTTGATGTTTTTTCATTGGCGCGATTCTCCCTGCTTCCCTTGTTTCGAGTTGCGGTTGGCGCCCCTGTCTCCGTTTTCGGCATCATATTGGGTCATGTATTGATGATCATGCATGCTTTCAGCAGGCGTTTTATTGTTAAGAGCCGCTTCATTTCTGGCAACTTTTCTTTTCATGATGACATTCCTTTCTTTTGTCGTTTCATCCATATCCTTTCCGTTTCCGTACATTCCACACATCCAGTTTTCGGCAAAAAAATAAGCACCCTGAAGGGTGCTTATTTAAACACTTTTTTCACTTTATTGACGACATATGAGCTGCCGCCGCGATCTGACACATCCTCGATCATCATCGTGATTAAAAGGTTTTTGTTTTTGTAATCATAAGCGGTGAACCAGCCGTTTTCTTTACCTTTTTCGTCTTTCTTCGTTTTCAGCTCGGCCGTTCCCGTTTTCCCTGCGATCGTGAGCCCTTTGACAACCGGCTTGTAAGCCGAGCCGCGAGGGTCTTCTACAACGCCTTTCAATCCTTTTGTAATCGCTTCTGCTCCGCCTGTGGGCAGTACGTTTTTATGCCATATTTCTTTCTCTTCGCCGTCCTTTTTGATCAGGTGCGGCTTGATCAGATTACCATCGTTCAAGAAAGGCGTATAGCTTGCCGCGAGGTGTATCGGCGACATCAGCATTTGCCCCTGTCCGTATCCTGAATCGGCAAGGAGAATATCCGAGTCGATTCCTTCGTTTGATATGGAGGAAGACTTCGTCGGGAATTCATAATCAAGTTTTTCCTCGAAGCCGAATGATTTCAGGCCTTCGACAAATTGATCCTTCCCTGTGTCAAGGGCGGTCTGCGCGAAATAAATGTTGTCGGAAGTGATCAGCGCGTTTTCCAGGTTGACATCGCTTAATCGATCGGAAACCCGTGTGACTTTATATCCGCCCCATGACGAATCTTTCTGCCATTCCTTCCCTTCGATCTTCTTAGGTTCATCCGCTTTGATCGCGTCATTTTTCAGACCGATTGAAGCCGTGATTGGTTTGATCGTTGAACCCGGAGCATAGGTTTTATTAAATTTAGAGGTGAATGGCGCAGACGCATCTTTGTTGAGTTTTTCCCATTCTCCTTTTTTCCAGCCAAACAAAAACCCGTTCGGATCGTATGAAGGCGCGCTGACAAGCGCCAACGTTTCTCCAGTCTGCGGCTCTAACGCAACGGCAGCACCGGAGTCATCTTTTAACTGGTTGTACAGTTCTTCCTGTTTGTTGATATCGATCGTGGTATGGATGTCTTTTCCGTCTTTTGCATCCTTTGAGGCAACCGTCGCGTTTGATTCAGGAATCGAAATCGTCCAGCCGATTTCTCCTCTGAGTTCTTTTTCATAAATGTGTTCGAGACCGACGATTCCGAGCAGTGAATGCTCGCTGTAGCCTTCTTTATTCTGCTTTAATTCCTCTTCAGTAATCGGCCGTATGTAACCGGTAAGATGTGCGGCTTTTTCACCGTAAGGATAGTATCTTGATTGCGTGTCTTGTTTCAAAACCCCGGGAAGAGAGGTCGCTTTTTTAAGAAGCTCTGTGCTACCAGGCTTCACTTTTTTCAAGGGAACGAATGATTCGTCCGTCACCCAGCTTGCGGACAGCTGTTTTTCGATGTCTTCTTTTTCCATGTCAAGCATGTTCGCGAGCTTTTTGATGACACCATCTTTATCATCTCCGAGCTGCCCCGGAACGACGCCGATTTCAGGCACTGTCGCATTCGTAGCGAGTTTCTTTCCGTTTCTGTCATAAATGATGCCTCTCGCTGGTTCCTTGGCGGTAATCCGGATGGTCTCCCCTTCCTTCAGCTGTGAAAAAATAAAGGATGGGTTCCAGTTGACTTTCCATGACGTGTCACCGTCTTTTTTTTCTTTGACAAGCTTTGCCTTCCCTTCAAAAGAAACGGGGCCGGCCAATGTATTCATGCTGACTTTATACGGTATTGTCACTGCATCTTTTTTCTCTTTATTTTTTTCATCTTCATCGTTATCGACGGCTGAAACCTTCAAATCGGAAACTCCGATCTGTTCATAAATGGATTGATTGCGCTTGATGAAATCGTCTTTTGAAATCGATTTTTGCGCTTCAGCCGACAGCTGTTCATACATTTCTTCAAATTTTTGATCGTTCCATTTGTTTACATATTGATCCATGCTTTCTTTTGCTGTCGGCTCGTTAGAACAGGCTCCGGCGAGCAATAGAAATCCGGCGGCTATAAACAAATGGATGACTCTCATTTTCATCGTTGCTTCCCCCTTTTTTTCAATCCGCCATTTAAGCATTATATCATACAAATAAATACAGCGACCGACTTTATGATCATAAAAAAAGACAGTTTAACTAAACTGTCTTTCTTATCCGATAATTATTCTTTCCTTTGGATAATGGTAGTTCGCTTCGATTTCTTTTCTGCCGAATAAATAAAGCAACGTGACAATGCCGATTCGGCCGATGAACATCAGAAGGATGATGACACTTTTGCCGATCGTGCTCAAATCTGAAGTAATGCCCATCGACAAGCCGGTCGTACCGAAGGCGGAACACACTTCAAACAGCAGTTCAAGCAAAGAATGCTCTTCCGTTACTGTCAAAACAAGTGTCGAGCCGAAAACGAGAATAACCGCCATCAGCGTCACAATCAATGATTTCATTAAATCCGCCTGGTGCAGCTCACGTTTGAAAACCTTCACCGATTTATTTCCCCTCGCGAAGTGGAACAGCGCCAACAGGTTTAAAGCAAAGGTCGTTGTCCGGATGCCCCCTCCGACAGAGCTTGGCGAAGCGCCGATAAACATGAGCATGCACATGAATAAAACAGTCGTGTGTGTGAATTGGCTGATGTCGATCGTCGCGAGTCCGCCGCTCCTGGTCGTCGTCGACTGGAACAGCGAAAAGAATAATACCTCGTGCCACGATTTCCCTGAAAAAGCAAAGCGCGCTTCCATGGCAAATATGCCGATCGCACCTCCAATCACTAAAAGGAAAAAAGTGACTGATGTCAATTTGGTAAACAGGCTGAAAGAGAATTTCCGTTCTTTGCTGAGCAGGAAATCCTTTACCTCGATGAGGACCGGAAAGCCGATCGCTCCAAGAATGATCAGCATAATCACGATAAACTGAACGAAATAATCATGCTGAAACGGAATCAGCGAGTTGCCTGTAATGTCGAAACCTCCGTTGGTCGTTGCACTGATGCTTGTAAAAAATCCGTGCATAAAGGCTTCTCCAGGTGTCTCAAAGTACTTTAAGAAATAAGTTCCGAGAATCAGCCCGCCAAACAGCTCGATCAGCAGGATCAAGCCGAGCACGTGCTTCATCAGCTTGACAAGGCCCGATAAGTTGGATTGATTTTGATCGGTCATAATCAGCCGGCGCTCTTTCAAACCGATCCGCTTGCCGAAAATCAGCCAGACGAATGTTCCGAGCGCCATCACACCGATCCCGCCAAACTGCAGAACAAACGCCAAAATCCATATTCCGGCCGTGCTGAATGTATCAGCTGTATCAACAACCGTCAAACCGGTTACGCTCACTGCGCTCACCGCAGTAAAAAGGGCATCGATAAATGACCATTCCACATCATTCTTGTGTGCAACGGGCAGACTTAATAATATAACGGAAACCGTCACCGCCAAAAAATAATAGAGCGCGATCAGCTGTACAGGAGACAGCACGCGCAGTAGTTTTTTCAATAAAACCTTCATAATCGTTCCTTCTTTTCAATATTCAAAAGTTGCGCTTCTTGTGTATAACGTGTTCCATTTTAAAGGAAACATGCTCTTATGTACAGCCGATTTTCGATTTTTAAATTTAAAAAGCAAACCCCCTTGAAAAAGGGGGTTTGCATATTGATTATTTTGCTTCCAGACGGCGGATTCTGTCGCTTAAATCAGGGTGTGTTGAGAAAAGCGATGTGTGCTTTTTCCCGTTGATTTTCAAAGTGGCAACAGATGCCTGCTCTTCTTTGACTCTTGAAGTGTACTGCTCAAGCGAGCGGAGCGCATGAATCATCTTATCCTTGCCTGCAAGGTCCGCTCCTCCTCTATCCGCATGATATTCGCGGTGGCGGGAGTACGCAAACACGACAAGGCTTCCGAGAATGGAAAACACGATTTGGAATACGATGACCGCGATAAAGTGAACGATCGGCGCCAGCTCTTCACGGACAACGCGTGAAACAGCCCATGCCGCAATCCGGGCGAAGAAAACAACAAACGTGTTGACGATTCCCTGAAGGAGCGTCATTGTCACCATATCGCCGTTTGCGATATGCGCGACTTCGTGAGCAAGAACGCCTTCCACTGCGTCGTCATCCATTTCCTGAAGAAGACCCGTCGATACAGCGACAAGCGAGCGGTTTTTGGACGGCCCTGTCGCAAAGGCATTCACTTCGCGTGAATTGTAGATGCCGACTTCCGGCATCTTTGTCAGTCCGGCGGCGCGGGACAGCTTATATACCCGGTCAACGAGCTGCTGCTCTTCGTAGCTGAGCGTTTGCTTATCAGGATTCAGCACCTGAACGCCCATAGCCATTTTCGCCATCCATCTTGACATCAAAAGCGACATAAAGGAGCCGACAAAGCCGACAACCGCACTGAATACGAGAAGCGCAACAATATCGATGCCGCCGCCAGCCGTGAAATACGTGCCTACGCCTGTCAGCGAACCGATAATGGACAGCACAATACCGATCGTCGTAATAACTAAAATGTTCGATAAAAGAAAGAGAAAGATTCTTTTTCCCATGATTACCTCCATGTTATAATAAGATCAAATGAACTCGTATAATAAAATTATACGGCATAGAATTGAAAATGCAAGCGATAAGACGTAAGATAATGTTTATATTGTTTGCTATTTCATTTTAATACATAATGAGGTGGAATGATGAAACCTTTTAAACTGACTCGCCTGGAAATGGCCAAACTGATGTACGCTTTAAAAGGGCAGCTGGATGTCAGTCCGCTTGCGATTCTTTTGAGATCGGCCGATTTGGCGCTCGATGAGCCGGAAGACAATTTGGACATCCCCGAATTCATTGTCCGGTACGAACGAAAAAAGCCAAAAACGGAACACGGGCTTTCCACAAATGAAATTGTTGAACTTGGAAATTTGTGCGAACTGACATCCTTAAAATCGACAGCCATCCAAAACTGGATCAAACGCGATATAAAAGATCTGATGGGACATCCGGAACTCGGCAAAAAATATTCCATCGACCAAGCCGTCATCCTTCTCATTGTACGAGACTTAAAATCGGTTTATGACTTCGAAACGATCCGTCCAATCTTAACAACGGTTTTTAATACGATTACAGACCGCTCAGATGATGTGGTGAGTCCGCTGCGCTTTTATGAAGGGTATGCGCGGGTTCTCGATTATGTGTACCGGATCAAAGACTATACGCTGAATGAATCGGCGCTCGAAAAAATCGTCATCGAGCAGACTGGACAGCTCCGCGGTTTTTATCAAGATCTGGCCGATCCCGAATGGAACAAAGCGAGAGATATCACCGCTGTCACTGTGCTATCCGTTATCGCTTCGCACATACAGGCGACCGCCCATTCCATGATTGACAGCGTCTTCTTAAAATATGGTATGAAGTAATCGCCGCTGACCGGTGCGCCTGGCTATTGAGCCAGGCGTTTTTTTACACCTTCAACAATTGCCAGCATAAAAAGCCTCAGTCCATTTCAAACTAAACAAGCAGTACCAATTGAAAAAGGAGTTGAGAATCATGGCAAGAACGAATAAACTCGTCGTTCCCGGGGCGGAGCAGGTTTTAGACCAGTTCAAATATGAAATCGCCCAGGAGTTCGGCGTCCAGCTCGGCTCGGACTCGGTCGCTCGCTCAAACGGGTCTGTAGGCGGGGAAATGACAAAACGACTTGTACAGCAGGCACAAGCTCAAATGAATGGGCATACTGACAAATAAATACCCTATGGTTTATTCGCCGGGCCCGCTCGGCGGATATTCTTGTTGATTTGTTTGGTCAGAAGGTTTTTTCTCCTTTTGATAAGGAGTTTTAGGGCTCTCTTGATTTGTGCCGGAACCGCTTCTCTGCGTTCCTTCCTCCGACTGCTGACCGTCTTTGTCATTATGGTTATGTTCTTGAGGGTTTTCGGTATTAGGGGATTTTGACTCCTTTTCTTTTTCTATTTCTTGATCAGATTGAGAGTGATCTTGATCTGAAGGTTTTTCGCCGTCCGGATGATCTTCCGTGTCTGATTCTTCATCATCCATATGTTGTTCCGGCTGATCTTCTTCTTTCACAGCTTTCTCTTTTTCTCCTGTATCTTCTTCCTGATTTTGATCATCTTTGTTATTTTCATTGTCATCATCTTTGTTTTTGTCTTCTAATTCATCTTTGTGGGAACGGATATAACGGCCTGTTGAGATGCCTTCTTTTTGTGCTTTTGCACGCGTATCAAGGTCTGATTCCACCGCTTCCATCTTATAGTTCTGCTGCTCGTATTTTTTCGCTACATGATCGATTTCGCTTTTTACCGTCGCCTTATATGTATCATCTTTATTGTTTTCATATACGGTGGCGATAAGCACTTCTTTTGATTCGGTGACATAACCGCTCTTATCGCTGTCTTCGACAATTTCACTGATCACTTCTTTAAAGTCAGACTTTTCCCAATTTTCTATACTGCTCATTAAGTCCTTCCCATCCTCGTTCAGCGGCACCAAATCGATAACTTCACAGTTTTTGTTGAGTGTCAATTCAAAGCTTGGATTGATATCGATCGTCATATAGGCGTATGCTTTATTGTTTAAAACATCAGGGATGATCATGAAAGCGAGCAGCATGATCGCCGCGATTGAAAAAACGCCTGCTTTCAGCGGACGGAGCGAAAGCAGATCAAAAAAGCCCGCACGCTTCCTCGACATTCTTGTCTCCGCGGGAAAAGCAATTTCCTGACCGATTTCATAATCTTCCTCTGTGCTCTTTGCTTTTAAAAATTGTCCGTCAGGGGTTAGCAATGTGACGAATTTTTTATTTTTTTCTACAATAATTCCTCTTCTCATGAATTGAGCACCCCTTTTAGATAATCTTTAAGGTAAACATAATCGCCCGTTATAATGATCGCCATAGCAATGATATATTTGCGGTTTCTCTCTACGGTTTTTCTGCTGACAGCCACCAGCTTTTCAAGCTGTTTGACGGGAAGCTGCTTTTTTTCAAACAAGATCTTTTTTAACTCTTCATGTTCGACTAGCGTATATGCCACTTTGATGGCGTTTTGCCTTGCATCCGTATGTTTCGGCGAATGCTCCAGCAAATCGGAAAAAGACAGGCCAAAACTTTTAAGCCTTTCTTTAAAATGGAAAATCTCCTCCCGCCTCTGCTCCTGTTCGAGCATGCGGTTGAATTCATAAATGGAAAGCTCCGCTTCAATCATGCTTTGAGAGGATTCCTGTTCTTCTCCTTCTTGCATGTCCATATTGATATTCTGGGCATTTCTCGCTTCTTTTCTGATATAATCAATGACTTTGCGCTTAATGATCAGCTCTGCAAATGCCAGCAGAGAATTTCCTTTATCAGAAGAATATTTTTCAATGGCTTCATTGAATGCAATCAAGCCGATGCTGAATTCATCATCTTTTTCATCAATATATCGTTTGCACACGGATGAAACCGTTTTAGCCACAAAAGGCTTATACTGATGGATAAGCTCGTTTTGCAACTGCTGATTTCCTTTTTGTATGCTTATTACAGACTCTTCTAATGATTGTTGTTTCTTTTTTCCTGTCTTAAACAAAAGGCTAAGCACTGGTTTCACCTCAGTTCCTCCCTATACTACTCATTAATGATAGCTAATTTGATAGGGATTCGCAAAGGAGAAAACGCGGTATTCATTTCTAATTTTTCAATTGTGACAATGATTTGTTTGATCTCCTAGAACAATTCGTGATCTGTTTGACGATTAAGGGGGTTTTCCCGCCGTTTTTGTAACACGCCTGTTAATAAAATGAAATCTTATTTCGGTTGGACTAGGGCAATCATCCCTGGTGCTTCCCAGTGCGGGCAAACAAAAAAGACCGCCGGTGAAAGACCGGCAGTCTGGCGAAAGCTGTTTACTCCTCTGCAGCTTTATTCTCGTGTTTGTTCGGATTTGTCATAAACCATCCCCCGAGCGCAATAGCGATCAGCACCGCCCAGAAGATGAACTTCCAAGTACCTGAATGAATAAAATGTTCAGAGACGATGTTGATTTGCGGGTGTGCGAGCGTATAGAGCGTCAGTTTCACACCAACCCAGCCGACAATCAGAAAAGCAGCCGTTTCCAGGCTCGGACGTTTCTTTAACAAGTTCACAAATTGACTTGCAGCAAAACGCATAATAATCAGTCCGATAATCCCACCGGCTAAAATCACCATGAACTGTCCGCCGTCAAGTCCGCCGATTTGCGGCAGGTTCGTTGCCGGAAGTGTGACAGCCAGCGCAACCGCCGCCAAAATCGAGTCGACGGCAAACGCGATGTCCGCCAGCTCAACTTTGATAACCGTCGGCCAAAAACCGCTTTGCTTCGACTCTTTCACCTTTTCGTCCTTTTTGAAAACATGGGTTTTCAAAATATGGTGAATGGAGATGTAAAGCAGATAGACGGCGCCGATCGCCTGCACCTGCCAGACGTTGACAAGAAAAGAGATCGCAAACAAAGCGCCGAACCTCATCACAAACGCGCCGGCCAACCCGTAGAAGAGCGCTTTTTTTCTGTCTTTTTCAGGCAAGTGTTTAACCATGACCGCCATGACGAGGGCATTGTCCGCGGCCAAAATACCTTCCAGCCCGACTAGGATGAGAAGAACCCAACCATATTCAAGTAATAATGCTGCATCCATTTTATAATTCCTCCTAAGTGATTGTCTCTTTCTCTTATTCCCGCTAATGCAGCAGGGTATTTTCAGAAAACAAAAAAGACCTCTGCCAACATTAGGCAAAGGTCTTGCTAGACATGGTTATCATTGATTAAATCATGCCAACAAAGCCGATGGATGAACATCCATGAACTGACGACTTTGTTTCCGGTTTTAACATCCGGACGCTACTCCCCTTTGGGATAAAAGAAAATATTGAATTATAAGATAATATTAACCTCATATGCGCCCGGCTGTCAATCCTTATTTTTATTTAAAAAAGTTGAAACGCTTTGCGATTTGACTTTCTTCCGCCTGCCTTTCACCCAAAGGTAAAGAACGAACAAAACGATGAATCCGATGCCGACCGGAAGAAGGTATCCGTCCAATAGGCTGCCGACTTTGCTCCAGTTTTCGCCGAGGTAAAAGCCTAAATAGACATAGACGAACGTAATCGGCGTGATCGCAAGGAATGTATAAATACAAAACACCCACACGTTCATTCTAGCGAGTCCGCATGGAATGGAAATCAGCGTTCTGATGCCCGGTATAAACCGGCCGCTGAATGCGACAAACCCCCCGTGCTTTTCAAAAAACCTGTCCGATTTTTCGAGCGCTTCAGGCTTAATGAAGAAGTATTTGCCGTAGCGCGCCAAAAACGGCCGCCCCCCGTACCTCCCGAGCCAGTAAAGCGTCAGCGGACCTGCGACACCGCCCAGTGAACCTGCGGCAACGACCCCGATCAGCAACATATCGCCTTGATACACCCAGTAGCCGGCAAGCGGCAGAACGATTTCAGCCGGCACGAATTCGATGCACAGCGCCAGAAAAATCCCTAAATACGAGAGGCTCTTAAACGCCTCAGCCAATGATAAAATAAACTCCTCGATATCGACCACAACCTTTGACGATTGATAATTTCAAGTTCCAAAGAACGTACAAAAACGATTTTAACACAATTCAGGAAAATTGAAGAGCAAAATGGGAAGTCCTCCTTAGAAAGAGCAGAAGGATATCATTTTTTATTGGCGAATTTCATTATATATAGTATAATTCACGAATTATACCGGATGTAGCGCTATTGCCGCTTTTTTATGTCAACGGTTAAGAGTACGGCAGTCTGGCCTTTCATAATACAGTATAGAAATTCAGATTTTTCATCATAGTACAAAAAGGCGGAGAAGAAAGTGACAGAAGTTTTTGGTGAATATAATGGATGGTTCGTTCTTTTATCCTATATCACTGCGGTTTTGGCAGCATACACAGCCCTTGATTTATCGGAACGAGTCGTCCATACAAAGGGCAGGAAAAATATCGGATGGCTTTTGGCCGGATCCCTCACGATGGGGCTTGGTATCTGGTCTATGCACTTTATCGGGATGCTGTCATTTCAGACAGCCGAAGAAATGAAATACGATTTGAGATTCGTCTTGCTTTCGATTGTTGCCGCTTTCGCAGGCTCGCTCATTTCATTTTATGTTGTGAATGGAAAAGAACCGACGAATGCAAGACTGGCGGCGGGCTCCCTTGCAATGGGAAGTGCGATCGCATCCATGCATTTTCTCGGGATGGAGGCGATGGAGAATATGACAATCGTCTATCATCCCGTTCTTTATGCCGCCTCTTTTGCAATCGCCATTTTCGCCTCCTTCGCTGCCTTAAAACTGTCAGTGGTATTCGCCAAAAAAACCGGCTCCTTTCGAATCTTGTTCATTAAAATCGGAAGCGCGCTTTTAATGGGCGGCGCCATTTCCGGCATGCACTATACAGGAATGGCAGCAGCTACGCTTTTCATGACTGACGGCCGTGATACAGGCCGCGAAGGAATCGATGCAATTGAACTGGGCATTATGATCGTACTTGTCAGCCTGATGCTTCAATGCTTCTTGATTTTCGGCGCCTTCACTGACAAGCGTCTGCTGTTTCATATCGAGAAAATCAAAGATAATGAGGAACGGTTCCAGTCCTTAATTAACCACAACATTGATCCGATCTACGTGTTTTCGCTTGAAGGCAAAATGCTTTCCGCCAATTCATCGGGATACAGCCTTCTTGAAAAAATGGGAGTTGAGCCTGAGCGCCTGTCTTCGTTTTTTCGACAGGAGGATCATGACAGACTGCTCAACTGGTTTCTTCAGGTCCAAAATGAAAAACAGGCCCTCAACCGCGACACGGAAATCGAAATAGCTGAAAAACGTTTTGATGTAAATGTGACGCTGATACCGGTGTACGTCAGAAAGCAGCTCGACAGCATTTATGTCATTTGCAAAGATATGACAAACCAGCGTGAAGCAGAACGCAAAATCCACAGGATGGCTCACTATGACGCGTTGACAGATTTGCCAAACAGACGGTATGCAGTCGACCATCTCGCAAATGTTCTGGAGCGGCAGAAGACGGGGACGGCTGTGTTGTTTTTGGATTTAAACCGTTTCAAAGTGTTTAATGACGCCCTTGGCCACGACATCGGTGATCTGCTGCTGGTGGCGGCAGCACAGCGTTTGGCGCATTGTGTGCCTGATGAAGGCTTCATCGCCCGGTTAGGCGGTGACGAATTTATCATTGTCGCCCCTTTACAAGGGACAGATCAGCTGACCAGGCAATTGATCAGTCAGTTTGAAACGCCTTTTCACATTAAAGAGCACCGCCTCAAAACATCGGTCAGCATCGGAATCGCCGTTTCTCCGGCCGATGGAACAGACGGTGATGAGCTGATGAGAAAAGCCGACATGGCCATGTACGCCGCGAAGCACAAAAGCAAAAGCAGATACCAATATTTCTCAACTTCTCTCGCCAGAAAGAACAGGCCGTCTTTGCAGGAGGAAACCGAGCCGAACTAAGCGCTTTCTCCAAGCAAATCACTGTATGGCGCAAGCATCCGGACCGAAGCCCGGATGCTTTTTTTCGCTCTGCGTCATCCATAAGTTGCTATTCATGAAACAATCTGCAGAGAGGCATCAATAAAAGAAAAGGAGTTGAACCGAACCGATGCATACGATGTGGAAAGGCTCAATCAGCTTCGGCCTTGTCAATATCCCCATTAAACTGTTCGCAGCGACAGAGGATAAGGATATTAAATTAAGGTCGCTTCATAAAGAATGCCGCGCCCCGATTCAGTATGAAAAAAAGTGCACAAACTGCCATCAGGAAATCGCGCCCGACGACATCGTCAAAGGCTACGAATATGTTAAAGGCAAATACGTCGTCTTATCAGACGATGAGCTGAAACAGCTCAAAGAAGAGCAGGAAGACAAGGCTGTCGAAATTGTTGATTTTGTGCAGCTAAAGGAAATCGACCCCATCTATTTCAACCGTTCATATTTCGTCGGACCGGGAGATAACGGTGTAAAAGCGTACTCCCTTTTGCGCGAAGCGCTCAGAAAAACAGAAAAGATCGGGATCGCCCATATGACCATCCGCTCAAAAAAACAGCTCGCCATTCTTCGCGTCTACGAAAACTGTATTTTAATGGAGTCCATCCACTACCCTGATGAAGTCCGAAACGCGGCCCACGTACCCGGTGTTCCGGAGGAAACCGCGGTCAACGAAAAAGAGCTGCAAACCGCGATTTCACTAATAGACGAGCTGACGACGACATTTGCGCCTGAACAATATGAAGATACGTACAGACTTGCGCTGATGGATAAAATCAAAGAGAAAATCGATCATCATGAGGGTGTCACGCCAAATGCCGGGGCCGCCGCTCCGCGCGAAGATGTCATCGATCTCGTGAGCGCTCTCCAAGCCAGCATCGAACGAACAAAAGCGCCTGACCGGGAAGCGGCAAAAGCGCCTGTTGCAAAAGGAACCGGGGAAAAAAAGAAAAAAACGTCGCGCAAAAAAGCTTCAGAGGCAAAATAAAAAATGGGAATCACGATGCAGCCCGTATTGACCACATCCGCTCCTTCAGGCGGCAATTGGCGATATGAAGCCAAGTATGACGGGTATCGGGGGCTTTTAAAAATTTCCGCGGCCGGCGACGTTTCGCTCATCAGCAGAAACGCGCAGCCGCTCGAAAACACATTTCCGGAAATTACGGAGTTTGCAAAAAGCATGATCGAAAATCTCAAAGAACACTTGCCGATCACAATTGACGGGGAAATTGTGTCGTTGACAAACCGTTTTCGTTCCCGGTTTGAATACGTCCAAAAAAGAGGGTTAAGCAAAAAGACCGAGTCGATTGAACAAGCTGCCGCGAAGAAACCGTGTCAGTACCTCGCTTTTGATTTACTGGTCTTTAAAGGAGAAAGTGTAACCCCGCTCCCCTATACCGAACGAAAACGCATGCTTTCCGACCTGATGAAAGAACTCGGCTTGCCGATGGCTCCCGATCCGATGGCTTACGCACGAATTCAATACATCCCTGACACTTCAGATTTCCATGCTCTTTGGCATGCTGTTAAAAGGTTTGACGGCGAGGGAATTGTCGCGAAGAAAAAAGACAGCCGCTGGGCTGAAAGTAAAAAAACAGCCGAATGGCTCAAGCTCAAAAACTACAAAAAAGCAGCTGTATTTATGACAGGCTACAACATGGCAAACCGTTATTTGACCATCGCCGTCTATGACCGCGGTCAAATCAAAGAAGTCGGTTCGGTTTCCCACGGACTTGGAGAACAGGAAAGAAACGCCATTCTTTCAATCGTCAAGCAGTACGGAACCGAAACAAAGCCCGGCGAATATACCATAGATCCGTCGATTTGCATGACGGTCCATTATTTAACGATTCATGACGGGACATTGCGCGAGGTGTCGTTTGTTTCTTTTGAATTTGACATGGCTTGGGAAGATTGTACTTACAAGCGCCTGCTGCTTCATTCAAGAAACGTCCACCCCGATTTGCAGCTGACAAGCCTTGATAAAGTCATCTTTCCTAAAAGCAATAAAACAAAAGCGGATTACATCGGATACCTGAATGAAATCGGCGATTTTCTGCTTCCGTTTCTCGACAATCGGGCGCTTACCGTTATCCGTTATCCGCACGGTTCCGGCGGAGAATCTTTTTTTCAAAAAAACAAGCCCGACTACGCACCCGAATTTATCACGTCGATTCGGGATGACGAGCACGAGCATATCATCTGCAGCGATTATTCGGTTCTGCTGTGGCTTGCCAATCAGCTTGCGCTGGAGTTCCATATCCCTTTTCAAACAGCGGATACGACCCGTCCGACCGAAATCGTTTTCGATCTCGATCCGCCTTCAAGGTCGGCGTTTCCGCTGGCCGTCAGAGCCGCGAAAGAGCTTCACCGTTTATTTGATCAGCTCGGCCTCTTATCTTTTCCAAAGCTGTCGGGAAATAAAGGGATACAAATCTATATTCCGATTTCAAAAAACGCCTTTACTTATGAAGAAACCCGCCTTTTCACAAGCTTTGCGGCTTCTTATTGTGTCTCGCTTTTTCCCGATCTGTTCACAACCGAACGCCTGATTAAAAACAGGGGCGGAAAACTCTATATTGACTATGTGCAGCACGCTCCGGGAAAAACGATTATCTGCCCGTATTCCACAAGAGGCAATGAGCTTGGCACAGTGGCCGCACCGCTGTTTTGGGATGAAGTCCATTCAGACTTGGCACCCTCAAATTTTACGATGGAGGCTGTCATCAAACGCACAAAGGAACTCGGATGCCCTTTCGAAAGCTTCTTCAGACAGCCCCAAGACAAACAGATCAAAGCTATTCTCGATCACTTAAAAGAAAATGACCGTACGGAAAACTGACTTTTTCAGCGAAACAATAGGTGCTGGCTGTGGATTCCGGCTTTTTTCAGAAGGGCCATCAGCTGCTCCTGTTCCTCTTTTGTTAAGCCTGAAAAAGCCCGCGCAATTCTCAGGGAGTGGATCGGATAAATCTCATCGAGATATGCCTTTCCCTTCTCTGTCAAATTCGCATAGACAGACCGTTTATCTTTCGGGTCCTGCTCTCGTTTGATGAAACCGTTTTTTTCCAATTTGTCGATCACATAGGTTACGTTTCCGCTTACAAGGAGCAGCCTCGAGCCGATTTGCTGCAGCTTTTGGGCTCCCCTCGTATACAAAAGCTCCAATACAGCAAATTCTGTAGGATTAAAGCCGTGTTCCTTGCTGTCCCGAATACTATGTTCTGAAACGCTTTTAAAAGCCCTGGCAAAAACCTTGTACAGCGACATAGCACGGTGTACTTCTTCCTCATTAAACGAAAGTCTCATATCATCTACCTCTTATACTATTTTCTTAAAATGCACCCGGGAAATGAAAACCCTTACAAATATAGAAAAAGAAAGGGTCATGCTTTTCCCATATTCTATATGTATATATTTTCGTTATCCGAAAGAAAACTCCTGCTTATTTTTTTTAAGATATTAAAAAGAAGCCCGTTTTTTTCAAAATGGCCGATTTTGAAAACGGGCTTTATTTTTCCGGAAAAAATAAAAATATTCATTTCTGAGCTCCGTAATCGTCATCCTCTGCAAAACATCCTGATTATACTCACCGAGTGAGTTCAGTTTTTTTAAATAGTGGTTTCTTTCCTTTTCCAAAGCGTTTTTTAACAATCTGCTCATGATTTTCTCCTTTCATTTTCGTGTGTTGTAATATAAGAATAGACCTTATTTATTAACCAGGCTTTAAGGCTGTGTAAAGTTTGCTTTCACGCCCGCTTCCGGATTTAAGAGGACTTTTGATAAAAGCCGTTCTGCACCGCCCTCAGCAGCGGAAACGCATCCTTTCCGGCAAGCTTCATGAATGTCTCGAGCAATTCGTCTCTCTTAATGTCTAAAGCAACGATTTCTTTGGCGAGCGTGACGGCTTTGTGTTCCTTCATCCAACGATTCCTCCTCATCAGTCTGTACCTACAGTATACAAAACACTTTTACCCCTCGCATGGTTCCTGTAAACTTTTCTTCCGCGATTTTTTTAAAAGTTTTTCAACAATGTTAGATTTTCTAACAAACGTCAGGTTTTTTCGCGCGTTTTCTTATATAATACAAAAAAAGTCATCTTAGGGGTGGGAAAATGACAGTCGAAGATCTTTCTTATAAAGATAAAAAAGTGATTTCTATTGGCATTGTCAGCGAGCTGACGGGTTTGTCGGTCAGGCAGATCCGCTATTACGAAGAACGCAAGCTGATCTATCCGCAGCGCTCTTCAAGAGGCACGCGCAAGTATTCCTTTGCTGACGTCGAACGGCTGATGGAAATCGCAAACAAGCGGGAAGACGGTGTTCAGACGGCAGAAATCCTCAAAGATATGCGCAAAAAAGAACAGAGACTGAAAAACGACCAGCAGCTCAGAAAGAAAATGCTCGAAGGACAGCTTAACGCTCATTTTAAATACAAAAACCGCTAAAAAAACGAATCATACCCTCCGGATGATTCGTCACCTGTTTTCCTGCTGTTTCGTTTCCTTTATGTATCCGATGAAATCAATCATAACGCCTTTATCTGGATCATTGCGTATCCGAAACGCGATCGTTCCGGGCTGACCGGTATTTTCCATCTTGTAAGCGGCATGAAACACATGGATGCTCGCTTCAGAAATTTGAAAATCATCAGCACGAAGCCCGGAAATTCCCCATTTCTGTTTGTTTTCCAGGATTGTTTCCGGAGAGGGGGTTGCGCCCTCCACGTACAACCGCTTCATCTTTGACACATCATCGTTCAATATCGCCTCAAGCATACCCTCGACTGCGACGAGCCGCCTGTCTTTTCCTTCATCTTCATTCTGACAGCCGGCAGCAACCATTGCAACGGCTAAACAAATCAGCACAGCTGCAAATCTTCTCATACCAATCCCCCCTGATCTCTGCCTAAAATATATAGGCTTTTACGGATTCTGGCAAGCAAAAAACCCTCCTAAAAAGGAGGGCTGCTGTCTTACAGTGAATGAATGAATGCAGTTGCAATACCGAAGTAGATCAGCAGTGACAAAATGTCATTTAAAGTTGTGATCAGCGGACCCGATGCAATCGCAGGGTCGACGTTGCACTTGTGAAGGATGATCGGGACGATCGTTCCCGCCATCGTTCCGATGATCAGTGTGGCAAAGAGCGAAGTCCCTACCACAAATCCGAGCAGCAGATTCCCCTGCCATACAATCGCGATTCCTGTAATCACGACCGCACAAACAACGCCGATAATAATGCCGGCCTTGAGCTCCCGGAAAATCAAGCGGAAAATCGTTTTTTTATTGAGTTCTTCTTTTGACAGCCCTCTGATGACGACAGCGAGAGACTGCGTTCCGGTGTTACCCGTCATTCCTGCAATCATCGGCATAAAAAAGGCCAATGCGACAACCTGCTGCAGTGTGTCTTCAAAATAGCTCATGATGCTGCCTGAGATCAAACCGATGAACAGAAGCAAGATCAGCCACGGCAAACGTCGATATGCAGCGACATACGATTTTGTATCAAACGTGATTGCTTTACCTGATGCAGCAAATTTTTCGTAGTCTTCATTCGCTTCTTGGATGACGATGTCAATAATGTCATCGACCGTTACGATCCCGACAAGCTCATGGTTTTTTTCTACAACGGGAATCGCCAGAAAGTCGTACCGCTCAATGAGCCTTGCGACTTCTTCCTGATCTTGAAGAGCGTCCGCCGAGATGACCCTTGTAAACATTAATTCCTGAACCTTCTCATCGGGTTCTGCCAAAATGAGATCCCGGTATGAGATAACCCCGACAAGCTGCTTTTGTTCATTGATAACGTATAAATAGTTGATCGACTCCGCGATTTCCGCAAAGCTTTTCAGCTTGACAACCGCTTCTTTTACCGTGTAATGCTGCGGAATCCAGACATAGCGGTTTGTCATGATTCTTCCCGCTGTTTCAGGTGGGTAGTTCATCAGAACGCGGACCGCTTCAGATTCTTCCGCTTCCATACTGGAAAGAAGCTGGTCTTTCAGCTCTGAGTCCATTTCCTCGAAGAGCGCGGCAAGGTCGTCGTTGTCCATTTTATTCATCACATGGATCGCCTTTTCCTTGCCGACCTTGTTCAGAACGACAAGCTGCTCTTCTCTGTCCAGTTCGCCCATGAGATCGGTAATGTCTTCAACCGTTAAAAAAGACAGATACCGGCCGCGGTGCTTTTCGGGCATTTCCTTAAACAGAATCGCCATATCATAAGGCTGCAGTTCCTCTAAAACGTTTTGAAACTCTTTTCGTTTTCCGTCTCTCAGTAAAATAATAATGCGTAAAATCAGTTCATCATATGTCATGTTTTTTACCATGGCAATCTGTACCTCCCTTTTCAGGAGATCCTTATATCACCATAGCAAAAGGGGTGAAGTATAAGGATCTCCTCATCAATCAATGTGTGATGCTGTAAAATATTTCTCGTATGATTAAACCGCCTCGAATGGGGAGAATCCATACTTCCACCTCCTTGTTTAATACGGAAAGTTCACTTTCCTCAAAAAATAAAAAAACACCTATTTCATTGAAATGAAGGTGTTAAAAGCCATACAAAATAAAACCCTAACGCCTTCCATCGTAGAGCTTTAGCACTGTATGGCATAGGCAGCATGCCAGCTGCATTAAAAATCACCTTAGATCGATGATTTCTGTTGACCCATTGGCGTCTTTGGACATTTTTGGGCAGCAGCGTATCTCCATACAGGAGCCTCACCTAACGAAGAGCTGTATTTACCGGACACAATGAGATTACAGAAAAAAAGGATAACTGTCAATAAGAAAAGCAAACTTAATGCTCTCTATTATGGTTGATTCCCTTTTTCGTCAAAATTAAACCAGCTCTTTCGCCGAGATGCCGAGCTCCGTTCTTACTTTTCGCTATCCTGTTCAAGGTCGTCCTTTGACAGCAGGTGATAGTTTTCGTGCAGCAAAAGCGCGTATTCTCCTTCATATTTTGGATGCGGCACAAACTCCGCCTGCTCGATTGACAATTCGTCTCTTTTTTCGTTTTCTTGTTCTTTCACCCTGTATCAACTCCTTTTTATAATAGGATATCCTTTTGCCGGGATAATATGATGAAGCGAAATCTCATATATATAGTGATTCTCTCGCCCTTTCGCCGATTTCACAGGTCTTTTCGCTTACAATTCCAGCATTGTTCGCAGTTATTCGACTTTTCTCCTCTATTATCTATATTTTTTAACTTTTCATAAAATTCATACAAATGAACCTTTTTTTAACAAAGTGAATGTTTTACAATAAAATCACGCACCTTGTAACCCATCTAAAGCAGCATATAACAGGGAGGGCTTTGAAATGCAAATGCGATTAATTCCTTATGTCACTGACACAAAGCTGATGGACGTGAACGAATTGCCGGAAGGAATCGATGCGATTAAGGCACCGGAGCTGTGGTCACAAGGTTTTAAAGGAAAAGATATCACTGTCGCAGTGCTTGATACAGGCTGTGACGCAACCCATCCCGATTTGGCAGACCGAATCATCGGAGGCAGAAACTTTACTGATGATGACAATGGAAAAGAAGATCAATTTCATGATTATAATGGACATGGCACCCATGTGGCGGGTACGATTGCCGCAAACGATCAAAACGGCGGCATCTCCGGCGTGGCACCTGAAGCGAACCTATTAATCGTCAAGGTGCTCGGCGGTGAAGACGGCAGCGGCGATTATGAATGGATCATCAACGGGATCAACTACGCCGTCGAACAAAAAGCCGATATCATTTCAATGTCGCTCGGCGGACCTGCCGACGTTCCGGAATTGAAAGAAGCGGTGACAAACGCCGTGAAAAACGGAGTGCTCGTCGTCTGCGCCGCCGGAAACGAAGGCGACGGCAATGACCGTACAGAGGAGTACTCATACCCTGCTGCATACAACGAAGTCATCGCTGTCGGGTCTGTGTCATTGACGCGGGAGTCTTCCGAATTCTCAAATGCGAACAAAGAAATTGACCTCGTTGCACCAGGAGAAGAAATCCTCTCTACATTGCCCGATCATCAATACGGAAAGCTGACGGGAACATCGATGGCCACACCGCACGTCAGCGGCGCGCTCGCTCTCATCAAGTCAGCTGAAGAAGAGGCGTTTAAACGGAAGCTGACAGAACCGGAACTGTATGCTCAGTTAATCCGCCGCACGCTTCCTCTTGATTACTCAAAAGCGCTGATCGGCAATGGATTCTTATATTTGTCGGCGCCGGAGGTACTGGCGGAAAAAGCCGGCGAAGCAAAACTTCTTTCCCTTTAACAGCCTAAGGAGACTGCCGACAATGTCGGCGGCCTTTTTCATGGCTATCGATAAGGCCGAATCTTTTTAATTGCAAGAATTCAAAAATTATTTTGACTAAAAGATCGTGACGGTATATAATCTACTAAACAATTTCATCGCCGGGAACATGGTAATCTAACGAGGTTAGATTTTAAAAGGGAAGTTTGGTGAAAATCCGACGCGGTCCCGCCACTGTGAATGAGGAGGTTATTTCATAAAACCCACTGTTTCTATACGGGAAGGGGGAAATAACCGTCGATTCATGAGCCAGGAGACCTGCCTGTTCTGACGCACCATCAACCTACGGTCGATAGGAGGTGTTCGAGTTGACGTAACAATCGCTACGTTTATTTCTCGTTCGCAAAATGCTGTTTTCAGGCACTCACCTTCTCATTGTCCGAAGTGTGAGTGTCTTTTTTTATTGAACACTAAAGGAGGAGACCAGAATGACAAATGTAAAAACGAGTAGCTTGGGATTTCCAAGAATCGGCTTGAACAGAGAATGGAAAAAATCGCTTGAGGCTTATTGGAAAGGAAACACAGACCGTGAGACCTTTTTAAAAGAAATGGACGAACAATTTTTAGCAGCCCTCCAGACCCAGCTTGATCAGCAAATCGATATCATACCGGTTTCCGACTTTACCCTGTACGACCACGTTCTTGACACGGCGGTGATGTTCAACTGGATTCCAAAAAGATTCAAGGATGTACATGATCCGTTAGATACTTATTTCGCAATGGCGAGAGGCACGAAAGATGCTGTATCGTGTGAAATGACAAAATGGTTTAACACAAACTACCATTATATTGTGCCTGAATTTGAAAAAGGCGCACAATACCGCGTGACGAGAAACAAACCGCTTGAAGATTATAAAAGAGCAAAAGCAGCATTGGGAACAGAAACGAAGCCCGTCATACTCGGCCTTTACACTTTCGTAGCCCTTGCAAAAGGCTATGAACAACAAGATATCAAAGATATTTATAGCCAAATGACACCTCTTTACATCCAAGTTCTGAAAGAGCTTGAGCAGGAAGGCGGCAAATGGGTGCAAATCGACGAGCCCGCTCTAGTGACGGCTTCACATGAAGAAGCGGCTGCAGTCAAAGAAATCTATCAGACGATTACAGAGGAAGTCCCTGGAGTGAATATCCTTCTGCAAACCTATTTTGATTCGGTTGACGCTTATGAAGAGCTGATATCGTTTCCTGTCGCCGGGATTGGTCTTGATTTTGTTCATGATAAAGGGAAAAACTTCGAGCATTTAAAAGCGCACGGTTTTCCTAAAGGCAAAGTCCTTGCCGCCGGTATTTTAGACGGGCGCAACATTTGGAAAGCCAATCTCGAAGAACGCCTGAACCTGACGCTTGAGCTGATCCAGAGTGCGGGTGTTGACGAAGTCTGGATTCAGCCTTCAAACAGCCTGCTTCACGTCCCTGTCGCAAAACACCCGGACGAGCAGCTTGCCGATGATCTCTTGAACGGTTTATCTTTTGCAAAAGAAAAGCTTCTGGAGCTTACACTGCTGAAGAACGGACTTGTTTCCGGAAAAGCGGCCATCCAAACGGAAATCGATGAAGCGCACGGGCACCTTCAAGCTCTCAAACAATACGGTGCAGCGACAAATTCGGCCTTTGCCGAAGAAATAGACAAGCTGACCGAGGAAGACTTTAAACGCTCGACAACTTTTGAAGAAAGACTGCGGATCCAAAATGAATCTCTCGGACTTCCTCTATTGCCGACAACGACGATCGGCAGCTTCCCGCAGACGGCGGAAGTGCGGAGCGCGCGGCAAAAATGGCGGAAAAAAGAATGGTCTGACGAGCAGTATGAAGCATTTATTCAGAAAGAAACAAAGAAATGGATTGACATTCAGGAAGACCTCGGACTTGACGTTCTCGTTCACGGAGAATTCGAACGGACAGACATGGTTGAATATTTCGGTGAAAAGCTCGGAGGATTCGCCTTTACCAAATACGCCTGGGTTCAGTCATACGGTTCCCGCTGCGTCCGTCCGCCGGTCATCTATGGAGATGTCGAGTTTAAAGAGCCGATGACGGTAAAAGAAACAGTTTACGCCCAATCCTTGACCTCGAAGAAAGTCAAGGGCATGCTGACAGGTCCTGTTACGATTTTAAACTGGTCCTTTGCCCGCTATGATCTGCCGAGAAAAGAGATTGCCTTCCAAATCGCCCAAGCTCTCCGCAAAGAGGTTGAAGCGCTCGAAAAAGCAGGCATTCAAATCATCCAGGTCGATGAACCCGCCTTGAGAGAAGGCCTGCCGCTTAAAGAACGGGATTGGGACGAGTACCTTAAATGGGCTGCCGAAGCGTTCAGACTGTCCACTTCATCAGTAGAAGATACGACGCAAATCCATACGCATATGTGCTACAGCAACTTTGAAGATATTGTAGACACGATCGAAGATCTTGACGCAGACGTCATTACGATCGAGCACAGCAGAAGCCACGGCGGATTCCTTGATTATCTGGAACAGCATCCTTACCTGAAAGGACTCGGGCTTGGCGTCTATGATATTCACAGTCCCCGCGTCCCTTCCAGCGATGAAATGCTCACGATTATAGAAGACGCGCTGAAAGTCTGCCCGGCTGACCGCTTCTGGGTAAACCCTGACTGCGGTTTAAAAACGAGACAGCCTGAAGAAACGATCGCAGCGCTTAAACATATGGTTGAAGCAGCCAAACAAGCAAGAGGCAAACTCGCTCAGACTGTTTAATTCCACAAAAAATCCAACACAAACGCCGCCTGTTCACACGGGCGGCTCTTTTCATGTCCTCAGCCCTTTTTAGGCCGAAAGAACCGTTATATAAGGTATGTCCGCCCAAAAATCATTAAGACTTTTGATTCATTCGTACGATTTCCTTCCGTATCCTTTTCTTTTAACATATTTGTAGTAGATGATGGAAGGGAAGGAAAATATGTAGTGATTGACGATGGAATAGCGTTAGAACGAAAAATCAAACGAAAAATATATCAGGAAGACATTCACTCTCTTCAGCTATACGTAAAAGAAGTGACTGCCGCCATTGATGAGCTGAGGCAGGAAAGTTCTTCTATTTTAAAAGCACACCAAATGTATATCAACGGATGGCGCGGACAGGCGCGCGAAATGTATGACGCACTTTTGGACGATCTTGACCGGGCGGAATCGCGCGTGTATGACAGGCTGAGGGCCATTAAGGAGCAGGCGTCCGAAGAAATTGAGCGGCTTCAGCTGAAAGCCGAGGAGCTGACATGACGATCCGGCTGAACATCAATGATCTGCACGCGCTCGCCCGCCAATTTCGCTATTCCCACCAGCGAATCAGCGATTTAATAAACCTTTTGAACCGCCATTTTCATGTTCTTTTCTCCAGCGTGAAAACAGCAAGGACATACGGGATCGATCAGGCGCAATCCGAAATGGAACATGAACTCAATGGATTTTTACACACGCTCGATGATTTGCAGCATCTTCTGCACTTTACAGAAATCCGCATGAAAAAGACCGATCAAATGCTTGCAAAGAAGCTCTTCCAGAGCGGCGGGCGTCTGGCAGGCTACCTGCCGATCATGTCTTTTTTGGCTGCGGCCAAATGTTCCCCTGATAGCTACAGACTGACCGCGCCGCCGCTGTCTGAACCGCTCGCTCTCATGAAGCAGATCAAACAAAACGGCCTGTCAGGACTCTTTACGAAAAAACGAGCCGCAGCATATATTCAGTTAGATGAAGAGGGACAGCAGCAGCTGTGGTCAGCACGCCGCATGATCAGCCGCACAATCGCCGACAACCTTTGCCTTCTGGCGTATCAGCAAATCGCAAAAGGCCCTCTTTCTCTTACGGTCTTCCTTTTCGGAAAAAAAGCGGAAGCAGATGCGGCAGATGTCAAAACCGTTTGTCTTTCAAAAAACAAAACGATTTCCGCTGCCACGCTCCACAGCTTCAGTGCCAAAATGTATTCCGGCTAAGAGGCTCGGAGCGGACTTTCACAGGATATGATGACAGCGGCGTTCAGGCAGGACGCCTGGATGGTTTGCCGCCGATCCTGTGAGCACCGCCTTTGCAGGCCTGCAAGGGTTTATCGACACGCAAAAAGCCTGATTGTTGAAATCAGGCTTTTTGGCATGCCTACCAGGTGGCATTCTTTGCTTCTACTCTATGTTTTCCGTCTCCTTCTCTTTCGATTGTGACCCTTCCATCATCAGAAACTGCTACAACTGCAAGAGCTGTGTCATGAACATAGCTGGAGTTCCATAGTTCACTGACCGGCCTCTTTTTTAACAGATTCAAAAGCATCAAAATAAACACGGAATGGCTGACAATGAGGACATTGCCTTCCCGATGGCGGCGGAGAATGAATTCATACACCCGGCTGACCCGTCTTTCAAAATCGTAAAAGCTCTCCCCTTCATCAGGCATGTATGTTTCAGGCGCATTAAAATACGCTTCCAGCAAGTCAGGATCGCTTTGTTTGATCTCATCATACGTTTTTCCTTCCCAGCGGCCGATCGAGATTTCTTTTAATCTGTCGTCTGTTATAAAGGGAACACTGCGGTTCTGCAGCATAGCCCGCGCAGAATCAACAGCCCGGCCGCTTGGACTGGAATATGCGGCTTGGAATTGAACATCTTTCAGCCGTTCGCCGAGGGCGTTTGCATTTGCCAGCCCCAAAGCCGTTAAATTGGAGTCTTCCCAGCCTTGCATTCTTTTTTCAATATTCCATTCCGTCTGACCGTGTCTTGCAATATACAATGTAAGCAAAACATCATCCCCCGTTCATCATTCTAGCATTCATTGTATGCGATGGTCCGTTCGAAATCAAACATACTGAATATTCTGATGCGCGTTTATTTTACAAGATTCATCAGCTATAATAAGAAGGCAGGACAACCAAGGAGGATACAGAAATGAATCATGAAACATTTTTGCAGCGCGCAATCGACCTTGCGGTGGAGAGCGTGAAAAGCGGCACGGGCGGACCTTTTGGCGCTGTGATTGTCAAAGACGGCCAAATTATTGCCGAGGGAAAAAACAATGTCACAACAAGCAATGATCCGACCGCGCATGCTGAGGTAACGGCTATTCGGCTCGCCTGTGAAGCACTTGGCGATTATCAGCTGAACGACTGCATTCTTTATACAAGCTGCGAACCGTGCCCAATGTGCCTGGGAGCCATCTACTGGGCGAGACCGAAGGAAGTTTACTTCGCCGCTCAGCATTCAGATGCCGCATCGGCCGGTTTTGACGATTCTTTTATTTATGAAGAAATCACAAAAACGCAAAGCGAACGGACAATTCCTTTTTATAAAATGGACCTTCAAGCAAAGCTTGAACCCTTTCTCACGTGGGAAACGACCGATCAAAAAGTGGAATATTAAAATAAAGAAAGCTTCCTGATGAAGGAAGCTTTTTCATTTTGAAGCTGACGGCTCATACCATTCAAGCTTTTGATCTTCAGATTCCAAATCAAGGCTTTCCGCCTTTCCATCCTTTTCAATTTCAAGCCTGACGATTTTCCCTTTCAGTTTTTCAGGTGCTTCGGCGACATCCCTCTCAAAATCGGCTGTTTTCTGATAAGTTTTTTCCCCTGCTTTTGTTTTGATTGTAATGTTTTGTTCCGATTCGCTGACAAACGCGGCAATGATTTTTCGGCTGCCGTCATTCTCCTGTTCATATACGCCGTTTTGGTCGGCTTTTGACTGCGGCATGAGCTCAGCTTCTTCGGCTTCTTGCGTTTTTCCGTCCACCTCTACCTTCACAAGCTTCCCGATTAAGTCATCATGGTCTTCTTCGCTGTGAAAACGGCTGCTTTTCGGGACAATCAGTTCCTTATCCTTTATTTCGAGCGTGATTTGGTCGTCTTCGGCATGAACATACTTGCCTATCAAATCAAAATCTTCTTCAGACCGGATATTTTTGTCAAGAGAATATGTTTTCAAATCAGGCGCTTTCTGTTTGGCCGTATCAGCCGAGGGTTGATTTCCGTTGTTCTCCTTCGCTCCGGTTCCGCATCCTGCAAGGACGAAGGCGGCAGAGAGCACGGCGAATACAAGCGCTTTTTTAAGATATGCCATTTGCTGCTCCTTTCTAAAAAAGAAAGCAAACAAGCTTTGTTTGCTTTCTCGTTTTCATCTTTCCCGTTTGTTTATTTTACTTCAAGGCTGACGTCGATATTTCCTCTCGTCGCTTTTGAATAAGGGCAAAAGTCATGAGCGGCTTCGACCAGCTCTTTCGCTTTTTCTTTGTCTACCCCGCCTGAGGTGACGATCAGCTTGACGCCGATTTTAAAACCGCCGTCACTCTCATCCTTCAGCAAGCTCACATGGCCCTCAACCTCAGAATCGATGTTAATGCCTTTTTGTTTTGCGACATGCTCCAATGCGCCGCCGAAGCATGCCGCGTATCCCGCCGCAAAGAGCTGTTCAGGATTTGTCCCTGATTCGCCTTCTTTTTTTTCATTTGGCATGACAATGTTGTGATCCAAAACCCCGTCATCTGATGTGACATGTCCTGATCTTCCGCCTTTTGCCGTGACTTTTGCTGTAAATAATGCAGTCATCCTGATTCCTCCTTACGTTTTTTTCCTCTACTCTTTATATTTCACAAAATGAGTTTTTTAAACATCCGTTTTTGTTTTTTCGGGTTTTCTGCAGAACAATGGGAAAAAAACGAAAAATCTTATACAATAAAAAGGAACATAAAAAAGAGTTGGTGAAACGATGACAAACGAATTTGAACATATGAGGCTTGACAGACAGCTTTGTTTTCTCCTTTATGCCAGTTCGCGTGAAATGACGAAGCTTTACAAGCCGCTGCTTGATAAACTCAATATTACGTATCCGCAGTACCTCGCACTCCTTTTATTATGGGAGCACGGGGAATTAAACGTCAAAACAATGGGCAAGCTCCTTTATCTCGATTCCGGCACACTGACGCCGATGCTGAAGAGGATGGAGCAGCACGGGCTTTTAACAAGGGAGCGGTCACCTGAAGATGAACGGTCTGTGGTCGTCAGACTGACAGCAGGCGGCCAGGCACTTCAGGAAAAAGCGAGCAGCATTCCGCAACACATGATCGCCCAGACCGATCTGTCGGCTGGCGAACTGAAGAACTTGAAACAAACGCTTGAATCCCTTCTGGCTTCATTGACGAAAAAAACAGATGCGCTGTAAAGACAGCAAAAAGGCGCCTTCGATATGAAGGCGCCTTTTTTTAAGAAATGACTTCAAGGCTGACATCAACATTTCCGGAAATCGCTTTTGAATACGGACAAACGGTATGAGCTTGATGAACGAGTTTTTCGAGCTCCGACTGTTCAACGCCGGTTCCTTTTACTTGCAGCGTGACACTGAGCTTATAGCCTCCATCTGCTTCATCTTTCAGAAGGCTGACGTTTGCCGTCACCTCTGTCTCCATTCGAAGACGCGCTTTTTGGGCGGTCAATTGCAATGCACTGTCAAAGCATGCCGCATATCCGGCAGCAAACAGCTGCTCCGGATTGGTGGCATTTTCGTTCTTCTTGGCTTTTGGCGTTCCCGGCATGGCCAGCTCCAGTTCAAGGACGCGGTCAGATGAGGTGACTTGTCCGTCTCTGCCGCCTTTGGCAGTAGCTTGCGAGGTAAATATAGGTTTCATGATTTATCGTCTCCTTTAATTTATATTGTGCACAATTAAATTTTATAAAATTAAATACGAAAACGCAACAAAAAAACATCCTGTCTGCATGTCAAGACAGGATGTTTCACTTTCATATCCGGATTTGCCCGTTTCCTTTAATGATATATTTAGAAGAAGTCAGCGCTTTAAGGCCCATCGGCCCCCTTGCATGAAGCTTTTGCGTGCTGATGCCGATTTCGGCGCCATAGCCGAATTCAAAGCCGTCCGTAAAACGCGTGGAAGCATTGTGGTAAACCGCTGCAGCGTCAACAGACGTTAAGAAAAACCGGGCGTTTTCCTGATTTTCAGTCAGAATCGCTTCCGAATGACGCGTGCCGTACTGCCTGATGTGCCGGATGGCTTCATCGATTCCGGCGACAATTTTGATGCTGACAACCGGCGCAAGAAACTCGGTTTCCCAGTCGGTCTCGCGAGCAGGAACCGCAGATGGCAGCAGCGCACATACAGCTTCGTCTCCCCTGATTTCAACGCCTGCTTCTTCAAGCTTTTGAAGCAGCGCTGTCGTATGCTTCTTCGCCCAGTCTTTATGGATAAGCACCGTTTCAATCGCATTGCAGACAGAAGGACGCTGCGTTTTGGCATTGATTACAACCTGCTCGGCCATGTCGGACCGAGCCGATTCATCAATGAATATGTGACAGTTTCCCGCGCCTGTTTCAAGGACAGGCACTGTGGATTCCCGCACCACCATATCAATGAGGTCTTTCCCTCCTCGCGGAATCAGGACATCCAAGCCGTCGTTTAAAGTGAACAGCTGTTTTGCCGCTTCCCTGCTTGTATCTTCAATGAGCTGAACGGCATCCTGCGGAAGCGCAGATTGTTCGAGCGCTTCTCTGATTACGCGGACGAGCGCTTGATTGCTGTTGATGGCTGATGAACTGCCCCGCAGGATGACGGCATTTCCCGTTTTCAAACAGAGGGTCGCGGCGTCGACCGTTACATTCGGCCGGGCCTCGTAGATCATGCCGACGACTCCGAGCGGAACCCTGACATTTTCAATGAAAAGCCCGTTGTCTTTGCGGATCGTTTCAAGCGTTTCCCCCACAGGATCTTCAAGCTTGATGAGCAGCATGACGGCGTCTGCCATATCATTCAGTCTCTCCGGCGTTAAGGCAAGTCGGTCAAGCAGCGCAGGTGAAAAGCCTTTTTCTTTGCCGCGAACGATATCTTTCTCGTTTTCTGCCAATATCTCATCTTGCTTAAAGCGGAGCGCCTCGGCGATGAAGGAAAGCGCCTCATTTTTCTTTGCAGTCGGCTGATGAACCAGTTCTTCTTTTGCGACTTTAGCCTTTTTTGCTTTTTCAATCACTTCGCTCATTCTTTCATCCCCTTATTCTTTAATACTTACCCAATCATTTCGATGGATGACTTCTATCCCTTCTTCATGATGGAACTCATCGCTTCGTTTCCCTTTCACCTCTTCAAGTTCTGCTGCGGAGTACAGCGTTTGGCCTTTTCCGGCCAAGCCGTTCGGTCCGTAAACTTCGACAACCGCCCCTTTCGGAAAATCCCCGGATATTGCTGTTACGCCGGCCGGCAGCAAGCTGCCGCCATTTTCGATAATCGCCAGCTCAGCCCCCTCATCAACGGTAATCTTCCCTGAGACAGGAGAGTGAAAAGCGATCCACTGTCTATGATTGTTGACGGAAGACAGGTCGGATTGGCCGATATAGGTGCCGTCCCCGTTTCCTTTTAAAATCTGAATCAGCTTATCATCTCCCTCTCCGGCGCCTATGAAAACATTGACGCCGAGTGAAAGAGCGGTTTTTGCCGCCAAAAGCTTCGACTTCATTCCGCCCGTCCCGACTTTTGAACCGGCGGATGCGGCGCAGCCCAAAAGTTCGTCCGTAATTTCGGGAATGTAATCAAAACGGCGGGCATCAGGATGTTCATTCGGATTCGAATCATAGAGGCCGTTAATATCCGTTAAAATGATGAGTTTGTCGGCATGAATCAGTCCGCTCACCAGGGCGGATAGCATGTCATTGTCCCCAAACGTCAATTCTTCAACAGATACCGAATCATTTTCATTAATAATCGGGACAAGCCCCCGTTCAATCAGTTCCATAATGGTCGCATATGCATTTCGATACCGTTCCCGTTTGGCAAAATCGTTTCTTGTCAATAAAATTTGCGCAGGCTTGATATCGCGGTCTGCAAAATGCTTGATGTATGTCTGCATTAACAAGCTCTGGCCGACGGCCGCTGCAGCCTGTTTCCCCTTTAGCGTGACAGGCCTCGCGGGATAGCCGAGCTGTAAAAATCCCGCAGCGACAGCGCCGGACGAAATAAAGATGACGTCGTGGCCTTCTTTTTTCAGAGCAGCTATCGCCCGAACATGGTCATTGATCTTCGCCTCATCGATGCTGCCTTTCGAATTGGTTAATGAACTGCTTCCGATTTTAATGACAATCCGTTGTTTTTTCACGTTTTTTCCCTCCGAGATGATCTGGCAGAAGCCAACAAAAAAAGCCCTTTTCGTCCAAATAAAAGGACGAAAAGAGCTTTCCGCGGTACCACCTTCATTGAATGCGCGAGAAAAAAGCGCACTCCTCTTTCCCCTTTAACGCCAGGGTATGCGCCCAGGTTTTCCCCCTGAGACTCCGAGGCAGGTTCAGCAGGTTTCATGTGGTGAAATGTTTCAGCATGCCATTTCACTCTCTTTCACAGAAAGAACTGCTTACTGGCCCTCTTCAACGCTCGTGATTTTTTATTATTATGCCTAGGAAAAACGCCTCTGTCAAGAGGGAGATCAAACAATTTAATTAAAGACGATCGTCTTGTTTCCATGCACGATAATCCGGTCTTCCAAGTGCCATTTGACCGCTCTTGCCAAAACGCTTCTCTCAATCGTGCGGCCGATGTTTTTCAATGCTTCCACATTGTCTCTGTGGTCGACCCGTTCGATATCCTGTTCGATGATCGGTCCTTCATCCAATTCGTTTGTCACATAATGCGATGTTGCTCCGATCAGTTTAACGCCTCTTTCATATGCCCGTTTATACGGATTCGCTCCGATAAAAGCCGGCAGGAATGAGTGGTGAATATTAATGATTTTGTTCGGATGAGCCGAGACAAAATCAGGCGTTAAAATCTGCATGTAGCGGGCGAGAACGATGACATCCGCACGATACTCTTCAAGCCATTTCAGCTGCTGTTTTTCCACTTCTTCACGGATGTCTTTGTTCGCTTTCATGTAAAGGAACGGAATATTCAGCGATTCAACGGTTTCTCTTGCATCTTCATGATTGCTGATAACCGCTGCAATTTCCGCCATCAAATTGCCGCTCTGCCACTCCCACAGCAGTTCATGCAGGCAGTGAAGCTCTTTTGAAACGAAGATAGCGACGCGTTTCAGCTCGCTCGCCAAATTCATGCTCCACGTCATTTGGAAGGACTCCGCCACAGTGGCGAATGTCGCTTTCATCTGTTCGATCTTTTTGCGGATGCCTTCGGCTTCAAACTCAATCCGCAGAAAGAACCGGCCTCCTTCAGGGTCTGTCGTATACTGGCTCGATTCAATAATATTCGCGCCATTTTCAAATAAAAAGGAAGAAACGGCGGCGACGATTCCAGGCTGATCCGGACAGCTGACCAGAAGGCGGGCCTTATCGTTATTGATTTCCTGATATTGCGATAACTGCTGTTTCATATATGCATTCATTTTCGTAAAACCCTCTTTGCTTGTAATTCGTAAACTATCTTTTCATTATACTGGAGTTTATTGAAAAATCAATTTACGGACGCCCATTTGCCATGAAGTGCACGGGCCGGACTCTAGCTTATCAGTTTCAGTCCGACGGCTGATCCCAAAATGAGCGCGATGAAAAAGATGCGTTTTCCGTCTTTCGGCTCTCCGTAAAACAGGATGCCGACAAGCGCACCTCCAACCGTGCCGATCCCTGTCCAAACTGCATACGCCGTTCCCATCGGCAGCGTCTCCATCGCAAGGGATAGCAAGAAAAACGAAGCGGCAAAACCGATGATCAACAATAAGATCCATCTCAGCCGCTTGTCTTTATGAAACTGGTTCATCATCGTCACGCCGAGCATTTCCAGTATACCGGCGGCGATGAGGCAGATCCATTCCATTATGACGCCTCCCCTTTCTCTTCATTTGTTACAAGCTTCAAGCCGATCACGCCGCATAGCAAAACACCGATCAGAGCAAGCTTGGCGATATTTGCCGGCTCATGAAACAAGACGATTTCGCAGACGACCGTTCCCGCTGTGCCGAGACCGGTAAATACGGCATACACGGTTCCGACCGGCAGCTTCTCTCCCGCCTTCACCAGTATATAAAAGCTCATCGCGACGGCCGCCGCCGTGCCGATCCATTCAAGAGCCGAATCAGCGTGTTTCAGCCCCATGACCCAGCCAATTTCAAACAAGGCTGCAAGTATGACACTGCCCCATCTCATCAAAATCCCTCCAATTCATTTTCAGCAAAAGAAAAAACCCGGGTTATCGATGAAAACGATACTCCCGGGCTTTTATCCCTCCGTGTGCATATGAACAAATCATATGTGTTTTCTCTCGGACCAGACCACATCCGAATGTGCGGAACCCTAGAAAACTTTAACGCTATGAAGTTTGCTAATTAGCATCATACCAAATCATTCGAAAAAATCAACTGTTTTGCTTGCGGTACTCCCCTAAGCAGGCCTGGATATGCGCTTGGTGATAGCGGTTATGATCAGACATATGCCAGATTCCCCAGCGGATGGTCGAAAACCCTCCCTCATACGGAACCTTCTTCAACAAGTCTGTTTCCGAGAAGCCTTTAACGGTGCGTTTCAACATCTCCAGCACCTCGTCATACCACTCGATTAACACGGATAAGGGTAAGCCTTTTACCTCAGGCAAACGTCCGTTTTCATCTGTCATCGGCCCGTATTTCTCTTCCAGCTCTCTGGGAAATTCGCTTCCCTTCAGCCTGTATACCCAGCGAATATCGACATTGATTAAATGATAGATCAGCTGGGCGATGCTGTTTTTGTCGCCATGCTCCCCTTTATATTCCAGCTCCTCCCGGCTGATGCCGGAGACGATTGATTTCAGCCGTTCGATGTTTTCATTGACCGCCGAAAAAAGCACCCCGACTGTCGGCGCCATCTCTTCAACTGGAGATAAATCCTTTAAAAACGGCATAACTTCACTCCTCTTGTTTAAAGATATTTTTCAGCAGCCCTTCATTTTCAGGAGCGAGGAAACTGAAACCGTAGTAGGCAGCGACAGCCGACACCGCTGTCCATACCGTGAGACTCCCCGTCATCCAGAGCGCCGTTTGCCTGTGCTTGGCCCCGAAGCCCATGCACATAAACGCGGTTAAGTGGGAGCCGATAAAGAAAGGTCCGACGAAAGAAAGGCCCGGGATGCCGTAGGTCAGCCATATTTTTTTCGCTCTGCTTTTCCTTTTTGAGAGCTTATCGGTCTCCGTTCCCCGCTCCCCGCGTTTTCTTTCAAGCCACGCCTTCACTTTGTCAATTAAAAAAATAAGCAGCAGTACAGTTAACAGATTTCCGAATAGTGCGATAATAGCGGACGGAACCGGTTTAAGCCCGGCAACGATCGCTAGCGGCACGACACCGATCACTTCAAACCACGGAATCGCAGCCAAAATAAAGACGAGTACATAGCCCCACATCATATCCATATATCGGCCACCTTTCATGCTCTGATCATAAACATTGTGATCGCCAAAAGGCAAGAGTCTTTACCTTAAAAAATATCATGCTCTTCCGTATTTCATTCATATTGAGCCGTATTTTTGGCACGCTTTGTCTCAATGAACATGACGAGCAACAGCCCGATATAGGGAATATAAGTTTCTGCCAGCATGGCTCCGGCTGAATCCCACTTCATATACTGAAACAAAAAATGCGTTCCGGCTAAAAGCAGCGGCAATATGGACAAGGCTGCAGCTTTCAACCTGAAAGACAAAAGTACGATCACGAGAAACGACAGAGCCATAATCAGCCAGCGGCTTCCCCCGTCAAACGAAAGAATAGGTGTCCCGAATTGCCGATCAATAAAAATAATCGCCAAAATCGGAAAAAACGTCAAAGCGGTGTACATCACCGTATACATGAAGGCCGTTTTCTTCCCTTTAAACGCTGAAACGCGGCCCAACAGCGGTAACATAGCCGCTGCCAGCAAAATATAAAGCGGATAGCCTGCCAGTACATAGACCGAATAATTGAGGCTGTCGTTCACGGCGTCACTGAATATAAAATAGGATATCGCGCCGATCAAAATGGCAAAGAACAACTTGGCGATCTCCCCAGGCCTTGATGAAAGCTCTTTTGACAGTGCTTGAACATATGACTTGGGAGAATCCCCAAAAATTTGCCGGACGGTTTTTCCTTCCTTTTCCCCTTCCAAGGCATGAACTGTCAGCTCATTCATGATCCCTTCGATTTCTTTGTCGCTTTTTCCTACAGACATTAAATACAATCTCATGTCGTCCAATACGTTTTGCATGTCTTTTGATAGCACGATTTCACTTCTCCTTCAGTTTTTTTTCGAGCAGCGCATTGACGTTCCCGGATAATGCCTTCCAACGCCCGATGAACGATCGAAGCTCCGCTTCGCCAAGGGGTGTCAGTCTGTAATATTTTCTCTTCGGGCCGCTCGCCGACCGTTTTAGTTCGGTCTCCACCCATTTTTCCTTTTGCATGCGCAGGAGAATCGGATAGATGCTTCCTTCGCTGATATCCGAAAAACCGTATCCTGCAAGCACCTTTGTCATTTCATAGCCGTATATCTCCCCTTCGGATATGACAGCAAGCAGACATCCTTCTAAAATCCCTTTCAGCATTTGCGTTGAACTCATAAGCCACCTCTTTTATGTATCTTGCAATACAAGATAGACGAATCATAACATATGGTATTTTGTATTGCAAGATACCCGAACAAAAAAAGCGGACACCATGTCCGCTTTGCGTATATTACTTCAGTTTTCCTGCGCCTGCCTGCGCTTCAACGATTGTCGGCACATCTTCTGCGTCGTCGATTTTTTCAAACAGCGTCGGCTTCCAGCCGGCCGATTTTTTGACAGACGCATTGTTTGCTTTGTTGTATGTGCTGACAACATCGATTTTTGCGACGCTTTTTTGGTTGTTTACGACCGTATCTTTTTCATATAAAGCGTCACCTTTAAAGACCTTCATCAATTTTTGAGGCTTCGTTCCTTCCGGCAGGTCGAAGTAGTTGTCCTCAGCATAAATTTTTGAAGAATAGCCTACACCCCATGAATAATTGTAGCTGTCTTTCGTGCTTTTAAAATAGTTGTTGTAAATGTGCACTTTTCCGTAGCGGACGCGCGGTGCCCGCTCTTTTATATTTTCGTAGAGATTGTGGTGGAATGTCACCCTTAAATGACCGTTGTCTGCTTTGTAGCTGTCGCTTGATCCGATAATCGTGTTTTTAGAATGTCCTGAAAATATGCTGTAGGATACCGTAATAAAATCCGACTGCTTTTTGATATCCAGCAGTCCGTCGTGATGCTGGAATTCACGCCCGAAATACGTTTCGTTCAGCTCATCAGGCTGATCTCCGTCATTGAATGAGCAGTGGTCGATCCAAATATTTTTGGACATTTCAATCAGCAGGTTGTCATATTCTGAATTCCAGTTTCCGCTGCTCCCATCCGTCGGATCCCAGCCAGGGAAGAAATCGTACGCGTTTTCGAATTCGATATTGCGGATAATGATGTTTTCCGCGTTTTTGACATAAAGGCCTCCGCCGACGATTTTCGCATCATCTCCGAGCCCGATTATCGTCGTGTTTGAACCGACTCTGATCAAGACACGCTCCCTCTGATTGTCTTTGGAGCGGAGCCTTGCCTCTTCAAGCTTTCCTGACGGCTCCTTTTTCCCCCATTTCTTCGGATCATAAGCTTTGAGATACGCTTCGATCGAATATTCAGGGTCTTTATAATCTTCATAGCCTAAAGGATTGTTGTCATCATCAACACTAAGATTGATTGTTCCCTTCACATAGATGATCTTCGGCGTATCATTTTCGCTGTTCTTTTTATTGTCTCCCCCTAATGCCTCAACAAGCTGCTTGCGGTTTTTGACCGTATATACCTGATCAGAAGAAGCGTCAGCGCCTCCGGTCGTTCCTTTTCCATAAGCGCCCCAGCCGTCTTTTGAGCCGAGGACGTCGCGTCCGTAGTCTGCCGCTTCGATTGGCACAGAAGTGCCGAGCAGCAGCAGGGCGCCCAAAATTATTACACTAAAAAACCTTTTCATCAATTGCACCTACCATCAAAATTTTTTCACAAAAACTAATATATGCTATAAAAATACAGAAAACAACATATTTTCCTCCTATTTTTTGTGACACCATTTTCAACTTTCATGACATATGACCCGTTTCATTTTACAGATGTAGCAAAGAACAGACTCTTAATATTTTTCTGAAATAACACAAAATAAAAAAATCGCCTATTCGGCGAAAATTAATGGTCTTGCCCCGGTTTATAAAGATATGGATCATCAGTTAACGGGCTGCCGGGATCTTCCCTATCAATCATAATCTCATTTTTTTCGTTCAGGGTGCCGAGCGTAATGGTTGGCAGCATCGCTTGCTTAATCCCTTGATCCTCTAATTTTTGAAACAGCCATTCTTTCGTTTTTTTCAAGTATTTTAAATTGTGTTCGATGATTTCGCCGTCTAAAATAAGCGGAATCGGCACGAAATTCCGCTTCGTCTCCAAGCTGAGGTCCCGCGGCTGTACAGGCCTCGCTTCCGATTTGGGAATCACGCTGATCTGGCCCGATTCTTCAATCAGGGCGATGTCGATATCTTTCGGATCGGCATAGCCTTTTTCGCGCAATTTGCCGAGCAGTTCATTGACGGTCAGCCGCTCTCTTTTTAATCCCCCTTCATCAATATTGCCGTTTCGAATCAGCACAGTCGGGCTGACGACAAGAAACCAGCGCCATTTATTGTGTAATGACAGCTTTTCAATCAACAAATAGAAGATCAGAAAGGAAAGGGCATAATAAATGGACATTGAGATTTTAGAAGTAAGAATCGGTTCGCTGATGATCGTTCCGATCGCAAATGTCAGCAAAAGATCGAAGTTCGTCATTTGCGAAACTGCTTTCTTCCCTGCGATTCGAAAAAGAATATAAGCTATAGAGAACACTAAAGCAGGTTTGGCTAAAAAAGTCCATACAAATTCAAGCATTTCACCCAAAACTTCTTTCCGTTTTTTGTCATTTATTTTGAACAAATATTGGGTTGTGTATTCATTGCACAGCAAAACCCCGGCAAACTGATGCTGAGCCGGGGTTTTGTTCGTATGTTTACCAAGGTTTGTCAACAGCCAGCGCCTGAGCCAGTGCTTTGCTGTGTTTGCGATGGTTTTTCCGTTCTTCGGCGCGCTGCCGGGCGGTCTGGTGCAGCATGATTTCTTCTTCAGACTGCGGTACAACTTGGGGAACGGCCTGAGGATTGCCGTCCTGATCAAGCGCCACGAAGGTTAAAAAGGATGTCGCCGCAAGCTTTCGTTCGCCTGTCAGCAAATGCTCTTTAATGACTTTGACGAATACCTCCATTGACGTTCTGCCGACCCATGTCACATAAGATTCAAGGCAGACTGAATCCTCCTGGCGGATCGGTTCGAGAAAATCGACGGAATCCATGGAAGCTGTCACGGTTTCACACCTCGAGTGTCTCGCTGCCGAAATCGAAGCGATATCGTCGATATAGCTCATCAGCTTGCCGCCGAACAAGGTGTTGTGATTGTTCGTATCAAGCGGAAATACCCTGCTTGTTTTGACAACTTTTGATTCTTTGCAGTATCTCTTTTCAGGTCCATTCATCATCCATTACTCCTTTGATGTCTACTAAGATGCGTTTGTAAAGTGGATTTTTTCTATATTAAACACTATTAGAATTCATTTGTCTAAACTTTTTTATCCGGCTGACTGTCAGATTTTCTGGCTAAAAGGTTTATTTCTCGCTGCGGGAAGGGAATAATGAAATGACTAAAGAGAGGACGGGGGAATCAAAATGGACTCAGCATTATCGAAAAAAAACCGCGGGGCGGGCTGTACAAGCGAATACGACGTCTTAAAAAAAGTGGTGTTATGCAGACCGGAATATATGGAGATTGCAGAAGTGATCAATGAAACACAAAAGTATTTTCAAAAAGATAATATCGATAAAACGCTGGCCGTCCGCCAGCATCATACATTGATAAAAGAATTGGAGAGCCGGGGTATTGAAGTCGTGATTCTGCCTGCTTTAAGCCAATTTCCGGAACAGGTTTTCACGCGCGATATCGGGTTTACGATCGGAGACACTGTGTTTTCCGCGCAGCTATCAGCCGACATCCGCCAGGGCGAAGAAAACGTCCTGCAGGAATGGCTGGCAAAAGAACAGATCTCCTGGGCCACATTTAATGAAGGCTATCAAATCGAAGGCGGCGACATCCTCGTCGACCAAAATACCATATATGCCGGTATCAGCCACAGAACGACGTTCTCGGCCGTCCAAGAACTGAAGCGCAGGCTTCCCTCTTATGAAGTCATACCGGTTCCGTTTGAAGAAACGTTCCTTCATCTGGATTGCGTCTTCAACATTCTTTCGCCGACAGAAGCGCTTGTCTATCCAAAAGCCTTAGGAGAAAGAGAATACGACGTCTTGAAAAAACGCTATGAGATGATTGAAATTACGGATGATGAACAGTTCCAACTCGGTACAAACGTTCTGTCCATCGGCAATAAAACCGTGATCAGCCTGCCTGTTAACCGCCACGTGAATCAGGAGCTCAGAAAAAGGGGCTATACGGTCATCGAAATCGACTTATCCGAGATCATAAAATCCGGCGGGTCTTTCAGATGCTGTACATTGCCGATTGAGCGTAGCTGTACGTAAAAGAGCCTCAGAATGAAGGCTCTTTTTTACGCTTTTCTTTTTAACTTTTGCATACTGCCAAAGTATAAGAAGAGCTTATCAAACACTAGAAGGTACATATTCACAAAGATAAATCCCGTTAAAGCGATCAATACCGCAGGAACAATTTTAAACAAAATTTTGATTGCAGGGTTTCTGAGTCGACCGGTATATATTGCTTTTAAAAGAAGTACATACAAAATTGGCAAAATGAAAAGCACTGTTGGCAAGGATATATTAGAAGGAATCTCGATGTTAGGCATAAGCATAATTCCTATAAATACCGCAACTAAAATGCCGATATTCCCCAGACCTCTGTTTATTCTAAAAGGTTTAAACAACGTTTTGCTTGAAGCTGTTAAAAGCCTTTTATAATATGGATGAATCTCTTCTGCCGTAAGCCAGCTATCTATTTCGAAAAAGCGGTAATTCTTTGGTTTTATAGGAGACTTCGCGGCAAGATCCTTTATTTGGGATCGCTTAAACTCGTACTCGCTCATTTTGTACCCGTCAAGCATTAATGAGTAGGCTTCGACTTCAGAAAAAGAGTCAAGATCTGTCCGGACTTTTGAAAGCAGGTTTTGAACTTCTTCGTTGACACCGTATGTGTGGTAAGGCCCTTTAAACGAGCAGCCTTGTCTTTCTTGATTTTTGATCGGGATCGAGTCAATTGACAGCCGCTTTTTCAAGTGCAACAATGCTGTCGTGCGATGGTATTTTTTCATATGGCCTGAAATCTTTCCCTCACCAGATCGGCGAGAATGCTGGCGCTTCGCCCCACAACTCCAGGGATATGCGTGGACGGTTCTTTTTCGCTTTCCATTTGCTTAGACGCATCACTAATAATAAAATGAGTGCACTTAGGTCTCTCACTCAACAGAGTACTAATCCCTTGGTTATCATGAACACCCCCATCAGCAAGCTGCACCCGAATGCCTTCCTCATAAAGATCACTGATGGCAAGGGGGACAAAGACTCCAGGGACGCTTGCTGAAGCAGCAACAGCATGGCCCAGCCTGAAACAACTATGCTTGCACGGTCCGCGTTTCCGTTTATTTTGTTCTTCACACCGTGAATGACAGTTACTTTTACATAAGTCTTGATAGGATTTGACACGTTCCAATTTGAAATTTCCATCAACAAACAAAAGACTTTTATCCCTATCGATTTCCCCCATTCCCGAATTGGTAAATACCCAATTATGGCCGTTCTTTAAAACAGTGGCATTCATCAATAGCTTGGGAATTTTCGCATTTTTTATAGTCGTGTTTATTGTTAAATCGTGCATGTAGATACATCGCTTGCATTCGCAAAACGCACCCACTGGTTTGAACATGAATTTTTCAAAAAGTTCGCCTGCATAGTCGCTGCGCGAGTAGTTTGGCAAACACATTTTCAAGTTTTTCAAAGGGTTAGTAAAGGTGCGAAGTCTGATGTTGCACTGGACTGCTCTGAGAAAATCGTTTTGTATCTCGACCATCATATTTTGATAATCTTCATCTTTTACTTCAGCTCCTTTTTTACTTTCATACAGCTTTTTTAAACGCAGGTAGTACAGTGTACCGATGATTGACCCTCCTGAAACTGCTGAAATCAAGTCAACGTGACGAAGCAGGCCTATATCAGCCATCCTTGACAAAACTCCAATATGAAAAAATCCGGCGCGAAATCCGCCGCCGGAGAGAGCCAAACCCAGTTTATACGTCTTATCTTCCAGCATCTTCATGTCTCCTTTTTGATTGTTATTATTCTTATAGAGAGCACGAATTATGCTGGGATTTGCTTCACCTCGCCTGCAGTGTCACCTTCAGGCCGTCGTCCTCTTTTCTCACATCTCCGTCATACAGATGGCAGGCGACAAAATGACCGTCATCGGCTTCTTTTAAGAGCGGTTTTTTGGCGGCGCAAATGTCCGTCGCGGCGGGACACCTCGTTCTGAACACGCAGCCGCTCGGCGGATCGATCGGACTTGGCAGCTCGCCTTTCAGTATGATTCGTTTCCGCTTATCTTCCACATCCGGATCGGGAATCGGGATAGCCGATAAAAGCGCCTGGGTGTAAGGATGCAGCGGTTCTTGATAAAGTCGGCCGCTGTCGGTGATCTCGACCATGTGCCCGAGATACATGACGCCGATCCGGTCGCTGATGTGCTTCACCATGGAAAGATCGTGGGCGATAAATAAAAACGTGAGCCCTTTTTCCTTTTGCAGCTTTTTCAAAAGGTTGACGACTTGCGCCTGGACGGAGACATCAAGTGCAGATATCGGCTCATCAGCGACGATAAATTCAGGCTCAAGCGCAAGCGCCCTGGCGATGCCGATTCTTTGCCTCTGTCCACCGCTGAACTCATGGGGATAGCGATTGGCAAAGCTTTTGTGCAGGCCGACTGCTTCCAGAAGCTCGTCCGCTTTTTCAAGACGCGCCTTTTTCCCTCCGTACAGGCCGTGGATTTCCATGGGCTCTGTCATAATCTCCCTGACCGTTAGCCGCGGATTTAGTGAAGCATAGGGGTCTTGAAAAATCATTTGAATTTTCCGGTTATACTGGAATGATTCATCATCGCTCAAATTGTGGATGTTTTTCCCCCGATATGTAACCTCGCCCTCTGTCGGCTGATAAAGGCGCATCAGCACCCTTCCGGAAGTCGACTTGCCGCAGCCCGATTCTCCGACGAGCCCGAACGTCTCTCCTTCTTTAATATCAAATGAAATGCCGTCGACCGCTTTGACCGTTTTGCCCCTTCCTGCGTCAAAGTGCATTTTCAGACGGCTGACTTTCAATAAAGCGCCCGTTTGCATGCCAATCCCCCCGTTCGAATTAAAAATAGCGCCTGATGGCACACAGCTCTTTTTCATAAATTGTGCCTTTAAGAGGTATGACCTCAATCGATTTTCCCGTTTTTGGAGAGTGAAGCATCTCTCCGTTTCCGCGGTAAATGCCGACATGGTGAACCCGCCCTTTGCCTTCTTCATATGCGAAAAACAGTAGATCGCCCCGCTTCGGGCTGCTGAAGGACACCTCTTCTCCGCCGTTCGCCTGATCGCCGGCATCGCGGGGCGCTGAGCGGCCGTTCGCCTTCAGCATATTGAAGACAAATCCTGAGCAGTCGTAGCCAAAACCGCTCATTCCTCCCCAAAGATAGGGCAGGTTCAAAAACGCCTCACCGGTTTGAACGATGTCGTCTCCGCTGCCTTTTACAGGTGTTTCGATATCCGCATCTTCTTTTTTCAGCCATCTGCGGCCGAGCGGTGTATCAACCTCAAACCAGATACCGTCCGAAGACAAAACGGGCAGCTTAGTGAGAAAGCTCAACTCAAGAACTTTCATTTTCTTGTCATCATATAGAAAAGCCGTCGGTTTTTGAATGACGGCGCTTGTCTCAGACTTCGCCGGGCTTTTTTCGACCAGGCATTCCTTTGGTATCCAGCCCGGGTAGCCGCGGGCATCTTTTGCAGACGGCTGCCCGGGAATGATGACGAACGCCCAGTCTCCCCGCTCTTTTATAAGCTGCACATCTTCTCCGAAAAGCACCTGTGTTTGAACAAGGTTTGCCGTACACAGCTCAAGACGCTCATCGAAGGACAATGCGTCAAGCCAGCTTCTCACATGTACGGGATTTGACAGCATCAACCGGTCAATGCGGCGCGGTGCTTCCGGACTGGTCCAGACATTGGCGACCGAGACGGCTGTCGTATAAAGGCTCATTCGTCTTCCCCCTCTCAATGGTTGACTTTCGTGATACCGAGTCCGGGAGCATCCGGTATCGTGATCGTTCCTCCGTGATAGCGGATGCCGCCTTCAACAATATCCTCCTTCAGCATGAGCGGCGCATCAAAATCGAATTTTGTCACATTTTTCTGGCTTGCTGCGAAGTGGACGGCTGCTGTGATACCGACCCTTGTCTCGATCATGCTTCCGGCCATGCATTCCACTCCGCACGCTTCTGCCATGGCGTTGATCTTCAGCGCCTGGCGGATGCCGCCCGCTTTCATCAGTTTAATATTGATGAGATCGGCGCTTCTCGTTTTCAGCACGTGAAAAGCATCCCTTGGGGTAAACACGCTTTCGTCCGCCATAATTGGCGTATCGACGGCATCTGTCACCTGTTTCAAGCCTTCGAGATCGCACCGGTGGACCGGCTGTTCGACAAGCTCGATCGAAAGCCCCTCATCCTCCATTTTCCGAATCGCTTTGACAGCCTGTTTCGCCGTCCAGCCTTGATTGGCGTCCACGCGGATCCGGACAGCGGCACCCGCTTGTTTGCGGATTTCCCTGATTCGTTCGAGGTCTGTTGCCATGTCGTTTTTTCCAACCTTAATTTTGAGCGTACGAAACCCTTCTTTTACATAACGGGCCGCGTCTTTCCCCATTTCTTCCGGGTCATTGACGCTGACGGTAAAATCCGTCTCGATCTCCCGCCTGTATCCGCCCAGCAATTGATACAGGGGAAGACCGCAAAGCTGAGCCAAGCAATCGTAGACGGCTGTTTCTACAGCAGCCTTTGCGCTTGTATTTCCAACAATCAGCTTGTCGATATCATGAAATATCGCCTCCGTCATTCGCAAGTTGCGCCCTGAGAGCGCCGGTGCGAATATCGTGTTGACTGCCCCCTCAATACTGTCAAGCGTCTCACCGGTAATAACGGCAGTCGGAGGCGCTTCGCCCCAGCCTGTCATCCCGTTTTCAGCCGTTAGTTTGACAATGACGGCTTCTGCGGTGCGGACGGTTCGAAGCGCCGTTTTAAACGGCTTTTTCAGCGGCACGGCGATGCGGTTTGTCGTCATTTCGGCAATCTTCATGGCAGCCTCCTTTTTCCATCAAGAAATTCCCGGATCGATAGTAAGCTGTTTTTTGTCGGCGTCAAGGACGGCTTGCACCCCCACCGGAACGGCGATATTCGGTGAACAATGGCCGATGTTAAAGCCTGACAGCGCCGGTTTTCCTGCAGCGGCGATATAATCTTGGAAAACTTCTTTTAATGTGAGTGACTCACCGCGTTTTTTCGGGATGCAGTTATGAAAATCGCACAGCAGGATGCCGGCGGCGTCCGATAATTTCCCGGCCATGTTCAATTGATTCAGCATCCGGTCGATTCGGTAAGGCTCTTCATCGACATCCTCGATAAACAAAAGCTTTCCTTTCGTATCAATTTCATAAGGCGTACCGAGCGTCGTCACCAGAAGAGCAAGGTTTCCGCCGACGAGCTCCCCTTTCGCCGCACCGTTTCCGAGCGTTTCCAACGGCGACAGCTCTTCTGTATAGGTGAGCGTCATTTTTTGAAACAGCTGCCGGAAGGAGCGCCGGGTGAGCGGATGCACGTCTTCTTTGCCGATGTCCGAACTGAGCATCGGACCGTGAAATGTAATAAGTCCGGTGTTTTGCCTGATCGCTGTATGTAAAAAAGTGATATCTGAATAGCCCCAAAAAATTTTCGGGCGGCTCTTGATGAGACGGTAGTCAATTTTCTCGACAATCCGCGCTGTGCCATAACCTCCGCAGGCACAGATGACAGCTTTGACCGAACGGTCTTCAAACATGTCATGCAGATCCTCCAGGCGCTCTTCATCGCTCCCCGCCAAATAGCCGTGTCTTTCAGCGGCCGAGCGTCCCACTTTGACTTCAAGCCCGAGCTCTTTTAAAAACCGGACGGCGCGGTCAAGCTTTTCTGGGACGGGCGGACTAGCCGGCGCAATCACACCGACCGTATCTCCCTGCATTAATCTTTGAGGCGCAATATTCAACTGAGACATCCCCCTTTATGAAAAGTCCGCCCGCCTCTGTGCGGTGGCGGGCACAAAGAAAGTGGCAGACGGACAAGTTTGATCATGACGTTTTTTCGGCCCATTTCAGTTCAATGTAGCCGACCGGATGACGGACGATGCCTTTCACATTCTCCTTTTCCAAATGGACTTGATTGTAGAAGTGGATCGGTATGATCGGCATCCCTTCAAACAGCAGTTCTTCAGCCTGATGCAGCAGCTCTGTGCGCTTTTCTTCATCAGCTTCATTTTTCGCCGCCTTGATCAGCTCGTCATACTCTGAATTGCTCCAGCCTGTTCTGTTCATTGCGTTGCCCGTTTGAAAGCTTTCCAGGAAGTTGATCGGGTCCGCATAATCAGCCAGAAAAGAGCTTTGGGAAAATTGAAATTTGAGCGCCTTCTGTTCTTCAAGGAATGTGTTCCATTCCATATTGGCGAGCTTCACATCGACGCCGAGCGTACTTTTCAGCTTCTGCTGAATCGCTTCCGCCATTTTTTTATGCTCCGGTTTTGTGCTGTATGTCAGCGTAACGGCGGGCAGCTTTTCGTAGTTTTCTTCCTTCATGCCTTTTTCGAGCAGCTGCTTCGCTTCATCGGCGTCATATTTGAGCAAATCGCCGCCTTCCTCGCGAAAATCCTTGCCGTTCGGCCCTTTGATTCCCGGAGACACAAACCCGCGGGCCGGTTTTTCACCGTTTTTTGTGACATAATCGACGATTTCCTGCTGATCGACGGCCATCGCAAACGCTTTTCTGATCTTTTCATTCTGGAACGGTTCTTTATTGACATTGAACCTGTAATAGTAAAGACCTGCCTGATCGAACACCTTCACCTCGTCAGAACCCATCAGCTTCTCGCTCATTTCAGCCGGGACATAAGCCGTATCAAGCTCATTCGACTCGAACATTTGGTAGTCGGTATTTCTGTCATCGACCATCGCCCATGTCACTTTATCAAGCTTCACAGTATCCCGGTCCCAATACGTATCGCTCTTTACCATCGTAAAGCTTTCATCATGCTTCCATTCTGTCAGTTTAAACGGACCGTTGCCGACGAATGTAGCAGCTTCTTCATGCCATTTCGGATTTTTTTCGGCGATTTTCTGAGGAACCGGGAAAAAAGCCGGATTGGCTACAATGCTTAAAAACGACTGCTGCGGACTTTCGAGCGTCACCTTAAGCGTTTTTTCATCCTCCGCTTTGACTTTGACATCATCTTTCGCACCTTTTCCGCTGTTAAAGGCCTCGCCGCCTTCGATAAAGTAGCCTAAAAACGCGGCTGAGGAGCCCGTTTTCGGATCGAGCAGACGTTTCCACGCATATTCAAAGTCCCCAGCGGTTAAAGGGTCTCCGTTCGACCATTTGGCATCATCACGGATTGTAAAAGTATATGTTTTCCCATCGTCGGAAATGTTCCACTTTTCGGCGGACGCCGCTTCCGGTTCATGGTCTGCGCCAAGCCTAGTCAAACCTTCCATCAGATTGTTCAGCGCCTGCCATGAGACATTATTAAAGCCGATCGGCGGATCGAAAGATGTCGGTTCATTTTCATTGTTCAGCCTCAGGACCTGTTCTCCAGCCGTTTCTTTCGCTTTCTTCTTCGTTTCCTGCCCAGCCTGTTCATTTGCCGTACATCCGAACAGCAGAATGACCGCAAATGCGGCAGCCAATACGCTCGCTAGCCTTTTCATCAAATCCCCCCATTAAAAATCGATTTCATGATTATGTCGTCAGTAGAGCCCGTTTCGCCCTTTCATCCTGAAGCCAGCAGCACACACGATGCCCCGCCGAGACTTCTGCAACGGCAGGATAAACCCTGCTGCACACTTCCATTGCATAGGAACAGCGCGCCGTAAACGGACACCCTTCAGGCGGAGAAAACAAGTCCGGCGGCGTCCCGTCAATCGGAACGAGATCCGCACCTTCGAGGTCAAGCCTCGGAACAGAATGCAGCAAGCCTTTTGTATACGGGTGCTGCGGACGGTAAAAAATATCCCTCCTCGCTCCCGTTTCCGCTATTTTCCCGGCGTACATCACGGCGATTCTGTCCGCCGTCTGTGCGACTACGCCTAAATCATGGGTGATTAAAATGATGGATACACCGGTTTTCCGCTGAATGTCTTTAAACAGCTCAAGAATTTGCGCCTGAATGGTAACATCAAGCGCGGTCGTCGGTTCATCCGCAATCAGAATCTCCGGTTCACAGATGAGCGCCATGGCGATAACGATCCGCTGCCTCATCCCGCCGCTGAATTGATGCGGATACTGCCTCAAACGCTCTTGCGGATTCGGAATCCCGACGAGCTCAAGCATCGAAATGACCGCTTTTCGAGCGTCTGTTTTAGATACGGGCCGATGTTCCAACAGCGCTTCTGTGAGCTGGTCTCCGACGGTCAAGGTCGGATTCAAGGCCGTCATCGGATCCTGGAAGATCATTGAGATTTCGGCCCCTCTGATCTTTCTCATCTCTTTTTCGGACAGATGGCGCAAGTCTTTTCCCTTAAAGCGGATCAGACCGTCTGTGATCGTTGCCGAAAACTTCGGCAAAAGCCGCATGATGCTTTGCGATGTCACGCTTTTTCCGCATCCCGACTCGCCGACAATCGCAAACGTCTCCCCCTCATATAACTCAAAGCTCACGCCGCGGACAGCTTTAACCGTGCCGCCGTATGTCGTAAATGAAACATGCAGATTCTCGACTTCCAATACTTTTTTCCGCAAAATACATTACCTCCTCAGCTTCGGATCTAACGCATCCTGCAGCCCGTCTCCAACGACATTAAATGCGAACATTGTTAATGAAATAAAGAAAGCGGGAAAAAACAGCCGCCACCAATGTCCCGATAAGATCACCGGAAGGCCGTCGTTCGCCATGACACCCCAGCTCGCAAACGGCGCTTGAATGCCCAAACCGAGGAAACTGAGAAACGCTTCGGCAAAAATAGCCGACGGCACCGTCAAGGTCATCTGGACGATGATCGCTCCCATCATGTTCGGAAGGAGATTCCGCCTGATGATCCTTACCGTTTTCGCTCCGAAGGTTTTGGATGCGAGAACATGCTCATCATGCTTCACCTTCAAAACCTGACCCCTGACGATCCGCGCCATGCCGACCCAGCCGGTGACGGTCAGCGCCACGATGATTGTCCCGAGTCCAGGACCCATCATGACCATGAGAAGAATGACGACCAATAAATAAGGCAGTCCGTGCAGCACTTCGATGACCCGCATCATGACGTGGTCTGTTTTGCCGCCTTTATAGCCGGAGATGCCGCCATAGATGACGCCGATTGCAAAATCGATCAAAGCCGCCATCACGCCGACAAAAAGTGAAATCCTCGCTCCGTACCACGTTCTTGTAAACACATCGCGTCCGAGCTCATCGGTTCCGAACCAATGCTCCGCCGACGGAGGCAGGTTTTGCTCGGAAAGCGTCTGCTGGGTGACGCTGTGCGGAGAAAGAACCGGTCCGAGAACAGCCATGATGAACAGGAAGATTAACACGCTCAATCCCGCCATCGCCAGCTTGTTTTTCCGTAAAATCCGCCAGGCGTTCTGCCAGTATGACAGGCTCGGCCTTGCGACGGATTCACGCTCATCCTGCTTTTGTTTCAGCGGGGCAAACCATTCAACAGGGATATCACTGCCTGAAGACGCTTCGTTTTCTGTGCGGACTGGAAGGCTCATAAGCTCACCCTTTCTTATGCAGTTTAATACGCGGATCCAGGATTCCGTAGGCCATGTCGACAAGAAACAACATGATGATGAGGATGATGCTGTAAAAAACGGTGGTGCCCATAATCACGGGGTAATCGCGGGAGTTGATGCTTTCAACAAAATATTTTCCCATGCCGGGAATCGCAAAGATTTTTTCGATGACGAAGCTTCCCGTTAAAATCGCAGCGGTAAGCGTCCCGAGAATCGTTACAACAGGCATAAGGGCGTTTTTCAAGGCGTGCTTCATGACAATTTTAAAAGGGGAAAGCCCTTTAGCCCGGGCCGTTCGGATATAATCCTGTGTCAGCACTTCGATCATGCTGGAGCGGGTCAGCCTTGCGATAATCGCCAGCGGTCCCATCGCCAAAGCAGCAGTCGGAAGCACCATATGAAGCGGGCTCGTCCATGTCGACGGAGGGAATATGTTCCAATTGACGGCAAATTGCTGTATCAGCAAGGTCGCCATAATAAAGTTGGGAACCGAAATGCCGAGAACGGCAATGGTCATCGCTATATAGTCGATGATGCCGTTTTGCCGCAGCGCCGCAAAGATTCCGAGTGCGATCCCGGAAATGACCGCGACAATAAGCGCCGTCATCCCCAGCTCAAACGAAACAGGGAACCCTCTTGACAGCAAATCGTTTACGCTTTGCGAAGGCTGCTTAATCGACGGTCCGAAATCAAAGGTAACGATCGACTTTACATAATACAAATATTGAACAAAGAGAGGCTCATCCAGCTGGTAGTAAGCCTCAAGGTTGCGCTGAACCGCTTCATTCGTGTTTCTTTCTTCATTGAAGGGAGAGCCCGGAATCACTTTCATCATCACAAAGGTCAATGTCGTGATCACCAAAATGGTCGCCAGCATCGACAGGAGCCGCTTCATGATGTAACCCGCCATTTTCATCCCACCTTCCTAGGAGAATGTCGTTCTCATCGCAAGCTCGGTCATGACAAGCATCGCTTGATAGGCTTCTAGAATGTCTTTCGCTTGATAGCGGACAGTCGTCGTTTGCGGTTCGATTTCAGCACCCGGCATCAGACTCGCCCACTCGGCTTGGCCGTAATTGGCAAATTCTATCCGCAGCACCGGCTTGTCCGGAGGCGTGAGCGACTTGACTTGACGGCGGTTTTGAATCGCATATGCCGTCCGTTCTCTTAAAAGCCGCCCCGCTTTCTCCGGTGTCAGGCATCTGACCGCCGAACGGGAGATCGTTTCCTTGACGGCTGCTGTCGTTACGTTCGGAATCAGCTCCTCCGCCTCAACTGCCGCCTCGCTGTCACCGGCAACCATGATAACCGGGACGCCGTAATAACCGGCAACATAAGCGTTAAACCCTAGCTCGCCCACCGCCTGATCGTTTATGTAAAAATGTCTGACGCCGAAAATCATGCTGTGTGACATCACGCCTCTCATCGACGCTCTTGCATGGTAGCCGACGAACACGGCTCCATCGCATGTATCGTCAAGACCCTGAACCATCGAAAACGGCTTGACATCTCCCGAAATGAGCTGCGCTTCAGGATGAAGCCGCTCAATTAACAGGTTGTTCATTTTAGAGTGGCTGTCATTGACAAGCACCTCTCTGCATCCGCTTTTGAACGCTTCGTCAATCACATGATTGGCCTCGTCCGTCATGATCTTCCGGCCTCTTTCATAGTTCAGCTTGCTTGAATCGACGAACGTATCATCCGGAAGCCCGGAAATTCCCTCCATATCAACAGACAGATAAAGCTTCACAAAAAACCACCCCTTATGAAAAACGTCTCAAATTTTTTATTATTTTGGGAATATTCTAACAAATTATATTAGAATTTTAATAGAAATGCAATAACCATTGGTAATTTTAGAAATTTAATATAAAATTGGAATTTTGATGAATGTTGTCGAATGCAAATAAAAAAGCTGCCTGATCAGGCAGCTTCAGCTTGTCGACAA
>NZ_LBMN02000020.1 GCF_001042485.2 Bacillus paralicheniformis
CACATCCTGTGAGGAACGCCCAGTACCTTCGTCCTGAAGGCAATAGTTTGGTGGCGATAGCGAAGAGGTCACACCCGTTCCCATGCCGAACACGGAAGTTAAGCTCTTCAGCGCCGATGGTAGTTGGGGGCTTCCCCCTGTGAGAGTAGGACGCCGCCAAGCTGTTTATATATCTTTACCCTGCATGAATTGAAGCTTATCTTATTCCGCAGTAGCTCAGTGGTAGAGCTATCGGCTGTTAACCGATCGGTCGCAGGTTCGAATCCTGCCTGCGGAGCCAATGCTTCCATAGCTCAGCAGGTAGAGCACTTCCATGGTAAGGAAGAGGTCAGCGGTTCGAGCCCGCTTGGAAGCTTAAGTGAATACGTTGATATGACAAGGTTTCTCCTATGGTGGAGAAAGCTTTTTTTGTTTTATGATATTTTGCTTTCAACTTATAGAATGTATAAAAGCAGGCTTAATGCCTGCTTTTATTGCTATATCCACTCATATAAAACGTTAATTGTGACTTCTAAAACAAGAAGGAACAACATATAACTCCCGTACTTTAACGTATCAGGTTCATGCTGTTTTGAGTCTTTAAAAGTCCATATAAATAATGCTACAACGCCAATAACGGTCACGATTTTGCTAAGCGTTAATAAAGACATGACAACCTTCCTTTATATTGAAAATTATTTATTATCCATCTTCCATATTTATAATTAAAATCCCTTTTAACCGTAAAAACTTTTTCTGCTATTAAACAAGCTCTCTGACTCGGATGACAGAGAGCTTGTTTAAATATGTTTAAAATCCATTTAAAATAGAGAAGATCCGATTGTTTACACTGCCAAAAGATTTGATGTTGTTTTGGATGTTAGAAAATAGAATGACGTATCTGCTTCCTGTCAGACTGAAGCTGTTTAATATGTTATAGCCGGGCATGACACCGTGACTAGAATAGCTTCCCGGCGACACATAAAAGCCCATACCGTATGTTGCTTTGTTTGGCGTAAACATTTTCATAAAACTTTCATTGGAAATGATTTTTCTTTCGTAAAGTGCTTTATCAAATAAATACATATCATAAGCGGTCATATAAATATCACCAGCCCCATAAAGCTGTGATAAATTCGGCATGTCAGGCGTATAAAGCTCTTTTTGCAGGTTTAATTTATACCCTGTCGACGGATTTGACTCTTTAGCAAATGTTTTATAAAAGCCTGCGTGTTTCATACCGGCAGGTTTAAAAACGTGCTTTTTGATGTATTGATCGACTGGTTCACCGCTTACCATGGAGACAATGTATGCCAGAACCGAGTAATTGGAGTCTCTATAATCCCATTTCCCAGTTGGGTATTTTACGCCTCGTTTTTCGATATCTTTCATTAAATCTTCCGGCGAAATATATCCGTGGCCTTCTTTGTGCCCCCTAATCCCTGATGTGTGTGTCAAGAAATGATAAAGGGTGATCTTTGAGCCGTTTGGAAAGTCAGGAAGATACTTAGAAACGGGGTCATTTACTGATAGCAATCCCTTTTCCTCAAGCTGTAAAATTGCCGTTGCAATAATGGCTTTTTGTGATGACCCAACATAAAAGACGGTGTCCGGTGTATTGGGGACCATTTCCTCGCGGTTTGCATATAAATACCCTTTGCTTGTCACAACGTTTCCGTCTTCTACAATTAATGCTGTGCCGCTGAATCCAATGCTTTTTAAATATTGATCCAATTGAGCATTATCATTTTTTGTGATGATAGGGTTCTTTTTTGTTTCATTTTGATTTGTCTTCTTCTTTGCTTCAGGCTGTTCTTTTTTTTCAGTTGCCTGTAGTTGATTTTCTTGGTGATCTCGCATACCGCTTGGAAGTGCAAGATAAATTACCGCACAAACAAGAAGAAAGGAAAGAATGATGAGCCTTCTTTTTGTTTTCTTCTTTTTTCTTTTCTTTATTCGCGTTCTGTATGTTCTTGCCATGGCGAGTACTCCTTCTTTTATATGTGACGTATTTACTGACGCAATAACCCCTTAAAAAGTTTCTTCAAAATGCTAATATTTTCATACATGGTTTGGGATAATGCCAAAATTTACATTTTGTTTACACTTGAATAAGAACAAATGTTCGTATAAAATAAAGATGTGAGGTGAGACGATGAATAAGCTGTTGTATCGTTCAATGGAAGACGGTTTTCCGGTAGAAATCATTTACATGAAAGAAAGTAGTTTTTCTAAACGGGCGATTCTCGTGAAAGAAATTAAAAACGGTTATGTGAAAGCATTTTGCTTCCAAAAACAGCAGTTCAGAATGTTTAAGATAGAGGCCATTTTAACCGTGTTCCCCTATAAAAAAAGAAGCATAGCTCATTATGCCTAAAAGCTGCTCTTTCATCTTGCTGTCTTCTTTTCTGTATTCCCTTCCTGTTTTGATATTCCATCTTTTGTTATAATGAATGTAAATTCGATTTAAAGAGAGCGGGCGTTTTACATCTATGCTTCAGACGATCAATAAAACACTTGGTAAGATTATGCCTTTACTGACGCCTTTAAGTGTTGTCAGCGGGGTGTTGCTTGCGGATTACTTAAATGGGCTGGCGGGTCTTGTGCCGTGGATTTTTGCGTTTATGACATTTGCCGGCAGCCTTGGGGCAAATTTTCAGTCGCTGAAAACAGCGATGGTTCATCCCTTGCCGATGCTACTCGCTTTATTTGTTTTGCACATATTTATGCCTGTTCTGGCATGGGGCACGGGGCATCTTGTGTTTAGCGGAGATTCATTAACGATTACAGGGCTTACCCTTGGTGTTGTCATTCCGACGGGTATTACGAGTATGATTTGGGCTGCCATGTATAAAGGAAACATCGGCTTAACCCTATCGATTATTTTAGTGGACACGATTCTTTCGCCTTTCATCGTTCCGTTCAGTCTTTCCATCCTGGCCGGGGCGCATGTTGAAATGGATGTAATCGGTATGATGAAAGGTTTAGTCGGAATGATTGTGATTCCTTCTTTGTTAGGAATGCTCGTCAATCAATTTTCAATACCGGAGCGGACAGCGCGTTTAAGCGCAAATTGCGCTCCATTTTCGAAAATCGGGTTAGCCGCCGTGGTGGCGATTAACAGCTCAGTTGTCGCTCCTTACCTGAAAAACGTCGATTTAAAGTTTTTAACGATAGCCGTTACGGTTTTTTTGGTGGCATTTACTGGATACATGACAGCTTGGCTGATCGGTCGGCTGATGAAACGGCCCCAGGAGGAAATCGTGGCTTTAATTTTTACCGGAGGAATGCGGAATATTAGCGCCGGCGCTGTGTTGGCCACCGGATTTTTTCCGCCGCAAGTGGCGGTGCCCGTTGTCATCGGCATGCTGTTTCAGCAGATCCTGGCTGCGCTATATGGGCATTTGCTTGCAAGAAGCGAGCTGAAAAAAACGTATCATTTAGACAAAAAAACGAGTCTGCCCTCATAGTTGGCAGACTCAAACCTTACAGGAGAGAAAAACAATGAAAACCAATAGGGTAAGTGTGATGATTTGGACTTTAATTTCCGCATTTTTGTTTTGTTCTTTATTAGTCACAGCTTCACTTTCTCCGCCCGCTCATTCAGGCCCCCATGCTAATGAGTTTGGCACTTTGGGGATGTGGGCGGCAATCGGAACCGTTTTACTCTTTTATATCCTTCCCCTTGCTGTTTATATGGCCGGGTTTGATGCGATGAAGTTTGTAATGGCTGTTCTTTGCGGAATTGGATTAATCATCACGCTGACCATGATTCCAGTGGTTATGTTGATTGGCGCTTTTGGCGGATATGCTTCTGCTTTATTGGGCGTCGTATGCCTTTGCATTCTGTCAGCGATCGTGAATGTGATTTGGTTAGTCGCCGCTTTTCGCAGGCCGTCAGCGGCTGCTTCTTTCTAATATTTAAAAACCGCTTTCCCGCGTTGTGTTCAAGTTCGCCAAGCTCCTTTTGCGATCAGGTGGACGTTTCCCCCGATGTGAATTTCTATGCTGTTTTCCGTTGTGTGCGCTTCAATATAAAGCAGGGAAGGCCGGTTTATTTCATACCCTTGTTCAGCCCTTATGCTGAGGTCATTTTGATTAAAATAACCGTGATGCAGTAAATATCCTGCGAGATCCCCGATTGCGCTTCCTGTTGCCGGATCTTCGGGAACGCTGAGACAGTCGCAAAAAACTCGTGTATTGATGTGATTTTGTTCATGATAGGTTTCCGTAGAAAAAACGAGCAGACTGGCTTCTGTTTCTTTCATAAAAGCTTCAAACCGATCCTTGTTGATTTTGCATTTTTTAACTGCACTTAGCGAATTTAACGGGGCGATAACTGCTGGCAGACCTGTGGAAACCTCTTGTATCGGGAAATCCAAATCCATATCACATGTGTCGATACCGAGTACTTCTGCCATCATTTCTTTATCAAAAGTTCGATTAAATACAGGCGGATTTTGCTTCATCCAAATGATCTGATCTTCACCTTTGTCAAACGTCACCGGTATTGCGCCTGCTCGAACATTTAAAATGACGCTTGAAGATGGTTCAGTTTCGATTTCATTCTTTATGATAAACGCTGTGCCCAGCGTCGGATGTCCTGCAAACGGAATTTCTTTTTCCGGGGTGAAGATTCGGACATCATACCCGCTGTTTTCCTGTTTCCCTAATATAAATGTTGTTTCGGAAAAATTAATTTCCCTAGCTATTTTTTGCATTTTATCACTTGATAGGTTCTTTTCTGCTTTAAAAACGGCGAGCTGGTTTCCTGTATATTTTGTTTCTGCAAACACGTCCACAAGGTAAAATTCCATCCGATGTCTCTCCCCTTTAAAATGACCTTCCTGCCCTAAAGGCAGTTTTACATATCTTACATGAGATGAGAATCATTGAACAGTCTAAAAAAATAAAGAAGAGCGGATCCCGCTCTTCCTAATAAAGCAAATACTTCTTTCTGATATTCATAAACCGTTTTTGATCTGCTTCGTATTTTTTGACGATTTCATCAATTGAAGCGCCTTGTTCAATCATAGCTTTGACCCATCCATTCCCGATCAGACGGTTGAAATTGCCTGAAGGGAGGAACTCAAAGTCGTCCGGGTAGAGGTCATGGACGGTTTTGATGATCGCGATACCGGTATTTACAGGCTTAAAAGCGGACCTGTTTGTCACGTAAAGCTCCACCCCGTGGCACAGTTTATTTTGATGCTTTGAAAATGTCGGAGTGAACGAGGCGGCTCTGAATCGGACGCCAGGAAGCTTCAGACCGTTTAATTTTTCGGCGAGTTCCGTACTTTTCATGTAGGGCGCACCAATTAATTCAAAAGGCTTTGTCGTGCCCCTTCCTTCTGACATATTGGTTCCTTCAATTAAACCTGTGCCCGGGTAGACGATGCCCGTATCCGGCGTCGGCATGTTCGGGGAAGGCAGGACGAAAGGAAGACCAGTGTCTTCAAAGAACATCTGTCGCTTCCACCCTTTCATTTTGATGATGGTTAAATCGGCGCCGATGTTAAATTCGTCATTAAACAGCTTTGCCAGTTCTCCTGCGGTCATTCCGTGCTTTAAAGGGATGGGATACATTCCGACAAATGAAGAATAATCTGGATCAAGGACAGGTCCTTCAACTTTTAAGCCGCTTTGCGGGTTTGGCCGGTCAAGAACAATGAATGGAATGCCGTTTTCTTTTGCCGCCTCCATCGCATATGCCATTGTGTAAATGTAAGTGTAAAACCGCGTTCCGACATCTTGGATGTCAAATAGCAGGACGTCAACGTTTTTCAACATCTCCGGTGTCGGTTTTCTCGTATCTCCGTAAAGGCTGTAGACGGGGAGACCGGTTTTTTCATCAATATAAGAGTCAACCTTATCGCCGGCTTGAGCGTCTCCCCTTACACCGTGCTCTGGACCATAGAGAGCGGTCAGCTCAATACCGGGGGCTTGGTGAAGCAAATCGATGCTGCTTGTTAATGCTGAATTGACACCGGTTGGATTTGTGATGAGACCGACCCTTTTTCCTTTTAATATGCTTTTCTTGTTCATGATCACTTCAATACCCGGTGAGACCTTTGCTTTCTTTTCTTTGTCCGGAAAGGCCGCTGCTGCGGTTAATGTACTGAAAACAAACATTCCCGCAAGCAGCCAGATCGCTTTTTTTCTCATTATGACCCTCCTTTGTGAAGCGGCTTGCCGTTTTTAATATTCAACCCGTAGCCGAACGGGTAAAGGGTTTCTCCGGGGCGTGTGACCGAAGGAATGTCTACGGGCAATGTTCCTTTAGGCTTTGCCTTTCCGAAGATAACTTCCACTCCGGCCGGAATATTCGGCTGCCTGAAGCCCCCGTTTGCATAGCCTTTAAAGCCGTATACTGCGATCACGGCAGCGGCTTCTTCAAAATTTGCCGTGTCATAAGGGTTTCGTAAGCTCATTAAGACAAATTTTTTCCCGTTTGCCTGAGCGTATTTCATGGCGGCGCGCGGAAAAGCAGTTGCCAACTTGCTTGAGTCTTGAATGCTGTCATCAATGACACCGTCGTTCACAACAGGATCGTTTTTGACTACATATGATCCTGTGATGACATAATCGGCCTCGTCAATTTTCTTTTGAATCTCTTCATCAAACGCTTTTTCTGCAAATCGATATTCGACGACCTTGATGTTTTTATTTATTTTGCTGATGGTTTTGGCGATTGCTGCTGTTTGCTCTTCGTATGGGGCGAGAATGAGGACGGTATCCCCTTTTTTCGGTTTGAATGGCAAGGTGCTTTTTTCATTTTTAAGAATGGTGACGCTTTCTCTTGCCATTTTCCTTTCGGATTTCATGTGTTTGTTGCTGCCGACCGTTTTCAAGGCGTATTTGATTTTTTTCTGAAGCGGTTCGGAGCCGGTGTGATCGATGATACCGCGGTTTATTTTTAATTGAAGGATTCGCTCCACCGACTGATCGATTTGTTCGATAGGGATCTCACCTTTTTTAACGGCTGTCAGAAGAGCTTCGAATACACGCGCTAGATTTTTTTCGGTCTCAAGCGATGTGACTTGTGCGGGCATGAGGGCGATGTCGACTCCTGCTTTGACAGCCATGACGACGGCTTCCTCCTGTCCGAAATTATCAGAAATGGCTTTCATATTTAAAGCGTCTGTTACGACAACGCCCTTAAAGCCGAGGTCTTTGCGGAGAAGGTCTGTCATGACTTTTTTGGAAAGTGTTGCAGGCACCATGATGTCCTCGCCGTCTTTTTTGCTTTTATAGGTTGTATTGTCAAAGGCGGGGAACTGGACATGCGCTGTCATGATCATGTCAATCCCTGCATCGATCGCTTTTTGAAATGGCGCAAGTTCAATGCTTCTCAGCCTTTTTTCATCATGCGGAACAAGCGGCAATCCGTAATGACTGTCAACCGCTGTATCGCCGTGTCCGGGAAAGTGCTTTGCTGTAGCGATCATTTGCTCGTCCTGCAGGCCCTTCATCATCTGGATGCCGAGCTTTGAAGTCAGCTCAGGCTTGGAACTGAAAGAACGAACGCCGATGACCGGGTTGCCGGGATTGTTGTTGACATCAAGTACAGGACTGAAGTTCACGTTGATGCCCAGCGATGCTAATTCTTTTCCGATGATTTTTCCTGATTTGAAGGCATTTTTGCTGCTTCGCGATGCACCGACTGCCATATTCCCGGGCAGGTTTGTGCCTGATTCAAGTCTGGTGACAATCCCGCCTTCCTGATCGATCGTGATAAAGAGCGGAATGTCAGGACTCGCTTTTTGCAAGCCGTCCGTTAACCGTACAGTCTGCTCTGTGCCTGTGACATTTTCAGCAAAAAGAATGACACCGCCGAGCCGGTATTTTTGAATGATTCCCGCGACTTCGTCATTCATTTTTGTTAATCCTTTGGCGTTCGATTCCCCTTTTTTCTTCCAGTTTCTAAAGTCAGGCATCAGCATTTGTCCGATTTTCTCTTCAAGCGACATGCTGCTGACCATTTGTTTGAGGTGTTGTTCCGGCTGCTGTTTCGCTTCTGCTTCGCGAGCGGCGGGCTGCAAAGCGAGAGACGATAACAGCAATGCAATCAACGCGCATTGAAGAAATCTTTTCATATAAGGGTCGCCTCCTATTGGTGATGTAACGCCTCGTAAATAGCTGTAATGACGCTGCCGTACTTTCCGGTTGCAAATGCGTCACCTTCAAATTGATTCGGGTTTTCTTTAGGGTTGATGACAGGAGAGTGCTTTTTATTGGTTAACAACACAATGCCGATTTGATACACGGGATCGATGATAGTGACGGTTCCCGTCCAGCCGGTATGGCCGTATGCCTTGTTGCTGGCGTGCTTGCCGAACATCCACTCCATATCGGTATTGCCGTTAAGCCGCCATCCTAGTCCATATGTGGGATTTGTTTTTGACGGCTCAGTAAATTGTGAAATGACCGAACGGCTGAATAGATGCTGTTTCCCGTAACCCCCGCCGTTCAGCATGACTTGAAGGAGCACTGCTGCGTCGTCAACGGTGGAAAAAAGGCCGGCATGCCCAGAGACGCCTTCCATTGAATAGAACGCTTTTTCATCGTGGACTTCCCCTTGAAGCGTGTAAGTTCTGATATTTGGAAACAAGATGGTGCCATCTCTGGTGTTTCCCTTTCGTTCCGTAGCTGCAAAATGCGGCGGTTTAAAGCCCTTTTGGAGCGGATTAAACAAAGTATGCCGCAACCCGAGAGGCCGGTAAAATTGGTTTTCAACAAAGGTATCTAAACGCTCGTTTGTGACTTTTTCTATGATCAGCCCGAGGAGCATATAGTCGATGTCACTGTAAATTTGTTTTGTGCCGGGTTCATATGACAAGGGGGTTTTGACAAGATATTCAAGCGTTTTGCTCCGTGACTGAGAGTAGAGGTGTCCGGCTGCTTTCGGGTCGTAATAGTTCCAGCTTGCAGGGAAGCCTGCGTGATGGTGGAGCAAATCTATGACGCGGAGCCGGTTTTTTCCCTTTACATCGTCTTCCGGGTGATCATTGAAATCAGAAAGATAATGTGAAATGTTTTTGTTCAAGTCAAGCTTTCCGGTGCTCACTAAATGCTGCAAGGCAAAATTGACGGCATACATTTTTGTATTGGAGGCGAGGTCAAACATCGTGTTTGCTTTCATTTTTTTTGGATGTTTGAGCGTCGAGAGGCCGTTGTATTTCTGCTTGTAGCCGTATGCTTCTTTTTTGACGATTTTTCCGTCTTTTATCAAAATCAAGGCAGCCCCGGGAAAGCCCGCTTTGACATCCTGTTCGATCAGACGGTCCACGACTTTAAGCTTTTCCGAAGAAAAACCGGCTTCTTCAGGTGTTTTCGCCTTCGTTAATACGGGATATGTCAGCTGACCTGTTGTCTCGTTCGCAATTGCAGTCTGTGCTGATGACTGAAGCGGGAAAAAGCATGTCAGCAACAATAGGGACGATGCTGCAGCGCTGATCATAAACTTTTTCAGCTTGCTTCACTCCTTTCTGTCAAAAAATGCATAGTGGGAATTTTAAACAAACGTTTAATCAAATTCAACTGCCATATCGTCTTTAAAACCAAAGAGATATGTTAAGGCAAAGCCGGCAGCATAGGAAATAAACAAACCGAGAATATACAAAAGAACTTGGTGGGTATGGACTAAAAATGACAAAGGAAGACCTGATACGCCTATCGATTCGGTCGCGATTTTGAAATACGCTTGAAAGGCTCCACCTACTCCGGCGCCGAGGCACGCGGTTAAAAACGGACGTCCGAGTGGAAGAGTTACACCGAATATGAGCGGTTCACCGATTCCGAGCAGGCCTGACGGCAGTCCGCCGGCAATGGCTCTTTTGAGCTTTGCTTTTTTTGTTTTGAAATAGATCGCAAAAGCGGCGCCTACTTGACCTGCGCCCCCCATAGCCAGAATCGGCAGCAACGGGTCATCGCCGATTGAATTGATTAATTCCATATGAACGGGTGTCAATCCCTGGTGCAGTCCGGTTACGACGAGCGGAAGGAAGGTGGCCCCCAGTACAAAGCCGGCGATAATGCCGCCGAGATCTAAGATGGCGAGAAGTCCTGACGTAATGGCGTCAGATATCAAGCCGCCGACAGGCATGAAGACAACGTAAGTGACGATTCCTGTGATGAGAAGGGAGACTGTAGGTGTGATGATGATGTCGAGTGAATGAGGTACAAGGCGCCTGACCCGTTTTTCGAGAAAAGCGATAAATGCAGCTGCGAATAAAATACCGATTAAACCGCCGCGTCCCGGCAAAAGCGCTTCACCGAAAAGCGAAATATCACCAACGGCCGGGTTAATGATTAAAATACCGGCTAATCCGCCGAGTGCGGGGGAGCCGCCGAATTCTTTCGCCGTATTGACCCCGACCAGGATGCCCAAATACGTAAATAAACCTGAACCTATTACCGTTAAAATAATGGCGGTTTGTGATGTTTCAGCGAGCCAGCCTGCTTGGATAACGGCTTTGGTGATTCCGGTAATCAAGCCTGAGGCGACCAAAGCGGGGATCAGCGGTATAAAAATGCTTGCGATCCGCCGAAGAAACAATTTAAAAGGCGTAGCGTTTTTCTTGGAAATCTCAGCTTTATGTTTGGCTGCGGATTGTTTTAAGTCAACGTCTTCCGCGGATTGAAGCAACTTCCCGAATTCGTCTGATACGTGCTGTACGACGCCGGTGCCGAGGATAATCTGAAGCGTTTCCTCCTCAACGACGCCAATCACGCCTTCAAGCGCTTTGATTGAGCCGATGTCGGTTTTTTGACTGTTGACAGGCGTGATGCGCAGGCGCGTCATACAATGGGTATAATCCGCGACGTTAGACGGGCCGCCGATGTGTTGTAAAATCAGTTTTGCCAGGCCGGCATATTTTTTCTCATCGCTCATTTTATATCCCCCTTTTTTACAATTCGCTCATTCCCATCATGCGGATGGCCGCTTTTGTTTGATCAATATACTGAATGATGTCCTCGTAGCGCTCCGCGGCTATGCCTAAAAACAGAATGTCAATCATGTAAAGCTGAGTTAAACGAGAGGAGGTGGCGGCGCTGCGAAACGGCGCTTCGTTTGAGCATGACGTATACAGGGCGATATCGCTTAATGAAGAGACAGCAGACTGTCCAAACCGCGTCAGTCCAATGGTTTTAATGCCATGTTTTTTGGCGAGTCTGACTGCATTGGCGATTTCATGCGTTTCTCCTGAATGGGATATGGCAAACAGAACGTCATTCTCGCCGGCATTGGCGATTAATGTCGCGACAAGATGCATATCACTAAAAGCGGTGGCTTTTTTATTGATGCGCAAAAATTTCTGCTGGGCATCTTGTGCGACGATTCCTGAAGCCCCGATCCCGCAAAAATGAACCGTTTCTGCGTTGATCAGTATTTGAATCGCTTTTTGAAGATCTTCGTGGTCAATGTTTTCAAAGGTATCGCGAATCGCCTGAATCGAATTGCTGGTTGTTTTTTGAACGATTGAATGGAGCGGCTCTTGCGGTTCGATATCCCGGTATCCCTGATCAGACGGTTTCATTAAATCGCCGGCGACCCTCATTTTTAAATCTTGAAAGCCTTTCAGCCCCAGAGATTTGCAGAGCCGTATTGCCGCCGCCCCGCTTGTCTTTGCCGAAGAGCTCACCTCTTGAATGGTGCCGTTTACGACCTCGTGTGGGTTTTTCAAAATGTATTCGGCAAGCTTTCGTTCAGATTGCGGCAATCTGTGAAGCATATTCTGAATGATTTCCAATCCTCCTGCAGCCATTGTTTCTTCCTTTCTTCTTTAAACTTGGTCTTCATAAATGGATAGAGCTTTTTCGATATCGCCTTCTGATTTCTCAAGCAGGTTTTCGGAAGCGGCCGCATCTTCGTTTGTTTTCAGCATGATGATGGCGGTTTTGACTTGGTTATGGGATTTTTCTAACGCTAGTGCCGCCGCTTCTTTTGGAACACCTGTGACCGTTTGGATGATGCGAATCGCCCGCTCCTTTAATTTGTCATTGCTTACTTTTACGTCTACCATGAGGTTTTCATAGACTTTTCCCATTTTGATCATGGCCGCCGTTGAGATCATGTTTAAAATCATTTTATGAGCGGTTGCTGCTTTCATTCTCGTCGATCCGGCAATAACTTCAGGGCCGACGACCACTTCTATGCTGTGATCTGACACCTGGCTGATCGCCGAGTTTTCGTTGCATGTCAGTGAGACGGTCTTGGCGCCACTTTCCCTGGCATACTTCAAAGCGCCGAGAACGTATGGAGTCCGACCACTGGCGGCGATTCCGATTACGGTATCATTGTTTGAGAGGTTAACGGCTGATAAATCCCGTCTGCCGAATGCCTCGTGATCTTCAGCGCCTTCGACGGCTTTGTACAGAGCTTTTTCTCCTCCTGCAATGATGCCAATGACCGACTCGGGAGATATGCTGAACGTCGGCGGGCATTCAGCTGCATCGAGTACGCCGAGTCTCCCGCTTGTACCGGCACCGATGTAGATGATCCGTCCCCCTTTCTTTAACGACCCGACGGCGAAGTCAACGGCGGTCTTAACTTCTGGTAAGACTTCTTGTACAGCTTCGGCCACAGTTTTGTCTTCATCATTGATGATTTTCAAAATATCAATCGTCTTTGCCTGGTGAATGCGCCTGGATCTTTCATTCCGGCGTTCGGTCGTTAATGAACCTAAATGGCTGTTTTCCATCGACAACTCCTCCTGATGATGAAGTGCATATATTTCTTAATTTTCAGTATATTAAGGGTGGAATATTATTTCAATAACAAAAGGTAAATATTAAAATTTTATTTCAATGAAGTTCTAAACAACGGATTGCCGACATAAAATAAAGCGCAGATGAACTGCGCTTATGTTCAGGTATTACAGCTCGTCTATTTGGTGTTCGGAAATCACGCGGAAGCCTTCTTTTTTCAGAAGCGCCGCCGTAACGCCGTTGCCGGCTATTTTTTGGCTTGAGAAACTTCCATCGTATATATGGCCGCTACCGCAAGACGGGCTGTTTTCCTTCAACACGATCGTATCAGCCTTGATTTGCCTTGCCATCTCCAATGTTAGATAAGCTCCTTTTATATACAGGCCTGTTACGTCTTTTCCGGATTGTGTCTTGATCACCGCCCTGCCGTCTAAAACGTCTTCTCCCGACCCGCCTATAATTTCGGCCGGTTCCCTTGGCGTTTGAAATCCGCCGAGCAGCTCGGGACAAGCAATCACCGCTTTTTTTTCTTCAACAAGCTTATTGATTTTCCCCACATAGCTGTGCGATCCGTTATAGCGGCATTCCACCCCGGCCAGACATGAACTTACCAGTATCATTTTTCGCGTCCCCTCTCTTGCACATCAGATAGCCCTATTTTAAACAAAATTTCTGCGTTTTTCTCAATGTTTATGAATAAAAAATTTGAAAATAAAAATTTTAATTTACCCCTTTACAAATGGGGAGGAACCTGTATATAATAACTTTTGTCAGCTTTACGAGAGCTGCTTGAAACACGATGATGGCCCGTTGGTCAAGTGGTTAAGACACCGCCCTTTCACGGCGGTAACACGGGTTCGAATCCCGTACGGGTCACCATTCTTTTTTGGACAGCACGCTGCGAATGCCGGAATTTTTAAAAGGAAGGCATGCTAAGGTCGCAACGTCCTGTTGCAACGCGCACTTGTACGTCCTGTACTGCGGAGGATTAGCTCAGCTGGGAGAGCATCTGCCTTACAAGCAGAGGGTCGGCGGTTCGATCCCGTCATCCTCCACCATTTTTTCGGATCGGTTTTTGTCACAACCGCGCCGGTAACTGCATAAGATACCGTATCATGCCGGTCTAGCTCAATTGGTAGAGCAACTGACTTGTAATCAGTAGGTTGGGGGTTCAAGTCCTCTGGCCGGCACTGTTTTTGGAGGGGTAGCGAAGTGGCTAAACGCGGCGGACTGTAAATCCGCTCCCTCAGGGTTCGGCGGTTCGAATCCGTCCCCCTCCACCATTTTTGGGCTATAGCCAAGCGGTAAGGCAACGGACTTTGACTCCGTCATGCGCTGGTTCGAATCCAGCTAGCCCAGTTTTTGGACATCCTGTTTGGATGTCCTTTTTATTTTGTCTTTTTTGTATAACTATTCAAAAAAATGTCTTGTTGAGTCAATTCTGAATTGGAAGGTACAATGAAGGTCTGAAAGGGGGATATCATATGTTAAAACAGCAGATTTCTATGATCGGCGTACCGATGGATCTCGGTCAGCTGAGGCGGGGAGTTGATATGGGACCGAGCGCGATTCGCTGTGCCGGTGTTAATGAAAGGTTAGAAAGCCTTTGTCAGGATATTGAAGACCTCGGCGATATGACGATCGGGCAAAGAGAGGATGAGAAAGAAGGCGGGGAGCCGGCAGCTGAAGAGCTGAGAAACTTGAAAGCGATTACAAAGGCAAGTGCAAAACTTGCTGAGACCGTTGATAAGATCATGGCTTCAGGTGCTTTTCCGCTCGTGCTGGGCGGTGACCACAGCATTGCGATCGGAACGCTTGCCGGCCTTGTGAAGCATTATCAAAACCTGGGTGTGATCTGGTATGATGCCCATGCTGATTTAAATACGAAAGAAACGTCTCCTTCAGGCAATATTCACGGCATGCCGCTCGCCATCAGCCTGGGGATCGGCCATGAAGGGCTGACAGGCATCTATGGAAAAGAAACGAAAATTAAAGCGGAGAACATCGTCATCATTGGTGCGAGGTCACTTGATGACGGGGAAAAAGAATTGATTCGCGACAAAGGGATCAAAGTGTATACAATGCATGAAATCGACCGCCTCGGCATGACGAGGGTGATGGAAGAAACGATAGACTATTTGCGCGGCAGAACGGACGGTGTCCATCTGTCACTCGATTTAGACGCGCTTGATCCGAACGATGCGCCGGGTGTCGGAACCCCGGTAGCGGGAGGCATCAGTTACAGGGAAAGCCACCTGGCGATGGAAATGCTGGAGGAATCGAAGCTGATTACTTCCGCTGAGTTTGTCGAAGTCAACCCGATATTGGATGAGAAAAACAGGACGGCGGAAGCGGCTGTCGCCTTAATGGGGTCGCTGTTTGGCGAAAAGCTGCTATAAATACGGTTGAAGAGCGGCCTCTGGCTGCTTTTTTTTATGAAGAAGTCTCAACTTCATAATATTTAGGTTGTATAATAATTTTAAGCTAATATTAAGCGCATGATCCCTGTCAAAGCATCTACACCCTGCCAAAAATTTGATAAACTATTTTTATGAATTTAATGAAACCTTATAAAAATCAATTCGTATACATAAAGACCGGTGAAGGCAGAGGTTAGATAAATATGGAAACAATGATTAAAAAAAGAATCAAACAGGTGAAAAAAGGCGATCGTAACGCATTTGCAGACATTATGGATATTTACAAAGACAAAATTTATCAGCTTTGCTACCGTATGCTCGGCAATGCGCATGAGGCGGAAGATATTGCGCAGGAAGCGTTTATCAGAGCATACGTGAATATCGACAGTTTTGATATCAACCGGAAATTTTCCACATGGCTTTATCGAATCGCAACCAATTTGACCATCGATCGTATCCGTAAAAAAAAGCCGGACTATTACTTGGATGCAGAGGTGGCGGGGACTGAAGGACTGACGATGTATTCCCAGGTTGCGGCGGATGTTGCGCTTCCAGAGGATGAAGTGGTTTCTTTGGAGCTGCACAGCACCATCCAGGAAAAAATCTTAAGGCTTCCCGATAAATACAGGACGGTCATCGTATTAAAGTACATTGATGAGCTCTCACTCATTGAGATCAGTGAAATCCTTAATATTCCCGTAGGTACGGTAAAAACGAGGATACACAGGGGCAGAGAGGCTCTCAGAAAACAATTAAGGGATCTTTAAGTGGGGTGATGAAATGAGCTGTCCGGAGGATATTGTTCAGCTTATGCATAAATACCTTGACGGAGACATACTACCGGAAGATGAATCGCAATTAAAAGAGCACCTCCAATCATGTGAAGGCTGCAAAAAGCACCTTCATGAAATGGAAAAATCCATCGCTCTTGTCCAGAGCACGTCGCATCTTACAGCTCCGGCGAACTTTACAGCCGATGTGCTGGCGAACCTGCCGAAGGAAAAGCGGACGGCATCGATCAACAGGTGGCTTAAAGCCCATCCGTTTTTAGTGGCGGCAGCTTTATTTACAATTTTGATGGGCGGCAGCTTTTTCTCCAGCTGGAAAAACGATCAGGATTTCAGCGTATCCAGCCAGCCCAATCTCGTAGTAAAAAACAACACGGTCATCGTACCTGAAGGCGAAGTTGTCAAAGGCGATGTGACCGTGAAAAACGGAAAGCTGATTATAGAGGGCAAAGTCGACGGCGATGTCACGATTGTTAATGGCGAAAAATATACGGCTTCAGCAGGACAAGTCACCGGTCAGATCCATGAGATCAACGAGATGTTCGACTGGATGTGGTATAAGATCAAATCGACCGGAAAATCGGTTTTGGGCATGAAGGAGTCTAAAGAATAGAGCAAAGCGGGCGAATGAGCTTTGCTCTTTTTTTATGAGGGGCCGCCATTTCACTTGGAAAATCAATTTGTGCTATAATAGCCTCTGTATATGTAAAAATAATAGATCATACCATTTTGAAACATATTAACCTTACTAATGACTGAATTCTTGGAGGACGAGGAAATGGCTTTTGAGGATATCCCTTTCTTGCAGTACCTCGGCGATGCCGTTGATATTCTCCTTGTTTGGTACGTAATATATAAATTAATGATGGTCATCCGCGGGACAAAGGCGGTTCAGCTTTTAAAGGGAATCGTGGTCATTGTTCTCGTCAGGCTGGCCAGTCAATATTTAGGATTAAGCACCCTGCAGTGGCTGGTTGACCAGGCGATCACATGGGGGTTCCTGGCGATCATTATTATCTTCCAGCCTGAATTGAGGAGAGCGCTGGAACAGCTGGGGCGGGGGCGCTTTTTTTCGAGGAGCGGAACACCTGAGGAAGAGCAGCAGCAGAAAACGATTGATGCAATTACAAAAGCGATTAAATATATGGCGAAACGCCGGATTGGCGCGCTTCTGACGATTGAACGGGAGACGGGAATGGGCGATTACATAGAAACGGGGATCCCTTTAAATGCAAAGGTCAGCTCCGAGCTATTGATCAACATCTTTATTCCGAATACACCGCTTCATGACGGCGCCGTAATTATGAAAAATGATGAGGTTGCTGCAGCCGCCTGCTACCTTCCGCTTTCTGAAAGCCCTTTTATTTCAAAAGAGCTTGGGACGAGGCACAGAGCAGCAGTGGGAATCAGTGAAGTGACCGACAGTCTGACGGTTGTCGTATCCGAAGAAACGGGCGGCATCAGCGTCGCCAAAAACGGAGACCTTCACCGTGATTTATCGGAAGAGGCATTGAAAAACATGCTTGAAGCGGAATTCAAGAAAAATTCGCGAGAAACTTCCTCAAATCGCTGGTATTGGAGGGCGAAGAAAAATGGATAAGTTCTTAAACAATCCCTGGGCTGTCAAAGTAGTCGCATTATTATTCGCGTTTCTTCTTTACTTTGCGGTCCACAGCGCTCAAGCGCCGACTCCGAAGAAACCAGGTGAATCGTTTTTCCCGACATCGACGACAGACGAAGCGACGCTCACCGATATACCGGTCAAATCGTTTTATGATGATGAAAACTACGTCGTAACAGGCGTGCCGCAGACGGTGAATGTCACGATTAAAGGCCCGACAGGAACCGTCAAGAAGGTCAGACAAGTGAAGGATTTTGAGATTTATGCCGATATGCAGCATCTGAAAACAGGCAGGCACAAAGTCGAGCTGAAGGCCAGAAATGTTGCCGAAGGCCTCACTCTGACCATCAATCCATCGGTGACAACCGTGACCATCGAAGAAAAAACGACGAAGGAATTCCCGGTCGAGGTTGATTTTTATAATAAAAACAAAATGAAAGACGGCTACACGCCGGAGCTGCCGATTATCAACCCGAAAAACGTCAGCGTCACCGGCTCAAAAGCCGTGATCGACAGAATCCAAAACATCAAGGCGACGATCAATTTAGAGGGCGTCGACCAGACGGTTGAAAAAGAAGCCAAGCTAACAGTGTACGACAGGGACGGAAATGTTCTTCCGGTTGAAGTCAGTCCATCCGTCGTTAAAATCACCGTTCCCGTGACAAGCCCCAGCAAAAAGATTCCCGTCAAAGTTGACCGGAAAGGGAGCCTTCCGGACGGTATCAGCATTTCCAGCCTTGATATCAGTCCGGGAGAAGTAACCGTCTACGGGCCGCAAAATGTTCTTGATTCGTTAGAATTTGTCGAGGCCGATGAGGTTGATTTAAGTAAAATGAAAGATGACACTGAGTTGGAAGCCAACATTAAAGTGCCGGACGGCGCTAAAAAAGTGTCACCCGAAAAAGTGAAAATCAAGGTGAAAGTTGACAAGGAAGAAGAGAAAAAACTGAAGAACGTTTCAATTAAAACCGCGGGGCTGAATGACAGCCGGGATCTTGAATTTCTCGATCCGAAGTCAGGCAAGCTGGATATCACGGCAAAGGGCTCGACAGCCGCGATCGAAAAACTCCAGCCTTCCGACGTCGAGCTCTATGTCAATGTGGCGGATCTCGATGACGGCGAGCATAACGTGAAGCTGGAAGTAAACGGACCGCAGAACATGACATGGTCGCTGCCGCGGCAGAGCATTCGAGTGAAAATCTCATCTCAAACAACCCAAAACGAAAAAAATAATGGTCAGGATGAAGAAGAAGAGAATCATTCTGAAAAGGATTCACAACCTTCATGAATCAAAAAGGAGCGATATTAATGGGCAAGTATTTTGGTACAGACGGTGTAAGAGGCGTAGCAAACAGTGAACTTACACCCGAGCTGGCCTTTAAAGTCGGACGCTTTGGCGGATATGTCCTAACAAAAGATAAGGAGCGCCCCAAGGTGCTGATCGGCCGTGATACGCGCATTTCCGGGCATATGCTGGAAGGTGCCCTTGTTGCAGGCCTTCTTTCGATAGGAGCAGAAGTCATGCGTCTCGGCGTGATTTCGACGCCCGGCGTCGCATATTTGACGAAGGCTATGGACGCGGAAGCGGGGGTGATGATTTCAGCTTCCCACAACCCTGTCGAGGACAACGGAATTAAGTTTTTCGGCGGCGACGGATTTAAGCTTTCCGATGAGCAGGAGCTTGAAATCGAGCGTCTGATGGATCAGCCTGAAGATCACCTGCCAAGGCCTGTAGGCGCTGATCTGGGTATGGTGAACGACTACTTTGAAGGCGGACAGAAATATTTGCAGTTTCTTAAGCAGTCTGCTGATGAAGACTTCACAGGTATCCATGTCGCGCTTGACTGTGCGCACGGGGCGACATCTTCGCTGGCGACCCACCTGTTTGCTGATCTTGACGCAGATGTATCGACGATGGGGACTTCTCCGAATGGATTAAACATCAATGATGGAGTCGGCTCGACCCACCCTGAAGCCCTGGCCGAATTTGTGAAAGAAAAGGGAGCTGACGTCGGCATGGCGTTTGACGGGGATGGCGACCGCTTAATCGCTGTCGACGAAAAGGGGAATATCGTAGACGGCGATCAAATCATGTACATATGCGCGAAGTACTTGAAGAGCGAGGGGCGCCTGGCGGACAATACAGTTGTCTCTACGGTGATGAGCAACCTCGGCTTTTACAAAGCGCTTGAAGCGGAAGGCATTAAAAGCGTTCAGACAGCGGTCGGCGACCGCTATGTAGTGGAAGCGATGAAAAAGGACGGGTTTACTTTCGGCGGAGAACAGTCGGGACACCTGATTTTCCTTGATTACAATACAACAGGCGACGGCCTGCTTTCTGCGATCATGCTGATGAACACGATCAAAATGACAGGCAAGCCTTTGTCAGAGCTTGCGGCAGAGATGCAGAAGTTTCCGCAGCTCCTCTTGAACGTGAAAGTAACCGATAAACATAAAGTGACGGAGAACGAAAAGGTAAAAGCGGTCATCGAAGAAGTCGAAAAGGAAATGAACGGTGACGGCCGCATCCTTGTGCGCCCGTCCGGCACCGAGCCGCTTGTCCGTGTCATGGCTGAGGCGAAAACGAAGGAGCTTTGCGAGAAATACGTAGGCCGCATTGCAGATGTCGTGAAAGCTGAAATGGGAGCGGAGTGATTTTCCGCAGAAGACTGACGAACGAGACATGCTGATTTGACATAAGATAAAGGGAACCGTTCAATCTTGGAAAAAATGTGAACCATTTTGAAAAATGTTTGACGGTTCCTTTAGCGTATAGTAAAATCAGCTTGTCTTGTTTAATTTAAAAGGAAAGGCAAGGCAGAAACATTTTTTATAGTTATAGCGCCCGGACTAAGCGTACGGATGAAACAGCTTAGTTGACGAGGATGGAGGTTTATCGAATTTTCGGCGGATGCCTCCCGGCTGACCACAAGATCACAGCCGCAAGGATTTCCTCAAACCAAAGAGGCGACTCTTTGAACAAAGGGAAATCGCATGATCTTTCATAAAAAACATGTAGGAGGGGACGAAGAATGTCCCCGCCTGATAAGCAGACTTTCTTCGTCTCCTGCCTGCGACTTTAGGAGGAAGAAAATTATGTGTGGTATTGTAGGTTATATTGGCCAGCTTGATGCAAAGGAAATTTTACTTAAAGGTTTGGAAAAGCTGGAGTATCGCGGCTACGATTCAGCTGGAATCGCTGTAGCGAACGAAGACGGCGTACACGTGTTTAAAGAAAAAGGACGGATCGCCGATCTTCGCTTAGCCGTTGATGCAAACGTGAAGTCACAAGCGGGAATCGGACACACACGCTGGGCGACTCACGGGGAACCGAGCCGTCTAAACGCTCACCCGCATCAAAGCGCATCAGGCCGATTTACACTTGTTCATAACGGCGTCATCGAAAACTATGTTCAGCTGACGCGCGAATATTTACAAGATGTAACCCTTAAAAGTGATACGGATACAGAGGTTGTCGTTCAAGTGATCGAGCAATTCGTCAATAACGGTCTTGACACTGAAGAAGCGTTCCGCCAAACGCTCATGCTGCTCAAAGGCTCTTATGCGATTGCATTATTCGATCATGAAAACAAAGAAACAATCTATGTTGCGAAAAATAAAAGCCCGCTTCTTGTCGGCCTTGGAGACCATTTCAATGTGATCGCGTCAGACGCGATGGCGATGCTTCAAGTGACAAACGAATACGTGGAGCTTATGGATAAAGAAATGGTGATTGTCACAGACAAAAAAGTCGTGATCAAAAACCTTGACGGAGAATTGATGTCACGTGCCTCATATATTGCAGAGCTTGATGCGAGCGATATCGAAAAAGGCACATACCCTCACTACATGTTAAAAGAAATCGATGAACAGCCGCTTGTCATGCGGAAAATCATTCAGACGTACCAAGATGAAAACGGCAAGCTTTCCATTCCTGGAGACATTGCAAATGCTGTTGCAGAGGCGGACCGCGTCTATATCATTGCCTGCGGAACGAGCTACCATGCCGGTCTTGTCGGCAAGCAATTTATCGAGACATGGGCGAAAGTTCCGGCTGAAGTCCATGTCGCAAGCGAATTCTCTTACAATATGCCGCTGCTTTCTGAGAAGCCGCTGTTTATCTTTATTTCTCAAAGCGGAGAAACGGCTGACAGCCGCGCGGTTCTCGTACAGGTGAAAAAGCTCGGACACAAAGCGCTGACATTGACCAATGTACCGGGATCTACGCTTTCCCGTGAAGCGGACTACACGCTTTTACTGAATGCCGGCCCGGAAATCGCGGTAGCGTCAACAAAAGCATATACGGCGCAAATCGCAGTTCTCGCTATTTTGGCAGCTGTGACTGCGGAAAGCCGCGGAAAAGCACTCGGCTTTGATCTTGTCAAAGAGCTCGGCATCATCGGAAACGCGATGGAAGCCCTTTGCGACCAAAAAGACGAAATGGAAATGATCGCGCGCGAATACTTGACCGTAACACGCAATGCTTTCTTCATCGGCCGCGGTCTCGACTATTTCGTCTGCCTCGAAGGATCCCTGAAGCTGAAAGAGATTTCTTACATTCAAGCTGAAGGCTTCGCCGGCGGCGAATTGAAGCACGGTACAATTGCATTGATCGAAGACGGCACACCGGTCATCGCCCTTGCGACACAGGAGCACGTCAACTTAAGCATCCGCGGAAACGTCAAAGAAGTGACAGCCCGCGGCGCCAACCCTTGCGTGATCTCCCTGAAAGGCCTGGAAGAAGCAGACGACCGCTTTGTCCTGCCTGAAGTGCATCCGGAGCTTGCGCCGCTCGTCTCCGTCATCCCGCTGCAGCTGATCGCATACTACGCAGCGCTGCACCGCGGCTGTGACGTTGATAAGCCACGGAACTTGGCGAAGAGTGTGACGGTGGAGTAGGAGTCGTTTGAAATAAAAATTTGTACCCCTCTTGGATTGGATGATCTGGAGGGGTACTTTTATGTTTACTAAGTCTGATCTAGAAGAAAACAAAAAAGGCGCGGTGTTCAAGCGAAGCCCGTTCGCCAGCGAGCTCGCGGATGCTCCTACATAATAACTTTATTACTTTGAGGATGTGTAACCATGAACAACGAGACGTACGTTGAAGTCAACAGAACATCGCAGTTGATGAATAAAATGAGAAAATTCTCAGTGCTGATTGATGGTGTTGAGGCTGGGAAAATCAAAGATGGCGGGAGGCTGCGAATTGATTTGGAGCCTGGCGAACTTGAGATCCAAGTGAAAATTGATTGGTGTGTAAGCCAAGCTTTGAGGTTTACTTTAGATGAAGGAGAAGTGTTAAAGTTTAGATGCGGAAGTCCGGTTCGTGGGTGGAAGATGTTCTTCGGACTTTTTTATGTATTGGCCGATCCAGAGAAATACTCGTTTATTGAGCTGGAAGAATAGGCGGTTGAAAGATGGCCTTGGTCTTCATCATCCCCATCAAACGCTGCACCGTAACAACCTGACTAGGAGTGTGACGGTGCAGTTTTTTATCCGAAGATGAAGATGAACATGAAGCGGTGTCAATGATCGAAAAAGCCCATCCTTTTAAAACACTTTATTTCTATAAATCCGAATTGACAGAAGCCATGAACACCCGTATAGCGTAATAATTGAAATGGCAACGATCAGATACAGAGAAGTATTATGCAATGCTAGAAGCATGTCAACGAACTCTCTGATTTGATCGTTCAAATTTTGGACAACAAAATTAACCGTTAGCATATACAAGCCAAATGCAACAATAGAAGCAATCAACAAATAGTTACTTTTGAATTTATAACAGAATGGCAGCATGAATGAAGCAGCTGTCATCACAATGGCAACCATTAACAAGATGTCTTTCCAGATCGTAAATTTCCGGTGAATGATGAAGTGTACGATCAATATGGCTGCAGCCACCATAGATGTAAGGAGAACGACGACAATATACTTTGAACTGACAATCTCCTTCCGTGTATAAGGCAAAGAATTGAGAAGGATATGTATAGAAGACTTTTCATCTATTGAAAAGGCATACATCGATATAACGATACTAAATACAACCCCAACCCAGATTGGAGAAATATCTAACATTAAATAAACACATAATACCAAAAACGAAGCCGCCAATGTTTTTTTCTGCAAGACAATGTCCTTACGTATTAAGTTGAACATGCTGCTTTAGCTCCTTTCTTCGTATAAAACATAATATCTTCCAGAGTCGGTTTTTCAATTAACACCATATCCCCAAAAATGTTTTCTGTTCGTGATTTATTCGCAGTCAATGCTTCAAATCCATGAGTTGATTTTCGAACCGCTATAAACTCCTGTTCGGTCTCCTGGTCTAACAACTCCATGCCGCCTTTTACAATTGCATATTGTTCTTCAATCTCGTAAAAGTCCTTTGTAAAGATATGCTCTCCTTTATGAATGAACGTGATATAATCTGCAATCTTATCTAAATCAGTTGTAATATGAGTCGAAAAAAAGATCGTCTTATCCCCATCTTGCATGAGCTGATGCAAGATATCCAACAGCTCCCGGCGGAAAATCGGGTCCAGTCCGGACGTCGGTTCATCCATAATAATTAATTCCGCACGATGGGACAAAGCGACGGCTAATGATGCTTTCATCATCATCCCTTTTGAGAATGTCTTGATTTTATTAGTGAGCGGCAAGTTAAATGTGTTCACATAATCATTAAATACTTGTTCATCCCAATTGACATAGGATCTTTTCACAATATCCTTCATTTCAGCCAACGTTAAATGTTCATAAAATATGTTGGAATCAAATACAAAGCCAATTCGTTGTTTAATTTCCTTCTCATGCTCCTTGTAATTCAAGCCAAATACCGTAATTGTTCCGCTGTCAGGCTGCAATAAGTTCATGATCAGTTTAATCGTTGTCGATTTCCCCACGCCATTTCCACCGATAAATCCGGTGACAAAACCTTTTTTTACATTCATTGAAAAGTCCTTTAGTTGAAAACCATCGAACGATTTATGAACATGCCGGAGTTCAATTACATTGTCCATCATTCTTCCTCCTGATATAAAATGGTAAGCAAATCTTTTAATTCTGTAAGGGGAACGCCAATGTCTTTGCTGTTTTTTATCGCTGCTGTCAACTGCTCTTCAATTGCTTTCATTTTTCCTTCTTTCATCATTTCGTCATTCTGATCTGATACAAAAGAGCCTTTCCCGACTACGGAATAAATGAAGCCATTCTTCTCAAGTTCTTCATAGGCGCGCTTTGACGTAATAAGACTAACATTCATGTCCTTTGCCAATTGGCGCATCGAAGGCAGCGGCTGTCCCGGTTTCAATTCATTCGCAAGAATATGATCTTTAATTTGGGTGTAAATTTGTTCATAAATGGGTTGCTTTGAACTATTCGAAATTATAATTTTCATTTCAAAACCTCTTTTGGTTATACACAATATATACAATATGTACAATATACACAAAGATTGACTGAATGGCAACGATTTTTTTATGTACTCTTTGAATAACGGGAGTGAACTGTCAGCCAGGAAATGATATGAAGGATAAAAGGGCACCATACATATTGACAATTTGCGATATGAAGATATAATGATTGGTATGGAACCTATTGAAATTTTCAAAGCTTTATCAAATGAATCAAGGCTGCAAATTTTGCAATGGCTGAAGGAGCCTGATCGTCATTTTGAACCCCATGAAGGGATTGATATGAACACAATCGGGGTATGTGTCAGCCAAATTACAGACAAATTGAAAATGACGCAATCGACGGCTTCCCAATATCTCGCCATTCTTTTAAGAGCCGGCTTGATTAAGGCGGAACGAATCGGAAAGTATACGTACTACAAAAGAGACGAAGAGGCCATCAGAAAGCTTGCTGACTTTCTTAAAACAGAGATATGAGCATTCAAAAAATAAACATCATCAAGAGGTGTTTATTTTTACGCCATACATATCGACATATTCCGATGTGTTTATTTTTTTGATTTACATATCGTTATTTCTTGATATGTAAATATATAAAGCGATGAAGGAGCGAACGATTATGTTTAGTGCTTGGAAAATTTATATTTTAGCGATCATCAGTTTTTTGGTAGGGACCTCAGAGTATATTATTTCCGGGATTTTGGATCAGATCGCCCACACACTCGGGATAACTTTAGCTGCCGCGGGCCAGCTGATTACGATCTTTTCACTTGTGTATGCAGTTTTCACACCGGTTCTCATGGCGTTGACGGCAAGTATGGATAGGCGCAAGTTAATGATGTATGCTCTCGGTTTGTTTGTGATAGGAAATATTCTGGCCTTTACCCTGCCTGGCTATGGCTGGTTTGTTGCAGCGCGGGTCATTATGGCATTGGGGGCAGGCATGGTTGTGGTCACGGCATTAACGATTGCCGCCAAAATCGCACCGGCGGGTAAGCAGGGCAGTGCAATTGCTACAGTGGTCATGGGGTTTACCGCTTCTTTGATCATAGGTGTACCACTCGGAAGAATGACTGCAGAAGCTTTAGGCTGGAAGTCTGTATTTGGAGGAATTGCTTTATTGGGATTCATCGCAATGATTGTTATATTCTTAATCTTGCCGCATACTGAAGGCGATAAGCCCGTTCCTTTGCTTCAACAGCTTTCTCTTTTAAAGAACCGGAAAGTAGCAATGGGGTTATCGGTCACTTTTTTCTGGCTCGGAGGATATTCCGTTGCATATACTTATTTGTCTCCTTACCTTCTGACCGTTTCAGGGATAAGCGGCAATTTGCTTAGCGGCTTTTTGCTTATATTTGGAATCGCCAGCTTGGTTGGATCGAAGTTTGGCGGATATAGTACCGATAAATGGGGCGTTCCCTTTACACTCGTTGGCGGGATGACACTGCATATCATCGCACTGATTTTGCTGTCGCTTGTCACCCATTCCTATGTCGGAGTACTGTTGATTCTCATATTATGGTCGTTTGCCGCATGGTCTACCGGCCCGACACAGCAATATCACTTAGCGACGCTCGAACCGGAATTGTCAGGTGTATTGCTCGGCATCAATCAATCGATGATGCAATTCGCCATGGCCGCAGGTGCAGGAATCGGAGGGATTTTTGTAGAAAAAATATCGCTGGCTTCTATTACATGGTTTGGGGCACTGGAGGTTACGATTGCGATTGTTGTTGTTTTGGTGACTTTCAGTTCGCATGCTAATCAAAGGGCTTCGAATTTAAAAGAAATAAATCAATAACGATGCCTTGATCAGCTTTGAAGGTTCCATGGTTTAGTTGAGGGTATTAACACACATAGGGTAAAGAATGTTCTTCCAAGCTAAGGCCGTAACATTCTCAATTTTAAGGTTGAAACTATACACTCGTGTCATTTATAATTGGAATATAAAAATGACACATGTGTATAGTTTTTGTTTGTGTTCTAAAAGGAAGGTGACATCTTTATGGCTCCGAAAGTCGATGAAGAATATAGGGAGGAAAAGAAAAGAACACTTTTAAAAGCGGCAACAAAAGTATTTACAAAAAACGGCTATATTCACACTACGATGCAGGATATTATGGATGAGGCCAATGTTTCCAGAGGAACCCTTTATAATTACTTTGATAATATTGACCATATTTTTATGGAAGTTCTTAAATTAGACGATAAGGATCAAATTGATCTGTTTTTAGATGAGGGTCCGTTGTGGCCGGCATTTAAACGCTGGATTGGAGAGATGCAGACTCAAATTGAAGCAGTCGATCAATCGTTAATATTTGCTAGGGCCGAATTTTTCTTATCGTCAAAGTTTATGAAAAATAAAGGTGATTTTCCTTACATATCTGAACGCTATCAGCAAACAGCTGATGCTGTTGAAGAAGCTATTCATAAAGGGGCGGAACTGGGTGAATGTCAACCTAAGCTGCCCCCATCATTGATTTCGCGATACCTCATTTCGTTCATTAACGGTTTAATGCTGGATACCTTTCAATTGGGGAATGAAAAAACAAAAGTAAAGGAGCAACTGTCTGTATTGCTTTTTTCTCTTGAACAAATGATTAACCCGCTGGAAAAGGAGTGAATCGTCATGCTATTCGAATCTTCCAAAGTTAGGCTGAGAAAAGTTACGGTAGAGGATGCAGAGCTTTATCATATATGGAGAAATGATATAGAAGTGATGCGAAATACAAATCCTTTTTTAGATATCTATTCCATTGAAGCAACGAGAGACTTTATTGAACAAGTGATTCTGGGCTCCAACACAGCCAAAAGCTATATGATTCTCGAGAGGGTAAATGAAAAAACGATTGGCATTACATCATTAATAAATATTGATCATAAGAACAGAAATGCTGAATGTATTATCGACATTGGAGAGAAGAATTTTTGGGGTAAAGGCTACGGAAGAGAAGCTTTGACCTTGCTGTTGAACTACGCATTTTTAGAAATGAATCTGCACCGGGTTTATCTTAGAGTGTTTTCATTCAATAAAAAAGCGATTCGTTTATATGAGAAACTAGGATTTAGCCATGAGGGAATCAGCCGGGAGGCGCTTTTCAGGGAAGGGGTATGGCATGATATTGTGCATATGGGTCAGTTGCAAAGTGAATATTTAAACAACATGGATAGTCAGACCAGTAAAAATGAGAAAGCCCCTTTGGTGTAGGCAGCCAAAGGGGAATTTTTATATCCAGAAGAACTTCCTAACATTAAATGCCGTTCCCTGGGTTTTGGAATCTATGACAAATCATGGGTTCAGCCATATGTTCGCCAAGTTTGTTATAGTCTAACAACGTTAATGAGTATCGTTTAGCTGTTTAAAATCCCCAAATAAGCCTTCCAAGGCCCGACATCGTCCTGATACCGCTTCGCCAGCACTCTTGCGATTTGCGAGATGTGAGTGAGATCGTGGGCAACCCATGTTGAGATCTGCTCTCTCAGCTTAACGATTCCGAATTCGGGGTGCACCCCCGTTTGTTCGAAGTCGGTTTCAGGATTAATGATCTGCCGCAATGTTTTCAGATTCGCCCGTCTGATTTCAGCAAATTCGTTAAGCAGCTGTTCCATCGTTTTCCCGTCGTTTTGATTCAACTGGCTGAAGCGGTCGAACGTCGGAAAAGGTTCCGTTGCTCCTTTTGTCACGATCATTTTGATCCGCGGCAACCAATTGTTTTTTTCTCCTTCAATCAGATGGCCGACGACATCAAAGGCGTTCCACGTGTCTTCGCCTTCATCGCAGCTGATCCAGGGGTTTGATAATCCGGTCAGCAGCTGACTCAACGTTTGTGGTGTGCGCTCTAGGATTTCGATTGCTTCCTCGAGTTGAAAGTTCATGTGAATGACCTCCTTTCATAAAAGTTCACGTCAACTGCCGCTCAGCAAACTCCCGATACAGCGCATGCGAAGCAATCAGCTCGTGGTGCCGCCCCCGCCCTGTAATCTCGCCTTTTTCGATAAATATAATTTGGTCCGCGTTCACGATTGTCGATAGCCGGTGGGCGATGACGAAGGTGGTGCGGCCTTCCATGAGGCGGGCAAGCGCCTGCTGGACGATGGCTTCTGATTGGCTGTCAAGGCTGGCTGTCGCTTCGTCCATCATTAAAATTTTCGGGTCGCGCAGGAAGGCGCGGGCGATGGCGATCCGCTGTCTCTGGCCGCCGGACAGCTTGACGCCGCGTTCGCCGACTTCCGTATCAAGCTGCTCTGGAAATTGTTTAATAAATGTGTCGGCATACGCCATTTCCGCGACTTTCCACAGTTCTTGATCGTCAATGCTGTCGGCGTGATCCAAGCCGTAGCACAAGTTCTCACGGATGGTGCCGGACATCATCGGGCTGTCTTGAGATACGTAGCCGATCTGGCTGCGCCACGATTTCATCGACAGCTTATTGATCGGTGTTTCCCCGATGTTAATGGCCCCTGAGTCCGGTTCGTAAAATCGTTCCAAGAGGCCGAACATCGTCGTTTTTCCGCCGCCGCTCGGACCGACAAATGCAATCATCTGCCCGGGATCGACGTCGAAAGATACCTCCCGCAAGACAGGCTCGTCATCGCCGTAAGAGAAAGATACATTCTCGACACGTATCGGCAGATTGGAGATATCCATCTCAAGTCCTTCCTGGCCTTCTTCCTCTTCAGTATGCAAAATCTCGATGATCCGCTCTGTTGCTCCTTTTGCTTTTTGCAGCTGAGTGAAAAACATTGTGAACGATGTGATCGGGAAGATGATTTGAAACAGATAAAGCAAAAAGGCGATCAGCGAGCCTGCCGACATCGTCCCCTCAGAGACGCGGATGCCGCCGTAGCCGATGATGGCGACGATCACAATCATAATGACAAGGTGCATAAACGGGGAGACGAGCGCAAATATACGGGCTTCCTTGAGGCCGTATTGAAAGAGCTTCGAAAGGCCTGATAACCCTTTCATTTTTTCTGTATGCTCGGCGTTTGATGCTTTCATTAATCTGATTTCGCTTAATGTCTGCTGGACATGTCCTGTGAAGGAAGCTGTTTCATCCTGCAGCGTTTTGGAGATTCGCTGCATTTTCATGCCGAGCGGGATCATGATGAAGGTCGTGATCGGAACGGAGATCAGCATGAGCAGTGTCATTTTCCAATCCATGATCAGCAAAATGATTACCGATCCGACAATGGTGATGATGCCGGAAACAAACTGCGGAAAATGGTCGGAAATCAAGCTTTCAACAATACCGGTGTCATTGACAACACGGCTGACGGTTTCACCGCTCGTCTTTTCGTCAAAGTAGCGGACAGGCAGGCGCAGCAGCTTGAACCACATGCGCTCGCGCAGGGAAGCGACCACTTTTTGCCCGGCATAGGAAAGAAAATAGGTCGAAAACCCGTCGCAGACCGCTTGAACGATAAAAACGAGCGCAAGGATTCCCGCTAAGGCCAGATTGATCGAATTGGCGGAAAAGCCGTCAACCATTTCTCTTGTCAACAGCGGAATGGACAGGCCGACCAATGTAGTGACGAGGCTTGCGGTCAAACCGACGGTTAAAGCCAGCCTGGGTACGCCGGATGTGAGAATCATGGAGAAAAACGGTTTCATGCTATTGTTGTTTTCTGTTTTCATTTGATAAACTCCTTATCGATATAATGTCAAAGAAGTGGATGGCGCAAGCTGTAACTCATCATATTACGATTTAAACAGCAGAAAGTTCCCGATCATTGCCGATTTTAGCTTCATGCTAAAAAGATTGACAGGAGAGATGATTGTAACTATTATTGTTACATATGGTTGATTGAATATAAGAAAGGAAGAAAAACATGACGATAAATATTAAAGTATACTCCGATTATGTCTGTCCATTCTGTTTCCTCGGAAAAGACCAATTCGAAAAAGCGATCGAAGGCAAAGATGTGGTAGTCGAGTGGTTGCCATTCGAACTGAGGCCGCGTCCATCTGAGCAGCTTGATCCGTTAAATGATCCATCAAAATTGGCAATGTGGGACGGCGCTATTAAGCCGCGAATCGAGGCTTGGGGCGTCAACATGAAGCTGCCGAATGTCTCTCCGCATCCTTATACAGATTTGGCTCATGAAGGCTATCACTTTGCAAAAGAACACGGTAAAGCGAAAGCGTACAATGACCGGGTTTATCAAGCCTTTTTCCAGGAAGATCAAAATATTGGCGACATCGACGTATTAACAGCGCTGGCTAAAGAAGCCGGACTGGATGAGCAGGCTTTTAAAGAAGCTTTAAACTCCAGAACATATCAGGACGTGCAGCGGACGGCGCTCCAACACGCTTACGAAGAAGCCGGCATCACGGCCGTTCCGACATTTATCATTGGCAATGAACGGATCGCCGGGGCCGCGGCAAGGGAAGTGTTTGAACAGGTGATCGAAAAAGAAAGCAAACAAAAACCTGTTGACGGCTTGCAGTGCGACCTTGACGGAAACAACTGCTAAGCAGGAAAAATGAGCCATTTGAAGAACCCTTTAATAGGGTTCTTTTTTTATACAGGAAAGAAGAGGGAAGACAGTTGACACTCCACCATTTTATTGCAGCCGATCAGGAGCTTCCGTTGGGGAGCTTCCAGGACCAAACAAAAGAAGGTTTGATTAGTATCGCTGAGCTTGATCAAGGGTACGAAATGGTCAAAACAAAATTCAGCAAGCCGTTTGTATATGAGGCGACCGGCTGTTTACATAGACCGGGAAATGACATAAGGGCGCTATTCAGCTATATCAATTCAAATATGCCCGAGGGTGAAGATATAGAAGTTTACTCTTGCTGGGACGGTGAGGAAGACAGAGAAAAAGACGACCGCTTAGACTTTTTCATTGATATAAACGCTCTTCAGCTGGGCAAGCATGTCAAGCTGGATAAAAAGAAATACATGGATGAAATTGCAGGCATGTTTTATTTTGAGGAGCGGCAGCTGGTCAAGATTCGTAAATAAAACATTTGCTGGCGCAGGGTTTTCACACCTTTTTTCGGCCGGTTCATTTAGATGTTCAATCAGTGCACGCGCATTGTCATAGCTCACAGGCTAAGTACGATTAAGGATGCAGATCTCATATTAGTGCTAAAAGACGGAGAGATTCAAGAGATGGGCAACCATTTACAATTGATTCGCAACCAAGGGTTTTACACCAAATTGTACAATTCAAACAATGACCAAGCGATTGTGGGAGGAGGCTAAAACAGTGAATGATTTATTTGATGAAATAAGAGATGAGTCGATTAATATTGGGGGGATTGATGGTTACAAATTCGGCTCCTTAAAAGAGATATTGCGAAATAAAAGATTTGTATTTCTTGGTGAAAGCAGCCATTGCGTCAAAGAATATATTGAGGCGAAGGCAAGCTTGATCAAATATCTGCATCAGGAATTAGGATTTCGTATTCTTGCTTTCGAAAGTGAATTGGGAGATTGCAGCATAGGAAATTATCTTTCAGAAGAACTTAGTGCCAAAGAAAATATGTCCGGTTCCATCGGGAAAGTTTGGCAAAACGAATTTATGCTTGATTTGTTTGAGTATATGAAGGAAACTCAACAGCGGCAGCCTTTGCATTTAACAGGCGTTGATGTTCAGCAGAGCATGGATAAGCACTTTTCCTCCTACATGCGTTCGCATTTGACAGGGGATCTCAGGAAAACGTTTGTAACATTTGATACGCGTACAAATGAGATGCTCGATAAAGATTATATGTTAAAGCGGCGTTTTAGGAAAACAGTAGAAGAAATTGAAAGAATAGGCCAAGGACTGATAAGGGAGCTTGAAAAACAGACTTTCCCCTCTGCTATGCTTCGTGATGTCGTGTTACAGACGATGAAAAACAGACTCAATTATTTTAAGGCGAATTTTACAAAAGGTTTTTCAAAATTGTTTGAATATCGTGATGAATTAATGGCGAAGAATCTTGAATTTTTATCTCAGCATGTTTATCCTGATGAGAAATTTATCATTTGGGCTCACAACCTTCACATCAAAAAACAAAGCAGCGTCAATCGGTTTTCACCATATCGATCATTTGTAGAAAACCTTCCGGAATTTATGAAAGAGGACAGTTTTGTTATTGGTCTTTACGCGGGAGAAGGAAGAATGGGTGACAACCAAGGAGGCGATCATCCTATCAAAAAAGTTAACAAAAAGCACATGGAGTGGCTGCTCAGCAATTCACCCCATCCCAATTTTTTTATACCATGTGCTTCAAAGTGGGGGGGGAAAAAGTGGAAGGCTTTTGAGGGAGGAGGCTTGCGTATTTCTTTCAAGCCGGTTCAACAGTATGACGGAGTTTTATTCTTTAAAAAAGTAACCCCAGCAGTTGTTAATGTTGAATAGGATGTTGACGGGTTAAGCATAACCTCTAAGGTGAAGATCTCTGCTTATAGGAATTTTTTGTTGGGAAAAGAACTTTTTCGTTATATTAAATTGCTGGTGGCGGCCAAAGGGAGGAAAACTGAAAGCTGTTTTTTTGGTTTTCAATGGTGAATGGGATTATTGCATAGAGTGCACAAGTCAGACCCAGGGTAATTTCATGGACGTATTAACTTTTGGTAAAGGCGTTTATCAGGACATCCATGAAAAGATATGTTCGGCAGATGAGGAAGGGAATCCTGTTCCCGAGATGCCGGAGATGGTGGTTGAGGAGAAATATGAAGAACTCCAAAGGTAAACTGGTAACGCGTTCACAGTTTCTTGAGAGGAAGATCTTCAACAAATCATGATAAAGGGATGGCCGAAGGCTTTTCTTCACAGCTGGATCGCCTTGAAGACGATCTGAAAGCCATTCGTTAAAAGAGGGAGGGTATATTGATGACGACGTTTCCTGAGCATTTCATATAACCACGTAATCGCGGACCTCCTCATCAAGTTTTTCTATAACCATTAAAAAGAGGAGGTTGATATACATGCGTACAGAGCAGGAAATCATCGATTTGGTGCTGAAGGTCGCACGGGAGGACGACCGCGTTAGAGCGGTCGGTATGAACGGTTCGCGGACGAATCCGAATGTTCCGAAAGACCCTTTTCGCGATTATGATATGGTCTATGTTGTAACAGATATGCAGTCTTTTCTTGATGAGCCGGGCTGGGTTGACGTTTTTGGGGAGCGGATCATCATGCAGACGCCGGAAGCGATGGAGCTGTTTCCGAATGAGCTTGGCAACCGCTTTTCTTATTTGATGTTATTTACTGACGGTAGCCGCATTGATTTGATTCTTGTGCCTCTTGAAGAAAAGCTGGAATACTGCCGGGAAGACGGATTAACCGTGATCCTGCTCGATAAGGATCAGGACCTGCCCGTTATCCCGCCGCCGACGGATCGGGAATATTGGGTGCAAAAACCGTCCCCGCAATGCTTCGCCGACTGCTGCAATGAATTTTGGTGGACGTCGACATATGTGGCCAAAGGGTTGTGGCGGCAGGAAATTCTTTATGCACTCGATCATTTAAACCTCGTCAGGGCCATGCTGCTGAAAATGCTCGAATGGAAGGTCGGTTTTGAAACGGGCTTTTCGCTGAGCATAGGCAAGAATGCAAAGTTTCTTGATCGCTATGTTGATCGAAATACGTGGGAAAGGCTTTTGGAGACATATCCGCCAGCTGGTTATGAGCGTGTATGGAACAGTTTGTTTAAGATGTGGGATCTGTTTGAAGAGACAGCGGCAGCAGTCGCTGAACATCTGGCTGAACAATATCTTTTCGCAGAAGCCGAGAAAGTCAAACAGTACGTGAGACGCGTTCAGCAGCTGAAGCCTGATGCAAAGGTAATTGACTAATCAGATGATGGCCGCACTCCCGGCAGGTGAGCCGGGAGTGTGTTTTTTGCGGAGGTGAACGCCATGTTCAGTCTTAAAAAAATATTGAAGGGCCATTATGGAATCGACAGTGTGAACATTTCTCCCGAGCAAGGGGGATGGACAGCACTCGCTTATCAAGTAACCGATGGAAAAGCCGCTTTCTTTCTAAAAGTGTATGATAAAAATAGGGCATCGACAGCGAAATGGACGGCTCTGATTGATGATTATATGCCTGTTCTCAGGTGGCTGAGTGACCGCACCGCTCTCAGCGGGAAGCTGCCTGTGCCGCTTTTAACAACAAATGGAGAATACAAGTGCGAAGATGATGATGCGGTTTATGTGCTTTATGAATACATCGCCGGGGAAACCATTGGTGGCCGGCCGCTCGGCAAAGGCTGCGAGGAGAAGCTCGCCAGCATCATAGCGGAGCTGCACCGATATGACGAGACGATCCCGGTGAAGACAGAAAGAATAAAAGAAAACTATGATATTTCGTTTTTAGGCGAGATGAAACAATGGCTTGATCACCTTCCTTGTGAGCTGGCGCCACTCATTCAACCCTACATCGGATCAATCCGCGAGATGATGGAGGCAGCCTTGTCCCTGGCGGATGATTTGAAATGCAGCGACAGAAGATTGGCTTTGTGCCATACAGATATTCATGGATGGAATATGATGAAAACGGGCGGGGAATTGATTCTGATCGATTGGGAGGGCTTGAAATTGGCCCCTGTTGAAGCGGATCTGATATTTTTTGCCAATCAACCGTATGTACAAGAGTTTTTGCGGGTTTATCGCGAGACTCATAAAGGGTTTGAAATTGATCAGAACGCATTGCGGTTTTATCAGATCAGGCGAAGACTGGAGGACATATGGGAGTTTACAGAGCAGCTGGCGTTTGACATTCAGACAGAAAATGAAAAGGCAGAGACGATGAGCTTGCTGAAAAACGAGCTTGAGGCCATAGAGGACAGCAAGATCGACTGTTAAAAAGCTAAATGGAGGAACATCTGTGAAAAATTATCGTACTTTATTTTTTGATGTGGATGACACACTATTAGACTTCGGTGCAGCGGAAAAGTCAGCACTGCGGAAGCTTTTTCAGGAACAGCAAATTCCTTTAACAGCTGAAATAGAAGCGAATTATAGACGTATCAATCAAGGTTTATGGAGGGCGTTTGAAAAAGGGGAGATAGACCGCGGCCAAGTGGTCAATACGCGTTTTTCCCTTTTATTCAAAGAATATGGTCTAGAGGCTGACGGCGTTTTGCTTGAGGAGAAGTATCGCAGCTTCCTTGAAGAAGGGCATCAACTGATAGACGGCGCTTTTGAATTAATTGAAAGCCTGCAGGATCAATATGATTTATATATCGTGACGAACGGTATTTCAAAAACGCAGTATAAGCGTCTGCAAGCTTCGGGATTATACCCGATGTTTAAAGGGATTTTTGTTTCAGAGGACACCGGTTTTCAAAAACCGATGAAAGAATACTTTGATTACGTTTTTGAACGAATTCCTCATTTTTCTGCCGATCAAGGGCTGATCATCGGGGATTCATTGACAGCGGACATAAAAGGGGGGCGGCTGGCCGGATTGGATACATGCTGGATGAATCCAGACATGTCAGCGAATCATACGGACATTGAGCCGACTTATCAAATTCAAAGGCTTAATGAACTCCAGCACATTTTAAATCATGGAAAAGTACCTTCGGCCTGATTGCTGCCGATACGAGTAAATCGGTTTTCCATTACCTTTGTCTGCAAACTGCAACAGGGAGGATGCGGAAGCTGAACTTCCGACGGCCGAGTTGCGGTGGATTTTCCGGGAGCTAAATTAAAACCAAGCAGAGGAAGCCTGGTGAAACATGCAACGAAGAAAGGTTTTGAAAACTGCGGTTTTTTCGTTAGTCGCAGTTTTTGTTCTGTTATTCAGCGCGTTTTTTGTGTGGAGCCGTTTCACATATGAACCATCAAACAAACTCAAAAAGATGATCAACCTTGATCAAGTCGAAAGTAAAAACGGTGTTTACACTTTTCAAGCGGATGGGGCAAATACCGGGATCATTTTATATCCTGGGGCAAAAGTTGAACCGCTTGCTTATGCTTACATCGGCGAAAAGCTGAAACAAAATGGTTACAGTGTCTTTATCCCGCGCATGCCTTTTTCTTTGGCCATATTCAATCCGAATCAAGCAGAAAGAATGATAACAGATAACAGTAATATTGATCATTGGTATCTCGGGGGACATTCTTTAGGAGGTGCGGCAGCAGCCATGTACGCCAAAAAGCATCCAGATAAGATTGACGGGCTTTATTTTCTCGCCTCCTATCCTTCTGATTCACAATCGATAAAAAGTGCGCCGTACCGTGTTCTTTCTATATCAGGTGAACGCGATGGCCTTTCAACTCAAGAAAAAACAGCAGCCTCCGGAAAGAACCTGCCTGATACAACAGTGTTTGAGGAAATCAAAGGGGGAAACCACGCCCAATTTGGTATGTACGGCGAACAAAGGGGGGATCGTCCCGCGAAGATCCCAGCTGTTAAACAGCAGGAGGAGATCGTGAACGTGATGCTTGACTGGATCAAATCATAAAGAAAGCTCTCGCTTTTTGCGAGAGCTTTTTTTGTTTATGATCCTCTCCTTTAAAGCGCTTTAACCCGTTTCTTCATTTGCCGGCTAAGGCCTATACGAAGCCGTTTGAATCATTTGAATAAAGTTGCTGGCGGAAGGAGCAAGGTGATCATCTCTTCTAATGCATAATGAAATAGGATTTTTTAAATCGACTTGTTTGACATGAACCCGCGCTATATCTCCCCGGTCAATATATTCGTTTACTTCAAGAGAGGATGTGAAAGCGACTCCATAACCTTCCATAACCGTTCTGATCGTTTCATTCAATCCGTTTATTTGTATACCTATTCTGGGTTTGTCGACATGATGCAATGTGCATAAAGAAATTAATTTCTCCCGGGAAAGACTTCCTTCTTCACGAAAGATAAACGGTTCTTTCACCACTTCTTCCAATGTCGTGTACTGTGATGCAAGCCTATGATTTTTATTGACGACAAACAGCATGTCATCTTCTAAAAGCAGCGTCCCTTTTATGAAAGGATCGAATTCCGTTGTCCCGCCGATCAGGCCAATGTCCGCTTCATAGTTGATCAGCTGTTCACAAGCTTTTTGAAAGTTCGTTGTCGTGATTTCAACTTCTGTCTTGGGAAATTGCTGTTTATAGCGGCTGAGCCATCTTGGCAGCAAATAATTGGCGGGGAGGAAGGTGGCGGCAATACGCAGTTTTCCAATTGACCCTTCCCTTAACTGTTCCACGTACAATTCAATTTCTTTTTCAAGTGAAAACAGCCGCTTTGCCTGTTTTGCAAGCTCTGCGCCGGACTGTGTCAGCAGAATCCCCCTGCCTTTAGGAACGAATAAGGTACAGTCGATCTCGCGTTCTAATTTCTTAATTTGGGAGGTGACGGCAGGCTGGCTGATGTTTAGCTGTTTGGCAGCTTGGGTGACGCTGCCTGTTTCCGCGACCGAATAGAACAATCGCAGTGCATGAAGATTCATATTTCACACCTCTATTTATAAATAAAAGTTATCAATATCAAATAAAGATATATTAGAGTTATCTAAATACTTTTACTATTATAAAGTTGAACAACATGTTTTACAAGAAAGGAGAAACGGCTATGAGTACGCTTATCCTAAATAAAACAGCTTATTGCAAGTCTCCGTATGATGTATGGCTGGAGGAATTGAACGAACCGGTGGCCATGCTGACTTCAACCGATCGTGCGGATGAATGCAGAAATTATGATGTGATCGAAGCGTTTGACGATTATCCGGTTAATGGATGCATCGAAATACGTGCTTTGGAGCTGAATGAAACGTATCACTTTAAAACGATTATTGCATCATCAGAATTTGATATGTTGAGGGCGGGGAAGCTGAGGTCGCTTTTGGGTATAAAAGGGCAGTCTTACGAAAGCGCTCTGTTGTTCCGCAACAAAATATTAATGAAAGAGCAGGTCAGAAAAGCCGGTGTAAAGGTTCCGGACTTTAAGAAAATCGACTCGGCGGCCGACTTATATACGTTTGTTCAAACTTTCGGTTTTCCTGTGGTCGTTAAGCCTATTTGCGGATCGGGGTCTGTTGATACAACCGTTTTAAGGGATCGGCAGGACGTGTGGAATTTTCTTTCGAAAGGTCTTCCTGATCATCTGGAGGTTGAGTCGTTTATCGAAGGGGATATGTATCATATAGACGGTCTGATCCTTGATGGAGAGACTGTCCTCAGCTGGCCGTCGCGTTATATCAACGGATGTTTGGCTTTTCAAGAACAACAGTTTTTAGGCAGCCTCCAGCTTGAACGGGAAAATCCGCTCACCCGGCGGTTGACTGATTTTGTTCAAAAAGCGCTTGCTGCCCTTCCTGTTCCGGATATTACAACATTCCATGCTGAAGTGTTTCATACACCGGATGATGAACTGGTGTTTTGTGAAGTGGCCAGCAGAACCGGCGGCGCTATGGTCCGTGAAGCTACTGCGCAGACTTTCGGCTTTGATATCAATGAAGCGTGTGTTAAAGCGCAATGCGGCCTGGACTTTCATATTCCGGCGGTGAACAACAATCCGCACCGCCTAAGCGGCTGGCTGTTGATTCCACCAAAAGACGGCGTGCTGAAAGAAATCATGCCGGCACCAGCTACAGACTGGCTAGCGAAACAAAATATTTTCGCTCAAGCCGGAGACAGGTTCCACGGCTCGTCTTCCAGTGTAGACGCAATAGCAGGCTGTTTGATTACCGGGCACACAGAAGCCGAATTAAGCGGCCGCATCAGCCGACTTGCAACGTGGTTTCATGATCATACCGAATGGGAAAAGACTTCGGATGTTTGCGCAATTTAAAGCATTCAGCCGCCTTCACCCGTTGATCCGATTTTTGCTGATAGGCACGCTTGTCACAAAGGCGGCTAAGTCGATGACAACCCCGTTTTTGGCACTCTATCTTCATATGAAAACGGGAGCCGATTTTGGAACCATCGGGCTTGTGATCGGTTTCGGCTATTTTTCAAGCACTGTAGGAGGGGTAGTCGGAGGAGCGCTTTCAGATAAAATCGGCAGAAAAAAAGTGATGCTTTCATCCATTTTCATTTGGAGCTTTGTATTCATTCTTTTTGGACTTGTCCATGATTTCATGTGGTTTTTATTGCTAAATATTTTAAGCGGGCTTTGCCATTCGTGTTTTGAACCTGTGTCAAAGGCTTTGATGGCTGAGTTATCGGAACGGGAGATGAGATTCCGCATTTTCTCTTTGCGGTATTTGGCCATTAATATTGGAGCCGCTGTCGGACCTTTATTGGGCACTTATTTCGGTCTTGCCAAAACCGGAACGCCGTTTATCATCACAGGGCTTGTCTATTTTGGCTATGCTGCACTTTTAAGCTTGATGATGATTCGGCTGATCACGGTGAAAGAGACAAAAACCGCTTCTGAAAAAATTCAGGCAGGTTCCGTCTTGAAAACGTTAAAGCAAGACAAGGCTCTTCGATTTTACATAGCCGGCGGCATCCTTTTTTTGTTCAGCTATTCGCAAATGGAAAGTACTTTGCTGCAGTATTTAAATTACGACTTTGCAAACGGAGTTAAAATATTTTCGACTTTAATTACGTTAAACGCAGTGACGGTCATCCTTTTACAAGTGCCGCTCACCCGTTTATTTGAGAAGTATAAATCCTTAACAACAATATCAATTGGAACCGTTTTTTGCATGTTGGGGAATGTCGGTTTTTCTGTCGCAAATGGCTGGATTGTTTTTATGCTTTCGATGTTTGTTCTGACAATCGGCGAAATTTTATGTTTTCCTTCAATGAATGTCCTTTTGGACGAGCTTGCTCCGGATCATATGAAGGGCGCGTATTACGGCATGCAAAACTTATACAACATCGGTGAATTTTTAGGGCCTTGGCTGGGGGGAATGATGCTTGCCTTGTACGGGGGAAAAGCCGTCTTTCTCATTGCTGCGTGTTCAGTCTTCTTCGCTCTAGGTGCCTACCATCTGGGAAGGAGAAAGTTTTTATCTGCACAGCATCATGGTGTATCGCCTTTTTCTTATTGAAAATTTAGGCCGCTCATGCATGAATCATCAAGAATTCACCCAACCTATAAGGTAAAAAAGGAGATTGAATCATGGACACAACATTGGGCTACCTCCGTGAGTCACTGTCGAATCACCTTGAACACGGCATAGGACAAAACATTTACAGAAAAATCGTTTCCAGGCGATATGCCAATGAAGAAGAGTTTGTCGAGCACTTGGAGGAGCGGGAAATGGAATTTCTGAATCAAGTGCTTGAACATGAGATGAAATATGCGCTGAATGAACAGGACCATAAACGAACAAGAGAATTAAACGAAGTGTATGAACTGTTGTTTTGAAAGGCGGGCATGAACAATGGGTGCAATAGAGCGGAACGGATACACGTTTGAACCGGAATACAGCGTGACCAGACAAAACGGCGCCATCCATGTATACCGGCGCGGCCGGTTTGTCGAGGAGATTCCCTTTGAGTTTCACGGAGAGTTTCCAGAACATGATTTAATTGAAGAGCTTGTCAATCATTATTGCTATGAAAATAAAATATAAGGTTTGAAGAGGCTGCCGACGGGCGGCTTTTATTTTTGGATTTTGATATCTATCATCCGCTTGCAGTTTTTACAACGGCAGCAGAAAAGCTGCCATAAATATGACAGCTCATGCATCGCTATTTTTTCTTTTCATCGTAGTATTGAACAGGGTACATGGATCCTTCCGATACCATTTTGTTATCTTCGATATCATGCGGAGACGGATGGCCTGCTTTTTCAACCGGGAATGAATCTACGTTGTGTTTTTCCGAAAAGTAAGGGATCTTTTCTTTGACGCTTTGCAAGTACGATTTCAGTTTTTGTCTTCTTGTTTCGTCTTTGAGCATATATGCGGTGACTCCGGCGGCAACGGCGAGACCTGAGATCAGATTCTTTTGCTTCATGGTCATAACCCCTTTCTGATTAGGTGTTTGCAGATGTTATTCCCATGATGGCATCCGTTTAAACCAACTGATCGAGCGCTTCGTCTATATTCGTGGTCGGCTGTCTGCAGGCGAAGTTTTCACAAATATAGACAGTCGTTTTGTTATCGACTGCTTTGTATTCGGCCGCAAAGTCGGCAATCCCTTTGAAATCGTCAGGCGATTCTGCGGCGAGGACGGCGTAATTCAGCTGGAAAGCCTGCTGCAAAGTGCTTACGATCTTCTGTCTGTCCGGGTCATGGCGCTTTCCGAGCACAACGATTTCTTTTTGCGGCATGACATGGCTCAACAGGCCTTGGAGAAAGTTTGTATGGCCGCTCGGATAAGAGGAGACATCTCCATTGAATGCAGAAAACATTTTTGCCGCTTGATCATGGAGCGTTAAATCGCCGGTCAACCGACCAAGCCGGGACAGCTGCACGGCCAGGACGCCGTTTCCGGACGGGAGGGCGCCGTCGTATACTTCTTTATCACGCACGATCAAAGCCTCGGCATCGCTTCCCGTAAAATAAAAACCCCCGTGCTCTTCATCCCAGAACAGCCCCGTCATGTCCTCTGCGAGTTTTTTGGCTTTTCGCAAATCGGTTAAATCAAGTGATGCTTCATACAATTCGATGTAGGCCCACAGCAGGAAGGCGTAGTCATCGATAAACCCTTTATGTTTCACCTCGCCGTCACGGTAGCGGACCATGACGCGTCCGTCTTGAATCAATTTATTCTCGATGAACGCGACTGCAGCTCGCGCCATCTCCAAGTATTCGGGCGCATTGTAGACTTTCGCCGCTTTGGCAAGACCCGCGATCATCAGAGCGTTCCAAGATGTCAGCACTTTGTCGTCGACATGGGGATACGTTCTTTCCTGCCGTTTTTCAAAAAGTTTTATTCTCGCTTCTTCAAGCTTGTTCTGAAGCTCTTCATCTGTCAGCGCGAATTCATCCTTGATGTTTTCCAGCCTGGTGTAGATCAAGTTTGGGATATTGTGGCCTTCAAAATTCCCTTCTTGCGTGATGTTGTAAACAGCGCAATACAATTCGCCTAGTTCATCCCCGAGCGTTTCGAGGACTTCGTCTTTTGACCACACATAATATTTGCCTTCCACGCCTTCTGTGTCGGCATCAAGCGCTGAATAAAAAGCGCCTCTGTCATCGGTCATTTCGCGGCGGACAAATGTGATGATCTGCTCGGAAATCTGTTTATACCGTTCGTTTTTCGTGATTTGATAGGCTTCAGTATATGCGATCAGCAATAAAGCATTATCGTAAAGCATTTTTTCAAAGTGGGGAACGAGCCATTCGTCGTCTGTCGAATAGCGGGCGAACCCGTAGCCGACATGATCGTAAATGCCGCCGTTCGCCATGCTGTCCAACGTTTTCGTCACACTGTACAGCGCGTTCTCCTCGCCGCTGTATTGATGATAGCGAAGCAGAAATGCCAGCATATGGGGGATCGGAAATTTCGGTGCGCTTCCGAAACCGCCGTACGCCGCATCGAAGCTGTTGATCAGCTGTTGATACGTCCGTCTCAACATGTCTTCGCCGAGCGAATCGCCGGCATCGCTTTTCGCTTTGATTCTCAGGTTGTTGGCGGCTTTTTCAGCAATATCCCCAACATGTTCCCGGTTGTTCGCAAAAGTATCGGAAAGCTGCTTCACCACCTCAACAAATCCCGGCCGGTTAAACCTGCTCGTCTTCGGAAAATATGTACCCGCATAAAACGGCTTCTGATCAGGCGTTAAAAACACGTTCAGCGGCCAGCCGCCCTGCCCCGTCATCATCTGGCAGATCGTCATATAAATTGAATCCACATCAGGCCGCTCCTCGCGGTCCACTTTAATAGAGACGAATTTTTCATTCAGGAGCTTCGCAACTTCTTCATCTTCGAAGCTTTCATGAGCCATGACATGGCACCAATGACATGTGCGTGTAGCTACCCGAGCTAGCTATACCCAATAGATACGAGAACAGGTTTGTTTTCGCGTTTCGCTTTATCAAATGCTTCATCTCCCCAAGGGAACCAATTCACAGGGTTATGAGCATGTTGAAGTAAATAAGGAGACTTCTCAGCGATTAATCTATTGGGTTTATTGTTAGTGGGCATGGGATCACCTTCTTTCAATACTTAGTTAAATTTATCATATCCTAAAGTAACACAGTGATGTATATAATATTCAGGTTTTTTTCCCACACAACAAGATTCTATACACCAAATAAAAACTGTAATAGTTTAAATTTGTTTTATTGACTTAAAGTTAAAAATCGATCATAATAACCCTATAAAAGTTAAATATTTTTTTAACTCTATTGGAGGGTTATTCAATTGTATACTATAAGTAAAAATAAAGTTAGATTACATATGAAAAAACATGGGATTTCAACTCAAAAACAATTAGCAGAGCAGCTAGGAATTAGTAAAAATCAGCTTTCCATGCTGTTGTCACCAAATTTCAATCCTATAAAGTCAAATGCATTAAAATTATGTGAAATATTAAATGTGAATTTTGAAGAAATTATTGATTCTGAACAAATGGAGTTATCACTAGATGGAACGGATAATTTAATAGATTCTAATATAGATGAGGAAATAAATGTTTCAAGTTTTGAAGGTAATGAGTTTTTAGATATAAGAGATATTAAAGCTAATAAAGATTATTCAGTAGTAGAACTTTTTGCTGGAGCTGGTGGGTTAGCATTAGGACTAGAACAAGCTGGATTTAAATCTAGAGGTCTTGTTGAGTTTGATAAATATGCTTGTCAGACTTTGAGAAAAAATAGACCTCATTGGAATGTTATTGAGAAGGATATCATTGATGTTGCTGAAGAAGGGATTAAAAACTTTGTAAATGTTCCAATTGGAGAATTAGACTTACTATCTGGAGGTTATCCTTGTCAAGCGTTTAGTTATGCAGGAAAGAAAATGGGGTTATCCGATGCGAGAGGTACAATGTTTTATTACTATGCCCAAGTTTTAAAACAGTTACTTCCGAAAATGTTCTTAGCTGAAAATGTAAGAGGGTTAGTTAATCATGATAATGGTCGAACTTTAGCTCTTATGTTAAAAGTATTCTCTGATATTGGTTACACAGTAAAATGGAAAGTTTTAAGAGCATTAGATTATGATGTAGCACAGAAGAGGGAAAGAATAGTATTAGTTGGTATTAGAAATGATTTAGTAGAGAAATACGAGGCGAATTATTTCTTCCCGCAACCTTATGGATATGAGCTTACATTAAAGGATGTTCTAAAAAATGTTCCAGAATCTGAGGGAGCAAAATATCCAGAATCGAAAAAAAGAGTTTTAGATCTCGTCCCTCCTGGTGGCTACTGGAGAGATCTTCCTGACGAAATAGCGAAAGAATACATGGGAAAAAGTTATTACTCAGGTGGTGGAAGAACGGGGATGGCTAGAAGATTATCTTGGGATGAGCCTTCTCTGACTTTAACTTGCTCTCCCGCACAAAAGCAAACAGAAAGATGTCATCCAGATGAAACCAGACCATTTACAGTAAGAGAATATGCTAGAATACAAAGTTTCCCTGACTCATGGAATTTTGATTGTTCAACAAACAATGCTTATAAGCAAATTGGGAATGCCGTTCCAGTAAATATGGCTAAAGCTATTGGTTTATCTATAATTAGCACACTAAATCAGCTAACATGAGCATTCTGCTTTTTCTGTGGAAAAATTAACAGGGATGAAAACTATACATCCCTGTTTTCATTACTATTCTTCCAAAGACTCTTGTTCGTTTAATTCCTCTTCTATTTGTTTGGCTAGACTATCAATTACTTCTTCTATATGTTTTGATCCATCAAACTCTGATGCAATTTCTCCTATTGCATCAGTTAATCGCTTATAGAAGTTTTCTTCACCTGTAAGTCTATACCAAAATTCAGCACCTACAATTACTGGATATTCTTCTTTGATTTTTTTGTAGTGACCACTTAATTTATCATCGGAACCATAAAACACACCTACAACAAGGTCATTAAATCCAATACTCAAATTATTTGTTCGAGCAAGATTTTTGATCCCTAAAAAGTGATTTTTAATAGTTGGAACATCGTCAGCATTAATTGTATTGGGGCCAGCCTTTATTTGACAGTACTTTCTATTGCCGTCTAACTTATCAACGAATTCAATATCAATTCCAGATGTAGTTGAGGCGAAACCATCCAAGACGTCACTACAGAATTTCTGCAACTTGTTTCCAAATGTTGTGTTTAAAGATGTGCCTAATACTCTTGGATAAACTAATGCTCTTGCAATGTTTTTCGGATCATCATTCCCTGCTAAAAAGTTAGCTCTGTACTTATCTAAAAATGGATTCAGTGATAAATGTTTCAATTCTTTCAACTTTAAAGTGTTCGCAAGATGACTTTTTGCTATTTCGTTTCTAAAAAAATCTTTTGCTTTCTCAATAATATCATCTGGATGTTGTGTATTCATTATTCTCCCCCATTTCTCTTTGACACTTCTATTATAGGGTCTTTTGCACTATCTGTAAAATTAACCATTTATGTATCATTCTGTTCAAATACTTATTTTAATATTTGGTATGTAAATGGAGAATCAAGATTTGAAAGTTTGACGAAGGAAAAAGATGTGTTAGATGCGTTTTAAATTAAAAATTAAATCTAGTGGTGTCTGTTATGGCACCAATGACAACAGCTGCATCCAATACTTACCAATATCGGTTTGTTTTCTTTTTTTGCTTTGTTGAAGGCTTCTTCTCCCCACGGGTGCCAGTCAACAGGATTGTGAGCGTGTTGAAGTAAGTAAGGAGACTTCTCAGCGATTAGTCTATTGGGTTTGTTGTTAGTTGGCATGGAATCACCTTCTTTCTATACAAATTTTTATTCAGTATTGTCTATACATTATTTAATATACCAAAAAACAAGAAGAAGAGACCTTTTGAGGTAATCTCTTCTTTTTTTTATGGATCTTCGGAATATACAGTGGCTAATGGCTTAATTAAACTATATTATAATCAGAATATTTCTAAAAAATAACTTGAAAAACATTTTAAATCGAATTACCTTATCTAAGAAAGGAGGACTAAAATTTGAAAATAACTATTGAAGAATTACCTGAATCAAGGATTGCTTATTTCAGAGATGTTGGGGAGTACGGTGA
>NZ_LBMN02000021.1 GCF_001042485.2 Bacillus paralicheniformis
ATCTTATGAGTATCAGAAAACAGTTAATATAAAAGGCATTACCATGAGCATGTCCCGCAAAGGGACGCCCGCTGATAATGCCTCCATCGAATCGTTTCATTCCTCACTAAAGTCTGAAACGTTCTACCTTAACAGCATTGATCGAACTACGACCACCATCGTAGAACGCACTGTCAAAGAATACATTCTTTATTATAACAATATTCGTATTCAAACGAAACTAAACAACCAATCACCAGTAAACTATCGGCAATTGGCTGTATAAAGGTGTTTTGATCCCTGTCTCAAAAACGGGGGTCAGTCCCAAAAGGAAGCTTTTTTTATTAATCTTTAAACATGTCAGGCCTCGCGCTTCGGTATCCGTACCGGTAAAGAAGCGCCTCCGCAATTCGCCGCGAAGCCTGTCCGTCCCCGTACGGGTTTGAAGCCCGGGACATTTTGCGATATTCATCTTGATCGGTCAACAGCTGTTTAGTCAGCTGATAGATCTTATCTTCTTCCGTGCCTGCCAGTTTAAGCGTCCCGGCCTGAACGCCTTCAGGGCGTTCCGTCGTATCGCGAAGCACGAGGACCGGCTTTCCGAGCGACGGCGCTTCTTCCTGCACCCCTCCCGAGTCGGTGAGGATGAAGTGAGCTTCAGCCGCAAAGTTGTGAAAATCGATGACTTCGAGCGGCTCTATCAGATGGACTTTATCCAAATCGCCGAAATGCTTTGCAGCCGCTTCGCGAACAGCGGGATTGAGATGAACGGGATAAACAACCTGTACGCCGTCAAATTCTTCGATGATCCGCCTGATCGCTTTAAACATGTTTTCCATCGGCTCCCCTAAATTTTCACGGCGGTGGGCGGTAAGCAAAATCATCTTGTCATTCCCGATTTTTTCAAGAACGGGATGTGAATAGCCGTCCCTCACTGTTGTGCGAAGTGCATCAATTGCGGTATTTCCCGTGACGAAAATCGTCTCCGGGTCTTTATTTTCGCGGAGCAGATTCTGTTCGGCCTGCTCTGTCGGCGCAAAATGAAGATCGGCAATCGATCCCGTCAGCTGCCTGTTCAGCTCTTCGGGAAACGGCGAGTATTTGTTTCCGGTTCTGAGCCCCGCCTCTACATGGCCGACGGAAATTTGGTGATAATAAGCGGCAAGACCTCCCGCGAATGTCGTTGTCGTATCACCGTGAACAAGCACAATGTCCGGTTTGATGGACTGAAACAGCTCGTCCAGCTTCACAAGCGCATTAGACGTAATTTCAGCCAGCGTTTGCCTTTCTTTCATGATATTCAAATCAAAATCAGGCTTTATGTTAAAAGCTTCAAGCACCTGGTCAAGCATTTGCCTGTGCTGGGCTGTAACCGTCACATAAGACTCAATGTCGGGATATTTCCTTAATTCAAGGACGAGCGGCGCCATCTTAATGGCTTCAGGGCGCGTGCCGAATACTGTCATGACTTTTAGTTTCTTCATTTTTCTATCACCTGTTTTCTGTATGAACAGCTTTTTTTAGAATCGTCTATTATTATAATTTTGTCCATGTTTCTCGTTGGAATAAATCGCCCCAACGATTGCTTACGGACGATATTCTCATCATAAAACATCCATTGATCAAACCGCAAACATCCTGTTGAAGAATGAGTTTCTCTTCATTATATAACATCTTTACGCTTTATACCTGTTTACACTTGTTTAAGAATTGTTTTTCTTATATGATGAGTTTGTAATTGTAATTTTCCGGGGTATATCATACATATATTCAGCATACTCTCCGCTTGCTAAGCGTATTTTTTCTGGCTGAGTAGAAAACATAGTTTAAGGAAGGTGTATTGAGTTGAAGAAAGTTCGTAAAGCCATAATTCCCGCAGCAGGCCTTGGAACACGTTTCCTCCCTGCAACGAAAGCGATGCCTAAAGAAATGCTTCCAATCGTTGATAAGCCAACCATACAATATATTATTGAAGAAGCTGTCGAAGCCGGCATTGAAGATATTATCATCGTAACAGGTAAAAGCAAACGAGCGATTGAAGATCATTTCGATTTCTCGCCGGAACTCGAACGAAACCTTGAAGAGAAGGGTAAAACCGAACTGCTTGAAAAAGTAAAAAAAGCGTCAAATCTCGCTGATATCCACTATATTCGCCAAAAGGAACCAAAAGGACTCGGGCATGCCGTTTGGTGCGCCCGAAACTTTATCGGGGACGAGCCGTTCGCAGTGCTCCTTGGAGACGATATTGTTCAAGCAGAAAAACCTGGTCTTCGCCAGCTGATGGACGAGTACGAAAAAACTCTCTCATCCGTTATCGGTGTTCAGCAAGTCCCTGAAGATCAAACACACCGCTATGGTATCATTGATCCTCTGACAAACGAAGGACGTCTATACCAGGTCAAAAACTTTGTTGAAAAACCAAAACCGGGCACGGCACCGTCTAATCTTGCGATTTTAGGACGGTATGTCTTTACTCCTGAAATTTTCATGTACTTAGATAAACAGCAAATCGGTGCGGGCGGAGAGATCCAGCTGACAGATGCGATTCAGAAGTTAAACGAAATCCAGCGCGTATTCGCTTATGACTTTGAAGGCAAACGCTATGACGTCGGAGAAAAACTTGGTTTTATCCAGACAACTCTCGAATTTGCCATGCAGGACAGCGATCTGAAAGATTCACTGATTCCATTTATGCAGGACCTTCTGGCAAAAGAAGAAGTTTAATAAAAAAGCTATTGGATGGATATCCAATAGCTTTTTATAATATCATCTGCAAAATGACACGCCTTTTCTTTTAAACAAACATCGCTCCGGCGGCCAATACGGCCAGGATGGACAAACCCGCAATCCGAATGATATTTGCCAAAGATTTTTGTTTTTTCTTTTCTTTTTCACGATGAGCAAGATCTTCTTCAGACAAGACCTGTTTGCAGCTGGCTAATTGTTCTTTTTTATATTTGTCTTTCCCTTCTTTGGAAAGTTTTTTAAACCAGCTTATAAATTCTTTATATTCCTTTACGACCGTCTTTGTGTCATCAAACATGCGAAGCTCGCCATTATCGATCCAGGCGACCCGATCGCAAATTTTCTCAATTTGACCGATTGAATGGCTGACGAAGAAAATGGTTTTCCCTTGATTTTTAAACTCGATAATTCTGTCGACACATTTATCATAGAAAGTTTGGTCCCCTACTGACAATGCTTCGTCAATAATTTAAATATCAGGATCGATATGCACTGAGATCGCAAAGCCGAGCAGGAATTTCATCCAGGAAATCGCAATCAAGGACAGCTGTCTGTTCATTTCGATTTCATCGCTGGTCAGCGGAATGATTTTTTCCAGCAGGTTGGGACATCGTCGATTTTCCCGATCCGTTAATCCCTACAAATCCGATCGTCTCCCCTTCATACACGTCACAGGAGACATTCCGCACAGCAAAAAAAAAAACATTATCCTTAATCGGAAAAAACAGCCTTTAATTTTATCTAATTGTTTTTCATAAAGCTGATACTGTTTTGAAACATTTCGAAACGAAACTTTTAGTTTCATCATTAAAATCTCTTACGTATTAAAGAAAGTCAACAAACCTGTCCCTGAATTTCATATGCAAGACAGTTCCTATAGTCAAGAGCAATAATGTGAAAGCCCAGAAATACAGCGTGTATTTCTGGGCTTGGAAAAACCATCGCCCGTCTAAAAAGGTATTCCGGAACCCATTTTATCAGGTAATAAATAGGGTTCATCTTAAGCACTGTCAGAAGGTTCGGATGATTTTTTCCAAGCTGTTCTGAAATATTCCAAAAAACCGGAAGTTCAAACAACAATAATCTTGTTACAGATTGCAGCAAAAATTGGTAGTCGCGTACCAGACGCTTATCGTCGAGTTAAACAAACCGAATGAAAACATAAAAATGTTCATACAGGCTAAGTAGTAAATATATTGTATCCAATTTAAGCTTGGATAAATTCCGTTAGTCAAAAGTACGATCAAAAAGCTGCCCATCATCATGAAATAACTAAATAAGTTTGAAGCAATCACAACAGAAGGCAGTGAACTAATCGGAAAATTCATCTTCGGGACCATATTAATCCGTTTAAACACACTGTTTGATCCATCAGCTAATAAAAAAACATGGAATCAAACCGGCCAGCATCCAAACAATAAAAGGGACTTCTCTGACACCCGTTAAAATTGGCTTATTGTTGCGAATTACAATACCAATAAAATACAAACCAGTATGCCAGCATGTGAATGAGAGGGTTTAAAAACTGCTATAATACACCAAAATAATTCATCTGATACTGAGACTTTGTCTCATGCGAAGCCAAGCGCAAAATTAATGGAAACGAGGTCACTTGCTCTTTTACGACTCTTACTAATGCATTCATTATTTTATCTTCCTTAGACTTAAATGACTTTTTGGATCTTTCGGCTAAAGAAATTTAAAAGCACCAATGAATATTGTTACAGATGTTGAGTTTTTTCGTTTACAGCATCAGAATCATCATTAAATTAGTTAGTCAAAAAACTACCTGCAAGGTAAATTTTAAGTAAAGTTAAAAGAAGAAGAACTGTTTTCAAAAAGATAAGAAAGTCTATTAGATCTAAAAATTCCTTAAAAGTTTAATATCCCTCCAAGAAACATGTCCATTTCTGGGTAAATAAGGACCAACTTTGATATATTTACCTTTTTCGGGCTTGAATTTAAGCGTATACCTGAGCCATCTATTATTAGACAGGTCTTTTATTTCAGTTGTCTTAACATTTCTAAACCAAACTGCATCTTTTTGCAAATATTTTTCCGAAGAGTCAAACATTCTTATAGAAAAGATACACTTATAACTATCAATTAAATTAATTTCAGAAATCCTAATATCAAAAGATAACTCAAATTCTTTATAACCATCCGCATTAATTTCAATTGCATTCGACCATAATTGGCTATTCGCGTCTTTTTCTAACCCTCTTTTCGAAATACTTAAAACATTGCATTCTTGTTTGTCAGAATCAGGGTCTTTTATTTCAAATTCATTCTGCCAAAAGGACCAGTTGCTTTTCCCTAAAGTAAAAGTTGGATTCTTGATTAAATTATATTCTTTATTTTCTTTAATTTTTATCCTTGGAACATCGAGTATATTTTTAAAATCGCTAGTTATTATTGAAAGGAATTTTTTAGTAAAGTCTAAATAGAAATCTTTAACATAATGTAAATAAAATAATCCCCATTTGTGCTTACTGTCTAATAAATAATATTTATCGCCGTAATCGATGAATTGTACGTCATGATTTTTGATGACATAATTATCTAGTCTATCCCAAATTTCATTATAAAGAGAAGTATTAATCTGTTTTACTTTTGTACTCTTGCTAAGATATTTGTAAGAATCGGAAATTTCATCATAATAAATATCCGAAAATCTTGCTTTATTGACAACTACTTTACAGTTAGGTAATTTTCGATTTAAAAAATCAAAAAGAATTTTTATTGATTCTTTCCATCGCTCGAAATAGTCAGTAAAGTCGTCTAATAAGCTCAACGATTCTCCTTCTTTAAGAGTCTTATACAAAGTTGTCTTACTAAAGAGCCACCGCTTATTAGTAATAGTACTACCTTCTAACTCTCTAATACCATAAAATACATCAGCATAAAAATCTAAAATAAGATAATTTGGCTCATTAATAATCAAAGTATTTAATATGCTTTTATCTAACTCTGTTTCAAATTGTCTCTTATCAAAAGGTTTTAAATTATCTATTTTTTCATAATCAAATGCAATTGAATCAGCCGTTAATGATATGATAGACATTTGATTTTGATGCACAACACAACTATAATATCGTTTATAGTCTTCTATAAAACAACTATTAAAATTATCTCTTGAAACACAACTACCTATAATAGCTACCTTTAACATAATTTATTTCCCACCCTTTTAAAAACCCATAACATTGAATAATGCTATGGGTTTTCGAAAATATTAATCAACGTTCAAGAATCTTTTTACAACTTTTTCAGAAGCATTTCCATCGTCAAACTCACAATATTTCGCTCTAAACCTTTTATATTTTTCACCATATTGAGCAAAATAACTATCTAACTTTTCGATAGAATCAATCAACGACATATTATCTCTTACCAATGGTCCCGGAGCTTCCTCCTCAATATTCAAATACATTCCTCGAAGATTATCCCGATATTCCTCTAAATCATACGTGAAAAAAATCATTGGTTTTTTTAAAATACCATAATCAAACATTACAGATGAATAATCAGTGATTAATACATCTGAAAGTAAATATAAGTCTTGAATGTCATCGTAATTCGAAACATTATAAGCAAACCCCTTGAAATTACTAATATCAAGATCATCAGATATAAAATAATGCAATCTTAACAATATAACATAATCATCTTTAAGTTTTTTTCTGAGCTTCTCTAAATCTAGTTTCAACTCAAATCCATTTTTGACTCTAAAAGTTGGGGCATATAATATAACCTTTTTATTAGTTGGTAAACTCAACTTCTGTTTCAATTGTTGTCTAAAAACTTCATTATTGTCTTTGAATAATTTATCATTTCTTGGATAACCAGTTTCAAGTATTTCATTTTTATAGTCATAAATTCTTCGTGCTAGATCACTAACATATTTGCTTGGTACAGTTAAATAATCCCATCTTCTGCAACGTCTTAAGAACCTATTTCTCTTATCTTCAGTATCCACTTCTCCAGGGACATCTAATCCTAAAGTTTTTAGCGGGGTGCCATGCATAGTTTGTAATTCAACTGCATTTTTTCTTTTTTCATAAAAATCCGGGAAGTTGACATTATTCACAAAGTATTTAGCACGAGCCATATACTGAAAGTATTTCAAAGACTTTATTTTAACTTTAGTTGCTTCTCCATCTACTTTTGCATAATCATTATTCACCATCCAAACACATTCATATTCTGGATAATGTTCATTTATATAATCATATATAGCTTTAGGGTTACAACTAATTTGTTTACCCCAGTAACTTTCAAAAACAATTGTCTTCTTTTTCATTGGCAAAAGTCTAAAAAGCGGGTAAAGAATTTTTTCTATCACCTCTTGTCTACGAGGACCCCTCTCAATCCAATTCCATTCATAGATATTATTAATACTTATATTGTTCTCTTTTGTAACGTAAGGAAAATATTTTATATTACCGACAGTTTTTTTAGGGAAATTTATTTCTTTATCTCTTACTTTTATACGTTTTAATTTTTTAAAACTATTATTTCCCTTTACTGTAAATTCCAAGTAAGCTCTCCATACTCCGTATTCCTCATTGAATGGAGTCCTGACTTTATCATTCGAAAGGCTGAAACTTGTTTTAAGAAAAAACTCACCCTTCTCCTTGTATTCTTCAAGTATACTTCCAGAAACCGTATGTCCTGTCTCTATATTTTTAAGGACTATATTGATACCGGTTATATTTTTTAAAGTTTTAATATACTTATCCGTAATTGATGCTTCTATTAATAAATTTTCATTTGTAAAAGCAAGATTTTTAAGATATGAATTGTGATTTCCTTTTAAAATTCTAAGGTTCCCTGCTGGGCTTGCATCTATTGTAATCTCTTTAGTATCAAGAGCAATATTTTTTACTTTTATACTATCTAAATAAGTTAAAGGTTCATTATCATTATCATATCTTACATAGCCTATTAACTCAGTATTATGTTTTAATCTATTAATAGTTGACTTAGGAATTATTGATTTAAAACCATTTGAACTCCCATTAAACTCCATGTCATATCTATATTGTTCATTTTTATTATAATCTCTAAATAAGAGTTTGCATTCGTTTAAAGGTAAAGATGTCTCACCTTGAATGATTAAATTTCCATCTTCATGAATTAAACTATTAACCTGAGTAGTAACAGGTCTCAGGTCCAAATACAAGTCCCATGCACTATTATATTTGATAAAAATCCTTTTGGAAAAGTATACTCTGTGCTTTGGTCTAGGTTTTTTACCACTAATAGGCTCACCAACTCTATAGCTTCTCGTTTTGCCAAAACAATTTATTTCTATCCATATTTCTAGTTTGCCGGAAAGTTTGTCAAATAAATCATTTGTATCTACTTCAATAGTATATCCTGACCAATCATAGTTATTAACCCTTGAAAGAGGCATATTATTATTTTTTTTCCTGCCAAATTTTAATGTTATATCTGGTCTTTTTACTGAATAACAATTTACTAGTTTTTTCTCTCCCGAATTTGGATCAAAAATATAAGCCTTTAAATTAACATCTTTTTTTCTTTTTATGTCAAGATATCTAATAAAATGATAACCTTCAATACGGATTACGGAACCATCCCATTTTACTCTTTCTATTTTTCTTTTTATAGTAAACTCACTGTCGGCTTTACAAATTTCTTCCGGCAGTTTCTTCCTGAATGGATATTCCCAAAAGAATTGACCTTTTACTTTTTTGGGCTTACTATATTTCAATTCGTTTTTTTGGAATTTTAAAACATCGAATACTCCTTCAATATCATTTTTAGAAATAAAATAATACTTAGCTCTATCTATTGCATTTAACTTTCTAAACGTTTCATCTGATATAGTTTTTAAGTATGAAGACACTTTAGTCATGAAAATTTGAATATATTCAGAATCTGCAGTATCTAATATATTCAAATAAAGTGGGATATCAAGACTCAAAGCTTTATAATCTTTTAAATCCTTTAATTCACCTTTTATTTTTGCATTATTAAAAAATGAATCAACTAAATCTAATGCTTTTAATCTATCTGTAAGATTAACCAGATCATTTCTTTGTTGTGTTATTGATTTATCCCCTGCTTCCCGGGCTCTCCAAAAATAAATAAAATCTCCAAGAACACTAACTGACTCAGCTTTATAATGTGCAGGTATTGTTACAGGTAAATCTTCATATAGCATGCCTTCAGGAAATTTAAAATCATTCTTCATCCAAAATTCTCTTCTAAATATCTTATTCCATGCAGTTGTATCATAAATTAATTCGTTATTTTTGGTTATATGAGTTTTAGGAATTGTATCACTAAACACTTTTTTATGAAGTCCAGAACCATAAACCTTAGTCGAGTTGAACCTTTTTACATTCCCTACAACAATGTCTGTTTGATTTTCACTAGCTAATTGATACATTTTTTTATATGCATCTAAACTTAAGTAATCGTCTGAATCAACAAAGGCTATAAATTCACCTCTTGCATATTGGACGCCATAATTTCTGGCATGCCCCAGACCGCCATTTTCTTTATGATAAGAATAAAAGTTATCGTACTTAGAAGAATACTCATCCATTATTAATCCGCTATTGTCTTCTGAACCGTCATTTACCATTATTACTTCAATTGATTTTAATGTTTGATTAGCTAAAGAATCTAAACATTCTCTTAAATATTTTTCAACATTGTAAACTGGAACAATTACGCTAATCTTAGGTTTTCTTTTTGTCACTAACTCTCTCTCCCTATTTCTTTACCAAATATCTTTTCAAAAAAACTTTTTGTGGAATTACCATCTTCATATTAACAAAAATCATTATAAAAACGAGCATGTAACCTAGAATTTTCAGTTGTATTTTTTATTCTTCAATTAGACCATCTGAATGGTCTACGATCTTACCTGGTACATTTGTTTCATAAATAAAACTCTCTAAGATTATCTTTATCATACTTCAAATCGTATGTATAGAACACTATTGTTTTTAAATTAGCAAAATCGAAAAAATGAATACTCCGTAACCAAAATATCAGAATAATATATAAATATCTTAGATCTGGATAATCAGAAACACCGATGATAAATTCCTTATGATCATTGAGACCGAAGTCTTGAATAACCAGGATGCATTCTAAGTAAAATAATAAGCTATTTTTAATAACTGTATTATTGAAATGAAATGCTCTTTTAAATATTTCTTGTTGAATATTTATTAGGAAATATTACAACATCCCATTTACTTGATTCTTTAGAGAAAATTTTTGTGCTTTTCTGTAGTAGTTCCTAGCATACGAACTACATGCTAGTCTCTATTACACAAATAGTGTACACACAAGAAAAAAGGCAACATTTAATTACCTCTATAAAAAAATATATATTAGAAATCCCTTCAGTTCTTGGCAGATAAACTAGCCATTCACAGCGTATTGTTTAGCCTTCCTATGTTTATAACTATGATAGGCTTTTTTATTTTTGCGAATTAAATTCATCAGTACTAATCGCAACCATTAAATAGTCAGCAAGTTCTTTAGCACGTTCAAGCAATTTAATGTGATTCCAATGAAGCAAGCCAAACGCATCATAAGTAATAACCTTTTTTTCATGGTTGAGAGAAAAGACCAGATTTTTAACAATGTCTTAATCATTCCAACTACATATCCATAATATTTAACTATAATAGCATAATCGCCTATAAAAGTTAAGAGTGTTTAAAAACTGGAAAAACAAAAATAGTCTCCAAGACTCCTTATCAATAGTTCAATTTTATTATTCGGATCGTAACTAAACACCAAAATTGTTGATTCATTTTTCACAGTCCGCGAAACGATTTTCTATATAGATGAAAAGGAAAGTTGATAGGAAACAAACGAAACCCATTAATCAATTAGAAAAAAGAAAAACCGAACTCCTTGAAAAAGTGAAAAAAGCTACTAACCTGGCTGATATTCACTATATCCGTTAAAAAGAGCCTAAGGGACTCGGGCATGCTGTCTGGTGCACGCGCAACTTTATCGGTGATGAGCCGTTTGCAGTTCTGTTTGGAGACGATATTGTTCAAGCTGAAAAGCCTGGATTGCGCCAGTTAATGGATGAATATGAAAGAACGCTTTCCTCTATTATTGGTGTTCAGCAAGTGCCAGAAGAAGAAACACCGTTATCAGGTGAAAAGCTTCGTTGAGAAGCCGCCTAAAGACACAGCTCCTTCTAACCTTTCCATCTTAGACCGTTACGTATTCACACCTAAGATCTTTACTTAGAGGATCAGCGGGTTGGAGCCGGCGGAGAAATCCTTCTGACAGACGCCATTCAAAAGCTGAATGAAATTCAAAGAGTGTTTGCGTAAGACTTTGAACACAAGCGCTATGATGTTGGTGAAAAGCTTGGCTTTATCACAACAACTCTTGAGTTTGCGATGCAGGATCAAGAGCTTCGCGAGCAACTCGTACAATTTATGGAAGGTTTACTTAACAAAAAAGAAATCTAAACAAAAAGGCTATTGGATGAATGGGACTGACCCTATAAGATGAGACAAATAAAAAACACTTTCAAGTTTGAAAACGGATAGTTGTTATCCGAAATAAGACGTGGAGGTGTTTTTTCTATGGGGACAAGAATGAGTTATCCGGTTGAAGTCAAACGGAAGGCTGTAGAAATGAGATTGGCAGGAGTGCCGATGAAAGAGATCATGCAGAAATTGAATATTAAGAATAAGACACAGGTTCAGACATGGGTTAGATGGTATAAGGCTGGGGATACACATCGATTCGAACAGCCTG
>NZ_LBMN02000022.1 GCF_001042485.2 Bacillus paralicheniformis
CTCGCACGAATTATACGGGAATTTCGCGGGGAATTAGCGGCTTTGCTGACGGTCGAGGGTAATCGTAAGGGATGACGTTAAAACGACGGAGAGGAGGCGAAAACGTGGCGGAGGATACGAGACGAATCTCGGAGCTCACCGACAAACAGCGTTTGAAATTAGCCGAGATTGCGGAGGAAAACACCAAACGAAGCGAGGAAGGTCTGACGGTTATCAAAAAAGACGATGAGTGGAGGCGTTAAAATGATCGTTCCAAAATTCGATATAGACCACATTATCAAGGTCGCAAAGGAACTCGGCATTGAGGTGCGGGAAGTTGCTCCGGGAGAGGGCGGCGTATTTATCCAGGAGGAAGACGGATCGGAGCGTGAGTTGACGACGTTCGATCTGTTTCCGGAAACTAAAGAAATCGCAGACCTGCGTTGTGCCGTTGCCGGGTTGATTGCGGAAAACGAGCGGCTGAAGGCGGAGTTAGCGAAGGCAAACGAACTATTATCGAAATCACAAGACGTTTTCTACGAATGGGATATGTATCATTTTCCGATATGCGAAGAGATCGGTTTATACCTAAACGAAGAGGAGGACGAATAGATGAGCGAAATTAAAAAGCCGGTAATTACGAAGGAGCAGGCGGATGCGTTACTTGGTCTATACGCAGAGGAATGGTCGAAGGAGCACGTTCTGGAATACCATGTAACGCGTGAGTGGACGGACCGATTTAGTCCGTTAAATGATCTCGACCTCATTACACTAGCGGCCGCATTAATCAACGGATATGAAGTCGAAAAGACGCCGGAGGAGAAGGTGCGGGAGTACTACGAATCTCACGGAGGTTCACCTAGCGCAGAGGAACGGAAAGCGGCCATTCGCGAAACGTTATACAAACTAGGAATCAAAATCGAAGGGGTGAATGCGTGATGACGAAAGACGAACTCGAAGCGATCCGTCAGCGTACGGAAGCGGCAACGGAGAGCTATTGGGCCGCAGATGATTGTGAGTGGCCGGGAAACGAAAATCTTCGCTATTGGGTAAAAACACATTGGGACGGCGTTGCGGCGGCAGTAACGAAAGAAGACGCAGAGTTCATCGCAAACGCTCGCCAAGACATTCCGGCTTTACTCGATCACATTGCGGAGCTTGCGTCGGATATAGCGAGAATGTGTCCGATTGCCGACCGACCAATTGTTGAATCGTTGTTAGCGGAAAAGGATCACATGGCGGAGGAAATATCGGACTTGCGGCGTAAAATCGATCTCTACGAAGCCTATGCGCAAGAATACGATTATTATGCGATTCTTAACGAAATGGGTGACGAAGATGACGACGACAGATAAACCGGTATCAAAATGGAATACGCGCGACTTCCAGGCGTATTTAAAAGCGGAGCATGAGCGGCTGTACGGCGTCCCTTACGTTCCGATGCCTACTCGCGAACCTTGGAAGGCCGAAGCGGGAATGCTCGGTCGTTGGGTCGGAACGAAGCGGAAGCCAGGCGAATACGGGCCGGAAATAACGAAGCGATTCATCGATCTATGCTTTGCGCAATATAGGCCGACGGCAGATTGGCCGGGCGTCAGCTTCGGATTTATGCAGAAGTGGATGGGACGAAATTTGCAGCGGGCAGTGGCGGAAATCAGGGCCGAAGCAGCGGCGCAACAAAGGCGGGAGCAGCAAGCGGAAATCGGCGACGACTTTTATTAAACGGAGGGATTGCGAGATGACTAAAACGAAAAAGTATGTGCGGATTTTGAAGGCGAGATATGAGTCGAGTTGGTATGCGGATAAGATCGGGGAGGTGTTCGAATTGACTGGAGAGACAGTCTCGTTCTACGACGTTAGGGTTCCGGGAGTTGGCCGTCTTGTTAATGTCGAAGACGCCGAGCTTATCGTCACAGAAAAGCGTCCGGCCAAAGTTGGCGAGCGAATTCTGATTGTTGATGATGAATTGGGTACGTATAACAACGGACAAATTCACAAGGTTCATAAATGCGTAAGTGCGTCGAGCGATAATAACGAACACATTGTAACTGACGCAGGGTTTGTATTCTGGACTTCAGAATACGAAGTCATCGTAAATAACGAAGTTAAAAACGAGGAGGCTGACGAAATGATTAAAAGCGGATTGGATTTACGATCTAAAAGCGCAGAGGAAATTCAGGAGTTCATTACGGAAGCTCTATCGGCATTGAGACAGCGCGCGCGATACGAAGGTCGAGTTCAAGGAAAAGCGGACGGTTATTTGGAGGCGATGACTAAAAGATCACAGAAATCCGAAGAAAAGACCGCACAAGAACGACGTGATGAAATCGTTGAGCAGGCGAGGGCGGATATCGCAAATCTTAATTACCGGACATTCGGAGAATTACGATATTCATACCGAAGCATTGTCTGTAACGTAGAGTTCGTTATTAATAAAAAGAAACGTACCGTTGTCGCTCTCCTTAAATCGGTAGGAAGGGGCACAGTAGAGTCGAAAGGAATCGCCAAGGCCGCACCGGACGATTGCTTCAACGTCCATATCGGAGAAGCCATCGCTCTTCATCGTGCACTTGGACTCGAAGTGCCTGACGAATATCTGAACGCGCCGCAGCCAACTGAAGTTCGTGTAGGAGACATTGTGAAGCTAATTCATAATGGCGAAGTGATCGATGAATACCGCGTGTCTAAGATAGAAGACGACCGGGTGTACGATCATGACAACACTTGGGCACCTAAACGTACATTAAAAATCATCGACGACAGCCGGACGGAGGTGGACGGTTAATGGAAGTACATGTGAAACTGAATGAACACGAGATTATGCAGGCGTGTATCGAATATTTAGATAAACGAGGTTACGTTCTTAAAACATTTAGTCTGCGAGGTAATCACGTAACAGGCGATGTTGAACGTAAGAAATAACGAAAGGAGTGAGCGCCATTGACTAACGAAAGAAACTGCGTCCTGGCTAACGGATGCAAAGCGGCCGGCACGTCCGCCTGTACTCGCCAATGCCCGCACTTCATCGCACTACATGGCGCATCGGGCAACGGCGGCCGGTCTGCGGCGGCAGGATTACCGCGAGAATATCGTCTGACAACGCTCGCCAATTCGCCAGCAAGAGCGGATCAGCCAGCGATATATAAATCGGTTGAAAACTACGTCAAGACGTTCGAGCGTCAGTTTGAGCAGACGGAAGGCTATATCGAACCGGCTGACCGTATCAAGTCGTTGTATCTCTTCAGCGAGAACTCCGGCACCGGCAAGACGACGACAGCGGCGGCGCTCCTTAACGAATGGCTGCGCGTCCATTACAGCGGATCTTTGCGGAGAGGTTTAACGCCGTCACTGCGCCCGGCCTATTTCCTCGATGTGAACGAATGGCAAGACGATTATAACGAATTCAATCGGCCGCGTGTTCCGGACTCGGTCGCAGAGCACGCGGCCACCCGTTACTATCGCGCGCTAGAAGCGGCTAAGACGGCGCCCTTTGCGGTTCTGGACGACATTGGTGTACGGAACGTTACGGACGGATTTCGCGGTGATTTACACGGCATAATTAACGCGAGAGTGACGAATCAACTTCCGACAATTTATACGAGCAACATTTCGATTGAACGTTTGCCGAGCGTGTTCGGCGAGCACCGTATTTACGATAGAATTCGCGACTTATGTATAATGCATGAATTCGAAGGCGAATCGAAAAGGGGGCTGCGGAGATGAAAACGGACATCGCTTTCGGAGACCTAGTCGCAGTAGACGGCTACCCTGACCGCATTTTCTTCGTGGATGCGCGTCGGGACATTGAGGAAACGGGTGATACCGGCGTCTCTACTTACGTTGAGTTCGATCTGACAGACGCAATACACGGCGAATGGATTCTCGCTGATGCGAACGATATCCGTCTAGTCTGCCGGAGTCAGTTTGTTGACGAATATCTTGACGGAGTTGATTACGAAAACTATCCGAAGCCAGAGGGAACGGCGTTTCACTTTGCGGAATTTCTTCCGGAATTTCCGTATGCCGATACCGTGACTAAGCTTAGCGAAGGAATAAAAAAGGCGTGGGATGATATGGCGAAAGAAAAGACGAAGAAAATCGATGAGCTGCTCGATGAATACAACGATTACAAGCGTTTGGAAGCGATGTACGGCGACGAGGAATACAAGGCGAAGCAGGACGAGGCGAAGGCGAAATTAAAGCGGGAGGTCGAGCGATGATGTACCGCCTACTCTATCCGTTAAAGTGGACGTTTGCTGCGCTAGATTGGGCGTTTTATTACATCGGTGTCGCTGCGGATTACATTTCGGGTATGTTCGGTGAGGCAGCCGATAACTTCCGTATACGTATAGAAATCGCAGAGCAACTGAAGAGGGGCGCTAGAGTCGTTTATATCGAGAAGAAAAAGAGGAGGAATCATTATGAATGAATTGAAAAAAGTATTCAATTATCAAGATCAACAGGTGAGGACAGTCGTTAAGGACGGTGAACCTTGGTTTGTTGCAAAAGATGTCTGCGATGTTTTAGGGATTACAGACGCTCGAAAATCAGTGAATTTACTTGATGAAGATGAGCGGAATAGTATTCCGGTCACTGATTCATTAGGGCGAAATCAAGAAACATTCATTATCAACGAACCGGGTCTTTATTCTCTGATTTTAAGAAGCCGCAAACCAGAGGCCAAACAATTCAAAAGATGGATCACTCACGAAGTCATTCCGACAATCAGAAAAACGGGCGGCTATGTAGCGAATGACGATCTATTTATTCAAACGTATCTACCGTTTGCAGACGACCAAACAAAACTTTTATTTAGCGCAACTTTAGAGACTGTACGCAAGCAAAACGAAGTAATTTCCGAAATGAAACCGAAAGCGGAGGAACATGATCGTTTTATTTCCGCGACAAATGTGCAGACGTTAGAGCAAGTAGCCAAATCGATTGGAATTGGCCGAAACAAATTAACGACATTCTTACGGACAATCGGTGTATTTGTTCGGAAAGAAGGCTCGCCGGTTCCTTATCAGCGCTACATCAACGAAGGCTATTTTAAAGTTAAACAATCACCGTCTAGGTATTACGGAGTTAACTTTGTACAGACATATGTTACTGCGAAGGGCGTTTCTTTCATCGATAGGAAGCTGGAAGAGTACGGAGGAGCACGAGCGGTCAACGCATTGAGGATGAAGGAAATCGAACATATAGCGTAATAAGAGGAGGGATCGCGGATGAACTACGGTGTTTTACTGCTATCGAAAGTGATCGAGCAGAACGATCCGAACGCGCTGCTGCGCTTTAATATTACCGCCGAGGACTTACCAACGGAAGGCGAACGCAAAGCACTCCGATACATCACGGAATATGCGGAGAAACACGGAGGCCAGGCGCCGACGGCCGAGATGGTAACGCACGAGGTGCCGGATTTCGAGCCGAATTTTGGTATCGAGGCCAATTACGATTACCTTGCGGAAAAACTACGGAAACAGGCTGCGTTGCGAGAGTTCGTCGATATTGCGGAAAAGGAGCTTCCGGAACGGTTTAGCCAAGCGCAAGATAATCCGGAAGAATTATTTTCGTGGTTGACGGAAAAAGTCGAAAGTCTTAAAATAAGAACAAACGTTCGTAGTTCTATCGGTCGGACGTTGAGTGAAATTAAAGAATCGTTTAGAGACGAGTATAAAAAGCGCGAAGAAGGCAAGTCATTCCGGATTTATAAGACGCCTTTTCCTACTCTTGATAATGAGATATCGGGGTGGTTTACAGGCGATATTTATGGAATCATGGGCGAGTCAGGGCGCGGTAAAACATACCTAGTCTGTCGAATTCTCGATTCATTACTGCGCCAAGGTGCAAACTGTCTCGTTAAATCATTCGAAGTTAAAGAATACACGTTTATTTCCCGTCTTATTTCAATTGCGACAGCGGTTGACGAGGTATTGATTGACGAGCTCGGACGGAAGGTAGGCATACCAAACAAAGCTATTTTATCGGGAAAACTGGATGATGTTGTTCGGGAAAAGTTCTTCGAAGTCTTGGAGTTACTCGATTCGTACTACCCTGGAACACTTTATTTCCAAGGGAAAAGCGGAAGAGAGTTGACGCGGTCATTAGCGGATCTTGAACGGGAGCTGAGTACAGGAAAAATTGACGCCGTTTTTCTTGATCCATTCTATGGACTTTCAGATGTTTACGGAAAGAACGTAAATAAAACAGCAGGGGGCGCAGCCGAGTACGCTGCAACACGTTTCGAAAATATAGTGGGTGATTATGACGTAGTTGGATTTTACACCGTTCAGGCGACCGTAGATAAAAAAGAGGTTAGCGAAGACGGCGTGAGGGAGCTACGAATTCCTACTCGCGAAAAGGTAAAAACCACCTCTCGCCTGTTAGATATCGCGACGAATTTGATCGGCTTTGATTCGGTATCGAAAGAGGGAATAGCCGGAATCGGGATCGAGAAAGGCCGGAATGGTGGCGAAGATTTCATGCTCGAGCTAGTTGCGCTATTCGACTACGGTGTTTTGCGAGAATTTCCGAAAGGCGAAGATGCTGCGGATCAATTCGATTTCTAAGACGGTGGAAAATAGCGGTTGATATTGTAAACATTTACCGCGGGGAATTCTGAATACTTTCGACAAAATACGATGGAATTTTTCGAAATCAGGGCGTAATATATAGAACAATCCGGCCTAATTAGGACGAAAGGAGTGATACGAAAGTGCCGATTTTAACGTTAAATGGCCGTCAGGTCGACGTCGACATCCGATATGAACTCGAACAATTCGAATGGACGCGGCCGACTTGGACGGATGAGCGACTCCTGGCCGCAAGTCCTTTCCGATATGACCGGACGCCGAGTTTTTACGTATATCTTGACGATACGACATCCGCAAAGGCCGGCTATTGGGGCGATAGCGGCTATTATGACGCAGAGTATGCACGGGGTGGCTTCGTTAAGTTGCTGGCGTTCTTGCGCGAAGAAACAGAAGAGGAGACGATCGAATACTTGATCGATGCGTACGCGCCGGAATCGGATGACGGTAAATTAACGCTTAGGCTCCCGAAGCTGAAAGTCGCAAAGAATCGCGAACCATTAAGCGAATCGATTCTCGGCGGCGTGGTTGCGGGGCCTAACGATTATTTAAACAAGCGCGGCATCATGCCGGCGGTCCAGCGTCTAATGGGTGTAGGAATGGTTGGCGGTGCGGTTGCGTTGCCCTGGCGGCTGCCGAACGGACGGCTCGCCAACGTAAAGTATCGGTCAACCCGGGGTAAGGCGTTCTGGTACGTCAAAGGCGGATGGCCGATACGGGACCTTGTTTACGGAATGAATGTCGTATATGACAGGCGGCTGACACGCGTTGTCTTATGCGAGGCGGAGATCGATGCGCAATCGTGGATGACGGCGGGAGTGCCGGCGATCGGAACCGGAGGATCTTCGTTCAACCAACGGAAGGCGGACATTATCGTTCAGTCTCCGATCGAACACGTAACCATCGTGACGGATAACGATAAGGCCGGCGAGAAGTTGCGTGCGGAGGTCGAGCGTTATTTATACGGGAAAGTCGGACTGGCACACGGATACATTACGGAGGGAAAGGATGCGAATGAACTATTGACTGCGAAGGGGAGAGCGGAATTGAAGGCGGTGTGTGAACGTGCGGAGGACGTTAAGAGCTGGCGTCTGAAGTTACCTAAACAGCCAAGTCTTGCGTTGACGGGCGACACTTAATCCCGTCAACGACCGACTACCGGTTATTCTTCGACGATCCACTCGTACAGGTCGTCCATACCTCCTTAAAAAGAATGTATGTTCGATTTTTAATTAAATTTTTTTTTTCGATTAGGTAAGATAAAATTAACTTCTCAGGGATTCCGTATTGTTCAATTGCTTCCTTTACGGTGACGCAACTATTAATGGATGAGAACAACAAATTAATTGCGAAAAAATTCGCTTCTAATTCAATTCGATCTGTAGAGAATAATGTCTGTTTCTTAAAAAAAGGAGTATTTGCATCTGGATGAAAGATTGCATGTCCTAATTCATGAGCACAAACAAACTCCTTGTTATGTTCATTCGCATTCTGATTAATATGAATGACCTTAACTCTGAAATGCCTGCTGTAATACCCCAGGGCTTTTCCTAAATCTTCATACACCACTTCAATTCCTAATGCTTTTGCAATTTTAAATGGATTATTTGTTTCAATTTTTTTTGTTATTGATTTGATCTTTTCAGTAATTGACTCCACAAAAAGGCACCTACTTACGATATTTTTTAGGAGTGAATTTTTGTTTTGAAATTCTTTTGGCAAGACGTAGGGAGTTTTCCAAGCTTGCAATTAACAGTTCTCTATCTTCTTCATCCATATCGTCAAGAGTTTGTCCGTCAAATGCGGCATAACCATTCTTGCCTTCTAGCCCTTCTATAATTTTTTGTAGCTCTTTCTGTATATCTCTTTCATCTTTAGCAGTTAGCTCAGGTTCAAAGTTTTCCTTTTCTTTTCTGCCGAGGAGGTAATCAACGGAAACATCGAAGAAATCGGCTAAAGCTTCAACTCTGTCTGTTGATGGCTTTTGAGTCTTCAACTTATAAAGAACGTTTGGACTAAGTTTTAATTTTCTTTCTAATTCTGCTATTGATATCCCACGACTATCCGCCAGTTTTTTAACTCTGTCAAATAAAGTCATCACACTCACCTTTTTTAATGCCAGAACACATCTTACCAAAAAGTTTGATTTTGTTGTTGACATCTTACCTATAAGATAGTAAACTGTGTTCATAAGCTGCTTATTTAGCTTTTGAGGCACTACAAATTAAAAGCCATAGACCACGTTCCCCAACGTACAAGGCTATAACTGTAGGTTTATTTAGCTATGGGTTCATTCTAACCTATAGGATAGAAATTGTCAATAAAAAGCTGAATATTTAGCTGAAAATATAAAGATAAGAAAAAAAATTAAGACGATGATGTCGCAAATTCTATTAGTGCGATGGGGTTATAAAGTGTAAGCATAAAGGGAGGAGAAATCTCAGTGAATACAAAAAAATTTAATAGGATGCGACGAGCAGTTGAAAACGGTGCAATTCCGTATGTTGAGTGGGAGTCGAGAAGGATCGCACACCTCATTAAAGATATGACCGCATTCGAGCAACGATGTTACGAAAAAATAGGTAAGGCGATAGAAATATTCAGTGGCAATGGGCGAGATAAAAGGGCTCTGATACAATATATCATTAAACAAGAGAGAAACCACTTCTTAAAAAAGCATAAGTTGAGAAACGATGTTGCTATTGAATATATTAACGAAGAAGGAACCGTTTGGGAACCTGAAGACGTTTCGACGAACGTCGTAGGAGAGGTTTTACTAAAAGAGAAGGTCGCCCTGTTAGCGCAAGGCGACCCACGAAAAAGAGTTATTCTAGAAGCATGGATTCGCGGATGTACAAATGACACCGACATTTCCACGTTGTTAGCGCAACGTTTTGGAGGAAATGCTCGATCACATTGTAGATTCATCCAACGATTCCGATCACGCTGTCAGTCCCAATTAGCAGCGTAAATTCTCTATAAAACGTAACTAGCCCAGAAGGCGTTGTTACATCCTCATCATATACAATCTGTTGGCAAAAGACAAGCGAACAGTATGCGAACACACCTTCCGATCTAGAGCGTTATACCTAATTAACATGGAGGCGAACATACTATGAATATCCCCAAAATTTCCGATTTCAATACGTATCCTGCGCTAGATCAGCGCAAACTTACCGAAATTTTATATCAAGGCGCATGGCCGGTCGACGAAGATCCGGCGGACTACTACCGTCCACTTTCGATCCAGGTGGTGCGCGTCGGATGAAAGTAACGCTATCCCACCACGCAAAGAAACGAATTACCAAGCGCTTTAAGATCGGCAACCAAACGCCGGAAGCATGGGCGTCGCAGATGTTATCTAATGCGATTTACTGCGGCATCGGTCCGGACAACAACGGAGAAGATGCTCGGATGTATTCCCATCGTGGAGCAACGTTCATGCTTGCGGTAGATGCAGACGTTGTTAAGACCGTGATCCCACCGAATAAAGGCTGCATCAATCGTATTCGGCGTAAAGTGACGAATTTCATAACGGAAGAAATTGCGAAAATGTCGCAGCAAATTACGGAAGAGGTGGCTATGATCGATAAGTTTCGCGATGAACTCGAAGAAGAAATCGTACATTTAGAAGGCCGCCTTTCGCGCACCCGGTCATTGCCGACTAAATTGGCGCTACAGGCCCGAATTAATGCGGTTCGTATGCGTATGGACGAATTGCCGGCGGAATCGCACGAAATAAGACGCGAACTGACGCGTACAGCGAGAGGAGTTGCCGCCTATGTCTAACGCATGGTTGTTCGAAATATTTGCGGTGATTGCCGCGCTTGTAATTGGCCGACTTATTTACGAAGTTAATCGCGAAGAAGGCGAGTAAGGGCGGCGATTGTGCGGCCCAGCGCTCGGAGAATGTCGGGGTGTCCGTTAAGTAACGGAGTCGCGTCGCTACTGCTTAGCGCTGGCGGCGTTTCGGACGCAGATACCGGCATTTTGCGAGGGCGAAAAGCCTCAAAATTAAAACGTAGGGGGAAATCGAATGAGTCAATTTCAAAAAGGCGCGGCGGCGCTATCAGCATTACAGGCCGGCGGAGGTGAAGGCGGCAATCTAAACACGGTCGATTTCGCTAAGTTCAGCGTGGGCTCTTCGTATAAGGTCCGTGTATTAGGTACGGAGGACTTGATGCAGTATTTTGGATACGGTATCTACAAAAAGGTAAATACGTTTGTTGCGAAGAATCCATCTACCCGGAACGAAAAGGGTTTCGTAGTAAGCGATCATACTCCGTGGGATCTTGCCGAAAAGTATCATCGCGACCTTCAATTCAAAGCGAAAGAGGCCGGAGATGAAAAAGAAGAGAAGGCGCAAAGTGCTGAAGCCGGTAAGTATCGTGGCAAAGAAAGGTTCGCAATGGGATTCGTTGATTTGACGACTGGCAAAGAGATCATCGTTGACTTGACGCGTAACCAGGCGCTCGACGTTTACGAAACCATCAAGAAATACGAAAAGAAACTCGGAAAGCTTGCGTTTGAATTAACGAAAACGAACTCGACAGGTCAAGCGAAAGACACGAAAGTTTCCCTTACTCCGTTGATCGATTTCGAAGAAGATCTCACCGAACAGGAACGCGCAAACTTCGCTAAATTCGACGGTAAGGAATTCAACGCAAAACTGTTCGACGGCCTGCTATTCGAAGCTGACGAGAAGACGCAGATCGAGAACCTAGTCGCAGCAGGATTCGATATTAGCTTGATCGGTCTGTCGCTTGGTGCGGAATCTAATAACGAAAAATCTAACGAAATCAGTGACGATGATCTGCCGTTTTAATAAAACGAAGGAGGACGATTGAATGGCGCATCTCAAGGAAACTATCGGCAAGTATTCCGAACTGATCGCCCGTGCGGCTTTATTAGCCAGCGGGTGGCAGGCGGTATCAAAATCGGAGACAGAGGAATCCTTCGATATCAGCGCAAGAGATCCGGGCACTGGCGAATGGAAAACGTTCCAGGTTAAGACGATCCGGGACCGTAGAGAAGATCGCGGTTTCTTGACGGTAAGTGGGCGCAAAGGAGACGGCCAGCCTTATACGCCTGAAGACGTCGACTTCTTCATCGGTGTGCTGATCGGTGAGGGGGAATTCCCTCGCGTCTGGATGATCGATAATCGCGGCATTACGGACTATTGGGGACCGTCAGAACGGGAAGGCAAGAGATGGGTCGAAATGGATCTGAATTTCATGCGGGAAGATTTTGCGGAAAATAACGAAGCGGAGGCGGTATGATGGCGAAATTACACGGCGTGAAGACTCTCGATATGGTGAACGGTGAAGTTAAGAAGGTTGCGTATAATGGAGCGGAATATGAGCGCGTGGAAGGAACTCCGAGTATTTTCGGTAGAGACGGAGATCTATTGTTGAACGCTTACGATCACTCGGATCTGGAAGTAAACGCGTTTTATAAGATCGTTAATAAGAGTGGGTACGGGATGACCATCTATGATGAAGTAGAGGATTCGCACGGTAGTGCGCTTATTGCGGGTTCTGTGTTCCGCAAAGTCTCCGTATCTCAACCGTCATTAGAAGATCGCGTCAGCACAAACGAAAAGGATATCGAATCCCTAAAATCCGACGTTGCTGCGCTAAAAGGCGAAGCCAAGACGGAATACGTACGGATTGACAAGAGCGAGGCGAAGGCGGGCGATTTCGTTAAGTTTGACGAAGCTCCAAACGAATTTCTAACCGCAGGTAAGTATTACGAAATCTATCGCGTAGATGGTTGCGGAGATCCTCAAATCCGGGATGACGACGGTGACGGTTTTGACACTTACTGTGCCGATGATTTCGAAGTCTACCGTAAAGTTAGCGCCGCCGAGCCGAAGCCTGAACGCCTGAAAGTCGGTGATTATGTGAAGGTGGTCGGGAACGAAAGCGGTCATTATGCGGAAATTGATGAAATCGTACTAGTAAAAAGAGACGACAAAGATTTCGCACCTTTCCATTGCGAAAAATTAAACGGAAACGAAGCCGGAATTTTTTACGAAGATGAACTCGTCCGCGCCACTGACGAAGAAGTTGCCGAAGCAAAACGCGCAGCCGCCGAGCGTAAGAAATGGGCCGCAATCGGACGCGAGGTGGGCGAGTATAAGGCCGGTGATATGGTTCAGTATTTATATGATGGGGAAATTTGCGAAGTTGTAGATGTCGCCGAGGATGGTAGCGTAAAAGTCGCTACTCAGAAGCATGGAAATTGCACAGAAAATCAGTCAAGCATCGAACTAATAGCGCCAGTCGAAGCGCGGTTCGATCGAAAGGGCGACGAGTAATTGAACGCTAAGCCTGCCGCCATCTGCGCCGCATGTAACCGGGTATTGAACGAAGGGCGATCCGCAACATACGATTCGCTCTTCGACCGGTACTTTTGCGACAACGCTTGCTGGTCGGATTGGTATGCGGATAACGAGGCGGAATACAGACGGAAATATGTAAGCCGCGAAGATTTATAACGTCATAAGCGGAAGGAGGATGCGAATGGAACTCGGCAATCTACGGTTAAATCTCAGCGCTTTGACGCCGAAAAGTGACGAAGTTAAAAACGAAAAAGTTGCCGAAACAGCCAAGCGGAAGCAGAAGGCGAAAACGGCCGAACCAATCGAGGAAAGCTGGCGCCGGATTTTCGCAAGCAAGCTATCGGAGACTGACCGCCAACGCTTAAACGAAGTCAAAGCGGCAATGGACGCGGGCAAGCTCGCCAGGAATCCGTCTGACTGCGTGAACAAGGCCGGAAACCCGAAGGCGTTCAGCAAGGCGGAGGCCCTGCGATTATGGAAGACGCTGCAAGAATCCCAGCGCGAAGAAACTTTGCGGAAGATGGTCGAGAATACACCGGCAAACTACTGGCTGATTACGGACGATGCCCGGCTCGACGAATTCCTCGCGTTGCTTGCTGACGAAGAAGAGATCGTATTCGACGTTGAGACGACGGGCACAGACGTATGGAACGACTACATTGTCGGCCATGTGCTGACGGCTATTAAAGCGGACATCCACGCGTATATCCCAACGAAACATAAGACGAGTCATCCGCAATTGGATAACGGCTATGTAGTCGAAAAACTGCGGCCATTTTATGAAGATGAGTCGATCGGAAAGCTCGCTCATAACGCAAAGTTCGATATTCACATGCTGGATCGCGAAGGAATTACATTGCGCGGCCTTACGTGGGACACACAGGAAGCGATGAGGCTGCTTAACGAAAACGAGCCGTCCTTTGCGCTGAAGAACCTCGTCACGAAATATCTACGGATTAAATCGGACACATACGAAGACTTATTCGGAAAGATCGGATTCGATGAAGTGAGTGATCTAAGAATTGCGCTTGCTTATGCGGCAAAAGACGGTGATGTGACGAGGAAGCTCCGCGATTTCCAACGCGAACACCTGAAGAAGTTTCCGGATATCCTTCGCTACTATGAGACGGTAGAAGTTCCATTAATCACCGTCGTACAGAAGCTCGAGTCAACCGGGTTCGACATCGACCTAGATTTCGCGGAGGAATACGGTAAAGAGATCAAAGCGGAAATCGATCGTTTGTATGCGGAGATTATCGACGAGTTGGGCGACATCAACATTAACTCCCCGGCGCAGTTAAAGCCTGCGCTAGAAAAAGCGACCGGAGAGAAGCTCGCATCAACCGACGCAAAGAAAGTCCTGAAGCCACTCGCGAGCAAACATCCGATCATTAAGAAGTTGCTTGAGTATAAAGAGAAATTCAAACTGTATTCAACGTACATCAACGCTTTGCCGGAATTAATCGACAAGAGGACCGGCAAACTCTATACGAATTTCAATCAGAACGGCGCAAAGACTGGCCGATTCTCATCCGGTGGAACAGGCGTCAACCTACAGAATCAACCGAAGGAAGCCCGGAAAATGTTCGTAGCTCCTAAAGGATACGCGATATTAGGCGGAGACTGGAGCCAGCAAGAATACCGATGTCTGGCGTACTTCTCGCAAGATCCGAAGCTAGTCGATAACTACTTACAGGGCAACGATCTATATGCGTCAATCGCTGCGGAGGTTTTCAATAAGCCGATCGAAGAATGCGGCGACGGATCAGTGTACCGGAAACAGGCGAAGGTTATCATGCTTGCGGTTGCTTACGGAGGTGGCGCGAACATGCTCAAGGACGCTATCGGAATATCGAAGAAAGAGGCGCAGAAGTTCCTCGACAACTTCTTTGAAAGGTTTCCGGTCGTCAAAAAGTGGGTCGAAACGAATCAAGCTTTTGTTAAGAAGCACGGATATGTTTGGATGGATCGCGGCCAACGTAAGAGACGCTTGCCTGACGCGAAGGACCGGAACGCGAAAGGCCATTACTCGGCTGTTTATACGCAGTCAACTAACGCAAGAGTTCAAGGATCGGCAGCGATCCAGACCAAAGCGACGATGATTGCGTTGCAAGAGTTGTGCGATAGGAAGACGGCTGAAGGTCGCGGAGAATGGCGGATATGGTGCGTGGTGCATGACGAAGCGCTGCTTTTAGTGCCGGACACTATCACGCGAGAAGACGTGAAAGACTTCGAGGATGTCATGCTAAATACGTACGTTTTCGGCAATATTCCGAATAAGACGGATATCGAGATTTGCCGCAGATGGGGAAACGGTTTCTCGGTGGATGAATGGTTCAAAACGAAGGGAGACGATTAATTGACGAATTCAAACGGAAGATCAGCCGCAAATTCACTGCGGGCACAATTAAAAGAACCGACCACATACGCGCAGCAGATTGCGGATGAGTTGGTCGAATATCTAAACGAATGGCACTCGCTGCCGGAGACGTGGGATAACGCCCTGGACGCGCAGATCCATAAATGGTACGCCAATGCTCCGAAAGTATTTCCGAAGAAGCCGTATTTCTCACCGTCATCTGCTAACGCTTGCCCGCGCGAGCTTTACCATAAAGCGATCGGATCTCCGAGAGACGAAACGAAAAAGCCTCCGTATCAAGGACGATGGACTAGAATCGGTACAGCGATCGGCGACGTAATCCAGCGCGACATTCTCTTCATGGAAAAACATTTCGAGAAGAAGACCGGCCGCCCCTGTCCGTTCAGCTTCGAAAAGAACGAAGACGGCACGCCGATGTTCGAGGATTTCGCGAAAAGGAATCATCCGGTCACACATCGCGGATACTCGTTCAACCTTTACGGAACGTGCGACGGCATCATGCGCTACGTAACGGAAGACGGCGAGGTGTTGCGCGTCGGTCTCGAAATTAAATCGAAGCAGACGACCGCCGCAAAGACGTCCCTCCATTCGATGCGGCAGCCGGAAGAAAAGCACGTCAAGCAATGCGTCGCCTACGGTCCGATGTATGGCGTCGACCTATACGTTATCCTTTACGTAAACGCGTCTAAGAAGTCGTGGGTGTATCCGGAAGGGGAATTCGAAAAGTCGCCGGACATGCGGGCGTTCGGCATCGAAATTACGGAGGAAGAGGTCGAGCAGCTATTCGATAGATTCGTAGAGATTCGCAAGTCTGTCGAGAAGGGAACGCCTTTACCGTTGGATCTGAACGGATGGACGTTTAACGGATACAAGACGGCTATTGCGAAGTCGCTGACGGACGAAGAACTGGCGGAGCTTCGCGCAAAAGTGTCGCAGGTACGGAGATCGAACGTATACGAATCTACGAAACGGCAGTACGTTGAGGCGCTCGAATTTATCGAAAGAGTGCGGGCTGATGAGTAGCGCCAAGCCTATCCGAATCCTCGGCCTTGACCTTTCGTTAACATCGCCAGGATTCGCAATCATCGAAGCAAAGGGCGGAAAAGCTCGCCTAATAAAATCCGCTCACTTTAAAACGTCCGCATCAACCGATCAGCCATTGCGGTATGAGGAGATCGAAGCATTTACGCTACTATTTGTTCGCGATAATCAACCGTTCGACGTAATCGTTCGGGAGATATGGCCGCCGAGCCGAAACTATGCGCAGAACAATAAGATTCACGGAACATGGTCGTCCGTCGAACGGGCGCTTCACCGATACGGATACGAAGTCGACGTACATGTTACGCCGGCTAACGTTAAGAAAACAGTCACCGGAAACGGAAACGCAAAGAAGCCGCAAGTTGCCGAGAGCGTTCGGGAATGGCTCGGTTTGTCGGCCGACCACAAATTCGCAACAGACGATCATAGCGATGCTTGTGCGGTGGCGCTTACGTATCTGATTCGCGAGAAGATTATTAAACCGAAGGAGTGAGTCGAATGGATAAAGCGATGGAGTATATCGATAAGCTGGCGGCAAAGCTCGGAGTCGCAGCCGAGCATGTATACGGAGTTCTCGTTAAGCAGGCGGTTGCTAACGGTGTGACTGCTGTAATTATCGGAGCCGTTTTTCTAATGATCGCAGTGGTCGCGGGAGTCATAATTACGAAGATGACTATAAAGATGTATGGGGAGCGGCATTGTAATTGGGATTACGAATGGTTTTTCGTGGTGCTTGCTGTCGGTTTTTTAGTGGTTCCTCCGGGAGGATTCGGTATTTATGCGATCACCGAAGGAATCAAAGCGTTAATCAATCCGGAATACTACGCGATCAAGGAAATCCTCGACGCGATCGGAGGGAAGTGATCGAATGTTTAAGCAGCGACTTATCGAAGCCCTAACGATCGTTGCGCTAATCGGTCTGAGTGTCGCGGGAGGATGTATCGGATATTTTGTCACTAATTTTCTACTCGCGATTCCGGTTATTGGTGTGATTGTTTGGGTCGTTATAAGTATCATAGCAGTCTTCATGGTGGCGGTAGTTATCTGTGGCAGCGCTGTCCGGCTACAAAAGGCATACCGCGAACATAAATGCGTTCAAAAGGACGTAGAGGAGGAAACGCAATGACCTACGAATGCTATGGCGTCCCGGCCGCACAGTTGCGACAGTCCTTGCGATGGCTTGACGAACAACTTACCGATGTTGATTACGCAATCAGTCGGCATGAACGGAAGAGGGTCGAGTTGGAAATCGAACGTGACCGGATTCTGGCGCGAAAAGACGAGATTGAGGCGGAACTAAAACGGAAGGAGTCGATCGAATGACATACGTTGCGATAGCGTGCCTACTCTACTTTGCGTGGATCGCTCTAACAGTCGAAGCTAAAACCACGAGGGCTAAGCTCGCAAAGGCAGTCGTCATGGTTATGTTCGCAATTCCTATCGGAGTGCTGGTGGCGTCGTTATGCTAATCGCCTACTACTCGCTGGCCGGAAACGTCCGCCGATTCGTAGCCAAGACCGGCCTGCCTGCGGTCGAAATCAAGGCGGATATGATGCTGACGGAACCGTTCGTCTTGGTAACGGGAACTTACGGATTCGGCCAGGTCGCCGGCACCGTTTGGGATTTTCTCGCGGACAATGGCGATTTATTGGCGGGCGTGGCTGCGTCAGGCAATCGCAACTGGGGCGGCAACTTCGCAAAGGCGGCGGATCTGATTGCGGAAGAATACGGAGTGCCGATCGTTCACAAGTTTGAGCTGTCGGGCACGACGGAGGATGTCGCTAAAGTTCGCGAGTTTGCGAGCGAATATTTACGGAAAGGGTGAGCGCTATTGACGAATAAACACGCGAAGTATATCGAACTTAATAACGAAATTATGATACGGAAGAACGGCGGCTTTCAATTCGAAAAGGATGCCGAAGCCGTCCGCAGCTATTTCATAGATTACGTGAATCAGAATACGGTCTTTTTCCACGATCTGCGCGAAAAGCTCGACTATCTGATCGAGAACGACTACTACGAACGCGAGGTCTTCGAGCCGTATACATTCGATGAAATAAAAGCGGTCTACAAAGCGGCCTACGCGAAAAAGTTCCGTTTCCCTTCGTTTATGAGTGCGTTCAAATTTTACAACGACTATGCGCTCAAGACGAACGATAAAAAGAAGATCCTTGAACGGTACGAAGACCGCATCGCCATCTGCGCGCTGTTCTTTGCGAAAGGAGACGCAGCCAAGGCGATCGAGTTTGCGGAAATGATGATCCGGCAGGAATATCAACCGGCCACACCGACGTTCTTAAATGCCGGACGGAAGCGACGTGGCGAATTAGTATCGTGCTTCCTTCTCGAAGTAGGCGACTCTCTAAACGATATTCAAATGGCGATCGGAACAGCGATGCAACTATCGAAGATGGGCGGAGGCGTAAGTTTGAATTTATCGAAGCTACGCGCGAAAGGTGAATCGATCAAAGGGATCGAGAACGTAACGAAGGGCGTCGTTGGAGTCATGAAACTCCTCGATAATGCCTTCCGCTATGCAGATCAGCAAGGCGCGCGTTCTGGGGCAGGAGCTGCGTATTTGAACGTATTCCATCGCGATATCAACGATTTCCTCGACACCAAGAAGATCAGCGCAGATGAAGACGTCCGGGTCAAGACGCTATCGATCGGCGTAGTCATTCCGGATAAGTTTATCGAACTAGCTCGCGAAGATCGGGACGCATACGTTTTCTATCCTCATACGGTCTATAAGGAATATGGCGAGCATCTTGACGAAATGGATATCGGAGAAATGTACGACAAGCTCGTCGAAAATCCGAACGTTCGGAAAGATAAAATCAACCCGCGACAGCTGCTCGAAAAGCTTGCGATTCTGCGGTCCGAATCGGGTTATCCGTATATCATGTTCGAAGACAACGTCAACGCAGCTCATGCGCTGAATCACATTTCGAAGGTTAAATTTTCGAATCTCTGTAGCGAGGTGCTTCAGGCGTCCAAAGTTTCGGAGTACACCGACTACGGCGAAGAGGACGCGATCGGCCTCGACATTTCGTGCAATCTCGGCTCGCTGAACATTGCGAACGTGATGGCGAATAAGTCGATCGAGCAAACGGTTAAGCTCGCTGTTGATGCGCTGACGGTCGTATCGGAATCAACGAATATCAAGAACGCGCCTGCAGTCGCTAAGGCTAACCGTCAGATGCGTTCGATCGGACTTGGCGCGATGAATCTGCACGGATATCTTGCGCAGAATGGGATCGCTTATGAATCGGAAGAGGCTCGCGACTTCGCTAACGTATTCTTTGCGCTCGTCAATTATTGGTCGCTGGTGCGGTCGATGGAGCTTGCGAGGGAAACCGGCAGCACGTTCGAGGGATTCGAAGGATCAACGTATGCGGACGGAAGCTATTTCGATAAGTACGTTGTAGGAGAGTTCCGTCCTAAAACGGAGAAGGTCGCGAAGCTGTTTGAAAGCGTTGAAATTCCGGAACGCATCGATTGGGTTCGGCTGGAGGATAACGTACGAAAATACGGACTATACCATTCGTATAGACTCGCGATTGCACCGACAGGGTCGATCTCATACGTTCAGTCGGCGACAGCGTCAGTCATGCCGATTATGGAGCGCATAGAGGAACGGACATACGGAAATTCCAAGACGTATTATCCGATGCCGGGGCTTAGCGCGAAGAATTGGTTCTTCTATAAAGAAGCGTACGACATGGATATGTTCAAAGTCGTCGATATGATCGCGATAATTCAGCAGCACGTCGATCAAGGTATCTCATTTACGTTGTTCTTAAAAGATACGATGACTACGCGCGATCTGAATCGAATTGATTTATATGCGCATCACAAGGGGATCAAGACGCTGTACTATGCGCGGACGAAGGATACAACTCAGGAAGGCTGCCTATCGTGTGCAGTTTAAGAGATGGTTACCCATGAAAAATAGATACGAAATTAGAGGCGATACAACAGCAATATTTATTGAGAGTAAGAAGTACGGGTTTTTAGAAACCTTAATTTCCACCAACGACTTAGAAAAAGCAAAAGAGATAGAAGGTTGGTGGCACGTGAGTTGGGATAATTGTGTAAAAAACTTCTACGTGAGAGGTAACAAAAGAAATTCGGATGGATCATGGAGAAAAGTTCGATTGCATCGATGGATCATGGGTGTTAATGATTCAAAAGTCCAGGTAGATCATATTTTACAAGATACTTTAGATAATTGCAGATGGGCGTTACGTGTGGTAACACCAGCTCAGAATAGCCAAAACAGGGGATTTCCGTCCAATAATACGAGCGGACAGAGAGGAGTTTATTGGAATGGTAGGTTAAATAAGTGGGAAGCACGGATTGACGTTAATACGAAAACAAAATATCTAGGGTATTTCAGAAATAAAGAAGACGCGGTTAATGCTAGAAAGTCAGCAGAGAGACTCTATTGGATATAAAAAGGAGGACGAATAATTGACGAACGCAAACGCAATCCATACGGCGGCCGATTGGTCGCGCCACGAAGACGATTTTACGCAAATGTTCTACGCGCAGAACGTTAAGCAATTCTGGCTTCCGGAAGAGATTTCGCTAAATGGCGATCTGTTAACGTGGAAGGCACTAAGCCCGACCGAGCAACTCGTATATATGCGCGATCTTGCGGGCCTAACGCTCCTGGATACCGAACAAGGAAACGTGGGTATGCCGACCATCGCGCAGCACATCGACGGACACCAACGTAAAGCCGTCCTGAATTTTATGGCGATGATGGAGAACGCAGTCCATGCGAAATCCTATTCGAATATCTTCATGACGCTTGCGCCAACGGAGAAAATTACGGAACTGTTCGAATGGGTGAAGACGAATCGCTACTTGCAGCGGAAAGCCGCAATCATTGGCGGGCTGTACAACGCGATTGAGGCAGGCGATGACATTTCGTTATACAAGGCGATGGTCGCCTCAGTCTATCTCGAAAGTTTCCTTTTCTACAGCGGCTTTTATTATCCGTTATATTTTGCCGGTCAGGGAAAATTGACGAGCTCAGGCGAGATTATCTCGTTAATTATCCGTGACGAAGCGATCCACGGCGTCTATGTCGGCTTACTCGCACAGGAAATTTACAATAGACAAGAGACGGACGTACAACTCGAACTACGCGACTTCGCCGTCGAATTGCTTGCGGAACTCTACGAAAACGAGATCGCCTACACCGAGGATATTTACGATCAGGTCGGACTGACTCACGACGTTAAAAAGTTCGTTCGATACAACGGAAACAAGGCGTTGATGAACATCGGCTTTGATCCGTACTTTGCTGATGAAACACCGAACCCGATTGTAATGAACGGGTTAAGTACAAAAACAAAGTCCCACGACTTCTTCAGTCAAAAGGGAAATTCTTACAAAAAAGCTACGGTCGAAGCGCTCCAGGATGACGATTTCTATTTCGAGTAAGCGTCCATTTACGAAAGTATATGCGCAGTTATTAACGAGGGGGTTTTCGTATGAACGTAAATATTAAACGCCTGTCACCCGATGCACAAATTCCGCAATATGCTCACGCCTCAGACGCCTGCTTCGACCTGGTTGCGGCAGAAGACGTCATCATCGAGCCGGGAGAAACCGCGCTAGTCAAAACGGGGCTAGCGTTCGAGATTCCGGAAGGCTACGAAATGCAGATCCGGCCACGCTCCGGCATTACGCTGAAGACGAAGCTTCGCGTTCAGCTCGGTACAGTTGACGCGGGCTATCGGGGCGAGGTCGGAGTGATTGTCGATAATATTGCGCAATGGATTTACGATACTAACGAGGCCGGCACACTCATAAATGTTTGCCGAGGGTATGCGGAAAGTGTGAGCGGAACATTGGTCGACATACCTTACGAAATTGTCGGTGCGGGAACGTACATCATCCGCAAAGGAGATCGCATCGCCCAGGCCGTAATTAAACCGGTCGAGCAGGCGGCATTTACGGAAGTGGCCGAGTTGGGCGATAGCGATCGGGGTGCGGGCGGATTCGGGAGTAGCGGGGTCGGTAGTCCACATCCGGAATATTTCGGAGAACCGATGGGGAAGGAGCTGATATAATGCCACAAACATACGCATGTTTCATTAACGGAAAGTTTTACGGCGCGGGCGATCTCGAATATATGAACGAACTGTTTCGCGATTATGTTGTCACTTCCGAAATGTACGGAGAAGACGATTGCACTTTTCGGATCACAACAAAAGAGAAAGCGAGAGAAATAGTTACGAAATCTATTAACGACCAATACCGAAGAGTTTTCGAAAGTCTAGCGAAGGAGGGCGAATAGATGAACGACAAAATTGATGTACTCGACCGCGGATACGTCCGTTTAATAAACGTAATGGGTTCCGACCTATCAGTCGTTAACTCAGCCCGCGTATCCTACGACAAGGAATCTACCGATCTATCCGAAAAGGACATCCGGCTCATTAAATTCCTTGCGCGGGAAGGCCATACGTCACCGTTTCGACATGCAACGGTTCAATTCGAAATCTATGCTCCGCTGATGGTTGCGCGCCAGCACTGGAAATATATCGTCGGGTCCGATCATACAATGGACGCGTGGAACGAATCGAGTCGGCGCTATGTTACCGAAGAGCCTGAGTTTTATATTCCGCAAGTGGACGAATGGCGATCTGCCCCGGAAAATTCGAAGCAAGGAAGCGGCGAAACACTGCCGGAAAGCCAAGGCAAAATAGCCAAGCAAGATCTACTCGATTTCGTTGCGTTCGGTGAGCGTTTATATGAACGGGCAATGAAATCGGGGGTTTGCGCCGAACAAGCGCGTCTATTCCTTCCGGCTTACGGAATGTACGTACGCTACTACTGGACGGCATCGCTTCAATCGGTCGCGCATTTCCTAAACCAACGCCTCGCACACGATAGTCAAGTCGAAATTCAAGAGTACGCGAAAGCCGTCTGCGAATTAGTCAAACCGAAATTCCCCGTCAGCATTGGCGAATTGGTCAAAACGGAGGTGTAAGCATCGGAATCCTAACGAATTTCACGCTAACAGCGCAGCTATTCTCCGGCCACTGTCCGGCAGATCAGCCGCCAGAACCGCCAAGGATAACGCCAGAGAAGGCCGCCATCCAATCGGCTGAATCACGCAACAGAGAATTAACGAAAGAGATAACGAAAAAGGACGCGAAGATACAGGCGCTTGAGGACGAAATCAAGGCGCTGAAGAAGTCGAAGCAGATGTCCGTAAAGAGTACAAAAGTTGAATCGGGATGGAAAACGTTCGAGGCCTCGGCTTATACCGCATTCTGTTCGGAAGGCTGCACCGGCATCACCAAAACGGGAGTCGACGTCAGCCATTCGATCTACTACGAGGGAGCACGCGTCATAGCGGTCGATCCGTCTGTGATTGCGCTTGGCTCTACGGTTGAAGTCCGACTCGCTGACGGTTCGAATTTCCGGGCGAAGGCGATCGACACAGGCGGCATGATTAAAGGCGCACGGCTCGATCTGTTGGTCGCGAATGAAGCAGACGCAGTACAGTTCGGCCGGCAGTCGGTAGAATTGCGGGTTATTAAATAACGAGGAGGCGGTTCGTTTGGACTTCCTTAAAAGCGCGATGGATCGGGTTAAGCCGGAATTTGAACGATTAATACGAAGGGAGCTCGGTAAAATGACTAAAACTAACGAAAAAATCCACGTATTGGCTGACGAATCACTTGGCGGAATCAAACGGGAATATGTAGAGGTCGATAGGAAGGCGGAGGTCGGCGATAAGATTGTGATCGTAGACAAAAGGTATCCGGGCGATATTTACGAGAACGGAGATATTTTTACGGTAGACCGCGAAGCTCCTCCTGGATCGGGTTTCGTGGGAAGTGACGGAGCTGCATCCGATATGAACACTGGCGGACTTATCTACCTCGGAGAATACCGCGTTCTCGAACCGACCAATATCGCCCACATTGACGGCCCTGACGGTCCGGAGCGCTACGAAATGGTCGATCGTAAGCCGGAAATAGGCGAGAAGGTTATCGTAACTGAGAGCGATGATTTTCCGAAAGGATTTGTCGACTCCGTAAAAGAAGTTGACGACTTTCATGACAACGGGTCCTTCTTTTTGGTTAATGGCGTTCTAGGTGAGAATTTTTTAGACGCAGAGTACGAAGAATACCGCGTCCTCGTCCCGGTCGAATCCTCCGAAGAAGAACCGCAACCATCCGACCCGATCGACGTTATCGCTAACCTGGCGACGCGTGTTGCGGAGTTGGAACGCGAGAATAAACGTATCAAAGACGAAATCGACACGCTGCACAAAGACAACCGGAGGCACGGAGAAGAATTGGAGGCGCTGAAATATGCCGCAAAGGAAACGGACGGAAAGGTGGCGCACCTGGAAGCCGACTCAGACATGCGCTTGTTCACTGCCGAAGAGGTTGCCGCACTTCTTAACGCAATGAGGGAACGCCGATGAGCGATGTGATTTACGTTATTTACTATGAAGGCGAGCGGATGAAAGCACGCAGACGAAAGGTCGCTTATCTCACCAAGGGAGCGGCCAAAAGCGTAATCACAAGCGAAACCAAAAATTTAGCGTACTTTGAAACGAAAAACTACTACGACTTACCGACCGCGGAACGTGAAGAGATTAAGGCCGAGATAAGTAAACGTTTTGAAATTGTCGAATACGTACCGAAGGAGGAACGCCAATGAAGATCGCCCTCACCGCACCACTTCGCGCAGGCAAGTCGCTTGCTGCATCGTACATCTCGCTTCACTACGATTTCCAGCCGTTCGCATTCGGCGACGAACTAAAAGACGCATTTCACCGCGCATTCCCTCACGTTCCGCGAAATCCGAAGCCGCGCGCTCATTATCAGAAGTTCGGACAGTGGGCGCGGGAAGCCTTCGGAGAGGACGTATGGATCGACGCTCTTATGCCGAAAGTAGCCGCCTATCTCGACCGCCATCCTTGCTCCTGCGGCAATACAGCGCTAAAGAATCGCGTGATCGTCGATGACTGCCGCCAGCCTAACGAATACAAGCGATTGAAGGACGAAGGCTTCGTATTTATCCGCATAACAGCACCGGTCGATCTCCGTATTGAACGCGCTAAAAAAGCCGGCGACCAATTCGACCTCGCCGACTTGGAGCATCCGACTGAGCTTGCCGTCAACAGTTTCGAAGTTGATTACGAAATTGAGAACGAAGGCACGCCGGAAGAGTTGTACGAGAAGCTGGACGCGATTATGGCGGAGGTGTTGAAGTGACGAATATTCCGAATCATTACGGATACGGGTTACGAAATGATGAGAAACCCTATGCGCACAAGATTCCGGATGGCGGTAACTGGCGCGATCTTCCGGAAGAGGAGCAGAAGGCGTTTATGATGGGGGCGTTTTATAGCGGAGGAGGCCAAACGACATATTTGCGTAAGATGTCCTGGGATGAGCCGGCTTTAACGATCACAGCGTCGGTACTGGCGAAAGCTACGTGTCACTTACATCCGGATGAACCAATCGAAAGGAGCGAATATATGGGCGACTTTAACTTAACACCGCAACTGCCGGCAAACGGACTTACGGTACTCGAATTATTCTGCGGAGGAGGACTTGGCGCAATCGGATTCAAAGCGGCCGGCTACCATATCGTGAAGGCGTTGGACTTCGATAAGAATGCCGTCAAAGCCTACCGCCACAACTTCGGCGATTACGTAGAACAGGCGGACATTAACGAAATTGATATCGATAGCTTGCCGGACACAGATGTAATCTTCGGAGGTCCTCCGTGCCAAGACTTCTCGGTTGCGGGTAAAGGCGCGGGAGCAGATGGCGAACGCGGTAAATTAGTCTTCCGTTACCTCGAAATTATTGAGCGCAAGCAACCGAAAGCCTTCGTATTCGAAAACGTGAAGGGGCTGATTACGAAGCGACATCGTCCAACATTCGATGCTCTTATCGAAAAATTTAACGAAATAGGTTACGAGATTAGTTGGAAGGTGCTGAGCGCGTGGGACTACGGAGTGGCCCAGAAGCGAGAGCGCGTGTTCATTGTCGGAATACGAAAAGACCTCGGGATCACTTTCGAGTTTCCGAAGCCGTTAGAAGGCGATTATCAAACGAAGGTATTGCGGGATGTTATCGGGGATCTTCCGGAGCCTGGCGTTCAGCTAAACGATAAGCAGATCGCATACTTAGACCGTAATCCTGCATCGGTTGCGAAAAATCGTCCGGTTACGATGGAAGAGCCTTCGCGAACTATTCCTGCGGTAATGTATAAAGGAGTTCCTTACGGTTTGTTTTACGATAACCACGACGAAAAATCTTATTGGACGCCAAAAAGCGAATACACTTACGATCAAGCCAATCGCGTGCAGTCGATGGATAAAACGTCGAACACGATTCCGGCGCATCATAACAGCGGTCAGCCGATTCATCCGACCGAAGCACCACGACGTTTCACAGTCCGTGAATGTCTCCGAATCCAATCTGCGCCAGACACTTACGTCCTGCCAGACGATATCTCCTTATCGGCGCAGTATCGGATCGTTGGGAACGGAATCGCTTCGCGTGTTGCGTGGTATGTAGGGCGAGCACTTGCGGATCAGCTTTCGTCTAACTGAAACGCATACGTGCCTTTCGGATAGGCCAGGTACGGTTGTTTTGACGCTTCCCCATCGCCGATCAAATAGTATCGTTGCGGAAGCTTATCGAAATCAATGCCGATTTTACGCAAGAACGGCCATGCCGAAACATTGCCGCGCTTATCGAACTTGAACGGTTTGACATCCGGCTGCTTAACGAGTTCGGGCTTGCCGACAACAATGCGCTTTTCTGCCGCGTCATATGCGACGGATAAATAAAACGGTCCGTCCGTAGGCAGTCCGATGACGCGCCGCGCACCTGCCGAAATAAACAAACGTCGATGCTTTTCGATTGTGATATACGCTTTGGTGTTGCGCTCAAAGTCGTTAGATATCCACGTAAGAGTCATATCGAGTCTCCTTACGAAAGTATTTACGTTCAGTATAGACGGAATAGTTACCGATAGTCAACAGTAGTGTGCGGATTGTTAACGAAGTTATTAACGAAAGAGGAGGCGGTTGTTATCGGAACAGTCAAAATCGATCTACACCGAATGGATCGCGAATTTGAGGCGGCGTATGCGCTAGACAATGCGGAGGGCGTCAAAACGCTGCTCTCCGATTATCCGAAGTTCGTCAGCCGCAAACGACTCGGAGAATACGAAGCTGCCGAAGTGCTTCTCGATCTGCACAATGCGATTGAGCTTGCGAATCTAACCGATAGGCAGAGCGAAGCAATCCGGCTCGTGTATTTCGAAGACCTGACGCAAGTAGAGGTGGGGAAACGGATGGGTGTCGGCAAGGATTCCGTTAATCATCTGATAAATAGGGCGGCTGAATCAATCGCAGATATCTACTACTATTGGGCGGGACATGGCGAAGGATACTCGATGGGAGGACGAATTAATGGATAAAGCACTATTGCATGAAATGATTACGGAATTACAGCAGCGAACAAAAGCCGGTGAGCTAGATCGAATCCAACGTATCGAGGAAATTACCGCTCTGGCCGACGCTTATTTTGACGCAGTTGGAGAGCATCCGGATACTATCGCACTAGAACGTATGGCTAATCTTGTAATCTACGAGGAGCTTTCGGACACGAATAAAAACAAAATGAAGAATGATGAGTACCCGATTATGAGTGAGCGTATGGAGAAAACGCGTAGATCCGGCGAGACTTCCGAGAAGATGGCCGAAGAATACGATAAGTTCGGAAAATATCAAGGGAAACCGGTTCGAAGGCGCCTTTCAACTTACGAAGGTATTCAGATAGACCGACGTGCTAAAGCGAGAAATAAAGAGAGACGAGTAAAATATTCGGATTTCGTGAAAGGAAAAACGCCGGGACAATTTACAGTCAATATTGAAACAGGAGAAAAAATTATTCACTAAACAGTCTATTTTTACCCGTTTTGCTGTCTATACGTTATGAGGGCGCCAAATACGCGCTCTTTTATTTTGCGAAAAAGGAGACGATATTTTGAAAAGATTACGAGTAGTAAACGCAGAAACAGGCGAGGATCTATCGACAGACTACACGCTTAGACACCGGAACCAAGACGAAGCCTTCCGGGAACAGCAAAAGCAGACGACGGACAGGCGCGACTTTTCCAACGCCAATATGTCTAATATCCACGAAGTCTATGACGCTCTCACAACGGCACAATGCGGTTATCTGATGCTACTGCAATGCTACGTTGACTACAACGGTGTCCTCGTTAAATCTAGCCGCGATAAAACTCCGATGACTACAGCGGATATAGTGTCCGTTCTACAGCTCGCGAAAAAGCCGCGAACGTTCTACGATTTCCTGAGCGCCTGTACTGCGCATGATATTATCCGGGAAGAAGACGGCATATACTCGGTAAACGAACGCTACCACTTCAAAGGTAACTTCGGAAGCCAGTACGTTGTCAAACTCTATACTGCGAAAATTAAGAAGGTATACAGCGAAGTGAAGGCGACGGACATCGGTCTGATCTACCGGATGCTGCCGTTCGTCCACTACGAAACTAACGCTCTTTGCGAGAATCCTTTCGAAAAGAATCCGAAGTATATACGGTGGTTCAATAAGAAAGAGCTTGCGGCAGCGATCGGAGTAACGCCCGACACGCTTGGCCGACGCCTGAAGCAAATGAAATTCGACGGTGAATTCGTTGTCGCGCGAATCAAGGTCGGCAGCGAACCGGAACGATATACGTTTAATCCTAACGTGTTTTATCGTCAGTCCAAGACGCCGGATAAGACGCTGCTTGCGATGTTTAACGTGAAGAAAGTATAATTTACCATGTCGGAGGTGATACGGATGGGATTTACGGTAGGAGCGAAAGAGTTGCCGAAGCCTAAATACGGGTTTCCGCGCGGAGCATAAAACGAAAGAGGGCGCCTATTGGCGCCTTTAATTTTATAACTTTAACCAGTTTGCGAGCATCTTGTCTTTTGATTTGAAATCCTTTGCGATTTGCGTCAGATAGCCGCTGATTTCTTCTAAATCTGAAATCGTGTCTTGTAATGAAGCGATATATGCCGCTTCGGCATCGACATCGTAAAACAGCGGATTCCCTTTTTTATCGAACGACTGCGCCAAATCATTCAGCGTATTGTTTACATCATCGAGCGTAAGCTGATCGTATAAGCCGTGACCGACCTGGCGATAGGTATCGTATTTCAAATCGCTTATCGCAGCGTCATGTTCCTGGTAGGCGTTTTCCGCTTCTCTTTTCATCGTACGCAGGTCGTTTATAATCGCATTTACTTTTTCCGCAAGCTGCTTAGCGACTTCGGGGGTGACTTTAATCGCGCCGCTCCCTGATGCCACTTCAGCCGGCAGCATTGCTTTTAAATTTTTATCGTAGACGAGTTCATCGCCTTCAACATTTTGAACGTTGCCGTCTTCGTCGAAGGTGAAATTCGAATCATTGAGGCCGTGGGTGTCGGGATTTTGGAAAATCAGCGTATTCGCGAAATACATGAGGTTTCTTCCGACCTGTTGGAGCTTATTACCGTCAAGCCTTTTCTCGCGATTAGCCGTTGC
>NZ_LBMN02000023.1 GCF_001042485.2 Bacillus paralicheniformis
GAATGGATTTGTGCTGGGGGCGGTTGTTGAGCCTGCCAATATTCATGACAGCCAAGTGTTCACGACCCTGTTTCAACAGGTGAAAGAGCACGTCGCTAAGCCTCATACAGTCGCAGTTGATGCCGGATATAAAACGCCGTTTATCGCAAAGTTTCTAAGTGATCAAAATGTCCGTCCCGTCATGCCTTACACTCGACCACAAACTAAAAAAGGGTTCATGAGAAAACATGAATATGTATACGATGAATATTACGATGCTTATATTTGCCCTGACGATCACGTTCTGACATATCGCACAACCAACCGTGAAGGCTATCGGATTTATGCATCAGATCCAAACCGATGTGAACACTGTTCTTTTCTGAAGCAATGTACGGAAAGTCGAAATCATCGAAAGATGATTCACAGGCATCTCTGGCAGGATCATTTGGATGAAGCCGACCATCTTCGCCACACGGATGAGAATAGGCGAATCTACGCCAAACGCAAAGAAACGATCGAACGAGTTTTTGCGGATTTAAAACACAAGCATGGCCTGCGCTGGACAACCCTGCGGGGAAAGAAAAAATTGTCCATGCAGGCGATGCTTGTTTTCGCTGCCATGAATCTCAAAAAGCTGGCGAATTGGACTTGGAAAAGTCCAATTCGCCAGCATTCTCATCGAAAAAACAGAATAAATTGGACAAAAATAGGTCGGATTATAAAAATCCGACCTATTTTGTCAACGGTCTGAGAGGCTCTTTTTAGAGCCTCTTTTTATTTTAACTTGCGATGACATATAATTACTACTTTAATCCATTGTGGTATAATTGGAACCTGGATTTTTAACAGAAAGGCTAAACAATTGATGTCGCACAACAAACTAATGTTTTTGCTTTTATCATTTTCATCTATTATACATCTGCTCGGTACAATTTCTGACCCTGCGTCCAGCTGGAAGTCCTGGTTGGTGAACATTGCTTTCATTTTATTGGCCCTTCTCTTTTTAAATCTCACTTTAAAAGAAAAGAAAGAAAATCAACAGAACAAGTAACGGTACGCTCTTCTCAAAGAGAAGGGCATATATTTTATAAAGAATGAGCAGTCGGCCAGTGCCTCAGAAGTCATTGTTCTTTTCGGGAGGTTTTAAAAAAATGGTCAAAAAAATTGTAAATCGATTGAATTCATTTTCCCTGCTGGGGACAATCTTTTTTATCGGCAGTTATTTGACGTACAAATTTAATGGCATAGAGCTAGTTGGGTTCCTGTACTCAGGCATCACTTTTTTGATAATCCTGATAGCCACCACCATAATGTTATTCAGGCTAAAAAGAAAAGGAACCAATGAAAATAAACAGGCTTAATGCATGCTTTATACTATTTTTAACTTCCCTCCATTAGTGTAACCTTTCTCATCCATAATATAGATGATCATTAAAGCATCACACGTCCAGTACATCAAATATCATCTCCTGTTCATACTAATAGCGGGAGGTACATCGACTTATGCTGAAAATTTGGATGACTGGACTTTTATTATTAGCGCAGCCTGCGGGGCATTCTGACAGCTTAACGATCACCCAGCAAGGGAAGAAAGTGGCCGTTGTGAACCGCGAAGATTTTACAATGCCGCTTCCCGGGACACCGTTGATTGATGATAAAAAATACGCCGAGTTCGTTGACAGGCTTGAGCGGAAAGTACACAAGGATCCCGTCAACGCCGTGATCAATGATCAGGGAAGGATCGTTCCCGGCAAGGTTGGCTACAGCCTTTCCAGGAAGGGGGTTAGAGAGCAGTTTTATGCGTATTTTTATGGGGATGGTCCGTCCACGATAGAAGTGCCTGAATTGAACATTTACCCGAAAGTGGACAGCGAACTGCTTTCCCATATCCGGACACAGCGGATCGGTCAGTATGTGACGTATTTTAATTCCGGGAATAAAAGCAGGACGCACAACATTTCACTCGCGGCAAAAGCGATCGACAATCATGTTGTGTTTCCTAATGAGACGTTTTCATTTAACAAAGTTGTCGGTATGAGGACGCCGGACAAGGGGTATATGAAGGCTCCGGTGATCGTGAGAGGCGAATTGTCTGAAGGGGTTGGCGGAGGCATTTGCCAGGTTTCGTCAACATTGTTTAATGCGGTTGACCGGGCAGGACTGGAAATCGTCCAGCGTTATTCCCACAGCCGGCGTGTCCCTTATGTTCCGCCGGGGCGCGACGCGACGGTCAGCTGGGGCGGACCTGATTTGCGCTTTCAAAATAAATATAACCAGCCGGTATTGATCAGGGCGAAACGGCATGGAGGAACGATGATTGTTACACTTTATTCTTCTGATGTGGTCAATCATCAGCTGCGGAAAGTTCCGAAGGCTCCTTCTGAAATCCCAAAAGAAGAGCATCAGGGCGGGGATCACTGAAGGCGAATGTTCATCTGGGCTGCACTTGTTCACACAATGTACAATAAAATCCTTTAGTCTGTATGATAGGATGAATCAAGGACATCTTTAAATTTCAGACAAGAGGAGATGATCGAGTGACATGGCTTTTTGTAACCTTTTTGGTTATCTTCAGTCTTTTTAAAATATTGGTCACTTGCCTTCCGAGCGGTGTCGTAGAGTGGCTGACCGGCAAATTTCAAGTTCATGTTAAGCTTGAGGAAGCGAATGTTACAGTGACGTTCGGAGGAGAGCGTTTAGAGGGATCTGACAAGAGTCAATTTATTCAAAACTTTAATGAGGCCGTATTTATGGAGCGGTATTACATCTACCCGGGAGACGAGCCGCTTTTTGTAAATCCGAAAAACGCTGGGACACCGTTTGTTATCGAAACAAAAAGAGGGAAAAACGCTGTGAAGCTGTTGGTTTACAGATACGATGATCATATAGACGTCGTTAAACAATATAAGAAAAAGACGGCCGCTTATTGTCTGCGTTCTGACGGTCTGCAAAAATGCAGGGGGCTCAAAACAGCGGATTTGGTTTAAAAAGCAGGGAAAACCTGCTTTTTTATTATGATATGAAATAAAGCCTGACAGCGCTGTAACCGATCAAAAATAAACAAGCAGCGATCGTAAAGATAAATTCTCCTTTTTTATTCTTCTTCAAAAGAACGAATGAACGCACACCGATGTTCAGTCCAAACAGGATGAATCCCACATTCAAATAAACGGGATTGAACCCGGATGGAATGATGAGAAGAAATATCCCGGCAAGCGTGATATAATGGAATGCTTTGCCAAGCGGCGGTTCTTTTTCCCGCGCTGTACGGCTGTCCATTTCACCATCACCTTTCTTTAGCAGTAAAATCCTTGTATTGATATTATTCTAATTTAAAATGTGATTGATGAAAAGTCTTGCACAGGGAGAAACGCCATGACCATACATATTCAACAGCTTGATGCCCCTCTGAAGCCTGAGTTTGTTGATGAACTGATTAATTTGTGGAATGATAATGCATTGGAAACGGCTGATTGCACATTGGATGATCAAGATAGACAAATGATACAGCAGCAGCTGAAACAATATGTTCAATCTGCATACGGAGCGGTTTTTGCCGTCGTGAATGAGAGGCAAGAAGCGGTCGGATACGGGCTGGCCTCTATTAAGAAAGATTTGGTCAGCGATTGTCTGAGCGGGCACATCGATGAAGTGTACATAGCCCCGGTCTATCGAAGAAACAAGCTGGGAAAGCTTGTTGCAGATCGTATGATGGATTGGTTTGAAAGGCATCAAGTGTCTCACGTTCAAGTATCGGTTGATATCGATAATCAATCGGCGCTGCGTTTTTGGGAAGGCATCGGCTTCAGCAGTGAATTTTATCTTCTGAAACATTAGTTTTTTGAATCAAGTGGGCGCGGCTCCTCTCGTCATGACCGGCCGCCTCGCCCAAAAGCCCCTTTTTATTGCAAAGGGGCTTTTTTGATGAGCTCAGGAGAATTATGATGCGGTGAATTGACGAGAGGCGCGACTTCATACGCTTCCATCTCTTTTGACGCATATGGTTTTAAAAGGCTTTCTAAGTATGCAAGGTCTTGATTTTTCGGATTCAGCCATTCTTTTTCAGCTTGACGATCAAGAATGACGGGCATGCGATCATGAATATCTTTCATTAAATCGTTGGGCATTGTCGTAATGATTGTGCATGTATAGACGGGCTTGCCGCCGGCAGGCTGCCACTTCTCCCAAAGCCCCGCAAACGAAAACAGTCCATTTTTTTTGAGCTTGATCCTCATCGGCCGCTTTGTCTTTGCATCGGTCCGCTTCCACTCATAAAAACTGTCTGCCGGAATGAGACACCTTTGTCTGATCAGCGGCTTTCGAAAGCTCGGCTTCTCAGCCAAAGTCTCAGCGCGCGCATTGATCATTTTATAACCGATTTTCTCATCCTTTGACCACGGCGGAATCAATCCCCACCGCAGCCGCCCTAACCGGTTATGGGAACCGTCGCTGATGACGGCGAGAATGCGCTGGGAAGGCGCGATGTTATAACTGGGGCTGTAATCTTCAATCGTCATTTGATCAATCTCGAAACGGTCAATAATCTCATCAAATTCAGAAAAGAGCGTAAACCTGCCGCACATCTTAGTCACCCTTGTTTGTTTATTGAAAGTTTGAGGCTTTTATATATAAATGGCCAACAAGGCCGCTGAAACAGCCATGACAAAGCAGTCATCGCCCGTCATGGCCACGCCGTTTTTGATGAATACGCTGCAGGTCCAGTTGAGCGCCGATCCTTCTGCGGTCCGGTCAATCAGCTTTTTACCCGCTGTGTAAACACATGCTTTAAATAAAGAAAACGAAATGGAACATAAAATAAAGAGCAAAATAAACTTTACCATCAACACCAGCATTGCCTTTTCACCCCGGCATATTTTGTAAGCTCCACCTTCATTTTACCAATAAATTCATATGTTAAAACCCTATTCTTGTTTTATTTTATTGACCGACTGGTCAGCAAGCGCTACAATTTATACTAACCGATTGGTCAATAACGAAAAGGAATGATGATCAATGCCTTTACAGCTTTATGAAAAAGAACAAATACTCGATGCCTGTTTGGAGGTTTTTGCCCGGCACGGCTATGCAAAGACTTCGACCGGAATGCTGGCGGAAGCGGCCGGTATTTCAAAGGCGCTGATTTTTCATCACTTTAAAAGCAAAAAAATTCTGTACTTAACTGTGCTCGATTATTGTATTGAAAAGGTAAAGTCGCGCCTTTCCCTTGATGACCTGTCGTCTTATCATGATTTTTTTGAAGCGAAAGAAAAAATAAGTTTGGCTAAGCTTGAGTTTTTCGCGGATTATCCAAATGTATATAAGCTCACGAAAGAAGCCTTTTTTTCGCCGCCTTCCGAATTAAAAGAAGAAATCGCCGCAAAGTATGGGGAGCAATTTGCCGTTAGAAATCGTATTCTAAAACAGCTTTTCGCAAAAGTTTCGTTGAGGAAAGGAGTCGATCGTGAAGAGGCGTTCGAACTCATAATGGTCATGATGGGGCATTTTGAACAAAAGTTTCTAGCGAAAGTAACGGCTGAGAACGATTATGATCCAGCCTGGAGCAGACGTCTTCTTGAAGAACGAAAACGGTTTTTGGATATGATTCGTTTCGGTATTGAAGGCGAATAAAAAGGGGGATTTCTGATGGGACGCTATGTATTGGGCTTTCATGAGGTCGATCGAGCCGATTTGCCGCTTGTCGGGGGGAAAGGGATGAACTTGGGCGAATTGTCCAAAATGGGCGGCATTCAAGTGCCTCACGGCTTTTGTGTAACCACAAAGGCATATGAAAGGATGATTGGCGAAAACGGCAGAGTCAGTGAACTGATTGATCAGCTGTCACTTTTAAAAGTGAAGGATAGAGAGCAGATTAACGAACTCGCCCTCCAGATCCGCAATGGTATTGAAAGGGCCGAAATCGCCGAAGAGATCAAAGAAGCGGTTAAAAGCGCTCACTCAAATGCTGGCGGCGGTGCATATGCCGTCCGATCAAGCGCTACGGCGGAAGATTTGCCTCATGCCTCTTTCGCCGGGCAGCAAGATACGTATTTAAATATAAAAGGAATAGAGGCGATCTTGAAGCATATCAGCAAATGCTGGGCTTCATTGTTTACAGAGCGGGCCGTGATCTACCGGATTCAAAACGGTTTTGACCACCGTAAAGTTCAATTATCGGTCGTCATCCAGCAGATGGTGTTTTCGGATGCGTCCGGCATTATGTTTACGGCAGATCCCGTTACATCCAACCGGAAGGTCACCTCGATTGATGCGAGCTTTGCTTTGGGGGAGGCGCTTGTATCTGGTACGGTTTCGGCAGACAACTACAAGGTTCGCGAAGGAGAGATCGTTCAAAAAACGATTTCCGAGAAAAAGACGGCAGTCTATTCTTTGGAAAGCGGCGGCACTGAGGCGCGTGAAGTCGAAGCGGGACGCCGGAAAAAGCAAACATTAACAGATGAACAGATCATACAGCTTGAAGCACTGGGAAGGAGAATCGAAGCTCATTTCGGTTTTCCGCAGGATATTGAATGGTGTCTGGCTGATGGCGAATTTTTCTTTGTCCAGAGCAGGCCTGTAACGACATTGTTTCCTCTTCCGAAACAGAGAGATGACAAGCTGCGCGTCTATATGTCTGTCGGGCATCAGCAAATGATGACAGAGCCGATCAATCCGCTTGGGATATCGTTTTTCGGGTTGATCTCGGATTATGAGCTGACTTGTGCCGGCGGAAGGCTTTTTATTGATTTATCACACGATTTGGCATCTTTTGCTGGTCGGAAAGTCGTCCTCAGCACGGCGGGGAAAAATGATCCTTTCATGCATAGCGCTCTTGTGAATTTTTTGAAAAGAAAGGAGCTTGTCAAAACCCTGCCTAAAGGGAAGCGGATGTTTAGATTAGGGGCTGAGGGGCTGTCATGGTCGCTGCCTGGTCATGCGCTGAAGATTTACCGGAAAAACGACACAGGTGTAGTCAACCGGCTCATGTCCAAAGCGGAAGCATCCATTCATGAGGCTGAACAGCGATTGAAAAATGCATCGGGTGAAACGTTATTTGCACAGATAGAAGAGGATCAAAAAAACTTGAAAAAAGTTCTCTATGATTCAGAGAGCATGGCTGTGATTATGGTTGGTTTATATGCGGTATACTGGCTCAATCGAAAAATGGAGAAATGGCTTGGCGAAAGAAATGTCGCCGATACCCTTTCTCAATCGGTATTGCACAATGTCACATCTGAAATGGGATTGGCGCTTTTGGATGTTTCCGATGCTGCCAGAGGATACCCCGAGGTTCAGAAATATTTAGCGCATGCCAATGATGAAACCTTTTTCGAAGATCTCAAACAGCTTGACGGCGGTCCCGCTTTTATCAGCGCATTGCGGGCATTCCTTGAGAAATACGGCATGCGCTGCACCGGTGAGATCGATATGACCAAGACGCGCTGGAGCGAACGCCCTTCCATTCTTGCTCCAGTGATTTTGAGCAACATCAAAAACTTTGAACCTGGTGCGCGAACGGTCAAGTTTGAACAGGGGCGATTGGAAGCGGAGCAAAAGGAGAGGGATCTGTTAAGCCGTCTGCAACAACTAAAGGGAGGCAGACAAAAGGCAAAAAAGACAAAGAAGATGATCAGCGTTTTGCGGAATTTTATCGGTTATCGGGAATATCCCAAATATGCTCTGATCAAACGCTATTTTATATATAAGGAAGCGTTGATGAAAGAAGCCGCCGTTTTGCAGCGAAAGAAGCTGATTCAAGCGAAGGAGGATATTTATTATCTGTCTTTTGATGAATTGAGAGAGGCCGTTTGCGCTAATCGTCTCGATGTGAAGAAGATCGAGGAAAGAAAAGCAGAATATCAGCATTATGAAAAATTAACGCCTCCGCGAATGATGACTTCAGAAGGCGAGGTCATCACGGGAGAAGTTCTGGGAGACCACATTCCGGCGGGAGCATTGGCGGGCGTTCCTGTTTCATCGGGAGTCATCGAAGGTAGGGCAAGAGTGATTCTGAAATTGGAAGAAGCCGATATCGAAGAGGGGGATATCCTTGTTACGCCTTTTACAGATCCGAGCTGGACACCGCTGTTTGTCTCAATCAAAGGTTTGGTGACGGAAGTGGGCGGCCTCATGACACATGGCGCCGTCATTGCGCGGGAATACGGGCTTCCGGCGGTGGTGGGGGTTGAGCATGCGACGAAAGAAATTAAAGACGGACAGAAGATCAGGATTAACGGATCGGAAGGCTATGTTGAAATACTCGAATCATAAAAGTGAGCGCAGCTTCAAGCTGCGCTTTACTGTTTATAAAGGTCGGCGGACAACATCCAATCCATCAAATGCTGATACGGATAATAGGTTGTGCCATTTAATTCAATTTTAGGTATGTCAGGATATTTACTCAGCATTTCTTTCGTTTCTACTTTACTTAAACCTAAATAATAATGTAAATCGCCTTCTTTGACTAAATAGGGATAGCCTGAATAACTCCCTTTTGGGTTTTTAAAGTTTTTCAAGCCGTCACCGATAAAATAGCCTAAAGCCGCTAAACCAAGCCCGATCCAAAACAGGTTCATTTCCATGTTTACCATCCTTTTCGCATATTGCTTTATCTGTCATACGAAAAGCGTTGAAAAAAGTTTCAAGGTCAAAGGCTTTGCCGGTTCAGCATCTCATAAAGAACGACGGCATGGTTATGGCGCTCATCCTTTGCACCGTAAAGCAGAATAACGGTTTCGTCCGCAGCCATTTCTTTTAATTCCTTGAAGCTTCTCTGTTTTTCAGGGTGTTGTTTGATTTCATTTTGATAGGCTTCTTTAAACGATTCGAATTTTTTCGGGTCATGACCGAACCATTTTCTTAAATCAGGACTTGGAGCGATTTCTTTCATCCAGCAGTCAAGGTTCGCTTTTTCTTTTGAAATGCCGCGCGGCCACACAAGGTCGATTAAAATGCGGCGTCCTTCTGCATGCTGGTTTTCTTGATAAATGCGCTGGAGAATAAACGGCATTTGGATCACTCCTTCTCATTTTATGATAAAACGGCCGTCTGGAAGGAACAACCTCTATTGAAATGACAATGCCAACATTCCTTTTATTCGATGGAATGTTTTAAAGAACTGTACATTTGGCTGACGCTTTCATCGATTTCATCTCTTGACATCCGCAAGGCTTTTTCCGATCTGGCATAGCCGATTTCTAATCGGCCTTCTTCCAGCCCTTTAAAAATCTCATCGGCAAATTCATCCAAAGGAGCTCCGGAATCATGCAGTCCGACACCGCCCAGATCTGTATTGACCGCGGGAGGAGCGACCTCTATGACCTCAACGCCGGCCTCGGAAAGCTGATGTCTTAAACTCATCGTAAAAGAATGGAGAGCGGCTTTTGTCGATGAGTAGATCGGTGCGATCGCCATCGGTGTAAACGCCAGGCCTGATGTCACATTGATGATCGCTGTTTTCCCCGGTTTTTTGGCAAAGTATTGGCTAAAGAGCATGGCCAGGTGGATCGGTGCCTCCATGTTGACGGTGATTTCTTTTTTGTAGTCAGCCCAATTGTCTATGACATCTGCTTTTAAAATGTGGTAGCGCTGCTGTATACCCGCATTATTCACAAGTACGTTTACGCCAGGGTGACGTTCTTTGACCCATTCAAATAATGCCAGTCGTTCCGTTTCATCGGTTACATCGCATATACGCGTGATCAGCTCCGGATATTTTTCCTTTGCTTCTTTCAACTTGCTTTCCCTTCTCCCGCAGACGATGACCGTATTTCCCGATTTCATAAATCGTTCGGCAAAAGCAAAGCCGATTCCTGATGCGCCGCCTGTGATCAGTACTGTGTGTCCCGACAGTTTCATTGAAATCCCTCTTTTCCGTCAAATTTTCAAACAATAAGTTGAACATCTCTTCTGATCCTATACTAGACCCTTCATTTTCCAAAATGCAAGTATTCCGATTAGACGGTATCGTCCGATTCCATTATCATTGAAAACTGAAAGGGGTGGAATAAAATGTATGAAACGACTGTCGAAACGTGCTTTGGAAAGCTGAAAGGCAGAACGGAAAACGGTGTCCGTATCTTTAAAGGCGTACCTTTCGCAAAACCTCCCGTCGGCAAGTTAAGGTTTCGGGAACCGCAGCGAATGGAAGCCTGGGAAGGTGAGCGGGAGGCTTTTCAATTTGGTCCGGTTTGTCCGCAGCCTGACAGGGGGTTGCCTGGTGAGTCAACGGGGGTTGAAAAGTCTGAGGATTGCCTTTATTTAAATGTGTACGCACCTGAAGAGGCGGATGGGGATCTGCCTGTTATGGTGTGGATTCATGGGGGCGCTTTTTATCTCGGAGCTGGCAGTGAACCGTTCTATGACGGGACTCAGCTCGCAAAGCAGGGAAAGGTGATCGTGGTCACCATCAATTATCGCCTCGGTCCGTTCGGTTTTTTGCATCTTTCTGCAATTGAAGATTCCTACACAAGCAACCTTGGCCTCTTGGATCAAATCGCGGCCCTTGAGTGGGTGAAAGAAAATATCGCTTTCTTTGGCGGAGACCGTCATCATATTACGGTATTTGGAGAATCGGCGGGATCGATGAGCATCGCTTCGCTCTTGGCGATGCCGAAAGCAAAGGGGCTTTTTCAACAGGCCATTATGGAAAGCGGGGCGTCCGCAACAATGTCTGAAAAGCTTGCGAAAGCCGCAACAGAAAGATTCTTAACGATTCTCGATATTGATCAACATCATCTGGAGCGCCTTTGCGATGTATCTGATCAAGAACTTCTTCAAGCCGCCGATCAGCTGCGTACTTTAATGGGAGAAAATATTTTTGAATTGATCTTTCAGCCTGCACTTGACGAAAAAACCCTCCCGCTGAAGCCGGAGGCCGCCGTCGCGAAGGGTGCGGCAAAAGGAATCGGTCTATTAATCGGAACAAACCGCGATGAAGGCGCTTTGTTTTTTGCCTCTGATTCGGAACTTTTGCCTGAGAGGAAGATTAATGAGATTTTAGAAGAATACATGGGAAAAGAGGCCGCTGAAGCCGCCGCGCCTCTGTATCCGAGATCATTGAAAGGCCATGTTGATATGATGACAGATCTAGTCTTTTGGCATCCGTCCGTTGTGTTCGCTTCGGCTCAATCACAACATGCATCTGTCTTTATGTACCGGTTTGACTGGCATGCCGATTCGGAGCATCCGCCGTTCAACAAAGCGGTGCACGGCTTAGAGATTCCGTTTGTATTTGGCAATATGGACAGTTTGGAACAGCTGACAGGTACGAAGGCTGGGGAGGAAGCGCATCTGCTTGCTAAACAGATCCAGGCTGCCTGGGTGTCTTTTGCCCGCTCCGGAAATCCGAGCACCGATGATGTCAGCTGGCCTGATTATGATGAAGATTCACGGAAAACGCTGATTTTTGATCAAGAGATCGCGATTGAAAACGACCCGTATTCAGAGAAGAGGAAGCTGTTGACAGCCTCAAACCTGCAGGTTTAGAACAAGCGGCTGACCACAGGTCAGCCGCTTTGGTGGTAGCGTTCGCTTTGAATGGCTTCAAGCGATTTGCCGCGCGTTTCCGGCGCCATACGGAGCCCGATGATCATATGAATGACGAGAAATGCAATCATGACGGCGCCGGCTGTTTTAAAGCCCAATCCCGTAATCATCGCAGGAACGATCAATGAGATGAGCCCGACGCCGATGCGGACGATGAAGAACATAAAGCCTTGGGCGAGCGCCCTGTATTTCGTATGAAAAAGTTCTGCCGCCCACAGCCCGTAAAACGCCTGCGCTCCAAATCCCGCAGAAATGCCCCACAGGCATACGAATAATAAAAGCTCAGTGATGTTCATCGTACCGAAGGTGAGGATGACCCATGCGGCGGTTGCCATGGCTGCTCCTATGCCAAAAAGCGTTTTCCGATTGACTTTATCGCCGAGACGGATAAAGACGAAGTATGTGGACGCCACTGTCAAAATCCATAAAAATGCCTGCAGCAGGTTGGCTTGCGCCGCTGTTAAACCGCCGACCGTCTCATAAATATACGGCATGAAATATCCCATTGTTCCGGCAACAAGGTTCCAAAACGCGTAAATTCCGATAAGGAGAATCATGGCGTGGAGGTTCGCTTTGTTGGTCAACAGCTCTTTGATCGATGCCTTTTCTGCAACTCCTTTTGCTTTGTCTTCAGCTTCTTTTCGCTTTTGCTCCTCCCAGATGGACGATTCGTGAATCTGCTGCTGCAAAATCCACGTGATGACCGCGACAACGAATAATTGCGCAAAAATCAACCGGCTTCCCAGCAAACCGAGCGGTGCCAAGGCAACCGATAGCAGCAGCGTAAGCGCCGGTCCGACCGACCATGCCAGCTGCCCCCAGCCGACGCGTCCGGCGCGTTCGTGATCAGGCGCCTCCTCGGCAATATAAGTCCAAGCAGCCGGAATCGCTGCGCCCACCGCAATTCCCGTCACGATGTAACCGGTTAAAAGCATCGGAAAATTAAACGACACGGCAATCAGCAAAACGCCAAGCATATAGACTAATAGATCGTACTTGTATATGAATTTTCTCCCGTAACGGTCGACTAAAAAACCGCCGAGAAAAGCGCCGATCGCCGCGCCGAAACCATTTGCGCTTAAGGCGCCGAGAAGCCCGACCCGGGCGTCGTCCAACCCTAAATATTCAACCCATAACGAAAGCCCGCCGGCCCCTGCGACGATTGATCCCGCCTCCAAATAGTTGGACATGGCAACCGTGATCGTCGACTTCAAACTGCCTTTTTTTCTCCCTGGCATGATTCGCTCCCCTTTCAAATCAGAATTCTTTTCTGACAGAAGCCGGATTGATGCGTTGAATGCTGGATTTTTCTTTCGTGAGGCATGCGGATATGTAAGCGCTGTCATTTTCTGGTGATACCGACCCTGCATCCGTTCCAGCTTGCATGCTGTTCCGAATGTTTTTCATATAGTATTACTTTATTCCGAAATCAAAAATAAATCAACATATAAATCAGAATATTCCGTCTGAATATTTTTGTTTTTGTTTGAAAATTTTTCTCGAAAAACTGCCATTATATCAATTTTTTATTAAAAAACCGAAACTTTTCCTCTGGAAAAATAGTATATTTAAACTAAGTATATTTTACTATGAGGAGGAGTTTTTAGATGAGTATATTAAGCAGGTTCAAAGACATTATGGCCAGCAATATTAACGCTTTGCTTGATAAAGCGGAGGACCCGGAAAAAATGGTGGATCAGTACGTCAGGAACTTGAACAGCGACTTAAACAAAGTAAAGGCGGAAACGGCGTCTGTCATGGCGGCCGAGCAAAGGGCAAAAAGAGAACTGGCGGATTGCCGGGCGGAAATCGACAAGCTTGAGCGCTATGCAATGAAGGCTTTGGAAGCCGGTAGCGAGGCGGATGCCCGAACATTTTTAGAAAAGAAAGCGGTGCTGGAAACGAAGGCGTCCGAATTAGAAACTGCATTACAAACGGCGTCATCCAATGCGCTTCAAATGAAAAAAATGCACGATAAGCTTGTTTCCGATATCGGAGAGCTTGAAGCGCGCCGGGCCGCGATCAAAGCGAAATGGACAGCGGCGAAAACACAGGAAAGAATGAATAAACTCGGTGCATCTGCAGCGAATGCCAACCATTCAATGTCCGCTTTCGGCAGAATGGAAGAAAAGGCCAACCGGGCGCTTGATGAAGCGAATGCGATGGCTGAACTGAACGCCGCTCCTCAAGATGACGTAGAAGACCTGAAAGCTAAATATGACAGCCCCTCTGGTGTGGATGATGCGCTTGCCGCACTGAAAGCAAAAATGGCGGGTCAAAAGTCATAACAATTTGAAATGAATAAAGTGAGAGGTTAAGAGACATGGTGATTTCTTATAAATGTCCGGGCTGCGGGGATGACATGGCCTTTGACGCTGAATCCGGCACGCTGGCCTGCCGGAGCTGCGGGAGACAGGACAAGATTGAAAACATTCCGGAAGAATTAAAAACAGCGAGATTTACTGAAGACGAAGCAACAGAATATCATTGCCAAAACTGCGGCGCTATTTTGATCACTGAAAAAGAAACGACGGCTACCTCCTGCAGCTTTTGCGGGGGAGCGGCTGTGATCCCCGACCGCCTGTCCGGAAACCTTGCCCCGGCAAAGGTCATTCCTTTTACGATCAGCAAAGAGGAAGCGGCAGACGCGTTTCGCAAGTGGTGCAGAAAAGGGCTGTTAACACCAAAGGGCTTTATGTCGGCGGACCGGATTAAAAGCATCACAGGCATGTACGTTCCTTTCTGGATGTACGATTTAAACAGCAAAGTGCAGGTCAGCGCCCGCTGCACAAAGGTACATAGGTATACACAGGGCGACTACATCTATACGAAGACCGAACATTATGATGCGTTTCGCGATATCAATCTCGACTACATCAAAGTCCCGGTGGATGCATCAGAAAAGATGAACGATGAATTGATGGACAAATTGGAGCCTTATCCGTATGATCAGCTGAAAGATTTTAAAACGGCCTATTTGGCAGGCTACATCGCTGAAAAATATAATTACGATGATGAAGAGCTTTTTCCGCGGGCGAAAAGCAAAATCAGCGGCTACATCGAGTCATATATCGATTCCACCTTATCCGGATACAGCTCCGTCGATGTGAAAACGAAACACGTCGATACGCAAAAAATGAAAAGCTTTTATGTGCTTTTGCCCGTCTGGATGGTCAATTACAACTACAAACAAAAGGATTACATTTTTGCGATGAACGGACAAACGGGAAAAGTCGTCGGCAAGCCGCCGATCAGCTCATTTAAAGAAAAGATGTGGTTTAGCGGACTAGCTGTCTCCATATTTGCGGTCTGGAAAATCATCGCTGCTGTGATGGGAGGCGGGGCATGATGAGAAATTTATTGAGAAGCGCAATGATCCTATGTATGATTTTCCTTGTCTTCATCCCTATAGCCTCCGGTGCGGCAGCCTCTGAACAGAAGCGGTATGTTTATGATGAAGCCGGGCTTCTGACCAAACAGGAAATCGAGAAGCTGGAGACGCTGGCAGCTAAATTAGGCGCCGAACGGGAAACCGACTTTATCATTGTGACGACCCATGATACGAATAGCCGCGATGTGAAGAAATTTACTCAGGACTTCTATGACGAAAAAGCGCCCGGCTATCAGAAAAAGCATGGAAATGCAGCCGTGTTAACGGTTGATATGGAGCATAGAGAAGTCTATCTTGCCGGCTTTAAAAAGGCTGAAGAATATTTGAATGACGCCAGACTGGACAAAATTAGAGAAAAAATCACGCCGGATATATCTGACAATCATTATGAGACCGCATTCGAAATGTTTATGAAGGCGGCGTATGATGATATGGAGAAGAAACCATGGGCGGACAGCATCTTTTTTAAGACATGGTTTCAATTGCTTGTGTCAGCAGTCATCGCGGGAATTGCCGTCGCCATTATGAAATACAATTCAGGCGGCAGAGTGACCGTAAGTGCAAACACGTATATGAACGGTGATACTTCCGGAGTGATCAGAAAGAATGACGAGTACATCAGAACGACCGTCACAAAACAAAGAAAACCGTCCAATAATAAAAGCTCAGGCGGCGGAACGACGAGCGGAGGACATTCGCACAGCGGCAGCCGGGGAAGCTTTTAGAAAGGGAAAGGAAGAGCTCAATGGTGTTTTTTAAAAATCAATTTGCAAATGTAGTAGAGTGGGATGAATTTCGCGATGATATGATTTTCTACAAATGGAACAACCGCGAAATCAAAAAGGGGAGCCGGCTGATCATTCGTCCCGGTCAGGATGCCGTCTTTTTAAACAATGGAAAAATTGAAGGCATATTCCAAGATGAAGGCGACTATGATATTGAATCTGAAATTATTCCTTTTTTATCTACTTTAAAAGGTTTTAAATTTGGCTTTAACAGCGGGATGCGCGCCGAAGTCCTGTTTGTCAATACGAAGGAGTTTACCGTCAAATGGGGGACGAAGAATGCCATCAATATCCCGGCTGCAGGACTACCGGGTGGCATGCCGATCAGAGCGAACGGCACATTTAATTTTAAGGTGAATGATTATGTCGCATTAATCGATAAAATTGCCGGTGTGAAAGATCAGTATGTTGTGGAAGATATCAAAATACGGATCACATCTATCCTTGATCAGCTTTTGATGAAGTGGATCACAAAAGAAGGAAAAGATATGTTCAACCTTCAAGCCAACGCCTTTGATATCGCAAAAGGGATCAAGGAAGACCTTGATATGGAGATTGTCAGCGACGGCATGACGGTTACAGGCTTTAACATCATGAGTTTCAATTATCCGAAAGAAATCCAGGACATGATCACGAAGAACGCTTCCCACGGCATGGTTGGCGATCTGAACAGATATCAGCAGATCTCCATGACAGACGGCATGGCGTCAGGAAAGATGACAGGCGGCAGTGCCGCATCCGATATGGCCGGCATGATGATGGGAATGAACGTAGCGAACCAAATGATGAATCAGATGAACCAAAATCAGCAGGCGCAGACACCAACGCCCCAAAGCACGCCGCAGGCAGGGACAAAGCCGAACTTCTGTCCAAACTGTGGAACGAAAACGGGGGAAGCCAACTTCTGTCCGAACTGCGGGCAGAAACTTGTGTAAGCTGGTATCTTCTTTGTGAATGCATGAATACCAGACCGGCATGATTGCCGGCAGACCAAGCTGGAAAACAAATGGAGCAGAAGCTGATCCTGTTTCACAAGTCGGATCAATTGCATGATCAGAACGCCCGCCGTATTCTATATATAACAATGTGAGTGCCGGGTGAAAAGAATACGGCATACATCAATCAACGATGTACAGAATAATTAAAGGAAACAATGTGGAGGAAAAGCGACATGGAATTAGGCATCAGCACCTTTGTAGAAACGACCCCTGATATCAAAACCGGAAAAGCCATCAGCCATGCAGAGCGGCTGCGCGAAGTAGTGGAGGAGATCGTCCTTGCCGATCAGGTGGGCTTGGATGTATTCGGAGTTGGAGAGCATCATCGTCAAGATTACGCAGCTTCTTCTCCTGCCGTCGTCCTGGCCGCAGCGGCTGCACAGACGAAGCGCATCAGATTAACGAGCGCGGTCACCGTGCTGTCGTCGGCTGATCCCGTCCGTGTTTTTCAGGATTTTGCGACGCTCGACGGGATTTCAAACGGCAGGGCGGAAATCATGGCGGGCCGAGGGTCTTTCATCGAATCCTTTCCGCTGTTTGGATATGATTTAGATGATTATAATGAGCTCTTTGAAGAAAAGCTTGATCTGCTGCTCGAGCTGCAAAAGTCGGAAAGGGTCACATGGAGCGGCAAACATCGTCCGGCTATTCAAAATACAGGCGTGTACCCGCGCCCTGTTCAGAATCCGCTGCCTGTATGGATCGGAAGCGGCGGAAACCAGGAATCCGTCGTGCGCGCCGGCCTGCTCGGCCTGCCGCTGGTTCTCGCGATTATCGGGGGGAGTCCGCAGCATTTCGCCCCGCTTGTTGAGCTTTATTACAAAGCGGCGGAACATGCAGGGCATGATGCCTCAAAGCTGACAGTCGCTTCCCATTCCCACGGCTTTATTGCGGAGGATACCGAGACGGCCGCCGATCTGTTTTTCCCTTCCACCCAGCAGGCTATGAATACACTTGCGAGGGAGCGGGGCTGGGGGCCGTACAGCCGGTCGAGCTTCGATGCAGCCAGAAGCTTTGAAGGGGCGCTCTATGTAGGCGATCCCGAGACGGTGGCGGAAAAAATTATTCACCTGCGCAAGAATGTCGGGATCACCCGCTTTTTGCTTCACGTTCCGGTCGGTTCGATGCCGCACGAAGATGTCATGAAGGCGATTGAACTTTTTGGAACAAAAACGGCGCCGCTCGTCAGGGAAGAAGTATCCCGCTGGGAGGCAACCGAAAGATCATAATTATAAAAGGCCCGCGCTTTCTTTGCGCGGGCCTTTTATTTCATATAATGCTTTTTGAAATCCGGATGAATCGAAAATTTTCGGCGCAAATGGATCAGGTTTTCGCCGAAACTTTCCTCCAATACCTCTCTGTGCTTCTTCATGATTTCCATCAGATACAGATCATGAATCATCACTTCGGTAATCGGCATCACCAAGCCTACATGCATCGTCCAGGCTGCGCGGCTGTCTTTCCCGTGCGAGACAATGCCGGCCACGACTTCCGAATCGTCGACGCTGAATACAAGCCAGCGTCCGTCGTACTCTTCTGTAATTTGCGTGCTGCTGTCATGGAGATAGACATTGGCGAAATCAGCTTCAATGTCGCCGTACGCAATGATGGTGACGATGACGCCTTTTTTTGCGGCCTGCTTGAGTTCCGGCTCCAATTCAGGAAAATCCTCTTTCCAAATTTCGAGGAGAATCCTTTTTCCGGCTGATGATATACAAGCCTTTACTTTATCGATAATCTCGCTTCGTCCGGTGATGTTCCAAATATTTTCCCGGTCATTTGCAGTGCGCTCAAACTTCTCGAAATATTTTTCTGCCTGTTCAAAAGTCTCTTCCGCTTTCAGCCGCCGGTTTTTAATCAGTTCCTTGGCGGGAACGGGGATGTACTGCGGTGTGCCGCCGTAGCTGACAAAGATATCGCCGCGGATCACGAGGCTCTCCAGCACTTCGTATATTTTCGACCGGGGAACACCCGATTTTTTTGCCACCGCATAGCCTGTCAGCGGCGATTCTTCCAAAAGCGCCAAGTATGCTTTCGACTCATACTCGGTGAAATTCAGGTTTTTCAGTACGTCTAATATGTTTTCCTTCATAAGCCCTCCAGCTTCAACAAGAGTCGCTACCTTTGTCACTCATATTTTGCTGGATGTATTGATTTATTTCAAGTCCGCTGATACACTTTTTAATAAGTGGTTACTAAAGTAGTCACTATATAAAACCAGTATGGGGGGAGACATCTGATGGATAGCCTGCTGTCATACATATCGATTGCCGCCATGATGGTGGTGATACCAGGAGCAGATACGATGCTTGTGGTGAAAAACACGCTTCGCTACGGGCCGAACGCCGGGCGCTGCAATGTTCTCGGTTTGGCGACAGGGCTTTCTTTCTGGACGCTGATTGCCGTTCTCGGCTTAGCGGTGGTGATTGCGAAATCGGTGATTCTGTTCAATACGATCAAATACTTGGGGGCGGCCTATTTAATATATTTAGGCATTAAAAGCTTTTTCGCGAAAAAAATGTTTTCTTTGGAGGACATACAAGCCGAGAAGAACAAAACCGAAAACGCATCAAGCCGGCATTATAAGGATTCGTTTATGCAAGGATTGTTCAGCAACGTTCTCAATCCGAAAACTGTTTTGGTTTATATCACGATTATGCCTCAATTTATTAATTTAAGAGAAAGCGTCAACCAGCAGTTGATCATCCTCGCTTTAATCCTTACCTTTCTTGCTGTGTTTTGGTTCCTCATCCTCGTATATTTGATCGATTTCGCAAAAAAATGGCTGAGAAGCGTGAAATTCCAGAAGGTCTTTCAAAAAGCCGCGGGGCTGGTGCTTGTCGGGTTCGGCGTTAAAACGGGTTTGGATTGATATCGGTGAAGGAGTGAGTTTTGACTCGCTCTTTTTTTGTTTATTTGTCAACAATTATAGGGTGGAATAAGTGAGATAAAACAGATGTCTATGGTTATTCGTTGACATTTTGACAACGGTTCTATATATTTATACCGACTTGGCCTTTTGGCTGATAGATTGATACATTTTTAGTGTGAGAGGAGAAAGGCTCGTGGATGAACAAAAGAAAAATCAGCTGGGGGCGCTGCTGAAAGAGCATTTGCGAAAAAGATCATTATCTTTAAGAGAATTGAGCGAACGCACTCAAATCGATAAAGCGACCATCTCAAGAATCATCAATGGCAAAAGAAAAGCAAACCTGAACCATTTGCAAAGGTTTTCAGAAAGTCTCGGCGTTTCTTTTGATGAGATGATGACAGCGGCCGGCTATGCGATCGAGAAGACGAGGGAAAGCGAACGTCAGGATATTCACTCGTCAGTTGCCGAAATTGAAGATGTTTTGCAAACCTCAAATGTCTATGATCGGTCCTTTACCACGGAAGAACTGAAAAACAAATTGAATGAGTACGAACAATATTCCCAGACGGAAGAAGGAAAGCGTACCATTCTGGCTGAGTTTGAATCCAAAGTCGAGAAAGTCGCCGGCATTGGTCCTTTTCTGACCCGTTTGCACGACATGTACAGCCGATTTACCTCAGGGCGGGGGACGCCGCGTGAATTGCTGCTGATGGGCGGCGCTTTGCTGTATTTCATCGTTTCTGTTGATGTCATACCGGATTATATTTTTCCAATCGGCTATATTGATGATGCCGCAGCGGTTCAATTCGTTTTCAACCAGCTGTCACATAAATCATGATGGAGCATGTTACAGATGAAAAGAAAGCCTATCAACATTGACGTCAGCCTTCTGCTCATTCTATTTTGTTTGTTTATCATTAGTCTGCTGGCCGTTTACAGCGGGTCCGGCCAGTATGAAACACAGGACCCTTTTTATTTTGCGAAACGGCAGGTTTTTTGGTATCTTGTCGGGTTTGGCGTCATGGCGGGAACGGCCTACATCGACTATGAGCTGCTAGAACGATTGGCGCTTCGTTTATTTGCGGGAGCCGTTTTTCTTCTGATTCTCGTTCATTTTTTTGGAACTTATAAAAATGGTTCACAAAGGTGGATCAGCTTCGGAGTCATCGAAATCCAGCCTTCAGAATTTATGAAGATCATTTTGATTCTTCTGTTGGCTTCGATACTCAACCAATTTCAGCATAAAAGGTTCTCCTTCACGGAGAGCATCATACCGACGGGGAAAATCATGGTGTACACGGTGATTCCGTTTTTCTTCATATTGGTACAGCCTGATTTAGGGTCCGCATTGGTGATTTTGTCGATCGCATTCACGTTGATGCTTGTCTCGGGGATTTCGGGGAGAATGATCATGTCCTTGTCGCTTGGATTCATGGGATTGGTCGCCTTTTTGACGTATTTGCACAATCATTACTTTGAGATTTTTTCAAAGATAATTAAGCCTCACCAGCTTGACCGGATATACGGCTGGCTCAGTCCTCATGAACATGCTTCTACATATGGATACCAGCTGACGCAGGCGTTATTGGGGATCGGATCGGGCCAGATGTCAGGAAGCGGCTTTACTCATGGAACCCAAGTGCAGGGAGGGAAGATTCCGGAGGCTCATACCGATTTTATTTTCGCCGTGATTGGTGAAGAATTCGGCTTTTTGGGTGCCGTCACATTAGTCTGTCTCTATTTTCTGATGATCTACAGAATCATCAGGATCGCGATCTCGTCCAACAGTCTGTTCGGTCTTTATATATGTGCGGGGGTTGCGGGGTTGATTGTATTCCAAGTGTTCCAAAATATCGGGATGACGATCGGGTTAATGCCGATCACAGGGCTCGCTCTTCCGTTTATCAGCTATGGCGGCAGCGCGCTGCTGACCAACATGATCGCCTTAGGTCTCGTTTTCAGTGTGAATATCAGATCTAAACATTACATGTTTGGGAATGACTGGGGATGAAGGTGCACAAAATGATTCTTTCCCATCTAAAGAAACTGGATTATGTATTGATTGCTTCGGTTCTGTTTTTATCCTCGTTTGGCTTGCTGATGGTATACAGTGCCGGCTACCCCCTCGGATATATGAAGTATCATGATGGCAGCTATTTTTTTATGAAGCAGCTGCAGTGGCTGCTCATCGGTTTGACCTTTTTTTCGGCTGCCGTCTTTTTCCCTTACAAAGCTTACAGCAAACTCATCCGTTTTTTGGTGAAGCTTTCTTTTTTGCTGCTGATTCTCGTTTTGCTGCCGGGAATCGGGATGGAGAAAAACAATTCTCAAAGGTGGATTCAACTCGGTTCGCTCATGATCCAGCCGTCCGAGGCTGTGAAGCTTGTGATGGTTATTTATTTCGCCTATGTGTATGCAAAAAAGCAGAGATACATCGCCGATTTTGGAAAGGGCGTCATGCCGCCGCTGATCATTTTGGCCGCTGTGTTTTTTTTGATTTTAAAACAGCCCGACTTGGGCACCGCTGTTTCGATCCTGTTAAGCTGCGGAGCGGTTCTGTTGTGCGCCGGTCTCAGAATACGGCACTTGCTGCTTCTCGGAACAATGGCAGGGGCGGGCATCGCATATTTTGCTATGACAGCGTCGTACCGGTTAAAAAGGCTGACATCGTTCAGCGATCCTTTTCAAAATGAAAACGGAGACGGCTACCAGTTGATCAATTCCTACCTTGCCATTGATTCGGGCGGGGTATGGGGGAATGGATTGGGGAACAGCGTTCAAAAGCTGGGGTTTCTTCCTGAAGCCCATACGGATTTTATCATGGCGGTCATCAGTGAAGAACTCGGCGGTGTCGGGCTGTTGATGATCATCGGGGCCTACCTGTTGATCATGTTAAGAGGTGTTAAGATCGCTGCGCAAATCGATGATCCGTTTGGAAAGCTGCTGGCGGTCGGCATTACATTTCAGATCATGATTCAGGCATTATTTAACCTGGGCGCTGTTTTCGGCCTTCTTCCCATTACCGGAATTCCTCTTCCGTTTGTCAGCTACGGAGGTTCTTCGTTAATGTTCATGCTGACGTCAGCCGGGATATTGGTCAACCTCTCCTCACATGTGCAGCGGGGAGTAAAAAAAGAGGGGCCTTTCTGATGTAGAAAGGCCTTTTCCCGATTTTGAAGTTACGATTGACCAGATGATCCTGTCATCAGGAATTTATCTTCTCATATCGCATTTGACCGTGACTCCATTTTTATATAAACGCATCCATATTGATAAATAAAGGAAATCGTGATATATTCAAGGTGTGAAACAGAATAATCTTTAGATGAATGCGTAAACTGAAAAAAACCGGAAGATGCGGCAACATCTCCCGGAAGCAACAGAGAGGCTCCGTAAAAAGGAGTCGGCTCTATTTTTAGATCCCAATTAAAAAGTAAGATCGTCTTGGTGTGGGAATCAAGGGCGATCTTACTTTTTTTTGTCGTTCGATGACAGAATTGCCACGACAAGAATGCCGAAAGAGACCATGAGTTGCAACGCCTCTGATACTGTCACATGCTCACCCCCTTTCTCTCCAAGAGATGGAGGGTGAGCCGACCGCCCTTATATAGAACCGAACTGTTGCTACCCCTTATTATACCAAAAAGAAGAGGCGTTTCCATAAATGCCCTTTGTCAAGTGAATTTGAAAAAACGCAGTTTTTTAAATTTTTGTGGTCAAATACCGCTTTTTAGCCAAAAAACCCTGCAAATTTTTCCGTGCAAAAAAGGCCGGTTCATGAAACCCGGCCTTTTTTGATCTGTCTCATTTGTTCATTTATGCGGGACGCGCGGCAAAAATTTGAAAGGTAACGCCGAACGGATCGGTGACAATGCCGTAAGCGGGACTGAAATAAGTCTCCTTCAGCTCAAGCTTGACCTCGCCCCGCTCGCTCAGCTTGCCAAACAGCCGCTTGGCCGAAGAAACGTCAGCTGCCGTTACGCAAATGGACAATTGGTTTCCACTTTGGAAAGGCAGTTCAGGAATGATGTCGGCGATCATCATGACGGCGTCGCCGATTGTCAAAACGGCGTGTGCGATGAAAGCCAATTCGTCATCCTTAAAATTCGCCGCCTCATCTGCGGGGCCTTCGCCAATCGTCTGACTGAACTTTACTTCAGCCTCGAGTACATCACGATAATAATCAATCGCTTCCTTTGCTCTTCCATTCATCAGGATGTAAGGTGTAAATTGCGTTTTCATAGAGCGAACATCTCCTTTTTTTGTTGATCTAAGAAGATTGTATATTATAATAGTGACAACTTATGTCATGGTTAAAAAATGATTGGAGGTTTTCATGTCTAAAGCGAAACGATTGAATGAAATGATCATGATGGTAAACCGGAAAAAACGATTTACGGTCGGGGAGCTGGCGCAGGAATTCGGCGTTTCCAAGAGAACGGTTTTAAGGGATTTGCAAGAGCTCAGCGAAATGGGGGTGCCCCTCTATTCTGAAACCGGCCCCCACGGAGGGTATCAAGTGTTAAATGAAAGGATTCTTCCTCCCATCGCCTTCAGCGAGAACGAAGCGATCGCCATCTTCTTTGCGATCGATGCGCTGAAGCATTATATATCCCTGCCGTTTGACGCTCAGTACGACTCCATCAAAAAGAAATTTTATTTGAACCTTACAGGAGACATCCGGAATGCGATTGACAGTATGAAGGATCGCGTTGCTTTTTATACGCCTTATGAGCAAAAAGACGACATTCCGGTCTTAAAGGTGCTGCTTGAAGCGGCAGTTCAGCAAAAGGTGTTGATCATCGAATATGAAGCAAATGGCGCAGCAAGCAAGAGAAACATTCAGCCGATCGGAATCTATGCCAATCAAGGGAAGTGGTATTGCCCGGCTTACTGTTTTTTAAGACAAGACTACCGCATCTTCAGGTGCGACCGGATTAAGCGGGCCGAACTTGATGAACATACGGCCCCGCTTGATTTGACCGGTCTTAATTTAAAGAACCGTTTTTCAGCTGTGTCCCGGCCAAGGGAGACATTGGAATTATCCGCGGAGCTGACAAAAAAAGGAGTAGAACGGCACGGTTCCCTCAAATGGCCGCACCTTGAGCTGGATGTAAAAGAAGACGGGTCCGGCGTGCTGAAAGGAGAGATCGCGCCGAAGGACATTGATTTTTTTGCGGATTATTTCATTTCATTCGGCCGGGAAGCAATTATTCAGAAGCCTTCCGAATTAATCGAAAGGATGAAGCGGACATTATCCGACATGCTGAAACAATACGGCTAAAATGAAGACTCCGGTCAGACTGATCACGAAGTCCGCGGCCTGCGTTTTTCCGCCTTTAAAGCCCCTCAAAAAAAGCGTGAAGACGCACGTCTCATTCATCATTCCGTTAACGCCACTCTCAGGAATTGAGAGTGTCTTATTTTTGCCGTCAGAAGAAATTTTTACCCAAAAAAGTTGACGGGGGATTTAAAAGTGGGTATCATTACAAATATGAAATAAATATTACATTTGTGTTACAAAAGAAAATGATATGTTACGAGTTTAAAAGAAGATTGACAAAGGAGCATGCTTATGAAAAAAGCGATGGCTATTTTAGGATTCCTTGTACTCACAGCATCGCTGCTATTCATCATCAATAAAGGAACATCTCAAATAAACGCTTCACAAAATAGAAAAGCCGCGATTCACACGGAATATTACAAAGACATCAGTTCGCTTTCTTTTCCGGTATTCAGCGATTTGAAGGAAGAAGATGCCCAGCTGGCCAACGAAGCGGTAAAACTTCATTTAAAAAACTCTTATAAAGAATTTCAAAAAATCGTTAAAGATGCCGAAAAGAAGGATAAGGACGAGGAGAACGTCTATGAAACGTCCTACAAAGTCAAATACAACGAGGAAGGCAAACTGAGCTTTTTAATCTATGACTATCAGTTCTCCGGCGGCGCGCACGGCCGCTACATCCTACAACTTTGACTTTGACAAGCGCAAACAAGTCGTGCTGACTGACGTATTAAACAATCAGGCAAAAATCGAAAAAGCAAAAAACTATATTTTCAGCTATATCAACGAACATCCGGAACAGTTTTATTCTGATCTTAAAAAGAGCGATATCCGCTTGGATGAACACACGGCTTTCTATTATACAAGCAGCGGAATTTCAATTGTATTTCAGCAGTATGATATCGCCCCGTATGCGGCCGGAAATCAGGAAATAAAGCTTCCGTCGACGCTTTTATATTAGTCCCGGTATGAGAAACAATATTTGTAATAGAAACAGAGAAAGCAAGTCATGAAACAGGAGAGTGAGCAGCGATGTCTGGCAAACCATCATTTCGATGGGTTAAAATGTTGATTTTTTTAACGATATTAATAGGTTTGGCGGGGTACTCTTACAATAAGGTGTCAAGCAACAGTCAAGAGCCCCCTCAACCAAAAAAAGACGGCGGACAATCCGGCCTCGGCGTCGAATCCATGGTCAGCGACAGCAAACAAGAGCGGTATGCCATCCACTATCCGGTATTTCGCATAAAAGAAATCGATGAACAAATAAAAGATTATGTGAATCAAGAATTGGCCAGTTTTAAAGAGGATAATGCAAAGGCCCAGGCTCAGCATAAAGACGGGCCTTTTGAACTGAACATCAAATATAAGGTTGTCTATTACACAAAAGATGCAGCCAGTGTGGTGCTGAATCAATACATAGAGGCCGGGGGCGTTTCGGGTACAACGTCTGTCAAGACGTTTAACGCCGATTTAAAACAGAAAAAGCTGCTGTCCCTTCAAGACCTGTTCGAAGAAAATTCAGATTTTCTGAACAGGATTTCAAGCATTGCCTATCAGGAATTGAAAAATCGGAATCCGTCTGCCGACACGGCTTTATTAAAAGAAGGGACAAGCCCTCAGGAAGAGCATTTCAGCCGCTTCGCGCTCCTGGAAAACGAAGTCGAATTTTATTTTGAGAAAAAACAAACCGGTCTTGAGCAGTCTGTAAAAATAAAAAAAGAATGGGTAAAAGATATTTTAAAAGACCAATATCAGGATATGAAAAAGAGCCGTCTTCAGGCCAAACGAGAGCAGGAGCCTGTCCCCCTTCCGAAACAGGCGAAAATAAATCCTGATGAAAAAGTGATTGCTCTCACATTTGATGACGGCCCGAATCCCGCTACAACGAATAAAATATTGAATGCTTTACAAAAGCATGAAGGGCATGCGACCTTCTTTGTGCTTGGAAGCAGAGCCCAATATTATCCCGAAACGATAAAACGAATGCTGAAGGAAGGAAACGAAGTCGGCAACCATTCCTGGGACCATCCGTTATTGACAAGGCTGTCAAATGAAAAAGCGTATCAGGAAATTAACGACACGCAAGAAATGATCGAAAAAATCAGCGGACACCAGCCGGCACACTTGCGCCCTCCATATGGCGGAATCAATGATTCCGTCCGCTCGCTTTCCAATCTGAAGGTCTCGTTGTGGGATGTTGATCCGGAAGATTGGAAGTACAGAAATAAACAAAAGATTGTCAATCATGTCATGAGTCATGCGGGAGACGGAAAAATCGTCTTAATGCACGATATTTATGCAACGTCCGCAGAAGCGGCGGAAGAGATTATTAAAAAGCTGAAAGCAAAGGGCTATCAATTGGTAACTGTATCTCAGCTTGAAGAAGTGAAGAAGCAGAGAGGATATTGAATAAATGAGAAGAAAGCGCCATATCGGCGCTTTTCTGTTGCAAGAAAATATAGGGAAAACGATATTTGTTAAAAATTCAAAATATTTATACAATAGCATGTGTTTCACTTTGAAAGGGGAGAGGAAAATCATGAAACAACACAAACGGCTTTATGCCCGATTGCTGCCGCTGTTATTTGCGCTCATCTTCTTGCTGCCTCACTCTGCAGCTGCGGCGGCAAATCTTAATGGGACGCTGATGCAATATTTTGAGTGGTACATGCCAAATGACGGCCAACATTGGAAACGCTTACAAAATGACTCGGCATATTTGGCTGAACACGGTATTACTGCCGTCTGGATTCCCCCGGCATATAAGGGAACGAGTCAAGACGATGTAGGCTACGGCGCTTACGATCTGTATGATTTAGGGGAGTTTCATCAAAAAGGGACGGTTCGGACAAAGTACGGCACAAAGGGAGAACTGCAATCTGCGATCAACAGTCTTCATTCCCGGGACATCAACGTTTACGGCGATGTAGTCATCAACCACAAAGGCGGCGCTGATGCGACCGAAGATGTAACGGCTGTTGAAGTCGATCCCGCCGACCGCAACCGCGTAACATCAGGAGAACAGCGAATCAAAGCGTGGACACATTTTCAATTCCCGGGGCGCGGCAGCACATACAGCGATTTCAAATGGCATTGGTACCATTTTGACGGAACCGATTGGGACGAGTCCCGAAAGCTGAACCGCATCTATAAGTTTCAAGGAAAGGCATGGGATTGGGAAGTTTCCAATGAAAACGGCAACTATGATTACTTGATGTATGCCGACATCGATTATGATCATCCTGATGTCACGGCAGAAATAAAGAGATGGGGAACGTGGTATGCCAATGAGCTGCAATTGGACGGATTCCGCCTTGATGCCGTCAAACACATTAAATTTTCTTTTTTGCGGGATTGGGTCAATCATGTCAGGGAAAAAACAGGAAAGGAAATGTTTACGGTAGCCGAATATTGGCAGAATGACTTAGGTGCGCTGGAAAACTATTTGAACAAAACAAACTTTAATCATTCAGTGTTTGACGTGCCGCTTCATTACCAGTTCCATGCTGCATCGACACAGGGAGGCGGCTATGATATGAGGAAATTGCTGAACGGAACAGTCGTTTCCAAGCATCCTGTGAAAGCGGTTACGTTTGTTGATAACCATGATACACAGCCGGGGCAATCGCTTGAGTCGACTGTCCAAACATGGTTTAAGCCGCTGGCTTACGCTTTTATTTTGACAAGAGAAGCAGGCTACCCGCAGATTTTCTACGGGGATATGTACGGGACGAAAGGAGCCTCGCAGCGCGAAATTCCTGCCCTGAAACACAAAATCGAACCGATCTTAAAAGCGAGAATACAATATGCGTACGGAGCACAGCATGATTATTTCGATCATCATGACATTGTCGGCTGGACGAGGGAAGGCGACAGCTCGGTTGCAAATTCTGGTTTGGCGGCGTTAATAACAGACGGACCCGGCGGGACAAAGCGAATGTATGTCGGCCGGCAAAACGCCGGTGAGACATGGCATGACATCACCGGAAACCGTTCCGATTCTGTTGTCATCAATGCAGAAGGCTGGGGAGAGTTTCACGTAAACGGCGGATCGGTTTCGATCTATGTTCAAAGATAGAAGAAAAGAGTGATAGGACGGATTTCCTAAAGGAAATCCGTTTTTTTATTTTCTCCTTCTTATAAAATTTCTTTGATTCCATCTTATAATTAATTTTAACAAGGTGTCATCAGCCCTCAGGAAGGACTAGCTGACAGTTTGAATCGTATAGGTAAGGCGGGGATGAAATGGCAACGTTATCTGATGTAGCAAAGAAAGCAAATGTATCGAAAATGACGGTATCGCGGGTGATCAATCATCCTGAGACTGTGACGGATGAATTGAAAAAGCTTGTTCATTCCGCAATGAAGGAGCTCAATTATATACCGAACTATGCAGCAAGAGCGCTCGTTCAAAACAGAACACAGGTCGTCAAGCTGCTCATACTGGAAGAAATGGATACGACTGAACCTTATTATATGAACCTGTTAACGGGAATCAGCCGCGAGCTGGACCGTCACCATTATGCTTTGCAGCTTGTCACAAGGAAATCTCTCAATATCGGCCAGTGTGACGGCATTATAGCGACGGGATTGAGAAAAGCCGATTTTGAAGGGCTGATTAAAGTATTTGAAAAGCCTGTCGTTGTATTTGGCCAAAATGAAATGGGCTATGATTTTATTGATGTTAACAATGAAAAAGGTACCTATATGGCAACACGCCACGTCATTGGGCTGGGCGTCCGCAATGTCGTCTTTTTTGGAATCGATTTGGATGAACCCTTTGAACGGTCAAGGGAAAAAGGCTACCTTCAGGCGATGGAAGGCAGTCTGAAAAAAGCGGCGATTTTCCGGATGGAAAACAGTTCGAAAAAAAGTGAAGCACGCGCACTGGAAGTGCTGGCATCCCTTGATGCACCGGCAGCCGTGGTTTGCGCTTCCGACCGCATCGCGCTCGGGGTCATCCGTGCGGCGCAATTGCTCGGCAAAAAAATTCCGGAAGATGTCGCGGTTACCGGCTATGACGGGGTGTTTCTCGACCGGATCGCTTCGCCTCGCCTGACGACGATCAGACAGCCTGTTGTTGAAATGGGAGAGGCTTGCGCCAGAATCCTGCTGAAAAAAATCAATGAAGACGGAGCGTCGCAAGGCAATCAATTTTTTGAGCCGGAACTTATTGTCCGGGAATCGACTTTGTAAGGGTCTCATTCTGTTACCGGTAACAAGCTGAAAATGATTGTTCCTGTTATGCCGTCATGATAATTTCAGAATAAAAGCCGGTTTATCACAGCCGGACAACCAAAAAGGGGGAAACATGATGGAATATGCAGCGATTCATCATCAGCCTTTCAGCTCTGATGCCTATTCTTACGATGGAAGGACATTGCACATCAAAATCCGTACAAAAAAGAATGATGCCGAACACGTCTGCTTGATTTGGGGAGATCCTTACGAACACACCGGCGGCACATGGAAAGCGAACGAGCTTGCGATGGCGAAAATTGCCGCGACAAGCACGCATGATTACTGGTTTGCCGAAGTGGCGCCTCCATTCAGGCGTCTGCAATACGGGTTTATCCTTACAGGCGCTGATGGTCAAGACACTTTTTACGGAAGCAGTGGTGCCTGTCCGTTTGCCGGAAAAGCGGCAGATATGGCCAAGTACTGTTTTAAATTTCCGTTTGTTCATGAGGCAGATACGTTTAATGCACCTGACTGGGTCAAATCAACCGTCTGGTATCAAATTTTTCCGGAGCGCTTTGCCAGCGGCCGAGAGGATTTGTCTCCGGAAAACGCTTTGCCATGGGGAAGCAAGGACCCCGAGGTGGACGATTTTTTCGGAGGGGATTTGCAGGGGATCATAAACAAACTGGACTATCTGGAAGACTTGGGGGTAGGCGGCATTTATTTGACGCCGATCTTTGCCGCGCCTTCCAACCATAAATACGATACATTGGACTATTGCTCGATCGATCCGCATTTTGGCGATGAGGAACTCTTTCGCACGCTGGTCAGCCGGCTTCACGAGCGGGGAATGAAGATCATGCTTGACGCTGTTTTTAATCACATCGGCAGCGCTTCGCGAGAGTGGCAGGATGTCGTCAAAAACGGTGAAAAGTCCCGTTATAAAGACTGGTTTCATGTTCATTCTTTTCCTGTTAAAGAAGGCGGCTACGATACATTTGCGTTTACGCCCGAGATGCCGAAGCTCAATACCGCCAACCCGGAAGTTCAGGCTTATTTACTTGATATCGCGCTGTACTGGATACGCGAATTTGATATCGACGGCTGGCGTTTGGATGTGGCAAATGAAGTCGATCATGCGTTTTGGAAGAAGTTCCGTCAAGCCGTTACTGCAGAAAAGCCCGACATTTTTATATTGGGCGAAATCTGGCATCAGGCTGATCCGTGGCTTAGAGGAGACGAATTTCATTCGGTTATGAACTACCCGTTCACAGAACCGATGATTGACTATTTTGCAGACGGATCGATTTCAGCTTCGCAAATGGCGAGCCGCATCAATTCGCATCTCATGAGCGGGATGAAGCAGGTCAATGAGGTGATGTTTAATTTGCTGGACAGCCATGACACGAAGCGGATTTTGACAAGATGCGGAGGAGATGAGAAAAAAGTACGCTCTCTTTTGGCATTTATGTTTGCTCAGACAGGCTCGCCGTGCATTTATTACGGAACCGAAATCGGGCTGGACGGCGGGGATGACCCATTGTGCCGGAAGTGCATGGTTTGGGAAGAAGAGAAACAGAATCAAGAGATGCTCACATTTATGAAACGGCTGATCGCTTTGCGAAAACAAGAAAATGATGTATTGACATATGGAACGCTCGAGTGGAGGCTGGTTGACGACGAAAACGATTTTGTCAGTTTTTCCCGAACGGATGAAGAAAAAGAGCTGATCTACTTCTTCCACCAGGGCAGCGAGGTGCGCCGTGTCAGATTGCGGGATTTGAAGATTGCAAGCGACAAAAGAATATATGATGCGTGGTCGGAAGAAGCGCTCCATCATGATGATGCGGTCGACATACAGCCAGGCGGGTTTTTCATTTTGGGGGCGGTTTAAATTCTGTTACCGGTAACAGAATTTAAACTATTGTAACCGCTTTCTATCGAGGATTACAATTGTCTCAGATTCTAAGATAGAAGGGGGAAAAAAGATGCAACATTTAAAAAAAGGATTTTTAGCGATGCTGGCGACAGTTCTGCTGTTCGGTCTTGCCGCCTGTTCAAGTTCAAAGGAAACGGGGGGCAACGGCGGGAAAAAAGTGCTGACCGTGTCTGTAGAAGAGGTCTATAAACCTTACGTTGAAAGCATAAAGGAAGGTTTTGAAAAAGAGAATGATGTGACAGTCAAAATTGTTGAAAAGCCAATGTTCGATCAGCTTGAAGCGCTTCCTCTTGACGGCCCGGCAGGCAATGCGCCCGATGTCATGCTTGCGGCATACGACCGTATCGGCGGCTTAGGACAGCAAGGGCATTTGCTGGAAGTCAAACCGTCTGAGACTAAAAGCTTCGGCGACAAAGAAATGCAGCAAGTAACAGTTGACGGAAAAGTCTACGGAATCCCGCTTGTTATTGAAACTCTCGTACTCTATTACAATAAAGACCTGTTAAAAGTGCCGCCAAAAACCTTTAACGAGCTTGAGGATTTAACAAAAGACAAGAGGTTCGCTTTTTCTTCGGAAAAAGGAAAATCGACCGCTTTTCTCGCAAAGTGGACGGACTTTTACATGTCATACGGTTTAATGGCGGGATACGGGGGATATGTATTCGGAGCTGACGGCACGGATTCCGGAGACATCGGTCTGAACAACAACGGGGCCGTGGAAGCGGTGGAATACGCCGAGAAATGGTTCAGTGAATATTGGCCGAAAGGCATGCAGGACAATACGAGCGCTGACGATTTTATCCAGCAGACCTTTATGGACGGAAAAGCAGCTGCTGTTATCGGAGGTCCCTGGTCAGCTTCCAATTATAAAGAAGCCGGTTTGAACTACGGTGCCGCGAAAATCCCGACATTGCCAAACGGAAAAGAATATGCTCCGTTTGCAGGCGGAAAAGGCTGGGTCGCCTCTAAATATACGAAAGAGGCAGAGCTTGCTGAAAAGTGGCTGCAATATGCCGCAAATGACGAAAATGCTTACCGTTTTTATGAAGATACGAACGAAGTTCCGGCCAACCTCGCCGCACGAAAAAAAGCAGGGGAGCAAAAAAGCGAGCTGACGTCGGCGGTCATCACACAATACGAAACGGCGACTCCGACTCCGAACATTCCGGAGATGGCCGAGGTATGGACAGGTGCAGAAAGCCTGATATTTGACGCGGCAGCAGGGAAAAAATCGGCACAGCAATCAGCGGATGATGCCGTCCGTGTAATTAAAGAAAACATTAAAGAAAAGTATGTGAAATAAAACGGCGGTTTTAGCGTCCGGAAGAATAGAGGGCGAAAAAAATGAACAAAGACCAAACACTTGCAAAACGGAGCCGGAAGGCAGCGCTGTTATCGATTATTCCCGGTGCTGGCCAGATTGCAAACCGGCAGTTTTCAAAGGGGATCCTTTTTCTTGTCATCACAGGCTTGTTTATTTGTGAGTTAGCGGTTTTCGGTTATCAGGCGCTGATCGGCCTCGCGACGCTGGGGACTGTCCCGGGAGAAGATCACTCGCTGTTTCTGTTGATAGAGGGCACGCTGCAATTGATATTGACGCTCGTTTTTCTGATGTTTTACATCTTTAATCTGTATGATGCCCGGAAGACCGCCGCGATGAAAGCGGCGGGTTTGAAAATCAGCGAGACGGCCGGGGACATGATCAGAAATGCAGGTGACAAAGGGTTTCCGTATTTATTTACGCTGCCGGCATACCTCATGATGGTGTTTGTAATTATTTTTCCGGTGCTGGTGACTCTGTTTATCGCGTTTACAAACTACGATTTTTATCATATTCCGCCTAACAGTCTCATCGACTGGGTCGGCTTTAAAAATTTCATGAATATCTTTTTCCTTGGCTCGTATCGGCAAACATTCGCCGATGTACTGGGCTGGACGATCATCTGGACGATCTGTGCGACAACGCTGCAAATTGTTCTCGGCATCGTGACAGCGTTGGTCGTCAATCAAAACTTTATTAAAGGCAAGCGGATGTTCCGGATCATTTTCCTGCTTCCGTGGGCCGTTCCGGCATTTATTACGATTATGAGCTTTGCCAACATTTTTAATGACTCGGCGGGCGCGATGAACGTCCAAGTGATCCCGCTTTTGAACCAGCTCCCGTTCGTCGATATCCCGGCTGTCGCATGGAAGACCGATCCGTTCTGGACGAAGACGGCTTTGATTATGATTCAGACGTGGCTCGGTTTTCCATACATTTATGTCATGGTGACAGGGGTGCTTCAGGCGATTCCCGGAGAGCTTTATGAAGCGGCAAAAATTGACGGCGCGACATTTATTCAGCGCTTTAAACACATTACGCTGCCGATGATTTTATTTGCGACCGCACCGGTGATGATTACCCAGTATACGTTTAATTTCAATAACTTCTCGATCATCTATTTATTTAATGAGGGCGGTCCGGGGAGTGCGGGGGCCGGAGCTGGGTCAACCGACATCTTAATATCCTGGATCTATAAGCTGACGACGGGAACGTCGCCGCAGTATTCCGTGGCGGCTGCTGTCACACTGCTCATTTCTTTCATTGTCATCGGGGTTTCCCTGATTGCTTTTAAGAAATCGAATGCCTTTGGCAATGAGGAGGTCATGTAGATGAGAGGGATTTTCAAAAATACGCGGTTCACCGGGATTCTGAACAAGGTTTTGACCTATATATTTTTGACGTTTTTAAGCATCGTGATTATTTATCCGCTTTTGATTACGGCATCATCCGCATTTCGGGTCGGGAATGTAGCGGCTTTTACACTCGATTTTTCGGGCCAATGGACATTGGACCACTTTAAGCGGCTGTTTGAAGAGACGCTTTACCTCAACTGGTACGGGAATACGCTTGTGATCGCGCTGTCTGTCATGGTGTTCCAGGTGACGATTGTGACGCTTGCCGGCTATACGTACAGCCGCTACCGGTTTGCGGGCCGAAAAAAGAGTCTCATTTTCTTTTTGATCATTCAAATGGTGCCGACGATGGCGGCGCTGACCGCTTTTTACGTCCTGGCCATGCTGATCGGAGCTTTGGACCAATATTGGTTTTTAACTGCAATCTATATCGGCGGCGGAATTCCGATGAACACATGGCTGATGAAGGGCTACTTTGATACAGTGCCTAGAGAAATCGATGAAGCGGCGCGGATTGACGGAGCGGGGCACCTGCGGATCTTTGCTTCGGTCGTTCTGCCGCTTGTGAAACCGATGCTTGCTGTCCAGGCGCTGTGGGCGTTTATGGGGCCGTTCGGCGACTATCTGCTGGCGAAATTTCTGCTTCGCTCGCCGGAAAGCCTGACCATCGCCGTCGGTTTGCAGACATTCATCTCCAATCCGCAGCAGCAAAAAGTCGCGCTGTTTGCAGCGGGCGCGATTCTTGCGGCTCTGCCGATTTGCATCTTGTTCTTCTTTCTCCAAAAGAACTTTGTGTCCGGTTTGACATCCGGCGGAACGAAGGGATAAACCGATGAACGACATGAGACACGAAAAGCTGATCGTCCGCTTTCTTAAAGCAGCGGCATCACCGGCGGGCGTCATGCGCTGCAAACATACATTCAGCTGGCTCGAAATTTCTTTTCTGTTTATGTTTTTGACAGCTTGCTTAACGGCGCCCGTGTCGATTGCGTTGATGAAAATGGACCGCTTCAACGCCGGGAATTTGCTCCCAAACGTTGTTCAAAAGGCTGACGCGCAATTCATCAAACAATTAAAAGGCTACCAATTGACAAACGGGAGATTGACAGGCACAGACGAGCTGTACCGTGTGGAGAAAGAGAAAACCTTGCTGGCGGTCGATTTGAAGCATGAATTGAAAACAAGCGGTGAGAACGGCCGGATAAAGGCGGAAGGCGGCTATCAAAACGCGCTCATCTTTCAGTCAGATCATCTGATTATCAGCGATCAAAGCGGAGCGGGGTTTTCTGTCCGCTATCCGGCAAAGGCCGGGCTGAATGATCTGGATGCCGATCATGTAGGGGATTTTATCGGTGCCATGTGGTTTGCCCAATATAAGCCGCTTATCATCATGCTGGCCTGTTCCGCGGTTTTCATCATTTCGCTTTTTGTAACGGCCGTTCTGACGGGAGGCATCTGGATCTCCAAAAAATCCAACATGACCGGGATAAGGTCGTTTAAGGAAGCGGCCGCAGCGGCGGTGTGCGGATCAGCGCTTCCGGCAGCGGCTGCAATGGCTTTTGGTATGATCCGCTTTGACTTCATCATGATGCTGCTCATCCATTCGTGCGGAAGCGCTTTGATGGTCTCTTTCATCTTCAGGCATATATTCAAAACCCGCCATCACAACGAAAATCTTCAGTCAGGAGGAAATCATGGTAAATCAGCGGCTATTTGAGATCGACCAGTGGAAAATCAAAACAAACCAATTTGAAAAAGAACATAAGCGGCTTCAGGAAAGTCTGACATCCTTGGCGAACGGCTATATGGGGATCAGGGGGAATTTTGAAGAAAGCTATTCAGGCGAAAGTCTCAAAGGCACATATATCGCAGGGGTTTGGTTCCCGGACAAAACGCGTGTCGGCTGGTGGAAAAACGGCTATCCCGAATATTTCGGGAAAGTGATCAATGCGATGAATTTCATCGGAATTGATGTATATGTAGACGACGAAAAAGTCGACCTCAATCAAAACGGCATCGAATCGTTTGAATTGGAGCTCAATATGAAGGAAGGCATCCTGCGGAGAAGCGCTGTCGTTCGCGTGAATCAAAAGGCTGTCAAAATTTCGTCGGAGCGCTTTCTTAGTCTTGATGTCCAGCAGCTGTGCGCGATTCATTATGAAGCGGAATGCCTGACCGATGAAGCTGTTATTACACTTGTCCCTTATCTTGATGGCCATGTCGCAAATGAGGATGCCAATTTCGAAGAGCGGTTTTGGCAGGAAGAAGCGAAAGGCGCCGAATCTCATCGCGGTCATCTTGTGACGAAAACGATTGAGAATCCGTTTGGAACGCCGCGTTTTACGGTGGCTGCTTCAATGTGCAATGTGACAGAAGGATATGTCAGCGAGCATTTTCAAACGGATGCGATGTACGCGGAAAACCGCTTCTGTTACGAAGTGAAGCCGGGAACAAAGGCTTCTTTAAAAAAATTGATCATTGTCACAACGTCCCGGGACTTTGAAGAAGCAGAGCTTTTAGTAAAGGGCAGGGCGCTTTTGGCTGATGTTCTTCAGCAGGGATATGAAGAAGCAAAGCGGAGGCATACCGAACATTGGATGGAAAGGTGGGCAAAGGCTGACATTGAAATTAAAGGGGATGATGAGCTTCAGCAGGGCATCCGGTACAACCTCTTTCAGCTTTTCTCGACATACTACGGAACCGATTCGCGCTTAAACATCGGGCCGAAAGGATTCACGGGCGAGAAATACGGAGGAGCCGCCTACTGGGATACTGAGGCGTACGCCGTTCCTGTGTATTTGGCGACGGCCGAGCCGGAGGTGACAAAGAATCTGCTTTTATACCGATATCATCATTTGGAGGCAGCTAAACGGAATGCGGCCAAACTGGGGCTGAAGGGAGCCCTTTATCCGATGGTGACCTTCACAGGCGATGAATGCCACAATGAATGGGAGATCACCTTCGAAGAAATTCACCGCAATGGCGCAATCTGTTATGCGATCTACAATTATGTCAATTACACAGGCGACCGTGACTATATGAAAGAATACGGGATAGACGTTCTCGTCGAAATCAGCAGATTTTGGGCTGACCGTGTCCACTTCTCAAAACGTAACAACAAATATATGATCCACGGCGTTACAGGGCCGAATGAATATGAAAACAATGTCAACAACAACTGGTATACGAATTTGATTGCGTCGTGGACGCTTGAGTACACGCTCGAAAACCTCGCTGTCCTCCCGGAGGAAAAACGCCGTCGGCTTGATATACGGGAAGCCGAGATGGAGAGGTGGAAGGATATCATTGCGAAAATGTACTATCCATACAGTGAGGAATTAAATGTTTTTATTCAGCATGATACATTCCTGGATAAAGAGCTTCAGGCAGCGGATGAGCTTGAACCGGATGACCGCCCGCTCTATCAGAATTGGTCATGGGACAAAATTCTCCGCTCCAGTTTTATTAAGCAGGCGGATGTTCTGCAAGGCATTTATTTCTTTAATCATCGATTTACGACGGAAGAAAAACGGCGCAACTTTGAATTTTATGAACCGATGACGGTTCATGAATCGAGCCTTTCGCCGTCTGTCCATGCGGTGCTGGCGGCTGAACTCAAAATGGAAAAGAAAGCGCTTGAACTGTATAAGCGTACAGCGAGGCTTGACCTGGATAATTACAATCATGACACAGAGGAAGGGCTTCATATTACATCGATGACTGGAAGCTGGCTCGCGATCGTGCAAGGATTTGCCGGCATGCGGACCCAAGATGAGACGCTGTCGTTTGCTCCGTTTTTGCCGAAGGAATGGGACGGTTATTCGTTCAACATCAATTATCGGAACCGGCTAATCAATGTGCAGGTAGAGGAAAACAGCGTCGCCTTCAACCTTGTAAAAGGAGAACCGCTTTCCATGACAGTTTATGGAGAGCAAATCGCACTGAACGGACGGTATGAAAGGAGGATGCCCGATGAGTCAATGGTGGAAAGAGGCAGTCGTGTATCAAATTTACCCGCGGAGTTTTTATGATTCCAACGGAGACGGATTCGGTGATTTGCAGGGCGTGATTCAAAAGCTCGATTACATTAAAAGCCTCGGAGCCGATGTTATCTGGCTGTGTCCTGTGTTTGATTCCCCGCAAGATGACAACGGCTACGACATCAGCGACTACAGAAGCATATACGAAAAGTTCGGGACGAACGATGATATGTTTCAATTGATTGATGAAGTGCATAAACGCGGAATGAAAATCATCATGGATCTTGTCGTGAACCACACGTCTGATGAACATGCCTGGTTTGCCGAAAGCCGCAAGTCAAAGGACAATCCTTACCGTGATTATTATTTTTGGAAAGATCCAAAGGCGGACGGTTCAAAACCGAACAATTGGGGATCGATCTTTTCAGGATCGGCGTGGACATTCGATGAGCGGACAGGGCAATATTACCTTCACTACTTTTCGAGAAAGCAGCCTGACTTAAACTGGGAGAATGAAGCGGTTCGCCGGGAAGTATACGATTTGATGACGTTTTGGATGGACAGAGGCGTTGACGGCTGGCGGATGGATGTGATCGGTTCCATTTCCAAATACGTCGACTTTCCCGATTATGAAACAGATAACAGCCGTCCTTATGTAGTCGGCCGCTATCATTCAAACGGCCCCCGTCTGCACGAATTTATACAAGAGATGAACCGGGAAGTGCTGTCCCGTTACGACTGCATGACGGTCGGCGAAGCAAACGGCTCAGATGTTGAAGAAGCGATAAAATACACGGATCCAAGCAGACATGAGCTGAACATGATTTTTACATTTGAACATATGGACATCGATACAAAACAACATTCGCCGAATGGGAAATGGCAGATGAAGCCGTTTGATCCGATCGCTTTAAAAAAGACGATGACGAGGTGGCAGGCCGCTTTAATGAATGTCGGCTGGAACACGCTCTATTTCGAAAATCATGATCAACCGAGGGTCATATCCCGCTGGGGCAATGACCGCGAACTGCGCAAACAATGCGCCAAAGCATTTGCAACGGTCTTGCACGGGATGAAGGGAACCCCGTTCATTTATCAGGGAGAAGAAATCGGCATGACAAACAGTGAAATGCCGCTCGAGATGTATGATGATCTCGAAATCAAAAACGCATACCGCGAACTTGTCCTCGAAAATCAAACGATGACAGAGGAAGACTTTCGAAAAGCCGTGGCGAAAAAAGGGCGGGATCACGCGAGAACGCCGATGCAATGGGATGACGGAAAACACGCGGGCTTCACAGATGGAGAGCCTTGGCTGGCGGTAAATCCCCGCTATCAAGAAATCAATGTGAAAGAATCGCTCTCAGATGAAGATTCGATTTTCTATTATTATCAGAAGCTCATCGGGCTGCGCAAACAACATAAAGTTATCGTACATGGAGATTACCAGCTGCTGCTTGAGGATGATCCGCAAATCTTTGCGTATATCCGTGAATACCGGGGCGAAAAGCTGTTAGTCGCCGTGAATTTGTCAGAAGAAAAGGCGCTGTTTCATGCTCCGCCGGAATTGCTTGAAGACAAGTGGGATGTGCTGTTATCCAATTACGCCCGCGATCGGCTTGATATAAGCGGCAGCATGGACATGGAACCCTATGAAGCTTTTATGATGATCAGCCGGGCAAAGGGTTCGACATTATGAAAGCGGTCATTTTTGACTTGGACGGCGTGATCACGGATACGGCCGAGCATCATTATCTCGCTTGGAAACATACTGCCGAACAAATCGGCATTGAGATTGACCGGAGCTTTAATGAACGACTGAAAGGAATCGACAGAGAGCGGTCGCTTAACACGATTTTGATTCACGGCGGTGCGGCCGGAACGTATCGGGAGGCGGAGAAACAAGAGATCATGCGCCGGAAAAATCAATACTACCAACAGCTGATCCAAAACTTGACACCGCATGACCTGTTGCCGGGAATCGCCGGGCTATTTGCCGAATTGAAAAGGGAAAATGTAAGCATCGCGTTAGCTTCGTCAAGCCGAAACGCGCCCGCTATTTTGCAACGGCTCGGGCTCATGGACGAATTTCATGCTGTCGTTGACCCGGCTGCGCTTGCTCGCGGAAAGCCCGACCCCGAAATCTTTTTGACTGCCGCAGCGCTGCTCGGTGTGCCTCCGTCTCAGTGTGCAGCAATCGAAGACGCTGAAGCCGGGATCGCCGCGATCAAATCCGCAGGGATGTTTGCGGTGGGAGTCGGTGATGAGACATCGCTGAGCGGGGCTGATTTGATCGTGCCCGACACAAACGAGCTGACATTTGAGCTGCTGAAGGAAGGATGGCAGCGCTGTTGCTGCATAAGAGAAGACAAATGAATCGTAAAATGGCAGGCCGCCGCTGGCGGCCTTATTTGCAATCAGAGAGGTGAAGGCAAAATTAAGATCAAGGTGTTCGGGAGGCCGTTCGGATATGCTTTTCGAATCGAAACCATCAGGCGATTGAATACCGACCTGTTGCAAATTCTAACGCCTGCGCTTTTCATGAAAAACAGCCTAATCGATCCTTTTAAAAGGATGATTAGGCTGAATGTTTATTGAGACATTTGCAATTTGACAAACTTCCGTTTGCCGACTTGGATAATCATACCGTGTTCGACCGCCACATCCGCATGAATCGATTCTGCTTTGATGCCGTTGATTTTAACGCCGCCGTTTTGGATCATTCGGCGGGCTTCGCTTTTGGAAGGGAGGAGTCCGAGCGTCACCAATAAATCGGTGACAGGCACCGTTCCGTCACCTTGCCAGTGTACAGGCGTTATATTGTCCGGCGCGCTGTTTTGCTGAAAAACCTTTTTAAACTGCTGTTCGGCCGCTTCGGCTGCCTCGCTTCCATGATACATGTTGACGATGGTTTTCCCGAGAAGCATTTTCGCATCTCGCGGATGAACGGCCCCCGTTTCCAAATCTTTTACAAGTCGTTTTTTATCTTCCGCCTCCAGGTTGGTCGCAAGATGGATATATTTTTTCATCAAACTGTCCGGAAGCGACATCGTTTTTCCGAACATTTCATGAGGGTCTTCATCAATGCCGATGTAATTGTTCTTTGATTTCGACATTTTTTCAACCCCGTCAAGTCCTTCAAGCAGCGGCATGAGAATGACGACCTGTTTTTCTTTTCCATACTTTTCCTGAAAGTGTCTGCCCATGAGCACGTTAAAATGCTGATCCGTTCCGCCCAGTTCGATATCGCTGTCGAGAACGACCGAATCATATCCCTGCATCAACGGGTAAAAGAATTCATGAAGCGAAATCGGCTTTTGCATGGCCATTCTTTCTTCAAAATCATCGCGTTCCATTAAACGGGCGACGGTAATTTTGCCCGCGAGCGCAATGACGTCTTCCAAGGTTAATCGTTTCAGCCATTTTGAGTTGTAGTGAAGCTCGACTTTGTTCTGATCAAGCACTTTTCCAAACTGTTGAAAGTATGTTTCGGAATTGCGGCGGACTTCTTCGTCCGTCAGCTGTTTCCTTGCGGCGGATTTTCCTGTCGGATCGCCGATTTTTCCTGTGAAATCTCCGATCAGGAGCTGGACGATATGTCCATTTTCCTGAAATTGGCGCAGCTTATTCAAGACGACAGTGTGGCCTAAATGAACGTCAGGCGCCGACGGATCGAGACCAAGCTTAATTTTCAGCGGTTCGCCGGTCAAAATCGATTTGGCCAGCTTTGCCCGCAGTTCTTCCGGGGGAATGACCTCCTCCGCTCCGTTCATATATAAGTGAAGCTGCCTTTCGACTTCCCGCTTCTCGGCAGTTGTCAGTTGATCAAATTGTTGTTGCTGCATGATAACTCCTCCTTTTTTGTATAAAAAAAGAGCCTCATCCCGATAAGGGACGTGGCTCAAATGCACGCGGTACCACCCTGGTTGAAGACCTCCGTCTTCCGCTCTATTTCAGATAACGGTTTCCCGTTCTTTGCTACTTGAAGGTTCACAAAGAAAGCTCGGGGAGGTAATTCGCGTCTGCCTTTGTACCGGCTCGCACCAGCCGCCGGCTCTCTGGAACAGGGAGACAGCCCGCTACTTGTTCCCGTCGTTGCTTATGGTTTATGAAGATTGTCGTTCACTTTTCGAAGGAGCTCGATCAATGTATTCTGCTCCTCTTTTGTCATGCCTTTGATCAGCATTGTTTCCCCTTTGTGGAACGCCGGATAGAGCTCTTCAATAGCGGCTTTTCCTTCAGGGGTGATCTCGGCGTATACGTGTCTGCGGTCTCTCGGATCCGTGCTTTTTCCGCAAAAGTTCTTTTTTTCAAGCGTTTTAATGACATTGCTCGCAGTGGCTGTTGAAATGCCTGACAGTTCAGCGAGTTTTCTCGTTTCAAGCCTGCCCCATACCCATAGATCGTAAAGAATCGAAAAAGCCGTCCATGACAATTGATATGAGGAAAGGATCTCGGTCTCCATTTTGACGCGGAGCTTTTGCGCTGACCGGTAAAGGTTGGTGGCAACCGAAATGGCTTCAAGATTCAAGGACTCGATCGGCATGCGTTTCAGCTTGATGAGTGTGTCGTGTTCTTCCTGTCGAAGATGGGGGGATCTATCCAAATCGTGACGCCTGCCTTTTTATTTTCAGAATCATTAGCTATGAAACGAATTTTAACAGATGGTTTTCATCCATGCAAGCCCTTTTTTGATATGACGAGAAAAGCCGGCATCATGATGATGACCGGCACTTGTTTCAGCTATTTTTTGGTGATCTGTTTGCGGCGCACTTCAACCCGATCCCCTTTTTGAATGTTGTCATACTGTTTTTTCGAGACGAGGACGGCATGTTCTTTTCCGTTTTGATCTTCAATCAACAGCCAATATCTTTTTTCTTTTCGTTCAGAGAGCGCTTTTTCTTTGATTCCGGCGGTGCGGAGCATGCTTTTTTGTTCTGCTGTATATCCGCCCGCGTGGAAGATCATCCAGTATGGAAAGTAGTAATTCAAAAAGGCTGATCCAGCAGGATTTTGATTGAGTGTTTGCTTGATGCTTCCTTTGTATAGGGCATTGGACGGCAATGTCCGCTGGATGGCGTTGAACTGACTGCTCTTGTTTAAATATTGTCGGCTCGCAGACTGATTCATATAACTGCGCATTCTCTGGTTGACTGAACCCGGACGTGTTTTTAAAGAGCTGTTATTAGCCGAGGAACTCGCAGCCTTGGTTCCGGATGTTCCATTGCTGCCTGTTGCCTCTGCTTGAGCAAAAGGCAGCAAGAGAGACAGCGCCATGATCAAAATAAGAGGAGCGCTTTTTTTCTTCATTGTTCATCACTGCTTTTTTGTTCCACTTTATCTTTGACGACGCCCTCAAGCGGCTCCTGGTCATATTTGATGTATGGGGGACGGTAGATGAAGGCTTCATGATCGCGGATTTTAATATAAGGCTGTTCGACATTTTCCACATTTTCTACATATTTTTTGAAAGTCTCCGTCTTTTCTTTCCCATTTTTCACGTATGATGCTTTCAGTAAAGGTGCTTTGTCGGATTCGCTGTCATTCACGTAATCAAACCATACGAGATCGTATCTTTGAATGGAATGGTCTTCTGAGACCTCTTGTGAACGGTCTGAAGCGGATGATGAACATCCAGATAGGGGAACGGCGAAAAGCATCGCAGCCGCGGATAACGAGATCAGTTTCGATTTTTTCACTGTGATCATCCTATTCATTTCGGTTTCTCTTTTATATACGAACGATCCTGGCAAAGGTGTCATCTGTTCTTGATAGTTTGGTAGAAAACTGGGCGTAATAATTGCATTTTAAACGTAAACAAACTGTAAAATACCATTTCTATGAAAAAAGGTATAATTTGAATGTCAGAAAAAAATCCCATTCACGGAGGATATTTTTATATGAAGAAGATACTTTTTTCTGTTTTTGTTTTGGCAGGCAGCTTACTATTGGCATTCAATTTTGCCGGTGAGGCGAGTGCTAAAACGAAAAAAGTCAGCGGCTACATCACTTGGTACAACGGCGTGGGCAAAGTCGGCGCTGACGGCAAAAGGCTCGGCCATTGGGACTGCGCCACAAAGATGGGCTTCGATGTTCCGAGAAAAGGCACAAAAATAAGAGCCTATTCTAAAGCAAAACCAAAGAAAGTCATTACAGTCTATAAATATGATGTCGGCAGAATGCCGGGCGCTGTGTTGGATGTAAGCCCGAAAGCTTTTAGAGCTTTGGGATTTCCGACAAGCAAAGGAAAGGTAGCCGGACATTATACATATAAAAAATAGGAGAAAAGAAGCAAGGAAAATCGTTTTCTTGCTTCTTTCAATTGGCGGGGGCGAATATGAAAAAAGTCTTTGTGTTTTTGTTGGCGGCCGTCATTTTAGCCGCAGGCGCATTTGCGGCCTTCCGCTATTTCGTCCCGGAAAAAGCGGAGCCGGCAAAGGGCGGCGGTTCGGACCTGCTCGTATCGATAACCGATCAGAAGCTGATGACCGCTTACTATGAAAATCAAAATAAGCTGTATGAAGAAAAGATGACGGATTACCCGGCTGCGGCATTAGACCGGAAAAAACGCATTCTTTATTATACGAACACCGATAACAGCAATATGAAGCATTTGATCAGGCTGGATTTGCAGTCGGGCGAAAAAACAACCCTATATTCAGGGGATGAATATGTCGACGGACTCAGTTTATCGGCGGATGGTTCGAAGCTGTTCATGCGATACAACCTTGCGGAGGAGAGAAATTTTCACCTCGCTTCCTTTGATTTAAAACAAAAGGCGTTTCACGTCATTTATCCATCGTTAAACAACAAGGACGAGAGTGTCAGCTACTATCAGTACAACAAAGCGAACAGTCAATTCGTTATGCTGCATTATTCATTGAAAGAAGACTATCAAAAAACAGATGAGGCCAACAGCAAAGGAGTGCCGCCCAAACCGACGAATATGAACATTTCCCTGGCGGATGAGAAAGATCAGCACCAGGTGAAAACGATCGCAAAATTTATCAATGACACGGCAATTTCGCCGGATGGCAAAACGATCGTCTTTACAGAATCGGCTGATGATCAGAAGTCGATTTATGCGATGGATGCCGAAACGAAAAAATATAAAGCGATCATTTCAGATCAGCGGGCATTTTCATTAGTCGACTCAGCACAGCCGCAATTCTCGAAAGACGGGAAAAAACTTTACTTTCTCGCTGAAGCAAAAGATGCGAAGCTGCTTGAAGATGAAACGGGGAGCGAAGCAAGGGTGAGAACGATTTATTCGTATGATATGGATACGAATAAAGTGAGCAAAGCCTGGGAAAAAACAAACGGGATTATCAACACCTTTTCCGTTATTGACGAATAATGAGCATCAGCCGGCACAAACAGTCTGTGCCGGCTGATGTTTTATCATGAGCCGTTTGCCTGAGACGCCGCAGCCGAGCTCGTCATAATGGCGATTGCTGCCGTCTGTTGTGCTTGAATAACGGCTTCAAGCGTTTGATAAAGTCCTGTTTCCAGAAGCGTCGGATCTTCCGTTTTTTCGCTCATGTACAAATTGACAGCCGTTTTCAGATTCATGTCTTTCTGCCACCTGAACAGTTTATCGCTGTTCAATGCGCCTGCCATGATTGTGATGGCATCTATGTCTTTTTCACCGTTCTCAAGCAATGCAAGCAGTCCGATTTCCGGGTATTGGACAGGCTTCGGTCTTCTATGCTTTTTTGTCAATTCATCGTATATCCGAAGGGAGCGGGCGACAAGCTGATCGGCATCCCGCTCCGGCAAAAGCGAGAGGATGTGGCTGAGAAACTGCAAATCGTTCCCTTTGCGAAAACCCGCTTGGTTCAGCTTTTGGTAAAATGCTTCGATATAGTCGATCAGTTCACCTGTTTCCATGTCTGAACCGGCCAAAAGCACGGCGAGCGGGTAATCGCCGGCCGATGTTAAAAAGACGTGCTTGTCCTTCATTCCTTTGTAAATAGACAAAGCCCGATTGATTTTGTCTTCATGATCATGCTCATCAGGATATTTTGTCAAAAGGATAAGTGCGGACAAGTAGGTGAAAATGCTTTTTTTGAATCCGTTGCCGGTCAGTTTTTCGTAAATAATGAAAAAAGGTCTGATATGCGTTTCAGGTTCTTCGAAGCGCACGTCAAACATAGCGGCGAATGTATAGCGATGGGCCGACTTTAACGGCGAAAATGTCCCGGCGGCCTGTTTGACGGCCTCACTAAGCGTTAAAAACCGTTCTTTATTAAAAGGCCGCTTGTTGACGACATACATGGAAGCAATCATCATCAATGTCCGCTGATCTGTGACTTTCCATTTTAAATCGCTTTTTAACTCAGAGTAAATTGCTTTATATTGATCCAATCGCTGCTGCAGTTTAGCAGATGCCATTTTATCTGTCTCCTTCCTCGGTTTGCGTCGTTTTTGTATATACGAAGCAAAGGAAAATAAGTTTCATGGATTTGGCATCATACCGGGCTTTTGCTTAATAATATGGAAAAGGATACAGCGCGGCAATAATAACAAACGGGAAGATCCTGCTCCTGAACCGTCGGAATCGCCGGCGCGGATATCCGTATCCGCCGTAAAACTGCCTTTCATCTGTCACGTCTTCGGGAATGAGGAGAGATGCTTCCTGACGGTTCACCCCTTCAAGGATCCCGTGAACGGAACGGCCGTCCTTCATTTTCAGCACGACGTGATAGTGCATGTATTTGCGGCATAAATCGTGCAAAGACCTTTGATGATCATGGGGCATTGAGCAAACGGCATCTTTCGGAACACTCATATTCATTTCCATCTCCTTTTAGATTTATGGTATTCATCTAATGGATGAATGTTCCGGCTTGGAACGGTGAAGCCGTGGTATATGTAAAAAAGCCGATATGAATCGGCTTTAAAGATCAATGGTCAGCACTTCTTTCTGCGGCACTTGAAACGGTCGTCATCATCATCAGAAAAACACTTTCTTTTTCTGCATTTGAACCGGTCATCGTCAGAGCTGCGGGTTTTATCCGTATTATTTGTTTTATCCGTTTTATCCGTTTTATCCGTTTTATCCGTTTTATCGGTATCCGCCGAACGCAGCGCTTTCCTTGACTGTCTTTCTTTTTCCCGCTCAGGGCTGTATGGATCGTAATTGTCATAGTACTCTTCGTAGCTGCTCATTTTGAGGCAATCACCGCCTTTGGGTCATGATATGATAATGTATTATAAAGAGGGGCGTTTTGCCTGTGCATATGTAATGGTTTGTTGTGCCGTAAATAAGCTGATCAACTGACAAAATTCAACATTGAATAAAAGGATTTTTCGTTTCAACCGCTAATATTATTATGTATCAACTATTTTTTTACGGCTGCGCCTGCCGATGCTTGCGAGAAAGCATTCAGGCGGACAGTCTGATAGGATAGAAGGAGCGGAATGCCAATGAAACGATCCGAAAGTGAAGGAGAGTACTTATGAAAAATAGTAGAAAAAAAGAAATCTTATCGTGGGTGAAAACACTTGTCATAGCCGCCGCGCTTGTCATGGTTTGCCGCTATTTTCTGTTTACGCCGTCAACTGTTTTGGGAGATTCAATGTATCCGACTTTAGAGGACGGCAACATGGTCATGGTTAGTAAAATCAGCGATATTCAGCGCTTTGATAAAATTATTTTTCACGCGCCTGATTCAGATGAAAACTATGTGAAAAGGGTGATCGGCCTCCCGGGGGATACGATCGAAATGAAGGACGATGTCCTTTATATTAACGGAAAAGTATATGATGAGCCTTATTTAAAGAAAAACAAACAAAAGCTGACGCTTCATGAACATTTAACAGATAATTTCACACTGGAGAAATTAACCGGCAAACAAAAGGTGCCGGAAGACCACTTGTTCGTGATGGGTGATAACCGTCAAAACAGCAAGGACAGCCGCTTTTTCGGATTTATTACAATGGACTCCGTTGTCGGCAAAGTTGAGTTCCGTTATTTTCCTTTCAATGAGATCGGCGGAATAGAATAGAAACGAAAAAGGCTTCCCATGATACGAATGGGAAGTTTTTTGGTTGTTAGAGCCCAGTTTTGGATGTCACAGATGCTCTCTAAATAAAAAGGGATTGCCATGTTTGATTGTTGATTATAATTTATCATTGAAACAATAATAACTAAAAAATCCTCGATTTAACAATTTAGTGTATGGTATTCTTTAAGCACAAATATTGTTCACTTTTACTATACATATTATTGGGGGGATAAATGGAATCAAAAAATAGTATAACTTACACCGTCTATAACTGTATTTTTCTCTCTGAAAAGTTAGTTTTTTAGTTGTTCTAAATCAGAGGTTTCAGCTTTTCTAAGGAGTAATCTTGATTTTTTTATTTTCAATTCTTACGTTGTTGCTGCGATGATTGACATAAATTCTGATAGGAGGTCATTATGTTTAATACACAACAGAGAGATAAGCTGCTAGAACTGAAGAAAAAGTTTGGAAGTGGTTTTATCGCAGTTTTCTATATCTCTATTCTTCTTTCCGTGTGTACGTTTTTTATAGAATACAAATATTTTCTCATTGTATTATTCGCGCCCACTATTATTGTAATGTTAATCAACCCTCCTTTTTCCGAAAAAAAGGGTGTGTTTCGTTTCATTGCCGGCCTTTATTTGCTTTTATTGGCACTGGCAACATACTTGTGGCTTTAGGCATGAAAAATCCGGACTGTCATCAGCGCGAGGTTTTTTCGAATAGGAGAGAGGTTGGTTATTTTCGGCCCGCGGAGAAAAGGTGAATTTACGTTTAACGCTTTTGCTGCCAAAATCTCGAAAATCCGGCAAGCTTGACTTGAATGGTTCTCATCACCAGAAAACAGAATGAATTGGATAAAAATAGGGCAGGTTATAAAAGTCCGACCTTTTTTATCAATAATCTGAAAGGCTGCCTACAGTGATCATGGGGAGCCTTTTTAGCATTCGCACATTTTGGAGAGCGGGCGGTTTGAAACATTGTCTGTACAGTGAAATAATGAAAAAAGAAACTGGACAACAAGGAGGATGAGCAGATGAAAGTGTTTGTAGTGGGGGCGAACGGACAAATCGGGCGCCGTTTGACGAAAAGCTTGAATGAGAGCGATGAACATCAAGTCAGAGCAATGGTGAGAAACGAAGAACAGGCGCAGGCTTTGAAACAATCGGGAACAGAAACCGCGCTCGCTAATTTAGAAGGCACTGTGGAAAGCATCGCAGAAGCGGCGAAAGGCTGCGACGCGATTGTCTTTACCGCCGGCTCAGGCGGCAAAACGGGCGCTGATAAAACGCTTTTGGTGGATTTGGATGGGGCGGTTAAAACGATCGAAGCTGCCGAAAAAGCGGGCATCCACCGTTTTATTATGGTCAGCACATTGCAGGCACACCGCCGTGAAAATTGGAGTGAAGCGTTAAAACCGTATTATGTCGCCAAACATTATGCGGATCGGATTCTTGAAGGCAGCGGATTAAACTACACGATTATCCGTCCGGGAGGCCTGTTAAACGAACCGGGTACAGGCCGGGTGAAAGCGGCGGAAAACCTTGAGCGCAGAACGATTCCGCGAGAAGATGTGGCTGATACCATCTTGGTGGCGCTCACCGAAGAGCATACATTCCGGCGTTCATTCGATTTGGTTTCGGGTGATCAAACGCCCGCCGAGGCGCTTAAATCGATATGAAAGTGAATCGGGGAACCTGTGGTCAGAAGGTTCCCCGGCGTTTTTACAGAAGCGGAATATAGATGGTCATCTTCATCTCGTTCGGCGGCACCGAACGGCACACATCAGTCACTTCAAAGTCCGGTCCTTCTGTTCTCTCGTAATTGGTATTCATCAGCCATGATCCATAGATGTATCTTCTTGTGTTCTGCACGGATTCGGTCGATCCGTTCACATGAAATACGGCGTATTTGCCGCCGGGAATTTTCATATACATAAGCGGCTCCGGCACTTCTCCGGCTGCTGTTTCGCGAACGGCTTCCCCGATGATAAATGAGAAACCTCCGTCATCCTGGAAGCGGCATGACAGCCCGTAACACATATTCGGATCTGTTTTTTGAGGGATTTGCATAAAGTATCCATTTCTGCCGAAATCGTTGTAGAATTTCGGGATATCTTCGAAATACTTTTCCTCGTTTAAATTTGTCCGGTACTCATATCCGATCATATGTATATCGTTTAAATGAGTGATGTGCGGCTTTGGGATGTTCATATCTCCAGTCATCCTTTCTTTATATTCGAGAAAATTCATTTTGGTTTGAAAATCAAGCTTGACCTTTGCTTTGCGGTACTTGGCCGGAGTGATGCCGAAATACTGTGAGAATGCCCTGCCGAAAGCTTCCTGTGAGCCATAGCCGAAATCGATTGCGATATCGAGAATGGAACGGTCCGTTTTCTCAAGCAGAAGCGCAGCTTCAGACAGACGCCGGTTGCGAATGTACTGATAAACGGAAAAACCGGAGATCGCCTGAAAAAGCCTTTGAAAATGAAACGGGGAGAAACATGATTTAGCCGCAATATCCGTAATGTTTAAATCGTTTTGAAGGTGTTCTTCGATAAAATGAACCGCGTTTTGAATTCTTTCATAATCATCCATATTCATCCACAGCCTTTACGATTTGATGATCCTATTGTACAGGATCAAGCGATGGTTTTTTTGATGATTTGTGCTTTTTTAAAAGCCTCCAAATGCGGAGGCTTTTTCTTATTGATGACGAATATCCGTTACTTCAAGAGGGCGCATCATATCGTAATCTTCGTGCTCCAGAATGTGGCAGTGCCACACATATCTGCCGCTGTACGGCGCGAAGGTTGCGATAATCCGCGTCACCGAGCCAGGAGGTACTTTGACGGTGTCTTTCAGCCCCTTTTCATTCTGTGCCGGTGGAGCTGCCGGACCTGTAAAGACTAGTTCTCCGTTTTCCTGATACCGTTCGATATCAAACGGCCGGTGGTCGAGAATCAAAAATTGGACAAGATGTAAATGGATCGGATGGATCGCTCTTCCGGCATTGATGATCGACCAGATCTCAGTGCTGCCGAGGGCGGGAGTTTCAGTTACCGGTTCATGCCATTTTGTGTTGTTTAAAAGCAGAACAGGTCTTCCATATTGGTCAAGGGACGCGCCCAACGACAGATTTCTAAGGGTATTGATCTTGTGTCTCCGGTAAAATGGGCGTTTTCTCAATATTCTCGGCAATGAACTTGTATCTTTTTGCTTCAATGGTTTTGAGATGCGGAATTGCATAATGTTGGCATCTGTATCGGGATCCGCGTCTTGTCCGCTGCAGCCGATCCGGTTTTTCAATGTCACGGTTTTTCCTTCAGCTCGTGAAAAATCAACGATGATATCGCATCTTTCAGCCGGTGCGATCACCAGTTCATTGACTTTAACCGGATGCTGCAGAAGACCACCGTCCGTGCCGATTTGGTGAAATGTGATGTCATGATCGAAATACAGCTCAAAGATTCTCGTATTGGAGGCGTTCAGTATCCGAAAACGGTATTTTCGAGGTTCCAGTTCATCATAAGGCCATACCTTGCCGTTGACTAAAATGGTATCACCGCAAAAAGCCGGAACAATCGACGGGTCGGGAAGATCCGGCGAAGGGTTGTCAGGCTGCCGCGGATAAAACAATGAACCATCTTCATGAAAGGACTTATCCTGAATCAAGAGCGGAATTTCATATTCTCCCTTCGGCAAGTTCAATGACCGCTCTTCCCTGTCGCGGATAAAATATAAACCGACAAGCCCCGCATATACATTCAGCCTTGTGATGGCCATTGCATGATCGTGATACCAGAGAGCCGTAGCATCCTGCTCATTCGGATATTCATACACCTCCCTTTCAAAAAAAGGGCCTTTGACTTGAAAATCTTTAGTGTACCAGGCTTCCGGGTAACCGTCGCTATCAGGCGGTGTCCGGCCTCCATGCAAATGAACGACCGTTTTGACTTCATGTTCATGATGGCCGTCGTCATGAATTGTATGGTCGACGGGGAGAAAATGATGATCCGGAAGCTTATTCAACCATTTGACCGCGACTTTTTCGTGTTTTTGCACTTCAAAGGTGGGGCCGGGATAGACCCCGTTATATCCAAACAGCCGGGTCGGCGGCAGATCGCGGTGGAGCTGCTGCTGAAATTCTTTCATCATGACTTCATAATAGGTCATTTCCTTGCTTTTGCTGTGGGGTTTAAGCACTTTCGGAATGGGGAGTTTGTCAACGAATTTTTCAAGTTTCATGTTTCACCTGTCCTCTTTTGTTCTAATGAAAAGATCATTACATTATAAGACGGGTTGCATGGTCTGGTTCCTCATGATGAGAATAAGAAATGTAATTTGTGCTGAGAATGTTAAAAAAAAGAATCGATCATGACAAGAAGATGAACAGAATATTTCCTAACGATTAAAAATCGCCTTAAGGCATGCTTCGCGGAGGAAGAAAGGCGGGGATGATGATACATTATGTGTAAACCCTTTCTTATGGGGCGAAGCGGTCTGAAAGGAGATACCCGTATTGCAGAAAAGAATAGAGTGGATTGATGTTTCGAAGGGCGTGGGAATTATATTGGTCGTGTTGGGCCATACACCGACGCCGGATTGGCTGAAAACGTTCATTTTCGCATTTCATATGCCGCTGTTTTTCTTTCTGTCCGGCCTCGTTTACCATGATGGGAAGATGACTTTTACATCATTTCTTTTTAAAAAAATAAAGACGCTTCTTTTGCCTTACTTCATTTTTTCCGTTCTTGCCTATTTATTCTGGGTTCTCGTTGAGAGGCATTTTACGTTTACGGGGAGTTCGGATGTCGATCCGGTTGTACCGTTTAAAGGCATTTTTTATTCGATGCCTGATGACTACATGCTGACACACAACCCGGCGCTCTGGTTTTTAACATGCTTATTCCTCGTTGAAATGCTTTTTTTTATCGTGAAGAGATGGGGGAAAGGAAGGCTGTTTATCGTCATTGCCGTAATGGTGTCGGCCGCCTTGGGCTATTTGAATGATCAATTTGTGGGCATCAAGCTGCCGTGGAATATTGAAGTGGCCTTGACCGCCATCGTATTTTATTCGGCCGGTTTTCTGTCGAGAAATAGCCTGAGGGAGATGAGAGACAGAAGAACGCTGCTGCCAGCGCTTCTCTTATTCATCGCGGTCGGCTTTTTACAGACCCTGAACGTCAGAGTGGATATGAGGGCCAATGAGTATGGAAACATGGCGGTCTTTTATCTGACCTCATTTCTGGGAACGGCAGGCGTCATTTTCAGCAGTTTTAAACTCGAAAAAATGAAGCTACTCCAATTCCTCGGCAAAAACTCGCTGATCATTCTCGTACTGCACTACCCGGTCATCAGGATGCTGAAAGCCGTCGTCTACTACTTTACCCAGGTTTCCCTTGATGAGACATACGGTTCCCTGTTATGGAGCGCGCTTTACACCGGTATGACATTGCTTGTTATGGTGCCTTGCATCTTTTTATTGAACCGGTATCCGATCGTGCTTGGGCGGAAGAAATGCAATTAAAAAACTTGCAAAGGAGACTTTGCAAGTTTTTTTGAATTATTGAAGGTTAAAAGTGATTTTTTCATCATTCCAAAAATTAGAAGTGAAAATAACTTTATATGTTTTGCTCTTTTTTGTCTGAAAAGCGATAGTTCCAGAAACCTTACCGTCTTTTGTCAGATTTCCAGATGATAATTGGTTATCATCTGAAAGTGCATAAGTATTATGCGTAATTTGTCCATCTTCGTTTTGAATTTGAAAATCAAGCGGGTTGTAAGAAATATCTTTATCGCTTTTATTTTCTATGTTAACTGTTACAATCACATATTCATTACCTTTTTTTGGTTTGATAAATTTATTGCCCATCGATTTTTTAACGTTGGTCACTGTGATTTGGGTGCCATCCAGATCAGCTGTTTCATTTAAACCAAATTCAGTTTTTTCTTCTTTGGCATCGTCATTGCTTTTTTCTTCGCTAGTTTTTGCGGCTGTCGTCTTTGCACTGCTACCGGACGATTTGCTTTCTTGAGAAGAAGAGCCGCTTGAAGCGAATATCATGACGAATACGATGGATCCAATAATCGTGACATAGAACCACCATTTTTTAAAGACAAGGCCTTTATTCTCGCCGCTGAACAATGCTTTACATCCGCCGATTAATAGCAGAATAAGCGGAACGATATATGCCAGGCTGACGCCGACAGTTCCTCCTATTGCAGCCGCGATATAAAAAGTACCCGCTAATTTAGTATGTTTTTTTACGATACATGCACCGACGATGGCCAGTGCAGACAGCAAAATAACAGCCCAGGATGATCCGATAACTTCTCCGGCGCCATCCGCTTCTAAAGCGGCGCCTAACCCTCCGAATAATAAACCTGAAAATCCTGCAAAAATCCCGAAAATACCGCCTAGTAACCCCAGTACAAATTCTGCTGTACGTTTGACAGGGGCTTGAAAATTCGTTTGTTCTGACATGTAATGTCCCCCTTATAAGCTATGTCATAATGTCTAAAACATATTAATCCAAAAAAGGAAAAAAGTCCATATATTTTTCGTGACTATTTTACTATTATTTTATATTGTCAGAGTTTTAAGGACTATTTTCGACTTTTTTTAATATCGTTTAAATTTTGGGTTTGTTTAATGTTTTTTAGAAGAATCATGCAGGGGAACTAAAGAAAAAATATTCAGAAAGAAGATGCCGACCTTTTAATCCTATGCAGCGTGAATAAATTGAGGTTTTCGCAAAATCCTTATACAGAGCGGGTTTTACCGGTTTTGACCCAACTGAAATTTGTTTCCTTAAATAAAAAAAGTTCTACTCTGACTATATTTCTGCAAGAAGTGAATCATGTTTCTATAGACTCACTCAAGTTTTGCTTTGTATGATTAAAAGCGAAAACACGGATGGGAAAGGAAGCTTTTTATGGAACGGTATGATGAATTAAAAAAAGGTGAAACCGGGGCATGGGTCAGCATCATCGCTTACATTGTACTGTCGGCTGTTAAATTGGCCGTCGGGCTTCTATTTCACTCCGAAGCCCTCAGAGCCGACGGACTGAACAATACAACAGATATTATCGCCTCAGTAGCGGTGCTGATCGGCCTCAGGATTTCTCAGAAGCCGCCTGATGAAGACCATCCGTACGGACATTTCCGCGCTGAGACGATCGCCTCGATGATCGCTTCATTTATCATGATGGTGGTCGGTCTTGAGGTGCTGTACAGCTCGGGTGAAATGCTGTTTAATCCGAAAGAAACGACACCGGACATGATTGCGGCTTGGACGGCGGCAGGCAGTGCCGTCGTGATGTTTTTGGTTTTCCTCTACAATAAAAGGCTGGCAAAAAAGGTAAACAGCCATGCCCTCTATGCAGCCGCCGCCGATAATAAATCGGATGCCTATGTCAGCATCGGAACGTTCGCAGGCATCTTTGCTTCGCAATTTAACCTTGCCTGGGTCGATACGGCAGCCGCATTTATCATCGGATTGATCATCTGCAAAACGGCTTGGGGGATTTTTAAAGAGGCGGCCCATTCTTTGACGGACGGATTCGATATTAAACATATTTCAACGTATAAAGAAACGATTCGGAAAGTTCCCGGCGTCGGCAAAATCAAAGATGTTAAAGCGCGTTATTTGGGCAGCACCATCCACGTGGAAATCATCGTGGAAGTGAGATCCGACCTCAACATTGCAGAAAGCCATGATATCGCCGATGAAATTGAGAGAAGAATGCAGGAGGAACACTCGATCGTTCATTCCCATGTTCACATCGAGCCATCTGGAGAAAAATAAGAAGCGGTCACTGACCGCTTTTTTTGTTTTTCACTCTGAAATTCGAAATGAAAAAAGACAAAACTCTATTTTCCTCCAGTTAGTTGTTTTCTGAGAGTACATCGTTTATGGTAAAGTTAAATAAATTCGATTCGTCAGCAATGAGGAGGAAGAGGATGGCATACGAAGAAACGCTGCATCCCGTTTTGGGAAAAGTAGCTGATAATATTGACAAAGTAATGGTAGGAAAGAAAGATATTGCCGTTTTAAGCCTGACTGCCATTCTTGCAAACGGACACGTCCTGCTGGAAGACGTTCCAGGCGTCGGAAAGACGATGATGGTTCGCGCCCTGGCAAAGTCAACCGGCGCTGAATTTAAGAGAATCCAGTTTACGCCAGATTTACTGCCTTCAGATGTAACAGGCGTTTCCATATATAATCCGAAAACACTGGAATTTGAATACCGTTCAGGCCCGATTATGGGAGATATCATTCTCGCAGATGAAATCAACAGAACGTCGCCGAAAACGCAGTCGGCGCTTCTGGAAGCGATGGAAGAAGGAAGTGTGACAGTAGACGGCGTGACAATGCCGCTTTCAAAACCTTTTTTTGTAATGGCCACACAAAACCCCGTCGAGTATGAAGGGACATATCCGCTGCCGGAAGCTCAGCTTGACCGCTTTTTATTCAAGCTGAGAATGGGATATCCGACAGTGCGCGAAGAGCTTCAAGTGCTCGATCTTCAGGAAAACCGCAGCCCGATTGAGGAAGTTGAGCCTGTCATAGAGAAAGAAGAGCTTGCTGCATTTCAAAAAGAGGCTGAAAAGGTGTATGTAGACGCTGCGATTAAAGAATACATTGTTGAGATCGCCCAAAAAACGAGGAGTCATTCCGCCGTTTATCTCGGCGTGAGTCCGCGCGGCTCAATCGCCTTGATGAAGGCTGCTCAGGCGTTTGCATTTTTATATAACCGTGATTATGTCATTCCTGATGATATTCAGTATTTGGCGCCTTTTACCCTTGCACACAGAATGATTCTACGGTCAGAGGCGAAATTTGAAGGAAAGCGGCCTGAAGCTGTTCTTCAGGACATTATGTCAAAAACGGAAGTTCCGGTCAGAAGGCCGATGAGCAACTGATGAGAGAGCGCATCGGTCTTGTGAAGTACGGATGGAAGCTGTTTATCGTGTTTCTTCTGTTTGCTTCAACGTTTTGCTATGCGATGTTTCAAGGGGGATTTGTCAGCTGGTTTTTGTTCTACTCATTTCTTCCCTTTGTGCTTTATGCTTTCATGCTTGCCTTTTATCCGCTGAAGAACATGACAGCGGAGCGGAGGCTGAGCCGCGGGCAGTATAAAGCCGGTGATCAATTGGAGGCTTTTGTCGTGCTAAAGAGAAAATGGCCCTTTCCGATCATGTTTATGATCGTGGAAGACTGTCTGCCTGATTCGCTGGGGAGAAACGGGCGTTCGGCAGAAGCCAAACAGTTTCTCTTTCCTTGGTTTAAAAAAGAAATTAAGATGACGTACACGATCAATTCGGTCCCGAGAGGAGACCACCGTTTAGCAAAAATCAGGGTCCGCACAGGTGATCCGCTCGGACTGCTGGAAAGAGAATGCGAGATTCAATTGGAAGACTCCTTTCTCGTTCTGCCTTCCTATCAAGAGATTACTTTCCGCGCCAGCGGAAGCTCTTATGATGAACATGCAGGCCGCGTTTCAGAGCTTCGCCGAAAGGACAGCACACTGGCATCAGGTATCAGGGAATACCAGCCGGGCGACCGGTTTGCATGGGTCGACTGGAAGACGTCAGCACGGCGCAGCCAGCTGATGACGAAGGAATTTGAGCAGACGAAAGGGGATGACCTGCTCGTCTTCATGGATCAGTCTCCCTCTGATGCTTTTGAAGAGATCGTCGCGTTTACCGCTTCTATCATTCGTTCGGCCATGAGGAGCGGGACGAATGCAGGGCTTGTTTCCACAGGAAAAGAGCGGAATGTCTTCCCGGTTCGGCAAGGGGAGGAGCATCTGAGAAAGCTGTTTTACTACTTGGCGCTTGCCGATTGCGATGCGGTCCAGCCGTTTCACAGTCTGCTGGAGGGGGAATTTGGCCATCCCGATATGAGAAAAGCCGTTAAATATATTGTGACAAGCCGGATCACCAACGAATTGGTGCAGGTTTTGAAGAAACCGCTCTCCAGCGGACTGCCCGTCATTTGTTTGGTGAAGAAAAAAGGCGGAGCTCTCTCAAGTGAGGAAAGCGCCGCTGTCCAACAATTAAAAGCGCGGGGGATTGAAGTGAACGTCATTTACGGGGAACATTTTTCCCGGGGTTTTGCTGAAGCGAGGTGAGAAAATGTTGTCCGGGGGAAAAAGAAACAGTTTCGGTTTATTGCTTTTTTATGTCCTAACCTTTTTGCTTCTGTGGGAATGGCTGCGTCCTTTGCAGTATTTTACCGATACGGGGCACACCGTCTTTTTTATTTTGTTTATTGCCTTAGTATTCTTGCTTACATTTTTTAAGGTCCCTTGGTTTATCAGATTTCCGGTCAGCCTTGGCTTCGTTCTGTTTGCGCTGCACACGATTTTTTACGAAGGATCGGTGTTTTCACCTTCATGGATTGCCCTGCTTTTTCAGGATTTAAATCAAAATTTCTCCTATATTTTCTCCGGCATGTGGCGGGATATGTCGCCGTTGTTTCGGACGCTGCTCTTTTACGTCCTTCTTTGGCTGCTTGTATACTTGCTGCATTACTGGGTGATCTATCAGCGCAGAATTTTATTCTTTTTTATCATGACCGTTGTTTATATCGCGGTGATCGATACATTTACGCCGTTTGACGCATCATATGCGATCGTCCGGATCGTGCTGATCGGCTTTTTGCTTCTCGGCCTGCTGTATTTGGAACGGATCAGGGAATCAGAAGCGTTAAAATCCTCAAGATCGCGGTTTGCCAAATGGTTTACACCGCTCTTATTGATGACTGCCGCTGCCGTTTGCATCGGCGCGGTCTCGCCGAAAGCCGATCCCGTCTGGCCTGATCCGGTGCCGTTTCTGCAGACGGCTGCGACAGGCGATTTTGCTTCCTCAGGCAAAAGCAAAGTCGGCTATGGAACGAATGATGAGGCATTGGGCGGGCCATTTTCAAAAGACGATACATGGGTATTTACGTGGCAGGGAAATGAACGAAGCTATTTCAGGGTGGAAACGAAAAGCCGCTATACAGGTAAAGGCTGGATTGAAGACGAAAAAACGGGCGCGTCCATCCAGCTTGACAAGGGTGAGCTGGATTACCAGTGGTACGACGAAGGCGTGAAGACCGAAACGCGCAAAGCGATCGTCGATATCGATCCGGCTTATCGGTACGATCACGTCCTGTATCCGATTGGGACGACTGAAATCAAGCTCAACAATTTCTTTGTGCCGCTCCGCATGAACTTAAACACAGAGAAAATAAAACCGGCCGGCAAGACAGGCGCGGACATTCAGAACCTGGAAAGCTATTCGGCCACCTATAAATCACCCGTCTTTGATGTTGATCAGCTGAGGAAGGTCAGCTTTGAGTCGGAGGGAAAATGGAGCAGAAGCCATGAGAAGTATCTGCAGCTTCCCACTTCCCTTCCCGACCGCGTGAAAACATTGGCGCACGATTTAACGAAAGACGAAGATAATATATATGACAAAGCGAAAGCGATTGAGAAGTATCTCGGTTCTTCCGAGTTTTCTTATGAAACGGAAGATGTGGCTGTTCCTAAAGGAGAGCAGGATTATGTCGATCAGTTCTTATTTGAGACGAAAATCGGCTACTGCGACAATTTTTCCACAGCTATGATCGTGCTGCTGCGGTCGGCCGGAATACCGGCCCGCTGGGTGAAAGGCTATACATCCGGTGAATATGCAGGAACGACGGCAGACCGGAAACGGACGATTTACGAGGTGACAAACAACAATGCCCATTCCTGGGTTGAAGTGTACTTTGAAGGACAAGGCTGGGTTACGTTTGAACCGACGAAAGGCTTTTTAAATCCGGAGCAGCTCGTTGAAGAGTCCAGCGGCCGGCAATCTGGCGCGGCTTCTGATAAAAAAGAAGATGATAAGAAAAACGACGGAGGTCAGCGTCCGCAGGATGTAAAAGAACAAGACAACAAAGAGAAGCCCGAACCTCAGACAAAGCGTGATGCCAATGGCGGTTCTCATGCCGGCAGCGGGGATGCAGACCGTACCCTTTTGACTGGTGCGGCCGTACTCGGTCTGTTGCTGGCGTTGACAGCGGTGCTTTACTTTACAAGGGCAAAATGGATGCCGCACATCATCATCAACAGGCTGAAAAAACGGCGTGATGGCGCGGTTTTCTTCAAAGCTTACGAAGAGCTGCTCCGCCAGCTGAAGCGCCAAGGCATGCAAAAAGAAGAAGGACAGACGCTGCGCGAGTTTGCGAAGACGGTTGATGAACGCTTTCAAAACGGTGAAATGACAGCTTTGACCCGGCAATATGAACGGGCTTTGTATCGAAAGGAAGACGCCGCAAAGCTGTGGAATGATTCGGCGGAGTTATGGGAAAATTTAATTAAAAAGAGATAGTCTTGACCGCTTTCAGTCGTATTGTTAGAATAAATGAATATTAAAAACCCTTATATATTCTTGCTGGCAGGCTCGGCGGCTTATCTATCGGACAAGCCGGGCCTTGTCCCGTGAATGGGGGCAGGACGGCCTTGTGTCTGCCGCCATTTTTTCTGTGCAAAAAGACAATTTGATAAAGAGGTGACACCATGACGAAGTTAGTAAATGAAATGATTCTTGTGTTGGATTTTGGAAGTCAGTACAACCAGCTGATTACCCGCCGCATTCGTGAGTTTGGTGTATACAGTGAATTGCATCCTCATACATTGACGGCAGAGGAAATTAAAGAAATGAATCCGAAAGGAATTATTTTGTCCGGCGGTCCGAACAGCGTTTATGACGAAGGATCTTTCCGCTGCGACGAAAAGATTTTCGAACTGGATATCCCTGTTCTTGGCATTTGCTACGGCATGCAGCTGATGACGCATTACCTTGGCGGAAAAGTAGAAGCGGCGAGCCAGCGCGAATACGGAAAAGCGAACATTCATATCGAGGGTGAACCGGATCTGTTTAAAGATCTTCCAAACGAACAGGTCGTCTGGATGAGTCATGGTGATCTAGTTGTTGAAGTTCCAGAAGGCTTTACCGTTGATGCGACAAGCCATCATTGCCCGAATTCAGCAATGAGCAAGAAGGATAAGAAATGGTACGGCGTACAATTCCATCCGGAAGTCCGCCATTCAGAATACGGAAACGACCTTTTGAAAAACTTCGTTTTCGGTGTTTGTGAATGTGCCGGCGAATGGTCAATGGAAAACTTTATTGAGATTGAAATGCAGAAAATCCGCGAAACAGTCGGCGATAAGCAAGTACTGTGCGCCTTGAGCGGAGGGGTTGACTCCTCTGTCGTTGCGGTCTTGATCCATAAAGCGATCGGCGACCAGCTCACTTGTATTTTCGTAGACCACGGGCTCCTTCGAAAAGGCGAAGCGGAAGGCGTGATGAAGACGTTCAGTGAAGGCTTCAACATGAACGTGATCAAAGTTGATGCGAAAGACCGCTTCCTGAACAAGCTTAAAGGCGTCTCAGACCCTGAGCAAAAACGTAAAATCATCGGTAATGAGTTTATCTACGTGTTTGACGATGAAGCGGAAAAACTGAAAGGTATTGACTTCCTTGCACAGGGAACGCTTTACACCGACATTATCGAGAGCGGAACAGCGACAGCTCAGACGATCAAATCGCATCACAATGTCGGCGGACTTCCGGAAGACATGCAGTTTGAACTGATCGAACCGCTGAATACGCTCTTCAAAGACGAAGTGCGTGCGCTCGGTACCGAGCTCGGCATCCCTGACGAAATCGTGTGGCGCCAGCCGTTCCCGGGGCCAGGCCTCGGCATCCGCGTTCTTGGAGAAGTGACGGATGAAAAGCTTGAAATCGTCCGCGAATCAGATGCGATTCTCCGCGAAGAAATCGCCAAAGCTGATCTTGAAAAAGATATTTGGCAATACTTCACTGTTCTTCCTGATATCCGCAGCGTCGGCGTCATGGGAGACGCAAGAACTTATGACTATACGATCGGCATTCGCGCCGTGACATCGATTGACGGCATGACATCCGACTGGGCGAGAATTCCTTGGGATGTCCTTGAGACAATCTCGACACGGATCGTCAATGAAGTGAAGCACATTAACCGTGTGGTTTACGACATTACGAGCAAGCCGCCTGCAACAATCGAGTGGGAATAAGACAAATGCCCCAGCCTTTATGAGGCTGGGGCGTTTTTTTATTGGGAGAGGAATCAGTTATATTCATTGCTTTCATCACCGCAACAGCTCTGTTTCTGCTCAAGAAAAAAATAATTTCCCGAATGGCCTTATCAGGCGTCCTCTGTCTGTTCGCCGTACTTGCGTTCATTTTTTATTTTGCTGCAACGGTGAACTTTACATCCGTCAGTCTGGAAAACGAGAGTATTGCAGGCTTAAAAATCGGCGACAGCGTTAAAAATGACCATCGATTTGTAAAAAGTGGAACAGGGGTTGTGGAATATAAAGCCAAAAATATGTCAGGCGTAAAAGCAGAAATAGATAAACAGGAGAAAATTGTGCTATTGTTCAATATTTCTTCCGCTCAAACCGTGACTATTGCAAAAGGCATCAAAATCAACGATACACTTCAAACAGTGGTCGAAGTATATGGAAAAGAATATAAAGAGCTTTGGTTTGTCGAAGGGTATGAAACCGGAATACAATATCAGGATAAAAAAAGAGACGTGGTGCTTGAATTTTATTTCAATGATCACAAGGTGCACTTGATTGAATTGAAGAAAACAGGGAATTAACCCGCTGCAGACCACGGTCAGAATCTGGAAAAAGCAACGAACGAAGCGAACATTAAAATCATTAATGTTCGTTTTTTTGTATTGTGTTCAGCGTTAGATATTGCTACAATAGTATAGTAATTCAAAAAAGACTTGTCGTATAATCATGGGGATATGGCCCATAAGTTTCTACCAAGCTACCGTAAATAGCTTGACTACGCTTGTATACAATATTTTGTCCGTGAAAAAAACATTTTTTCAGTATGAAATATGCCGTAGTCAAGCGTCCCGCCAATTGGGGCGTTTTTTGTTTAAAAGCAAAGGTTTTTGAAACAATAAAAGCGACAGACAAACGAGAGGAGTATACCATTTTGAAGCGTTACTTTCAGTTTGAAGAATTGGGTACAAACTACCGGAGAGAAATGATCGGCGGACTTACCACATTTTTGTCCATGGCATATATTTTGATCGTCAACCCGCTTACCCTTTCTCTGGCGTCGGTGGAAAATTTCCCGGATGCATTGAGAATGGATCAAAGCGCGGTCTTTACGGCAACAGCGGTTTCAGCAGCTGTCGGCTGTTTTATCATGGGGCTGCTTGCGAAGTATCCGATCGCCCTTGCGCCCGGAATGGGGCTTAACGCATTCTTTGCATTCTCCGTTATTCTGAACATGCAGATTCCATGGCAGACGGCCCTTTCCGGCGTTATGGTTTCCGGACTAATTTTTATCGCTCTTTCGCTGTCCGGTTTGAGGGAAAAAATTATCAATTCGATTCCTTATGAGCTGAAAATGGCTGTCGGTGCGGGAATTGGTCTGTTTATCGCTTTCGTCGGTTTGCAGGGCTCCAAAATCGTCGTATCCAACCCGGATACCATTGTGTCGTTTGGAAATATTCATTCAGGTCCCGTTCTTTTGACTGTTTTCGGACTGATCATTACTGTCATTTTAATGGTATTGCGCGTGAACGGCGGCATTTTCTTCGGTATGCTGCTCACGGCGATTGTCGGCATGATCTTCGGTCAGATTGATGTTCCTGACAAAATTGTCGGTGCTGTTCCCAGCCTTGCACCGACATTTGGACAAGCCTTTATCCACCTTCACGATATCTTTTCGGTGCAGATGCTTGTCGTTATTTTAACGTTTTTATTCGTCGACTTTTTTGATACGGCCGGTACATTGGTGGGGGTTGCATCACAAGCCGGTTTGATGAAGGATAACAAACTGCCGCGCGCTGGCAGGGCTTTGCTTGCCGATTCTTCCGCAACTGTTGCCGGAGCGATCCTTGGTACATCGACTACGACCGCTTATGTTGAGTCAAGTGCCGGGGTAGCGGCCGGAGCGAGAAGCGGTTTTGCGGCGATCGTAACAGGCGCTTTGTTCTTGCTGTCGCTGTTCTTCTCGCCTGTCCTCAGCGTTATCACTTCGCAAGTGACGGCGCCTGCTTTAATCATCGTCGGCGTGCTGATGGTGGCGAATCTCAACAAAATCGACTGGACGAAGTTTGAGATTGCGGTGCCAGCATTCTTCACGATGATCGCGATGCCGCTGACATACAGCATCGCCACCGGAATCGCGATCGGATTTATTTTCTACCCGATCACGATGATCTTTAAAGGCAAAGCAAAAGAGATCCATCCGATTATGTACGGATTGGCTGTTGTATTCATTCTTTATTTCATTTTCTTGAAATAAGGTGTGCTGTGCGAAAAAGGCTTGTTCATTTGGACAAGCCTTTTTTATTTTCAAATCATTAAAAACGGAACCTTCCGCCTTCGTTTTTCGTCATATATAAGGGCTGCCGCATCTATGATAAAAAGAGGTTTGTCTTGACTGTTTCACACAGCTTATGTAATTTATAAAAGTGCTTTTCATTTATGTAAAGCTTTTGAATAGAATAGGAGTTGCTTATATGATTGAAGAACATCACAAACGAAATGAAGATGATATAGAAGAACCTGCTTCGAGGATGTCGAGGAATTCCCGGAAAAAAGCGAAGAAAAGCAAGGAGACGAATCCGTCTGCGGCGAAAGTCAAATCGGTGATGGAGAGCGTGATTGCCGCTTTGTTCCGCTATTTCAGCTTTGTGCTCGATATTTTAAAATCCCCGGTGCGCAGCGCACTTGATTTTGACCGGTCTTATTTTAAGTATTCCGTTATTTCAATGACGCTTTTAGCCGTTTTCTTTTCGCTCGGCAACTTTTATCAGCTGCTTGCGGGCAGGGGGAGAATTCTCGGGTTCGGCGTGTCAGTGCCGTTCCTGGAAGTGTTTTTGGTTGTGTTTATCTATTGCATGGCTTTCATGTTTTGGATGGCAGCATCGAGCTGGGTTGTATCGAATTTTATGCTCAGGTATAAAGTTTCATTTTTCGATATCACGGCAAAGTACGGTTCTCTATTGGTTCCGTTTATCGTCCCCGCCGCTTTGTGGATGATATTCGCGATTATCAACTTCACGGCCGCGACGGTGATTCTCTCGATCGTCATCTTTATGGGATTGACATTCGGGACTTTTACGCTGATTCAATCGATTTATGAAAAAAGCGAAAAAGCGCGGTTTGACCTGATGTACTGTGTGTTTACCGTCTTTTTGCTTGAATTGGTATTCGTTGCGGCAACATGGAAGCTGGTAGGCGGATACTTGTTGTCGTCGCTTATTCCTGTTTAAGGAGATATTGCCGGTTCTTCTTGAAGAACCGGTTTTTTCTCCGCATTAATTCTGAGTTGACTCATAAGAATAATATATATTTTAACCAATAAGATGGGGGAGTGATCGATGGCTAACTTTCTTCGAAAAGCTGTAAAACAAAAAAAGGAGTATTTAATCAGGCAGCTTGCAAAATCAGGGCGGCTGGACAATTTGAAAGACCTCTCGTCATACACGCTGAGCGATTTGGAAAAGGAGCACCGCAAACTGAGCGAATCCGTTGGAGATCGTCAGCGGGATCATAAGCACCAGCTCTGAAAGACGTTCATTTGAACGTCTTTTTTAATTGTGTTTCAATGCTTTGAAACCGGCAGAAAAAGGGTAAACTGATGGGAGTGAGCAATGTCGAAAAATTTTGTGGTGAAGCAGGGCCATTACAGGATTGTGTATGGAGAATTTCTCTAGTAGAATATGATTGCTTTGCATCTAAAGGAGGGATTTCAATTGCTTCACTCAGCACTATTGAATGGTGTGATCATGGTTGGAATTATTCTGGTTATCAATATTATATACGTAACGTTTTTAACCCTTCGAATGATACTGACTCTTAAAGGCCAGCGGTATCTCGCCGCTTTTATCGGGACAATCGAAATGCTTGTCTACGTCGTCGGGCTGGGGCTCGTTCTAGATAATTTAAATCAAATCCAAAACGTGATTGCTTACGCGGTCGGATTTGGAATCGGAATCATCGTCGGCACGAAAATTGAAGAAAAGCTCGCTTTGGGCTATATTACCGTTAACGCCATTACGAAAGAGCTTGATTTGGATTTGCCGAAACAGCTCAGGGAAAAAGGCTACGGCGTCACCCACTGGGTCGTCGGCGGACTTGAGGGAGACAGAACGGCGATGCAGATTTTGACGCCGAGAAAATACGAACTGCAGCTGTACGAAACGATTAAATCAATCGATTCAAAAGCATTTATCATTTCCTATGAACCGAAGACGATACACGGCGGATTCTGGGTGAAAGCCGTAAAGAAAAGGAGAATTAAAGAATAATGACAAAGCCGAAAAAAAAGCGCTTTGAAGTAACGGAAGGCGAAACGATCGAATCCGTGTTGACGAAGATGCAGGAAGAAGGCTATACACCGGTGCGTCGAATGGAGGAGCCGGTCTTCAAAGAAACAAAGGAAAATGGAACGATTCAGGTTGTTCCGTGCGGAAGAAAAATTATATTCGAAGGTAAATTACTCTAAACCCGAACATTAGAACAACAAAATATACTATCGTTCGATAATGTCGTTGACATTATCACAGTCCGTTGTTAAGATAAACATGACATGAAAACACATCCTCATATAATCTTGGGAATATGGCCCATAAGTCTCTACCCGATGACCGTAAATCATCGGACTATGCAGGAAAGTGGACAATAAACTGACATGGAGATCGCGAGAAGCGGACTAACTGACGATACACGCGCCATGCCCGGTTTGTGTTGCTTCCTACAAATGCAATACATGCCGGGCTTTTTATATGCGAAGAATAACAGCTAAAGGTGGGACAAAAAGATATGCAGCCTCTTCTTGGTGTTATCATGGGAAGCACATCTGACTGGGAAACGATGAAACATGCCTGCGGCATCCTCGATGAACTGGGAATTCCGTACGAAAAAAAGGTCGTCTCCGCACATCGGACGCCTGATTTAATGTTCGAATATGCCGAAACGGCGCGGGAAAGAGGCTTGAAAGTCATCATTGCCGGAGCGGGCGGAGCCGCTCACCTGCCGGGAATGGTCGCAGCCAAAACGACGCTGCCCGTCATCGGTGTGCCGGTTCAGTCAAAAGCGCTGAACGGTCTCGATTCGTTGCTTTCAATCGTTCAAATGCCGGGCGGTGTACCCGTTGCGACCGTTGCCATCGGCAAAGCGGGAGCGGTCAACGCCGGACTGCTTGCGGCGCAGATTTTGTCAGCTTTTGACGAAAAGCTTGCCGGAAGATTGGATGAACGAAGGGAAAGCATCAGAAAAACCGTGTTGGAAAGCAGTGATCAGCTTGTATAAACAAACGATTTTTCCGGGAGCGACAATCGGCATTATCGGAGGCGGACAGCTTGGCAAAATGATGGCGGTCGCGGCCAAACAAATGGGCTATAAAATCGCTGTTGTTGACCCTGTCCCTTCATCACCGTGCGGACAGGTCGCAGACCTTGAAATTACGGCTGCTTATAATGATCGCGAAGCGATACGGAAGCTTGCCGAAGCGAGCGATGTGATTACTTATGAATTCGAAAACATCGATTATGATGCGCTGAACTGGCTGAAAGAGCACGCTTACCTTCCGCAAGGGAGCGAGCTGTTGCTCCTTACGCAAAACAGGGAAACCGAGAAAAAAGCGATTGAATCAGCGGGCTGCAAAGTCGCCCCGTACCGAATCATTCACGACCGGACGGAACTGGAAGCATCCGTAGCGGAGCTCGGTCTTCCGGCGGTGCTGAAAACTTGCCGCGGCGGGTATGACGGAAAAGGGCAGTACGTCCTGAAACAACAAGCACAAATCGGGGAAGCCGCAGCACTTTTACAGCACGGCACATGCATTTTGGAAAGCTGGGTTCCTTTCAAAATGGAATTGTCCGTGATCGTGACGAGATCGGTTCACGGAGAGACAACCGTTTTTCCGGCGGCAGAGAACATCCATAAACAAAATATTTTATTCCAGAGCATCGTCCCGGCACGGGCCGATAAAGCGGTTCAGGAACAAGCGGCAGCACTTGCCCTCAGGCTTGCCGAAAAGCTTCAGCTTGTCGGAACACTGGCCGTTGAGCTTTTCCTGAAAGAAGACGGCGAACTTCTCGTCAATGAGCTAGCGCCGCGGCCGCATAATTCCGGCCATTACACCCTTGATCTTTGCGAAACGAGCCAGTTTGAACAGCATATCCGTGCTGTCTGCGGACTGCCGCTCGGCAAAACGGACCTTCTGAAGGAAGGAATGATGGTAAACCTTCTCGGAGATGAAGTGTACATGGCTGAAGAAGATCCCGAACTATTAAAAGAAGCGAAGCTTTATATATACGGAAAGCATGAAGTCAAACCGGGCCGCAAAATGGGGCATATCACATTTTTAAGAACACCCGACAATGAATGGATCGGGAAGATGACAGAAAAGTGGATTGAAAGAGATGGAGGACGAAAACAATGATCGAACGTTATTCAAGACCGGAAATGGCTGCGATTTGGACGGATGAAAACAGATTCCAAGCATGGCTGGAGGTTGAAATACTGGCTTGTGAAGCTTGGGCTGAGCTCGGCGTCATTCCGAAAGAAGATGTGAAGGTTTTACGGGAAAAAGCGTCGTTTGACATCAACCGCATCTTTGAAATCGAGCAGGACACGCGCCACGATGTCGTCGCATTTACCCGCGCCGTATCGGAAACGCTTGGCGAAGAGAAAAAATGGGTGCACTACGGACTGACATCAACAGATGTGGTCGATACCGCTCTTTCCTATCTATTAAAACAGGCGAACGATATTTTGCTCAAGGACATTGAGAGATTTGTTGACATCTTGAAAGAAAAAGCAAAGGAACATAAATATACGGTCATGATGGGACGCACACACGGCGTGCATGCAGAACCGACGACATTCGGCTTGAAGCTCGCCCTTTGGTATGAAGAAATGAAGCGCAACCTGGAACGCTTCAAGCAGGCGAAAGAAGGCATCGAAGTCGGTAAAATTTCAGGCGCCGTCGGAACGTACGCGAACATCGATCCATTCGTCGAGCAGTACGTATGTGAGAAGCTCGGCTTAAAACCGGCGCCGATTTCAACACAGACGCTGCAGCGCGACCGCCACGCCGATTATATGGCTGCACTGGCGCTAGTTGCGACAAGCATCGAGAAATTCGCCGTTGAGATCCGCGGCCTCCAAAAAAGCGAAACCCGCGAAGTCGAAGAATTTTTCGCAAAAGGCCAAAAAGGTTCTTCTGCCATGCCGCATAAACGCAATCCGATCGGTTCGGAAAACATGACGGGAATGGCGCGCGTCATCCGCGGCTACATGCTGACCGCCTATGAAAATGTACCGCTTTGGCATGAACGCGACATTTCGCATTCATCAGCAGAGCGCATCATTCTGCCTGATGCGACGATCGCGCTGAACTACATGCTGAATCGCTTTGGCAACATTGTGAAAAACTTGACCGTGTTCCCTGAAAACATGAAGCGCAACATGGACCGTACACTCGGATTGATCTACTCTCAGCGCGTTCTTCTCGCTCTCATTGATACCGGCATGGCGCGTGAAGAAGCGTATGACACCGTTCAGCCGAAAGCGATGGAAGCATGGGAGAAACAAGTGCCGTTCCGCCAGCTTGTCGAGGCTGAGGAAAAAATTACGTCCCGACTGTCTCCGGAACAAATTAACGACTGCTTTGATTACAATTACCACTTGAAAAACGTCGACTACATTTTTGAACGTTTAGGCTTAGCGTAGAATAGACCGCCCGCTTTAACAGGCGGGGGTCTAAAAGATGAAATATTTCCAACATTCGGGTTAGGAGGCCTTCTGTGAATATTGTGAAAAATGAACTTTTATATGAAGGAAAAGCGAAAAAGATATACCTGACGGATGATGACAACACGTTGTTTGTCGAATACAAAGACTCGGCGACGGCTTTTAACGGAGAAAAAAAAGCCGAGATTGATGGAAAAGGCCGTTTAAATAACGAAATTTCCAGCCTGATTTTCACAAGGCTTCACGAGAAGGGAATCAACAACCACTTTGTTGAACGAATTTCAGAAACGGAGCAGCTCATTAAAAAAGTGACGATCATCCCGCTTGAAGTCGTTGTCCGCAATGTCGTTGCAGGAAGCATGTCCAAACGGCTCGGCATTCCGGAAGGCACGGAGCTGGAGCAGCCGATTATCGAGTTTTACTACAAGGATGACGCGCTCGGCGATCCGCTGATCACAGAAGACCATATCCGGATTTTAAACGCGGCTGAGCCTGAACAGGTGGAGAAAATCAAATCGATTACGAGACAGGTAAACGAAGAGCTGCAGACGATTTTCGCGGCTTGCGGTGTCAGATTGATAGATTTCAAGCTTGAGTTCGGGCGCGATAAAGACGGCGAGGTCCTGCTGGCCGATGAGATTTCCCCGGATACGTGCCGGCTGTGGGATAAAGAAACGAATGAAAAGCTTGATAAAGATGTGTTCAGAAGAAACCTGGGCGGATTGACGGATGCATACGAAGAAATATTCAAAAGACTTGGAGGCATGTAATATGTACAAAGTGAAAGTGTATGTCAGCTTAAAAGAGAGTGTTTTAGATCCTCAGGGGAGCGCCGTTCAGCATGCTTTGCACAGCATGTCCTACAAAGAAGTTCAGGACGTCCGCATCGGCAAATACATGGAGCTCACAATTGAAAAATCGGACCGCGACCTTGACGTTCTCGTCAAAGAAATGTGCGAAAAACTTTTGGCCAACACGGTGATTGAAGATTACAGATACGAAGTCGAGGAGGTTGTCGCACAGTGAAATTTGCGGTGATTGTGCTGCCGGGCTCAAACTGCGATATCGATATGTTCCACGCGATCAAGGATGAGCTTGGCGAAGAAGCTGAATACGTCTGGCATACAGAAACAAGTCTTGATGAATATGACGGTGTCCTCATTCCGGGGGGATTCTCATACGGGGATTATTTAAGATGCGGCGCGATCGCCCGCTTCGCAAACATTATGCCGGCCGTCAAAAAAGCGGCTGAAGAAGGGAAGCCGGTGCTCGGCGTCTGCAACGGCTTTCAAATTTTGCAGGAGCTCGGTCTTTTGCCGGGCGCGATGAGACGCAACAAAGATTTGAAATTTATTTGCCGTCCGGTTGAACTGGTTGTCCAAAACAATGAAACGCTTTTTACATCTTCCTACGGCAAAGGCGAATCCATCACGATTCCGGTCGCGCACGGCGAAGGAAACTTCTACTGTGATGAAGAAACGCTTGCCGGATTACAAGAAAACAACCAAATCGCTTTCACATACGGAACGGATATCAACGGAAGCGTCGCCGGCATTGCAGGCGTCGTCAATGAAAAAGGCAATGTATTAGGCATGATGCCTCACCCTGAACGCGCAGTCGATTCTCTGCTCGGAAGCGCCGACGGTCTTAAACTGTTTCAATCTATCGTGAAAAATTGGAGGGAAACTCATGTCGCTACTGCTTGAACCAAGTCAAGAACAAATTAAGGAAGAGAAGCTCTATCAGCAAATGGGTGTCAGCGATGACGAGTTTGCCATGATTGAATCGATTCTCGGAAGGCTTCCAAACTATACGGAAATCGGGATTTTTTCGGTCATGTGGTCAGAGCACTGCAGCTACAAAAATTCCAAGCCGATCCTGAAAAAGTTCCCGACAAAAGGCGAACGCGTCCTGCAAGGGCCGGGGGAAGGCGCAGGAATCGTCGATATCGGCGACAATCAGGCGGTTGTCTTTAAAATCGAATCGCATAACCATCCGTCAGCGATTGAGCCTTATCAGGGAGCTGCAACGGGTGTGGGCGGCATCATCCGCGACGTCTTTTCAATGGGCGCGCGTCCGATCGCTGTTTTGAACTCTCTCCGGTTTGGTGAACTCACTTCACCGCGTGTGAAGTACTTGTTTGAAGAAGTAGTCGCGGGCATTGCCGGATACGGAAACTGCATCGGCATTCCGACCGTAGGCGGTGAAGTTCAGTTTGACAGCTGCTATGAAGGCAATCCGCTTGTCAACGCGATGTGTGTCGGTTTGATCAACCATGAAGATATTAAAAAAGGGCAGGCGAAAGGCGTCGGCAATACCGTCATGTACGTCGGTGCGAAAACGGGGCGCGACGGCATCCACGGCGCCACGTTCGCCTCAGAGGAAATGTCTGACCAATCAGAAGAAAAACGCTCGGCTGTGCAAGTCGGCGATCCATTCATGGAAAAGCTGCTTCTTGAAGCGTGTCTGGAAGTCATCAAATCAGACGCCTTGGTCGGTATTCAGGACATGGGTGCGGCAGGACTGACAAGTTCAAGCGCGGAAATGGCATCCAAAGCCGGATCGGGCATCGAGATGAACCTTGACTTGATCCCGCAGCGCGAAACAGGGATGACGCCGTACGAAATGATGCTTTCCGAATCTCAGGAGCGCATGCTTTTAGTCATCGAACGCGGCCGCGAACAAGAGATCATCGATATTTTTGACAAGTATGATCTTGAAGCTGTGGCTGTCGGTCACGTGACAGACGACAAGATGCTGCGCCTTTTCCACAACGGGGAAATGGTTGCCGATCTTCCGGTTGATGCGCTTGCAGAGGAAGCGCCGGTTTACCATAAGCCGTCAAAAGTTCCGGCTTATTATAAAGAGTTCCTTGAAACAGACGTTCCTGCACCAAAAGTCGAAGATGCGAAAGAAACGCTTCTCGAGCTGTTAAAGCAGCCGACTATTGCGAGCAAAGAATGGGTTTATGACCAATATGACTACATGGTCAGGACGAACACAGTTGTCGCACCGGGCTCTGATGCAGCCGTCCTGCGGATTCGCGGCACGAAAAAGGCGCTTGCCATGACAACGGACTGCAATGCCCGCTACTTGTACCTCGATCCGGAAAAAGGCGGGAAAATCGCTGTCGCTGAAGCGGCCCGCAATATCGTCTGCTCCGGAGCAGAACCGCTTGCCGTTACGGATAACCTCAACTTTGGGAATCCGGAAAAGCCGGAGATTTTCTGGCAGATCGAAAAAGCGGCAGACGGGATCAGCGAGGCGTGCAACGTGCTCAGCACACCGGTCATCGGTGGAAACGTCTCTCTTTACAACGAATCAAACGGAAGCGCGATCTACCCGACGCCTGTCATCGGAATGGTCGGACTGATCGAAGATACAGACCATATTACGACCCAGCACTTTAAAGCAGCGGGCGATTTGATTTATGTCATCGGCGAAACATTCCCTGAGTTCGCCGGAAGCGAGCTGCAAAAACTGTCCGAAGGAAAGATTTACGGCAAAGCGCCTGCCATCGACTTGGAAGTCGAACAAGCGCGTCAAAAAGCGCTTCTGAAAGCGATCCGCACAGGGCTCGTGCAGTCCGCGCATGACGTCTCAGAAGGCGGCATCGGCGTGGCGCTGGCGGAAAGCGTCATATCTTCTCAAGGACTCGGCGCCAATGTAACGCTTGCAGGCGAATCTGCATTGTTATTCAGCGAAACACAATCACGGTTTATCGTCTCTGTGAAAAAAGAGCATCAAGAAGCGTTCGAAAAGCTTGTCAAAGACGCCGAGCTCATCGGCGAAGTAACGTCAGACAGCGCGCTGTCTGTTCAAAGCCAGGAAGGACAACAATGGATTCATGCGCAGATAGAAGAGCTCGAAAGCGCATGGAAAGGAGCTATCCCATGCTTGCTGAAATCAAAGGCTTAAATGAAGAATGCGGCGTATTTGGGATTTGGGGGCATGAAGAAGCACCGCAAATTACGTACTACGGCCTTCACAGCCTTCAGCACAGAGGGCAGGAGGGCGCCGGCATCGTCGCGACAGACGGCGAAAAAATGTCCGCCCACAAAGGCCAGGGGCTGATTACCGAAGTTTTTCAAAACGGCGAGCTCAAAATGGTGAAAGGAAAGGGAGCGATCGGCCATGTCCGCTATGCAACGGCGGGCGGCGGCGGCTTCGAAAACGTCCAGCCGTTCCTTTTCCATTCGCAAAACAACGGCAGCCTTGCGCTTGCGCACAACGGAAACTTAGTAAACGCCAGTCAGCTGAAACAGCAGCTTGAAAACCAGGGCAGCATTTTTCAAACGTCTTCTGATACGGAAGTGCTCGCCCACTTAATTAAAAGAAGCGGCCACTTCGAGTTGAAAGATCAGATTAAAAATGCTCTTTCCATGCTGAAAGGCGCTTATGCTTTCCTGATCATGACGGAAAAGGAAATGATCGTAGCGCTTGATCCGAACGGACTCAGACCGCTGTCTATCGCAATGCTCGGGGACGCGTATGTCGTCGCTTCTGAAACGTGTGCGTTTGATGTGGTCGGCGCGACATATTTGCGAGATGTAGAACCGGGCGAGATGCTGATCATCAATGATGAAGGCATGAAGTCAGAGCGGTTCTCCATCAACATCAACCGCTCGATCTGCAGCATGGAGTACATTTATTTCTCAAGACCTGACAGCAATATTAACGGCATTAACGTTCACAGCGCGAGAAAGAATCTCGGCAAAAAGCTTGCTGAAGAATCAGGCATTGAAGCAGATGTGGTGACAGGGGTTCCGGATTCAAGCATTTCAGCGGCGATCGGCTATGCCGAAGCGACGGGAATTCCTTACGAACTCGGACTGATCAAAAACCGCTATGTCGGCAGAACGTTCATTCAGCCGTCACAGTCGCTCAGAGAGCAGGGCGTGAGAATGAAGCTGTCAGCCGTCCGCGGGGTCGTTGAAGGCAAGCGCGTCGTCATGGTAGACGATTCTATCGTGAGAGGGACGACGAGCCGCAGGATTGTGACGATGCTGCGCGAAGCCGGAGCGACGGAAGTGCACGTCAGAATCAGTTCCCCGCCCATTGCCCATCCGTGCTTTTACGGAATTGACACATCAACGCATGAAGAACTGATCGCGTCCTCCCATTCAGTGGAAGAAATCCGTCAGGAAATCGGCGCCGATACATTGTCATTCTTGAGCATTGAAGGACTCCTTTCCGGGATCGGAAGACAGTATGAAGACGAAAACTGCGGGCAGTGCATGGCCTGCTTTACAGGAAAATACCCGACCGAGATTTATCAGGATACGGTTCTTCCTCACGTGAAAGAAGCCGTTTTGACAAAATAAACCGGCCGGCGCTCTTGAAGCGCCGCGCCTCCTGAAATGAATAAAGGGCAGCAGAAGCGATGCGGCTGCTCTTTTGATTTTGAATATTACGAATGGACAAGCGCGGAATAAGGAGTGGATTGTGTTGTCTGAAAGCTATAAAAACGCCGGGGTTGATATTGAAGCCGGATATGAAGCCGTAAAACGAATGAAAAAACATGTGGAAAGAACGAAGCGAATCGGCGCAATGGGCGGTCTTGGCGGATTTGGCGGCATGTTTGACCTGTCAGAACTGCCGTACAAACAGCCGGTTCTGATTTCGGGAACGGACGGTGTCGGCACAAAGCTGAAGCTCGCTTTTGCGATGGACAAGCATGACACGATCGGCATCGATGCCGTCGCTATGTGTGTCAACGATGTGCTCGCTCAAGGAGCAGAGCCGCTGTTCTTTCTCGATTACCTTGCGGTCGGAAAAGCCGATCCCGTCAAAATTGAAGAGATTGTAAAAGGCGTCGCAGAAGGCTGTGTACAGTCAGGATCAGCGCTTGTCGGCGGAGAAACGGCGGAAATGCCGGGTCTTTATACAGAGGATGAATACGATATTGCCGGGTTTTCAGTCGGAGCTGCTGAAAAAGATGGCATCGTCACGGGCGAAAACATCAGCGAAGGGCACCTTTTAATCGGACTTTCTTCAAGCGGACTTCACAGCAACGGCTTCTCTCTCGTTCGGAAAGTTCTTCTTGAAGATGCCGGTCTGAACCTTGATGAGACGTATACACCTTTTGAACGGCCTCTTGGCGAAGAGCTTTTAGAGCCGACGAAAATTTATGTCAAGCCTGTCCTTGAAGCAGTGAAATCAGGCAAAATTGCCGGCATGGCGCACGTGACCGGCGGCGGCTTTATCGAAAACCTGCCGCGCATGATGCCTGATGGCCTCGGTGTTGAAATCGACATCGGCTCCTGGCCCGTCCCTCCTGTCTTTTCGTTCATTCAGGAGAAAGGCGGCCTGAAGTCCGAGGAAATGTTCAATGTTTTCAATATGGGAATCGGGTTTGTCCTTACGGTGAAAGAAGAGGATATGACAGACGTGATTCAAACGCTCGAAAACAACGGTGAAAAAGCTTATCTCATCGGCAGAGTGAAAGCCGGAAGCGGCGTTGAGTTTGGCGGTGCCGGTCTTTCATGAGAAAACTCGCGGTATTTGCATCAGGAAGCGGAACGAATTTTGAAGCGATCGCAAGAAGAATGAGAGAAGAGAACTGGGATGCCGAAATCGTCCTTGTCGTCTGTGACAAGCCCGATGCGAAAGTGCTTGAAAGAGCGGAAAAAGCCGGAATCCCGTCGTTCGCATTCCAGCCGAAATCGTTCGAAAATAAAGCGGCTTTTGAACAGGTGATCGTTGAACAGCTCCGCCTCCACGGAGCGGAATGGATTGTCCTGGCGGGGTATATGAGACTGATCGGCGATACGCTTCTTTCGGCTTACCGAAATAAAATCATCAACATCCATCCGTCGCTCCTGCCGGCGTTCCCCGGCATCGACGCGATCGGACAAGCGTACAGAGCAGGCGTGAAAGTCGCGGGCATCACAGTTCACTATGTAGACGAAGGCATGGACACCGGTCCGATTATCGCCCAGCGCGCCGTTGAGCTTGAAAAAAGCGAAACACTCGCGTCTCTTGAAGAAAAGATCCACAAATTGGAGCATGAGCTTTATCCCGAAGTAATCAAAGATCTTCTTGAACTAAATGGCAGAGGTGAAAAGGAATGACGATCAAACGCGCATTAATCAGCGTATCTGATAAAACGAACATTGTCCCTTTTGTAAAAGAATTAACAGAACTTGGTGTTGAAGTGATTTCAACGGGCGGCACAAGCAAACTTCTTCAGGAAAACGGCGTTGACGTTATCGGCATTTCTGAAGTGACAGGCTTTCCCGAAATCATGGACGGCCGTCTGAAAACCCTTCATCCGAATATTCACGGCGGGCTTCTTGCCGTCCGCGGCAACGAAAAACACATGGCGCAGCTCAATGAACAGGGAATCCAGCCGATCGACCTTGTCGTTGTTAATTTATATCCGTTTAAAGAAACGGTTTCTAAAGAAGACGTCACATTCGAAGAAGCGATTGAGAATATCGACATCGGCGGTCCAGGCATGCTTCGCGCAGCAGCGAAAAACCACCAGGACGTGGCGGTCATCGTCGATCCCCGCGACTACAGCCCTGTATTGAACGACTTGAAAGAAAACGGCAGCGTCTCTCTTGAGAAAAAACGCGAGCTGGCAGCGAAGGTGTTCCGCCACACGGCAGCATATGACGCGTTGATCGCTGACTATTTAACAAACGTAACCGGCGAAAAAGAGCCTGAACAGTTCACCGTCACTTTTGAGAAAAAGCAATCGCTCCGCTACGGCGAAAATCCGCATCAGGAAGCAGTCTTTTATCAAAGTGCGCTCCCTGTCAAAGGGTCAATCGCTTCTGCTGAACAGCTGCATGGAAAAGAGCTCTCCTACAACAACATCAAAGACGCGGATGCAGCACTACAAATCGTCCGCGAGTTCACCGAGCCGGCTGCGGTTGCTGTCAAGCATATGAACCCTTGCGGCGTCGGGACGGGCAACACGATCGAAGAGGCGTTTAACAAAGCATACGCCGCTGACGAAACGTCGATTTTCGGCGGCATCATCGCCTTGAACCGCGAAGTGGATAAAGCGACGGCTGAAATGCTTCACAACATCTTTTTGGAAATCATTATCGCGCCGGCATTCAGCCAAGAAGCGCTTGATATTTTAACATCCAAGAAAAACCTTCGTCTCTTGACCCTCGATGTTAATCAGCCTGTGAAAAACGAAAAGCAGCTGACATCTGTTCAAGGCGGGCTATTGATTCAGGATCTGGATATGCACGGCTTTGACGACGCCGACATCACAATTCCGACGAAAAGGGAGCCGACCGAACAAGAATGGGCTGACTTGAAGCTCGCTTGGAAAGTTGTGAAGCATGTCAAATCGAATGCGATTGTTCTGGCAAAAGACGATATGACGATCGGCGTCGGCGCCGGGCAAATGAACCGCGTCGGCTCCGCGAAAATCGCAATTGAGCAAGCGGGCGGGAAAGCGAAAGGAAGCGCGCTCGGGTCGGATGCGTTCTTCCCGATGCCTGATACGGTCGAAGAAGCGGCTAAAGCCGGTGTGACGGCGATCATTCAGCCGGGCGGATCGGTTCGTGATGAAGATTCGATTCAAAAAGCGGATGAATACGGGATCGCGATGGTGTTCACCGGAATCCGCCATTTCAAACATTAAGGGAGTGACCAGCGTGAACGTATTGATTATCGGCAGAGGCGGCAGGGAGCACACGCTCGCCTGGAAAGCGGCGCAAAGCCCCCTTGTCGGCACTGTATATGCGGCGCCCGGCAATGACGGAATGGCCGGAACCGCCGTACTCGTTGATCTAGATGAAGGCAATCACGAAGGGCTTCTCGCTTTCGCAAAGGAAAACAATATCGGACTGACGATTGTCGGTCCCGAGGTCCCTTTAATCGAAGGGCTTGTTGATGCATTTGAAGAAGCGGGTCTTCCGGTGTTCGGTCCGTCGAAAAAAGCAGCGGTGATTGAAGGAAGCAAGCAGTTTGCCAAAGATCTGATGAAAAAATATCAAATACCGACAGCAGAATACGAAACGTTTACATCTTTTGAAAAAGCAAAGGCGTATGTTGAGGAAAAAGGCGCGCCGATCGTCATCAAAGCTGACGGGCTTGCCGCTGGAAAAGGCGTCACAGTCGCGATGACAGCCGAAGATGCGGTTCAGTGTCTGCATGACTTTTTAGAAGATGAAAAGTTCGGCGATGCAAGCGCCTCTGTCGTTATCGAGGAATTTTTGAGCGGTGAAGAATTTTCGCTGATGGCTTTTGTCAAAGGTGAAAAAGTGTATCCGATGGTGATCGCGCAAGATCACAAGCGGGCATTTGACGGAGACAAAGGCCCGAATACAGGGGGAATGGGCGCATATTCCCCGGTGCCGCAGATTTCGGATGCGGTCGTTGAAGACGCCGTTAAAACGATTTTGGAGCCGGCGGCCGAAGCGATGGTTGAAGAAGGCCGTTCGTTTACGGGAGTCTTGTATGCTGGCTTAATGCTAACCGAAAAAGGAACAAAAGTGATCGAATTCAACGCGAGATTCGGAGATCCGGAAACCCAGGTCGTACTGCCGCGTCTTGAATCAGACCTTGTACAAGTCTTGCTTGACCTCCTCGCCGACAAAGAAGTGGAGCTGAAGTGGAAGGATACGGCGGCAGTCACCGTTGTTCTAGCATCTGACGGCTATCCGGAAAGCTATGAAAAAGGCACGCCGATCAGCACGCTTGAGCCTGATATGGAACAGACCGTCGTCTTTCACGCAGGCACGAAAAAAAGCGGCGGTCAGTTTGTGACAAACGGCGGCCGCGTCGCCAATGTCACGGCGTTTGCCGAGACGTTTGAAGCGGCCAGGGAAGCAGCCTATCAAGCGGTGGAACGAGTAAGAAAACCGGGGCTGTTTTACCGGACGGATATCGGCGCGCGTGCGCTCAAGGCAGCGCAGAAATAACCGGTGAAGAGACAGAGCGGGAGCACCCGTTTTGTCTCTTTTTTTCGTCAATTTTTTTGGATCATTTTGATCAACGATTCAGCCATCAATTCGGGCGGATAAGGCATGCCATTTTCAAGCCACCATGCGGCTGTGCCCGCAAAGGCGGAAATCACAAATCGCCGCTGGATATCAAGAGGCACTGAGCGGTTAGTATCGGCAGCTGCCGTTTTTTTGATCCCCGTCAAAAAGCTGTCATTCCAAAAATCATTAAGCAGCTCCTTAATGTTCAGCTCATATCTTCTGTTGATGATAATCGCAAAATCATCGCAGTTCTGTTGTAAATGCTGATAAAAGCGCAGCACATACCAGTACGCTTCAGGCTTTTCCCCGCTGCAATCTATATCAAGCGGCGAAAAAATATCCTCTTTCATCGCTTCAAACATGTCTCTCATATTTTGATGAAGCAAATCGTATTTATCTTGATAATGCTGATAAAATGTCGTTCGATTCAAGTTTGCCCGTTGCGTAATATCCTGTACAGAGATTTTTCCCCATTCTTTTTCAGCCAGCAGTTCAAACAAGGCTTTTTTTAAACTTGTTTTCGATTTTGTAATCCGCTTGTCCCCGCGGTAGCTGTCAGCCACTTCAGCCGCCTCCTCAAACTTTTTCGACACTTCTTTTCCATTTGTTGGTTGAATGATCCGGTGGATTCTTTTAATTTTAAACTAACATATTGAACTTCATGAATCAGCTGACAAGAACCGAAGGAGTGAAAGCGAATGAGTCAAACAAAACAGCAGAACCCTATTCAGAAAGCGCTGCTTAACGGAAAGAACAGACAAGACCCGTATGATCCGTTTCCATGGTATGAAAAAATGCGCACCGAATCACCGATTCACTATGATGAAGACAGCAAGGTGTGGAGTGTGTTCCGTTATGACGATGTCAAAAGAGTGATCAGCGACAAAGACTTTTTTTCAAATCAGTTCCATCAGCTTGGAACCGGCAATACGTTTGCGAAAACGTTGATCAGCATGGATCCGCCGAAACACACGAGAATCAGATCGATCGTCAACAAGGCTTTTACTCCGCGTGTCATGAAAGAGTGGGAGCCGCGCATTCGCGAACTGACGAATGAACTGCTCGTTCAAATCCGCGGCAGGGAAGAGATCGACCTTGTACAGGATTTTTCATATCCGTTGCCCGTCATCGTTATTTCGGAATTGCTCGGCGTTCCTTCAATGTATAAGCACCATTTCAAAGAATGGTCCGACGTGTTGGTCAGCCTGCCGAAGAGCGACCGGCAAGAAGATGTGAACGAGTGGAAAAATATCAGGGATCAAGGCGAAGAAGAGCTGACCGCGTTTTTTGAAAAGATGATCGAAGAGAAAAGACAAAACCTCGGCAATGACTTGATTTCGCTCTTGATCAAAGCCGAACAAGAAGGGGACAAGCTTTCTCCTGATGAATTGGTTCCGTTTTGCAACCTGCTCTTGATGGCGGGGAATGAAACGACGACCAATTTGATTTCAAATGCGGTCTACAGCATTCTCGAAACACCGGGTGCGTATGACGAGCTCGCCAGGCATCCTGAACTGATTCCGCAGGCCGTCGAGGAAGCCGTCCGTTTCCGGGCGCCTGCGCCGATGATCGTGCGCTTCGTTAAACAGGATACCGAGATCAGAGGAGTAAGTTTGAAAAAAGGAGAAGGCGTCGTCGCTTTTCTTGCTTCTGCCAACCGTGATGAAGCGAAATTTGAAAGGGCGCACGAATTTGATATTCACCGTCATCCGAACCCGCATATCGGATTTGGCCACGGCATCCATTTCTGCTTAGGCGCTCCGCTCGCGAGGCTGGAAGCAACGATTGCCCTTGAGGGGCTTCTGAAGCAGTATTCCTCGATGGAAAAGCTTGCGATCGCGCCGATGGCGGACAGCAGCATGTACGGCTTGAAACAATTCCGTCTGCGGGTGAAGTCAGCGGGGAAAACGGCGCCATACTAATTTTAAAAGCGCCTGAAGTGGTGCTTTTTTGTTGTTGGTGGAAAAATCGCCTAACCTTTAGTACCATTTTATTAAGACAGTGATAGGGAAGGAGAAAGCATATGAGTCATGTAACCTGCAAAAGGTGTAAAAAACAAATATCAAAAGACGAGACATTTTATTACATAGACAAGCCCGTCGGATTATCAGGAATCACCCATGTCAAAAGGTTTCTGGAGAGCAACGGCTTGATTTTATGTGAAGATTGTATAAGAGAGCATTTGCAAAAATGACCTCATTCAATATCAAAAAAGCCCCTATAAAAGATGACGAAATCCTAAAACTTTAAACCGTTTTAGGATTTCGTCAACAATCTGCCACTTTCATTCCCAAGAAGGTGTTTTTTTACGGACAGGGCATTTCTTTCATAAGCCGGCCAGCAGGAATTTGACTGGATAAGCCTTGTGCCTTAAAATGAAAGTAATAAAAATGAATACTCCAAAGGGGAGTAGCTGTCACAGTAAAGTCGTCATTACGGGATGTCCTAGATCCTCGGCTTTGCTGGCAATCTAATTGTTAGCGAGACCTTTGCCAAATCTGATTTGGTGAAGGTCTTTTTGTTTATCCACTTCACCAAATCGGTGGAGTTTTTTCATTTTTATCAAAAGGGAAAGGAGACTGACCGTGTCTAAGCTCGGGAAATGGCTGAAGCGTGAATTGGTGAAGAAAGGTCTGCCTTTGGCGAAAGAAAAATTAATTCCGATTTTGAAAGAAAAAATGAAAAAGAAACGATAAGGAGGCAAACAATGAAAAGAATTCTTATAGTTCTTGCCGGAATGGGCCTTTTAGGTGCAGGCGGATGCGGAATGCTTGATCAGGTGAATGACGGATTGAACTATACAAATGAAGCGGCCGGATATATCCAAGAAGTGAAGACATTTGCGGAGGAGGCGCCTTCCTTGGCTGAACAGGCTGTAAACGACACGGGTGCAAAAGAAAAGCTGGAAACTCAGCTTGAGTCTATCCAGCAGGCTGCAGCCGATTTTAATGAATTAACCCCTCCCCATGCCGCAGCCGAGATTCATAACACCATCGAGAAGCATAATGAAACACTGCAAAAAAGCGCTGAGGATGTTTTGAAAAGTGTTGAGGAAGGAAAATTAACAGTCGAGAAGCTGGAGCAGTCAGAATTGGTGCAAAGCGCTCAGCAGATCAGCGATGTGATGGGCCAGATTGAAAAATTGACCGAATAGAAAAAAGCATCCCGGTTTAGGATGTTTCAGCTTGTCGACAAAGTCATAAAAAGTGGCTTCATCGACAAGCTTTTTTTAAAAAAATGTGAGTGGAATCTAGATTTTGGAGGTTTTACTATGTTGTCCAAGCACTCAAAAGATCAGCGTGAACAGCTTGAAGTCGTTGCCTTAAGTGAACTTGTCCTTGAAGATGATCTGGTCAGGAAGATGGAAGAAGCCATGGATTTTTCATTTATTTATGAAAAAGTTGCCCCTCTTTATTCTTCAAAAGGACGTCCAAGCATTGATCCCGTTGTATTGATCAAAATGGTTCTGATTCAATACGTGTTTGGGCATCGCTCCATGCGCGAAACCATCGAACGGGTTTTTTGCGGCATGGCCTGCGCTGGACAACCCTGTGGGGAAAGAAAAAATTGTCCATGCAGGCGATGCTTGTTTTCGCTGACATGAATGGACATGGAAAGGCCCTAACCGCCGTCCTTTTCATCGAAAAAACAAAATAAACTGGACAAAAAATAGGTAGGACCTTAGAAATCCGACCTATTTTGTCAACGGTCTGAAATCACCTATAAAAGGTGCTTTTTACGATTGTTCGCCAGCTTCTCCCTGCTGCTTCATATAAGTTTGGCAGACATATGTCATGGGACAAAATCGCAAGATGCCGGAAGCGGCCTTCATCGCCCCCATAAACATGCAGAAAAGCGTCATTCTGCACCACGGTTTTCTCGTAAACTTTGCCGCTGCCGCCGACAGGATCGTCAGTCCGCAGGCAATGCGAAAAACGGCGTCAAACAGTCCGATGTTTTGCTTCATGCTTCATTCCTCCTATTTAAATAATTAAATAAAGTGTTTTTTCGAAAAATTGTAACGGATTGGTAATGCGTGACGATAGTAAATGTGTTAACATAGGATCATTACATGTAAAGGAGAGTATGTGAATGTCCGAACGCACCTTAATTTGGAAAAACAAACACATCAGATCGCAAGTTGATGTTGTAAGTTCAAGGCTGCAGCCAACGCTCCTTTTACGAAATGCCTCTGTACTGAACCCGTATGTAAAGCAATGGATTCTGGCAAACGTATGGATTCATCATGACAGAATCGTTTACGTCGGCCGTGACTTGCCGAAGACGGCTGTTAAAACTACAATAGATTGTGAAGGAAAATACATTGTACCCGGGTATATTGAGCCGCATGTCCATCCTTTTCAAATTTATAATCCCCAAACTTTGGCTGAATATGTGTCACAGTTTGGAACGACGACATTCGTAAATGACAACTTGTTTCTGCTTTTGCATTGCGGAAAAAAGAAAGCGTTTTCTATATTGGAAGAACTGAAAAAACAGCCTGTCCACTACTATTGGTGGTCAAGGTATGACTTGCAGACTGAAGTGTTGAATGAAGATCAAATTTTATCGATCGATTACCGAAAACGTTGGGGAGAACACCCGGACGTCATCCAGGGAGGAGAAATGACAGGCTGGCCGCGCCTCTTGGACGGCGATGATCTGCTCCTTCATTGCATGCAGTGCACGAAAAGAAGGAGAAAGCGGATCGAGGGCCATTTTCCGGGGGCATCGGAAAAAACGCTCACGAAGATGAAGCTTTTCGGCGCTGATGCAGATCATGAAGCCATGACTGGAAAGGAAGTGCTGAAGCGGCTTGAACTTGGATACCACGTCGGCTTGAGGCAGTCTTCCATCCGTCCTGATTTGCGAAAGATTTTGCGCGAGCTGCACGAAGACGGCTTTCACCATTATGACCATATGTTTTATACAACGGACGGTGCAACGCCGAACTTTTATAAAGAAGGCATGACAAACAAGCTGATTGAAATTGCCATCGAAGAGGGCGTGCCGCTGATCGATGCCTATAATATGGCTTCGTTTAATATCGCTAAGTATTATCATATGGAGGATATCCTCGGTGTGGTGGCACCGGGCAGATACGCAACGCTCAACATTTTGAATAGCCCTGATGAACCGAATCCGGAGACAGTTTTGGCAAAAGGGCGGCTGATCAAATCAGGCGGCGTAAATATGAATGCGTTTTCAGTTCCGGATTGGCAAAAAGGGGGTCTTGTCCCTCTGAACCTTTCATATGATCTAACGATGGATGACTTGCAGTTTTCCATGCCGCTCGGCTTAAAAATGAGGAATTCCGTGATTATGGAGCCTTATACGATTGAGATTGACAACTCTGTCAACCAGCTTTCTTTTGACCATGATGAAAGCTATCTCTCGCTGTTCGACAAATACGGAAAATGGCGTGTCAATACGATGCTGAAGGGCTTTGCAACCCGCGTCCAAGGGTTCGTCAGCTCCTATTCGACAACGGGAGATATTATCGCGGTCGGCAAAAACAAGGAAGACATGCTTTTGGCCTTCAAGCGGATGAAAGAAATCGGGGGAGGTATCGTATTAGCGGAAAACGGAAAAATCCTGCACGAAATTCCTCTTCATTTAAGCGGCGGCGCATCAAATGAGATGTATGAAAAGGTGCTTGAAAGGGAAAAGACGTTAAAAGAGCTTTTGTTTGAAAGAGGCTATACGTTTGACGACCCGATCTACACCCTGCTCTTTTTGCAAAGCACTCATCTGCCTTATATCAGGGTGACGCCGAAAGGGATCTTTGATGTGATGAAAAAAACTGTACTCTTTCCATCGATAATGCGTTAAAATATAAAAGAGCGGGAGCTAATCTATGGTGAATCGATATGTAAGAGTACTGCTTTGTTTTGCTTCTCTTTTACTGCTTGCATCGTGCCAGTCGCAGGAACAGCAGGAAAAGGAAAAGAACATTCATCCGCTGACAGGATTGAAGGCGGACGGAGATATTCGGCAGCGGCCCATTGCCGTTGTGGTGAACAATCATTCAAAAGCACGGCCGCAGTCGGGATTAAGCAAGGCTGACATTGTCATTGAAGCTCTCAGTGAAGGACCGATCACACGATTGTTGGCGATCTATCAAAGCGACATGCCTGAAGCGGTTGGCCCAGTCCGCAGCGCCCGGGAGTATTTCATTGATTTGGCTCTCGGTTTTGACAGCCTCTTGGTGCATCACGGCTGGAGTCCGGGTGCAAAAAGCCGCCTGTTGAACGGCGACGCCGATCATATCAATGGGATGGATTACGACGGCAGCCTGTTTTGGAGGGCCGATTTTCGGGAAGCGCCGCATAATTCGTACACGTCATATAAAAATGTAAAGCAAGCAGCAGATGACAAAGGATATGCCATCGAAACCCGCACAGAACCGCTCACTTTTAAAGCAAGCCCTGACAAACCTTCGGATGCGCTTTATTCTATACGGTTAGATTACGGAACAAAATCCGTTACAAACCGTGTCGAATATGGTTATGATAAAAAGGTTGAAGGCTATGTGAGAAAGTCAGACGGTATTTTGACAACAGACCTTGAAACAGAAGAACCGGTTGTTCTTCAAAACATTCTAATAGCGGAAGCCGAACATCATATGAAAGATGCGTACGGGAGAAGGGATATTGACCTTCGTTCAGGCGGAAAAGGACTCCTTTTGCAAAACGGGGAAGTCCATCGGATCAGCTGGAAGAACGAAAACGGCCGGATCATACCGAAGACGGACGGCAAGACCGTTCCGTTTGTGCCGGGAAAAACGTGGATCAATGTCGTTCCCGATCTCAGCAAGGTTTCTATTAGCAAAGGAGAAGGTGTGTAAAGATGCAGATCGATAAATTGCGCGGGAGAGAGCTGGACCAGCTTTTTCAATCCATACTATCACTAAAAGATCTCGAAGAATGCTATCGTTTTTTCGATGATTTATGCACAATAAATGAAATTCAGTCATTGGCTCAGCGGCTCGAAGTAGCCAGAATGCTGCGCGACGGTAACACGTATCACAAAATTGAGACGGAAACCGGAGCGAGCACCGCGACCATTTCCAGGGTGAAACGCTGCCTGAACTACGGAAATGACGCTTATATCATGGCGCTGGACCGCGTCAAAGCAAATCAATCTGAATCATCTTCATGATGTCATGAAACCGCCTGGCTCAGGGCACTGAGCACCGGCGGTTTTTTTGTGCTTTCTGCACGTTTATCGTTTATTCGTTATCCGTTTTTCGAAAGGGGCTGAATTTGTTATAATATTTAAATGGTAAGAACGAATGGAGGAGCTTTTTTCATGTACGATATTACCGAGTGGAAGCATGTCTTTAAACTCGATCCGAATAAAGATATTACGGATGATCAGCTTGAACAGCTGTGCGAATCTGGAACAGACGCGGTTTTGATCGGCGGAAGCGATCATGTCACAGAAGATGATGTCCTTCGGCTGATGTCAAAAGTGCGCCGCTTTTTAGTGCCGTGCGTCCTGGAAGTGTCGACGATTGACGCGATCGTCCCGGGATTTGATCTCTATTTTATTCCGACTGTGCTCAACAGCAGAGATACCGACTGGATTGCCGGCTTACATAAAAAGGCGATGAAAGAATACGGCGAGCTGATGTCACCTGATGAGATTGTTGTTGAAGGGTACTGTATTTTGAATCAGGACTGCAAGGCTGCCGCTTTGACAAACGCAGATACCGAGCTTGACATTGAGGATATTAAAGCATACGCCCGCGTGGCAGAACATCTTTTCCGCCTCCCGGTCTTTTATCTTGAATACAGCGGCATGCTGGGGGATTCGGAGACCGTTAAGGAAACAAAAGCGGTGCTTCAGGAAACGACGCTGTTTTACGGCGGCGGCATCAAAGATGCGGAGACGGCGGTAAAAATGGCTGAGCACGCCGATGTGATCGTCGTCGGAAACGCGATTTATGAGAATTTCGAAGATGCGCTGCAAACGGTAAAGGCCGTAAAAGGATGAGCACAACGAACCGGATTGGTTTATAATAGAACATATGTTTGAATAGGCGGTGAACGGAATTGAATTACATTAGCGACCAATTATTAAGCGGATTAAACAAGATGCAGCAGGAAGCGGTCAAAACGACGGACGGTCCGCTTTTGATCATGGCCGGAGCAGGAAGCGGAAAGACGCGGGTATTGACGCACCGCATTGCGTATTTAATGGCGGAGAAGCGCGTTGCCCCGTGGAACATTTTGGCGATTACATTTACGAACAAAGCGGCCAGAGAAATGAAAGAACGTGTGGAACGCATTCTCGGACCGGGAGCGGACGACATCTGGATTTCGACGTTCCACAGCATGTGTGTGAGAATTTTGCGGAGAGACATCGACAGAATCGGCATCAACCGGAATTTCTCGATTCTTGATACGTCAGATCAGCTTTCCGTCATTAAAGGAATCTTAAAGGAAAGAAACATCGATCCGAAAAAATTCGATCCCAGAAGCATACTCGGATCGATCAGCAGTGCGAAAAACGAATTGATCGACCCGGAAGAGTACGAGAAAACAGCCGGCGGTTTTTTTGAACAAGTCGTCAGCGATGTCTACAAAGATTATCAGAAAAAACTGCGGAAAAACCAGTCGCTCGATTTTGACGATCTGATCATGACGACGATCATCCTGTTTGACCGGGTGCCGGAAGTGCTCGAATACTACCAGCGGAAATTCCAATACATTCATGTCGATGAGTATCAGGATACGAACAGGGCGCAGTATTTGCTCGTCAAAAAAATGGCGCAGCGCTTCGAAAACATCTGCGTCGTCGGGGACTCCGACCAGTCGATCTACAGATGGCGCGGCGCGGACATTGCCAACATTCTGTCGTTTGAAAAAGACTATCCGAATGCAAGCGTCATTCTACTCGAACAAAACTACAGGTCGACAAAGCGGATATTGAACGCGGCCAATGAAGTGATTCAGAACAACTCCAACAGAAAGCCGAAAAACCTCTGGACCGAAAATGACGAAGGAGCGAAAATCTCCTACTTCAGAGGCGACAACGAATTTGGCGAAGGCCAATTTGTCGCGGGCAAAATCAGGGAGCTCGTCGGCTCGGGAAAACGATCTTTCTCTGATATCGCGATTTTGTACCGGACGAACGCTCAATCGCGTGTCATCGAGGAAACGCTGATGAAAGCGAACATCAACTACAACATTGTCGGCGGCACGAAGTTCTATGACAGGAAAGAGATCAAAGACATCCTTGCGTATTTGCGCCTCGTCGCAAATCCTGACGACGATATCAGCTTTGCGCGGATCGTAAACGTGCCGAAGCGCGGCGTCGGTGCGACTTCAGTCGATAAAATTGCGGCTTATGCCGATATGAACGGAATGTCTTTATTTGAAGCGCTCGGACAGGTTGACTTTATCGGCCTCAGCGCAAGAGCGGCGAACGCGCTTGACGAGTTCAGACAGACGATCGAAAACCTGACGAACATGCAGGAATACTTATCTGTCACAGAGCTTACGGAAGAAATTCTTGAAAAAACCGAATACCGCGAAATGCTAAAAGCGGAAAAATCCCTGGAAGCGCAGAGCCGTCTTGAAAATATCGACGAGTTTCTCTCCGTAACGAAAAACTTTGAACAGCAAAGCGAAGATAAATCGCTCGTCGCCTTTTTGACGGATTTGGCCCTTATCGCCGATATCGATCAGCTTGATCAGAAGGAAGAAGAGACCGGAAATCAAGACGCGGTCATCTTGATGACGCTTCATGCCGCAAAAGGACTGGAATTCCCGATCGTGTTCCTGATGGGGCTTGAAGAAGGGGTATTCCCGCACAGCCGCTCCCTAATGGAGGAAGCGGAGATGGAAGAGGAGCGGAGACTCGCATACGTCGGCATCACGAGGGCTGAGGAAGAGCTTTATTTAACTAACGCGCGGATGCGGACATTGTTCGGGAGAACGAATATGAACCCGGAATCAAGGTTCATTGCGGAAATACCGGAAGAATTATTGGACAATCTAAACGAGAAGAAAAAAGATCTGAAAACGCCGTTTGGAAGAAAGCCGGAGCGGAGAGGCCCGGTTACCCGGCCGGCTGCATCGTACAGCAAAACCGGCGGCGACGGTGTCAATTGGGCAGTCGGCGACAAAGCCTCCCATAAAAAGTGGGGCGTCGGAACCGTTGTCAGCGTCAAAGGATCCGGCGAATCGACTGAGCTTGACATCGCCTTCCCGAGCCCGACCGGAGTGAAGCGTCTTCTCGCGGCCTTTGCGCCTATTGAAAAGCAATAAATGGCAAAAGACCTGAAATGAAAGGACGAAACCAATGGAAAAAGAAGCAGCTAAACGCCGTGTGGAACAACTGCATGCATTGATTAACAAATACAACTACGAATATCACACCCTTGACGACCCAAGCGTGCCTGATTCCGAATATGACAAGCTGATGAAGGAACTTATTGCTCTTGAAGAAGAGCACCCCGACCTGAAAACGCCGGACTCTCCTTCTCAGCGCGTCGGCGGAGCCGTTTTGGACGCCTTTCAAAAAGTGCAGCATAAAACGCCGATGCTGAGCCTCGGCAACGCGTTTAATGAAGAAGATCTGCGCGACTTTGACCGCCGCGTCCGCCAGGCGGTCGGAGATGTTGAGTACAACGTCGAATTTAAAATAGACGGTCTTGCTGTTTCACTGCGCTATGAAAACGGCGTATTTGTCAGAGGTGCGACAAGAGGCGACGGAACAACGGGCGAGGATATTACAGAAAATTTGAAGACCATCAGAAACATTCCCCTCCGAATGAAGCGCGATCTTTCAATTGAAGTGCGCGGCGAGGCTTTTATGCCGAAGCGCTCCTTTGAATTGCTGAACAAAGCGCGGCTCGAACGGGATGAAGAGCCGTTCGCCAACCCGCGGAACGCTGCTGCCGGCTCATTAAGGCAGCTCGATCCCAAAATCGCCGCGAAACGAAATCTCGACATCTTCGTCTACAGTATAGCGGAGCTTGACGAAATGGGCGTTGAAACGCAAAGCCAGGGACTTGATTTCCTCGACGAACTCGGCTTTAAAACCAATCATGAAAGAAAAAAATGCAGCACGATCGAAGAAGTCATTGAGATCGTCGAAGAGCTCAAGACAAAACGCGCCGACCTCCCGTATGAAATCGACGGGATTGTCATTAAAGTCAACTCCCTTGATCAGCAGGAAGAACTCGGCTTTACGGCAAAAAGCCCGCGCTGGGCAATCGCCTACAAGTTTCCTGCCGAAGAGGTTGTCACAACGCTTTTGGACATTGAATTAAGCGTCGGCCGGACGGGTGCAGTAACCCCGACTGCGATTCTCGAACCTGTAAAAGTGGCGGGAACGACCGTCCAAAGAGCTTCTCTCCACAACGAAGATTTGATTAAAGAGAAGGATATCAGACTGCTGGACAAAGTCGTCATTAAAAAAGCAGGAGACATCATTCCCGAGGTTGTCAACGTGCTCGTCGAACAGAGGACGGGAGAAGAGAAAGAATTCAACATGCCGAAGGAATGCCCGGAATGCGGAAGCGAGCTTGTCAGAATTGAAGGAGAAGTCGCGCTTCGCTGCATCAATCCGGAGTGCCCGGCTCAGATCAGGGAAGGCCTGATCCATTTCGTTTCCCGGAACGCGATGAATATAGACGGTCTTGGCGAGCGCGTCATCACCCAGCTGTTCCGCGAAGACCTCGTCCACAATGTCGCCGATCTGTATAAGCTGACGCGCGAGCAGCTGATCAATCTCGAGCGGATGGGGGAAAAATCGACCGACAACTTATTGAAGTCGATTGAAAAATCGAAGGAGAATTCATTGGAACGGCTTCTCTTCGGACTCGGCATCCGCTTCATCGGCGCCAAAGCGGCCAAGACACTGGCGATGCATTTTGAAACGATTGACAGGCTCAAAAAAGCGACAAAAGAAGAATTGGTCGAAGTCGATGAAATCGGCGAGAAGATGGCGGACGCCCTCGTCACTTATTTTGAAAAAGAAGAGATTTTAAAGCTGTTGGACGAGCTTGAAGAACTCGGGGTGAACACCGAGTATAAGGGCCCGAAAAAAGCGGCCGCTGAAGCGAGCGATTCGTATTTTGCGGGGAAAACGATCGTCCTGACCGGGAAGCTCAACGAAATGTCGCGGAACGACGCGAAAGTGGAAATCGAAGCGCTCGGCGGAAAAATCACAGGCAGTGTAAGCAAAAAAACCGATCTCGTCATTGCCGGCGAAGCGGCAGGCAGCAAACTGGCGAAAGCTGAAGAGCTGAACATCGAAGTATGGGATGAAGCAAGACTGATCAGTGAGCTAAAGAAATAAGAGGAGTGTTTTCTATTGAAAAAGATATTATGTTTGGCGGCTGCTGCGGGTATGCTCATGCTCTCGGCCTGTGCGCCGAATTTTGGGGGAGAAGAAGAGCAGGAGATGGTGCAGAAAACGGATAAGTCGAAAGAAAAAGCCATCATTCCGAAATACAACATCTCCGATTCTTATTATAAAATGGTTCTTCCTTTCAAGGCGGGGAAAGCCCGCGGCTTGACGACCGAACGCCTGAATACGCGGCTGGATATCGATGAATTTGAGACAGGCATGATGCGCCTTGCGCAAGATTCATTTTCTACTGACGATTACCTTTTTCAAGAAGGACAATATCTGGATGAGGATACAGTTACGAGCTGGCTCGCCCGCAAAAAAACGGGAGACGACCTGAAAAAAGCGGAGAAAGACGATAAAAACTTCAAAAACCTCGGACTGAACCCCGCCCTTTCCGGGAGCGGGTCAACAGAGAAGCAAAACGAAGAAAGCCCGGTATACCTCGCCCATATGCTTGAGCATGACTACCTCGTCCGCAAAGACAAGGATACGATTGAGCTCGGCGGCGTCGTAATCGGCCTTGCGCTGAACTCTGTCTACTACTACCGCGAAAATGTCGGCGACCCGCAAAAAGAAGTGACCATCAGCGACAAAAAGCTGAGGCAGGAAGGCGAAAAAATCGCCGAGGAAGTCGCGAAACGGATCAGAAACATGGATGATTTGAAAAACATTCCGCTGACCATCATGCTCTACAAGCAGGCGCCTAAGTCATCGATCGTCCCTGGAAACTTTATCGCCAAAACCGATGTGAAATCAGGGACAAGCGAGCTCGGCGGCTGGGATAAAATCAATGAAGAGTACACGTTCTTCCCTTCAACAGAAGGTTCAGAGAAACATCCGGATGACGCGGAGCTCTTCAAACGCTTTAAAAACAAAGTCGACACGTATTTTCCAAACTACACAGGGGTTGTCGGCACGGCTCTCTATAAAGACGACCAAATGCAGGACATGAAAATCAACATCCCGATGCAGTTTTACGGCAAAAGCGAAGTCATCGCCTTTACCCAGTTCTTGACCGGTGAAGTGATGGATTACTACGGCAAAAGCGGACTGAACGTTGAGATCAACATTAATTCGTCAGCCGGGCAGGAAGCCGTTATCCTGAAAAAGCCGGGAGACAAGGAACCGACCGTCCATATTTATGATTCATAAAAAAGAAGCAGCCTTCTCGGCTGCTTCTTTTTGTCACGCGGAAAAAGGAATAAGGAGACCTATCATTCATTCACGGTGCGCCAACAACATATTTTTTATAGTGTTCTGAATAATACTATTGCAAAATTAGGATACAACTCTTATAATTGATTATACAGAATATAGTATATTGTTTTGAGGAAGATGAATTATGTGGGAAAAATTTTACTCTAAAAATGGTTTGGCTGCTAAAAATATTGCTAAAGAATTGATGAATATCAAAGCAGGTGAAAAAATTCCCCGCATCTCAGACTACTGTCATAAGTTATCCATCGGCAGGGGGACTGTCCAAAGTGCGCTGAATTTATTGGTTGATATGAAAGCGATTCATTTGGAGGCTAGAGGCCATTTAGGAACGTTTTTGGTAAGTAAGGATAACAATTTATTACTTGAGATTGCAGGTATTGCACCATTAATCGGCTCAATGCCACTTCCGTATTCAAGGAAATATGAAGGGCTGGCAACAGGGATTGTGGAAGGGTTTGAATCAACCGGAAAAACAGTTAACTTGATCTATATGCGTGGCGGAGTGAATCGAATCGAAGCAGTCCGAACAAAAAGAAGTGATTTTGCAATTGTTTCTAAGATGACGGCAGATCATATCATAGCAGAATATCCAAATTTGAAAATTTTTAAGAAATTCGGGGAAAGCAGTTATGTATCTTCCCATAAAATCTTCTTAGCTCATCCAGATGAGGAAATAGGTAAGGATGTCATAAGAGTAGGTGTTGATTTGGAGTCCCTAGATCAGAAACAATTAACATTGGCTGAATTTGAAAATAAAAACGCTGAGTTTGTCAATGTGAATTATATGCAGCTTTTCGATATGCTTCTTTCAAAACAAATTGATGCAGCAGTTTGGAATGCCGATGACAAAAGAATGATTCAAACGTTTAAAGCAATCGATTTTTTTTCACCGAAAGCCAAGAAAATTTCCAAGGATACAACTGAAGCCGTTATTGTTATTGAAGGAGACAGAGAAAAAGAAATAGCAGAAAAGTGGCATTTGGTTAATGAGAAACAAATATTAGACACTCAAAAAAGTGTAGAAAAAGGAGAGAAAATACCGCGCTACTAAAATGCCGGCCCATCCGACTTGTCATTCAATACATGAGGCGATGGGTCAGCATTTGAAATTTAAAATACTAAATACAGTATATTGGAGGAACTGGCGTGAACCAAATACAGCTGGAAGAAAAGTTGTCTATTTTACTAACGAGTCGAGTGATTACAAAAAATGCTTTCAACACAACTTTGAACACATTTGTTTTCTTATCAAAAAAGCTGAAAAAGGAGGTGATCAAAGACTCTGAAATGTTTTGGACGCACATGGCGATGGCTTTAACTAGAATTGAGAGGGGAGAAAGCGAAGAAAGTCCTGCAATTGCCATCATCAATGAAGTGTACGAAACACCATATAAAAATGCTATAGAAGAAGTGATAGATTTTATACATTCACTGGCAGGTTTAGAACTTCCAGAAGGTGAGCGTGTCTATTTTTATCTTCATCTTCATAAAGTCATAGAATCTAATGAATAGGAGGGTTTTATTATGGTGAGAATCGTAATAGGCGGACAGTTGAAAAAACAAGCGATTGAAAAACTTGTTAAAGAAATTGGGGGAAGCAATGTAGAAGTTTTGGTTAAAGGTGATTTAGACGCTGTTATGGCTGTGAAAAACAATAAGGTAGATTATTATATTGGCGCCTGTGAAACAGGATCCGGTGGTGCGCTTGCAATGGCAATTGCATTATTAGGCAAAGATAAATGCGTCACCTTGGCTTCGCCAAGTACCATAAAAAACAAGGAAGAGATCGAGAAGGAAGTAGAAAGCGGCAAAATTGCCTTTGGTTTTACAGCTTCGTCTTCACAAAATATATTAAACATTTTAATTCCTTATTTATTAAAATAAATGAATTTTTTTCTTTATATTTTGTTACACCGGCTTCAACTGTATACATTTTTTTCAGTTAAAGAAAGCGCTTTCCTGGATGATTTAAGAAGCACGGATGACATGATGTACAGAAGATGAGAAAAATCATAGAGGTGAATAATGAATGGACCTTTCTTTAATTCAATGTCTTGTCATAGCGGCTGTTGGTGCATTAGGTTCTATACTAGTAAATCGCGGAGTAGCAGTGTTTAATGATGGTTTGCGACCGATTATGCCTGAATACCTTGAGGGGAGAATGACAAGAGGGGAGCTTGCTGCAACAAGTTTTGCATTAAGTTTTGGCTTAATCATAGGGTTTGGTATTCCGCTTTCAATAGGAGCAACAATCATTATTGGACACAGCATTTTATTGGCCTGTGACATTATTGGCATTTGGACTCCGGAAAACAAAATAGGCATGGTAACTGCAGGGGTTATTGGAGCCGTTTATAGTATTGGAATCGTTTTAGGACTGCAATTTGTAGTAGATTTATTTGGCATGTTTCCCGTAAATTTTATAGATTCTTTAAGTCTTATTGGTCAGCCTATTATTATTGCATTTACAGTATTTCCAGCTGTAGCGGTTGGATATCAGCACGGTTTAAAAAAAGCCGCCGTCACTGCAATCGTCACTTTGGCTTCTTATCTCTTATTCGAGAAGTTTGGAACATTTCAAGCTGCAGGATATAAAATTTCGCTCAGTCCTGAAGGAATGGCTTTATTAGCAGGAATGTTAATGATGATTTATTATGCAGCGAGAATTAGAGGCGGAGATGAATCTACTAATGCAAATTTAGTGAATATATTTAATGAGCGTGTAAATCGAATTAAAAAAAACCGCTGGTTATTAGCTCTTATGGGAGGACTTGTTTCTTTAACATCATCCATGCTGATTTTAGCAGTGGATGCAATGCCTCAAGCATTGATTAATAAAGAGCTTTACACAGAGGCGGCAATCGCTACATTTGCACGTGGAATTGGCTTCATCCCTTTAGTTTTTTCAACTGCGATCGTAACAGGAGTTTATGGTTTAGCTGGTACCACTTTGGTATTTGCAATCGGTCTTATTTTCAGGGATATACCGATTTTAGCATTTCTGTTGGGCTTTTTAGTCATGTATTTAGAGGTCGTATCATTATCCGCAGTATCAAAAAGTATGGACAAACTGCCTGGTGTAAGGGAGATGGGGGAGCATATTCGCACTTCGCTGTCAGATGTTCTAGGAATGGCTATATTAATTGGCAGTGCGATGGCAGGGGAAAAAATTGCTCCCGGTATTGGCTTCTTCTGGGTGATTGGATTTTATTTAATAAACCGAATTGCATCAAAACCACTTGTTGAATTGGCTGTCGGCCCTATTGCAGTTATATTGTTGGGGATTGTTGCCAATCTTCTCTATGCAGTCGGTTTATGGCAGGTTGGCTAAATCATCGAAAGAGGGGAAGTTTCCGAATGTTGAAAGACGGAATGACCTATATGCATGAACATACAACGATAGACCTTTCCGAAGTAAAAAACAATGAGGATTGTAAGTTGGATGTATTTTCTGAAACCGTTAGAGAATTTAAAAGTTTATACGAAAAGGGCGTACGCAATATTGTGGATGTCACGAATATTGGAATGGGGAGAAATATTACATACGTTCAAAAAGTAGCAGAAGAAACAGGCATTAATATTGTCTTTTCAACTGGTTTCTACCAAGATACTTTTTACCCGATCCATGTGTTTCGCGAACCAAAAGAAAAGTTGGCAGAAAGAATGGTAATGGAGATTGTTGAAGGAATTAGAGGAACAGATGCTAAAGCCGAGCTGATCGGTGAAATTGGAACAAGTTACAATAAATGGACGGAAACCGAACAAAAAGTATTTGAAGCGGTTGTTGTGGCGCATAAGAAAACAAAAAAACCAATATCAACCCATACTTCCATAGGAACATTAGGGCATGAACAAGTAGAATTTTTCAAAAAACATGAAGTTGATTTAAACCGAGTGGTGATAGGGCATGTTGATTTATCAGGAGATGCCGATTATATATTGAAAATGCTGAGAGAAGGTGTGTATGTAGAATTCGATACAATAGGTAAAGAAAATTATATGTCTGATCGTGTTCGGGCAGAAATGTTGAAAAAGATACAGGCTAAAGGGTATATAGACAAGGTTTTGCTGTCTATGGACATCACCAGAAAATCACATTTGGTATATAAAGGCGGGGTGGGCTATTCATATTTGATAGACACGTTTATCCCTCTCTTGCAAACCTATGGAATAACTGGTGAATCAATTGATAAGATGTTGATTAAAAATCCTCGCGCTTTTATGAAAGGGGAGAGTGAATGAGCATGGAAACTTATCCTCTATATAGTCTATCTATTGAAGAAGCCATGCATAGACAATTTAAGTTGGTGGATGTCATCACAAGACATTTTCGAGGAGAAGAATTGCTTTCACTTGGCGATTTAGGCGTTGTAAAAGGAATGAATAAACCGCGGTTCACAAAAAAAATAGAAGAGACACTAGCCGATTTCTTTGGCACAGAGAAAGCAATGTTAGTTCGTGGTGCAGGAACAGGGGCATTGAGATTTGGTTTTATGAGTTTTTTAAAGCCAGGTGACGAGATCCTAGTCCATGACGCACCTATATATCCAACAAGTAAAACAACGTTAGAGTCGATGGGGGTCTTGCCAATATACGCGGATTTTCACGATTCTGAACAAATAAAAGAAGCCATCCTCAAACACCCGAAGTTAAAAGGTGTATTGATTCAGCATACGAGGCAAAAAATAGATGACCATTACGATTTGGCTGAAACAATAAAAAAAATACGTTCCATTCATTCTAGTCTAGTCATTATTACGGATGACAACTATGCTGCAATGAAAGCAGAAAAGATTGGAGCGCAAGTCAAAGCCGATTTGTCCACCTTTTCATTGTTCAAGCTACTAGGTCCGGAAGGTATTGGAGTCATTTTAGGCAAAAATGATTTAATACAAAGAATAGAAAATTTAAACTATTCAGGTGGAAGCCAAGTTCAAGGTTATGAAGCTTTAGAAGCTTTAAGGGGTCTGATATATGCGCCGGTTATGCTGGCAATTCAAGCAAGTGTCAATGATCAGTTAGTTCACTCGCTTAATAATGGAGCCATTAAAGGTGTTAAAAAGGCTTATTTGGCAAATGCACAATCAAAAGTCTTACTTGTAGAGTTTGTTAAACCAATTGCCGAAAAAGTGCTCCATCATGCTAATGAATTGGGAGCGGCACCCCATCCGGTAGGTGCTGAATCAAAATACGAGTTTGCACCAATGTTTTATAGAGTGTCTGGCACTTTTTTATCTGCAGATCCATCACTGGCCAAAAAAATGATCCGCATTAATCCATTAAGAAGCGGTCCTGAGACCATTTTAAGAATTCTAAACATATCCGTTCACCGAGCAACAGAAAATCTTAGTGTAAATCCTTCAATAGGGGATGATATAAATGAATAAAAGAGTCATTATCATAATATTAGACAGCTTAGGTGTCGGTTATATGGAAGATGCAAGCGATTATCACCCTTTAGACGTTGGCGCTAATACTTTCTATCACATACTTGATACGGTGCCTTCTTTAAACATTCCAAATCTCGAAAAATTGGGTATAAACAAAATCTTGCACCATCCTAAATTGAAAAATGTAGACCATATTGCCAGCTATGGTGTTTTGAACCTGATGCATCAAGGAGCAGACAGTTTTGAAGGGCATAATGAAATCATGGGGACAAAGCCAAAAAAGACATATTTAGCTCCTTTTGCAGAACATATCAATCATGTTAAACTCGCTTTGGAAGATCAGGGTTATAAAGTTAACATACCAAATTCAGATTTGCCGTATCTATTAGTAAACGATTTAGTAGTCGTGGCCGATAATATCGAAACAGATTACGGGCAAATTTATAATGTAAGCGCTCCGCTGGATGATATTCCGTTTGATGAAGTGTTGAAAATAGGAAGATGCGTCCGTCATCATGTTAAAGTAAATCGTGTGATTGTTCTTGGAGGAGAAAATGTAACACCCGAACACTTGCAGAGGTCAGTTGAAAGAAGAGAAGACGGATTAGTAGGAGTGAATTCGCCTAAATCTAATGTATACAAGCAGGGGTATCAAGTCCGTCACTTAGGTTTTGGTATCTCTCCCGAGAAGCAGTTGCCAACATTGGCGAAAAATGGGGGAATGGAAGTTTCTCTTATCGGAAAAATGCAGGACATTATTTATTGTAAAGGTGCAAATAGGTTTCCGGGTGTAGATACGGAACAAGTTATGAAGGATATTATACAGGAGATGGACCGTGTCAAAAAAGGCGTGATTGCTGCCACAGTACAAGAAACCGATTTAGCCGGACATGCACAGAATCCTGTGCGTTATGCGAATCGGATTGAAATGGTAGATCAATATTTGCCGGAAATTCTCCGGAAAATGACAGATCAGGATCTGCTGATGATTAGTGCAGATCACGGGAATGACCCTACGATCGGCCATAACCAACACACACGGGAAAAAACGTATTTGCTGGCTTATCACAAAAAGTTATCCCCCGTAAATATCGGGGAAAGAAAAACGCTATCCGACATTGCTGCAACTTCTGCTGATTATCTAGGGCTTCGCGATACTGAAAACGGCAGTTCATTCCTTCATTTAATGCAAAAAGGAAAAGAGGAGACAGACTGATGTTTTTGGAATCTACATTAAAATATAATAAAAAATTAATAGAAGCTGCATTGGATTTTCATCAGCGGGGAATCATTTCACCTAACACTTATGTATTAGATTTGGACACTGTCAAGAAAAATGCAAAAGTTTTAAGTAGAAAAGCCAAAAAACAGGATATTGAACTGTTTTTTATGACAAAGCAGTTTGGCCGTAATCCGTTGGTAGCACAAGCTATCGCCGAAAGCGGAATTGACAAAGCGGTTGCTGTAGACCCGTGGGAGGCAATCACACTCAGCCAAAATGGAATCAAGATTGGGCATGTCGGACATCTTGTTCAAATACCTATTCATATGATTCCGGCTATATTAAAGCTTCATCCTGACTATGTTACGGTTTTCAGTCTTGCAAATGCTCGAAACATTAGTAGAGCAGCTAAGGAAATGGGAAGAAAACAAAAAGTGTTTTTACGTATCGCAAACAAAGAGGATTATATATATAAAGGTCAAGAGGGAGGGTTCACTTTTGAACAAATCGTTAAGGATATCGAATCGATTGAACAGTTAGAAGGAATTGAAATTGCAGGTTTAACAAGCTTTCCTTGTATATTGATTAAAGACGGCCTTCCAACAGTTACTCCGAATGTAACATCCATGCAAACCGTAAAATCTTTTTTAATGGAGAGAGGGTATAAAAGGCTTGAGATGAATATGCCAAGTGCAACATCTTGTGGAACAATCAAATTGTTGAAGGAAAATGGTGCAACTCAAGGCGAACCCGGTCATGCTTTAATTGGAACGACACCCATTCATGCAACGAAAAAACTCGCGGAAAGACCTGCAATGGTATATCTAACTGAAGTATCCCACATATCTAATCATCATGCTTATGTTTTCGGCGGTGGATTCTATCCGCGTTCACATATGAAAGCGGCGCTGGTTGGAACAAATAAAAATCATCTTAAGAAGGTTCAAGCTATTGAAATGACACCTGATCATATTGATTATTATGGCGCATTAAACACAGTTGAAGCAAAAGTCGGCGATACGGCAATATTTGCTTTTCGTACACAAGTCTTTGTCACAAATGCGCATATTGCAATCTTAAAAAACGTTTCTGAAGATCCTGAACTTATCGGTGTATTTGATTCTAAAGGAAATGTAATCGAGTAAATGATCGTTATCAGCGGAATATCGGAGTTCTTGAATAATGGATTGTCTTACTGAGGTGTAGCGAAGATGCCTTGTCTTTTTGAAGTGCAGTTTAATACAGTAGTCCGTCTTGGACATGTTATTTTGCGGAAAGGAGAACGACGTGAAAATTATTCATGTATCAGGTTATGAAGAAATGAGTGAAAAATCAGCTGATTTAATGACTGAGCTCATTAACAATTCAAAAAATCCTGTTATCGGTTTTGCAACAGGTTCGACACCGCTAGGTTTGTATAAATGCCTGATCAAAAAGTATCGGCAAAAGGAAATATCATTTAAGAATGTTACTGCTTTTAATTTAGACGAGTACGTTGGACTGGCTAAAGAAAATAAAAACAGCTACCATTATTATATGAATGAAATATTATTCAAACATCTGGATATTAGGCAAAGGAATATCAATATCCCAAATGGGATGGCGGAAGATTTGGAACAAGAATGCATCAGTTACGATAGACTTGTTTCCGAAAAAGCAATTGACATACAAATATTGGGGATGGGATTGAATGGTCATATCGGTTTTAATGAACCGGGGACAAGCTTTAAAAGCAGAACCCATATCGTTGATTTGGATAAATCAACCCGGCAGGCAAATTCTCGGTTCTTTCGTTCCTTGGAAGAAGTACCGACAAAGGCATTGACCATGGGAATTGAAACAATAATGGAAAGTAAGCGGATCCTTCTGCTCGTGTCTGGAAATGAAAAATCTGAAGCATTGGCACGGCTGCTAAACAGCACCCGTGTCTCCCAAGAGTTCCCTGCTTCAATTTTAAGGAAACATAATGATGTGATTGTGATGGCAGATGATGCGGCCTTAAATAAAATTCAATAACAGACATCGGTTGATGAAGTTTAAAAATTTCAAGAGATCTCCTAGCGATCAAACAGTAAAAAACGACTGAATATAGCAAATTTCCACCCTGCTGATAAGGACTTACATATACAGGTTTTGCTTGTCTCATATTGTTTACTCGAACAGTTGAAAAGGGGAGAATGGAGGAAAATGAATAACTCCTCTAGGCGAGAGAAAGCCATCATCCTATAGAACCGACTGTCCATATTTATGATCCACAAAAAAAGCAGCCAAAGGGCTGCTTTTTTTAAAGCGTATCGCATTTTACGCCGACGACGCCGTCGATCGCTTTGATATCGTAATAGACATCGGTGACATACCGTTTCTTATGAACCATGATTTTCGTTTCCATGACCGGAAATTCATTATCGCGCATATCATCGATCCGGACGGAATGAATCCGGATTTTTTTCGCTTTCATTTCCTTGAGGATATCCGTCAGTTTATCCTTGTCATTCAGAGACATGCGGACGCGGATTTCTTTTTCCTGCAATCGGTTCGGGCCGATTTTGCCGACGATCCACGGCAAAAACTCGACGCTGATTAAAATGAAAATGAGACTGACAAATGCTTCTTTATAAAAGCCCGCTCCGATGGCGACGCCGAGGCCGGCTGCTCCCCAGATCATCGCTGAAGTGGTCAGGCCGGAAATGACGTCGTTGCTTTTGCGTAAGATCACGCCCGCTCCGATGAAGCCGATCCCCGATATGATTTGTGCGGGAAGCCGCAAAGGGTCCATCATAATTCTGTTCGACTTTGGAAAATGGTATGCCGCATCAATGCTGATCATTGTCAGAACACAGGAACTGATCGCAATCACGATGCACGTTTTTAAGCCGAGCGGCTTGTTTTTCAGCTCCCTTTCGAGACCGATGACCATTCCGATTAATGTTGCGATGCCAAGCTTCAACAGTGTTTCTGTTTCAATATGCCAATCCATGCCCATGATCTCCTTTCCGACAATATCTTATATGATTGATATGATTTTCTCACAGACGCTATGGATCGACAACTGTTTTTGAAGGGGATGTCGCGGAACCATTCATCAGCAAGAAAGCCCAATACTCCTACCATTATATTGCCGGTGTGGCATCAAAAGAATTCCGTCTGAGCAAAAAAGCCGCCGGATATCGCCCGGCGGCTTTCATTGCCTGATCATTTAAGAATGTTCTTCCTCATGCGTCTGTTCCATTTCTTCAAACATATCTCTTGCTTCTTTTGCCGGCTTGTTCGTGATCATGCTGACAGCGTAAACGACAATCAAGCTCAGGAAGAAACCAGGGATCATTTCATAGATTCCCGTCTTCTCCTGCAGACCGGTCAGAATGCAAATCAGCACGGTCACGGCTCCTGTGATCATACCGGCCAATGCGCCCCACTGGTTCATCCGCTTCCAGTACAAGCTGAGAAGGATGGCGGGTCCGAATGCGGAACCAAACCCGGCCCACGCATAGCCGACCAAATCAAGGATCGTGTTGTTCGGTGTCAGAGACAGAAGGATCGCGATGACGGCGACAAGCAGAACGCTCAGACGTCCGACAAGAACGAGTTCCTTATCCGAAGCTTTGCGCCGGAAAAACGTCCGGTAAAAATCTTCCGTCATGGCGCTTGATGTGACAAGCAGCTGGGAAGACACCGTACTCATAATCGCCGCGAGCAAAGCGGAAAGCAAAAATCCGGTAATCAGCGGATGGAATAATACCTTTGAGAACACGATAAAAATCGTTTCCGGATCTTTAAGCGCTGTACCCGTTTCATGGACATACGCCACACCGATCAGTCCGACAAGCAGTGCGCCGATTACGGAGATGATCATCCAGCCCATTGCGATGCGGCGCGCAGGCTTCAGCTCTTTTACGGATGAAATCGCCATAAAGCGGACGATAATATGCGGCTGACCGAAATAGCCCAGTCCCCAGGCGAGAAATGAAATAATGCTAATGACGGTCGTTCCTTTGAAGAAATCGAGCAAGCTTGGATTGATTTCTTCGATCACATTGAAAGTCGGCGTAATTCCGCCTAATTGAGTAAAGGCAACGATCGGCACGAGCACTAAAGCGATAAACATAATCAAACCTTGCACAAAGTCAGTCAGACTGACGGCCAAAAACCCTCCGAACAGCGTATAAGCAATCACGACTGCTGCCGTTAAGAAAAGACCCATTTTATAATCGAGGCCGAACGCCGTTTCAAACAGTCTTCCTCCGGACACCATACCCGCCGACGTGTACAGTGTGAAAAACACCATAATGACGATGGCTGATGCCAGGCGCAAGATTCTCGTCGTATCATTAAACCGATTTTCGAAAAAATCCGGAATTGTAATCGCATCGTTTGCTACTTCTGTATATGTGCGCAGCCGGGGAGCGACAACCAAGTAGTTCACATAAGCTCCGATTGTTAAACCGACGGCAAGCCAGGCGCTCGAAAGTCCTGTCACATACATGGCTCCGGGCAGTCCCATCAGCATCCATCCGCTCATGTCCGACGCGCCGGCCGATAAAGCCGTAACAGCAGGCCCAAGACCTCTGCCGCCGAGCATGTAGTCATTCAAATTGGATGTCTTTCTGTAGGAATACCAGCCGATTAAGAGCATCGCGGCAAAATAAATCCCTAACGAAATAAATATTTCAACACTCACGTTTCATATCTCTCCTCTTTAAAAATAATGTGGCATCACCTCTTTAAAATTTTCGACAATACTGACTTGCGGTACGAAGAAAATTGCAGGGCCCCCTCTTTAAAAAATCAAGTATTGGAATTAAGGCGCTGCCGGTTAGATCGTACTTAGTTACCTAACCTATCAAACTATTCCCCATCAATCAACCGTGAAAAACATCCGATTTTATTGAAAAAGAGCGTGATGGTTCTGATAAGCATCATAATGAAAACGCTTACAAATATTATATAAAGTAAAAATATTCTGAATATTAGTACGTGCTATTTTACTGAATTTTTCATGTGCGATAAAATAAAAGCCGCCTAATGGGGCGAAGATCGTGGTTTTGTTGATTTAGAAGGCTAAAATTTGATATGATCAGTATTATGACTAAGCGAGAATAACCTTGGAGGTGTTTTTAGTATGTCGCGTATTTCTATAGAAGAAGTAAAGCATGTCGCCCATCTTGCCAGACTGGCGATTACGGACGAAGAAGCGGCGATGTTTACCGAACAGCTTGACAGCATTATTTCATTTGCAGAAGAGCTGAACGAAGTCGATACAGAGAATGTTAAACCAACAACGCACGTATTGCAAATGAAGAATATCATGAGGGAAGATGTCCCTGATAAAGGACTTCCGGTTGAGGACGTTGTCAAAAACGCGCCTGATCATAAAGACGGCTACATCCGCGTGCCGTCAATCTTGGACTGAATAAAGGAGGGAGCGAGAAAACATGTCACTGTTTGACCATAAAATATCTGAATTAAAACGTCTCATACATAATAAAGAGATCAGCATATCAGATTTAGTCGATGAATCTTACAAACGGATTCACGAAGTTGACGGAAAGGTACAAGCCTTTTTGCAGCTTGATGAAGAAAAAGCCCGCGCATACGCCAAAGAATTGGACGAAGCGCTTGATACCCGTGATGAGCACGGCCTTCTTTTCGGGATGCCGATCGGTATTAAGGACAATATCGTAACAAAGGATCTGCGGACAACGTGCGCAAGCAAAATTCTCGAGAACTTTGACCCGATCTATGATGCAACCGTTGTTGAGCGTCTTCACGAAGCTGAAGCGGTCACCATCGGAAAGCTGAACATGGATGAATTCGCGATGGGCTCTTCCACAGAAAACTCAGGCTTTAAAAAGACAAAAAACCCGTGGAATCTCGAAACTGTTCCGGGTGGATCAAGCGGAGGCTCTGCGGCTGCGGTTGCGGCCGGGGAAGTGCCGTTTTCACTTGGATCTGACACGGGCGGATCGATTCGCCAGCCGGCATCTTTCTGCGGCGTCGTCGGCTTAAAGCCTACATATGGACGCGTTTCCAGATACGGCCTTGTCGCATTTGCTTCTTCATTGGATCAAATCGGCCCGATCACAAGATCTGTCGAAGACAACGCCTACCTTCTTCAGGCGATTTCAGGCGTCGACAAAATGGATTCGACGAGCGCCAATGTGGACGTGCCCGACTATCTGTCAGCGTTAACCGGCGACATTAAAGGACTTAAAATCGCCGTGCCGAAAGAATACCTCGGCGAAGGAGTGGGAGAAGAAGCGAGAAATTCCGTGCTTGAAGCGCTGAAAGTGCTCGAAAGCCTTGGCGCGACATGGGAAGAAGTATCGCTTCCGCACAGCAAATACGCGCTGGCGACTTACTACCTGCTTTCTTCATCTGAAGCATCGGCAAACCTGGCGCGCTTCGACGGCATCCGCTACGGCTACCGCACGGACAATGCCGACAACCTGATCGACCTGTACAAACAAACGCGTTCCGAAGGATTCGGAAACGAAGTGAAACGCCGCATCATGCTCGGCACGTTCGCGCTCAGCTCAGGCTACTATGATGCGTACTATAAAAAAGCGCAAAAAGTCAGAACGCTGATCAAAAAGGACTTTGAAGACGTATTTGCAAACTATGACGTTATCATCGGACCAACAACGCCGACGCCGGCATTTAAAATCGGCGAAAAAACGAGCGATCCGCTGACCATGTACGCCAATGACATTCTGACGATTCCTGTCAACCTTGCGGGCGTACCGGGAATCAGCGTACCGTGCGGCTTGGCGAACGGCTTGCCGCTCGGCCTGCAAATCATCGGCAAACACTTTGACGAAAGCACAGTATACCGCGTCGCCCATGCATTCGAACAGGCGACAGACCACCATAAAGCAAAACCTGAACTGTAAGGGGTGAAAAAACATGAACTTTGAAACGGTAATCGGACTTGAAGTCCACGTGGAGCTCAAAACAAAATCGAAAATTTTCTCCAGTTCTCCAACGCCATTCGGCGCGGCGGCCAACACGCAGACAAGCGTTATCGACTTAGGCTATCCGGGTGTACTGCCTGTGTTGAACAAAGAAGCCGTTAATTTCGCGATGAAAGCCGCGATGGCGCTCAACTGTGAAATTGCGACAGAAACGAAATTCGACCGGAAAAACTATTTCTACCCCGACAACCCGAAAGCTTATCAAATTTCTCAATTTGATAAACCGATCGGCGAAAACGGCTGGATCGAAATCGAAGTCGGCGGAAAAACGAAGCGCATCGGCATCACCCGCCTTCATTTGGAAGAGGATGCGGGAAAACTGACGCATACAGGCGACGGCTACTCCCTTGTCGACTATAACCGCCAGGGAACACCGCTCGTTGAAATCGTCTCCGAGCCCGATATCAGAACGCCTGAAGAAGCTTACGCCTACCTTGAAAAACTGAAATCAATCATTCAGTATACAGGCGTTTCCGATTGTAAGATGGAAGAGGGCTCGCTCCGCTGCGACGCCAACATCTCGCTCCGTCCGATCGGACAAGAGGAGTTCGGCACAAAGACAGAGCTGAAAAACCTGAACTCATTCGCCTTTGTTCAAAAAGGCCTTGAGCACGAAGAAAAACGCCAGGCGCAAGTTCTTTTGTCAGGCGGTGTCATTCAGCAGGAGACGCGCCGCTATGATGAAGCGTCCAAAACGACGATTTTAATGAGGGTCAAAGAGGGATCTGACGACTACCGCTACTTCCCTGAGCCTGATCTTGTCGAGCTTTACATTGACGATGAGTGGAAACAGCGCGTGAAAGACAGCATTCCTGAGCTTCCGGACGAGCGCCGCAAGCGCTACATCGAAGAGCTTGGCCTGCCTGCCTATGACGCGAAAGTGCTCACTTTGACAAAAGAAATGTCCGACTTCTTCGAAGCAGCTGTCGAAAAAGGCGCAGACGCGAAGCTGGCGTCGAACTGGCTGATGGGTGAAGTGTCGGCTTACTTGAACGCTCAGCAACAAGAGCTTGCGGATGTTGCGCTCACGCCTGAAGGCCTTGCCGGATTGGTCAAGCTGATCGAAAAAGGCACGATTTCATCGAAAATCGCGAAAAAAGTCTTCAAAGAATTGATCGAAAAAGGCGGAGACGCAGAAAAAATCGTCAAAGAAAAAGGCCTTGTGCAAATTTCTGACGAAGCGACGCTCAGAAAGCTTGTCACAGAAGCGCTCGACAACAATCCGCAATCGATCGAAGACTTTAAAAACGGAAAAGACCGTGCGATCGGCTTTCTTGTCGGCCAAATCATGAAAGCCTCAAAAGGACAAGCGAACCCGCCGATGGTCAACAAGCTTCTTCTTGAAGAGATTAATAAACGATAAAAAAACAGACTTATGCTACTTAAATGGAGGTCCTCATATTGGGGACCTTTTTTTATTTGTGTAAAGATGTAAATAAATAAAATTAAAATTTATTTGAACTTTATTTAGATATATATTATCATTAATTTAAGTTTTGTTTTTAAATTTATTGATAAGAGGGGCTGTCTATGGAAAGAAAAGATGTACCCGAATGGATATTGGCTTTAGAAGAAGAGGATGTAGAATTTATTAAAAATTTTATGCTGAAATCTGGTTCGTTAAAAGAAATTGCAAAGAGTTATCAAGTATCCTATCCAACAGTTAGGGTTAGGTTGGATCGATTAATACAAAAAATTCAACTCATTGATGAATTGGAAAATGAGACTTTTGTTCATTTTATTAAACAGTTAGCTATCGATGATCAGATAAGTCTGGAAAATGCAAAGTTAATCATTGAGAAATATAAAAAAGAGCGGGGTGTTCATAAATGAATACTATATATATACTACTGATCGGATTTGCAATACTGGGAATTCAATATTTTTTATCGACCAGAAATCGTACTTTTTGGGGAGCTATACTGCCAACAGCTTATATCATTTTTCTCGTTGCATTATCCATTCATGAAGGAAAATCTTTCGCATCATTTTATCTTCCTCTTATTGGCGGACTGGCTTTATTGCTGGGGGAATGGATTAAAGGCAGAGAAGCTTTGAAAAAAAAGCAGGAAAGAGAAATGAGAGTTATGAAAGCCATGGATATTAAATAACAGGACCAGCCTCAAAAGGACAGAACAAGCTGCTTAAAAAACCTTGGAGAATAATTCTCCAAGGTTTTTTCGTTATTCCACAACAGGCGTCAAAGAACCGCCGTCCCAGATGTCTCCTTTATTCAGCGTCCATGGATGAAGATAGAGGGCGCCCGCTCCCTTATTCACAGCAGGGCTCCACCCATCGTTCCACGCCAGGAAGTACGTCGTATTCGGGTATTTCTCTTTGATTGCATGGATAAACCGCGCGTAATCCAGCCCGCCGTTTGTCGTCTGTGGCCCGACCTCTGTAAAGGCAAACGGCTTGTTCAGAGATGTGAGCTGATCGTAGCCATCAATGGCGTGCGGGTCATCAAAATAAGCGTCAAGCCCGACGATGTCAACATATGATGCGCCCGGATAAAAGTCTGTTTTAAAGTCTCTGTTGGCGTCAGGCGCATACACCCACAACAGATGATCCAAGCCTCTTGTCTTTGTCATATAGTCATAGATTTTCACATAGAGCCGTTTGTATAAGGAGATTCTCGCGCTGTCTTTTTGATTATATTGCGTCAGCCCCCACCAGAACCATTCGCCGTTCATTTCATGAAGGGGTCTGAATAGAACGGGTACGCCTTCATTTTCAAGCTCCTGAAGGCCATCGGCGATTTTGCTCAGCATCGCCTCAAGCCGTTTTCCTTCGGGCGTGGAAGAATCTAAAATTCTCTCATACTGGCTGTTTGAAATCTGAGTTTTATAATGACCCGAAGTAAACGCGGGGTTTGCGAGGTGCAGGCTGATTTGCGGAATGCCTCCGCTTTTCCAGTATGCGATCAAGTCGCTGTTGCAGCTGTAGTCAATCGTATCGGCGATCTCTTCCGGCTCCAGCCATCCCCTTGCATAATCGCAGCCGTATATGGCTGGCAGCTGTCCTGTTGCCTGTTTGATCCGGTCGGCTTCAGTCAGCGAAAATGTGTCGAGGCTGTATCCTCCGAATGCCCCGGACATCACTCGGTTTTCCGTCCGATTGGGCAGGTGGGCAAGCCAGTTCATCACCGCTTTCGTCGTCGGCTGGGCATTCGGATTCACCGGAGAAACGGTGTGTGCGTAGCTCGGCTGCGAAACGGCAAAAGCAAGGAGCAGCGCGAAGATAGAGCAAACGATGCTTTTTTTCACTAAGGTAAAACCCCCTAAAAATCTAGATTGTCTTAAGCGATCTTATTATACATGCTGTTTCCAAAATATTCATGGTCAGATCGTCGTATTGTAGGGAAATAAAAAAACAGCCATCAGGCTGTTTTATGAATGAAGGAAACGGGTGATCATTCCATAGAGATGCTGGACATTGTCCTGATGCTCCAAATTTGTCAGCATGCCCTGGAGCACGGGGATGCGGGGCGAATCTTTTCTCAGCTCTTCCTCGATCACATCCAGTGTAATGAGAATGTCTTCCGGCAGCGCCGGCTGACGTTTGGCATCTTCAAGCTCCCGCAAAATCGTATGTTTATCGGCCGTACTGCCGGCGTTCCGGTAATAGCTGTACGTCCGTCCGGCCAGGATCGGCTGCTCCCCGTTTTGAACCATGCCATCAATCATGTCATCGATTCTTCTCATAATAAAATCCGCAAGTTCGTAAAAATCGATATCCAGTTCATTAAAGATAAACAAATTTTGATAAGACTGCACGATGCCTTGAACGATCACGGACAAGTCTGACAGATAGGGCTTCACAATGTCCCCGTAGGCTGCTGACAGCGCGTTTTTATACGTCTCGTGGAATTTTTGGCTGACATTTTTAAAATATTCTTCGATCTTGCTGTTTTCCGGGATGCTGTGTTCGCTGATCATCACGAGAATAAAGTCGCGGTGCTCCTTGCTCTCACTGAATTGATAAGCAATCTGCTCCTTGAACGTTTCCTTCGGAGGAAAATTCTTTTGCTGAATGATCTTCATATTTTCCATCGTTCGATCGATATAATACTTAATGATTGCAAGCAAAAGCGCTTCTTTCGACTTGAAATGGAGGTAGAAAGCTCCTTTTGAGATGTTGCATTCATTGGCGATGTCCTGAATCGTTGTGGAAGCAAACCCGTTTTTCGCGAACAGGTGCAGGCCTGCTTTAATGATTTTTTCTTCTTTTTCTGTCATGAATGTACCCCTTTAACACTTCTTTAAAATTGAATAAATTTTAACATATATAAGTTGACGCTGTTTACTTTTGAAGTTTATTATTGTATAGAATGACCAGTCAGTCAATCTGTATTCTGAAAATGATATACACAATGGAGGTCGTAATGAATTCTATCATTAATTTTGTACTAAAGAACAAGTTCGCTGTGTGGCTGATGACGATTATTGTTACGGTTGCCGGCATTTATGCGGGTTTAAATATGAAGCAGGAATCAATTCCTGATGTGAACATGCCTTATTTGACCGTCAGCACGACATACCCCGGAGCCACTCCGAGCCAGGTAGCTGATGAAGTCACAAAGCCTGTTGAACAAGCCGTGCAAAACCTGGACGGCGTCAGCGTTGTGACGTCCACTTCGTATGAAAACGCATCATCGGTGATGATTGAATACGATTATGAAAAGGATATGGACAAAGCGAAGACGGAAGCCGCTGAAGCATTGGCGAATCTCGATCTGCCGGACAATGCGAAAGAGCCGAGCATTTCGCGCTACAGCATGAATTCCTTCCCGATCCTCGCGCTCAGCGTGTCCAGTGATAAAGACGATCTTCAAAGCTTGACGAAAAAAGTGGAAGACAGCCTCCTGACGAAGCTTGAAGGCCTTGAAGGCGTAGCTTCCGTTCAGCTTTCCGGGCAGCAGGTTGAAGAAGTCGAATTTTCATTTAAAAAAGACAAATTGAAGCAATATGGGCTTGACGAGGATACAGTCAAGCAAGTGATTCAAGGATCTGATGTGACGACTCCGCTTGGGTTGTACACATTCGGGAAAGAAGAAAAATCGGTCGTCGTGAGCGGCGATATCGAAACAATTAAAGACTTGAAAAATATGAGAATTCCAGCGGCGTCTGCCGGAGGCGCAAGCGCGCAAGCCGGAGCGCAAAGTGCGCAAGCGGCCCAGGGCGCGCAGGCTCAAGCCGGAGCACAGAGCGCCGGACAAGCTCAGCAAAGCGCGGGAGTCCCGACGGTTAAGCTGTCTGACATCGCAACGATTAAAGATGTCAAAAAAGCCGAATCCATTTCACGAACCAATGGTAAAGACAGCATCGGCATCAGCGTCATTAAAGCAAACGACGCCAATACCGTCGAGGTAGCCGACAACGTAAAAGCTGAACTCGAACAATTCAAAAAAGACCACAAAGGCTTCAAATACAGCTCGACATACGATCAAGCCGAACCGATCACCGAGTCGGTCGAGACGATGCTGAGCAAAGCGATTTTCGGAGCGATCTTTGCGGTTGTGATCATTCTCTTATTCCTAAGGGATATTAAATCAACATTAATCTCGGTCATTTCGATTCCATTGTCATTGTTAATCGCACTGCTTGTCTTGAACCAGCTTGATATCACGCTCAATATCATGACGCTCGGCGCCATGACGGTCGCCATCGGACGGGTTGTCGACGACTCGATCGTCGTCATTGAAAACATTTACCGCCGCATGAGGCTGAAAGATGAGCCGCTGCGCGGAAAAGCGCTCGTGCGCGAAGCGACGAAGGAAATGTTCATGCCGATCATGTCATCAACGATCGTGACGATCGCGGTATTCCTGCCGCTCGCACTCGTCGGCGGTCAAATCGGCGAATTGTTCCTGCCGTTTGCCTTAACGATTGTATTCGCGCTTGCCGCATCCCTGCTGATCGCGATCACGCTCGTGCCGATGCTTGCGCACACCCTCTTCAAAAAGTCGTTGACAGGTGCGCCGGTGAAGGCGAAAGAACACAAGCCTGGGGTACTGGCCAACTTCTACAAAAAAGTGTTGAATTGGTCGCTCAGCCATAAATGGATCACTTCGATCATCGCGGTTCTAATGCTGGTCGGAAGCTTGTTCCTCGTGCCGCTAATCGGAGCGAGCTACTTGCCTGCTACAAAAGATAAAATGGTGCAAATCACATACACTCCTGAACCGGGAGAAACGAAAAAAGAAGCGGAAAAAGAAGCGCAAAAAGCTGAAAAAGTCCTATTGGACCGCAAACACGTCGATACGGTTCAATATACGTTAGGAGCGGGAAATCCGCTGATGGGCGGAAGCTCAAACGGCGCGTTGTTCTATATCAAATATGAGGAAGACACACCTGATTTTGATAAAGAAAAAGACAACGTCCTAAAAGACATTCAGAAGCAATCCAAACGCGGAGAATGGAAAACCCAGGATTTCAGCTCTTCAGGCAATAACAATCAGTTAACCTATTATGTGTACGGAGATTCAGAAAAAGAGATTAAAGGCACTGTAAAAGAGATCGAAAAGATTATGAAAGACCAAAATGACCTGAAGAACGTAAACTCAGGCCTGTCCAGCACATATGACGAATTTACTTTTGTCGCTGACCAGGAGAAATTAAGCAAACTCGGGTTAACGGCATCACAGATTTCTCAGGCGCTCATGAAAGAAACATCGCAGGCGCCGCTTACAACCGTGAAAAAAGACGGAAAAGATCTTGATGTCACGATTAAAACAGAAGAAGAAACATATAAAAGCGTCAAAGATTTAGAAAACAAGAAAATCACAACTCCGACCGGCCAAAAAGTGAAAATCGGCGATGTCGCGAAAGTGAAGGAAGGCACGACATCTGACACGATTTCAAAACGCGACGGCAAAATCTATGCCGATGTCACGGCGGAAGTCACATCGGACAACGTCACGGCCGTATCAGTCGACGTACAGAAAAACATCGACAAGATCGACCTGCCTGACAACGTCACAATCGATACAGGCGGCGTATCCGCTGATATCGAAGATTCCTTTACAAAACTCGGACTCGCAATGCTTGCGGCGGTTGCGATCGTCTACCTCGTGCTTGTGATTACATTCGGCGGAGCACTGGCGCCATTTGCGATCCTGTTCTCGCTGCCGTTTACCATTATCGGCGCCTTGGTGGGACTTTACGTATCAGGAGAAACAATCAGCTTGAACGCAATGATCGGAATGCTGATGCTGATCGGTATCGTCGTTACAAACGCGATTGTCTTAATCGACCGCGTCATCCATAAGGAAGCGGAAGGGCTCTCAACGAGAGAAGCACTCCTTGAAGCCGGCTCTACAAGGCTCCGTCCGATCCTGATGACGGCCATCGCCACAATCGGCGCCCTGATTCCATTGGCGCTCGGATTTGAAGGCGGCAGCCAGGTCATTTCAAAAGGACTAGGCGTCACCGTTATCGGCGGTTTGATCAGTTCGACGCTCCTTACCCTTCTGATCGTACCGATCGTATACGAAGTGCTGGCGAAATTCCGCCGGAAAAAACCGGGTATGAAAGAAGAGTAAGTCGATAAAACATGAACCCCTTGGAATGCTCCTTTCCAAGGGGTTTTTTCTTTGATGAGACGATCGTCGGTGTTTAACAAATATATCCTGTGTTATGCTTTGTTTAAAAAAGGCAACAGAGGAGGCAGTGAATGGAATCGAAAGGAAACAACGAACCAAGCCCCAAAGCCGTAAAGCGGCTCACCTGGATCATACCGATCGTGTTGATCGGAGTCATTTTTCTCTTGAAAAATATAAGAAATCCTGTGACTGATGTTTTATTTTATATTGTATGTGCAGGTGTTATCGCCTTAGTCATTTTCAGCATCATGAAAGAGACAAAAAGCAGATGAAAGCATGTTATGAGCTTGTCGATAAAGGTTGAAATGATCTTCATCGACAAGCTTTTTTAATGCTGCTGATTTCGTTTTCCAGCCCCGCAAAGAAGCGGTTAATCATGCGGATTGATTACCGCCAGCAGCTGATGGTCTTCCCATTTTCCGTTGATCTTAACGTTTTTCCGGGCGATGCCTTCTTTGTGAAAGCCCGCCTTCTCCAGCACCCGGATCGAGGCAAGATTACGGGGCATGACGCCGGCTTCGATGCGATGGAGCTTGAGATCTTGAAAGGCGAACTCGACCATCAGCTTGACGGCTTCTGTCGTGTAGCCTTTGCCGTTGTGTTTCTGATCCAAAAAATAGCCGATGAAGGCGCTTTGCAAGGAGCCGCGCAGTACCTGGAAAAGGTTGATCGTTCCGATCAGCGTATCGTTTGCAGGATCAAAGATGCCAAAATAATAATCTACATCGTTCTGCATATTTTCATATAAACTTTGAAGCCTCTTCTGTTGTCCTTCGATTGTATAAAACTCTTCGTTCCGCTCCATTGAAAACTGTTCAAAAAACGGGCGGTTTGCGTTCTGCAAGTCAAGGCAAGCCTCGGCGTCTTCAGCCGTGAGCGGCCTGATATAAATGTTTGTCCCTTTTTTGATCATGGAAAGTCTCCTTTTATAAAGATGGAATGCGGTCGGCTTTTTTCATCAACTCTTCAAAATACGCAAAAAATTGATCCCTGTCGACTTGATCGACGACTTCGACCATTCTGCCGTGAGGATGCTCTTCTGTCGTTCCTTGGCGCGGGCTTTCCGTATGGACAACCGCCTTGACGCTGCGCGAGCGTGTCATATCGACTGTGCCGAGTGTCAGCGTCGTCAGCACATCCCAAAGGTAGTATGTCGAATTCGTCTCGTTATGGACAAGCGGCGGACACATCGCATAGCACTGGCCGATAAAATCGATCCCGACATGCTTTCTGAGGCTTGCCCAATGGGAGCGGATATCGTTTGTCAATGGCACCTGGTTCGTGCTTTCAAGCGCGACCATTTCGATCTGAATATCGCGTTCAAACACCGTCTTGACGCTGTAAGGGTCCCAAAAGGCGTTCCATTCCGCCGTCCCGTCGTGCTCAGGCTCTTCCACATTTCCTTTCTCAAGGAAGGTACCGCCCATCCAGACAAGTTTGGCAATGTGCTTGATGATCGCCGGTTCTTCCTCAAGCGCCCTCGCCAAGTCTGTCAGCGGGCCGGTGAACAGCAGCGTCACCGGTTCCGGGCTCTGTTTGACGCATTCAATGAGATGGAGGTGAGCGGGCAGGTCTGACACAGGGGTCCGGACTTCGCCTTTTTCATTTAAAAGCGGCAGGGCGTCGACATAAAAAGCGTGCATGCGCCACTCCTTCGGGAACGGATGCACCCCTCTCGAATCGGATGCCGCAGTCTCGACCTGGTACGAACCGAAGCGGTCAATGATTTTTCGGCTGGCACTGAGAGCCGGCTCCAAATAGCAATCCGCCGGTATGACGGATGCTCCGATCAATTTGACATCTTCCATCTGCAATAGCAGAAATAAAGAGACGAGATCATCGACGCCTCCGTCATGGTTAAAATAAACGGGCTTTTTCACAGCAACATCTCCTTTTTTCTTAATATTAATTATTTTACATCAATTAGATCCCGAAGTCTTTTTTACCATGAATTAGGGCATTTTATCTAAAATTAAACAAATAATAAAACCCATTTTGTTGCGATTTTTTCAACAACTAGTATAATTAAAGGTTGTTGGTAAAGAAATGATACGGATACTCTAATAGGATGATGAAAACATGAAACGTGCACGAATCATATACAATCCGACTTCCGGACGCGAAATTTTCAAAAAAAACCTTGCCCAAGTTCTGCAGAAGTTCGAGCAGGCAGGCTATGAAACGTCTTGCCATGCGACAACAGGGGAAGGGGATGCCGTACAGGCCGCCAGAAACGCCGCTGAGCGGGAATTTGACTTGATTGTTGCGGCCGGAGGAGACGGCACATTAAATGAAGTCATCAACGGACTGGCGCCGTTGGAACACCGTCCCAAGCTCGGAGTCATTCCGGTCGGAACGACGAATGACTTTGCGAGAGCGCTCGGCATTCCGCGCGAGGATATTTTAAAGGCGGTAAACACAATACTAGAGGGAGAAGCCCGTCCGATTGACATCGGCCGCGTCAACGGCCAATATTTCATCAATATTGCCGGCGGCGGACGCCTCACCGAACTGACATATGACGTACCAAGCAAATTGAAGACGATGCTCGGCCATCTTGCCTATTATTTAAAAGGAATGGAAATGCTCCTTCCTTCGCTAAGGCCGACCGAGGTCGAAATCGAATACGACGGCAAGCTGTTTGAAGGAGAAGTGATGCTGTTTCTCGTCATGCTGACGAACTCCGTCGGCGGCTTTGAGAAGCTCGCTCCAGACTCAAGCTTGAATGACGGCATGTTTGACCTCGTTATTTTAAAACGGGCAAACCTCGCCGAATTCATCAGACTTGTCGGACTTGCCCTCCGCGGCGAACATATCAATGACGAGCATATCATCTACACGAAAGCAAACCGCGTCAAAGTGACGGTCAAAGACAAAATGCTCCTCAACCTTGACGGCGAATACGGCGGCGAACTGCCAGGCGAATTCGAAAACCTCTACCGCCATATCGATGTCGTCATGTCAAAAGAAAAAGCGAGAAAATTGGATGATTGAACTTGGTCTAAAGAGCTGGCCAAGTTTTTCTTATAGCAGGTGAAAAAGATGAAACAAAAAGCCCCCGTTCAAAAAAATGAATATTACAATGTCGTATTTGAAGATTTAACACACGAAGGAGCCGGCGTCGCCAAAGTCGACGGCTTCCCGATTTTCGTGCCGAACGCACTCCCTGAAGAAAAGGCTCAGATCAAAGTGACCCGGGTCAAAAAAGGCTTCGCCTTCGGCCGCCTTATCGACTTGAAAGAAGAAAGCCGCTTTCGTACAGACGCGCCGTGCCCGATCTACAAGCAGTGCGGCGGCTGCCAGCTTCAGCACATCAACTACGAAGGCCAGCTTCTCTACAAGCAGAAGCAAGTCAAAGACGTGCTTGAGCGAATCGGCAAGCTCGATTTAAGCCGGATCACCGTCCACCCGACCCTCGGCATGGAAGACCCGTGGAACTACCGAAACAAAGCGCAGGTCCCTGTCGGCGAAAGAGAAGGCGGTCTGATCGCAGGCTTCTACCAGCAGCGCAGCCATGAAATCATCGACATGAACGAATGCCTGATCCAGCAGTCGGAAAACGACCGCGTCGTTCAAGCGATTAAAGAAATCTGCGGCAAATACGGCATCAAGGCGTACAACGAAGAACGCCACAAAGGCTGGCTCAGACACATCATGGTCAGATACGGCGCCGTCACAGGCGAAATGATGGTCGTCTTCATCACAAGGACAAACGACTTCCCGCACAAAGCGAAAATCGTCGAGGAGATCACCGCGGCATTCCCGCGCGTCAAATCGATCGTCCAAAACATCAACCCGAAAAAAACAAACGTCATCTTCGGCGACGAAACGCACGTCATCTGGGGAGAAGAATACATTTACGACACCATCGGCGGCATCAAATTCGCTATCTCAGCCAGATCCTTTTACCAAGTCAACCCCGAGCAAACAAAGGTGCTCTACGACAAAGCGCTTGAATACGCCGAACTGAACGGCGAAGAAACCGTCATCGACGCGTATTGTGGCATCGGCACGATTTCGCTCTTCTTGGCGAAGAAGGCGAAAAAAGTATACGGCGTCGAAATTGTGCCGGAAGCGATCGAGGACGCGAAGCGGAATGCTGAGTTGAATGGTATTGAGAACGCTGAGTTTGAAGTTGGCGAAGCTGAGACCGTGATTCCGAAGTGGTATAAGGAAGGCATTACAGCTGACACGCTTGTGGTTGACCCGCCGCGCAAAGGGTGCGACGAGGCGTTGCTGCGGACGATTTTGGAGATGAAGCCGAAGCGTGTAGTGTATGTATCATGCAACCCGGGAACCTTGGCGCGCGATTTGCGGGTGCTGGAGGATGGCGGGTATGCGACGCTTGAGGTGCAGCCTGTTGATATGTTTCCGCATACGAGCCATGTGGAGTGTTGTGCGTTGATAAAATTAATTAAATAATTAGCAGAAGAGTCCGGGAATCGATAAAAAATTCTCGGACTTCCGTTTGTTTTTATTTCAATTCTTTCTATGTAAGTAAGCGGTGAAAAATATCAGATGTTATTTATTGGAAATTAACGTGTTCGTCAAGCTGTTGTTTTAGTTCAAGTAATGCTAATTGATCTTATTTAGTTTCAAGAGCTGTTTTCATTAAAAAAACGCTCAACTTTCATATGAATATCCTCCAAATTCATAAAGAGGTCTAGACCTAATTTTGAATAATTTCCTGTAATCTCAGTTGATTTTTAGTAGTAATTATAAAAACAATCTGAAAATCCGACTATATTTTACTTGGTTGTGAAGAGTATTCATATTAAACGGTGTGACGATACCAACTTTATAGTTCACAAAAGTAAATCCTCCAATTTGCTCTATTATTCTTAAAAATCCCTTATATAGATAAAAATTTTTCTGAGGTACTAGGTTTTTATAGTGCCTTTGGCTAATGGCCTTTTGTGCCCCCCAAGAAGTGAGGAAAACCAGAGTACCTCAGCGAGGCGGACTGAAATTGTTATAGATAGCTAAAATAACTTTATAGTGGGGAGAAATCTCAGTTAAAAAACGCTACAAGGAAATTGGCACAATTGGTCTGTTCTTCTAATATACATATAGAAGTACTCTAATTCTGTTGGTATAATAGTATTATGAAATTTAAGTTTTTTGTAATTTGTATGGTGAATCCAACGATTTTACAAATGAGAGAAGGAGATAGATGTTGTATAGCACATCAGACAAGTCTTTAGTACATTGTAGTGTACCTCAGCAGATATTTTATCGAGCCGAAGAGTGTATGGGTGATGAAATTGTTGGGTCCCTGTTGTGCAAGGAAAACATATTGCTCTGTACACCGAGAAAGTACATATTTCCACATCTAGTATTGAGAGCGCTTAATATGGATGAAACAATGGGGTTTCAGAAAAGAGAGAATCCATCTAAAAGGGCGGAAATCTTGGTGGTAACCAATCGCTTAGAGATGCTGGCCTTCCTGGAGACTTGCCGTGTGAATGCGGAGAGGCTCTTTCAAATATGCAGTAATATTCATCAATATATTGGGTATTGCAATATGGGGGATACCTACTTTGCTCGAGTGTATTGGAGGCATATTCTTTACCATTACTACGAAGGCAAGTTACCCCAAGATGTTCCCTTGCACTACATATATCCTGTTGCATCAGGCTACCGCAAGTTTAATGCCCTTTCAAGGGGGAACAGAAATATATTGGGGAGGAAGGATAGTCAAAATCCCACAATTTATGTTACGGAGAATTTGGACATGCTCAATGAGCAGGAACATAGTTTTGATTATATTTTTGTGGATTGTTCTTACATTAAAAAGGGCTTATCGAACTTACCTAAGAGCACTTTGTTGTTCTTTGACAACCTTTTAGATGACCGCATCCCATATCTACAGAAAAGTGCTGTTAAGAATTATATAGTTGATGGGGATTGTATCCAGAATATTGATGAAAACGAAATACAGCAACCTATGATTAATATAGAAGAATTGCTACATAAAGTGAGCATTCATTCGCTGGATGTAGAGTATGTTAAAAGTAGTTTTGAGCAGGAAATTGAGCGACTAATCCACCTATTGGATAAATTAAGAAAGGGGAAATTTTCAAGATATGATACGAATGTTGCGGCAAAGCTGGTGTATATTTTAATCCGACTTCCTATCGGTGCTGGACTTTACGATTTAATTGCATCAATGCAGCCATATTGGGACACTGTTCTCGGATTACTCCAAGAATTAAAGGATAGCGAAAGTCGTTATGAAAATGATTCTTTTGAGGAAATGGTGTCTTTATTTGAGGATATTTTGTACAAACATTCTCTTGACCGTTCTAACCCTAAGGGGGATGAATTGAAGGCATTCATTCTAAACGAAGTAAAGCAAGGCAAGAGTGTTTGTGTGGTCTCCAATAGTCGAAAGAACCAACTTGCTCTAAAAGAGTTCATCTCGTTGGCAATGGGAATGACAATAGAGGAATTGGCTGAATACGATTTGCAATTCTTTGTGTCTAAAGATATTTGGGCTCAAGATATTACTGTACATTGTGATTCTCTTGTCATGTACTCTGCAATAAATTTTAGAGATTTACAGTCATTGTTGAAAATTTCTTATAAGAGAGCCAAATTATATTTGTACAGTTCAGAAATTAACTTAATTACTCAAAAATTGAAAACGATATTGGAAGCGGAAAATTATGCATTAAGGCATTTTGTTCAGAACTCAACCCAACAGGATAGCACTAACTTTTATAGGTATCTCTATAATCGATTCAACAAGTTTGCTCGTCAGAAAGTCATTGGTTTAAATAGTGCTGCTGCTGATTTGTTAGAGAAGAGTACAACAGTGTCCCCTGCTGTTTACCGTGGGGAGAAGGATTATAAAGGTACAGATGCTGTTAAAGCAACTTTGGTTCATTTTACAGATGGAAGTGTATCCTTCTTTACAAAGAACAGTGCAGTTTATGTGCTAGATAACAAGAATAAACGAGTTACACATAAACATTTTCACGAAATAGGATTAAAAGACACTATTCTTTTTGTCGATAACGATGCTAGGAAAGATTTGTATAGGATATTCATTCAATCTGTTGACGCGAAGGACACTAGTAAACAAGCATATCTGTCTATTAAAAAGTGGAGAGAATTATATGAAGAAAAGTTTATGGAAAAACGGATGGACGATGATAGGCTTTTCCGATTGATGCGAACTGCAGGTTGGAATAAAACCACAAAATCCGTTCTGCGAAACTGGAGGACGGGATATAGCTATGGCCCTCGGGACAGGGAGGACATTATGGTATTGGGTGAGGTACTTGGAATAAATACTTTTGTGGAAGATGTCCAAACCTACTATAATGCAATGTCGAAAATTAGGGTGGAGCGACGCAAAGCTTCTAGAATTTTAAATAAATTGATTTATTCCTCAAAACAAGTTCTTGGTAATGAGGACTCAGCTATATTGGCCAGATACAATCTTACTTTAGAGCAGTTAAATGAATCGTTAGTTACCAAAAGCATTAAGGAAATTGTTTCAGACAGGATGTATTACATAAAACCTGCGGAAGTTGGCCTTTTATACAATGTAGATGCCAAGGAGTGACAGTATGAGTAAAGCAGAACGTGAAATGTACAAGAAAGTTCGCCGTATTATGGTTAGTGATTTAAAAAGGGATTTAATTGGACCAGCACATGACGAGTCTGATGTGATTTATGAAGCACCATCCCAGGCATATATTACGGGAATTTTATATCCTCTCGAATCCGAGGTAGAAACAGAAAAATCTTTAGAAGATGTTCAATTTGCTGACGTGTACGATGAACCTGAGTCGGGAATGGAAGAAGATGTGGAACAACAAAGAAATTCTGAACTTGAACAAGAAGCTGAAGAAGAGAAGATTACACCGAACAAGAAATTCAAGCATCAAAACTCTCTGGGAATAAGGTGCTATGTGCGAGAAACAACTGATCATATACGTGCATCAATCGCATGGGGGCGGTACACATCATCTAAGAAATTTGATTCCGAAAGGAAAAGAGAAGTTATTTTATGGACACGTCAAATTGAGTGTTTTGAGGAGTATATTTCCTTGTCCTCATTCGATCAGAATATTGATATCCCTATTACACAGGAAGTATCACTTGTTGTTAGCAAAAAAAAGCTTTCAGGTACAGATGTATTCCTTGTTTCAGTTTTCCTTGTAAATAAACGAGTTGATAAAAATAGCAATAATGCCATGTTCCAGTGTGAGCTTACTCTAACTCATGAAGAAGGTAAAGGTATTTTCCTATGTGAAAACGAAGCAAGGAAGGATAAAAATGACTTTAGTGAGTTCCTATATCGGAATAAGCCTGTGTTTGCAAAAGGGTTTGGCTGTGCTGTTACCTGGAAAGCAGAGAGCAGCAACTACGCAAGTGAATTAAAGTCAGCCTTTATCCCAGAACATGAAGTCGAGAGTATGAGCACAGACTTACCGTACGATGAAAATTATGGTGAACTCCCTAAAGGTTATTTTTCCATTAAGCAATTTGCAGAGGCTGATGACCAACGTGAGACTATAGACAAGCTGAATAACCTAGCGAATAGGTATGAGAGCTGGATCAACAAGTTGCCTGTTGATAAGGTAGCAAATAAAGAAGCAACTGAGCGAGTTATTAAAGATTGTCAAGCAACTCTAACACGTATCAGAAGAGGCATTCAGCTGTTAGCGAACGAAGAGAATAATAAGGCATTTGTTGCTTTCAAATTTATGAATACAGTCATGCATACACAGGATGCCATGAAAAGATATTCTAGGAATAATAAGACCACCACACTCGAGACAGAGATACGCAAGGAAAATCTTGAATGGCGGCCTTTTCAGTTGGCGTTTATTTTGCTCAACTTAGAAGGGTTAGTAGATTTAAAATCAAAAGATCGTAAAATTGTAGACCTTCTTTGGTTCCCAACAGGTGGAGGAAAGACAGAGGCATACCTAGGCATTTGTGCTTTCCTATTGGGATATAGACGACTATTTGCTTCTACTAGCAGCGCCTATGAGCGTGATGGCGGTGTGACGATTCTTCTAAGATACACTCTCCGCCTTTTAACTACTCAGCAACGTGATAGATTAATGCGTATGATAAGCGCATGTGAGTATACACGTCAAAAAACCAATGCCTTTGGACAGTCAGAGTTTTCGGTTGGCTTCTGGGTAGGGGCACAAGTGACGGTAAATAAGCTAGATGACCTTACTGAGAACGAGTACTACCTTGACAGGGACAAGGTGCTGAAGGAATATGAAAAGATTGAAAAGCAAGTAATTGAATGCCCTTGCTGTGGGACAAAGGGCTTAGAGTATAAGTTTTTGCCAAGTAGAGACACCAAGACAAAAAAGACCGGAATTAAAATCTTTTGCACAAATGAGTCATGCTTCTTTTCAAAAACACATATCCCAGTCTACTTGGTGGACGAAGAGATTTATCGTAAATTGCCTACTGTGGTTATATCTACAGTTGATAAGTTTGCGCGGCTACCTTGGGATGAAAAGACCGCAGCTTTATTCGGAAAAGTAAATAGGTTTTGTGAACGGTGTGGCTATATTGCTGAGGGGGAAAAGCATGAAAAATCTCATCGAAACCCTAAGGCTAGTGTTCACGATGTTAAACCATTTTATCCACCAGAACTTATAATTCAGGATGAGTTACATCTCATAACTGGGCCACTAGGAACTGTGTACGGCGGGTACGAAACGGTTATTGAAGAGCTAAGTACAGCTCATGAGGGCGAAGATTATCTCAAGCCTAAGTACATTGCTGCGACTGCTACAATTAAGAATGCTGAGGTGCAAGTCGAAAAGGTGTTCGGAAGGAAACTCACACAGCAATTCCCGCCTCCTGGATTGAAGGTAGAGGATTCTTTTTTTGCGCGAGAAAGAAACTTAGATGAGTTTCCCTTCAGGCTTTATGCAGGTGTTTGTGTATCTGGTCACTCAATGAAGACAGTCCTATTACGGATATATGCGGTGCTACTTCAAACAACAGAGCACCTTTTGGAAGATGAAGAACTTTCAAAATATATTGATCCGTATAGAACCCTTGTTGGTTATTTCAACAGTATCAGGGAACTAGGTGGTGCAGTGCGTTTGTTAGAGGATGACATAAAAAAGAGAATTCAAACCCTGCAGAAGAAGTATAAGTACAGTAAGCAGAGATACATCAGCCGTAAGCCAGAACTCACCTCCCGTGTGCCATCAAGTAGAATTCCTAAGGTATTGGAGCAGTTGGAAAAGGAGATAGGCAACGAGGAACTAGATGTGGTTTTGGCTACTAATATGATTTCTGTTGGGATGGACGTTGACCGTTTAGGACTTATGGTAATTACAGGTCAACCAAAGCAAACTTCTGAGTATATACAATCATCTAGCCGTGTGGGTCGTAGTAAGCCAGGACTCGTAATTACTGTGTACAACCCTTACCGGCCTCGTGATATGTCACATTATCAGAATTTCAAGGGTTATCACCAGCGATTATACCATTTTGTAGAGGGAACTACAGCAACTCCATATGCTTCTAGGGCTAGGGACCGCTTTTTGCACGCTATTGCAGTTGCTTTGCTGAGGTTGAGCTATCCAGAGTTGGCAAAGAACTTGGATGCAAAGAATATAAAGGATATGGACTTGAACTATCTCAAGGATGTAGTTAAAAAGCGTGTATCCACTGTGGAATATCGAAATGTCTCGGATACTATGGAGCATTTGCAACATTTCCTAGACGAGTGGATCAGTCGGGCCGTATCGGAAGACAATTTGCAGTATTACTTCAATCCTAAGACAAGAAGCGCAAGAATAGGAAACCAAAGTCGTTTACTAGCACGTTTTTCTGAGGAGAAAAAACATGGCGGAAAGCCAACTCTCGATTCAATGAGGCAAGTAGAGGGTACATCTTCGTTGTATATCTATGAAGGGTGGAATAGCAGTGAAGAATGAAGTAGGGGAAGTCCGACCAGGGCAATTAATTACAACATACGGTCCAGGAGCAATTATGGACTCTGTAAATGACTCACTTGTGATTTTGGACATAAAGTATTGGACTAATCATAATAATAAGAAGATATTTGATAAAAATTTGATGAAGTTCCTAAAAAAGGACTATTTCAGGAAAATCCCATCTACGAAACACAAGGATTTGCCAGCAATTCCATTTCCAAACTACCATGTGTGTAGCAATGTAAAATGCTCACGTCTCTTTGACCTTAGAGATAATTTTGTAATGAGCGACTATCTTAAAGGTGGTCCCAAGTGTCCTGATTGCTCACGAAAGTCGTATCCTGCCCGTTTCGTGGTCTCGTGTCAAGAGAATCATTTAGATGATTTTCCTTGGAGATGGTGGGCGCATGGTAAGCAGGATACGGAATGTAAAGGAAAACTGCGTTTATGGAGTACAGGTAATACATCTAGTTTGGATTCTCTGTATGTAGAGTGTGAATGTAAAAAGAAGAAGAGCCTTCGAGGTGCGATGCAAGATAGTTCCTTTGAGAACTACAAGTGTACAGGTAATCATCCCCATAAATTAAATGAGAAGTCAAATTGTAACGAACCTGTAATTCCTTTGCAGCGGGGAGCTTCAAATGTTTACTTTCCAGCTTTAAGAAGTGCTATTGTTATTCCTAGCAACGCCAGTGAGGATAACAATCTTGATGATTTTTTTACTTCAGTTAAGGAAGTTATCAATACTTATGCTGACCTTATAGGTGAAAACTGGCATTATAAATTCTACAGTGATCGTTTAACCGGTCACAGTGAGTTCTCAGATGCTGAGGATTTCATCGCGAAGTGGACTTCATATCTTAATAGTAACGATTCAGAAGAAGAAATTGAGTATAATCAGATTAAGGAAGCTGAGTATAGGGCTTTTACTGCGTTTGATAGGAAGGTAAAGATGGGAGACTTCGAGGCGGAAGTTGAAACAGTTCCAGATGATTTTCAACCTTACTTCAATAGAATTGTAAAGGCTCACAGATTAAAGGAAATTCTTGTGCTTCTAGGGTTTATGAGGAATGACAGTCCTGAACCGGATGTCAATGAACCGAAGAAGATTGTATGGTTAGAGTCAGATGGGTATGAAAACTGGTTACCAGCAATTGAAGTGCACGGAGAAGGGATTTTTATTGAATTTAACCATACGACTATAAGCAAGTGGCTCGAAGAAAACAGTGAGCTTCCTAAGCGATCAGAGAAGTTTTCATCCTTGTACGCAAGTTGGATAGAGAGTAAAGGATGGGAAGTACGTGATGAAAAAGATATTGTGTACGTTATGCTGCATACATTTGCACACCTATTGATTAAACAGTTATCTTTGCAATCGGGGTACTCGTCAGTGGCGATTAAAGAAAGAATATATTGTGGAAAGAACATGGCTGGTGTTCTCTTGTACACTGGAAGTACTGATCAAGAAGGTTCCTTAGGTGGTCTTGTCGAAATGGGTAGTATAGATAAACTTCGGCCACTAATTGTAGATGCACTTGAAGAGGCCATATTCTGTTCTAATGACCCATCTTGTGCGAGCTTAGAGCCGAGTGAGGATAACCAGTTAAACGGCTGTGCCTGCTTTGCTTGTTCCATGGTTGCTGAAACTTCTTGCGAAACAGGAAACCGATTATTAGACCGTTCACTGTTGGTAAAAACAATAGACAGCAAGTACTCACCATTCTTTAAGGGGTTATTGTAGATGAGGAATGTGACTCGTTCGCATATGGTACTTCACCAAATTCAAAGCGTACTAAAAAAGTATGAGGAAGTTAGTGCACAAGAATTATATGAGTCCTTAGATAAAGGGACTGTACAAAGAGAATTTGGAGTACGATCAGTCGATTTATCACGCTTGAGTGTTTCCGAAGAGCAGTTTTCAGAACTGCTCTTGCTTTTTAAGCTCTACAGTGACCAGCAACAACAGAGTAGCATAGAGTTTGTTGCAACAGTTCCAAGTGAAGTAGACGTTAGGCTTAGAAAAACTATTGCTGTCATTAGAGAAATGATTCACGGTGCACAAAATACTATCCTTGTTACAGGATATGCAGTGTCAGAGTATGTAGATGAAATTATGGAAAGGGTTTTAGAAAAGGCACTTGCTGGAGTTAATGTTGATATTTTTCTTGACCGGAATCCCCAGACTGATCGCTATATAGAAAACATAAGAGGGAGAAATCTTCCGAGTAACTTTAATGTGTATGTATATAAAGGTTCTCAAGGATATTCATCTCTGCATGCAAAAGTAATTATGGTTGACGAAGAAAAAGCCTTTGTCTCATCCGCAAATCTTTCCTATAATGGGATAGTAAATAATATAGAGATAGGTACATTGGTTGGCGGAGAAAAAATTTTGGTAATAAAAAATGTTCTCCTAGAATTGGTTAAGAATAATTATTTCGAAAAAATTATATGGTATGCATAGGGAGATTGAAAATGATTGTAATTGATTTATTTTCTGGAGCGGGAGGGCTGAGTGAGGGATTTCATAAGCACGATTTTAAAATTGCGGCGCATGTTGAAAAAGAATACTGGGCGTGTGAAACAATTAAAACGCGTTTGTTTTACCATTTTCTAAAGGCACAGAACGATTTAGAATTGTATCACGAATACTTAAGGGTGTCAGACAATTACCGCAATATTGAACAATCGAGAGCTTTTGTCTTTCAACGTTATCCTGAGTTAAGAGAGAAGCTTGAGATGGAAGTACTAAATCGGAAGTTTGGCAATCCCCATAATGACCCAACAGCGACTTCTTCAACACAGATGATACAACTTATTCAGAATTCGTTACAGTATAGCCGTGCTACAAGTGTAGATTTAATTATTGGTGGACCGCCATGTCAAGCATACTCTTTGGTTGGGCGAAGCAGGATGAAAGATAGTGTAGGTAAGGATTCAAGAAACTATCTATTCCAGTATTATAAAAGAATTGTCGATGAGTTTAAACCCAAAGCGTTTGTGTTTGAAAATGTTCCGGGGATACTTACTGCTAAGCAGGGGAAGGTGTACCAAGAGATTAAAGAGTCGTTTGATCAAATTGGTTACACAGTGTTATCAGGAACAAGCCAAGAAGACAGGAGTAATGTAATCGATTTTGCTGATTTTGGTGTACCTCAAAGAAGAAAAAGGGTTATCTTGTTTGGCTTTCAAAAGAAATTAAATTATGAGTACCCTAACTTTGAAAGACATAAATTATCTTGGAATAGTCCTTTAACCACCCGAGATGTTATTTCAGACCTACCAGTCTTGAAGCCAAAACAAGGTCATGATCTTCGACTTTTCGAGTATGATACGACACAGGGTGTTGATCAATTGTCGCCTTATGAACTGATGATGAGAGAGGACAGTATTGGATTTACTAATCACTTTGCAAGACCTATTAAAGAGCGTGATGCAGAAATATATCAAATTGCTATAGAACATGCCACCCAAGGAAGACAAATCAAGTACAATGAGTTGCCCGAGAGATTGAAGACACATAAGAATGAAAAGGCATTTCTAGACCGATTTAAGGTACATTGGTGGGATATTATTCCACACACTGTAGTTGCTCATATATCAAAAGATGGTCATTATAACATTCACCCTGACATTGAACAGTGCAGGTCTCTAACGGTAAGAGAAGCTGCCCGGATACAGGGTTTCCCTGATAACTATAAGTTTGAAGGTCCGCGTACCGCTCAATATACACAGGTCGGAAATGCTGTGCCGCCTCTCATGTCTGGAATAATTGCGAGAGCAGTGAAAGATGTTATTAATGGTCACCATTAAAAGACTGACTAGTAATTCTTGTACCTGCAAAAGTAGATGTTTCATGAAATTGAATAGACCCAATAACGTGACTTAAACTTGTTAAAATAGTTTTCTTATTGAAAAGATGAAGTGATACTGGAAGACACTTAGCCTTTTGGCGAGTGTTTTTTACTATGTAAGAGTAAAATAATCCCCACCAGAATTTTAGAAAATGAGAGACAGACCACAGGATCTTATAATGAGATGTAAGTAAGGAACGGACACAAGAATATTTTTGGATTGTGACTGATTCTTGGTCTATCTTTTAGTGGTTTTAATAATTCATCTCTAGTATGAAATTTTTGTAATTGAAATCAAAACAAGGGGCTCTAAAAATGAGTTCCTTGTTTTAAAGTTGGGGGAAATTTTGCATTGTTTTCAGGGGATTAACGGCATGGGTGCGAAAGATGTTGTTGAAAGCGATGGATCGATCCATGATGATTATCGTATTAACTATTTCAGAGAACATTTCCGTCAGATGAAAGAAGCCATTGAAGAAGGTGTAGATCTCTTCGGATATACCAGCTGGGGATCCATTGACATTATTAGTGCGGGAACATCTCAAATGTCCAAACGATATGGATTTATCCATGTTGATCAAGATGACGATGGCAACGGGACATTGAAGCGCTCACGTAAAGATTCATTCTACTGGTATAAGAAAGTGATCGAGTCAAATGGAGAAGTATTAGACTAAAAAACCGCATTCATGAAAAGGTGATGGCGATGTTTAAAATAAAAAAGGTTTTAAACTCGAGTGTGGTACTGGCTGAAGATCAGAACCGACAGGAGCTGGTTTTATGCGGCAGAGGCATCGGTTACGGACGAAAACCTGGGCATATGATTGAAGAAAAACAAGCTGATCAAGTGTTTATGCCAGTAGACAATATGAAGGCAAAAGAATTTCTTCAACTGTTGGATTCAATACCGCAAGAATTTATTGAATTGACACAGCAAATTGTTCATTATGCAGAAGAAAAATTAAAAACAAAGCTAAATTCCGGCGTTTACTTCACATTAATGGATCACTTAAATTTTGCAGTAGAGCGTTATAAAAAGAACATCAATATTACGAATCGCGTCTACTGGGAAATTAAAAACTACTATACGGAAGAGTTTGAGGCAGGGAATTATGCGCTGCAGCTCATCAATGAAACACTGGGGATCCAATTGCCGAAAGAGGAAGCGGCAAATATTGCGTTCCACTTAATTAATGCATTAGGTGAAGAAACAGAATCTAAAAATGGAATGAAGTATGCAAAAATGATCGGGAGCATTGTCAATCTTGTCCGTTACACATTAAACATGAAATTAGATCAAGAAAATATTCATTACAGCCGATTTATCACACATGTTAAATTTTTCGTTGAAAGATTTTACGCTGATAAATTGTTGGCAGATCAGGAGAATGAATTGTTTGAGCAAATTGCTAATTTATATCCGCAAGCAATGGATGTAGCTTTCAAAATCAAAGATTATATCAAACAGGTACACGGAATCGTCATTCCGAACGATGAACTAACATACTTGGGAGTCCATATTCATCGCTTGATTTCTTATCAGCAATTAAAATAAATGAAGAACCACTTGCCTTTGTGGAAGGCGAGTGGTTTCTTGTTTTTGAAAAAGAAGGAGCATTTCTGTTTATAGGCCAGATGAGTTGATTGATCTATACCAACAGTTAAAATTGACAACAAAAGGCTTTTTCAATTGTTGACAAAAACATAACACTAATTGACAAAAGGTCATTACAAAAATTTACACATGTGATAAGATCATTTTACAGATAGAGAACAATCCTAAAGAGAAAGAGGGGGTTCGGCATGAGCAAGGTCGCTTCAGAAGTGGTTGCGGGGGTGTTGAACGAATTCCATTTGGCAATTAAAAAGCATGATATTGAGCAGGCAAAGCATCTTTTTGAAGAGGCAAAGTCGATGTTTTCCGGGATGGAAGAGGATCAGAATGTGCTGGCTTATTTTTCGCTTCTTGAGGAGCGGTATCGGATGATGCTTTATGATGCGAGGGGAGAGCGGCTGCCGCGGGAGTCTTACTTTAATGATTCGCAAATCGAGTGCATCGAGCAGACGGATCATATGATCGATTACTATTTCTACTTTTTTGAGGCGATGCATGAAGCGTACAACAAGAATGTTGAGCGGGCGATCAGCCTGTACAAGGTTGCCGAGAAAAAACTGGCGAAGGTGCCCGATCAGATCGAAGCGGCCGAGTTTTATTTTAAAGTGTCCTGGCTGTATATGTCTCTTCGGCAAAATGCGGTTTCTCTCAATTATGCGAGAGACGCGATGAATATTTACAAAATGCATGACGGGTACGAAAAAAAGCTGGCGATATCCCAGGTTGTGATGGGGACAAATTACATGCAGATGCAGCGCTTTAAAGATGCGGAGAAGTATTTCGAAGAATCGATTGAAATTTCCAAAAAGATCGACGATTCGTTTTTAGAGGCGATGCTTCATCACAATATCAGCATTCTGTATTCCAATTCCGGCCGGTCTCAGGAATGCATTCTCGCCGTCCAGCATGCGTTGAGCAATGCCGAATGGTGCGAGTCAAGCTACTATATCAACTCGCTTTACATGCTGATCAGAGAGTTTTTCAAAATCGGCGAAACAGAAGCGGCCCTGTTCTATTATAAAAAAGGACAGGAGGAATTAGAGAAAAACGGGAATAAGCATTATGAAAAGAAAATAAATATTATGTATGAGCTTTATTGCCATGAAAACGTTAAAAGCATCAAAGACGACATCGATTCCTTGGACGAGATGAATGATTTAGACGGTGTCTGTGACCTTTCATTGCTCATCTCAAGCTATTTTGAGAAAAAAGGAGATTTCAAGGAAGCGCTGGAATTTGTTAAAATATTCATGAAAGCCGAAAACAAAATGAGATCATTAGGGAGTGAGGTATTGTCATGAAAAAATTGATTCTTTGCTTATCGTTAACTGCTATGGTCTTAGGCGGAGCTGCTTTATCCCAAAGCCACAATCAGGCGTCAGGCGGCGTTCAAACAGCTGAGCTGCCGGTTGGAGGTTAATATTTGCTGAAGTCCTTTTACAGGCTTCTTTTTTAAAGCCATGAAATGGGGTGCGATTACAGTGAATCTACAAGAGCATGAAATATAAAAACCTTCCAAATTCGCGAGAGGCCCTCCAATCGTTTAAAACATATTTAAACATTAAAATTGGAGGGGGATACTATGAATGACAAAACATTTCTTTCATATTTAAAACACGCAGATAAGCCTTTCAGCGGCTGGGATTTTTCTTTCATTGACGATACGGGAAGAATGAAAAGCGACCTGCTTTCATGGTCATACGGAAGCATGGCTCTGTCTCTTATTCAAGATTCCAAATCCATGCTCGATATGGGGACAGGCGGCGGAGAATTTTTATCGAAATTGGGGCCGTTTCCTTCGTCAGCATACGCTACTGAATGCTATTTGCCCAATGTGCCAGTTGCAAAGGAACGATTGACGCCTTTAGGGGTTCAGGTCGTCCAAATTGATGATGATGAAGATCTTCCATTTGAATCCGGCCAATTTGACCTGGTCATCAATAAACACGAGTCATATTCAGCACAAGAGGTGAGGAGAATCCTTTCAAAAGGAGGACTGTTTCTCACTCAGCAAGTCGGCGGGCATGATTGCGAAGAAATCAATGAAAAACTTGGTGTGCCGCTAAATGAAGAATTTAAGGACTGGAACTTGGAAAAAGCGTTAAAAGAAATAGAAAAACATGATTTTAAGGTTTTAAAAAGCAGGGAAGAGTGTCCGACTCAAAGGTTTTATGATATTGGAGCTCTGGTCTATTACTTAAAAGCCATTCCCTGGCAGGCGCCCGGTTTTGAAGTGGATCAATACACGGATGAATTGTACGCGATTCATAAAATGATTGAAGAAAAGGGTTATTTTGATGTCACACAGTACCGGTTTATGATTTTAGCGGAAGCGATTTAGAGTTTGATCAAAGATTTGCCTATGAAGGGTGTCTCATATTATATGGTGACATCCTTTTTTATTTTCCTATATTTTTGTAAAGCCAGTTATTTATCCATATATTCATTTAGGATATAATTGTTACTACTTAATGTTATTACCAGTATTATGTTTTTTTCATACATCAGGAGGAAAAGCGATGGCATCCCAAACTGTAACCAAGTATTTTCGCGATAGTGTCGCTGCGAAACTAAAAATCAACTTTAAAAACAGTCGTTTTATGATTTCAGATTTGAATAGCCTTATACAAGGAAAGATAGACAGTAAGTACTACGCGGTTCTTTCAGACCACAAAAATGTCTCCGGTAAACTCGATGTTATCGTTGTGGCAAAGACGATCAAGACGAAATTCGACGTGCAGCAAAGGGTTGAGACAAATATTGAAGATATGACCGGCATTCTTTATATCCCGGCAGTTTTGACTGCCAATGGTATGTTGTTGCCTTCAGAAGACAAATATCCATGGATTCCGAGAGAGCATCTTCATCCAATCATTGACGAAGAGCTTGCGATCGGCTATGTCAATGACTTTGATGAATATATGAGCAACAATTATCAGAGGTTGGAAAGCAACCTCACTTGGAAAAGCTATTTTGAGTTTGCAAAAGATATGTATGAGTCAGTTACAGAAACCGAAATAACTTCAAATACAGTTAAAGAAATAGAATTAGAGAAAAATGTTTATATCTTTAAGGATGATTCCATCAATGCAACCAGAAATATATTAAAGTTATATGATCACCTTTTATCCAGCCAGCCGAATCATCTGCAGCTTTATCAAAATTTTATCAACCAAAAATTCACTTCTTTATCGCCGCTTATTCCAAACCGGATGTCAGAAATGCAGAAGCATGTCGGACAAATGGGCGGGGAATATCCTTTGTCGCCATCGCAAAGGGAGTGCCTGAACCATTTCAACAATATGGAAGATGGAGAAATTCTTGCAGTCAACGGTCCGCCGGGTACGGGGAAAACGACGTTATTGCAGTCGCTCGTTGCCAATCTTTATGTCGAACGAGCATTAAAAAAGGAAGATCCTCCTGTCATTGTCGCTTCATCAACAAACAATCAGGCAGTAACCAATATTATTGAATCATTCGGAAAGATTAAACCAAAATGGGAAAACAATCATTTAGAGCAGCGATGGATCGAAGGAGTCGACAGCTTTGCTGTTTATTTTCCGTCCGGCAGCAAGGAGAAAGAGGCGCAAGAAAAAGGATTTCAATATACGAACCCTCGGGGAGAAAACTTTTTTGACGAAGTTGAAAGCAACGAGAACATTGAGCGATCAACCGAAAAGATGCTCAAAGAATGCAGTCGATATTTTGAAACAAACCATACTGATATTAAGCAATGTGAGCATACGATTTCAAATCGGTTAACAGCGCTTGAAGAAATCAGACAAAAAGTTTTATCCTTATTCTCCGAATATGATCAAATAGCTCCCAAAGGCGTTTCTTTAGATACATACATGACGCAATTGACCGAGGAAAAAACCGAGTGGGAAAGCACGTTTCAATCGATACAACAAAGAATAAAAGAGTGGCAGACGCACTTTTCAAACTTGCCGTTCTTTGTTCGCTTATTCAAGTTTCTGCCGTTCTTCAAGAGCAAATTAGTCAGTCGTGTCAGATATTTTATTCAGCCGGATGAAGAATTTATTGATGAGTCAATGAATCTCGATAAAATTCTCTCTCTGTATAGCGAAAAAGCAAAAGAGACGAGAGAAAAAATAAAGCAGATCGATGCGACATACCAACAAGTCAGCAAATTGAACACAAAATATAAACAATTAATGGTGGAACTTATATCACTGAACATTCTTGAGAAATATCCTGGTTCATTTTCTTCTTTAGATAAGGCGAATGAATTTTTAGATACAACCATAAAATACGCCTCTTTTTGGCTAGCAGTTCATTACTATGAGTGCAGATGGCTTTTAGAGAAAAGACTGTCGGAAAAACAAAGAGGCACAAATTTCGATAATGTGTTAAATCAGTTTTATACAAATTTAAGTATGTTGACCCCTTGTTTTGTGATGACTTTTTATCAGCTTCCGCGAATGCTGCTGGCCTATAACAATGGGAAGGAGCATTTTCTCTACAATTATATTGATTTACTAATCGTAGATGAAGCAGGACAGGTGACTCCTGAGATTGCGGCATGTTCATTTTCGCTTGCGAAACGGGCAGTTGTTGTCGGAGATGTTTATCAGATTGAACCGGTGTGGAATATCAACGAAACATTGGATATTTCATTAGCTCTTTCAAATGATGTTATTACTTCGATCGAACAGTTTGAGAAGCTTCGCGAACTCGGCTTGAATACGTCAGAATCTAGTGTGATGAGGGTAGCGTGCAAAAGCTGTAAATACGAAAAACATCAGCAACGCGGTTTGTTTTTGAGCGAACATAGGCGCTGTTATGATGAAATTATTGAATACTGCAACAATCTGGTGTATAGAGGAAAACTTGAGCCAATGAGAGGCAAAGCGGCAGAGGATAAGAAAAATCCGCTTGTTCAATTATCGATTCCACCTCTTGGTCATATGCAGGTTGACTCATACCAGTCAAGCAAAAAAGCGGGCAGCCGATATAATGAAATAGAGGCAAGGGCCATCGCCACATGGATCAATGAGCATTTCTACAACATCCGAAATGCATATCATGAAGATGATCCAAAAAGTCTCATTGGCATCATCACCCCTTTTAAAATGCAAGTCGGCATCATCAAGCGTGCGCTATCACCCGATGTTAAACCGTTTATCGACGTAGGAACGGTCCATACCTTTCAAGGCGGCGAAAGAAAGGTCATCATCATGTCGACGGTGTACGGGAAAAATGACGGCTGCTTTTTTATAGACGCCAATAAAAGCCTTCTAAACGTCGCAGTTTCAAGGGCAATGGACAGCTTCCTTGTCATGGGTGATATGAATTGTTTATCAGACAGCGCGAATAAACCGAGTGGATTGTTGAAGAGGATGCTTTTAGAAAATGACGTTGTTCATTCTTAATGAAGGTAAGGAGCGCAGCCATGAATCTCTTTCAATTACACCATCAAGATATGAAAGAAATCCGGGAAATACCGTTTGAGAAAGAAAAAGACATACAGCACCTATGTGAAAAAAATTTAAAGCAATTATTAGGCCTCAAGTTCATTGCCTCTGAGTTTCGAGTCGCCGGATTTCGGATTGATACGCTAGCATTTGATGACCAGACACAATCGTTTGTTATTATTGAATATAAAAACAAGAAACATTCCAGCGTAATAGATCAAGGCTATGCTTATCTGTCCATCATGCTTAATAATAAAGCTGACTTTATTCTTGAATATAATGAAAATCAAGAGAAGCTTTTAAAAAGGAACAGTGTCGATTGGTCGCAATCAAGGGTCATCTTTATTTCGCCTGAGTTTACTACACACCAAAAGGAATCCATTAATTTTAGAGATTTGCCGATGGAATTGTGGGAAATCAAAAGGTATGAAAATGACCTGCTACAAATGAATCCTATTAGACCAAATGGGGCATCGGGGTCGATAAACACAATTTCGAATCAAAGTGAAGCAATCGAACAAGTGAGCAGGGAAATCAAAGTTTTCACAGAAGAAGATCATCTAGTCCGTAAGCCTGATGAGGTGATTGATCTATACCAGCAGTTAAAAGAAGAGATTTTAAATGTGGGTGACAACATATCTGTCAAAGCAACAAAGCTGTATATCGCATTTACTGTTCATAAGCGTAACATGGTAGACGTTCTTCTCTTAAAAAAGGGCTTAAAAATTTGGATAAATGCCAAAAGAGGCGAGTTAGATGATCCCATGGATTTATTTAGGGATGTCGCAAACACCGGCCACTGGGGGAACGGTGATTATGAAATTCAAATCGATGATGAAAAACATATCGAATATATCGTTGATTTGGTTAAACAAGTTTATGAGAAAAATAAAGTTTAAGAGCCTTTTCCATATAAAAAGGCTTTTTTCTAATGTGAAACCATTCTTTGCCTGACAACTGATCGATTAAAAAATGAAACGAGATTGCAGCATCCATTGGGAAATTTTCGTTTTCGCAAGCGGCGCCCATTCCATTGAAAAAGGATGCCCCCGGGTCCGGACATCCTTTCTAGTTTTCTTGGAGATAAGCAGAATTAAATTATTCGAGTTTGTAAATGCTATTTTTCGTTCCTCTGTATGTAAACAGTACACCGCCTATCGTTATGATTCCCCCGGCAAGTGATAGGAAAGCGGGAATTTCGCCTATCCATACCCATGATATGAAAAGTGTTGCGGCTGGCGTTAAATAAAGCGAAATCGCGGCCTCTGAAGATCCTCTGTACGAGGTGATATAAGCAAGCGCAAAATATGGGACAACTGTAGGGAGCAATCCTAAATAAACAACACTTGCAGTAGATTGAATGGAAGCATGAGAAAGCTCTTCGAATAGCCCGGGCAAAAAGGACAGCATGGGGATGGTTCCTCCCCAAATCGCGTATGAAACAAAAGGGATAAAACCGTATTTTTGAATGTAGCGCTCTTGAAAAACGAAATAGATGCTTTCACATATCGCGGCCAGTAAAATGAACAACACCCCAGCCGCCGTGTTTTCAAAGTTTCCGACGCCGAGTGATATAAGCATGACGCCTAAAAAGCTGATCCCTGATCCGAGCCATTTCGCTGCACCAAATCGTTCTGCGAAAAACAGCCTCGCTAACAATGCTGAAAAAATAGGCGTTGTCGTGACCAGGAGGCTTGCCATTCCGGCGCTGACCGTTTCCTCGCCTTGATTGAGCAATGTGTGGTAAGCGGAAAATCCTAAAAAACCGAGCAGCAAAATGATGGGGATGTCCTTTGCTTCCGGCAGGCGCATCCGGACGGCAGCAGCCAGCAATATTAGAGCCGAAGAACCTGACAGCAGCCGAAGCAATGTGAGGTGCTGAGGCGTATAATCCTCCAGCCCGACTCGAATCCCCGGAAAAGCCGAAGCCCAAAAGCCGATCATCAGGCAGTATGACAACATGATGTACATCCTCTGTTTCTTCATCATTTTTCAATCTCCTTTTTAAAAAAACCAACCGGTTTAAATGTGTGTATCCATCTTAATAGACGTTTGGTAAAATGGCTTCAACCAGTTTTGAGAATATAAACCCAACCACTTATCGATAAAAGGAGATCCATTTATGCCCCACGCGCCAAAATACAAACAAATCATTCAATTTATAAAAGAGAAGATTGCAAATGGAGAATGGCCGATCGGCACCAAAATTCCGAGTCAGCGTTCATTGGCCAAACATTTCGCTGTGAACAGAAGCACGGTGATTACAGCTTTGGAAGAATTAATAGCCGATGGATTAATAGAAGGCAGAATGGGGAAAGGCACGATCGTTATAAACAATACATGGACATTGTTGGCCAAACATTCGACCCCTGATTGGGATAAATACGTGGCAGCCGGATTCCAGCAGCCCAGCCGGAAAACGGTTCAGGAGATTAATCAATCTGAATCGAATTCAACATTGATACAGCTCAGCAAAGGCGAACTTTCAAATGAATTGTTTCCGCTGGACATTATGAAGGAGATGATGGAGAAGGTTGCTCATAACATGGATGCCTTTGGGTATGAGGAGCCAAAAGGTTATCTTCCTTTAAGAGAGGCGTTGAGCAGCTATTTACAAACGGTCGGCATCCACGCTTCCCCGTCTTCCATCTTAATCGTTTCCGGCGCGCTGCAAGCATTGCAGTTAATGGCCATGGGGCTTTTGCAAAGCGGATCAACCGTTTTTCTTGATCAGCCGTCTTACCTTTATTCGCTGCATGTCTTTCAATCTGCGGGAATGAGGATGGCCGGATTGCAAATGGATGAAGAAGGCCTCATGCCAGAAAGCATCAAGATGACGCCAAACATGCGGACGAGAGCCATTTTGTACACCAACCCTTGTTTTCAAAATCCGACCGGAGTGTTAATGTCCAAAAAGCGGAGGGAAGAGATTCTGGCTTTCAGCGAACAACACCACCTGCCTATCATTGAAGATGATATATACCGCGAATTATGGATTGATGCACCGCCGCCTGCTCCAATGAAAGCGATGGACAAAAACGGCCGCGTCTTATACATTGGCAGTTTTTCGAAAACGTTGAGCCCGGGATTAAGAATCGGCTGGATCGTCGGCCCGGAGCCGGTCATTGAACGTTTATCAGATATTAAAATGCAGACGGACTACGGCTCGAGTTCACTGTCTCAGAGAGTCGCAGCCGAATGGCTGACATCTGGGCTTTATCAGAAACATTTGGAAAACGTCAGAGAACAGCTAAAAATAAGAAGAAACTTTGTGTTGCATGTGTTAAAAACAGAGTTGGAAGGACTCGCGGAATGGAGCGTTCCAGCAGGCGGCTTCTTTATTTGGCTGAAGATATTGCCGCCGGTATCCATGAAAACTCTTTATGCCAAATCACTTTCAAAAGGAATTCTCTTTAATTCTGGCGCCATATACGGGCAGGAAAGAGGCGATTACATGAGGCTGTCATATGCATTTGCTTCCTGTGAAGACCTGAAGAAAGGGATTACGCAATTAAGCGGACTGATTAAAATGCTGTCTGGTTGATGTGCATGAGTTGAAAATATTTATTCCAAAAGAAATAAATTTTACCTTATTTTTGTTAAACTTAAAAAGGATTTTAAATACATCATGACAGGAGAAACCTTATGCGGAACCCAATTTCAGTTTATTTTTCTTTAGCTCTCGCCATGGCGATCGTCGGGAGTTCGGTTGTTGTCGGCAAGCTGATGGTGAAGACGATTCCGGTGTTTTTGTCGTCAGGCATTCGTTTTTTTATCGCGGCTGCCGTTTTAATGATCTTGCTTTTTTGGATTGAGAAAGGCATTCCCGCTCTATCGAAAAAAGATGTCTTTGTTCTTTTGCTGCAGTCTTTTACGGGTGTCTTTCTGTTCAGCATCTGCATGCTTTACGGGGTTAAGCTGACGACGGGGATGGAAAGCGGCATTATTACGAGCACGACGCCGATGGCTGTCGGTATTTTGGCTTTCTTTTTATTAAAAGAAAAAATAGAAAAGAGAATGGCCGCTGGCATCGTGCTGGCCGTTATCGGCGTGATGGCGATCAACCTGTTCGGGGCCGGCGGCGAAGCGGGGAGCCCTTATGCATTGATGGGAAATCTGTTAATCGCGGCCGCAGTGATCGGTGAAGCGATGTTTACGCTAATGGCAAAATTGCTGTCGCCCCATATTTCCGCATTGGCGATTTCGGCGTTTGTTTCCTTGTTCGGTTTTTTGTTTTTTCTGCCGTTTGCGGTCATTGAGGCTGTCTCGTTTGATTTTAGCGTTCCCGGACTTCTTGATTGGTCATATGTCCTTTATTACGCGCTGATTGTTACGGTGCTTGCTTTTTACTTATGGTACAACGGCGTGACGAAAGTGCCGGCGAGCGTTTCCGGGATTTTCACTTCGGTTCTCCCCGTATCGGCCGTTGTGCTCTCAGGCGTCATTTTGAAGGAGCAATTCACACTGGTTCATTTGACCGGAATCGTGTTTGTAATTGCAGGAATTTTCATTACTGTTTTGAAAAAAGAGCAGAAGAAAGACAGCGGAAAACTCGCATCTTAAGACGGATTTCCAAAAAAATGTCGTAAATTCGATGCATCAATTTGATGAAATCGCCCGGCCCTGCGGTATAATAGATTTTGTGAATGAAAGATTCAATGTTGAAAGAGAGTGGTTACATCATGGGCCGTAAATGGAACAATATAAAAGAGAAGAAAGCGTCCAAGGATGCGAATACGAGCCGAATCTACGCCAAGTTCGGCCGCGAAATCTATGTGGCGGCAAAGCAGGGAGAGCCCGACCCCGAACTGAACCAGAACCTGAAATTCGTGCTAGAGCGCGCCAAAACATACAATGTCCCGAAAGCGATTATTGAGCGGGCGATTGAAAAAGCGAAGGGCGGTTCTGAAGAAAATTATGACGAACTGCGCTATGAAGGCTTCGGGCCGAACGGAGCGATGGTGATCGTTGACGCGTTGACAAACAACGTCAACCGCACGGCTGCCGATGTGCGCTCCACATTTGGCAAAAACGGCGGAAACATGGGTGTGAGCGGATCTGTCGCTTACATGTTTGATCCGACGGCCGTCATCGGTTTTGAAGGCAAAACGGCTGATGAGACGCTCGAATTATTGATGGAAGCGGATATTGATGTCCGTGATATTTTAGAAGAAGACGATGCGGTGATCGTCTATGCCGAGCCCGATCAGTTCCACGCCGTACAGGAGGCGCTGCAAAACGCCGGCATCACAGAGTTCACGGTGGCCGAGCTGACCATGCTCGCGCAAAATGACGTCGCCCTTCCTGAGGATGCGCGCGCGCAGTTTGAAAAACTGATTGACGCGCTGGAAGATTTGGAAGACGTTCAGCAAGTTTACCATAATGTCGATTTAGGGGCGTAAAAAGAAATCGTGAAGTAAAAAGATAGATGAACAGGCGAAAGTCTGTTTTGTCTATCTTTTTTTATTTGTAAAGTTAACTTGACACCTGATTTTTTGTTAAGTATACTTTACGTATAGTAAACTTTACATTCTGATGGAGGAAAGATGAAAACGTTAATAAAGGAAAAGCGCACTTCGCTGAACATGACACAAGAAGAACTGGCTAAAAGGCTCGATGTGTCAAGGCAAACGGTGATTTCCCTTGAAAAGGGGAAGTATAAACCTTCACTTGTTCTGGCGCATAAACTGGCTCAAATTTTTGAATGTCTGATTGAAGATTTATTTATTTTTGAGGGGGATGAAAATATTGACTGAAACGATGACAAACACACTGATCGCTTTAGCAGGTTTAGGAATAGGCGTGCTCGGGATCGCAATTATTTACAGTGTAAACAGACGGATTGGAAAAAAAGAGAGGCTGTTCGATGAACGCCAGCAGAAAATTAATTATCAGGCTAAGGCGCTCTCCTGGAACATTACAATGGCGGCTATTTTAATGGCCTGGACATTGGCAATTATTTTCCAAGGGATTTCCTTTTCATTTTTCTTAATAACAGGTTTATATATCCTGCAATGTTTATCAATGCTGATCACAACCGTTTACCTTGCGCAGAAAAACTAAGATGGTGCTGTTCCCCTTTGTATCCGGATTTTACCGATTTATCGGTAAAATCTTTTTTTGTGGAAAAGAAAACCCGAGGCAGGGCCTAGGGTTCCAAACGGCACGCAAATCTGAAATACAGATACGAGTCGGTATTTTCGGTGTGCTGGACATTACGTAGATAAAGCAGGAAGAAACAAAAAGTAATAGAAACATATATACGAAATCAGATCGAAGATGATATCGTCGCGTGGGGATTTAGATACATGGGATCCTTTGTATATGAAAAGGTCAAGAAAAGGAAGCAAAAATAAGAAAAGACCTTTGAGCTTGCCACTAAAGTGGTACATTAAAACGAACCATTAAGCCCGTCACCCAATCAAGTCATTCAGCTGGATATCATCTTGAGGGGAAGATTATTGCAAACAAATCCCCATCATACAGATGACTGAATTGGAAAAATTTTTATTCTACGTCTTTTAGTATGGCTTCAATTTTCTCAAGCCGCTGTTTGATATCCTTTATTTCCTCGTTTTCAAGTCTCAATTTCTCTTCGGCCAATTTGCCGTTCCTTAAATATCTTTTGACAACCTTTGTTAAGGCAACGATACCCGCAATGACAAGTGCTGCCATTACAAAATAGTATACTGGTATTAAAATTGTGATAATATCAACTGTCCCCATCTTTAGTCTCCTTACATTCTGTAGATTGTTGTTTCCCCAAATTCTCGATTAAATCATTATCAATCGTAAAGGAAAATTCTTTTAGATAATAGTACTTAAGAGCTTTACCATCTAATGAAACTTTCATTTCACTAAATATAATTCCTGTCTCCTCGAGCTTGGTTAGATGCAAATAAAGTAATGTCCTATTGATTTCTAACTTGCGTGCAAGCTCACTAACATAGCAACCTCCTTTTGATAAGATGGTTAGAATTTGTAAGCGAATTGGGTTTCCAAGTGCCTTTGCAATTAAGATTAATTGGTTTGGATCATTTATTTTATTCATATGTAACAATAATTTAACACATGTGCATCTAAAAAAAAAGGTGTTTTTTCAAAAAAATGATTCATTTGTTATATTATGTTAATCATAAAAAGGAGCATTATCTTAAAACACATTTTAATCAAAAAATAAATTTTATAGAGAAGAAAGATAAAATTAAAAGTATATTTTAATATAAATGCAATTAAAGTATATTTTTTCCGATTTGTTATTGTCTCTAAGTATTATACATGATAATATTAACAATAGTTGAATAGAATTCCAGTTAAATACACCTAAAAAAATTACTTTATTCGGAGGGTGATTTGAATGAAGAGATTCTTATTATTAGTATCCTTTTTGCTAGTGTTCCCTACTGCCTATGGGACTGCCATTGCAAAGGAAAAAACGCAAGGTTTAAGTTTGGAAGAAAAAATTTTTGAAATTGATAAAAGTGATGATTTATCAAAACAAGTTAAAAAACAAAAGTTTATCCAAGCTTTGGAGGATTCAACTGATGAGGAGAAGACTGAATATCTTGAAGAAGTAGGAGAGCGAGTACAAAATACTTTAAGTGAAGTTGATGTTCAATTAGGTGAAAATAAAGAAATAGATTTAGGCATGGGGACGACTATTGAATTAGAGTCTTCCGATGTTATAGAGTCAACTGAAGATGAATTAGTAAAGACTTCTGGATATGATTTTTCAAAAGGAAATGTACTCGAAAAAAAATATGGTGCTAGAAGATTTACATGTAGGGTTAGTGTGAAATCCCTTGGCATCACATTAGGATCTTTAGTGCTACGAAACCACTATACAGTGGGGAATTTTGGATTGAAAATGAGGTATGCATCCGATAGTGGAACATCTGGAATAGATCCTTTAATGATTATCACAAGTTCTTCTACATCGGTTCCTGACGGTAAAGCTGAAAAGGTAGGGTATGATATGAATGCAAGAGGTTCGTATAAATGGAAACTAGGTATTTCAGGTATATATGCATCTTTTACATCAGAAATATACAGTACAATCAAGTTACATAAGCTAAATAAGAAAAAGAAATTTGCTGTTGTATATCAAAATTACAAATTTACTGAGTGATCATGCCTTAAACATCAGCTGAAAAAAGATGAAAAGACAAATGTCAGACTGTTTCAGATTTATGAAAACAGAGTTTGATGATCGATTCCGGATTTTACCGATTTATCGGTAAAATCTTTTTTTATATCCAAAAGACTCATGAGATTGAATTTTCTTGAAAGACTGCCGATACATAAGATGTAGTCTAACTTTTCCCAAAACTGTTTGATAGGAGATGGACTGAATGATTCAAATAACTGACCTCAACCGTCAATACATAGGAGGGGAATGGAGAGACGGCCAAAGTGAAAGCGTCTTGGCCGATCTGAATCCTTTTACCCATAAAACGATTACCTCTTTTCGGAAAGCGACGCGGGAGGATGTCGATGCGGCGTACAAAGCTGCGCTTGAGGCGAAAAAGAAATGGGATAACGTCAATCCTTATGAAAAAAGAGCGATTTTAGAAAAAGCCGCGGCTTATATTGAAGACAATAAAGAAGCGATCGTGTACCTCATTATGGAGGAACTTGGCGGAACACGGCTGAAAGCGGCTTTTGAAATCGATCTTGTCGTCAATATGATCAAAGAAGCGGCAGGTTTCCCGCTCAAAATGGAAGGTAAAATTCTCCCTTCACCGGTTGATGGGAAAGAAAATCGGATATACCGCATTCCGGCGGGAGTGGTCGGTGTCATCAGTCCGTTCAACTTTCCGTTCTTTTTATCTGTAAAATCGGTTGCACCTGCGCTTGGCGCAGGGAACGGCGTTGTCTTAAAGCCGCATGAAGAAACACCGATTTGCGGCGGCACGCTGATTGCAAAGATTTTTGAAGAAGCCGGTCTTCCGGAGGGACTTCTGAATGTTGTCGTCACGGATATCGGGGAAATCGGCGACAGCTTCGTTGAGCACCCGATTCCGAGAATCATCTCGTTTACCGGATCAACGAAGGTCGGCAGCTATATCGGGCAGCTGGCGATCAAACATTTTAAAAAACCGTTGCTTGAACTCGGCGGAAACAGCGCATTGATCGTTCTTGAGGATGCCGATTTGGAATACGCTGTCAATGCCGCGGCTTTCAGCCGCTTCACACATCAGGGGCAAATCTGCATGTCGGCCAACCGGATTCTCGTTCAAAAAGAAGTGTATCCGGAATTTTTAAAGCTGTTCAGCCAAAAAATCTCCGGGTTTAAAACGGGTGATCCGCTGGATCCTGAAACTGTGATCGGCCCTGTCATTAATGAACGCCAAGCTGAACATTTAAGAAAATCGATTGAGAAAGGCATCGAAGAAGGCGCCACACCGCTTCTGAAAGGCGATATTAAAGGCAATCTCGTCGAGCCGACGATTCTTGCGGATGTCACGTCTGACATGTCTGTCGCCAAGGAAGAGCTGTTCGGCCCGGTTGTGTGCGTCATGCCGTTTGAGACCGAAGCAGAAGCGGTTGAGATCGCGAATGACACTTCGTTCGGACTGAGCGGAGCCGTACACACGGGAAATGTGGAGCGCGGCGTTGCCATCGCGAAGCAAATCGAGACGGGCATGATCCATGTCAATGACACAACGATCAACGACGAGCCACATGTCGCTTTCGGCGGTGAAAAGCAATCGGGGATCGGAAGGCTGAACGGCGAGTGGAGCCTTGACGAATTTACGACATTAAAATGGATTTCCGTCCAGCACCAGAAAAGGATTTTTCCATATTAAAAGGAGGATTTGATACATGAATGAAGCAGTAAAAACGGACATCCACCCGCTGCTGGATGCTTTTGTGAAAGTGGCGCCGTTTCTGAATCAGCTGATTCAGGACGATGTGACAGTGGGGATTTACGATACTGAAAAGCTGATCGTCAACATTCCGGGAAAGACATTTTCCCTTGATGTTAAAGCGGGTGATCCTTTGCAGGAAGGCGATATTATTACAGACGCTATCCGCCAAAACAAAAAGAAAGTGAGCATGGTGCCTAAGGAACTGTTCGGCTTCCCTCTTGCGGCGAGAGCGATCCCGCTCCATGACGAGAACGGAAGGGTTATCGGCGGAGTCGGACTCGGTACGAGTCTTGAAAAATCGGATCAGCTTCACCGCGTCGCAGAAAGCCTGTCGGTCATCGTCGAGCAGACGGCCTCAGCCATTCAGGATATCGCCGAATCTGTCAGCGGGTTTTCCGGACAAATGTCCGACATTTCCAAGCAGGCGAAAGAAGTCAGTGAAAGCGCCGGAGAAATTGAGAAAATTTCAGTTACCGTAAAAGGCATTTCAGATCAAAGCAACCTGCTCGGACTGAACGCGGCGATTGAAGCGGCGAGAGCCGGAGAGTCAGGAAAAGGGTTCTCCGTCGTCGCCGACGAAATCCGCAAGCTCGCGACACACTCAAAAGAAAACGTCGGGCAGATTGACCAAATCACGAAGAAAATCCACGCGTTATTGAAAGACCTTGAGCATTCGATCGAAGTCATCAATGAACATACGAGCGGCCAGGCCGCCGGCGTTGAACAAATTTCCGCCACCATGCAGGAGATCAGCAGCAACGCGCATAACCTCGCCAAGATGGCGGAACATCATTTTGAAGACTAGAGATAGAAAAAAACTGCCTGACAATGTGTCGGCAGTTTTTTTACTAACACTACTACACTAGCGATTGAAATGACTGCCGTAAATATGGCTCATGAGTATGCTCTTTCCCGTCACACTGCAATTCCTTCAAACGTGTAAAAGAGACGAAATCAAATAACTATATATTGAAAATAACTCCGATAAGAGAATAGATAATGACAGTCGAAAAAAGAATTGTCATATGAATCAGAGAGTAAATAAACATGGATTTTGCCCATTTCTCTGAATCCATTTTTTTGTAACCATACACACTAAGAACCAACCATATGACACCTAATATAAGGGAAACAAGCATAATGCCGAGGCTCAAAGAAATAAAAAGGAGACTTGTCCCGATAAGGATGATTAAATAAATATTAGTTTGTATATATGTTCTTTTAACTCCTTTGATAACAGGGAGCATTGGAACTTTCGCAGCCTTATACTCATCATTTTTTCGAATGGCTATAGCATAGAAATGAGGCATTTGCCATATCACAGATGTCACAAAAAGACCGAGAACAGCAGGATGTGTGATGTCCGGATAGACAGCTGACCATCCAATAAGAGGCGGCATAGCTCCGCCGATACTCCCGACCTCTGTATTGTAAACTGTTCTTCTCTTACTCCACATGGTATACGGGACAATATAAAAAAACAATCCTAGAAACCCTAGGAGTGCTGCCAGAGAGGTGGTGAAACCAAGGATTATTACACCAAAAATCATCATAAAGATACCGAGCCATAGAACTGTTTTAGGCTTTATTTCTCCTGTAACGGTTGGTCTGTTTTTGGTTCTCTCCATAATAGAATCTATATCCCGGTCATATAAGTTGTTAAAAGCTCCTGCCGCTCCCATTACTAAAATAGACCCAATTAATGCAAAAAATATTTCTGGTAATTTCTCAGAAAGGCTGATTTTATAAGTATATAAAGATAATGTTAATCCAGAAAACATCGGAATAAGGTTAGATTTAATAATTCCTGTTTTAATGGTTTTTGACAATATGATGGACACAGGTCGTTTATCCGTTTTGATATTATTTTCAATTTGCATCATTCTTCTCCTCTTTTTAATGGCCACACGTTGATTTAGTGAAGTGCTAGTGATACCTTTCAGAATATACATACTATATGGTATGTTAATTCTGAACAGTATGATTGTTAATAAGAGGAGGAAGAAGAATGCTTAGAAGAAGGCTAACCCAAAAAGAGCGAAAAGAGGAAACACGTCAATTGTTGTTAGAATCGGCTGTTGAGATTTTTTCGGAGCTTGGCTTTCATGGGGCTTCTGTTGAAAAAATTGCTGAACATGCCGGATTTAGCAAAGGAGCGGTTTACTCCAATTTTAAATCTAAGGAAGAGCTCTTTCTGGCCTTATTGGAACAACAAATGAATTTACAAGTGAATAACATCGATCAAATCATAAATAATCAGCATTCACTTTCATATTTTATTGAAACAATGAATGATCATTTTGTCTCAGTGGTGAAAGAAAATCAAAAGTGGATGATTTTAAATATGGAATTTCTTCTTTATGTGATGCGTAATGAGTCAGTGCGCTACAAATGGTCTTGCATGATCAGGGAGTCTGTGGACCGGATCTCCAAGTCTGTCGCGAAACTAATGTTGAAAGAGAATCATGAGGTTACGCTATCTTCGGAAGAAATCGCTTGGACTATTTTTTCACTTGAAAATGGTCTTGCGATATTCAATTTTATTAATGGAGAAAGCGTCCCGATGAATTTATATGGAAAAGCGCTAAAAAATTTGCTTTCAGCCTCTGAGTGACTTTTTAATAGAAAAGTTGTACTTTTCAATTTCTAGGCTCAGTGTCATACATTAATTTAAATTTTATTTTAAATTTTTTAGAGGAATTTTCCCCGGGCGAAGCGAAAGTGATGAATGGGAAATCGCTTTCAAAGGGGGAAGGGGTAAATGAGAGTATATACACCGACTAAACTGACCGGATTGTTATTGGGGCCGATCAGTTTTTTGCTGATTCTCGGCTTGATACCGGAAGCTGAGTTGGCTTACGCGCCGCGGATCGTTCTTGCGGTTACAGGTTGGACGGCCGTCTGGTGGATTACGGAAGCCGTGCCGATTCCGGCGGCATCGCTCTTGCCAGTCATTTTGCTGCCGACATTGGGCGGTTTAGATATGGAAACGACGGCCAAAGCATACGGCGATCCGATTGTGTTTATGTATATGGGGGGATTTATCATTGCGATCGCCATCGAAAAATGGAATCTTCATAAACGGATGGCCTTGCATATTTTGAAGCGGATCGGGGCTGAAAGCCATCGAATCGTGCTCGGCGTGATGGCGGCGACGGCATTTTTATCGATGTGGATTTCGAATGCTGCCACCGCTTTGATGATGCTTCCCGTAGCGCTTGCAGTTATTAAAGAAGTGCAGGAAAAAGAAATTTTAAAAGGCGAATCGCTGCAGAAGTTCAGCAAAAGCATTTTGCTGGCTGTCGCGTATGCGGCTTCGATCGGCGGACTTGCGACATTGGTCGGTTCCGTGCCGAATGCGGTCTTTGCCGCGATGTCCAAACAGATGCTCAATCACGAAATTATGTTTTTTGAGTGGTTTTTATTCGGGTTCCCGGTTTCCGTTCTGTTTCTTGCCATTTTATATGTTTATTTAACGAAAATAAAATTTAAAGTGAGCGCCTTTCAAGGAAAAAAACCTGATTTTATCGATCATGATTTAAAGGCGCTTGGCGCAATGACGAGGGAGGAAAAATCGGTTTTTGCCGTTTTTTTGTTGACCGCATGTTTGTGGATGTTCAAATTCATCCTGCCGTTTCAAATTTCAGATACGTCGATTGCGATTTTCGGAGCGGTTTTGCTGTTTTTAATTCCGAGTACAAAGGATGAACGGATTTTGGAATGGAAGGATATGCAGACGCTGCCATGGGGGCTGCTTCTGTTGTTTGGAGGCGGCTTGTCGCTTGCGGCCGGTTTTTCGGCGACCAATCTGACGGCATGGATCGGCGGCAAGCTCAAGCTGTTGGAAGGCCATCCTTACTTATTTGTACTGATCATTTTGACGGCTGCGATTTTATTTATGACCGAAATCATGTCTAATACGGCTGTCGCCAATATGGTGATTCCGATGACGATCGGTCTTGGCGCCGCGCTTCAGGTTGAGCCGTACGGGCTGATGGCGGCAGCTGCGCTTGCTTCATCATGCGCCTTTATGCTCCCGATCTCTACCCCGCCGAATGCGGCCGTCTTCAGCTCCAATCTGCTGACGATGAAGGACATGGTCAGGGCGGGTTTTTGGCTCAATATCGCAGGTGTCGTCTTGATCGTGATCAGCGTATATTTCTGGCTTCCGGCCGTCTTCCTGTAATGTCCGTGAAAAAGCTCTCACTAGTTTTCTTGCATCATCTGCATTAAAATAAGGTTATGACATTACGTTAGGATTGGTAGACAGATGAGCATTTTTAAAGCGGAAGGTTTATATAAAACTTACGGAGATAAAACATTATTTGACCATATATCGTTTCATATTGAAGAAAACGAACGGATCGGCTTGATCGGACCGAACGGAACGGGAAAAAGCAGTTTGCTGAAAGTGATCGCGGGCCATGAATCGACCGAAAAAGGAGACATCACCAAGCCTGGCAGCCTCCATATCGAGTACTTGGATCAGGATCCTGATTTGGACGGTCCGGAAACCGTACTTGAGCACATTTATTCGGGAGATTCCGTGATGATGCGGACGATGAGGGCGTATGAGCAGGCGCTTCAGGAGCTGAATGCTTCGCCTGATGATCCGAAGAAGCAGGAAAACCTGCTGGCGGCACAGGGGAAAATGGACGAACACGGCGCCTGGGACGCGAATACAGCGGCAAAAACGATTTTAACGAAGCTTGGCGTCGCGGATGTGGCAAAAGAAGTAAGCTCGCTATCAGGAGGGCAAAAAAAGCGGGTTGCGATTGCGAAAACATTGATTCAGCCTGCTGACCTCCTCATTTTGGATGAGCCGACAAACCACTTGGACAATGAAACGATCGAATGGCTTGAAGGCTATTTGAGCGGGTATCCGGGCTCCGTCGTCCTCGTCACCCATGACCGCTACTTTTTAAACCGGGTGACAAACAGGATCTATGAACTGGATCGCGGGCGCCTATACACATACAAAGGGAACTACGAAGTGTTTTTGGAAAAGCGGGCCGAAAGAGAAGCGCTCGCCGAACAAAGCGAAACGAAGCGGCAAAACCTTCTCCGAAGGGAGCTTGCCTGGCTGAGAAGAGGAGCCAAAGCCCGTTCGACAAAACAAAAAGCAAGAATTCAGCGGGTGGAGGAACTAAAGGAACAAGATGCGCCTGAAACCGGCTCTTCCCTTGATTTCGCCATCGGCTCCCACCGTCTCGGCAAGCAGGTGATTGAAGGGGAAGGTGTTGACATCAGCCGCGGCGGCAATCAGCTTGTCCGTTCATTCGATGAACTGATTGTGCCCGGGGACCGGATCGGCATCATCGGACCGAACGGGATCGGCAAAACTACGCTTTTAAACGCGCTTGCCGGCCGCGTCAAGCCTGATGGAGGGCAGATCACGATCGGCCAGACTGTAAGAATCGGATACTATACACAGGATCACAGCGAAATGAACGATGCGCTGCAGGTCGTCGAATACATTAAGGAGACGGCTGAGGTCGTCAAAACGGCCGACGGACAAGTGGTCACAGCTGAGCAGATGCTGGAAAGGTTCCTTTTTCCGCGGAGCATGCAGCGCAACTTGATTCGCAAGCTGTCAGGCGGAGAAAAGAGGCGCCTTTATCTCTTGAAAGTGCTGATGGAAGAGCCGAACGTCCTGTTCCTTGATGAGCCGACAAACGACCTTGATACCGAGACGCTCGGAGTGCTGGAAGATTATTTGGAACAGTTTCCCGGCGTTGTCGTGACCGTTTCCCATGACCGCTATTTCCTTGACCGTGTCGTCGACAGGCTGCTTGTATTTGAAGGCAGCGGAAACGTTTCGCGTTTTCAAGGTTCATACAGCGAATATATGGAGAAGCAAAAGGAGACCAGCCGTCAAAAGCCGGCGCCTGAAGCCGCAGAACCTGTCAAACCTGAGAAAAAGAAAAGAAAGAAGCTATCTTATAAAGATCAGCTGGAATGGGACGGCATCGAAGACAGAATCGCCGCTCTGGAAGAAAAGCATAAACGGCTTGAAGAGGAAATCGCCGCCGCCGGCAGCGACTTCGCCAAGATTCAGACGTTGATGGAAGAGCAGGCGCAAACAGCCGCAGAACTCGATGCGGCAATGGAGCGCTGGACCGAGCTGTCTCTGATGATCGAGGAGCTGGAACAATCGTAATGGAAGCTGCCGGGAAATCCCGGCAGTTTTTAATTTGTCGGGCTTTTTTCAGCATCGTTACAAAAATAGCCGATTACTTTTTCCTTTAATAAAGACGCCGCCAGACTCAGCTCTCTGTCTTGATGGACGATGAGCCCGTGGGTGGAGACAATCGGGGCAGTCACAGGCAGCAGTTTGAATTGCTTGGCTTCAAGTTCTTGTTTGACTGCGATTTCAGGAATGAAGGCAAAGCCGATGCCGCATTTTACCGCCTCTTTGATCATGGCGATGCTTGGGTATTCCAGGGCGCTGTTTCCTTCAATCCCGGCATCTTGCAATAATCTGCCCGCTTTTGTGTGGTAGACGCAGCTTGTGCCGAAGCTGATGAATGTTTCACGACTAAGAGCGCCAAGGCTCTCAGTTTCAACCTTTTCAGCGAGATCATTGGAAGCGATGAACACCAGCTTTTCTTCGAGCAAAGGGGTAAAAAAGATGTCGGGCCTATTCGGATTTTGCGGTACGATTCCGAAATCGACGGCATGATTTTGCACCTGCTGAACGATATCGTGCTGAAACCCGTTTTCCAATTGCAATCTAATCTTTGGATATTCTTTAATAAAATCCCGGATCAGGAGAGACGTGCGCGTCAGAAAAAACGATTCCTGCATGCGGATGCGGACGGTTCCTTGCGGCTGATCCAGTTCATTCATCGCTTCTTCCAAGGTGCTGCCTAAATGAATAAATTGATAGGCATATTTACTTAGCTTCAAACCGGCCGGTGTCGGCTTCACACCTCTTGACAGCCGGTGAAACAAACGCTGTCCGCAAGCCTGCTCCAAAAGCTGAATATGGCTGGTGACTGTCGACTGTACATACCCCAGCCGATCAGCGGCGCGGCTGAAGTTTTTTTCTTCCATGACGGCGATGAAGGTTTTAAAAAATTTACCCTCTAAAAGCTCAATCATAGCTTGTCATCTCCTTAATATCGAAAATCAAAATGATTTCCATCGTAATCATTCATAAGTAAAATGTCTCTCCCCATGATATCGTAGGTTTTGCAAGAATAAAAGAAAAATTGAGGAGGAAAACAATGAAAAGAACGAGAGGATTCAGACTTGGCGTGTACATTTTCAAGGATGCTGAAATCATCGACTATGCCGCCCCATATGGAGTGTTTTCAGTGGCGAGGAGGCTCGATCCTGAACTGGACGCCTTTCTTGTGGCGGATGCGATGAAACCGGTTCAGACGCAAGCCGGGCTTACCGTTCATCCGAATTACAGCTTCAATGACCAGCCAGATATGGATGCTTTCTTAATTCCGGGCGGTTTCGGTACACGACAGGAGACCAACAACAAACGGCTGCATCAGTTTATCCGCTCTCTGCCTGAGTCGACGCTTTTGGTGAGCGTATGTACAGGTTCATGGATTTACGGGCGCATGGGGCTCTTAGACGGGCTTTCCGCCACAAGCCGGAAAGAGCCGGATCGGCTTGAGGCGTCAGAGATGGGGCAAGTACCGATCGACCGCTTGGCGGACATCGCGCCGGCCTGCCGCGTCAGCCGGGCGAGAATCGTCGACAGCGGACGGATCATCACCGCCGGGGGAATTGCTTCAGGCATGGAAATGGGCTTTCACTTATTGAGAAGAGCGGGCTATGATGAAAGCTTCATAGAAGAAACGGCGCGTGTTATGGAGTATCAAGAGGGGTACAGCCAGTATCAGGATGATATTGAATACGTGCGGAAAGAGAAATAAGTCGAAGCTGCCGGGGAGAACCCGGCAGTTTACAACGGTTCGTCTGCCTGTAAAACGATTTGAAGCAACCCCGGAAAACGGCTGTCCAAGTCCTCTTGGCGAAGCGAAATAAACCGTTGTGTTCCTTCTATTCTTGTATGAATGACTCCCGATTCCCTAAGGACTTTAAAGTGATGAGACAGGGTTGATTTTGGAATGGGAACGTTAACAGCGCTGCACGATTGTTCGCCGGCTTCTGCAAGATTTTTTATGATTTGAAGTCTGATTTGATCACTGAGGGCGTAAAGAACAGCGGATAAACTGATGTCAGGGCGGTTTGTCTGTTTGCATCGGTATTATACATTTTTTCAATGCTCCTGTTTAAAAACAGCCGGGCGCTGAATCAATCAAAAACTGCATAAGGATCGAGTCTGCCGGAAAAACCGGCAGCTCTTTTTAATTCATATTTTGGAAAACGACAGCCGCGCTACGGCATCATGCATGTGAATCGATTCTTCGTTCCGGCATTCGATCTCAAAGGCGGAGATCCAGTTCATTTCGTATAAGTCGGCAGCCGTTAAGCGGATGACGTCTTCTACAAATCTTGGATTTTCATAAGCCTGTTCAGTCACTCTTTTTTCGTCGGGCCTTTTTAAGACGGGATGGAGCTTTGCGCTTGCGTTCGTTTCCGCTGCGGCAAGAAGCTCGGTTTTGAAATCGTACGGCATCTCCGCCTGCTCATTGATATGTGCGGTGATCTTGATTATGCCGCGCTGGTTATGGGCGCTGTATTCGCTGATTTCTTTTGAACACGGGCAGAGCGTCGTCACATGGGCCGTGATGCCGACGGTTTGTGAAAAGCCTTTGTTTTCATGATAAGAGACTGTCATATGGATATCGGCGTGCATCAATCCTGACAGTTTGGTTTCCGGGCTGAGGCGTTCGAAATACCATGGAAAACTGACAGAGACGGATGCGCTTTGCTGTTCCATATTGTCGGCTAAATCCTTTGCAAAATCTTTCAGTGTATGAACATCAATCGTCCAGTTTGCTTCGTGATAGCGCTGCAGCTGTTCTGTCAGGCGGCTCATATTGATTCCTTTGCGGCCGCGCGCAAGGCTCGTCGTAAAGGAAAAAGCGCCGATCGTCGTTTGTGTAAACGGCTTGAGCGAGGATGCAATCAAAATCGGATGCGAAACGTTTGAGACACCGACATGGTCAATGTCAAAAAAATAGTCGTTCGGTGTATTTTGAATATCCTTCATCTGTTCTTTATCGGTCGGTTTTATTCCTTTCACGGCTTCGACAGATCCGAAGCGGCGGTGGCGTTCGGGTTTTGCGGGCAAATGCAGTATACGTTCCATTGATGAGACCCCTTTCTGTAGTAAATCGAAATAGTTCCTATTTATTTTGAGGGAATGCTGTGATAAAATCAAGTGGTCATGTCTAAAGCATGCAAATTAAATCGAAATGATTTCGTTTAGGGAGTGGTTGTTTTGCAGCATAGCGAAATCGTCATTGTTGGAGCGGGACCCGCAGGTATTGGAATGGGAATCGTTCTGAAAAAACTCGGTTTTCAATCGTTTGCGATTTTGGAAAAAGACCGTGCAGGAGCTTCATTTCGAAGCTGGCCTGAAGAAATGAAACTGATAACACCGTCCTTTACCGGACAGGGGTTCGGGGCTTTGGATTTAAATGCTGTTGCTCCGGGAACATCCCCTGCCTTTACTTTTCACCGCGAGCACTTGAGCGGGCAGGAGTATGGAGATTATTTGGCGCTTTTGGCCGATCATTTTCAGCTTCCAATTCAAGAAGGCACATCGGTTCGCAACGTTTATAAAGACGACGGCGGTTTTTCAGTTGAAACTAATAAAGGCATGATGAAGGCCAAAGACGTTATTTGGGGAGCCGGTGAATTCCAATTTCCGAAATATTCGTTTCATGGTGCAGAGATTGGCATCCACAACAGCAAGGTCGCCAGATGGAGCCAATTTGAAAAGGCCCATTATTACGTGGTAGGCGGCTATGAAAGCGCAATGGATGCGGCGGTTACACTGGCGTCCTATGGCAGCGATGTGACGGTTGTGATGCCGAATTCGCTCAGCGAAAACGCTGAAGCCGATCCAAGCCGGTCGCTTTCACCTTATACATGGGAGCGTCTTGAAGATGCGTATGAAAAAGGGAAGGTTCAGTTTTTGGAAAAAGCCCTGGTAGAGAAACTGGCGAAAAACGGACCAGCCTATGATTTATATTTGTCAGACGGGAGGAAAATCCGCTCGGAAACACGGCCGATTATCGCGACAGGCTTTCATTCCGGGGCAAAACAAATCGAGCATTTGTTTGAATGGGGAGAGAACGGCAAACCGCTTTTAACGAATGAAGATATGTCGACCGTGACGGACGGTCTTTATTTAATCGGGCCGAGCGTTCAGCACCAAAACGCCGTCTTTTGTTTCATTTATAAATTCAGGCAGCGATTCGCCGTCATCGCCGAGCATTTGTTGGAGAAACGAAAGTTTTCGATCGATGAAAAGGTGCTGACAGAATACAGGGAAAATCAAATGTTTCTCACGGATTTGAGCTGTTGTGAGGTGCAGTGTGAATGCTGAAAGAGCCAACGCGGCGGCAGCGCATGCTCTTCATCGGACTCGAATCGGTCGGGAAAACAACGCTTTTTTCCGCGATCACAGATCAGAGAGCAGGCGAAGCAGCCAATGTGAAAGGATCGACGATATTTGCGGCTGAACGGGAGATCAAAAGCCTTCCGGGCTGGCAAGCCATTGATACACCGGGCATTCGGGAGGATGACAGCGTGTCGAAAAGAGCGCTGAAAAAAGAGATCGAAAAGGCCGATGAGGTGGTTGCCGTCTTGCGCGGCACCCATTTTTCAGAAGAGGTGAACGCGGTCTTGGACCTGATTCCGCCGGATGCCAGGCGCGTCTGCTTTATCGTTACGTTTCAGGACAAAATGACGGACGCCATGCGCCGGACGCTTTCTGAGCAAGTGGCCAAGCACAGTCTCCCGGTCCTGCTGGTTGATACGAGAACTGTGACAGACGATAAAAAAGAGCATATCATCGCTTTTTTAAGAAAAGAGGCTGAATTTCATCCGCTGAAACGGAAACGGATGAAACAGATTGAACTTGAAAGTGTGGCTGTTCAGCAGTTTGTGTTTCATCGTCCCGTAGTTGGGCCTGTTGTGAGTACTGCACTTTTATGTTTGTTATTTATGGTGCCGATCATATTGGCTTATCATACATCAGAGTGGATGCAGCAATACGCGGACGAATGGGCGGTTGAACCTCTCCAAAATGCGGTCGGAGGCTTGCCGTCATGGCTGAGCGCGGCATTGGCGGGGAATTATGGCCTGTTATCCCTTGGCATTTACTCGTTTGTTTGGGCGTTTCCTGTCGTTTTGTTTATGTCTATAGCAAATGCGGCAGCAGATGATTCGGGTTTAAAGGACCGGATCGTCGATTCACTGGACCCGCTGATGCGGAAGATCGGTCTGAACGGCCGCGATTTAGTTCCGCTTTTGACCGGATTTGGCTGCAATGTCGTTGCCGTTCAGCAGACGCGGTCGTGCAGCATGTGTACGAGAAAGCGTTGTGTATCATTTATTTCTTTCGGATCAGCGTGCAGCTACCAAATCGGCGCGACGCTGTCGATTTTTCATACTGCGGGAAGGGAGTGGCTGTTTATCCCTTACCTCGCTGTTCTTGTTGCCGCAGCAGCCGCTCATAACCGGATATGGTATCGCATTGATCAGAAATGGGCCGCTTACTTCGAGCGCCGGCAAACGTTTTTACAGATGCCGTCCTGGAAAGGGATCGTCTTTCGAGTAAAGGAAGTGCTTCAGCAATTTATCTTTCAGGCGATGCCGATCTTTCTCATCATTTGCCTGGCGGCGACAGTATTGAATGAACTCGGTGTCATCCGTCTTGTGACATTGCTTGTCTCGCCTGTTTTAAGCCTGTTCGGTGCTCCGGAAGATGCGGCGCCGGGCCTTGTTTTTTCTCTGATCAGGAAAGACGGCATTCTCTTGTTCAATGAAGGGAATGGAGCGCTTCTTGATGTGCTGCCGGGGGCAACGCTCTTTCTGCTCATTTACTTGGCATCAACCTTTACTCCATGCATGGTGACGGTTTGGACAATTGCCAAGGAACTGGGGATGAAAACGGCGGCAGCCATTATGGGAAAACAGATGGCCACTTCAGTCGTGTCAGTTTTGATCATCATGATCATCTGGAAGCTGACACTTTGCATTTTTAAATAAATTGTGGTGAAATAAAATACAAATCGTAATCATTACGATTTGATAAGAGAAAGGAGAATGGAAAAATGAGTAAAAGGATTCCTGTAACAGTATTAAGCGGATACCTGGGGGCGGGTAAAACGACGCTGCTGAATCACATATTGCAAAACCGCCAAGGGCTGAAAGTCGCCGTTATCGTTAATGACATGAGCGAAGTCAACATTGATGCCGGGCTTGTCAAGCAAGGCGGCGGCCTGTCGAGGACGGATGAAAAGCTGGTCGAAATGTCAAACGGCTGCATTTGCTGCACACTCAGAGAGGACTTGCTGGTTGAAGTCGAAAAACTGGCGAAGCAAGGAAATATCGATTATATCGTGATCGAATCGACCGGTATCAGCGAACCGATCCCGGTCGCTCAGACGTTCTCTTACATCGACGAAGAATTGGGTATTGATTTGACGCGGTTCTGCCGTTTGGACACAATGGTCACGGTGGTCGACGCCAATCGTTTTTGGCACGATTTTCAGTCGGGTGACAGCCTGCTGGACCGGAAAGAGGCTGTCGGTGAAGAGGATGAACGTGATATCGCCGATCTGCTCATCGATCAAATCGAGTTTTGCGATGTGCTGATTTTGAATAAATGCGACCTTGTCTCCGAGGAAGATCTGGGAAAGCTTGAGAAAGTGCTGAAAACGTTGCAGCCTAAAGCAAACATCATCAGAGCGGTCAAAGGAGAGGTCGATCCGAAGGTCATCTTAAACACCGGTCTTTTCAATTTTGACGAAGCAAGCGGCTCAGCAGGCTGGATCAGGGAATTAAACGAAGGACACCACCAGCATACGCCTGAGACTGAAGAATACGGAATATCTTCGTTTGTATACGAAGCGCGCCGTCCTTTTCATACCGAGCGGTTTTATAACTGGATTCATTCGCTGCCGGAAAACGTCGTCAGGGCGAAAGGAATCGCCTGGTGTGCGACGCGCAACAGCCTTGCCCTTTTGATGTCGCAGGCAGGCCCATCCGTGTCGCTGGAACCGATCTCTTATTGGGTGGCCGCGCTGTCCAAGGCGGAACAGGAGCAAATCCTCAGACAGAATCCAGAGCTATTAAAAGAATGGAATGAAGAATTCGGAGACCGCCACACAAAGCTCGTCTTTATCGGATTGGATCTGTCCCCGTCAGAAATTACCGCCGAAGCGGATCGATGCCTTTTGACAGATTCGGAGATGGCGGACGACTGGTCGCTTTTATCTGACCCGTTCGATTGGCAGATTGAAAGAGCTAGATAAATGAATTTCCACATTAAGACAAAAGAGATATCTCTTTTGTCTTTTTTTATTTCAAACAAACCGGTGTTTTGTACACCATGTTGACATATCAGGAAAGGAATACTAATATTTTATTGTAATGTTAACTTAAATTATTTATAGGTTAACATATGAGTGCGGTGTTTAGAGGGGGGATGAAAGCATGAAGGGAGAAGCGTATTACAGTGTGAGAATGAGAGCCTCCGAGAACGGTCCCCATGAAGAGGGGGGAAAACACATATCCGGAGGAGAGCGGCTTGCGCCTTTCATCGGTGTAAAGGATGCCGTCAGCGATTTATTGGAAAAAGCATTGTCTCATTCGCGGGGCAAGCCGGACTTTATGCAAATTCGCTTCGATCTTGTAAACGAACCGATAAAGTTTGTCCAGCCTCTGCGCATTGAAACGAATGAAACAAAATCAGCGGAAGAAGGACAAGCGCTTGCCCGTGAGCTGATCAGCCGCGCCGGCGTACCGAAAAACGCGGTAGACAAAGCGTTTCAAGGCATTGCCGAATACTCGGACGTAAGGGGCGCCGTTTTGTTTGACATTCATTCAGGCCGGAGGATTGACGGAAGAAAACAAAAAGGAGTGCGCGTCTCACGGCTCGATTGGCCGGAAGCCGATTTTCAAATGTGGGCGGCTTTGTGCGGAATGCCGCCGAATCCGCGGTTGAAAGAGGCGCTTGCCATCGCTTCTAAGGTATGTGAGCATCCGGCTGTCGTCGCCGAATTATGCTGGTCAGATGACCCTGATTACATAACGGGCTATGTTGCCGCTAAAAAGCTGGGTTATCAGCGGATAACAAGGATGAAAGAGCATGGAGACGAGAGCGGCTGCCGGATTTTTTTTGTTGATGGATTAACAGATATCAAGAGCTGTATAGACGGCTTGGAAAAACAGCCTGTATTCATTCGGTCGGGAGGTAAAACATGAATCAATCATTCGTTGAAAAAAGCAAAAAATATCTTTGGCTGCCTTTTACCCAAATGAAAGACTATGACGAAAACCCGCTGATCATCGAAAGCGGGGAGGGCATCAAACTGAAAGATATCGACGGCAGGGAGTACTATGACGGATTTTCTTCAGTATGGCTCAATGTCCACGGCCATCGCAAGAAGGAACTGGATGAAGCCATCAATAAACAGCTCGGCAAAATCGCTCATTCGACATTGCTGGGGATGACAAATGTTCCGGCGACAGAGCTTGCCGAGGTGTTAATCAAGATCACACCGGAAAAGCTGACGCGTGTTTTTTATTCGGACAGCGGCGCTGCAGCAATGGAAATCGCGCTGAAAATGGCCTTTCAATATTGGAAAAACATCGGCAAGCCGGAGAAACAAAAATTCATTTCGATGAAAAACGGCTATCACGGCGATACGATCGGCGCTGTCAGCGTCGGTGCGATCGAGCTCTTCCACCATGTATACGGGCCGCTTATGTTTGAAAGCTTTAAGGTAAATGTTCCTTACGTGTACCGCTCGAAAAGAGGCAACCCGGACGAGTGCCGCGATGAATGCCTCGCAGAACTCGAACGGCTCCTGAGCGAGCGGCACGGTGAGATCGCCGCGCTGTCGGTCGAATCGATGGTCCAAGGGGCATCGGGGATGATCGTGATGCCTGAAGGATATTTGGCAGGCGTCCGGGAGCTTTGTACGAAATATGACGTTTTAATGATTGTCGATGAAGTGGCGACAGGATTCGGCCGAACCGGGAAAATGTTTGCCTGTGAGCATGAACGTGTTCAGCCTGACTTGATGGCGGCTGGAAAGGCCATTACCGGAGGCTATTTGCCGATCGCCGTCACTTTTGCGACAGAGGAAATTTATCAGGCATTTTATGATGACTATGACAAACTGAAAACGTTTTTCCACGGCCATTCGTACACGGGGAACCAGCTTGGCTGCGCCGTTGCTCTGGAAAATTTGCGCCTGTTCGAATCGGAAAAAATCGTCGCTCAAGTTGCGGAAAAGTCGAAAATAGTGGAATCGCTTTTTCATGATCTTGCAGCGCTCCCTCATGTCGGCGACATCCGCCAGCTCGGTTTAATGAGCGGGATCGAACTCGTTCAGTCGAAAGAAACGAGGCAGCCTTATCCGCCTGAAGAGCGAATCGGATACCGGGTGTCTTTGAAAATGAGGGAGCTTGGCATGCTGACGAGGCCGCTCGGGGATGTTATCGCATTTCTTCCTCCGCTCGCCAGCACCGCCGATGACCTGAGCGCCATGGTGTCCATTATGAAAGAAGCGATTCAAGAGGTTACAGGCCGTGCCCATTGACGAATGGCTCAGCAGTCGGCTCGCCAGGACGAAGGCAGCCGGGCTTTACCGCTCGCTTAAACCGCCTCAAGCTGTCGCGGAAGCGAAACGTACGAATTGGGCGTCAAACGATTATTTGAGCCTGGCGAACGACAAACGGCTGATTCACGCCGCAGAAACGGCGCTTCGCCGCTTTGGAGCCGGGAGCACAGGGTCAAGGCTGACGTCCGGCAATACCGAATGGCATGAAAAACTTGAGCGGAAAATCGCCGGTTTTAAGCAGACAGAAGCCGCTCTCTTGTTTTCAAGCGGATATTTGGCCAATATCGGCGTGCTTTCGTCTTTGCCTGAAAAAGGAGACGTCATATTAAGCGATCAATTGAACCATGCGAGCATCATCGACGGCTGCCGCATTTCAAAAGCTGATACGGTTGTTTACCGCCACACGGATATGAATGATCTTGAAGAAAAACTCCGCACCGCACAGAGCCGTGCTCGCTGTTTTATTGTGACAGACGGCGTGTTCAGCATGGACGGCACAATTGCACCGCTTGACGAAATCATGCTCCTTGCCAAGCGGTACCGGGCCTTTGTCATCGTTGATGATGCCCACGCAACAGGGGTTTTGGGAGATGCCGGCAGGGGAACGGGCGAGTATTTCGGCGTCTCCCCAGATGTTGTGATCGGCACGTTAAGTAAAGCTGTAGGCGCGGAAGGCGGCTTCGTCGCGGGCTCTAAAGCATTGATCGATTTTTTGCTGAATCATGCGAGAACGTTTATCTTTCAAACGGCTGTCCCGCCCGCAAGCTGTGCGGCGGCATGCAGAGCTTTAGACATCATTAAAGACAGCCGGGATAAACGCCGGCTTTTGCAATCATCGGTGACCACGATCAAACGGGGTCTCGAGGATATCGGGTTTACGGTCAAGGGAGAAGATACGCCAATCATACCCGTTATGATCGGAGACCCTCAAAAAGCCGTTCGATTTGCAAACGGCCTCAAGGAGAAAGGGATTGAGGCCCCGGCCATCCGCCCGCCGACTGTTGCGGAAGGAGAGAGCCGAATCAGGCTGACCGTCACCGCAGATCGCAAGTTAAGAGATATTGAAGCTCTATTAGAGGGGTTTAAATTAGTGGGAAGAGAGTTGAACTTGGTGAAATGAAGGGTTTTTTTGTAACGGGAACTGATACGGGAGTAGGGAAGACGTTTATCGCTTGCGGCCTTGCCGCTTTGTTGAAAGAGCAGCATGTTGATGTCGGCGTGTTCAAGCCGTTTTTGAGTGGAGAGCTTAGCAGCGATCCGCAGAGTGATACAGCACTTTTGAAGAACAGCTCTGAAACATCTCTCGCTGATGAGGAGATCACACCTTTCGTGTTTAAAGAGCCGCTTGCACCTTACACAGCAGGGAAGCTCGAAGGGAGGACCGTCGGGCTGGAAGATGCCGTGAACCATTGGAAAAAGATTAAGGATCGGCACGATTGCTTCATTGTTGAAGGGGCAGGCGGGATTGCGGTGCCGCTCGGAGAGGATTATTTCGTCAGCGACTTGATCAAAGCGCTCGATTTGCCGGCTGTCATTGTGGCTCGTCCCAATCTTGGAACGATCAACCATACGTATTTAACCGTCCAATACGCGAAACAAATGGGGATACGCGTGATCGGCATCGTGATCAACGGCATCAGCAGCCGGCCCGGACTTGATGAACAGACGAATCCGGACATGATTGAAAGATTTTGCGGTGTGCCGCTCCTCGGCGTTACGCCGAAGCTTGAAGACGTTTCACCAACACAAATTCACCACATGATCAAGGAGCATGTCGATGTTTCCTTGATTATGAATCAAATGCAAATGGGGGCAGAAACATGAATCAGTGGATGGAACTTGCAGAACGGGTGCTGGATGGCGGAGAAGTAACTGAAAAAGAGGCGCTTTCCATCTTGGAATGCTCGGATGACGACGTTCTCCTGCTTATGCATGCTGCATTTCAAATCAGAAAACGCTACTTTGGAAAAAAAGTAAAGCTCAATATGATTATGAATGCAAAATCTGGACTTTGTCCGGAAAACTGCGGCTACTGCTCGCAGTCTTCGATATCAAAAGCGCCGATCGACAGCTACAGGATGGTCGACAAAACGACCCTGCTTGAAGGTGCAAAGCGTGCGCACGATTTAAATATCGGAACGTATTGCATCGTGGCGAGCGGCAGAGGCCCGTCCAACAGAGATGTCGATCAAGTGGTCGGCGCCGTTAAAGAAATTAAAGAAACGTACGGCTTAAAAGTCTGTGCATGCCTCGGACTGCTAAAGCCCGAACAGGCCGAGCGGCTGAAGGAAGCCGGAGTGGACCGGTACAATCACAACATCAATACATCAAAAAGCAATCATTCAAACATTACAACGTCCCACACGTATGATGACAGAGTAAACACTGTGGAAACAGCCAAAAAATCCGGCATGTCCCCATGCTCGGGCGTCATTGTCGGGATGAAAGAGACGAAGCAGGATGTCGTCGATATGGCGAATAGCTTAAAGGCGCTTGATGCAGACTCAATTCCGGTTAATTTTTTACATGCGATCGACGGAACTCCGCTGGAAGGGGTCAATGAATTAAATCCGCTTTATTGTTTAAAGGTTTTGGCTTTGTTCCGCTTTATCAACCCGACAAAGGAAATCCGTATTTCAGGGGGGCGCGAAGTCAACCTCCGCTCCTTGCAGCCGCTGGGGCTGTATGCCGCCAATTCGATCTTCGTCGGAGACTATTTAACAACGGCAGGGCAGAATGAAACAGAGGACCATAAGATGCTCCATGATTTAGGATTTGAAGTCGAATCGGTGGAAGAAATGAAAGCCAGTTTACAGCGGTAACACGGGGGAGATATAACATGACGACAGAACTGCACGAGGCAGGGCCGCGTCTGAAATCGGATTCGGATTTTTGGAGAGATCCATATCTGTTTTACGATAAACTGCGGTCCGTTCATCCTGTATATAAAGGAACCGTTTTAAAGCATCTGGGATGGTATGTCACCGGATATGAAGAAGCGGCGGCGATTTTGAGGGACGCGGTATTTAAAAACCGCGTTCCTCTCCCTGAAGCCTCTACAAAATATGAACAACTTCACGAATTGCAGCGGAATATGATGCTGTTTCAAAATGAGTCTGGCCATAAGCGGATGCGGACGATTGTCGGCAAAGAATTCATGCCGCAGAAGACGGCATCTTTCCGTCCTGTTATAGAAGAAATCGTCCATGAATTGCTCGATCAGCTTGAAAACAAGAAGATGGCGGACATGGTATCCGAATTCGCCTTTCCTTTGGCAAGCCTTATCATTGCCGACATGCTCGGCGTCCCCGCAGAGGAGAGATATCAATTCAGGCAATGGACGGCGGATCTCATTCAAACGATCGATTTGACCCGCACACGAAAGGTGCTGGCAAAAGGCGGGGATACCGTTGCCAAGCTGACGGCGTATTTTAAAGATTTGATTGAAAAGCGAAAAGCTCATCCTTCTCAAGACCTGATCAGCACATTCGCCGGTCATGAGCAGCTCGCCGAAGATGAAGTTCTTGCGACGTGCATTCTGCTTGTGATTGCCGGGCACGAGACGACGGTCAACCTTTTGACGAACGGATTGTTTTTGCTCATGAACCATCCCGGCCAGCTCAGCGCGCTGAAAGAAAATCCGCTGCTGATTGAGTCAGCCGTTGAAGAATGCCTGCGCTATGAAAGTCCGACACAGCTGACAGCGCGCACCGCGTCAGAGGACTGTGAAATCAACGGGAAGATCATCAAAAAAGGAGAGCACGTATACATCCTTTTAGGCGCCGCCAACCGCGATCCGAAGATATTTCAAAATCCGCATGTATTTGACATCACGAGAAAACCGAATCCGCACCTTGCCTTTGGAGCCGGTGCACACGTATGTTTAGGCTCGGCATTGGCGCGGCTCGAAGCGCAAATTGCCATTCCCGCATTGTTGGAGCGGCTGCCTAAGTTGAAGCTTGCTTCAACAGACATTCCATTTCGCAGGTTAATCGGCTTTAGATCGCTGGCCGAGCTGCCTGTCATTCTCAATTAAAGACAAAAAAGGGCTGGCTTACAGGTGCCGGCCCTTTTTAATCTTTCTTTTCATTTTGCGTGATATAGGTTTCCAGAAGCGCTTTTAATTCTTTAACCTCCGCGCGCAGTTCTTTGATTTCTTTTGTATCCTCTTTCAGCTCGCCTGTCTCATCTTCTATTTCCTGAGAAATTTTTTGTGCATTATTCACGATTTCCCCGACGATCAAGTTGATCATAATGAAAGTCGCAATGATGATAAATGAAACGAAATAGAGCCATGACCAGCCGCTCTCGGCAAAAATCGGCCTGAATATGCCGCTTGCCCACGATTCGAGCGTAAAGGTTTGGAACAGTGTCAGAAGGCTGAGCTGCAGGTTGCCGAAGTATTCCGGCGCGATAGCAGAAAAGAACATCGTACCGATGACGGCGTACACATAAAAAATGATGCTCATCAGAATAATGACGCTGCTGATAGTCGGAATCGCCATAAACAGCGCATTGACGATCCTTCTTAATGAGGGAACGGAAGTGATCGTCCGCAGCACCCGCAGCACCCGGAAGATACGGAGAACGCTGACGAAATTCGTATTGTAAAGAATCAAACTGCCGGCGACGATTACGAAGTCAAAAACGTTCCAGTTGTTTTTAAAAAAGTGCTGTTTTTGAACGAATAGTTTAAGAGATAGTTCGATGACAAATATCGTTAAAAACAAACAATCCACAATAAAAAATACTTTTTGATAAGGTTTAAAGAAAGCGTAAGTTTCCAAACCGATCGAGATGGCATTCAACACAATGACCGTCGTTATGAATGACTGAAACAGCCGGCTTTCAATCAATGCCGAAACTTTACTTTGAACTGAAAATCGATTTTGATGAGTGTTCACTCTGATTATTTGTCCTCCTGTTTAGTTGTCCATTCTATGATACGTTACAGCAGCAGGATGATGTCAAGTCAGTTCTTTTTTTTGTATCGAAAAAAACTTAACGTTTACGTAAAAGTATAATAGTAGTATAATAGAAAAGAAGAAAAATCTCGGGGGGATATGGACGTGGAGTGGATGAAGATTGATCAAATGGCCAAGCGAAGCGGCCTGACGAAAAGAACGATCCGCTTTTACGAAGAAATCGGTCTGCTTTCTTCACCGAAGCGGACGGAAGGCGGTGTCCGTCTTTACTCTGAAGACGATCTTGAAGAGCTTGAAAGAGTGATCAGCGCGAAGGAAGTGCTGGGATTCTCGCTGCAGGAGCTCCAGCAGTTCATGGAAACGGGCAAGCACTTGGAGATGAATAAAGAAGGATACCTTTTATCGCTGGACAAACGGGAACGAAAAGAAAAGCTCGAAGACATTCAGAGGATGCTGAATGAACAGATGAGAATGATTGATGAAAAGATTGAAAAATTTCAATCATTCAAGAAGCGCTTGGAGGCTATGCAGGCAAAAGCCGAGAATGCGCTTGAATCAATTGATTAAACAAGAAAAACGCTATTTTTATAGCGTTTCTTTATTTGCAAAGAAAGGTTTGATAGATCATGAATGAACAACCACCTGAGAACTCAAGTATGTTTAAACAGCCAAAAGCGGTCTGGGCCGTGGCCTTTGCTTGCGTGATCTCGTTTATGGGGATCGGGCTTGTCGATCCGATTCTGCCGGCGATTGCGCGGCAGCTGCATGCTTCCCCCAGCCAAGTTTCGCTTTTATTTACAAGCTATCTGCTAGTCACAGGTTTCGCCATGCTTTTATCAGGCGCCGTATCGAGCCGGATTGGGGCAAAGCTGACGTTAATCAGCGGCTTGATCCTGATCATCGTTTTTGCAGGCTTGGGCGGGCTTTCGCATTCCATTTCTCAGCTCGTCGGCTTTCGCGGCGGCTGGGGACTCGGAAACGCCATGTTTATCTCAACTGCGCTTGCCGTCATTGTCAGCGTGGCATCTGGCGGAAGCGCAAAAGCCATTATTTTGTATGAGGCGGCTTTGGGATTGGGCATTTCGGTTGGACCGCTTGCCGGTGGAGAGCTTGGCACAATATCGTGGAGAGCGCCGTTTTTCGGCGTATCGGTTTTAATGGCGGCCGCTCTTTTGGCCATCTTTTTTCTTTTGCCGCCTGTCCAAAAGCCGCGGAAGAAAATTTCCGTCAGCGCGCCGATCAAAGCGCTTCGTTATAAAGGGCTATTGACGCTTTCAGGCGCCGCATTCTTATATAACTTCGGTTTCTTCACCCTGCTTGCATATTCGCCGTTTGTTCTTGACTTAAATGAACGGGGCCTCGGCTACGTCTTTTTCGGCTGGGGGCTGTTTCTTGCGATCACTTCCGTTTTCATCGCTCCGGCCGTACAGCGGATCTTTGGAACCGTCCGCTCGCTGATCTTTCTGTTTATGCTGTTTGCAGCTGATTTGCTCGCGATCGGGATTTGGACGGAGCACATGGCGCTCGTCATCGGGGCGATCATCATAGCCGGAGGGATTCTGGGCATGATCAATACGATTTTGACAACAGCGGTGATGGAAGCTGCGCCTGTCGAACGGTCTGTCGCTTCATCTGCCTACAGCTCCATCCGGTTCATCGGCGGGGCCATTGCGCCTTGGATCGCCGGTGTGTTAGCCGATCATTTTACTGCGCATACTCCCTATTTTGCAGGATGCATCGCCGTGCTTGCCGGCATGGCCGTTTTGACTGGAGGCCGCCGTTATTTGGCAGGCATCAAAGCCGGTCATTAATGAAATCAGCGTGTCGAGAAACCCTCGCATTCGTTGTCAGGCCTGCGCGTCGGTGCTCACGAATAGAGGAAGGATCGGCGACTAACCGCCCAGGCGTCCTGCCTGAACGTCGCCGTCATCACCTCCTGTGAAAGTCCGCTCCGATGCTCGGCCTTCCTAGACTGCAAAGGTTTTCAATCACGCAGAAAGGATGACAAAATCCTAAAACAAAAAGCCGTTTTGGGATTTTGTCAACAATCTGAAAGCTTGTTTCCCTAAAAGGAAACAAGCTTTTTTTGTTTATAAAACTTTCGTTGTCCATGACTCGCAATTCCATGTTTCTGTCGCGATGTCCATATAGAATTCAGGTTCGTGAGAGATGAGCAGGACGGAGCCTTTGTATTCTTTCAAAGCTCTTTTTAATTCTTCTTTTGCTTCAACATCAAGGTGGTTTGTCGGTTCATCGAGTACAAGCAGGTTCGTTTCCGAATTGATAAGCTTGCATAGTCTGACTTTTGCTTTTTCCCCGCCGCTTAATACGGATACCCTGCTTTCGATATGCTTTGTCGTCAGTCCGCACTTCGCCAGAGCCGCGCGGATTTCGTACTGTGTAAAGGACGGAAAATCGTTCCACACTTCTTCTATGCATGTGTTGTTGTTGGTCTCTTTGACTTCCTGCTCGAAATAGCCGATATGAAGGTGTTCGCCGCGTTCGACTTCTCCCGACAGCGGTGAAATTTCACCCAGAAGGCTTTTCAGCAATGTCGTTTTTCCGATGCCGTTGGCTCCGTACAGAGCGATCTTTTGGCCCCGCTCCATTCTCAAGTTCAGCGGACGGGACAGCGGCTCGTCATAGCCGATGACGAGCTCTTTCGTTTCAAAAATCAGCTTTCCGGATGTTCTTGCTTGTTTAAAATGAAATTCAGGCTTCGGTTTTTCCGACGGGAGCTCGATCATATCCATTTTATCGAGCTTTTTTTGCCGGGACATCGCCATATTTCTTGTGCTGACGCGCGCTTTGTTGCGGGCGACGAAATCTTTCAGCTCCGAAATCTCCTGCTGCTGTTTCTTGTAGGCTGCTTCAAGCTGCTGTTTTTTCACTTCGTATACTTCGCGGAATTGGTTGTAGTCGCCGACATAGCGGGTCAGCTCCTGGTTTTCCACATGGTAGATCAAATTAATGACGCTGTTTAAAAACGGAATGTCGTGAGAAATCAAAATAAAGGCGTTCTCGTACTCCTGCAAATAGCGTTTCAGCCATTCGATATGCTGTTCGTCCAGGTAGTTTGTCGGCTCATCGAGCAGCAGGATGTCAGGCTTTTCCAAGAGCAGTTTAGCAAGCAGCACCTTTGTCCGCTGGCCGCCGCTCAAATCCGCGACATCCCTGTCAAGGCCGAGATCGTTAAGCCCGAGGCCGCGGGCGATTTCTTCAACTTTTGCGTCAATCGCGTAAAAGTCGTTGTTGGTCAGGGCGTCCTGGATCGTTCCGACTTCTTCGAGAAGCTTTTCAAGCTCATCGGGGTCAGCCTCGCCCATTTTTGTGTAGATGGCATTCATTTCTTCTTCCATCGCAAATAAATAATGGAAAGCGTTTCTCAGCACGTCGCGGATTGTTTGTCCGCGCTCAAGTGATGTATGCTGGTCAAGATAGCCGACCCGGACCTTTTTGGACCATTCGACTTTTCCTTCGTCAGGCTCAAGTTTCCCTGTAATGATATTCATGAAGGTCGATTTTCCTTCGCCGTTTGCTCCGATGAGACCGACATGTTCGCCTTTCAGCAAGCGAAAGGATATATCATGAAAGATCGCCCGGTCGCCAAAACCGTGGCTCAGCTTTGTGACTGTAAGTAAACTCATGTTTTGCACCTCAAAAAATATAATCTGTATTCTATAAGATTATATCGAATTCAGAGGGAACAATAAAAGAAAAATTGCGCAGCCGCTTTTGTTTTGAGATACTAGGAGCAGAATCAACCTGATAAAAGGAGAAAAACATGACAGAAAGATGGCCATTTTTAAATAAAGCAAAACTGTTTATTCAAGAAAACTGGAAGGCATCGGGCTTTCAAGAGCCGACGAGTGTCCAAAAAAATGCAGTCGATCTGATTTTGGACGGGCGTGACGTGATCGCCGAGTCGCCGACTGGAACGGGCAAAACGCTCGCTTACGTCCTGCCGATTCTGGAAAAGCTGGAGGCGGATCAAAAGAACGTGCAAGCTGTGATTTTGGCTCCGTCCCGCGAGCTTGTCATGCAGATTTTTGATGTGATCGTCGAATGGAAAAAAGGCTCGGATATCAGAGCCGCTTCCCTGATCGGCGGCGCCAATGTTAAAAAGCAGCAGGAAAAGCTGAAAAAACACCCGCACATCATTGCGGGCACACCTGGACGCGTATTTGAGCTGATTAAAATGAAAAAACTGAAAATGCATGAAGTGAAGACAATCGTCCTTGACGAAACCGATCATCTGCTTACGCCGGAGCATCGCGGGACGATACAAAGCATCATCAAATCGACGCTCCGCGACAGGCAGCTCCTCTGTTTTTCGGCGACTTTAAAAGACGACGCCGAACGCGAGCTCCGCGACATGACGACAGAAGCGGAAGTTCTCAGGATCAAGAGGTCGAAAGAAGAATCTGCAAAAATCAAACACCAATTTCTCGTATGCGACCAGCGGGATAAGGTGAAGATCCTGCAAAAATTCTCGCGGCTTCCAGGCATGCAGGCGCTCGTCTTTGTCAAAGACATCGGCAACTTAAACGTGTATGCCGAAAAGCTCAAATTTCATCATGTCGACATCGGCGTCCTTCACAGCGAGGCAAAAAAAATCGAGCGCGCCAAAATATTGCAGGCATTTGAAGCAGGTGAATTCACACTGCTTCTCGCGACCGATATCGCAGCGCGCGGAATCGACATCGAAGATCTCCCTTATGTCATCCACGCCGATTTGCCAAACATTGAAGGCTATATCCACCGGTCGGGAAGGACGGGAAGAGCGGGGAATGAAGGAACCGTGATCAGCCTTGTCAACCGCATTGAAGAGGAAAGGCTGAAAAAGCTGGCGAAGAAGCTTGAAATCCCGCTTCAGCGGATCGTGTATGAAAGAGGACGGATTATTGAAAGATAAGAAAGAGGCCTGCTGCCGGCAGGCCTCTTTTTTATATGAATGCTCAGGCATTGTCGGAATCGGCGACTTTGATCAGCTGTTTGCCGAGGTTTTTTCCTTCAAACAAGCCTAAAAATGCCTCAGGTATCCGCTCGAAACCTTCTGTTATCGTTTCCTCATATTGAAGCTGCCCGCTTTTAACCCATTCGGCGAGCTGTTTGATTCCTTCAGGAAAGCGGTTCCTGTAATCGTTGACGACAAATCCTTTCATCAGGGCGCTTGTTTTAATTAAGGCTGTTTGTACACGCGGCCCCATATCATCTTCTGCGCTTTTGACGTTATAAGAAGAAATCGCCCCGCAAACCGGAATTCGTGCAAACTTATTGAGCAGGGGGAAGACAGCATCTGAAATCGTGCCTCCGACGTTGTCAAAGTAAACATCGACACCGTCCGGACAAGCTTGTTCAAGCGCTGAGGCCATATTTTCCGTTGTTTTATAATTGATTGCTTCATCAAAACCGAGCTTTTCTTTTAAGTATGCCGTTTTTTCGTCAGAGCCTGCAATACCGACGACTCTCGCCCCTTTGATTTTGGCAATTTGTCCGACGGCGGAGCCGACTGCTCCGGCGGCCCCGGAGACAACAACCGTTTCACCGGCTTTTGGCTGTCCGATGTCCAAAAGTCCGAAATAAGCCGTCAAACCGGTCATGCCGAGAATTCCAAGAAAAGCGGTAACAGGCGCGAGGGACGGATCGATTTTCTGCAGATTGTCTTCGCGAACCGCTGAATACTCCTGCCAGCCCAAGCGGCCCAAAACAATGTCCCCTTTTTTGAGCTTTTCTCCTTTTGCAGATATCACTTCGCCGATCACGCCTCCGGTGATTACTTTATCAAGCGGAAATGGCTCGACATAGGATTTCGTGTCCTGCATTCTTCCCCTCATATAAGGGTCCACTGAGACATAAAGCGTTTTTACAAGCGCTTCACCCTTTTTTGCTTCCGGAATTTCCGTTTCTTTTATGCGAAAATCGTCCATAACAGGTATGCCCTGCGGACGTCTTGCGAGTTCAATTTGTTTTTGCGACATAATGATTCCTCCTTTTACTTATAACTTACCACGTAAAAAAGAGGTTTAGCAAAAGATCAGCGGGTTGCATGAAAGGTTTTTTTCAGCACAGAATCGGGCAGAAAAAGATGAAAAACATCAGCATTTCTTTCATTTAAAAGATATTGATTGGCATTTTCTCTCGAAAATTGAAACATGTCTTTTGTGATAAAAGGAAGCAATGACAGGAGATATGAAGAGAGGAGGTCTTCGGTGCTGCTTGCCGTTCTCCTTTCTTCCGGATCGCCGATGTTCATGATGATTGAAAAGACGTAATCGATATTAATGCCGAATCGTCTGGCGGCAAAAGATTCAAATCGATGAGTATCAACTTCTTGATGACCTTCCCTTGAAAAAATCTGCTTGACCAAATCGCTAATGATCCATGCGTTATATTGCTGTTCCGGTGAAAAATAATACACGCTTCAATCACCCCATCTCAAAGCCTTGTCTATTTGTAATGTACCTGAATTGGCAATCCTTTCAAACGTTTTGTCTGAAAATTTATAACAATTGTAACATTGAAATGAAAATGTCATGACAGAGCATTCATCCGTTTAGCCGCGTAAACAAAGGGTAAGTGTTAAATACAACATGAAAAAAGGGAGGAGATTCATATGAAACCAGTAGTAAGACAATATACTAATGATGAAAAACTGATGAAGGATGTTGAGGAACTCAGAGAAATCGGAGTTGCAAGAGAAGATATTTACGTTCTGTCACATGATGACGACCGTACTGAAAGACTTGCGGACAACGCGGATGCCAATACGATCGGAGCCGAAGAGACAGGCCTTAAAAATGCCGTGGGCAATATCTTCAACAAAAAAGGGGACGAACTTCGCAATAAAATTCATGAGATCGGCTTTTCAAAACAGGAAGCAGAACAATTCGAGAAGCAGCTTGATGAAGGAAAAGTCCTCCTCTTTGTCACGGATCATGAAAGAGTGAAATCTTGGGTATAAATTGAGACTGCCGACAAGGTCGGCAGTTTTTTTAATAAAATAAAATTTGAATGATGGCAGGGAAGGAGTAGAATAATAAACGAAAACGATATGAATAGGAGGAAAAGGTTTTGGCTAAAGAAAAAGATGCAGAACAAAAATCGGCATTGAACATCATTCCTCTTACGGTCACGATTTTAGTCGGAGCGGTGATTTGGTTTATTCCGTCGCCCGCCGGATTGGACCCGAAAGCATGGCACTTATTTGCAATCTTTGTGGCAACGATTATCGGCTTTATTTCAAAACCGCTGCCGATGGGGGCAATCGCCGTATTCGCATTGGCGGTCACAGCGCTGACCGGAACGCTGTCGATTGAAGAAACGCTCAGCGGCTTTGGAAACAAGACGATTTGGCTGATCGTCATTGCCTTTTTTATTTCACGGGGATTCATTAAAACCGGTTTAGGTGCGCGAATCGCCTATTTATTTGTGCGGATGTTCGGCAAAAAAACACTCGGACTCTCGTATTCACTTCTTGTCAGCGATTTGATTTTGTCGCCGGCGATCCCGAGTAATACCGCACGGGCCGGGGGAATTATTTTTCCGATTATCCGTTCGTTATCCGAAACTTTTCAGTCAACGCCCAAGGACGGCACGGAACGGCGCATCGGCGCTTTCTTGCTGAAGGTGGGCTTTCAGGGGAACTTGATCACTTCAGCGATGTTCTTAACGGCTATGGCGGCAAACCCGCTGATTGCCAAACTTGCCCATGATGTGGCAGGTGTGAATCTGACCTGGACAAGCTGGGCTGTGGCGGCCATCGTCCCGGGACTTGTCAGCTTGATCATCACTCCGCTTGTCATTTATAAACTGTATCCGCCTGAGGTGAAAGAAACGCCTGATGCGGCGAAAATCGCAACAGAGAAGCTGAAAGAAATGGGCCCGTTCAAAAAATCGGAACTCTCGATGGTCGCGGTCTTTTTGCTCGTCCTTTTTTTATGGATTTTCGGCGGAAACCTGAAAATTGACGCAACGACAACGGCATTGATCGGTTTAGCCGTCCTGCTTTTGACACAGGTTCTGACGTGGGACGATATTAAGAAAGAGCAAGGCGCATGGGATACGCTGACATGGTTTGCCGCGCTCGTCATGCTGGCGAGCTTCTTGAATGAACTCGGCATGGTCGGCTGGTTCAGCGATGCGATGAAATCGTATGTTTCAGGATTCTCCTGGGTCAGCGCATTTCTCATTTTAATTGCGGTTTACTATTATTCGCATTATTTCTTTGCGAGTGCAACCGCTCATATCAGCGCGATGTATTCGGCCTTTCTCGCCGTGATTATCGCTGCAGGCGCTCCGCCGCTCCTCGCAGCATTAAGCCTTGCGTTTTTCAGCAACCTTTTTGCTTCGACGACACACTACGGAGCTGGAGCGGCACCCGTCTTTTTCGGGGCCGGCTATATCCCGCAAAGCAAATGGTGGTCAATCGGCTTTATCTTGTCGATTGTTCATATTGTGACATGGCTTGTTGTCGGAGGTTTATGGTGGAAATTGTTGGGTATATGGTAAAATGAAGGGCAGGAGAGATCCTGTCCTTTCTTTTATGTCAATTTCGATGCTGTTGATTTGAAATTCCACACTTGCGGTTAAAAGTCGTAATAAATTAAAAGCTTTGGAATTAGCCTATCTATCATCATATATCCGTTTTATATTAGTTATTTCTTTGAAACAAATGATGGATATAGAAATCTAATTTATGCATTGACTTACATTATTTTTCATATTAACCTAATATATGACAGATCTGTTTCTGATTGGACAACCAAAAAGAAGATAAAAAGGAAGAGGGATTATTTATGAAAAGATTATTAAAGAGAAAGAAAATATTTGGTGCTTTCTCTGTGGTAGCTTTGGTCTTTATTTTCGGCTTTAGTACGGTGAGTTTAGCTTATAATGAGCCATATTCTTTCAATATCCGATCAGCAGTAACTGGAGAAGCTAAACATAAACTAAGCAATAAATCTACCACTATAACTGCTAGTGCAAGAACTATTAAGGCTGAAACTGGTGAAACTCTGTCACAAACTCATAAATATACTGTCACAATTAGCAAAGGAGTATTTACTAGCTACAGTACCGGTAGATTAACCACCGGAAAAAGTTATAGCAAAAATGTAGGAAAAGTGGCTAAAGGAACTTACAGAGTTAATGTTACGAAGCACACATATTCAGATTACGGAATTAATATAAAAGGTGGAGGAAGGATTAAACAATAAGAATATTATGAGACAAGATAATAGAATTATAATATCGACAAATCAAGTAACAAAAACATATGGGGAGGGTGCTTCATTATTTAATGCGTTGCACCCTACTACTCTTTCTATAAGCAAGGGTTCAATTAATGTAATCTTAGGGAAAAGTGGATCAGGTAAAACAACTTTGCTGAGTCTTCTTGGTGGCATGGAGGAACCTACCAACGGCCATGTGTGGTTTAAACAGCAAAATTTTTACAAATTAAAGGATCCTGAACAAGCTAATATTAGAGGCAATAATTTCGGTTTCATTTTTCAAAATTATCATTTAATACCTGAAATTTCAGTGTTTGATAATATTATCCTACCACTAATGATTAATAAAAAGGAAAAAGACATTTCGGACATTAAGAAACTGACAAACATTTTAGGGATTGGGCACAAGTTGAAATCTTTTCCTTTCCAACTGTCAGGTGGTCAGCAACAAAGAGTTGCTATTGCAAGAGCAATGGCAAATGATCCAGAAATCATTTTTGCGGACGAGCCTACTGGTAATTTAGATCAAAAAAATGCGGAAAAAGTTATTGAACTTTTAGTTTCTTTATGCAAAGAATTTGATAAAACATTAGTGATTGTTACACACGAAGAGAACTTGATAGAGAGGCCAGATCAGCTTTTTTTAATTGAAGATGGACGAGTCAAAACTTTATAAAGGTGTTGAAATATGTTTTGGGTTAAATTAGCTTTTAAGTCGTTGTTCCAAAGAAGAAAAATATCTTATTTAATGGTTTTAATAATCTCTATCTCAATGGTCTTTCTTATTATGGTGAACAGCGCTACAGAAGAAATTCTGAAATACACAAAAGAAAAGGCCTATGAAAAATATGGTGAGCATCATGCTATAATTAACAATCTTAGTGAAAAGGAGTTCAAAGAGTTAAAAGGAATACATAGTGTAAAAAAAGGAGGAGGAATTTTTTTAGTTGGTTACACTGAAGATTTTAATGAATCTTCAGTCGGAGCTTCTATTGGATGGTTTGACAAAAGTGCTTTAGAATTAGGGCATATACATATTTTACATGGGAGGATGCCTGTACACAAAAATGAGATTGCCATTGAATCATTTTTAACTGACTCTTTTAAAACAAATGACGTTATTGGAGCGGATGTTAAATTAAAAATAGGTGCTGTTGAGGAAGTTTATCAAATAGTAGGTATTGTGAATAATTATTCCTCAAATTGGTCTACTCCAATAAATATAGAAAAAGGAAAGAATACATATCCAAATGTTTTTATAAGTCCGACAAAATTTAATGCAGATAAGCACATTGATATACAAAAAAGTTTTATCTTTTCACTTCAAAATGAAAATGTAGAAAAGATCGAACAAGAAATAAATGAAAATTTTGAGCAACATTTATCTAGCCCTGAACAATTATATGAAAATGAGAATCTTTTTAATGAAGGATATAAAAACTATAATAGGATTTTCTATATATGTTTATTTTTTTCAATCATTCTAATATTTGGTTCGTTGTGTTGCTGTTTTCGAATATTTGAGGTGTTCTATCAGAATTACCGGCAAAAAATTGCGATACTGAGATCCCACGGAGCAAAAAAAAATCATATAAGGCTTCTTGTTTTTTTTCAGAGTACCATTATTGTTTTAGTGAGTTTCTTAATATCTTTTCCTGTTGGGGTGTACTTGAAAAAGATATTAAATCATCAAACATATCGTACTGAAAACTACAGTTCTTCACCTCTGTTGGAATCTACTCTGTTCGTCACGATTTGGCTCACCTTATTATTTTTTTCATTATGTATAACAGCACTAATTGTAACGGAAAAAATAAGCAAAGAAACAATTCATACTAATTTAAAAGGGAATCCGCTTATAGCAAAAGGATACCGTGTTTATCAATTTATAGAAAAGTTTCCTTTTAAATTGAAGTCTTTGGTGATTCAACTTACGTTTCGATGGAAATCTTCTATATTATTTATTGTTATACTGTCTTTCTCGATCATGATTTTTTTCTTCACCCAGTTAATAGCCGATGAAACAATTGAAAAATCCGAAGAAACAACACCGGATTTTATACTTTCATCTAAGCAACTGACTGCTGAGGAACATGTAAATGGCTATATTATCGAAACCAATCAATCTGTTTCTTTTGATTATAAAAGTGTAGAAGATCTTCAACGCTTGCCAGGAGTTGTTTATATTGATAAAGTTCCAAACTCCCTAGGGAGCACCTTGCTCCTAACCAAACAACAACTTTCACCCAATATTAAATCTTGGATAAATACCTATAAGCTGGAGAATATAAATGTTGAAATATCTGAGCACACAATAGATAATTTAGTACCAAATAATCTTATACCTATTCCTAACGTGAATTTTGTATTAGTGAATGACAGTGAACTTAAACATCTCCAACGCATGTATAGTTTTGATGAAAGTTCCGTAAGGAAAGTGAAAAAATCAAGATCAGCCTTTATTTTCTTTCCTGAAATAAACCAAAAAGAAATGAATAATAAAATTATAAATGGAGACGAAGTGAAAATCGGCAGGATTGCATATTCTGATGAAAAAAAACCAAAATTTGAAAATTGGGATTTGAAGGTAGAACGGATTATCTTGTCTCCTTACTTGATGAAACAAAATCAGATTTCTCAAGAACGTGAGGGAATTACAGTTTTAATTTATGAAGAAGTGGCTAAAAAAATTGGGGTTTTTGATGGCTATAAAGAATTGACAATATATACTGACCATTCAATTTCTAAACAAAAAAAGAAGGGAATTATTAATAAGACGAAACAAATGGTTTCATCAATTCCTGGAAGTCTGTATTATTCAGAAACAGAAGATAATAAGAGACTTGAGTCAATTTCTAATTACCTATCCATACTTGGGACTGTGTTATTTGCAGTTACTGCATTTTACTCTGTTTTAACATTAGCTGCAACAATGTATTCTAGAATCATTCAAAGAAAAGCTGAAATTGCAATTAATCGAGCCTTTGGAAAAAGCGTCACAGCCGTCTTGAAAGACCTGATAATTGAAATGACTATTTATTTAATATTAGCTTTTCTTTTAAGCGGAACGATCATTCTTTTTCTTACATTATCAATGCCTGAAAACTATAATAATTATAATTATTTCAAATATTATTTTTATTCAGTTGCTTTCACAAGTACTTTATCTTTGATTTCACTGTCTATCTTATTTTTTGTATTGAAAAAAATAAGTATTTCTGACGCTTTAAAAACTAAGGAAGAATAGTTTGGTAATTAGTGTTTATGAGCTATGGTGAAAATCCACAAAACTTGTTAGTATAGTGACTAAAAATAAAGGTGTGAATTTTAATGTTTTGGTCAGTTGATTTAATGCTGCTCGGTTTCATGTGCGCAATCGTCTACTTTTTGTACGACATTGTGAAAAACCGAAAAAAAACAAGTTTTTTTAGAAAAATGGTGTTTGCCAGTTTTATTGTTTATTTGAGCGTCGTTTATCACTATACGATAGGCGGAATCAACATTCCGCCGCAGCCGGCATACGCTCAAATGAACATTCAGCTCATTCCGTTTTATTTTGTTGCTGAATGGGTGCAAATGCATCAGCAGAGCGGGTTTGATTGGTTTTTTTGGAATTCTGTCAAGCTTACATTTTTTAATGTTTTATTGCTCATTCCTTTAGGTGTGTATCTTTCCGTTCTATGGAGGAAAATTCCGCTGAAAAAAGCGGCGGTTTTTGTTTTTTTGACAAGCTTTTTGATTGAGAGTCTCCAGCTTGTGCTATCTGTGACTGGATTCATAATGGCGAGAACCTTTAATGTGGATGATTTAATTTTAAATACGGCCGGCGGTGTAATCGGTTTCTGCCTGACGTCTTTCATGTTCGGAGCTAAAGGATCAGGTTACCGCAGGAAAGGTCTGCATTTTTGAGGAAAGCGCGAAAGATGATTCCCGGCTGGGCAATCATCTTTTTTAGTTAAAACTGAAAGCTCAGGCTCTTAAATCGGTGCATGCCTGTGCCATGCTTTGCCAGACCATGCATCTTCAAATGCTGGGCCGCATGCCCGGCTTCCTGCAAAATGTCAGGAGCAAGACCGAGCTGATGATGCCCGCCGAAAACCTTTTTCACGCGCCCGATAGCCGAGATTTTTTCAAGCGACTGAATCAATTGGACCGGATCAGTCGTCGGGTAGAATGCATAGATGGGGGCTCCGGTATACAGCAGGTCGCCGGTAAACAAGTAGCCTGACGCCGGATCAAAGATACAGATATGCCCCGGGGAGTGTCCGGGCGTATGATAAATAACGAGCGGCCTTGAATCGCAGCCGACTGTGTCGCCGTCTTGCAGCGTTCCCGACGGTTCACCTCTGAACGGGGTGTATGTTTCAGCGGAAAAGCCGGCCGGTACAGGTTTGGTGATATCTCGAGAGACATCGCGGCGAATGTGCTCGATCGGAAGCCCTTTGATTCCATCCGTCAGCCAGTCTTTCTCGGCTTCATGAACGTAAATGCGCTGATATTCACCGTGGCTTCCGATGTGATCCCAATGGACATGGGTTGTGATGACGCTGACCGGCAGATCGGTCAGACTATCCGTTACCGTCTTCATGCTGCCGATACCAAGACCTGTATCAATTAAAACGGCTTCCTTCGCCCCAATCAGCAAGTAAGAGTGCACATTTTCCCAATGCCCGCATTCGCTGATCGCATATGTGGATTCATCAAGCTCTGTTACAGTAAACCATTGACCATCTCCCATTGGTTTGTCCCTCCTTCATTTTTTCAAAGGTGCTTATCCATGCATATCCTCAAGTCAAATGTGCAAAGTAATAAAATATATGATAAGTGAGTGTGGTGAACATAATGAGTGATCCTTACATGCCTTTGACATCCATCAACAGCGGGGTCCTGGAAGAGTATGCCGAAGGCGTATTCGGTTTGACGGTGCAAATCGTCAATGTGTATTTTATTTTCGATCCCGATTCGCGGGAAGCCGTTTTAATCGATGCCGGAATGCCCAAGTCCGCTCCATTTATTTTAAGAGAGGCAAAGGAGCGGTTCGGCGATTTTAGCCTAAAAGCAATCGTTTTGACGCACGGACATTTCGACCATGTCGGCGCTTTGGAAGGTCTTCTCGAAACATGGCAGGTTCCAGTTTACGCCCATGAAAAAGAAATGCCTTATTTAACGGGAAAAGCCGATTATCCGCCTGCCAAACCGCAAGTAAAAAGCGGGCTGGTTGCAAAGATGTCTCCGTTGTTTCCGAGGCACTCAATCAACTTTTCGTCCCATGTAAAGCAGCTTTCTGAAGATGGTTCGCTTCCGTTTCTTAAAGGGTGGAAATGGATTGAGACGCCGGGACATACACCGGGTCATGTTTCGCTTTTCCGGCAGTCGGACAGAACCTTGATCGCAGGCGACGCCGTTACAACTGTAGAGCAGGAATCTCTGTTTGAAGTGGCGATTCAAAAGCAGGAGCTGAACGGACCCCCGGCTTATTTCACAATGGACTGGACAAAAGCGGCGGACTCAGTTCGGAAGCTGTCAGAATTAAAACCGGCTGCATTGTTGACGGGACACGGTGTACCGATGAAAGGAAACGATTTTTCCAAAGAGCTCCTTGATCTGTCAGGCCGCCTTCCCGCTTCTGATTCGTAAAGTGCCATATGCTGCCCTTAAAACATTCAGCCAGGCTGAATGTTTTTTTATAGGGAAAAACTAACCATTTACATGTGATGATGGCCATCCATCGTTCTATATTTCGGATGTTGTTGTATACCAAAGGAATCATTTTCTGAAATTTTAGACAAAATAAGCTGATATTTCATTTATAATGCAGGTATGCCTGAAAGGAGCTGAGAAAAGATGAACATTCAAAAAAGGGTCCAAGCTTTGCTGGCAGCTGCGGCAATGTTTGCAGGACTGATGGTGTCTGATGCGGTTCACGCTGCGGAAACCCCTTACTATGGAAAGAACTATACTCAGCCAGAGCAAGTGTCATCATTATATCCGGAGCCGGAAGAAACTTTCTCGACCCCTGCTTTTGTGAAAGAAGGGGAAGCCTTTACGACACAAGAAGAAATGATGAAGTTTATAACCAGTCTGACAAAGAAAAGCCCGAATGTCAAAATCGGGAATATCGGTTTTTCAATTGAAAAAAGAAATATTCCCGTGCTTTATTTCACAAAGGATAAGCAAATACGTTCCATATCAAAAAAACCGACCGTCTGGCTGCAAGGACAGATACACGGAAATGAGCCGGCAGCGGGAGAATCGGTCCTGGCGATGGCTGAAAAACTGGCCGGGTCGTACGGCGACAAAGTGTTGGACAAGATCAATGTCATCGTCGTTCCGCGGGTCAATCCTGACGGCTCGTATCAGTTTAACAGACGGCTGGCGAGCGGAATCGACGGAAACAGGGATCATGTTAAGCTTGAATCTCCGGAAGTCCGCGCCATTCACCAGGAGTTCAATCAATATTCGCCTGAAGTCGTTATTGATGCCCATGAATACGGTGTCGGCCAAAACGAATTTCAAAGCGTAGGCGAAAAAGGGTCATTAAAATACCATGATATTTTAATTTTATCAGGAAAAAACTTAAACATTCCCGAATCGATCAGGTATGCGTCTGACAGCCTTTATGTGAACGGCGTCAGAGCTAAACTTGATGAAAAAGGATTTTCTAATGATGCATATTATACGACAGGAAAAAGCAAGGACGGAAAAATCGAAATCTATGAAGGAGGTACTGAAGCGAGAATCGGACGTAATGCATTCGGCCTCCAGCCTGCTCTTTCCTTCCTAGTGGAAAGCAGGGGGATAGACATCGGACGCGAAAATTTTGAAAGAAGAGTCGCGGCTCAGGTTGCTACTCATGAGACAATCATCGACACGACAGCGAAGCATGCAGCCGAGATCAAGCGCCTTGTCGCCAAAGAAAAATTAAAGCTGATAAAAAATGGTGCAAAAGTGAGCGATAAAGACCAAGTGATCATCAACAGTGAGTTTGCAGGGCCGTATAAAGAAACGCTGAAAGTCGCTGATATCGCTTCAGGACAAGCAGTTGACGTTCCTGTCCAATATTACAGCGCTTCGGAAGCCGTCCCTGTGCTGTCAAGAACACGTCCGACCGCTTACCTTGTCCTTCCGGGCCATCAAGATATTGAGCAGAAGCTGAAGGATCAGGGATTAAAAAGCGTGACACTTCCTTTCAAACAAAAGCTCACCGCTGAAGCGTATGAGGTTTTATCGAAAGAAACATCGGGAGAATCTGAGGGCCGGCCTGTGATCAAGGTGGAAACGAAGCTTAAAAAACAGAAAAAAGAGTTTCCAAAAGGAACAAAAATCTATTTTACAGCACAGCCGCAAAGCAATCTGCTGTCGATTGCGCTTGAGCCGGAATCGGTTGACAGTTATGTAAGCACGGGTTACATCCCTTCTCAAACAGGCAAACAGCTGCCGGTTTACCGCTTCATGCTGAACACCAAAACGCTTAACATTAAGGAATAATCATCAGGCATCTGTCTTTGACGGATGCTTTTTAGCAGTTTTTTGTCTTTTCATACATAATGGTTTTAAACTGAGATTGAAACCTATACAATAAATATCAGTCTGAAATCTGGAAGGAGAGAATCCGGTTGGAATCATATGAAGAATTATGGAGGGAAGCCAAGACCTTCATCGAGCTCTGCTACGGGGAACTGTCGAAGTCCGAAGAAGAAACAAGGATGCGCTTACATAAAATAGACGAAGAAATCAGAGAAACCGGAAGCTATACACATACATTAGAAGAAATCGAACATGGCGCGAAAATGGCGTGGAGAAACAGCAGCCGCTGCATCGGCCGGCTGTTTTGGCACTCTCTTACTGTCATCGATCAAAGAGGCGTTCAAACTGAGGCAGAGGTGCGGGATGCGCTTTTTCACCATATCGAGCTTGCGACAAACGGAGGGAAAATCAGACCGTTCATTACGATTTTTCCCCCGGAACAAAGCGGGCAAAAAAAAGTGTCCATTTGGAACCATCAGCTGATCAGGTATGCGGGGTATGAAACGGAGCAAGGTGTCATCGGCGATCCGGCATCATTGGAACTGACAAAAGCGTGTGAAGCGCTCGGCTGGAAAGGCGAAGGTACGCCTTTTGACGTTTTGCCGCTTGTTTTTCAAATAGATGGCCATCCCCCTGTGTGGTATGAGCTGCCTCGTGAAATCGTCAAAGAGGTCAGGATTGAACATCCGGAGATCGAGAGCTTCAAAAGTTTGGGGCTGAAGTGGTACGGTGTGCCGATTATAGCCGATATGAAGCTGGAGGTCGGAGGAATTCATTATAATGCCGCCCCGTTTAACGGCTGGTATATGGGAACGGAAATCGGAGCGCGCAACCTCGCGGATACAGACCGCTATAATGTACTCGAAAAAGTGGCAGCCATTATGGGACTTGATACGGAACGGAATACTTCGCTGTGGAAAGACAAGGCGCTTGTTGAATTAAATACGGCGGTGCTTCACTCTTATAAAAATGCCGGCGTCAGCATTGTTGACCACCATACCGCGGCAAGCCAATTCAAGCGGTTCGAGGAGCAGGAAGCTGAAGCGGGAAGGGAGCTTTCAGCAAGCTGGACATGGCTGATTCCGCCGTTATCTCCGGCAGCGACCCATATCTTTCACAGCTATTATGAACATAAAACGCTTAAACCGAATTACTTTTATCAGGAAAAGCCTTATTCGAACGATTGAGAGGACGAATAGACAATGAGAAAAATCTACTTGCTATGCAGCGTATTCGCTGTATGTTTAACGATGCTTACATATACAGAAACAGAAGCAAAAGCGGCCCAAATCGTACTCGGCTATACAACAGGGGAAGCAGCTTCCTATCAATCGCTGACGGCATACCATCACTATATCAATGCCGCAGCTCTCGACACCTACGCGTTTAATCAAAAAGGAGATATCATCGGAGACACTCCGAAAAAACAAATATCGTTTGCAAAGAAGAAACGCCTCAAGACGTGGGCGGTCATTTCAAACTACAACGAATCCATTCACGATTTTGACGGGAATCTGGCATCAAAGGTCATGTCCGGCAAAACGGCGCGTCAGCACTTTACAGAACAGCTTATTACGCTTGCGAAGAAGCAGTCGTTTACCGGAATTAATATTGATTTTGAAGCTGTAAAGCCGAACGAGAGAGCTAAATACTCAAGCTTCATCCGTCATGTCGCAGCCGCTTTGAAAAAACACAAGATCAAAACGATGGTTTCGGTACCGGCGAAGAGTGCAGATGACCGAAAAGATGGATGGAGCTGGCCGTATGATTATGCGGAAATCGGAAAATCAGCTGACTATGTTCAAGTCATGACCTACGATGAACACGGGATCTGGAGCGAGCCGGGCTCTGTTGCCGGAATGAACTGGGTCAAAAGCTCATTAGCATATGCGGTGAAAACGATCAAAGCCGAAAAAGTCATTATGGGCATCCCCTCATACGGGAATGATTGGGATTTAACATCCCGAAAGAACAGCAAATTGAAGCAGTGGAACGACGTGAAGGCGCTTAAGAAAAAAGTGAAGGCTAAGCCTGTATATGATAAAAGATCGGGGTCGATGAGATTTTCTTATACAGATCAACACAAACACCGCCATGTCGTTTGGTATGAAGATGAAAAAACGATTGCGGCGAAAAGCCGCCTGGCCATGCGATATAAAATCGCAGGAGTTTCCGTCTACTCGATGGGACATGAATCGGCCTCTTTTTGGCAGGCGATGCGGAAGGGAATAAAATAAAGGCTCCAATTCGGAGCCTTCTTTTTCATTTATTCTCATGTCAGCTTTTCATATTGATTTCTTTCCGATACAAGACATAAGAATAAATATAGGGCGCGAAAACCGTTGCTAAAATAACCGGAAGCATGATTTCTGGGCTGATAGATAACAATCCGTCCGCAATGATCAGCAGTCCTGCTAAAGTAAATACTTTCGCCGCAAATCTGTGGGTTTTTTTCCAGATTGAATCGCTGCTCAATGTCCAAGGGTTTTTGATCCCGAAAAAAAAGTTTGAGCGGATTCTCGGGAGGTAATTGCCTATGACAATGAGTAGAGCGCCTACTAGAACCGGTACAATGCTGCCAGCGGGCAGATCATACCCGAGCCCTGTCATGATTACAAGCACGTTGATCAGGGAAAATAGAATCAGCATGGCATTGATGAGAAGGTAATAAGTCTTTGAAAAAAGCTGATAGTTTTTTCTGCGCGGATCGATTTTTGGCGTTAAGAACATCAACACATACACAAAAACGAGCAGCCCGGTCATGATAAGCATTGCTTCCATTTTTGAAGCATAACTGTCGACTTCTCCCGAAAATGACCAATGAATTGGAACTTGATCGGAAATGTGCGGATAAGCGATGGCCCACATGATTAGATTTATGGCGATTATAGCGAGTGAAAAGATGTGTTTTCTCATTTGGCATCCCCTTTATCTTTGCCGGCTTGCTCAGTAAAACTGAAAGCCCAGCCGATGATTTCTTGAAATATTGTGGTGTTCAGCGAGTAAATGATGTATTGGCCTTTTTTTTCATCTTGAATTAATTCAGCCTGTTTTAAAATTTTTAAATGCTGAGATATACTTGGTTTAGACATTTGAAACTGGTCAGATATTTCACCGGCGGTCATATCCCGATCCTTCAGCAGATTTAAAATTTTTCTTCTCGTCGGGTCAGCTAGAGCCTTAAAGGTTTGGTTCATATTCAGCATCCTTGGAATTAAGTATTTAGCTATTTAACTAAATACTAAAATAAAAGAGGAATTTAGTCAAGATTCGTTTGAAAAATCCGCCATCTCCGGCGGATTTTTCAATAGCTGATATTAAACTTGTGGAATCCGTCAATCTCTTTTGTTTCTTCGACATTCACGTCCGTTACTTTTGAGAAGGGACTTCCTTTTTGAATCGCTTTTAAAAATGGCTTCAGGCTTTCCTCGGGTCCTTCGGCGCGGATTTCAACTGTGCCGTTGTCGCGGTTCCGGACCCAGCCGGTCAATTTGTGCTTATCTGCTTCCATTTGAACAAAATAGCGAAATCCCACGCCCTGAACGCGTCCGTCTACAATGATTCTGTATTGAAGCATCGAGAACACTCCTTTTCTTTTATGCTACCACATTTCTCATTTTGAGATCATGGGATAGACATGTTTCGGATAAATCGTTAAAATATGAAAATAAAGGAAGGGCGTGAGGTTTTGGAGCATCAGGAGTATGAAATTTTATCTATTCATGTAGGCCGTCCGCACACATACGAATTCGACGGAAAACAGGTGGAAACGGCAATCGTGAAGGAGCCTGTCGGCGGACCCGTATATTTGAGCCGTACGAATTTTGAAGGGGACGGGCAGGCGGATCTGATTCACCACGGAGGAGTGGATAAAGCGGTTTGCGTCTATCCGGCGGACCACTACATGTATTGGGAAAGCGTCTTGAAGCGGAAGCTGCCGGAGGCGGCATTTGGAGAAAACGTGACGGTTAAAGGGCTCACCGAAAAAGATGTGTGCATCGGTGATATCTTCAAGCTGGGGGAGGCTCTTGTTCAAGTCAGCCAGCCGCGCCAGCCTTGTTTCAAGCTTGCCAAACGGCTGAATCAAAAAGATATGGTGTTACAGGTGAGGGACACCGGGTTCAGCGGATTTTATTTCAGGGTTCTCGAAGAAGGAATCGTTGCGCCCGATTCCGGGCTGCAGCTCGTTTCAAGAGATGCGCATGAAGCCACAGTTTCGTACGCCAACCATTTGATGTACCATGACAGGGGCAATCACCCCGCCATTCGGAAGATCCTTGAGGTTGAAGCGCTGTCGGAAAGCTGGAGAAGCTCATTTTTAAAGGAGCTGAGCGCATAAAAACAAGCCGTGTCCGAAAAGGAGCACGGCTTTAACATGTTTATTTTTTGACGCTTTCAAGCAGGTTGGCCAAAAAGTGTTTTTTATAGCTTTGAAGCTTTCTTCCTTCATACTTTGTCATTCCCAGCTTTTTCAGTTCTTCTACATACCAGCCTTTGCTTCCGTAATGCATGGCAGAAAACTCCCTTCTATAATTCGATGCAATTGGCATTCTAACATCTATAGAAAAACACTGAAAAGGGATAGGCGGCAATTTTTAAAAACTGAGTCTTTCGTCGTAGTTTGGAAGTTTGAGGAAGGCTTCAGCCGTGTGTCAAACTGGTGACGATCATCACAATGATTGAGATGCTGAGGACGATTCCGATATATTTTAAGAAGCCGTTCTTTTTTTTATGAGCATATACGATTAACAGGATGCTCTCGATGAAAAAGATCAGCCCGATGATGGCAAACAGCATGCGGTAAAGCTCCTTTCGGCACAGTTTGTCTTTTATTTTAGCATAAAAGCCCGGACTTCTATGAGCCGGGCTTTTTCACGTAATCAGTCAAGCTGTGTTAAAATGATCGGTTCGTTTTTCGTAATGACGATCGTATGCTCGATCTGTGCCACAAAGCTGCCGTCAGGCGTTTTGAATGTCCAGCCGTCTCCGGCTTCGATGGTATGCTCGGCTTTTGTGGAAACAAACGGCTCAAGGGCGATGACGGTTCCGTTTTTAAAGAGCGCATTATCAAACGGGTCATAGTAATTTAAGATATGGTTGGGCGCTTCATGGAGGTTCTTTCCAATCCCGTGTCCCGTCAGGTTTTTAATGACGGTAAATCCGTTTGCTTTTGCTTCATTGTATACGGCTCTGCCGATTTGGTTTTGTTTCTTGCCGGCGCGCGCCTGCAAAAGTCCCTTTTGAAATGCGCTTTCCGCGCTTTGGCAAAGCTTGTGCAGCGTTTCATCGCCTTTTCCGAGTACAAATGAAATGCCAGTATCAGAATAGTAGCCGCCAAATTCAGCGGAGATGTCGATGTTGATCAAATCCCCTTCTTTTAAAATCGTGGATTCGCTTGGGATGCCGTGGGCGACTTCATCGTTCACACTGATGCACGTCGTTCCTGGGAAATCGTATTCTTTTTCCGGAGCCGGTGCGGCGCCATGAGCCTCAAGCACTTCTTTACCGATGAGGTCCAGCTCTTTTGTGCTCATGCCGGGTGCTGCTTTTGCCTTCATTTCCTCCCTGGCTAAAGCGACGATTCTGCCTATTTTCTTGAGCCCTTCCAGCTCTTGGTCATTTGTTACAATCACAATTCATTCCCGCTTTCTTTTTTTATATTCCATTTCAAGCTTACCATATCTGCTTGCGAAAAAGGAACAGAGCGGCTTCAAGACAAAAAAAAGCACCCGCTTATAAATAAGCGGGTGCTGTCTGTTTATTGTCCGGAATCTGATTTCGTAGTTTGCGCCGCATCAGATTCTGATGTTTTCGGATTGTGGTTGGTGTAGTCGTAGTCGCTCGGGTTGATCGCTTTAAAGCCTTTCGGTTTATAAAAGCGCAGCAAATCTCCGTCGACGATTTTATCCGACATTTCGAGTTCTTTTTTCACGGACTCATCGATGTTCGGATCGATGTCTTTTTCGTTCAGAAGCTCTCCTGTTTTCGTGTCGTAGTAGTTACCGTTCGTTTTCGTATATTCCGGAGAAACGAAATCGCCGTTGCGGAACGGAATAACTTCACGGTGTTCCGGTGACAGAAGGTCTGAACCGCTCATCAGGTAATCTTTCGTATTCACGCCCATCAAATGAAGCAGGGTAGGGGCTACATCGACTTCGCCGCCGTATTTATTGGATTTGATTCCCTTGACCCCAGGCGCGTGGATGAACAGCGGAACCCTTTGCAATTGGGCATTTTCATATGGTGTGATGTCTTTGCCCAATACTTTGGCCATCGCTTTGTTGTGATTTTCCGAAATACCGTAGTGGTCTCCGTACATGACGACAATCGTATTATCATACAGTCCGGATTTTTTCAGATCGTTGAAAAATTGTTCAATGGCCTGATCCATGTAGTTGGCCGACTGGAAATAATGGTCAACGACGCTGTCGCCGGTATCGCCGGCAGGGAAGTCTGTATCGCCTTCATCCATCTCGAACGGAAAATGGTTCGAAAGGGTGATAAACTTCGTATAGAACGGCTGTTTCAGGCTTTTCAACAGCGGCATTGATTCTTCAAAGAACGGTTTATCTTTCAATCCGTAGTTTTTCGTTTTATCTTCGCTCATATCGTAATACGTAGCGTCAAAGAATTTGTCATAACCGATGGCTTTATACATTTCATTGCGGTTCCAGAACGTTTTGTAGTTGCCGTGGAATGCCGCTGATGTATAGCCTTGAGACTTCAAAATGGCCGGAGTCGACTGCAGCGTGTTTTGCGCTTTATTAATGAACACTGACCCTTGTGATAAAGGATACAGCGAGTTGTCCATCATAAATTCCGCGTCAGACGTTTTACCTTGTCCTGTTTGGTGGAAAAAGTTATCAAAATAAAACGTTTCATTGTCATGCGCCAGTGAATTTAAGAACGGCGTGACTTCCTTGCCGTCGATCTTATAGTCGATCGCGAACGTCTGAAGTGATTCCAGTGAAATGTAAACCACGTTCATGCCTTTCGCTTTTCCGAAGTATTCGGCATTCGGCTTATCATGATTGGCTTTAATATAGTTCTCTACTTCCGTCACGTCGCTGGAGCTTGCCAGTGCGCGCTGGCTGTTTGACTTGATATTCTGCACCGCATCATAGATTGTGAAGTTGTAGGTTCCCAAATATTTCTCAAGGTAGTTGCGGTCAAAAGAACGGGTCAGAAGCTCCGGACGATCAATCTCGGCAACGGCCAGGTTGACGAGGAAGACAAGGACGCTTGTTCCCATCACAATTTTAAACGGGCGCTTCGTTGTTGTTTCAGAAGGTCTGTTATAGAAAACAGCCAGCCCGATTAAAATAAAGGTATCGATGAAATACAAAACATCAAGCGGGTGCATGAGCGAGAAGATGCTGTCCCCGAGCTGCCCCCCGTTTGTTTTTGCCTGCATGATCGTAGGCAGCGTGATAAAGTCGCTGAAAAATCTGTAGTATACGACGTTTGCATATAGCAAAAAAGACATTAAAAAATGAATCACTATAATCGCTGTCTGCTGTATTTTTTTCTTGAACAAGAGTCCTAATCCAAGAAAGAACAAGCTTGAGCTAATCGGATTCACAAAAAGCAAAATCTGTTGTACTGTGTTGGTTATTCCTAAATTAAATTCAATTACATACGCAGCATAAGTTTTCAGCCATAGCAATATGGCGGCTATCAGGAAGAAGGCAAGACCTCTTTCCTTAATAAATCTTTTCAATTGTTACACTCCTTTTTTCCGGATCAGTAAAAAACCATCGGAACGAAAGAAAAAAACGAATGTATAAAATATACCATGAAATACCGATTTAGAAAAGCGGAAATCAACCTTGTGAAAAGAAGCGCAAAACCCCTGGTAAATCAGGGTTTTACAGTTTTCTGAAAAACATTTGGGAATATTTTACGCTTGTCTTGCATTGGCGGGAACGCATCTTTATGGCAGACTGTTGTTAGTATATGAACAAAAGGGGAGGATGTAGACCATGGATTTTTCGAGCATCGTTTCTGAAGATAAGATTAAGCGGGCCATTAAGGACGGCGAATTCGAAGGGCTTCCGGGAATGGGGAAACCCTTGAAAAAAGACGATGCCGCCCATGTTCCAGAGCATCTCCGCATGGCTTACCGGGTGATGAAAAACGCCGGAATGACGGGGGACGAAGGGGCTTTGAAGAAAGAGCTGATGACAATTGACGACTTAATCGCAAAGTGCGCGGATGAAGACGAGCGCGATCGTTTAATTGAGAGAAAAACAGAAACGCGGCTCAGGCTCGACAGGCTCGCCGACAAAAAAGGCATGTTTTCCAAACCAGCCTCAGCGTTTTATAAAGAAAAAGTGTACCGAAGGCTCAGCGGGAAATAAAAAAGCGCTGAGCAGGTTTATTTCTGTCCTATAGTGGTATTGACCCATAAACGAATAAAAGGGTGATAGGATGGAACGATTGTTGAACTGGGTTGAATACATATCAGATTGGCTTTGGGGGCCGCCGCTCATCATACTGCTGACAGGGACGGGAGTCTATTTAACGATCCTGCTGAAATTTTTTCAATTTCGCTATCCTCTCTATATTTTTAAGCAGACGATCGGAAGCGTCGGCAAAAAGCCGAAAGGAGAAGGGACAGTTACACCGTTGCAAGCTTTGACATCGGCTCTCAGCTCAACAGTCGGCGCCGCCAATATCGTCGGTGTGCCTGCGGCGATCATGTTCGGCGGTCCGGGAGCCGTGTTTTGGATGTGGCTGGTCGCTCTGTTTGCCATGGCGATCAAGTTTTCGGAAAGCGTCCTCGCCGTCCACTACAGAGAAAAAAACGAAGAAGGCGAATATGTCGGGGGGCCGATGTATTACATTACAAAAGGACTCTCTATGAAATGGCTCGGCGTCTTTTTTTCGGTCGCGCTGATGATCGAGCTCGTTCCGAGCATCATGGTGCAGGGAAATTCGGTTTCCGCATCATTAGCTGAGTCGTTTTCATTCAATCGTTTATACACCGGAATCGGGATTGCTTTTTTGATCGGTTTAGTGGTGATCGGAGGGATTAAACGGATTGGAAAAGTGACAGAGCTTGCGGTTCCGCTTATGGCAGGGGCGTACATCGGGGCCGGTTTCCTGATTGTCGTCATGAACCTTTCTTCTGTACCCGCATTTTTCTCTCTCATCTTTTCGAATGCGTTTACATCCTCTTCGGCATTCGGCGGCTTTGCAGGTGCGGCGGTTGCTGAAACCGTTCGCTGGGGATTTGCACGTGGACTTTATTCCAACGAAGCCGGGATGGGGACGGCGCCGATTGCGCATGCGGCGGCGATGACCGACCACCCTGTGAGACAGGGATTCTGGGCGGTGATCGGCATTGTGGTCGATACGCTGCTGATATGCACGACCACAGCCTTCGTTGTGCTCGCATCAGGCGTTTGGACCGCTGAAAATGCTGCGAGCAATCCAGGGGCACTGGCGGCAGCCGCATTCCGCAGCTATTTCGGCCCTGTGGGCGGATACTTCGTCTCCGTCTCGCTCGTTTTCTTTGTCTTATCAACGATCACAGTGGTCATTTTTTACGGAGTAAAACAAGCTGAATTTCTGTTCGGACGGCTCGCGGGGCATATGATTAAATTCGTCTATCTGGGCGCCGTCATCATCGGAGCTGCCGGAGGAGCAAAGGCAATATGGGGATTCCTTGATCTTGCGCTCGTTTTCATTCTTATTCCGAATATTTTGGCGGTGCTGCTCTTGAGCAAAAAAGTAAGGTCTTTATATGATGAGTTTTTTACATCAGAAAAGTATTATTTGAAAGACATCGGTCAGCAGGACTGCGCTGATGAACGTGATGAAAAAGTGAACAATTTATGATCTCAGCCGGTTGTTCCCGGCGTATAAATCGGAGGAAGCCTTGCTGTCCTTCGTTTTATGAAGGGAACGGCCGGGCTTTTTTTATTTTTGAAAGCGCTATAAAAATATGTTGACTACTTGTATATACAAGAATACAATATAGGTATAACATGTATATACAAGTTATAAGAGGAGAAGGAGGGATTGGAATGACTGATTTAAATCAATCAGCGCGACGGATTGTCGATGCTGTCGGCGGTGCGGACAACATTGCAGCGGTAACCCATTGTGTGACGCGTCTGCGATTTGCACTGCTCGATGAAAGCAAAGTCAATCAAGAGGTGTTGGAGCAAATAGATGTTGTCAAAGGATCGTTTTCAACGAACGGCCAATTCCAAGTGGTGATCGGCCAAGGAACGGTCAACAATGTATACGCGGAGCTGGTGAAGGCCACAGGAATCGGCGAATCGTCAAAAGATGACGTCAAGAAAGCCTCAGAGAAAAATATGAATCCTTTACAGCGTGCTGTGAAAACGCTTGCAGATATTTTTATTCCAATATTGCCGGCGATTGTCACCGCCGGACTGTTGATGGGAATCAACAATATCCTGACGGCTCAAGACATTTTCTTCAGCGGAAAATCGATCGTTGAAGTCTATCCTGAATGGGCGGATCTCGCCAATATGATTAACTTGATTGCGGGAACGGCTTTCGCATTTCTCCCGGCATTAATCGGCTGGTCGGCCGTCAAGCGGTTTGGCGGAAATCCGCTGCTCGGCATCGTGCTGGGCGTCATGCTTGTGCATCCTGATTTGTTAAACGCTTGGGGATACGGGGCTGCCGAGCAAAGCGGAGAGATTCCTGTCTGGAATTTATTCGGTCTGGAAGTGCAGAAGGTCGGCTATCAGGGGCAGGTGCTTCCCATTTTGCTCGCATCTTATTTGCTTGCAAAAATTGAGCGCTTTTTGACAAAGCGGACGCCTGAGAGCATTCAGCTCCTTGTTGTGGCGCCGATTACGCTGCTTGTCACAGGTTTTGCTTCATTTATTGTCATTGGACCGGTTACATTTGCCATCGGAAATGTCTTAACATCAGGCCTTATTGCTGTCTTTGAACAATTTGCCGTACTGGGCGGACTGTTATACGGCGGACTTTACGCCGCTCTCGTCATTACCGGAATGCATCATACATTCCTTGCCGTTGACCTTCAACTGATCGGATCAAAGCTCGGCGGAACATTTTTATGGCCGATGCTGGCGCTGTCCAATATCGCACAAGGTTCAGCCGCGCTTGCGATGATGTTTATTGTCAAAGATGAGAAGCAGAAAGGTCTGTCCTTGACATCCGGCATTTCAGCTTATCTTGGAATTACCGAACCGGCGCTGTTCGGGGTGAATCTCAGATACAGATTTCCGTTCGTGATCGCGATGATCAGCTCGGGGATTGCCGGAATGTTCATTTCCTCGCAAGGGGTTTTGGCAAGCTCTGTCGGCGTCGGCGGTGTACCCGGAATTTTCTCTATCATGAGCCAATACTGGGGAGCGTTTGCAATCGGGATGGCGATTGTGCTGATCGCGCCGTTCGCCGGAACATACCTCTATGCAAAATTAAAAATGAAATAAGAGAGGGAGAGGGGCGCGCATATTTGTCAGCCCTTTTCCCATTTCATAAAGAAGAAAACGGTGGTGTTGAAAATGGAAACGAAAGAAAATCCATGGTGGAAAAAAGCAGTCGTCTATCAGATTTATCCGAAAAGCTTTAAAGATACAACAGGTAACGGTGTCGGCGACATTCGCGGCATCATCGAAAAGCTCGACTACATCAAGGAGCTCGCCTGTGATGTCATTTGGCTGACGCCGATTTATCAATCGCCGCAAAATGACAACGGCTATGACATCAGCGACTATTACAACATTCATGAAGAATATGGAACAATGGCCGACTTTGAAGAGCTTCTAGAAGAGGCTCACAAACGCGGCATAAAGGTGATCATGGATCTTGTCGTCAACCATACATCAACAGAGCACAAATGGTTTAAAGAAGCAGCGTCCGGAAAAGAAAATCCGTATCGCGACTTTTATATTTGGAAGGACATGAAGCCGGACGGTGCCCCGCCGACAAACTGGGAATCGAAGTTCGGCGGTTCGGCGTGGGAGTTTCATGAAGAGACCGGACAGTATTATCTCCATCTCTATGATGTGACACAGGCGGATTTGAATTGGGAGAACGATGAAGTCAGAAAAAAAGTGTACGAGATGATGCATTTCTGGTTTGAAAAAGGAATCGACGGCTTCAGACTTGATGTCATCAATGTCATCTCAAAAGACCAGCGTTTCCCTGATGATGACGAGGGGGACGGGCGCAGATTTTATACGGACGGGCCGAGGGTTCACGAGTTTTTGAATGAAATGAACAGGGAGGTCTTTTCAAAATACGACAGCATGACGGTCGGGGAAATGTCATCGACGACAATCGCAGATTGCATCCGGTATACAAACCCTGAAAGCCGGGAGCTCGATATGGTGTTTAACTTTCACCATTTAAAGGCCGACTATCCAAACGGGGAAAAATGGGCGCTGGCGGATTTTGATTTTCTAAAGCTGAAGAAGATTCTTTCTGAATGGCAGACTGAAATGCATAAAGGAGGCGGGTGGAACGCATTGTTCTGGTGCAACCACGACCAGCCGCGGATCGTCTCACGCTACGGAGACGACGGAAAATACCGCATAAAATCTGCGAAAATGCTGGCAACCGCAATTCATATGCTTCAGGGAACGCCATACATTTACCAGGGAGAAGAGCTCGGGATGACCAACCCGAAATTCGATGACATCTCTCTTTATCGGGATGTCGAATCTCTCAATATGTACCGTCTGCTGAAAGAAGCAGGAAAGCCGGAAGCCGAAATCATCGAAATCCTGAAAGCGAAGTCCCGTGATAATTCAAGGACGCCGGTGCAGTGGAACGGAGAAAAAAATGCCGGGTTTACGACGGGGACACCGTGGATTTCGGTGCCTGCCAACTACAAAGAAATCAACGCAGAAAAAGCGCTCAGCGATCCTGACTCGATTTTCTACCATTATAAAAAGCTGAATAAGCTCCGCAAGGAATTCGATATCATCACAACCGGAGATTATCAGCTGATTCTGGAAGACGATCAAGCACTTTATGCGTATTTGAGAAACGGAGCGGATGAAAAACTGCTGGTGATCAATAATTTTTACGGGAAAGAGACCGAGTTTCAGCTCCCTGATGATATTGATATTGACGGCTATGATGCCAAGGTTCTCATTTCCAATGACACCGATCTTCCCGAGTCATTTACACGCTTTAAAGTGAAACCGTATCAATCGATTGTTTATCATCTCGCCAAACCATGCTAAACTAAGCGTGGTGGTAAAAAAATGAAGATCAACAAGTATATGATGATTTACAAACAAATTGCAGAACAAATCGATCAAAGCATACTGAATGCCGGAGATATCCTGCCGTCTGAAAACGACCTTGCCGAACAGCACGACACCTCGAGGGAAACGGTTCGGAAAGCGCTGAATGTGCTTGCCCAGAACGGATATATTCAAAAGATCAAAGGAAAAGGGTCAGTCGTGCTGCACAGGGAGAAAATGCAGTTCCCGGTTTCCGGTTTGGTCAGCTTTAAGGAACTTTCAGAAACGCTTGGCAAAGAGACAAGCACGACGGTCCACGAGTTCGGCTTGACGCATCCGGATGCATATATTCAAAAGCAGCTTCGCACTTCTGGAGATGAAGAGGTATGGCGGGTCGTCAGATCGCGGAATATTAACGGAGAGCGCATCATCCTGGATAAAGACTATTTTATCCGCAAGCATGTGCCGCTCTTGACGAAAGAAATATGCGAGGACTCGATCTACCAATACCTTGAAGGTGAATGCGGGCTCGTCATCAGCTATGCCCATAAGGAAATTGTGGTCGAGCCATGTACGGCTGAGGATCAAGAATATTTGGATTTGAACGGATACGAACACATTGTGGTTGTGAAGAATTTTGTTTTCCTTGATGATACAACCTTGTTTCAATATACGGAAAGCAGACACCGCTTGGATAAATTCCGTTTTGTCGATTTTGCAAGAAGAGAAAAGTAGCACGGTGCGCCTGACGGCGGCCGTGTTTTTTTATGCAGCCGTTTCTCATCACGTCCGCATTGAATATGCTACAGCAGGTGTAAATGAGAAATGGAGGATGTATCAATGATTCATGAAACCGTAAAGATCGGAAAGAACGTAGTATTGGGAGAGCAGGCTGTCATTGAAGAAAATGTGGTCATCGGGGACAACGTAACAATCGGTCATCATGCCATTATTAAAAAGGATACTCAGATCGGCAGCGGGGTGAAAATCGGCGATTTGGCCGTCCTTGGCAAAGCGGCTTCTTCAAATAAAAAAATGGCACGCCAGCCGAAGCAGGCGGGAGCGCCTTTGCGGATAGAAGATGATGCCGTAGTCGGTGCGAGTGCTGTTATATACCGGGACGTGCTGTTGGAAAAAGGCGTTTTTGTGGGAGACATGGCGAGCATTCGCGAAAATGTTGCGATCGGAAGAGAAAGCATTATAGGACGCAACGCGATGGTTGAAAACAATACTAAAATTGGAAAGAGAGTGACGATTCAAACGGGCTGTTATATCACCGCTGATATGACGATCGAAGATGAAGTGTTTATCGGTCCTTGCTGTTCCACATCAAATGATAAATATATGGGAATGGGAAACTACCCGTATCAAGGTCCAACTATTAAAAGAGGAGCGAAAATTGGAAACAACGCAACATTGCTGCCGGCGGTCGTCATCGGGGAGCATGCGGTCATCGGAGCGGGCGCCGTCATCACAAAAGATGTTCCCGCAGGCAAAACGGCTGTGGGCAATCCAGGCCGGTTGCTGAAATGACGGTTTTTCAATCTTAGCCGTGTTATATAACGTGTCTGCAAAAAAAGAGAGATCATAGGATATAGAGCTTCAATATCTTTTAAAGATCATTGCAGCCAGAAAATGAAAAGAATTGGGGGTGAAAAAATGTCCATTCAAAACGCGGTGATGAACGGTGGTTTTGAGACAGGTGCTTTCTCGCCTTGGGTAGGCATAAACGCATCTGTTACAAGCCAGTTTTCGCATTCAGGGTTTTTCTCTGCGAGATTTTTGGGCGGAACAGCCACATCATATATTGCCCAATTTGTTCCGGCCAGGGCTGGGGAAGGAAGCGAATTTCTTGTTTCTCTTGCGAAAGCGGGATTTCTCCCAGCACCTTCTATAACGATACAAGTTACTTATTTTGACAGTCAATTTAATTTTCTCGAATACGGGCTGTTTGCCACTGTGCCGTCAAGCAGAATACCGGCAGCCGAAAATGGGACATGGCTTGAAGTCTATCAAACAACTTCACCGGCTCCCCCCGGCACCACCCAGGCATTCATTTTGATCAACAACATTCCGCAGGCGGGAACTGCAAGTGTGCTTGTGGATGATGTTGCTCTATTGAGTGTTGAGGGTGGAGGAGGTCCAACCGGAGCGACAGGTCCGACGGGAGCCACCGGCCCAACAGGACCAACAGGCCCAACCGGGGCAACCGGAGCGACAGGCCCAACGGGATCAACAGGCCCGACGGGAGCGACCGGATCAACAGGTCCGACCGGATCAACAGGTCCGACCGGATCAACAGGCCCGACAGGCGCAACAGGCCCGACGGGATCAACAGGCCCGACCGGAGCAACCGGAGCGACCGGACCGACGGGATCAACAGGTCCAACGGGAGCGACAGGACCGACGGGAGCGACGGGTCCAACGGGAGTGACGGGTCCGACGGGATCAACAGGCGCAACGGGATCAACAGGCCCGACCGGAGCCACGGGATCAACAGGTCCAACGGGAGCCACAGGAGCGACGGGTCCAACGGGAGTGACGGGAGCAACCGGGGCAACAGGTGCAACTGGATCAACAGGTCCGACGGGAGCGACAGGTCCAATAGGAGCCACGGGAGCGACAGGTCCAACGGGTCCAACGGGAGCGACAGGCTCAACAGGCCCAACAGGAGCAACTGGTGCAACCGGAGCGACCGGACCGACGGGAGCGACAGGTCCAACGGGAGCGACAGGACCGACGGGTCCAACGGGAGTGACGGGAGCGACCGGAGCCACCGGCCCGACCGGAGCGACAGGTCCAACAGGAGCAACCGGAGCCACAGGCCCGACGGGATCAACCGGAGCGACAGGCCCAACAGGTCCAACGGGAGCCACAGGTGCAACGGGAGCAACCGGAGCGACCGGAGCAACGGGTCCAACAGGAGCGACAGGTCCGACCGGTCCGACCGGAGTAACCGGGGCAACCGGAGCAACGGGTCCAACAGGAGCGACAGGTCCGACCGGAGTAACCGGGGCAACCGGAGCAACGGGTCCAACAGGACCAACGGGAGCCACAGGAGCAACCGGCCCGACAGGAGCAGCGGGTCCAACAGGACCAACGGGAGCCACAGGAGCAACCGGCCCGACAGGAGCAGCGGGTCCAACCGGAGCGACAGGCCCAACGGGAGCAACCGGCCCGACAGGAGCAACGGGTCCAACCGGAGCCACAGGTCCAACAGGAGTAACCGGCCCAACAGGAGCAACCGGTCCAACAGGAGTAACCGGGGCAACGGGAGCCACCGGAGCGACGGGAGCCACAGGCGCAACGGGTCCAACAGGGGCGACAGGAGCAACGGGTCCGACAGGTCCAACAGGAGTAACCGGGGCAACGGGAGCGACGGGTCCAACAGGGGCAACCGGAGCAACGGGTCCAACCGGAGCGACAGGTCCAACAGGAGTAACCGGGGCGACAGGAGCAACGGGTCCAACAGGGGCAACAGGACCAACGGGTCCAACAGGAGCCACAGGTCCAACAGGAGCAACCGGGGCAACCGGAGCAACGGGTCCAACCGGAGCAACGGGAGCGACAGGTCCAACAGGAGCAACCGGCCCAACAGGAGCAACCGGTCCGACGGGAGCAACCGGCCCGACAGGAGCAACCGGCCCGACGGGAGCAACCGGCCCAACAGGAGCAACCGGTCCGACGGGAGCAACCGGTCCGACGGGAGCAACCGGCCCAACAGGAGCAACGGGAGCAACAGGCGCAACGGGAGCGACGGGAGCAACCGGCCCGACAGGAGCAACCGGCCCGACGGGAGCAACCGG
>NZ_LBMN02000024.1 GCF_001042485.2 Bacillus paralicheniformis
TCAAACGAACTGGGCGATGTCAACGCCTTTAAATTGATTGATGTGATCGAGAACAATAAAAAGAAGAACAAAAAGGCGGACGGACAGCAGCGGGATAAAGAATAAAACTGCGGATCAAACGAGAAAGGTGCAAATCGGAAACGATTTGCACCTTCCAGCGTGTCGCCAAACCCTCGCATTCGTTGTCAGGCCTGTGCGTCGGTGCTCACGAATTCTAACATTCGCTCCGCTCCGATGCTCGGCCTTCCTAGACTGCAAGGGTTTTCAATCACGCTGATGGGATGAAAAAATCGCAAAACAAAAAAGCTGTTTTGCGATTTTTTCAACAATCTGAAAGGTCCAAATCGGAAACGATTTGGACCTTCATTTATTTTAAATAAGGGTTATATCCGTTGTCTTTTTTCAACATCCTCATTAAATTCGTCATTTTCAATTCGATGAATGGCTGGGCGACCGTTTTCACAAATCCGCTTGATAAGCAGAAAGTTAAAATCGCCGTGGCGATGATTAATAGTGTCAGACTTTGATAATCGGCAAGCCATTCTTCCGCTCCCGTTTTTCTGAACGACTTGATGATAAAGCCGTGCAGCAGATAGACATAAAATGTGCGCGTTCCCCACAGGGTAAAGAAATACCGCCTTTCAGGCACAAGCGCCATGAACGCGAAGGTTGAAGCGAACGTGATGACGAGGAGCGCCACTCGGTTTAACCCGCTTTTTATACCGACATCGCCGAATTCCGAATAGGGTTTGGACCCGAACAGCCAGGAGTAATCGAAGTCTACAAAAAAGTAGAAAACGAACGTTGCTGCTAAAACGGCTAGAGCGGCCTGCTTGCCTTTCCAGCCTCTCAGTATTTTAAAATGGTCTTTTTGCAAATAATAGCCCGCCAAAAAGACCGGGAAGAAAACAAACGTGCGGGACAGGCTGAGCGTGTTGCTGATCAAGTCGATATATCCGACAAGAACGGCGATCGCAAAGCTTGCGGCAAACGCCCATTTCGCCGGCAGTTTTGTGAATGGAAACAACAGGATATTCCAAAAGAACAGGCTCAGCAAAAACCAAAGCGACCATTGCGGTTCAATCGGATTTGCGGCCGTTAAGCTTTGATCATCGATAAAGGAATAAAACAGCGTATAGATTCCCTGGAAAATCAAATAAGGAACAATCAGCTTCCAGGCGATTTTTTTGACATAGCCGGGGCGGTTGAACCCTTTTGCAAAATAGCCTGATATGAGAATAAAAGCAGGCATATGAAACGTGTAAATAAATTTATAAATATGAAGCAGAGCATCATTATCATGAATATAGGACCTGATTATATGTCCGAATACGACGAGAAAAATTAATAGGAATTTTGCATTGTCGAAATAGCTGTCGCGCGAAGTCGCCATAACATCACCCTTTCACAAACATTTTCAGGAGGCGCCGGTGCGGGAAGCGTCTGAACCCCGGAACATTCTTTCCGGAATGACGTCTTCCACCAGTCTGGCCTCATTTTAAAATTTTAAAATAGAAAGCATGTGTTTTCCTATGCATTAAGTCTTATTGTTAGGTCGATGTAATTGAACAGTAAGGAACTTTTATATCGTCATCTTCCTGTAAAATAGGCGGAAAGGTTGTAAAAGTTCGAAACAAATGAAGGAAGATTTTCCGGTTTGTAGAATAATTGGAGGACAGGTTTTCAAGAAGGAGTGTAATAAATGGAGGAAACTCTTGATTTAAATGAATCCTTAAATCTGCAAAACCAGCTGAACAGACTGAAGAAAGAGAACGCCAAGCTGAAAGCGGATTTGTATCAGTATGAGCTGCTGTTTAACGGGACGCTGGACGCTATTTTTATATTGGATAAACAGATGAACATCATCCAGGCGAATGATGCCGCCTGCAAAATTCTGCAAAGCCAAAAAAAGAATTTGCTGGACCGGTCGGCGCTCGACTTCCTGCACGCCGTCCCGCCGGATGAACTGAACCAGAGCATTCAACGCTTTTTGGAGCGGGGATATGCGAAAAAAGAAGTGGCCATCAGGCTTGACAACGGATCTGTCAAATATATCGAGTTTACTGCAAGCAAAGGAATCGGTGAAGACTGCTATTTTGTCGTCATGAGGGACATTTCATCGAAAAAAATATTGGAGCGGGAGCGCACCATTAATGAAAAGCTGTTTAAAGATTTGTTTCACCGCGCGGTTGAAGGAATCGTCATCTTTGATAAACAAGGCTGTTTCATCGATGCGAACCATTCGTTTTGCCAGAGCTTCGAAATTGAAAAAACAGAGCTTTCAAAACTGAAGCTGTCACAATTCGTATCCCCTGAAAACAAGGGGCGGCTCGATAAAATCTGGAATGCTCTTTTCAGAAGAGGGAAAGCAAAAGGGGAGCTTCCTGTCCGGCTCAGATCAGGAGAAGACCGGCTGTTTGAGCTTACGATAACCTCGAACATTTTAAACGGCTTTTACATGTCGATTATGAGGGATATTACCGAGAAGCGCTCGATGGAAAAACAGCTGTTTAAAAGCGAAGAACGCTTTAGAGAAGTCTTTGAAAATGCGATGGATGCCATTATACTGATGAATAACGACGGCCGCATCGTCAAAGCGAACCAGTCGGCCTGCAAAATCTTCGAACTGCCGATGGAACAGCTTCTCAACAAGAAGATGACCGATTTTATTGATCAAACCGATCAGAGGTACCATGCCATTCAAAAGCAGTATGATCAAAAAGGGAAAATCCGGGCGGAACTGCTGTTTCGTATGGCAAACGGACAATATAAAGAGCTTGAGTTCACGTCAAAACGGATCATGTTCGACAGCCAGGACCTAACCATTTTAAGAAATGTCAGCGACAGAAAACGAATGGAACAAGAATTGCGGGAAAGCGAATTGAAGTTCAGAAAAGTATTCAACGGATCAATGGACGGAATCGTTCTTTTCAACAACCAGTACGACATTATCGATGCGAACCCCCTTGCCGGAAAAATTCTCAGCACCCCTCTTGAACAGCTGAAAACGTCCAATCTACTTGATGTCATCTCCGGCTATCATATAGAAAATGCAGCTTCTCCCGCTAAAACGATTTCCTTAGAAGAAATGGACAATGACATCCCATTCCTGCTGAGCGACCAAAAACGGATTCTTGAATTTTCATTTAAAAGAAATATCATTCAAAATATGAACTTGGCGATGCTCAGAGACGTGACAGAACGAAAAGAGCTTGAAGAGCGGCTCCGCAAGTCTGATACCCTTCACGTCGTCGGCGAACTCGCAGCCGGAATTGCCCATGAAATCCGCAACCCGATGACGGCGCTAAAAGGATTTATCCAGCTGCTGAAAGGCAGCATCCAAAATGAGGATCACGCGCTTTACTTTAATGTCATCACATCAGAACTCAAAAGGATTGAATCGATTATTACGGAGTTTCTCATCCTTGCAAAACCGCAGGCGATTATGTATGAAGAAAAAAATATCGTCAAAATCATGCAGGACACAATGGATTTGCTGCACGCACAGGCAAACCTTGACAACGTTCAGATGCATCTGAAGTGCGAAGGCGGCATTCCGCTGATTTATTGCGAGCCGAATCAGCTGAAACAGGTATTTATCAACATTTTGAAAAATGCGATTGAAGTGATGCCTGACGGAGGCAACGTATATGTGTCGATCAAACCGAAAGGAGACGACCATATCATTATCTCGCTTGCTGACGAAGGAATCGGCATGACAGAAGACAAATTGAAGAGGCTCGGCGAACCTTTTTACACGACAAAAGAACGGGGCACTGGACTCGGGCTCATGGTCAGTTATAAAATTATTGAAGAGCATAATGGAAAAATCGAAGTTGAAAGTGAAGAAGGGAGAGGCACGACATTCCATCTGACTCTCCCGATCAGACAGCATCATGAGGAGGAGGCTTAATCGCATCGTGGGCTTTTATATTGAAATGACCTCGCCTTTTGGACAAGCTTACATTGTCGAGGAAAATCACCACATTACACATTTGCTATTTGAAAAAGATGAACTAAAACAGCTCCAGCAAGACGGCTTGGAGCTTCGCCGGACCGAAACGGAATTGTTGAAGGAGGCAAAGCGCCAGCTCGAAGAATATTTCAGGGGGGGAGCGGAAGACGTTCACCCTTCCTCTCCGCCAGGATGGAACCCCGTTTCAGAAAAAAGTGTGGGAGGCGCTGCAGTTGATCCCGTACGGTGAATCACGGAGCTATTTAGATATCGCGTGCGCCGTCGGGAATCCGAAAGCGGTTCGCGCAATCGGCCAGGCCAATAAAAGAAATGCGCTGCCGATTTTGATCCCGTGCCACCGTGTCATCGGCAAAAATCGTTCTTTAACGGGGTACTCCGGAAATGAAACGGATAAAAAAGCGGTGCTGCTCGACATCGAAAATATTGCGTATAAGGGAAAATAATATACGAGCACGCCGTTTCTTTTTTTCGTCAGCGACATATAATTTTATTAAGTTAAAAATGTTGGTCTTGGTAAAAAAGGAGGACGAATAAGTGAAAACGAACCGCCCGAACAAAATAGCAGGATACGCGGAATTGTTCGTCAAGCTGCACGTGTTGACCGAAGAGCAGAAGAAAGACATCATCAAATCGATTAAAATCCGCTAAAGCGGCCTAAGTAAGGGCTTCAGCGGAAAACAGCGCTTCAATTTCTTCTTCAAACCTGTCTGTGATAATCCCTTTTTCCGTAATGATGCCAGAGATTAAATCGTGCGGCGTGATATCAAAAGCAGGGTTGAACACTGGCACCTCTTGCGGAGCTATTTGCGTTCCGTTTATCAGCCTGACTTCATCCGGATCGCGTTCTTCAATCGGAATGTTGTCGCCACATGAAATCGAAACATCAAAAGTTGACAGGGGAGCGGCGATAAAAAACGGGATTTGAAAGGCTTTGGCGAGGATTGCCAAGCCGTATGTTCCGATTTTATTGGCTGTATCTCCGTTTCTCGCGATCCTGTCCGCTCCGACAATGACGGCTGAAATGTTTTTTTCTTTCATCGTATGGGCAGCCATGCTGTCTGTAATCAGCGTCACGTCAATTCCCCCCTGCATAAGCTCCCACGCCGTCAGGCGCGCCCCTTGCAGGACAGGCCTCGTTTCACAGGCATAAATATGAAGGTCGAGGTCCTTTGTTTTGGCAAGATAAAACGGGGAAAGGGCCGTACCGTACCTGCTTGTCGCAATCGAGCCGGCGTTGCAGATGGTCATGATGCTGTCACCCGATTTGAACAAATGCAGTGCATTCTGTCCGATTTGCCGGCACGTTTCTTCGTCTTCAACCTGGATCTGAATGGCTTCATGGATCAGATTTGTTTTTGCTTCATTGACCGATTTTGCGTCCTCCGCACTTATTACCAGCCGATTGAGAGCCCAGGATAAATTGACGGCTGTCGGCCTTGCCTGATTGAGTTCATCTTTGATTTTTCCGAGTTCCACCAGAAACGCGGAAACGTCAGATGTATTGATGCTTTGTGCGCAAAGGGCGAGTCCGAAGGCGGCTGTAATGCCGATGGCAGGTGCACCCCTCACTTTCAGCGTTTGAATCGCATCATAGACGTCTTCTTTTGTTGTGAGGTGCAGGTATTCCGTCTTTTCGGGAAGCTTTTGCTGGTTCAGAATTTTTACCGATGCTTCTTCCCATTCGACAGAGCGGGGCACCGCAAATTGTTCAGGCATGTCATTCACTCCTTAAGTGCGTTCCGAAACGCTTCAATCAAGTCTTTTGGCGTCCGGAAACCACTGCGTTTTTCTATGAATGCTGCGCCTATTTTAAGGGCGAGCTTTTTTTGGCTGATTCTCCGGGAAAACGGAACGATTGTTTCAAGGTCCGCCACATGGGCAAGGCCGATCGTCCGGCGGATCATTTCGCAGCCGGCAAAGCCTGCTGCGTCTTCAAACGCCTGCTTCAGAACTGATTCAAGGCGTCCTTTCTCATTTTTGCAAGCGTCAAGAGCATCGTTTTCCCATGCTTCGCTGAATGTCCGGCTGAACGTATGCCAGACGGTCTCGACATGGCGGTATAAAGGAGCCCGCCTGTTTTCTTCGCGGGAAAGCGCGTGCAGCAGCAGGTTGGCGATAAACTGTCCAATGTCAAACCCGATCGGGCCGAAAAACGCAAATTCAGGGTCGATGATTTTCGTTTCGGCTTCTTCACTTGCGAAAATGCTGCCTGTATGAAGGTCGCCGTGGATCAGCGTTTCCTCTGCAGACAAAAAGCGCTGTTTCAGTTTTGCCGCTTCAATTTTTAATGCTTCATTGCGCCAAAGATCTTCCGCTTCATCGCGAAGCTCTTCTTCGAAATCGTTTGTCTCATGATCAAAGAAAGGGTCTGTGAACACAAGGCTTTCTGTAATATCGCACAGATCCGGATTCGTAAACTGCTTCACAAGCCGCCCTTTAACTGTTGGGTCAAGTGCATATTCAGACGAGTAAAAATGTGTTTTTCCAAGGAATTCTCCGATGTCTTCCGACAGGTGCGGATAATCCTTCCCGTCAATCAGTCCTTTTCTGGCGATTTCCAAGTGAGAAAGGTCTTCCAATACGGTAACGGCAAGCTCGGTGTCAGAATAGTACACGTTCGGGACAAGGTGCGGGACATGCTCGGCTTGGCGGATCAGCGCACTGCTTTCGATTCTCGCCCTGTCAAGCGACAGCGGCCAGCTTTCGCCGACGACTTTCGCATAAGGCACCGCCTGTTTGATGATCAGCCCTTTTTGCTGCTCTTTGTCATACACGCGGAAGACCAAATTCAAGTTTCCGTCCCCGATCTCCCGGCATGTCAGGGTGCTTTTGCTTGGAAAAAGCCCGAGGCGAACGGCCAGCGCGGCCGCGGAGCTTTCGGTCAAAGTTTCGTATGCTGCGGTTTTCGTTACGGTCATGTGTGATTCCCCCTAAATGTCGTTAACAATAAAAAAGCCTCTTTCTCATCGAGAGAAAGAGGCTGATTTGTCGCGTTCGCCTCTCTTATCTCTCAGAATTCAAAGTCTGATGGAATTAGCACCGTGCCCTAGCGGCGCAGAATTTCGCGCCCCATTTCACAATGGTATTACGGTCGGTTGCTGTTGGGGTCATTAGGCCAGTCCTTCACCCAACTCTCGATAAGAGAAATCAATATAAAATTTTGAAATTTCAGTTCGGTCAGTTGCTGAAAATGTTACCAGCATCTCAGTTTTCTTGTCAACACTTTTTTAATATAAATCTCTGCGAATGTCCTCAAAAACCGGAATTTGCCCCCGCGCTTTTTCAATGTCCCCGAGGTTGATTTCGGTCCTGATGACGGCTTCACCGCTCCCTGCTTCAGCGAGGGTGCGGCCGAGCGGATCAATGATGATGCTGTGACCCGCAAATTCGTTTGCCGGGTCACTTCCCGCTCGGTTGCAGGCTGCGACAAAGCACTGATTTTCAATCGCTCTGGCTTTTAAAAGGCTTTGCCAGTGATCGAGGCGGGCGAGCGGCCATTCCGCCGATACAAAGATGATGCCCGCACCTTCCTTCGTATGTTTTCTGATCCATTCCGGGAAACGGATGTCGTAGCAGATAAACCCCGCAGCCGGGATCCCTTCAAGCTCGAAGCTCCCGTCGCCTGAGCCCGCTGACAAATAGAGGTGTTCGTCCATCAGCTGGAAAAGGTGAGCTTTGCTGTATTCTTTGATCAAATGTCCGTTTTTGTCTGCGATGTACATGATATTGTACACACCGCTTTTTTTCTTAACGGCGACAGAGCCGCAAATGATATGGACACGGTTTGCTTTTGCCGTTTCCTGCAGCCATCTCTTCGTTTGCCTGCCTTCTTCATCTGCGATGGAGCCGAGATTTTTTAAATCATAACCCGTCGTCCACAGCTCGGGAAGGAGAAGAACATCCGCTTTCCGGCTTTCCTGTTCGATCAGCTGCTCCGCTTTTTTAAAATTTTCAGAAGGATTGCCGTATGCGATATCGAATTGCAGACATGAAATTGTCAGCTTCAATCTGGATCACCTCATTTTTTTCTTTACATTTTACATTTAACAATATATGATGATGGACTATCATTTCAAGAATTTTTCAAAAGCGGGTGAATCATATGAAATTTGAGCTTTCAGATGTGCTGAAACAGCTGCCTGAGCAGTTTTTCGCTTCCTTGGTGAAAAAGGTGAATGAAAAAATCGCCGCCGGCCATGATGTGATCAATCTCGGCCAGGGGAATCCCGATCAGCCGACACCTGATCACATCGTTGATACAATGGCGCAAGCCGTTCGCAACCCTGAAAACCATCAGTATTCCTCCTTTCGCGGCAGCCGTTCACTCAAGGAGGCGGCAGCCGCGTTCTATCGAAGGGAATACGGTGTAGAGCTCGATCCCGAACGCGAAGTCGCTGTATTGTTCGGCGGAAAAGCCGGTCTTGTCGAGCTTCCGCAATGTTTGTTAAATCCGGGGGATGCCGTGCTCGTTCCCGATCCCGGCTATCCCGACTACTGGTCGGGCGTTGAGCTGGCAAGAGCGAACATGGCAACGATGCCGCTTACAGCGGGCAATCAGTTTCTGCCTGACTACAGCCGGATTCCGAAGGAAGTGAAAGAAAATGCGAAGCTCATGTATTTAAATTATCCAAACAATCCAACCGGTGCCCAAGCCACGCCTGTTTTTTTCGAAGAGACTGTCCGGTTTGCCAAGTCAAACGGAATTTGCGTCGTCCACGATTTTGCCTACGGTGCGATCGGCTACGACGGCAAGAGGCCTGTCAGCTTTCTCGAAACGGAGGGGGCAAAAGACACAGGAATCGAAATTTACACGCTTTCCAAAACGTATAATATGGCTGGATGGCGGGTCGGGTTTGCAGTTGGCAACGCATCTGTGATCGAAGCGCTGAACCTTTATCAGGACCATATGTATGTCAGCCTTTTTAAAGCGGTCCAAGACGCCGCGGCAGCCGCGCTTCTATCAGACCAAGCGTGTGTCAAGGAGCAAAATGAGCGCTACGAAAAAAGGCGGGATGTATGGATTCGTGCGGTCCGCGAAATCGGTTGGCACGCGGATGCTCCGCAAGGTTCTTTTTTCGCCTGGATGCCTGTCCCTGACGGGTATACATCTGAGGCTTTTTCCGATCTGCTTCTCGAAAAAGCGAATGTCGTCACAGCGCCCGGCATCGGCTTCGGCAAATACGGAGAAGGCTATGTGAGAGTCGGCCTCTTGACAAGCGAAGAGCGGCTCCGGGAAGCGGCTTCGCGCATTGCCAAGCTGAATATATTCAAAAAGACCGGCCACAGTCATTGACAACCGGGAAAAACGATGGGATAATTCAAAATAATTTATAAAATCAATATTCTTATCAAGAGCAGGCAGAGGGACAAGCCCGATGAAGCCCGGCAACCGACTTTTTAAGCACGGTGCTAATTCTTGCAGCTGACGCTGAGAGATAAGGATTCGAACCTGAAATGCGAAACCTCTTTTAGCTAAAGCAGCAAAAGAGGTTTTTTATATGCATGAAGCAGGAAGGAGCTACAGAATGAGTGAACTTTTGGCAACATATGTTTTGACAGATCAAGGATGTGACGCAGAAAAGCGGGCCGAGCAAATTGCGATCGGACTGACGGTCGGGTCGTGGACAGATCTGCCGCTCTTAAAGCAGGAACAGCTGAAAAAGCATAAAGGACGCGTCGTCAAGGTCGAAGAAACAGAAAGCACGCTGGGGGAAAAACAGACAACGGTCACCATCGCTTATCCGGAAGCCAATTTTACAAGCGACATTCCCGCTGTGCTGACGACCGTTTTTGGAAAGCTGTCTCTCGACGGAAAAATCAAATTGGCGGATTTGGAGTTTTCGCAGTCTTTTAAACAATCATTGCCGGGCCCGAAATTCGGCGTATACGGGATCCGGAAAAAAATCGGCGAATTTGAAAGGCCTCTGTTGATGAGCATTTTTAAAGGCGTCATCGGCCGCGATATGGAAGACTTGAAGGAACAGCTCAGACAGCAGGCGCTCGGCGGAGTGGATTTGATCAAGGACGATGAAATCTTATTCGAAACAGGCAGTGCCCCCTTTGAAAAACGAATCACGGAAGGAAAAAAAGTGCTTGAGGCAGCTTTTGAAGAAACTGGGCGCAAAACGCTGTATGCCGTCAACCTGACGGGCAGGACAATGGAGCTGAAATCGAAGGCGAGAAAAGCAGCCGAGCTCGGAGCCGATGTGTTGCTGCTGAATGTGTTTGCCTACGGGCTCGATGTTTTGCAAAGCCTTGCGGAAGACGACGACATCCCGCTGCCGATCATGGCGCACCCGGCAGTAAGCGGCGCACTCACTTCGTCGCCGCATTACGGTTTTTCCCATTCGCTTTTGCTCGGCAAGCTCAACCGGTATGCGGGTGCTGATTTCAGCCTGTTCCCTTCACCGTACGGAAGCGTTGCTCTGCCGAAGCAGGATGCGCTTGCCATATATGATGAATGCACGAAGGAAGACGTTTTTAAACCGACATTCGCCGTTCCGTCGGCCGGTATTCACCCCGGCATGGTGCCGCTCTTGATGAAAGACTTCGGCATTGACCATATCATCAACGCAGGCGGGGGGATTCACGGTCATCCAAACGGAGCGGCAGGCGGAGGAAGAGCGTTTCGGGCGATCATTGATGCCGTCCTGGAAGCGGAGCCAGTCGAAGAAAAAGCAAAGCGTTCTCCCGATTTGAAGCTCGCCCTTGAAAAATGGGGAAAGGTTGAGGTTTCCGTATGAGGCAGCCGCTTATCATTTGCGATTTTGACGGAACCATTACAACGAACGACAACATCATCAGCATTATGAAACAATTTGCTCCAGAAGAGTGGCTCGCTTTAAAAGACGGGGTTCTGTCCAGGGACATATCGATTAAGGACGGGGTCGGCAGAATGTTTCAATTGCTGCCGACAAGCCTGAAAGAAGACATTATGGAATATGTAATGAAACAAGCCGAGATCCGCCCCGGGTTTACAGAGTTTGTCTCTTTCCTGGATGAGCAGGGTCTTCCGTTTTACGTCGTGAGCGGAGGGATGGACTTTTTCGTCTATCCACTGCTTGAAGGCATTGTCGAAAAGGAACGCATTTACTGCAATGAGGCCGGCTTTTCAGGGCGCAATATCGAGATCCGCTGGCCGTATCCGTGTGACGGCAGCTGCGGAAATGAATGCGGCTGCTGCAAGCCTTCTATCATCCGCCGGCTGAAAGGCTGGGACGATTTTGTTGTCATGATTGGGGACTCTGTTACAGATGTTGAAGCTGCCAAATGTTCCGACTTGTGCATCGCGCGCGATTATTTGCTGCGGGAATGTGAGGGACTCGGCCTGAAGCATGCGGGATTCGGCGATTTCCGTGATGTAAAGCGAATACTTGAAGAGACCGCGGAGGTGAAAGAATGGACCCTGAGCAAAAATGGCACGAACTTGCCGAGGTAAAAAAAGAGCTTGCGGAAAGGGATTGGTTCCCTGCGACAAGCGGCAATCTGTCAATCAAAGTATCAGAAGACCCGCTGCGATTTCTCATCACAGCAAGCGGAAAAGATAAGCGAAAAGCATCCGCGGAGGATTTTCTGTTGGCGGACGAAGAGGGGAGACCGGCGGAGACCGGACATACGCTGAAACCGTCAGCGGAGACGCTGCTGCACACCCGTGTCTATCAAAATACAAACGCGGGCTGCTGTCTTCACGTCCATACGATTGACAACAATGTCATCTCAGAGCTTTACGCAAAAGAAAAGCAAGCGACATTCAGAGGCCAGGAAATCATAAAGGCGCTCGGTCTTTGGGAGGAAAATGCGGAGATTGCGATCCCGATTATCGAAAACAGCGCTCATATTCCGGATTTGGCGGCGGATTTTGCCGGACACCTTTCAGGCGATTCAGGGGCAGTGCTGATTCGCAGCCACGGCATTACCGTCTGGGGAAAAACGGCATTTGAGACAAAGCGGATGCTTGAAGCGTATGAATTCCTGTTCAGCTGGCATTTAAAACTGAAAGCTTTGCAGGCTTACCACGTTAATTAAAAAGGGGGAGAAAGCATGGCGACAATTCGAATCCATGATGAACAAAACACGACCATTGAAAAGCAGGAAGAAGTAGAACAATTTCTAAAGGGGCAGGAGGTCATTTATGAAAAATGGGATATCACAAAGCTGCCGGCCGGCTTAAAAGAAAAATACGATTTGACCGATGAAGAGAAACAGGAGATTTTAGACGTCTTTGCCGCTGAAATCAAAGACATTTCAGAACGCCGCGGCTATAAAGCGAGCGATGTCATCTCGCTTTCCGACCAAAATCCGAAACTCGATGAGCTCTTGAAAAATTTCAAACAGGAACATCATCATACAGACGATGAAGTCAGATTTATCGTCAGCGGCCACGGCATCTTTGCGATAGAAGGAAAAGACGGCACATTTTTTGATGTCCTCTTAAATCCGGGAGATTTGATCTCCGTTCCTGAAAACACCCGCCATTATTTCACGCTTCAGGAAGACCGAAAAGTCGTGGCTGTCAGAATCTTTGTGACGACAGAGGGCTGGGTGCCGATTTATGAGAAAGAGAGTGTGAGCCGATAATGAAAAAGCGTCCGTGTGGACGCTTTTTTATTTGTTTCTGTCATAAAGGGCCTTGATGTGGCCTTCATGAAAGGAGAGATGCTGTTTTTCATTTTGATAGTATTGAAGACGGTCAAATACAGAGCCGGTGTGAAGCTCGAACTTATGGCCGTCCGGATCTGAGAAATAAATTGAATCTTTGTCGCCTTCATGCCGTTTTCTGCCCTTTAGCACGTTTACACCTAAATCGCGTAATTTCTTTTCCCAGAACGGCAAATCTTCCTGTTGAATCGAAAAGGCGATATGGGTGTAAGAGTCGTGGATTTCCTGTCTCTTAATGTCTTTCTCTTCGTTTAATGCGAGCCAGATGCCGTTCAGGTCAAAATAAGCGGTTTTCTCGGCCTTTACGAGCCACTTGGCATCAAACACCTTTTCATAGAATGAAATAGAGACGGACAGGTCAGAGACTGAAAACAAGAGATGATTGATACCGAGAATATTATTGTTTGCCATTGCCGTTTATTCCTCCCGTTAGATGTATTTCAAATCCGTCCAGCTCTTTGGTGATTTGCCTGAATAGAAAAGCGAGCACAGCCGCGTCATCAAGCCAGCCGACACCTGCGAGAACATCGGGAATCAAATCGATCGGAGACAGCACATAAATCAATGCCAGCGCGGCCAGTAAAATCGTTTTTTTCGGGAATAAGGGGAAGTCTCCCTTTCTCCAGGCTCTAAATGCCTTGAAAAACAATAAGAGGCCTGAATACGCTTCTTTCACGGCAAAGATGGTTCGGAGCCTTGACACTGGTTTTTTCATCATTTAGACCTCCTTCTATCCTCATGAACTCTTTTAAAGGTGTTTGCCGTATTTCATCGAGGGGTATTACACCTTTAATTCCACAATTCTATTATACTCGATTTCAAAATAATTTTTTGAGAAATAGGTTTACAAAATAAGTATAATCTGTAATAATGCTCAAGTACGCAAAATCTGGATGGTTCTAAGAAACGATATGTCGGTAAGGGGTGAAGCGTATGCAAAATTATGTTGAAAAAGAAGCATTGCTCGTTTCCATCAGCAAGAAGCGGCAAATGATGGTTGAAGCCGCTGAAATCTATGGATTTACAGGGGATGAAACGATCAGGCGGAGCCAGGAGCTGGATCAATTAATTTATGAATATCAAAAACTGTCTATGAATGAAAATGCGTCGGACCATCTGCTGCAGGATTTTTTAGGCTGCATCGACTGTCTGACCGTTGAAAAATATACGGCATAGTGACTGAACGAAAAAGAGCTGCCGTGAAAGGCAGGCTCTTTGCAGGAACGGGGAAGCCTCAGTCAACCTGTTCCTTTGAAGTCGGCAGCGTAATCGTTACAGTCGTTCCTTTATGCTGTTCGCTTTCGATCTGAATGGTTCCCCCGTACATGGAAATGATGCGCTTGCACACGACAAGGCCGAGTCCGGTTCCCTTTTCCTTTGACGTGACAAAAGGCTGGAAAATACTCTCCATCATTTCTTTTGGAATGCCTTCTCCGATATCCTTCACAATAATTTGCGCCTTCTCTTGATGATGTTCGATTTGAATGAGCAGCTTTCCGCCGTTTTTCATCGATTCAAGAGCATTTTTGGCGACGTTCAAGACAACCTGCTTAATATGATCTTTTTTACAATACACATAAGCCGGGTCTTCTCCACAGTCTTGAAATTCCACTTCCACATTATATAAATTTGCCTCAGAATGAATAATCGGCATGATTTCGTCAATCATTTCATTCATGGCGTTAAGCTGCCACTGCTCTGCCGTCGGCTTTCCGAGCACGAGAAACTCGCTGACAATCTGGTTGATCCTCCGGATTTCCTGGTCGATGATTGAGAAATACATTTGATCTTCTTTTGATTGATATTTTTTTTGCAGGAGCTGGATAAAGCCGCTGATACCTGTCAGCGGGTTTCTGATTTCATGAGCGGTGCTCGCTGCCAGGGTGCCGATTAATTCGAGCTTCTGGGCTTCATTTTGGGCGCGCTCCTGCTTGGTCCGCCGCTTCAGCAGCACATACTGGAGCATGAGGAACATAATATTCAGCAGAATGAAAATACTTAAAAATGACAGCAGAAGACTGTGAACGATTTCATCAAGCTGGACCGGTTCCGGATAAACTTCAAGCTTCCAGTCGATCTGATCCAAAAAAGCATCGACGGTGCCGCCGTCCGGCTTCTCAGGAGGAGAATGGCCTGCTGTAAAGACAATCTGATTCTTCTGGTTGAGAATTTTGATATAAAGCTCAGGGCTCAGGACGTTCATGATATTTTTCAGATAATCGACGCGGATCGAAGCCAGCAGAAAATTTGTCGTTCTGCCTTCGCTGTCATAGACAGGAGTAAAAATATTCAGCTCCAGCCTGTCCGACACTGTATGTATATCGTCTGTGATCACGGATTTCTTTGATTTTTCCGCTTTTTGCAGAATGTTCTTGTATGAAACCTTCTTTTTTTCTTTGACGGGAGACGTGCTCACCATGACATCGCCGTCTTTATTTAAAAGGTATAAAGCCGAAAAACGCGGTTCTTTTTTATACGTTTCCGTCAGGATTCGTTTGATATGCTGCTCATTAACAGGGTGGTTGAGGGCCGTGGCAAGGGAGCTGAGCCTTGCTTCTGTTTCGCCGATCAGGTAGTTGATTTGGTTGCGGTGAATATTGAGCATGAGAGTCGCAGTCTGACGGTGCTTTTCAGTGATATTTTCTCGTTCTTGTTCGTATACAAAAAAGCTTATAATGAAGGCGGGGATCATCACCAAGATCAAATAAAGCCTGACTTTCTTCCATAGATTTTTCAAATTGCGCATATTTTTACTCTCTCCCAATCGGTACAGGAATAGGGGTATTATATCACTAGTGAGAGCCGATTTATAGAAAAGATAACCAATACCGTGAAAATAGGACACAATACCGGGGAATTTCCGGATATATCTATTTGATGTTCGATTCCTACTCATCATAACATGGTTTGAATGTTAACAGTTGACATTTTCCTCATAGTTTATTAATGTTTTCCTGTAGTTGTTTCTTTGGAGATGAGAGATATGAGTAATAGAGAACAGGAACAGTCCTTGAAATTATTTATTGTATTATCTCGAGCGTACAGATCCATTAATGATCATATGAATAAACATATTCATCATCATGGTCTGAATCCAACCGAGTTTGCCGTTTTAGAACTCCTCTATCATAAAGGGGATCAGCCCCTTCAACAAATAGGGGATAAGATTCTACTGGCGAGCGGGAGTATTACATATGTGGTTGACAAGCTTGAGCAAAAGGAGCTGATCGCGAGAAGAGCCTGTGCGACCGACCGCAGGGTGACCTATGCGCAAATTACAGATAAAGGCACCAAGCTCCTGGAGAAGATTTTTCCGGGTCATGCAGAAGAGCTTCACCACATGATCAGCGTGTTAAGCGATGAGGAGAAAGAAGCCTGCATCGAAATGCTGAAAAAAGTCGGACTGAACGCAAGAAATATTTATAAGGGCAAAGAATAAGGAAGCTGCCAAAAGGCAGCTTCCTTATTCTTTTTTATTCAAGTTTTCCTGGCCGATCGGCAGGATGAGGATTTCAACGCGTCTGTTTTTCCTTCTTCCTTCTTCGGTGTCATTTGAAGCGATCGGTTTAAATTCTCCGTAGCCTTTCGCGCTGAATATCTTGGCGTCAAGCTTGGGATTTTCGATTAAAAGCCCCATGAAATTGACTGCCCGCATCACGCTTAAATGCCAATTTGATTTAAATTGAGAATTTCGAATCGGCACATTGTCCGTATGTCCGCTGATTACGATATTGCGGGGCGGATTCAAGACGAGAAGGTCGGATACTTCCTTGGCCAGCGGAATGTCCTGCTGGCGGATCTCCGCTTTTCCGGAATCAAAAAAGATATTATCCTCGATGGAAAGGAGGAGGCCTTCGTCTGTCAGCTTCGTATTGACCTGTTTTTCAAGACTTTTCTCTTTAATAAACCGGTTGACCTGCTCCTGAATTTTTTTCAGCGACTGCTTGTCTTTTTCTTTTTGATCTTGAGAGAGATCTTTTGCTTGGTCAGGGCTTTTTCCATCTTCGGTTGTGCTCGTTTTCGGCTCGGTGAAGCTGGAATAATCCATCATTCCTGTTCCGCCGGTAAATACGGCATTGAATGATTTAGACAGCATATCAAACTTCTTGGCGTCGATCGAGCTCATGGCAAACAGTACGATGAACAAGGCCAAAAGCAGTGTCAGCAGGTCGGCATATGGGATGAGCCAAGACTCATCCACGTGTTCTTCATGGTCTTTTTTGTGCTTCTTTTTTCTAGCCATTGCTGCTGTCTCCTTTGTCTCCTTCTGGGATGACGATGCTGGAGCGTTCGCTTGGAGAGACATACATCAAAAGCTTTTGTTCAATGACTTTTGGCGCTTGGCCTTCCAAGATCGAAAGGATGCCTTCAATCATGACTTCGCGGACTTTGACTTCCTGTTTGGATTTCCGCTTTAATTTATTGGCAAAAGGATGCCATAGTACATATCCGGTGAAGATCCCGAGAAGGGTCGCGACAAAAGCGGCGCTGATCGCATGTCCAAGCGCTTCAGTGTCGCTCATATCCGCAAGCGCTGCGATCAGTCCGACAACAGCGCCCAAAACGCCGAGTGTCGGCGCGTATGTGCCCGCCTGGGTAAAAATGCCCGCTCCGACTTGATGTCTTTCTTCCATTGCTTCAACTTCTTCAGTTAAAACGTCCCTGATAAATTCGGCACTTTGGCCGTCTACTGCCATGCTCATGCCGTTTTTCAAAAATTCATCATCGATCTCATTCAAATTTGCTTCCAAAGCGAGAAGTCCTTCACGTCTTGCGATTTGCGCCCACTCGGAAAACATCGGGATCAATTCGTTGATTTCGATCATCTTCTTCTCTTTGAACAAGATGCCGAAGAGTTTGGGAACCTTTTTGATCTCGCGGATTGGAAAAGCGATCACAACTGCTGCGATTGTCCCGACAAGGATGATCAGCCATGCCGCGGGATTGACGAGAACGGAAGGGCTGACACCTTTCATGACCATGCCGACACCTACTCCGATGATAGCTAAGATGATTCCAATTAACGATGTTTTGTCCATTTTTTCACCAATTCCTTTAACTAACTTTTCTATCGTTAATATCGGTGTTGCGTGATAGGAACTTTAGGGTGTTTCTTAAATTGTTTCAAAATCATGGTGAAAAGGGACTTTAGGGTTATTTAATGTTAAAAAATAGAATTTTTGTGATCCTTACGTTGTATGTAAAGCGGCCTCCGCAATCGGAGGCCGTTATGTGTGTTATGCGGTTGGTTTCACCAAGATTTCATCGTTTTCAACGATAACCGCAAAACCGTTGATATGTTCTTCTTCAAGCAGCAGATCGGTCATTTGATCTTCGACTGCTGTTTGAATGGTTCGTCTTAATGGGCGGGCGCCGAAGGCCGGATGGTATCCGATTTCAGCAATTTTTTCTTTTGCTTCATCTGAAACTTCAAGCGTCATGTTTTGCTCTTTTAACGTTTCTTCAAGCTCTTCCAGCAAGAGAGTGACGATCTTGACCAGATCTTCTTTTTCGAGCGGCTGGAACTCGATGATGCTGTCAAATCTGTTCAGGAATTCCGGCTTAAAGTAGCTGCTTAGGGAATCGATCATTGATTGTTCGCCCATTACTTGTTCTTCCCGGTTAAAACCGACGGTTGTCCGCTTTTCAGATACTCCGGCATTGCTTGTCATAATGATGACGGTATCTTTAAAGCTGACCGTCCGTCCCTGGCTGTCTGTCAGACGTCCGTCTTCCATGATTTGCAGGAACATGTGCTGAACATCGGGATGGGCTTTTTCGATTTCATCAAGCAAAACGATGCTGTACGGGTTCCTCCGGACTTTTTCGGTGAGCTGTCCGGCTTCTTCGTGGCCGACATATCCAGGAGGTGAACCGATCAGCTTCGATACGGCGTGTTTTTCCATGTATTCGCTCATATCGAGGCGGATGACGGCATCCTTCGTGCCGAACAGTTCTTCCGCAAGCCTTTTAGAAAGTTCTGTTTTACCGACACCTGTCGGGCCGACGAACAGGAATGAACCGACTGGCCTGTTTTTTGATTTCAGGCCGGCGCGGCTTCTTTTGACGGCTTTTGCCACTTTTTTTACCGCTTCTTTTTGACCGATCACGCGGCTTGAAAGGTTTGCTTCAAGCTCTTTCATTTTCTTCTGATCGTCGTGCTGAAGCTTGCCGACCGGAATGCCGGTTTTTTGTTCGATGATCGCTTGAATGTCTTCAGCTTTAACGGTTGCCCGTTTTTCTTCCGCATGGTTTTCCATTTTTTTGTGCAGTGCTTCTTCTTCATCGCGGAGCTTTGCTGCAAGCTCATAGTTTTCTTCCTGCAGCGCTTTAGCTTTTTCCGCTTCGATTTCTTTCAGGCGTTGGGAAGCTTGTTCACCGCTGACCGTGTCGATTTTCAAGTTCGCTTTTGAACCGGCTTCATCCAAAAGGTCGATCGCCTTATCGGGAAGATGACGGTCCTGAATATAGCGGCTAGACAGAACGACGCAGGCTTTGATCGCTTCATCCGTGTAAGTTACATCATGATACGCTTCGTATTTTTCTTTCAGCCCGTTTAAAATCGCCGCGGTCTGCTCAATTGTCGGTTCATGCACCATGATCGGCTGGAAGCGCCGCTCTAATGCTGCATCTTTTTCGATTTGGCGATATTCTTTCAACGTCGTCGCGCCGATGACTTGCAGTTCGCCTCTGGCAAGCGCAGGTTTTAAAATGTTGCCGGCGTCCATGGAGCCTTCGGCAGAGCCTGCTCCGACAAGAAGGTGAATTTCGTCAATAAACAAGACCGCGTTTTTGCGTTCTTTCAGCTCTTTCATCAGCTGTTTCATTCTTTCTTCAAATTGTCCTCTGATGCCGGTGTTTGCTACGAGGGAAGCGACATCAAGCAGGTAAAGTTCTTTGTTTTTCAATTTATTTGGAACATCGCCTTCGGCGATTTTGAGAGCAAGTCCTTCAGCGACGGCCGTTTTACCGACGCCCGGTTCACCGATTAAGACAGGGTTGTTTTTATTTCTGCGGTTTAAGATTTCGATCACACGGGCCACTTCATCATCGCGGCCGATCACCGGATCGAGCAAGCCTGTCTTTGCGGCATTCGTTAAATTGACGGCAAGTTCATCGAGCAAGCCTTTTTTGGCAGCGGTTTGCGTCTGCGCTTGTGATGGCTGGCTGAAGAAAGAACCTCCGCCGCCCAAAAAATGATTTCCTGAAAACATAGAAGGCTGAGTCAGCTCTTTATAGCAGTCTTCACATAAATCCATTTGTTTTTTTGTAAAGTTGATTTGCATGTTCAGGCGAATCGTCGCCTCATTTTTTTGACAATGTTGACAACGCATTTGCCAAAACCCCCTTTATTGAATTTGACCTTTTTTGACCAATTGACTTTGAAAAAATGGTCTTCAGTTTGACCATTTCTGACTATTAGTATACATTGACCTTCTTTGACTTTCAAGTTCTATGCTTTTTCCTTTTTGTTCCTGAATGAGAAGTTGTCCTTCTTTTTAAAGGACATGGCTCATATGGTGTAGAAAGGGAATTCGTTTACGGAGGAGTCGTATGAGTCAATCACATGGATCAGCCTTTCAGCTGGCATTTGTTTATGTAGGAACAGTCGTGGGAGCCGGATTTGCAACCGGAAGAGAAATCGTCGAGTTTTTTTTAAGATTCGGCTGGCCGGGATTGGCCGGAATTTTGATCAGCGGACTGATGTTTACATTTCTCGGCGCAAAAATGATGCTGATTGCGGTCAGAATCAATGCCAAATCTTATCAGGAGCTGAATCAATATTTATTCGGCCATACGCTCGGGAAATTTGTCAATGTCTTCATGCTCGTGATTTTGCTCGGGGTGACGTCTGTCATGCTGTCCGGAGCGGGGGCGATATTTGAGGAGCAGCTCGGCTTTTCAAACCAAGCGGGGATGATTGCGACGATTGCCTTGAGTCTGTTTGTCATGATGAAGGGCGTCAAAGGGATATTCGGCGTCAATGTCATTGTCGTTCCGCTGCTGCTCCTGTTCACAGTCATCGTCCTGTTTGATTCGTTTATTTTCAGAGGGCCGGAGATCCACAATTTGGCGGCATTCTCGGCGGCAAAACCCGATTGGATTTTATCCGCTGTTTCGTACGGCGCTTTTAATTTGTCGCTCGCACAGGCGGTTCTCGTGCCGATCGCTTCTGAACTGAAATCTGAGCGGCTCATTATAAAAGGAGCATTAATCGGAGGGTGTCTGCTTACCCTTGTGTTGATCGCGAGCTTTCTGTCTCTTTCAACATTGCCTGATGTCCTTTTATACGAAGTTCCGATGGCACAGGTCGTATTCATTGTCCAGCATTCTGTCCATATCATCTATCTGTTTATCATTTTCGGGGAAGTCTTCACATCGGTCATCGGCAATTTATATGGTCTTGAAAAGCAGATTAATGAATATCTTCATATGAAAAGCCTGTATGTATTTATGTTCATCCTGCTGACAATCTACTTGACGGGACAAATCGGCTACGGAAAGCTGATATCGACCATTTATCCTTTGTTCGGCCAGCTGAGCCTCGTCTTTATTTTCTTTTTGATCGTCAAAAGGGTGCCTGAGCGTTGAATGGCAGGCATTGCACTTGGCGAAACGTGCGATTTGTGATAAGATGGCGAAGGAAAATTGAAACAAAATCCGCTTGAAACTGCGGGAGAGGTTCTAGCAAAACCCTCTATAAAAAACTAAGGAAAGCTGTATCCTTGGGGTATGGCCTTTTTTATTGTTTTTTTGCTAGAGCACCTTTCTCACAGAGAAAGGTGTTTTTTCGTTTAAATATCAGTGAATCTCTTCTTTTATGAAATGCTGACGAAAAGCGGAGAAGGAGGAATTATGAAACAGGAAAAAGCGATCGTCGTATTCAGCGGCGGTCAGGACAGTACGACTTGCCTTTTGTGGGCGCTTCGGCAATTTCAGGAGGTGGAAGCGGTCACCTTCCAATATAATCAGCGGCACCGGGAGGAAATCGAAGTCGCGAAAAAGATCGCTGAAAAGCTTGGCGTCAAGCATCACCTTCTTGATATGGAACTGTTAAATCAGCTCGCGCCGAATGCTTTGACAAGGGATGATATCGAGATTGAGGCGAAAGAAGGCGAACTTCCGTCCACTTTTGTTCCGGGACGCAACCTCGTGTTTTTATCGTTCGCTTCGATCCTCGCCTACCAGGTCGGCGCGCGGCACATCATAACAGGCGTATGTGAGACGGATTTCAGCGGCTATCCGGATTGCCGGGATGAGTTCGTCAAATCCTGCAATGTCACTGTCAACTTGGCGATGGAGCGCCCGTTTGTCATCCACACGCCGCTGATGTGGCTGAACAAGGCGGAAACGTGGGAGCTCGCCGATGAGCTTGATGCGCTTGATTTCGTGAAAAACGAGACGCTGACGTGCTACAACGGAATCATTGCCGACGGCTGCGGCGAATGCCCGGCCTGCAAGCTTCGGGCGAATGGCTACAATGAATATATGAAAATGAAAAAGGAGCGAGCTTAACAGTGCTTACACAAATTTACCCGCAACCAAGCCATCCTTACTCTTTTGAACTAAATAAAGATATGCAGATGTCAGCCGCGCATTTTATTCCGAGAGAGGATGCGGGCGCATGCAGCAGAGTCCACGGCCATACGTATACAATCAATATCACGATTGCCGGGGATGAATTGAATGAATCAGGATTCCTTGTCAACTTCAGCACCATTAAAAAATTGATCCACGGGGAATACGATCATACGCTTTTAAATGACCATCAGGAATTTTCGGGTGAAAGCGCGGATCAGATCCCCTCGACAGAAGTGGTGGCGAAAACGATTTACGATAAAACAGAGGCTTATTTGAAAGATCTCAAAAACCGTCCGCATTGCGTTCAGGTGTTTGTCAGGGAAACGCCGACAAGCTATGTCGTCTACCGTCCGAAACCGGGTGTTCACAATGGCTAAGCCGATTCCCGTACTTGAAATTTTCGGTCCGACGGTTCAGGGAGAGGGGATGGTCATCGGGCAAAAGACGATGTTTGTCAGAACAGCCGGCTGCGACTATTCGTGCAGCTGGTGCGATTCAGCTTTTACCTGGGACGGTTCGGCGAAAAAAGACATCAAATGGATGACCGCGGAAGAAGTATACGAATCTCTTAAAGACATCGGCGGAAACGCCTTCTCACACGTTACGATTTCAGGAGGCAACCCGGCGCTTTTAAAACAGCTGGACGGATTGATTTCCCTTTTAAAAGAAAACGGTATACGGACAGCGCTTGAGACGCAAGGGACGTTTTATCAAGACTGGTTTGCCGGAATCGATGATTTAACAATTTCGCCAAAGCCGCCGAGCTCCAATATGAAAACCGATTTTAACAAGCTTGATCATATTGTTGAAAAACTGAAAGAGCACGGCCGGGCGGCAGCGGCAAGTTTGAAGGTCGTCATATTCACGGGGGAAGACCTTCAATTTGCAAAGCAAGTTCACCAGCGTTATCCCGATGTCCCGTTCTTTCTCCAAGTCGGAAATGACGACGTTCATACAGAAGACCAAGAGCGGCTCGTCGAACGGCTGCTTCAAAAGTATGAACAGCTGGTAGAAGCGGTCACGCGCGACCCTGAATTGAACCGCGTCCGCGTTCTCCCGCAGCTCCACACCCTGATCTGGGGTAACAAACGAGGCGTTTGATTGAAGAAAGGAAGATGAATGATGACCACAAGAAAAGATTCAGAACTCGAAGGCGTAACCCTTCTTGGAAATCAAGGCACCAATTATTTGTTTGACTATTCTCCGGAAGTGCTTGAGTCTTTCCCGAATAAACACGAAAACAGGGACTATTTCGTGAAATTCAACTGCCCTGAATTCACATCCCTGTGCCCGAAAACCGGACAGCCCGATTTTGCCACGATCTATATCAGCTACATCCCTGATAAAAAAATGGTAGAAAGCAAGTCTTTGAAACTGTATCTCTTCAGTTTCCGAAATCACGGCGATTTTCACGAAGACTGCATGAACATCATCATGAACGATTTAATTGAGCTGATGGATCCGCGCTACATCGAAGTCTGGGGCAAATTCACCCCGAGAGGCGGAATCTCGATCGACCCGTACACAAACTACGGCAAGCCCGGTACAAAGTATGAAAAAATGGCCGAGTATCGGATGATGAATCATGATCTGTATCCGGAGACGATTGATAATCGGTAAGAGGTGCATCGCTGTGTGACCGGTGTGTGATGCCGGTGTGACGTCACTGTGACGTTTTTTATCTATAATATAAGCGGAAATTAATGCTAGTGTGACGTAGACGTACGATTGAGTGCGTCTATTTTTTTGTCTAAAACGCTGTCCGATCCGGAAAGTTTATTCGCAACTAATAATGAACGAAGAAAAACGTGTGCCATTCCGAAAGTGACTCCGCATCTATTTATGACAGCAAAATTTTAAAAACGGTGTCCATTTCGGAAAGTTGCTGCGCAGTTATAAGTGAAGGAGGAAAAAATTTCGATATTGATGTCGCAAAAATGACGCTTCCTGTGGGGTTTTATAAGTGAAACCGAAAAAATTTCGAAATTGATGTTGCAAAAATGAAGGTTAGATACCCGGTATATAAGTGAAGGAGGTATTCGAATGGCAAATGAAGTTAAGACGTTCAGTTATGAGCAACTAGACGAAAGCACAGCAACATTTCTCCGAGCTAAAGAAAACAAGATGAGGGATATTGTGGGAAACGCATATACAGAGTTGGGACGAGAGTTAAAAGAAGCCCGTGATCATCTATCTGCACATAGGTACGGTTGCTTTGATGAGTGGTGCAAATCGGTAGGGATTAAAAAAACAGTGGCAAACAGACTAATACAACGATACGACTTAATCGTCTCAAATTGGGACGATAGAAAAGAATTACTCGAAGACCTACCCGTCTCACTAACGTACGAAATCGCACGCCCATCCGCAGAGTCAACCGAGCCAAAACGCCAAGCTAAACAGGCGGTCCTAAATGGCGAAGTCAAAACGCTAAAGGAGTACCGGGAACTATTGGCGGAGAAAGAGGCGGCAGAGGCAGCGCTTAAGCAAGCGGAGCGGGAAGCGGATATATTGCGTGACAAACTCGAACGAGTCGAAGAAGCCGAACCGGAAATTCGGACGGAATACGTCGAAGTTAAAACGCCCGATCCGGAACTGCTCGCTGAAAATGAACGATATAAAGAATTGTTCGGTGACATTTCGATGTATGAAGGGCGGACAACTCGCGTGACTAACGGAGACGCGATCACGTATACCGTATACGAGTTTTCCGAAGATGTTCGTAAGTTTGTGGAAAAGTACGGTCATTTGACGCATTTCTCTCGGGAGTTTAGCGAAATGATTGACGAAGGCAAAGAAGAATATAGGAAAGCGATTCATGCGATGCAGACGCTTATGAGATCGATTCAAGGTGCTATGGACGAAAAAGAACCGATCATTATAAACGGATAAAGGAGCGATTTAAATGTTGACAATCAAAAACGTAAAAGACGGCGGAGTAGCTTATATTTTCGGAGCTGAATACGCAGGAGTTGCGAAGGCAATGTTCCCTCGATTTGCGGAAAAATTGTTAGGCGGTGAAGAAAGTGCGGCATTGCCGGCACCTAAGAAACAACGCACGCTGGCCGATGTCAAGAACGCCGTAGATAAACCGCAATCTGATACTCGTCTATGCCGTTCGTCAAAATTGACAGGGAAGGCTCTTCATCGAGAGATTTCACAAGTAATGTTTCGCGCAGAGACTTTATTCGGTCTTAGTAGAAGAAAGGTATGGGGCGAGCTGTACGAAAAGCTTCGTCAAGAAACAGGCGTAGATCCTAAAAACGTCAAAAGAAGCACAACGAAAGGGATACAGGGAGGTCCTTCAAAATTAAGCACATATTTAAAAGACGGTTACGGTCAGCGCTTAGTAGAAATCGCCTATGAAATCTACGACAGATATGAGGCGAGATCATGACAAACGAACATCAACGACTCGTCTCAGTCGAATCGCAGTCCGAATATAATCTAACGTCCGGCAAGTCCGAAACACGCATCTTCGTTAAAATGTACGTCGATGCTGTTAAGAAAGGACTAATCGCGGACATCGGAGCCGATCGTTGGCAGACGTTATGCGTCCTCTCGTCGTTCATGAACGAAAAGGGCGAATGTTACCCGACGCAGGATCAGATCGCTAAGGCGCTGAATGTACGGAGAGAGGCCGCAAACAAACGTATTAAGGCTCTTTGTGATTATCGTTGGCAAGGGCGTCCGCTAGTCGTAAAGCAGAAGACGAGAGACCCGAAAACGCAGCGATGGGAAAACACGCGATACACGATCATGCCGATCAGCCAGCTTGCGATATTTGACGGGGACACGGAGGAATTGCCGGAGCCACGTGACGAGTAACCGCACACGGCTGAGCCATATATGGCTAGACAGCACACTAACAAGAACCATCTTTTAACTAGAGCCATTAATAACTAGATAAATAATAGCGCTCATATACATTCGCGCGGATAGTCTTATTAAAGATGTATCGCGATTAATAACATCTGCAAGAGTGAGCGTATGCGAACGAATTGCTAGGTTTTAATAATAACGAAGGGAGTACGATAGTATGGCTTTTTACGAATATACACAGAACAATAGCGGTGGGTCTTTCATTACGAATGATAAACTTTGTCACCGGATCTTCATTGAGGCGAATTCTTACGAAGAAGCGGACACAATTGCAGAAGGCCTTGGCGTCTACTGGAACGGAGTAAGCGAAGGTATTGACTGCGACTGTTGTGGAGATCGTTGGGGAATCGCAGACCCAGTCGATTTAGATCGTATTAACAAAAAAGGATGGGAAGCAGGGGTTTACTCGAATATAGCTTCGCCTGAAAAAGAGGAGGAATGGAAGGCGCGATACGGTAATTATCCGATTCACACTGCACCAGTATGGTCCGATTATATATTCCGAAACTACTCCGGAAAAATTGCATTCGAAAGTATCGAACAGTACGCTCAGTTCCTAGCGGACGAATACGGATGGACGACGCCAGACGCACGAATTTTCTATAAGGACGGAACAATTGCCGAGATTAACAAACGAAAAGCTAACGAAGGAGCTGACGAAACTCATGCCGATTGAAATCCCGATTTCCCCCGATTACAAACTCACGTCAGACGAACGCAATATCATCGTCAATGAACGCTATTTCACGGACCCGACGAAAGCGCCGAACTGGCCGAAGCGGTTCGCCGACAATCCCGATCTTGATCCGTCACCAATCGCACGTTGGCGAGAGGTCGCGTACTTCCCTTCCGTTGACCGCGCAATCATGTTCGTCATGGATCGGCGGATTAAATTATCCGACGCCAAGACGCTGGAAGAACTCGCACGAATTATACGGG
>NZ_LBMN02000025.1 GCF_001042485.2 Bacillus paralicheniformis
GGATCAAACTCTCCATGAAATAATGGAGCGCAGATTAAGTTCGTCACATCCTGTGACAACATCTGCATGACCTGCATCGTGCAGGCCCCTGACTACGCACATTCGCATGTGCGATTTATTTAATGAATTAACAGGTACGTTTGTCTTGTTTAGTTTTCAAAGAACTTCATCGCCGCTCTCAAAGCGACTATAATATCTTAACATTTAATCGTGATGTCGTCAACAACTTTTTTTCAAAAAAATTATTCGTCATCAGCGACGAATACTAATTTAACACCTTTAAATAAAATTGTCAACAAGAAATTATATTGCGATAAATTGTTTAATAACAATAAGAGCTGCTACACCGGGAACCCCCAATAATCCACTCACTCCGGTTGTTACAATATTAATCGGCACGTGAATGCCCACGCTCTCGCCAAACAGATTCACACAGAATAAAAACAAAGCGCCGACTACAAATCTAACCGCTATTCTTCCGATTAATCGCAAAGGTTTAAATGATGCTTTTGAAAAAAACAACAGGGCAACCAAAGCGACAATTGCCCCGATAAAGATAACAGATCCCATGAATTCCATCACTCCTCGCTCGTTCTTGTACAAGCATATGATGGGAATCATGCGAATAGACCTGCTACTTCCAGCTGCCGATCCTTATATTTCTTTTTTTTGCTTCCCGCAAATAAAAAAAGTACTTTGACTCGGCAACCTTTAATTCGTAAAGAACTTCTGGCGAAGGCTCAAGACTGTTTTCAATCAGCCGCTTTTGCCTGTTCCATTCTTCCTTTTGATGGATCAGCTGTTCAATCAGCTTGTTATCAAATTCTTTTCTAAGCTTCTTTTTCCGAAGAAAACCCATGGTAATGCAATCTCCTCCCTCTACATTTCACGTCTGCCTTCAAGCGCTTTAGAAAGAGTGACTTCATCTGCATACTCCAAATCGCCTCCGACCGGAAGTCCATGGGCAATTCGTGACAGCTTGATACCAGACGGCTTTAAAAGCCTTGAAATGTACATGGCCGTTGCTTCTCCTTCTATATTCGGGTTTGTCGCGAGAATGACTTCAGTCACCTGATCATCCTGCAACCGTTTCAGCAATTCGGGTATTTTAATATCTTCCGGACCGATGCCGTCCATCGGAGAAATCGCACCATGCAAAACATGGTACAGTCCGCTGTATTCCTTCATTTTCTCCATAGCAATGACATCTTTCGGATCCTGAACAACACATATGACCGATTTGTCTCTTCTCGTATCTTCACAAATATAGCAAGGATCTTGATCTGTTATATGTCCGCAAACCGAGCAATATGTCAAATTGCGCTTTGCGTTTACCAATGCTTTTGCAAAATCTAACACGACGTCTTCTTTCATACTAAGAACAAAAAAAGCCAGACGGACCGCCGTCTTGGGTCCGATTCCTGGCAATTTCATAAAGCTGTCAATCAGCTTTGATATTGGTTCAGGATACTGCATTCTTATTTTCCTCCTAGAATAAACCCGGCATGTTCATTCCTTTTGTAAACTTACCCATCGTTTCATTTGTTACATCGTCGACTTTTTTCAAAGCATCGTTTGTCGCTGCAAGGACAAGATCTTGAAGCATTTCAACATCTTCAGGGTCTACGACTTCCTCTTTGATGATGACGTCGATGACTTCTTTTTGGCCGTTTACCTTAACAGTCACCATTCCGCCGCCCGCAGTACCTTCGAGTACTTTTTCTGCCAGTTCCTCCTGTGCCTTTTGCATATCCTTTTGCATTTTTTGCATTTGCTTCATCATTTTCTGCATGTTACCCATTCCACCGCGCATACTCAAATCCACTCTCTTTCATGTTTTTATTCTTTAATTTCAATCAGTTCCGCTCCGAACAGTTTTTTAGCTTCTGATACGAGCGGATCTTCTTCTTTCGGTTCATTTGCTTCAGAATCTTCCGGCTGATGATCCTGCAGAAATTCTTCTCTTATTTTACCCCATTGGGCTTCGGGAACGCCAACTATATCTATCCTTCCGCCGAGCATTCCATCCAAAATTTGCTCCAGATTTGTCCTGACTCCATTATTGTCTTCAGCTACCATTTTACAGTGAATTTCGTATTTGAATGCGAGGACAAATGCTTTTGAAGATGCAGCCACCGGCTCGCTGTCATTTAAAAGGGCAGCATGCGATACTTTATTCTGCTGTTTAAGCTGGGCAAGCAATTGTCCCCAGCAGCCCTTCAATTTTTCGAGGTCCGGTCTTGTAGCATCTTTTAATATTTCATGAATACGGCCGACAGGCGCTTTATATGCGCTTTTCACGCTTTTTTGCGGACGGGACGTTTCTTTAGGCTGGGCGGGAGCCGAAGAAACCTGTACACCTTGTGTTTTAAGCTTCTCAATCTCCTGCTCAAGCTGCCGAACCTTGTTGACGAGATTATCCACTTCCGGCGGGGCGGCCGCGGATGCCCCTGCTTTTGGTCCCTGGCAGAGCTTCACAACTGCAACTTCAAAGAAGATACGCGGATGGTTCGTCCATTTCATTTCCTGATGGCTTTTATTTAATATATCGATCATTTCGTAAAGGTCTTGTGCAGGAATTTGCCGGGATAGAGCTTGGAACTCTTCGTCCACCTTCACCTTTTCAAGAACGCCTTCTAAATCAGGCGCCGTTTGATAAAGAAGCATATCCCTGAAGTAGAAAATCATATCCTCGATTAATTTTGCCGGGTCTTTTCCCTGCTGAAGCAGTTCGTTCAATGTTTCCAAAGCACCGGAAACATTTTTTTCGTGGAGGGTTGAGGCGAGCTTTCCAATATAGTGCTGTGACACAGCCCCTGTTATCAGCAGCGCATCATCCACCGTCAGCTCATCTCCGCTGAATGATACAGCCTGATCGAGCAGGCTCAGCGCATCCCTCATGCCGCCGTCGGCGGCACTTGCGATGATGTCTAAGGCGCCATCCTGCACCTTGAACTGTTCAGCTTCGACGATTTTTTCCATTCGTCCGACAATTGCCTGTGAGGTAATCCTCTTAAAATCAAATCGCTGACATCTTGAAATAATCGTTAAAGGAATTTTATGAGGCTCTGTTGTTGCGAGAATAAAGATACAATGTTCCGGCGGCTCTTCAAGCGTTTTTAGAAGGGCGTTGAATGCGCCGATAGAAAGCATATGTACTTCATCTATGATATATACTTTATACGTGACGGCAGACGGGGCAAATTTCACCTTGTCGCGGATGTCGCGTATTTCATCTACACCGTTGTTAGAAGCGGCGTCAATTTCAATTACATCTGAAATCGAACCGTTTGTAATGCCTTTGCACGCGGAGCATTCATTGCACGGTTCACTGACCGGGGCGTGCTCACAGTTGACAGCTTTGGCAAACAGTTTTGCGGCGCTTGTTTTTCCCGTTCCCCTCGGTCCGGAAAACAGATAAGCGTGCGAAAATTTCTTTTGTAAAAGGGCATTTTGCAACGTTTTCGTGATGTGCTCCTGACCGACTACATCTTCAAACAACTGCGGCCTGAACACTCTATATAAAGCCTGGTAACTCACAAACACGCCCTCCTCTTGTTTTCATCATTTCCATTATACATGAAGCAGCTTTCAAATCCAAAAGCTCTTCTTAAGAAAAAAACTCATCTATATTAAAATAGATGAGTTCTTAATTTGATGATTGATTTACCGTGCACCTTCTGTCGATTCGCTACCCTAAGCGTTACTTAAGCAGTTAGCTCAGCCCAGGCAACCCTGCGGCACATGGAAGGTTCCACTTAATGCTGCTTCCTTCCGGACCTGACATGGTTCATGGATTCCCATTGCGCAGGACCCAAGCGTCAACACCACTTGCTTAAGGCAGACCTTAAAGTAAACGAACCTCGAGAAAGGGATTCGGCCTCGCTCGAGCGGATTGCGAGTACAGGGCACCGCTACCTCCCCGCTTAGCACGGCAAAATAAATATCAAATTATTTAAGCTGCGTCTTCATGTGACGCACTCATTAGTATAACTTGTTTCACCCTAAATTGCAAACTTCCGTCATCACAGCTCCCTTTTCTTTTCCGCTTTCTTTTTTGCGCGGAGCTTTCTGAAAAAATCGCTTAGCATCCTGCCGCATTCTTCTTCCATTACGCCGCTTACGACTTCAGCCTGATGATTGAATCTCTCTTCCTGCAGGATATTCATCAAAGTCCCCGCACAGCCGCCTTTCGGATCAGACGCTCCGAACACCACTTTGTCGATTCTGGAGAGAACGGCCGCTCCGGCGCACATCGGACATGGCTCAAGGGTAACGTAAAGAACAGATCTCTCCAGCCGCCAGGTTCCAAGCTTCCGGCATGCCTCTTCAATGACGAGCATCTCTGCGTGGGCAACCGATCTTTGCTCGGTTTCCCGCAAATTATGGGCGCGGGCAATAATTTCCCCATCCAGAACCAGTACGGCGCCAATCGGCACTTCGCCTTTTTCTTCAGCTTTTCTCGCTTCATTGATCGCTTCTTTCATATAAAACTCGTCTTGTGTCATCCGCATGCACTCTCTCAATGTTTTTCGCCCGACAGAATAGGCTAACTTATAGTTAAAGGAATATGCAATCTGAAAGGAGACAATCGCATTGTCCAATTCAGCTCTCATTATAGTCGACATCATTAATGATTTTCAATTCGATATGGGTGACATTCTTTCTAAAAAGACCAGAAACTTGACCGAGCATCTTCTGGCATTAAATGAACACGCAGCCAAAAAGAAATGGCCTATCATATACATTAATGACCATTTTGGAATTTGGCAAGCGGATATTGCTGCCATTATCAAGAAATGCAAAAACGACAGCAGCGAATATATCATCGACCGACTCGCACCGAATAACAACGATTATTTCTTAATCAAACCAAAGCACTCAGCTTTTTACGGCACCGCCCTTGAAACATTGCTGAATGAACTTCATGTCGACCATTTGATTATTACGGGAATCGCAGGCAATATTTGCGTGTTATTTACGGCAAACGACGCTTATATGAGGGAGTACGATATCACGATTCCGCACGATTGCATTGCCTCAAATAATGAAAAAGACAACAAATATGCGTTGACGATGATGGAAAATGTTCTGTTCGCCAATATTACGACGGCAAAAGAGATCACCGCCGAAACTTGAGCATGAAACACTTCCTTTCTTCATATAGTGGTAGCAATGAGAAAGGAGGCGTTTCCCATTCAGATTTATGTCGTGAAAAGAGGCGATTCCCTTTATCAAATCGCGAATCGCTACCGAACAACAGTTAATGAAATTGTCGCGACGAATGAAATTCCGAACCCGAATCGGCTTGTTGTCGGACAAACTATCGTGATACCGATCGCCGGCGAGTTTTATGAGGTCAGACAAGGAGATACATTAGCATCAATCGGAGCCCGCTTTAATATTTCTCCGGCTGAACTGGCAAGGATCAACCGCATTCAGGTTAGCGCTATTTTGCCTGTCGGGCTGCTGCTTTATATCCCCCCTCGGCCAAAACGGAACATTGAAACAAACGCTTATATCGAACCGCGGGGAGAAAGCGTCAGCCCCGCTCTACAGCAGGCGGCAAGAGAGGCTTCGCCATACTTGACCTATTTGGGTGCTTTCAGCTTCCAGGCGAAGCGGGACGGCACACTCGAAGAACCGCCGCTGAACAACTTAAAAGAAATTGCAGACAGACATCGGACTACGATGATGATGATCGTCACCAATCTCGAAAATGAAGCTTTCAGCGACGAACTCGGCAGAATCATTTTGACGGACCAGAATGTAAAAAACAGATTGCTTGATAACATTGTTGCAGCCGCCAGAAGATACGGTTTTAAAGACATCCACTTTGATTTTGAATACTTAAGGCCTGAAGACAGAGAAGCCTATAATCAATTTTTACGGGATGCACGGGCCCGCTTCAAACCGGAAGGCTGGTTCATCTCAACCGCGCTTGCGCCTAAAACGAGAGCGGATCAGCCCGGACAATGGTATGAGGCCCATGATTACCGGGCTCACGGAGAGATTGTCGATTTCGTCGTACTGATGACATATGAGTGGGGCTACAGCGGAGGGCCGCCGATGGCGGTATCGCCGATCGGACCCGTACGGGATGTGATCGAATACGCACTCACGGAAATGCCCGCCAGCAAAATCGTCATGGGCCAGAACTTGTACGGTTATGACTGGACGCTCCCCTATACGCCAGGCGGGCAGCTGGCCAGAGCAATCAGTCCCCAGCGGGCAATTGCAATCGCGAGTGAAAACAATGCGGCGATACAGTACGATGAAACAGCCCAGGCTCCTTTCTTCCGCTATACGGACAATGCCGGCAAACAGCATGAGGTATGGTTTGAAGACGCCCGCTCGATTCAGGCAAAGTTTGATCTGATTAGGGAATTGAATTTAAGGGGAATCAGCTATTGGAAGCTCGGCCTGTCCTTCCCGCAAAACTGGCTCTTGATAGCCGATCAATTTAATGTTGTGAAAGAAACGTTCCCAAGTTAAAGGAACGTTTTTTTCATGGCAGAAGATGATGATGTGATACAATATGTATGGTTCACAAATGAATTTCTTTAGTAGGAGGACACCTATGAACACAGCCCCTTTCATCGCTGTCGAAGGCCCCATCGGCGCGGGAAAAACAACCTTGGCCAGCATGCTCTCCGAAAAGCTCTCACTCTCTTTGGTTAAAGAAATCGTCGAAGAAAACCCTTTTCTTGATAAATTTTATGATGACAAAGATGAATGGAGCTTTCAGCTTGAGATGTTTTTCCTCTGCAATCGCTATAAGCAGCTTGAAGATACCGAAAAGAAGTATTTGCATCACCACATACCCGTTGTTTCGGACTATCATATTTATAAAAACCTCATTTTTGCTGAACGGACGCTGGAAGGCAAAAAACTTGAGAAATACAGAAAAATTTATCATCTGCTTACAGAAGATCTGCCGAAACCAAACGTCATCATTTACATAAAAGCAAGCCTTCCGACGTTATTGGAACGGATCAAAAAACGCGGACGGCCGTTTGAACAGGAAATGAACAAGCAATATCTGGAACAGCTCATCAATGATTATGATGCTGCCATTAAGCAATTTAAAGAATCCGATCCGCCAATACCCGTTATTGAAATTAACGGAGATCAGGAAGACTTCGTGATCTCCGAAGCCGTTTTCAATCGAATTGCCGATCAAGTAAAGGAGTATATAGAATGAGTGTATATGCTATTCCGAAAGATGCTATCATTACTGTTGCCGGAACGGTAGGAGTGGGGAAATCCACATTGACAAAAGAGCTTGCAAAAAGACTCGGATTTAAAACTTCCCTTGAAGAGGTTGTGAACAACCCTTATTTGGAGGCTTTTTACCAAGACTTTGAACGCTGGAGCTTTCACCTGCAAATTTTCTTCTTAGCGGAACGCTTCAAAGAGCAAAAATACATTTACGAATCGGGCGGCGGATTTGTTCAAGACCGTTCAATTTATGAAGATACAGGCATTTTCGCCAAAATGCACGCCGATAAAGGCACAATGTCAAAAGTCGATTATAAGACGTATACAAGCCTGTTTGAAGCGATGGTCATGACGCCTTACTTCCCCCGCCCCGACGTTTTAGTCTATTTGGAGGGCGATTTGGAATCGATTCTCGACCGCATCAAAAAACGCGGACGAGAAATGGAAATGTTAACCGACAGATCGTATTGGGAAGAAATGTACACAAGGTACGAAAACTGGATCAGCGGCTTTAACGCCTGTCCGGTTGTCAGAGTCAATATTGATGAATACGATCTGTTCAACAACTCTGCCTCCCTCGATCCAATCATTGAAAAAATCAGTGAAGCTATTCAAAGATAAACAAGCAAAAAGAGCGGATTCCCATGAAGAGCCGCTCTTTTTTTGCTTGTGCATATAAAAAAACCGCTGCCCTATCCAGGCAGCGGCAACACAATCTCCAATTTATGCTTAGTCAATCACTAAAATGCAAATCAATAATGGCGGAGGAAGAGGGATTCGAACCCCCGCGGGCTTTGACACCCCTGTCGGTTTTCAAGACCGATCCCTTCAGCCAGACTTGGGTATTCCTCCGTATCGACAAGAATTAATATAACATGTCCTATCTTTTTAAGTCAAGAGATTTTTTCATAAAAAATTTATTTTATTGTTCACGCTTCTCATTATATGCAAAAATAATGATAAACGCAAAGGGTGATAGCATTGTGGAAACATTTTATAGAACGTTTACCTCAAGATTACACGCTGAACAGACCTATTGAAACAGAGGAGCTTCAGAAAGCAGAAGAACTCCTCGGCGTCTCTTTTCCAGATGAACTGGTCAGCCTTTTAAAAACGACAGACGGCATTAATGATACATTCGGGGATCATCTCATTTGGCCTGCATACAGAATGATAGAAGAGAATCTAGACATGAGAAGCACCGACTTTTTTAAGCCGTTCGATTGTCTGTTATTTATAGCAGGTGCGGGCAATGGCGATTTATTTGCTTATTCGATTTTAAACGGCTCTATACGGAAAAATGATATTTATGTTTGGAATCATATAGACGACAGCCAAATATGGGTCGCATCTTCTTTAAAACCTTTCATAAAAGGCTGGATCGACGGAACAATCACCATTTAAAACAAGATCTTAGGCAGGAGCATGATGAAATGAATTATCTATCAAAAGAATTGGCGGAGGAAATTGTCGACAGGACCATGTCGATTATTCGGCACAACATTAATATGATGGATGAAAACGGGGTTATCATCGCTTCAGGAGACCGCTCGAGAATCGGTGATGAACACGCTGGAGCGAAGGATGCACTTGCAGCTGAAAAGGTTATCAGCATCACGCCTGAAGAATGCTCGGCTTTAACGGGCACAAAGCCCGGCGTAAACCTTCCCATCGTATTTCATGATGAAATAATCGGCGTTATTGGAATCACGGGGCCGCCTTCTGAAGTCAGCCGTTATGGAGAACTTGTTAAAATGGCGGCAGAGCTGACTGTCGAACAGGCATTTTTAACAAAACAGCTGACATGGGATCAAAGGCTCCGGGAAGAAACGGTCATCCAAATGATTCAGGGGGCCGACCTAGCATCCCTTGACTTCCTTGAACGTGCGGAGCGATTGAATATACCGCTAGAAGGCCAGCGTACTTGTCTTGTGTTTGAGCTGCCATCCGCTGATATGAAGCCGGCATTTATTAAAAAACTTGAAAAACATTTAACCGCGAAAGATTTGTACGCCAATATTTCTTTAAAAGAGATCACAGTTATTCTGGCAGGCGCTCCCGCTAAAAGCAGGGCTGATCTCTTTTCATCTTGGAACGGCTGGCTCAGCCAATGGAAAACGGTCAGAGGCGCGCTTGGCGAGCAGGCGGATCAGCTTGAGCAGCTGCCATTCTCCTATCAAAGTGCAAAACAAACGCTCAAGATTGCTAAAAACAGCTCTAGTTTATACGATTATCGAGAGTTTGCGATCCCCGTTCTGTTATCAAAAATAGAGCGTCCGGATCAGGAGATTCATTTTCAAAACATCTGGGACCGCCTTTCCCAAGCAGATCAAAAGGGCGAATTAATCCATACCCTCCTCTGCTATATAGAAGAAAATGGCGAAATCGGGGAAACTTCATCAAGACTCTTTATTCACCGCAATACATTAAACTACCGGCTGAGAAAGGTTGAAATAGCGACAGGATGCAATCCAAAACGATTTGACGACCTATTCAAACTGTATACAGCCATTACGCTTTTTTCACCATTTTGTGCAAATGAACAATTTTAATATAGGATAAAGGAACGAAATCCGTATACCTGACCAATTCTCCCTTGTACAGAAAGCGTTTACAATGGGACGTAAGGGAGGGTATGCAGATGGATATTCAAATCAATGCAATAGGCGCCTTATGCGCATTAGCCATATCAATCTTTCTCATTCTGAAAAAAGTCCCGCCGGCTTACGGCATGATGATCGGCGCATTGGCCGGAGGCTTAATCGGCGGCGCAGATTTAATAGAGACGACGGATTTGATGATAGCGGGTGCTAAAAACATGATTCCTGCTGTACTCCGCATCTTGGCAGCAGGGGTGCTCGCCGGCGTTCTGATTCAATCCGGCTCCGCAGCGGTGATTGCAGAAACCATTGTCAATAAAATTGGAGAAAAAAGAGCGCTGCTTGCTTTAACATTGGCGACAGCCATCTTAACAACGGTCGGTGTATTCGTCGATGTCGCCGTCATCACAGTCGCACCGATCGCCCTTGCGATTGCAAGGCGGACCTTTATCAGCAAAGCGGCCATTCTGTTGGCGATGATCGGCGGAGGAAAAGCGGGCAATATTATGTCGCCAAACCCTAATGCCATTGCTGCTTCAGATGCCTTTCACATCCCTTTGACATCCGTGATGGCCGCCGGGATCATCCCCGCTATATTTGGACTGGGCGCCACTTATTTACTAGCAAAACGCCTTTCAAATAAAGGAACAGGAGTAGCTGCAAATGAGATTGAAACCCAAACGGCTCAACAACTGCCGGCATTTTGGGCGGCGATCAGCGGTCCGATGGTCTCCATCCTGTTGCTCGCCTTAAGGCCCGTGGCAGGTATTACGATTGATCCAATTATCGCTTTGCCGGCGGGAGGCCTCGTCACTGCGATTGCATCGGGACAAGCGGGCAAACTGAAGGATTTTGCCGCTTCAGGATTGTCGAAGATGTCAGGTGTTGCCGTGATGCTGATCGGGACTGGAACGCTTGCGGGAATCATCGCCAACTCCCAACTCAATTCTTTCATTACCGACACCCTTGTCGGCTTGGGTCTGCCGTCGTTTCTCTTAGCTCCCATTTCCGGCATGCTGATGTCGATGGCAACCGCCTCAACAACCGCCGGCACAGCTGTCGCCAGCAGCGTATTCGGCCCGACATTGCTTGATCTTGGCGTCGCCGGCCTCGCAGGTGCGGCAATGATTCACGCCGGAGCAACGGTGCTCGATCACCTGCCTCATGGAAGCTTTTTTCATACGACGGGAGGCAGCGTCTTCATGGCCATGAAAGAACGGTTAAAGCTGATTCCATATGAGTCAGTCATCGGCTTAATCCTAACCATTATCTCAACTTTGATTTTTGGAATTTTTCAATTCTTTATTTAAAAAGGAGCAGGTACCATGAAAATCGTAATCGCACCTGATTCATTTAAAGAAAGCATGACATCGCTTGAAGCTGCTAAAAGCATTGAAAAAGGCTTTAAAGCGGTTTTGCCTGACGCCGAATACGTCAACATTCCGGTTGCTGATGGAGGCGAAGGAACCGTTCAAGCTCTGATTGACGCCACCGGAGGAGATATCGTACAGCAAACGGTCACAGGCCCTCTCGGGAAGCCGGTAAAGGCGGCTTACGGCCTGCTTGGCGACGGAAAAACAGCTGTCATCGAAATGGCTGAAGCGTCAGGCCTTCACCTCGTGTCCCCTGAACAGCGGAATCCCCTGTTAACGACAACGAGAGGAACCGGAGAACTGATTCTCAATGCTGCGGAAAAAGGGGTGTCCAACATCATCATCGGACTCGGCGGAAGTGCGACAAATGACGGCGGAGCGGGAATGGCTGCAGCACTGGGTGTGAAGTTTCTAAACCGCAATGGAGAAGAGATTGAAAATGGGGGCGGTGCATTAGCTGAGATTGCCAAGATCGATGTGAGCGGCCTCAATCCTCAGTTAAAGCATATCCACTTTGAAGCCGCCTGTGATGTCGATAATCCTCTTACGGGACCTCGCGGATCCTCCGCCGTATTTGGGCCGCAAAAAGGGGCGAACAGTGAAATGACTGCTCTTTTGGATCAAAACTTAAAACATTATGCTGCTGCAGTCAAAGCAGAGCTGGGGTGCGAAATCGATTCAATTCCGGGAGCAGGAGCGGCCGGAGGATTAGGAGCAGGCCTCTGTGCCTTTTTAAAAGCGGAATTAAAAAGCGGAGTTGACATTGTTTTAGATACTTTGTCTTTTTCCGAACGTATTAAAGGAGCCGATCTTGTCATTACGGGCGAGGGAAAAATAGACGGCCAAACAGTCAGCGGAAAAACGCCGGCCGGCGTCGCAAAACGCGCCCGCAGCGAGAATATTCCTGTTATTGCATTTGCCGGATCGCTCGGTGAAGGCTGCGAGCTTGTTTATGATATCGGCATTTCCGCTCTCTTTTCGATTGTGCCAGGGATCAGCTCCTTGGAAAACGCCCTTGCCGATGGAAGTTCAAATCTTACGCGCTGTGCCCGAAATGTAGCCGCCGTCTGGTCTCTCGCATAAAAAAAAGCGCGCCTCTTGGCGCGCACTTTTTATGGTTGAATAACATCTCTGTTCCCCATGTATGGACGAAGCGCTTTAGGAATGATGACGCTCCCGTCCTCCTGCTGGTAATTTTCCAATAATGCGGCAACCGTTCTGCCGACAGCCAAGCCGGAGCCGTTTAAGGTATGGACATGCTCAGGCTTTCCTTTTGCTTCCCTTCTGAATCTGATATTCGCCCGTCTGGCCTGGAAAGCTTCGAAGTTACTGCAAGATGAAATTTCACGATATGTGTTTTGGCTTGGAATCCATACTTCGATATCGTATTTTTTCGCAGCGGTAAATCCTAGATCGCCCGTACACATGCTCATCACACGATAAGGAAGCTCAAGCAGCTGAAGAACTTTCTCCGCTTGATTTGTCAGCTTTTCAAGCTCTTCATATGAATCCTCAGGCTTCACGAATTTCACCAGTTCAACCTTGTTAAATTGGTGCTGGCGAATCAAACCGCGCGTATCACGGCCAGCTGAGCCTGCTTCTGAACGGAAGCACGCACTGAACGCCGCATAATTGATCGGCAACTCGGCAGCTGACAAAATTTCATCGCGATGCAGGTTCGTAATTGGCACTTCTGCCGTCGGAATTAAGAAATAATCTTCTTCCCTGATTTTAAAGGCATCTTCCTCAAATTTCGGCAGCTGTCCGGTGCCTGTCATGCTTGCGCGGTTCACCATGTACGGCGGGATGACTTCCGTATAGCCGTACTCGTCTACGTGAAGATCAAGCATAAAGTTATACAATGCCCGTTCAAGTCTGGCGCCTAGCCCTTTATAGAAAACGAAACGGCTTCCCGTAACCTTGCCTGCCCGCTCAAAATCAAGAATATCCAATTGATCGGCAATATCCCAATGAGGCTTCGGCTCAAATGAAAATCCGGGGAGTTCACCCCATTTGCGAACTTCCACGTTGTCGTCTTCAGTCTCACCGACCGGAACAGACTCATGGGGGATATTCGGGATAGACAGCATGATTTTATCAAGTGAAGATTCGACCATTCTCAGCTCTTCATCAAGCTTTTTAATGTCTTCACCGACTTCGCGCATTTCTTTAATGAGGTGGTCAGCATCTTTTTTCTCGCGCTTTAAAGCGGCCACCTGCTGAGATACCTCATTGCGCTTTCCTTTCAGCTCTTCCACTTTGACGATCAATTCTCTTCTCTTTGTATCCAATTCCTCAAATTGATCAAAATCTGATAAATCTTCTCCCCTGTGGGCAAGCTTTTGTTTGATTTCTTCCAAATTTGCCCGCAGCAGTTTGATATCAAGCATCTGCCTCGCTCCTTTTATACTGATTTGACCGAAAAAAAGAGCCCTTGTCCCCTAAATATAAGGGACGAGAGCTCTCGCGTTGCCACCCTGATTGAAAACAGGCGTCTTCCTCCTGTTTTCCGCTTCATTTTGATAACGGTTCTCCCGTAAATGCCTACTTTGACTGTTCAGCATTTCGCTCAAGGATGGATTCGGACAGCATCTTTCGCCGATTCGCACCAACCATCGGCTCTCTTGGAAAGAGAGGCTTCCTACTGCTTCCTATCAACGCTTTTCGATCTATATTGTCTTATAAATGTACTACAAGTTTTAACAGCTTTCAACCGTTTTATACGACGGCTTCCTGTTTATGCTTTTCGGCCATCTCGACAAATAATTTCGTCATTCTATGGTCATCCGTCAGCTCAGGGTGGAAAGAACAGCCGAGCAGATTTCCTTGTTTGGCAGCGACGATTCTACCGTTGTGCTCCGAAAGCACTTCCACATCTGCGCCCGCTTCCAAAATGTGCGGAGCGCGGATAAATACGCCTGTAAACGGTTCGTCAAGTCCTTTAACGGTTAAATCCGCTTCAAAGCTGTCCACTTGTCTTCCAAAGGAATTCCGTTCGACGGTTACATCCAGAACACCAAGATGGGCATCATTCGCTCCGGCGATATTCTTCGCCAGGATAATCAGCCCAGCACAAGTTCCAAATACCGGCTTTCCGGATGCGGCAAACTCCTGAAGGGGCTTCATAAACTGATACGTATCGATGAGGCGCCTCATCGTCGTGCTTTCCCCTCCCGGCAAAATCAAACCGTCGATTTCCTTTAACTCTTCCGGCCACTTAATGATTTTTCCGGCTGCTCCGCATGCTTCAATTGAGCGAATATGTTCTCTTACTGCTCCCTGAAGTCCAAGTACACCAATTGTCAGCATGTCAATCCGTCTCCTTCGTGTTTACCAGCCGCGCTCTTGCATACGCTGTTCTGGCAGCAGATTTGAGATTTCAATCCCTTTCATCGCAGTTCCAAGCTCTTTTGATAGCTCGGCAATCAGTTTGTAATCCGTGTAATGCGTCGTCGCTTCAACGATTGCTTTCGCGAATTTAGCAGGGTTGTCGGATTTAAAAATACCGGACCCTACGAATACGCCGTCAGCGCCAAGCTGCATCATTAAAGCAGCATCAGCAGGTGTTGCCACACCGCCGGCAGCAAAGTTTACAACAGGAAGGCGTCCTTCGGCTTTAATTTCCTTCAACAGCTCATACGGAGCGCCGAGGTTTTTCGCTTCTGTCATCAGTTCGTCATCGCTCATGCCGACTACTTTGCGCACTTGAGCATTCACCTTTCTCATATGGCGGACAGCTTCCACAATATTGCCCGTACCAGGTTCGCCTTTCGTACGAAGCATTGAAGCTCCTTCTGCGATCCGGCGCGTCGCTTCTCCGAGGTCGCGGCATCCGCATACAAATGGAACGGTAAATTCGTTTTTATTTAAATGAAATTCTTCATCCGCAGGAGTCAAAACTTCACTTTCATCAATATAGTCAACGCCGAGCGCTTCAAGAACACGCGCTTCAACGATATGCCCGATGCGGGCTTTCGCCATAACCGGGATTGAAACAGCGTTCATCACTTCTTCGACAATTGTCGGATCTGCCATGCGGGCAACTCCACCTGCCGCACGGATATCAGCCGGAACGCGCTCCAGCGCCATGACTGCGACGGCTCCTGCTTCTTCTGCGATTTTTGCTTGTTCGGCATTGACAACGTCCATAATGACGCCGCCTTTCTGCATTTCTGCCATACCGCGTTTTACGCGATCAGTACCTGTTTGAGCCATTTCAAGGATCCCCCTAATCAAAGATTGAATTGTCAGATTTAATCCTATTGTATCCTATAATTCCACAAAATCATATGAAAAACACGAAGATTATTTCTATTTTAATAACAAATTGTTAGGATTGTAAATGGTAATTCTATCTGAATATGACAATAAAGAGCCCTATCAGATAGAGCCCTTTATTGATTAAAACCAGCCGGTTACCATTTCAACAATGCTGTTCCAAATACCGGCAAAAAAGCCGCCGATGCTTCTCATCGTTAAAATAAACCAGTTTGCTTTCTCATCTTCTTCTTTTGTCACGAGGTTTACACCTGATACATCGCTGCCGAGAAATCCGTAGTCCTTTTCTTCTCCCTTATAGGAGGCCGTCAAGGTACCGACTTTTTCACCTTTTTTAACAGGTGCGGTCAGCTCGTCTTTGTTCAGCGTCACTTTCGCCTTGTAATTCTTTTCTTCACCGTTCTTCACAGGCATTGAAAAGGCTTTTTCCGTTACGACGCCGACTTCAGTTTCTTTCCCTTTGTCGACTGTGACCGTTTCGTTGCCTTTCACTTGTGCGCCTTTTGCGTAAAACTCTTTCATCGTGAAGTTATCAAATGCATAATCAAGCATTTTTTTCGTTTCTTTAAATCGTCCCGTATGAAGGTCGCCTTTCGCATTCATAACGACGGAAATCACTCTCATGCCGTTTCTTTCGGCAGTAGCCGTAAAGCATGATCCGGCAGAGTCCGTTGAGCCGGTTTTCAGCCCGTCCACACCTTTATATTCCTGAACTAGGCCTTTCAGCATAAAGTTCCAGTTCGGCATGTCCATTTCATCGTCTGTGCCTTTTCTGAACTTCGTTTTGGCAATGCTCGCCGTATCGAGGATTTCAGGATAATCGCTTACTAAATGATCGGCAAGGAGCGCCATGTCTCTCGCAGATACTTCATTTTCTTCATTGGCATTTGTTCCGCTCGGATGTTTGCCGTGAAGATCCTTGTTTTCCAAACCTGTAGCATTCACAAATTTGAAATCTTTCATTCCAAGCTCTTTGGCTTTTTTATTCATTAACTCTACGAACTTTGATTCAGAACCGGCAACGATTTCAGAAAGTGCAATAGCCGCCGCGTTTGCAGAGTAAATTGCAGTCGCCTGATAAAGCTCTTTTACAGTGTATGATCCGTCTTTACGAAGAGGAACATTCGATAATGAACGATCTTGGGAAATCTCGTATACATAATCGTCAGGCGTGTACTTCTGATCCCATTTCACTTTGCCTTCGTGAATCGCTTCCAACAGAAGATACTCCGTCATCATTTTGGCCATGCTGGCAACAGGAAGACGCTGATCGGCATTTTTGCTGTACAAAATTTTCCCCGATGAAGCTTCCACCAAGATTGCTGCTTTCGCGTCTACATTAATTGGATCATTTGCGGCTTTTGCTGTCGACATAGGAGAAAATGCACCTACAGTCACGGCAAAAGCAACGATCAACATGATCAGCTGCTTTATTCTCTTGCTTTTCAAATCGTGATACCTCCGCTTTTCATCAGACTAATAATCTATATCAAAGCCTTTTAAGACATTTTTCAAACACAACATTATAAATTTTATCATAAGGAAGCAAAAAAAAATAGACAGAGTATTACTCTGTCTACGGTTTAATTTTTGTCATATTTGATTAGGAAATGGTATAGTTAGGCGATTCTTTGGTAATTTGTACATCGTGAGGATGGCTTTCCCGCAGGCCTGCGCCTGTCATGCGGATGAACTGCGCATCTTCCCTCAGTGCGTGCAAATCTTTTGTTCCACAGTACCCCATGCCGGATTTCAAACCGCCGACAAGCTGATAAACTGTGTCAGCAACCGGACCTTTATAAGGCGTACGGCCCTCAATGCCTTCCGGAACGAATTTTTTGTTTTCCTCTTGGAAGTAGCGGTCTTTGCTTCCTTTTTCCATTGCCGCCACTGAACCCATACCGCGATAAACTTTAAAGCGTCTGCCTTGGTAGATTTCAGTCTCGCCTGGGCTTTCGGATGTTCCGGCAAGAAGGCTTCCAAGCATGACGGCATGTCCGCCGGCAGCCAAGGCTTTGACGATATCTCCGGAAAACTTGATGCCGCCGTCTGCAATAATCGCCGCACCGTGTTTTCTTGCTTCAGTCGCACAATCGTAAATCGCTGTCACTTGCGGAACACCGACACCGGCCACTACGCGGGTTGTACAAATAGAACCCGGTCCGATACCGACTTTAACTACATTTGCTCCGGCTTCGATAAGCGCTTTTGTTCCTTCGGCAGTTGCGACGTTGCCGGCAATGATATTTAATTCAGGATAAGTGTCGCGGATTTTCTTAACGGTATCCAAGACACCTTGTGAATGGCCGTGCGCGGTATCAACGACGATCACATCGACATTGGCTTCCACAAGCTTTCTGACGCGTGTCATTGTGTCGCCTGTTACACCAACCGCTGCTCCAACCAATAGGCGGCCGTGAACATCTTTCGCTGAATTCGGGAATTCGATTACTTTTTCAATGTCTTTAATCGTAATAAGCCCTTTTAAAACACCTTGATCATCTAAAAGAGGGAGTTTTTCGATCTTGTATTTTTGAAGAATTTTTTCCGCTTCATCCAGGGTTGTACCAACAGGAGCCGTAACAAGCTCTTCTTTTGTCATAACATCGCTGATTTTCATGGAGTAATCAGAAATAAATCGCAGATCACGGTTTGTGATAATTCCAACCAGCTTCTGATCCTCTTCATTGTCAACAATCGGAACACCGGAAATTCTGTATTTGCCCATCAAATGCTCTGCATCAAAAACTTGGTGCTCTGGCGTCAGGAAAAACGGATTTGTAATGACGCCCCGCTCTGAACGTTTGACTTTGTCAACCTGCTCAGCCTGCTGTTCAATCGACATGTTTTTGTGGATAATGCCCAATCCGCCCTGCCGTGCCATCGCGATGGCCATTTGAGCTTCTGTCACTGTATCCATGCCTGCACTAATAATTGGAACATTTAGCTTAAGGGACGGTGTAAGCTCAACGGATAAATCCACGTCGCGCGGAAGTACCTCCGATTTAGCCGGAACGAGCAATACATCATCAAATGTTAAGCCTTCTTTCGAAAATTTGCTTTCCCACATTAGTAAATCCCCCTCTTTTCGGCAAAATATTATATGTAGATTATCAACTTGAATACCCACTGTCAAGAAAGCGGGAAACAGTTGTAATTTTTAGAAAATAATCATAAGGGAAGTGGAGTACATGCAAGATAAAGGATGGAAGGATTTAAAGCTGTTTTATTCGGTCGAAACAGCCCAGCATTTTCTTGAAATGGTATATAAAAATCAAGGAATGGAAGATGCCAAAAAAAACTCTTATAAAAACGGAGAGCGGTTTATTTTTTTTCTTAAGCATGCAGAATCTTTTTACAAGCAAGCCAAAATCGCTACGTTAGAAATAAAACCCATTTTATTATTTTACGGCATGGCACAGCTATTGAAAGCCTGCCTGTTAACGACAGATCCTTCCTATCCCAGCCATACTTCAGTGCTTGCTCATGGCGTGACCACAAGAAAACGAAAAAAACAAAATTACCGCTTTTATGAAGATGAAGTGAAAATCCAAAGGAACGGCCTATGTATGCACGTGATCAGATCCCTTTTCCAATTATCCGGATTGGAAGATGAACGATTCAATATGAAACAGCTTTTGGCGAAAATTCCGGAGATCAATAAAGTGCTGGCATTTCAAAGAAAACCAAATCCGATTGTAAAAGCAGCCGTCGAAGACCGGATAATTAAGCTGCCTGGCGAGACACCCAATGCTTACAATATGTCATCAAAGCGTTTCATCGAACATATCGAATACCATTTAAACTGGTCTTTCTGCCGTGAGGAAAAAGAGGGAATGGTTTTTTCTGCAGCTCATAAAGAATGCCGTCCCAGCACTTCGACCACATTGCTTTATGATTTGGAGCAAGACGGATACTATTTCCCGGCTGAACGAGATCATTTTTTAAAGCTCCCGGAAATATTGGCGCATTACTTGGTTGCGTACAATTTAAGCATGATTGCCAGGTATGAAACTGAATGGTGGTATGACCTTCTTCTTCAAAGTGCTAGCGATGATTATGTCATCATCCAGCAGTTTTTACATATAGTCGAGTCAAAGTTCCCCTATTATATCGCTGAACTGCTTCTTCAAAAAAAGGAAAACAACAAAAAAGACCAGCTTATATAAGCTGGTCTTTTTAATCGCTTGGCGGCGTCCTACTCTCACAGGGGGAAGCCCCCAACTACCATCGGCGCTGAAGAGCTTAACTTCCGTGTTCGGCATGGGAACGGGTGTGACCTCTTCGCTATCGCCACCAAACTATGTATGAGAGGTGTTCTCTCAAAACTAGATAACGGTCAGACGATTCACAAACATTTAGGTT
>NZ_LBMN02000026.1 GCF_001042485.2 Bacillus paralicheniformis
TATACTGATCAAGCTCTCGATATGTTAAGGTACCGCCGGAAAAACGAAGCGCCGGCATGTTCGGCGACAGAGCTGCACGGCGGGTGAAAAAACCATGCAGCGTCGGCGCCAAAGGTGCAGCGGGCTCTGTTTGATTGAATTCGTACAGCATCTTTTTGGCAGTCTCTTCGCCAAGCAATGCAATTTGTGCGATTTGTTGATTGGGATCAGCGATGACAGAGCCTATGATATGGCGTAAATACAGTTCGATTTTTTTCATCATGGCTGGATCATACAGTCCGATATCAAAATTTATGCGAATATAAAGCGAGCTTCCCGGAATGATTTTAATGCTGCATCCATAGTTGGTAACTTCCTCCATATCGAAATCATCGACTGTGAAATCGAATGCATCAGCTTGATTCAGACTTTCAATTTCGCGCTGGGCCGGTATGTTTTCAAATACGACAATATGGTCAAACAGCTCATGTTTCAGCGTGCTTTGCGCCTGAATATCATATAAAGGATAATAACTGTACGCTTCCGCTTTCAGTGACTCCTGCTGCAAGTGGCTGACCAATGTCAAAAAGGACTCCGGCCCGCTTTTGACCCGGACGGGAATGGTGTTAATGAAAAGCCCGACCATTTTTTCTACGTCCTCAAGATCAGACGGCCTCCCGGAAATAACGGAGCCGAAGACTGTGTCATCACAGCGGTTGATCTTTTGCAGAATGATTCCCCATAATGCCTGAAAAACCGTATTCAGCGTCGCGCCTGCTTGCAAGGCCAATTTTCGCAGCCCTTCAGTCTGTTCTTTAGATAGGGTAAATGCCATCTGCTCAAGCTTTCCTTTTGAGGATGATGATGTTTTGGGCAGTGATGCGGTTTGTTTGACATCGACAAGCCTTGTTTTCCAAAAAGCTTCAGCTTCTTTTCGATCCTGTCGCATCAGCCATTTAATATACTTGCTGAACGGCTGAACCGGTTCAAAATCAGGAAGCTGCCCTTTTCCTAAAGCCTTGTAAATCGCAAGAAATTCCTTCATCACAATACCAAAGCACCAGCCATCCATTAAAATGTGATGATGGCTCCAAATACAATGATATTGTTCGTGTGCCCTTTTTAAGATAGATACTCTCATAAGAGGGTCTGTTTGCAGATCAAATCCTTTTTTCTTGTCGTCATGTTCGAATTGATCGACAAATGTTTCTTTAGCCGCCTCGTCCAGATGAGAAATATCAACAAATTGAAGGCGGCTTTGCCGCTCTTTTAACACGACTTGGCGCGGCTTTGCCACATTTTTGTGTATAAACGCAGTGCGGAAAATATCATAGCGTTCAATCAGCGCGTCTAAACTTTTTTGAAACCGTTCTGTATCAAGCGAGCCGTTTATCGTAAATGATGCCTGTTCAAAGTAGGCTCTAGATTCCTGATCCAACAGCGAGTGAAACAGCATGCCCTCCTGCATAAAAGATAAAGGATAGATATCTTGTATTTCCGGTTGCTGCACCATCAGCGACTCTCCTTTTCTATAATTTATTGACAGCTCCCATAATGTCGCTTAGTTCCTCCAAAGTTAAATCTTCATCAGTGAAGTCTGTTGCACTTTTTTCATGGTTTTCTTTCTCTGTGCAATGCTTGATGATCGTTTTGAGAAAAAATTGAACATGGTCTGCTAGAGCTTGTACTGTTTCTTTCTCATATTGAAGCCGGTTGTAGACAAAGTGCATGACGAGACATTCTGAAGATACGGCGCCGCTGATATCGAGAAGATGAGGCCGCTCCCAATCCGGACTGATCTCATGCCCCGCTTTGACGGGAGAAACGCGAAATCCGCTCGACTTGATATCTTCGTCAAACTGTCCCAAATAGTTAAAGCTGATGTCGGGACGCTGGAAATCTTCAGGTTCCCACATGCCGCCGATGTATTTCAGCACCCCGTAGCCAACGCCCTTATACGGAATACGGCGCAGCATGTCTTTTGTCCGCTTGATGTGGTAGCCGAAACGCTCATGATCATCTGCGGACTCCGGAAGGCTTGCATCGAGTAAAACAGGATAAATCGAGGTAAACCAGCCGACCGTCCGGCTGATATCGATATCCTCCAAATGCGCTTCTCTTCCATGGCCTTCCAAGCTGATTTTGAATCGATCATTGCCGGTCCATTTGTGAAGCGCAAGGCCTAACGCGGCGAGTAATATGTCATTTGTATCTGTCGTATACGGCTTGTTTACAGCCGTTAACAGACGCTCTGTTTCTTGTTTTGTCAGCCGAATGTCTATGGTGTCTGTATCTTGCAGCAGATTCGTAATGGTTTCGGCATCTTTCGGAAGCGGTTCAACTCTTGTTTTTTCCCTTTCAGTCCAGTAATCTATTTCCCGTAATAGCCGTCGGCTTGTTGCGTAATCAGTCAGCCGCTTGGCATAGGTTTGATAGGAATCTGTCTTTTCCGGAAGCACGATTTCTTTTCCCGCCAGGGCCTGTTTGTATCCGGCGGTTAAATCTTCGAAGAGGATGCGCCATGATACTCCGTCGATGACAAGGTGATGAATCACAAGCAGCAAATGATCGCCGTCCGATCCGCGAAAAACGCCGGCTGCAACAAGCGGCCCTGTCTGAAGCTGAATCGATTTCTGAATATGTTCCGCGGCCCTTTCAATCATCACATGCTCTTGAGCTAATGATCCTGCTTCTCTTACATCAAGCAGTTCAAACGAAAACAGCTCCTCTTTGGCAAGCTCTTCGGCTCTGTTGTACTGTGTTAAAACTCCGTCTTGATATCCGCATACCATCCGCAATGCGTCATGATGGACCACGATATGGGCGAGCGTTTTTTGCAGAGCTGTTTCATCAAATCGCGCGGAACTGTGCAGCATGACAGATTGATGAAAGTGATCGTGTGACAAAGATTGTGAGAAAAACCAGTGCTGTACAGGCGTCAGCGGCACTTCGCCGTTGACGGGCGCTTGATCAATCTCGCGCCGGAGTTTCGTTACCCGCTTTGACAGCTCGCCAAGCGTCTGATGTTTAAACAGCTCGCGAACCGTTGTTTCATAGCCTCGCTGCTTTAGCCTTGCGCATACTTGCAGCGCTTTAATAGAATCTCCGCCAAGGTGAAAGAAATGGGCGTTCACACCGAGCCCCTCCATTCCTAAGAGCTCTTCCCAAATCTCAGCCATCATCTGTTCAATATCGTTTCTTGGGCTTATATCTTCACCTGCGCCCTGATTGGCCGCCGGTTCTGGCAGCGCATTTTCGTCGAGCTTGCCGTTAGCTGTCAGCGGCAGTTCGTCAACCTGTATGATCCGCGCGGGTATCATGTATTCCGGGAGGAGCGTTCTGAGAGATGTACGAATCTCTGCTTCATTTAGGCTCTGCGCCGTTACCGCATATCCATAGATCGATTGCTGTCCGTCTTTGTCATTTCTTGTTATGACTGCTGCTTCCTTGATTGGAGGCAGTTCTTGAAGGGCGCTTCTGATTTCTCCCAACTCAATCCGGTATCCTCTGATCTTCACTTGCGCATCTTTTCTGCCGACATATTCCAGCTCGCCGTTTGGCATCCTTTTGACGATGTCTCCCGTACGATACAGGCGCTGACCTTCGACATATGGATTTGTGATGAATCGGGAAGCGGTCAGCTCTTCTCTGTTGATATAGCCTCTTGCGACTCCGGCGCCTGCGATATACAGTTCTCCCGGCACACCGACAGGCTGCAGGTTCATATAGGCGTCCGCGACATAGGCTTGTAGGGTTGCCAGAGGTTTTCCGATATTGCTTTTATTGTGTTTCATATCGGTTCGAGTCAGCTTTTTATACGTGGCGTGCACCGTTATTTCGGTAATGCCGTACATATTGATGAGATCCGTTTCTGGATACTTCTCAATCCAGTTCATCAGCATCCCGGGCTGCAGGGCTTCTCCGCCGAAGATGACATAGCGGAGCTGTAAGCGGTCCGAATGCCTTAATTCTTCATCGATAAGCCCGTGAAAAGCTGTAGGCGTCTGGTTTAGCACAGTCACGCCTTCTTTTTGTAAAAGCCGCCGGTAGACACGGGGATCGCGGGCGGTTTCTTTCGGGACAATGACAATTTTTCCGCCGTGTAAAAGAGCGCCGAATATTTCCCAAACCGAGAAGTCGAAACAATAGGAATGGAACAGCGTCCAGACGTCCCGGGATCCGAATGAAAAAGGCAGCTCGTCATGTTTGATCAGGCTGACCACATTGCGGTGTTCAATCACTACACCTTTCGGCTTTCCTGTTGTTCCTGATGTGTAGATCACATATGCCGGCTGTTCGGCTGATATCGGCTGGCGCCGCCATTTCGCTGCGGCTTTTTCTGCCTCGTCAATATATAAAACAGGTATGTCTATAGGTTCTTCCCATTGTTGTCCGGATTGAGTAAGCAGCAGTTTGGCCCCGCTGTCATTCAGCATAAAGCGGATCCGTTCAGCTGGATAATCAGGGTCGATCGGCAAATAGGCGCCTCCCGCTTTTAAGATGCCGAGAATCCCAACAAGCATATCGAGTGAACGGTCTGTCATTAAACCGACCACTTGCCCTGAACCGACACCATGTTCATTCAACACAGCAGCTGTCCGTTCAGCCTTTTCATCAAGTTCCCGGTAAGACAGCTGCCGATCATCGATCACGGCGGCTATTTGATCCGGAGCGGCCATTGCTTGTTTTTCAAATAGACTCGCGATGTTCTCTTGTCTCGGGTATTCAGCCGTTTCTCCTGCAGCATTGATCAGCATGTTTTGTTCTTTCGGAGTCAGCATTTGCATGTCGGACAGTTTCATGTCGTGATTGGCCGACATGCTGCCGATTAGCGCTTTAAAATGATCAGACCAGCGCGCGACCGTTGCCTTTTCAAATAAGGCGGTACTGTACTCAAAATGACAGCTGATCGTACCGTCATCTTGTTCTTCGGCATGCAAAGTCAAATCAAACTTTGACGAGTGATGCGGCAGTTTATGTGATAAAAGCGTCAGTTCCGGTAATTCCATCTTGAAATCATCGCTGTTTTCAAGCACCAGCATAGCGTCAAAAAGCGGGTTGCGGTTCACTTCTCGTGGGGCGTCAAGGTGTTGGACGAGCTCCTCAAACGGATAATATTGGTTGTCAACAGCCTCAAGTGTCAGTGTTTTGATCTCTTTCAAATATGTACGGACTGTTTTATTCCCTTCAGGCTTGCTTCGCATCGCCATTGTATTCACGAACATCCCGATCACGCCATCAAGTTCTGCGCGTTCTCGGCCATGTGCAGGCGAACCGATGACAATATCCTCTTGGCCGCTCATTTTAGAAAGAAAGACTGAGAAGCCAGCCAGCAACACCATATATAACGTTGAACCTGTCTCATCCATTAACTGGCGCAGCTTTGCCCCTGTTTCCCTGTCAATATGCGTGGTCAAAGTGTCTCCGCTAAAATCGGGGAGAAGCGGCCGTTTTTGATCAAGCGGCAAGTCCAGCACCGGCAACGTCCCCTTCAGCACTTCCAGCCAGTACTGTTTTTGGCTGCCGAATGCCCCGACTGAAAACTGTTCATTTTGCCATACAGCGAAATCTTTATATTGCAGTGTCAATGGAGGCAGCTCTTTCCCGCTGTAAATGGCCGTGAATTCACGAATAAACGTGCTCATTGACATTCCGTCAGCAATGAGATGATGCATATCAAGCAGGAAGAAATGCCGGTCTTTGTTCAACGCGGCTAAGCAGACTCTGATCAGCGGAGCTCTTTCAAGATCAAACGGCTGAACGAACGATTCCAACACTTCATTGAGCGATTTCTCGAATTGAATGTGCAACTCTGTCCATTTCACTTCGGCAGATGATGCGACTTTTTGCATCGGCTCCCCGTCCTGTAAAACAAACGAAGTGCGCAGCGCCTCATGTCTGTCGATTAATGTTGCAAAAGTTTCTTTCAATCGCTTTCGGTTCAGTGTTCCGCAGAGTTCCAAGCAAGCGGGCATGTTGTAGCTTGTACTGTCTTTTGCCAGCTGATGCAGGGCATAGAGCCTTTTTTGCGCGAAAGACAAAGGATACAGATTTTTTTCCGGTGCTGGTTTTATCTCCGGACGGGTCTCACTTTTGACCCGTTCTATTGCAGGAGCCATGCTGGCAATCGTCGGATATGAAAAGACTTCGCGAATCGGCAGCTGAACATTAAGCCGCTGATAGATTTTTGAGACAAGCGCCGCCGCTTTAAGAGATTGACCGCCCAATTGGAAGAAATCATCATGTATGCTAATCCGCTCCCGCTTCAACACGTCTTGCCAAATCGACATAAGCTCTGTTTCCAGCAAAGTGCGGGGCGCTTTCGGCATGACGTCTGTCCCGCCTGAATGTGCCGGTTCCGGGAGACCGGAGCGATCCAGCTTTCCGCTCGTTGTAAGCGGCATTTTGGGCAGTATTGTAAAGCTGTCAGGCATCATATAGGCCGGCAATTTCCCGGCAAGGGCTCTATGCAGGTCCAAGCGCTCTGTTTCCTTTTGCAACACAACATAAGCCGCAAGCTCCTGTTCTCCATCTGCTGTAGTGCGTACGAGTGCCGCCGCGTCTTTTACCCCGGAAATGCCGCGAAGTGCGGATTCAATTTCTCCTAGTTCTATTCTGAATCCTCTGACTTTTACTTGGTGATCCAGGCGTCCAAGGTATTCGATCGTTCCATCCGGCAAAAAGCGCGCCTTATCCCCTGTCCTGTACAGCCGTTCTCCTTCATGAAAGGGATGGGCGGTAAAGGCTTGATCTGTCAATTCCTTTTGCTGAAAGTACCCTTCAGCAAGGCCTTTTCCTGAAATGCATAATTCACCGACAGCACCGATCGGCTGAAGGAGGTTCCCGTGCATAATATAGACAGATGTATTATCAACCGGCCGTCCGATTGTCAATTGCTCGCTTTTCTGAAGATTCCGCAGCACCGTCGTTGACACGCTGTTTTCTGTCGGTCCGTATTCGTTTATCAGTTCGGCGTTGCTGCAAATCTCGCGGCTTACGGTGATTAAATCAGGTGTCACGGCTTCCCCGGCGAATGTCACAGCCCGGAGTGTTTCCGCGTCTGTTTTTGTCAAGGTCTCCAGCAGTACGCGGTATAAGGAAGGAACGAAGAGCAGATGGCTGACGCCGTGTTGGGCGATAAGCTGTTTCATAGCCACGACATCTTTTGCATCATCTTCATCGGTCAGTAAGACGCAGGAGCCTGACAGAAGCGGTGTGAACAGACCTGTTATTGACCCGTCAAACACATATGAAAAGAGATGGAGCGCGATATCTCGGTCTGTCATGCTGTATTCTTCCCGTCTCCATTGCAATGTATTGGAAATGCTTCTGTGGCTGACGAGCACCCCTTTGGGCTGCCCCGTTGTCCCTGATGTATAAATGATGTAGGCCCAATTTTCGCTGTCTGACTGTGCTGAAAGAGCGGCTTTTGGTTCCGCGTCTGTTTCTTCAATTGTGACAATCTTTCCTTTGTAATCCGCAGGGATAAAAGGGAGCAGTTCTTGTTGCGTAACGAGCCATTTGGCTTGACTGTCGCGTAAGAGAAACGAGAGCCGCTCAGGCGGATGATCCGGATCAAGCGGTATATACGCACTGCCCGATTTCCAGATGCCGAGAAGAGCTGCGACAGTTTCTTTTGAGCGGCGCAGCATAACAGCTGCAACTTGATTTGGACCTGCGCCTTCTTTCCTTAGCGCACGAGCGATTTGATTAGCTCGCTCATCTAATTCACGGTAGCTCCAGCTTGTTTCATTGAATCTGAGCGCCTCTTGTTTCGGTGTTTTGGCGGCCTGCTCTTCAAACAGCTCATAAACTGTTTGATCCGGATAAGTTCGCTGTTTGCCGTGAAAGGAATGAATCAGTTTTTTTTCAGCGAGTGGCACGGGATCAATGCTTGTGATCAATTGATCGGGATCTGATAGTATACAATCGATCACTTCTTTTACATGCCCTTGAAGCCGAAGTATGTCGGTTTGATCATAGACCTCGGCGTTATAGCTGAATTTTATGTAAAAGGTCTCACCGGGAACAATGACAATATTCAAGTCGTAATTGGTTTCCTCTGACGTGGAAAAATGATCAAGATGAAGAGCGTTTTCCTCCGATTCTTCCCAGCCGTTAACCTCTTTCTGCATTTGGACGGGATAATTTTCAAATACAAGGATATGATTGACCAGGTCTTTGTTTAAGCCGCTCTCGTTTTGAATCTCATAGAGAGGATAATAGCCGTGATCTTCACAAGTCAGGATGTCTTTTTGCACCTGTTTGGCGAGTGAAGAAAATGACATACCCGCAGAAGAGCGAATCCGGACAGGCACCGTGTTAATGAACAGTCCGGCCATTGATTCGATCCCGTCAATGGCGGAAGGCCTCCCTGAAACAACTGCGCCGAATACAGCGTCATCAGTCGCGTTGTAGCGGTGCAGAAGCAAGCCCCATATACTTGTAAACAATGTGTTTAACGTCACGCCCAATCGCCTTGCTAAATCGGAAAGTTTTTCAACCGTTTCCGGCTTGAGTGAGAATTGAAGGTGACTCGGTGTATAAACGCCTTCTGTTGTTTTGCTTTTTGAACCGGGGACAGAGACAGGCTCCCCGTACCCTTCCAAATAATCGGACCAGAAGGCAGCTGTTTTTTCTCTACTCTGACCGCGAAGCCAAGTCATGTATGTGCTGTAAGGCGCCGGCTTCCCAAGGTGGAAAGGCCGGCCGTTTCTTAGAGCGTAGTACATATGGAAAAAATCTTGCAGCACAATACCTAAGCTCCATCCATCCATCATGATGTGGTGGTGGGTCCAGACGCATGTATGTCGTTTTTCTCCTGTTTGATACAGGGTCAGCCGCATTAATGGGCCTTTTTGCAGGTCGAACCGTTGATGCCGATCTGCTTGTTTGCAGCTATTTATCAACGTATTCTGTTGTTCAGCCGTCAAGGCAGAAATATCCTCCGTCTGAACAGCTACTTTTCGGTGTGATAGAACGACTTGCTGCGGCCCGTCCAGATCAGGCACCTCTTTTATATAAATCGTTCTGAAAATGTCGTAACGTTCAATCAATAGATCCAGACTCTTCTGAAATGAATCCAGACACAAATCACCGCTGATGGTGAAGGAAATTTGTTCAATATAGGCGTTTGAATCAGGGTGAAGCAGTGAATGAAACAGCATTCCTTCCTGCATATACGACAATGGATAAATATCTTGAATCTCTGTCTCTTGCGCCATGAATGCCACACACCTTTCCGGCGAAATTAAAGTTCTTTTACGAGATTGGCAATACTTTCGAATGAAGCGGAAGTCAATTGTTTATTGCTGAAATCGCTCAATGTTTTTTCTCGTTTTTTCTTGGCGGAACAATGCTCAATGACCTCACAAAGGCGGTCATAGAAGCCATCCATAAATGTTTCAATCGAACGCCTGGAAAAGACGTCGGTATAGACAGTTTGAATATCAAGCCGCTGATTGACGACCATTGCATTAATGTCCAAATCAAATTCTCTCGGCCGCTCTTCTGCAATGTTGTGGCGCGGCTGATAAGGAGACATCCGCATCATTCCTTCGAGACCGTCGAACTGTCCGAGATAGTTAAAGCAGATTTCAGGTTCACGGTGCTGAATACGTTGGGACGATTGCAAAAGCCCGTATCCGGTTCCTTGGTTCGGCACGCGTCTCATCATGTCTTTCACGTTTTTTATACGGCAAGCGGTTTTTTCGCTTGAATTGTCCGGTGCACTCATGTCCAGAAGAACCGGATAAATCGAGGTGAACCATCCTACAGTTCTGGAAATATCAATGTCCGGAACATGTCCTTCCCTGCCATGTCCCTCAACACTGACAAGGAAATGCTCACGTTTCGTCCAATCGGCAAGCGCCATTCCCAAGGCCGCCAGCATCAGTTCATTCACCTCTGTGCCGTATGCCTGTTTTGTCTGAAACAGCAGCTGGTTTGTCAGTTTCACGCTTAACATGCGCGAAGCGATGAGTGCCGTTTTTTGCAGCCTGTCCGCATTCCTATGACCGTCTTTTGGTAATGCGGTCGTTTCAAAAGATATCGCATGCTCCCAATATGCCGCTTCCTCAAGCAGTTCGTTGCTTGTTGACAATGGATGCAGCCTGTTTGCATATGTTACGTAAGAATCGCTTTTCTGCGGCAATTTAATTTTTCTGTCTGCTAAAGCTTGCTGATAAGCTGTTTGTAAATCTTCAAGCAAAATTCTCCATGACACACCATCCACAATCAGATGATGAATGGCGATCAGCAGATGGTCTGCATCCCGCAATCTGAACAATCCAATGTGACAAAGGAGTCCTTCGTCCAAACGCATTGCCCGCTGTATTCGTTTTTCCTCCGCTTCTATGCGTTCGGCAATCTGCGTCTCATCGGCGAGGTCTATGGTCTTAAAGCTGAATCCATCCTCATCCGTTTGACTGATTCCGCGATTATATTGAAGGATGCGTCCGTTATCGTCTTTTTTAAACATCATCCGCAAGGCGTCATGATGCTTGATTAAAGCGGATACGGCCCGGCGCAGTGCAGCCTCGTCCAATCTTTTTTCACTTGTGAGCATGACTGCTTGATTGTAATGATGTTCAAAGGCGCCAGGATAGGCAAAAAACCTTTGCTGTACAGGTGTTAGACTGGCATTCCCTTCAACAGGTCCCTGATCGGCAATTGATACGGTCGGAGTCAGGTGACTCGCCAGTTCTTCAATGGTCGGAAATTGAAATAAATCCCGAATCGTCATATCCCATCCTTCAGCGGCAAGACGAGCCGACACTTGCAGCGCTTTTATGGAGTCTCCCCCCAGCTGAAAGAAAGAGTCGGTGATGCCTGCTTGCCGTACATGGAGCACATCCTCCCAAATCCGGCATAGCAATGCTTGTTTTTCATTTTGCGGGGCATGGTAAGTTTCCAAGCTCTGAACATGTGCAGCAGGCAAAGCGTCTTTATTCAATTTGCCGTTAAATGTAAGCGGCATTTTCTCTAAACCGACAAAATGAGCTGGAATCATGTAAGCCGGAAGCCTTTTTGCCAAATCTAAACGCAGATCGATGATGTCTGCTTCTTTAGGAACGACGTATGCCGCCAAATAGGTTTTCCCTTCAATATCTTTTTGAATGGCGACTGCCGCTTCTTTGACATGCTCGTTCTTCAAAAGCGCATTTTCTATTTCTTCGAGCTCAATTCTGTAGCCCTTTATTTTGACTTGTTGATCAAGACGCCCATAAAGACGGAGGGTGCCGTCAGGAAGCCAGCAGGCCTGATCTCCGGTTTGATACAGCGGCCGACCTTGCGCTAAAGGATCGCTGAATTTGGCTTTTGTCAATTCAGCTTTTCGCCAATAGCCTTTGGCCACGCCTTCCCCCCCAATAAAAAGTTCTCCCGGGACGCCGATGGGCTGAACTTGTTTGTTCTTGTTGAGAACATACATTTGTACATTTGGGAGCGGAATGCCGATCGGTACAAAATCGTGATAGCGCTCTTTACTCATCGTGATTTCATAATAGCTTGAATCAATGGTCGCCTCTGTTACACCGTAGCTGTTGATGATCCGCATCTCTTTTCCGAATCGTTCATTTAATGTGTAAAAATCCTGTGCACTGACAATATCTGAGCCCAGAATCAGCACCTTTAGGCTCGGTAATCGATATTTCCGCCGGTAAACATATTCCATAAAGGGAACAACCAGGGCTGGTGTCGATTCCATTAATGTAATCTGCTGTTGATTCATCAGCTTACATAACAGTTCGGGCTCAATTCGGACATCATCCGGGCAAATCACAAGCGTTCCCCCGTTTAAGAATGCCCGGGCTATGTCTCCTGAAAAGACATCAAACGAGAAACTGGCCATTTGCAGCACTCTCGCCGGTGTGCGGTCAAGCTCATAGATGCTTCGCCAAGCAAGCGCTGCATGTGTGAAATTGCGATGTCTGACTTCAACTCCTTTTGGCGCTCCTGTTGTTCCCGAAGTATAGATGACATAGGCAGTATCTTTTGGAGTTGCTGTTGAAACTATATTTTCCTCGTGCAGGCCATTATGTTCATGGTCAAGCTGGATGCAAGGCATACTGCCATCTGTCAAAAGTGAAGCGATATCTATATATTCAGCCTGGGCCAGCAGCGCAGATGCTTCGCTGTCTTTTAATAAAAACCGAATTCTTTCTTCTGGATAATGGGAATCTATCGGGATATACGCTCCTCCCGCTTTCAGCACGGCCAAAACACCTATGATGGCTTCAATCGAACGATTGGCCAAAATCGCAACTCGTTTTCCAGGACCGATTCCGGCTGTTTGAAGCGTCCGCGCCAGTCGATTGGCGCGACCATTCAATTGGTGATAGCTGATCTGTTTCGAGCCCTCAATGACTGCGATTTTCTGAGGATTATTCGCTGTTGTTTCTTCAAACAGTTCGTGAAACACTGCTGTTCGTTCTGGAAGTTGAAGGTGTTTGTGATTAAATTCAACAAGAATTTGGTATTGATCTTCATCGTTCAGAAGATTGAAGCGTGCAAGATCTGTCTCGGGCTGATGGACGATATGGCGCAAAAGTACAAGCAAATGTTTCATCCAGCGCTCGATGGTTGTTTTTAAGAAAAGATCGGTGCTGAATTCCATGTCGAGACGGATATTCCCGTTAGATTCGCAAGCGGTCAATGTAAGGTCAAAAATAGATACTTGATGGGCAAATGTTTGAACGCGATTGACTTGAAGGCCGGCTAATTGCATATCATGCTGTTCCATGTTTTGCAAAATAAACATGGCGTCAAACAACGGATTGCGGCTCATATCACGGACGACATCAAGCCTGTCGACAAGCTCCTCAAACGGATAATCCTGATGTTCAAATGCCTCAAGCGCCGTTTCGCGGACCTCTCTTAAGAAATTGCTGAAACATTTGTTTTCGGCCGGATGCGTTCTGATCGCCAATGTGTTGACAAACATGCCGATGACAGGTTCTAAGTCTTTGTGCGGCCTTCCGGCGATCGGCGAACCGATGATGATATCCTCCTGTCCGCTGAGACGGGCAAGAAGCGTGCTGTACGCGGCGAGAAGAACCATATACAGGGTGCAGCCGTTGTCGCGGGCGATCTTGTAAAGGCCGGCTGTTGTTTTCGCATCAAGCGTGCGGGACACTGTATCACCCGCAAAGCTTCGTACCGTCGGGCGGGCGTTGTCGGCCGGAAGCTCAAGCACCGGCAGCTCTCCGTCGAGCTGCTTCAGCCAATAGGCTTCCTGTCTGTTGTACGCCTCCCCTTGTTTGAATGCCTGTTGCCAGACGGCGTAGTCTTTATATTGAATCCGCAGCGGGGCAAGCGTCCGGCTGGCGTACAGCTCGCTGAATTCGTGGATTAAAGTGCCGACAGACACCCCGTCGGAAATAATGTGATGCATGTCTACCAACAACAGGTGGCTCTCCTCTGCTTCCTTCACAAGAGCGGCGCGGAAAAGCGGCGCTTCTTGAAGCCGGAACGGACGGACAAAGTCTTTAGCCGCGGCCAATTCCATCAGCTGAAACGGGACATCATCATGGATGCGCTGGACAGGCTCGCCGTCTACCCCGGTTTCAAACGACGTCCTGAGCGATTCGTGGCGGCGGATCAGCTGCCTGAATACTTCATCAAGCCGGGCGCGGTCGAGCGGTCCTGTCAGCTTAAGCGCCGCCGGCATATTGTAGCCGACACCGCCGTCTTCCAGCTGCTGAAGGACATACATCCGCTTTTGCGCCGAGGACACCGGGTAGGTGTCCTGTTTATCTGCCGGTTCAATCGCCGCATGCGGGCTTTCATCCAATTCCTGAATCACGGCGGCGAGCTCTTCCAGTGTCGGCTTGGCGAAAATCTCCTTCAGCGGCACTTGCACGCCAAACGCTTTGACGATGCGGGAGACGAGTGCTGTCGCTTTCAGCGAGTGGCCGCCTTGTTCGAAAAAGTGGTCGCGAGTGCCGGCAGGGCCGTATTTCAGCACCTCTTCCCAAAGCTTGGCGAGCTTCATTTCCGTGATGGTTCGCGGCGCGGTGTAAACGCGTCGTTCAGCCGCTCCGTCGGGAGCGGGCAGCGCCTTGCGGTCAAGCTTGCCGCTCGGGGTGACAGGCCACTCACGCATCTCGATAAATGATGAAGGCATCATATAGGCCGGCAGGCGTTTGCCCAGTTCTGTCCTTGCGGTCTTTTGATCCTGACCTTCAATATAGGCGCAAAGCTCGGTTTCCTCCCCTTCTGTCCGGGCGATAACCGCCGCTTCCCGCACGCCGTCGATCTGGCGAAGTGCCGCTTCGACTTCCCCCGGTTCGATCCGGTAGCCGCGGATTTTCACTTGACCGTCCATGCGGCCCAGCCATTCAACGGTGCCGTCCGGGAGCCATCTCGCCAGATCGCCCGTTTGATACATGCGTTCCCCTGAATAAAAGGGGTCATCGAGAAACCGTTCTTCTGTCAGCTCCGGACGGTTCAAGTAGCCCCTTGCGACGCCCGCGCCTGCGATATACAGTTCTCCGGCCACCCCTATGGGCTGGACAGCTTTCTCACTGTCTAAAATATAAAGACGGGCTCCCGGTACAGGTTTTCCGATCGGAAGCCGCATCCGTTCCCTGTCTTTTTCATGGTCGTACCGATAAAATGCGGCATCCACCGT
>NZ_LBMN02000027.1 GCF_001042485.2 Bacillus paralicheniformis
GGGGATGTCGATATGCAGTCGATATTGGATCGTTTAGCAGCGCTTGAAGCGAAGGTAGGAGAATAATAAAGGAGGTATCGTATGAGTAAATACCGGAAAGCCGGGAACGTATGGGACCGTATATTCCGAAACAACTATAACCAGAACTTGGACGACATAGATTCGGACATAAAAGCCAATCGATCGTATATCGATGAGCATAAAGTTGCCAAAACCGCCCACACGTCGAAGCAAATCGAACACGGCGGTTTTACTGTTTCTGATAGACTCGATAACCTATGGGCGAGATTTACGAATTTAGTTTTAAATCACGATGGAACAGACGTGAAAGAGGTCGTCGATGCTCGCGTAGATACGGACGCGGTTGTACACCCTACGCTTAAAGATCGGCTGGACTACGAGGACAATCAGGTTAAAAAGGATCTTCAAAGTCGGTCATTAAACGTTTTAAATTATCTGATCCCAGGCGAAGCAGACGCCAGTCTTTATATCCAGCGTGCTTTAGACGATGCGTACGATTTAGGCGGCGCTCAAGTGTATGTTCCGGCTAGCTCTACGCCCTATGTGCTGAAAAAGACGTTACTCATTAAGTCGAATACGCGTCTTACTTTAAACAGTAACGCGGTGTTTGATCGGCAGCACACGGAAGACTTTATCGTAAACTTCGAAAAAGAAAAAGGAAATCCGAGATTAACGAAATATAACGGCTACTCAAACATCGTTATCGAAGGCGGAACATGGCGGTCGAATGGGGACGTTTTCAAAAGCGGCCAGGCGATCCTGATCGCGCACGCAAAGAACATTACCGTCCGTGATCTTACGGTATATGACGTATGTGGCGGTCATGCCGTTGAATTTAACGGTATTAATACGGGCTTGATTGATAACGTTAAAGCGTTCGGATTCGACGGGGCCGAGTATCGCGGAGCTTTCCAGATCGACCTTGATAAAAACGGCAACCCGCCTACGCTAGGCACATACGGAAGCTTCGACGGCACTCCGTGTAAGAACATCACGGTTCAAAACTGCGAAGTCGGTCCTTCCTCGAAAATGGCATCATGGGGTCGCGCAGTTGAATCGCACAGTTCATTCATCGGAGTATCGC
>NZ_LBMN02000028.1 GCF_001042485.2 Bacillus paralicheniformis
TCATTCATCGGAGTATCGCACGAAAATATACGCATTCTTAACAATAAAATCCGCGGGACAATTAACGCCGCAATTCGTGCTTATGCGTGGAATAACGTCTACATTGCCGGTAATGAGATTACGAACTGCGGATCGGGAATCATCGTTAATCCTCCGTTAGTCGGCAAGCCTGAGGATACGGTTACGGTTGACGGCACACAAACGAACGCATCGCAAGAGCAATCTAACGTGATCATCGAGAACAATACAATCGATAGGCTTACGCTCTCGGATGATCTGCTCGGAGGCATCGCGGTATGGGGGCAAGGTAGGGGCGGAACAATCCTAAACGTTGTGGTTAGCAAAAACACAATAAAGAATACGCCGAGCAACGCCAACGCTATCTATGTCAAGGAGGCAAAATTCGTCAAAGTTGACGCCAACCAGATTGAAGGCTCCGGTCATAACGGGATTTCTTTGGCTACCGCAAAGTATACGACTATCACAAGGAACCAACTGACGGACATTGCGGTTACGGGAATATACGTCGGAGCATCTGGTGCGAGCAGCGATACCCTCCAGATCGTTGGAAATACGGTGACAGGAGCAGGCGGTCACGGAATCCACCTCGCTGACTCAACGAAGCGATCGCAAGTCCATGATAATACAATCGCGAATGTTGGTTTAGCTGAGCTCGATCGCTATAACGGTCTCTATGTAACGAACGCTTCAAAGAACGTTACGCTACGAAATAACAACATATATGCTACCGAGAAGCGGTTGATTGCGGGGGTATTTGTGACAGTCACTAACAGTGATATCGTTATTTCAGGCGCTTACGTTCCGAACCCTGAATTTTATTATCGAGAGCCTGTCGTTAATCAAACGGTATAACCCGGGAAGGAGGATACGATGATCTACAAAAACACTAATTTACAGCTCAATATAAACCCGCAAATCAAACGAAGTATTGCTGCGAACATTCAATTTAGTACGCAGGATATAGATACGGCAAAGCTAGCGTTCAGCCTTACGAAAGACGGCGTTCCACTACCGATCTCCAAGGCGACTCATGGAAAACTGTTTATGCGGTTTGCGGACGGAAGCAAGTTCTACGTTAATACGGAAGTTCAAGACGCGCTGAAGGGCGTTATTTTTTATGTCTTAACACCGGAACAAGTTAAGCATTATGGAACGGTGCAGGCTGAGCTTTACGT
>NZ_LBMN02000029.1 GCF_001042485.2 Bacillus paralicheniformis
ATCTAACCGCAATTGAAACACCACAAGTGAATGACACATATATGATGTTTGAAGTTTAAGCAGTGGTCCCACTTGAACGTTATCCTGAGCGTGGGTTTCGACATGTCTGAGGAAGATATTAAGGGTCATAGGTTAGAGAAAAGTTTTCAAACTAAGGTTTCTAAAAATTTGCATTAAATTTATTAAAAGGCAGCCGAAACTGGTTGCTTTTTGTGGTTATTTTAAGAGACATGGCACCAAACGCAGGTATAATTTACTTCTTATTTTGAGGATTCCTTATTTTGAAACCCTTTTTCGGTCGATAACGTAGACTTTTAATAACATAAGGTTTTGTTATTGATTCTGGAAGGAGAATTAAAATGGATTACATCTATAAGGAAAAGAAAAATGGCAATCGTATAATATCAATCAGAGATAAATGGGAGAATGCTCTTATTGAATTTGAGGAAAAAGGTAATCAAATTGATATAGTAATCAATTATCGTAACGAGAAAACAACTAAGTTTTCGCTACCAATTGAGACTTTTGAGAAAGTGTATCAGGATATTAAAAAATAAATAGGAGAGACAGATAATGATAATAATTCGGTTTGAAAATTTTACTCGCACATCATAAGAATATAATTGCGTTGCAAATGAATTTTTTTATTTTTAACGACTTTCCTCATCTTTGTTCTGTAGTTAATTTTAAGGTGAGTGTTGTCAATAGAACAATAATGAAAAGGAAGGTAATATAAATTATGAAGTTAAGAATAAACTATGTAGTATTATTCATTATGTAATCTGAAGGGTTCTTTATAGCAGGTTTTGCATTAGAGAATGTCCTTGATTATTCATTGGTGATTGGAATCATCTTACAGATCATATTTGTTATTTTTTCCTCAATTTTAGCAATAAAAAAACAAAAGAATACAAACAGGACAAAGTAAGTAATTGCCGTGTTATTTAGTTAAGAGATGAATTAAGTTACGCGGCATCTATTGCAATCGAGTTAGGTTTTTATGGGTGGCAATGTCGAAGGTAAATGGTAAGGGGGTAAGAATGTCTTTTATTACAATAATTGAAATTATCTTAGTGTGATAACAGTATTGGGGTTATTTTCATGTACTTTTAAAAGGCAAAAAAGTGTTAATGATGATGTTGTTTTTAGTTATGCTAGATATATGATTTATTTGTTTGTAGCTGAAGTTGCAATATATGTCATATTTCAATTGTTTTAGTAAAGTTAGACCTTTTAAGGACTAACTTTTAAACCTTTTCAACTAACCTGTATCTTTTGCAATTTACACGCTTATAATAGATGAATACCTATATCATCGGGGGGAGAACCATTGAACGTACAAGCGTTTTCTGTGTTTAGTCGAAGAGTCCTAATTGTTCAGCAAACGGGTCTTTTAAGAAATGTTATCTAACGACGCTTGTGCAAAAATAATATTGTTGTTTAATTTACAATAAAGTCATTTAAAAAATAATATTAGTTGTTTAAAAATCCTTATTCCACGAACGGAGCAGGTTAGTGGAAGCAATAGTAATTTAGGTTTGACTGGGAAAATTGTCGATGATATTAAAAAAGACACCGAAGTGTCTTATGTTTTTCAAATTAAGCATACCGATAAATTGAAATTTAATTACTTAACATTATGCTTATCATGGGAGCGAGGTATTTTATCGGTGAGTGTATACAAACCATGTAATGCTTGCTGTTAATAATGCTGACGAAATCAAAGCTGTAAGAACACTATATGTTTGCCAAATAAGTATCGTTGACCAATCGAAAGCACAGCACAGTATACCTAGGGCAATCGTAGCGATCAGGAAAATAACTGTTACGATTATTCTCTTTTTTGTCATTGGCTGCCGCTCATTCGTTTTCCTTCTGTGTAATCCTAAGAGAAATAGGAGAACGGCCAATAGGCAAAGAATAATAGTGATAGACGACAAAATGATATCCAAAAGCTGTGTGCCGCTTATTTCATATGACTGAGTTAGATTACCGTCTAATATATCTTTAATTTTTAGTACCAGGTTTATATTGGTATTTGCGCCGTTGCTCAGCAAGCAGACGGCTGTTTGTTCATTTAGCAGTATGACTACTTCGGTTCTGAAATTTGGATTGCCCCCAGTGTGTTCTATAATCGTTTGGTCGGCGTTTACCGACCAGCCTGCCGCATAATACATATCGTTGACAGCCGAAACAGACCTATCACCCCTATGTGATTTTTCGATAACCGTGTGAAATATTTCGGGTATGTCCTGCACAATACCCATCTGTATGCCCATCCAACGCGCCATATCTTTTGTATTAGAAATGATGTAGCCTGCGGGCTTATTCCCAGCATAATCCGGAGCTTTAAATGGAGTTGTCATAAAAAAGGAAGAACGGTAGCCCTGTGCCAACTGTCCAGTGGCTTGAGCATCTTCTTTATAAACATACGTCTGGTGAAGACCTAACCGCTGAAATACCTGTTCCCTCATAAAGTCTTCATAGCTTTGTCGCGACACAATCTCAATAACCAAGCCCAATACGTCATAATTAACGGTTCCATAGTTATACTGTTCACCGGGAGGGAACGCCAATTCAGCATCTACGAGCATTTCCACAGTCTTTTGCAACATATCCGGTGTATTGCCTTGTGGAATACTTTGAGTATGCCTAATATTTGTTAGACCACTGGTATGGTGAAGAAAGTTATTTAGTGTAAGGCTTTGCATATCAACAGGTTTCCCTTGATACTTTAACGTAAACCAAGGTAAATATTTTTGGACAGGGTCAGTCATTGAGAGCAGCCCTTGCTCTTCCAACAGCATAATACCCATACCGGTAAAAGCTTTACTGACCGAGGCTAACTCATAGAGTGTATTTTCACTTGCAGACAACCCCTTTTCACGGTCAGCATACCCTGAAGAAAAGTAGAACACTTCATCATCAGCAAGTATTGAGATTGACATTCCCGGCACACCTGATATACGAGAGGCATCATCTAGCAACGCTTGTATTGCCGCAGATTTCGAATCAGACAACGCATAACTTTGTGTTGCGAATCCTGAGAATAATATAAATATCGTTAATACAAAAACAATAATCTTTTTCATAAACTCTCCTTTCCGAAAAATTATAATAGAATAATATAAATAACCTACTTTTACAAATACTAAACTAAATTTGTTTTATATTTCTATTAACCTATATAATATCAATTAATTGGGAAGAGTTACACTTAACGAACAGATGCGTTAGTTCAATAAGAAAAACGATCTTCAACAATCGGGCGCGATTGTTGAAAAGAATTACAAGGGTGATACATATTACACATGACTAATATGTATCACCCTTTATTTTTTATGACTTTTTGCGTTTTAGGTATTGATAATGTAAATCAGGGGATATAATTTTTTAGTTTGCTATGATATGTAAGATTAAAATGAAATGATTTAACATGAATTGTTTATTGGTTATTTTAAGAGTCATGGCACCAATGACAACAGCTGTATCCAATACTTACCAATATCGGTTTGTTTTCTTTTTTTGCTTTGTTGAAGGCTTCTTCTCCCCACGGGTGCCAGTCAACAGGATTGTGAGCGTGTTGAAGTAAGTAAGGAGACTTCTCAGCGATTAGTCTATTGGGTTTGTTGTTAGTTGGCATGGAATCACCTTCTTTCTATACAAATTTTTATTCAGTATTGTCTATACATTATTTAATATACCAAAAAACAAGAAGCTTTTGAGGTAATCTCTTCTTTTTTTTATGGATCTTCGGAATATACAGTGGCTAATGGCTTAATTAAACTATATTATAATCAGAATATTTTTAAAAAATAACTTGAAAAACATTTTAAATCGAATTACCTTATCTAAGAAAGGAGGACTAAAATTTGAAAATAACTATTGAAGAATTACCTGAATCAAGGATTGCTTATTTCAGAAATGTTGGGGAGTACGGTGA
>NZ_LBMN02000030.1 GCF_001042485.2 Bacillus paralicheniformis
ATGGACTTTTCTTTTATTTATGAAAAAGTTGCTCCCCTTTATTCTTCAAAAGGGCGCCCAAGCATTGATCCCGTTGTATTGATCAAAATGGTTCTGATTCAGTACGTGTTTGGCCACCGCTCGATGCGCGAAACCATTAAACGGATCGAAACCGATGTCGCTTATCGCTGGTTTATTGGATATGGATTTTCTGAAAAAATCCCTCATTTTTCAACCTTCAGTAAAAACTATGAGCGCCGTTTTCATGATACGGACCTATTTGAAACAATCTTCTATAAAATCTTGCGTCAGGCCATGGATCTCGGTCTTGTCGACCCGTCGGTCGCCTTTATCGATGGAACCCATGTCAAAGCCAATGCGAATAAGAAAAAGTTTGTGAAGAAGATTGTGAGAAAAGAAACAAGAGCTTATCAGGAACAATTAGATCGAGAAATTAATGCCGATCGCGAAGCCAACGGCAAAAAGCCCTTAAAGCCCAGGCAATGCTCAGAAGAACGGGAAATAAAAGAAAGTACGACAGATCCTGAGAGCGGTTATTTTGTAAAAGGTGAACGGGAACGTCTTTTTGCTTATGGTTTTCATACAGCTTGTGACCGGAATGGATTTGTGCTGGGGACGGTTGTTGAGCCTGCCAATATTCATGA
>NZ_LBMN02000031.1 GCF_001042485.2 Bacillus paralicheniformis
GAATGGATTTGTGCTGGGGACGGTTGTTGAGCCTGCCAATATTCATGACAGCCAAGTGTTCACGACCCTGTTTCAACAGGTGAAAGAGCACGTCGCCAAGCCTCATACGGTCGCAGTTGATGCCGGATATAAAACGCCGTTTATCGCAAAATTTCTAAGTGATCAAAATGTCCATCCCGTCATGCCCTACACCCGACCACAAACTAAAAAAGGGTTCATGAGAAAACATGAATATGTATACGATGAATATTACGATGCTTATATTTGCCCTGACGATCATGTTCTGACATATCGCACAACCAACCGTGAAGGCTATCGGATTTATGCATCAGATCCAAACCGATGTGAACACTGTTCTTTTTTGAAGCAATGTACGGAAAGTCGAAATCATCGAAAGATGATTCACAGGCATCTCTGGCAGGATCATTTGGATGAAGCCGACCATCTTCGCTACACGGATGAGAATAGGCGAATCTACGCCAAACGCAAAGAAACGATCGAACGGGTTTTTGCGGATTTAAAACACAAGCATGGCCTGCGCTGGACAACCCTACGGGGTAAGAAAAAATTGTCCATGCAGGCGATGCTTGTTTTCACTGCCATGAATCTCAAAAAGCTGGCGAATTGGACTTGGAAAAGTCCAATTCGCCAGCATTCTCATCGAAAAAACAGAATAAATTGGACAAAAATAGGTCGGATTATAAAAATCCGACCTATTTTGTCAACAGTCTGA
>NZ_LBMN02000032.1 GCF_001042485.2 Bacillus paralicheniformis
GAGTAGGACGCCGCCAAGCTGTTGCACGCAAGTGCAAACGGAGGATTAGCTCAGCTGGGAGAGCATCTGCCTTACAAGCAGAGGGTCGGCGGTTCGATCCCGTCATCCTCCACCATTATAATATTTTGTTGATTAAGCCGGTGTAGCTCAATTGGTAGAGCAACTGACTTGTAATCAGTAGGTTGGGGGTTCAAGTCCTCTTGCCGGCACCACTTTTTTATGATATAATATTTAAGTCTCTTTTAAAGAGCCATTAGCTCAGTCGGTAGAGCATCTGACTTTTAATCAGAGGGTCGAAGGTTCGAGTCCTTCATGGCTCACCATTTTATGCGGGTGTGGCGGAATTGGCAGACGCGCTAGACTTAGGATCTAGTGTCTTTACGGCGTGGGGGTTCGAGTCCCTTCACCCGCATTATAAAAAAGATTTGCGGAAGTAGTTCAGTGGTAGAACACCACCTTGCCAAGGTGGGGGTCGCGGGTTCGAATCCCGTCTTCCGCTCCAACCATCCACGCCGGGGTGGTGGAATTGGCAGACACACAGGACTTAAAATCCTGCGGTAGGTGACTACCGTGCCGGTTCAAGTCCGGCCCTCGGCATTGACATATGCGCCCGTAGCTCAATTGGATAGAGCGTTTGACTACGGATCAAAAGGTTAGGGGTTCGACTCCTCTCGGGCGCGCCATTATGTGTAACGGGAAGTAGCTCAGCTTGGTAGAGCACATGGTTTGGGACCATGGGGTCGCAGGTTCGAATCCTGTCTTCCCGACCATTCTTTGGGGCCTTAGCTCAGCTGGGAGAGCGCCTGCTTTGCACGCAGGAGGTCAGCGGTTCGATCCCGCTAGGCTCCACCATTTATTTTTAAAAAAGCACTTGACTACTTAAAAGAGATATAATAATAGAGTTGCTTTAATAATGATCTTTGAAAACTAAACAAGACAAAACGTACCTGTTAATTCATTAAATAAATCGCACATGCGAATGTGCGTAGTCATTATCAAACTTCATGGAGAGTTTGATCCTGGCT
>NZ_LBMN02000033.1 GCF_001042485.2 Bacillus paralicheniformis
AAAATGCGGCATCCACCGTAGCTTCTGTCGGCCCGTAGCCGTGAATGACCGCAGTCTCCGGCAAAGACCGGGCAAATCGGGCGGCTGTCTGGGGAGCGAGCGCTTCACCTCCGGCGAATACGTGTTTCAAGGTTTTCGCAAGGCTTGTCCTTTTCTCCTCTGTTTCCATCTCGACCTGGTCTAAAAAGCTGTTGGCCATCGCCGGGATAAAATGCGCCGTTGTCACCCCTTCATTGACGAAGGCTTCTGTCATCAAAGCGGGATCCTTCTCCCAGCCCTGCGGAAGCAAATACATGGAGGCGCCGGGAATCATCCACCAAAACAACTGCCAGATCGAAGCATCAAATGAAAACGATGACTTGAGCACAATGACATCATCTTCAGTTAATGGGAACTGGCGCTGCATCCCGGACAAAAAGGCGGCAGCCTGTCGGTGCTCAACCGCGACGCCCTTCGGTGTCCCGGTTGAACCGGATGTATAGATGACATAGGCGAGTGAGCCGCCATCTGTATGAACGCAAACCGATTCGGTCTCCGCTGTCTCCGCTTGAAACGATGACAGGTTGACTTCAAGCGTCTCACCGGCAAAACCGGAGACGGACAAACCCGGCCCTGTGACGAGAAGCCGGGCGCCACTGTCAGCGAGCATATATCTGAGCCGTTCTTCAGGATAGTCTGGATCAAGCGGCACGTAAGCGCCGCCGGCTTTCAAAACAGCCAGCACCGCGATCACCATCTCTGGTGAACGGTCGGCGAGGACGCCGACCACACTTTCTTTGGCAACGCCTTTTTTCTTCAACCGGACAGCGAGCTGATTGGTATACTGATCAAGCTCTCG
>NZ_LBMN02000034.1 GCF_001042485.2 Bacillus paralicheniformis
CGCCGATGGTAGTTGGGGGCTTCCCCCTGTGAGAGTAGGACGCCGCCAAGCACTTAAAAAGACCAGCTTATATAAGCTGGTCTTTTTTTGTCGGAACTTCATTGATACAAACACCTAACCTTTCCTGACTACATATACTAATCTAACCTTCAAAAACATTCTTAATTTTGTATACAAATGTTGTTCTTTGGGCATACTGAAACCCATGGAGGTGGAATGGATGAGTAAGTCTAATCATGGGGAAACGTGTATCATTTGTGAGGAAAATAAAACCGAAGGCATTCACCTTTATACGAAATTTTTATGTTCGGATTGTGAGAAAAAGATTATATCTACATCAACATCAGATCCTGAGTACTCTGACTATGTCAAAAAATTAAAGAGTCTCCGGACACCGCCATTATATTCTTAGACCGTTTTAGGTCTTTTTTTTAAGCCTTTAAGTCTGTATGGATCAAAGGTATAATGAAAGTGATGAAGACACGGTTAAGGTGTCTTTTTTGCTATACACCATGATTTTCGAGCTGAAACTTTGTTTAGCCGATATCCGTATTAGAAAGTAGTATAAAGAAACGACCGATTTATCATAAAAAAAGAAATTTATATATTAGGAGTAGTGGTGTAATGAAACCGATTCTTCATTTTATGCTTCGTGCAACTGCTGCAAGTGCATTGTCCGTGCTCCTTTGGTTCACCAGCTTCTTCGCGCTTAACCAGACTTTTCTGCTGTCTACCGCTTATGCAGCCGGAACCTGGGTTGCCGTTTATCTTGGCGGGAAATGGTACGGAACCTATTTGTTTTTAAAAGAAAACCAGCTTACACGGCGGGAATATACCTATATAAAGCAAAATCTGCGGGAAGCTAAGCTGAAAATCGCCCGGTTAAGAAAAGCCTTGTTCGCAGTCAAAAACATTCAAACGATTAAACAAAATATAGAAATTCTCCGTATCGTCAGAAAAATTTACAGCATCACAAAGAACGAACCAAAGCGTTTTTACAAGGTTGAACGCTTTTATTATCAAAGCCTTGATTCAATTGTTGAACTGACGGAAAAGCATGCGTTTTTGGCGTCACAGCCAAAACGTAATGCGAAGATTGAAGTTTCTTTAAGCGAAACACGCATGATGATCGATAAGCTTGCCAAGCAATTGGAAGACGACCTTTATGACTTGCTGAAAACAGACATTGACCACTTGGAGTTTGAACTGGACGTCGCAAAGCATTCAATGAAAAAAGGCTGACGGAGGAAAGCTGAAAATGAGCGAATATAAACCATCGTTACACAAAACTGGCGCACAGCTTAAAATTGATGATTTGCTTTCCGATCCTTTTGGACAAGGAGAAAAGTCTGTTTCCGGCATGGAGGAAGAACACCGCGGGCAGCAAGTAAATCTGGTTGATACGTTATCCGAAGAAAAACGCCGGCAGGCATTCCAACTGGCCGAACAGATCGATCCAAAACAACATGACAGCATGACTCTGTATGGAACGCAAGCTCAATCCAAACTCTTGAATTTTTCACACGAGATGCTTGAGCACGTCCAAAAAAAAGATATTGGTGAAATTGGGCAGGTCTTAAGCGACCTAATGAAAAAGCTTGAACAGGTCAGCCCTGATGAATTGAAAACTGAAAAAAGGAACTTTTTTTCCCGTTTTTTCGGAAGAGTATCCCATTCTGTTCAAGAAGTCTTATCAAGGTATCAAAAAACCGGCGCCCAAATAGAAAGAATCAGCGTAAAACTTGAGCATTCCAAAAGCGCGCTGATCAATGATAATAAGATGCTCGAACGGCTGTATGAAAAAAATAAAGAATATTATGAAGCGCTGAATGTCTATATTGCAGCCGGTCAGCTGAAGCTTGAAGAATTAAAACATCAAACCATACCCGAATTAAAAGAGAAATCGAAAACAGAACATCATCATATGGCCGTTCAGGATGTAAATGATATGATTCAGTTTGCCGACCGGCTGGAAAAGCGGGTTTATGATTTAACATTGAGCAGACAAATTACACTGCAGAGCGCCCCGCAAATCCGTTTGATCCAACACACAAATCAAGTGCTGGCGGAAAAGATCCAATCATCGATTATGACAGCAATTCCTCTTTGGAAAAATCAGGTTGCTATTGCGCTTACTCTGTTGAGGCAGCGCCGAGCCGTAGAAGCTCAAAAAAAGGTTTCAGCCACAACAAACGAACTGCTCTTGAAAAATGCCGAGATGCTGAAGGCCAACACGATCGAAACTGCCAAGGAAAATGAGCGCGGCTTTATCGATATCGAAACATTGAAACAAGTGCAGGACAATCTGATCGGAACGCTTGAGGAGACGCTTAAAATTCAAGAAGAAGGCCGTTCAAAGCGCCTTCAGGCAGAAGAAGAAATAAGGGCAATGGAAGATGGTCTCAAGGCTAAGCTGCTGGACATGAAAGAAAACCAAAACCGTTTATCATAAGCAAGATAAACATTTACCAAAACGTCCGCCCTTTATGTAATCCGCCTTGAAGGGTATAATAAATGCAGAATGTCATACCGTCACCAGGGAGCACGAGGGTGACGAAGAAAATAGAGAAGATGACTAAAGGATCGGTTATATGAAGACACCTTTATATACAGCATTGGTGAACCATGCTGAAGGACATCATTATTCTTTTCACGTTCCGGGACATCACAATGGAGATGTCTTTTTTGATGAAGCGAAAACCTTTTTCGAAACGATTCTCAAAGTTGATCTAACTGAACTGACGGCTCTGGATGATTTGCATGAGCCATCAGGCGTCATCAAAGAAGCGCAGGATTTAGTTTCGCGGCTTTATGGCGCGGAAGAAAGTTTTTTTCTCGTCAATGGTTCGACCATCGGGAATCTGGCGATGATCATGGCTGTTTGTCAGCCGGGTGACACGATACTTGTTCAGCGGAACTGCCATAAGTCTGTATTTCATGCGATTGAACTTTCAGGCGCCCATCCGGTTTTTTTGACGCCGGAAATTGATGAGGCGATGGCCGTTCCCACACATATACTGTACGAAACGGCAAAAGATGCAATTTCACAATATCCGCACGCTAAAGGAATCGTGCTGACATATCCCAATTACTACGGACATGCTGTTGATCTGAAGCCGATCATAGAAGAGGCCCATCAACACGACATTCCCGTTCTAGTCGACGAGGCTCACGGCGCCCATTTTGTGCTGGGCCATCCATTTCCCCAGTCGTCGCTGAAAGCGGGCGCCGATGTTGTCGTTCAGTCTGCGCACAAAACGCTCCCGGCGATGACAATGGGATCTTATCTGCATATTAACAGCCGCAGGATGAACAGGGACAGACTGGCATATTATCTCTCTGTACTTCAAAGCAGCAGTCCTTCTTATCCAATCATGGCATCTTTGGATATAGCCAGGGCATACGCCGAAAATATCTTGAAAACAAATCGAACAGCCGATATTGAGAAAGAGCTCCTCAACATGAGAGAAGCCTTTTCTCAAATAAACGGAGCCGAGATCGTCGAGCCGGCTGAAGCCGGTATCCAGCAAGATCCGCTTAAGCTGTCTGTCAGATCAGCGTATGGCCACTCCGGTTTTGAACTGAAATCCATATTTGAAGCAAACGGCATCCATCCTGAATTGGCAGATGAAAGGCAAGTCCTGTTGATCCTGCCGCTTGAAGCAAAAAACAAGCCTGCGCCGGAACTGATCAGCACAATCAGCAAAGAAATCAAAGATACAGCTGTTCAACACGATCATCCTGCCGGAATCGGAATCCCTTCTGAAAAAGTCACAGCTTTGCCTTACCGGAAAAGCAAGTTGTCAGCCTTCAAAAAAGAATCGGTTCCTTTTACGGAAGCCGCGGGCAGAATAAGCGCGGAACCGGTCATACCGTACCCTCCGGGTATTCCGTTGATTATGGCGGGTGAGAGAATAACAAAAGAGACGATCAGCCGGCTGACGCGGCTCGTCGACCTGAATGTACACATTCAGGGCAGCAATCAGCTCAAACAAAAGCAATTAACTGTATATATAGAAGAGGAGAAATCATGAACGGATTATTTATTACTTTTGAAGGGCCTGAAGGTGCGGGGAAAACGACAATCCTTCAGGCTGCGGCAGACCAATTGACGAAAAACGGCTATTCTGTTCTCGCGACAAGAGAACCGGGCGGCATTGAAATATCTGAACGAATTCGCGAGGTTATTTTAAATCCAAGTCATACGGCTATGGACCCGAAAACAGAAGCCTTATTATATGCAGCCGCAAGAAGGCAGCACCTTGTCGAAAAAGTAAAACCGGCGCTTGAAAAAGGAAAAATCGTCTTATGCGACCGGTTCATCGACAGTTCACTTGCTTATCAGGGGTATGCCAGGGGACTCGGCATTGATGAAGTATTTTCTGTTAATCAATTTGCGATCGGCAATATGATGCCTAATATGACGATTTATTTCGACATCGACCCGGAAGAGGGAATGAAGCGGATCAATATAAATCATGCCAGAGAGAAGAACCGGCTTGATCTGGAAAAACTCCATTTTCATCAGCTTGTTCAAAAAGGCTATAAAGAAGTTATGAACCGGTTTCCCGGCCGATTTCGGATCGTGGATGCCAGTCAGAATGTTGAACATGTGTTAAAAAGGGTAAATAACATCATTAAGGAAGCATTAAAAGAAAATCAGTTGTGACCTGTTTACCATTCATTGTTATAATGGTAGCAAGAGTATCCTTAAGTGTTTCCATCCAAAAGGGGGCTTTTCATATGAAGTTAATTATCGCTGTTGTTCAAGACCAAGACAGCAATAGGCTTTTAAAGGCGTTAACCGATCACAATTTTCGCGTGACTAAACTGGCGTCAACCGGCGGCTTTTTGAAATCGGGAAACACAACCTTCATGTTGGGTGTAGATGATATTCGAGTAGACAAAGCTTTAAGCTTGATAAAAGAAAACGGAAGCAAGCGCGATCAGCTGATTGCCCCTGTTTCTCCAATGGGCGGAAATGCCGATTCATATGTTCCTTATCCCGTTGAAGTTGAAGTGGGCGGAGCAACCGTTTTTGTACTGCCGATCGAGCAATTCCATCAATTTTAAGGGTTGAGGATATGAAAATAAGTCAAGAACTGCGTACAATGATAGAGAAACAGCAGACTCCGCCTGCAAGAGGAGAAAACGTTTCTGCTTCATTTAAAGAGAAGATGAATATACAAAGCGGCAAGCTACGAGTTGAACAGTTGACAATGCTTTTAACAGATATTGAAGCGTTCGGAAAACGCTTATCAAAGTCGAGGAACTTCAAGGATTTGGCCAGATTCAAAGGCTTGATCAAACGATTTGTAAAAGAGACCGTTGAAAACGGGCTGACGGTGGAGAATTCAAGAAGCTTCGATCTGTACGGAAACAGCCGGACATTGAGCATTGTAAAAGAACTGGACGAAAAGCTTGTGCAATTAACAGAGGACCTGATGGACCAAGAAAAATCTTCTATCGAACTTTTAGAACAGATTGGCGAAATCAAGGGTTTACTGATAAACCTTTACACATAGAGAGTGATGGTATGGCTACAACCTGGACAGAAATGCAGAAGCTTCAGCCACGGGTCATGAAGCTTTTGCAAAATAGTATAGAAAGAAACCGGCTTGCCCATGCCTATTTATTTGAAGGGCGCAAAGGGACGGGCAAATTAGACGCGGCAACCCTTCTGGCAAAAAGCTTTTTTTGCCTTGAAGACGGGGCGGAGCCATGTGAGTCGTGCCGGAACTGCCAGCGGATTGAATCAGGAAACCATCCGGACGTTCACGTCGTGCATCCGGACGGACTTTCGATTAAAAAGGGACAAATTCAGGCGCTTCAGGAAGAGTTTTCAAAGACCGGTTTGGAATCGCATAAAAAGCTGTACATTATCTCCCATGCCGATCAAATGACGGTCAATGCGGCGAACAGCCTTCTGAAGTTTTTAGAGGAGCCGAGCAGCGATACAATCGCTGTTCTTTTAACGGAACAGCCGCAAAAATTGCTCGATACGATCATATCGAGATGCCAAGTTTTATCCTTTCAGTCGTTGCAGCCCGAATCAATTGAAAAGGAACTGATCAAACAAGAGGTCTCACCGAATATTGCTGCCCTTTTGTCGAATATGACAAACAATTTATCGGAAGCGCTCGAATTGAGTCGAAATGATCAGTTTGCAGAGTCGCGAGCGAAAGTGATAAAATTGTATGAAGTCTTACACCAGCGAAAAGGACATGCTTTTTTCTATATTCAAGATCAGTGGATGCCCTTTTTCAAGGAGAAAGACCACCAAGAAATGGGTCTTGATATGCTTTTATTTATATATCGCGACGTGTTGTCCATTCAGTTGGGACATGAAGATAAAATACTATTTCAGGACTTATTCCAATCATTAAAACAGCATGCGCTGCAAACAACACAACAAAGAGTGACAAACCAGATACTTGCTGTTTTAGAAGCAAAAAAACGGCTTTATTCCAATGTGAATGCTCAAGGATTAATGGAGCACTTGGTTTTAATGCTGCAGGAGGGATAAGCTTGTACAACGTTATTGGTGTCCGTTTTAAAAAAGCGGGCAAAATATATTATTTCGATCCGAACGGATTTCAGATAGATAAAGACAGCTGTGTGATCGTCGAAACGGTTCGCGGTGTTGAATACGGGCAGGTTGTCATCGCCAACAAGAAAGTAGACGAGAACGATGTCGTGCTGCCTTTAAGAAAAGTGATCAGAGTTGCGGATGAGCGCGACCGCCTGATCGTTGAAGAGAATCAAGAAGCTGCGCTGTCCGCCTTTGATGTCTGCCAGAAAAAGGTTAACGAGCACGGCCTTGAGATGAAGCTGGTCGATGTGGAATTCACTTTTGACCGCAACAAAGTCATTTTTTATTTTACGGCTGACGGAAGAGTCGATTTTAGAGAACTCGTCAAAGATTTGGCGTCAATCTTTAAAACGAGAATCGAACTGAGGCAAATCGGCGTCAGGGATGAAGCGAAGATGCTGGGCGGCATCGGACCGTGCGGAAGAATGCTTTGCTGTTCCACATTTTTAGGTGATTTTGAGCCCGTGTCTATTAAAATGGCAAAGGATCAAAATCTGTCGCTGAATCCGACGAAGATTTCCGGACTATGCGGACGGCTGATGTGCTGTCTGAAATATGAAAACGATGAATACGAAACAGCAAAAGAACAGCTTCCGGATATTGGGGAAGTGATCGCCACGTCCAACGGCCCGGCAAAAGTCGTCGGCTTGAATATTCTTGAACGCATTCTCCAAGTTGAACTGACAGACTGTGACAAAGTCGTTGAATATACGTGGGATGAGCTGTTGCAAGAAGGTGTCGTATCTGCACAAACCACAGATTAACGAGGTGTGAAACCTTGGATAAAAAAGAATTGTTTGATACAGTGATAAGTTTAGAAGAACAAATCGGGTCCCTTTACCGCCAGCTTGGAGATCTCAAGCAGCATATCGGGGAAATGATTGAAGAAAACAATCATTTACAGCTTGAAAACGAGCATTTGCGCAAGAGGCTGGAAGAAACGGATCAAAGGCTAAAAAACGCAAAATCCGATGAAAAAGAGATAAAAGCAGAAAAGACAGGGCATGCTGATATTGGAGAAGGCCATGATAATTTGGCGCGCCTGTATCAGGAGGGTTTCCATATTTGCAACATCCATTACGGAAGTGTTCGCAAAGAAGGAGACTGCCTGTTCTGCCTCTCGTTCTTAAATAAAAAATAAGAAAGGCTTCCGGCGGAACGGAAGCCTTTTTAACGGTACAATGTGTTTAGGAAAGGGAAAAGACATGATTCAATTAAAAGACGATGAACGACTGGATTATTTACTTGCAGAAGATATGAAAATCGTGCAAAGCCCGACAGTTTTTGCGTTTTCCTTAGACGCCGTTCTGCTGTCGAAATTTGCATATGTTCCGATACAAAAAGGAAACATCATTGATCTGTGCACAGGGAACGGGATTGTTCCGCTGCTTCTCAGCACCCGCACAAAAGCCGCCATCACCGGGGTGGAAATTCAGGAAAGGCTGTATGACATGGCTCTCCGCAGCGTGGAATACAACAACCTACAAAAACAGATTCATCTCATCAGGGACGACTTGAACAATATGCCGCAGGTGCTCGGATATAATAAAGCTGATGTCGTCACATGCAATCCTCCTTATTTCAAGACGCCGCAAAAAACGGAGCAAAACTTAAATGAACATCTGGCCATTGCCAGACATGAAATTTACTGCACGCTTGAAGACGTCGTTCGCGTCAGCAGCAAGCTGTTAAAGCAGGGCGGCAAACTCGCGCTCGTTCACCGGCCGGGGAGGCTGCTCGAAATCTTTGAATTGATGAAGGCCTTCCAAATCGAGCCGAAGCGCGTCCAGTTTGTTTACCCGAAAAAAAGTAAAGAGGCCAACACCATTTTAGTGGAAGGAATAAAAGACGGCCGGCCTGACCTGAAAATTCTGCCTCCTTTATTCGTATATGATGAACAAGATCAATATACACCTGAAATAAGGAAGATTTTATATGGAGACGAGTAGCCATTATTTTTACGTGCTTTCGTGCCGGGACGGTAGCTTGTACGCCGGCTATACAAACAATATCGAGAAGCGCCTGAAAACCCATAATGACGGGAAAGGTGCGAAGTATACGAGGGCAAGGCTGCCGGTAAAACTCCATTATGCAGAATGCTTTTCAACAAAGCGAGAGGCGATGCAGGCCGAATACTATTTTAAAAAATTATCGAGAAAGAACAAAGAACGTTATATAGAAGAAAAAAGACGGGAGGGTGTTGATTATCAACCGGCAAAAGAGCTTTGACCAAAAATCAGACATGGGCATGTTATATCTCGTTCCGACACCCATCGGCAATTTGGAGGATATGACATTTCGAGCGGTTTCTGTGTTGAAAGAGGCGGACATTATCGCTGCGGAGGATACGAGGCAGACGAAGAAATTGTGCCATGTATACGAAATCGAGACACAGCTTGTCAGCTACCATGAACACAATAAAGAAAGCAGCGGACACAAAATTTTGGAATGGCTGAAAGAAGGTAAAAATGTCGCGCTGGTCAGTGACGCCGGAATGCCGACAATATCTGACCCCGGGGCTGAAATCGTCCGCGATTTTATCGAAATGGGCGGCTATGTCGTGCCTTTGCCCGGTGCAAATGCTGCTTTGACCGCACTGATAGCCTCAGGCATTGCGCCGCAGCCGTTTTTCTTTTTCGGTTTTTTGGACCGTAACAAACGGGAAAGGAAAAAACAGCTCGAGGCTTTGAAAAACAGACACGAGACGATGATTTTTTACGAGTCCCCGCATCGGCTGAAAGAAACCTTGTCAGCCATCAGAGAGGTATTCGGCAACCGGCAAATCGCATTGACAAGGGAACTCACGAAAAAATTTGAAGAGTTTATCAGAGGTTCGATCGAAGAAGCACTCACATGGGCTGAACAGGAACAGGTGCGCGGAGAGTTTTGCCTTGTGATCGAGGGAAGCCGTGAAGAAACGATCGAAGAGTCGTTCTGGTGGGAGCACCTTTCAGAAAAAGAACATGTCGAGCATTATATCAGCGAAGGATATCATTCAAAAGAAGCCATTAAAAAAACCGCGGTAGACCGCGGCGTTCCGAAACGGAAAATTTATGACGCTTATCATATTCAAAACTAAAAAAACCGCCCTTGCTTCGGCAAGAGCGGTTTTTGTATAATCAAAATAATTATTTTTGAGATTGAAGTTGTGCTTGAATTTCGTTAATGATTTGCTCAGCGCCTTCAGGGCTAAGAACCAATTTACCGCCTGCAAGTTTAAGGTTGTCATCAGAAACTTCACCTGTAACTTGGCAAGTCATGTTTGGTTTATATTTTTTCAAGATGATTTTTTCGTCATCTACATAGATTTCAAGAGCGTCTTTTTCCGCGATTCCAAGCGTACGGCGAAGTTCGATCGGAATCACCACGCGTCCTAGCTCATCAACTTTACGTACAATACCTGTAGATTTCATATTCATTCTCCTCCCGAAAGATTGTTATTTTTATAGGTGTTTATTATCTTCGTCATTATTCGACAAAATCCTTACAGTCCTAGCATAACAAGGTTTCCAATAAACGTCAATCATTTTCTTTTCTATTGTTTGTAAAAATTAGATCATATAGTCAAAAGACCTTGGAAGAACTGATGTAACAAGGGAAATGAAGATGATAAAACAGTAGGATCAATCAAAAAAAAGCCCTTAAATCAAGACTTTCGAACTAAGGTTTTTCCTCATATCGATTATATACGACATTATTCGACAATGAAAGCATTTTTTTGTCGAAGTATAATATTTCTTTCTGTTAAAAAATTTGTAATCGACCGTATTCATGATGGATCGACAATGTATATTTTCTTGAACTTGAAGGCTAAGATGGTATCATATAAAGAGGGATTATATATTGAGTATATACTGAATGAATACACATGCCGCTCTCGTCCTTTGGGCGGGAGTTTTTTGACATTTTAATTGGGAGGTTCCATCATGCCGCAAGAAAAAAATACGTTTTACATCACTACACCCATTTATTACCCAAGTGGAAAGCTACATATTGGACATGCCTACACAACCGTTGCCGGTGATGCGATGGCTCGGTATAAAAGACTGAGAGGCTTTGATGTCAGGTACTTAACAGGTACAGATGAGCACGGACAAAAAATCCAGCAAACGGCGGAGAAGGAAAATATTACTCCGCAGGAATTGGTCGATCGTGCGGCAGAAGACATTCAGCAGCTTTGGAAAAAGCTCGACATATCCAATGACGATTTCATACGGACGACAGAGGAACGTCATAAAAACGTGATCGAAAAGGTTTTTCAGAAGCTGCTTGACAATGGTGATATATATCTTGATGAATATGAAGGCTGGTACAGCATACCTGACGAAACGTTTTACACCGAAACCCAGCTCGTTGATGTTGAGCGAAACGAAAAAGGCGAGGTAATCGGAGGAAAAAGTCCTGACAGCGGCCATCCCGTTGAGTTAATCAAAGAGGAATCTTACTTCTTCCGCATGGGAAAATATGCGGACCGGCTGCTCGCTTTCTATGAAGAAAATCCTGAATTCATTCAGCCTGAATCCCGCAAAAATGAAATGATCAACAACTTTATTAAACCGGGTCTTGAGGATTTGGCTGTTTCCCGGACGACGTTCGACTGGGGAATAAAAGTGCCCGGCAACCCGAAGCATGTCATCTATGTTTGGATAGACGCGCTGTTTAATTACATTACGGCACTTGGCTTTAATACGGCAAACGATGAAAATTATCAAAAATATTGGCCGGCAGACGTTCATCTTGTCGGTAAAGAGATCGTCCGTTTCCATACCATTTACTGGCCGATTATGCTGATGGCATTGGACCTTCCGCTGCCGAAAAAAGTTTTTGCCCACGGATGGCTGCTGATGAAAGACGGAAAAATGTCTAAATCAAAAGGAAATGTGGTCGATCCAGTCACATTAATCGACAAATACGGACTTGATGCATTGCGTTATTATCTTCTCCGCGAAGTGCCGTTCGGTTCTGACGGCGTATTTACACCGGAAGGATTTGTCGAGCGGATTAACTATGATTTAGCGAATGATTTAGGCAACCTGTTAAACAGAACGGTCGCCATGGTCAACAAATACTTTGACGGCCGGGTTCAGTCATACGAAGGCCCGGTTACCGCTTTTGACGAACAGTTGTCATCATTCTCACAAAAGACAATTGAAGCGTACGAACAGGCGATCGAAAATATGGAGTTTTCTGTAGCGCTTTCTTCATTGTGGCAGTTTGTCAGCAGAACGAATAAATACATTGACGAGACAGCCCCATGGGTACTGGCAAAAGATAAGGACAAAGAAAAAGATCTTCAATCGGTCATGTACCATTTGGCAGAGTCGTTGCGCATCACTGCTGTATTGCTGCAGCCGTTCTTAACACAGACGCCTGAAAAGATTTTTGCACAGCTCGGTGTTACGGATGCGTCATTGAAAACCTGGGACAGCATTAAAAGCTTCGGCCAGCTGAAATCGGTCAAAGTTCAAAAAGGAGAACCGTTGTTCCCGCGTCTTGAAGCGGAAGATGAAGTCGCTTATATCAAATCAAAAATGCAGGGAACGGCTCCAAAAGAAGAACCGAAACAAGAGGAAAAAGCAACTGAAAGGCTTCCGGAAATCACGATAGACGATTTTATGAGCACGGAGCTGAGAGTGGCTGAAGTCATCCATGCCGAACCCGTCAAAAAAGCGGACCGTCTGTTAAAGCTTCAGCTTGATTTGGGCTTTGAAAAACGCCAGGTCGTTTCAGGAATTGCCAAGCACTACAAACCTGAAGAGCTTGTCGGCCGGAAAGTCATTTGTGTAACAAACTTAAAACCGGTCAAACTAAGAGGAGAACTTTCTCAAGGCATGATATTGGCTGGAGAAGACAACGGCGTTCTGTCGCTTGCAGCGGTAGACAGTTCATTATCAAACGGAACGCGAATCAAATAAATGTTGGCAAAGGGTGTTCCACGTGTAACATTTCGTCGAACACCTTTTGTTTTTCGACAATATCTAAAAAAGGTGGCATTTTGATGTTATTTGATACACATGCACATTTAAATGCCGAGCAATTTAATGAGGATTTGGAAGAAGTCATTGCTCGGGCAAAGGAAGAAAAAGTGGAGCACATTGTTGTTGTGGGATTCGATCGTCCGACGATTAAGCGCGCAATGGAATTGATTGAAGCATACGATTTTATTTATGCTGCCATCGGGTGGCATCCGGTTGATGCAATTGATATGACCGATGAAGATTTGGCTTGGATCAAAGACCTCTCTGCCCATGAAAAAGTTGTGGCGATCGGTGAAATGGGACTTGATTATCATTGGGATAAGTCGCCGAAGGACGTTCAAAAAGAGGTGTTCAGAAAACAGATTGCTTTGGCAAAAGAAGTCGGCTTGCCAATCGTGATTCACAACCGTGATGCAACAGAGGATGTCGTTTCTATTTTGCGGGAAGAAGGGGCCGAGGAAGTCGGCGGGATCATGCACTGTTATACCGGAAGCGCCGAAATTGCACAAGAGTGCATAAATATGAATTTCTACCTATCTTTCGGCGGTCCCGTCACATTTAAAAATGCCAAAAAGCCGAAGGAAGTGGTCAAACAAATACCAAATGACCGACTTTTAATTGAGACGGACTGCCCGTATTTAACGCCGCATCCATACAGAGGAAAGCGGAATGAACCAAGCTATGTGAAGCTTGTCTCCGAACAGATTGCTGAATTGAAAGGGATGACTTATGAAGAAATAGCGGCCATCACCACAGAAAATGCAAAAAAACTTTTCGGCATCAGCTGACACGATTTGATATCGAGCCTTGTTCAAGCTTGTCTCTTCGGGGGACGGTTCTAAAAAGTTCTACATGTCTGTTTGCACTCATAGGATATCTTTGTCGACAAGTCTTTCTTTCTTTTATGAGGTGGTTTTCCCATAATAAAAGAGATGGCGGGCTTGCGGAGAAATAGAGAGGAGGGTTGACAGGCTTGTAGATACTCTATATAATCTCCCCGAGGAGAAGGAGGCGTTTTTCATCATACAAAAAATGAAAAAGCTGTTTTCCGTAAAGCTTAGCAAAAGCAGATGGATACTGATTGCTGCTGGACTGCTTGTCGCAGGAAGCGGAACTGCTTACGGAGCACATGAGCTCGCTAAACAGCAAGTCACCATTTCGATAAACGGGAAAAAGCAGGATGTTCGCACGAATGCGGAAACCGTAGGTGAACTGCTGAAAAGCTTAGACATCGAGACGAGGAAAGAAGATCACATCTCTCCCGCTGAAGATACAAAATTAACGGCGAACACGAATGTTGAGTATGTTGCCGCAAAACCTGTTCATTTCGCGGTCGACGGACAGGAAAAAGAAATCTGGACAACAGCGGGTACTGTCGGCAAACTGCTGAAAGATTTAAATCTAGAGTTGGCGGAACACGATCAAATTGAACCCTCAGTTGATAAAGAAATAACGAAAGACATGAAGCTGACTTTGCAAAGGGCTTTTAAAGTAACCGTAAAGGATGCCGGTAAAGATAAAGATATATGGACGACTTCGACTACGGTCGCTGACTTTTTAAAACATCATAAGATCAGCATAAAAGGCGATGATGAAGTTAAGCCTGCGCTTGATAAAAAGCTGACAAAAGATCAGGCGATTCACATTACTCGTATCAAAAAAGTCACCGATGTAGTGGAAGAGAACATCCCTTTTGAAGTCCGCAAAAAAGAGGACGATTCACTTGAAAAAGGGAAAGAAAAAGTTGTACGGGACGGTAAACATGGCAAGCTTAAAAAGCACTATGCCGTTGTTATGAAAAACGGCAAGGAAGTTTCCAGAGAACTGGTTAAAGAGGAAACAGCCGCTGAAAGCAAAGCCAAAATTATTGCTGTCGGTACAAAGCAAGCCGCAGTGGCTACAGTCAGCGCGAATGTATCGCGCGGAAATCAATCCTCAGGAAAAGAATTTTATGTATCCTCTACAGCTTATACGGCAAGCTGCAACGGATGCTCTGGCCACACTGCGACCGGCGTTAACTTGAAAAATAATCCGGGTGCTAAAGTGATCGCTGTCGATCCGAGCGTCATTCCGCTGGGTTCTAAAGTACATGTAGAAGGATATGGCTACGCGGTTGCAGCCGATACAGGCTCAGCCATCAAAGGCCGTAAAATCGATGTATTCTTTCCGAGTAAGTCTACAGCTTACCGCTGGGGTAACAAAAGAGTTAAAATCAAGGTGTTGAACTAAATATCATTTATTACGCTTCTTATATAAGCAGAGGGATTTTGCGCCCTTTGTTTTTTTGGTTATAATAGATCCATCTTGTTTTCTAATTAATTAGACGGTTTTATTACAAAAAGGTTTCAATAATTTTAAAAATGTAATAAAAGGTTTTTCACTATACGGAGGAAGAAATGAAGATTAAAGAAATCATTGTTGTCGAAGGCCGTGATGACACAGCAAAAATCAAATCGGCTGTTGATGCTGATACGATTGAAACGAACGGATCTGCCATAGGGGAAGACGTCATCAAACGGATTCGGCTTGCCCAGGAAACGCGCGGGGTCATTATTTTAACCGATCCTGATTTCCCGGGGGAAAAAATCAGAAAAACGATTGCAGAAAAAGTCCCCGGCTGCAAGCATGCATTTTTACCCAAGCATTTGGCAAAGCCTAAAAATAAGCGCGGAATCGGTGTTGAACATGCTTCGCTTGAGGCAATCCGCGAATGCTTAAAAACCGTTCAGGAGGAAATGGAGGCGACGGAACCTGAGATTGAGGCTCGGGATTTAATCGAAGCCGGCCTGATCGGGGGCCCTCTGGCAAAACAAAGGCGGGAGCGGCTCGGCGAGATATTGAATATCGGCTATACAAATGGGAAACAGCTTCAAAAGCGGCTGCAAATGTTTCAGATCAAAAAGAGTGATTATTTAAGCGCACTGGATGTTGTGCTGCGGGAGGAAGAGCATGAATAAAGATATCGCCACCCCAATTAGAACTAAGGAAATTCTCAATAAATACGGATTTTCATTCAAAAAAAGCCTGGGGCAGAACTTCTTGATTGATACGAACATATTGGACAGAATTGTCGACCATGCGGGAGTGACGGAGCGTACCGGCGTGATTGAAATCGGTCCGGGGATCGGGGCATTGACCGAGCAGCTGGCAAAGCGTGCGAAGAAAGTGACGGCCTTCGAAATCGACCAAAGGCTCCTGCCGATTTTAAAAGATACGCTTTCTCCGTATGATAATGTGACTGTCATTCACCAGGATGTCCTGAAAGCCGATGTCCGGGCGGTAATGGACGAGCAGTTTCAAGACTGCGATGAGGTGATGGTTGTCGCCAACCTCCCGTATTACGTCACGACTCCGATCATCATGAAGCTTTTAGAAGAAAATCTGCCGCTGAAAGGGATCGTCGTCATGCTTCAAAAAGAGGTGGCGGACCGAATGGCTGCGAAACCTTCTACAAAGGAATACGGGTCCCTTTCCATCGCGGTTCAGTTTTATACCGAAGCCAAAACGGTCATGAATGTGCCAAAGACTGTATTTGTCCCTCAGCCTAACGTGGATTCCGCGGTCATCAGGCTGACGCTGAGGGGAGAACCGGCTGTCGCGGTTCAAGATGAAGCCTTTTTCTTTCAAGTCGTAAAATCCAGCTTTGCACAGCGCCGAAAAACGCTTTTCAACAACCTCGTTAACAACCTGCCGAATGGCAAAGAGAATAAATCAAAAATTGAAAGAGCGCTTCAGGATTCACAAATCGACGGAAAACGACGCGGAGAATCGCTGAGCATTGAAGAGTTCGCCGTCTTATCTGACCGCTTGAGAGCAGTCCTTCTTTAATGGAGGGCTTTTTTTATTTGAAGCCGGGCTTTAAGCCTGATCAGGCTTGTCATCCGTTCACCACTTGAAGGGCGGGCACATAGGCTAAAGAAGCACCTTTACTTTTCATTGCTTTATATTCATCAGGATGGGGCTTAGTCTATGTGTGGAGTGAAAAGCATGCAATTTAAAATAGGCGATATGGTCGTCAGAAAATCTTATCGAAGAGATATCTTATTTCGAATTATACGAATTGATCAATCGGCAAATGGAGAACCTGTGGCCGTTTTGCACGGAGATGAGGTCAGATTAATCGCTGACGCATATTTAACGGACTTGGAGATGGTCCGCGAGGCTGAGCGGCAGATGAGAAAGCGGGAAGAAGAATCGAGAATGAAGGAATCCCTCGATCTTCTCCGCCAGGATTACAAACTCCTTCACAATAAACATGAGTACCGCGCCACAAACCAATATAACAATCAACAGCAGTACTTTCATATGCCTGGAAGAGTCCTTCATTTAGACGGGGATTCGGCTTATTTAAAAAAATGTCTGGCGCTCTATGAAAAGATCGGGGTTCCTGTATACGGCATTCATTGTTATGAAAAGAAAATGTCATCGGTCATCGAGGAACTGATCGATGAGTACCGCCCGGATCTTCTCGTCATCACCGGACACGATGCCTATTCTAAGCAGAAGGGTGATATTAACAATCTGGATGCCTACAGGCATTCAAAAGATTTTATCGAAACCGTTCAAAAAGCGAGAAAAAAAATTCCCCATCTTGATCAGCTTGTCATTTTTGCAGGCGCATGCCAGTCCCATTTTGAATCACTGATCAGAGCCGGTGCAAATTTTGCAAGCTCTCCGTCAAGAGTCAACATCCATGCGCTTGATCCGGTCTATATAGTCGCAAAAATCAGCTTCACTCCGTTTATGGACCGCATTAACGTCTGGGAAGTGCTCAGAAACACCCTGACGAGGGAAAAGGGACTCGGAGGCATTGAGACGCGAGGCGTATTGAGAATCGGAATGCCATATAAAACAAAAGAAAACGATTAAACGAGCCCGCCGGATGGCGGGTTTTTGCCATACAGCCGAATGTTTTTACCTTTTTTTAAAAAAACATACATAATGAAACGAAAAATGAGGAAAATAAGGGAAAGTCGGCGTATAATTTGTCACAAATATTTTATTGACAGAGGCTTATGAACGTTGATATAATTTAAATTTTATTTGACAAAAATGGGCTTCTGGTGTATACTGAATATAGTGAGGTGGATGCAATGGCGAAAACGTTGTCCGATATTAAAAGATCGCTTGATGGACATTTGGGAAAAAGGCTGACGTTAAAAGCAAACGGTGGCCGCCGAAAAACGATTGAGCGTTCGGGCATTTTAGCTGAGACGTACCCTTCTGTTTTTGTGATACAACTAGACCAAGACGAGAATTCGTTTGAAAGAGTTTCATACAGTTATGCGGATATTCTTACTGAGACGGTTGAATTGAGATTTTCTGATGATAAAACCAGCTCAGTAGCCCTTTAATAAGCAGCGGACTTTATGTTTGCTGCTTTTTGTTTTGCCTTTTTTTATCCAGAATTTTTCGGGGAAGTTCTGCCCAAATCGAGCAAAGCTAATACATGTCACTTGTTTTATGATGAGTCAGACGGATGGTATGATACTTGAAAGGGGCTGTTTCGCATGGGCAGACGTCGAAGCATCATGTCAGAGGAATTCAAAAATGAATTGGCTAAGGATCTTGGATTTTACGACACGGTAAAAACCGAGGGCTGGGGCGGAATTCGGGCCAGAGACGCCGGTAACATGGTGAAGAGGGCCATTGAATTAGCCGAACAGCATATGGCTCAAAACCAGCAAAATCATTAAAACAGTGACATACGGAGGGCGCTTCTGTCCTCCGTTTTTTTCATTGATCTGCATTCAGCCGATCAGGTGCTGCAAACGCCTTGAGGATTCGCTGAAGGGGGCAATCGCGATCTGCGGGAATGACCGCATGCTAAGAGCGCGGCGTCTTGCACGGGCGCATGCATTTGTACTTGTAAGGATGACCGCATGCTAAAGGCGCGGCGTCCTGCGCGGGCGCATGCATTTGTACGTCCTGTACTTCAAAATATGTTACAATGTGGATACTTATGTTTAGATGGAGAAGTAGGTGAATGGATTGCGTATTTTAGAGAAGGCGCCGGCTAAAATTAATTTGTCGCTCGACGTTCGCCGCAAACGTCCAGATGGGTATCATGAAGTAGAGATGGTCATGACGACAATTGATTTGGCGGATCGGATTGAATTAACCGAGCTGGCAGAAGATAAAGTAACGGTTTCCTCGCATAACCGCTTTGTTCCCGACGATCAGCGAAACCTTGCTTATCAGGCTGCAATGCTCATGAAAGAACGATACGGCATTAAAAAAGGTGTTTCTATATTTATTACGAAAGTGATTCCCGTTGCTGCGGGGCTTGCGGGAGGAAGCAGCGATGCGGCTGCCGTCTTCAGAGGGCTGAACCGGCTGTGGGATTTGAAGCTTTCGATGAATGAACTGGCTGAGCTTGGCGCTGAGATCGGATCTGATGTCTCCTTTTGCGTACATGGAGGAACGGCTCTTGCAACGGGAAGAGGAGAGAAAATCCGTCATATCGAGACTCCGCCGCACTGCTGGGTTGTGCTGGCAAAGCCGACGATCGGCGTATCAACTGCAGAAGTGTACAAGCAGCTGAAAGTCGATGAGATTGAACATCCGGATGTTCAAGGTATGATTTCTGCGATCGAAGAGAAGAATTTTCAAAAAATGTGCGACAAACTCGGCAATGTTCTCGAATCTGTTACATTGAATATGCATCCCGAAGTCGCGATGATCAAAAATCAAATGAAGCGGTTTGGCGCCGATGCTGTGCTGATGAGCGGGAGCGGCCCCACTGTGTTCGGATTGGTTCAATACGAATCAAAAGTACAAAGAATCTATAACGGATTAAGAGGGTTTTGCGATCAGGTTTATGCGGTGCGGATGATCGGAGAACAAAATGAACTTGATTAAATCCGTATGTTAAGTTATATTATTTTTAAAAATATTCGGATTTTGGAGGTAAGTGCATGAAGTTTCGTCGAAGCGGCAGATTGGTGGATCTGACAAATTATTTGTTGACCCATCCGCATGTCTTAGTGCCATTAACCTTCTTTTCAGAACGGTATCAATCTGCTAAATCATCCATTAGTGAAGATTTAACCATTATTAAGCAGACCTTCGAGCAGCAGGGGATCGGGACGCTTCAGACCGTGCCGGGAGCAGCAGGCGGCGTTAAATACATTCCAAAGGTAAAACGCGATGAAGCGGAGGAATTTGTAAAGTCGCTCGGTGAGTCATTGATCGATTCGGAACGGATATTGCCCGGCGGATATTTGTATTTAACCGATATCCTTGGCAAGCCCTCTGTATTAACGAAGGCCGGCAAGATTTTTGCTTCAGCTTTTTCAGACAGGGAGATCGATGTCGTGATGACGGTGGCGACAAAAGGAATTCCTCTGGCATATGCGGTAGCCAGCTACCTTGATGTGCCGACGGTGGTCGTCAGAAAAGACAATAAGGTAACTGAAGGTTCAACGGTCAGCATTAACTATGTGTCTGGATCTTCCAACCGCATTCAGACGATGTCTCTTGCAAAACGCAACTTGCAGACGGGCTCGCGCGTTTTGATTATAGACGACTTTATGAAAGCGGGAGGAACGATCAACGGTATGATCAATCTTCTCGAGGAATTCAATGCCCATGTAGCAGGCATCGGTGTTCTTGTGGAGGCTCAGGGAGTCAAGGAGCGGCTGGTCGATGAGTACATGTCCCTTTTGACTCTTTCTGAAATTGATATGAAGGAAAAAAAGGTGGAAATCCAAAACGGAAACTTTCAGCGTTTTTTTGCAGACAATGAATAGGAAATGGGGAGTTTGAGATGACAAAGGTTGTTCAGACAAAAGAAGCACCGGCGGCGATCGGACCGTATTCACAAGGAATTGTTGTCAATAATATGTTTTACAGTTCAGGGCAAATTCCACTGACCCCGTCGGGTGAAATGGTGACTGGAGACATCACAGAACAGACGCATCAAGTTTTCCGCAATTTAAAAGCCGTGCTGAAAGAAGCGAACGCCTCTCTGGAGACTGTCGTCAAAGCAACTGTGTTTTTGGCGGATATGAATCAGTTCGCAGAGGTGAATGAAGTTTACGGACAGTACTTCGATACCCACAAACCGGCGAGATCATGTGTTGAGGTGGCAAGGCTGCCGAAAGACGCGCTCGTTGAAATAGAAGTCGTCGCATTAGTAAAATAGAAAAAACTCCGAAAAGATGGTTTTGGTCTCCAAAATCATCTTTTTTGTTTGGAAAATTTGTCAATTCAGTGTTTTTTTATCCCAATATTACAAAAATATTTTTAATTATGCAGGAAAACAAAAAAAACCGTTGAATAGTTACACTAATGTTTTTATATTGGGAAAAGGTGGTGAACTACTGTGGAAGTTACCGACGTAAGATTACGCCGCGTGAATACCGATGGTCGCATGAGAGCGATTGCATCCATCACGCTGGATCACGAATTTGTAGTGCATGATATTCGTGTAATTGATGGAAACAATGGTCTTTTCGTTGCGATGCCAAGTAAGCGTACACCTGATGGAGAATTTCGTGATATCGCTCATCCAATCAACTCAAGCACCCGCGGAAAAATTCAGGACGCGGTGTTAAATGAATATCATCGTTTGGGTGACGTTGAGGAAATAGAATATGAAGAAGCTGGAGCTTCTTAAAAAAAGAAGGGCTTATGGATAAGCCCTTTTTGTTTTGAAAAAAAATAATCTTATCATAATAAAATGACAATATATGGTTTGTGATTGCGTATAACAGAAACAGGAGGTAAAACATATGGCGGTTTGAGAATCCCATCCCGAAGGAATCAATTTGTCTCCCTGATCAGTGAATCCTAAATATACTCTGAATATCCAAAATATGCTGTCTTGATTTTCCGATTTCTCATTTTGGCTTGCTTGAAATCAACTCATATTTAGGATATATTTTTCTATGGATAATAGGGATAATGGAGGCCAATACATGGATAAGCGGTTTGCAGTTGTGTTAGCAGCTGGTCAAGGAACAAGAATGAAATCAAAGCTTTATAAAGTTCTTCATCCGGTTTGCGGAAAACCTATGGTCGAGCATGTTGTCGACGAAGCTCGCAAGCTATCATTAGAAAAACTTGTCACAATAGTTGGACATGGAGCCGAAGATGTCAAAAAACACCTCGGGGAAAAAAGCGAATATGCCCTGCAGGCTGAACAGCTCGGAACAGCCCATGCCGTTAAGCAGGCCAAGTCGATTCTTGGAAGCGAAAAAGGAACGACTATCGTCATTTGCGGAGATACACCGCTTTTAACTGCCGAAACGATGGAAGCCATGCTCAATGAGCACCAGAAAAAAGCAGCAAAAGTGACGATTTTAACCGCTGTAGCGGAGGATCCGACAGGCTACGGACGCGTTATTCGCAATGAAAACGGCGATGTTGCAAAAATTGTCGAACATAAAGATGCAACAGACGAGGAAAGACTTGTCAAAGAAATTAACACAGGAACTTATTGTTTTGACAACGAAGCTCTTTTTCAAACGATCGAGCAGGTTTCCAATGACAACGTACAAGGGGAATATTATCTTCCGGATGTCATTGAGATCTTGAAAAATCAAGGTGAGACTGTAGCCGCTTATCAGACTGGCAACTTCCAGGAAACGCTCGGAGTCAATGACAGAGTCGCCCTTTCACAAGCGGAAATTTATATGAAGCAGCGGATCAATAAACGCCACATGGGAAACGGCGTAAGCTTAATCGACCCCGACAACACATATATTTCACCGGAAGCCGTCATCGGCAGAGATACCGTGATTTATCCCGGCACCGTTATTAAAGGGCGGGTTGTCATCGGTGAGGACGCGGTCATCGGACAGAACAGCGAACTCGAAAACAGTACGATCGGCAGCAGAACGGTTATTAAGCAGTCCGTTGTCGTGAACAGTGAAGTCGGTGACGATGTTACAATTGGACCGTTTGCTCATATCAGACCCGATTCAAAGATCGGCAATGAGGTAAGGATCGGGAATTTCGTCGAAGTGAAAAAATCGGAATTTGGTGATCGCAGCAAAGCATCTCATTTAAGCTACATAGGGGACGCGGAAATCGGAACGGATGTCAATCTCGGCTGCGGGTCGATTACCGTAAATTATGATGGGAAACATAAGTTCAAAACGAAGATTGAAAATGGGGCATTTATCGGCTGCAACTCCAATTTGGTCGCTCCGGTGACAATCGGCGAAGGCGCATACGTAGCTGCGGGTTCAACGATTACCGACGATGTACCAGGCAGGGCTTTGTCTATTGCCAGAGCAAGACAAGTCAACAAAGAAGACTACGCTGAGAACATACACAAAAAATAATCCTAAATCGGAGGTTTACCATGTCTAAATATGAAGACGACAATTTGAAGATTTTTTCTTTAAACTCAAATCCGGGTCTTGCGAAGGAAATCGCAGATATCGTCGGAGTTGAGCTGGGAAAGAGTTCTGTTAAACGCTTTAGCGACGGTGAGGTTCAAATTAATATTGAAGAAAGCATCCGCGGCTGCGACTGCTATGTCATCCAATCGACAAGCGCACCGGTGAACGAGCATATTATGGAGCTTTTGATTATGGTAGATGCGCTGAAACGCGCATCGGCGAAAACGATTAATATCGTGATGCCTTACTACGGCTATGCCCGTCAGGACCGTAAAGCCCGTTCCCGTGAGCCGATCACAGCCAAACTGGTGGCAAACCTGCTGGAAACCGCCGGAGCTACCCGTGTGATTGCACTTGATCTTCACGCGCCGCAAATCCAAGGTTTCTTTGATATACCGATCGATCATTTAATGGGTGTTCCGATTTTAGGTAATTATTTTGAAGAGAAAAATTTCAAGGATGTCGTGATCGTGTCCCCTGACCACGGCGGTGTGACGCGTGCCCGCAAATTGGCGGACCGCTTGAAAGCGCCGATTGCGATTATCGATAAACGCCGACCTAAGCCGAATGTAGCCGAGGTTATGAATATCATCGGACATATTGAAGGGAAAACAGCCATTTTAATTGATGATATTATTGATACGGCAGGAACGATTACGCTTGCGGCTAATGCGCTCGTCGAAAGCGGCGCAGAGGAAGTGTATGCATGCTGTACACATCCGGTTCTTTCCGGTCCGGCGATCGAAAGAATCGACAATTCGAAAATTAAAGAGCTCGTTGTGACCAACAGCATTGAGCTTCCTGAAGAAAAGAAAATCGCGAAGTTCAAGCAGCTTTCTGTTGCACCGCTTCTGGCAGAAGCGATTATTCGTGTGCATGAAAAACAATCTGTCAGCTTCCTGTTCGATTAATTTGCTGATTCTGGTTTAAAGTTTTGTCGTTATGGGTATGGTTTTAGAAAGACCAATCTAACGATAGGATGGTGCTGAACATGGCAATTTTAAAAGCGGAAGAAAGAACGGATTCCAGACGGTCTTCTTTAAGAAAGATCCGGCAATCCGGGTATGTGCCGGGTGTCATTTACGGAAGAAACCTGGAAAACAAATCCGTTGCGTTAGACAGTATTGAGCTTTTAAAAATTTTGCGAGCTGAGGGCAAAAATACGATTATCAACTTGGATATAAACGGAGACCAGCACTCTGTTATGGTGACTGAGCTGCAGACGGATCCATTAAAAGATTCAATTGTACATGCCGATTTTAAAGTGGTTGATATGGAAGCGGAAATGGAGGCGACGGTTCCTGTAAACCTTACGGGTGAAGCAGAGGGGATTAAACAGGGCGGTGTTCTTCAGCAGCCGCTTTACGAGCTGTCTGTCACAGCGAAGCCGAAGAACATTCCGCAAACGATCGAGGTCGATATTTCCAGTCTCGAAGTCAACGATGTTCTAACCGTCGGCGATATTCCGTCTAAAGGCGATTATTCATACAACCATGAGCCTGATGAAGTTGTTGCATCCATTCTTCCTCCTCAAAAGCAGGAAGAAACGGAAGCCGAATCAGCCGCTCAAGACGTTGAGGAACCAGAAAAAGGCACTGAAGAGGAAAAAGAAGAATAAGTACGTAAGACGTAATCCTCCCGCGGTTACGTCTTTTGTGCTAGAATGAGGGGAAATTAGGATGCTCCCCCTCAGTATGCTGAGGCAGGGTTTTGCTTAAGGGAGGATATAGAATAATGCTTGTGTTTGCAGGATTGGGCAATCCGGGTAAAACATATGAAAATACGAGACATAATGTAGGATTTATGACGATCGACGAGCTTTCAAAAGAGTGGAACATTCCGCTTGATAAAACAAAGTTCAACGGTCAATACGGAATCGGATTTGTTTCCGGCAAAAAGGTTCTACTTGTTAAGCCGCTTACATATATGAATTTATCGGGAGAATGTTTGAGGCCGCTTTTGGACTATTATGAGATCCCTGTTGACAATTTGAAAGTGATTTACGATGACTTGGATCTTCCGACCGGAAGAATCCGTCTGAGGACGAAAGGAAGCGCAGGAGGCCATAACGGCATCAAATCGATGATTCAGCATCTGGGAACAACTGAGTTTAACCGGATCAGAATCGGAATCGGCCGTCCGGTCAACGGCATGAAAATCGTCGATTATGTGCTTGGCGCTTTTACAGATGAAGAAGAGCCGGTGATACAAGAGGCCGTCAGACAATCGGCCAAGGCCTGTGAAGCTTCTCTGGAAAAACCTTTTTTAGAAGTCATGAATGAATTTAATGCTAAGGTATAAGGCAGAAGGGAACGGAACATACTAGTTTTAAAAAGACTCGGTATGGAGGTTCCTTTATGGCTTTACATTATTATTGCCGGCATTGCGGCGTTAAAGTCGGAAGTCTTGATCATTCTTATGTAAACAGTGAACAGTTAGGCTTTAACCACTTAACAAACGATGAAAGAAACGATATGATTTCTTATATGGATAATGGGGATTTACACGTGAAGACGATATGTGAAGATTGTCAAGAAGCGCTTGAGCGAAACCCGGATTATCACCAATATCATTCGTTTATTCAATAAATAGCTTTGGTGTAGAGACTAGACCAAAGCATTTTTCTATTTGAGGAAGAGAGGAGGGGCTCATTTGAACAATATTCAATCCTATATCACAAAAAGCGATGATTTTAAATCCATCGTCAACGGCTTGAACGAAGGGCTGAAGGAACAGCTGCTTGCGGGGCTCTCCGGATCTGCCCGGTCGTTATTTACAGCCGCTCTTACAAAAGAAACGAGACGGCCGGTATTTTTAATTACGCATAACCTTTATCAGGCTCAAAAAATTACAGATGACTTGACAGGGCTGATAAAAGATCAGCCTGTCCTTTTATATCCTGTCAACGAATTGATTTCTTCTGAAATTGCGGTGGCAAGCCCTGAGCTGCGCTCGCAAAGGCTTGATGTCTTAAATCGGCTTGCAAGCGGTGAAACGCCTATCGTTATTGCTCCGGCAGCAGCCGTCAGAAGAATGCTGCCCCCTGTCGAAGTATGGCAAAACAGTCAGATTCGCATTGAGACGGGGCGCGACATCGACCCGGAACAGCTGCTTCAGAAGCTTGTTCAAATGGGGTATGAGCGTACGGATATGGTGGCGGCTCCAGGCGAATTCAGTATTCGCGGGGGGATTATCGATGTCTATTCATTGACCGAAGAAAACCCTGTCCGGATTGAATTGTTTGATACAGAAGTTGACTCGATTCGTATATTCAATACGGATGATCAGCGCTCACTGGAAACGCGCGATGAAGTAACGATCGGCCCTGCGAAGGAACTGATCGTGCGGGATGAAGATCGGCAAAGAGCGCTTGAACAAATCGATAAAGGTCTTGCCAACAGTCTTAAAAAGCTGAAGCTTGATAAACAAAAGGAAATTCTCGATCAAAATATAGCGGAAGATAAAGAGCGGCTCAAGGAAGGTCATATCGGCCAGGAAATGGTTAAATACCTTTCTTATTTCTATGAGAGGCCTGCTAGTTTACTAGATTATTTCCCGAAAAATACTTTGCTGATACTAGATGAGATCAGCCGTATTCATGAAATGGAAGACCAGCTTCAAAAGGAAGAGGCAGAATGGATTACGAGCCTGCTGGAAGAAGGGAAAATCCTTCATGATACAGCAATGTCATTTCCTTTTCACAGCCTCATTTCAAAACAGTCCCGCCCGATTTTGTATTACTCGCTGTTTTTAAGGCATGTGCAGCACACCAGTCCGCAAAACATCGTCAATGTTTCAAGCAAGCAAATGCAGAGCTTTCACGGACAAATGAATGTGCTCAAAAATGAGATTGAACGGTTTAAGAAATCGAAATATACAACGGTTTTTCTAGGGGACAGCAAAGAACGCGTCGAAAAACTTGCGTCTGTATTGTCCGATTATGAGATCGAAGCCGCCCAGGCCGACCAGGATGCAGCGCTTGCCCAAGGCCAGATTTACATTATGGAAGGCGGTCTTCAATCCGGCTTTGAACTTCCGATGATCAAGCTGGCCGTCATTACCGAAGAAGAACTGTTTAAAAAGCGTGTCAAAAAGCAGGCGCGCAAACAAAAACTGACCAATGCCGAACGGATCAAAAGCTACTCGGAGCTTCAGATCGGCGATTATGTCGTCCATGTGAACCACGGTATCGGAAAGTATTTAGGGATTGAAACGCTGGAGATCAACGGCATTCATAAGGATTACCTGAATATTCACTACCAGGGAAGCGACAAGCTTTACGTACCGGTTGACCAAATTGATCAGGTGCAAAAATACGTCGGTTCCGAAGGCAAAGAGCCGAAGCTTTATAAACTCGGGGGAAGCGAATGGAAACGGGTTAAGAAAAAGGTTGAAAGCTCTGTCCAGGATATCGCCGATGACTTGATCAAGCTTTATGCCGAAAGGGAAGCAAGCAAAGGTTACGCGTTTTCTCCCGACCATGAAATGCAGCGTGAGTTTGAAGCCGCATTTCCTTATCAGGAGACAGAGGACCAGCTGAGATCGATCCATGAGATTAAAAGAGACATGGAAAAAGAAAGACCGATGGATCGGCTCCTTTGCGGCGATGTGGGCTACGGTAAAACGGAAGTGGCGATCCGCGCCGCCTTTAAAGCGATTGCAGACGGAAAACAGGTCGCGATCCTCGTGCCGACTACGATCCTCGCACAGCAGCACTATGAAACGATATTGGAACGTTTCCAGGACTACCCGATTAATATCGGTTTGCTCAGCCGGTTCCGGACGAGAAAAGAAGCAAATGAAACGATCAAGGGCTTAAAAAACGGAACGATTGACATCGTAATCGGCACTCACAGGCTGTTGTCCAAGGATGTCGTGTACAAAGATCTTGGACTGCTTATCATCGATGAAGAACAAAGGTTTGGTGTCACGCACAAGGAAAAAATTAAACGCATTAAAGCGAATGTCGACGTTTTGACGTTAACGGCAACTCCGATACCTCGAACCCTTCATATGTCCATGCTCGGTGTCAGAGATTTGTCAGTCATTGAAACGCCTCCGGAAAACCGCTTCCCTGTACAGACGTACGTTGTCGAATACAACGGGGCCCTAGTCAGAGAAGCGATAGAACGCGAGCTGGCCAGGGGCGGTCAGGTTTACTTCTTGTACAACCGGGTGGAGGATATTGAAAGAAAAGCGGAAGAAGTCTCGATGCTTGTGCCTGATGCCAAGGTGACGTATGCCCATGGGAAGATGACAGAAAACGAACTCGAATCGGTCATGCTGAATTTCTTAGAGGGAGAATCGGATGTGCTCGTCAGCACAACGATTATTGAAACGGGCGTTGATATTCCAAACGTCAATACCCTAATTGTATTTGACGCAGATAAGATGGGGCTTTCCCAGCTGTACCAGCTGAGGGGCCGTGTCGGGCGCTCAAACCGTGTAGCTTATGCTTACTTTACGTACCGGAAGGACAAAGTCCTTACGGAAGTGGCCGAAAAAAGGCTTCAGGCGATTAAAGAATTTACAGAACTCGGGTCAGGATTTAAAATCGCGATGCGCGATTTAACGATCCGCGGCGCCGGAAACCTTTTAGGTGCGCAGCAGCACGGGTTCATTGATTCTGTCGGTTTTGATTTATATTCGCAAATGCTCAAGGAAGCAATAGAAGCTCGCAAGGGAGATGTACCGCAAGCTGAAAAATTTGAACCGGAAATCGATTTGGAGCTTGACGCATATATTCCGCAGACTTATGTGACAGACGGCAAGCAAAAAATAGATATGTATAAACGGTTCAGAGCGATTTCAACCATTGAAGAAAAGAGCGAGCTTCAAGACGAGATGATCGACCGCTTCGGCGAATACCCGAAAGAAGTCGAATATTTATTCGCCATCGCAGAGGCGAAGGTATATGCCATCACCGAACGCGTCGAGCTGATCAAGCAGGATAAAGACGCCGTCAGACTGACGATTGACGAAAAAGCTAGTGCCGAAATAGACGGCCAAAAACTGTTTGAACTCGGCAGTAAGTACGGCAGACAGATCGGCCTCGGGATGGAAGGAAAGAAATTGAAAATTTCGATTCAAGTGAAAAACCGAAATCCGGAAGAGTGGCTGGAAACGCTTCTCGAAATATTGAAAGGCCTTCAAAACGTTAAAAAGCAAACGATCGCTTCATCATAAAAATTTGTTGTTTCTCGCGTATATTACATTTGATGTGAAGGATACTAAAACCAATCAAGAGTGGAGAGTGTTACATAAGTACACAGCTCTGTTTATATCCACCAGATATATCATCAAATGAAAGAGAGGCAGCAGAGATGAAAGCAACTGGTATCGTACGTCGAATTGATGATTTAGGCCGGGTCGTGATCCCGAAGGAAATCCGCAGAACTTTGCGCATTCGTGAAGGAGACCCTTTGGAAATATTTGTGGACCGGGATGGGGAGGTTATTTTAAAAAAATATTCTCCGATCAGCGAGCTCGGCGACTTTGCAAAGGAGTATGCTGATGCGCTTTATGACAGCATGGGCCATTCCGTGCTGATTTGCGACCGGGATGTGTATATCGCAGTATCCGGGGGGTCTAAAAAAGACTATTTAAACAAATCGATCAGCGACATGGTCGAAAAGGCGATGGATCAGCGAAATTCTGTTTTGGAAGGAGACGCCAAGACAATTCAGCTTATTGATGGTATTGACGAAGAGGTTGCTTCTTATACCGTCGGTCCGATTGTTGCAAACGGCGATCCGATCGGAGCGGTTGTCATTTTTTCGAAAGACCAGTCAATCGGAGAAGTGGAACATAAAGCGGTTGAAACCGCCGCTGGTTTTTTGGCCCGTCAAATGGAACAATAGGTCTCATTCCTTTTATTTTGACATTCCTGCTCGAACGAGCTGGAATGCCGAAAGCGTTTTTCTCAGCTTGAATCAGCATCAGCAGTTGGAACAGCACCTTTTGGGCTGTTCTTTTTTAGTTCACAGTTGCAGGCGGGGTATGAGTCTTGAATATGGTATAATAAGCACGTTTCGTGCGCTTTTTAGAAAGCTGAGAGAAAGCGCATTGGAAGGAGCTTAAAGGAATGGGGTTTTTAAAAGGCCAAAGACAATGGATTTGGCAAGGCGCCTTTGTTTTATCATTGGCGGGGATATTATCAAAGATATTAAGCGCTGTATATAGAGTGCCTTTTCAAAATATAGTTGGAGATGTCGGTTTTTATATTTTTCAGCAGGTGTATCCGATGATCGGAATATCTGTGATGCTTGCCACCTCCGGGTTCCCGGTCATCATTTCAAAGTTGTTGAATGATTACGGGACGGCAAACCGGGCAAAAATTCTCCGGGTGTCTATGTTTTTTTTGTCGGTCGTGGGCCTTGGCTTTTTTCTTCTCTTGTTTGCCGGAGCCGAAGCCATCGCAGGGTTTATGGGTGATCCCGCCCTTGCCGGGGTGATCCGCGCCGTGTCGTTTTCTTATTTGCTGCTGCCGCTCGTGTCTTTGCTTAGAGGCTATTTTCAAGGAGGCGAACGGATGCTTCCGACGGCACTTTCTCAAATTGGAGAGCAGACACTCCGGGTCGGGGCGATCCTCATTTTGACGTGGTGGCTCGTCAAAAACGGCTTTTCCTTATATGACGCCGGGGCAGGGGCTGCCTTTGGCTCCCTTGTCGGCGGCCTTGCGGCGTTTTTCATTCTCGCCGTGTTTTGGGCCAAGCGTGAAAAGCAACCCGCTGCCGCCGGGATAGAGGCCGGTACAGGCGATATTTTGAAACAGCTGTGTCTGCATTCGGTTACGATTTGCACGGCCGGCCTCATGCTGATTCTCATCCAGCTCGTCGACGCATTGAACTTGTATTCATTGCTGGCCGGACAAGGAATGGACGAACTTCAGGCGAAACATACAAAAGGGGTGTATGACAGAGGACAGCCGCTTTTGCAGCTTGGAACCGTTTTTGCTGCGAGCATTGCGACAGCTCTTGTCCCGTCCCTTACAAAAGCGAAGAAAAATGGAGAAACGGCGGTTCTGGAGGAAAAGATCCGTTATTCGCTAAAAATGAGCTTCGTCATCGGCATTGGAGCAGCCGCCGGTCTGATATGCATTTTGGAGCCGGTGAATGTCATGCTGTTTAAGAACAGCGATGGAACGGCTGCGCTGCAGATTTTCAGCGTGTCGATTCTGTTTGCATCGTTGGCGATCACGATGACTGCTGTTTTGCAAGGACTCGGCAATACATGTCTTCCAGCTGTTTCCGTCTGCTGCGGCTTTTTTGTGAAAGCCGTATTGAACGAGTTCCTGATCCCCGGTTTCGGCATTTCCGGCGCCGCTTTTGCGACTATGATGTCATTCGCTGCTGTCGCTGGACTCAATTTTTTTCAGCTGAAAAGGAAAGGCTGGATCAAGTTGCCGGAATACAGGATAGCGGGAGTTTTGCTGTCGGCTGTGATCATGTCGGCCGCTCTGGCGGTGTGGCTTTTTGCTTTTGAAGCGGCCATACCTCATGAAAACAGATGGATCGCGGCGGCGGAAAGTCTTAGCGCCGTATTCGTCGGCGGCATTGTCTTTTTGTCCGGTATCTTCACATTACGCGTGTTTTCAGAAAAAGAACTTGAGCTTGTACCTTTTGGCAGCAAGCTCCTGACAATAAAACGAGAAAGGGGCGGCAGACATGGCCGGTAAAATCACGGTAGTCGGCCTGGGGGCAGGCGATATGAATCAATTAACCCTCGGTGTATATAAACGGCTCACACAAGCGGAGGTTCTTTATGTCAGGACGAAAGACCATCCGTTAATAGAAGACCTGAAAAAAGAAATAGCTGAGATTCATTTTTTTGATGAGGTCTATGAAAAGCATGATCAATTCGAAGATGTTTACGAGGAGATCGTAGAGCGGCTGTTTGAGGAGGCGAAGCAGCGCGATGTGCTCTATGCCGTTCCGGGCCATCCGTTCGTCGCTGAAAAAACGGTTCAGCTTTTGCTTGAGAGGCGGGGCGCTCATCAGGCCGATGTCGTTGTCGAGGGAGGCCACAGCTTTATTGATGCGACATTAAATGCTTTGCAGATCGATCCGATTGACGGGTTTCAGTTTGTCGACGCCGTCCGGTTTTCCGCTGACGAAGTCGAGCTCCGTCATCATTTGATTATTTGCCAGGTATATGATCAAATGACGGCATCAGAGGTCAAACTGACGTTGATGGAAAAGCTCCCTGATGACTATGAAGTCGTCATTGTCACAGCGGCCGGAAGCAGTATGCAAGACATTCGGACAGTGCCTCTTTACGAATTGGACAGAAGTGTCGGTATCAATAATTTAACGAGCGTCTACGTTCCGCCGGTCAAAGACGAGGAGGTTCTGTACCAGGAATTTTCGATGTTCCGCAGCGTCATCAGGAAGCTGCGCGGACCGGACGGCTGCCCGTGGGATCGGAAACAAACCCATGAATCGCTCAAAAAATACTTAATTGAAGAATGCTATGAGGTGCTCGAGGCGATTGATGAAGAAGATCCCGACCACCTTGTTGAGGAGCTCGGCGATGTGATGCTCCAAGTTCTGCTGCATGCGCAGATCGGCGAGGATGACGGTCTTTTTACAATTGACGATGTGATTCGCGGCATTACGGCAAAAATGATCAGAAGGCATCCGCATGTCTTCGGAGAAGTATCTGTTCGTGATGAGGCCGACGTCATGGTAAACTGGGAAGAGATCAAGAAACAGGAGAAACAAGCGGACGATCCATCCCTTCTCGACGACATTCCAAAGCCGCTGCCTGCTTTGTCAAAAGCGAACAAGCTTCAGAAAAAGGCGGCAAAGACCGGATTCGACTGGTCGAATGTCCAGGATATTTGGGATAAAGTTCACGAGGAAATGAAAGAATTTTCTTCAGAAATTTCCGAAGCCGAACAGTCCAGCAAAAAAATGAAAGAAGAGTTCGGCGACCTTTTATTCGCTCTCGTCAACATCGGCCGGTTTTATAAAATTGAACCGGAAGAAGCCCTGGCGATGACAAATGCCAAGTTTTACAGAAGGTTCACGCATATTGAACAATCTGCAAAGCGCATGGGCAAGGATCTGGAAAGTATGACGCTTGAAGAAATGGACGAATTGTGGAATGAAGCGAAAGACATTGAAAGGAGCTGACAAGTGATGAGACTCGACAAATTTCTCAAAGTATCAAGGCTGATTAAAAGACGGACGCTTGCAAAAGAAGTGGCTGACCAGGGAAGAATTTCGATCAATGGCCAGCAGGCGAAAGCAACCTCTGTTGTCAAAGCGGGAGACGAGCTTGCGGTGCGTTTTGGCCAAAAGCTTGTAACCGTCAAAGTCAATGAATTGAAGGATACGACAAAAAAAGAAGAAGCCGCTGATATGTATACCGTTCTCAAAGAAGAGAAGCTGGGAGGAGAATAGGCTTGTTCTAAAAAAATCCCCCGTCTCATACAATGCAGTATCGAATCTTTAGTATGAGGATATGGGGGATGAATCGATGAATGTATATTATGATCAGCACAACCCTTCCGGCGGGGCATCTGGTCCTGAACATAATGTGACGATGAAGGGCCGCAAGCTGCTGGATATATCCGGTGTCAAACAGGTCGAGAGCTTTGACAATGAGGAATTCTTACTTGAGACGGTCATGGGCATGCTGGCAGTCAGAGGCGAAAACCTGCAGATGAAGAATCTCGATGTGGAAAAAGGCGTTGTCTCCATCAAGGGAAGAGTGCTTGATCTCGTCTATTTGGATGAGCAGCAGGGGGAGAAAGCTAAAGGATTTTTTAGCAAGTTGTTTAAATGACGCTGACCACTCAGTTCTATACGATGCTGGCCATGGCCGGAATGGGGGCATGGCTTGGCGCTTCCCTTGACACCTACACCCGTTTCGTTGTCCGCTCGAAAACAGCAAGGTGGCTGTTGTTTCTCCATGACTTTTTGTTTTGGGTGGTACAAGGTCTCCTTTTTTTCTATGTTTTGCTGAGCGTGAATGAAGGGGAATTCCGAATTTATATCTTTCTGGCGGTCATGCTTGGATTTGCCGCTTATCAAAGCCTTTTTAAGCAGATCTATATCAAGCTTTTGGAATGGATGATTTCCTTTTTCATATTCATCTCCAGGCTGGTCTCAAAGATGATGCAGATGATGGTGTTTCGGCCTGTTGTATGGACGTTTCAAGCTATTTTTGCCATCATTCTTTTTACAATGAGAAATATCTATGTTCTTTTTCGTTTTTTTGCGGTATGTTTATATAAGATATTAAAATTTGCAGGATATCCGATTTATTTTATACTATATCAATGCTGCAGGCTTCTTCCCGCCCCGGTTCGGGGATTGTTGAGACGCTTTTTGCAAAAAGGAGCAGGATTTTTCGAAAAGGGGAAGAAACTATTCATAACAATTAAGGCAAAACTTTTAAAAAAATGAGGGGAGGCCGTCTGGAATGAATGATCCCATGAGACGCAACATATCGCAAATACAGAACGAATACAAAGAGCAGATGGAGCGAAAACAGCAGCAGCTGAAAAGAAAAAGACGCGGTCTATACAGACGGTTGATGGTTTTCGGCGCCGTTGTGCTGCTGTCGGCGATTGTGATTGTCAGTTCTCTTTGGTCGCAGACTTCGGATATCAGCGCGAAGCAAGAGAAGAAAGAAGACCTTTTGAAACAATTGGAACAACTGGAAGCAAAAAAATCGGATTTGAAAGATGAGATTGTGAAATTAAAGGATGAGGACTACGTTGCAGAGCTTGCCAGAAAGGATTATTACCTCTCAAAAGATGGCGAAATCATCTTCAAGTTTGAAGATAAGAGCAAGTAGCCTTGTTGACACTTATTTTTTTCTTTATGTATAATTAAACAAATGATCTTTTTTAAGTCTAAGGAGGAGCACTTTTTTTATGTCGATTGAAGTTGGCAGCAAGTTGCAAGGGAAAGTAACAGGTATTACAAATTTCGGAGCGTTTGTTGAACTGCCTGGAGGATCAACAGGTCTTGTTCATATTAGCGAAGTAGCCGATAACTACGTGAAGGACATTAATGATCATCTGAAGGTTGGTGATCAAGTAGAAGTTAAAGTCATCAATGTTGAGAAAGATGGGAAAATCGGCTTGTCGATCAAAAAGGCTGTAGACCGTCCTCAATCATCAAGACCTGCGAGACCTAAAAATGATTTCCGCTCTAAAGAAACGTTTGAACAGAAAATGAATAAGTTTTTAAAAGACAGTGAAGATCGCTTATCGTCTCTAAAACGCAACACGGAATCAAAACGTGGAGGGCGCGGAGCAAGAAGAGGTTAACTTGCTGCTTTCTATATATACGAAAGGCATTCGTCTTATCCCAACGGATGCCTTTTTATTGTCTTATAAAATTTTTATTAAAATTTCTATTGACGGATAGGACAATCCTTTGTATTATAGAACTTGTGCGTTAAAAGAAATCAACAACATGGCGGTGTAGCTCAGCTGGCTAGAGCGTACGGTTCATACCCGTGAGGTCGGGGGTTCGATCCCCTCCGCCGCTACTTATATGAAGGCCCGTTGGTCAAGTGGTTAAGACACCGCCCTTTCACGGCGGTAACACGGGTTCGAATCCCGTACGGGTCATTCCGGAAACCGGCTTCTTCTGAAGCCGGTTTTTTTGCTGCATAAAAATACGCAAAATAACGGGAATGGACTCGACTTATCAAGAGTGATTGAAGCATGCTACAAAAAGCGTCGAACAGTTCTTTGAATTCATTACCTTCTTTTGACAAAATCCTATTTCATCTTTCGTTATAATGGCAAGCAACGAATAAACGAGTGGGAGATGAGAGCATGGAAAAAGCGGAAAGAAGAGTGAACAGCCCAATAGCTGGACCTGTTGTTCAAAAATTGTATTCATGGATTGGCAGCACGACGAAGCTTGTAATGCAGCATTTATATTCCCTCTTTTTTTATAAAGGGCTGATCTATATGATCATCGGTTTTTTATTGGGACGAGCCTTCATTCTGTCAGAGGTCATTCCCTTTGCCCTTCCATTTTTCGGAGCGATGCTTTTAATTAAAAAAGATAAAGCTTTTCTTGCATGCCTGGCACTTCTTGCCGGGGCTCTGAGCATATCGCCTCAGCATTCGCTGTTCGTGCTTGCGGCTCTGTTTGCATTTGCGATATGTTCCAAAATGACGTCTCTTATTATAAAAGATCGCGTCAGAACGCTGCCTGTCGTCGTCTTTTTAGCGATGGCTGTGACAAGATGCGGATTCGTATATGCCGAATACGGAACGGTTTCGGGTTATCACTATATTATGGCTTTTGTTGAAGCCGGGTTATCGTTTATCCTCACACTGATTTTTTTGCAAAGCCTGCCGATTGTTACATCAAAGCGGGCGAAACAGTCGCTGAAAATTGAAGAGATCATTTGTTTTATGATTTTAATCGCTTCTGTTCTCACAGGTTTGACAGGCGTTTCTTTTCAAGGCATGCAGGCTGAACTGATATTGGCCCGTTATGTCGTGCTCGCTTTCGCGTTCATCGGGGGCGCGAGCATCGGCTGTACAGTCGGTGTTGTGACCGGGCTGATCCTCAGCCTTTCAAATATCGGCAATTTATATCAGATGAGCCTGCTGGCTTTTTCAGGCCTTCTCGGCGGTTTGTTAAAAGAAGGAAAAAAGTTCGGTGCTGCGGTCGGCTTATTGATCGGATCTCTATTGATTTCTCTGTACGGAGAAGGTTCAGCTGAACTTGTGCCGACGCTTTATGAATCACTGATTGCAATCGGTCTGTTCCTTTTAACCCCTCAGTCGATTACGAAAAAAGTGGCTAAGTATATACCGGGAACGACTGAACACGCTCAGGAACAGCAGCAATATGCAAGAAAAATCCGCGATGTCACCGCGCAGAAGGTCGATCAGTTTTCGAGTGTTTTTCACGCATTATCCGAAAGCTTCGCTACCTTTTATCATTCGGTTCCGGATGATGAAGGAAAAGAAAAAGAGATCGATCTGTTTTTGAGCACTGTAACAGAACACTCCTGCCAGTCCTGTTATAAAAAAAACAAGTGCTGGGTTCAGAACTTTGATAAAACATATGACTTGATGAAACGAGTTATGCAGGAAACAGAAGAAAAGCAATATTTTAAAAACCGCAAGCTGAAAAAGGAGTTTCATCAGCACTGCTCCAAATCAAAGCAAGTAGAAGCGCTGATGGAAGACGAGCTGTCTCATTTTAGGGCAAACCAGACATTAAAACAAAAGGTGCATGACAGCAGGCGTCTCGTCGCAGAGCAACTGCTCGGGGTTTCTCAGGTCATGGCGGACTTTTCTCGGGAAATAAAAAGGGAGAGGGAGCAGCATTTTATTCAAGAAGAACAAATTCGGGATGCGCTGCAGCATTTCGGCATTGAAATTCAACAAGTCGAAATTTACAGCCTAGAGCAGGGAAATATCGATATCGAAATGAGTATCCCGTATTGCAACGGCCACGGGGAGTGTGAAAAAATCATCGCTCCGATGCTGTCCGATATTTTGGAAGAACAAATTATCGTCAAAGCGGAACAGTGCGCCGGCCATCCGAATGGATATTGTCATGTTGCTTTCGGTTCGGCGAAGTCATACAGGGTGGTGACGGGAGCCGCACATGCAGCAAAAGGAGGAGGGCTTGTCTCCGGCGACAGCTACAATATGATGGAGCTCGGCACCGGCAAATATGCGGCCGCCATCAGCGATGGTATGGGAAATGGCGCAAGGGCCCATTTTGAAAGCAATGAGACGATCAAGCTGTTGGAAAAGATTCTTCAGTCGGGCATCGACGAAAAAGTGGCGATTAAAACGATCAACAGCATTCTTTCATTAAGGACGACAGATGAAATATATTCGACATTGGATTTATCGGTCATCGATCTTCAGGATGCGAGCTGCAAGTTTTTGAAAATCGGCTCCACCCCGAGCTTTATTAAAAGAGGCGATCAGATTATCAAAGTGCAGGCCAGCAATCTGCCGATCGGCATCATTACAGAATTCGATGTTGATGTAGTCAGCGAGCAATTAAAAGCGGGAGACCTTTTGATCATGATGAGCGACGGAATCTTTGAAGGGCCTAGACATGTTGAAAATCATGATCTGTGGATGAAGCGTAAATTGAAATCTCTGAAAACCGAGGAGCCGCAGGAAATCGCCGACTTGATCATGGAAGAAGTGATTCGGACAAGGTCGGGTCTGATTGAGGACGATATGACGGTGATTGTTATCAAGCTGGACCATAATACGCCAAAGTGGGCCTCCATTCCGGCGCCGTCTTTTTTCCAAAAGAATCAAGAGATTTCTTAGCCTTCGTATAAATCAAATTTCTTCTGGCGATGATGGAACTAAATCAAGATATCTTTGTCCAGGAGGAATAAAAACGATGAAAAAGGGGCACTTGAATCAAATCCTGCTTTTGACGGACGGCTGTTCAAACCGCGGCGAAGACCCGCAGGCCATGGCCGCCTTTGCGAAGGAGCAGGGAATTACCGTGAATGTGATTGGGATTATGGACGAGCATGAAATGGATCAGGAGGCGATGAAAGAAGTTGAAGGGATCGCCCTCGCAGGCGGGGGAGTTCACCAGGTTGTTTACGCGTCGCAGCTGTCGCAGACTGTTCAAATGGTGACAAAAAAGGCGATGACGCAAACCCTTCAAGGCGTTGTCAATAGTGAGCTCAAACAAATTCTCGGCAAGCATACCGAAATGGATGAACTGCCTCCTGATAAACGCGGTGAAGTTATGGAAGTCGTAGATGAGCTCGGCGAGACCGTACATCTTCATGTATTGGTTCTTGTCGATACAAGCGCGAGCATGAATCCGAAGCTGCCGACTGTTAAAGAAGCATTGATAGACCTTTCCATCAGTCTCAATTCAAGAATCGGCGAAAATGAATTTGCGATGCTTATATTTCCCGGGAAAAAACAAGAGGTCGAGCTTGTGCTTGATTGGACCCCGAAGTTTGAATCTCTTTCTTCAATATTTTCCAAGCTTTCAGCCGGCGGCATTACGCCGACAGGACCCGCAATACGAGAGGCGATTCAGCATTTTAACAAAATCGGCTCAAGAAGGAGAATGTTAGAAGACGATGAAAAACACTTCGACGAGTTTGGCGGCTAGTCTAAAGCCGGGTGCAGCCGTTGTTGGAAAGTGGAACAATCATTCCTACAAGATCATCAGACAGCTTGGAAAAGGGGCGAATGGCGTTGTATATCTGGCCGATTCGGGAAAGGGCCGCGTTGCATTAAAAGTGAGCGATGACAGCCTGTCCATTACCTCGGAAGTGAATGTTCTGAAATCTTTCTCAAAGGCCCAGGCAAAAGCAATGGGGCCTTCTTTTTTTGATGTGGATGACATGATGGTTGCGGGTGCGGGCAAAAAACTTTCATTTTATGTCATGGAATATATTGAAGGTCCGCTTCTTTTAAGATATGTAAACGAAAAAGGCGAGGAATGGATACCGGTGCTAATCAGCCAGCTTCTCTCAAGTTTGTCGGCCATTCATCGCGAAGGATGGGTGTTTGGAGATTTAAAGCCCGAGAATTTAATCGTGACGGGCCCGCCGCCGCAAATCCGCTGCATTGATGTGGGCGGGACGACAAAAGAAGGCCGGGCAATCAAGGAATATACAGAGTTTTTTGACAGAGGCTATTGGGAATTTGGAACCCGTAAGGCTGAGCCTTCGTATGATCTGTTTTCAGTCGCCATGATTATGGTGAACTGTGCGGTGAAAAAAGAATTTAAAAAGACAGCAAGACCTCAGGAACAGCTTATGTCAGTCATCGACGGACAGCCGTTTTTAAAGCGGTATAAGCCGGTTCTTGCTTCTGCTTTAAAAGGAAGCTATCGAACAGCTGATGAAATGAAGGGAGACCTCCTGGCAATCGGACGGCCGGCCAGAATGCAAAGCAGCCGCCAGTCGAGAACCGCCCGCTCTTCATCGGCATCCGCCCCGTCTCAAGGCCCGCGGCATAAGCGGGGGACGCCTCAGCAGCAAATGTTAAGAAGCGGGCGCAGAAAGCAAAGAAACAGTTCTAAATCCGGCGGTGTTTTTGAAACGCTGCTGATCGTCGTAAGCGTTCTTGCCCTTTACTTTGCGTATATCGTTCTCTTTTTTATTTAGCTCTGCTTTGCTGGCGGATAGCTCTTCTTTGCAGGGACCGATTGAAAGTGTTAGGATATTTATATCTTTTGAAATACACCCTGCTCTTAGTGGGAGGACATTGTGAAAAGTATTGAAGATTTCATGAGAAAATACGAACTGTCATTTGATGGAGCGACACTGGTTGCAGGCGTCTCCGGCGGGCCTGATTCGATGGCGCTGCTGCATGCTCTGCAACGTACGGTTCCTGCCTCGGCGACGCTGATTGCCGCACACGTCGATCATATGTTCAGAGGCGAAGAGTCTGAGCATGATATGCGGTTCGTTCAGGACTACTGCGAGGCGGAAGGCATACAATGCGAGGCGGTGCAAATCGATGTCCAGACATTTGCCGCGGAAAACAATCTGAATAAACAGGCTGCTGCGAGAGAATGCCGGTATGCGTTTTTTCAAGAATTAATGAAAAGGCGCCGGGCTGAATACCTGGTTCTGGCTCATCATGGCGATGATCAGGTGGAAACGATGCTGATGAAGATGGCAAAAGGCACTGTCGGGCTCGGGCTTGCTGGAATTCAGCCAAAGCGCCGTTTTGACAGCGGCTGGCTGCTTAGGCCGTTTCTAAGGCTGTCAAAGGATGATCTTTTGGCTTACTGCAAAGAGAATCGAATACCGTATAGAACCGATCCGAGCAACAGTGAGGATGATTACACAAGGAACCGGTTCAGGCACCATGTTCTCCCTTTTCTGAAGAAAGAGTCGGAAGATGTCCATAAAAGGTTTCAATCCGTCAGTGAATTCCTGACAGAAGACGAATTATACTTACAGGCATTAACGAAAGACAAAATGAATACAGTAATCACAAGCAAGTCAAGTTCCGGTGTCGAAATCAGCATCGATCGGCTTCTTGCGCTCCCTATGCCTTTACAAAGAAGGGGAGTTCATCTAATATTAAACTATCTTTATGAAAACGTTCCATCAGCGTTTTCAGCCCATCATATTCAAGTGTTTCTGGATTGGATTTCACAAGGTGGACCATCCGGTTCCCTTGATTTTCCGAATGGGCTAAAAGTTGCAAAATCTTATCATACATGTTTGTTTACATTTCAGCGTTTACAATGTGAAAATGTTTCCTATCATTATGAAATAAGCGGGGCAGACGAAGAAGAACTGAAGCTTCCCGACGGCTCCTCCCTTCATGTGAGCGGACCCGGTTCAACCCGGAAGCTGCAAGGAAACGATGTTTTTGCAACAAGTCCCAAGCAGGTTCAATTCCCCCTTTATGTACGGACAAGGCAAAACGGAGACCGAATCAAACTTAAAGGGATGAACGGCTCAAAAAAGGTTAAAGATATATTTATTGATGAAAAAGTGCCTCTTGCGAAAAGAGACAGCTGGCCCATTGTAACAGACGCGGTTGGAAACATTATTTGGATACCTGGTCTGAAAAAAACCATTTTTGAGGAACTTGATGTTACAAACAATGATCGCATTGTATTACAATATAGACAGCATGAAAAGTGTAGGGGGCTAGCAAAGAATGAAACAGGATATTGAAAATATCTTGATCTCAGAAGAAGAGATCCAAAAGAAAGTCAAGGAGCTGGGCGCAACTCTGACAGAAGAGTACAGCGGCAAGTTTCCGCTGGCAATCGGTGTGTTAAAGGGAGCCATGCCGTTTATGGCTGATCTTTTGAAGCATATTGATACATATTTGGAAATGGATTTCATGGATGTATCAAGCTACGGCAGTTCAACGGTTTCTTCCGGAGAGGTAAAAATCATTAAAGATTTGGACACATCTGTAGAGGGCCGTGACATCTTAATTATTGAGGATATCATCGACAGTGGGCTGACCTTGAGTTATCTTGTAGAGCTTTTCCGATACCGCAAAGCAAAATCGATTAAGATCGTAACCCTTCTTGATAAACCAAGCGGACGAAAAGCGGATATCAAAGCGGATTACGTCGGCTTTGAAGTTCCCGATGCATTCGTTGTCGGATATGGTCTCGATTATGCTGAACGCTATCGTAACCTTCCGTACATCGGAGTGCTGAAACCTGCGGTTTATGAGAGCTGATTCGGGCTTGTTAGCGAAAGGGATATCTGTTGTATTGGAACGATTTTCTATGATACTATTGAACATAGTTGTGCTTACTGTGGGAGGAGGTAAGGAATGAATCGGGTCTTCCGTAATACCATTTTTTATTTACTTATTTTATTAGTTGTGATCGGAGTTGTGAGCTACTTCCAAACCGCAAATCCGAAAACAGAAAATATGACGTATAGTGACTTTGTTTCAAACCTAGATAAAGGGAAGGTTGAAAATGTCTCCATCCAGCCTGTCAGGGGCGTGTACGAGGTTCGGGGACAGCTGACGACCTATGAGAAAGATCAATATTTCCTGACCCATGTTCCTGAAGGAAAAGGGGCAGATCAAATCATTGATCAAGTGAAAAAAACGAAGATACAAGTAGAACCTGCACAGGAAGCAAATGGATGGATGACGTTCTTTACCACCATCATCCCTTTTGTTATTATCTTCATTCTTTTCTTCTTCCTGCTTAATCAGGCTCAAGGCGGCGGAAGCCGTGTTATGAACTTTGGAAAAAGCAAGGCGAAGCTCTATACAGAAGAAAAGAAGCGCGTCAAATTCAAAGATGTGGCAGGAGCGGATGAAGAAAAGCAAGAGCTTGTGGAAGTCGTTGATTTCCTCAAGGATCCCCGCAAGTTCGCTGAACTCGGAGCAAGGATTCCGAAAGGCGTGCTTTTGGTCGGACCTCCGGGTACCGGTAAAACATTGCTGGCGAAAGCTTGTGCCGGAGAAGCAGGGGTGCCTTTCTTCAGCATCAGCGGTTCTGACTTCGTTGAAATGTTCGTCGGGGTTGGTGCATCACGTGTTCGCGACTTATTCGAAAACGCTAAGAAAAATGCACCGTGTCTGATTTTCATCGATGAAATTGATGCTGTCGGACGCCAGCGGGGAGCAGGTCTTGGTGGAGGGCACGATGAACGTGAACAGACGCTCAACCAGCTTCTTGTTGAAATGGACGGATTCAGCGCCAATGAAGGAATCATCATTATCGCTGCGACAAACCGCGCCGATATTTTAGACCCTGCATTGCTGCGTCCGGGACGTTTTGACCGTCAAATTACAGTTGACCGCCCAGATGTTAAAGGCCGTGAAGCTGTACTTCAAGTACACGCAAGAAACAAGCCTCTTGATGAATCCGTAAACTTAAAAGCGATCGCGATGCGGACGCCTGGATTCTCAGGTGCAGATCTTGAAAACCTTTTAAATGAAGCGGCTCTCGTAGCAGCGCGTCAAGATAAGAAAAAGATCGATATGCGAGACATCGATGAAGCGACAGACCGCGTCATCGCCGGACCTGCAAAGAAAAGCAGGGTCATTTCGAAAAAAGAACGCAATATCGTGGCTTATCACGAGGCGGGACACACTGTAATCGGACTTGTCTTGGATGAAGCGGATATGGTGCATAAAGTAACGATCGTACCGCGCGGCCAAGCGGGCGGATACGCCGTTATGCTTCCTAAGGAAGACCGTTATTTCCAAACCAAACCCGAACTTCTCGATAAGATCGTCGGCTTGCTTGGAGGCCGTGTAGCTGAAGAGATCATCTTCGGTGAGGTCAGCACGGGTGCCCATAACGACTTCCAGCGCGCTACAGGCATTGCCAGACGAATGGTAACTGAATTCGGTATGTCTGAAAAGCTCGGTCCTCTTCAATTCGGACAATCGCAAGGCGGGCAAGTGTTCTTGGGACGCGATTTCAACAATGACCAAAACTACAGCGACGCGATTGCGTATGAAATCGATAAAGAAATTCAGCGCTTCATTAAGGAATGTTATGAACGTGCAAAAACAATCCTTACTGAAAATCGCGACAAACTTGAGCTGATCGCTCAAACATTGCTGGAAGTTGAAACGCTCGACGCTGAGCAAATCAAACATTTGTCTGAGCACGGAAGACTTCCTGATCGCACATATTCGGATGATCAGGAAAAGACAGACGATGTGAAAGTCAACATCAATAAACGAGATGACGAAGAAAAAAACGAGGATGAGAAAGAATAACGACTTATTTCCGCCTCTTCAGGAAAACTGCCAAGCTCTGCTTTTGGCAGTTTTCTTTTTTTATGGTTAAAAAACCTCTTTGGAAAATCTTTGTTCACTACGATTTGATTCGTTTACAAACAGAATCGGCATCGTGTATTGTATGATGGTAGAATGTTTTATGCCCAAGTAAGAGAAACTAGTCAAAAGTGGTGATCAGAATGTTGCTTGTTATAGATGTGGGAAATACAAACACCGTCCTTGGCATCTACCACGAAGGAGAGCTCGAATATCATTGGCGGATTGAGACAAGCCGCCATAAAACGGAAGATGAATTCGGCATGCTTCTTCGTTCTTTATTTGATTATGTCGGACTGATGTTTGACCAGATCGAAGGAATTATTATTTCATCAGTTGTACCTCCGATCATGTTCTCCCTCGAAAGAATGTGTATTAAATATTTTCAGATCGAGCCTCAGATTGTCGGTCCGGGAATGAAAACAGGATTAAACATAAAATACGATAATCCGAAAGAAGTCGGAGCAGACCGCATTGTAAATGCAGTGGCGGCTATTCATCTCTATGGGAGCCCCCTGATTGTCGTTGATTTTGGAACCGCTACGACGTACTGTTATATTAACGAGCGCAAGGAGTACATGGGCGGTGCGATCGCGCCGGGCATCACGATTTCAACTGAAGCGCTTTATTCGAGAGCTGCCAAGCTTCCCAGAATTGAAATTGCACGGCCCGATCATATTGTCGGCAAAAGTACGGTCAGCGCGATGCAGTCCGGAATCCTTTACGGCTACGTCGGACAGGTTGAAGGCATTGTCAAACGGATGAAATGGCAGTCCAAGAAAAATCCGAAAGTCATTGCGACGGGAGGTCTTGCTTCCTTGATAGCAGACGAATCGGACTGCATCGATATCGTTGACCCGTTCCTTACATTGAAGGGACTAGAGCTTATTTATGAACGGAATCGTGTTGAAAGTGTATAGGAGGATGAGGTATGGATTATTTAGTGAAAGCCATCGCATATGACGGCAAAGTGAGAGCATATGCAGCGAATACAACAGAAACGATTCATGAAGCCCAAAGAAGGCATAACACATGGCCTACCGCTTCCGCCGCTTTAGGAAGAACGATGACGGCGGCTGTCATGCTCGGTGCCATGCTGAAAGGCGAAGACAAGCTTACCGTCAAGATTGAAGGAGGCGGACCTATCGGCGCGATTGTCGCTGACGGAAATGCAAAAGGAGATGTCAGGGGCTACGTGTCCAATCCGCACGTTCATTTTGACTTAAATGAACACGGCAAACTGGACGTCAGAAGAGCCGTCGGTACGTCCGGCACACTAAGCGTAGTAAAAGATCTCGGTCTCCGCGATTTATTTACAGGCCAGGTTGAGATCGTTTCCGGAGAAATCGGCGAGGATTTTACATATTATCTCGTATCTTCTGAACAGGTTCCTTCTTCGGTGGGGGTAGGGGTGCTCGTCAACCCCGACAATACGATTTTAGCTGCAGGCGGATTTATCCTTCAGCTGCTGCCGGGCACGGACGATGAAACAATCACGAAGCTTGAAACAAACCTTTCTCAAGTGGAGCCCATTTCAAAGCTGATTCAGAAAGGTTTGACACCTGAGGAAGTGCTGGCTGCGGTATTGGGAGAAGAACCGGAAATACTGGAAACCGTTCCTGTCCGGTTTACATGCAATTGTTCAAAAGAGCGTTTCTCAGGAGGCATCATCGGTCTTGGCAAAGATGAAATTCAACAGATGATTGATGAAGATGGCCAAGCTGAGGCTCAATGCCATTTTTGCAATGAAAAGTATCTGTTTACAAAGGAAGAGCTTGAAGCGCTTCGAGATGAAATATAAGCCCGCTATGCAGTAGCGGGTCTTTTACAATGGGGAAAGGGGAGACACCATATTGAAATCAAGAACACTTTGGCCGATTATTTTAGGTGCGATCTTTGTCAACTGTATCGTGATCGCGTATGTTTTGACGAAATCGCAGACTGCTTCTTCACCGTCCGCTCAAGAAGTCATTGCACATATCGGAAAAAACGGCATCACGCGTGAAGAATGGCTGAGCGAAATGGAAGAGCGCTATGGAAAATCAACGCTTGAAGATATGATCAACGACCGCGTTGTTACCCAAATGGCCGAAAAAAATAAGATCAAAGTGTCTGATGAAGACATTGAAAGAGAATTTCTGCTGATTAAAGCTGTATACAATTCCTTCTACGAAGACGAAGCCACAACAGAAAAAGAATGGAAAGAGCAGATCAAGCATAATATTCTTCTAGAAGAGCTCCTGACAAAAGATATTGTCATTTCTGACAGCGAATTGAAGTCATTCTATAACAAAAATAAGGACTTATATAAATTCGATGATTCTTATCGCCTCAAGCATATCGTTGTCAAAGATAAAGACGAAGCAGAACAAGTTCTTAAAGAGCTGAAGGAAGGATCCAGCTTTGAAGCGGCCGCGGCTGAACATTCGATTGACCGGTATACGTCTCCTTACGGCGGCGACCTCGGGTTCGTCAATGATCAGCACGAAAACATTCCGGCCGAATATTTAGAGAAAGCTGAGCAGCTAAAGGAAAATCAATGGGTGGATGAACCGATTAAAACGAGCCAAGGCTATGCAATCATCCAGCTCAAAGAAAAGCTCCCGGGGCAAGCTTTCACTTACAGCGAAGTGAAAAATCAAATCAGAAGGCAGATCGCGATGGATCAATTAGGCGACAAAGCTTCGGTGAAGACACTTTGGAAAGATGCGAAAGTATCTTGGTTTTATGACGATAAAAAATAAAGATTGACAAAATATTTTGATATTGATAAATTAGATATAATCCCAATAAAATTACTCGGAAATTGAGGTGTTCAAATGGTTCGCGTTGCAAACTCTGTTTATGACTTAATCGGAAATACACCTGTCGTTAAATTAAATCGACTAGTTGATGAAGACAGTGCTGAAGTATATGTGAAACTGGAGTATATGAACCCTGGAAGCAGCGTAAAAGACCGGATTGCGCTTGCCATGATAGAAGATGCTGAAGAGAAAGGCCTTCTGAAAGAAGGAGATACACTGATTGAACCGACCAGCGGAAATACGGGAATCGGACTTGCCATGGTCGCTGCAGCGAAGGGCATCAAAGCGATTCTTGTTATGCCTGATACAATGAGTTCTGAGCGCCGCAACCTTCTGCGTGCATATGGAGCTGAGCTTGTGCTGACTCCGGGTGCTGAAGGAATGAAAGGCGCGATTAAAAAAGCGGAAGAACTGGCTGAGGAGCACGGCTATTTTATGCCTCAGCAATTTAACAACCCTGCGAACTCAGAAGTTCACCGCCGCACAACGGGAAAAGAAATCGCCGAACAATTCGGAGACGGTTTAGATGCATTCATTGCAGGTATCGGAACCGGCGGAACGATAACAGGTGCCGGAGAAGTCCTGAAAGAAAAAAATCCGTCCATCAAGATTTTCGCGGTGGAACCGACTGATTCTCCTGTTCTTTCCGGAGGAAAACCAGGTCCGCACAAAATTCAGGGAATCGGAGCGGGATTCGTTCCGAAAATCTTGAATACGGAAATTTACGATGAAATCATCACAGTGAAAAACGAAGAAGCCTTTGAATTTGCCCGTAAAGCGGCGAGAGAAGAAGGAATTCTCGGAGGAATTTCTTCGGGTGCTGCGATCTGTGCTGCTCTTCAAGTCGCTAAAAAGCTTGGGAAAGGCAAAAAAGTTCTCGCTGTTCTTCCTAGTAACGGAGAGAGATACTTAAGCACGCCTCTTTATCAATTTGAATAGGCTCCAGTTGAAACAGAAGGCTGCCGACAATGTCGGCGGCCTTTTGTTTTTCGCGGGCGAAGCCTTTTAAAAGCTCGGTCTCCTTGAGTGAACATGCTCAAGGACTTTTTTCTATATTGGAAATGAAATTCTCTTTTCCTAGAAAAAAGATATGCATTACAATAAGGACATTAGACTAACGGCAGAGGAATGATATGATGAGACAACGAAGGCCTGTAGCCAGAGCGTTCCCATTTTCCAATCAACGGTTTTTAGAGCAATTTGAAAGCCTGTCGAAAGGAAAGCAATACCGCGTTCTGCTCGAAAGTGCGAGAGGCGGAGAATACAGCATAGCCGGGCTCGACCCTGTCGCAATAGCAAAAGGGAAAGACGGCATCACGACGATTCAATACAAAGGGGACATCATATTCAAAGAGGGGGATCCGTTTCAGCAGTTTTCTCAGTGGTTTGAAACGCTGAAAACGGAGACGGTTGCAGATTTTCCCGACTTTCAGGGCGGGGCTGTCGGTTTTCTAAGCTATGACTATGCCCGATATATTGAGAAATTCAAAATCCTGTCTATCGATGATCTGCAAACGCCGGATTTATTCTTTCTCGTATTTGATGATATAGCCGTCTATGATCATAAGCAGCAGCAGCTTTGGGTGATTACCCACACCGTTGAAGAATCGCCGGCCGCTTCGGAAGAGAAACTGGACAGGCTTGAGCAAATGTGGAAGACGGAACATCCGAAGACCGCTGGCGGTCATCAAACAAATGATAATAAAAGCCCGTCATTCGCAGCTTCATTTACAGAAGCCGGCTTTTCTCAGGCCGTTGAGAAGGTGAAGCAATACATTGCAAGCGGCGACGTATTTCAGGTGAACCTTTCTGTTCGCCAGTCGGAGCGCCTGTCTGCGCCTCCTTATGAGGTATACAAAATGTTAAGAGAAATCAACCCTTCGCCGTACATGTCCTACTTGGAAACCCCGGATTTTCAAATCATCTGCGGGTCGCCCGAACTGCTCATTAAGAAAAAGGGCACCAGGCTTGAGACAAGACCGATTGCCGGGACGAGATCCCGCGGGGCGGATGAAGCGGAGGATGAAGCGCTCGCGAACGAACTGATCATGAATGAAAAAGAGCGCGCCGAACATGTGATGCTCGTTGATTTAGAGCGTAATGACCTCGGCAGGGTCTCCAAGTACGGTTCGGTCAGGGTCGATGAATTCATGGTGATTGAGAAGTATTCCCATGTCATGCATATCGTCTCTAATGTGTGCGGGGAACTAAGGGACGAATGCGATGCCGTGGATGTCATCCATGCCGTGTTTCCCGGCGGTACGATTACAGGAGCGCCGAAAGTTAGAACGATGGAAATTATAGAGGAGCTTGAGCCGACGAGACGGGGGCTTTATACTGGTTCTATAGGATGGTTCGGATATAATCAGGATATGCACTTTAATATCGTTATCCGAACGATATATGTGAAAGCGGGCCAGGCGTTCATGCAGTCCGGAGCTGGAATCGTCATCGATTCCAACCCTAAGCATGAATATAAAGAGTCAATTAAAAAGGCCCTGGCGATGAAAAAGGCGCTGCAGTTGAGTGAAGAAGAGAAAAAAGAGCAGAGGAGAGCTGAGATATGATTCTAATGATCGACAATTACGATTCATTTACGTACAATTTGGTTCAGTATTTAGGTGAGCTTGGCGAGGAGTTAGTCGTCAAGCGGAACGATGAGATCACGCTTCAGGAAATAGAGGATATGTCGCCTGACTTTTTGATGATATCTCCCGGTCCTTGCAGTCCGGATGAGGCCGGGATCAGCCTTGAAGTGATCCGCCATTTTGCCGGGAAGATACCGATTTTCGGGGTCTGTCTCGGACATCAGTCGATCGCCCAGGTTTTCGGAGGCGATGTCGTCAGGGCGGAACGGTTAATGCATGGGAAAACTTCCGAGATCTTGCACGACGGGTTGACGGTCTTTAAAGACTTGGAACATCCGCTCACGGCCACGAGGTATCATTCGTTGATCGTCAAACCGGATACGCTGCCCGGTTGTTTTGTGACATCGGCTTGGACGGAAGAAGGGGAGATTATGGCCATCAGGCATAAAGAACTGCCTATTGAAGGCGTTCAGTTCCATCCGGAGTCGATTATGACTGCCTCCGGAAAAGAAATGCTGAAGAATTTTATTGAGACTTACCGAAAGAAAGTGAACACATGATCATTTACCTGAACGGTCAATATGTGAAGGAGGAGGAAGCAAGACTTTCTCCTTTTGACCATGGTTTTTTATACGGAATCGGGGTATTTGAAACGTTCCGCCTTTATGAAGGGGAGCCCTTCCTTTTAGACTGGCATATGGACAGACTGAACAACGCTTTGGAACAGCTGAGAATTGAGCTTGAGCTGACAAAAAGCGAAGTGCTTGCCATTCTTGACAGGCTGCTTCAGTTGAATCAGCCCCCAAATCTGGATGCCAAGGTCCGGTTAAATATATCTGCCGGTCCCGGTGACTCAGGTCTTTTTCCTGATTCATACAAAAAACCCGGTGTTATGGTGATGATGAATCCTTTTCATCCTGAATCGGTTCCGGTTGAAAAGGAGGGTGTCATTTTACAGGTCCGACGCAATACGCCAGAAGGTCCGTTCCGCTTGAAATCACATCACTTTTTAAATAATCTGTTCGGAAAAAGAGAGCTCGGACCAGACGCTGCCAAAGAAGGGATTTTTCTTACCGAAGGCGGAGCTGTAGCCGAAGGGATCATTTCCAACATTTTTTGGGAAAAAGACGGTTGTGTGTATACACCTTCTCTTGATACCGGCATATTAGGCGGCGTCACCCGGCGTTATGTCATCGAGCGCCTTGCAGATATGGGAATCGAAGTTATGCAGGGGGTATACCCTTTAAAGGAGCTTCTCTTTGCGGACGAAGCATGGATGACCAATTCCGTTCAGGAAATCGTTCCATTCCGGAGAATCGGCAGCACTCAATTTCCGGGAAAGGATGGAAATTTGTCGAAACGTCTGCAAGAGGCATACACTAACGATAGAAAAGCAGCAAAAGACTATATTTCAATTAAAGGGTGAAGGATATGGCGCTTCAAACAGCGGTGCGTTCAAAGAAGTTGACCGCAAAGCAATACACATTGTCTTATGAAGATAAAACATTGATCATGGGGATTTTAAATGTGACGCCCGATTCTTTTTCAGACGGCGGAAAATATAACAGCATCGACCGCGCCGTTATTCATGCAAAGCAAATGATCGAAGACGGCGCCCATATCCTTGATATCGGAGGAGAATCAACGAGGCCGGGGGCGGAAAAGGTTTCTCTTGATGAGGAGCTGTCAAGGGTCATACCTGTAATTGAAAAACTTGTTCAGGAAATCGACGTGCCGATTTCTGTTGACACTTATAAAGCAAAAGTGGCGGATGAAGCCCTTAAGGCCGGTGCAGCGATTATCAATGATGTCTGGGGAGCAAAAGCAGACCATGACATGGCCCGGGTTGCGGCCGCTCATAATGTGCCGATTATCTTGATGCATAACCGCGAGGAACGGAATTATAAGGACTTGATCCCGGACATGCTGTCTGATTTGATGGAATGTGTGAGCATTGCAAAATCAGCAGGCGTTCAAGATCATCACATCGTACTTGATCCGGGTATCGGCTTTGCCAAAACGTATCATGACAATCTGGCGGTCATGAACCAGCTTGAGAAATTCAGCGAACTCGGATACCCGGTTTTATTGGGGACGTCACGCAAAAAATTTATCGGCCGCGTTCTGGATCTGCCGCCTGAGGAGAGGGCGGAAGGCACGGGCGCGACGGTATGCCTCGGTATTCAAAAAGGGTGCGATATCGTCAGGGTGCATGACGTCAAGCAAATTTCCAGGATGGCAAAAATGATGGATGCCATGATTGATAAAGGAGGCGTTTATCATCGATAAAGTGTATGTAGAGGGCATGGAGTTTTACGGATATCACGGTGTTTTCAAAGAAGAAAACAAACTTGGCCAAAGATTCCGCGTTGATCTGACAGCATTTCTAGACTTAAGCGAAGCCGGAAAAACGGATCGTATTGATGCCACCATTAATTATGCTGATTTGTATAAGCTGTGCAAAGAGGTTGTGGAGGGAGAGCCGGTCAACCTTGTGGAGACCCTCGCAGAAACGATTGCCGCAAAAGTGCTGAAGCATTTTGAAGCGGTTCAGGAATGCACGGTCAAAGTCGTCAAGCCTGACCCGCCTATACCGGGACACTATAAATCGGTGGCCATCGAGATGACGAGGAAACGACAATGAACAATTCGGCATATATAGCGCTCGGCTCGAATATCGGCCAGCGGGAAGAATATTTAAAAAAAGCTGTCTCTCTCCTCCATCAACATCCGTCTGTACAGGTGACAGACATCTCGTCGATTTATGAAACAGATCCTGTCGGGTATACAGACCAAGATCTATTTTTAAACATGGCTGCAGCTGTTAAAACATCTCTTTCACCGTTTGAATTGCTTGATTTGACTCAGCGTATTGAAAAAGAACTCGGCCGCAAACGCGACATCAGATGGGGGCCGAGAACTGCAGACCTTGACATTTTGTTGTATAATCGTGAAAATATTGAGACAGAGCAACTTATCGTTCCTCATCCTAGAATGCATGAACGTTTGTTTGTGCTCATCCCGCTGCTGGAGATTTATCCCGAGCTTGAGGGAGCTGTCAATCATGCGAAAAATCAAGAAGGTGTAAGAGTATGGAAGCAGAAATCTGGGGTAGACGAATTCGTGCATATCGAAAGCTGAAGGGTTATACTCAAGAAGGGTTTGCAAAAGCATTGGGTATATCCGTTTCTGTGCTTGGTGAAGTAGAACGCGGGAATCGTATGCCGTCGGAGAGCATGCTCAGGGATGTAGCCAATACTTTAAATATAACAGTGGAGGAATTATCTCCATCAGAAGAATAAGAAAGGAGGACTAAAAATGTTTAAAATCGGTGATATAGAATTAAAAAACAGGGTTGTGCTTGCGCCGATGGCCGGTGTCTGCAACTCCGCCTTCCGCTTGACGGTTAAGGAATTCGGAGCGGGTTTGGTCTGCGCCGAAATGGTCAGCGATAAAGCGATCCTTTACAATAATGCAAAAACGATGGGAATGCTTTATATCGATGAACGTGAAAAACCGCTCAGCCTGCAGATCTTCGGCGGCGAAAAAGAAACGCTTGTCGAAGCGGCGAGGTTTGTTGACCAAAACACAACTGCGGATATTATTGATATAAACATGGGATGTCCGGTGCCAAAGATTACAAAATGTGATGCAGGAGCCAAATGGCTGCTTGATCCGAATAAAATTTATGAAATGGTTTCTGCAGTAGTGGAGGCTGTTGACAAGCCGGTGACCGTAAAAATGAGAATGGGCTGGGATGAAGACCATATCTTTGCCGTTGAGAATGCGAAAGCTGTAGAGCGCGCAGGCGGAAAAGCGGTCGCTCTTCACGGGCGGACCCGCGTGCAAATGTACGAAGGAACGGCAAATTGGGATATTATCAAAGAAGTGAAGCAGTCCGTTTCAATACCGGTAATCGGAAACGGTGATGTCAAAACTCCGCAAGATGCAAAACGCATGCTTGATGAAACAGGGGTTGACGGTGTCATGATCGGCCGTGCAGCGCTGGGTAACCCGTGGATGATTTACCGTACGGTTCACTATTTAGAAACAGGCGAATTGAAAGATGAGCCGAAAGTGCGTGAGAAAATGTCTGTCTGCAAACTTCACCTTGACCGATTAATCGGACTGAAAGGCGAAAATGTTGCGGTTCGCGAAATGAGAAAGCACGCAGCCTGGTATCTAAAAGGCATAAGAGGAAACGCAAAGGTCCGGAATGAAATTAATCATTGCGAAACGAGGGATGAGCTCGTTCAGCTTTTAGACGCGTTTACGATTGAAGCCGAGGCAAAAGAGCTTCAGGATGCAAAAGTAGGATAAATCCGACCTCTGCTCACTGCCAGTTTTCACTGGCAGTTTTTCTGCTTTTTTCCTGAAAGACTAAAAGTAACGGAGTGATATATGATGAGTCATGAAGAGCATAACCATGAAGAATTAAACGACCAGCTGCAAGTCAGACGCGATAAAATGAATCAATTGAGAGAAAACGGGAAAGATCCTTTCGGGCAGCGTTTTGACCGCACCCATCAATCAACTGATCTCATTGAATCATATAATGAATTCTCAAAAGAAGAATTAGAGGAAAAAGCAATTGAAGTGACGATTGCCGGCCGGATGATGACAAAGCGTGGAAAAGGAAAAGCGGGATTCGCGCACATTCAGGATTTAAAGGGCCAGATTCAGATCTATGTCAGGAAAGACAGTGTCGGTGAAGAGCAGTACGAATGGTTTAAAAGCTCTGACCTCGGGGACATTGTCGGCGTTACAGGCGTCATGTTTAAAACGAATGTTGGCGAATTGTCTGTCAAAGCTACATCCTTTGATTTATTAACAAAAGCACTTCGTCCGCTTCCGGACAAATATCACGGATTAAAAGACATCGAACAGCGCTACCGTCAGCGTTATTTGGACTTGATCGTAAACCCGGAAAGCAAAAATACGTTTATTACGCGCAGCAAAATCATTCAATCGATGAGAAGATACTTAGATGACCACGGATACTTAGAAGTTGAGACGCCTACGATGCACGCGATTCCGGGCGGAGCGTCTGCCCGTCCGTTCATTACGCATCATAATGCGCTTGATATGCCGCTTTACATGAGGATCGCTATCGAGCTCCATTTGAAAAGGCTGATTGTCGGCGGATTGGAAAAAGTCTATGAAATCGGACGTGTATTCAGAAATGAAGGAGTTTCCACACGGCACAATCCTGAATTTACGATGATCGAACTTTACGAAGCTTATGCTGACTATAAAGATATTATGAGCTTGACGGAAAACCTTATCGCTCATATTGCACAAGAAGTGCTTGGCACTACAACCGTTCAATACGGAGATTATGAAGTTGACCTCAAGCCTGAATGGAAGAGACTTCATATGGTCGATGCTGTTAAAGAAGCCACCGGTGTAGACTTCTGGAAAGAAGTATCGGTAGAAGAAGCAAGAGCATTCGCGAAAGAACACGGAATTGAAATTTCTGAAAGCATGTCAGTAGGACATATCATTAATGAGTTCTTCGAGCAAAAAGTTGAAGAAACGTTGATTCAGCCTACTTTTATATACGGACACCCTGTGGAGATTTCTCCGCTTGCTAAGAAAAACCCTGAAGACCCTCGATTTACAGACCGTTTTGAGCTGTTTATCGTCGGCCGTGAACACGCGAATGCATTTACTGAATTAAATGATCCTATCGACCAAAAAGAACGCTTTGAAGCTCAATTAAAAGAACGTGAAGAAGGAAACGATGAAGCGCATATGATGGATGAAGACTTTGTCGAAGCACTGGAGTACGGAATGCCTCCTACCGGCGGTCTTGGAATCGGCATTGACAGACTGATTATGCTTTTGACGAATTCTCCTTCAATCAGGGACGTTTTACTATTCCCGCAAATGAGACATCGTTAAATGACATTTGGGCAGCAGCCGTGTAACAAGCGGCTGCTGCGTATTTAAAACAAATTAAATTTTTTCTCAAAAAAGTATTGCACAATCATAAATACGGTGGTATATTATTATTCGTTGCCGCAAAACGGCGGCGAAAGAAAAAAAGAACTTAAAAAAAGTTCTTGACTTAATATCCGAGATTGGATATAATACAAAAGTCGCTTTAATAATGATCTTTGAAAACTAAACAAGACAAACGTACCTGTTAATTCATTAAATAAATCGTACATGCGAATGTGCGTAGT
>NZ_LBMN02000035.1 GCF_001042485.2 Bacillus paralicheniformis
GGTTTTGTCCTTTTTTATCTAATTTTAAACATGATCTTGACAAATACCGACAAAAAAATTAACCAGTTTTTACTATATTTAAGTTACATCAAGGTCAGACAAGGCATCCACAAGGAGAGGAGGACGGACAAGTCCAGCCAATTTCATCAAAAAGGGGGATGTTCATTTGAAAAGAAAGCTGAGAAAAAAGGCGTTTTCCACCATTTTAAGCGGTTTGTTAATCGGCTCGCTGTTCATGCCCGCCGTTTCAGATGCCGCGGCAAAGCCTGCGCTCACTTCGATGAAAGAACAAGCAGTTGCAGGGAAGGGAAAAATTTCGAAATCTCTTGTCAAACAGTTCAAAAAAGAAGATCAAGTCACATTCTTGATCAAACTGAAAGATCAAGTCGATACTCCAAAGGTGGCCAAGCAGGCGGAAAAGAATGCGAAGAAAAAGTCGCTGAGCGCGGCTAAAACAGAATATCAAAAGCGCTCGGCTGTCGTCTCCGCTTTAAGAGTCAAAGCGGATGAGACGCAAAGCGATTTGAAACGTTATTTGAAAAAGCAGGAAAAACAAGGGAAAGTAAAAAAAATCCGCTCCTATTATATTGTCAACGGGATGGCCGTCCATGCGACGAAAGAGGTCATGGAACAAGTAGCGGCTTTTCCGGAAGTAGAGAAAGTGCTCCCGAACGAAAAAAGGCAGCTGATCAAACCGGCTAAACAGTCTGTGAAAAAATCGGCAGCTAAGGATGAAAAAGAAATCGAATGGAATATCAATCGAGTCGACGCGCCAAAAGCCTGGAAATTGGGATATGACGGAACGGGCACGGTTGTCGCGTCAATTGATACGGGCGTGCAATGGGATCATCCGGCATTGAAAGAAAAATACCGCGGATATGACCCGCAGCATCCCGATCAGCCTGATCACGAATTCAGCTGGTATGATGCGGTTTCTGGCGCTTCTGAACCTTTTGACGACCTGGAGCACGGCACGCATGTAACCGGGACGATGGTCGGATCAGAGCCTGACGGCCAAAACCAAATCGGTGTGGCGCCGGGTGCAAAGTGGATTGCCGTGAAAGCTTTTTCGGATGACGGCGGAACGGACGAAGACCTCCTTGCAGCGGGTGAATGGATTTTGGCGCCGAAAGATAAAGATGGCAACCCGCACCCTGAAATGGCTCCGGATGTTGTCAATAACTCGTGGTCAGGGGGAGCCGGGATTGATGAGTTTTACAGGGATATCGTAAAAGCGTGGCGAGCTGCCGGCATCTTCCCTGAGTTCTCTGCGGGGAACGCTGATTTCACCAATCCGGGAGGACCTGCTTCGATTGCCAATCCGGCAAACTACCCCGAAGCGTTCGCGACCGGTGCGACAGACATCGATAATCGCTTAGCCGATTTTTCACTTCAAGGTCCTTCCCCGTATGATGAGACCAAGCCTGAAGTAACAGCACCTGGGGTCAACATTCGCTCTTCTGTCCCTGGAAGCGGCTATCAAGACGGCTGGGACGGCACTTCAATGGCAGGACCGCATGTCGCAGCCGCGGCCGCACTTATCAAGCAGGCCGATTCGTCGATCACCGTTGATGGGATCGAAAAGATTTTGATGGAAACCGCAACACCGCTCACAGACAGCAAATTTACCGAATCGCCGAACAACGGATACGGCCACGGGCTCGTGAACGTGTTTGACGCGGTGTCCGCCGTCACAGAAGGGTTGGGCAAAGCGGAAGGGCAAGTCGGAAAAGAAGGCGAAGACAAAAATCCGCCGGTCTTAAACCATCAAGAGATCAAGGAAATTTACTCAGGCTCAGAAACGCCTCTTTCAGTTGATGTGGAAGACGATGTCAGCATCATATCGGTCAAATTAAGCTATAAAACCGATGATTCCGATTGGGTGACGATCGCTGCCAAACAAACTTCCGGCGACTATAAAAAAGGAACGTACGAGGCGGCCGTATCCGTTTCTGAAGGGAAAACGCTTTCCTACAAATGGATTGTCACCGATTTCGGAGGAAACAAAACGGAATCCAAAGTGTACGAAATCCCGATTTCTCCGGCTGTGACCACAGGGTATAAACAAGATTTCGAGAATGCTGCCAACGGCTGGATCACATCAGGTGTGAAGAATTCATGGGAGCGCGGTATTCCTCAGTCAGGCCCGAATGCCGCAGCATCGGGAAAAAACGTATTCGCAACAAATCTGACAGGGCCGTATCAAAGTTCGGCCAATATGAATCTTCTTATGCCTCCTGTCAGCGTTCCAAAAAATCAAAAACTTTATCTCACATACAAATATTGGCACGATATTGAAGAGGACTTCGATTACGGTTTCGTTTACGTACAGCCTGAAGGGAAAGATGAATGGATCCCGGCTGCTGAGTACAGCGGCAGGACGTCAGAATGGAAAGACGGACAGATTGATTTGTCGGAGTACGGGGGACAGACGATTAAGATCATGTTCAACCTACAATCTGACGACAGCATTGAAGGTGACGGGCTTTATATCGATGATGTAGCGCTTGTGAAGGAAGTGAAGAGCGCAGGCACGAAAAAACGACTGGGCGTTGAAAAACAGCCGGCTAAAATGAAGGATAAGAAAACGAAGAAACAAACGATTGATCCGAAAAAAGCAAAACCGGCAGAAACCGTTCAAGAACATTCTGAGACGAAAAAAGCAGCTCCTGCAGTTCTTCCGGTGCGGGCTCAGGTCAGCGTGCTGGAGACGGGCAAATCGACATATTCCAACCAAGCAACAGGCGCATACAGTTTGGCTCATGCACCTGGAACGTATACGCTGAAAGCGGAAGCGTACGGATATGAATCAAATGCGCAAACCGTAAAAATCGAGGCCGACAAGACGACGACGGCAGACTTTGTCTTAAAGGAACTGAAGAAAGGGACGCTCACCGGAACGATAAAAAACAAAAAAACGGGCGAACCCGTCCGACATGCAAAGCTGTATATCGTTGAAGATGCATCCGTAAAACCGGTTCAGACGGACGGCGACGGAAGTTATTCATTAACGGCCTATGAAGGCTCGTATATGGTAAAGGTCTCTGCAAACGGATATTACAGCAGCGAGTTTTCCGTTGATTTAAAAGGAGATGTCTCGAAAGATATCGAGCTCGATCCTTTCATCGGCTATCCTGGGGAAATCGGCTATGATGACGGAACCGGGGAAAACGCCTGGGCTTTCTATGAATCCGGCAACGGGCTGGCCGTCAAAATGACGCTCGAAAACGGGCAGGAAAAAGCTATGCTGAAAGGCGGCTTGTTCAAATTCTGGGATACAGAATTCCCGGATCCGGGCGGCACTGATTTTGCAGTCGAGGTCTACGATGCGTCGGGTGAAAAAGGCTCTCCGGGCAAAAAACTCGCCGGCCCGTTCAAAGCTGAAGCGCTCCGCACAGGTGAATGGACGACCGTTGATTTGGGCGATGAAGGCATCCTCGTCGGAAAAGACTTTTACCTCGTGTACGTCCAGACAGAGGACCTGGCCAACTCACCTGGACTTGCTACAGATGAAGACGGGGAATATTCAGGCCGCAACTGGCAGTATACGGACGGCTCATGGTCGAAAGCGCCATCAGACCAAGGCAACTTCATGATCCGCGCTTTGGTCGACTATGAATTGGCGATGCCTGTGATTACGTCGCCTAAAGACGGATTCATTACCAACAAAAAGAATGCTGTCATCGAAGGGACATCGTCTCCGAACACGACCGTTCAGCTCTTTAACGGAGATGAAGAAGCCGGAACGGCGAAAACGGCGGGAGACGGCACTTTCTCAAAAGAGATTCCGCTGAATAAAGGTGAAAATGTGATCACCGCCAAATCGTCATCGGCTTCCGGAACGACGGATGCTTCAGACCCGGTCCGGATCGTCCTTGACCAGAAAAAGCCGAAGCTTACGATTGACACGCCGAAAAGCGGATCAAAACTCAATAAAGAGACTGTCACTGTGAAAGGAACAGTATCAGACGACCACTTAGAATCTGTTCATGTAAACGGCAAAAAAGCGGCTGTTGACAATGGCGAGTATTCTGCAAGGATTATGCTTGACAACGGCCAAAATGAAATCAAAGTAACGGCAGCGGATGCGGCAGGCAACAAAACGACCAAAAAAGTCACGGTGGATGTCAACTTTGAAGCGCCGCAAATCACCGGCTTGAAACCGGCTGAAGACCTCGAGCTCAAAACGGGAGAAACCGTGAAAATCGAGTTTGAAAGCGCCGCTGATTTGGATGCTGTCTTTGTGATCAGAATGCCACTTACCAATTTCAAAACGGCTGCCCAAAACGTAACAGAGCTGCCGATCAGAGAAGTCTCAAAAGGCAAGTATGAAGGATATTGGACCGCGACTTCAACCGCAAAAGCAAAAGGAGCGGAAATCGAGGTCATCGTCCGGGATGATTACGGCAATGAAACGAGACAAACGGCAAAAGGCAAACTGTACATCAATGAAAAGCTGAAATAAAGGTGAAAAGACGCTGTCTTTAATGGCAGCGTTTTTTTTCGTTTTATGATCGACAAATTCAGTACGAAAACTTCAAAAAATGTACGATTTGCGCAACATTAATTGACAGACTTTACCTTTGGGCTTGATTTATACTTAGGAAAACAAACAATATGGTCACCGAGTCCAAAGAAAGGGGAAGGATGTGGAAATCTATTTAGATGCGATATGGCTGTTAAACTTTTGTTTTGACTTGCTGCTTTTAATGATGACCGCATTTATTTTAAAGCGAAGGGTTAAAAAGCGGAGGCTGATCTTAGGGGCGTTTGTCGCGTCAAGCATCGTTCTGTTTATGTTTACACCTTTTTCGCCGTACGTCCTTCATCCTGCAGGCAAACTGTCGTTTTCGGTTGTGATCGTTCTTTTGACATTTGGTTTTAAGCGGTTCCGGTTTTTTTTGCAAAATTTGTTTTCTTTTTATTTTGCTACTTTTTTAATGGGAGGAGGGATTATTGGAGCGCATTCTTTACTTGAAACGGATTCGATCATGGAAAACGGCGTCTTTATGACGAATTGGTCCGGTTTTGGAGACCCGGTCAGCTGGCTGTTTGTCGGTGCAGGTTTTCCGGCTGTATGGCTGTTTTCAAAAAAGCGTTTTGAAGATGCTGAAGCGAAGAAAATTCAATATGAAGAACGCGTCCGCCTAGAGACCGGCATTGATGAACATACGCTTCATTTCACCGGATTGATTGACTCCGGAAACCAACTCTACGACCCGATCACAAAAACGCCCGTCATGATCGTCAATATTGAAAAATTGAAAAGTGTATTGGGAGAAGAAGCGAGTGTGATCATCAAGGAAATGAGCCCGCTTGATGCCGTCGGCAAACTTGATGAAACACTCCCGTATATCGGGCGGATCCGCCTGATTCCCTACCGCGGGGTCGGCCATCAGCATCAGTTTCTGCTCTGCCTAAAGCCGGATCATGTGCTCATTTTTTCGGAAAGGGAGGTGATTGAAGCGCCGAAATGCCTGATTGGAATAAGCACCTCACCGCTTTCCGCGGACGGCGAATTTGACGCCATCGTCCATCCGAAAATGCTCGCCGGAAACCCGGTCAAACACGTTTCTTAAACTCGAAGTCTGTTACATTATCATACTCCTGAAGACGTTTATTTAGAAGGGGGAGGAAGATGAAAAAACTAAAATTAAGGTTAACCTATCTGTGGTACAAACTTTTAATGAAACTGGGGCTGAAAAGCGACGAAATTTATTATATCGGCGGAAGCGAAGCGCTGCCCCCGCCATTGTCAAAAGATGAAGAGCAGGTGCTTCTCCATAAGCTGCCTGACGGTGATCAGGCGGCACGGGCGATTTTGATTGAACGAAATCTCAGGCTGGTCGTCTACATCGCGAGAAAATTTGAAAATACCGGCATCAATATCGAGGATTTAATCTCCATCGGCACGATCGGCCTTATCAAAGCGGTGAATACCTTTAATCCCGAGAAAAAAATCAAACTGGCTACATATGCTTCCAGATGTATTGAAAATGAAATTTTGATGTATTTAAGAAGAAACAATAAAATTCGCTCAGAGGTATCATTCGATGAACCGTTGAACATCGATTGGGACGGAAATGAACTTCTTCTCTCAGATGTGCTCGGAACAGAAAACGATATTATTACAAAAGATATCGAAGCAAACGTTGATAAGAAGCTGCTGAAAAAAGCGCTTGAACAGCTCAATGACAGAGAAAAACAGATCATGGAGCTCCGCTTCGGGCTTGTCGGAGGAGAAGAAAAAACGCAAAAAGACGTTGCCGATATGCTCGGCATCTCCCAGTCATATATTTCCCGGCTTGAAAAAAGAATTATTAAAAGGCTGCGAAAAGAATTCAACAAAATGGTTTAATTTTTTTATGAAATTTGAAGTGTTGACAGCCAAGGGTTTTCGACTTGATCTTCTTATTTTTGGAAATTAACGATGCATATTTTTCCCACCCGAGGAGATACTGAACTTTGTACAGCAGCTCCTGTAGGGAGGGAAAAAAGTGTCGAGAAATAAAGTTGAAATCTGCGGGGTTGATACATCAAAACTGCCCGTACTGAAGAACGAAGAGATGAGAAAGTTGTTCAAGCAAATGCAGGATGAAGGAGACACGACAGCAAGAGAAAAGCTTGTTAACGGTAATTTGCGCCTTGTCTTAAGCGTCATTCAAAGGTTTAACAACAGAGGAGAGTATGTTGATGACTTATTCCAAGTCGGCTGCATCGGACTAATGAAATCAATTGATAATTTTGATCTGAGCCACAATGTTAAGTTTTCAACATATGCTGTACCAATGATCATCGGAGAAATCCGCAGATATTTGCGCGATAACAACCCGATCCGCGTCTCACGGTCACTCAGGGATATCGCGTACAAGGCGCTGCAAGTGAGAGAACGGCTGATCAGTGAGACAAGCAGGGAGCCGACGGCTCAGGAGATCGCGAAAGAGCTTGAAGTGTCCCATGAAGAAATCGTTTTTGCGCTTGACGCTATTCAAGATCCCGTATCTTTGTTTGAGCCGATTTACAATGACGGAGGAGATCCGATTTATGTCATGGATCAAATCAGCGATGAGCGCAACAAGGATTCGCAATGGATCGAAGAGCTCGCCTTAAAAGAAGGTATGAGACGGCTGAATGAACGGGAAAAAATGATCCTCAGAAAACGCTTCTTCCAAGGCAAGACGCAAATGGAAGTCGCTGATGAGATCGGAATCTCCCAAGCCCAGGTGTCAAGGCTGGAAAAAGCCGCCATTAAACAAATGAATAAGAACATTCACTAAAGCCGCAGTCAATCTGCGGCTTTTCACATGCTAAAAATGGAAAATCTCTCATTCACTTTGTTATATAAATAAGCTATAATAAAAGAATTATATTTTAATTTATCAGAATATTTACATAAAAGGAGGACTTCAAATGGTTTTGCAGCTTGAGAATGCTTCACTAAAACGAAACGGAGAGTGGATATTAAAGGATATTGATTGGACGGTGGAAAAGGGGGAGCACTGGGCGTTATACGGATTGAACGGGGCCGGCAAAACCGCTCTGTTGAACATGCTGTGCGCTTATTATTTTCCGACAACAGGAAAAGTCACCGTGTTAGGGCGCGAATTTGGAAAAACGGAGCTGAACGAAAAGCTTCGCCAAAAAATCGGCCTTGTGTCAGCGGCCCTGCAGCAGAAGCTGTATCCTGAAGACAGTGCATTTGAAATTGTCTTAAGCGGCGCTTTCGCTTCGATCGGCCTTTATGAATCGCCTTCACAGTCTGTCAGGGAGAAAGCGATCGCCCTCCTGGAGGAATTCGGCTCCATCCGTTATGCGGACAGGAGATATGAAACGCTCTCTCAGGGAGAAAAACAAAAGGTGCTGATCTCAAGGGCCTTGATGGCCGATCCAGAGCTGCTCATTCTCGACGAGCCTGTAACCGGTCTTGATTTCATCGCGAGGGAGCAGGTGCTGGAGACGGTTGAACAAATTGCCAAAAAAGACAGTGCACCGTCCATGCTTTATGTTACTCACCATGCGGAAGAAATTCTCCCCGCTTTCAGCCAAACGCTGCTGCTGAAAAAAGGTGAAGTGTTTGCCTTGGGGAAGACAAGAGAGATGATGTCCGGCGAGGTTTTGTCCGAATTTTTCGATATGCCCGTCCAGGCGGTATGGACGGACGGCAGACCGTATTTGTCCAAGAAAAAGCCTCTAAACCTCAGCATTTAAAACGGCTGGTTCTTTGGCAGCCTCCTTGTTTGGAGGCTCTTTTTCAGCTTTCATCCTCTTAAAAAAGCTGGTAAGATAATAGAGAACGTCATGTTAAAGAGGGGTTCATCATTATGATCATTCAATTCATTCGCTACAGATAATGAAAGGTATAGACAAACGCTTAAACCATCCACACCTTCGTCTTTAAAAAATGCCGAAGGTGCGGGTTTATTTGTCTATGCCTTTTTCATTGATCTAAATGTGAATGAATGAGGTGTAACAATGATGAATAAAAAATTAAAAAGAGCATCGCTCATGAAAAGGCATGAAACGATGTTTCAGTGCCCGATATGCGCAACGAATATGGCGGTCACCGATTTAAAAAGCCTGATCTGTAAAAACGGACATACGTTTGATATCGCAAGAGGGGGATATGTCAATGTCACAACGCATGCTCCTTCTGTTAAATATGATAAAGAATTATTTGAAGCGAGAAGAATGTTAGCCGCCCGCGGCTTTTTTGAACCGCTTAGCGGCGCTTTGACAGATCGTCTCGAACAAGCAGGCCTCCCGTTTTGCAACTTTGTCAGCATCCTCGATGCCGGCTGCGGGGAAGGTTCGCATTTGGCGCGGATCGTTGAAAAGCTTCAAATGCGTTCCGGATCGCCTGTCCTTGGCGTCGGGCTTGATTTGGCGAAAGCCGGGATTGTGTCTGCGACTAAGCAAGAAAGAGAGGCGATCTGGTGTGTCGCCGATCTGGCTGCCGCGCCGTTTCGGAATCGTTCATTCGACGCGATCCTCAATATATTGTCGCCTTCTAATTACGCGGAATTCGAGCGGCTGTTATCGGATGACGGCATCGTTTTGAAAGTGATTCCGAAAAGCGGCTATCTGAAAGAACTGCGGGGATTTTTGTATGACGGCTTGGACAAACAAGCCTATACGAGCGAGGATGCGGCTGAGCGGTTCTCGTCTCATTTCGATCTGATCGACAGAACGGAGATCGCCTACAGCAAACGTTTAGACCAAAGCCTTCTCGCGCCGCTCATCAAGATGACGCCATTATCATGGCGCGCAGAAAAGGAGCGGATCAATGCCTTTTTAAAGAAAGAATCCGCTGTTACGACCGTCCATCTCGACATTTTAGCCGGCAGGAAAAAAACGAAATAAACCACTGAAAAGGCAGTCTAAATAAAGGACTGCCTTTCATATAATCTAAAAGGACATTTGATCAGAGGAGGCGTGCGGTGGACATGATGAACATTTCTGATTTCCAGATAAAAGATGTCGTTAACGTATCAAACGGGAAAAAGCTCGGCAGCATCGGCGATATCGATATTAATGTAACGACAGGCAAAATACAGGCGATTGTCATCGGAGGAACGGGGAAAGTTTTCGGATTTTTCGGAAAAGAAGAGGAAATCGTCATTCCGTGGCGAAATATTGTTAAAATTGGAGAAGATGTGATTCTTGTGCGTTTAAGCTGATCAAGCATATGAGATGATGCCTGATCAATCGGCGGGCCCTTATCCGCCTGCTTTTTCAACATTATTGTATACGGTGAGACCGTCTGCAAAAACGGCGATAAATGTTGCAAACAATACATTTCGTTTAGTTTTTTGAAACGAAACTAAACGAATGCATCAAGATGTGTTAAAATAGGAGCGATATGATGAAAGACTACGATGTTTGTCGAAAGGCTGATCACCATGAATACATATAACCCCTTTCGTCTTGATGCTCCGTCAATGCTTTTGATTGAGGAATGGAATCAGACGGCGGAAACCGGCGGAGCCGTCACAGCCGGATTTACGACAAAAAACGGCGGAGAAAGCGAACCGCCTTTTCACTCACTGAATACAGGGCTGCACGTTCAGGATCATGAACAGCATGTCATCAATAACAGAAAACAGATTGCCGACAACTTAAAAACCGATCTGCACGACTGGGTATTTGCCGATCAGACGCATGAAGACCGGATTCAAAAAGTGACGGATAGCGATCGCGCCAGCGGCGCTTTCCGATACGATACGGCGCTGAAGGCTACGGACGGACTTTATACAGACAGGCCAAACCTGTTTTTGGCGCTTTGCTTTGCCGACTGCGTTCCTGTTTATTTTTACGATCCGGTCCGCTCGCTGGCCGGAATCGCTCACGCGGGCTGGAAAGGCACCGCGCTCGGGATCGCAGCCAGCATGGTTGACACGTGGGTCAGCCGGGAAGGATCAAATCCCGCAGACATCCACGCCGTGATCGGGCCTGCGATCGGCTCGTGCTGCTACACTGTCGACGATCATGTAATAGACAAAATCAGGAATCTTCCTCTTCAGCAAGAAGACAAAGCCTTTTTGACGATAAAAGAAGGGGAGTACCGTCTCGAATTAAAAGAAGTGAACAGGCAGCTGCTTGTACACGCCGGAATTCCAAACGGCCAGATCAAGGTGAGTTCCCTTTGTACGAGCTGCGAGCATTCACTGTTTTTCTCCCATCGGAGAGACCGGGGAAAAACCGGACGGATGATGTCCTTCATCGGATTAAAGGAGGTATAGCTTACAGGTGGATGTGAAAAGCAATTTACGACATATAAATGACAGGATCAACGAAGCGTGTATCAAAGCGGGAAGAACGCCCGACGAAATATCCGTCATCGCTGTCACGAAATATGTTTCCCCGGAACGGGCGCAGGCAGCGCTTGATGCAGGAATCAGACATTTGGGAGAAAACCGCGATACCGGACTGCTTCACAAGCTCGACGCTCTGAAAGACAGCGAACCGGTATGGCATTTTATCGGAACCCTGCAGACGAGAAAGGTAAAAGCAATCATCGATCATGTCTCATATATCCATTCTTTAGACAGGCTTTCATTGGCCGACGAGATTCAGAAGAGGGCAAAAAAACCGATTGACTGTTTTGTTCAGGTCAACACATCTCTTGAATCTTCAAAACACGGTATGGCAAAAGAAGAGGTTCTTTCTTTTGTAAAAAAACTGTCTGCATATGAAAACATCCGGATTGCGGGATTAATGACGATGGCTCCTTTTACGGATGACGAGACGGCAATCAGAAGCTGTTTTCGCTTGCTGAGAGAGCTGCGCGACGAGGTTCGCGGGCTCGGTCAATGGAACGCCCCGTGCAGCGAGCTTTCGATGGGGATGTCTAACGACTATACGATCGCAGTCGAGGAAGGCGCGACATTCGTCAGAATCGGATCTTCCTTAGTCGGAAATGAAACTGGAGGTGGACAATCATGAGTTTGAAAAACAAATTTAAAAACTTTTTTTCCTTGGATGATGAGGAATACGAATACGAGTACATTGAAACAGACAGGGAGGAAATCCCTGAAGAGCATGAATCGAAAGACAGAACCGCCTACCAGTCTAAAGCGGCTGGGAAGCAGAATGTCGTAAGTTTGCAAAGCGTTCAGAAATCTTCTAAAGTAGTGTTAAGTGAGCCTCGGGTGTACGCGGAAGCCCAGGAAATCGCAGACCATATCAAAAACCGGCGCGCCGTCGTCGTGAACCTGCAGCGCATTCAGCACGATCAGGCGAAAAGAATCGTTGATTTCTTGAGCGGAACTGTATATGCTCTCGGCGGCGATATTCAGCGGATCGGAGCGGACATCTTTTTATGCACGCCTGAAAACGTCGATGTCTCCGGCACGATTTCCGAGCTCATAGAAGAAGAACATCAGAGGTGGTAAATCGCAGATGATCCTACTTTATCAAATTTTAAGCACGCTTATAACCGTCTATTCGTTTGCGCTCATTATTTACATTTTTATGTCTTGGGTGCCTAATGCAAGGGAGTCTTCATTCGGCCGGGTGCTTGCTTCACTTTGCGAGCCTTATCTCGAACCGTTCAGAAGGATTATTCCTCCGCTCGGGATGATTGATATTTCTCCGCTCGTGGCGATTTTCATCCTGCGGTTCGCAGATGCAGGGCTTCTTGCGGTTTTCAGAATGCTCGGCGCTTTTTAAAGACATTATGCCGATCTCCCGTAAGACTTACCGCAGGCAGCGGCGCCGTGGTTCAGGAGCGTGCCTTCAATCTTTGCGGGCCGAGTATCGGGCTTGGCTGTAGGCCAGGCCTCTTTACATAGAAAGGAAAGACAATGAGCGATATTTACCAGCATTTCAGAAAAGACGAAGAGCCGTTTATCGACCAGGCTCTTGAGTGGAAAAGAATCGTGGCGGAACAGTACCGGATGAAGCTGACCGATTTTTTGGACCCGCGGGAACAGGTGATCCTGCAATCTGTCATCGGTCAGTCGGACGAAGTGAGGCTTGAATTTTTCGGGGGCTTCCCTGAGGCCGAACGAAAGAGGGCTTTACTATTCCCTGAATATGCCGAGCCGTCTGCCGAAGATTTTCAGCTTCAGGGCTGGGAAGTCATCTATCCGCAAAAATTCGCCTCCATCGAGCATCGCGAGCTTCTCGGCTCATTGATGGGCATCGGATTGAGGCGCCAAAAGTTCGGCGACCTGATCTTTTCGGACGGGACATGGCAGTTTATCTGTTCGGAAGAAGTCGCTGATTTTGTTTTCACCCAGCTGACACAAATCGGCAAGGTGAAAGTTTCCCTTGAAAAAATTCCGCTTTCTAAGCTTAAAGTACCGGAGCAGGATGTCGAAATAAGGGATGATACGGTTTCATCTTTGAGGCTTGATGCGATTTGCTCGGCAATGAGCAGGCAATCCCGGCAAAAAGCACAGGTTCTCGTGAAAAATGGCCTCGTGAAAGTGAACTGGAAAGTCATTGAAGACCCTTCATATGAACTGGCGGAAGGGGATATGATTTCGATCCGGGGGTTTGGCCGGTTCAGGATGAAAAACATTGACGGCAAAACGAAGAAGGGCAAATGGAGATTGACGTTTGAAAAACAAAAATGACGCGTTTTAACAGTTTTTTCTCCGCCCGGTCGAATTTTGCTTTATAATGTTGACTAGGACAAGTGTACATAAAGAAAAATAATGGAGGTGGGCAGCATGCCTTTGACGCCAAATGACATTCATAATAAAACATTTACAAAAGCGTTCCGCGGCTATGACGAAGATGAAGTGAACGAGTTCCTGGCCCAGGTGAGAAAGGATTATGAGATCATTCTGCGCAAAAAAAATGAGCTTGAATCAAAGGTGAACGAGCTTGACGAGCGTCTCGGCCATTTTTCGACGATCGAAGAGACGTTGAATAAATCGATCCTTGTCGCACAGGAAGCAGCAGAAGACGTAAAGCGCAATTCCGAGAAAGAAGCGAAGCTCATCATTCGTGAAGCTGAGAAAAACGCTGACCGGATCATTAATGAATCTCTTTCAAAATCGAGAAAGATCGCGATGGAAATCGAAGAGCTGAAAAAGCAGTCAAAAGTGTTCAGAACCCGTTTCCAAATGCTGATCGAAGCGCAGCTTGACCTGTTGAAAAACGACGACTGGGATCATTTGCTTGAATACGAAGTAGACGCCGTCATGGATGAAAAAGAATAGAATTTCATTTGCGTTCTTGACATATCGTCATCCGTTCGCATATAATACGTTCATAAATTGAGTGAAAAACGTTTGAGAGGGACAGACATTGATTTCTGAAAACAATGAAAGCGACCCGGGGGCGGTGTAAGCCCGGGATTGTTGGAATCGTTGTGAATCAGCCCTCAAGTTTCCTTTCTGAACCGTCCAGTAGGAAAGGACGTCCCATCACGTTACGATGTTTGAGCGGATAAGCCGAATCGGCTTGTCTAAAAGGGTGGTACCGCGAGATCAAAGCCTTCTCGTCCCTTATGGGATGAAAAGGCTTTTTTTGTTTTAGAAAAGATGTTTTGGAGGAATGGTAATGGATTATAAAGATACGCTCTTAATGCCGAAAACAGATTTTCCGATGAGAGGAAACCTGCCGAACCGTGAACCTGAAATCCAGGGGAAATGGGAAGATATGGACATTTACAGCCTCGTTCAGAAACGAACCGAAGGCCGGCCGATGTTCGTGCTTCATGACGGACCTCCGTATGCGAACGGCGATATTCATATGGGCCATGCGCTCAACAAAGTACTGAAGGACTTCATCGTCCGTTCGAGATCGATGAGCGGCTATCATGCACCGTATGTTCCGGGCTGGGATACACACGGCCTGCCGATTGAAACAGCGCTCACGAAAAACAAAAAAGTGAAGCGCAAAGAAATGACGGTAGCCGAATTCCGCAAGCTTTGCGAAGAATACGCATGGCAGCAAATCGAAGGACAAAAAACGCAATTTAAGCGCCTCGGTGTCAGAGGAGATTGGGAAAACCCATACGTGACCCTTAAGCCGGAGTTTGAAGCGCAGCAAATTAAAGTATTCGGCGAAATGGCGAAAAAAGGCTATATTTACAAAGGGAAGAAGCCGGTTTACTGGTCCCCTTCAAGCGAATCCGCTCTGGCTGAAGCTGAAATCGAATACCATGATAAACGCTCGCCGTCTATCTATGTTGCATTCGATGTGAAAGATGGAAAAGGTGTATTAACAAACGGCGAAAAAATCGTCATTTGGACGACAACGCCGTGGACGATCCCGGCCAATCTCGGCATCGCCGTACACCCTGAATTGGAGTACAGCGTCGTTGCTGCCGGAGGCGCGCGCTATGTGATGGCAAGCGCATTGATTGAAAGCGTGGCAAAAGCGATCGGCTTTGAAGATCATGAAGTCGTTCAAACTGTTAAAGGAAAAGACCTGGAACATATCGTCGCGGTTCATCCTTTATACAGCAGAGATTCTCTTGTTATGCTCGGTGAACACGTAACTACAGATGCCGGTACAGGCTGTGTTCATACTGCTCCGGGACACGGTGAAGACGACTTTATCATCGGTCAGAAATACGGACTTGACGTGCTTTGCCCGGTTGATGAAAAAGGACATATGACGAGCGAAGCCCCTGGTTTTGAAGGACTGTTTTACGATCAGGCCAACAAACCGATTACAGAACAGCTCGAAGAAAAAGGCGCTTTGCTGAAGCTCGATTTCATCACCCACTCCTATCCGCACGACTGGAGAACGAAAAAACCGACCATTTTCCGCGCGACCTCCCAATGGTTCGCTTCTATCAAAGACTTTAGAGACGAGCTTCTTGACGCGGTGAAAGAAACAAAATGGGTGCCTGAATGGGGCGAAACGCGCCTCTACAATATGATCCGCGACCGCGGTGACTGGTGTATCTCAAGACAGCGCGCATGGGGCGTGCCGATTCCGGTATTTTATGCCGAAAATGGGGAGCCGATCATCACGGATGAAACGATCGACCACGTTTCTGAACTATTCAGGGAGCACGGTTCGAACATTTGGTTTGAAAAAGAAGCGAATGAACTGCTTCCGGAAGGCTTTACGCATCCGGGAAGTCCGAACGGCAAGTTCACAAAGGAACAGGACATCATGGATGTCTGGTTTGATTCAGGTTCGTCACATCAGGCCGTACTGGAAGAGCGCGATGATCTTGTAAGACCTGCGGACTTGTATCTGGAAGGATCTGACCAATACCGCGGCTGGTTTAACTCATCGATTTCGACAGCCGTTGCCGTAACGGGTAAAGCACCATATAAAGGCGTGCTGTCACACGGTTTTGCCCTTGACGGAGAAGGCCGCAAGATGAGCAAATCACTCGGCAATGTCGTTGTTCCGGCAAAAATCATGAATCAGTTCGGGGCCGATATTTTAAGACTGTGGGTCGCATCTGTCGACTATCAAGCAGATGTCCGCGTATCTGACGCGATCTTAAAGCAAGTCGCAGAAGTGTACCGGAAGATCCGCAACACGTTCCGTTTTCTTCACGGCAACATTGCTGATTTTGACCCGGCGAAAGATGCAATCGCTGTGGAAGAACTTCGCGAAGTCGATCAGTACATTTTGATCAAGCTGAACAGCCTTATTGAAAAAGTCAAAAAAGCATATGAAGAATATGATTTTGCGGTCATTTACCATGCTGTCCACAACTTCTGCGCGATCGAGCTCAGCTCATTCTATATGGATTTTGCCAAAGACGTCGTTTATATTGAACACGCCGATCATAAAGACCGCCGCAGCATGCAGACCGTTTTTTACGAAACGTTGCTCGGGCTTGTCAAGCTGATCGCGCCGATCCTGCCGCATACTGCTGACGAAATGTGGAGCCACTTCACATTCGTATCGGAAAAAAGCGTGCAGCTTACCGATATGCCGGAAACAAGAGACATTCCAAATGCAAAAGAGACGGAAGAGAAGTTCGACAGCTTCATGAAGCTTCGCGGCGATGTTCTTAAAGCGCTTGAAACAGCGCGTAATGAAAAGATCATCGGAAAATCTTCGGTTGCGAGCTTGACGCTGTATCCAAATGAAGAAGCAAAAGCGCTGCTTTCTTCGATCAAGGAAGACGTCAAACAGCTGTTCATCGTGTCAGAGCTTCTCATCGGCGGAACGGAAGCCGAAGCGCCTGAAGGTGCGCAGACGTTTGACACAGGAAAAATCGTCGTTGCTCAGGCAGAAGGCGAAACTTGTGAGCGGTGTCGCATGGTTTCCAAAGAAATCGGCCAGGATGCCGATCATCCGGAGCTTTGCCCTCGCTGTGCCGGAATTGTGAAGACGTATTATCAAAATTAACCACGAAGCGGTTCGGAGTTTTTCCGAACCGCTTTTAATATGCCGCCAAACCTTATCAGGCCTGCCCAGGCGTCCTGTCTGAACGCACATCCTGGGAAAGTCCGGAGAAAGGATGCCATTGCTGACATCGTTTTGTACGTCAGGAAAAATCTTTTGGGCTTGGATACCGGCTTTGTCGGTAACACTAAGGTCACAAACGATAAGAGCAGGAGTTGATGTAGGCGTGAACGATCAGCTGGCGGCAATTCATACCGAACTTCTTCAAATGAAGGAAGAACTGGAAGCAAGGCTTTTTGAATACTCCTTTTTTCAGCAGGATTCTCAAGGCATCAATTCGTATCAGCAGGTTACACTTATGTATCATGTCAAAGAAGAGCTTCAGGACGTGCTTTTGGCCCTTTCAAAAATCGAAAACGGAACATACGGCATTTGCGAAGAAACGAATCAGGCAATTCCGCTGGAAAAAATGGCTATTCTGCCGACGGCGCGCACCGCGAACGATTTTTTATATCATGCCCAGTTTGAAAAAAAGACGCTTCCTATTTGGGCTGAGACGGATGAGACGTTCAACCGGGCGCTCTACTCATAACATTCTGCAAGAGGGGAGGGCTTTTGCCCTCTTGCAGGATGTCAATGAATATTCCTTTACTCCTTTTCTTTTTCTTGTTAAAATGCTTAAATGAAGAGAAACAGAAACTGGAGGAACGGTTTGTGCCTTATTACATAATTGCAGTGCTCATTATCGGTATCGATCAATTTACAAAATGGCTGGTCGTCAGCAAAATGGAGTACGGTGAAAGCATTCTCGTCATCGACGGTTTCTTTCAAATTACGTCGCACAGAAATACAGGCGCAGCATGGGGCATTTTGGCCGGACAGATGTGGTTTTTTTACATCATTACCACGGCGGTTATCATCGGCATTGTTTACTACATTCAAAAACATGCCAAAGGACAAATCCTGCTCGGAACCGCTCTCGGATTGATGCTTGGCGGTGCTGTCGGCAATTTTATCGACCGCGTGTTCAGGCAAGAAGTTGTCGATTTTATACACGTGACGATCGTCAATTATCATTATCCGATTTTCAACATTGCCGATTCATCTTTATGCGTCGGTGTCCTGCTCTTATTTATACAAATGCTGTTAGACGGAAAGAAGAAGAAGGAGCTGTAACATGGAGCATTATGATATGACCGTTCATGAAGAACATAAAGGTGAACGGATTGACAAGTACTTGACCGCAGTTGAAGCGGATTGGTCGCGGACTCAGGTGCAGCAGTGGATTAAAGAAGACCGCGTGCTGGTTAACGGAAATGCGGTCAAAGCCAATTATAAAGTTCAGGATGGGGATGCGGTGTCAGTCCATGTTCCAGAACCGGAACCGCTTGATGTCATGGCTGAACCGATGGATCTTGATATTTATTATGAGGATCAGGACGTTCTTGTCGTCAACAAGCCGCGCGGAATGGTGGTTCATCCGGCTCCCGGCCATCTGACGGGGACGCTTGTCAACGGTTTGATGGCGCATTGTGACGATCTGTCAGGCATCAACGGCGTGATGAGGCCGGGCATCGTCCACCGGATTGATAAGGACACTTCAGGTCTGTTGATGGTTGCCAAAAACGACATGGCGCATGAATCGCTCGTGAATCAGCTTGTCAACAAAACGGTGACGAGAAAATACACCGCGCTTGTCCACGGCGTCATCCCGCATGACCACGGGACGATCGACGCGCCGATCGGCAGGGATAAAAAAGACAGGCAGAGTATGACGGTCACAAGGGAAAATGGAAAGCATGCCGTCACTCATTTTGAAGTGATCGAACGGTTCGACGATTTCACTGTTGTTGAATGCCAGCTTGAAACGGGGCGAACCCATCAAATTCGCGTGCATATGAAATATATCGGTTTTCCTCTGGCGGGAGATCCGAAATACGGCCCGAAAAAGACGGTCGATTTCAACGGCCAGGTGCTGCATGCGGGCGTATTGGGATTTGACCATCCGCGTACCGGAGAATATGTTGAATTTGAGGCGCCTCTGCCTGATGACATGAAAAATCTCCTCGACAAAATTCGAAATAAACGTTGACAGACGTTTTCTTTTTTGAAATAATAAATGCAGTTAAATCAGATTCTTTAACACAGTCCAGAGAGGCTGAGAAGGATACCGGACAAGCGAATCAATGAATTCGTTTCAAGACCCCTCTCTGCCTTTATGCAGAAGGGGTTTTTGTTTTATCCTTTAAAAGATGCGGGGTGCTGGCCATGCAGGAACAAGAAAAGGCTGTTGTGCTTGACGAACAGGCGATCAGAAGGGCGCTGACAAGAATCGCCCACGAAATGATTGAACGAAACAAAGGAATGAACAACTGTATCCTTGTCGGAATCAAAACGAGAGGCATCTATCTGGCCAAACGGCTTGCCGAACGGATTGAGCAAATCGAAGGAAACAAAGTCACCGTAGGAGAGCTCGACATTACCCTTTACAGGGATGATCTCTCCAAAAAAACGTCTAATGAAGAGCCGCTTGTCAAAGGAGCGGACATTCCGGCGGACATCACCGATCAAAAGGTGATCGTCGTCGATGATGTGCTTTACACGGGACGGACAGTCAGAGCGGCCATGGATGCGCTCGTCGATGTCGGGCGGCCTTCATCCATCCAGCTCGCGGTGCTTGTCGACCGCGGCCACAGAGAGCTGCCGATCAGAGCCGACTATATCGGGAAAAACATCCCGACATCGAAAACCGAAAAGGTCATGGTTCAATTGGAAGAAGTTGACGGACGCGACCTTGCGGCGATTTATAAAAAGTGAATGACAATCCTTTTTTAAATGCATTCCAGTGAGTTTGCAAAGAGGGATAGAACGAAAGATGCCGCCTCACCATGCGGCGGATCTTTGTCTGCCTCTTTGCGCAATTTAAGCAAAGAGGCTTTTTTAATGGGCACAATCTTTTCAGGATATAAAGACATCAAAGACAGTGAGTCAACCATCAGGAGGAAAAAATATGAGTCAGAAAAAAGTGAACCTTGGTGTCAGAGAAGTACCAAAACCTTTGAATTGGATAACTTTCAGCCTGCAGCATCTGTTTGCCATGTTCGGAGCGACGATCCTCGTGCCAAAGCTTGTAGGCTTAAGCCCAGGCGTGGCCCTTATAACGAGCGGGCTAGGAACGCTTGCATATCTCTTGATTACAAAAGGACAGATCCCGGCTTACTTAGGTTCATCCTTTGCATTTATTGCCCCGATTATCGCAGCAAAAGCCGCCGGAGGCCCTGGGGCGGCCATGATCGGCGCATTTATGGCAGGCATCGCCTACGGGCTGATCGCCCTGCTCATCCAGCAGCTGGGAACGGACTGGCTGATGAGGCTCCTGCCGCCTGTTGTCGTCGGTCCGGTCATTATCGTCATCGGACTCGGGCTGGCAAGCACGGCTGTCAATATGGCCATGTATGAAGATTCGGGAGCAAAAGTGCTCGTCTACAGCGCCAAACATTTTGGCGTTGCAGGATTCACACTCGCGCTCACCATAATCTGCGCGATTTTCTTAAGAGGATTTTTCAGCCTGATTCCTGTCTTGATCGGAATTATCGGCGGATACTTGTTCGCCCTGACCCAAGGCATCGTCGACTTCCAGATGGTCCTTGACGCCAAATGGTTTGCTGTTCCAGATTTCGTCATTCCGTTTGTCGACTATACGCCGAGCGCGGCGGCTGTCGGAATTGGAATCGCCATGGTGCCCGTTGCTTTCGTGACAATGTCAGAACATATCGGCCACCAAATGGTATTAAGCAAAGTCGTCGGTCAGGATTTCATTAAGAAGCCCGGGCTTCACCGCTCGATTTTCGGCGACAGTGTCGCAACGATGCTGGCATCATGCATCGGCGGACCGCCGACAACGACCTACGGAGAAAACATCGGCGTACTCGCCATCACAAGAGTATTCAGCGTATTTGTCATCGGCGGAGCGGCTGTTATTGCACTGTGCTTCGGGTTTATCGGCAAAATTTCGGCCCTGATCAGCTCTGTCCCTTCTGCAGTCATGGGAGGCGTTTCCTTCCTGCTGTTCGGTATCATCGCATCAAGCGGACTGCGCATGCTGATTGATAACAAAATTGACTTGGAAAATAAGCGAAACCTGATCATCTCATCCGTCATTCTCGTCATCGGAGTGGGCGGCGCATTTATCAAAATCTCAGGGTTCGAGCTGTCAAGCATGGCGCTTGCAGCGATCGTCGGAGTGATTTTAAACCTTGTCCTGCCTGAATCAAAGGGAGATCAGGACGGGATTGAAATAGAAGAGCATATTTAAAAACCTTTTAAATGAAGTCCAGAGAGGCTTGAAAGGGTTACGGAGAGAGAAGTGCAAAAAAGCGCATTCTCTGGTTCACTGTACCCCAAGCCGTTGTGGCTTGGGGTTTTTTCACAGGAAATTAAAGCCTGAGGGGGAGAAAAAATGAAACACTTGACCGCAATGAATGAGCTTAGTCTTGAGGATATTCACGAGCTGATTGAAGAGGCGAGAGAGCTGAAAAAAAGGAAATTCGATTCCGTCCTCTCCGGAAAGTTTGCTGCCAATCTGTTTTTTGAACCGAGCACAAGAACGCGCTTCAGCTTCGAAGTGGCTGAAAAGAAACTCGGCATGAATGTGCTGAACCTGGACGGTGTTTCAACAAGCGTACAAAAAGGAGAATCGTTGTACGATACCGTCAAGACACTCGAATCCATCGGCGCTGATGTATGTGTGATCAGACACTCTCAGGATCATTATTACGATGAACTTATCGGACATGTCGGCATTCCGGTGATCAATGCCGGAGACGGCTGCGGTCAGCATCCCACTCAATCTTTGCTCGATTTGCTGACGATTTACGAGGAATGGGGCGGATTTGCCGGACTGACGGTATCCATACACGGAGATATCAAACACAGCAGAGTGGCAAGATCGAATGCCGAAGTGCTGACAAGGCTCGGAGCAAAGGTTCTTTTCTCAGGTCCGGAAGAATGGCGGGATGACAACAATCCTTACGGGACATATGTGTCGCCTGATGAAGCGGTCGCAAGTTCGGATGTCGTGATGCTTCTCCGAATTCAGCACGAACGTCATGAGAAAAAGGCGGCAGAACGCGATTATCTTGAAACTTTTGGACTGTCGCTGAAGCGGGCGGAGCTCCTGAAAAAAGACGCGGTCATCATGCATCCTGCGCCTGTTAACAGAGGCGTCGAGATTGACAGTGCGCTGGTCGAATCCACTCAGTCGAGAATTTTCAAACAAATGGAAAACGGTGTATATATCAGAATGGCGGTTTTAAAAAGAGCGCTTCTAAACGGCGAAAACAAAAAAAGGGGAGATCAGGCTTATGTCTTATTTAATTAAAAACGGCTTCATACTCGACGAAAAAGGTGAAAAAGTACAGTGCGACATCAGGGTTGAAGGCGATGCAATCAGCGAAATCGGAAGCCTTGAGGCCGCTTTGGGAGAAACGGTCATCAATGCGGATGGGCTTTTCGTCTCGCCGGGGCTTGTTGACCTTCACGTTCACTTCAGAGAGCCGGGCGGCGAGAAGAAAGAAACGATCGAAACAGGTGCAAAAGCCGCGGCAAGAGGCGGGTTTACAACTGTCGCCGCAATGCCGAATACGCGGCCTGTCCCCGATACGAAAGAGCAGATGGAGTGGCTCGTCAACCGCATTGACGAAACGGCATCTGTCAGAGTGCTGCCGTACGCTTCCATCACCATCAGACAAACAGGTCAGGAAATGACCGACTTCGAAGGGCTGAAAGACGCAGGTGCGTTTGCGTTTACTGATGACGGCGTCGGCGTTCAAACGGCGGGGATGATGTATGAAGCGATGAAAAAAGCGGCTTCGATCGATAAAGCAATTGTTGCCCACTGTGAAGACAATTCACTGATCTACGGCGGCAGTGTCCACGATGGGAAATTTGCCAAAGCCAACGGTTTAAACGGGATTCCTTCGATATGCGAAGCCGTTCACATCGCAAGGGACGTTCTTCTGGCCGAAGCGGCAGGCTGCCATTACCATGTCTGTCATATCAGCACGAAGGAATCGGTCAGGGTCGTCCGCGACGCCAAAAAAGCGGGAATCCGTGTGACAGCGGAAGTGACGCCTCACCATCTGCTCCTTTCAGACAGCGACATTCCCGGTCTTGATACAAATTATAAAATGAATCCGCCGCTCAGAAGTCCGGAAGACAGAGAAGCGCTCCTTGAGGGGCTTACAGACGGAACAATCGATTTTATCGCTACGGATCATGCCCCTCATACAGAAGATGAAAAACAACAGACAATGAGCCTGGCGCCATTTGGGATTGTCGGCTTGGAGACGGCTTTTCCGCTTCTTTATACGCACTTTGTCAAAACGGGAAACTGGACGCTGAAACAGCTCCTCGATTATATGACGGTCAAACCTTGCGAGGCGTTCGGACTTCCTTACGGTAAGCTTGAAGCCGGGCGGTCCGCGGATATTACGCTGATAGATCTTGAACGCGAAGAAAAAATTGATAAAAACACCTTTCTTTCTAAAGGGAAAAACACGCCGTTTGACGGCATCAGCTGCTTCGGCTGGCCGGTTATGACAATGGCAAAGGGAAAACTCGTTTACCAAGAGGGGAGACTTGTAAAATGAAAAGACGTCTTGTACTAGAAAACGGAACAATTTTTGAAGGGGAAGCTTTCGGCAGCCTGGAAAACACCATGGGAGAAGTCGTCTTCAACACGGGGATGACAGGCTATCAAGAAATCCTCTCAGACCCGTCATACTGCGGACAAATTGTCACACTGACCTACCCGCTGATCGGGAACTACGGAATCAACAGAGACGACTTTGAATCTATCACCCCTTATGTGAAAGGGTTTATCGTAAAAGAGTTATGTCAACTTCCGTCAAACTGGCGCTCTGCTTATACCCTTGATGAATATTTAAAAATGAAAAACATCCCGGGACTCTCGGGAATTGACACGAGAAAGCTGACAAGAATGATCAGAACGGCAGGTACGCTGAAAGGGGTTTTTGCCGGCCCGAAAGAAGATGCTGAGGCTTTGGTTCAAAAGCTGAAAGAAACGAACCTTCCGACCGATCAGGTCAGCCAAGTTTCAACAAAAACGGCATATCCGAGCCCTGGGAGGGGGAAGCGAATCGTGCTTGTCGATTTCGGAATGAAGCACGGCATCTTAAGAGAGCTGAACAAGCGCAAATGCGATGTGATCGTCGTTCCTCACAATGTAACGGCAGAAGAAGTGATGCAGCTGAAGCCTGACGGCGTAATGCTGTCAAACGGACCCGGAGATCCAACGGACGTACCCGAAGCAATTGCCATGATTCAAAACATTCTCGGCAAGGTTCCATTGTTCGGCATCTGTCTCGGCCATCAGCTGTTTGCCCTCGCCTGCGGAGCAAAGACGGCGAAAATGAAATTCGGACACCGCGGTTCCAACCATCCGGTTAAAGAGCTTGCAACCGGAAGAGTATCAATTACGGCTCAAAACCACGGCTATACCGTATCGACCGTTGAAAACACGCCGCTTGAAGTGACGCATGTGGCGATTAATGACGACACAATCGAAGGGCTTAAACATAAACACGAACCGGCTTTCACGGTTCAATACCATCCGGAAGCTTCACCGGGACCGGAAGACGCCAACCATTTATTTGATCAATTTTTACACATGATTGAAACCACAGAGAAAGAAGGGGAAGCGGTATGCCTAAACGCGTAGATATCAAAAAGATTTTGGTGATCGGATCAGGGCCGATTATTATCGGGCAGGCGGCGGAATTTGATTATGCGGGTACACAGGCCTGCCTCGCTTTAAAAGAAGAAGGCTATGAAGTCATTCTCGTCAACTCGAATCCGGCGACGATCATGACGGATACGGAAATGGCCGACCGCGTATATATCGAACCGCTGACGCTTGAATTCTTAACACGTATCATCCGCAAAGAGCGGCCGGACGCCATTTTGCCGACATTGGGCGGGCAGACGGGCCTCAACTTGGCGGTCGAACTGTCCGAGCACGGCATCCTGGCTGAGTGCGGTGTTGAAGTGCTCGGCACGAAATTGGCTGCGATCCAACAAGCGGAGGACCGCGACTTGTTCAGAAGCCTGATGAATGAGTTGAATGAACCGGTTCCGGAAAGCGAGATTATCCACTCGCTCGAGGAAGCGCGCGAGTTCGTCGAGCGCATCGGCTTCCCCGTCATCGTCCGGCCGGCATACACGCTCGGCGGAACAGGCGGAGGCATCTGCTCAAACGAAGACGAGCTGAAGGAAATTGTTGAAAACGGCTTAAAAATGAGCCCGGTTCACCAATGTCTGCTTGAAAAGAGCATCGCCGGCTACAAAGAAATCGAGTATGAAGTCATGAGAGACTCGAGCGATCACGCGATCGTCGTCTGCAATATGGAAAACATCGATCCGGTCGGGATTCATACCGGGGACAGCATCGTTGTAGCGCCGAGCCAGACGCTGAGCGACCGCGAATACCAAATGCTTCGCAATGTATCGCTGAAAATCATCCGCGCGCTTGAAATCGAAGGCGGCTGTAATGTTCAGCTGGCGCTTGACCCGGACAGCTTTCAGTACTACATCATCGAGGTAAACCCGCGGGTCAGCCGTTCATCAGCGCTTGCCTCAAAAGCGACTGGCTATCCGATCGCAAAGCTTGCCGCTAAAATTGCCGTCGGTTTGTCTCTTGACGAAATGATGAATCCTGTGACAGGAAAAACGTACGCGTCTTTCGAACCTGCACTCGACTATGTCGTTTCAAAAATACCGCGCTGGCCGTTTGATAAATTCGAATCGGCAAACCGCAAGCTCGGCACGCAGATGAAAGCGACAGGCGAAGTGATGGCGATCGGAAGAACGTGGGAGGAATCTCTCCTGAAAGCGGTCCGTTCTCTTGAAGCGGATGTCTATCACCTGGAGCTGAAAGATGCCGGTGAGATCTCGAATGAAGTGCTTGAAAAACGGATTAAAAAAGCGGGAGACGAACGTCTCTTTTACTTGGCCGAAGCGTTTAGAAGAGGATACACGGTCAGCGATCTCCACGAATTTTCGGCAATTGACCTGTTCTTCCTGCACAAGCTTGAGGGAATCATTCGCTTTGAAGAAAAGCTGAAAGCCGGGCGCGGTGACCTGGGTCTTTTGAAAGAAGCGAAAGAGCTCGGTTTTTCAGACCGCTTCATCAGCCTTCTCTGGGAGATGCCTGAAAGAAAGCTTTATGATCTTAGAAAAGAAACAGGCATCACGCCTGTTTATAAAATGGTTGATACATGTGCGGCCGAATTTGAATCGGAGACACCTTATTTCTACAGCACATATGAAGAGGAAAACGAATCGGTCAGAACAGACAAAAACAGCGTTATCGTTCTTGGCTCCGGCCCGATCCGGATCGGCCAGGGGGTCGAATTCGATTATGCGACTGTGCATTCGGTTTGGGCGATCAAAGAAGCCGGCTATGAAGCAATCATTATTAACAACAATCCTGAGACGGTTTCAACAGACTTCAGCATCTCCGACAAGCTCTACTTTGAGCCGCTTACTGTTGAAGATGTCATGCATATCATCGATTTGGAGCAGCCGAAAGGCGTCGTCGTTCAGTTTGGCGGACAGACTGCGATCAACCTTGCCGACGAGCTCGCGGAGCGGGGCGTCGCCATTCTTGGAACATCCCTTGAGGATTTGGACCGCGCCGAGGACCGCGACAAGTTCGAACAGACGCTTGAAACGCTGCATGTGCCTCAGCCGCTCGGAAAAACGGCGACATCTGTGGAAGGCGCTGTTGAAATCGCAGCCAACATCGGCTATCCGGTGCTTGTCCGCCCATCGTATGTACTTGGGGGGCGTGCGATGGAGATCGTCTACCATGAAACAGAGCTTCTCCATTATATGAAGAATGCAGTGAAAATCAATCCGCAGCACCCTGTCTTGATCGATAAATATTTGACCGGAAAGGAAATTGAAGTGGATGCGATTTCTGACGGTGAAACGGTCGTCATTCCGGGGATTATGGAGCACATTGAACGGGCCGGCGTCCACTCAGGGGATTCGATTGCCGTTTACCCGCCGCAATCCCTTTCAGAGGACATCAAGAAAAAGATTGAAGCATACACGATTAAGCTTGCAAAAGGCTTAAACATCGTCGGCCTGCTCAACATTCAGTTTGTCCTTTCAAAAGATGAGGTTTACGTCCTTGAAGTCAACCCGAGATCGAGCCGCACGGTGCCGTTTCTCAGCAAAATCACCGGCATTCCGATGGCCAATCTCGCAACAAAAGTGATTCTCGGCGGGAAGCTTGCCGATATGGGCTATACTGAAGGCCTTCAAAAAGAGCAGGAAGGCGTATATGTGAAAGTGCCGGTCTTCTCGTTTGCAAAGCTGAGGAGAGTGGATATCACGCTCGGACCGGAAATGAAATCGACCGGGGAAGTCATGGGCAAAGACAGTACTTTGGAAAAAGCGCTGTACAAAGGACTGATCGCTTCAGGCATCCAAATTCCGAATTACGGCTCTGTTCTCCTGACAGTTGCTGATAAAGATAAAGAGGAAGGTCTATTGATCGCCAAGCGGTTCCATGCGATCGGCTATAAAATATTGGCTACGGAAGGAACGGCCGGCTATTTAAGAGACGCATCCGTACCTGTTAAAACCGTCGGGAAAATCGGCGAAGAAGGCACAAATCTCCTTGATGTCATTCGAAACGGGGAAGCGCAGTTCGTCGTCAATACGCTGACAAAAGGGAAGCAGCCGGCAAGGGACGGCTTCAGAATCAGACGCGAATCCGTTGAAAACGGCGTTGCCTGCCTGACATCCCTTGATACGGCGGAAGCGATTTTGCGGGTGCTTGAAAGCATGAGCTTCCGCGCCGATCATATGCCGGCGATTAGAATTGAGCAAAAGGCGGCCGTCAGATGAGAAAAGGGTATATGACAGTCCGTTCAAACAAGTGTATCGCGGATCATATTTATCAAATGGTACTGGAAGGGGAGATTGCCGAAGTTTGCGGCGCTCCCGGCCAGTTTCTTCACATCAAGGTCTCAGATTCCCTCACGCCGCTTTTGAGGCGGCCGATCAGCATCGCCGACATCAACAGAGCTGCCCGGCAGGTGACCATCATCTTTCGCAAGGATGGGGAAGGCACGAGTCTCCTGTCTTTAAAACAGGAAGGAGATCAGATCGATGTCCTTGGTCCGCTCGGCAACGGTTTTCCGGCTGAATCGCTTGAACCGGGGAAAACGGCTCTTCTTGTCGGAGGGGGGATCGGTGTTCCGCCGCTTTACGAGCTGAGCAAACAGCTGACAAATAGAGGGGTGCACGCGATCCATGTGTTAGGATTTGCTTCTGCAAAAGACGTCTTTTACGAACAGGAATTCAGCCGTTTCGGGCGTGTGTATGTGGCAACCGCAGACGGCACCCGAGGTTCAAAGGGATTTGTTACAGATGTCATTGAAAACGAGGGGCTTCAGTTTGACTGCATAATGGCCTGCGGACCGACGCCGATGCTGAAAGCTTTAAAACAGCGCTATCCGGATAAAGAGGTTTATCTGTCAATGGAAGAGCGCATGGGATGCGGGATCGGCGCTTGCTTTGCCTGTGTCTGCCATACGGAAGAAAGCGAAACATCTTATGTGAAGGTATGCCTTGACGGTCCTGTTTTCAAAGCCCAGGAGGTGCTGTTATGATGCTAGAAGTCAATTTGCCGGGCCTTCAATTGAAAAATCCGATCATGCCGGCTTCAGGCTGCTTCGGATTCGGGAGAGAATTTGCGAACTTTTACGATCTTTCACGTCTCGGTGCGATCATGATTAAAGCGACGACGAGCGAACCGCGCTTCGGGAATCCGACGCCGCGCGTCGCCGAGACGCAAGCCGGCATGCTTAATGCCATCGGTCTGCAAAATCCGGGTTTAGAGGCTGTCATGGAACACGAATTGCCGTGGCTCGAACAGTTCGATACACCGATTATCGCCAATGTCGCCGGCTCGCAGATCGACGATTATGTTGAAGTGGCTGAAGAAATCAGCAAAGCGCCGAATGTTCATGCGCTCGAGCTGAATATTTCCTGTCCTAACGTGAAAACGGGAGGGATCGCCTTCGGTACGCAGCCGGAAATGGCCAGTGAGCTGACGAAAGCGGTGAAAGAGGTTGCGAGCGTTCCCGTCTATGTGAAGCTGTCGCCGAATGTCGCGAATATTACCGACATCGCTCTTGCCATAGAAGAAGCGGGAGCGGACGGTTTGACGATGATCAACACCCTGATCGGGATGCGGCTCGACTTAAAAACGGGAAAGCCGATCTTGGCGAACAAAACCGGCGGATTATCAGGCCCTGCTGTTAAACCGGTGGCCATCAGAATGGTGCATGAAGTCAGCCAAAAAGTCAGCATTCCGATCATCGGCATGGGCGGTGTCCAGTCAGCGGAAGATGTGCTTGAGTTTTTGCTGGCGGGTGCGAGCGCAGTCGCCGTCGGCACCGCAAACTTTGTTAATCCGTTTGTTTGTCCCGAAATCATCGCCGATTTGCCGCGCGTTTTAGAAAAATACGGATACCGTTCGTTGAACGAGTGTATCGGAAGGAGCTGGAAGGATGAAACATACGCCGCCCATCATCGCGCTTGATTTTGCATCAGCACAGGAAACATATGCGTTTTTGGACCGGTTTCATGGAGAAGAGCTTTTCGTGAAGGTGGGCATGGAGCTTTTTTATCAGGAAGGGCCGGCCATCCTTGAAAAGTTACAGGAGCGCGGCTGCCGCATTTTCCTTGATCTAAAATGCCACGACATTCCAACGACCGTATACAAGGCGATGAAAAGGCTGGCGGGGTTTGGCGTCAGCCTTGTCAATGTGCACGCAGCAGGCGGAAAGCAAATGATGGAGTCGGCGCTTGAAGGCCTTGAAGCGGGGACTCCGGCAGGCCGAAAACGCCCTTCATTAATTGCTGTGACCCAGCTGACAAGCACGTCTTCAGAAATGCTTCAGCAAGAGCTGCTGATTGAAACGCCGCTTCTCGATACAGTTGTTCACTACAGCAAGTTGGCTAAAGAAAGCGGACTTGACGGTGTCGTCTGCTCCGTCCATGAAGCCGAACACATTTACCGGGCCGCGTCTTTAGATTTTCTGACCGTGACACCCGGAATTCGCATGGCGGATGACAAAAACAACGACCAGGTCCGGGTGGCGACGCCTGGCTACGCAAGGGAAAAAGGCGTGTCGGCGATCGTTGTCGGCCGTTCGATTACACAGGCGGAAGATCCTGTGTCAGCCTACAGAAGAATAGGACATGAGTGGGAGGGAACCAAGGCATGAAAACAGACATTGCAAACCATTTATTAAGAATCAAAGCGGTTTTCCTGCGCCCGAACGAGCCGTTTACATGGGCGAGCGGCATCTTGTCGCCCATCTACTGCGACAATCGTTTGACGCTTTCATATCCGGAAGTAAGGGATGATATAGCTTCAGGGCTTGCCGGACTGATTCAAGACAAGTTTCCCGGAGCCGAAATGATCGCCGGTACGGCAACTGCAGGAATCCCCCATGCCGCGCTTGCCGCCGACAGGCTGAGCCTGCCGATGTGCTACGTCAGAAGCAAACCGAAGGCGCACGGCAAAGGAAACCAAATTGAAGGCGCTGTTGTAAAAGGACAAAAAGTCGTTGTAATTGAAGATTTAATTTCAACGGGAGGAAGCGTCCTTGAAGCGGCAGCCGCTCTCACAGAGGCGGGATGTGAAGTGCTCGGTGTCGCCGCCATTTTCACTTACGGGCTTCCTAAAGCTGCCGCCGCCTTCAGCGAAGCGGGCGTTGAATACCGTACGCTGACTGATTACGATACATTGACAGAGGCTGCGCTTGCCGGCGGATATATCAGCGAACAGGATGCCGCCAAACTGAAAGAATGGAAGGCGGATCCTGAAAGCAAGTCTTGGATGGATTAATGATAAAAGCCGTATTCTCCTAATGGGAGAACGGCTTTTTTTGCGTCTTTTTACAGATTTAAAAATAGTAAAATCGGATTATTTTTATTTTTTATTAATCCTATAAAAAAAGTCGGGTTGACTTTTGTTCGAATTGTGCTAAAATTTTAAAATAACAAAAGCAAACTTATCAAGAGCGGTGGAGGGACTGGTCCGATGAAACCCGGCAACCTGCGTGTGAAGCGTAAGGTGCTACTTCCAGCAAAATGCCCTCATTTTGAGAGATAAGGAATAGCGGAGTTCCTCGTCTTTCTTTCAAATTTGGAAGAAAGATTTTAATTTTTAGGGGCAGAGGAGGAGCTAGAAGTGAAGACAGATGAACAGCTTGAAAAGGTGATCATCAAAATGAAAGACATGCTGAAAGACATGAATTACGGATCGATCACATTCGTTGTTCAGGACGGCAAAGTCATTCAAATCGAAAAAAATGAAAAAATAAGATTGAAATAGCTGACTAGACAAACTAGAGGCGGTTTTCACAGTTTTTTTCTGCTGGAAGCCGTTTTTTTGTTGGCGAAAAAAGGGGGAACCGAAAATTTTTACTTACAGCACATGGGAAGAACCAAATATCTCTTTTCAGGAAGATGACTCTTATAAAGGAGCGCTGTCCGTCTTGAAATGGGCATACGGACATTACGGAAATCAGCTTGTATATGCGTGCAGCTTCGGAATTGAGGGAATCGTCCTGATCGATTTGATTTATAAGGTGAAAAAAGATGCGGTCATCGTTTTCCTTGATACGGGATTTCATTTTAAAGAAACGTATGAAACGATCGACGCTGTCAAAGAACGATATCCAGGCCTTCAGATTATCATGAAAACACCGGAGCTTACCGTCGAAGAGCAGGCGAAAGAATATGGGGACGAACTATGGAAGACCGCTCCGAATTCCTGCTGTGAAATGAGGAAGGTCATTCCTCTCCGCGAGACGCTTTCAGGCTACCCGGCGTGGCTGTCGGGCCTGCGCCGCGAGCAATCGCCCGGGCGGAGCAAAACGAATTTTTTGAACAAAGATGAAAAATTCAAGTCTATCAAAGTTTGTCCGCTCATTCATTGGACGTGGAAGGATATTTGGAGATATGTGACAAAGCACGATCTCCCGTACAATCCGCTTCATGATCAAGGCTACCCGAGCATCGGCTGCGCTCCGTGCACCTCTCCGGCCTTTACAATGGATGATCTTCGATCAGGCCGCTGGAACGGATCGGCTAAAACAGAATGCGGATTACACGAGTAAGGAGATGAGTCATGGAACTTGCCGCCATTTTATTTAGCATGTTTTTTGCGATGAATATCGGAGCGAGCGGTGCAGCTGCTTCAATGGGAATCGCCTATGGATCTGAAGCCGTCAAAAAGAAGTTTCACGCACTAATAATCTGTGCAGCAGGCGTTCTCTCGGGCGCCGTCATCGGCGGAGGAAACGTCGTGAAAACGATCAGCTCAGGCATCATTCCCGAACGGGTGATTTCGCTTGAAATCGTCTGCATTATTATCGGCTCGGCGGCACTGTCGCTCTTTATCGCAAATGTACTCGGCATCCCGCTTTCGACAAGTGAAGTGACGGTCGGATCTGTTGTCGGAGTAGGTGTCGCTTACCAGGTTTTATATGTGAAATCTTTGCTTGTCATCGTCTCATTTTGGGTCGTTGTACCAATCGTCGCTTTTACCTTTACATTTGCGATGGCAAACATCATGAAAAAAACGATCAAACGTCCAGCCTCGGGAAAGAAAGCAAAGGTTTTGGCGGTCATTCTGTTGATCACCGGGTTTTTTGAAGCCTTCTCAGCAGGCATGAACAATGTCGCAAATGCTGTCGGACCTCTGGTGGCGGCGCATGTTTTGACAGTCGGGGAAGGAACGCTCTACGGCGGACTGTTTGTCGCGCTGGGCGCCCTTTTACTGGGCAGGCGCGTTCTTGAAACAAACGGCAAAAAAATAACGAAATTTTCAAAAGGAGAGGGGATCATCCTTTCCGGAACAGGAGCCGGGCTTGTCATCATCAGTTCGATTTTCGGTTTGCCGGTTCCGCTTGCGCAAGTCACATCATCTTCTATTATAGGGATGGGAATGGCAAAAAACGGCGGCAATGTCTTTCATAAACAAGTGGTCAAAACGATGCTGAAAGTATGGGTCGTCTCGCCGTTCCTTTCATTAAGCCTGTCTTATATGCTGGTCAGCCTTTTATTAAAAGGAGACTATTATGCTCTCATCGTCGTCACAAGCGTCCTTCTGGCATCTGTCGGGACGATCAGCCTGATGAGAGCAGTCAAAAAAGAGCACAGCTCCGTCCATGAACAAGGCGGAGGAATTTAAACACAAAGTAGGGGGAAACAAGTTTATGAGTTTAGCACCACACGGCGGTGTATTGGTTAACCGCGTCAATGAAGCATACGATTTTCAACATATCGCACAGGAAATAGAACTGGATTTAATGGCTTTTTCAGATTTGGAGCTGATCGGAATCGGTGCGTACAGCCCGATCCAAGGCTTTATGACAGAGAAAGACTATCTGTCCGTTGTCGAAAATATGAGACTGTCAAGCGGCGAAGTATGGACGCTTCCGATCGCTCTGCCTGTTGACGAGCAAAAAGCTTCAAGCTTAAAAGCGGGGGACACCGTCCGCCTCACCTATAATGGGGAAACATACGGCGTCATCGAGATCGAAGACATCTATACGCCGGACAAGAAAACGGAAGCCGTCAATATCTATAAAACCGACGAACTCGAGCATCCGGGCGTCAAAAAATTGTTTGACCGCGGCAGCGTTTATGTGGGCGGGCCGATCACTCTCATTAAACGGAGCGTAAAGCAATTCCCGGCCCACACATTCGAACCTTTGGAAACAAGAAAAAAATTCGCAGAACTCGGCTGGAAAACGATCGTCGGATTCCAGACGAGAAATCCGGTTCACAGAGCGCACGAATACATTCAAAAAACGGCGCTCGAGACAGTAGACGGTCTTTTCCTCAATCCGCTCGTCGGGGAAACAAAATCAGACGATATTCCGGCTGATGTCCGCATGGAAAGCTATCAGGTGCTGCTTGACGGCTACTATCCAAAAGACCGCGTCTTTCTCGGCGTTTTTCCGGCGGCGATGCGCTATGCGGGGCCGAAGGAAGCAATCTTCCATGCGCTTGTCAGAAAGAACTACGGATGTACGCATTTTATCGTCGGAAGAGACCATGCCGGAGTCGGCGATTACTACGGCACATATGAAGCGCAGGAACTGTTCGATCAGTTCGCGCCGGAAGAGATCGGCATTACGCCGCTGAAATTCGAACACAGCTTCTACTGCAATGTCTGCGGTTCAATGGCTACGGCGAAAACGTGCCCTCACAGCAAAGAACATCATGTCATTTTGTCCGGTACAAAGGTGAGGGGCATGCTGAGAAACGGCGAGTTCCCGCCGAGCACATTCAGCCGTCCAGAAGTCATTCAAACATTAATCAAAGGCTTAACGGCCGGGGTTTCTTAAGGGGGAGCATCTCTTGGTAAATAAAGATATTGTTTGGCATGAAGCGTCCATTACAAAACGGGAATATCATGAGAAAAATAAACATAAAAGCTCGATCGTTTGGCTGACGGGCTTGAGCGGTTCAGGAAAATCAACAATTGCCAATGCCGCAGCGCGTGAGTTGTTTGAACAAGGCTACCAGGTCACGGTGCTCGACGGCGACAACGTCAGGCACGGACTGAACAAGGACCTCGGGTTTTCCGATGAAGACCGGAAGGAAAACATCCGCCGGATCGGCGAGGTCGCGAAGCTCTTTGTCGAACAGGGGACGATCGTCATTACGGCGTTCATTTCCCCTTTTAAAGAAGACCGCGGGCTTGTCAGACAGCTCGTCGAGGAAGATGAGTTTCATGAAGTCTATGTGAAATGCGATTTGGCGACGTGCGAGGAGCGCGACCCGAAAGGCTTGTATAAAAAAGCGAGAAACGGAGAAATTCCATTTTTCACGGGGATCGATTCGCCTTATGAAGAGCCTGAAACGCCTGAGCTAGTCCTTGATACAGGCGCACATAATCGGGAAGAGTGCAAAAATCAGCTCGTCCAATACGTGAAAGATCAAACGAAATAAAATGCGGGTGAAATAGGAAAGTGCTGCACATGCACTTTCCTATTTCATAAAGAAAACGTTTGGTTTTTGTGATATTTTCAGGCACCAAACGCTTTCTTTATGATTTATAATGATTGAAGAAGACGTTGATCAGATCGGGGGGAGATCTAAGATGGGGAAAGTATATATCGTTGGGGCAGGTCCTGGAGACCCCGATTTACTGACGATCAAAGCTTTAAAAGCCATCCAGACAGCCGATGTCATTTTGTATGACAGGCTTGTGAATAAACAGATTTTACAGCACGCCAAGGAGGGAGCGGATCTCATCTACTGCGGAAAGCTTCCGGACTACCACATGATGAAGCAGGAAACGATCAATCATTTTCTCGTCAAGTATGCGAAAAAAGGGAAAATCGTTGTCAGGCTGAAAGGCGGCGATCCTTTCGTATTCGGCAGAGGCGGCGAGGAAGCGCAAACCCTCGCTGAACACGGAGTTGCTTATGAAATCGTGCCGGGAATCACCTCGGGGATTGCCGCCGCTGCTTATGCGGGCATTCCAGTGACACACCGGGAAGCGAGTTCAAACGTCGCTTTCGTGACAGGACATTATCAAAAAGATGAACATTTTGAAGAGAAGTGGAAAGCGCTAGCCACAGGGATCGATACGCTTGTCATTTATATGGGGATTAAAAACGTGAAGCAAATTGAAAGGCTTCTGATCGAAAACGGCAGAGATCCGTCTACCCCTGCCGCTTTCATTCATTGGGGAACGACGGACAAACAAAAAACGGTGCTTTGCACGGTTGAAACGCTTGCAGGTACAGTCGAAAGCGAAAAAATTGAAAACCCGAGCCTGATTGTCATCGGGGATGTCGTTCAATTCAGCTCACAGTTAAGCTGGTTTGAACCCGAGCTGAAAGATCCGGCATTAAGCGAGGCGCTTTAATATGAAACAAGCGATTTTATATATCGGCCACGGGAGCCGTCTGAAAAGAGCTCAAACAGAGGCAGCCGCTTTTTTGGAGAGCTGCAAAGAAACCATGTCCGCCCCCATTCAGGAAATTTCTTTTTTGGAACTGGCGGCACCGGATATCGAAACCGGTTTTAAAGCGTGTGTGGAAAAGGGCGCGACGCATATCGCGGCTGTGCCGCTTCTCCTCTTGACAGCCGCGCATGCCAAAAGGGACATCCCTGAGGAGCTTGCCCGCGTTTCTTCGCAGTATCCTTCCGTCAGCGTCGCTTACGGAAAGCCGATCGGCGTCGATCAGGAAGTCGTCAAAGCGGTTTTTACAAGGATCGAAGAAACGGGGACGCCATATGAACATGCAAGAGTCGTGGTGATCGGAAGGGGGAGCTCTGATCCGGATGTCAAACGGGATGTCAATGACATTTGCGAGCGGCTGAGAGACCTCGCGCCCGTTGACGAGGTCATTCCCTGCTTTATGACAGCCTGTGAACCGCACTATCAGGATGTGTTTAAACAGCTTAAAGAACGGGACGGAAAAACGACATTTATCGTACCGTATTTGCTGTTTACCGGTATGCTGATGAACGAGATTGAAAGGGAAACCGCCAAGCTGAAAGAAACCAATCCGGACGTCGTGCTGACGGATTACCTCGGCTTCCACCCTCATGTGAAAAATGCCTTTTTGCACCGCGTTGAGGAAGCGGTTATCAACAAAGCCGGCCGCTTTGATTTTACAGGAGCATCAGATGCTGCCGCTTCACATTAACATCAAAGGCAAATCCGCAGTCATTGCAGGCGGAGGGGAGATCGCGGCGCGGCGTCTGAAAACGGTGCTGGCAGAAGGTGCGTCTGCAACCGTCATCAGCCCCGAAGTATCAGAAGAGATGCTCGGATTGATCGAAGAGCACGGCATCGAATGGAAGAAGAAAAAAGCGGAACCCGGCGATTTCAAGGATGCATTTCTGATCATTCTCGCGACCGATGATCACGAGGTGAACAAGCGGATCGCCGCATCAGCTGCTCCTGATCAGCTTGTCAATGTTGCGAGTGAAGCGGAGCTTGGAAATGTATATGTTCCGAAAATAATCAACAGAGGAAACATCACCATATCCGTCTCGACAAACGGAGCCAGCCCGCGTCACACGATCAAACTGGCCGGACAGATTGATGATTTGATCGATGATGAGCTTGTCCAAGAGATCGACGAGCTTCTCCGTAAAAGAAGAGGCCTGAACCAGTGAGGTTCAGGCCTTTTAGCATTATTTTTTCAGCTTGATGATCAAGTCTTCGTCAGGTGTTACAAAAACGGTTTGCTGGCTGTCGTAGGTGACAAAACCGGGCTTTGCGCCATTCGGCTTTTTGACATGGCGTATTTTTGTATAGTCGACAGGAACCGAAGCCGAGTTTTTCGCTTTGCTGTAATAGGCAGCGATCTGCGCTGCTTCAAGGATGGTTTGCTCGTCCGGATCGCTCGATTGGATGACGACGTGCGACCCCGGAATATCTTTCGTGTGAAGCCAGATGTGGTCGCGGGCGGCAAGTTTCATCGTCAAATATTCGTTCTGCTTGTTGTTTTTGCCGACGAGAATCGTTTCTCCTGCGCTGGATTCGTATGTTTCGAGCGTCGGCGCCTGTTTCTTCTGTTTTTTCTGGCCTCCTTGCTGTTTGGCCCGCAAATACTTTCCTTCGGCGAGCTCTTCGCGGATTTCGGTTATATCTTTCGGAGAGGCAGACGAAAGCTGCTGAATCAGCTGGTCGAAATAAGCGATTTCCTCTTCTGCTAATCTGATCTGCTCCTTCACGACTTCCACCGAATTTTTCGCTTTTTGATATTTTGTAAAATAGCTTTGCGCGTTTTCGGAAGGCGTTTTATTCGGATTGAGCGGTATCGTGATTTCTCCGCCGTTTTCATCATAGTAGTTGATGACTCTCGCCGCTTTGTCTCCTTTTTTCAGCTGGTACAGGTTCGCTGTCAACAGCTCTCCGTACAGCTGAAAATCCTTCGCGTGTTCGGACTGCTCAAGCGTTTTTTTCAGCTTTTTGATTTTGTTTTCGTTCTTTTTCTTTTCGTTTGCCGCGAAACGCTCTAAATCATGAGCCTGCTGTTTGACGCGGTCTCGCTCCGCTTTTCCGAAATAGTAGCGGTCAAGAAGTTCGCTCAGCGTATGAAAGGGTTTGTTATCGCCTTTTATATGGGTCAGCTCAAGAAGGTAAAAATATTCTTTTCCATCTTCTGTCGTGATAAGCTGGGGCTGAAAACGCCGGTTTTTGATTTCGCTGAACATCTCTGTCAAGACGTTTGGCAGTGTCGCCCTGTTGGCAAGGCCCGCGCGAAAGACGGCTTCTTTCGCAAACAGAGGCGAGACGCCGGAAAAGGTATCGACGATCTGCCTGTCCAGTTTGCCTTCCTGGAAATTCAAATGGCGGAGAATATCTTCAGTTTCCGCTTCCAGCGGTGACAATTTGTTCTGGGCGGGAGGGAGAATGTAATCGTATCCCGGAAGCACGGTGCGGTAGCTGTTCACCGAAGGTGACAGGTGCTTCAAACTGTCGATGATGACATCTTTTTCTCCGTCGGTTAACACGATGTTGCTGTGCCTTCCCATGATTTCAACCATCAGCTTTCTTGTCAGCGTGTCGCCGATTTCGTTCCGGCTCCTGATATGAAAGACCATCATTCTGTCCATGCCGACTTGCTCGACTCGGTCGATAAAGCCGCCTTCCAGATGCTTCCGGAGGAGCATGCAGAACATCGGAGGGGTGCTCGGGTTGTCATAGGTTTCGTTTGTCAGGTGAACCCGCGCATAACTCGGGTGGGCGGAGAGCAGCAATTTGCGGTTCTGCCCGTTCGCTCTGATATGAAACACCAGCTCGTGCTTAAACGGCTGGTGGATTTTTGCAATTCGTCCGCCTCGAATCGTTTCATTTAATTCTTCGATCATTCCGTATGTAAAAATGCCGTCAAAAGACATATGAAAAACTCCCTTTTCTCGTTAATCCTCTTCGTAAAGCGTCTATTCAATAATTATAGCATGATTTGGGACGAGTCTGAATAAATTGACTTATAGAGATGGATATACCAAGAGCAACCTTTAGGGCAGGAGGAGTGGACGATTCAATGAAATGGCACGAGATGGGACAAACCGAATTGTTAAACATAACAAAAACGTCCATCGGCAAAGGTTTAACAGAAAAAGAGGCCGAAAAGCGGCTGGAAAGACACGGAACAAACGAACTTCAGGAAGGGGAAAAAACATCGGCGATCGCACTGTTTTTTTCTCAATTCAAGGACTTCATGGTTCTTGTTTTGCTTGCGGCCACGTTGATCTCTGGTTTCCTCGGGGAGTATATTGACGCCATCGCGATCATTGCGATCATCTTTGTAAACGGCATTCTCGGCTTCTTTCAGGAGAGACGGGCGGAAAGATCGCTCGAGGCTTTGAAGGAACTGTCGGCTCCTCAAGTGGCTGTGCTCCGGGAGGGGGAATGGGTAAAGATCCCTTCCAAAGAGCTCGTTCCGGGAGATGTTGTCCGTTTTGCAAGCGGAGACAGAATCGGCGCCGATCTCAGGCTTGTCGAGACAAAGAGCCTTGAAATAGAAGAATCGGCTCTTACGGGTGAATCGCTTCCCGTGTCTAAACAGGCAGAAGCTTTTCAGGCGTCCGACGTATCGCTGGGCGATCTGAAGAATATGGCTTTCATGGGAACGTTGGTCACAAGGGGGAGCGGCACCGGCGTCGTTATCGGCACGGGAATGAACTCTGCGATGGGAAAAATCGCCGATATGCTCGAATCTGCCGGGAATACGGCGACCCCGCTGCAAAGAAGGCTTGAAGAGCTCGGCAAAATTTTGATTGTCGCCGCTTTGTTCCTGACGCTGCTTGTCGTTGCTGCCGGAGTCATCCAGGGGCATGACCTATACAGCATGTTTTTAGCGGGCGTTTCCCTTGCCGTCGCTGCCATACCTGAAGGGCTGCCGGCCATTGTCACGGTCGCTCTGTCTCTCGGCGTACAGCGGATGATCAGGCAAAAGTCGATCGTCAGAAAGCTCCCCGCGGTTGAGACGCTCGGCTGCGCGTCCATAATTTGCTCCGATAAAACCGGGACGATGACGCAGAACAAAATGACGGTCACCCATGTCTGGTCAGGCGGGAAAACGTGGAACGTGTCAGGGATCGGCTACGAACCCGAAGGCTCCTTCACCATGAACGGGCGCGACGTGCAAGCCAGGCATCATAAACCGCTCCAACAGGTCCTTCTGTTCGGCGCATTATGCAATTCATCTTCGATTATCGAAAAAGACGGGGAGTTTCGTCTTGACGGCGATCCCACCGAAGGCGCTTTGCTGACGGCAGCACGAAAAGCGGGTTTTACGGACAGATATGTTGACGAACATTTTAAAATCATCGAGGAGTTTCCGTTTGATTCGACGCGGAAAATGATGTCTGTCATTGCGGAAGATAAGAGCGGCAAGCGCTTTGTCATCACAAAGGGCGCGCCTGATGTATTGATGAAGCGTTCGTCGCATACGCTGACGGACGAAAAGCGCGAAATCTTCACAAAGGCAAGACTCGCCGAAACAAGCGCGGCGCTGGAAACGCTTGCGTCCCAAGCGCTGAGGACGATTGCTGTCGCGTATAAACCGATCAAAGAAACAGAAAATCTCTCGCTCGAAAAAGCGGAGTCAGGCTTAACTTTCATCGGGCTGTTAGGGATGATCGATCCGCCGCGGCCCGAAGTGAAAACAGCGATTAAAGAGTGCCGGGAAGCGGGGATCAAAACAGTGATGATCACCGGCGATCATGTGATAACGGCAACAGCCATCGCAAAAGATCTCGGGTTATTGCCGCCGCGCGGAAAGGTCGTGGACGGCCAGATGCTGAACGAGCTCTCGCAGGAAGAATTGGCGGAAATTGTTGACGATGTTTACGTGTTTGCAAGGGTGTCGCCCGAACATAAGCTGAAGATCGTGACCGCCTACCAGGAAAACGGCCACATCGTCGCCATGACTGGAGACGGAGTCAATGATGCCCCTGCGATTAAACAGGCGGATATCGGCATTTCGATGGGGATTACGGGAACGGATGTTGCCAAGGAGGCATCATCGCTCATTCTTGTCGATGATAATTTTGCGACGATTAAATCGGCCATCAAGGAAGGACGCAATATCTATGAAAATATTAGAAAGTTCATCAGATATTTGCTCGCATCCAATGTCGGCGAAATTTTGGTCATGCTGTTTGCGATGCTGCTCGCTCTGCCGCTGCCGCTTGTTCCGATACAGATTCTATGGGTCAACCTTGTGACGGACGGCCTGCCTGCCATGGCGCTCGGCATGGATCAGCCTGAAGACGATGTGATGCAGAGGAAGCCGCGAAGTCCGAAAGAAGGCGTGTTTGCAAGGGGGCTCGGCTGGAAGGTCGTATCGCGCGGCTTTTTAATCGGAATTGCCACACTCGGGGCGTTTATGTTCATTTACAATCGCAACCCGGAAGCGCTTGAGTATGCTCAGACGGTCGCTTTTGCAACGCTCGTCCTTGCACAGCTGATCCATGTGTTCGACTGCCGGAGCGAGCGGTCTATCTTTGACCGCAATCCGTTTGAAAACATTTATTTGCTCGGCGCAGTATTGTCTTCGATTCTTTTAATGCTTGTCGTTATTTATTATCCGCCGCTGCAGCCGATTTTCCATACGGTTCCGATTTTAATGGCAGACTGGCTCCTGATTGTCGGAATGTCGGCGATTCCAACTTTTTTATTGGCCGGGTCACTTTTGACAAGAAAAAAATAGGCTTGTATGATATAATCTTAAAGGTAATAGAGGTTTCTATTGCCTTTTCATCTTGCGTAAATTTAAATCAAAGAAGTCTTTTTCACTTATACGGAATTGGGTGTGTTTTATGATACGGAGTATGACCGGTTTCGGCAGCGCGAGCAAAACGAAGGATGGGCTGACAGCAGCTGTTGAGCTGAAATCTGTCAACTATCGGTTTAAAGAAGTAAACGCACGCATGCCAAGACCTTTGCTCTATTTAGAAGACAAAATAAAGCAAACGATTTTTAAACATATACAAAGGGGGCGGCTGGAGCTGTTCGTGTCCGTTGACGACGAGGCTCTGGTCACCCGGAAAATCCAGGTTGACTGGCCGCTGCTTGAGGAGTACCAGAAAGCCGCGCGCGAAATGAAAGAGCGCTGCCGGCTTTCAGGAGAGATCACGCTTCAAGACGCCTTTCAGTTTGACCATGTCATCCAAGTTGAAGAAGAGACGATCCAAAACGACAAGCTTGAAGAAGTCCTTCTTGAAGCGGTCGAGGCTGCCGTTCTTGAATTATGCAGCATGCGCGAAGCAGAAGGGCTGAGGCTGAAGGATGACTGCCTTCAGCATATTGAAAGGCTTGAAAAGCTGACAGACGACATTGCAGAGCTTGCTCCCAAGGTCGTCGGCCACTATCGGGAACGCCTTGAGGCGCGCCTTGAAGAATGGTCAACAGACGGTCTCGATGAAAGCCGTCTGCTGACGGAAGTCGCACTGTTTGCAGACCGATCGGATATCACGGAAGAAGTGACGAGGCTGAAAAGCCATTTCCGCCAGTTCCGCGATATTTGCGAAGCGGGTGGGGCCGCGGGGAGAAAGCTCGACTTCCTCGTCCAGGAGCTGAACCGTGAAGCGAACACGATCGGTTCAAAAGCGAATGATCACCAGATCACAAAACATGTGGTCGAAATGAAAAGCTCTATTGAAAAAATAAAAGAACAAGTGCAAAATATAGAATAGCGATTGTGCGTATTGTTTACGGATGTTCTCTGCAGGTTAAACTAGAGACGTCCAAGTACAGGGGGAACGTATAGGATGACGATTAAACTGATCAATATCGGCTTTGGTAATATCATATCCGCGAATCGGCTGATCTCGATTGTGAGTCCGGAGTCCGCGCCTATTAAGCGGATGATCCAGGATGCCAGAGACCGTGGCATGCTTATAGATGCTACATATGGAAGAAGAACCCGTGCGGTTGTCATTATGGACAGTGACCATATCATCTTATCTGCCGTCCAGCCTGAGACAGTAGCACAAAGGCTTTCCGTTAAAGAAGAAATTATGGATGAAGGGCAGGGATAAGAGCTTTATGAAAGAAAGAGGTTTATTAATCGTTCTCTCCGGCCCTTCCGGCGTCGGAAAAGGAACAGTCAGGCAGGCGCTGTTTGCTCAGGAGGACACAAAATTTGAATATTCGATTTCGGTGACGACAAGAAAACCGCGGCAAGGCGAAAGAGACGGTGTCGACTACTTTTTTAAGACGCGCGAAGAGTTCGAAGAGATGATCGAGAACAACAAGCTGCTCGAATGGGCCGAATATGTCGGCAACTATTACGGAACACCCGTTGACTACGTCGAACAGACCCTTGAAAGCGGCAGGGACGTTTTTCTCGAAATTGAAGTCCAAGGTGCGCTGCAAGTCAGAAAGGCATTTCCTGAAGGCCTGTTTATCTTTTTGGCGCCTCCGAGTCTCGCCGAATTGAAAAACCGGATTGTCACAAGAGGGACAGAAACAGAAGCCCTGATCGAAAACCGGATGAAAGCGGCGAAGGAAGAAATCGAACTGATGGACGCCTACGATTATGTTGTCGAAAATGACAGCATTGAGCTTGCGTGCGAAAGAATCAAAGCAATCGTTCTCGCCGAACATTTACGGCGCGACCGCGTTGCTCCAAGATATAAGAAAATGCTGGAGGTTGAATAATTATGCTAGATCCGTCAATTGACTCTTTAATGAATAAACTGGATTCAAAATACACGCTCGTTACCGTATCGGCCCGACGCGCCCGCGAAATGCAGATCAACAAAGACGCGCAGATCGAAAATCCGAAGTCGCATAAATTTGTAGGCAAAGCGCTGGAAGAAATTGATGCCGGACTGCTTACATTCGAAAAGGAAAATCGCTAATAGCCTTAAAAATAGCAACCTATACACTAGGTTGTTATTTTTTTCAGGCCGGCGAACAGAACATAAGGGGGAGAAAAAACGATGCTGAAAAATCGCAACATCCTGCTGGGAGTAAGCGGAGGAATCGCAGTATACAAAGCGGCCGCCTTGACGAGCAAGCTCGTACAGGCAGGAGCCAATGTGAAAGTCATCATGACAAAATCCGCCTGTGAATTTGTGTCTCCGCTCACCTTTCAAGCGCTTTCGCGCAATGAAGTATATACCAACACGTTCGAAGAACCGAATCCCCGTGTCATCGCCCATATCGATGCCGCGGATTGGGCGGATCTTGTGATCGTTGCTCCGGCAACGGCCAATGTGATCGGAAAACTCGCTTCAGGCATTGCCGATGACATGCTGACGACGACGCTTTTAGCGACGACTGCGCCGGTTTGGATCGCTCCGGCCATGAACGTCCATATGTACGACCACCCGGCTGTTCAGCGGAACATCAGCGTTCTTTACAAAGACGGCTGCCGGTTTATCGAGCCGAGTGAAGGCTACCTTGCGTGCGGCTATATCGGCAAAGGCAGACTTGAAGAGCCCGAACGGATCGTCCAGTTGGCCGAGTCGTATTTTTTAAACGAAAACAGCGGTTTGCTTGAAGGAAAGCGTGTCTTAATTACAGCGGGCCCGACAAGAGAACAAATCGATCCCGTCCGCTTTTTCTCCAACCGTTCGACAGGGAAAATGGGCTATGCTTTCGCTGAGGAAGCGGCGAAAATGGGAGCGTGCGTAACGCTGATTGCCGGCCCGACATCGCTTGATGATCCCGCAGGAGTTGACGTTATTCATGTTCAGTCTGCAGAAGATATGTATCAAGCGGCTTTATCTGTTTTCGATGAGAGCGACATCGTCATCAAAACGGCAGCTGTCGCTGATTACAGGCCAAAGCATATTCACGATCAAAAAATGAAGAAAAAGGACGGCGGTCTCGTCATTGAGCTTGAGCGGACGAAGGATATTTTAAAAGCGCTGGGAGAACGGAAAACAAAGCAAGTCTTGGTCGGCTTTGCAGCTGAAACGCAGCACGTCGAAGACTATGCCAAACAAAAGCTGGAGAAAAAAAATCTCGATCTGATTGTCGCCAACAATATCACGGCCGAAGGCGCCGGTTTTGGAACGGAAACCAACATCGTGACGGTGTTTCACCGAGACGGTAAAAAGACGGCGCACCCTCTGATGTCAAAACGGGAGGTTGCCGCCGAAGTCTTGAAGGAAGCCGCTGAGCTTGCCGGCCGGAGCGGAACGTCCTCATGAATTTCGCTGAAGTGATCGTCGATGTTACAACCAAAAATATCGACAGACCGTTTGACTACCGCATTCCTGACAAATTCAAAGGGATGATTAAAAAAGGGATGCGCGTGATTGTTCCGTTCGGCGCCCGCAAAATTCAGGGATTTGTCACCGGCGTGAAAGAATCGTCTGAGCTCGCCGGCCGTTCGGTTAAGGATATCGAGGATATCCTTGATCTGACGCCCGTTTTGACGGAGGAGCTGCTTGAGCTGTCAGATTGGCTGACAGAAAAAACACTTTCTTTTAAAATTACGGCTCTTCAGGCGATGCTCCCCGCGGCTATGAAAGCAAAATACGGCAAAGAAATCAAGGTGATCGGTGATAAGCCGCTTCCCGAACCGCTTAAAACCCTGTTCTTGCAAAAAGAAACACTTTCTTATTCCGATATAGATGACCATGGGACATTAAAGCTGATTCAGCGCCAGGTTCAAGAGGGCAACCTTGAAGTGGCCTATAAAGTAAAGCAGAAAACAAACAAAAAAACGCGGAGAATGATCGCTCCCCTTTGTGCGAAAGAACATTTAAAAGAAGCGCTTGACAGCCTCTCCCCGCAAGCTGTCAAACAAAAAGCGGTCCTTCAGTTTTTCATCGACCGCAAAGAATCCGGCGCTGTTCCGGCAAAAGAGCTGATCGGCAAAACGGGAGGCTCTTCCGCGTCCGTAAAAGCGCTGATCGACAAGGGGCTGTTAAAGGAAAGTGAAGAGGAGGTTTACAGGGATCCTTATCAGGACAGAATGTTCAAAAAAACCGAACCGCTTCCGCTGACTGAAGAGCAGGCGCAGGCCTATGAGGCGATAGCAGAGGCGATCGAAGACAAGCGGCACGATGTGTTTCTTCTTCACGGAGTGACCGGAAGCGGAAAAACGGAAGTCTATCTGCAATCGATCGAAAAGGTGCTGGAAGCCGGCAAAGAAGCGATCGTTCTCGTTCCGGAAATTTCGCTGACGCCGCAGATGGTCAACCGCTTTAAAGGCCGCTTTGGCTCACAGGTAGCCGTCCTGCACAGCGGGCTTTCAACAGGAGAAAAATATGATGAATGGCGGAAAATCCACCGCAAAGAAGTCCGGCTTGTCGTCGGGGCGCGCTCGGCGATTTTCGCGCCGTTTGAAAATCTCGGCATGATTATTATCGATGAAGAGCACGAAACATCGTACAAGCAGGAAGAGATGCCGAGATACCATGCGAAAGAAGCGGCGATTCAAAGGGCCGAATACCACCGCTGTCCTGTCGTCCTCGGCAGTGCGACGCCGACGCTCGAATCGTTCGCAAGGGCGAAAAAAGGCGTGTACAAGCTTCTTTCCCTCAAGCACCGCGTCAATCACCAAGTCATGCCTGACGTGTCTCTCGTCGATATGAGGGAGGAACTGCGCAGCGGAAACCGCTCGATGTTTTCCAAAGACTTAATGGCCGGACTTGAGGAAACCCTTGAAAAAGGAGAGCAGGCCGTTCTGTTTTTAAACAAAAGGGGATATTCCTCATTTGTCATGTGCAGGGACTGCGGATATGTCATCCAGTGCCCTCATTGCGAAATCTCGTTGACGTACCACAGGTATGGACAGCGTCTGAAGTGCCATTACTGCGGCTATGAAACCGGCATGCCGTCAAGCTGCCCCGAATGCGGAAGCGAGCATATCCGCTACTTTGGCACAGGCACACAGCGGGTCGAAGAAGAATTGACGAAGGTACTGCCGGCTGCAAGGGTGATCCGCATGGACGTCGATACAACCTCGAGAAAAGGAGCGCATGAAAAGCTGCTCACATCCTTTGGCAAAGGTGAAGCCGATATTCTGCTCGGAACACAGATGATCGCCAAAGGGCTCGATTTTGAAAACGTCACGCTCGTCGGTGTTTTGAGCGCGGATACGATGCTGCACATCCCCGATTTCAGAGCCGCTGAAAAAACGTTCCAGCTGATGACACAGGTGAGCGGAAGAGCGGGGCGCCACGAAAAGCCGGGCAAGGTGATCATTCAGACGTACACCCCGTCCCATTACAGCATTCAGCTCACGAAAACGCACGATTATGAAACGTTCTTCCGGCAGGAGATGCTGCACAGAAGGGAACAGGCCTATCCTCCCTATTATTATTTGGCGCTCGTCAGCGTATCGCACGAAGAAGTGACGAAGGCGGCGCTCGTGACTGAAAAAATCGCCAACTATTTAAAAAAGAACATTTCAAGCGAGGCGAAGATTCTCGGCCCAGTCGCATCGCCGATCGCCAGGATCAAAGATAGATATCGCTATCAATGCGTGATAAAATACAAACAGGAAAACCAGCTTACATCGTTGCTTAAAAACATTATGGATCATTACAAACGAGATATTGAACAAAAGCAATTGATGATTTCGATCGACATGAATCCATATATGATGATGTAAAAATAACAGTGTGATGGAGGGCTTCTAGATTGGCAGTAAAACCGATCGTAACGTATCCGGCGGAGGTTCTTGAAACCCCTGCCGAACCCGTTGCGTCTTTTGATAAATCATTAAAGAAACTGCTCGACAATATGTATGATACGATGCTTGAGCTGGACGGAGTCGGGCTTGCCGCCCCGCAAATCGGCGTTTTAAAAAGAGCGGCAGTCGTCGATATCGGCGATGACACGGGCAGAATTGAACTGGTCAACCCGGAGGTCATCGAAGAGAGCGGCGAACAGACGGGCCCTGAAGGCTGTTTGAGCTTTCCCGATCTATACGGTGAAGTGAAGCGTTCGGATTATGTAAAGGTCAAGGCGTTCGACCGCCGCGGAAAACCGTTCACGATTGAAGCTGAAGGCTTTTTGGCGCGGGCGCTGCTGCATGAAATCGACCATTTGGACGGTATTTTATTCACATCAAAAGTTACGCGCTATTATGATGCGGAAGAACTTGAGGAAATGGAAGGATGATTGGATGACAAGGATCGTTTTTATGGGAACGCCGGATTTTTCCGTCCCGGTGCTCAGCACATTGATTGATGACGGCTATGAGGTGGTGGGTGTCGTCACCCAGCCTGACCGCCCGAAAGGAAGAAAAAAAGTGATGACCCCTCCGCCTGTCAAGGAGGAAGCGCTGCGCCGCGGCATTCCCGTGCTCCAGCCTGAAAAAGTGAGGGAAGATGCGGAGACGGACAGGATTTTGGCGCTTGAACCCGATCTAATTGTAACCGCGGCATTCGGGCAGATCCTGCCGAAAAAGCTCCTCGATTATCCGAAATACGGCTGTATCAATGTCCATGCCTCTCTTCTGCCCGAGCTGCGCGGAGGAGCTCCGATCCATTACGCCATTCTGGAAGGCAAAGAGAAAACGGGCGTGACGATCATGTACATGGTCGAAAAATTGGATGCAGGCGATATGCTTGCCAAAGTCGAAGTTGACATCGAAGAAACCGATAATGTCGGCACGCTCCACGACAAGCTGAGCAAGGCCGGGGCTGAGCTTCTTTCCGAAACGGTTCCGAAGGTCATTGACGGTTCGGCAACCCCTGAAAAACAGGATGAACGGGAAGCGACATATGCGCCGAACATTAAACGCGAACAGGAACTGATCGACTGGTCAAAGCCCGGCGAAGTCCTGTACAACCAAGTCAGGGGCTTGAATCCTTGGCCTGTCGCATACACGGTTTTAAGCGGCCAGACGCTGAAAGTATGGGCTGCGAAAAAATGCGAAGCCTTAAAACAGGCAGAGCCGGGAGAAATCGTCTCCGTTGAAAAAGACGGCATTGTCGTCGCTACCGGAAATGGCACCGCGTTAAAATTAACGGAAGTGCAGCCTGCGGGCAAAAAAAGAATGAAGGCCGAAGATTTTGTCAGGGGAGCGGGTCTTCAAGCCGGAATGAAATTGGGTCATAGCGATGAAAAATAATGTGAGGGAAGTCGCGCTTGATGCACTGATTAAGCTTGACCAGAATCAGGCATACAGCAATCTTTTGCTTCAGTCTGTCATGAAAGCGAACGATTTAAGCGACAAAGACAGAGGCCTTTTGACAGAACTCGTTTACGGCACCCTTCAAAACAAGCTGGCGCTCGATTATATGCTGAAGCCGTTTATTAAAAAACCGGAAAAAGTGAAAGACTGGGTCATCCATCTGTTGAGAATGTCGCTGTACCAGATGGAATACCTGGAGAAAATCCCTGACCGGGCCGCCCTTTTTGAAGCTGTTGAAATCGCTAAAAAACGCGGGCATAAAGGAATTTCTTCATTTGTTAACGGCGTTCTGCGCTCTGTTCAGAGAGAAGGCGTGCCTTCTTTTGCTGATATTGCCGACCCGGTTGAACGCCTTGCGGTTGAGACAAGCCATCCGGAATGGCTTGTCAGGGAATGGACCGATGCCTACGGGTTCGAAGCGGCAGAACAAATCTGCCGGATTCACATGATCCCGCCGAAGCAGACGATCCGCGTAAACAGGCTGAAACACGACCGGGATACGCTTCTTTCCCGCCTGAATGAAGCGGGGATTGATGCGGAAGAAGGCGACTTGTCCGAAGACGCTGTCAAACTGCAAAAAGGAACGATTGCGTCCACTCCTTTTTTCAAAGAAGGCGAAGTCACCATACAAGATGAAAGCTCAATGCTGGTAGCGCGAGCCCTCGGTCCTGAGCGGGGAGAAACGGTGCTGGACGCCTGCGCAGCGCCGGGAGGAAAATCCACTCATATCGGCGAACTGCTCGAAGATACGGGAAAGATCATTTCCCTTGACCTTCATCAGCATAAAGTAAAGCTGATCAAAGAAGCGGCAGGCCGGATCGGGCTTTCCAACATTGAAGCAAGGGCGCTGGATGCCAGAAAAGCCGGCGAAGCCTTCGAACCGGAGCAGTTTGACCGGATTCTCGTCGACGCTCCGTGTTCGGGCTTCGGTGTCATCCGCAGAAAACCGGATCTCAAATACAGCAAAACGCCCGAAGACAGCGCGCGTCTCGCTGGGATTCAGCTGGCGATTTTAAACGAAATCGCACCTTTATTGAAAACAGACGGGACATTGGTCTACAGCACATGCACAATGGACCCGACCGAAAATGAACAAGTCATGCATGCTTTTTTGAAAGAACACGATGAATTTGAAGCAGACCCCACCCTCGCCGAGCGGCTGCCCGAAAAAGCGGCGCCGTATGTCAAGGATGGAAGCATTCAAATCCTTCCCCACTACTTCGGAACGGACGGCTTCTTTATTTGCAGCATGAGAAAGAAGGGATCACAATAATGGAATCGAAACAAAAAGTAAGAAAAGAATTGCGGACAGAAAGACCGTCCATCTATTCTTTTGAAATAGAAGAACTGAAAAGCTGGCTTTCGGAAAACGGCGAAAAACCTTTCCGCGCCGCGCAAATATTCGAATGGCTTTACGAAAAGAGAGTCACGTCATTTGAAAAGATGACAAACCTTTCAAAAGAGCTGCGGACAAAGTTGAACGAGCATTTCGTATTAACGACGCTGAAAACGGCCGTCAAGCAGACTTCACAAGATGGAACGATGAAGTTTTTATTTGAGCTTCATGACGGCTACACGATCGAAACCGTATTAATGCGGCACGAATATGGCAATTCTGTTTGTGTAACGACACAGGTGGGCTGCCGAATCGGCTGTACGTTTTGCGCGTCGACCCTCGGCGGCTTAAAGCGGAACCTGGAAGCCGGAGAGATCGTCGCCCAGGTTGTCAAAGTGCAGCAGGCGCTTGATGAAACAGATGAACGCGTCAGTTCCATCGTCATTATGGGAATCGGCGAGCCGTTCGATAATTTTCAGGAAATGCTTGCATTCCTGAAAATCGTCAACCATGATAAAGGGCTGAATATCGGGGCGCGCCATATCACCGTATCAACGAGCGGGATCATTCCGAAAATCTATGAGTTTGCAGACGAGAAGCTGCAGATCAACTTTGCGATTTCTCTGCACGCCCCGAACACTGAGATCAGAAGCCGGCTGATGCCGATCAACAGAGCCTACAAGCTGCCGGAGCTGATGAAAGCGGTCGATTACTACATTAAGAAAACCGGCAGAAGGGTTACGTTTGAATACGGGCTTTTCGGCGGTGTTAACGATCAGGTTGAACACGCGGAAGAGCTGGCTGAATTGCTAAAAGGAATCAAATGCCACGTCAACTTGATTCCGGTCAACTATGTACCTGAACGAGACTATGTCAGAACACCGAAAGAACAGATTTTCGCCTTTGAAAAAACATTAAAGTCTCATGGAGTAAATGTCACGATCAGAAGAGAGCAAGGCCATGATATTGACGCTGCCTGCGGACAGCTTCGTGCAAAGGAGCGCCAGGAAGAGACGAGGTGAATCAAGGTTGAAAACAGCCTTAAAAACGGACAGGGGAAAAATACGCCAGCACAATGAAGACGATGCCGGCATTTTCACAGAAAAAAACGGACTGGTTTTAGCTGTTGTCTGCGATGGAATGGGAGGTCATCTGGCCGGCGACGTTGCCAGCAGGATGGCCGTCTCAGCCCTTCGGGATATCTGGGAGGAAACCGAAGAAGTCCCGGCTTCGCCGGCTGAATGCGAAGCTTGGCTGAAAGAGCAGATTTCAGCCGTCAACCAAAAACTTTTCGACCATGCGAGGGCGCATGAAGAGTGCCAGGGAATGGGAACAACGGTCGTCTGCGCTTTATACACGGGAAAAACGCTGACAGTCGCCCATATCGGAGACAGCCGCTGCTATCTCCTGCAAGGCGGCCATTTCATACAGCTGACGGAAGATCACTCGCTTGTCAATGAACTCGTGCGGACAGGGGGGATTTCGAAGGAAGATGCCGAACACCATCCGCGGAAGAACGTGCTGACAAAAGCGCTTGGCACTGATCCGGAAGTGAAGGTTGAAGCCCATACTTTTGAAATCGAACCGGGCGATCAAGTTCTATTATGCTCTGACGGGCTGACGAATAAAGTAGAAGATGAGTCACTGAAGGATATGCTTACAGCTCTTTCTTCTGCGGAGGAGAAAGCGGAACAGCTCGTTCAGCTGGCCAATGACAACGGTGGCGAGGACAATATCACCGTCGCGCTATTGGAACTTCCTTCTCAAATAGAAGAAGGTGAAGACAAGTGTTAATCGGCAGACGGATCAGCGGACGTTACGAAATCCTGCGCGCCATCGGCGGCGGGGGGATGGCGAACGTTTATTTAGCGCTGGACATCATCCTCGACCGTGAAGTCGCGATAAAAGTGCTGCGGTTTGACTTCGTTCACGATGCCGATTTTATCAGGCGGTTCAGAAGGGAAGCGCAGTCCGCTGCAAGCCTCGACCACCCGAATATCGTCAGCATTTATGATGTCGGAGAAGAAGATGACATCTATTATATCGTGATGGAGTATGTCGAGGGGATGACCCTGAAAGAATACATAAACCGAACAGGCCCGCTTCATCCAAAAGAAGCGGTCCAAATCATGGAGCAGATCGTATCCGCCATCGCACACGCTCATGATAACCAGATTGTTCACCGGGATATTAAGCCCCACAACATTTTGATCGACCATATGGGCCACATTAAAGTGACCGATTTCGGCATCGCCATGGCGCTCAGTTCGACGACCATCACGCACACCAACTCGGTTTTGGGCTCTGTCCATTATTTGTCGCCCGAACAGGCGAGAGGCGGATTGTCTACGAAAAAATCCGATATCTACTCGCTCGGCATCGTGCTTTTCGAGCTGCTGACGGCGCGTATGCCGTTTGAAGGAGAATCGGCGGTCAGCATCGCGCTGAAGCATCTGCAATCAGAAACGCCGTCGGTGAAAAGGTGGAACCCGGCTGTGCCGCAAAGCATAGAAAACATCGTCCTGAAAGCGATGGCAAAAGATCCATTCCACCGCTATGAAGCGGCCGAAGAGATGGAATCCGATTTAAAAACGGCTTTCGACCCGGACAGGCTCAACGAAAAGCGATTCACGATTCCAGCTGATGATGAGATGACGAAAGCTGTTCCGATCATCAAAAACCTGCCGGAAGACAAGAGCGGTGACAAGTCCGGCGACGGAGAAGCGGAAGCGGCTCCGTTATCAAAGAAAGAAAAGAAGAAGCAGGCAAAAGCAAACAAGAAGAAAAAAAGAAAGAAATGGCCGCTTATATTGCTGACGGTGTTTTTCGTTCTCGTTGTGTCAGCCGTCTTGGCTTTGACGGTGTTTCCGTCGCTCTTTATTCCAAAAGATGTAGCCGTTCCCGATGTAGCAGGCCTTGAGTATGAAGAAGCCGTCATCAAGCTTGAAGACGAAGGGTTTGAAGTGGATCCGAATGCTGAAGACATTGCCGACGATAAAATTGAAGAAGGGCTGATCGTGAAAACGGACCCTGCAGCCGGCGATATCGTAAAGGAAGGCTCAACTGTCAAGCTTTATAAAAGCTCAGGCAAAGAGAAAACAGAAGTGGAAGATGTGGTCGGCCAGAAAGTCGACGCCGCCAAAAAGCTTCTCGAGCAAAAGGGCTTTAAAAACATCAAGACAGAAGAAGTGCACCATGAAGAAGAAGCGGGTACCATCATCGAACAGGACCCCGCAGCCGGCACCGAAATCGTTGCCGCCGACGACGAGATCAAATTAACGGTCAGCCTCGGTCCGGAAGCCATTACTTTAAGGGATTTAAAAACATACAGCAAACAGGCGGCTTCGGGCTATTTGGACGACCATCAGCTTGTCCTTGTCGAAAAGGAGGCGCATTCTGAAGATGTGCCGGAAGGTCAGGTCATCAAACAAAAGCCGGGGGCGGGGGCATCCGTCAAGCCGGGAGACAAAGTCGAGGTTACGTTTTCGCTCGGACCTGAGAAAAAACCCGTCAAAACGGTGACCGAGAAAATTGATATCCCTTATGAACCGGGAGCGGAGGGCGAAGAACAAAACGTCCAAATTTCGATCGATGATGAAGAACACAGCATTTCCGACGTCTATGAAAATTTTAAAATCACGGCGCCGGCAGAGCGGACGATCAAATTCAGGATTGCGCCCGGGCAAAAAGGGTATTATCAAGTAACGATCAACGATAAAGTAGTCAGGTCAAAAACGATTGAATATCCTGAGGATGAATAAGGGAGGTGCGATATGCCTGAGGGCAAAATCATTAAAGCATTAAGCGGATTTTACTATGTTTTGGATGGTGATCAGATCATTCAGTGCAGGGGAAGAGGGGTTTTCAGAAAAAATAAAATCACCCCTCTCGTCGGCGACGATGTCGTCTACCAGGCCGATAACGATAAAGAAGGCTACATTCTCGAGATTAAAGACAGATTCAATGAATTGGTCAGACCTCCGATCAGCAACGTGGATCAGGCGGTTCTCGTGTTTTCGGCAAAAGAGCCGACATTCAGCACGTCGCTATTGGATCGTTTTTTAGTGTTGGTTGAGGCGGGTGGCATCAGGCCGATCATATGCATTACGAAAATGGACCTCGTGGATGATGACGCGCTCAAAGAGCGGATTCACCATTATGCCGAAGACTACCGGAACATCGGGTACTGCGTCTATACGACATCGATGAAAAACGGAAGCGGCATCGAAGACATCGTCTCCCATTTTCAAGACAAAATCACCGTATTCGCCGGCCAGTCCGGCGTGGGCAAATCTTCGCTTTTAAATGCGATCAGCCCCGAGCTTGAACTGAAAACCGCCGGGATTTCCGCTCACTTGGGAAGGGGAAAGCATACGACCCGCCATGTGGAGCTGATCGATATAAACGGCGGGCTCGTCGCGGACACCCCGGGCTTCAGCTCGCTTGAGTTTGCCGGTATTGAAGCTGAAGATTTAGGGTCTGCGTTTTTGGAAATCAGCGAAAAAAGCGCCGAATGCAAGTTCCGCGGGTGCCTGCATATGAAAGAGCCGAACTGCGCCGTCAAACGCGCCGTGGAAAACGGTGAAATCGCCCAGTATCGCTACGACCATTATGTTGAATTTTTAACAGAGATCAAAGACAGAAAGCCGAGGTATTAAGATATGGTATATGTTGCTCCTTCGATTCTTTCAGCCGATTTTGCCCGTCTAGGGGAAGAGATTCGGGATGTTGAACAAGGCGGCGCCGATTTCATCCACATCGATGTGATGGACGGCCATTTCGTTCCCAACCTGACCATCGGGCCGCTTGTAGTGGAAGCCGTCCGCCCGATCACAGAACTTCCGCTCGACGTTCATTTAATGATTGAAGCGCCTGACCGCTATATACCTGCTTTTGCAAAAGCGGGCGCCGATATTTTGTCCGTCCATGTTGAAGCGTGCCCGCACCTTCACAGGACGATCCAGCTCATCAAAGAGCAAGGAGTCAAAGCGGGTGTTGTCTTGAATCCGCATACCCCTGTGCGGCAGATCGAGCATGTGCTTGAAGACCTTGATCTCGTACTATTGATGACAGTGAATCCGGGCTTCGGCGGACAGTCGTTTATTTCCTCAGTCCTGCCGAAAATCAGGCAGGTCAAGGAGATGGCCGAGCAAAAAGGGCTCGCCGACCTGCTGATTGAAGTGGACGGCGGCGTCAACAAAATGACGGCAAGACAGTGTATCGAAGCAGGGGCAAATCTGCTTGTTGCGGGCTCTGCCGTTTATAACGAAAAAGACCGCAAAAAAGCCATTTCCGATATAAAAGGTGCGCTTGGGTAAGGTTTCCCGATGAAAAAGAGCCGGCTTTCTCAAGCTGAGCTCTTTTTTTACGGCGTTTACAGAAAGGACAATGCGATGAAAACGATCAATATTGTAGCGGGAGGTCCCGATCATCTCATTCCCGACTTGCTGCAGTATCAGGACGGCGATGCGCTTTGGGTCGGGGTTGACAGAGGCGCTGTAACCCTTTTGGCAGCGGGGATCGTGCCTGATGAAGCGTTCGGGGATTTTGACAGCATCACAGACGAGCAAAAAAAGGCTATTGAAAAGGCGGCTCCCCGCCTCCATATTTATCAGGCGGAAAAAGATCAGACGGATTTGGACCTTGCGTTGAGCTGGGCGGTCGGACAGCGGCCTTCATGCATTAGAATGTTCGGCATTTCGGGAGGCAGAGCAGACCATTTTCTCGGGAATCTGCATCTCCTTTACACCGCGATGAAGCAAAATGTCAAGACCGTCATGATCGACCGCCAAAATACGATCAGCATGCACCCCCAAGGCTCTTACACCGTCATGCGTGATCAAACAAAACCGTACATTTCATTCCTGCCGTTTACGGAGACGGTAAAAAACCTTTCCCTCGAAGGATTTAAGTATTCTTTAAATAAGTGTCATATTGCTCTAGGTTCGACACTATGTATTAGTAACGAACTCATCCATTCACAAGGTGCTTTTTCGTTTTCTGAAGGCATATTAATAATGATAAGAAGCACTGATTAAATATCCTGGCGCTTCCGCTCGCTTTGTGTTTGGGATCCGATGTTGAAGGTGGATGCGGTTGCGGACTCTTTGAGGAGGGAAGGGAATGAAATTTTACACCATTAAATTACCGAAGTTTTTAGGGGGAATCGTCCGGGCGATGCTTGGCTCGTTTCGCAAAGACTAAGAAGCGCCGGGTGCGCTTTTTTTGCGGAGCGGGTCAAAGGGCTCTCCCCGGATGGCAAGCAAAAGAACGAAAAAACGCCTGCCTAAAGCGTACAGTCGCTCTTGGCAGGCGTTTATTTTTTCTTATACACGCTCAACTTTTCCAGATTTCAAAGCTCGAGCAGATACATATACTTTTTTAGGCTTGCCGTTCACAAGGATGCGCACTTTTTGAACGTTAGCGCCCCATGTGCGTTTAGAAGCGTTCATCGCGTGAGAACGAGAGTTGCCAGAACGTGATTTTCTGCCTGTAATAACGCATTTACGTGCCATTTGTTTCCCTCCTAACTATCAAAAAAAACATCATCATTCATTATCAGTTGATCACCTGTGATGCTTCAGATACTTTAATAATTTACCACAGCTGAAAACCGTTTGCAACTATTGATTGCTCTGCTTTCAAGAAAAATCCCTTGACATCTTGAAAAAATGAACGCGCTGTAGTATAAGTAGGGTTAGGTTTGGAGAGAAGCCTGCCTGTTCTTTTAAAAAGAAGGTCCTTATAGTAGAATGATGTTAACCAGAGGTCAGAAGCGAGACTCGAAAAGGAGGAACCAACGTGTCCATTGAATTCCGAACAAAATACGGACAGATTGATATATCAAACGAAGTGGTCGCCATGGTTGCGGGAGGCGCAGCGATCGACTGCTACGGGATCGTAGGTATGGCATCCAAGAACCAAATTAAAGACGGACTGACTGAAATCCTCAGAAAAGAAAACTTTGCAAGAGGCGTCATCGTCCGCCAAGAAGAAGATCGTATTCATATTGACATGTACATCATTGTCAGCTACGGAACAAAAATTTCAGAAGTGGCACATAATGTTCAAACAAAAGTCAAATATACGCTCGACCATACAGTGGGTCTTGCAGTGGATTCCGTAAATATTTACGTTCAAGGAGTACGAGTGACGAACCCGTAGTTAGGAGGAAAACAAGAGTGTCTATACGAAATCTGGATGGAAAAGCTTTTGCAGAAATGGTTCTGTACGGCGCACGCCATCTGTCTCAAAACGCAAATGTAGTTGATGCGTTAAATGTATTTCCGGTTCCGGACGGAGATACAGGAACGAACATGAATCTGTCGATGACATCCGGTGCAAAAGAAGTGGAGCAGATCGATGCCGCCAATATCGGCAAAGTGGCACAAAGCCTGTCAAGAGGGCTTCTGATGGGAGCGCGGGGAAACTCGGGCGTCATTTTGTCCCAGCTGTTCAGAGGCTTTGGCAAATCGATTGAACAGAAATCGGAAATTAACGCGAAAGAATTTGCCGCCGCGTTCCAGGCCGGAGTGGACACTGCCTACAAGGCCGTCATGAAGCCTGTCGAAGGCACGATCTTGACGGTTGCCAAAGATGCGGCAAAAAAAGCAGTGCTCACCGCTCAAACTGAAACCGATATCATCAAGGTGATGGAAGCCGTCGTGAATGAAGCGGAGGCTTCATTGGAGCGGACGCCTGAGCTGCTTCCGGTTTTAAAGGAAGTCGGTGTCGTCGACAGCGGCGGAAAAGGGCTGCTTTACGTGTATGAAGGGTTTCTCGCTTCTTTAAAGGGAGAAAAGCTTTCTGAAAAAGCGGCCGCTCTTCCGTCATTGGATGATCTTGTCAGCGCGGAGCACCATAAAAACGCTCAAAGCCACATGAATACAGAAGACATCGAATTCGGCTATTGCACGGAATTTATGGTAAAGCTCGACAGCGGTAAAAGAAACTTTAATGAAGATGCGTTCCGCCAGGATTTAAGCGGCTTCGGTGATTCACTGCTCGTCGTCTCAGACGAAAATATCGCCAAGGTGCACATCCACGCCGAATATCCGGGGGAAGTCATGACTTATGCGCAAAAATACGGCAGCTTAATCAACATGAAAATCGAAAACATGAGAGAGCAGCACAGCGCGATTCTCAATCAGAACAAACAGGAGGCAGCTGCCCCGGCAGAAAAAGCGCCGGCTGAAAAGCAGCCGTACGGCGTCGTTACAGTGGCCATGGGAGAAGGAATCGCCGAACTTTTCGAAAGCATCGGCGCCACAAAGGTCATCGAAGGCGGTCAGACGATGAATCCGAGCACGGAAGACATCGTTCAGGCGATAAAAGACGCCAACGCGGACACGGTCGTGATTCTGCCGAATAATTCAAACATTGTCATGGCGGCGAACCAGGCCGCGGATGTTGCCGGACAACATGTGATTGTCATCCCGACGAAGACCGTTCCTCAAGGAATGGCCGCGCTCCTCGCATTCAACCCGGCCCTTGGAGCGGACGAGAATGAAGCCGCTATGCTCGGTGCGATCGGCGAGGTGAAAAGCGGACAAATCACCTATGCGGTCAGAGACACTAACATTGACGGCATCGATATTAAAAAAGGCGATTTTATGGGCATCTTAAACGGTAAAATCGTTGAGACGGCATCTGACCAGTTAGCAGCAGCGAAAAAGCTGCTCGCAGGCATGATCGATGAAGACAGTGAAATCGTCACTGTGATCAAAGGGGAAGACGCGCCGGGAGAAGAGGCCGAAGAACTCGCAGCCTTTATCAGCGAGACGTACGAAGACGTTGAAGTGGAAGTGCACGACGGAAAACAGCCGCTGTATTCCTACATTCTGGCTGTTGAATAATCGATCAAAGGCAGAAGGGCATGATGATAAAAGCCCTTCTCTTCTTTTGGCTTTTTTTAAAGCATCAGCCCGCTCGGACGTTGTCTGCTTGCCAATTGGGGAATGATCGATTAGTCTAAAAAAAACGGCTTTTTTTCCTCCGTACAGCGGGGGAATCTGTGTGTAAAAGGGGGATAAGGATGAAGTACAGAAGTGTGTTTGATATTATCGGGCCCGTCATGATCGGTCCGTCAAGTTCTCATACGGCCGGCGCGGCCAGAATCGGCAGAGTCGCCAGAAGCGTGTTTGGGAGGGAGCCGAAACAAATCGTTGTGTCATTGTACGGTTCTTTTGCCGAGACGTATAAAGGACATGGAACAGATGTTGCGATCATCGGCGGCCTTTTGGATTTTGATACATTTGATGAAAGAATCAAAGATTCGATCCGCCTAGCTGAAGAAAAGGGAATCGCCATCGAGTTCCGGGAAGAAGAAGCGGTTCCAACGCATCCCAATACAGCCCGCATCCTCATCTCTGATGATGAAGGCTCCCTTGAACTCGCAGGCATCTCAATCGGCGGGGGGAAAATCGAAATCATTGAGCTGAACGGCTTTGAGCTCAGATTGTCGGGAAATCACCCTGCTATTTTAGTCGTCCATAACGACCGCTATGGAACGATTGCAGGCGTAGCCAATGTGCTTGCAAAGTTCGCAATCAACATCGGCCATATGGAAGTGGCCCGCAAAGACGTCGGCCAGGAAGCGCTCATGACGATTGAGGTCGATCAAACGATCGATCCGGCTGTTTTTGAAGAATTGAGAGCGCTGCCGAACATCATTGAGGTGACCCAGATCGCTGACTAAAAGGAGGGTGAGACGATATGTTTCGAAATGTAAAAGAATTAATTCAGCTGACAAAAGAAAAGAACGTGTCCATCTCTGAAATCATGATCGCGCAGGAGATCGAGGTGTCAGGCCGGACGCGGGAAGAAATATTCGAGCAGATGGAAGCCAACTTGACCGTGATGGAAGATGCTGTGCAAAAAGGTGTTGAAGGCGTCGTGTCGCACTCCGGATTGACGGGGGGAGACGCCGTTAAGCTTCAAGCTTACCTCAAATCGGGCAAAGGGCTGTCAGGGGATGTCATCCTTGACGCTGTCAGCAAAGCGGTTGCGACAAATGAAGTCAACGCTGCGATGGGAACGATTTGCGCAACGCCGACGGCCGGTTCGGCCGGCGTTGTCCCGGGGACGCTTTTTGCGGTAAAAGAGAAACTTCAGCCGACGAAAGAGCAGATGGTCCGCTTTTTATTTACATCGGGAGCGTTCGGATTCGTCGTTGCCAACAATGCGAGCATTTCGGGAGCCGCGGGAGGCTGTCAGGCTGAAGTCGGCTCGGCCTCGGGCATGGCGGCTGCCGCCATCGTCGAAATGGCGGGCGGAACCCCTGAACAGTGCGCCGAAGCGATGGCCATCGCTTTAAAAAACGTACTCGGTCTAGTCTGCGATCCTGTCGCAGGGCTTGTTGAGGTGCCGTGTGTGAAGCGGAACGCAATGGGCGCAGCCAACGCGATGGTCGCGGCTGATATGGCGCTTGCCGGCATTACAAGCCGCATTCCATGCGATGAAGTGATCGATGCGATGTATAAAATCGGGCAGACGATGCCGACGGCACTGAGGGAAACAGGCCGGGGCGGTCTTGCTGCAACACCGACGGGCAAAGAATTGGAGAAAAAAATATTCGGAGGAGCGTCAGCTGCACGTGGAACACAATCTGCAACTTAGTATATCTGTTATAAAAGGCGTCGGGACGGAAACGGAAAAAACGTTAAATGAGCTCGGAATCTATACGGTTCTTGATCTTTTAAACTACTTCCCGTACCGATATGACGATTATGAATTGCGCGATTTGGAAGAAGTGGCACACGACGAACGAGTGACGGTAGAAGGGAAGGTTCACAGCGAGCCTTCTCTTGCCTATTACGGGAAAAAGCGGAGCCGCCTCACGTTCCGGCTATTGGTCGGAAACTATTTGATCACAGCAGTTTGTTTTAACAGGCCTTATTTGAAAAAAAAGCTTGCGATCGGTTCGATCGTTACCGTAACCGGAAAATGGGACAAGCACAGACAATCCGTGATGGTACAGGAGCTGAAAAACGGGCCGCACCAAGGTGACCAGTCGATTGAGCCCGTTTACTCCGTCAAAGAAAATATCACCGTAAAGACAATGAGGAAATTGATTCAGGAAGCCGTCCGCAGCCATTTGCCGTCTGCCGAAGACCCCCTTCCGGAAAAGCTTAGGACCGCCTATAAACTTCTGTCTTACCAGGAGGCGGTGAAGGCGATGCACAAGCCCGAGTCGAGGGAAGCTTTAAAACATGCGCGGCGCCGCTTTGTATATGAAGAATTTTTACTGTTTCAGCTGAAAATGCAGGCTTTACGGAAGTTCGAGCGGGAGGCGTCCGACGGAATCAGCCACACCTTTAAAACGGAAGACGTCAATTCGTTTGTCAAAAGCCTCCCGTTTCCTTTGACAAACGCGCAGGCGAAAGCACTCGACGACATATTAAGGGACATGGCTTCAGGGTATAAAATGAATCGGCTTTTACAAGGAGACGTCGGATCAGGCAAAACGGCCGTCGCCGCGATTGCGTTATACGCCTCGCTGCTTTCGGGATTCCAGGGAGCGATGATGGTGCCGACCGAAATACTGGCGGAACAGCACGCCGATTCATTGGTATCCCTCTTTGAGCAGTACGATGTCAATGTTGCGCTTTTAACAAGCTCTGTGAAAGGGAAAAGGAGAAGAGAGCTTTTAGAAAGATTAAAAGAAGGAGAAATTGATATTTTGGTGGGGACGCACGCCCTTATTCAGGACGATGTCCATTTTAAACAGCTCGGTCTCGTGATCACCGATGAACAGCACCGCTTCGGTGTCGAGCAAAGAAAAAAACTGAGAAGCAAAGGGAAAGATCCCGATGTCTTGTTTATGACGGCTACGCCGATTCCAAGGACACTGGCAATTACGGTTTTCGGGGAAATGGATGTGTCCGTCATCGATGAAATGCCGGCTGGGCGAAAGCGGATCGAGACTTATTGGGTGAAGCACGACATGCTCGAACGAATTCTCGCGTTTATCGAAAAAGAACTGAAAAAAGGCAGACAGGCATATGTGATTTGTCCCTTGATCGAAGAATCGGACAAGCTCGACGTTCAAAACGCCATCGATGTGCACAGCATGCTGACCCATGCTTTCAGAGGAAGGTGGCAGATCGGTCTCATGCACGGAAAGCTCTCAAATGACGAGAAAGAACAGGTGATGAGGCAGTTCAGCAAAAACGAATGCCAGATTCTCGTTTCCACAACCGTCGTTGAAGTCGGCGTAAACGTTCCGAATGCGACGGTCATGCTGATCTATGATGCTGACCGGTTCGGTCTTTCCCAGCTGCACCAGCTTCGCGGCCGGGTCGGGCGGGGCGACCACCAGTCGTATTGCATCCTGATGGCAGACCCGAAATCTGAAACGGGCAAAGAGCGCATGAGCATCATGTCTGAGACGACCGACGGCTTTGAGCTTTCTGAAAAGGACCTTGAACTCAGAGGACCCGGGGACTTCTTCGGCAAAAAACAGAGCGGGATGCCGGAGTTTAAAGTCGCTGACATGGTTCACGACTACCGCGCGCTGGAAACGGCAAGAAGAGACGCTGCAGAACTTGTCTCTTCAAAGGCGTTCTGGACGGATGCCGAATATGAAAGCCTGCGGGAACACTTGCAAAACAGCGGGGTGATGGAAGGAGAAAAGCTGAGCTGACCTGGAAGTCCTGTGAAAATTTATTGTCGGCGGGTAAAGAAAGATTGCATTCCAATCTATGAAATTATATACTACTATTAGTACCTAGTCATAATTGCGCGGATGGTGTTTAAAAACATGAGAAAAAGTAAGAGAGAACGCCAAGAATTGCTGCAGCAGACGATTCGTACGACCCCGTTTATTACGGACGAGGAGTTAGCGGAGAAATTTAACGTCAGCATTCAGACGATTCGCTTGGACCGTTTGGAACTTTCCATACCTGAACTGAGAGAAAGAATCAAAAGTGTTGCCGAGAAATCTCTTGAAGATGAAGTCAAGTCTCTCCCGCTCGACGAGGTCATTGGCGAGATCATTGATTTGGAGCTGGATGAGCACGCGATTTCCATTCTGGAGATCAGAACGGAGCACGTTTTCAGCCGAAATCAAATCGCCAGGGGACACCATTTGTTTGCCCAGGCCAACTCGCTCGCCGTTGCCCTCATCGACGATGAGCTCGCATTGACGGCCAAAGCGGACATCCGCTTTACCAGGCAGGTCAAGCAAGGCGAACGGGTCGTTGCAAAAGCGAAAGTCGTAAAGCTTGATAAAGATAAAGGCAGAACGGTTGTTGAAGTGAACAGCTATGTTGCCGAAGAGCCTGTGTTTTCAGGCGAATTTGTCATGTATCGTTCAAAACAATCATAGAAGGTGGCGCGTAAGTCATGAAAATTGCTGTAGATGCCATGGGAGGAGACAATGCTCCCAAAGCGGTTATTGAAGGCGTGATGAAAGCGGTCGAAGATTTTGAAGACCTCGAGATTACGCTGATCGGCGACCGGGAAAAAATTGCCGCCCATTTAACGGAGCACGGGCGGATCACTGTCAAGCACGCGGAAGAAGTCATCGAGGCGACAGACGAACCTGTCAGAGCCGTCAGAAGAAAGAAGAATTCATCGATGGTTCTGATGGCCGGAGAAGTCGCCGAAGGCAGGGCGGATGCCTGCATTTCCGCCGGAAACACCGGAGCGCTTATGACGGCCGGGCTCTTTATCGTCGGCCGGATTGAAGGGATTGAAAGGCCTGCGTTGGCGCCGACATTGCCGACTGTCTCCGGAGACGGCTTTCTCCTTCTTGATGTCGGAGCGAATGTGGACGCCAAGCCCGAACATCTCGTTCAATATGCCATTATGGGATCTGTTTACGGAGAACAGGTGCTGGGCGTCAAAAATCCGCGCATCGGACTTTTAAACGTCGGAACCGAAGACAAAAAAGGAAATGAGCTTGCCAAGCAGACCTTTCAAAAATTAAAGGAAACCGATTTGAATTTCATCGGCAATGTGGAAGCGCGCGACATGCTGGACGGAGTCGCTGATGTCATCGTGACAGACGGCTTTACCGGTAACGTTGCCTTGAAAACGGTCGAGGGCGCGGCGCTGTCCATTTTTAAAATGCTGAGAACGACGCTGACTTCGAGCTTCACGGCGAAGCTCGCCGCCTCTGCGCTGAAGCCGAAGCTGAAAGAAATGAAAACGAAGATGGATTACTCTGAATACGGCGGAGCCGGATTGTTCGGCTTAAAGGCGCCCGTCATCAAAGCGCACGGATCATCTGACGGACGGGCCGTTTATCACGCGATCCGCCAGGCCAGAGAGATGGTCAGCCAAAATGTCGCTGAATTTATCGAAGAAAAAATTCAACAAAAAGCAGATGAATAGTCTGGAGGTTTTAACATATGGGCAAGATTGCTTTTCTATTCCCGGGCCAAGGTTCGCAGCATATCGGCATGGGACACGAATTGTATGAAAAAGAACCGAATGCAAAGAAGATTTTTGAAGAAGCGGATCAAACGCTTGAAACAAAACTGAGCACCCTCATGTTTGAAGGGGATGCAAAAGAACTGACACTTACATACAACGCGCAGCCAAGCCTTTTAACAGCGAGTACCGCAGCGCTTCAAAAACTGAAGGAATACGGCATTAAAGCCGACTATGCGGCAGGGCACAGCCTCGGCGAGTACAGCGCATTGGTAGCTGCCGGCGCCTTGTCGTTTAAAGACGCGGTTTATGCCGTCAGAAAGCGCGGCGAATTCATGAATGAAGCCGTGCCCGCAGGTGAAGGCGCGATGGCGGCCATTCTCGGCATGGACAGCCAGGCGCTGAAAGAAGTGACGGACAAAGTTTCCGAAGAAGGAAACCTTGTTCAGCTCGCCAATTTGAACTGCCCCGGGCAGATCGTCATCTCAGGAACAGCTAAAGGCGTCGAGCTCGCTTCAGAGCTTGCCAAAGAAAAGGGCGCAAAACGCGCGATTCCTCTCGAAGTCAGCGGGCCGTTCCATTCCGACCTGATGAAGCCGGCAGCTGATAAGCTTCGTGAAGTTCTTGATGCGTGCAAGATCAGCGATGCAGCTATTCCGGTCGTCTCCAACGTAACAGCCGACTTTGTAACAGATAAAGACGACATTAAGAATAAACTGATTGAACAGCTGTATTCTCCTGTGCGATTTGAAGAAACAATCAGCCGCCTGATTGACGAAGGCGTGACGACGTTCATCGAAATCGGCCCCGGAAAGGTTTTGTCAGGGCTTGTGAAGAAAGTGAACCGCAGAGTCAAAACGATTGCTGTGTCAGACCCGAACACAATTGAACTTGCCGTTCAAACGTTGAAGGAGGAAAACGAAAATGCTGGATAATAAAACAGCCGTTGTTACAGGAGCCTCAAGAGGGATCGGCCGCGCGATCGCCCTGGACCTGGCGAAAAACGGAGCAAATGTCGTCGTCAACTACGCGGGCAATGAAGCGAAAGCGAACGAAGTTGTAGACGAAATCAAAGCGCTCGGCCGCGATGCGTTTGCTTTTAAAGCGGACGTTTCAAATGTGGATGAGGTTCAGGCGATGATGAAGGAAGCGGTCGGCCGCTTCGGCACGCTTGACATCCTTGTCAATAATGCGGGCATTACAAAAGATAATCTGTTCATGAGAATGAAAGAAGATGAATGGGACGACGTCATTAACATAAACTTAAAAGGTGTGTTCAATTGTTCAAAAGCCGTAACAAGACAGATGATGAAACAAAGAAGCGGCCGGATCATCAACATCACCTCGGTTGTAGGCGTCGTCGGTAACGCCGGACAGGCCAACTATGTCGCGGCTAAATCAGGCGTGATCGGCTTGACGAAAACGCTGGCGAAAGAGCTTGCGTCAAGAAATATCACCGTTAATGCAATCGCTCCGGGGTTTATTTCGACGGAAATGACGGACAAGCTGACAAAAGATATTCAAGACGAAATGCTGAAGCAGATTCCGCTTGCACGGTTCGGCGATCCGTCTGACATCAGCAGCGCCGTTGTTTTCCTCGCATCTGACCATGCGAGCTACATGACCGGCCAGACGCTGAACATCAACGGCGGAATGGCTATGGTTTAAACGAAATCAAAAATTGAATTATCTCTGGTTTTTTAAAAACGAATCAACTATAATACTTGAGGGGAGGTGAATAGCTATGGCAGACGCATTAGAGCGTGTAACAAAAATCATCGTAGACCGCCTCGGCGTGGATGAAGCCGACGTCACTCTTGAAGCTTCTTTTAAAGAGGATTTAGGCGCTGATTCCCTTGATGTTGTTGAGCTTGTCATGGAACTTGAAGACGAGTTTGATATGGAGATTTCTGACGAAGATGCTGAAAAGATTGCAACAGTCGGTGACGCTGTGAACTACATAAATAGTAAGCAGTAAGCTCATTTAAAGTCCCGTTTAAAGACGGGGCTTTATCCCTTTATAAATGCGGCTTTAATTTTAATGTTTTGCTGCCCAATGATACACGAACCTGCCTTTTCATTGGAGGTGAGGTGAACTTGATGTGCCCATATGGAGGTTGCTATGTCAAAACATTCACATTTCAGAGACAAAAAAATGTTTCAAAAGAAAGCGGAGCAGTTTAAAAAGTTTCAGGAACGGATTTCGGTTCAATTTCAAAACGAGAAGCTTTTATATCAAGCATTTACACATTCATCTTATGTGAATGAGCATCGAAAGAAGCCATATGAAGATAATGAGAGGCTTGAATTTTTAGGAGACGCCGTTTTGGAACTGACGATTTCTCAATTTTTATACGCCAAATACCCGGCGATGAGCGAGGGTGATTTGACGAAATTGAGAGCGGCGATCGTATGTGAGCCTTCTTTGGTTTCCCTGGCCCATGAGCTTTCTTTCGGAGAGCTTGTTCTATTGGGAAAAGGAGAGGAAATGACTGGAGGAAGAAAGCGTCCGGCGCTTTTAGCCGATGTGTTTGAAGCTTTTATCGGTGCGCTCTATCTGGATCAGGGGCTCGAAGCTGTCGTGGCCTTTCTGAAAGCGTACGTTTTCCCTAAAATCGACGATGGTGCTTTTTCTCATGTGATGGATTTTAAAAGCCAGCTGCAGGAATTTGTACAGCGCGACGGACGAGGTATTCTGGAGTATAAAATCCTTCAGGAAAAAGGACCGGCGCACAACCGCGAATTTGAAGCAAACGTATCGCTAAAAGGAGAAGTACTTGGGGTGGGAAGCGGCCGTTCCAAAAAAGAAGCAGAACAGCATGCCGCTCAAGAAGCGCTCGCGAGGCTGCAAAAACACCATATGAAACAATAAATCCCCCTTGCAAAACTCAGGGGGATTTCAATGTATTTTAAGCCTTTTCGATGGGGTTATGATAGAATTGTAATACTTTAATACATAAGGAGGATCACCATGTTCCTCAAACGTTTAGACGTGATAGGATTTAAATCGTTTGCAGAACGAATTTCTGTAGATTTTGTAAAAGGCGTGACAGCTGTCGTCGGTCCGAACGGCAGCGGAAAAAGCAACATTACCGACGCGATCCGCTGGGTGCTCGGTGAACAGTCCGCCAAATCGCTCAGAGGCGGTAAAATGGAAGACATCATTTTTGCAGGCAGCGATTCGCGGAAAAAGCTGAATCTTGCCGAAGTGACGCTGACGCTTGACAATGACGACCGCTTTTTGCCGATCGATTTTCACGAAGTCAGTGTGACGAGAAGAGTCTACAGATCTGGGGAAAGCGAATTTCTCATCAACAACCAGCCGTGCCGTCTGAAAGATATCATTGATCTTTTTATGGATTCGGGGCTTGGAAAAGAAGCGTTTTCTATCATCAGCCAAGGCAAAGTCGAAGAGATTTTAAGCAGCAAGGCTGAAGAGCGGAGAAGCATCTTTGAAGAAGCGGCCGGCGTATTAAAATACAAAACGAGAAAGAAAAAAGCCGAAAACAAGCTGTTTGAGACACAGGACAATTTGAACCGTGTCGAAGACATCCTCCACGAGCTCGAGGGGCAGGTGGAGCCGCTGAAAGTGCAGGCTTCGATCGCCAAAGACTACCTTGAAAAAAAGGATGAGCTTGAAAAAATCGAAATCGCGTTAACGGCGTATGATATCGAAGAGCTTCACGGAAAATGGGAAGCCCTTCAGCAGAAAGTCGAAAAGGCGAAAGACGAAGAGATGTCTTCGTCTGCGGCCATCCAGGCAAAGGAAGCCAAAATCGAAGAGGCAAGAGACAAAATTCAAGCGCTCGACGAATCGGTCGATGAGCTTCAGCAAGTGCTGCTTTTGACAAGCGAGGAACTGGAGAAGCTTGAAGGCCGGAAAGAAGTGCTGAAGGAACGCAAAAAAAACGCGACGCAAAACAGAGCTCAGCTTGAAGAAGCGCTCGTCCAGCGCAGTGAAAAAGAGCGAAGCCTGAAAGAAAAAATCGCCGCGCAGAAGCTTGTGTTTGAAAAGCTCGAGGCCGAAGCAAAAGAGCTTGCCCGAAAGGTGAAAGAAAAGAATCAGGCTCTATCCGGATACAGCGAAAATGTAGAAGAAGAAATCGAACAGCTGAAAAGCGATTATTTCGAGCTCTTGAACGAACAGGCATCCGTCCGAAACGAGCTTCAATTTCTTGAAGACCAAATGTCCCAATCCGCGGCGCAGCAAAAACGACTCGCGCAAAACAATGAAAAATATTTAAGCGAGCGGAAGGAAATCGCCGACCGAAAGATGAAAACCGAACACGAATTCAGCCTCGTCGACGAGCGCCTTCACAGCCAGATTCAAGCATTCAGGGACGCGCAAAAAAGCTATGAACAGAAAAAAAGCCAGTACGAGAAAAAGGAATCCGCCCTTTACCAAGCTTATCAATACGTTCAGCAGGCGCGCTCCAAAAAGGAAATGCTTGAAGCGATGCAGGAGGACTTCTCAGGGTTTTATCAAGGCGTCAAAGAAGTATTAAAGGCCAAGAGCGAGCTTCCGGGCATTCGCGGTGCGATTGCCGAGCTGTTAAAGACGGACGAGCGGTATGAAACAGCGATTGAAATCGCGCTCGGCGCAACGGCCCAACATGTTGTCACTGACGATGAAGACGCCGCCAGACGGGCGATTCAATATTTGAAAAAGCATTCGTTCGGAAGGGCGACCTTTCTCCCGCTTTCCGTCATCAAAGAGCGCCGCATTCAGTCGCGAGATATCGAAGCGGCGAAAGAAAATCCGTCGTTCATCGGCATCGCCAGCGAGCTTGTTTCGTTTGATCCGGCCTACCGGACCGTCGTGCAAAACCTGCTTGGCACCGTGCTGATCACCGAGCATTTAAAAGGCGCCAACGATCTTGCCAAACGGCTCGGCCACAGATACCGGATCGTCACCCTTGAAGGGGATGTCGTCAATCCGGGCGGTTCAATGACGGGAGGAGCCGTTAAGAAAAAAAGCAGCTCGCTTCTGGGACGCAACAGGGAGCTGGAAGCCCAGACAAAACGTCTCGCCGAGATGGAAGAGAAAACCGAATTGCTCGAAAAAGAAGTGAAAGCCCTGAAGCAGACGATGCAAGAGCTTGATGCCAAACTTCAGTCACTCCGCGAGGACGGGGAAGGCTTAAGAACCGAACAGCAGGAAATCAAAGGGCGTCTGTACGAACTCGAAATCGCCGAGAAAAACGTCAACAGCCATTTGGAGCTCTATGACCAGGAAAAATCGGCTCTGCTCGAAGGGGACGAAGACAAGAAACGGCGTAAAAAAGAGCTTGAAGAAAAGCTCACATCGATCGCCGGCGGGCTGAAGCGCCTCGATTCCGAAATCGAAGCGATGACGGAGCGGAAACAGACACAGACCTCGACGAAAGAAGCGCTGCAAAGCGAGCTGACCGATTTGAAAGTGGTGCTGGCGAAAACCGAACAGTCGTGTGCGAATGAACGGGAAAAGCTCGCAAGGCTTGAAGAAGAGTATGCCGAGAATGCGGAAGCGCTCAAAATTGCCGAAGAGGATCTCTCTTTCTTGACGACAGAAATGTCCTCCAATACTTCCGGGGAGGAAAAACTTGAAGAAGCTGCGAAAAAGAAGCTGAACGACAAAAATAAAACCGCAGAGCTTATCGCATCAAGAAGAGAGCAGCGGATGAAACTGCAAAAAGGCCTTGAAACCGAAGAGCTGGAACTGAAAGAAATGAAGCGCCAGTATAAGCAGATGGCAGGCCTCTTAAAAGACGAAGAAGTCAAGCTCGGCCGCATGGAAGTCGAACTCGACAACCTGCTCTCTTTCCTGCGGGAAGAGTATGGACTTTCATTTGAAGGGGCGAGGGAAAAATATCCTTTGAAGCTTTCCCCTGAAGAGGCGAGGAAGCGCGTCAAGCTGATCAAGCTTGCAATCGAAGAGCTGGGAACGGTGAACCTCGGCAGCATTGAAGAATTCGAAAGGGTCAATGAACGCTACCTCTTCCTCTCGGAGCAGAAAGACGACCTGCTCGAAGCGAAAAATACGCTCTTTAAGGTTATCGAGGAAATGGATGAGGAAATGACGAAGCGTTTTGCGGAAACATTTGCACAGATCAGTTCTCATTTCGAAGACGTCTTCCGGGCGCTGTTCGGCGGCGGAAGAGCCGAACTCAAGCTGACAGATCCGAATGACCTGCTCCAATCGGGCGTCGATATTATCGCTCAGCCTCCGGGCAAAAAGCTGCAGAACCTGAGCCTGCTTTCCGGCGGGGAACGGGCCTTGACGGCGATCGCGCTCCTGTTTTCGATCCTCAAAGTCAGACCGGTTCCGTTCTGCGTGCTGGATGAAGTCGAGGCGGCGCTTGACGAAGCGAACGTGTTCCGCTTTGCCCAATACTTGAAAAAATACAGCCATGAAACCCAGTTTATCGTCATCACCCACCGGAAAGGAACGATGGAAGAAGCCGATGTTCTTTACGGCGTGACGATGCAGGAATCAGGCGTTTCCAAGCTGGTCTCAGTCAAGCTTGAAGAAACAAAAGAACTAGTTCAATAAAGCGAGGTTACAGGACATGAGCTTTTTTAAAAAACTGAAAGAAAAAATCACACAGCAGACCGATTCGGTTTCAGGCAAATTTAAAGAAGGCCTGGCGAAAACGAGAAATACGTTTCAGGAGCGGGTCAATGAGCTTGTCTCCCGCTACCGGAAAGTGGACGAGGATTTTTTTGAAGAGCTTGAAGAGGTTCTGATCAGCGCTGATGTCGGCGTTTCAACGGTGATGGAGCTGATTGACGAACTGAAAAGCGAGGTCAAACGAAGAAATATTCAGGACCCGAAAGAGGTTCAGTCCGTCATTTCTGAAAAGCTCGTCGAAATCTATGAAGGCGGGGAGCAGGAAGCAGCAGAGCTCCGCGTCGAAGACGGCCGCTTAAACATCATTTTATTCGTCGGCGTCAACGGCGTCGGCAAAACGACGACGATCGGCAAGCTTGCCCATCAATTCATCAAAGAAGGCAAAAATGTCGTCCTTGCTGCCGGAGATACATTCAGAGCCGGCGCGATCGATCAGCTTGAAGTGTGGGGAGAGCGCGTCGGCGCGCATGTCGTCAAACAGGCTGAAGGCTCGGACCCTGCGGCCGTTATCTATGACGCCGTTCAAGCCGCGAAAGCGCGCGGCGCCGATGTTCTGCTTTGCGACACGGCAGGACGTCTCCAAAATAAAGTGAACTTAATGAAAGAACTCGAAAAGGTAAAGCGCGTGATTCAGCGCGAAGTGCCTGATGCACCTCATGAAGTGCTGCTCGTACTGGATGCGACGACAGGACAGAACGCGATGACACAGGCGCGCGAATTTTCCAAAGCGACTGATGTCTCCGGCATCGTGCTGACGAAGCTCGACGGAACGGCAAAAGGCGGCATCGTCCTCGCCATCCGCCACGAGCTCCAGATTCCGGTCAAGTTTGTCGGACTGGGAGAAAAAATGGATGACCTGCAGCCGTTTGAAGCAGAGTCATATGTATACGGCCTGTTTTCCGATCTGATCGAGAAAGAAGAGTAGGCGCGGAAAACCCCTTCGCCGGGGTTTTCTTTTTCGCCGTCATGTATGACAAGATAAAAACTTGACAGATCAAATATTTCAGCGTAAACTAATGTATCGTAAAGGGATTTGACTTAACAAAGGGGAGAGTCTCATGACGCTTGAAAAAACAACGAGAATGAATTACCTATTCGATTTCTATCAGTCGTTGTTGACATCAAAACAAAAAAGCTACATGTCGCTTTACTACTTAGACGATTTCTCCCTTGGCGAAATAGCTGAAGAATATCATGTCTCAAGGCAAGCGGTCTATGACAATATCAAGCGGACCGAAGCCATGCTTGAGCAATATGAAGAAAAGCTACTTTTGTTTAAAAAATTTCAAGAGCGCAATAAGATTTTTGAAGAGCTGAGAAAGCTGACTGACGGTCAGCCCGAAGCGGAATCCCTGATCGACGCGCTTGAGAAATTAGATTAGGAGGCGGCACTTAATATGGCATTCGAAGGATTAGCCGACCGACTGCAGCAAACGATCTCAAAAATCCGCGGAAAAGGAAAAGTAACGGAGCAAGACGTCAAAGACATGATGCGCGAAGTCCGTTTAGCGCTCCTTGAAGCGGACGTCAATTTTAAAGTCGTGAAAGATTTTGTGAAAAAGGTAAGCGAACGAGCTGTCGGACAAGACGTCATGAAAAGCCTGACGCCCGGACAGCAGGTCATTAAAGTGGTAAAAGAAGAACTGACGGAGCTGATGGGCGGCGAGGAAAGCAAGATTGCCGCTGCAAAGCGTCCGCCGACCGTCATCATGATGGTCGGTCTGCAAGGGGCCGGTAAAACGACGTCGACCGGAAAGCTCGCCAACCTGCTTCGCAAAAAACATAACCGCAATCCGCTGCTCGTGGCAGCAGACATCTACCGCCCGGCGGCGATCAAACAGCTGGAAACGCTCGGCAAACAGCTCGATATGCCGGTATTTTCACTGGGTGACAAGGTCAGTCCGGTTGAGATTGCCAAGCAGGCCATCGAAAAGGCGAAAGAAGATCATCATGACTACGTTCTCATCGATACGGCGGGACGCCTTCACATTGATGAAGACCTGATGGATGAGCTTGAGCAGGTAAAAGAAACAGCTCAGCCGGAAGAGATTTTCCTTGTCGTTGATTCCATGACGGGTCAAGATGCGGTAAATGTTGCCAAAAGCTTCAACGAACAGCTCGGTGTGACGGGTGTCATTCTGACGAAGCTTGACGGTGATACAAGAGGCGGGGCGGCCTTGTCGATCCGCGCCGTGACCAACACGCCGATCAAATTTGCCGGAATGGGCGAAAAGCTTGATGCGCTGGAGCCGTTTCATCCCGAACGGATGGCCTCGCGAATTCTCGGAATGGGCGATGTGCTCACCCTTATCGAGAAAGCCCAGGCCAACGTAGACGAAGAAAAGGCGAAAGAACTCGAGCAAAAAATGAAAAATATGAGCTTTACGCTCGACGACTTTTTGGAACAGCTCGGACAGGTCCGCAATATGGGGCCGCTTGAAGATCTGATTCAAATGATGCCCGGCGCAGGCAAAATGAAAGGCTTAAAAAACGTTAAAGTTGATGAAAAACAGCTCAGCCATATCGAAGCCATCATCAAGTCGATGACCGGGAAGGAAAAAGAGCAGCCTGAGATCATCAATGCAAGCAGGCGCAAACGGATTGCGAAAGGAAGCGGGACATCCGTACAGGAAGTCAACCGTCTTTTAAAGCAATTTGAAGAAATGAAAAAAATGATGAAACAGATGACAAACATGACAAAAGGCAAGAAAAAAGGGTTTAAACTGCCCTTCATGTAAACCTGTTTTCAGATGATAAAAACGTTGTTAAGAAAAAACACTTTACAAACACTTTTATCATTGTTAATATACTATCTTGTTGAAATATTTTCGGAGGTGCTAGTAAAATGGCAGTAAAAATTCGTTTAAAACGTATGGGAGCAAAAAAATCTCCTTTCTATCGTATTGTTGTAGCAGATTCTCGTTCACCGCGTGACGGCCGTTTCATCGAAACAGTCGGAACTTACAACCCGGTTGCAAAACCAGCGGAAGTCAAAATTGACGAAGAGCTTGCGCTTAAATGGCTTCAAACAGGAGCTAAACCGTCTGACACGGTTCGCAACCTGTTCTCTAAAGAAGGCATTATGGAAAAATTCCACAACGCTAAACAAAGCAAATAATGAGTGATCTGCACTTGGAAGAGCTGATTGTATCACTGGTCAAACCGCTTGTGGATCATCCGGATGACGTTCAGGTTTTCAGAGAGGAAAATCCAGAGCGGACGATGTTCCGCTTGTCTGTCAACAGAGAGGATACCGGCAAGATCATCGGCAAAAAAGGGCGCACTGCAAGGGCGATACGCTCTGTCGTATTTGCGGCAGGCGCACAGTCTTCTAAGAAAGTTCAACTTGAGATCGCAGACTAAGGGGAGAGGGTGAAAACCTCCCCCTTTTTTAACATGTAAGAAAAATAGAAACAGATGAACGATTCCGATTGTCAGCTTATGCCAGGCTGCCGGATTTCAGGGAAAGGAAAAATCACGGGACAGTAGGTGATGATGCCATGCAAATTATCCAACGTGTTACCGTTATGCAGGTTTTGACTGAAAACAGCAAAAAAAAGCTGCTGGCTTCTTTTGAAGAACGAAAGGAAATCCTTGAGCGCGAATGCAACCAGCTCTATTTTCAGCTCAGGAAGCACGAAAAGGAACACCACAATCCGGCAGCGACTGAATCATTTAAAAAAGAAATTGAAAAACGTCAGGACAAGATTAAAATGATCGTTTTTCAAATCAATCAAATCCATACACTGCCGCTTGGCAGCGAAGTAAAGGAAAAAGAAATCGACGCTTTAATGGACATTGAAGTCGGGGATAATTGGCATGATATGACGACGGGAAAAACAATCGTGATTAAAGACGGGATCGTCATTGAAATTCGTCCGAGGTGAAGAAATGCTGAAACAATGGTTTAATGTAGGGAAAATTGTTAATACTCATGGGGTAAAAGGCGAAGTCCGCGTCATTTCAAGAACCGATTTTCCTGAGGAACGGTACAAGCCCGGAAACGCTCTCTACTTGTTCCGTGAAGGAACAGACGAGCCTGTCAAGGTGACCGTCAGCGCCCACAGGCTTCATAAACAGTTCCACCTTTTGCAGTTTAAAGAGGTTGAAACGCTCACCGAAGCCGAAAAATTAAAGAATGCCTTGATTAAAGTTCCCGAAGACCAATTAAGCCAGTTGGCGGAAGACGAGTACTACTTTCACGAAATCATCGGCTGCGATGTTTTTTCGGAAGACGGGGATTTAATCGGCAAGGTCAAAGAAATTTTAACGCCGGGCGCCAACGATGTCTGGGTCGTGGCCAGACCGGGAAAGAAAGACGCGCTTATCCCTTATATCGACGCCGTTGTCAAAGAGATTAATGTGGCGGATCAAACGATCAAGATTCATATCATGGAAGGGTTACTTGACGAATGAAAATCGATTTTTTAACGCTTTTTCCGGAAATGTTTGAAGGTGTGCTCGGCTCGTCGATCCTGCAAAAAGCTCAGGATAAGGACGCTGTCCACTTTCGCGTGGTGAACTTTCGGGCCTTTTCCGACAACAAGCATCAAACCGTTGATGATTATCCATACGGCGGGGGAGCAGGAATGGTGCTGAAACCGCAGCCTGTCTTTGATGCGGTCGAAAAGCTGACAGCTGAAGCCGAAGGGTCTCCGAGAATCATCCTCGTCTGCCCCCAAGGGGAACGCTATACCCAACAGAAAGCTGAAGAACTGGCGCAGGAAGAGCATTTAATGTTCATTTGCGGGCATTATGAAGGGTATGATGAGCGGATCAGAGAGCACCTGTCTACAGACGAAATTTCGATCGGAGATTTCGTTTTGACAGGGGGAGAGCTGCCGGCGATGATGATCGCAGACAGTGTTGTGCGGCTTTTGCCGGGCGTGCTCGGCAAGGAAGAATCGCACCTTGAAGACTCTTTCAGCACGGGGCTTCTTGAACACCCTCATTATACGCGGCCGGCAGATTATAAAGGCCTGAAGGTGCCGGACGTTCTGACATCCGGGAACCATGCGAAAATCAAAGAATGGCGGCGGAAGGAGTCTCTCAGGCGCACTTTTTTAAGGCGGCCCGACCTTCTGGAAAACTATCCTTTATCTGAAGAAGAGCGAAAATGGATTTCTGAATGGAAAAACCGGTAGATTCTATTGCACCCGGAAAAAAGGTGTGGTATGATACTACTTGTGACTTGAACGGGAACGCTCGTTTAAGTTTGAAAACGATGTTCCGCTGTGCCGGTTAACTCGCGCAAGAGCATCTGTTGGAAGGAGTTGAAGACGATGCAAAAATTGATTGAAGATATCACAAAAGAACAATTGCGCACTGATTTGCCTGCGTTCCGTCCTGGTGATACTTTACGTGTACACGTTAAAGTTGTCGAGGGTAACCGTGAGCGTATCCAGGTTTTTGAAGGTGTCGTGATTAAGCGTCGTGGTGGCGGAATCAGCGAAACTTTCACAGTTCGTAAGATTTCTTACGGTGTCGGAGTTGAGCGTACATTCCCATTGCACACACCGAAAATCGCGAAAATCGAAGTTGTCCGTCATGGTAAAGTACGCCGTGCGAAACTTTATTACCTGCGCGAACTTCGTGGAAAAGCGGCTCGTATTAAAGAAATCAGACGATAAAGATAACGAACGAAAAGAGCTTGTTAACCATAACAAGCTCTTTTTTTGTCAAACAAGTATAAATGCACCGCACCATTAAAAGAATAGCAATAACAGAAAGTAGGTGTCAGACAAATGGTGATCCAATGGTTCCCAGGGCATATGGCCAAAGCGAGGCGGGAAGTAACGGAGAAACTCAAGCTGATCGACATTGTATACGAACTGGTCGACGCCAGAATTCCGATGTCTTCAAGAAACCCGATGATTGAAGAGATTTTAAAAAACAAACCGAGGATCATGCTGCTCAACAAGGCGGATAAAGCGGACTCCTCCGTGACGAAGGCTTGGAAGCAGCACTTTGAAAAAGACGGGATTCCTTCTCTCGCCATCAACTCGGTCAACGGACAGGGGCTCAATCAAATTCTTCCCGCTTCAAAAGAGCTGCTGAAAGAAAAGTTTGATAAAATGAAAGCAAAAGGTGTAAAGCCGCGCGCGATCAGAGCGTTGATCGTCGGCATTCCGAACGTCGGCAAATCGACTTTAATCAACCGGCTGGCGAAAAAAAACATCGCCAAAACGGGCGACAGACCCGGGATCACAACGGCGCAGCAGTGGGTGAAGGTCGGAAAAGAGCTCGAGCTTCTCGATACCCCGGGGATTTTATGGCCGAAGTTTGAGGACGAGCTTGTCGGGCTGAGGCTTGCGGCAACAGGTGCAATTAAAGATTCGATTATCAACTTGCAGGATGTCGCCGTCTACGGTTTGCGCTTTTTGGAAGAGAATTACCCTGAGCGCTTAAAAAAGCGCTACGATCTGGAAGAGATTCCAGAAGAGATTGCAGCGCTTTTTGATGAGATCGGAAAAAAACGCGGCTGTCTCATGGCCGGAGGCGAGATCAATTACGACAAGACGACAGAAGTCATCATCCGCGATATCCGCACCGAAAAGTTCGGTCCGCTTTCTTTTGAAAAGCCGGAGGATATGTAAAAAGGCGCGCTTTTAAAAGAGCGGGCCTTTATTTTTGCAGGAGATGCGCCGATAAGAACATTAGGGGAGAAGAGAAAGTGAAAACATTAACCGTCAAAGAAATTAAAGAACATCTTCAATCGGTGAGTGATGAAAAAGACCCTTTTATAGAGCAGTGCAAAAATGATGGGCGAAAAAGCGTCCAAGCGCTTGTCGACGCCTGGCTGAAGAAAAATGAAAGGCTTTCGGCCATGCAGGAAGAGTGGCAGGTGATGACGTCTTTCGAACGGTCGCTGAGAGCGCGGGGCTATCAATATATCGCCGGAATCGACGAGGCGGGCAGAGGGCCTCTCGCAGGGCCTGTTGTTGCCGCCGCTGTCATCCTCAAAGAAGACTGTGAAATATTAGGGCTGACAGATTCGAAAAAACTGTCAAAGCAAAAAAGAGAAGACTATTATTCATACATTATGGAAGAAGCCGCAGCAGTCGGCGTCGGGATCGCTGACGCTGATGAGATCGATGAGCTGAATATTTATGAAGCCTCGAAAGCGGCGATGCTGAAAGCGGTCCAAGCGCTGGACGTCGCTCCGGATTATCTTCTAATCGACGCCATGTCGCTTGCAGTCGAAACAGAGCAGTCATCGATCATTAAAGGGGATGCAAAAAGCGCATCGATAGCGGCAGGCGCATGCATCGCAAAAGTGACGAGAGACAGGCTGATGGATGAATACGCCGCAAAGTATCCTCTCTACGGGTTTGAAAAGCATAAAGGCTACGGAACAAAAGAGCATCTGCATGCCCTTGCCAAATACGGCCCGTCGCCGATACACCGAAGATCGTTCGCCCCTGTTAAAGCACATGAATAACGTTCCGGAGGAAGAATGACTTTGATGATGCTGAACGATGTACATAACAGCTTAAGAAAACAATTTGAACAAGCTGATCCTCTCCAGCGGATCAGCGGAACGGAGACGGATCAGAAAAGGCTGATGCTCGGCAAAGTGCTCCGCTTTATCAGCGAGCAGTTCGCCGAAATACAAATCGGCAATACGAAATGGCAGGGGAAGCTTGAGGCACCCCTGAAAGCGGGCGCTCATTACTGGTTTTCGTATGAAAAGAAGCCTGATGAAGCGACAGGCCGCCTTCAGGTCGTTGAAGCGTTTGACAAAAACCCGAAGACAGTGCAGGATGCCGCTTTTAAGCTGTTGAACGGGCTTTCTCTGAAGCGGACGAAGGAAGCTGTCTTTCTGGTCGGAGCGTTGCTGAAGGAGCAGCAGCCGATCAGGGAAAACGATTTAAGAGCCGCCATCAAGTGGCTTGAAAATCTGCCGAAGTCTGACGCCCAAAAAGGCGCCGATGCCGTCATGTTCGCTCTTAAACGCGAACTTCCCGTCCATCCCGGCGTGCTCGATTCGATTTTGGCCGTCAAAAACCCCGTACCGCTGAACGAGCAGATTGCCAAAACATTTGATATGATCACGAACGCCACTCAGCAATCCGCAGGCATGGAAAAGCTGAAGCAGGCGCTTTTGCCTGTTTTACAAACGGAGACCGAGGTGCATGCCGAAAGGCTGATTCAAAAGCTTGCAGAACACGTCAGGTCGCTCGAAAAAGGAGAACTGCAGGGCGTTCAGCCATTAAAGCCGCAGGTTCATTCAGAAGTTGGGAATCCTTTGCAAAAAGCTGACGCCGGCGGCACCCAAGGACAAGAAGCAAAAGCTGTTCAGCAGCAGCCGCAAAAAGCAGAAATCGCGGCAGCTAAAGACCTGCTCGCTAAATTGGCGGCACAAGCCGAAACGAACGGGACGCATATTGTAAAAGAAGCGGCAGGCGTCATCAGAGCGCTTGAATCGAGCGGATCTCTAGGACAAGCTCCGGCCGTTCCGGGCGGATTTACGCCAAAAGAGACGGAATTATTGCAGCATATCATGAAAGAAACAGCACCTGCATTAACGAATAAAGCCGATGTATTTTCCGTTCTCCTCAAGATCAAGGACCTTTTAGGCGTCAGAGATGAACTCTCATTGTTGAGAGCGATGGAAAACGGCGCTGTTCTCAAAGATCAGGGCCTTCAATCTTTAAAGCTCGTGCTGAATGAAATGAGGCATGCTTCCGATCTTCCCGCTCCTGTAAAACAGGAAGCTGATCAAATCTTTCACCGTTTAAACGGACAGCTGTTTTTGCAAAATGATCAGCCTGCCCAGAGCCAGCTTTTTCTGTCGTACCCTTTGTTTTCAAAGAACGGCGTTCAGGATTTGACCGTTTTCTTAAAAGGGCAGAAAAAGGACGACGGAAAGATCGACCCTTCCCAGTGCCGCCTTATGTTTTACCTTCAGTTGGAGGCCTTGGAAGAGACGGTGATCGATTGTTTAATCCAGCAAAACGTCATGACGGTTACAATTGAAACAGGATTCGACTTGGAGCCTTTGCTTGAACCGCTGGTCCCCGCTTTAAAGGAAAATCTGAAAGAACTGGGCTACAGCTTGTCAGGCGTCACAGCAAAAAAACGGGAAAACATGAAGCTTGCTCCTTTTCTGGACGCCCGCTTTGAACAAATTACAGAGAGCGCAGTGGATGTGAAAATATGAAGGAAGAATCTGTTCCATTAAGAAGAGCTGTTGCGCTTCACTACGATGAAATGAAGGATAAGGCGCCGAAGGTGGTTGCCAAAGGATCGGGATACACGGCGGAGAAGATCATTGAAGAGGCGCAGAAAGCCGGCGTTCCGATTCAGGAAGATGCGACGCTTGTCGAATTAATGCGCCACTTGGAGCTTGACGATCACATTCCTGAAGCGCTTTACGAAATCGTCGCCGAGATCTTTTCATTCGTCTATACGCTTGATGAAAAAATGAAAAAGAGGGAATGACTTTTGAAAAAAAGCCGTTTCCTCTATTAATTTTATATTTTTAATAAAATAAAAGTGTGAATGTTTAGAAGGATTTTACGATTTCTCATCGAAACCTAGACAATCGATCTATGATTATATAAAATGAAAGCGCAGTCTATTTTTATTTTTGCTACATAAGTTAGGAGGATGGGAAATGAATATCCATGAGTACCAAGGGAAAGAAGTACTCAGACAATACGGAGTGGCTGTTCCGGAAGGTAAAGTGGCATTTACAGCAGATGAAGCGGTCAAAGCAGCGGAAGCGCTGTCCAGCTCGGTTTATGTCGTGAAAGCTCAAATTCACGCCGGCGGACGCGGTAAAGCTGGCGGGGTTAAAATTGCAAAATCAAAAGAAGAAGTCAAAGCCTATGCGGATGAATTGTTGGGGAAGACGCTTGTCACTCACCAGACGGGTCCTGACGGCCAGCAAATAAAACGCTTACTTATTGAAGAAGGCTGCGATATCAAAAAAGAATACTATGTCGGTCTGGTTCTTGACAGGGCGACTTCACGCATCGTGCTGATGGCATCCGAAGAAGGCGGCACGGAAATTGAAGAAGTCGCTGAAAAAACGCCGGAAAAAATCGTCAAAGAAGTGATCGATCCGGCTGTCGGACTGCAGGGTTACCAGGCGAGAAAAATCGCCTTCGCCATCAATATCCCGAAAGAGCTTGTCGGCCAGGCTGTTAAGTTTATGATGGGATTGTACAAGGCGTTTACTGAAAAAGACTGTTCCATTGCTGAAATCAATCCGCTCGTCGTCACAGGTGACGGAAAAGTCATGGCCCTTGACGCCAAGCTGAACTTTGACAGCAATGCGCTATACAGACAAAAAGACATCTTGGAGTACAGAGATCTCGATGAAGAAGATCCGAAGGAAATCGAAGCATCCAAGTATGATTTAAGCTATATTTCGCTCGATGGAAACATCGGCTGCATGGTCAACGGAGCGGGGCTTGCGATGTCGACCATGGACATTATCAAGCACTACGGAGGGGAACCGGCCAACTTCCTTGACGTTGGAGGCGGCGCGACAGCTGAAAAGGTAACGGAAGCGTTCAAGATCATTTTGTCTGATCAAAACGTCAAAGGGATCTTTGTCAATATTTTCGGCGGTATCATGAAATGCGACGTCATTGCAGAAGGTGTTGTTGAAGCGACGAAACAAGTCGGTCTGACATTGCCGCTTGTCGTTCGCCTTGAAGGCACCAATGTCGATCTCGGCAAGAAGATCCTCGATGATTCAGGACTCAATATTACGTCTGCGGAATCAATGGCTGACGGCGCGCAGAAAATCGTATCCTTAGTGAAGTAAGAAAGGCAGGGGACCAAAATGAGTGTATTTATTAATAAAGACACAAAAGTCATTGTTCAGGGGATAACGGGTTCAACCGCTTTGTTTCACACAAAGCAGATGCTTGAATACGGAACGAAAATTGTCGGCGGAGTCACACCGGGCAAAGGCGGAACAGAGGTTGAAGGGGTGCCTGTGTTCAACACGGTCGAAGAGGCTGTAAAGCAGACCGGGGCAAATGCGTCTGTCATTTACGTTCCTGCGGCTTTTGCAGCCGATGCGATTATGGAAGCGACAGATGCTGAGCTTGATCTTGTCATCTGTATTACTGAGCACATTCCGGTGCTGGATATGGTAAAAGTTAAAAGGTATATGGAAGACAAGAAAACAAGGCTCATCGGTCCGAACTGTCCAGGAGTCATTACGCCTGAGGAGTGTAAAATCGGGATCATGCCCGGATATATCCATCAAAAAGGCCATGTCGGCGTTGTGTCGCGTTCAGGAACCCTTACATATGAAGCGGTTCATCAGCTTTCAGAAGCAGGAGTCGGCCAGTCAACGGCAGTGGGCATCGGCGGAGACCCTGTCAACGGGACGAACTTCATCGATGTGCTGAAGGCGTTTAATGAAGATCCTGATACACATGCGGTAATCATGATCGGCGAAATCGGCGGAACAGCTGAAGAGGAAGCGGCCGAATGGGTGAAAGCCAACATGACCAAACCTGTCGTCGGTTTCATCGGAGGAAAAACAGCGCCTCCTGGCAAGCGTATGGGGCATGCCGGCGCCATCATTTCCGGAGGAAAAGGAACGGCGGACGAAAAGGTCAAAACGATGAACGCCTGCGGAATCGAAGTGGCTGAAACGCCTTCTGTTATGGGAGAAACATTGATTAAAGTGCTGAAGGAAAAAGGCCTTTACGAAACGTGTAAAACACACTGATCTTAACATGAGCAGGAATAGTCCGATTGGTCTATTCCTGCTTTTTCATAACTGGTTAAATCGTTTAGTACTTTCAGATTGTTTTGTTTTAAAAATGTTTGGAGGTTTTTGAATGAACGACAGCAGCGAGCTTTTGATATTGCTCCGCCTTCGCGGCACACTCTCCCCTTCTCTGCTGACCAAGTGGTGGAAGCAGGATCCTTCCTTGTCTCTTACGGGCGAAAAAAACCATCTTTTAACGAAGCTTTCATTAAAAAGATCAGACTTGTGCTCCATACGAAAACTGGCGGAACAAGAACTGTCTAATGTTAAACGGCTCATCCGTTCTTACGAAGCGGCTGGAGTCCGCATGGCCGCCATATGTTCCCCCGATTATCCAGCCAGCTTGAAAACCATTCATGACCCGCCTCCCGTCCTTTTTTTAAAAGGAGATGTTAAACTTCTCAATGAACAAAGACTGATCGGAATCGTCGGAACCCGCAGCCCGTCATTATACGGAAAAAGAGCAGCGGTTCACCTTGTCAGGGAGCTTTGCAAAAAAAGCTGGACGATCGTCAGCGGCCTTGCAAAAGGAATTGACGGTCTTGCACATCAGGAGAGCATCTGTTCAAAGGGAAGGACAATCGGCGTCATCGCGGGCGGATTCAATAGCATTTATCCCCGTGAACACCGCCAGCTCGCCGGTCAAATGGCCGAAAACCACCTGCTGGTATCAGAGCACCCTCCCCACGTTAAACCTCAAAAATGGCACTTTCCGATGCGAAATCGGCTGATCAGCGGATTAACGGAAGGAATCGTTGTCGTCCAGGGAAAGGAAAAGAGCGGGTCGCTCATCACAGCATATCAAGCCCTTGAGCAGGGGCGGGAGGTGTTCGCCGTGCCTGGTCCGATCTTTGACGCCAACTCTTTCGGTCCTTCAAGGCTGATCCAGGAAGGGGCGAAACTCGTATTGAATATTGAAGATATTTTGAGCGAACTGCCGCCTTCACGCACTCAATATCCGGAACCTGTTTAGAATTATCGTTTGACAAACTGTATTGTAATATTTAATAATAGTGAGGATTTCAAGTTTAAACGCTTTAATCGGCGTTCAACATATAGAAGGATTAAATCAGACACTTTTCGTAAAAATAATGATTATATAAACGACGATTATGCTGAATACAATAAAAAGGCTAAATTGAAAAGAGAGAGAACACCTCTTGAGGGGGATAATGTTATGTCCGAATACTTAGTCATCGTGGAATCGCCTGCAAAGGCAAAAACGATTGAGCGATACTTAGGAAAAAAATATAAAGTGAAAGCTTCGATGGGACACGTCAGAGACTTGCCGAAAAGCCAGATGGGCGTTGACATCGAGCAGAACTTTGAACCAAAATACATCACGATCCGCGGGAAAGGCCCCGTGTTAAAAGAATTAAAAACGGCCGCCAAAAAGGCAAAAAAAGTCTATCTCGCAGCCGACCCCGACAGGGAAGGGGAAGCGATCGCGTGGCATTTGGCACACAGCCTTGATCTGGATCTGAATTCCGACTGCCGCGTCGTATTTAATGAGATTACAAAAGATGCGATCAAAGATTCATTTAAGCATCCGCGCATGATCAATATGGATCTTGTCGACGCCCAGCAGGCGAGAAGAATTCTGGACCGCCTTGTAGGGTACAAAATCAGCCCGATTTTATGGAAAAAAGTAAAAAAAGGCTTGAGTGCGGGACGTGTCCAATCTGTTGCACTCCGCCTTATCATTGACAGAGAAAAAGAAATCAACGATTTTAAACCTGAAGAATATTGGACCATTGAAGGGTCTTTTCTCAAAGGCAAAGAAACATTTGAAGCGAGTTTCTTCGGAATAAACGGCGAAAAGCACCAGCTGAAAAGCGAAGAAGATGTAAAACAAATCCTCTCCCAGATCAAAGGGAACAAATTTGAGGTTAAAAAGGTTACGAAAAAAGAACGGAAGCGGAACCCTGCGCTCCCGTTTACAACATCGACGCTTCAGCAGGAAGCGGCGCGTAAATTAAATTTCCGGGCAAAGAAAACGATGATGATCGCCCAGCAGCTTTATGAAGGAATCGATCTCGGCAAAGAAGGAACTGTCGGGTTAATCACTTATATGAGAACGGATTCAACCCGCATCTCGAATACAGCTCAAGAAGAAGCGGCATCATTCATCGGCGAACAGTACGGAAAAGAATTTTTGGGGAGCAAGCGAAAACCTGCCAAAAAGAATGAAAACGCCCAGGATGCCCACGAAGCGATCAGGCCGACCTCGGTGCTCAGAAAGCCTTCCGATCTGAAGGCGGTATTGGGAAGAGACCAGCTTCGACTATACAAGCTGATCTGGGAGCGCTTTGTCGCAAGCCAGATGGCTCCGGCGACACTCGATACGATGAGCGTCGATCTTGAAAACAACGGGTTGACATTTCGGGCGAACGGCAGTAAAGTCAAGTTTTCAGGTTTCATGAAGGTGTACGTTGAAGGAAAAGACGATCAGATGGAAGAGAAGAATAAGATGCTTCCGGATCTCGCTGAAGGCGACACCGTTCTTTCAAAAGATATCGAACCCGAACAGCACTTCACACAGCCGCCTCCGCGCTATACGGAAGCAAGGCTGGTCAAAACGCTTGAAGAGCTGGGAATCGGCCGTCCGTCGACTTACGCGCCGACGCTTGACACAATTCAAAAGCGCGGGTATGTTGCCCTTGATAACAAACGCTTTATCCCGACTGAACTCGGTCAAATCGTGCTTGACTTGATCATGGAGTTTTTCCCTGAGATCATTAATGTTGAGTTCACCGCCAAAATGGAAAAAGAGCTTGATGACGTTGAAGACGGAAACATTCAATGGGTGCAGATCATCGATTCCTTTTACAAGGACTTTGAAAAACGCGTTGAAAAGGCGGAAGCCGAGATGCAGGAAGTGGAAATCGAACCGGAGTATGCGGGTGTGGACTGTGAAGAGTGCGGCCACCCGATGGTCTATAAAATGGGCCGCTACGGCAAATTTATGGCCTGCTCCAATTTTCCGGACTGCCGCAACACCAAGCCGATTGTAAAAGAGATCGGGGTCAAATGCCCTTCATGCAAAACCGGCAACATCGTCGAGCGCAAATCGAAAAAACGCCGTATTTTTTACGGCTGTGACCGCTATCCTGAATGCGAATTCGTATCATGGGATAAACCGCTTGAACGGAAATGTCCGAAATGTGAGGACATGCTTGTCGAGAAAAAGCTCAAAAAAGGCGTTCAAGTGCAGTGCGTGAATTGCGATTATAAGGAAGAACAACAAAAGTAGCGGTGAGCAGGGCTTTGCTCACCTTCTTTGTTGTGTTAAAAGATGAAGTCAACTCATAAATTAGGAGATGTGAATATGAATCAAACAGTAAATGTCATCGGTGCAGGACTTGCCGGAAGCGAAGCTGCATGGCAGCTTGCCAAGCGAGGTATCAATGTCCGTTTATACGAAATGAGGCCTGTTAAACAAACGCCGGCACACCATACAGATAAATTCGCAGAACTTGTCTGCAGCAACTCGCTTCGGGCGAATTCATTAACGAACGCTGTCGGTGTATTAAAGGAAGAAATGCGGGTTCTTGACTCGGCCATCATCGCTGCTGCTGACGAATGTTCTGTTCCTGCCGGCGGTGCGCTTGCCGTAGACAGGCATGAATTTGCCGCAAACGTTACCGAAAAAGTAAAGAATCATCCGAATGTGACTGTGCTCAATGAAGAAGTCACGGAAATACCGGAAGGACCGACTATTATTGCAACAGGACCGCTGACGTCAGAATCGCTTTCCGCGAAGCTCCGGGAGCTGACAGGAGAGGACTATCTGTACTTTTATGACGCCGCTGCGCCGATAGTTGAGAAAGACAGCCTTGACATGGATAAAGTCTATTTGAAATCCCGCTATGACAAAGGGGAGGCAGCGTATTTGAACTGTCCGATGACTGAAGAAGAGTTTGACAGATTTTATGACGCCCTTGTGTCTGCAGAAACTGTTCCATTGAAAGAATTTGAAAAGGAAATCTTCTTTGAAGGCTGCATGCCGATTGAAGTCATGGCGAAGCGCGGCAAAAAAACGATGCTGTTCGGCCCGATGAAGCCTGTCGGTCTTGAAGATCCCAAAACAGGAAAGCGTCCATACGCCGTTGTGCAGCTGCGCCAAGATGATGCAGCCGGCACGCTTTACAATATCGTCGGTTTTCAGACCCATCTCAAATGGGGCGACCAAAAGGAAGTGCTCCGCCTCATTCCGGGACTGGAACAAGCTGAAATCGTCCGCTACGGCGTAATGCACAGAAATACGTTCATCAACTCGCCGAGTCTTTTAAAAGCGACCTACCAGTTTAAAAAACGGGACGATCTGTTTTTCGCCGGCCAAATGACAGGTGTTGAAGGGTATGTTGAATCAGCGGCTTCAGGTCTTGTTGCCGGAATAAATGCGGCTCGGCTCATTCAGGGAAAAGAACCGGTCACTTTTTCAAATGAAACAGCGATCGGCAGCATGGCCCATTACATCACGGAAACAAACAAGAAAAACTTCCAGCCGATGAATGCGAACTTCGGTCTGTTCAAGGAATTGGGGGTTAAAATTAAAAACAAGCAGGAACGAAATGAACAGTTTGCTTCGCGCGCATTGGAGACAATTCAAAATATTTCGAAAACGCTATAGTTATTCATTGCCAGATGAACTTGTTATGTGATAACATTTAAAAGCCCTTTTCGAAGAGGTGTAATGATGGCAAATGTTAAGAATTTTTTAACTTTATTCATTGAATATTTACAAATAGAAAAGAATTATTCAAAATATACAATTGTGGGTTACATTTCTTCTATTGAAGACTTTGAACGCTTTTTACAAGTTCAGGGCATAAAAGGTTTTGAAGACGTGACTTATCCGGATGTGAGAATTTTCTTGACGGAAGCGCATGAAAAAGGGCTTACTCGCAGGACGATCAGCAAGAAAATTTCGGCTCTGCGAAGCTTCTATAAATTTTTATTAAGGGAAAAAATGGTAAAAGAAAACCCGTTTCTGCTTGTCAGTCTTCCGAAACAGGATAAACGGATTCCAAAATTTTTATATGAAAAAGAACTTGAAGAACTGTTTGAGGTTTCGGACTTGAGTACACCGCTCGGTCAAAGGAATCAGGCGCTCTTGGAACTTCTTTACGCAACAGGCATGCGGGTAAGCGAACTTTGCAGCCTGAAGGAATCCGATTTGGATCTGTTTTTAGATACGGTTTTGGTTCACGGGAAAGGCAGGAAGCAAAGGTATATTCCATTTGGTTCATTCGCCCGGGAGGCTTTGGATCTGTATTTGCAAAATGGAAGACGCATCCTTCTGTTAAAAGCGAAAGAGCCCTGTCCTTTTATTTTTTTGAATCAAAGGGGCGGGCCCTTAACCCCGAGGGGGGTTCGTTACATTTTGGGAGAACTGGTCAAGAAGACTTCGGGTACATTACATATACATCCGCATATGCTCCGCCATACTTTTGCCACCCATTTGTTAAATGAGGGTGCGGATCTCAGGAGCGTTCAGGAACTGCTTGGGCATTCAAACCTTTCTTCAACCCAGGTGTATACGCATGTATCTAAAGATATGCTCAGAAAGACATATATGTCTCATCACCCTCGGGCGCATAAAGGGAAATAAAGGAGGTTCTTTTATGTCATCTTTTCACGCAACGACGATATTCGCCGTCCAGCACAACGGAAAAAGCGCGATGGCGGGAGACGGCCAGGTTACGTTCGGTCAGGCTGTCGTCATGAAGCATACCGCTAGAAAGGTAAGAAAGCTCTTCAACGGGAAAGTCATTGCCGGCTTTGCCGGTTCTGTTGCGGACGCTTTCACGCTCTTTGAAATGTTTGAAGCGAAGCTTGAAGAGTACAACGGCAATTTACAGCGTGCGGCAGTCGAGCTTGCAAAAGAGTGGCGAAGCGATAAAGTCCTCAGAAAGCTTGAGGCGATGCTGATCGTCATGAACGCTGACAGCATGCTGCTCGTTTCCGGAACAGGCGAGGTGATTGAACCTGACGACGGCATTTTGGCGATCGGCTCAGGCGGAAACTATGCCCTGGCAGCCGGAAGGGCGTTGAAACGTCATGCAGGCGGCCAGCTTGACGCAAGAGCGATTGCGAGGGCCTCACTTGAAACCGCGGGCGAAATCTGTGTGTATACGAACGATCAGATCATTGTAGAAGAACTTGAATAGAAAGGATATGAGGCATATGGAAAAAAAGCCGCTGACTCCTAGGCAGATCGTCGAAAGGCTTGATCAATACATCGTCGGCCAGCTCGATGCGAAAAAAGCGGTCGCCGTGGCATTGAGGAACCGCTACAGAAGAAGTCTTCTTGATGAAAAACTGCGCGAAGAAATCGTTCCGAAAAACATATTGATGATGGGTCCGACAGGTGTGGGAAAAACCGAGATTGCAAGGCGAATCGCGAAGCTCGTCGGCGCTCCGTTCGTCAAAATCGAAGCGACGAAGTTCACGGAAGTCGGTTATGTGGGCAGAGATGTTGAATCGATGGTCAGGGATCTTGTGGAAACGTCAATCCGCCTCGTCAAAGAGGAAAAAATGAACGAAGTGAAAGGCATCGCCGAAGAAAACGCAAATAAACGCCTCGTCCGCCTGCTTGTACCGGGAAGAAAAAAACAGTCAGGTGCGAAAAATCCTTTTGAAATGCTGTTTGGCGGAAATCAGGATCAAGAGACGAATGAAGCGGAAAAGCATGAAGACACGGATATCGAAAACAACCGGAAGCGGATTGCACATCAGCTTGCTCTCGGCGAGCTTGAAGACCATTATGTCACCGTGGAGGTGGAGGAGCAGCAGCCATCCATGTTTGATATGCTCCAAGGCTCGGGTATGGAACAGATGGGCATGAACATGCAGGATGCGCTCAGCAGCCTGATGCCGAAAAAGAAAAAGCGCCGCAAGCTGACGGTTAGGGAAGCACGAAAAGTGCTGACGAATGAAGAAGCGGCAAAGCTCATCGATATGGACGAAGCTGCCCAGGAGGCCGTCCTGAGAGCCGAACAGTCGGGAATCATCTTTATCGATGAGATCGATAAAATCGCCAAAAAGAGCGGTGCTTCTTCATCGGCCGACGTCTCAAGAGAGGGCGTGCAGCGCGATATTCTTCCGATTGTAGAAGGCTCTACCGTCATGACAAAGTACGGTGCAGTCAAAACGGATCACGTGCTGTTCATCGCTGCAGGTGCATTCCATATGGCGAAGCCTTCAGATCTAATTCCAGAGCTGCAGGGACGCTTTCCGATCCGCGTTGAGCTTCAAAAGCTGAGCATCGATGATTTTGTGAAAATCTTAACTGAGCCTGACAACGCTCTTCTAAAGCAGTATAAGGCTTTATTGAAGACGGAAGGTATATCTCTTGAATTTTCTGACGATGCTATTCGTAAGATTGCAGAAGTGGCTTATCATGTGAACCAGGACACAGACAATATCGGGGCGAGAAGGCTTCACACCATTTTGGAACGGCTTTTGGAAGAACTGTCATTCGAGGCTCCGGATGTAACGATGGAGGAAGTTGTCATCACGCCTCAATATGTTGAAGAAAAGCTCGGTTCGATCGCTAAGAATAAGGATTTAAGCCAGTTTATTTTATAAACAATTAAATAAGAGTAATTTAGGAGGATCAATTTATTATGGCTTTATTACAAAAAACAAGAAAGATTAATGCAATGCTGCAAAATGCGGCAGGGAAGCCGGTTAATTTTAAAGAAATGGCCGAAACGCTTCGCGATGTGATTGATTCGAACATTTTCGTCGTCAGCCGCAGAGGAAAGCTTCTCGGTTTCTCGATCAACCAGCAGATCGAAAATGACCGGATGAAAAAAATGCTTGAAGAGCGCCAGTTTCCTGAAGACTATACAAAAAGTCTGTTCAACATTCCGGAAACTTCATCCAACCTTGACATTAACAGCGAATATACGGCTTTCCCTGTGGAAAACCGCGATTTGTTCCAAGCGGGTCTGACCACAGTCGTTCCGATCATCGGAGGAGGCGAAAGACTCGGCACCTTGATTCTGTCCCGCCTTCAGGAGAAATTCGAGGATGACGATCTGATCCTTGCCGAATATGGCGCAACGGTCGTAGGAATGGAAATTCTCAGAGAGAAAGCTGAAGAGATCGAAGAGGAAGCACGCAGCAAAGCGGTCGTTCAAATGGCGATCAGTTCATTATCTTACAGCGAGCTTGAAGCAATTGAACATATTTTTGAAGAGCTTGACGGAAATGAAGGTCTGCTTGTCGCAAGTAAAATTGCAGACCGCGTCGGCATCACCCGCTCGGTCATTGTCAATGCGCTGCGCAAACTTGAAAGCGCCGGTGTCATTGAATCAAGGTCATTAGGGATGAAAGGCACATACATTAAAGTCCTGAACAACAAATTTTTAATGGAATTAGAAAAACTAAAGTCTCATTAAAAGATGAAAGCCGCAGAACATGCCGTTCTGCGGCTTTTTTTATTTCACGTTTTAAACTATATTATCGTAATTTTTTCATATCAAAAACAACTAAAATGCGGTGCTGAATCAATGCGTTGCTTGAATAAAAAATATACTAACATAATGTTTTGAAACTTTAACAAACGTAACATTACATAGTTCTTATAATCTAGGTCGAAATACCTATTCATAAAATAGATATTTATTACGATTTTTTTTTGCGTCCAGATCATAGACTTTAAGCCTATTATTCCTTACAATAGGCTTATGGTTTTTGCAATTTTCGACAAGATTTTGAGACAGATGGAAAAAGATTGGAGGTATTTGGCGATGGATATATTTTCAGGAACAATACATAGACTAGAGGGAGCCTTGAATCAAGCGAACATTAAGCAAAAAGTCATAACGAACAATCTGGCCAATGTAGACACACCGAACTACAAGGCGAAAAAAGTATCCTTCAAAAATGTGCTGAATGAGGAGTCCTCCCGAATTAACGCTATAAAAACAGACTATAGACACATTGACTTCAAAGGGAATGAGTCAAATTATTCAGTTGTGTCGAGAAAGAATACAAGTTATCAGGAAAACGGGAACAACGTGGACGTTGATCAGGAAATGAGTGAAATGGCGAAAAATCAAATCCAGTATCAAGCGCTGGTTGAAAGAATAAGCGGCAAATTCAAATCACTGCGGACCGCGATTACAGGAGGTAAATAATGGGGGTATTCAATAGCATCAACATCTCAGCTTCGGCGTTGACTGCACAGAGAGTCAGAATGGATACCGTTTCTTCCAACCTGGCAAACATGGACACAACAAGAGCGAAGCTGGTCGACGGACAGTGGCAGCCGTATAGAAGAAAGCTTGTATCGACGGCTCCGAAAGGCGAATCTTTTTCATCCGTGCTCCAATCATCGATGAATGCATCGGCGAGAGTCGGTGAAGGGGTAAAGGTGACCAAGATCAGCGAAGACAAAACACCGTTTAAACTCGTTTATGATCCGACGCATCCCGACGCAAACGAAGACGGATACGTGCAGATGCCGAATGTCGATCCGCTAAAAGAGATGGTTGATTTAATGGGCAGCACAAGGTCATATGAAGCGAATGTCACAGCGATGAACGCGACAAAAGGAATGCTGATGAAAGCACTAGAAATCGGAAAGTAGGGTGATGACACGAATGGTTAATGGAATCTCTCCATTTGGAATTCAACCCGTGCAGGCGGGAACGAATGCAACAAATCAGATCACGAACAAGCAGGACGGTTCAGAGAACCAAGTCAGCTTTTCCAACGTGCTGAAAGATTCTATCAATGCTTTGAATCAATCTCAAAATGAATCTGATAAACTGACAAACGCGCTTGCTCTCGGTCAGGATGTCAACCTTGATGAAGTGATGGTTGCAGCCCAGAAGGCAAATATTACATTGACGGCTGCGACGGAATTCCGCAACAAAGCGGTTGAAGCTTATCAGGAAATCATGAGAATGCAAATGTAAGAAAGGAGTCTGAAAGCGAAGAGAATTAGTGTAACTACCGGGGGAGTAAGATGAATCGTACTTTATTGCAAATCAAAACGAAAATAACAGATTTTTGGAAAAACAGATCAAAGCTGCAGAAGTTTTTGATGATCGGCATCGTCGCTCTGGCAGTGATCCTGTCAATCATCATTGGAATTGTTGCTTCGTCGAATAAAATGGTGCCGCTCTATAAAGACTTGTCAGCTGAAGAAACCGGCCAAATCAAAAAAGTGCTCGATGAAAAAGGTGTTCCATCTGAGGTTGCAGCTGACGGTTCAGTCATTAAAGTTCCGGAAGAAAAAGTCGACGGGCTGAAAGTCGATCTTGCGGCAGAGGGTCTTCCGAAAAGCGGAAGCATCGATTATTCGTTCTTTGGTCAAAATGCCGGTTTCGGTATGACGGACAACGAATTTGACGTATTGAAAGTGAAAGCAACGCAAACCGAGCTTTCCAACCTCATCAAAGGAATAGACGGGATTAAAGATTCAAAGATCATGATTAACCTGCCGAAGGAATCCGTCTTTGTCGGAGAGGAAAAGCCGGAAGCATCCGCTTCGATTGTTCTTCAGGTGAAGCCCGGCCACACGCTTGATCAAAATGAAATCAACGGCCTTTATCATCTCGTATCGAAAAGCGTGCCGAACCTTGATCCGGAAAACATCGTGATCATGGATCAAAACTCCACGTATTACGATCAAACCGGCAAAGATTCAGGTTCATACGCTGACAGCTACTCTTCACAAAGGCAAGTCAAAGCTCAGATCGAAAAGGACCTGCAGAGACAAATTCAAACCATGCTCGGCACGATGATGGGACAGGATAAAGTAGTTGTATCCGTCACATCCGACATCGACTTCACAAAAGAAAACAGGACGGAAGATCTGGTTGAACCTGTCGACAAAGAAAATATGGAAGGGATCACGGTCAGCGCAGAGCGCGTCAGTGAAACGTATTCCGGACAGGGAGCGCAAGCTGGAGGCGTCAACGGAACAGGTGAAAACGATGTAACAAACTATGCGGAGACAGAAGGCGGAACAGGCAACGGAGACTACGAAAAAAGCGAAGAACGAATCAACAATGAAGTCAACAAAATCCATAAAGAAATCGCCGAAAGTCCGTACAAAATCAGAGATCTGGGCGTCCAGGTCATGGTTGAACCGCCTGATGCGAAGAACCCACAGTCACTGCCTGCTGAAAGAGAAGATGATATTAAAAAAATCCTCTCAACCATTGTGAAAACATCGATCGACAAGAAGTATGAAGAAGAGCCGCTGACAGATGAGGATATTGAAAATAAAATCGTTGTTTCTGTCCAATCGTTCGACGGCAAGCAGACAATCGATGAAGGAACGGAAACAGGCGGTATACCGATGTGGATTTACATCGCAGGCGGAGCAGCGCTTGTTGCTGTAATCGGCCTCATCATCTGGCTTGTCAGAAGACGTAAAAATAGAGATGACGAATACGAGGAAGAATGGTATGAAACGCCTCAGGAACCGATTCGTGTTGCTGATGTGAACAATGAAAAAGAGACGGAAGAAACTGTCAGACGAAAACAGCTTGAAAAAATGGCGAAAGATAAGCCTGAAGAATTCGCCAAATTGTTGCGCAGCTGGCTGACCGAGGATTAGGAGGAGTATTGAAATGGCAAAAATGAAACAAGACAGGCTTACAGGCAAACAAAAAGCGGCCATTCTCATGATATCCTTAGGGCTTGATGTGTCAGCTTCCGTTTACAAGCATTTAACAGATGAAGAAATCGAAAGGCTGACGCTTGAAATATCAAATGTCAGAGCTGTATCACCAGAGAAAAAAGATGAAATTATTCAGGAATTTCATGAAACGGCTATTGCTCAAGAATATATATCACAAGGCGGCATTCACTACGCCAAGCAGGTGCTTGACAAAGCGCTCGGCGAAGACAAAGCCGCCAGCATTATCAACAGGTTGACATCGTCTCTTCAAGTCAGACCGTTCGATTTTGCCAGAAAAGCGGATCCCGAGCAGATTCTGAACTTTATCCAGCATGAACATCCGCAGACGATCGCATTGATTCTGTCTTATCTCGATCCCGTGCAATCCGGTCAGATATTATCAGAACTAAATCAGGATGTGCAGGCAGAGGTTGCAAGACGGATCGCTGTCATGGACAGGACGTCGCCGGAAATCATCAATGAAGTCGAACAGATTCTGGAGCAAAAGCTATCCTCCACATTCACTCAGGACTACACGCAGACCGGCGGCATTGAAGCCGTTGTCGAAGTGTTGAACGGAGTTGACAGAGGTACCGAGAAAACGATCCTTGACTCCCTTGAAATCCAGGATCCTGAGCTTGCCGACGAGATTAAAAAGCGGATGTTCGTCTTTGAAGATATCGTTACGCTTGATAACCGCGCCATTCAAAGGGTTATCCGCGATGTGGAAAACGACGATCTGCTTCTCTCCCTCAAAGTGGCCAGCGAAGAGGTCAAAGACATCGTCTTCAGCAATATGTCGCAGCGTATGGCTGAAACATTTAAAGAAGAAATGGAATTCATGGGCCCTGTGCGTCTGCGTGACGTAGAAGAAGCTCAATCCAGAATCGTAAGCGTCATCCGAAGACTTGAAGAAGCAGGTGAGATCGTAATCGCCAGAGGCGGAGGAGATGATATCATTGTCTAACATTATTAAACAGCGATTATCATCAATACCGCCAAAAGAAAGGCGGACGATTTCATTAAAGGAAGTCAAACTTCCTGAAACAGAAACTGAACTTGATACCGGACAGGATCCGGAATTCCTCCTCGATCATGCCAGACAGGAAGCAGGGAAAATATACGAAAAAGCGAACGCTGAACTCGAACAGGTCAGACGGCAAATCGAAGAGGAAAGGATAAGCTGGGAAACAGAACGCGAAGCGCTGATAGACCAGGCGAAACAAGAAGGCTTTCAAGCGGGGTTTGAACAGGGAAAGGCCGAGGCCCAAAGCACTTATCAATCCTATTTGGATGAAGCCAACGCCATCGTCGGAGCGGCGAGGCGTGACTATGAAGAAAAAATCGAACAATCTTCCGAAGAAATTGTCGAACTTGCCGTGTCGCTGGCTAAAAAAGTTTGGAATCAAAAGGCTGACGACAAAGAAGCTTTTTCAGCCCTCGTCAAACAGGTGCTGTCCGAAATGAAGGAGTTCGATGACATTGCCGTCTATGTGGATCCGGAGTATTACACAGAGGTTCAAAGCCACAAAAACGAACTTGAGCAGCTCCTCCAATATGGCGCCCATCTCGCGATATACGCCGATGAAAAAGCGCCAAAGGGAACGTGCTATGTTGAAACGGCTTTCGGAAGAATTGATGCAGGAATCGACACTCAATTACAGCAGCTGAAACAAAAACTGCTCAGCCTGCTTGAAACGGCAGGTGTTGTCCAGTGATGCTTGAGCAGCTGCTTGAATGTATAGAAACCGCAGACTCCTACAAACGTTACGGAAAAGTCAAACAAGCGGTCGGCCTGATGATTGAATCCAAAGGACCTGAATGCTCAATCGGCGATGTCTGCAAAATCTATACAAAAGGTGACGGGCCAAAGGCCATCAAAGCAGAGGTCGTCGGCTTCAAAGACCAAAATATTCTTCTCATGCCATATTTGGAAGCGGCCAATATTGCACCCGGCAGCATTGTCGAAGCGACGGGAGAATCGCTCAGAGTCAAAGTCGGCTCCGGCTTGATCGGGCAAGTTGTCGATGCATTCGGCAATCCGCTCGACGGCAGCGCGCTTCCGAAAGGTTTGGCTCAAGTTTCGACAGAACAGGCGCCGCCTAATCCGATGAAAAGGCCGCCAATCAGAGAAAAAATGGCGGTCGGCGTCAGATCAATCGACAGTCTGCTGACCGTCGGAAAAGGACAACGTGTCGGGATATTCGCCGGAAGCGGCGTCGGAAAAAGCACGCTCATGGGCATGATTGCAAGAGAGACGGCCGCAGACTTGAATGTCATCGCTCTTGTCGGAGAGCGGGGCCGCGAAGTCAGGGAGTTCATTGAGAAAGATCTTGGCGAAGAAGGGCTGAAGCGCACGATCGTTGTAGTGGCTACTTCTGACCAGCCGGCATTGATGCGGCTGAAAGCGGCATATACAGCAACAGCGATTGCCGAGTACTTCCGCGACAAAGGACAAAACGTGATGTTCATGATGGACTCGGTGACAAGGGTTGCCATGGCTCAGAGGGAAATCGGCCTGGCGACGGGCGAACCGCCGACGACGAAAGGTTATACACCCTCAGTGTTCGCTATTTTACCTAAGCTCTTAGAACGAACAGGAACGACGGAAAACGGGTCAATAACTGCTTTCTATACGGTTCTTGTCGACGGTGATGATATGAATGAACCGATCGCCGATACTGTCAGGGGAATCTTGGACGGTCATATCGTTCTTGACCGGAGCCTTGCGAATAAAGGCCAGTTTCCGGCAGTCAACATTTTAAAAAGCATCAGCAGGGTGATGTCAAACATCGCCGGGAAAGATCATATAAGAGCAGCGAACCGGTTCAGGGAAATGCTGTCAACCTATCAAAACTCAGAGGACCTGATCAACATAGGAGCCTATAAAAAAGGGTCTTCCAGAGAAATTGATGAGGCCATACAATTCCACCCTAAGCTGATCAGCTTCCTCAAGCAGGAAGTGGATGAAGCGGCGTCGCTGGAAGAGAGCATTTCTTTATTAAAGAGTCTTACAGGAAGAGAGGATTAAGAATGGCTTATTCATTTAAATTTCAAAAGCTCCTCGAGCTTAAAGAAAATGAAAAAGACCAATCATTCGCTGAATATCAGCACTCAGTTTCCGAATTCGAAAAGGTCGCGGAAAAGCTGTATGAAAGCATGAACCAAAAAGAAACGCTAGAAAAAAACAAGGAAATCAAGATGCAGACAGGAATGAGCGTTCAGGAAATGCGGCATTATCAGCAATTTGTCACAAATCTTGAAACGACTATCTACCATTATCAAAAGCTCGTCATGATGAAGAGAAATGAAATGAATGAAAAACAGCACGATCTGACGGAAAAAAATATCGAGCTGAAAAAATTTGAAAAAATGAAAGAAAAGCAGTTTGAAATGTATTCGCTGCAAAACAAAGCAAATGAGTTAAAGGAAATGGACGATATCTCCATTGCCCAGTACATAACTCAAGGAAGCTAGGGGTAGAAAAACGATGACCGAAGAAAAAAAAGCCGGTAAATTTCAGACATTTTTGTTTGTCATCGTCATTCCGCTGATCTTTTTAATCGTTGTAGCGTTTGTCGGCATGTGGCTTTTGGGCGTCAATTTCCAGGATGCAGCCTCCAAAATCCCCGTTGTTAAAGAGCTTGTGAAAAACGGCGAGGATCAGGACAAAGATCACGCAGCAAAGCAGCAGGAGAACAAAGCAGAAAAGCTCCAAAAGACGATCGATGAACAAAAAAGCGAAATCGAAACGCTGACGAGTGACTTGAAAACGAGTGATCAAGAGATTAAAAGGCTGAAACAAAAAATCAGCTCGTTCGAAAAAACGGAAAAAGATGAAAAAGAGCAGAAAGAAAAGAACGCCGAAGGTCAAGGAGACGGAAAAAAAGTCGTCAAAATTTATGAAAGCATGCAAAGCAATAAAGCTGCAAAAATTTTAAGCGAATTAAAAGAAGAAGAGGCAATCAACATTTTAGATTCTTTAAGCAAAAAGAAAGTGACTGAGATCCTCTCCAAAATGTCTCCTGATAAAGCGGCTGTATTCACAGAAAAGCTTGTGAAAAACGAAGCGAAAAATGAAAAGAAAAAAGAAGGGGGGGAATAGCTTGAGGCTTTTTGACGCAATCTCTTTTGATGCCAAGCCTGCGGCGGATACCGCAACTGCAAAAACGAGCAGGACGCCTCTGGGCGGACTCTTTCAAAATGTGCTCCAAAAGGAAAACAGCTCACTTTCCCCTTTTCAAAAGGGAGAAGAACCTTCTCAGGACACGTCATTGGAAGGGCTTTTGCATGAACTGAAGCAATGGCTTTTAAATAATGAAGGCGGCTCCTTCAATGAAGACTGGTTGAATTCCCTCCAGCATGTTGAAGAGCTGAATCCATCTCCGGATGAACTCGCATTGGCAGAACAGCTGTTACAGCAAATAAAAGAGCTGCTTGAAAATGCTGCTCTGCCTGGACAATCAGGCAAAACAGCTGATGCTATTGAAGCTTTGCCTGCTGACGAAAGCGGGACAGAAGAGCCGAAACTGCCTGACCTGCAAATTCTTGGTCAGATTCAGCAGCTGCTCGCTGTGATCGTAAATGAAAATCAACCGGCACTCAAAACTTCACAAATCGCAGAAATATTGAAACAAGCGCCGGAATTTCTCGCCGCTCTTCAGACAAAGGCGGGAACAGAAGGGCTGATTGATGAACTTAAACGCCAATTTTTCACAAAAGATCCGGGTGAGTCGCAGCTTTTGTCCATGTCAAACGCCGAGCTGAAAAGCTTGAAAAGTGTAATGGAGCAGATGATGAACGCAAACGCTGAACCGGATCAAAAAGAGTGGAAAATGGCGGAAAGCGAACTAAAGGCAATGCTCATGAGCAAAAAAACCGATGTCTCTCTTTCTGAGAAGCCGTTGTCCTTTGTTTTGAACGGAAGGGAAATTCAAACTGAAGGAAAGCAAGGCCAAAAGGAACAGCCGATTCAATCCTCTGTACTGGCCAATCATCGGACAGGCGCAGTGCTGATCCAGGGTCTCCAAACTTCGGCGGCAGAGGAATCTTCCGCTCAGCCGAAAAGCTTTTCAGAACAAATTCTCAGCTCATGGAAACAGATGAAGTATACACCGTTCGGCAGATCGACAGGCAGTTTCACGATCCGCCTGAATCCTGAAAATCTTGGCTTTATCACGATCAAGCTCGTCAAACAGCACGGGATGTTTTCGAGCAAAATCATCGCATCGACCCAGTCGGCTAAAGAGCTGCTCGAACACAATCTCGCGCATCTTAAACAGGCGCTGCCCAACATGTCTGTACAAATTGACCGCTTCGGTGTACCGCTTCAAAACGGCGATCAGACCTTCGGACAGCTGGCGGACGAACAGAAAAACCAGCAGCAGCCGAAGCAAGATCAGCAAAAAGAGCAGGAAAATGAGGGTTTTCAGGAGTTTTTGGATGATCTTATCGAGACTCGATCACAGGACAGCGAGGAGGAGATCTAATGTCTGACACTTCAATTGATACAAGAACTGTTTTAGGAACAACAAACACGAAATCGACGACACCCGATTTTTTATCCGAGGCAAAAAAAGCCGAGAAAGCAGGGAGCGGCTCCAACCTTGGCAAGGATGAATTTTTGAAACTGCTCATGAAACAACTGCAGTACCAAGACCCCTTAAACCCGATGGAAGACCGTGAATTCATTGCGCAAATGGCGACCTTTTCAAGCCTTGAGCAACTAACGAATCTAAACTCAACGATGTCGACGTTCGTTGGACTTCAGGACCCGATGACGATGTATGTCAGCTGGATCGGAAAAGAAGTCACCTATGAAGGTGAAGACAGCGAAGAAAAAACAGCGCTCGTCAAATCAGTTAAAAGCTCAGACGGACAGTATCTGCTTGTCCTTGACGATGGAACCGAAGTCAATCCGTGGAATGTGACGGCGGTCAGTCATTCTGACAAATAAAAACAGATAATTCAGGGAGGAATAATTATGTTACGTTCACTATACTCAGGAATCAGCGGCATGAAAAACTTTCAGACAAAGCTTGATGTCGTGGCAAACAACATTTCGAATGTCAATACGGCAGGCTATAAGAAAAGCCGGATTACGTTTAAAGATATTGTCAGCCAGCAGCTTTCCGGTGCGACGTCGTCTACTGCAAACCGCGGCTCTGTCAACGGCCAGCAGGTCGGGCTCGGTGCGACGACCGGATCGATCGATATCATTCACACAAACGCAGCGCCTTCAACAACAGGCCGCCAGCTAGACATGACTATTACAGGAGACGGCTATTTCCGTGTCGGATTGGGAGACGGAGATTATGAAGTGTACTTTACAAGATCCGGGAACTTCTACCGCTCTGATGAAGGTGATCTCGTCACTGCTGACGGGCTGTTCGTCTTAACGCCTGATAACGGGAGAATCAATATTCCGCAAGACGCGCAAAGCTTCAGCATCGGACCTGACGGAACGGTGACTTATGTCGACAAAAACAACGAGAGCCAGCCCGCCGGCCAAATCTCGCTTGCGACATTCAACAATACATCCGGTTTAACAAAAACGGGGGACAACCTTTACCGCGAAACATTGAGTTCTGGAGCTCCGCAAGTCGTTGTGCCTGGAGAAGGCGGCTCAGGAAAGATTCAAACGAGTGCGCTTGAAATGTCGAACGTCGACCTTTCAGAAGAGTTTTCCGAAATGATTATCGCGCAGCGCGGTTTCCAGTCCAATGCGAAAATCATTACAACCTCTGATGAAATTCTTCAGGAACTCGTCAATCTGAAGCGATAGGAGGGAAGGAGGCGCCCTCGTAAAGGCGCCTCTTGATAACACATGATCAAAGTTACGCGATTAAACGGACAGCCTTTTATTCTGAACGCGCTATTCATTGAGCAAATTGAATGTTTTCCGGATACGACAATTACGCTGTCAAACGGAAAAAAGTTTGTTGTCAAAGAAGATGAAGATACAGTTGTGGATACAATCGTGTCATTCTATCAAAAAATCCAAATACTTTCTTGTGACCAAAGAATTGAGGAATCTGAATGAATAAAAAACTTCTAGGAATTATGCTGACGATTATTCTGGCAATTGCTGTGTTAGGAACCGCTGCGTTCTTTGTCATTAAGGGAAGCGCAAGTGAAAAAGATCAAACGAAAGAACCTTCGATCGATGAAGTGGTCGAATCATCAGTTGAAGTCGCCGAAATCACGACAAACTTGAAATCGGACAATGTGGTCCGTTTGTCAATCAAGCTTGAAACCGATTCGAAAGAAGCGAAAGAAGAGCTTGAAAAGCGGGATTTCCAAATTAAAGATTCAGTCATCTCCCTTTTGGCAAACACGAACGCAGATGATCTTGAAGGACAAAAAGGAAAAGAAAAATTTAAAGAGCAGCTGAAAGAAAAGCTGAACACGAACTACATGAAAGAGGGAAAAGTGAAAACTGTATACATTACCTCCTTTAATCTGCAGTAGGAACATAGATGACAGAACCATGGAGGTGAAAACAGATGGCAGGAGAAGTACTCTCCCAAAATGAAATCGATGCACTGCTTTCAGCGATATCGACCGGTGAAATGGACGCCGACGAGCTGAAAAAAGAAGAGTCCGTTAAAAAAGTAAAAGTCTATGATTTTAAACGGGCGCTCCGCTTTTCAAAGGATCAGATCCGCAGCTTGACAAGGATTCATGATAACTTTGCAAGGCTGCTAACGACTTATTTCTCGGCTCAGCTGAGAACCTATATCCAGATCTCGGTCAGCTCGGTTGATCAGGTTCCTTATGAGGAATTCATCAGATCCATTCCGAATATGACGATCCTCAATCTGTTTGAGGTTCGCCCTCTTGAAGGAAGAATCATGATGGAGATCAACCCGACCATCGCCTATACGATGATGGACCGGGTGATGGGCGGGATCGGTTCGAGCCACAACAAAATTGACAGCATGACGGAAATTGAGACGAAAATCATGTCCAATTTATTTGAAAGCTGCCTCTCGAATTATAAAGATGCGTGGGAATCCATCACGGAAATCGAGCCGGAAATGTCCGATTTTGAAGTGAATCCGCAGTTTGTGCAAATGGTATCGCCGAATGAGACGGTCGTTGTCATTTCGCTGAACACGCAAATAGGAGACATCAGCGGGGTTATCAACCTGTGCATCCCGCACGTCGTCCTGGAACCGATCATTCCTAAGCTTTCCGTTCACTACTGGATGCAATCAGACAGAATTGAACCAAAACCGGAGGAAACAAAGTCGATAGAAAAGCGGATTATGACGGCGCGAATTCCAATTGTCGCAGAACTCGGATCATCGGAATTAACCATTGAAGAGTTTTTAAATTTAGAAATTGGAGATTGTATCACTTTGGACAAATCAGTAGCAGAACCTCTTACTGTTTTGGTCGGAGATAAACCGAAATTTCTAGCACAAGCCGGCCGAATGAATCGAAAGACTGCGATTCAAATTCTAGATCACGACATAAGAGGTGAAGAATATGGAGAATAACAATAGGTTATCACAGGATGAAATTGATGCGCTGCTTAAAGGCGGCGATGATACGGCTCAAGAGCAGCCGGAATCAGGGTTGTCCCTGATGGAACAGGATACGATCGGGGAAATCGGAAACATTTCCTTTGGGAGCTCTGCAACAGCTTTGTCCACTTTATTGAATCAAAAAGTCGAAATTACAACACCGACTGTTTCGGTGATTGAAAAAAGCCATTTAAATGATGAGTTCCCGCACCCGTATGTTTCAATCGGTGTGAGCTATACGGAAGGTTTTTCAGGAAACAATCTTCTCGTCATCAAGCAGGAAGATGCCGCGATCATCGCTGATTTGATGATGGGTGGAGACGGGACGAACGCAGATCCGTCGCTTGGCGAAATTCATCTAAGCGCCGTTCAGGAAGCGATGAACCAAATGATGGGTTCCGCAGCGACGTCGATGTCCACCGTCTTCAGCAAGAAGATTGATATTTCTCCGCCGGAAGTTGACCTCCTTGATGTGAATGAAGGGGAAGGAACAGAGCAAATTCCGAAAGAGGACCCGCTCGTCAAAGTATCTTTCAGACTGAAAGTCGGAGAACTGATCGATTCGCATATTATGCAGCTTTATCCGCTGACCTTTGCAAAAGACCTGATCGATGAATTAACGAATCAGGACGGCGGAGAAGAGCCTGTGCAGACTGAAGAGGTAAAGCAGCCGCCCGTACAGGAAAACCCGGCGCCTAGTCCGAGTCCGGCACCTGCTCAGACACAAAGACAGGAGCCTGCGCCTAAACGGCAAGGGACGGCAAAAGTTTCAGAGCCTGTGCAGGTGGCACCGGCAGAGTTTCAATCCTTTGCCCCTCAGACTGACGCGCAGCCGCACCTTCAAAACCTTGACATGCTCATGGATATTCCTTTGTCCGTCACAGTCGAGCTGGGGAGGACAAACCGCAGCGTCAAAGAGGTGCTTGAACTGTCAACCGGCAGTATCATTGAGCTTGACAAACTCGCAGGCGAGCCTGTCGACATCCTGGTCAACCAGCGCGTCGTTGCCAAAGGCGAAGTCGTCGTCATCGATGAAAACTTTGGCGTCAGGGTGACAGACATTTTAAGTCAGGCGGAACGAATCAGCAAATTACGATAATAACAGATTGATTGGAGAGATTAATAATGGCTTACAAGATTTTAGTAGTTGATGATGCAGCATTTATGAGAATGATGATTAAAGACATTTTAGTGAAAAACGGCTTTGAAGTCGTCGCAGAAGCGCAAGACGGAGCGCAGGCTGTTGAAAAATATAAAGAGCATTCACCTGATCTTGTCACAATGGATATCACGATGCCGGAAAAAGACGGAATCACGGCTCTTAAAGAAATCAAGGAAATCGATCCGCAGGCAAAAATCATCATGTGTTCGGCAATGGGCCAGCAATCGATGGTTATCGACGCTATTCAGGCGGGAGCGAAAGACTTTATCGTCAAACCGTTCCAGGCTGACCGCGTCATGGAAGCGATCAATAAAACGCTAAGCTAAAGGGTGTACAACTTGTTTAAGAAACCTCTTATTTTCATAGCCGGCCTTTGTCTATTTGCCTTTCTCGTGCTGCCGTACGCTCCGGCTCTCGCAGAGGAATCGGGGGATCAGACCGTTGACCATCTGTTTGAGCAAAAAGGTGCGGGCAAAGAGAAAGAAAAAGCAAAAGACAAAGACAAAACCGAGGAAAAAAGTTCTCTTAAGGAAGAGGCGGAGGCCGAACCCCCGTCTCCTTCCGTTTCCATATTTGATTTTGTGAAAATGATCGGCGCGTTACTGTTCGTCATTTTTCTGATCTACGCTTTGGTCAAATTCATGAATAAACGCAACCGCCTGTTAAAACCCTTCCAGTATGTCGAAAACATCGGCGGAACTTCGCTCGGGCAAAACAAGTCCGTACAGCTGATTAAAGTAGGGAACAGGGTGCTGGTCGTCGGTGTCGGCGATAATATCCAGCTGCTGAAAGAGATCGATGATGAAAGGGAATATAAAGAAATTCTCACGCAGCATGAAGCTGCGATGAACAGCAAGATTGAATGGCAGAAATGGATGGATCAAGTCAAAGTTCCAGGCGTGCAAAAGCAAAGCGGCACGGCATCTTTTTCCGAGTCGTTAAAAGCACAGCTCGCGGAACTGAAACAAAATCGCGCAGAAGGCAGAAAGAAAGGCCAAAATCAACATGAATGAGTTTATGGATTTATTTAATTCAAGCGATGCGGCAAACGTCAGCGCCAGCGTCCGGCTCTTGCTGCTTTTGACAGTATTTTCGATCGCTCCGGGGATCTTGATCCTGATGACGTGTTTCACAAGGGTTGTCATCGTATTGTCCTTTGTCCGGACATCGCTGGCAACACAGTCAATGCCCCCAAACCAGGTGCTGATCGGACTTGCACTGTTTCTGACATTTTTCATTATGGGGCCGACTTTTTCCGAGATTAATAAAGAAGCGCTGACGCCATTAATGAACAATAAAATCACCTTGGATGAAGCTTACACAAAAGCGGAAACCCCGATCAAAACCTTTATGAGCAAGCATACAAGACAGAAGGATCTGGCTTTATTTATGAATTACGCAAAGATGGAGACGCCTGAATCCATTAAAGATATTCCGCTTTCAACGATGGTTCCCGCGTTTGTCATCTCGGAATTGAAAACCGCGTTTCAAATGGGATTTATGATATTTATACCGTTTCTGATTATCGATATGGTTGTGGCAAGTGTTTTGATGTCGATGGGGATGATGATGCTTCCGCCGGTCATGATTTCACTGCCGTTTAAGATTTTGCTGTTTGTGCTTGTAGATGGCTGGTATTTAATCGTTAAATCTTTGCTGCAAAGCTTTTAGAGTAGGTGCTAATACATGAATTCAGAATTTGTTATATCGATGGCTGAAAGGGCTGTATACGTTACATTGCTTATCAGCGGGCCGCTTTTGGCGCTCGCTCTTCTCGTCGGGCTGATCGTCAGCGTTTTTCAGGCAACCACCCAAATACAGGAACAGACTCTTGCATTCATTCCGAAAATCGTCGCCGTTTTGGTCGGGCTCGTCATTTTCGGCCCGTGGATGCTGTCGACGATTTTATCATTCGCGACTGAGCTGTTCTCTAATTTAAACCGTTTTGCAGGGTAGTTTTAACATGTCAATAATTGAATCATTTCCAGCCTTTTTACTTGTATTTGTCAGAATCACAGCATTCTATGTAACGGTGCCTCTATTTTCTTATCGGTCAATTCCTGCCGTTCATAAAATAGGTTTTGCATTTTTTCTTGCGCTCGTCAGTTTTCAGGCGATTGAAAAGCCTCCTCAGCTTGATGTTGACGGAGTTTACATGATGTTGGCCATGAAGGAAGCGCTGATCGGGCTTCTGCTTGGGCTGATCGCCTACATGATGATCTCGGCCGTTCAAATCGCCGGATCATTCATCGATTTTCAAATGGGATTTGCGGTGGCGAATGTGATCGATCCCCAGACAGGAGCGCAAAGCCCGCTTGTCGGCCAGTTTTTATATACGTTGGCGCTGCTCCTCATGCTGAGCCTGAATGCGCATCATCTCCTGCTTGACGGGATTTATTACAGCTATCAATACATCCCGGTCGATAAGATGGCGCTGTCGTTTGGAAGCGAAGGATTTGCCGAGTTTATTGCAAAGAGCTTCAACACGATGTTTATAACAGCATTTCAATTGTCTGCGCCTGTTGTGGCTTGTTTGTTTTTAGTCGATCTGGCATTGGGGATTGTGGCGAGAACGGTGCCGCAGCTCAACGTGTTTGTCGTCGGGCTTCCTTTGAAAATCGCAATCACCTTTATCATGCTCATCATCTGCATGGCCGTTATGTTCAGCATGATGCAGCACGTCTTCGAATTTGCCATTCGGACAATGAGAGATCTATTAACTTTGCTTGGGGTGGCATGATGAAGCTGACGTTGGATTTGCAATTTTTCGCAGGTGAAAAAACGGAAAAAGCGACGCCGAAAAAACGGCGGGAAAGCAGAAAAAAAGGACAGGTTGCCAAAAGCGCAGATGTCAATACAGCGGTTACGCTTCTTATCGTGTTTTTAGCGTTTTTATTCGTCGGACCTTTTATGAGAGACCGCCTGCTCGCACTGATCGAAAAGTATTACAAAGAGTTGATCACGATGAAGGTGTCAGTCGCCAATATTCCCGGCCTGTTTCAAAGTCTTGTGCTTGAATCGGGCTTCATTATGGCACCGCTTTTGCTGACAGCCGTCGTCTCCGGGGTCTTGAGCAACTATATGCAAGTCGGGTTTTTATTTTCCCCTGAAGCGATCAAGCCTGATTTGAAAAAGCTTGACCCGCTTAAAGGATTCAAGCGGATTTACAGCATCAGAGCGATCGTTGAACTGCTTAAATCGATTTTAAAAATCGTGATTGTCGGCGGCGTGACATTCGCCGTTCTATGGCTGAACTTTGACAAAATTCTCAGAATCCCGGCGCTGTCCGCGGGCGAGGCTTTGTCATATGTCGGCTGGCTCACCTTTTTAATGGGGGTTTCCGCTGCAGTCGCCCTGATTTTTCTCGCGGTGCTCGATTACCTCTATCAAAAATTTGATTATGAAAAAAATATTCGCATGTCAAAACAGGACATTAAAGACGAATACAAAAAAACCGAAGGCGATCCTCTGATTAAGTCGAAGATCAAGCAGAAGCAAAAGGAAATGGCGATGCGCCGCATGATGCAGGATGTGCCAAAAGCGGATGTCATCATAACAAACCCGACCCATTACGCCGTCGCGCTGAAATATGACGAAAACAAAATGGATGCGCCGTTTATCATCGCAAAAGGGGTCGATCTGATGGCTCTGAAAATCAGGCAGATCGCCAAAGAACACGATGTCATGACAGTCGAGAACAGACCTTTGGCGAGGGCGCTTTATGACCAGGTTGAGATCGATCAGGCCGTTCCGGAAGAATTCTTTAAGGCCGTAGCCGAAATCCTGGCGTATGTTTACAAAACAAAGCAAAAAATCTAGTGAATTTTTCAGTTTTAAAAGGAGAGAAACAGCATGTCAGCAAGAGATTTATCAGTTTTATCAGGCGTTGTCCTCATTGTGGCAATGCTTATCATACCCTTTCCACCATGGTTGTTGAGCGTTTTAATTATCGTGAATATTTCTCTTGCGTTAATCGTGCTTCTCACCACAATGAACATGCAAGAACCGCTGCAATTTTCGATATTTCCTTCTTTGCTGCTCCTCTTGACGCTGTTCCGCCTCGGGCTGAATGTATCGACGACACGTTCGATTCTGTCCAACGGAGATGCGGGAAAAGTAGTCGAGACGTTCGGGTCTTTCGTTGTCGGCGGAAACGTTTTGGTCGGTCTCGTTGTCTTTATCATTTTGATCATTATCCAATTTATCGTCATCACGAAAGGGGCGGAACGGGTTTCTGAAGTTGCTGCCAGATTCACGCTCGACGCCATGCCGGGGAAACAGATGAGCATTGATGCCGATTTGAACGCCGGAATGGTGACCGAACAGGAAGCGAAAGTGCGCCGTGAGAAAGTGGCCCGTGAAGCCGACTTCTACGGCGCGATGGACGGTGCGAGCAAATTCGTGAAAGGGGATGCGATCGCAGGGATCATCATCGTCCTCATTAACGTCCTTTTCGGAATTGTCATCGGCATGCTGCAAAAACAAATGAGCATTCAGGAAGCCGCTTCACACTTTACGCTCTTGTCTGTAGGCGACGGGATCGTATCTCAGCTGCCTGCGCTCTTGATCTCAACGGCGACGGGTATCGTCGTCACAAGAGCAGCGTCGGACGGGAACCTCGGACACGATATTACAGGCCAGCTGTTTGCTTATCCAAAGCTTTTGTATGTGACGGCGGGAACGATTTTGCTGCTCGGGATTTTCACACCGATCGGCATTCTCCTGACAGGTCCTCTGGCTCTTCTTCTCGCCATCGGCGGCTATACGCTCTCCAAAGCCGGTGAAGAGAAGGAAAAAGTGGAGGATATCCTTGAGGAAGAAGCTGAAGTGGACGAATTAAAAAGTCCCGAAAGCGTCGTTCATCTGCTCGATATTGATCCGATCGAATTTGAATTCGGCTACGGATTGATTCCGCTTGCAGATGCAAATCAAGGCGGCGACCTTTTAGACAGAATCGTCATGATCAGGCGTCAGCTTGCGCTTGAACTCGGTCTCGTCATTCCGGTCGTCAGAATCAGGGATAACATCGCTCTTCAGCCGAACGAGTACAGGCTCAAAATTAAAGGAAACGAAGTCGCAAAAGGCGAGCTTCTCCTCGATCACTTTTTGGCGATGTCTCCGACAGGCGAAGACGATCAGATCGAAGGAATTGACACGATCGAACCGTCCTTCGGCCTCCCGGCAAAATGGATACCGGAATCTCAGAAAGATCAGGCCGAAATGCTCGGATATACGGTTGTCGATCCGGCTTCAGTCGTGTCGACCCACATTACAGAGCAGGTGAAAAAGCACGCCCATGAGCTGATCGGAAGACAGGAAACAAAACAGCTGATCGACCACTTGAAAGAATCTTATCCTGTACTGGTCGAAGAGGTCTCGCCGAATCCGCTGTCTGTCGGTGATATTCAGAAAGTGCTGGCCAAACTTCTGAAAGAAAAAGTATCGATCAGGAACTTGGTGACAATCTTTGAAACACTGGCCGACTACGGAAAGCTGACGACGGATTCAGATATGCTGACCGAGTATGTAAGACAGGCGCTTGCCAAGCAGATCACCGCCCAATATGCGAAGGAAAATGAGACGCTGAAAGTGGTGACGTGTTCGGGCCGTGTCGAAAAGGCCGTGGCGGAAGGAATTCAGCAGACTGAACACGGCAACTTTTTATCTCTTGAACCTGCATTATCCGAAAATATCATTCAATCTGTAGCAAGAGAAATCGAACAGCTCTCATTAAGGCAGGAAGTGCCGATCCTTCTATGTTCACCGCCTGTCAGAATGTATGTCAAACAGCTGTTAGAGCGCTATTTCCCTGATCTGCCGGTTCTTTCTTATAACGAACTGGAAGCCAATGTAGAAGTTCAAAGCATCGGAGTGGTGGATATTCAATGAAAATTAAAAAATTTGTAGCTGGTTCTATGCAGGAAGCCACAAAGCAAATTATACAAGAGCTCGGGAATGACGCCGTAATCTTGAATTCTAAAAAAATTCATACGAGAAAATTTCTCGGCTTTGTGAAAAAAGCCGGGGTTGAAGTGATTGCGGTTGTCGACCAGGACTTTTCCGACGCGAGGAAACCGGAGCGGCAAAAGCCAGTTTTACGTGAACAAAGCCCTTCGCCTGTCCCGCAGCCGGACCACCTCGATTTGGCAAGCCAAGTGAAAGAGCTGAAAGAACTGCTGGAAATGCGGCATCATGAGCAGCCTGTTGATGTGCTGCCTGAGCCGCTGAAAAAGGCGGACCAGCTTCTGGCAAAGCAAGGGGTATCGCCGGCCATCCGTACGAAAGCGCTCGGCCGGTTGATCAGCACTTCTTTAAAAAACGGCGAAGAATGGACGGATGAAAAGGCGCTGGCCCACTTAACAGATGCTTTGGCCGATCTTCTTCCCGATAATCGGGAACAGGACGTGGCGATTCATTCCCAATATGTCGTGCTCTTCGGATCGACCGGAGTCGGCAAAACGACGACATTGGCAAAGCTTGCCGCTTCTTCCGTGCTGGAAAAGCAGAAAAAAATCGCTTTTATCACGACGGATACGTACCGGATTGCAGCGGTTGAACAGCTCAGGACATATGCCGAGCTTCTGAATGCGCCGCTCGAGGTGTGCTATACGAAAGAAGAATTTAAAGCGGCCCAGCAAAAGTTCGCCGATTTTGACCACGTCTTCATCGATACGGCGGGCCGGAATTTCAAAGACGGGCAATATGTCAGGGAGCTGAAGGAAATCATTCCGTTTGAGCGTAAGATACAGGCGTTTCTCGTCATGTCCGCGACGAGCAAGTACGAGGATATGAAGGAGCTCATTAAGCAGTTCTCAAGCATTCCGATCGATCAGTTGATATTCACAAAAGTGGATGAAACCGATTCATTGGGAAGCGTCATGAATCTGCTCGCCGAATCGAGAATCGGCCTCGGCTATATGACAAACGGACAAAATGTTCCGGAAGATATCCGCTACTTGTCAAATGCATCATTTGTCAGACTGCTTACGGGGTGTTGAACATGGATCAGGCAGAAAGCTTACGAAGGCGGATGGGGCAGCGCTTCGCCGAACCGCCCGCCCCTGTCGCTCATCCAAAAGCGAAAACGCTCGCTGTTATGAGTGGAAAAGGAGGCGTCGGGAAGTCGAATATATCGCTGAATACGGCTCTCGCCTTCTTAGAAAAAGGAAAGAGCGTGCTGTTGATCGATCTAGATGTCGGAATGGGGAACATCGATATTTTGATCGGCCGGCAATCGCTCTGCACCGTGATGGATCTCCTTCAGCAAAAAATACCGTTTGAGCGCGCCTTGTCAGCCGGTCCGCGTGGCCTTCAATACATTTCGGGCGGAACGGGACTGGATGCGATGTTCGAATTGAACGGGGAAAACTGGGCGTTCTTTCTGAAAGAATTAACGCGGGCTTTGATAAGCTTCGATTATGTCATATTTGATATGGGAGCGGGGCTGTCAAAAGATCAGCTGCCATTCGTCCTGTCAGCGGATGAAATTCTGGTCGTCACCACGCCGGAGCCGACATCCATTATGGACGCTTACAGCGCGATCAAGCATTTGGCATTAACGGGACGCGATCTTCAGCTGAAAGTCGCTGTCAATCGCTGTACAACCCAAAAAGACGGAATTTCCGCCTTTCTCCGCCTTTCCAACACGGTAAACGCTTTTTTACAGCAAAAGCTTGCATATGCAGGGCCGATTCCTGAGGATCCCCTGGTACCAAGAGCCGTTGTGGAGCAGCAGCCGTTTCTGATGAAGAACCCGCGTTCCAAGCCGAGCAGGGCGGTTTACCTGCTGGCAGAATCGCTGCTTGATAACGGCAGAACGGAAATAGGCGAAAACCGGTCCTTTATCGATAAATTATCTTCATTCCTGAGGAGGGGCAATACATTATGATTCGTGTTCTTGTCGTTGACGACTCTGCTTTTATGAGAAACATGATCACCAAGTTTTTAACATCCAATCACGAGATTGCTGTAGCAGGAACGGCAAGAAACGGCGAGGAAGCGCTCCAAAAAATCAAGGAGCTCCGCCCGGATGTGATCACATTGGATATTGAAATGCCTGTGATGAACGGAAAAGAAACATTGAAAAGGATCATGGCGAGCGATCCGCTTCCGGTTGTCATGGTATCGAGTCTGACGCAGCAGGGGGCTGATATCACGATCGAATGTCTTGAGCTGGGGGCGATCGATTTCGTCGCAAAGCCGTCGGGTTCAATTTCAATTGATTTATATAAAGTAAGAGACATGCTGATTGAGAAAGTGTTGACAGCAGGGCGGGTGAAACTGAAAGGCCGGCCTGTTCCAATTTCAAAACCCGCCATCGAGACGGCAAAGCGGCCGCCGGTGAGCGGCAGCGATTCAGTCCGTGTTCGGGCTGGAAAACAGCTCATCTGCATCGGTACATCGACAGGGGGACCGAGAGCGCTGCAAAGAGTGCTTCCCAAGCTTCCCAAAACGTTGAAGGCGCCTGTTTTTGTCGTTCAGCACATGCCAAAGGGGTTTACAGCCTCATTAGCGAACAGGCTGAACCACCTCTCAGAAGTAACCGTGAAGGAGGCTGAAAACGGTGAGAGAGCGAAAGACGGCTGGGTTTACATTGCCCCCGGAGGGAAAAACATGGCAGTCGGCCTTGAAAAGGGCGAATTGGTGATCACGCTCGATGACCGCGACACAGAGAGCCGTCACAAGCCTTCTGTTGACTATTTGTTCCATTCCCTGGCCTCACTTCGGGAGTTTGAAAAAATCGCCGTCATTATGACGGGGATGGGAAGCGACGGAACAGAAGGCGTAAAAGGCCTTTTGAAACATGGAAGCGGAACGGTGATCGCCGAAGCAGCCGAGTCGTCCGTCGTTTTCGGAATGCCGAAATCGGTCATTAACAACGGGCTTGCAAACGACATCAAGCATGTTGATGAGATTGCCGCAGCCATTATGACGTATATGAAAAAAGAGAGGGCGTGACTCATATGGATATGAATCAATATTTAGACGTCTTTATTGAAGAAAGCAGAGAACATTTGCAAACCTGTAACGAAAAATTGCTCGAACTCGAAAAAAATCCGACAGACCTGCAGCTTGTCCATGATATTTTCAGAGCGGCTCATACCTTGAAAGGGATGAGCGCTACGATGGGCTATGAAGATATGGCTCATTTAACGCACAGTCTGGAAAACGTGCTGGACGCGATCCGAAATGAAGAAATGACCATTACGTCAGAGTGGATGGACATCATGTTTGAAGCGCTCGATGACCTTGAAGCGATTGTCCTTTCGATCATTGAAGGGGGCGACGGCAAAAGAGACGTTTCAGAAGTCTGCGCCAAGCTTGATGTGACAGGCGCAAACAAGGAGGCGGCCGCATCGGCAGAAGCGCCTGAAACGGCGTCGTCTGAAACGAAATGGGCCTATGACGAATTTCAGCGGACGGTCATCGCCGAAGCTGAGGAACAAGGCTTTAAATGTTACGAAATCAATGTTGCGTTGAAAGAGGACTGCCTGTTGAAGGGAGTTCGGGTGTACATGGTATTTGAACAGCTGAACGAAATCGGCGAAGTCGTCAAAACGATTCCGGAAACGGAAGTTCTCGAGTCGGAAGATTTTGATTCCGAATTCGTCGTGTGCTTTTTAAGCAAACACGGGGAAGAAGAGATTTTCAACAAAATCAACGGCGTATCTGAAATCGAAAAAATTGAAGTAACCGAGCTGAAAAACGATTTTTCGGCACAGGAAGAAGCCGCGCCTGCAGCGCCTGAAAAAGAAACGGCACCGAAAGACGCGGAGAAAACCCCGGCTAAGCAGCCGGACGGCAAAAAAGAAGCGGCGAAACCTGCAGCAGGCGGCGGAACGAAGACGATCCGCGTCAACATCGACCGCCTCGATTCATTAATGAACCTGTTTGAGGAGTTGGTCATTGACAGAGGGCGCTTAGAGCAGATCGCCAAAGAGCTTGAACACGGCGAATTAACAGATACCGTCGAACGGATGACAAGAATTTCAGGCGACCTGCAATCGATCATCCTCAACATGAGAATGGTTCCGGTAGAAACGGTGTTCAACCGCTTCCCGCGCATGGTCCGCCAGCTGACAAAAGAATTAAATAAAAAGATCGAGCTGTCGATTTTCGGGGCGGAAACCGAGCTTGACAGAACGGTAATAGATGAGATCGGCGACCCGCTTGTCCACCTCTTGAGAAACAGCCTTGATCACGGGATCGAGGCGCCTGAAGTCAGGGTGAAAAATGGTAAGCCTGAAACGGGTCAAGTCCGTCTGAAAGCATATCACAGCGGGAACCACGTCTTTATCGAGGTCGAGGATGACGGAGCCGGCATCAACCGCAAAAAGGTGCTTGAAAAAGCGCTTGAACGCAACGTCATTACCGAACGTGACGCCGAAACGATCGAAGATCATGAAATCGACGCACTCATTTTTGCACCGGGATTCTCAACCGCAGATCAAATCTCGGATATTTCAGGACGCGGGGTCGGCTTGGACGTTGTCAAAAGCAAGCTGGAATCTTTGGGCGGTTCTGTCAGCATCAGGTCGAGCGAAGGCGAAGGTTCGCTTTTCTCCATTCAGCTTCCGCTTACACTGTCGATCATATCCGTGCTGCTAGTCAAACTTGAAAACGAAACGTTTGCGATACCGATTTCTTCTATTATAGAAACGGCTGTCATCGATAAGAAAGATATTCTTCAGACGCACGACCGCGAAGTGATCGATTTCAGGGGCCATATCGTACCGGTGGTTTACCTGAAAGAACAGTTTAATGTTGAGGATTCTTCGGATGATCTTGATCAGCTTCACGCCATCGTCGTGAAAAAAGGAGACAAGCTGACGGCATTTGTTGTCGACTCCTTTATCGGCCAGCAGGAAGTCGTACTAAAATCACTCGGCGATTATTTAACAAACGTCTTTGCCATTTCCGGCGCAACGATTTTGGGAGACGGACAAGTAGCCCTGATCATCGACTGCAACGCCCTTATCAAATAGAAAGCGAAAGGAGAGCGATCCTCTTGACCACACAGAATACCACCGGTGAAAAAATGATTGTGTTCAAAGTAAATCATAAAGAGTATGCCATCTCTGTATCCGAAGTGATGTCCATTGAAAAATGGCAGCAGCCAACAAGGGTGCCGGGAGTGGAACCGTATATTTGCGGCGTCATTAATTTGAGAGGTGTTGTCACGCCTGTCATCGATTTAAGAAAGCGGATTGAAGCGCCTGGAGATACAATTACAGATGAAACGAGAATCATCATCATCACCCATCAGGACATTGAAGTCGGCTGGGTGGTGGACGAGGCGAACGATGTCATCACTGTCGAGGAAGAGGAAATTGAATCGGCTCCCGAAACGGTAGGAAAAGACGGCAGGCAATGGATTAAAGGCATCGTCAAGCAAGGGTCCAGACTTCTCAATCTGATTGACTCTGAAGCTGTTTTAAACCGGAAGTCGAGCCTTGCCGCCGCTTCTGAAAATGTGAAGAAATAAGGAGCCTATGATGAGCGTATTTAACGGAATTAGAGAAGAGCATCTTGATATATTGCGGGAAGTCGGGAATATCGGAGCGGGTCATTCCGCTTCTGCCCTGGCTCTATTGCTGAACAGGAAAATCGAAATGGAAGTGCCGTTTGTCAAGCTGATGTCGTTTGATGAGCTTGTCAACCTATTCGGCGGTGCAGACCTTCCTGTCGCAAGCATCTTTTTGCGCATGGAAGGGGATTTTCCCGGTTCTATGTTCGTGATCATGCCTTTTTCAGAGGCCGAGCAGCTGATCAGGGAGCTTGTCGGCAATCCGGAATTCGAGATTGACAGCATGACGCCGAATGATATCGGAGCCTCCGCCCTGCACGAACTCGGGAATATTATGGCGGGATCTTATTTGACCGCTCTCGCTGATTTGACAAACCGGCAAATGTACCCGAGCGTCCCTGAACTGACGCTTGATATGTTCGGAGCCGTCATCAGCGAAGGGCTGATCGAGCTCAGCCAAGTTGGAGACCAGGTTATCGTGATCGACAACTCCATTTTTGACGAGGAGCACAACCGGAAAGTAAAAGCGCATTTGTTCCTTCTGCCGGACTATGATTCTTTTGAAAAGCTCTTTCATGCATTGGGTGCAGCTCTATGAAAATCTTAGAAAAAGAAACATCGATTATCAGAGTGGGAATTGCCGATGTGAAAATAGTCCGCACTCCCGACAAGATCAGGACATCGGGTCTCGGTTCGTGCGTCGGACTCGTGCTCTATGATTTGGAAGCGAAGACGGCCGGTCTCGTCCACGTCATGCTTCCCGACTCTTCCTTATCCAAGACACCGGACATCAATGTGGCAAAGTACGCGGACACAGCTGTCGAAGCGACGGTCAAGATGCTGCTTGAAGCCGGATGCCGAAAATACGCTTTGAAAGCGAAAATGGCCGGAGGAGCCGAAATGTTTAAATTTAAGATGACAAATGATTTGATGAAAGTCGGGCCAAGAAATGTGCTTGCGATTAAAAAACATCTATCTCTCTTAAACATTCCGATTGTAAGCGAGGATACAGGCGGAAACAGCGGAAGAACGATCGAGTTCGATCCGCAGTCAGCCGAACTTGTCATCCGGACAGTTAAACAAGGTGTAACGACGATTTAATATGCAATATAGGGGGATAAAGATGCAATCCTTGAACTATGAAGATCAGATGCTTTGGTCGCGGTGGAAAGAATGGAAAGATCCTCAGGCAGGCGATGATTTAATCCGCCGCTATATGCCGCTTGTGACATATCATGTCGGCCGGATAGCCGTCGGCTTGCCCAAGTCCGTTCATAAAGACGATTTGGTCAGCCTTGGCATGCTGGGTTTGTATGACGCCCTTGAAAAATTTGATCCGGGAAGGGATTTGAAGTTTGATACATACGCTTCCTTCAGAATCAGAGGCGCTATTATCGATGGCCTTCGCAAAGAAGACTGGCTTCCGAGAACATCCCGTGAAAAAACGAAGAAAGTGGAAGCTGCGATCGAAAAGCTCGAACAGCGCTACTTAAGAAATGTTTCGCCGAGCGAAATCGCCGCTGAGCTGGGAATGAGCGAGCAAGACGTCGTGACCACAATCAATGAAGGTTTCTTTGCGAATCTCCTTTCAATTGATGAGAAGCTTCACGACCATGAAGACGGGGAGAACGTCCAGGTGATGATCAGGGACGACAAAACGAGCACGCCGGAAGAAAAAATGCTCAAAGACGAACTGATCTCCCAGCTTGCGGAAAAAATAAACGAGCTTTCAGAAAAAGAACAGCTCGTGATCAGCTTATTCTATAAAGAAGAGCTGACCCTGACGGAAATCGGACAGGTTTTGAATTTGTCGACTTCCCGCATTTCACAGATTCACTCCAAAGCGCTTTTGAAACTGAAGCATCTGCTGGATAAAGTGGTACAATAACATGTAAGCTGCCGGCATGGAACCGGCAGCATTTTTTAAGCGTCCGACAGGGAAGTCTTTTTTTGATTAAATTTCATGGTTAGCGAGTGAAAAATATGTCAACAATATTATGGCTTGTGAGCTTTACGCTCCACGGTATATTGATTTATTTCGTCATCATTCTGAATGCGAGGCTCAGCGCTTTTAAGGCGGCGGAGAAAGAGCAAAAACAGCTTTTGGAAGAAACCGAGAATACATTGACCGCTTTTTTGATGGAGCTAAAAGACGAAAATGAAAAACTCGTTCGCGAGATTCGGGCGAATGCCGAAGAAGAGCCGCAAAGAGTGCAAACACAGCCTGACATTCCTGCTCAAACCCCCGCCCTTTCGGAAGCGGACGAATCGCGCGATCTGCCGCTTCACATCGAAGCGATGATCAATGAGGTGGAGCAGGAAGAGGATGAGCTCAATCAAAAAGAGCAGGAATCCGTATCATATGAAGAAGAAGCTCTCGCATTATATGAAAAGGGGCTCTCTCCGGAGGAAATCGCAAGACAGCTGAAAAGCGGGAAAACAGAAATCGAGCTTTTCTTAAAATTTCGCGGAAAGCTGAAAAACGATTCTTGATTGTCGAGAAAGCTTATGTTATATTATTTCTTGGTGTTAATTACACACGCTTAACGATTTATGCAAGCGGTGCTGTGCGGTTCTCGCGTGCAGTCCTGCATAAAAATGACCTAAGCGGAGGAAAAAAACCATTATATTAGGAGGAAATAACACATGTCAGTCATTTCTATGAAGCAATTGCTTGAAGCTGGTGTTCACTTCGGCCACCAAACGCGCCGCTGGAACCCAAAAATGAAGCGTTACATCTTCACGGAGCGTAACGGAATCTACATCATCGATCTTCAAAAAACAGTCAAAAAAGTTGAAGAAGCATACAACTTCACGAAAAACCTTGCAGCTGACGGAGGAAAAATCCTTTTCGTCGGTACGAAAAAGCAAGCTCAAGACTCTGTTAAAGAAGAAGCGGAACGTTCTGGAATGTACTATGTCAACCAACGTTGGCTTGGCGGTACGTTAACAAACTTTGAAACGATCCAAAAGCGTATCAAACGCCTTAAAGATATCGAAAAAATGCAGGAAAACGGCACATTTGACGTACTTCCTAAAAAAGAAGTCGTTCAATTGAAAAAAGAATTAGAGCGTCTTGAAAAATTCCTCGGCGGAATCAAAGAAATGAAAGAGCTTCCTGACGCACTGTTCATCATCGATCCTCGCAAAGAGCGCATCGCGGTTGCAGAAGCGCGCAAGCTGAACATTCCGATCATCGGAATCGTTGACACAAACTGTGATCCTGATGAAATCGATGTTGTCATCCCTGCGAACGATGACGCCATCCGCGCTGTTAAATTGCTGACTTCTAAAATGGCAGATGCCATCCTAGAAGCAAAACAAGGTGAAGAAGTAGCTGAAACAGAAGCGAAAGAAGCAGAAACAACTGAAACAACAACTGCTTAACCTGGTCAAAAGGTGATAAGGGGGTCTGCCTTTTATCACCTTTTTTTTCACCAGATCAACACTTACATATTTTGTTTGATATATAAGGAGGAAATCAAAAATGGCAATTACTGCACAAATGGTAAAAGAGCTTCGTGAAAAAACTGGCGCAGGCATGATGGACTGCAAGAAAGCGTTAACTGAAACTGACGGCAACATGGATAAAGCGATCGATCTTCTAAGAGAAAAAGGAATCGCAAAGGCTGCCAAAAAAGCTGACCGCATCGCGGCTGAAGGTTTGACTTTGATCAAAACCGACGGCAACACAGGCGTTATTCTTGAAGTGAACTCCGAAACGGACTTCGTTGCGAAAAACGAAGGCTTCAAAGAGCTTTTGAACGACCTTGCTGACCACATTCTTGCTGAAAAGCCTGAAAGCGTTGAAGCTGCTATGGCTCAAAAAATGGCTAACGGTTCAACTGTAGAAGAATACATCACAAGCGCGGTTGCTAAAATCGGAGAAAAAATCACGCTTCGCCGCTTCACTGTCCTGACAAAAGGCGATGACGCTGCATTCGGCGCATACCTGCACATGGGCGGAAAAATCGGCGTATTGACTGTCCTTAACGGCACAACTGACGAAGAAACAGCAAGAGACATCGCGATGCACGTTGCAGCTGTAAACCCTCGCTTCATTTCCCGTGACCAAGTGTCAGAAGAAGAAGCGAACCGCGAGCGCGAAATCTTGACTCAGCAGGCGCTTCAAGAAGGAAAGCCTGAAAACATCGTCGCAAAAATGGTTGAAGGCCGCCTGAACAAATACTTCGAAGAAATCTGCCTGCTTGATCAAGCATTCGTTAAAAACCCGGATGAAAAAGTGAAACAGGTCGTTGCTGCGAAAAATGCAACAGTTGAAACATTCGTCCGCTACGAAGTTGGAGAAGGTATCGAAAAACGCCAAGAAAACTTTGCTGAAGAAGTTATGAACCAAGTGAAAAAATAAGATTGAAAAGCCGCTTGCCTTAAAACACATGGCAGGATCTTTTCAAAGAAAATAGGGGACACAATTTGTGTCCCTATTTTTAAAACAGTTTACAAACCTTTTTTTCTCTTGCATAATAAATAACGGCAAGCATGCACTTGGAGGTTAATATGGAAAAACCAAAGTATAATCGTATCGTATTAAAGCTTAGCGGAGAAGCCCTTGCGGGTGAACAGGGAAACGGCATCAACCCGACCGTGATCCAGTCCATCGCCAAACAGGTGAAAGAAATCGCCGAGCTTGATGTTGAAGTGGCGGTCGTCGTCGGCGGCGGCAACCTGTGGCGCGGAAAAACGGGCAGCGATCTCGGAATGGACCGCGCAACAGCGGACTACATGGGAATGCTTGCAACGGTCATGAATTCCCTTGCGCTGCAAGACAGCCTTGAAACGCTCGGCATTCAATCAAGAGTTCAGACATCCATCGAAATGCGGCAGGTCGCTGAGCCATACATAAGAAGAAAAGCGATTCGCCATCTTGAAAAGAAGCGCGTCGTCATCTTCGCTGCCGGTACAGGCAATCCATACTTCTCAACGGATACGACAGCAGCGCTCAGAGCGGCTGAAATCGAAGCCGACGTCATCTTAATGGCTAAAAATAATGTCGACGGTGTATACAATGCCGATCCTCGAACTGACGAAACAGCCGTAAAATATGAAAAATTGTCTTATCTCGATGTGTTAAAAGACGGTTTGGCCGTCATGGATTCAACCGCCTCTTCACTTTGCATGGATAACGACATCCCGCTGATCGTCTTTTCTATTATGGAAGAAGGAAATATTAAAAAAGCCGTTTTAGGCGAACAAATCGGTACAATCGTAAGGGGGAAATAACGTGTCAACTCAAGTGATGAATGAAACAAAAGAACGGATGGAAAAAGCGATAGGCGCTTATCAGCGCGAATTGGCGACTGTACGTGCAGGACGTGCAAATCCGTCTTTGCTGGACAAAGTGACAGTTGAATACTACGGAGCGCAGACGCCTTTAAACCAGATCGCGTCCATTACGGTTCCGGAAGCGCGCATGCTTCTCATCACACCGTATGACAAAACAGCGCTCGGCGATATTGAAAAAGCGATTCAAAAAGCCGACCTCGGCATAACTCCATCAAACGACGGCAACATCATCCGGATCACGATCCCTCCTCTAACTGAGGAGCGCAGAAAAGAGCTTGCCAAGCTCGTGAAAAAATATTCGGAAGATGCTAAAGTCGCGGTTCGCAACATCCGCCGCGATGCCAATGACGATCTGAAAAAACTAGAGAAAAATGGTGAAATGACTGAGGATGAATTGCGCTCTTCAACGGAAGACGTACAAAAGCTGACAGATGAATATGTGTCAAAAATTGATGAGATCACAAAAGATAAAGAGAAAGAAATCATGGAAGTTTAATGAAAAACTCTGTACAATAGATAATAGTGAAAAGACCCTCTCATGTTTACAGGGGGTTTTTTTGTTAATACTGTTGTTATCAAGAACGATATAACAGGAAAGCAACCTTTTGGGTGATGGAGGACTCTCATGCTCAATATACTCAAAAATTGGAAGAATCAGCATTCAGCTGCTTCCAACATGGAATGTTACACAAAAGAAAATATTTTAAAAGGAGAAATTCCTGAACATATCGCCATTATTATGGACGGAAACGGCCGTTGGGCAAAGAAACGGGCGATGCCCCGCATCGCGGGTCATCACGAAGGCATGAAGGTAGTCAGACAGACGACAAAGCTTGCCAATGAGCTCGGTGTCAAAGCGTTGACGCTGTATGCCTTTTCGACGGAAAATTGGAAGCGTCCTAAGTTTGAGGTTGACTTTCTGATGAAGCTGCCTGAAGAGTTCCTGGGAACGTATCTCCCGGAGCTGGTCGAAGAAAATGTCCGGGTCCGCTTGACAGGCGATAGGGAAGGACTGCCGCCCCACACGATCCGCGCGGTTGAAAAAGCCATCCGTGATACGGAGAACAATGACGGACTTATTCTTAATTTTGCATTGAATTACGGGGGACGTGCAGAAATCGTCAGAGCCGCAAAGAGAATTGCCGAAGAAGCGAAAAAAGGCACATTGAATACCGAGGAAATCGACGAAAAGCTATTTTCCGATTATTTAATGACAGAAGCTTTGCAGGACCCTGATTTGCTGATTCGCACAAGCGGCGAGATCAGGCTGAGCAACTTCATGCTTTGGCAGCTTGCCTACAGCGAATTTTTATTTACCGATGTATTGTGGCCTGATTTTAAAGACGTTCACTTGCTTCAGGCTATCGGAGAATATCAGCGTCGCGGGAGAAGGTTTGGCGGAATTTAGAGGATGGTGCAGATGAAACAGAGAATATTGACGGGTGTGATCGCGGCAGCGGTTTTTCTGCCGCTCGTGATTTTCGGCAAGCTGCCGTTCACCCTGCTAGTTTATGCAATAGGTATACTCGCTCTATTTGAACTTTTAAGAATGAAAGGCCTGAAGCTTATCAGCGCTCCGGGTATCATCAGCCTGCTGCTTTTGGCGGTTTTGCTGTATCCAAGCCAATATGCGGAAGACGCGGGGCTGGGCATAACCAAAGGGGAGGTCGTCTTTTTGGCCGTCCTTTTGCTTTTGGCATACACGGTGCTCAGCAAAAACTCGTTTACTTTTGACGAAGCGGCATTCGTGGCGCTGGCAGCAGTTTATATCGGATTCGGGTTTTATTACTTTATTGAAATCAGAAACATCGGACTCAGCTATGTCTTTTTTGCAATCGGCGTCGTCTGGTCAACGGATTCCGGCGCTTATTTTATCGGAAAGGCGTTTGGAAAGCGGAAGCTCTGGCCTGAAATCAGCCCTAACAAAACGGTTGAAGGCTTTTGGGGCGGAATTTTGACAGCGGTCGTTTTTTCCGCGATTTATCAGGCTGCCACAGGTTTTCCGCACGCTTATCTGTTTGTGCTGATCATTACCGTGCTTTTATCAATCGTCGGTCAGATCGGCGATTTGGCCGAGTCTGCGTTCAAAAGGCACTACAAAGTGAAAGACTCGGGCCGGATCCTTCCGGGACACGGCGGAATGCTGGACCGCTTTGACAGCTTTTTATTTGTCATGCCGGTTCTATACTTCCTGCTTGTTCTTTTTCAGCCGTTCGGGCTATGATAGAAAAGGGTACTGATAGCTAGAAAGAAACAGAGGTGCGGCAATTTTGAAGAACATATGTCTATTGGGGGCGACAGGCTCCATAGGAGAACAGACGCTTGATGTGATCAAAGCGCATGACGATAAGTTTCAGCTGACCGCCATGTCTTTCGGAAAAAACGCCGAAAAAGCGGCAGAAATCATTGAAACATTTAAACCGAAGTATGTATCTGTAGGGGATGAGCATACATATGAAGCATTAAAACAGCATTCTTTTTCTTACACCTTTAAAACAGGGATCGGGGAGGAATCTTTAATCGAAGCGGCCGTTAGTCCGGAAGCGGATGTCATTGTCAATGCTCTCGTCGGCAGCGTCGGTCTTCTGCCGACTTTAAAGGCGATGGAGCATAAAAAAACAGTCGCGCTTGCAAATAAGGAAACTCTCGTGACAGCCGGTCATATAGTGAAAGAACACGCCCAAACATACGATGTCCCGCTCTTGCCAGTCGACAGCGAGCATTCTGCGATTTTTCAGGCGCTCCAGGGGGAAAATCCGAAGCATATTAAACGGCTGATCGTCACGGCTTCAGGCGGCAGCTTCAGGGACAGAACAAGGCAGGAACTTGAAGGCGTCACAGTGGAAGAAGCCCTCAATCATCCAAATTGGTCGATGGGTGCAAAAATCACGATCGATTCGGCTACAATGATGAATAAAGGGCTCGAGGTCATTGAAGCGCACTGGCTGTTTGATCTGCCTTATGACCGGATCGATGTCCTCCTTCACAAAGAAAGCATCATTCATTCAATGGTGGAATTCCACGACCGAAGCGTCATCGCCCAGCTTGGCACACCTGATATGAGAGTGCCGATTCAATATGCGCTCAGCTATCCGGAACGCCTGCCGTTTGATGAAGCCAAATCACTCGAACTCTGGCAAGTCGGACAGCTGAATTTTGCCCAAGCTGATTTTGAAAGGTTCCGCTGCTTACAATTCGCTTATGAATCAGGTAAAATAGGCGGTACAATGCCGACTGTTTTAAACGCGGCCAACGAGGAAGCCGTTGCGGCATTTCTTTCGGGCAGGATTTCCTTTCTCGGGATTGAAGACATTATTGAAAAAGCTTTGGAACGCCATCAGGTGATCGCAAAGCCGAGCCTTCAAGAGATCCGTGAAGTGGACAAAGACGCCAGAAAGTTTGTCCAAACATTACTCACATAAGGTGGTATGTTCGTGAATACTGTGATCGCGTTTATTCTTATTTTTGGAACGCTCGTATTTTTCCATGAGCTTGGTCATCTCATCCTTGCTCAAAGAGCCGGAATACTGTGCCGGGAGTTTGCAATCGGCTTCGGTCCGAAAATCTTTTCGTTTAAGAAAAATGAGACCGTTTATACGATCAGGCTTCTTCCGATCGGCGGCTTTGTTAGAATGGCCGGCGAAGATCCTGAGATGATTGAAGTGAAGCCCGGTTATACGGTCGGGCTGTTGTTCGACAGCGAAAACAAAGTCGAAAAGATCATTATCAACCAAAAAGAAAAGTATCCTGACGCATTGGTCATCGAAGTGGAGCAGGCTGACCTGGAGCATCAGATGAGGATTACGGGCTATGAGCACGGCAATGAAGATCATCTCTCATCCTTTTCTGTCAGTGAAACGTCCTTTTTCATCGTAGACGGGGAAGAAGTCCAGATCGCTCCTTACAACCGCCAATTCCATTCAAAAACGGTTTGGCAGCGTATAAAGGCGATTGCGGCCGGCCCGATCATGAACTTTATTTTGGCTTATGTCATTCTCGTAATGCTCGGCCTGATGCAGGGAGTGCCGTCTGACGAGCCGGTGCTCGGCAAGTTGATAGACAACGGACGGGCGGCGGAAGCGGGACTCCAGGAAGGAGACCGCATTCAAACGATCAACGGGGAGAACATGAGATCGTGGACGGATATTGTCAACACGGTCAGGGAACACCCTGAAAAAGAACTGAAAATCGTTGTGATGCGCGACAACGTCAAGGTGACGAAATACGTAACACCTGAAGCAGTCAAGGCAGGGGACGAAACCGTCGGCAGATTCGGCGCTTACAACCCGGTGAAAACAGGAATCCTGACATCAATTTCCTACGGTGCGACCGAAACGGCGACAGTAGCGCAGAGCATCGTGACCAATCTCGGAAAGCTCGTCACGGGACAATTCTCAATCGACATGCTGGCCGGTCCTGTCGGCATTTATGACATGACAGACCAAGTGGCCAAGACAGGCGTTATCAATCTGCTGAAGCTGGCCGCATTTTTAAGCATTAACCTCGGGATCGTCAACCTTCTGCCAATCCCTGCGCTGGACGGCGGCAGACTGTTGTTCCTGTTTATTGAAGCGATCCGCGGAAAGCCGATCAACCGAGAAAAAGAAGCGTTTGTCGTCTTTGTCGGCGTCGCATTTTTGATGCTCTTAATGCTTGTCGTCACATGGAACGATATCCAGCGCTTATTTCTGTAAAACCAATTGCCTTTTTTAAGTGCAGCCAAGCCCTTTTAAAAGGCTCTTTTTTAGGGACGCCGTTCCCGACTCAAAAAGTAACCAACTGAAACAAATGAGGTGCGAACGAATGAGACAGAGCAGGACTTTAATTCCTACGCTCCGCGAAGTGCCGGCTGATGCTGAAGCAAAAAGCCATCAGCTTCTTCTCAGAGCGGGGTTTATCAGACAAAACACAAGCGGTGTATACAGCTATATGCCTCTTGCCAATAAAGTCATTCATAAAATCCAGAGCATTGTCCGCCAAGAAATGGAGAAAATCAATGCCGTCGAAATGCTGATGCCGGCGCTCCAGCAGGCGGAAACTTGGCAGGAATCGGGAAGATGGTACACGTACGGTCCTGAGCTCATGAGGCTGAAAGACCGCCACGGCCGCGAATTTGCCCTTGGCGCGACACACGAAGAGGTCATCACAAGCATCGTCAGAGATGAAGTGAAATCGTACAAGCGCCTTCCGCTGACCCTTTACCAGATCCAATCGAAATTCCGCGATGAAAAGCGCCCGCGCTTCGGTCTGTTGAGAGGCCGGGAATTCATCATGAAGGATGCGTATTCCTTCCATTCTTCCGCCGAAAGCCTTGATAAAACGTACAATGATATGTACCAGGCGTATACGAATGTGTTTACGCGCTGCGGCTTGAATTTCAGACCGGTCATTGCAGATTCAGGCGCGATGGGCGGAAAGGATACCCATGAATTTATGGCATTGTCCGATGTCGGTGAAGATACAATTGCGTATTCTGATCAGTCTTCATACGCTGCCAACATCGAAATGGCTGAAGTGAAGGAAGCCGGTGCTGGCGAGAAGGCTGAAATGAAAGAGCTCCAGGAAGTCCACACACCTTCGGTCAAAACGATCGAAGAAGTTGCCGCATTTCTTGGCATATCCCCGTCAGACTGCGTGAAATCAATGCTCATGAAAGCAGACGGACGTTTTGTCCTCGTGTTGACGAGAGGGGATCATGAAGTCAACGATATTAAGGTGAAGAATCTGCTCCAAGCAGAAACGATCGAATTCGCGAGCGTCGAAGAGGTTGCTGAGATAACAGGTACTGAGCCTGGCTTTGTCGGACCGGTGGGGCTCGACCGTGAAATCGAAATCTTTGCAGACTTTGCTGTGAAGGCGATGGCAAACGCAGCAGCAGGAGCGAATAAAACAGATTACCATTATCAAAACGTGAATATCAGCCGGGATGTGCACAATGTGACATTCGCCGATCTCCGCTTGATCCAGGAAGGAGACCCTTCACCGGATGGAAACGGAACGATCCGTTTTGCAAAAGGAATCGAAGTCGGACAAGTTTTTAAACTCGGCACCCGCTATTCTGAAGCGATGGACGCAACATACCTTGACGAAAACGGACGCGCTCAGCCGATGCTGATGGGCTGCTATGGAATCGGGATTTCCCGGACACTTTCGGCCATCGTTGAGCAGCATCATGACGATAAAGGCTTGATCTGGCCGCTGGAAGTGACGCCGTATGACCTGCACATCCTCGCGCTTAACATGAAAAATGACGCGCAGGTTCAGCTTGCCGAAAAGCTGTATGAAGATTTTAAAGCGAACGGCTATGACGTATTGTTTGATGACCGTGCTGAACGGGCCGGCGTTAAATTTGCAGATTCCGATTTGATCGGTCTGCCGATCCGCATCACGGTCGGAAAAAGAGCTGATGAAGGCGTTGTCGAAGTGAAGATCCGCAAAACCGGAGAATCATTTGAAGTCGCCGCTGAAGAGCTTTTGGACTTTATCGAAAAACAAGTCAAGAGCTTATCTTCTCACTCTTAAAGATGTTAAACTAGAGTAAAGGAAGGTACCTCGGGAATCGTCCCAAGGTACCTTCAATTATGATTTTCTTTTAGGGAGGAATCTGTCTTGGAAGACCAGCTTTCTGTCAACAGAAGACAGTTTCAAATTCTTCTGCAGCAGCTGAATGTAACGGAAGATACGATGATCCGTCACCTTGAAGGCGGACAAATCATAAAGCTGACCGTTCATAAAAACAAGAAGACATGGCACTTTCACTTTAAATTGAAAAATGTCCTGCCTTATCAAATCTTCGAACGGTTTCACACCCAGCTGACCCGCACCTTTTCCCATATCGCTCAGGTCACCTGTTCCATCGAGGCGGAAAACCCTTCGATTGACGAGCAGCTTGTTCAGGATTACTGGACGCGCTGCATCCAGGAACTCGATGGTATTTCCCCGCCGATTTTGACGCTTTTGAACGACCAAAAGCCCAAGCTTACGGGGAACAAAATCCTGCTTAAAACGAAAACAGATACAGAAGCATCCGCTTTAAAAAAGAAATACAGCTCGCTCATCCAGTCAAGCTACTGCACATTCGGTTTTCCTGAGCTCCAGCTCGACACAGAAATCTTTGTGTCAGATCAAGAGATTCAGAAATTCAGAGAGCAAAAAATGGCCGAAGATCAAGAGAGAGCCCTTCAGGCTTTAATCGAAATGGAAAAGCAGGATAAGGAAGCCCAAGACGATGAAGCGCCGTCAGGCCCTCTTCAGATCGGCTACCAGATTAAAGACTCTGAAGAGATCAGAACGCTTGACAGCATCATGGATGAAGAGCGGAGAATTACGGTGCAAGGCTATGTATTCGACGCTGAAACAAGAGAGCTGAAAAGCGGCAGAACGCTTTGTATCTTTAAGATAACCGACTATACAAACAGCATTCTCGTCAAAATGTTCGCACGTGAAAAAGAGGACGCTGTTTTGATGAAGTCCCTGAAAAAAGGGATGTGGGTAAAGGCGAGAGGAAGCATACAAAACGATACATTCGTCCGCGATTTGGTGATGATCGCCAACGATGTCAATGAAATCAAAGGGAAAACCCGTGAGGATACAGCACCGGAGGACGAAAAACGTGTCGAGCTCCACCTCCATTCACCGATGAGCCAGATGGATGCCGTATCAAGTATCGGCAAGCTTGTCGAACAGGCGAAAAAATGGGGGCATCCGGCTATCGCGCTCACTGATCACGCTGTTGTCCAATCGTTTCCTGATGCATTCGCGGCGAGCAAAAAGCATGGCGTGAAAATGATCTACGGACTTGAAGCCAACCTCGTCGACGACGGCGTGCCGATTGCCTACAATCCGGTGCACCGCCTGCTTGAAGAGGAGACATATGTCGTGTTCGACGTCGAGACGACGGGGCTGTCGGCCGTCTATGATACGATCATCGAGCTGGCCGCCGTAAAAGTAAAAGGCGGGGAGATCATCGAACGCTTTGAAAGGTTTGCAAACCCGCATCGCCCTTTATCGGCTACGATCATCGAGCTGACTGGGATTACCGATGATATGCTGAAAGATGCGCCTGAAGCCGAAGAGGTCATCCGAGATTTTAAAGAATGGGTCGGAGATCACACGCTTGTCGCTCACAATGCAAGCTTTGACATCGGCTTCATCAATGTCGCCTACAAGCGTCTGCTGAATTCGGAGAAAGTGCAGAACCCGGTCATTGACACACTTGAGCTGGGCCGTTTTCTTTATCCGGAATTCAAAAACCACAGGCTGAATACGCTTTGTAAAAAGTTTGACATCGAGCTCACCCAGCACCACAGGGCGATTTATGATACCGAAGCGACGGGCTATCTCCTTGTGAAAATGCTGAAAGACGCGGCCGAAAAAAATATCATGTACCACGATCAGCTGAATGAAAATATGGGGCAGTCCAATGCCTATCAGCGTTCAAGGCCATATCACGCGACCCTTTTGGCAGTCAATGAGACAGGTTTGAAAAACCTTTTCAAACTCGTGTCGCTTTCACATATCCATTATTTTTACAGGGTGCCGAGGATCCCAAGGTCACAGCTTGAAAAGTACAGAGAAGGCCTTTTAATCGGTTCGGCATGCGACAAAGGCGAAGTATTCGAAGGCATGATGCAGAAATCGCCGGAAGAGGTCGAAGACATCGCTTCATTTTATGACTATCTTGAAGTCATGCCGCCTGAAGTCTACCGGCACCTGCTCCAGCTTGAACTCGTCAGGGATGAAAAAGCGTTAAAAGAAATCATCGCCAACATCACAAAGCTCGGCGAGAAACTGAATATTCCGGTAGTAGCTACGGGGAATGTTCATTACCTGAACCCTGAGGATAAAATTTACCGCAAGATTCTGGTTTCCTCACAAGGCGGCGCAAATCCGCTCAACAGGCACGAACTGCCGAACGTTCATTTCCGTTCGACGGATGAAATGCTTGAGGCCTTTTCATTTTTGGGTGAGGAAAAAGCGAAAGAAATCGTCGTCAAGAACACCCGTTTGATCAGCGAGCGAATCGAAGAAATCAAGCCGATCAAAGACGATCTTTACACACCGAAGATCGAAGGCGCAGATGACGAAATCCGCCGCATGAGCTATGAGAAAGCAAAAAGCATTTACGGCGACGACCTTCCGGAAATCGTCGAAAAGCGGATCGAAAAAGAGCTGAAAAGCATTATCGGCCATGGATTCGCCGTCATCTATCTGATCTCTCATAAGCTTGTAAAACGCTCCCTTGATGACGGCTATCTTGTCGGTTCAAGGGGATCGGTCGGTTCTTCCCTTGTCGCAACATTGACGGAAATTACCGAGGTCAACCCGCTGCCGCCGCATTACGTCTGTCCGGATTGCCGCCATTCCGAGTTTTTCAACGATGGATCGGTCGGTTCGGGATTTGATTTGCCTGACAAAGACTGTCCGAAGTGTGGAGCGGCCTACAGAAAAGACGGCCACGACATACCGTTCGAGACGTTTCTGGGGTTTAAAGGGGACAAGGTTCCTGATATCGACTTGAACTTCTCGGGCGAATATCAGCCGCACGCCCACAACTACACGAAAGTCCTGTTCGGAGAGGATAACGTCTACCGTGCGGGAACGATCGGCACAGTCGCCGAAAAAACGGCTTACGGGTATGTCAAAGGGTATGCTAACGACAACAATTTGCATATGCGCGGGGCGGAAATCGACCGCCTTGTCCAAGGCTGTACAGGCGTCAAGCGGACGACAGGGCAGCACCCGGGCGGAATCATCGTTGTGCCTGATTACATGGATATTTACGACTTTTCACCAATCCAGTTTCCGGCGGATGCCACCGATTCCGAATGGAAGACGACGCACTTTGACTTCCATTCCATCCATGACAACCTGCTGAAGCTGGATATTCTCGGACACGATGATCCGACGGTCATCCGTATGCTCCAGGATCTGAGCGGGATTGACCCGAAGACGATTCCGACCGATGATCCCGAAGTGATGAAAATTTTCCAAGGGACAGAATCTTTAGGGGTAACCGAAGAGCAGATCGGCTGTAAAACCGGAACGCTTGGCATCCCTGAATTCGGAACCCGCTTTGTCAGACAGATGCTCGAAGACACCAAGCCGACGACATTTTCCGAGCTCGTTCAGATTTCCGGCCTGTCACACGGTACGGACGTATGGCTCGGCAACGCGCAGGAGCTGATTCACAATAATATTTGTGAACTGAGCGAAGTGATCGGCTGCCGTGATGATATTATGGTGTACTTAATCTACCAGGGGCTTGAGCCATCCCTCGCCTTTAAGATTATGGAATTTGTCCGTAAAGGTAAGGGACTGACACCTGAATGGGAAGAAGAAATGAAGAATAATAATGTTCCGGACTGGTATATCGACTCGTGTAAAAAAATCAAATACATGTTCCCGAAAGCCCACGCTGCGGCATATGTTTTGATGGCGGTCAGAATCGCTTATTTTAAAGTCCATCATCCGCTGCTCTACTACGCAGCATACTTTACGGTGCGGGCCGATGACTTTGATATCGAAACGATGATCAAAGGGTCGACAGCGATTAAAGCCGTCATGGATGACATCAACTCTAAAGGCCTTGACGCTTCTCCGAAAGAGAAAAGTTTGCTCACGGTGCTTGAGCTGGCGCTTGAAATGTGCGAAAGGGGCTTCTCTTTCCAAAAAGTCGACTTATACAGATCGAGCGCTTCCGAATTCATCATTGACGGAAACAGCTTGATTCCGCCGTTTAATTCAATACCGGGGCTTGGAACAAACGCCGCTTTGAATATTGTCAAAGCAAGGGAAGAAGGCGAATTTCTTTCCAAAGAAGATTTGCAAAAAAGAGGCAAGGTGTCAAAAACGATCATGGAATACTTGGAGCGCCACGGCTGTCTCGAGTCGCTCCCAGATCAGAACCAGCTGTCTTTATTTTAAAGGCTGCCGACTTATTCGGCAGTCTCTTTTTTGTTTTCTAACCCAGCGCGTTCTTCGAAGATTCAGAGGCGCGTATAGTGCGGAAAGTTTGTCAGATTGATTGACAATAAAAATACATTAATGTTAATATTTTCAAAATGATATTATTCTATAAAGAAGTTCACTTTTTCAGTGAACAGAAGTTAGTTTCTTGATTAAACAAACAAAGTTCTTCGTTCCTCCGGCAAACATTGAACCTGCGTGAATCTGCAGCACATCTTCAAATTTCAAAAATTCAATCAGTCTCTTCTCCGCTTACCGAAAGACACCATTTGTCCGTCACTAAAGGAGGTGAGTGTCATGTAAACATCGGCTGTTTTGAAGGAAAACAAAATGAGGAGGAAGGAGTCCGTTGAAAGAGAAAGCTTTTTGGAAAATGAAAGCGTTTTTCTTTGTTTTACTGCTTACGTTTGCGATGTTGTTCATGCCGGCTTCCGGCAAGGCGGACATTGCATCTGCGAAAGAGAGCCAAAATTATGCGGAATTGCTGCAAAAATCAATTCTTTTCTATGAGGCGCAGCGCTCCGGAAAGCTTCCGGAAAGCAGCCGTCTGAATTGGAGAGGGGACTCTGCTCTTGAGGATGGAAAAGATGTCGGCCATGATTTGACAGGCGGATGGTATGATGCCGGAGATCACGTGAAGTTCGGCCTTCCAATGGCTTATTCTGCGGCCGTTCTGTCGTGGTCCGTCTATGAGTACCGCGATGCCTATGAAGCGGCAGGACAGCTTGATGCGATATTAGACAATATCAGATGGGCGACAGACTATTTTATTAAAGCGCATACAGATCGTTATGAGTTTTGGGGCCAAGTCGGCCATGGGGCCCAAGATCACGCCTGGTGGGGCCCGGCCGAAGTGATGCCTATGAAGCGGCCGGCCTATAAGATAGATGCAGCCTGTCCCGGGTCAGACCTTGCCGGCGGTACAGCAGCAGCCCTAGCTTCTGCATCAATCATCTTCAAGCCGACAGATGCTTCTTATTCAAATAAACTATTGGCCCATGCCAAGGAATTATACGATTTTGCCGACCGCTACCGCGGCAAATATTCAGACTGCATTACAGACGCGCAGCAATATTATAATTCGTGGAGCGGATATAAAGATGAACTGACATGGGGAGCTGTCTGGCTCTACTTGGCAACCGGCGATCAAAAATATTTGGATAAAGCGCTTGCTTCGGTCTCAGATTGGGGCGATCCCGCAAACTGGCCTTACCGCTGGACGCTTTCCTGGGATGACGTCTCTTACGGAGCACAGCTGCTGCTCGCTCGTCTGACGAACGAATCCCGATTCACCGCATCTGTCGAACGCAATCTTGATTATTGGTCGACAGGCTACAATCATAATGGAAGCACAGAGCGTATCACTTATACACCAGGCGGGCTGGCATGGCTTGAGCAGTGGGGATCGCTGCGCTACGCTTCAAACGCCGCTTTTCTCGCTTTTGTTTATTCAGATTGGGTAAAAGATGCCGGCAAAGCAAAAAGGTATCGGGATTTTGCGGTTCAGCAAATGAACTATATGCTTGGGGATAATCCGCAACAGCGCAGCTTTATCGTCGGGTACGGAACAAATCCGCCGAAGCACCCGCATCACCGCACCGCACACGGTTCATGGGCCGATCATATGAATGTGCCTGAAAACCACCGCCATACCCTTTACGGCGCGTTAGTAGGCGGACCGGGAAAAGATGATTCGTACCGGGACGAAACAAATGATTATGTGTCAAACGAAGTTGCGATCGATTACAATGCGGCTTTCACGGGCAATGCAGCCAAAATGTTTCAACTGTATGGTGCCGGGCAATCACCGCTGCCTCATTTTCCCGAAAAGGAAACACCAGAAGATGAATTTTTTGCGGAGGCATCCATAAACAGCTCGGGAAACAACTACTCAGAAATCAGAGTGCAGCTTAATAACCGATCAGGATGGCCGGCAAAGAAAACCGATAAGCTGTCTTTCCGCTATTACGTGGACCTGACTGAAGCGGTGAATGCCGGATTTTCTTCGGAAGATATAAAGATCTCAACCGGATACAACGAAGGGGCGTCGGTGTCCCAGCTGAAGCCATATCACATCGGCGAACACATTTACTATACGGAAGTCAGCTTCAGCGGGGTTATGATATACCCCGGGGGTCAATCCGCCCACAAGAAAGAAGTTCAGTTCCGCCTAGCGGCTCCGGCGGGGACGTCTTTTTGGAATCCGAAAAATGACCACTCTTACCGGGGGCTGTCACACACGCTGGCAAAAACCCGGTATATACCAGTATATGATGAAGGCCGGCTTGTTTTTGGAAATGAGCCCGACTAAAAAACACCCGGATTCAATCCCCGGCAGTCCCATCATATGAAACGAAAGCTTGAAGCTTCAAAAGGAGGACGCATCATGGACAATAAAACACGCTTTATGCAATTGTATGAGCAAATTAAAAATCCGCAAAACGGCTATTTTTCCCCTGAAGGCATTCCTTATCATTCAGTTGAAACGCTCATATGCGAAGCGCCTGATTACGGCCATATGACAACATCTGAAGCATACAGTTATTGGCTGTGGCTTGAAGCGATGTACGGCCGATACACACAGGACTGGTCAAAGCTAGAAGCCGCCTGGGACAATATGGAGAAATATATCATCCCGGTCAATGAAGGCGATGGAAACGAAGAACAGCCGACGATGAACTATTATAACCCCTCAAGCCCTGCCACATATGCCGCCGAACACCGCTACCCAGATCTTTATCCTTCGGCTTTGACCGGACAATATCCGGCCGGAAACGATCCGCTTGACAGTGAGCTTAGATCCACATACGGAAGCAATGAAACGTATTTAATGCACTGGCTGCTTGATGTCGATAACTGGTATGGATTCGGGAACCTGTTGAACCCATCACACACCGCCGTTTATGTGAACACTTACCAGCGCGGTGAACAGGAGTCTGTTTGGGAAACGGTTCCGCACCCCTCTCAAGATAATCAGACGTTTGGAAAACCGAATGAAGGGTTTATGAGTCTGTTTACAAAAGAAAATCAGGCTCCTGCCCCGCAATGGCGCTACACTAATGCGACCGACGCCGATGCGCGCGCTGTTCAGGCGATGTACTGGGCAAGGCAATGGGGCTACAGCAATACTAAGTATTTAGAAAAAGCTAAAAAAATGGGGGACTTTCTCCGTTACGGCATGTATGACAAATACTTTCAAGAGATTGGAAGCGCTGCTGACGGCTCGCCTTCCCGCGGAACTGGAAAAAATGCCTGTCATTATTTAATGGCATGGTACACTGCTTGGGGAGGCGGATTGGGACAGTATGCCAACTGGGCGTGGCGGATCGGTGCGAGTCATGTGCACCAAGGTTATCAAAACCCTGTCGCTTCTTATGCACTGTCAACAGCTGAAGGCGGATTGATTCCAAATTCATCCACGGCGCGCAGCGATTGGGAACAGGCGCTGAAAAGGCAGCTTGAACTTTACACATGGCTGCTTTCTTCAGAAGGAGCTGTTGCAGGCGGCGCCACGAATAGCTGGAACGGCAGCTACAGCGCATATCCGCAGAATGTCAGCACATTTTACGGAATGGCATACACAGAAGCGCCTGTATATCACGATCCGCCTTCTAACAATTGGTTCGGGATGCAAGTCTGGCCGCTGGAAAGGGTGGCGGAACTGTATTACATTTTCGCAGAGAAAGGTGACAAATCGTCTGAAAACTTCCAAATGGCAAAGCATGTGATTGAAAAATGGATCGCGTATTCGCTTGATTATGTGTTTGTGGGCGAACGGCCTGTTACGGATGAAGAAGGCTATTATTTAAATGAAGCGGGAGAACGCGTCCTTGGCGGCCAAAACCCGCAGATCGCCGTACAATCCGATCCAGGCGAGTTTTGGATTCCGGCAAACCTTGAATGGAGCGGCCAGCCTGATCCGTGGAAGGGATTTGATTCATTTACCGGAAATCCGGCACTGCATGTCACGACGAAGAATCCTTCTCAAGATGTCGGTGTTCTCGGCAGCTATATTAAAACGCTTGTCTTCTTTGCAGCCGGAACAAAAGCCGAAACCGGCGGCTTTACCGCTCTTGGAAACAAGGCCAAAAACGTGGCAAAAGAACTGCTTGATGCAGCATGGAATAAAAATGACGGAATCGGTATCGCAGCAGAGGAAGAACATGAAGATTATATCCGCTACTTTACGAAGGAAGTCTATTTTCCGAATGGCTGGAGCGGCAAAAACGGGCAGGGCAACACCATTCCTGGTTCCAACACTGTGCCGTCTGATCCGGCAAAGGGCGGTAACGGCGTCTATATCAGTCATGCCGACCTCCGTCCGAAAATTAAAAACGATCCGATGTGGCCTTATTTGGAAAATAAATATCAGACCTCGTGGAATCCGAATACAGGCAAATGGGAAAACGGTCTGCCGACTTTTGTGTATCACCGCTTCTGGTCTCAGGTCGATATGGCGACAGCTTACGCTGAGTATGACCGTTTAATCGGAAATGCATAACAATCTGTAAGAGAATGTCAGATTGATATGCGCTTGAACGTTTGGGAAAAGGCGGCGTTCAGCCGCCTTTTTTAAATTGAGGGATTTTAGCCAGTGTTTTGCACGATCATCTAATAAAAAAGGAGTTCAAAAGTTTGAGAGAAAAATGGTTAGCCTTGTGTTTAAAGTCGATCATTCTGTTCGTTTTGATCATGGGAACCGTTCTTTTATCCACAGTTCCGAAAGCTTCGGGAACAAGCGGGCCAGCAAAGCAAGAAAAGCAGAGCATCATCACCCCGGCAGACCTTTTGGAAAACATGAGTCCCGGATGGAACCTTGGCAACACGCTGGATGCTGTTCCGACAGAAGGCTCTTGGAACAATCCGCCGGTTCGCGAGCATACTTTTGATGATATTCGCGACGCGGGGTTTAAAAGCGTCCGGATTCCAGTGACATGGGACTCCCACATCGGCAGCGCTCCCGGGTATCTGATCGACACCGCTTGGATGAACCGGGTGGAAGAAGTGACGGATTGGGCGTTGGAAAGAGAATTTTATGTCGTGTTAAATATTCACCACGATTCTTGGCTATGGATCAGCCGCATGGGAAACAGCCAGCAGGAGACATTAGATAAGCTGGGGAAAGTCTGGAAGCAAATTGCCGAGCGTTTTAAAAACAAAAGTGAACGCCTCCTGTTTGAAATCGTCAATGAACCGACTGGAATGAACGCATATCAAATGAATCTGCTTAACCGCGAGATGCTGAACATCATCCGTTCGACCGGCGGCAACAACAGCCAGCGGCTCGTGATCGTCGGGGGGCTTGAAGATAACAAAGATGAATTGCTTCATTCATTTGAACCGCCTGATGATGACCGGATTGTCCTCACATATCACTACTATTCTCCGTGGGATTACGTATCAAACTGGTGGGGCCGGACGACTTGGGGATCGGCAGCCGAAATCTCCGAGATGGAGGAGGATATCAAACCGGTTTATGAAAAATTTGTAAGGGAAGGATACCCGGTTATCATCGGCGAATACGGTACCCTCGGCGCCAATGAAAATCATTCAAAGCGGCTCTATCATGATACGTTTGTCCGCCTTGCCCACAAATATCAAATGGTCCCGATGTGGTGGGACAACGGGAATGACCAGTTTGACCGGACTGAGAGACAGTGGCGCGATCCTGTTGTTAAAGAGATTGTCATTCAGGCGGGACGCGGCGTTCCCAATGCGATCATCAAACCGGCAGATCTTTTTATAAAAAAAGGTCAAAACCTCAGCGATCAGACGGTGGACATTCAGCTGACCGGCAATGTGCTGACCGGCATTTATCAGAAATCCGAACCATTAAAGGAAGGCAGTGATTATACAGTTGATAATGCCGGAAAAACGGTCTCTATTAAGGAATCCTGCTTGGCAAAGCTGCTGAACGGGTCCGGGCAGCCTGGGGTAAAAGCGCAGCTCACTTTTACGTTTCATAAAGGAGCCAGCTAGGTTATGGATATCATTCTTTATGATGACCCGAAGCTTGAAAAAAGCGAATTCACCGTCAGTCAATCGGCAATCAGCGGTGATCTCAAAATCCCGGCTTCACTGAACGGAACGAAGCTGGCTACGGTTAAAGGAGTCGTCGATTCTACAGGAAGGCCGGTTCTTGAAGAAGTATGGTCATGGACGCCCTACTTGAACTATGACGAGGATTTTTATGAAAAAGACGGGGATTTGTATTTGAGAGAGCGGGTTTTAAAGTATTTGAAAAGCGATTCCACCTTTACATTTGAACTGTGGCCGAAAGGCGTCGAGACGGTCGTGAAGGTGAAAGTCACGCCTTGAACGGCCTGCTAATCTCTGAATGGCGCCGTCCATGGATCTTCTTTATGAAAGCAGGGAAGAATAACGATGACGAAAAAGTTTTTTTTGACACTGCTGATACCGTTTTTGCTTGCGCTTTCCGCCATTCAGTTTGGCAATCCCCGGCCGGCACTAGCCGCGTCTCCTTTTGTTGAGACATCCGGAACATCGTTCATTTTAAATGGAAAAGACTTTTATTTTGCCGGGACGAATAACTATTATTTCCATTATAAATCTAAAAAAATGGTCGACGATGTGTTCGAAGATATGAAAGCGATGAAATTGAAAGTGATCCGCATCTGGGGATTTCTTGACGGCCAGCCGCAGGAAAATACCGTCATGCAGCCAAAGCCGGGCATATATGATGAATCAGGCTTTTCAAAGCTTGACTATGCCATCTATAAAGCGGGACAGACAGGGATAAAACTAGTCATCCCTTTTGTGAACAACTGGGATGATTTCGGCGGAATGAATCAATATGTCAGGTGGTTTCAGGCGGATGGACATGACGCCTTTTATACTCATCCGGACATTAAAGAGGCGTATAAAAATTATGTATCCTATATGCTGAACCGAGTCAACACATATAATGGCGTCAAATATAAAGATGATCCCGCGATTATGGCGTGGGAGCTTGCCAATGAACCAAGGGTCCAGTCTGACAGAACCGGAAATACACTTGTCGAATGGGCGGATGAGATGAGCGAATTTATTAAATCCATTGATCAGAACCATCTTGTAGCAGTTGGAGATGAAGGATTTTATCATATAGAAGGGCACCCTGATTGGCATTACAGCGGCGGAGAAGGTGTGGATTGGAAAAGGCTGACTGCTCTTAAGCATATTGATTACGGCACATATCACCTCTATCCGGATCATTGGGGCAAAACGGCCGAATGGGGAAATCAGTGGATCACAGACCATATTTGCGATGGAAAAGAAATCGGCAAGCCGGTCGTTTTAGAAGAGTACGGCTATCAGGATAAGTCCAGAAGGGACGACGTCTACAGAACATGGCTTGAACTCATAGAAAAGCAGGGCGGAGCGGGCAGCCAATTTTGGATTTTGACCGGTATTCAGGATGACGGGACCCTTTATCCGGATTATGACGGTTTTCGGATCGTTTATCCGAGCTCTGCCGCTTCTGTCATTTCAGAACATGCGAAGCGGATGAATGAAAAATCATCCGCTTCCGAAATGCGTCAGACTAAACGCTGTCATGATTTGCAATAAAAATATGGTTATGGTATAGTTTTATTGGAAATGCTAACGATAGCCGAGGCGAAGAGTGGGGAAACCCGCTCTTTTGTATTGAACAGGCAATTTTGTCTCGACATGTTCATCGTTTTTTCTAAAATCCCCTGCTTTTGAAGCAGGGTTTTTACGAGGGAGCTGATGAATGGGAGCCTGCACAAGGAGGAAAAGTATGAGTAACAAAGTGATCGATACCGTCAGCGAAATGGTCCAGCCTATACTAGACAATCTTCAGCTTGAACTCGTTGACATCGAATTTGTCAAGGAAGGTCCGAGCTGGTTTCTTCGCGTGTTTATTGATTCAGATGACGGCGTGGACATCGAGGAATGTGCCAAGGTTAGCGAAGCTCTTAGTGAAAAGCTCGACGAGGCTGATCCGATCAAGCAAAACTATTTTCTTGAAGTATCGTCACCTGGAGCTGAGAGGCCTTTAAAGAAAGAAGCCGATTTCATGAAAGCGCTCGGAAAAAACGTATATATTAAAACGTACGAACCTATTGAAGGCAATAAAGAGTTTGAAGGCGAGCTTTCCGCATTTGACGGTGAAAACGTGGAAGTCGCGGTGATGATCAAAACGCGCCGGAAAACGATCAATATTCCATATGATAAAGTAGCCAAAGCAAGGCTGGCTGTTTCGTTCAATTAATTTTTGACTGTTTAAGGGGGAAACCATAAACATGAGTAGTGAGTTGTTAGATGCCCTGACTGTTCTTGAAAAAGAAAAGGGAATCAGTAAGGACATTATTATTGAAGCAATTGAAGCTGCGCTCATTTCCGCTTATAAGCGGAACTTCAACCAGGCGCAGAACGTCAGGGTAGATTTAAATCGCGACACCGGTTCAATCCGCGTTTTCGCCCGCAAAGATGTCGTGGATGAAGTATATGATCCGCGCCTTGAAATCTCGATTGAAGATGCCGTAAACATCAATCCGAACTACATTGTCGGAGATGTCGTGGAAATCGAAGTGACGCCGAAGGATTTCGGCCGCATCGCTGCCCAGACGGCAAAGCAGGTCGTGACTCAGCGCGTCCGCGAAGCGGAGCGCGGCGTCATCTATTCTGAATTCATCGATCGCGAAGAAGATATCATGACAGGCATCGTTCAGCGGATCGACAATAAGTTCATCTATGTCTCTTTAGGAAAAATCGAGGCCCTTCTGCCGGTTTCAGAACAGATGCCGAATGAAGTCTACAAGCCCCATGACCGGATCAAAGTGTTCATTACAAAAGTCGAAAAAACGACGAAGGGTCCGCAGATTTACGTTTCAAGAACTCATCCAGGTTTATTAAAACGTCTCTTTGAAATCGAAGTCCCGGAAATTTACGATGGAACGGTCGAGCTCAAATCCGTGGCGAGAGAAGCGGGAGACCGCTCGAAGATTTCCGTGCGCACGGATAATCCCGACATCGATCCCGTCGGCGCCTGCGTCGGACCGAAGGGTCAGCGCGTTCAGGCGATCGTCAATGAATTGAAAGGCGAGAAAATTGATATTGTTCATTGGTCAAACGATCCGGTTGAATTCGTCGCCAATGCGCTGAGCCCTTCAAAAGTGCTCGACGTCATCGTCAATGAAGAGGATAAGGCGACAACGGTTGTCGTTCCTGACTACCAGCTGTCGCTCGCCATCGGAAAAAGAGGTCAAAACGCCCGCCTGGCAGCCAAGCTGACAAGCTGGAAGATCGATATTAAAAGCGAAACAGATGCAAGAGAGCTTGGAATTTATCCAAGGGAGCTTGAAGAAGAGGAGCCGGAAGAGCTTTTCTTTGAAAGCGAAACTCCAGAATCGGATGAATAAGAGGTGACCTTTGGTGAAAAGCCGAAAGAAGATCCCGCTTAGAAAATGCGTCGTAACAGGGGAAATGAAGCCTAAAAAGGAGCTCATCCGCGTCGTCCGTTCGAAAGAAGGGGAAGTTTCCGTAGACCCGACCGGCAAGAAAAACGGCCGGGGAGCCTACCTTACTCTTGATAAAGACGTCATTTTAACTGCAAAAAAGAAAAACAGCTTAGCAAATCAGCTTCAAGCACAGATTGATGATCAGATTTTTGATGAACTGCTGGAACTGGCGGAAAAGGAGAATTAGATAAATGTCGGAATCAGAATGGTTTTCCTTGCTGGGTCTGGCGAATCGAGCTCGAAAGGTCGTGTCCGGAGAAGACCTGGTTGTGAAAGAAATCAGGCATTCGCGCGCAAAGCTTGTTTTGCTTGCAGACGACGCATCGGCTAACACGGAGAAAAAAGTAACCGACAAATGCAGGCACTACGATGTACCGGTGAAAAAAGTCGGAGATCGTATGCTTTTGGGCCGTTCAATCGGCAAAGAATCCCGTGTGGTTGTTGCTGTCACTGATCAAGGTTTTGCGAATACGTTGCTCCGAAAGCTCGATTAATTTTTTTGGGGGTGAACGAATGGCTAAAATGAGAGTTTATGAATATGCAAAAGCCATAAATGTTTCAAGTAAGGATATTATCGCGGCATTGAAAGATATGAATATCGAAGTCAATAACCATATGGCGATGATCGAAGAAAATGCGATCAAACAGCTCGATCAAAAATTCAAGAAGAGCGCTAAACCTGCGGGAAATAAAAAGGATGCCGGTACAGGCGGACAAAAGCCGCAGCAAGAAGCCGCAAAACAGAATGCCGGAAGTAAGCCAAACAAAAATCGAGACGGAAAGAAGAATAACGTGCAGAATACTCAATTTAACAATAAAAACAAAAAGAAAAACAACAACAACAATAACAAAAAGAACAAGCGCGGTAAAAATCATCAATCTCCGCAGGAGAAGCAGTTCAAGCCGAAAAAAGAACTGCCTGAAAAAATCGAATTTACCAACTCAATGTCGGTCGGGCAGCTTGCCGAAGAGCTCGGAAAAGAACCGTCAGAAATCATTAAAAAATTAATGCTTCTCGGCACTATGGCAACGATCAACCAAGATCTTGACAAAGATACCGTTGAGCTGATCGCTTCAGAATACGGCGTCGACGTCGAAGAAGTGATCGTCCTTGAAGAAACCGAGCTCGAAAAATACGAAGAGCCGGATCAAGAAGAAGACCTTGAAATCCGTCCTCCTGTCGTAACAATCATGGGCCACGTCGACCACGGAAAAACAACGCTTCTTGACAGCATCAGAAAAACGAAGGTCGTCGAAGGCGAAGCCGGAGGCATCACACAGCATATTGGCGCTTATCAGATCGAGGAAAACGGCAAAAAGATCACCTTCCTTGACACTCCGGGCCACGCCGCATTCACAACGATGCGCGCACGCGGTGCGGAAGTTACGGATATTACGATTCTCGTCGTAGCTGCAGATGACGGGGTCATGCCGCAGACGGTCGAAGCGATCAACCATGCGAAAGCGGCTGAAGTGCCGATCATCGTCGCTGTCAACAAAATCGACAAACCGACGGCAAACCCTGACCGAGTGATGCAGGAGCTGACAGAGCACGGTCTTGTTCCTGAAGCATGGGGAGGCGAGACGATTTTCGTTCCTCTTTCAGCACTGTCAGGAGAGGGAATCGATGAGCTGATCGAAATGATCCTGCTCGTCAGCGAGGTCGAGGAGCTCAAAGCGAATCCGAACCGCAGAGCAAAAGGAACGGTCATCGAAGCCGAGCTTGATAAAGGAAAAGGTTCTGTCGCAACACTGCTCGTTCAAAACGGAACGCTTCACGTCGGAGATCCGATTGTCGTCGGGAACACATTTGGACGCGTTCGCGCGATGGTCAATGATGTCGGCAGACGCGTTAAATCGGCGGGGCCGTCAACACCTGTTGAAATCACCGGATTGAACGAAGTTCCGAATGCAGGGGATCAGTTCCTTGTGTTCAAAGACGAAAAAACAGCCCGTTCAGTCGGCGAAGCCCGCGCTACCAAGCAGCTTGAAGAACAGCGCAGCGATAAAGCGAAGCTCAGCCTTGATGACTTGTTTGAACAGATTAAACAAGGCGATGTCAAAGACATTAATCTCGTTGTCAAAGCTGATGTTCAAGGCTCTGCTGAAGCTCTCGTTGCAGCACTGCAAAAAATAGAAGTCGAAGGCGTCAGAGTCAAAATCATCCACACAGGCGTAGGTGCGATTACCGAATCAGACATTATTTTAGCTTCTGCTTCAAATGCAATCGTGATCGGGTTTAATGTCAGACCTGACGGAAATGCTAAGAGTACCGCCGAAGCCGAAAATGTGGATATCCGCCTTCACCGCATCATTTATAAAGTCATCGATGAGATCGAAGCAGCCATGAAAGGCATGCTTGATCCTGAGTATGAAGAAAAAGTGATCGGCATGGTTGAAGTCCGTCAAACATTCAAAGTCTCTAAAATCGGAACGATTGCCGGAGGCTATGTAACGGAAGGTACGATCACACGTGACAGCGGAATCCGCTTGATCCGCGACGGCGTCGTCATCTATGAAGGGGAAGTCGATGTGCTGAAACGCTTTAAAGATGATGTGAAAGAAGTTTCACAAGGATATGAATGTGGTATCACCATTAAGAAATACAACGACATTCGCGAAGGCGATATGATCGAAGCGTATGTCATGCAAGAAATTGAAAGAAAGTGATCGGTTTCGTTGAATGCGAATGCATCATTTACGATGCATCATCACTCAAGGAAAAACGAGCGGTGCTGAAGCGGGTGATCACAAGAATCCGCGCAAAGTTCAACGTTTCTGTTTCAGAAATTGACTACCAGGACACTTGGCAGCGCACAAGCTTTGGTATCGCCGCCGTTTCTTCCTCTCGCGTGCAAACGGAAAAAGAGCTGCAACGGGTTCTAAGCTTTATCGACTCTTTTCCGGAAATTGAACGGACGATCACGAGAACAGAGTGGTTTTAACGTAGAGGTGGTATGGTCATGACGATGAGAGCTACCCGTGTGGGTGAGCAGATGAAAAAAGAACTTGGTGACATTATCGGCAGAAAGCTGAAAGATCCGCGGATCGGATTTTTAACAGTCACTGATGTCAGGGTCTCAGGTGATTTGCAAATTGCCAAAGTGTATATTTCCGTTTTAGGCGATGAAAAGAAACGGGAAGAAACGCTCAAAGGCCTGGCAAAAGCAAAGGGCTTTATTCGTTCCGAACTTGGAAACCGAATCAGGCTTCGCAAAACACCTGAAATCCATTTTGAGTTCGATGAGTCGATCGATTACGGAAACCGTATCGAAACATTGATTCACGAGCTGAACGCAAACAAAGAAGAATCATAAGCTGAAAAAGGATAGGCGGGCGACTGCCTGTCCTTTTTAGCTCCAAATGAGAAAGGGGCGAAGAAACACGAATGTATAACGGAGTCCTTCTGTTACATAAACCGGTCGGCATGACTTCGCACGACTGCGTCATGAAGATCCGCAAACTGTTGAAAACAAAAAAGGTCGGCCATACCGGCACATTGGATCCCGAGGTGTCGGGCGTTCTCCCGATCTGCATCGGGAGAGCAACCAAAGTCGTCGAGTATTTGACGGAAAAGTCCAAAACATATGATGCAGAGGTCACGCTTGGCTGTTCCACGGAGACAGAAGACCAGACGGGGCAAGTCACGGAAAAGAAGCCCGTTTTAGCGCCGCCTGATGAACAGGCCGTGCAGAGCGTCCTGAGATCTCTTGAAGGAACGATTGAGCAAGTCCCGCCGATGTATTCCGCTGTCAAGGTAGGCGGCAAAAAGCTGTATGAATACGCGCGGGCCGGTATCGAGGTTGAACGGCCGAAGCGGGCCATCACCATCCATCATATCGAACTGACATCCGAGATTCGCCATGAGCAGGATAAAGCCCGCTTTCGGTTTGTTGTGACATGTTCAAAAGGCACATATGTCAGGACCTTGGCGGTAACAATCGGGGAGAAGCTCGGATATCCCGCGCATATGTCCAACCTGGTCAGGACCGCATCAGGCCCTTTTACCCTTGATGAATGCTTGACCTTTGAAGACGTCGAAGGCTTGATTGCTGGTGGAACATTGTCCGAAAAGCTCGTCCCCATCGAACGTGCGCTTGATCATTTGCCGAAATGGATAATTAGTGATACATTAGCTAAGAAAGTGGAAAATGGAGCGGTGCTTGAAACGCCCGGCAGCTTTTCTCATTTGACGAGCGAAGACCGCATTGCGGTCTTTACGGAAGCAGGCCGGTGCACAGCCGTCTATTATCCGCATCCGACCAAAACCGGCCTGTTGAAGCCGGCAAAAGTACTCGTGCAAAAAAGCGAACAATAGAAAAGGTGACCGTTCTTGAAGACGATACATATTTCCCACCCACACGACTTGAAGCGTGAGGATTTTCCGACATCAGTTATGGCATTAGGCTATTTTGACGGTGTTCACCTGGGACATCAGCAAGTGATTCTTACAGCAAAAAACACCGCGGCAAGAGAAGGGGTCAAAACGGCGGTGATGACCTTTCATCCCCACCCTTCTGCCGTGCTCAAAAAAGGCCGGGAGCCAAAAGATTTAATCACGCCATTGCAGGACAAAATCAGCATCATTGAAGATTTAGGGGTCGATTTTTTATACGTTGTCACATTTACCCCTGAATTCGCTTCTCTATCGCCTGAAGAATTTATCGATCAATATATACTCGGCTTTCACGTTACTCATGTTGTAGCCGGATTTGACTTTACCTTCGGGAAATTCGGCAAAGGCACAATGGAAAACTTCCAGGAGTATGCGAAAGGCCGTGTCAAAAGCACGTCTGTCGCAAAATACTCCAATCAGGACCAAAAGGTGAGCTCCACGAGAATCCGCACCGTCCTAGGAGCCGGAGACGTCGAGTACGCCGCTGAACTGCTCGGCAGGCCGTACCATGTGAAAGGCTTTGTGATCCACGGCGATAAAAGGGGCCGAACGATCGGATTTCCGACCGCCAATATCGGCCTTAAAGACACATACATCGTCCCGCCGACAGGTGTGTATGCCGTTAAAGCCGAAATCGGCGGCGCTGTCTACAACGGCGTCTGCAATGTCGGATACAAGCCGACGTTTTACGAAAAACGGCCGGGGCAGCCATCAATCGAAGTCAACTTATTCGATTTTGACCGTGACATATACGGGTCCGAAATTAAGGTCGAATGGTATAAGCGGCTGAGGAGCGAAAAAAAATTCGGCAGCGTTGACGAGCTTGTCGAACAGATTTCTAGAGACAAAGAAGAAGCGATCCGCTTCTTCAGAGAGCGGAAGCCGGCCGAAATCTAGATGTATGGAAACGGCAATACGCGTCAACAATGGTGATAATAGCTAAACTTCATCATAAATGGTTGCATTAGGCCCGCATTTCTAGTATCATATTGTCTGTAGCTTTAAAACCGTTCACTTGGCAAATCGAATCACCGGCGTTTGCTAGGTAATCGGGGCTAATATTATATGGAGGTGAAACAGGATGGCAATTACTCAAGAGCGTAAAACACAACTCATCAATGAGTTCAAAACCCACGAATCTGACACGGGATCACCGGAAGTTCAGATCGCTATCCTAACAGATCAAATCAACAACTTGAACGAGCATTTACGCACTCACAAGAAAGACCATCACTCACGTCGCGGTCTTCTTAAAATGGTAGGTAAACGTCGTAATCTTCTTACGTATCTTCGTAACAAAGACGTAACTCGTTACCGTGAGTTGATCAACAAACTAGGATTACGTCGATAATCGTAAAAAGCGGGAGGATTCCCGCTTTTTTATCGTATAAGAACGAATATCCGGCAACTCTAAAACGCGTTGTTCATATAAATGATTTTAAATGACACCGATTCATTCTTTACATAGCACTTTGCCATTGATATGTTCAATTCATTTCGTTCATAATAGGAGTAACGTAAAAACTATCCGAAGAGAGGAGTTCATATAAGAATGGGACAAGAGAAACATGTCTTTTCCATAGATTGGGCCGGCCGCAAGCTGACGGTAGAAACCGGCCAGCTTGCAAAACAAGCAAACGGAGCTGTCATGGTGCGTTATGGAGACACCGCTGTGCTCAGCACCGCAACGGCTTCAAAAGAACCTAAAACCGTAGATTTCTTCCCGTTAACCGTGAATTATGAAGAAAGACTTTATGCCGTCGGAAAGATTCCGGGCGGGTTTATTAAAAGAGAGGGCAGACCGAGCGAAAAAGCGATTCTCGCCAGCCGGTTAATCGACCGGCCGATTCGTCCGCTGTTCGCAGACGGCTTCCGGAATGAAGTTCAAGTCGTCAGCATCGTCATGAGTGTTGACCAGGATTGTTCGTCGGAAATGGCGGCAATGTTCGGATCGTCTCTTGCGCTGTCCGTATCGGACATCCCGTTTGAAGGGCCGATTGCCGGAGTGACGGTAGGCCGGGTTGACAACGAATTCATTATTAATCCGACACTTGAACAGCTTGAAAAAAGCGACATTCACCTCGTCGTAGCGGGAACGAAAGATGCGATCAACATGGTTGAAGCAGGAGCAGACGAAGTTCCGGAAGAGATCATGCTTGAAGCGATCATGTTCGGTCACGAGGAGATCAAGCGGCTTATTGCGTTCCAGGAGGAAATCGTCGCCGCTGTCGGGAAAGAAAAATCAGAAATCACCCTGTATGAGATCGATTCCGATCTGAAAGAAAAAGTGCGGGGAATGGCCGAATCGAACCTCTTAAAAGCGATCCAGGTTCATGAAAAGCACGCGCGCGAGGACGCGATCAGCGAAGTGAAAAACGAGGTTTTGGCCAAGTTTGAAGAAGAGGAACACGATGAAGACACGCTGAAACAAGTGAAAGACATTTTGTCGCAGCTTGTTAAAAATGAAGTGCGCCGTCTGATCACGGAGGAAAAAGTTCGTCCTGACGGCCGGGCAGTCGATGAGATCCGCCCGCTTTCTTCAGAAGTCGGACTCCTTCCGAGAACACACGGTTCAGGCCTTTTCACACGGGGGCAGACGCAGGCGCTCAGCATTTGTACGCTCGGTGCGCTTGGCGATGTACAAATTTTGGACGGTCTCGGTGTCGAGGAATCAAAACGCTTTATGCACCATTACAACTTCCCGCAGTTCAGCGTCGGGGAAACAGGGCCGATGCGCGGACCAGGACGCCGCGAAATCGGGCACGGAGCCCTCGGGGAACGTGCGCTTGAGCCGATTGTTCCGTCTGAAAAAGACTTCCCGTACACCATCCGCCTCGTCTCTGAAGTGCTTGAATCAAACGGTTCAACTTCCCAGGCGAGCATTTGTGCAAGCACGCTTGCTATGATGGATGCAGGGGTGCCGATTAAAGCTCCGGTGGCCGGAATCGCAATGGGTCTTGTTAAATCAGGTGACAACTACACGGTCCTAACCGATATTCAAGGTATGGAAGACCATCTCGGAGATATGGACTTTAAAGTAGCGGGAACGTCCAAAGGCGTCACAGCTCTGCAAATGGATATTAAAATTGAAGGCCTATCAAGAGAGATTTTGGAAGAGGCTCTTCAGCAGGCGAAAAAAGGCAGAATGGAAATTCTTGAAAGCATGCTGAGCACATTGGCTGAATCAAGAAAAGAGCTTTCTCCTTATGCGCCGAAAATCTTGACGATGTCGATCAATCCGGATAAAATCCGCGACGTCATCGGACCAAGCGGAAAACAAATCAATAAGATCATTGAAGATACAGGTGTTAAAATCGATATTGAACAAGACGGCACAATCTTCATCTCTTCCACCGATGAAAGCATGAACCAAAAAGCGAAGAAAATCATCGAAGACCTTGTCAGAGAAGTTGAGGTCGGACAGCTTTACTTAGGTAAAGTAAAGCGGATTGAAAAATTCGGAGCTTTCGTTGAACTGTTCAGCGGAAAAGACGGTTTGGTCCATATTTCAGAGCTTGCGCTCGAACGGGTAGGAAAAGTCGAAGATGTCGTCAAAATCGGCGACGAGCTCCTTGTTAAGGTTACCGAAATCGATAAACAAGGACGCGTCAACTTATCAAGAAAAGCTGTACTGCGTGAACAGAAGGAAAAAGAAGAACAAAAATCGTAAAAAACGGTGTTTTATCTTGCTTCTGTCTTCGTCTTCAAAGCAAAAGGAAGCCTGGGTAACCCGGCTTCTTTGTTTTAAGCCGTGAAAACGGTCCGGTTCTATCTTGTCCTTTTCTCACATATTTTGTGGGGAAGGGAGGAATACAATTGAAAAGAACGATTGTTCGTGTTTCCGTTTTTTTCTTTCTTTTGCTGATGTCCTATCAGATGATGAACCGTCCGTATTCACAACATTACATAGATGCGATGAAAAAAGATGCGGTCACGGTTGCCGCTCAGAAGGACGAATTGTACCAGGAGCTTTTGCAAAAAGCGCCTGAATATGAAGTAAAGGCCCAGAATGCGAAAATTGATCAAATATGGAAAGCGATTCCCGGCTACAACGGCTTAAAAGTAAACATCGAAAAATCGTACAAAAAAATGAAACGGATCGGAGCATTTGATGAGAAGCTGCTCGTTTATGATCAAGTGAAACCTGATGTTCATTTAGAATCCTTAAAGCCTGAGCCGATCTACCGCGGACACCCGGATAAACCGATGGTATCGTTTATTATCAATGTCGCTTGGGGTAATGAATATTTGCAGGAGATGCTTCCCGTTTTAGAAAAGCATCGTGTCAAAGCCACCTTTTTTTTGGAGGGCAGATGGGTGAAACATCACCCCGAGCTCGCAAAAGCCATCCAAAACGGCGGACATGAAATCGGAAACCATTCATACAATCATCCGGATATGAGCAAACTGACGAGAGAACGTATTTCAGAACAGCTGCGGATGACAAATGAACAAATAGAGGAAACGCTCGGCGTCAAGCCGAAATGGTTCGCCCCGCCGAGCGGCAGCTTCCGCAAAGAGGTTGTGGATCAGGCTCACAAGATGGGGATGGGAACGATCATGTGGACAGTTGATACGATCGATTGGCAGAAACCGCAGCCGGCCGTCTTACAGCAACGGGTATTAAGCAAAGTACATAACGGCGCCATGATATTAATGCATCCGACAGATCCAACTGCAAAAAGTCTTGCCGTTTTGATACAGAACCTTCATGAAAAAGGCTATCAAATCGGAACTGTTTCACAGCTGATGAATGAAAAAAGGCTTGTTGAAGAATAGGATGTGCGGCCCGTTCTTTGAATAGGAGGAACAAATTTGATTAAACGGTATACTTGTCAAAATGGGGTAAGAATCGTATTCGAAAACAATCCCACTGTCCGGTCTGTGGCCATCGGAGTTTGGATTGGAACCGGATCAAGACATGAAACACCTGAAATTAACGGTATTTCGCACTTTCTTGAGCACATGTTTTTCAAAGGGACTAAAACGCGCACTGCAAGGGACATCGCAGAGTCTTTCGACAGAATCGGCGGACAGGTCAACGCGTTTACCTCAAAGGAATATACGTGCTATTACGCCAAAGTTCTCGATGAGCATGCAAGCTATGCTCTGGAAGTGCTTTCTGACATGTTCTTTCATTCATCATTTGACGAGGAAGAATTGAAAAAAGAAAAAAACGTCGTCTATGAAGAGATTAAAATGTATGAGGACACGCCTGACGACATCGTCCACGATCTCTTGAGCAAAGCGTCATTCGGCAGCCATTCCCTCGGTTATCCGATCCTCGGCACAGAGGAGACGCTTGCTGAATTTGACGGAGATTCGCTCAGAAAATATATGGACGAATATTACACGCCTGACCGCGTCGTCATTTCGATAGCCGGAAATGTGCCGGAAGCTTTTATAAAAGAAGCTGAAAAGCACTTTGGCTCATATGAAGCCAAAGGCAAAAGAACCGGCATGACAAAACCGGATTTTCATCATGAGAAAATGACGCGCAAAAAAGAAACCGAACAGGCTCACCTCTGTCTCGGCTTTAACGGGCTGGAAGCAGGTCACCCGGAAATCTACGATTTGATCGTTCTCAATAATATTTTGGGAGGGAGCATGAGCAGCCGCCTCTTTCAGGATGTCCGGGAAGATAAAGGTCTTGCATATTCCGTGTTCAGCTACCACACTTCCTATGAAGACAGCGGCATGATGACGATCTACGCCGGAACCGGCGCAAATCAGCTTCAGCTTCTGTCAGAAACGATTCATGAAACACTGCGTGTGCTGAAAAGCGAAGGAATTACACCGAAAGAGCTTGAAAACAGCAAAGAGCAAATGAAAGGCAGCCTGATGCTCAGTCTCGAAAGCACAAACAGCAAAATGAGCCGCAACGGCAAAAATGAGCTTTTGCTCGGCAAACACCGGACGCTTGATGAAATCATCGAAAAGTTGAATGCCGTCAGCCTTGAGCGTGTGAACAATCTTGCCAACCGGATTTTCACCGATGATTACTCGTCTGCATTGATCAGCCCGTCGGGTGAGCTGCCGAAATAATACCTCGTTAAAACATGCTTGTCTTTTTAGGCAGGCATGTTTTTTGTTATCGGTTCATACATCATAACAAAAGGGGGTTTTTTCATGAGGCTGAGTGAGCTTTCGGGAAAAGAAATCGTCGATGTTAAGCGGGCTGAACGGCTTGGCGTACTGGGGCAGACGGATCTTGAGATCAATGAGCAGGACGGACAGATTACCGCTCTTATTATCCCTTCTGTAAAATGGTTCGGACTTGGCAGAAAACAGGGGAATGACATCAAGGTGCCCTGGTCGCAAATTCAAAAAATAGGATCGGATATGATCATTTTGGATGTGCCGGAAAGCAGCGTGACAAAAGAAGAATAAGCAAGCCTAGAACACCCGCCCGTCCCTTGGGGCGGGCTTTTTGTTTTTCTGGATTTCAATTCACCGCTATTTCCTTTTTGTCATATGATGAAATTAGCTTATGAATTAGATCCTTGTCAAAAAAGAAGGTGAATGTTAGAGCCATGTTAACCGGATTAACGATTGCAATCATCGGCGGCGATGCAAGGCAGCTCGAGATCATCCGCAAGCTGACGGAACAGGATGCAAAGGTCTTTTTAATCGGTTTTGACCAGCTTGATCACGGGTTTACCGGAGCTACAAAACTAAAGCTGAACGAACTCGACTTTGGCACAATAGACAGCATTATTCTGCCTGTATCAGGCACATCGATGGAAGGAACGGTTGCGACTGTTTTTTCCAATGAAAAAGTGGTGTTAAAACAGGAACATTTAGAAAAAACTCCGCCTCACTGTGCGATTTATTCAGGGATTTCAAACCAGTATTTAGACGGCATGGCCAAAGGGGCAAACCGCCGTCTTGTCAAGCTCTTTGAAAGAGACGATATTGCGATTTACAACTCGATACCTACAGTCGAAGGTGCCATTATGATGGCCATACAGCATACAGACTTTACGATTCACGGCTCGAATGTGATGGTTCTCGGGCTCGGGCGGACGGGAATGAGCATCAGCCGGTCGTTCTCGGCGCTCGGAGCACGCGTAAAAGTCGGAGCGCGCGACTCCGCCCACCTCGCCAGAATCTTGGAGATGGGCCTCACTCCTTTCCACACAAACGAACTTGCAGAGCATGTTGAAAATATCGACATTTGCATCAATACCATTCCAAGCCTGATTCTCGATAAACACGTCCTCTCACGAATGACACCCAGAACATTAATTCTCGATTTAGCAACCCGTCCCGGAGGCACCGATTTTGATTTTGCTGAAAAGCAAGGCATTAAAGCGCTGCTTGCTCCGGGACTCCCCGGGATCGTCGCGCCTAAAACGGCGGGACAGATTATTGCCAATGTTTTGTGCAACCTTTTGTCTGAATTAACAACCGACCGAAAGGGGCTGTCATAATGTCGATCAAAGGAAAAAGAATCGGATTTGGTCTGACGGGTTCACATTGCACGTATGATGCTGTATTTCCGCAAATCGAAGCGCTGATCAACAATGGAGCTGAAGTGAGACCGGTCGTCACACATACTGTCAAGTCGACGGACACACGCTTTGGAGAAGGAGAAGAATGGGTCAGGAGAATAGAGGAACTAACTGGATTTAAAGTCATTGATTCCATTCCGAAAGCGGAGCCTCTCGGACCGAAAACTCCGCTGGACTGCATGGTTGTTGCGCCACTGACGGGAAATTCGATGAGCAAGCTCGCAAACGCCCAGACGGACAGTCCGGTTCTCATGGCGGCCAAGGCGACGATGAGAAACTCCCGTCCCGTTGTCCTCGGTATTTCAACGAATGATGCGCTCGGCTTGAACGGCGTCAACTTGATGAGGCTGATGGCGGCAAAAAACGTTTACTTTATTCCGTTCGGCCAGGATGATCCTTATAAAAAGCCGAATTCGCTTGTCGCCAAAATGGATCTTTTAGTGCCGGCGGTCGAAGAAGCGCTCTCCCATAAACAAATGCAGCCTATCCTGGTCCACAGTGATCAATAAATCTTTTGAAAATAAAGTTGTAACAAAAAATATCAATCACCACGGCACACATCTATGTTAAAATAAAATGTAAAATGCATAGTCAACCAATCGTTTACGACGATTAAGGTGGAAGGAGTTTTACAATTGGGCAGAGGATTACATGTAGCAGTAGTTGGTGCGACAGGCGCTGTAGGACAGCAAATGTTAAAAACACTAGAAGACAGGAATTTTGAACTGGATAAACTGACTTTATTATCCTCAAAACGTTCAGCAGGTACGAAGCAGACTTTCAAAGGCAAAGAGTACACTGTAGAAGAAGCTCGTCCAGAGAGCTTTGAAGGCGTCAACATCGCGCTTTTCAGCGCTGGGGGAAGCGTTTCGCAGGCGCTTGCTCACGAGGCTGTCAAACGCGGGGCGATCGTTATTGATAATACGAGCGCGTTCCGAATGGACCAAAACACTCCGCTCGTCGTACCTGAGGTCAATGAGGCAGATTTGCACAAGCACAACGGCATTATTGCAAATCCGAACTGTTCAACAATCCAGATGGTTGTTGCGCTCGAACCGATCCGCAAGGCTTTCGGTTTAAACAAAATCATCGTGTCGACTTATCAGGCGGTGTCGGGAGCCGGAAATGAAGCGGTAAAAGAGCTCTACGGGCAAACCGAAGCCATTTTGAACGACAAACCGTTCGAGCCTGAGATCATGCCGGTGAAGAGTGATGAAAAACACTACCAAATCGCATTTAACGCTATTCCTCAAATCGATAAATTCCAGGAAAACGGCTTTACGTTTGAGGAAATGAAAATGATAAATGAAACGAAAAAAATCATGCACATGCCTGAGCTTCAAGTTTCAGCCACATGTGTCAGACTGCCGGTTGCAACAGGGCATTCAGAATCCGTCTACATCGAAACAGACCGTGATGATGTGACAGCAGAAGATATTAAAAATCTGTTAAAAGAAGCTCCAGGCGTCGTTCTGCAGGATGATCCGGCTGAACAGGTCTATCCGATGCCTGCAGATGCAGTAGGAAAAAGAGACGTGTTTGTCGGCCGGGTGAGAAAAGACCTTGACCGCCCGAACGGTTTCCATCTGTGGATCGTTTCCGACAACCTGCTGAAAGGCGCAGCATGGAATTCCGTACAAATCGCAGAAAGCCTAAAAGCTTTAAATTTAGTTTAAGATTTCTAACGGGATGTGAGAAGAGAGTGAGGCAAAAATGAAAGCCTGCTCTCTTCTGTTACGTCCGAAATCAACTTGGAGTGAAATAAAGTGAAAATCATCGTTCAAAAATTCGGCGGAACGTCTGTAAAAGATGACCGCGGCAGAAAGCTTGCCTTAAGCCATATTCAGGAAGCGGTCAATGAAGGATACAAAGCGGTTGTCGTCGTATCGGCCATGGGCCGGAAAGGCGATCCGTATGCGACTGATTCATTGCTTGATCTGCTTTACGGCGGACAGGATACGATTACCGAGCGCGAGCAGGATATGCTTTTATCATGCGGAGAAACGATTTCCTCTGTTGTGTTCGCCAGCATGCTTTTGGAAAACGGGATTAAAGCAGCTGCTTTAACCGGTGCGCAAGCGGGCTTTTTAACGGACAACAACCATACGAATGCAAAGATTCTCGAAATGAAGCCGGAGCGGCTTGTCAGCATGCTGGCCGACCATGATGCGGTTGTCGTCGCAGGCTTCCAAGGCGCGACTGCAAAAGGGGACATTACAACGATCGGCCGCGGCGGAAGCGATACATCGGCCGCTGCGCTCGGCGCGGCGCTGGACGCGGAATTTATCGATATTTATACAGATGTCGAAGGCGTCATGACCGCTGATCCGCGCATCGTTGAAAAAGCGAAGCCGCTGCCTGTGATTACCTATACGGAAATCTGTAATTTAGCCTATCAGGGGGCCAAGGTGATCCACCCGAGAGCCGTTGAAATCGCAATGCAGGCGAAAGTGCCGATCCGCGTGCGTTCAACCTATTCAAACGAGACGGGCACGCTCGTCACAAGCCATCACAACTCAAAAGCCGGAAGCGACGTTTTTGAGCGTCTTATCACTGGCATCGCCCATGTGAAAGACGTGACACAGTTTAAAGTCCCGGCAAAAGAAGGACAATATAACGTACAGACTGAAGTGTTTAAAGCGATGGCGAATGCCGGCATCAGCGTCGATTTCTTCAATATTACACCAAGTGAAATTGTCTACACGGTGGCTGGAAACATGACCGACCGCGCCTCTGGCATCCTGAAAGAATTGGGCTATGAACCGGCCGTGACAAGAAATTGCGCGAAAGTGTCAGCAGTTGGCGCGGGAATTATGGGCGTTCCGGGCGTTACCTCAAAAATCGTTACCGCTTTATCAGAAAAAGGCATTCCGATCTTGCAGTCTGCTGACAGCCATACGACGATATGGGTGCTCGTGCACGAGAAAAATATGGCGACGGCCGTGAATGCGTTGCATGAAGTGTTTGAACTGTCAAAATAAATATGATTGAATCATGATGAGGTGAAAAAAATGAATTTCGGAAATATCGCAACCGCAATGGTTACGCCCTTTGACAAAAATGAAAATATCGATTTTCAAAAACTGTCAAAGCTGATCGATTATTTAATAAACAATGGGACGGATTCCCTGGTGGTTGCCGGAACAACCGGAGAATCGCCGACGCTTTCCGAAGAAGAAAAGGTAGCGCTCATTCAATATTCCGTAAAGGAAGCGGCAGGCCGCGTCCCGATCATCGCCGGCACGGGAAGCAACAACACGAAAGCGTCGATCAAGCTGACGAAAAAAGCTGAAGAAGCCGGCGCTGACGCCGTCATGCTCGTCACTCCGTACTACAACAAGCCTTCTCAGGAAGGCATGTACCGCCATTTCAGAGCGATTGCGGAGGAAACGTCACTGCCTGTCATGCTTTATAATGTACCGGGAAGAACGGCTGCTTCGCTCGCACCGGAAACGACGATCCGCCTTGCGGAGATCCCGAATATCATTGCGATTAAAGAAGCGAGCGGCGACTTAGATGCGATTACAAAAATCGTAGCTGAAACCCCTGAGGACTTTGCCGTTTATTCAGGAGATGACAGCCTGACACTGCCGGCCTTGTCCGTAGGAGCGAGAGGAATCGTTTCCGTTGCATCACATATCATCGGACCGGAAATGCAGGAAATGATCAAACATTATACAGAGGGGAACACGGCTCAGGCTGCTTTGATCCACCAAAAGCTGCTTCCGCTGATGAAAGGGCTTTTTGCCGCACCGAATCCGTCTCCATTAAAGACGGCTCTTCAGCTGAAGGGTCTTGATGTCGGGTCCGTCCGGCTCCCTTTGATTCCGCTAAATGAAGATGAACGACTCCGTTTAAGCAGCCTGATGAACGGCCTGTAAAAAACAATACGGACGAAAACGGTCATTCTCTTTTGGAGGGGATGACCGTTTGTCATATACATAATGGTTCTTGTTTTCTAAATTTAGATTCAGGTATAATAGGGACAAGTGATGATGGACGGGTACTTAGATTAGGAGGATTACAATTTGAAAAAAAATACAGAAAATATTAGAATTATCGCCTTAGGAGGCGTCGGAGAGATCGGAAAAAACCTTTATGTCATTGAAATTGATTCTGACATATTCGTGGTTGACGCCGGTCTCATGCATCCAGAAAATGAAATGCTGGGTATCGATGTGGTCATTCCTGACATTTCATATTTAATTGAACGATCTGACCGCGTAAAGGCGATTTTTCTCACACACGGGCATGAGGAAAACATAGGCGGCGTATTTTACTGCCTGAACAAACTTTCTGTGCCTGTTTACGGAACGAAGCTGACGCTCGCCCTTTTAAAGGAAACGCTGAAGCAGTACGGTGTAAACAAAAAGCCCGATTTAAGAGAAATTCATTCAAAATCTGTTATTACATTTGAATCGACAAAGGTGTCATTCTTTAAAACAAATCACAGCATTCCGGATTCCGTCGGTGTCAGCTTTAAAACATCCCTCGGGTCCATCGTGTGCACTGGCGATTTTAAATTTGACCAGACACCTGTTTTAAACCAGACAAGCGACATCGGCGAAATTGCCAAAATCGGCAACAGCGGTGTGCTGTGCCTGCTTTCCGACAGTGCCAATGCTGAGAAACCGGGCTATACGCCTTCAGAAGCAGTCGTCGGCGGAGAGATATCCGATGTAATGTACAATGCCGAAAACCGCGTCATTATTGCCGTGTTCGCGTCTAACTTTAACCGGATTCAGCAGGTCATTGATGCCGCGCTCCAAAACGGCAGGAAGCTTGCGGTTTCAGGAAAAAATATTTCGACGATACTCCAGCTGGCGATGAAGCTCGGGTATGTCACGGCAGATGAAGATCTGTTCATCCCTGTCCAGGAAGTTAAAAAGTATCCGAAAAGAGAAGTCGCGATTTTGACAGGGGACAACCATGGAGAGCCGCTCGCCGCATTGACCAGGATCGCAAAACAAGGGCATAAGCAGCTCGACATTGAGAAAGGGGATACCGTCCTGATCGCATCCTCCCCTATTCCGGGTCAGGAGCTTGTCTACTCCAAAGCGGTCGACCTCTTAACAAGAGCGGGCGCGCAGGTCGTTTTCGCCCAAAAACGCGTCCATGTATCAGGCCATGGCTGTCAGGAAGAACTGAAGCTGATGCTCAACCTGCTGAAGCCGAAGTATTTAATCCCCGTAAACGGTGAATACAGAATGCAAAAAGCGCATTCCAAGCTTGCCGAAGAAATCGGTATGAAACGGAGCGACATTTTCCTGATTGAAAAAGGAGACGTCGTGGAATTCCGCGGACAAAACGTGAAAATCGGCGATAAAGTGCATTCAGGCAATATTTTGATCGATGGACTCGGTGTCGGCGACATCGGCAATATCGTGCTCAGAGACCGCCGTCTTCTGTCCCAGGACGGAATCTTAATCGTTGTGATTACCCTTGATAAAAAGAAAAAACATCTTGTATCAGGACCCGAAATTATCACGAGAGGTTTTGTCTATGTCAGAGAATCTGAACAGCTGATCGTTGAAGCGACGGAACTTGTCAGGGAACTCGTCAACGAAAGCACAGAAAACGCCGTCGTCGAATGGTCCGCCTTAAAACAGGCGATGCGTGACGCATTAAACCAGTTCCTATACGAAAAAACGAAACGAAAACCAATGATCATTCCAATCATCATGGAAGTATAAAACCAAGAGATTTCTCTTGGTTTTTTTTCATGCCTTTTGCGTTGAATGAAAAAAACGCCATTGTCCATAATACAAAAGAAACTCGAGAAAGAGGTGAGCCAGATGGACTCAAACCGGATACAAAACGGGGACAGCCAGGGGGAGCAGCCGGCTAAGCCGGACGCAAAAGACAGTCTCGTCAACAAAATCCAGCAGCTCGGCGAAACGACACTCCCGCAAATGGGTCAGGATACCAACATTCACTGTCTGACCATTATCGGGCAAATTGAAGGTCACGTACAGCTTCCTCCCCAAAATAAAACAACAAAATATGAACACGTGATTCCCCAGATCGTTGCAGTAGAGCAGAATCCTAAAATCGAAGGGCTGCTCATCATCTTAAACACGGTCGGAGGAGACGTTGAAGCGGGTCTTGCGATTGCGGAAATGCTGGCGTCTCTGTCAAAGCCGACGGTCTCTATCGTGCTGGGCGGCGGACATTCAATCGGAGTTCCAATTGCGGTGTCCTGCGACCACAGCTATATCGCTGAAACAGCGACGATGACGATCCATCCGGTCAGACTGACAGGGCTTGTCATCGGTGTGCCGCAGACATTTGAGTATCTCGATAAAATGCAGGAAAGGGTCATCAATTTCGTGACAAGTCATTCGAACATATCGGAAGACAAATTTAAAGAACTGATGTTTTCAAAAGGCAATTTGACCCGCGATATCGGGACGAATGTCGTAGGAAACGATGCCGTGAAATATGGATTAATCGATGAAACCGGCGGAGTCGGACAGGCGATTCAAAAGCTGAATGAATTAATCGAACAAAACAAAGGCGCCCAGGAAGGGATGATCCAATGATTCTGTATACAACAATGCCGCAGGAAATCGTGTTCGCAGGGCAGGCGGAAAACTCGAACTTAAAACAGATCGATGTCAACGGCGTGCCCCTTTTAGTCGAAATGAACGGAGAGGAAGCAAGAGTCGTCCAAGTTCTCAGCACGAACCCGATGGATTTTTTAAAACAAGAAACAGCACCTGGGCAGACGCTTAAACTGACATTTTATAAATAGCTGAAGTGTCTCAAGGATAAATATGCTATAATAGGGGAATCCAGAGGAAAATCGCAGCCGAAAAAAGGCTGCTTTCTCTTTGTTTTTACATTTTTTAACACGCAGTAAGGTGATGGAACATGGCAAAAAGAAAACGAAAATCAACAAAGAAACAAAAACAAGGAAAAAAACGGATTCATCTTAAATTTGAATTGTACGGATTAATCTGTATCGCCATCTCGATTATTGCGGTTTTGCAGCTTGGCGTAGCAGGGCAAACGTTCATTTACATGTTCCGCTTTTTCGCCGGTGAATGGTTCATCCTTTGCTTTCTCGGCCTTTTTTTAACGGGTGTGTCTTTATTTTGGAAGAAGAAAACACCCAGTTTTTTAACAAGGAGAAAAGCGGGCCTTTACTGCATCATCGCAAGCATGCTGCTTCTTTCCCATGTCCAGCTGTTTCAGCATTTGACCGAAAGGGGAATCGTTCAGTCTCCGAGCGTAATCCAAAATACGTGGGAGCTGTTTCTGATGGATGTAAAAGGCGAGACAGGATCACCTGATCTTGGAGGCGGAATGTTTGGAGCCGTTTTATTTGCGGCGTCATACTTTCTGTTTGCATCTGCAGGGTCTAAAATCATCGCCGTCTTCCTGATCTTGATCGGCCTTCTTTTGATTACGGACCGTTCGCTGCAGGAGACGCTGATCAAATGGATGACCCCGGTCGCGTCCTTCATTAAAAACCAGTGGCAGGCCTTTTTAGCAGACATTAAACAATTGAAAAGCAGTTCGCCCAAAAAGAAATCAGGAAAAAAACAAAAGGCGCAGAGAAAACCGAAAGTGTCTGAAGAGCCTGTACAAGAAGCGGAGCTTGATCCAGATCCGGTGATTCAGTCAGAACCGATTATTTCAAGCTTTTCCGACCGTGATGAAAAACCCGAAGTTCAAGCGTACGAAGCTCAGGCGCCTGCCCCTGCCGAGCATTCTCCTGAGCCTGAAGCCGGTGAGGACATGCAGGCTACAGGCGCGCCCGAGATCACGTTCACAGAGCTTGAAAACAAGGATTATCAGCTTCCGTCGATTCAATTGCTGGATGAGCCGAAGCACACAGGGCAGCAGGCGGATAAAAAGAATATTTACGACAATGCCAGGAAGCTGGAAAAGACGTTTCAAAGCTTTGGAGTTAAGGCGAAAGTCACCCAGGTTCATCTCGGCCCGGCCGTAACGAAATATGAAGTCTATCCTGATGTGGGCGTCAAAGTCAGCAAAATTGTCAATTTAAGTGATGACTTGGCTCTTGCGCTCGCGGCCAAAGATATCCGCATCGAAGCCCCGATTCCCGGAAAATCGGCGATTGGAATCGAAGTCCCGAATGCGGAAGTCGCGATGGTTTCCTTGAAAGAAGTGCTCGAATCGAAACTGAATGACCGGCCGGATGCAAAGCTGATGATCGGACTCGGCCGGAACATTTCCGGAGAAGCTGTATTGGCAGAGCTGAACAAAATGCCCCATCTTCTTGTTGCAGGAGCGACAGGAAGCGGGAAAAGCGTCTGTGTCAACGGGATTATTACAAGCATTTTGATGAGGGCAAAGCCCCACGAAGTGAAGATGATGATGATCGACCCGAAAATGGTCGAGCTCAACGTCTACAACGGGATTCCGCATTTGCTCGCGCCCGTCGTGACAGATCCGAAAAAAGCATCGCAGGCTTTGAAGAAAGTCGTCAACGAAATGGAGCGGCGCTACGAATTGTTTTCTCACACGGGAACGAGAAATATCGAAGGGTATAACGACTATATTAAACGGATGAATGCCGCAGAAGAAGCAAAGCAGCCGGAGCTGCCATACATCATTGTGATCGTGGACGAGCTTGCCGACCTGATGATGGTCGCTTCCTCTGATGTGGAAGACTCGATCACAAGGCTTTCGCAAATGGCAAGGGCGGCGGGAATCCATCTGATCATCGCGACGCAGCGGCCTTCGGTCGATGTCATTACAGGGGTTATTAAAGCCAATATTCCGTCAAGGATCGCTTTCAGCGTATCGTCGCAGACAGACTCCAGAACGATTCTTGATATGGGAGGCGCTGAAAAACTTCTCGGCAGAGGGGACATGCTGTTCCTGCCTGTCGGCGCCAACAAACCGCTCCGCGTCCAAGGGGCCTTCCTGTCAGATGAAGAAGTTGAAAAAGTTGTCGATCACGTCATCACCCAGCAAAAAGCCCAATACCAAGAAGAAATGATTCCAGAAGAGACGCAGGAAACGGTCAGCGAAGTGACAGACGATCTTTACGACGAAGCGGTTGCGCTTGTCGTCAGCATGCAGACGGCGTCCGTGTCCATGCTGCAAAGGAGATTCCGCATCGGCTACACAAGAGCGGCGCGGCTTATCGATGCCATGGAAGAGCGGGGAATCGTCGGCCCTTATGAAGGTTCAAAGCCCCGTGAAGTCCTCTTGTCAAAAGAGCAATATGAAGAACTCTCTTCTTAAGAAGAGAGTTCTTGTTTTACATAATTTCATTATGTAAACTGGAAAACGTCTATTTATTTATTTGACAAAACATGATATAGTTATCCTCAATTAAAGGTAATTTGAATCTGATCTGTCAGACGGAGGGAAAACATGTCGATAAAAGCTGACAATCAACGGTTATGTTTAAAAGTGATTGATCGGATAAAAGATGATATTCAAAATGGGGTCTTTTGCGAGAATGAACGGCTCCCGTCTGAGTTTGAGCTGTCAAAGATGCTTGGTGTGAGCAGAACGGCTTTGCGTGAAGCGCTTAGAATGCTGGAAGAAGAAAACGTCATCATCAGAAGGCACGGGGTCGGATGCTTTGTAAATGCCAGACCGTTATTTCTATCTGGTATTGAGCAGCTGAACAGCGTCACAAAAATGATCGAGCAGGCAAGCATGACGCCGGGAACCATTTTTATGTCTTCACAGGTTACCGCTCCTACCGAAGAAGATATGCTCCGGTTTCAATATGCGGAAGAAACCGAGATCTTTTTGCTTGAGCGGGTGAGAACGGCAAATGGAATGCCTGTTGTCTACTGTCTTGATAAAATACCTGTGGATATCCTCCCGGAAGGCTTTTCACACGAGCAGGAATCGATGTTTGAATGGCTTGAGGACAAATCCGGCGCCGTGATCAGCTATGCTGTTGCCGATATTGTGCCGATCGGGTATCACGACACCATTTCTCAAATTCTCGAATGCGATCCTGAAACATCTTTGCTGCTGCTCAAACAGACTCATTATGACCAAAACGATAAGCCCGTTTTATATTCTTTAAACTATTTTCGGGCCGATAAATTCAGATTTCACGTCGTCAGAAAACGTTTTTGATATACGGGCGCTCGATTAGGAGCGGCTGTTTTTTTTTTGCCCATTAGCGCCCATACATAAATAAGCCCGCAACACGGAACAATAACAGATGGAAATACTGATGAATTGGGTGAAAAAAAGTTGAGCAGAAAAAAAGACATGAAAAGCATTGTTGCGCTGTCTTCGGTCCCGCTTGTGATGACGCTAGGCAATTCGATGTTGATTCCGGTTTTGCCGATGATCGAAAAAAAATTAAACATTTCTTCGTTCCAAGTGTCGCTGATCATCACGGTTTACTCTATCGTGGCGATTTTATGCATCCCGATTACCGGCTATATGTCAGACCGGTTCGGAAGAAAAAAGATCATGCTCCCATGTCTTGTAATCGCGGGAGCTGGAGGAGCTTTGGCAGGTTTGGCTTCAACTTTTTTCGAAGATCCGTTTGCGATGATTTTAGCCGGGCGCGTCCTTCAAGGTATCGGATCAGCCGGCGCAGCGCCGATCGTCATGCCGTTTATCGGCGATCTTTTTCAAAAAGATGAAGAAATCAGCGCGGGACTCGGAGATATAGAGACGGCCAATACTGCCGGTAAAGTATTAAGCCCGATATTAGGGGCTTTTTTAGCATCTTGGGTTTGGTACATGCCATTTTGGTTTATTCCGGTCGTGTCTCTTGCCAGCTTTTTTCTCGTCTTGTTCTTTGTTCCCAAACCGAAGGACAAAGATGATGAAAAGCAAACATTAAAAAACTTCGCAAAAAACGTACAGGAGATATTTAAACGGGAAGGACGATGGCTTGTTTCCATTTTTGTCATCGGCGGGATCATTATGTTTCTTTTATTCGGAGTTCTCTTCTACCTGTCGGATACATTGGAGAAGCAGCATCAAATTGACGGGATTGCAAAAGGAGCGCTTCTCAGCATTCCGCTGCTTTTCCTTTCCGTCAGCTCCTACCTTGCCGGAAAGCTGATCGGAAACGACAAAATCAGAATGAAGGCCTGCGTACTGACCGGCATGGTCCTGCTGTCTCTGTCGTTTGCCGGTTTGTGGTGGAACCACAGCTTTTACCCGCTGTTTTTATTTATGTCCATCGGCGGCATCGGGATCGGAATTGCACTCCCTTCTTTGGATGCGCTCATTACCGAGGGAATTGAAAAAGAAGAACGCGGCACGATATCTTCGTTTTACAACAGTATGCGGTTTATCGGGGTTGCGCTCGGATCGCCGGTTTTCGCCTATATGATGACAAATGCGGATTGGCTGATATTCATCGTATCGCTTTTGTGCGGTTTAGCCGCCTTAGCGCTTGTGCTGTTTAATATCGACCCGAAAGAAGACGAAAGTGAAGCGGCAAAGACGGTGTAAATCTGCACCGTCTTTTTCATAAGGTTTTTAGTTTCCTTAAATCTCCTCCAGTTGATATAATTACAACCATACAGTCCAAGCGCATATGATGAAATGTGGTCATAATACATAATATAAACAAGGACGAAGGAGGTTCTATATGACATACCTTAACGAAATAAAAAGAAAGCACCGCGGATTGACAAGCCACATCGTCAAAACGGAAAAATTCAAAACCGTCTCGATTATTTTTAAAATGCTTGCTCCTTTAACAAAGGAAGATGTGACAGAGAGGGCGCTTTTTCCGCATGTGCTTTTGCGGGGAACGGGCACCCGCCCCAAAACTTCAGAACTCAGAATGTATCTTGATGAACTTTACGGCACTTCCGTATCATGCGATCTCTCCAAAAAAGGGGAAATGCATGTTATTACATTCAGGCTCGATATCGCAAACGAAAAATTTTTAAAGGATCAGACACCGCTTCTGGAAAAAGGGCTCGAGCTTTTGTCAGAGATCATTTTTTCGCCGGCGCTTGAAGACGGAGCTTTTCTGCCGCTGTACGTGTCTCAGGAAAAACGCACACTAAAGCAAAGAATACAGGCGGTATATAACGACAAAATGCGCTATTCAAATTTGAGGCTGATTCAGGTGATGTGCAAAGATGAGCCATACGCGCTTCACGTCAACGGAGAGCTTGATGATGTGGACGGCATCACGCCTCAAAGCCTGTATGAAGCTTATCAAAAAGCGGTCACAGAAGACCAGCTCGACATTTACGTCGTTGGGGATGTGGATGAACAGCAGGTGGATTCGTACATTTCCAAATACTTCGAAGTAAACGAGCGGGAGCTGAGACCCGTTCCCAAGCTTGAGCAAATCCGCGCAAAGGAGCCTCAGGAAGTCGTCGAGGATGCGGATGTCAAGCAAGGCAAGCTGAACATGGGATTTCGGACGGGAACGCATTTTACGGATGATGATTATCCGGCGCTTCAGCTGTTTAACGGTTTGTTTGGCGGATTTTCACATTCAAAGCTGTTTATTAATGTCAGGGAAAAGGCCAGCCTTGCGTATTATGCGGCTTCCAGAATCGAAAGCTTTAAAGGGCTGATGATGGTGATGTCGGGGATTGAAGTCGGCAATTATCAAAAAGCCGTCGACATCATCAAGGAGCAGTTCCAGGAAATGAAAAAAGGCAGCTTTACAGAAGAAGCGATCGACCAGACGAAAGCGGTCATTAAAAACCAGATTCTTGAAACGCTTGATACACCGTACGGCTTAGTCGAATTTATTTATCAGCAGGCTGCCGCCCAAACCGAATTTTCTCTTGAAGACTGGCTTGGACGAATCGACAACGTCAGAAAAGCCGAGATTATCGAAGTCGGGAAGAAAATCGATTTGGATACAACGTACTTTCTCAAAGGGACGGAGGGAGCATCTTGACGAAAACGATCGAATTTAAACAGCTGAAGGAATCATTATATTACGAAAAAATGCCTGGCGGCCTCGATGTCTATGTTCTTCCGAAAGAAGGATTTAACAAGACATATGCGGTCTTTACAACAAAATACGGATCGATTGACAATCAGTTTGTCCCGCTTGGAAAAGAAGAAATGGTCCGTGTGCCTGACGGAATCGCACACTTTTTGGAGCATAAGCTCTTCGAAAAAGAAGACGGCGATGTTTTTCAGCAATTCAGCAGGCAGGGAGCTTCGGCAAATGCGTTTACCTCCTTTACCAGAACGGCCTACCTGTTTTCGAGCACGTCCAACGTGGAAGAAAACTTGGAAACGCTCGTCGATTTTGTGCAGGACCCTTACTTTACGGAAAAAACGGTTGAGAAGGAAAAAGGCATCATCGGGCAGGAAATCAACATGTATGACGACAACCCAGACTGGCGTCTGTTTTTCGGCTTGATCGAAAACATGTACCAGGAGCATCCTGTCCGGATTGATATCGCAGGCACGATCGAAAGCATCTCGCATATTACAAAAGACCTTTTGTACGAATGCTATGAGACGTTCTATCACCCGAGCAATATGCTGCTGTTTGTCGTTGGTCCGGTCGATCCCGAAGCGATCATCCGCCAGGTCCGCGAAAATCAGCAGAAAAAGCCGTATACAGACCAGCCTGAAATCGTTCGCAAAGAAGTTGAAGAGCCTGGAGCAGTATTCAAAAAAGAACAGGAAATTAAAATGAATGTTCAAAGCTCAAAATGTCTCGTCGGTTTAAAAAGCGCTCATCCGATGAATACGGGAGAAGCCCTGCTGAAGCATGAGCTGACCATCAACCTCATTCTCGAGTGCCTGTTCGGCAAAAGCTCCAGCGATTATGAAAGAATTTATGAAAAAGGATATATCGATGAGACATTCAGCTATGACTATACTGAAGAACACGGATTTGGTTTCGTCTCTGTCGGCGGCGATACGCCTGAGCCCGACAAGCTTGCCGAGGAGCTGAAACAAGTGCTGTTCAAGGCGAAAGAAACGATCACAGCCGAAAAGCTGGAGCTGGCTAGAAAGAAAAAAATCGGCAATTTCTTAAAATCGATGAATTCGCCTGAGTATATCGCCAACCAGTTTACACGGTACGCTTTTCTGGAGACGAGTCTGTTTGATATCGTCACTGTACTCGAATCGATTACGCTTGAGGACGTTCACCGCGTCATTCAGGAAGAAATCGAAGAAGACAGAATCACCGTCTGCAAAGTCGTTCCAAAATCATAAAGCAAGGTCTGAAAGTTCAGCGTGTCAGGAGATTTTCCGATGCACGCTGAACCTTTCTTCTTTTGAACGGAAAGGTGGAAACATAGTATGACAAAACTCGCTCTTATCACCGGTGCAAGCGGCGGAATCGGGCAAAGCATCAGCGAAAAGCTGGCGCAAAACGGGTATGATCTTCTCCTCCATTACCATACAAATGAGCAGGCAGCCGCAGCACTTGCAGAAAGGCTGTCACATACATACGGCATTCACGCCGAAATCATTCACGGCGACCTATCCGACCCCGGCGGCGCAAAAGCCGTTTCCGCTTCCATTGGCGGGCGGGCGCTTGACGGCATCGTCTTAAACAGCGGTCAAAGCTTTCGCGGACTTGTGACAGACATGACTGATGAGGCTGTGCAGGACATGGTGCAGCTTCATGTCTCAAGCCCGTTTCTGTTGACGAGGAATCTGCTGCCGGCGATGATCAGGAAAAAATCCGGTGCCATTGTAGCCGTCAGCTCCATTTGGGGTGAAACAGGGGCGTCGTGCGAAGTTTTATACAGCATGACAAAAGGCGCGCAAAATGTGTTTGTCAAAGCCCTTGCAAAAGAGCTTGCGCCAAGCGGCATCAGAGTCAACGCCGTTTCTCCGGGCGCTGTGAAAACAAGGATGATGGGCTCGTTTTCAAAAGAGGAAGAAGAGATGATCGCCGATGAGATTCCGATGGGAAGGCTCGCCGAAGCCGAAGAGGTTGCCGACGCCGTGCTGTTTCTGCTCTCGGCTAAGGCATCTTATATCACGGGTCAAATTTTGTCAGTTAATGGCGGCTGGCATTGTTAAAAACATGTATAGTTTGCGGTCCCCCAGAGAATAATAAGGCTGTAACTTCAAGAGAATGGAGGGGCCTGATATGTCCGTACTGGATAATTGGGATCAGTGGAAAAACTTTTTGGGCGACCGTTTGAACTATGCCCAAGAAAGAGGAATGTCAAACGAAACCATCTCAGATCTCGCATATGAGATCGGCGATTATTTGGCCGGTGAGGTTGATTCAAAAAACCATCAAGAACGAGTGCTCGCGGACCTTTGGAGCGTGGCTTCCGAAGAAGAGCAGCGCGCCATTGCGAATGTGATGGTTAAGCTTGTTGAAAACAACGGCTCGCATTAAGGAGAGAGTGTGTTCACTCTCTCTTTTTTATAGGCGCGGCTTTGTCAGCGGCACCGCTTTTGTGTTTTCTTTCCGCCTCGATAGGGTAAACATCATCCAGGCGCCGTTACAGCAGGTTTTTCCCGATTATGGGAAACGGACGTTTTTCTTATTTAATCACAACATTCTGCTTTCTAATTGAGACAAAATGCTTTATGATAAAGGAAGGTAAATTTTTGCCACGATGATGGGTAGGGAGGTTATCATTTGGCAAAGCTCGAATGGTACTTAGAATATGAAATACAAGTCAACCGTCCCGGACTTCTGGGAGATATATCCTCTTTATTGGGGATGCTTTCAATTAATATTGTGACCATTAACGGCGTCGATACTCAAAGAAGAGGCCTCTTGTTAAAATGCCGTCATATAGATCAGATTAAGCGACTAGAATCGATTCTGAACACGATGGATACGATTAAAGTGACGAAGCTCCGCGAGCCGAAGCTTCGCGACCGTCTCGCTGTAAGGCACGGCCGCTATATCCAGCGGGATGCAGACGATAAAAAAACGTTCCGGTTTGAACGCGACGAGCTTGGCTTGCTTGTCGATTTTATGGCTGAGCTGTTTAAAAAAGACGGGCACAAGCTGATCGGGATCAGGGGAATGCCCCGCGTCGGCAAGACGGAATCAATTGTCGCTTCAAGTGTCTGTGCAAGCAAAAGGTGGCTTTTTGTTTCTTCGACACTGCTGAAGCAAACGATCAGAAGCCAGCTGATTGCCGATGAGTACAGTCCGGAGAATGTTTTCATTTTGGACGGCATTGTGTCGACGAGAAGAGGATCTGAACGCCATTTGCAGCTCGTCAGTGAGATCATGCGGCTGCCGGCGACCAAAGTTGTCGAGCATCCGGACATTTTCGTGCAAAATACGGAATATACGATGGACGATTTTGATTACATCATCGAATTGCGTAACAGCCCCGATGAGGTGATTACATATGAACATGCTGAAGAACCGCAGATGTTTGACCATTCAGGTTTTTCCGGCTTTGATTTTTAAAATGGAAGGTGTTTGTTGTGACTGAACTAGGAAATCGGCTGAAAGAAGCCAGAGAGGAAAAAGGGATGTCATTGGACGATCTTCAGGCGGCCACAAAGATCCAAAAAAGGTATTTAACGGCCCTTGAAGAAGGAAACTATGATATCATTCCGGGAAAATTTTATGTGCGGGCTTTTATCAAGCAGTACGCCGAAGCTGTCGGCCTCGACTCGGAGCTCTTGTTTGAAGAGTTTAAAAAAGATATCCCTAATTCTTACAATGATGAGGTTTCTGAGAAGCTTTCTTCAATCAAGCCGCAGAGAGAGCTGCCCAAGTCTGCCTCAAAAGCGCTTGAACTTTTGCCTACCCTGCTTGTGGCAGCCGGCGTTATCGTTGTGATCGCGATCATTTACGTCATCGTTCAGGCTGTAAACGGCGGAGGCAACCAGCAGGCTGAAGAGCCTAAGACAGAGGAATCGCAAAGCAAGTATGACGTCTCAAAAGATTCCCCGCTGACAAAGGGAAATCAACAGAACACGGATGCGCAGAAAGACAGCGCTGAAGGCGACAAAGAAAAAAAGGATCAGCAGTCTGATGAGAACGACAAGCTGACCATGAAAGCGACCGCAAGCGAAGGCTCTTCCACAACTTATGAAGTATCAGGATCCGACAAGCTGGAGCTTGAAGTAAAGGCAAACGCAAACTCATGGGTCAGGGTGCGCGACGAGAAAGGAAGCTCCCTTAAAGAAGGAATGATGAAAAAAGGAGAAACCTTTCAAAAGAATATTACCGATCAATCGCAAATTGATTTGCGGATCGGATATGCGCCGGGCGTTGAAATTAAAATCAACGGAGAAGTTCTTTCTTACAAGCTCGATCCTAAGACTGTGATGACACAAAACATAACGATTCAAAATAAAAAGGAGGAAAAGTCATCTTAATTGCACAGATGACTTTTTCTTGCGTTCATCATCATTAGGAAAACATACATATCTGGAGGAACCTTTATGTTTAATCTACCGAATAAAATCACGCTTTCTAGAATCGCATTAATTCCTGTTTTTATGGTCATCATGCTTGTGCCGTTTCAGTGGGGGGCTGTCTCCTTCGGCAGCGAGTCGATTCCGGTCACCCATTTGATCGGCGCACTGTTGTTTATTTTTGCTTCTGTCACCGATTGGGTTGACGGCTATTACGCGAGAAAGCTGAACCTTGTAACAAACTTTGGAAAATTTCTTGACCCGCTTGCAGACAAGCTGCTCGTGTCTTCCGCTTTAATTATTCTGGTGCATTACCATCTTGCTCCGGCCTGGATGGCCATTGTCATTATCAGCCGGGAATTTGCCGTAACGGGACTGCGGCTCGTCCTTGCGGGAACAGGGGAAGTCGTCGCGGCCAACATGCTTGGAAAAGTGAAAACATGGGCTCAGATCATCGCCATCTCTGCTCTTTTGCTTCACAATCTTCCATTTGAGCTTGTATACTTCCCGTTCGGATCGCTTGCTTTATGGGTGGCTGTCTTTTTCACAGTCGTATCAGGATGGGATTATTTCGCTAAAAACTGGGATGCTTTAAAAACATCGAACTAAACGTGGGGAAGTGGAAACAATGAAGTTGGAAAGAAAAGCGGAAATTATCGCTGTCGGTTCTGAGCTTCTGCTCGGACAAATCGCTAATACAAATGCTCAGTTTATCAGCAGGCATTTGGCCGAAATCGGCATTAACGTCTTTTATCACACGGCGGTGGGAGATAACCCGGAACGCCTTAAACAAGTCATTCAGACAGCTCAGAAAAGGTCTGACTTCATCATTTTTTCGGGAGGCCTCGGACCGACGAAAGACGATTTGACAAAAGAAACGATCGCTGAAGTTGTCGGGCGCCCTCTTAAGCTCGACGATGAAGCCTTCGAATCGATTCAGGATTACTTCAGAAAAACGAACCGGGAGATGTCGCCGAACAACCGCAAACAGGCGTTGATCCTCGAAGGATCCGATGTTCTGCCGAACCGCTTCGGGATGGCTCCGGGAATGCTGCTTGAGCATGAATCGCGCTTTTATATGCTCTTGCCGGGACCTCCGAAAGAGCTGGAGCCGATGTTTGAAAACGAAGCGAAGCCGCTGATTTTGGAAAAGCTCGGCTCGAAGGAAAAGATCGTGTCAAGGGTGCTGCGGTTCTTCGGCATCGGAGAATCCCAGCTTGAAACCGATTTGGAAGATCTCATCGATGCGCAGACTAATCCGACAATCGCCCCGCTTGCGGCCGACGGGGAAGTCACGCTCAGGCTCACGGCAAAGCATGCGGATCCGAAGGAGACAAACCGCTTGTTAAAAGAAACGGAAGACCTCATCCTGGAGCGGGTCGGAGAGTTCTTTTACGGGTATGATGATACATCTCTTGCAGAAGAGCTTGCGAAAGCATGCAGGAGCAAGGGAATGACCTTGGCCGCTGCGGAAAGCTTTACAGGCGGGCTTTTTTCCACCTGGCTGACGGAAATGAGCGGCGCTTCCGAATATTTCAAAGGCGGTGCCGTCTGCTACACAAACGAATTGAAAGTTTCAGCGGCCGGTGTTGCTGAAGACACGCTGCAGCGCTACGGTGCGGTCAGCGCGCAATGCGCAAAAGAACTCGCCGCAGGCATCAGAGTCAAAACAGGAAGCGATATCGGCATCAGCTTTACTGGAGTAGCCGGGCCGAATACGCAAGAAGGCCATCCGGCAGGAAAGGTGTTTATCGGCATCTCCGTGAAGGACCAGGCTGAAGAAGCGTTCGAATTTCAGTTCGCCGGATCCAGATCTGCGGTGCGAAAGCGTTCTGCCAAATACGGCTGCCATCTGTTGCTGAAAATGATGGAAAAATAAGCGGAAACCGGATTTTCGGTATATCTTTCTTATGAAAAAAGTCATTCCATTTTAGGAGATCGATTTTTTCCTCTTAAAAAAATCGAATATGCGTTCGCTTTTTTCTTGGCAAATCCGCGCAAACAAGGTATAGTAGATATAGCGGAAGTGATAAAGGAGGAAAATAGAATGAGTGATCGTCAGGCAGCCTTAGATATGGCGCTTAAACAAATAGAAAAGCAGTTTGGTAAAGGTTCGATTATGAAACTCGGCGAACAAACTGAAACGAGAATTTCAACAGTTCCGAGCGGTTCTTTAGCGCTCGACACGGCTCTTGGAGTGGGCGGATACCCGCGCGGCCGGATTATTGAAGTATACGGGCCTGAAAGCTCCGGTAAAACGACGGTGGCGCTTCATGCGATTGCCGAAGTTCAGCAGCAGGGCGGACAGGCGGCGTTCATCGACGCCGAGCACGCGCTCGACCCCGTCTATGCACAAAAGCTGGGCGTCAACATTGATGAGCTTTTGCTGTCACAGCCTGATACGGGCGAGCAGGCGCTTGAAATCGCCGAAGCTCTTGTCAGAAGCGGAGCGGTGGATATCGTTGTCATCGACTCTGTGGCAGCGCTTGTGCCGAAAGCTGAAATCGAAGGAGATATGGGGGATTCCCACGTCGGTTTGCAGGCCAGACTGATGTCTCAAGCGCTTCGTAAGCTTTCCGGAGCGATCAATAAATCGAAGACCATCGCGATCTTTATTAACCAGATTCGTGAAAAAGTCGGCGTCATGTTTGGAAATCCTGAGACGACGCCAGGCGGAAGAGCGCTGAAATTCTACTCTTCTGTCCGCCTTGAAGTGCGCCGCGCAGAGCAGCTGAAACAAGGCAACGATGTCATGGGGAACAAGACGAAAATCAAAGTCGTGAAAAACAAAGTGGCCCCTCCATTCCGGACTGCCGAAGTGGACATTATGTACGGGGAAGGGATTTCAAAAGAAGGGGAAATCATCGATCTCGGAACAGAGCTTGACATCGTTCAGAAGAGCGGTGCATGGTACTCTTATCAGGAGGAACGTCTTGGTCAAGGCCGTGAAAATGCCAAACAGTTCCTGAAAGAAAACAAGGACATCCTTTTGATGATTCAAGAACAGATCCGGGAGCACTACGGTTTGGACACTGGAGGCGTTGCTCCTGCTCAGGAAGACGAGGCCCAAGCTCAAGAAGAACTCGAATTTTAATCATGAAACATGTGAAAGGCTGCCGGCCCGATCGGCAGCCTTTTCCTTTCATCTGCGCATTCAGACGCAGCTCCTTTGTCCATCACCTTCATCTGCACCGTTTGAAAAGGCGTTTAATCCGGAAACGTTAAGACCGTAAGCTTGACAAGTATTTCCCACACAATTACAATGAAATTGTATCACTTGTTTTTCTTAACATGATTGATAAACATTTAAACTTGACAAGGGCTGTGAAGCCGCTTCACTCCCTGTGAAGGTTCTGTATGTTGAGAAGAAGTACAATGTACATGCCGACACTTACTTTTAGCAAGACAAGTTCATAGCAAGAGGAGGTGAAAGTTATGAATCCTTTAGCAATTCTCATCTCCATTTTGCTGAGCCTATTCTGTTTAGTTGTTGGCTACTATGTTCGTAAAATCATTGCCGAAGCAAAAATTTCAGGTGCGCGAAATGCAGCCGAACAAATTCTTGGAGACGCAAAGCGGGATGCTGAAGCGTTGAAAAAAGAAGCCCTTCTTGAAGCAAAGGACGAGATTCATACGCTTCGGATAGAAGCTGAACAAGAAGTTCGTGAAAGACGAAATGAGCTTCAAAAACAAGAAAACCGTTTACTTCAAAAGGAAGAGAACCTTGACCGAAAAGATGAATCATTAGATAAACGGGAAGCGATGTTGGAGAAGAAAGATCATTCTCTGAATGAACGACAACAACATATTGAAGAGATGGAAAGCAAAGTGGATGAAATGATTCGTATGCAGCAGTCAGAGTTGGAGCGTATTTCAAGTCTGACGCGAGATGAAGCGAAGCAAATCATTCTGGAACGGGTTGAAAACGAGCTTTCCCATGACATCGCGATCATGACGAAAGAAAGTGAAAATCGAGCGAAAGAAGAGGCTGATAAAAAAGCGAAAAATATTCTTTCATTGGCTTTACAGCGCTGTGCGGCAGATCATGTGGCCGAGACGACGGTTTCAGTTGTCAACCTTCCAAATGATGAGATGAAAGGCCGCATTATCGGACGTGAAGGACGTAATATCCGTACATTGGAAACATTGACGGGGATCGATCTGATCATCGACGATACGCCGGAAGCCGTTATCCTTTCAGGATTTGATCCGATCAGGCGTGAAACAGCCAGGATCGCTCTTGATAAACTCGTTCAGGATGGCCGCATTCATCCTGCCAGAATCGAAGAAATGGTTGAGAAATCCCGCCGTGAAGTGGATGATTACATCCGCGAAATGGGTGAACAGACGACGTTTGAAGTTGGAGTTCACGGTCTTCATCCCGATTTAATCAAAATCCTCGGCCGCTTGAAGTTCAGAACGAGCTACGGACAGAATGTACTGAAACATTCAATGGAAGTGGCGTTTCTGACAGGCCTGATGGCTTCAGAGCTCGGGGAAGACGTGACGCTCGCAAAAAGGGCAGGACTTCTTCATGATATCGGGAAAGCGATTGACCATGAGGTGGAAGGAAGCCACGTTGAAATCGGTGTGGAACTGGCCACTAAGTATAAAGAGCATCCAGTTGTCATCAACAGTATCGCATCTCACCACGGAGATCAGGAGCCGACTTCCATCATCGCCGTGCTCGTGGCCGCAGCCGATGCGCTGTCCGCCGCAAGACCAGGCGCAAGAAGCGAAACGCTCGAAAACTATATTCGCAGGCTTGAAAAGCTGGAAGAAATCTCTGAATCGTACGAAGGTGTTGAAAAATCATTCGCGATACAAGCGGGACGAGAGGTGCGGATCATGGTCAAACCTGACTCAATCAACGATCTTGAAGCCCATCGTTTGGCGCGTGATATTCGAAAACGAATCGAGGACGAGCTTGACTACCCTGGACACATCAAGGTAACCGTGATCAGGGAAACGAGAGCCGTTGAATACGCAAAATAAAGTGGTGCGAATGCGCCACTTTATTTTTTTGTTTCCTTGTGTAACACTATGATTAAAACCTATTTTAAAAAAGAAAGGGTCAAATTATGAGAATTTTATTTATTGGAGATGTTGTCGGTTCGCCCGGCAGAGACATGATCAAAACCTATTTGCCGAAGCTGAAGCTGAAATATAAACCGAACGCCGTCATCGTCAACGGAGAAAACGCCGCACACGGAAAAGGCATTACCGAAAAAATATACCACCAGCTCATTCAAGCGGGAGCCGACGTTCTCACAATGGGAAACCACACATGGGATAAAAGGGAAATATTTGATTTTATTGATGATGCGCCGCAGATCGTCAGACCCGCCAATTTTCCCGAAGGCACGCCTGGAAAAGGCATCACATACATAAAAACAAACGGTTCGAAGGAACTGGCTGTGATCAATTTGCAAGGCCGCACATTTCTGCCTGCGATCGATTGCCCTTTTCGAAAAGCTGATGAATTAATAGAAGAAGCGTCAAAAAGAACACCGTTCATTTTTATCGATTTTCATGCCGAAGCGACAAGCGAAAAGCAGGCGATCGGCTGGTATACGGACGGCCGCGTTTCAGCAGTTGTCGGAACGCATACGCATGTTCAGACAGCTGACAACCGCATTCTTCCGAAAGGCACGGCATATATAACAGACGTAGGGATGACAGGGCCTTACGACGGAATTCTCGGCGTCGACCGCGAGACGATTATCAAACGATTTAAAACGAGCCTGCCCGTTCGTTTTGAGATTGCCGAAGGCCGCACAACACTGAGCGGAGTTGTCATTGACATTGACGAACAGAACAAGAAAGCCGTTAAAATTGACCGGATATTAATTAATGATGACCACATGTTTTTTGAATGACTGAACAGAAAATCATTTTAGAAAAATATTAAAAGGAAAGCAGGAATATCCCGGTCCTATAGTGAATATAGTAAAAATGGAAGGTACCCTGCTATTTTTGAAAAGCAATTAAAAGGGGATGGCTTTGAAAATAGCAACATCTAATAATGATTGTTCTAATGAACACTCACTTATCCATTGTAAACTTAAGGGGGAGCAGGAATGGAAATATTAAAGGTTTCAGCAAAATCAAATCCAAACTCGGTCGCAGGTGCGCTCGCAGGAGTCTTGAGGGAACGAGGAGCTGCAGAAATTCAAGCAATCGGAGCCGGAGCATTAAATCAGGCTGTTAAAGCGGTAGCGATTGCACGGGGATTTGTAGCGCCGAGCGGTGTCGATCTGATTTGCATTCCGGCGTTTACGGACATTCAAATTGACGGTGAAGAACGAACAGCGATTAAGCTAATCGTAGAGCCTCGCTGATAGAAAAATCACTCTTTTTCAAATGCTTCAACCTGCTTACTTTCACGTAAGCGGGTTGTTTTTGGTTTAGCCGTTTTTGAAAAATGCAGCCGGGAGAGGATGAACGTGAAAATTTTTGATGCCCATTCTGATTTGCTGCTGAAGCTCTGGAAAAATCCGAAGCTTAATGAGTACAGTGACCCGTCGCTTCAAACGCCGGTTCAGGCTCTGTTAAACGGAAAGGCGAAAGTGCAGTGTCTGGCGATTTTTCTGCCCGAAACCGTACCCGACACAATAAGGCTTGAAATGGCGCTCGTGCAGATCCGGCTGTTTCACGAAAAAATTGCAAAGTACAAGCGGATCAAACTGATCAAACATAAAGCCGATATCGACAAGCTCAAAAGCGATGAAACCGGCATCATTCTAACGATGGAAGGCTGTGAACCGATCTCAAAAAACTTAAGGCTGTTTGACATCTTTTTTCAGCTCGGAGTCAGAAGTTTCGGCCTGACGTGGAACTGGGCCAATACGTTCGCAGACGGCGCTTTAGAAGAAAGAAACGCAGGTTTGACTTCTTATGGGGAAAGGCTGATTCGCAAGGCGAACAAAAACCGGGCATGGACCGATCTCTCCCATTTATCAGAGAAAAGCTTTTGGGGTGCGGTTGAAACGGCAGCGTATCCGATCGCCTCTCATTCGAATGCGCACAGCCTTTGCCCTCATCCGAGAAATTTAAAAGACGATCAAATCAAAGCGCTTATTGAAAAGAACGGCGTCATCGGTTTGACATTTGTCCCTGAATTCGTGAGAAACGGAAAAACGCCTGTGATCAAAGATATCCTCTCACATATTGACCATGTCTGTTCTTTGGGAGGCGAGCGGCATATCGGATTCGGATCTGATTTTGACGGCATCGACCGGGTCATTCCGGGTCTGGAGGCCCACAAAGATTACGGGAATCTGATCGAAGCTTTGCAGCGCTCATATACACCAAGTCAAGTCGACGGATTTCTCTTTCAAAATTTCTTCAGCCGCATCCCATTTTAAAAAAATATCATACATTTTTCAGAGGGTGTTCATCTGTTTTTATCAGGAGGACACAGGTGTTTACCAATATGAATTATCGTGCTACAATCCTTTTGTAAAGCGATTTTGCAAAGGGGGTCTGTTCATCTTGGACGGAAATATGAAGGCGCTTATCAAGAAGCCGGGGGAGCCAGGCGCCAGCTTCGAGCTCGTCCCGATACCGAAGATCGACAAACACGAGGTGCTGATCAAAGTCAAAGCCGCATCGATTTGCGGAACGGATGTCCATATTTATAATTGGGATGAATGGGCGAAAAGCAGGGTGAAACCGCCTTATGTGTTTGGCCACGAATTTTCCGGCGAGGTTGTACTAGTGGGGGAAAATGTGACTGCGGTACAAGAAGGGGAGTATGTTTCGGCAGAAACGCACATCGTTTGCGGAAAGTGCCTGCCGTGTTTGACCGGAAAAGAGCATGTCTGCAGAAAAACGCTGATTCTCGGTGTCGATACAGACGGCTGTTTTGCTGAATATGTCAAAGTGCCTGCCGCAAACATTTGGAAAAATCCGGACGGCATGCCTGAGGATCTCGCTTCTATTCAAGAACCGCTCGGAAACGCCGTGCATACGGTTCTGACGGGAATGACAGCTGGAGTGAAAGTCGCTGTCGTCGGCTGCGGACCGATCGGATTGATGGCCGTGGCAGTTGCAAAAGCGTCAGGCGCGTCACAAGTGATCGCCATCGATAAAAACGAATACAGGCTCGACCTTGCATTGCAAATGGGGGCAACCGATATCATCTCCGTTGAAAAAGAAGATCCGCTCAAAAATGTAAGCGCTTTAACAGACGGTGAAGGGGCGGACTTGGTTTGCGAAATGTCAGGCCATCCGACGGCCATCCGCCAAAGTTTAAAAATGGCTGCGAACGGAGGGCGGGTGCATGTCTTAAGTCTGCCCGAGCATCCCGTATGCATCGATATGACAAATGATATCGTCTTTAAAGGATTGACGGTTCAGGGAATTACCGGCCGCAAAATGTTTGAAACGTGGAGGCAGGTCAGCGGTCTTCTCCAGTCCGGTACGATTCAAATCAAGCCTGTCATCACCCACCGTTTCCCGATGGAAGAGTTTGAAAAAGGCTTTGAACTGATGAGAAAAGGGCAATGCGGAAAAGTCGTATTGATACCGTGAAGGGAGAGATGGATATGAAAGAATTTAATTTTTTAGCTTCCGAGCTTGATACAATGAAAGAAAACGGAACTTTTCAGGAACTGCCGATCATCGAATCGCTGCAAGGATCAACTGTCAAAATGAAGGGAAAAGACATCATTCAGCTTTCATCCAATAACTATCTCGGGTTGACGTCACATCCGCGCCTCCAAAAAGCGGCCGAAGAGGCGGTAAAACGGTACGGAGCTGGAACGGGATCGGTCCGGACAATAGCCGGAACATTCACCATGCATGATGAGCTCGAAAAGAAGCTCGCTTCATTTAAAAATACTGAAGCTGCGCTCGTATTCCAGTCCGGTTTCACCGCAAATCAAGGCATTCTTTCAAGCATTCTTACCAAAGATGATATCGTCATCTCAGACGAATTAAACCATGCTTCCATCATTGACGGCATCAGACTTACCAAAGCGGGCAAAAAAGTATATCAGCATGCGGACATGGAAGATTTAGAAAAGATTTTAAAAAAATCAATGAATTACAGAATGCGGCTTATCGTTACAGACGGCGTGTTTTCGATGGACGGAGACATCGCACCGCTTCCCGAAATCGTCCGGCTCGCTGAACAGTATGACGCATTTGTCATGGTCGACGACGCGCATGCGTCCGGCGTTCTCGGCGAGAACGGGCGCGGAACGGTTCACCATTTCGGGCTGGACGGGAAGGTTCACATTCAAGTCGGCACGCTCAGCAAGGCGATCGGTGTTTTAGGAGGCTATGCGGCCGGTTCCAAGGTGCTGATCGACTATTTAAAGCATAAAGGCAGACCGTTTCTCTTCAGTACTTCCCATCCGCCGGCCGTCACTGCGGCATGCATTGAAGCGGTCAATGTGCTGATGGAGGAACCTTCATTAATTAAAAAGCTTTGGGACAATACTTCGTACTTCAAAAAAGAGCTTGAAAAAATCGGCCTTCCGCTGATTAAGAGCGAAACGCCGATCACGCCGATTTTAATAGGTGATGAAGCCGAGGCATGCCGCTTTTCAAGCACGCTTTTCGAGCTCGGTTTATTTGCCCAGGCCATTGTATTTCCGACCGTCCCGAAAGGCAAAGCGCGGATCAGAACGATCATGACCGCCCAGCATTCAAAAGAAGAACTTGATAAAGCCCTTGAAATCATTGAAACCGGCGCCAAAAAAGCGGGTCTGCTTTAAACTCGTCGATTTCTTTTTAAACAAAGCAAATAACCATTGATAATCATTTTCAGTTAGTGTACAATGATAGGTTCTGGGTTGTGCTGACAACCGAGAACCTTTATACTGAAGAGTGGAGCTTTGTTTGAAAGGAGATCAAAAACATGAATGAGAAACAGCGCATTGAAAGCGGACAGGTCAATCCATCGGACAAAAAATCCGAGAAGGATTACAGCAAGTACTTCGAAGCTGTTTATGTTCCGCCTTCCTTAAAAGATGCGAAAAAACGCGGCAAAGAAGAGGTTAAATACCATAGCGATTTTAAAATTTCCGAGCAGTACAAAGGGATGGGTGAAGGACGGAAGTTCTACATCCGCACATACGGCTGCCAGATGAATGAACACGATACAGAAGTCATGGCCGGTATTTTCATGACCCTCGGCTATGAGCCGACGGATTCGACTGAAGACGCTAATGTGATTCTGTTAAACACATGCGCCATTCGCGAAAATGCGGAAAACAAAGTATTCGGTGAAATCGGCCATTTAAAAGCTTTGAAAAAAGACAATCCGGATTTGATCCTTGGCGTATGCGGATGTATGTCCCAGGAAGAATCAGTCGTCAACCGGATTTTAAAGAAACATCCGTTCGTCGATCTGATTTTCGGTACACACAATATCCACCGCTTGCCGGAACTTTTGTCAGAAGCTTATCTGTCAAAAGAAATGGTCATCGAAGTGTGGTCTAAAGAAGGCGATGTCATTGAAAACCTTCCGAAAGTCCGCACCGGCAAAATTAAAGGCTGGGTCAACATCATGTACGGCTGCGACAAGTTCTGTACGTACTGCATCGTGCCGTACACAAGAGGAAAAGAACGAAGCAGACGTCCTGAAGAAATCATTCAGGAAGTGAGACGACTTGCGGCTGAAGGCTATAAAGAAATCACGCTTCTCGGACAGAACGTCAACGCTTACGGCAAAGATTTCGAGGATATGGAATACGGACTCGGACACTTGATGGATGAGCTCCGCAAAATCAATATTCCGCGAATCCGCTTCACGACAAGCCATCCGCGTGATTTTGACGATCATCTGATCGAGGTGCTCGCAAAAGGCGGGAACCTTCTGGACCACATCCACCTGCCTGTTCAGTCCGGAAGCTCGGATGTCTTGAAACTGATGGCGCGCAAATACGACCGGGAACGCTATCTCGAGCTTGTCGCCAAAATTAAAAAAGCGATGCCGAACGCGTCTTTAACAACAGACATTATCGTCGGCTTCCCGAACGAAACTGATGAGCAATTTGAAGAAACGCTTTCCTTATACAGAGAAGTTGAATTTGACAGCGCCTATACGTTCATTTACTCGCCTCGCGAAGGAACGCCAGCTGCAAAAATGAAAGACAATGTTCCGATGCGCGTGAAAAAAGAACGGCTTCAGCGATTAAATGAAGTGGTCAACGAAATTTCCGCGAAGAAAATGAAGGAATATGAGGGGCAGGTTGTCGAAGTGTTAGTAGAGGGTGAAAGTAAAAACAACCCTGATATCCTTGCCGGCTATACACGGAAAAACAAGCTTGTTAACTTCAAAGGACCAAAAGAAGCGATCGGCCAGCTTGTCAACGTGAAAATCCACCAGGCGAAAACTTGGTCGCTTGACGGAGAAATGGTAGGAGAAGCAATCGAGGTGAAATAAAGTGACGCTTTATACGAAAAAAGAGATTGTTGCAAAAGCGCGGGAGCTCGCAAAAATGATTGCCGAAACGGAAGAAGTCGACTTTTTCAAAAAAGCGGAGGCACAGATTAATGAGAATGCCAAAATAACTGGCATAATCAACCAAATCAAAGCCCTGCAAAAGCAAGCCGTCAACTTTAAACATTACGAAAAGCACGAAGCGCTTAAACAAACGGAAGCAAAGATTGACGCGCTTCAGGAAGAGCTTGACGAGATCCCGATCATTCAAGAGTTCAGAGACTCCCAAATGGAAGTCAACGACCTTCTTCAGCTCGTCGCGCATACAATATCAAACCAAGTGACAAACGAGATCATCACATCAACCGGTGGAGACCTGCTGAAAGGCGAGACCGGTTCAAGAGTAAAAAATTCATCACCGAGCTGTTCTCTATAATTTGGCGGCGCCTTTTAAAGGCGTCGTTTTTTTGAATGCAATTTCCCGCCGCGACGGCTAATTGAAAAGATTCGGTTTTCGGTCTGTCTTTTTCTTTTCTGATTTAAGTCAAGTTTATCCTTTTATCTGCATACACTTAAACAGATTCATTATATGGGATGTTATTTTGATTTCTCAAGGAACGCACATTAGACGAATGCCCAGCATAGGATAATATGAGGAAAAACAAGGAGGCATGACCGAATGTCTGAATACAGGGAAATTATTACTAAAGCGGTGGTCGCGAAAGGCCGGAAATTCACCCAGTCCACTCATACAATCTCCCCTTCGCAAAAGCCAACCAGTATTTTAGGCGGTTGGATTATCAATCATAAGTATGACGCCGAAAAAATCGGAAAAACCGTGGAAATTGAAGGGACATATGATATCAACGTCTGGTATTCATATGCGGACAACACCAAAACCGAAGTTGTGACAGAACGCGTTTCCTATGTTGATGTTATTAAGCTCCGGTATCGCGACAAAAATTACTTAGATGATGAACACGAAGTGATTGCGAAGGTGCTTCAGCAGCCGAACTGCCTTGAAGTGACCATTTCTCCGAACGGAAACAAAGTGGTTGTACAGGCGGAAAGGGAATTTTTGTCAGAGGTTGTCGGCGAGACGAAGGTCGTCGTTGAGGTCAATTCTGATTGGACGGAAAGCGATGAGGAAGAAGCGTGGGAAGAAGAACTTGATGAAGAACTTGAGGATATCAATCCGGAGTTTTTGGTCGGAGATCCAGAAGAATAAAAGGAAGCTAGGGAAACACCGCCCTAGTTTCTTTTTTTTCAGCATGAATCTTTATGGTATAATGAGTGTTGGAATCAATAGAAACGTTTATACATAGTGAGGGATTAAATATGACAGGCTACACGCCTATGATACAGCAATATTTAAAGATTAAGGCAGAGTATCAGGATGCCTTTTTATTTTTTCGTCTTGGAGACTTTTATGAAATGTTTTTTGAAGATGCCAAAAAGGCGTCTCAGGAACTCGAAATCACGCTGACGAGCAGAGACGGTGGATCGAGCGAAAGAATCCCGATGTGCGGGGTTCCTTATCATTCATGCTCTTCATATATCGAACAGCTCATTAAAAAAGGCTATAAAGTCGCGATCTGTGAGCAGGTGGAGGACCCTAAATCGGCCAAAGGAGTCGTCAAAAGGGAGGTCGTGCAGCTGATCACACCCGGCACCGTGATGGACGGAAAAGGAATTCATGAAAATGAAAACAACTTTATCGCCTCTGTCAGTGAATTTCAGCATACTTACGGGCTCGCTTTTTCTGATTTGACGACGGGCGAGAACTTAGTGACGATTATCGAAAGGCTTGATGATGTCGTTTCCGAGATTTACTCTGTCGGAGCAAGGGAAATCGTCGTCAGCCGCAACTTTGACGAGAAAGATGTCGCGCTACTGAAAGAGCGCTGCGGCGCCACGATTTCTTTCGAGGATGAACAAGCAGATGAATGGCCTGACATTGTGAACGGTCTGGCGTCCAAAGAGCTTGTCGATACGTTTATGAGGCTTTACGTCTACTTGAAGCGGACGCAGAAAAGAAGCCTTGACCACCTTCAAAACGTTCAGGCTTACGAGCTCGAAGAAGCGATGAAAATCGATTTGTATTCGAAACGCAATCTCGAGCTGACGGAAACGATCCGTTCGAAAAACAAAAAAGGCTCGCTTCTTTGGCTTTTGGATGAAACGAAAACGGCAATGGGAGGAAGGCTGTTAAAGCAATGGATCGACAGACCGCTGATCAGAAAGGGACAGATCGAAGAGCGCCAGGAAATCGTCGAAACGCTGATCGCCCATTTGTTTGAGCGGGAAGATTTGCGCGAACGGCTGAAGGAAGTATACGATCTCGAGCGGCTCGCCGGAAGGGTCGCTTACGGCAACGTCAATGCCCGAGATTTGATCCAGCTAAAGGAATCGCTGAAACAAGTGCCGGCCATCAAACAGCTTGTCGGCTCCCTCGACCATCCGAAAGCAAAAGCGCGCGCCGAGAAAATCGATCCGTGCGGCGATCTTTTGAATCTTTTGGAAGATGCGCTATACGAGAATCCGCCGCTTTCATTAAAAGAGGGGAACTTGATCAAAGACGGCTATCACGAGAAGCTGGATGAATACAGGGACGCAAGCAAGAACGGAAAGGACTGGATCGCAAGGCTTGAGCAGCAGGAACGCGAGTACACGGGAATCCGCTCTTTAAAAGTCGGCTTTAACAAGGTGTTCGGCTATTATATTGAAGTGACGAAAGCCAACATCCATCTGCTTGAAGAAGGCCGCTATGAACGGAAGCAGACGCTGACCAATGCAGAACGCTACATCACGCCGGAGCTGAAAGAAAAAGAAGCGCTGATTCTCGAAGCGGAAAACAATATTTGCGAGCTGGAGTATGAGCTGTTTTCCGAGCTTCGCAGCAAGGTGAAGGAATATATTCCGCGCCTGCAGCAGCTGGCAAAAATGATGAGCGAGCTTGATGTGCTCCAATGTTTTGCGACGATCAGCGAAAACCGCCACTATGTTAAACCGGAGTTTTCCGAGGACGTCGTTCAGGTGATCGACGGACGGCATCCGGTCGTAGAAAAGGTGATGGACAGCCAGTCTTACGTTCCGAATAGCTGCGAAATGGGCAAAGGCAGACAGATGCTTTTAATCACCGGGCCGAATATGTCAGGGAAAAGCACGTATATGAGACAGATGGCGCTGATCTCCATTTTGGCGCAGATCGGCTGTTTTGTTCCTGCCAAAAAAGCGGTGCTGCCGATCTTTGATCAGATCTTTACAAGAATCGGTGCTGCGGATGATCTTATATCCGGGCAGAGCACGTTTATGGTGGAAATGCTTGAAGCCAAAAATGCGATCGTTCATGCGACGAAAAACAGCTTGATTCTATTTGACGAAATCGGCCGGGGTACGTCCACTTACGACGGAATGGCGCTTGCGCAGGCAATCATCGAGTACGTTCACGAGTACATCGGCGCGAAGACTTTATTTTCCACTCACTATCACGAGCTGACAACCCTTGAAGAAAAGCTTGCCGACTTGAAGAATGTTCACGTTCGTGCGGAAGAATACGAAGGAAAGGTCGTATTCCTTCACCAGATAAAAGAAGGCGCAGCAGATAAAAGCTACGGTATCCATGTTGCGCAGCTTGCCGAATTACCCGACGGTTTGATCAGCAGGGCGAAAACGATCCTGAAAGAGCTTGAATCCGGCGCCAAAGAAGCGGTTCCATCAACGGCTCCGAATACGGTAAAAGAGGCGGCGGAAGAAGTCGCGGCAACTGTTGCAGATCAACCGGCCCAGCTGTCATTTTTTGAAACGGACAAGCCGAAAGAAAAAGAGACGAAGCTCTCCAAAAAAGAGCAGGCTGTTTTAGCCGAATTTAAAACGATGGATCTGCTCGATATGACGCCTATACAAGTCATGAATGAACTGTACAGGCTGCAAAAAAAATTAAAGTAATAAAGAGGTGACCCAACTTGGCAAAAATTGTTCAGCTGCCAGACGATTTATCGAATAAAATCGCGGCGGGTGAAGTAGTGGAAAGGCCTGCGTCGGTCGTCAAAGAGCTTGTCGAAAATGCAATCGATGCGAACAGCTCCGTGATTGAAATCGATGTTGAAGAAGCGGGTCTCGCCTCGATTAAAGTGCTTGACGACGGCGAAGGGATGGATGCAGAAGACTGCAGAACGGCTTTTTTGCGTCATGCCACAAGCAAAATCAAAGACGAAAACGATCTGTTTCGCGTCAGAACGCTCGGATTTCGCGGAGAAGCTTTGCCAAGTATCGCGTCTGTCTCACATCTAAGCATTAAAACGAGCACCGGAGAAGGAGCAGGCACCCATTTGACGCTTCAGGGGGGAAGAATCATTTCCGAGCAAAAAGCGTCAAGCCGCAGAGGAACCGAAATTACGGTTACCAATCTGTTTTTCAATACGCCGGCAAGGCTGAAATATATGAAAACGATCCATACGGAGCTTGGCAACATTACAGATGTGGTCAACAGAATCGCCCTTGCCCACCCGGAAGTTTCGATCAGGCTGCGTCATCAAGGGAAAACGCTTCTGCAGACAAACGGAAACGGCGATGTCCGCCACGTGCTTGCGGCGATTTACGGCACGGCGGTTGCCAAAAAAATGCTCCCGCTTGAAGCGAGATCTCTTGATTTTGAAGTGAAAGGCTATATCGCCCTTCCTGAAATTACGCGTGCATCGCGAAATTACATGTCATCTGTCGTCAACGGCAGATACATTAAAAACTTTCCGCTCGTGAAAGCGATCCACGAGGGCTACCATACGCTTCTTCCGATCGGCCGCCATCCGATCACGTTTATTGAAATCAACATGGACCCGCTGCTTGTGGATGTCAACGTGCATCCGTCAAAGCTGGAGGTCAGGCTGAGCAAAGAGACGGAGCTTCACGAACTGATTCGCGACGCCATCAAAGACGTCTTTAAACAGCAGCAGCTCATTCCAAGCGTGCAAGTTCCGAAAAAAACCGCACCTCTGATCAATAAACCGGAACAGCAAAAGCTTGATTTCGACCAGGTACGAGAGCCGGCACCTCTTTCTGATCCTGATATTGAAAGAGAATATAAGCCGGAGCCATCGTTTTCGGCGATGAAATTAAGCTCGGTAGTCAAAGACCCGCCTCCTCCCGCTCCCGCAGAGCGCGAAGAAAGCATTATGCAAGACACCGAACCTGAATGGCCCGGAGCGGAAGAGTATACGCCGGAAGCCGAAGCGGCCGTACAAGCCGAACCGGAACAGGCAGGCGAAAACGCCCATGACGAAGAGACGCCAAAAGAAAGGGTGCCGATCATGTATCCGATCGGCCAAATGCACGGCACCTACATTCTCGCCCAAAATGAAAACGGGCTGTACATCATCGATCAGCACGCCGCACAGGAGCGGATCAAATACGAATATTTCCGTGAAAAAGTCGGAGAAGTCGAACCGGAAGTCCAGGACCTGCTTGTGCCGCTGACATTCCATTATTCAAAAAATGAAGCGCTGACGATCGACCAGCACTTGGACGACTTAGCCAAAGTCGGCGTCTTTCTCGAATCGTTCGGCGCCGGCAGCTATATCGTCCGATGCCACCCGACTTGGTTTCCAAAAGGGGAAGAAACGACGATCATTGAAGACATCATTCAACAGGTCCTTGATGACCGCACGATCGACATCAAAAAACTGCGTGAAGAAGCCGCAATCATGATGAGCTGCAAAGGCTCCATCAAAGCCAACCATCATCTGCGGGACGACGAAATCACCGCCCTGCTCGATGAGCTGCGCAGAACATCCGACCCATTCACATGCCCGCACGGCCGGCCGATTATCATCCACTACTCCACCTATGAGATGGAGAAGATGTTTAAGCGGGTCATGTAAATATCTAATCGCTCACAGCCCATGCTACATCAACGGCTGAGAGCGATTTTCATTTTATTGGCCACATTTTGACCACTTTTAGACGGATTGTTTCAACACCCATTAAAAAGTTTAGTGTCCAGAACATCAGGAAGCGGCGCGTATATCGTCCGGTTATTCTCAAGATAGGGAAAAAGGGCTTCATCTCATAGAGAGCCCTTTTTTAAGTGGAAACCCATAAGGCAGCCATTAGACAAATTTCGCAGTTGTTTTCATTTTTTGAGAAAATGTTATAATGAAAGGCTATGAAATGATTTGAAGGGGGAATTTGGATGCATTACATAACGGCATGCTTAAAAATTATCAGTGATAAAGACCTCAATGAAATAATGAAGGAATTCAAAATACTTGAGGAAGAAACGAACAAAGAAGAAGGATGCATTAAATTCCATGCGTATCCCCTTGAACCATCAGAACGCAAAATCATGCTCTGGGAGATTTGGGAAAACGAAGAAGCTCTTAAGGTCCATTTCACAAAAAAACACACAAAAGACGTTCAAAAACAAGAATTAACGGAAGTAGAATGGTTAATGAAAAGCAATGTGAAAGATTAAAAGGCTCCTTGAGATTTATATGAAGGTGGCCTTAAAAGGATAAATACGATCAAATAAAACGGCGGGTCAATTTACAATCTCACGACAGCTCTCGGATAATCCCGAGGGCTGTTAAGAACAAAAAAGCAGACCCTTTAGGAGTCCGCTTCAGTCATTGAAACACTGATTTAATTTTTTAGCCGGTGATTGCTTTTTCGGCAACATGAAACCCGTGCTCTTCCCCAAAAATTGGAGCGCATTTAGCATTTTGGCTAGCCTCTCGAATTGAAGCAAAATCAGATCAAATGTTTAATAAGCTGTTTGTATCTATCAAGAAAGTAATAAGTTTGGCTGGAGTAACAGAATTAAAAAATCACGAAGAAAAAAGAATGAAACAATTTGAGAATCAAGATTAAGAGGTGATTTCTGTGAACTATTCGGAAGTTGAACAATTCATAAAAGAAAATGCTGAAGATGATGATTTTACAGGTGGCATTAGCATCGAAAAAATTAATGATATTCAAGAAAACCTAAATGTAAAACTACCCGAAAGTTATAAATGGTTTTTAAAAAACTATGGGTCCGGTGGAATTTACGGTGTAGATATTTTAGGTCATGGAAAAGTTTCAAGAGTAGTAACAGTTACTGAAGATTACAGAGATCACTATGGTTTAATTGATGGTATCGTAGTCATTGAATACGTAGATGAATTCTCTTATTGTCTTGATACAAACAGGATGGTAGATGGTGAATGCCCAGTTATACTTTGGGATAATCAAGAGGGTTATGGTCGAAAAGTAGCTACTAATTTTCTAGAGTTTTTCATAGAAAACCTTAAGGAGTCTAAAGAAAACTGGGAAGAAGACGAAGAGTGGGACGATGAAGAATAATTGCATATAGCAAGCACTCGATCTCTAATTGAGTACTTTTTAAAAGGGGATAAAATGGTGGGCTTTTGGTTATTCTACTTTGTCATACGTTAAAGACAAGAAAAACGAACGTGAAGAGCGAGTCCATGACGGAGAGCCTGCGGACACTATTTGTGCACGGGTTGTATCCGCTTTTAATGGCCCTTTTCCCCTAATGATGCATGGTTTGAATGTGATTCTGATTCTACTTTAATGAAGCAAATTCTAACAATTAAGGCTCTATAGGTCGAACCATTCCCTGTAGCGCGGCGACAACCTGATCGACATGTCTTTTAGCCTCTTCATCAGTAGTACATTCAGCAAGAACGGTTTCCTCGTAACTTCTGCCCTCAAGGTGTTTATGATAAATCCAGATTTCACATAGCTCTTGGTAGGCTGTACCGGGTCTTTGGCCTGTAACTCCTAGATTATTAAATTGATCCACTCCAATTCTGACTAATACATACCCCATCCTGCCCAATAAACGAACAATATTTCTGCGAAGGTGGTCAAGATCTCTAAATGCTCGCATATTCCGAACATAGGTACTGGATTCAATTCCAAATGGCCGATGAAAAGATGGGAATGAAAACGGGTTTACAGGATATTGATCATAAAACAAGCCCTATCACTCCTTTTTATCTTACGATTTATAATAAAGAATTATATTCGACTATTTTTGGACTGGAAGTTTGTCTATACATAATTGTATATTTGCCTAGAAATCGGTGATGCAATCTTCAACGTTCAAAAAAGGCCATTATATAAAGTTTATGATTAGGTAGAAGTATATGAATTCCCAGCCTGTTGCTCTCAAAAAATAAAGGACATTGAGATTTATATGGAGATGGGGTTGAAAAAGGACAAATACTATCTGGTCAAACGGCGAGCCATTTACAATTTTTCGACAGCTCTTGGGATTATATAGCGCTCCCTTTTAAAAAGCCGCAATAGCATCTAACTTTAATCACCTAAAATCACCCCCATTAAATCAATAGTTCTTAACCCTTTCTCAAATTGCTGTTGCGGGGGGAACCGAAAATTTAATTGCGGTGGCCCGAACGTCTTTTTCGAATGATGAAATATTGTTAAAATTTACATCATTAGTATAGTTAAGGGAAGGGTGAAAAGGTTGGATAGAATCTCATCTGCAGAAGTGGGGATGAAAATTACTGAGTGGCACCAGCATATTCAAAAATTCAATGTGACAGACGCCGAAATGCTTAAAGCTGAAATTGAAAGGGATATAGAGGTTATGGAAGAAGATCAGGATTTACTAATCTATTATCAGTTGATGGCTTTCCGCCACAGTATAATGATAGAATATATAGCACCTTCGGGTGAAAAACAGATGGAATTATCAGAATATTTGAAGAGAATTGAAGGGAATAAACGAAAATTAGATCATATGCTTATGTATTATTATCATTTTTTTCGAGGGATGTACGAATTTAGGAATGGAGAATATACGAAGGCAATTACTTATTATAAAAGAGCGGAACGTCAATTTCCTGCTATATCAGATTCGATTGAAAAAGCGGAATTTCACTTTAAAATGGCTGAAGTCTATTACCACATGAAAATGACCCACGTTTCGATGTACTTTGCAGAGCGTGCATATAACATTTACAAAAAATATGAACTCTATTCTGTTCGCCTTATTCAGTGTCATTTTGTCATTGCTGGGAATTATGATGATTTAGAGAATCATGAAAAGGCTCTTCCACACCTAAATCAAGCACTTAGAGGCGCAGAACTATTAAAAAAGAAAAATCCACAGATATACGCTTCTGCTTTTTACAACCTTGGCAACTGCTATCACAAAATGGACAACTTAAATAAGGCTGCAAGATATATTGAACAAGCTCTCATTCAATATAAAAAATTAAAATCAAAAAATTTGCCGCAAGCATATCACGACTTGGCACTAATCAATTTCAAACAAAATAAGCATGATAAAGCCAAGGATTATTACCGAAAAGGGCTTAGAAGTGCTGTGGAGCTTAAAGATCATCTGTTTATAAGCCTTTTTGAAGCTCTCGAGTCACTTTATATAAGACGGGGTGAAACTACATCACTTTTTAAAATTTTCAACCGACTGGAAACAAGCAAAGGATTTCCGTATTTGGAAGAGCTGGCATTGTTAGCCGGCACCTATCTAGATTATAATGGAAAAACAGAGGATAGTCTCATCTGTCTTAAAAAGATGGTCTATGCTCAAAAGCAAATATTGAAGGGGGAATGTTTGTATGAAGTCTAAAATGAAGATCGGTTTAGGAATTATGATAATTGGACTTGGCTTTCTCAGTCATTTTTCGAACAACGATGATATCAACACAGCTTCAAGAAACATCACAAGCGCACCCAATCATTATTTTGTTATTTAATCTAAAAATGAGTTTTTGGAATATCCTTTTAGCCGTTTAATTAGCGGCTTTTTTTATGTATTTCAATCCCTTAACAAATAGGTTCAATGACCTAATCTAAAAGATTCATTTTCATGGGTTGACAGGTTTTATTCACCAATTATTTTTATAAAGTGGTAAAATATCTCGAGATATGTCACTTTAGTATTAGAGGAGAATGCTATGAAGACTCTGGATGTTCAAGCGTTGCACAAAGCCATTGATCAAACGCTGGAACAATTAAAACATCAATCAGACGAAATTGCCAAAGTTAAAAAAAGTGTTGAGGGCATTACATCACTTGATGATGCTTTAAAGGGGAAAGGGGGAGACGCGATACGTAACTTTTATGAAGAATGCCATACTCCATTCCTTCAGTTTTACGAAACTCTTATTAGGGAATATCAGTCTGCATTGAAAAAAATCAAAAATGCGCTGAATTCCTTTGAACCGAATCATAACGGATTTATATCGCAAACCTTTCTCGAACACGAGCTCGAACAAGGGGTGAATTCAGCCGACCGCACAACGAAGCGTTTGGTATCTAAAACAAACGCCACGGTCGCAAAAGTCAGCCACATTGTCGATTTGCCTGATTTGAATGACAGCGGCTTTCACGAACAGAATCAGAAAGCCTTAAAGGAAATCAATCAGACAATTGAAAAGCTGCACACTTTTGACCGCGAACAGACAAGTGCTCTTAAAACCGCTGAAAACGACCTGGAAACGATGCAGAGATACATAACCAGGCTTGAAAAAATGTACACAGGGCCTAAAATTGAAATTACCGGCTATCAAAAAGGTTCGATTTTAAAGCCAGATGAGATGGATACTTTGCGTGGTGGACAAGACACAGCAATGGGTGTCATGTTGGATAAGCTCGATAAGAGATCAAAGCTTGAAAAAGAGGCCAGCAAAATAGAACCTATGAGTCATACTGATACGTTGAAGAATAAACTTGAAAAGTTGTATGATGATCCGGATGAGTTTCTCAAAGTTGCTAGAGAGATTGGATATGATAATCTTACATCTGAACAGATGAATTATGTTACTGCCATTGAAGAAGCTTATGAGTTCAGAGCAGATCCAATTAAAGGAACTCTGGAAGATGGAAAACATGTCTTAGAAAGTATGAAAGGCTTTGTGGTTGGAGGATATGAATTTGCAAAAGATACGATCCAAGGAACGATTGAAACAGGTAAAGTTCTTATTGGACACGCAGACAACTTTGTTAAAAACCCAAAAGCAACTGTAAATTCAGTACTTGAGTATGATTACAAAGCCACTTTTGAAAGTATGTTGCAATCAATTGCAGATTCTTGGGATGAAAAGATGGTACATGGGGATTCATATTCTCGCGGACACTATATTGCTTATGCGATTGGTACGATATGGGGGTTGGCAGAGGCCGGGCCTACTGTCGTATCAGGCTCAAAAAGTCTCGGCAAAGCTGGCAAGGCTGCAGCCCAAACAGCAAAGAAAAGTGTTAACTCTTTTAAACAACATTTCAGCCCGCCTAAAAATCGCTATACTCCTGCATTAGAAGGGATGCTCCAAAGAGCGGGAGAGGCCCCTAATGTGAAAAATACGCCTTTGCTGAGAGAGCTGCTTGAGGATAAGAAGAAGAGTGTTTTATTTAAATCCTCTAAATCTATTGGGAAACCATCTAAAAGTGGAAAAGAAATAGCCCTTCCAAAGGTAAAAACTTACGAGCAAGCTAGAAATAAAGCCATGGAGATTATTGGAGATCTAGGGCCGGACTCAAAACCACTTGTAGGGAGGTTAGAAGTAAGCGCAGGTTATGGTAAAATTATCGGCAGAAGATCTAGTGACAAAAAAGTAAGGTGGCGTTTGGATTACGATCCCGAAAAGGGACCTCATATAAATATTGAAGATTTCCGAAAGGGAAAAAAAGAAGCAAAAAAATATTATATTCCTTTTGATGGTGACGAGAAGACATTCAAAGCGCTATTGAAGCATCTTAACAGATAGAGGTGGATATTTTGGATTTATTTGATGAGTGTTTAGAAGCTTTAGGAGAGCAAAAAGAAATTTTATCTGAGGAGCTCACTGGGGAATACTTTAATTCTCTAAGTAAGCAGTTTCCTATAACAAGTTGGGCAAGAATTGATTGGGAAAAGGTAAAAAACAAAAAGAGAATTGAATATTCTGATGAATTATTCAAATGGTTAGAAGATAACGGTATAACTGACACTTCTGTCATTATTCTGTGGAATCCTTCTGATGATCCGGCAGTTAAGACTACTTTAGAAAACGCCTTAACTGTTATTGATGACGTGACTGCGGTTGGTTCAGATACGTTTATGTATAGTGAACTTGGCTATGTCATTGAGTTTTACCATGATGGAGAAGTGACAGTAGGAATGGCAAACTGAAGTTAAACCCTAATTATGGGCTTCTAGAGTTAGGTCTATTGACCTTTTTTATATTGGTATTTTCTCTCATGTCTTATTAAGCACTTAATCCTTTGATTGAGTGCTTGTTTTATATCCGCCAAAATGGAGGGCCTTTTCCCAAAAGAGCGGCTGTAAACTACTATGCAGGCCGATAGTCAGGGGACACAGGGAAGTCCTTATAAAAAAAGAAAAGCAGGAGATAACCTGCTTAAAACCTCATTTTGCCCTTGAAAAAGACTCGCAAAATCAAATCTCGGGTCTTTCTATTAAGCAAAGAGAGGGCCAACAAAGCGAGAAATGTTACTTTGCGATGCAATTTTTAAATTGCCGCTCCAGTTCCTCTTTGTCCAAGTCCTTTCCAATGAAAACAAGTTCGCTTTGTTTTGTCTCGTTTTCGTTCCACTTGCGATCCGGACGTCCTGAAAACAGCATATGCAACCCTTGGAATACGATTCGATATTCTTCCTCTTTAATATAAAGGATCCCTTTATAACGTAATAAATCTTCGCCTTTTTCCCGTACGAGATAACTCATCCAATGATCCACTTTTGCCAAATCAAGAGGCTTCTCTTCCCGAAAAGCAATAGAAGACACTTTATCATCATGATGATGGTGATGATGATCCTCTAGAAAATGAGGGTCGATTTCAAGTTTTCGATTGACGTCAAACGTATTGATCCCCAGGATATCTTTTAAATTGATCTTGCAATCTCTGGCATGCAGCCTCTTAGCCGCAGGATTAATGTTGACAAGTCTTTGCTCCAAGGATTCCAAATCGTCATTTGATACTAAATCTGTTTTATTGAGGATGATGACGTCAGCAAAAGCAATTTGTTCTTGAGCTTCATCCTGATCATCCAGATGTCTGGCGATATGCTTGCTGTCTACTACCGTGACGATGCTGTCAACTTCAAATATGTCGGACAGCAGCTCATCCATAAAAAAAGTCTGGGCAACAGGTGCTGGGTCAGCCAGTCCTGTTGTTTCGATTATAACCCGGTCGAATGCAACTTTCCCTTGATCCATTGAGAATACAAGAGTTCTCAGAATGCGAATCAAATCTCCGCGGACCGTGCAACAGATACAGCCGTTGTTCATTTCCAAAATTTCTTCTTCAGAATCAACGACGAGCTGATTGTCTATCCCGACTTCTCCGTACTCATTGACAATAACCGCAATCTTTTGATTGTGTTTTTCTGTAAGTATTCGATTTAAAAGTGTGGTTTTCCCGGCGCCTAAATATCCAGTGAGAATAGTGACAGGAATTTTCTTTTTAGTTAAAGGCATGATCATTCGACCTCATTTACAATTTTTTTGATACTTTGATTACTTTTTCTTTGTCTTTTGGAATCCCGGCGATGACGCCAGATGAACGTTCGAAACGTTGGCCATCATACAAATGACTTGCTTTTTCTTGATAATCTTCATTGGTACAAAGCGAGTCAATCAGGAGGGGGACATCCTCCGGTTTTAAATCTTTATACCATGTTCCTTTCGGATAGTGGATGACCACGCACTTATCTTGGCATCTTCCATTACACCGCGTGCGCGTTGTATGAATGACATCGTCAAGCTCCCGGTCTGAAATTTCTTGCCGAATCACTTGAGTCAGTTCCTCAGCTCCGACCCGATTGCAGCTGCTGCCGTTGCATATAAAGATATGATGTTTCATATTACTTAAATCCCATGTCGCCATATGTATCTTTCCTCCAAGTAAAACAGAATCATTACGATTTGAAAGCGGTAAAATGATAAAGAACTAAGTAAGCCCCGGTCGATAACTGTCCCGAAAGGTGATACCGATAAAGGGGAGAAGGCCCCGGTAACCTCCGCAGTATTTCATCGTCACCTTGAGTTTTTTACTCCTTTCGCAAGCTCTCTATATTTCTGCCTTCTCTTCCCGTTTTCTTTTTTTGCCGCCTTTGGTTGTTTATTTATATGGCCTTTCTATCAATACGGCAATCAAAACGTAATTATTACGATTTAACAATCATTTTATCTCTTTTTCAAGTCAAACGCAAATAGAAGAGGTTAAACGGTGCCAATGAGATCTGAGCAGCTTCTTTTTCAGCCAGAGCCTATCTGGCTCAGGGGAGGGTTTGCATTATATTATTGTACTGAATATAAAAGAACTTTACCCCTTTTCCTAAGCTGGAAAAATTGATAAAATTTTTAGCGGAGAATGAAAAAACACGATTCGGTTGGTAGTCCGGGTGCATGATTGATCATGCCAGTAACCTTCCCCTCCTCGGGATGTCCGTCATTCTCTGAAGTACATGTTGATGGAGGAGGGAATCGTTATGAAATTAACGGTTTACTATGATGGTCAGTTTTGGATAGGAGTCATTGAAGTTGTGATTGAAGGTAAGCTGAGAGCCGTCCGGCATTTGTTTGGCAAAGAGCCGAAGGATTCGGAAGTTTTGCATTTTGTTCATCATCAACTTTTACAGGCACTGTCACAAGCAGATCAGGAAGGAGTTAGGCTGGACGCCCGCCGCCCGCGCAAAATAAATCCGAAAAGGCTGCAGCGGCAAGTGTCTAAAGAATTGAAAAATGCTGGTGTGTCTCATAAGGCGCAAGAAGCGATAAAACAAGAGCTGGAAGCAAGAAAACGAAAGAAAAAGCGGCTGACAAAAGAGCAGCGGGAAAAGGAAAAAGAACAAAAGTATTTACTCAGAAAGCAAAAAGCGAAACAAAAGCATAGTGGAAAATAGAATTTCTTTGGAGCAAAGTGAAGCTCAATAGAGGCGCGTTTTCCTGTATTGTATTAAAAAAAGGCTCTTTTTAAAAAGAGCCTTTCATAATGGAGTCAATAACGATAAGCAAGAGGGGAGAACATGTAAAATAAGGAGAAGGTCATAGGTTATTGCTTTTTAAAACAGAACCATTTTAGAACTTAATAGCCTCCATAACCACCGCCGAACCAGCTGGCACCAATGATGATTAAGAGAATGAACAGGACAACAATTAAAGCAAAACCGCTTCCGTATCCGTAACCTCCGCTCATATGTTTCACCTCCCTAAAGATACATAGTTTATCCTATGTATCTTTATCAATTCGGTATAGGATATTGATTTACATTTTTAAAAATAGTTGACCCATTTGCAACTGCGCCCTCATGCGGAGTCTTCGTGCAGAGAGGATGAAAATGGTGATTGGCGTCCTTTAAACGGAATATAATGCAATAAATCCACCGAAAAGGGCGCTGAGTAAATTGAATTTTCAATTAACTGAGGGAGACATGCTTTATATCATTAGAAACGGCCTTCAAACAACACAGTATCCCAAGCAAGTAATGATCGTTGGTGCCGGGTTGTCCGGGCTTGTCGCAGCGTCTTTATTAAAGAGTGCCGGGCACAGAGTGACGATCGTGGAAGCGAATGACAGAGCGGGAGGACGTGTTTTTACTTCCCGTGCGCCCTTTAGCGAAGGGTTGTATTTCAATGCCGGTCCGATGCGCATCCCCGATATTCATACTTTAACGATAGAATACATTAAGAAATTTAATCTGCCTGTCAATGAGTTTATCAACAGAACCCCCATGGATATTCTTTACGTCAACGGCGTGAAAACTCGTCTTCATGAGTTTGAAAGATATCCGGGTGTTTTAAGATTCCCGGCTGCTCCCCATGAGCAGGGGAAAACGGCTGAACAGCTGATGCTTTCTGCATTGCAGCCTATCCTCAATTTTATCAGCCAAGATCCGGCGAGAAATTGGCGTATTGTTGAAAAACAATACAGAAACGAATCGTTGGGCTCTTTTCTCAACACTCATTTTTCACACGGCTCCATTGATATGATTGGTGTGCTTTTGGACATGGAAGCGTACATGGGATTGTCACTTGTCGAAGTATTAAGGGAATCGATCTTTTTTACATCGCCGTCTCGTTTCTATGAGATTACAGGTGGCATGGACTTGCTGACGCAAGCTTTTCTTCCGCAATTAAAGGGCGATATTTTATTTGGTCATAAATTGATGAAAATATCTCAAACTGAAAACAATGTGACAGCCCATTGTATCCACCAACAGTCGGCAGAACATTCAGCTCTGACAAGTGATTTCACAATCGTAACAATTCCTTTTTCAACTTTGCGATTTGTGACCTTTGAGCCGTTTGATTCGTTTTCCTACCATAAGCGGAGAGCGATTCGGGAGCTTAACTATATTGCCGCGACAAAAATAGGAATCGAATTTAAGAGCAGGTTTTGGGAAAGAGTCGGGCAGCGCGGCGGGAGATCCATTACCGATTTGCCGATTCGCTTTTCATATTACCCAAGCAGCGGCATAGGGACACACGGTCATGCTGTTATTTTAGCGAGCTATACGTGGGCTGATGAAGCGCTGATATGGGACAGTCAGCCGGAAGAAGAGCGGATCCGCTATACGCTGAAAAATTTAGCGAGAATATATGGAGATATCGTGTATTCCGAGTTTGTATCAGGCGCTTCTTTCAGCTGGACGCAAAATCCTTTTTCAGCGGGAGCATTTACAGCTTTCGAACCTGGTCAGGAATTGGAGCTGTATCCTTATATTCCTATGCCTGAGGGAAGGGTGTATTTCGCCGGGGAGCACGCTTCCCTCACTCACGGGTGGATGCAGGGAGCGATTGAATCGGGAATACGGGCGGCATATGAAGTGAATCAGTCCTCCCGCGTGTAACCATGAACTTTGCAAGTATTGAAGGAATGGGAAAGAGTCGCTTTTAAAAGGCGGCTCGTTCGTTTTTATTTAAGGCAAACAGACGGATCATGCAATAAACGCCGATCGGCTGCTTCCTAAACAGTAAGAAATGTGTTCCCGGTTCTTAAAAACAAGTTTTTAAGAACTTCATTTATAAAAAATTTTAATGCTTATGATACAATTGAATTGTAGATGTAACACGATGAGCGATAAGTGTTTTGCTGAGGTGCATGATCGGATCGCCCGCATTTTTTCGTTAAGAACCCCTCTTTTTCTAACAATAAAAAAGCCCCCAAATCGAGTTTTCCCTTAGGAAAGGCTCATGACATACCGGATGGAATGGTTTAACATTCCGCCGGGCAGAATAGCTTCGAAAGGATTGAATCACATTGAATGCTGCTCTTGAACGAAACATCATGCTTTTGCTTCTCTGTTTGACAGCAGGTATTGTAGATGTGATTGGGTACTTAAGTATCGGTCACGTATTTACTGCTAATATGACCGGGAATATCGTACTGTTAGGATTATCAATCGGCAATTCTCTTCATGCGACCGCCGTGTACTCGCTGATCGCATTGTTCGGATTTATCATCGGCGTGATTATTTCAGCAGCCATTGTCGGAAAACAAGAAAAATCGTTCTGGCCGTCAGGCGTCACGATTGCACTTGCTGTTGAAGCAGCCGTATTGCTTCTATTTGCTTGTCTGACTTTCTATGAAAGTTCGCCACACTTTTTGATCTTGCTGTTAAGCATGGCGATGGGGCTTCAGACTACAGCAGCCAGAAAGCTCGGCATTGCAGGGATTTCCACTACTGTCCTAACGGGGACGCTCGCAAACTTTTTCGAAGATGTGACAAAACGGTTCCTCAGCAAAAACGACCAAAAGGTCATCCATAAGGACGCATGGCTTCGCGCTTTGACGATTGTGCTCTATTGCCTGGGGGCCGTCATCGCCGCACTTGCTGAGCCTGCGCATCCGTTTGCCGTGATTTGGATTCCAATCACAATCATTATTGGGATTATTGCGATTGCAGGCACAAAGTTTCACGGACGGAGTGAAGACTGAAGGACGGTCCCATACACGAGCATACGCGAACATCGTTTGTTACATACGTTTTATGAGGGTGCCTGTTCGGGTAAAAGAACGGGGGACAGCACCAGTATCGGTTAAGATTGGGAGGAGGATAAATGGTTGGAACACATTAATATGGAGCAGTTTATTTTATTAGCGGCCTTATTGCTGATTATCGGTGTACTGACAACGAAATTTTCGACTAGGCTCGGAGTGCCCGCTCTCGTCTTGTTCTTGATTGTCGGGATGATCATGGGGAGCGACGGTCTCGGAATTATTTATTTTAATAATCCCGAGTTAGCCCAGCTGATCGGAGTTATCGCACTCGTCGTCATCCTTTTTGAAGGCGGTCTGCAAACAAAATGGTCTTCAATCAAAGCGGTCGCCGTTCCTTCATTGTCGCTCGCAACGATTGGCGTTTTGCTGACCACCTGTGTGGTTGCGGTTGCGGCCAAACTGATTTTTAATGTTTCCTGGATGGAAGGCTTTTTATTCGGAGCGATTGTCGGTTCTACAGATGCGGCCGCGATTTTCGCCGTTTTGAAAGGCCAGAATATTAGAGACAGATTGAGCTCTACACTGGAAGCAGAGTCGGGTACAAATGATCCGATGGCGATGTTTTTGACTTTATCGCTCATCCAGCTGCTGACGGCTGATCATTCATCTTATTTCATGCTTGTGATTTCATTTTTCTGGCAGATGGGAATGGGGCTTTTGCTCGGATATGTACTCGGGCGGTTCGCCAGCTTTGCCATCAATAAAATCAACTTGGATTCAAGCGGACTTTATCCGATCTTTGCTCTTGCTTTTGCGCTTCTTACCTACAGTCTTACAGATGTCATCGGGGCGAGCGGCTTGCTTGCCGTCTACATTGCTGCGCTTGTCATCGGAAATCAAGATTTGACTTACCGACATTCTATTTTCAGGTTTAATGAAGGCTTTGCCTGGATGATGCAGATTTTGATGTTTATTATTCTAGGATTATTGGTTTTTCCTGCCCAATTTTTATCTTTCGATATCATTTTCAAAGGCTTCCTGCTTTCGCTGATTTTAATTTTTATCGCCAGACCGGTTGCCGTTTTTCTGTCGACCATCAAAATGGGCTTTCATTTTAACGAAAAAATCTTCTTGTCGTGGGCCGGATTAAAAGGGGCCGTTCCGATCGTTCTCGCAACATTCCCCATGACGATGGGGCTTGAAAACAGCCAATTGGTCTTCAATGTCGTATTCTTCGTCGTTTTAACATCTGCTTTGATCCAAGGATCAACCATATCGGTCTTCGCAGAAAAATTGAAATTGAACGGACCGCAGAAAGTCGAAGCGCCGCATTCGCTCGAGCTTGTTTCCATCGGCAAGGCGAACGCCGAAATTATCGAATTTGAAGTCGATGACCAAACAGCCATCACCGGGCAGGCACTGAAAGACATCAGCTTTCCGAAAGATGCCCTGATCAATGCGATCATCCGAAACGGGGATTTGGTCACGCCGCACGGAGAAACGAAAATTAAATCAGGCGATATTTTGTATATTCTCGTATCGAAAAAACAAAAAAAGGAACTGAAAAAATTATTAAACAGGGAATTTGATTAAGCTTTCGGAAAAGCACAGGACAAGGCTGGCTTGCTCAGTATGTCACGAATAAAGGTCAATGAAGGGTACTGCACCGGTATTCTTCATTGGCCTTTTTTTGCAATGTGAAAGTTCAGCTTATGTTCCTTACATTGATCCCTTTGTTGATCAATTGTATAATTTAAAAATCAAATATGAGGAGGCGCATGAATGATGAAGTGCAAAAAAATAAATGGGTTAACATTTGAGGGGAAAGCGCATCATTAACCCTATAAACTGCGTGATTCCCCTATAATTTTGGGGGTATCATTCAATTGAAAAACAGTAAAATGCAGTCCTTCAAGCATCAAAAGAAGGCGTTTTGGTGGCTTAGCTTTGTCGCTTTCTTCAGTGTGATGAACGAAACCGTATTTAATGTTGCATTGCCGGACATAAAAAATCAATTTGGCGTGTCGCCTGCCGCGGCAAATTGGGTGAATACGAGTTTTATCATTTCCTTTGCTGCTGGTTCGGTCGTTTACAGCAGGCTTTCTGATATGTATGGTGTCAGAAAGCTGTTTGTGGCCGGACTAATCATCTATGGCGGAGGTTCATTAATAGGTCTTTCGGCTCAGTCTTATTTCACGGCCGTGATCTTTGCGCGCTTTGTTCAAGGAGCCGGGGCTTCCGCTGTACCCGCGCTTATCCTGGTCATCATTACACGCTATGTTCGTCCGGAGGGCCGGGGCAAAGCGTTCGGCCTTGTCGGATCACTGGTGGCAATGGGCGAGGGAATAGGTCCGGCTATCGGCGGAATGATTGTACATCATATTCATTGGTCGTTTCTGTTCCTTCTTCCGATGGCGGCGCTGATGTCGATTCCATTCTTCCTCAGAAATATGCCTGCTGAAGCCGCTGTAAAAGCAAATCTGGATATCATTGGGATCGTCCTGCTGACAATCAGCATTGTGATGTTCGCTGTATATATATCGCTGTATCATGTCTTTTATTTAGCGGCGGGCATTTTTTGCTTGATTGGAGCTGCGGTTCATACCCGATATGCGGAACATCCTTTTATTGACCGGTCTTTAATCAAGAATCGCAGATATATAGGCGTCGTTTTGGCAGGATGTATCGTATTGGGAAGCGTTGCGGGAATCGTCTCTGTCGTTCCATATATGATGACAGTCTTGTTCAGTTTAAATGCCGATATTATCGGAAGCGGCATTATGCTTCCGGGTAGTGTGGGCGTTATCTTTTTCGGCGTCGCGGGGGGAGCCCTTACCGATCGCTTCGGCAGCCGGTTTGTTTTTACTCTTGGATGGTTATTGATCTTGGCAACCATAGCGGCCGCGTCACAGTTCGGTGACCGGACACCATGGTTGATGACGATGCTGCTCGTGTTTATATTTGGCGGTCTTTCATTTGTGAAGACGTCGATTTCCAATAGTGCCGCAGAAAGCTTGGAAGAAGAGGCTGCAGGCGCTGGAATGGGGATGCTGAATTTTGCCTGTTTTTTATCTGAAGGAATAGGCGTCGCATTTGCAGGAGGCTTGATGGCAGTGCGCGGGTTCGGCTATTCTGCGCTTCCGGCAATGGACAATGCCTGGGGCGCTGTATTCAGCCGCTCGTTTGCCATATTCACAGTCTTTGTATTGGCTGGCGGATTGCTATATTTATTGACTTGCAAACGCAAAAAATCTTAACATATTCGAATGGTTGGGCGGGACCGCCCAGCCGTTTTTTATGTTGTATGGATTTTCTGAAACATGATGAAAGTAAAGGATGAAGAAATTATGAAAGAAGCATCGGCACCTTTGAAATTGACGGACTGACAATTGAATATTCGCGAATAGGTGAAGGGAAGCCGATTCTAGTGATGCATGGAGGCATTTGAATTGAATTTGGGTATCAAGAGAGGTTGACGTAGAGTCGACGGCAGGGGAGCCGATTCACATTACCTCATATTGAAGCGAGAACCGTCGAACAAATTAATATACATGCAATGTAAGGGAAGTCTCGCAAACTGCTCTTAAAAGTTCATGATTTGTTTTAAAATAAGGCGGACAATCCGTGTAGTGTACACTATAGTTGATATCAAGGAGGGATTACGGTGTACGAGTCCAAGAAACATTTAAAAGAAGAAATTCATAAGCGTTATTTGTTACTAGATGGGGAGTTTGACGATATCCCCGATCAGTTTAGAGATGTTCGGGATCAAGACGTAGATCGAACGCCAGGGGAAATCCTTGCTTATCAGCTCGGATGGTTAAACCTGTTGATGAGCTGGGACAGGGATGAGCGCTTGGGAAAAACCGTTGTCACTCCCTCTCCTCATTATAAATGGAACCAACTGGGTGCTCTTTATCAATCTTTTTACGATATGTATTCTCACTTTTCGTTAACTGAGCTTCGCCAAGAATTCAAGAAAGCAGAGGCACAACTTCAGTCTTGGATTGATACGCTCACGGATGAAGAATTATTCACCCAAGGTACTTTGAATTGGACAGGTGAAAACCCGAAGTGGCCTGCTATAAGGTTCATTCACGTCAACTCTGTGGCTCCATTTAAAAACTTCAGGACTAAAATAAGGAAGTGGAAGAAGAATCAACTGGGATGAAAGAGTGTTAACATGAAGAAGTGCATTCAAAAGAAACTCAATTTTTCTTGTGAAGCTGAAATTAACAACGCTATAAAGTTATCTATATTCACTTCTTTCGAGTCATTTTCCATTTTACGGAAATCCCGCGATTGAAACGATGCGGCTATGCAATGTGGTAAAACTTTGCATAAAAAACTTAACATTTTAAAAATCCAGCCGATATGATGGATAAATAACTGCACGCTTCCGGCGTATATGGTATGGTAGCTAGTAAGTATAGGAAAAGGGAGGATATGAATGATCATCGTCACAACAGATACAATCGCGAATCAAAATATCGTCGAAGTCAAAGGGCTTGTCACCAGCAGCATCGTTCAGTCGCGGAATATCGGAAAAGATATTCTGTCAGGATTGAAGTCGGTCATTGGCGGAGAATTAAAAAATTACACCCAAATGCTTGAGGATTCGAAAAAAGCTGTGAGGGAACGGCTCGTGAATCAAGCTGAAGAACTCGGAGCAAACGCGATCGTCGGTCTAAGGTTCGAACTATCTGCAGGCCAGGGTACCTCCGAACTAATCGGATATGGTACGGCTGTTGTAATCGGCTGACGTTCAACCGAAAAACGAAGGCGGCGGCTATCATTGCCGCCTCAGCGGGTCAAGAAGGCTTCCCTGTCTGTTTGGTCTCTTTATGTTTTTGAGTCAGATGGGGATACTTTCTGTAGATGACAAGCGCTATGATCGCCATGTATAAGCCGTAGACACCGATAGAGATCAGCTTGTTTTCACTGAAATTGGCACCTGCGATCGAGACGACGAGAACGTTAGGGATTTTTCCAAGTGTCGAAGCCGCGAAAAAGACAGCCCATTTCACCTTGCTTAATCCGCAGACAATATTCATGACAACGGCGGGGATAACGGGGATCAGTCTGCCCAATAGTACGGCTGTAAAAGCATTTTGGTTAAAATAGGCTTCATATTCGCTCATTTTCGGGTATTTCGTTAAGCGTTTGCGAGCCAAATCTCTGAATCCGTAACGTGAGAGGAAGAACAAGAGCATGGTGCCGAGCATCGACCCTGTCAGCGTGATCAGCACGCCGTTTGCGATTCCGAACAAAGCGCCGTTTAATCCGGCAATGAGCGCAAACGGGACGATCGGGAAAAATACACAGGCCGCCACAAGCAGCATGCTGAATAGCACCGAATAAACGCCTCCGTCCCTGATGACGCCGAGCCAGGAATCTTTGCAGACGAATCCGACCGCGATGATACTTGCCATGATGATGATAGTGAATAGTTTTTTGATCATACCGCTCCCGCTGCCTTTCTTTGTTTTTAGCTTCTATATTTGCAATAAAGCTTCTTCCACGTTTGCCAAAATCTCGTCTGTTTTTGACAGGTTGCAATTGCTGAGCATAATCAGCACTTTTTTCTCGTTTATGTATCGGTTAATCGAGCTGATAAAACCGTGGATTTCTCCATCATGCCATATTTTATACTTGTTTTGATGATTAATAAACCATCCGTATCCGATCGAATTGTTTTGAATGAGTGCCGGAGAAGGGCCTTCGGCTGCAAAAGCCGGTTTTTTGACACAGCTGTAAAGCGCTTCTTTCAAAGCGCCTTTTGTGACAAGCTTTGCGCCCTGTCCCATAAGTACAAGTCTTCAACGGTTGAATACAGCCCGCTTTCCCCGTAGCCGTATACGATAGGCGCTTTGATCATTTCGCGATTCAGGCATAAGTATCCGACTGTGGGCGAAATATCTTCCGGGGAAGCGAAGAAACCGGAGTTTTTCATGCCTAAAGGGTCAAAGATCAATTCTTGAATGACATCTCCATAAGCTTCATTTGTGATTGTTTCAATGATTTTTGTGAGTAATATGTATCCTGAATTGCTGTAATTAAACATTTGTCCCGGGCGAAATTCGAGCGGTTTGTCAATAAACCGGCCGATAAATTGGTCTAACGGTGCGCGCTCCAGCTCAATATCGAGCAATTCTTCCTCTAGAAAATCAGGAATTCCGGACGTATGGCTTAATAAATGTTTGATGGTAATGCTGTCGCCGTTCGGATAGCCTTCTAAATAGTTTTGTACCGGATCATCAGTACGAAGCAGCCCCTTTTCTTGCAGCTGCATGACCGCTATGGCTGTGAATTGCTTTGTCAGCGAAGCAATTTGGTAGCGTGTAGACGGTTTATTCTTCACTTTGTCCTTGCAATTAGCATAACCGTATCCTTTCGATAGCAGAATACCGTTTGAGTCTGCCAGCAAAATGCTGCCGTGAAAATGATTGTTGGATGCTTGTTCCATTAAATAATCATCAAGATGTTCCGCTGTATATACCAATAACAACAGTCCTTTCATATCTAATTATGATGAGAAGGAAACGATAAACGATAGTTTTGAAAGGAAATGAAGCAGGAAGCGCGACAAAATAACATTATAAAAATTTTTTTGTATTTACCATCATTTACAGAATAATTTAAACTAAATTTAAAATATGGCAATTTCATGACATCCGTTAAAACGAGTGCTGTTTTGACGGTTGTTTTTTGTTTTAAAACGATTGAAATATAAGTCGGCAGTATCGAAAAGGGGAATAAAGTCGAGTGCGGCCTTAAACTAAGGTCTAAAGTTTGGTGTTTTTTTGTGAGAAAAAGGACTATATTAGTATTTTTTAATTTTAATTTAATTTTGAAGGGTTTTTCCTTTATTATCTATAATATGTTGTTTAACATAGTGAAAGAGATTTAAAATCATCGTTACTGTTATGAAGCGAAAAATAACGGGAGGTTAAAAAATGGGCCAAAAACATATCGCGATTTTTAATATTCCCGCTCACGGGCATATTAATCCGACGCTTGCTTTAACGGCAAGCCTTGTCAAACGCGGTTATCGGGTAACATATCCGGTAACGGATGAGTTTGTGAAAGCTGTTGAGGAAACTGGGGCAGAGCCGCTCAACTACCGCTCAACTTTAAATATCGATCCGCAGCAAATTCGGGAGCTGATGAAAAATAAAAAGGATATGACACAGGCTCCGATGATGTTTATGAAAGAAATGGAGGAGGTTCTTCCTCAGCTTGAAGCGCTTTATGAGAATGACAAGCCTGACCTCATCCTTTTTGACTTTATGGCCATGGCGGGAAAAATGCTGGCTGAGAAGTTTGGAATAGAGGCGGTTCGCCTTTGTTCTACATATGCACAGAACGAACATTTTTCATTCAAATCAATGTCTGAAGAGTTTAAGATCGAGCTCACGCCTGAGCAAGAAGCCGCTTTGAAAAATGCGAATCTTCCGTCATTTAATTTTGAAGAGATGTTCGAACCGGCAAAATTGAACATTGTATTTATGCCTCGTGCTTTTCAGCCTTACGGCGAAACGTTTGATGAACGGTTCTCTTTTGTCGGTCCTTCTCTAGCCAAACGCAAGTTTCAGGAAAAAGACACGCCGGTTATTTCGGACAGCGGCCGTCCTGTCATGCTGATTTCTTTAGGGACGGCGTTCAATGCCTGGCCGGAATTTTATCATATGTGCATCGAAGCATTCAGGGACACGAAGTGGCAGGTGATCATGGCTGTCGGCACGACAATCGATCCTGAAAGCTTTGACGACATACCTGATAACTTTTCGATTCATCAGCGCGTTCCCCAGCTGGAAATCCTGAAGAAAGCAGAGCTTTTCATCACCCATGGGGGTATGAACAGTACGATGGAAGGATTGAATGCCGGTGTACCGCTTGTTGCCGTCCCGCAAATGCCTGAACAGGAAATCACTGCCCGCCGCGTCGAAGAACTCGGGCTTGGCAAGCATTTGCAGCCGGAGGACACAACAGTTGCTTCATTGCGGGAAGCCGTCTCCCAGACGGACGGTAACCTGGATGTCCTGAAACGCGTAAAGGACATGCAAGAGCACATTAAACAAGCAGGAGGAGCCGAGAAAGCCGCAGATGAAATTGAGTCATTTTTAGCACCGGCAGGAGTGAAATAACCATATGAAGGAACCCGGGAAATCCCCGGGTTTTTTGTTGCAGCCGAAAGGAAGCGGGAAAAGTATACAGAGGCGCTTTTTGAACATACTACCTTCTATTAAATGTATTAAAAAGGAGGAAGTGATTTGTCAAATCAGGGCAATTTCAAAAAAACGATCTCTCTGCTTGACCTGATTTTGATCGGCATGGGAGCGATATTCGGCTCGGCTTGGCTGTTTGCCGTCAGCAATGTCGCTTCAAAAGCCGGGCCCGCGGGAAGCTTTTCGTGGATTATCGGCGGCGTCATTATCCTTTTAATCGGCCTCGTTTATGCCGAGCTGGGAGCTGCTTTGCCGCGGACGGGCGGGATTATCCGCTATCCGGTGTATACCCACGGCCACCTTGTCGGATACTTGATTTCATTTATCACGATCGTTGCCTATACAAGCCTGATTTCAATCGAAGTGACCGCTGTCAGGCAATACGTAGCTTATTGGTTTCCCGGTTTGACGATAAAAGGTTCTGAATCGCCGACGATTATCGGCTGGCTTTTGCAGTTTGTGCTGCTTTGTTTGTTCTTTTTACTCAATTATTGGAGTGTCAAAGCGTTTGCGAAATCAAATTTAATCATTTCGGTTTTTAAGTATTTTGTTCCTTTGACGATCATTGTCGTATTGATATTCCATTTTAAGTCGGCCAACTTTGCGGGAGAATTTGCCCCGTTTGGCTTTGACGGGGTGCAGGCGTCCATTTCGACCGGCGGGGTGATGTTTGCATACCTCGGTCTTCATCCGATCGTTTCGGTCGCCGGTGAAGTGAAAAATCCGCAGCGGAACATCCCGGTCGCTCTGCTGATTTGCATCATTGTTTCGGCTTGCATTTATACGATACTGCAAGTGGTGTTTATCGGAGCCATCCCGACTGATATGCTGAATGACGGCTGGAAAGCGATCGGCAAGGAATTTTCTCTTCCATTCAAAGACATCGCGGTGCTTCTTGGGATGGGCTGGCTTGCCACTCTTGTCGTTCTGGATGCGATCTTATCACCCGGCGGAAACGGCAATATTTTTATGAATACGACGTCGCGCTTGGTTTATGCATGGGCGCGGAACGGCACGTTGTTCAAAGTGTTTGCCAAGGTGAATAAATCGACGGGAATTCCGCGTCCGTCGTTGTGGCTGTCGTTCGCGCTCGCCGTTTTTTGGACGCTTCCTTTTCCGTCTTGGGACGCGCTCGTCAATGTTTGCTCTGTAGCCTTGATTCTTTCCTATGCGATTGCTCCGGTTTCAGCGGCAGCGCTGAATGTGAATGCCAAGCAGCTCAACAAGCCTCTGCAAATCAAGGGGATGGCTGTCATTGCTCCTGTCTCCTTCGTATTTGCGTCGTATATCGTCTATTGGTCAGGCTGGAACACCGTGTCATGGCTGCTCGGATCGCAGCTCGTGATGTTTGCCGTTTATTGCGCGTGTAAAAAATATGTTCCCCAAGACGATGTTTCGTTTGCACAGCAGCTTAAATCAAGCTGGTGGATTGTCGGTTATTATGTCATGCTCTTGATTTTGTCGTATCTCGGCTCATTCGGTAATGGCGTGGGCCTATTGAGGACGCCGGTCGATTTAATCTTGATCGCAGCAGGATCGATTGCGGTATTTTACTGGGCGAAATATACGGCCCTTCCAAAGGCAGTCATTGATTATGATGAGAAAAAAGAAGAAACCGTTTAAATAAGAATCCCCCGCGTATGGACTGCGGGGGATTCACGCGTTTTCATTACAGTTGCGGAAGATCTTTAGCTGTTTCGGCAGCTTTGGTATCAACTTGAATTTGTTGAGATAAATTGGCAGGATGGTAATAACCTTTTGACATCATATAGTTTGTGATCTGTTCATGAGTATCAATCGCGTCATTTAAATACTGCTTAAGCGTTTCACGCACTTCTGGAGAAGATGTTTCTGTGATAGCAGTGGCAATGTTTTTGACACCGGTTTTCGCTGAGATTAAAAAGTCGGTCGCTATCACTTGTTCAGTCATCGCGCCCATTCCTGTCATGTTTTGGATGAATTCGTTCATACGGTTTCACCTCTCATTGACAGCAGTCCTTGCAAATGCTCGATCTGATGCTTTGTTTGGGAAGCATCACGTTCCAAGATGTCGCGAAGCTCTTGATCCTGCACCATTCCCGTCATTGTTGATGACTTAGTCAGGCAAAGGTTTTTAAACATTAACAGCTCATGCAGTTCCAATGTTTCATGAATCCCATTATTCAATTGCAAACATTCCTTTCAGATTTGTTATTGTGTGAAGGACACATCATTAGTATCAAGGTTCGTTAGCGGGATTATTCTGTTTGCTGTTTTACAATAAATTACATGTTGCTGTCAGGCTTTTCTGACGCGAAAGAATTTGGTCAAGAGCCAGGTTCCTTGCGGAAAACTGAGCGTGAGCTGCCAGACACCGCCGCCGCCAAGTCCGTATTCGATGATGAGTTGCAGTTTTTTTCCAATACTGCGTGCGTCTTCAAACCATATGATGTGCCTTCTGCCTTGTTCATCTGTGTATTGGAGAAAAGGGGACTCAGACTTTGTATCATATTGAATCGGTACCTGGTGCTTCATGGCGAGCTGAACGGCGCCTTGGTTGGCGATTCCCGGGTATACGGTACCAGGCTGATAGGGCAGCGTCCAGTTATAGCCGTAAAGCGGAAAGCCGAGAATGATTTTTTCTTTTGGAATATGGCGAAGGGCAAATTGAATCGTCTGCCGGACTTCATTGATCGGAGCGACGGGGCCGGGTTCGCTTGTTCCGTGGTGCCAGTCGTATGCCATGATAAAGACAAGGTCGCTCACTGCGCCGATTCCGCCATAGTCATACCCTTTCAGCCAGGCGATATTTTCATTTGTTTTCGGCGGAACGGCAACCGTCAACACATAACCGGAAGGCTTCAGCCGCTCTTTCAACAGGCGGAGAAAACCTGAAAATAAATCTCTGTCTTCCTCCACAATCTGTTCGAAATCAATATTGACGCCAGCATATCCTTTTCTGGAAATCGTTTGAACAATATTGTCGATGAGTCGGTTTCTTACGTCAGGCTGATTTAATACGCGGTGCGCAAGAGACGGACTAAAGCCTGTTTCTGTCAGATTGGTGACTGTCATGAGGGGAGGAACGCGCCGCCTCCAGGCCGTTTGTACCGCCGGTGAATCATTCAGCTCGCTTAACGATCCGTCGCTTGAAATATGGTATTCAAAAAATGCCAGATATGTGGCGTAGGGGGCAAAATTATGAATCAATTCCTGGTCTAAGCCGGGGTTTCTCAATGTGTAATATCCTAAAGCGGTGATCGGTTTTTTCGGCAATTCCGGAATCGTCACTTTCATCCCCGGCCTCATATTGGCAGGCGTTACAGACGGATTTGCTTTTTGCAATGCTACGGCGGATACAAACGTCCGGCGGGCGATCGAATCATAATTGTCTCCCTGCTGAACCGTATATGTATAAAGCGGTATTAAAAGAGCCTGTCCGGGGACAATGTTTGTTTCGACCAACCCGTTTACCAATCGGATCTGGTCAATCGAAATTCCGAACCTGGCACCGATGACAAATAATGAATCTCCCGGCTGAACCGTATAAATAAACAACGGGCACACTTCCTTTTGTTCCTCTGTATGTGACAGGGGTTTTATGCTATGTCTATGACCGGCGCTGAAGGATCATGCGCCGATTTTCTCAATCGGAATGGTGAATAGATCCGTGAAGCGGATAATTCTTGACTGATCGATCTAAAAAGTGTATTCTTCAAATAAAGGAGGTGATAAAGGCTTGGGAAGAAGCAAAGAATTCGATACCGCCCTCGTCCTTCATAAAGCAATGGAGGTTTTCGGCCAATTCGGCTATGAAGGCGCATCGATGCAAGAGCTGCTCAGCCGCCTGGGAATTGCCAGGCAAAGTCTGTACAATACATTCGGCACGAAACGGGATCTGTTTATTGCCGCTCTTACAAGATATCTTGATGATAAAAATGCTCAAGTAATCGCCAGGCTTGAAAGCCCCGGCTCAGTGAAGCAATCGGTTCGGCAGATCTTTCAGGAAAGCTTAAACGCTCTGAAAGACCCCGAGCGCTCAAAGGCATGCTATATCATCAACAGTGCAATTGAACAAATTCCCCGTGATCAAGAGGTTGCCGAATACTTTGATAAGCAGACAAAGCAACTGGAAACCGCCTTTTACAAAGCGCTTGTCCGGGCCGAGTCACAGGGGGAACTAAAGAAGGGAGGTCAAGATCTTTCAGCAGTTGCCCGTTTTTTAAATCAAACCCGGCTGTCGCTCACGTTTCAGGCGAAGTTAACGGGGGACTTTGACGCCCTTCAGGATTTGATCGATGTCAGCCTGTCTGTTCTTGATTAAAGAATTTTTTCGTCAAGGAAGATGGGCTGCCGCTCGTTTTTATCACTATTTTAGACCAAGTGGTCAAAAAAATAATGGGGGAAAGAAAATGGCGCATACGATAACCGATGTGATGGAACAATTTTTGCAGTCGATGCTCGAAAAGGATATGGAAAAGTGGATACAGCTTTGGGATCAAGACGCGGTGTTTGAGCATCCATATGCACCGCCAGGTTTTCCTAAAAAACTAGAAGGAAAGTCGGCGATTTACGAATATATAAAGGATTTTCCCGAAAAGATCGATATTGTCCGCTTCACAGCACCCACTATTCATCAAATGGCAAATACGGGCTATGCAGCTGTCGAATTTGAATGTGAAGGCACGGTGTGCGAGACGGGGCTTCCTTATAACCAACAGTACATCAGCCTTGTAAACATGAAAGAGGGCAAAATTGTCCTTTACAAAGATTATTGGAATCCTCTGACTGTCATCGAATCGTTCGGGGGACGGCTGCAGACTTTTTAATGACGTAACAAGGAGTGATAAAAGTGGAGAAAAAAATATTGATTACCGGCGGAACCGGCACGACTGGAAGCCGAATCGCCAAACGGCTTGTACGTTTGGGGGCCGGTGTCCGGATCGCAAGCCGGAGAATGCCTGCAATGGCCGGAACGGAACATGTGTATTTTGACTGGAATGATCAAAAAACTTACAGAGACGCATTAAAAAACACGAACTCATTGTATTTGGTTGCGCCTGTCGGTGTATTCGAACCGTCGCCGCTCGTTGTGCCGTTTTTGGAAATGGCAGCGGCATCCGGCGTCCGCCGCATTGTTCTGCTCAGCGCTGCCATTATTGATGAAGACGGACCCGTATTCGGGAAGCTTCATCACGCGGTCAGGCGATATGTTCCTGAATGGACGGTGCTAAAGCCTTCATATTTCATGCAGAATTTTGACCATCAGCATGGCGCTTCGATTCGGAAGAAAAATGAAATCGTCACGGCGTCAGGCAGCGGCAAAGTCGGGTTTATAGAGGCAGACGATATTGCTGAAGTGGCTGTGCGCGCATTGCTTGATCAAAAGCCGCATAATACGAGCCATATCTTGACCGGGCCGGAAGCCTTGAGTTATGCTGAAGCCGCGGCAATCATCGGCAGAGCGGCAGGCCGCGACGTCAGGCATGTCAATGTCGAAGTGTCCGCTTTGAGGGAAAGGTATATAAAAGCAGGATTATCTCCCGATTATGCCGGATTCATGTCGGAACTAGACGAGAAAATCAAGAATGGCAAAGAAAACCGCATCACAGATACAGTGGAACGCATCACGGGAAAAAAACCGCGTTCACTGGCTGATTTCGCCAATGAACACGCCGGACGCTGGCGTCTGCTTTAACCCGTTCCTGAGACTGAACGGTCTTTTCTCTTTATTTTTGACCGTTCAGTCTAATTAGTAGAATGTTTCGTTGATTTCCCATGACTCAACTGTACAGTAGGCCAAGTGAGGGTCCATACCCATGCCCATTAAATAAGCCATTGCCGCTACTTCTTCCATGGCGTGGTGATAGGAAGTGGTTTGCGCTTCATTTAAACCGTAATGAACAAAAGGCGCAACTGTGCACAACGTCTTATGTTTCAAGTGCGGAAACAACGGACATTTGATGTGGTGCACGGCTGCTTCGGCGTGCTGATACTGGGGGATATGCATATGCTGTTCGGGAGCCGGTGTCTGCTGTAAATGTTCTACATTCTCCATTTCTTTTCGTCCTTTCTTGCGCGGATTTTCGTTGTATTCTATGTTCCGCTCATGCCCCGTGTGTTAGACGGCTGTCACGGTTTACCGGTTTTTTAGGCAAATCAACAGACAGAAAGGTCAAATACCGGTAGACTTTAAGCAGGATAAAAAAAGGAGGTATTTTTTATGGCTAAACATCATTTTTACCTTCAGGCAGACTGGCCTGGAAAACGTAACGACATCGGAAGGATTGAAAGCGGGAATTTAAAAACAGAAATTTCAATTCCAAAGGAAATGGACGGTCCGGGGGCAGGGACAAACCCTGACGAAATGCTGCTCGGCGCCGCTGCGACTTGCTATATCATCACGCTTGCAGCCATGATGGAAAGAAGCGGATTGGAAAAAGAGAGCCTGACGATGGAATCCGAGGCTGTTGTCGATGTGACAGGCGGGGTGTTTACGTACGAAAAAATCATTCACAGACCTCTGATCCGCCTTCCGAAAGAAGCGGCGGAAAAAGAGGTCCAACTTGCCGGAAGGCTGGCTGAAAAGGCGGAGACATCCTGTATGATATCAAGGGCGGTTCAGGGCAATGTCGCCATTGAATTAGACCCGAAGATTGTCGTCTCCAAAGCGGATTAGATTTCGATCGTGAGCTGAGCCTTTTGGTCTGCGGCGTCAGCATGCTTTGAATTGAGCAAAAAGACGCCGCAGATGATCAATACAAGCCCAATAAGAGTTTTGAGATTGAATGGCTCCTGAAATATAAAATACCCGATCGCAGCTGTCAAAGCCGTCCCGGTGCCGGCCCAAGTCGCATAAGCCGCAGATAGAGGCAGTGTTTTTAATGAAAAGCTCAGAAACGTAAAAGAAGCCGCAAAACCGATTATGACACCGGCCGCGGGCAGGGGGGCGCTAAAGCCTTCTGACAGCTTCAGCATCGTGCTTCCGAATACTTCGGACAAAATGGCAGCCGCCAAAAAGATCATGCCTTTCATGACATTCTCCTCCTTATGACAGATTGATCAGGACAACGCCTGACACGAGACAAATAATGCCGGCGATATTTCGCCGGTTCAGCTTTTCTTGAAACCACAAGACGCCGATGATTGCAGTCAGAACGGTGCCAGCTCCGCTCCAAGTCGCATAGGAGAGGCTTAGCGGGATGACCTGCAATGTGAGCGACATCATGTAAAATGCGAGACCGTAGCCGATCACTACGAGAACCGACGGCCGCCAGCGCGCGAACCCGTCAGAGATTTTCAGCATGGCGGCTGCCGCCGCTTCTGACAAGATGGCGATCAGCAGAAAAATGTAGCCTGCAATCATATGAAATCCTCCTCTATCAATGTTATTCCATGATTCAAAAGGAGAGCTTTCTCTTCGTCAGCCAGCAGTTCCAATTGAAACAAAAGACTTTGACCATTTGCCAGCGCTCTTTTCACACAACTCACGCTGCGGTTTAAGACATGCTGCCGCAGCAAGGGCGCTTGTACAAAGTTAGTTTTCATTCGAATATCAAAAAACGCAGCCCATAAACGATCTTAAAGTGTTAAAGGTGTATTCCGCAATCGTCATGAGGCCGCTTCAAAGATTTCTTCTTTTTTAGACATAAAAAAAACCCGTATTACTAACCGGTTGGTAAAATCCATCTTAATTGATGCAAAAGTTCTAAGTCAAGAAAAAAGTTATGTAAAAAGGCCCCTGGAAGAGCCTTTATCTGTCAGAAAAAAGGATAGTAAGGATACGGCGGATACGGATATCCCCAAGGGCCGAGAAGCGCTCCGGCAGTAAGTCCGCCCAAAAAACCTCCGAAGAAGGGGCCCGGACCGAAAAACGGACGCGGGCCGAAAAACGGGCGCCCAAAAGGTCCGCCAAAGAAAGGTCTGCCGATGATGCGCTGGTTGTCGTCGCCGTATACAGGAGCGTGCTCGAAATGATTCATAAAAAAATCCCTCCAATAATAAAATGAAACCTGACTAACATCACTGTATTCTGCCCAGCCGTTTTTGCTTGGGCGCCCGTCGTATTTTTTAGTGAAGCCGCCCTTAAAAAGGAGTGAATGAAACATGACGCTGTATCAGTCGGATTGGTCAAAAGCGCCTCCCCATGCCCACGCCTACAGGGCGAGAACATCGACTGCCAATGGCCATTACCACCTAATTGAAGGCTTTTCCCAGCCGGCAAACGGGAGCAATACAGATGGGCACGTTCATTTTTATTCCGGCATCACTTCTTTCGATAAGGGACATTATCACAGGTATTACGCGATTACGGGGCCCGCGATTCCGCGGGCGGACGGCACGCATTATCATGAAATCGGGGGCACGACCTATCTGGCATATTCTGCGGCTCCCCCGATCAGATTTGGCGGAGTCGTGTATGTAAGCGATGGAATAAAGGAGAGGCACCGGCATACTTTTAAAGGTTCCACTAGAGAAATTGTGGGGAATGAGCCGATAGGGTGGTGAGGGAATGTTTGGAAAGCAATGAAAACGGGTAAAATGAAATGGATGTTTTTGAACGTGAAATGGTATAATGGGAGGAGCTTGTTTAAAGAGAGTGATCAGCAGTGAATAAAACGAAACCGCCGGTCATCGTTTTGATCGGACCGACCGCTGTCGGTAAAACAAAATTAAGCGTGATGCTGGCCGAGCATTTGAATGCGGAAATTATCAGCGGAGATTCGATGCAGATTTACAAAAGAATGGATATCGGCACAGCAAAAATTAAAGAAGAAGAAATGAACGGGGTTCCGCATCACTTGATCGATATTAAAGAACCGACGGAATCTTTCTCGGTTGCTGAATATCAGGAGATCGTCAGACAAAAAATCGCAGAGATTGGCAGGCGAGGGAAGCTTCCGATGATTGTGGGGGGGACAGGGCTCTATATCCAGTCTGTCCTTTACGACTATTCATTCACAGAGGAAGCGGGCGACCCTGAGTTCCGAGCGGAGATGGAGGCGCTCTCTGACAAGAGAGGAGCCGAATATGTTCACTGTCTATTGAAAGAGCGCGATCCCGGAGCGGCAAAAGCCATTCATCCAAACAATAAACGAAGGGTCATCAGGGCGCTTGAAATTTTCCATACGACAGGAAAAACGATGTCTGAACATATGGAAGGACAGCGGAAAGAGCTTTTATACACCACGGCTCTCATCGGTTTGACGATGGAGCGGGAAGTGCTGTATGACAGGATCAACAGCCGCGTAGACCAGATGATGGATGAGGGGCTGCTGAATGAAGTGAAACAGCTTTATGATGAAAACATAAGAAATTGCCAGTCTGTTCAGGCCATCGGGTACAAAGAGCTTTATGCGTACCTTGAAGGCAGAGCGTCCTTGGAAGAGGCGGTTGAGACGTTGAAGCGGAATTCGAGACGCTACGCCAAAAGACAGCTGACATGGTTCAGAAATCAAATGGATGTCGCCTGGTATGACATGACGCCCCCTGTCAATATCGAGCAGAAAAAACAGGAAATTTTCACTTACATAGCAGGAAAGCTCGAACTTTAATCGAAACAGTATGGTATAGAGAAACAAGGAGGACCAGAAACATGAAATCGATAAATATTCAAGATCAGTTTTTGAATCAGATTCGGAAAGAAAGTACATTTGTCACGGTCTTTTTACTGAATGGATTTCAGCTGCGCGGACAAGTAAAAGGATTTGACAACTTTACAGTGTTGATTGAATCGGAAGGAAAGCAGCAGCTTATATACAAACATGCCATTTCCACATTTGCACCGCAAAAAAACGTTCAACTCGAACTCGAATAGCGATTTACGGCTAAAAGACCATGCCTGGCATGGTCTTTTCAGATTGCCTGACAAAATCCTGAAACAGTTTACTGTTTTGGGATTTTGTCGTTTTCGAGGCGACTTTACAATCAACTGCGGCCGTTGCCGGTCCGAGCAGGAGTCTGGGAATAAAAGGAACGGCGACCAATTGCCTGACATCCTGTCTAAAACGCCGCCGTCATCACGTCCTGTGAAAGACCGAGGCATTCAAATTTACAAAGCGGCATCTAATCGCTAAACTAAGTAGTGTTTACATCAATTCAGTTTGAAAATGAAAAGGAATGAGCGAACAATGAAACCTAAGATCGTCATCAACCATTGGGAAGAGACGTGTGAAGATGATTCCTGCTATGAATACGGCACAAGTATTCTCGTCAATGGAAAAGAACTTGTCAGGGAAGCGTCGATCATGACGGCTGTTCAGTCGGTTCTTAAGGAACTCGGCATCGAAGCCGATATTAAAGAGGTATGCGAGAACAAGTGCTGTGACACTTACAAAAAATAAGCGAAAAAGTCTAGTCTACTAACTCAATTTTTTTCGTGTTATGATAGATTTCGGTTTGTGAGTAGGATGAGCGAACGGCTCTCATTCTACTCATATTTCTTTGGCCTTAGGCCTCCTAAGCTGAAGCAAATTGTGAACTTTCATCAACCTGAGCACAATATATTGTGTTTTCTTGAATGATAGTATACTATATATTGTGTAAGGTTCGAGTTGAAAGACTCGGAAACAATTTTACTAGGTCGTGATAATGATGATTCAGATCGTATTTGATTCAAAAACGGGAAACGTTCAGCGCTTTGTGGATAAGACGCCTTTTCGCAATAAACGGAAAGTCAGCACAGAGGAGTATCTAGACGAACCGTTTGTTTTGATCACGTACACGACAGGGTTTGGGGAAGTTCCGAAAACGACTGAGATGTTTCTTGAGAAAAACGCCCATCTTCTTTTGGGAGTTGCGGCAAGCGGAAACAGAGTGTGGGGAGACAATTTTGCGAAAAGCGCAGAAAAAATCTCGAAGCAGTATCAGGTTCCGATTCTCGGCAAATTTGAGCTCAGCGGGACGGCCAAAGACGTTGAACTGTTTACTCAGGAGGTAGAAAGAATTGTCACAAAATCAAGTGCCAAAATGGATCCAGTTAAACAATGAGATCATGATCCAAAAAGACGGGAAATTCCAGTTTGATAAAGATAAAGAAGCTGTACATAGTTATTTTGTAGACTATATCAACCAAAATACGGTATTTTTCCATGATCTGAAAGAGAAAATCGATTACTTAATCAAGAATGACTACTATGAAGAAGAGTTTTTAAGCCGCTACACGTTCGAAGAAATCAAGGAAGTGTTCAAAGAGGCTTACGCTAAAAAATTCAGATTCCCGTCCTTTATGAGCGCTTTTAAGTTTTACAATGACTATGCGCTGAAGACAAACGACAAGAAAAAAATTCTTGAACGCTATGAAGACAGAATCTCTATCGTAGCTTTATTTTTTGCAAACGGGGATAAGGAGAAGGCGAAGGAATTCGTCAGAATGATGATCAACCAGGAGTATCAGCCGAGCACGCCGACGTTCTTAAATGCCGGCCGCAAACGCCGCGGAGAGCTGGTCAGCTGCTTCCTCTTGGAAGTCAATGATTCCTTGAACGACATCTCGAGAGCGATTGATATTTCAATGCAGCTGTCAAAGCTAGGCGGAGGCGTATCGTTGAACCTTTCAAAACTGCGTGCGAAAGGCGAAGCGATCAAAGACGTCGAAAACGCGACAAAAGGCGTCGTCGGCGTGATGAAGCTTCTTGACAACGCATTCCGTTACGCTGATCAGATGGGACAAAGACAAGGCTCAGGGGCTGCATACTTAAACATTTTCCACCGTGACATCAACGATTTCCTCGATACGAAGAAGATTTCGGCTGATGAGGATGTCCGGGTGAAAACATTGTCCATCGGAGTCGTCATTCCAGATAAATTCATCGAGCTTGCAAGAGAGGATAAAGCGGCATACGTATTCTATCCGCACACCGTTTATAAAGCGTACGGCGAGCACCTCGATGAAATGGACATGAACGAGATGTACGACCGGCTTGTGGAAGATCCGCGCGTCAAAAAAGAAAAAATCCACCCGCGCAAGATGCTCGAAAAGCTTGCGATGTTAAGATCGGAATCAGGATATCCGTACATTATGTTCCAGGACAATGTCAACAACGCGCATGCGAACAATCATATTTCCAAGGTTAAATTTTCCAACCTTTGCTCAGAGGTTCTTCAGGCTTCACAGGTTTCTTCATACACAGACTACGGTCAAGAAGATGAGATCGGCCTTGACATCTCCTGCAACCTTGGTTCATTGAACATATTGAACGTCATGAAAAACAAATCGCTTGAGCAGACGGTTAAGCTTGCAACCGATTCGCTGACGCACGTTTCTGAAACGACGAACATTACGAACGCACCGGCGGTCAAAAAAGCGAACAAAGCGATGAAATCCATCGGCCTTGGAGCGATGAACCTGCACGGATTCCTGGCACAGAACAATATCGCCTACGAAAGTGAGGAAGCGAGGGACTTCGCGAACACTTTCTTTATGATGATGAACTTTTACTCGATTGAACGGTCTGCCGAAATCGCCAAAGAAAAAGGTGAGACGTACCATAACTACGAAGGTTCGGCTTACGCAACGGGTGAATACTTCGAAAAGTATGTTACACAAGATTTCTCGCCTAAATTCGAAAAAGTGGCCAAGCTTTTTGAAGGCATGCACATCCCGACAAAAGAAGACTGGGAACAGCTGAAACAGTTTGTCAAAGAACACGGATTGTATCACAGCTACAGACTGTGCATCGCACCGACCGGGTCCATTTCATATGTACAGTCAAGTACGGCATCAGTCATGCCGATCATGGAGCGGATTGAAGAAAGAACTTACGGCAACTCCAAGACGTACTATCCGATGCCTGGACTTGCGCCGAGCAACTGGTTCTACTATAAAGAAGCGTATGATATGGACATGTTCAGAGTTGTCGACATGATCTCGACGATTCAGCAGCACGTTGACCAAGGCATAAGCTTTACATTGTTCCTGAAAGATACAATGACGACACGCGATCTGAACCGGATCGATCTTTATGCCCACCATAAAGGAATCAAAACACTTTACTATGCAAGAACGAAGGATACAGGGCAAGAAGGCTGCCTTTCTTGTGTCGTTTGATTAAAGGAGAGTATGCGAAAGTGACGAAAATTTATGATGCAGCAAACTGGTCAAAGCATGAAGATGATTTTACCCAAATGTTTTACAACCAAAATGTGAAGCAATTTTGGCTTCCGGAAGAGATTGCGCTTAATGGAGATCTTCTGACATGGAAGTACTTGGGTAAAAATGAACAGGACACATACATGAAGGTGCTCGCGGGGCTGACGCTTCTCGATACAGAGCAGGGGAACACGGGAATGCCCCTTGTCGCTGAGCATGTAGAAGGGCATCAGCGCAAAGCGGTGCTGAACTTCATGGCGATGATGGAAAACGCGGTCCACGCCAAGTCCTATTCAAACATTTTCATGACGCTTGCCCCGACAGAGACGATCAACGAAGTCTTTGAATGGGTTAAACAAAACAAATATTTGCAGAAAAAAGCTCAGGTCATTGTCGGACTCTATGAGAAAATCCGCCAGGGCGATAAAATTTCGCTGTTTAAAGCGATGGTCGCATCCGTTTATTTAGAAAGCTTCCTGTTCTACAGCGGCTTCTACTACCCGCTTTATTTTTACGGACAGGGCAAGCTGATGCAAAGCGGCGAAATCATCAACCTGATCTTGCGGGACGAAGCGATTCACGGCGTCTATGTCGGCCTGCTCGCTCAGGAGATTTACAATCAGCAGACACCTGAGAAAAAAGAAGAGCTGTACGCGTTTGCCATTGATCTATTAAAAGAGCTTTATGAAAATGAGCTTGAATATACAGAAGATCTGTACGACCAGGTCGGCCTTTCACACGACGTGAAGAAGTTCATCCGCTATAATGCCAACAAAGCGCTGATGAACCTTGGCTTTGAAGCTTATTTTGAAGAAGAAGAGATCAATCCGATCGTGTTGAACGGGTTGAATACGAAAACGAAGTCACACGACTTCTTCTCAATGAAAGGAAACGGCTACAAAAAAGCAACAGTTGAACCGATAAGAGACGACGATTTTTACTTTGACGATAAGTAAGCCGGCCGGGCTAAAAGGGCGCATCCGCGCCCAAGCCCCGCCTTTCAGTTATAGATACACGGCAAAATGAGAGCAGAACGAATCTGCTCTTTTCACTTTGAGGAGGAAACGGATACAATGGGAAAAATGGATGAAATCATTCTCGTGGTTCCGCGGGAAAACGTATTTGCAAATGAAACGCTGACCTTCCAAGGCGTCAACAGCGACGGTGAGAAGGTTGGGAAGATCATGGCGCATATTGAACAGCACTTCAGTGAAATGAGAAGGGGAGACGCCGAAGAAGATCCTGCGTTTAAACAGCCGATCCCTTATGTTGTCATCAAAAGAGAAGACGAAATATTTGTATACGAGCGGCTCGAAGGCGGAGGGGAAGCGCGGCTTCACAACAAGCTGTCACTCGGCTTCGGCGGCCACATGAACTTTGCCGAAGGGCTTGATTTTTCCGGTATTCTGAAGTTAAACACAGACCGTGAACTTGATGAAGAGCTTCTGATTGAGGAATCAGATAAAGAAAAAATGGTGACGCTCGGACTGATTAATGATGATGAAAACAGCGTCGGAAAAGTACATATCGGAATCCTTTCAGCGCTTGAGTTAAAACCGGGCGCACACGTTGAAGTTAAAGAAAAGGAGCAGATTGCCGGCCGGTGGATGAAAGCCAGTGATCTGAAAGATAAAAGCGTCTATGACAGACTTGAATCTTGGTCACAGTTTGTCGTTGATATCTTAGTTTAAATGGGAAAACTCGCTGATTCAGCGAGTTTTCTTTTCGTATTGGACCGGTTTCCATTGAAAAAGTGAGCCCTGCTTTTCGATTAACCCGAAACCAGGGTAGGGGAAATGACACCCGTGGAGCAGGACCTGTCCGTTATAAGCCTGCCGGGCCAGCAGTCTTCTTGTCTTTTCTCCCTCTTTAGGGTCATGCTCAAGCGAAACCCGCAGCTTTGGATTGGAGATGCTTTCGGGAATGTGAAATGCGTCATTGATGATCTGACAGACCCCGTCTTTTGTCTGTAATTCAATAGTCAAGTGTCCAGGCGTATGTCCGGGCGTATGGATCAGCTTCAGTCCGGGAAGCAGTTCGGTATCTTCTGTCAGCAGCTTCAGAAGCGGCCGGACAGTGGAGAGAATGCGAAACTGTTTAGAAGCCGGCGTTTGTTTTGCGTACAGCCATTCTGCTTCACTGATCAGATGAACAGCGTTTGGAAAAGCGGGTTTCCCGTTATTCAGAAGACCTCCCGTATGATCTAAATGACTGTGTGACAAAATGACATAGTCTATGGAGTCAGGCATAATTCCCGCCTGTGTCAGGTGATGAATCAAGTGCCCGCTTTCTTGTCCGCCTGTTTCGCCAAATCCCGTATCAATCAGTATCCGTTTTTCGTTCGTTTCCAGGCAGATAAAGTTCAGCGCTACTTCAAATTCTTCAGGATAATGTTCTGCTTCATGAGGGTCTCCTCCCGCCAAAAAGAAATCCCTTGAAACTCGAAATGCTCCATCAGATAAAATTGTCATTTGAAAAGAATCGAGTTGAATGCGGTCTGGCTCCTTCATAATAAATCTTCCCCCTTTGCGTTTGACCGATCTGTCTCTTTATTAGAAGAGGCAGTTTCATTGTGTCTTTTCATTTGCGGTGAGCTTCTTGATCGGTTATTATTAAATCGTAATGATTACGATTTAATAACGGAAGTATAACTAAATTCGTTTGTTCTTTCAACCAAAATACAACTGTTTAAAAGGGAAGGAGCATCATTTCATGCCGAAACTGGAAGAGCTGTATCGGTCCGTCATTATGGATCATGCAAGATACAGGCGAAATTTTCGAAAAATCGATAAACACAGCGCGTATTACGTCCATTACAAAAATCCAACATGCGGTGATGTGATGACTTTGTTTATCGACATTAAAAATGAAAAGATCGAAGACACAGCTTTTATCGGAGATGGGTGCAGCATCAGCATGGCTTCCTCATCAATCATGACTGAACTGATAAAAGGAAAGACGTTAAAAGAAGCCGGGCTAATGCGTGAAGCGATGGAAAATATGATCAGAAAAGGAGAAGAACCGGCAGAGGATCTGCTGGGAGATGCCGTTTCCCTGATTGGCGTCCATCCGTTACGGGCCCGCCATAACTGTGCCCTGATGCCTTGGCAGGCGCTCGATCGGATCAAGGAGAACGTTTATTAAATGAACATCACATCTAAAGCACTCCGTTTCTAAGGCAGCCAGGCAAAGAATATCGGAAGATTCAAGGGAAAAAAGGGGCAGTGACGAAAGAGGTATGGAAAACGAAACGAATGTAAAGCAGGAAGCGATGGCGCAGCTTAAACGGAAAGGCATTCGAATGACGCCGCAGCGGCTGGCCATCTACCATTATTTTTTAGCCAACAGGAACCACCCTACAATAGCTGAAATTCAACAATCATTGAGGGAGATATATCCTGCCGTCAGTACAGCGACGATATACAACACCATCCGCTATTTTAAACAAGAGGGCCTTATAAAAGAAATGGGGTTTACCGATCCGCTTCGTTTTGATCTGGCTCTAGAGGAACATGATCATGTCATATGCGAAGTATGCGGGAAAATCGTCGATTTTCATTGTCCGCAACTGGAGAAAGTAAAAGACATTGCGGCACGGCTGACCGGATTTAAAGTGACACATCACCGATTGGAACTGTACGGCATCTGCAAAGATTGCCAGGCGAAAAGAAAATACGCCGCTAAAGAGAAAGGGGTTAGATAAAAAATTTGGTTGTGCATAAAACCAAAATCCGATATATTGGTTTTATGATGAAAAATAACATTAAACGAATCAAACGAATTTCGCTTCGGGAAGAAGTGTATCAAACGCTGAAGCGCACCATCGTACATTTGGAACTAAAGCCGGGGGAGCGCTTGCATGATCAGGAGCTTGCAGAGCAGTTTGGCATCAGCCGCACACCTGTCAGGGAGGCGCTCAAACGCCTGGAAGATGAAGGACTTGTTGAAACTGTTCCGGGTTCAGCAACACGTGTAGCACCGTTAAATCGCGAGGAAGCTGAACATGCTTTTACAGTCACTGCAGCACTGCATGCGCTGGCTGTCAAGCTGTCGTTTCCTTTTTTAACGGATTCAGACCTTGATCAACTGGAGAGGCATAATCAAACGTTGCAGCAAGCGATTCAAAAAGAAGACATTATCGAAGCAATCGAATCGGATGCTGCTTTTCATGAGGTGTTTTTACAAGCATCAAAAAACCCGGAAATTACCCGGGCATTGGAGAGAATTTCTTCAAAAATTTACCGCCTTGAGATGTCGCAGTTTTCCTCGATCGGCAGCTTGAAATCTGTCGAACAGCATCAGAACATCATCGATGCCTGCAGACAGGGGGATCGGAATGCGGCCATCAAGCTTGCCGAGGAAAACTGGCTCAGTCTCGGAGACCGATTGGCCGGACATCAGGAAAAGGAGTGAGGGGATTGTGAGGCCGATTATACTGGGCGTTTTTGCAGCCTTCTTTTTTGCTTTTACATTCGTTTTAAACAGGGCGATGGAGCTTGAAGGGGGAAGCTGGATCTGGAGCGCATCGCTAAGATTTATCTTTATGGCGCCTCTTTTATTTGTCATTGTTTGGCTGAGGGGGAACGTAAAAGAACTTTTTCAGGAAATCAAAAAAGCACCGGGCATTTGGCTGAGATGGAGCATCGTCGGCTTCGGCCTCTTTTATGCGCCGCTCTGTTTTGCGGCGGCTTACGGGCCGGGCTGGCTGATTGCAGGAACATGGCAAATCACGATTATTTCCGGCTCCCTTTTGGCGCCGCTTTTTTACGAAACCATCCAAACAAAAACAGGTCCCGTACAGATGAGGGGCAAAATTCCCTATAAAGGGCTGGCGATGTCGTTGATCATTTTAATCGGGGTGGCGCTGATGCAGGCTGAGCATGCGGCACAGCTTTCTTTGCATGAGATGCTGCTGTGCGTCGTGCCGGTTATGTTGGCTTCATTTGCATATCCGCTTGGGAACAGAAAAATGATGGAAGCTTGCGCCGGGCGCCTTGATGCTTATCAGCGGGTATTGGGGATGACGTTGGCAAGCCTTCCGTTTTGGCTGATCCTCTCACTGTACGGGCTGGCATCGGCGGGTGCGCCCAGCCGGGGACAAGTCATTCAGTCAGGTTTGGTGGCTGTCTTTTCCGGAATATGCGCAACTGTGCTGTTCTTTGCCGCAACCGATCTTGTAAAAGGGGATATGCGAAAATTAGGGGCTGTCGAGGCCACACAATCGTTTGAAGTGCTGTTTGCTGCCGCTGGTGAAATTTTGCTTCTTTCAAGTCCGCTTCCTGGTGCCATCTCATGGAGCGGCATGGCACTTGTGATTATCGGAATGGTGTTGAACAGCCATGCATCGAATCAAACGCAAAAGCCGGCGATTCAAAGTAAAGCTGCAAAAGCATGAAAAAAGCCTGCGATCTATACGAGACAGATCGCGGGCTTTTCTTGATGATTGTCCCTATTCCTGGTAAATGAAAGCGTCAAATCCGGCGTTTTTGGCTTGCTGAACGAGCGCTTCGGCATTTTCTTTTGAAGAAAAAGCGCCAATTTGCACTTTGTAAAGGCTGTCCCTGTAAATCACAAGGGCATCAAACCCTTTCGCTTCCGCTTGAGCGGCAAGCGAATCGGCATTGGCTTTGGTTCTGAAAGCGCCGATCTGCACTTTATAGAGAGCTGCTGCGTTTTTGGAAAGGTTAAATGCCCTTGCGAGTCCGTTGGCGTGGCCTCTGGCAATGGATTGAATAAACGCGGAAGACTTCAGTTTCTCGGCGTCGCTTGTATTGTCTACAAAGCCATTTTCCGTAAGGAGTGCGGGCATGGCTGTTTCTCTTAGAACATGAAAATTGGCCGTTTTCTTGCCGCGATCCCTGAAATCGACAACTTTTAAAATCTCTTCATGCATGATATCCCGATAGGTGGTGGTAGGTGCACCGACGCCGGGATAAATGTAATCCTCGAAACCTGTCCCGCCCCCGGCATTCATGTGAATCGATAGAAAATAGTCCGCTCCCCAGCTGTTCGCGGCGTTCGTGCGTTGCGTCAGACTGACGGTTTGGTCGCTTGTCCTGCTCAACAGGACTGAAACATTTTGATATTCATTCAGCAGCATGTTTCTTAAAGCCAAGGCGGTTTGCAATGTTAACTGTTTTTCTTGCAAACCATTAGCTGAAGCACCTGTATCAGACCCGCCATGGCCGGGATCGATAAAAATTTTTACCACAAGACATCACCTCAATAGACAGTCTATGAACAGATGGACATGAAGGGTTGTACGAACGCCACAGTATTGCAGAATTTTGTAAATATTCAACTTATTATAGAGCGTCATATTCTCTTCAGGCAAGAGGTTGCATTTTTAATGTTTTTATCATATAATTCAATTACGCTGCATTGTACGTAATGATAATTAAGTTTTAACCTTTAAGCTGTAATAGGGAGTTTTATATCGGAACCGGAATGTCATGCCTTCCTCGAAAGGACGACAGGAACGTTTCTGCAGACACCCACTTTGAGGAGTGTGGTTTAAAACTTTCTTACTTGCATACGGCAATTGCAGCACTTCACTTAAGTCATTTGAATAAAATGGCTTTTTTTATTTGCTTAAAATCGGTTTACTGTAAATGTTTTATGTAAACTAACTTGCTGTAAATAAAGGGCGGACACCGCCCTTTTATTCATTTTAAAGAAAAACGAATGCCTGAATTCCAGCAAGTAGAAGGTGCAAAAATGACTGGCATCAAAAATGCTGAATGATGATAATTCCCGTGATCATCAGGACAATTCCCAGCATGCGCTGCACATTTAAGCGGTGTTTGGGGGTTCCGAACCAGCCAAAATGATCGATGATGAGGGCGATGATCATTTGGCCGCTTAAAGCCAAAACAACAGTAAGTGACGCTCCGACAATCGGCAAAAGCAAAATATTGGATGTGATAAAGATGACGCCAAGTATTCCGCCAGTCCAGAGCCACCAAGGGCTGCCCGTGATAAAGGTTTTTGCTGTATGTAAATTGTTTAAATGAAATAACCGCCGATGTTCAATGATCGACGTAAGAAAGAGAAGAATGACCATTCCAACCAAAAACGAAATAAGTGAAGCGATAAAAGGTGATTGGAGAGCATTTCTCAGCTCTGAATTAATAGATGTTTGAATCGGTGATGCCATTCCGGCAAAAAGCCCGAGCATCATGTAAAGAAAAACGTTCATAGTGTTGTTTTTCATCGGTGATGAACTCCCTTGCTATTAATATTTTTTGATAATGAAAACCCCGGAGATGATGAACAAAATGCCGATGATTCTAGGAAAGTTTAATTCATGAACGGGAATATGAAACCATCCGAAGTGATCGATGGCCAGAGCCATCACCATCTGTCCAAGCAAAGTGACGACAACTGTCAGTGCTGATCCAAGACGCGGAAGCAACAAAATATTTGAAGTTAAATAAAAAACGCCTAAACATCCGCCTCCAATGAGGATCCACAAGGGGATGGAAGGGAGAAGTCCGATGATAGACAAAAAATGGCGCTCTGTCACTAAGGCGACAATGACCAGGATAAGCGTACCGGCAAAAAAAGATATGGCCGCCGCCCCGTAAGGAGACCCGATCTTCATGCCTAGCCGTGAATTAATTGAGGTTTGAACAGGAACGGCCATTCCGGCCAAAATCCCGGCTATAAGTATTAAAATGATCATATTTTTAAAAACTCCTTTTTGCGGTAATTGGAACGATTATTTCAAAGCTGAAAGTCTTGCTGTTTTTGAGGGACACTTTGTATTTTGGCGAAAAGGAGTTCATGATGCAAGTGCTGATTGATGAAAAGAATTCAAAATTTGCAGCTTTGTATCTATATCATGTTTTTCTTTTTTGAAAATCATGTTTCAAGAAGATTTTGAGATTCAATAAGGTGATGTAGCGATAAAAAAACCAAAGAGGACTCCGGCTGAGTTCTCTTTGGTGTTTGTAAGTCCGGTTCCTCGTGTTCAAAGCCGTAAAATCTCTCCATAAAAAGTAAGTTGGAATCCCGGCAAAATTCACCTCATCCAAATCGTACAAGCAAATTTTCATGAAAGAAGAATTGTTAAACTGAAAAAAGTCCTATAAACTACAAGTAATATTTTGTTAGGGGGTGGGAATGTGTTCAACGAAAGAGAGGCGCTCCGATTAAGACTGGAACAACTGAACAATGCCGAGATACAAGCCATACGCGAACTCCAAAATGAGCGGAAAGACATTTATTCCAGGCTGCGGGAATTAGATTGTCAAAAAGTTTCATCATCACATCATAAAAAAACGTTATTAGAATTAGTCGATGAAACTGTAAATCTCTTAAAAAAATAAACCGAAAGCCGTTTGATCCAGTGGCCGTGAGAGGGATGAAAGAATGAAATAGAGGTTTTGCTTTGCTCATATTTTGTAATTGCGCGAAAAATGGAAAGGTTAGCAACTTGACTAGGAAAAGAACATTGTATAAGATTATTCTTACAAATCCAATAGGAATAACGGCCCTAAAACTGACTGACTTGTCAATCGAGATTCCGGGTAAGGAGGAAAACACTTGGGAAATACGGATACAAGAGAGGAATTGCTACATATCGCGCTTGAGATTTTTGCTACGAAAGGATATCACGCGACAAAAATTTCAGACATCGTAAAACAGGCTGGCGTTGCACAGGGAACTTTTTACTGGCACTTCAAAAGCAAAGAAGAAATCGTCAAGGAAATCATAGACAAGGGGAAAGAAAACCTTCTTGCAGCCATTCATCAAGGCTACAGGCAGACGTTTGCTCTTACAGATGATATGATCCAATCCACGACAGCCCTTATGAAAAGAATTTTTACGTTTGCACAGGAGAACCGAAACTTAATGACGTTTTTATTAGTCAAGGGACAAGGCGCCGATCCGGAAATCAGGGAGGCAATCGAAGAGGCGCTGATCAGTGTTGAACAAGCATTTAAAAAGAACATCCAAAGGGCTACAGAGCTTGGCATGCTAAATTCCTCCCATAATACTGATCTGCAGGCCACCATGTTAACAAGTCTTGTGTTGGGCACACTATCAAAATGGCTGTTTGGACCAAAGCATGATCTGAATTATGTCCCCAAGTTTTCAGTTGATGAAATGACTGAAGAATTGGTTCATTTTGAATTTTTCGGGCTGATTGGCCAAAGGAGGAATTAAATTTGTCTATTATTCAAAAAACAAATGGAGAGTTTGGGATTTTTCATGAAGCCGGTATGCAGGCCAAGGGGTCTTTCACTCCGAATTCAGACGGCCTTTCGCCGATTGAGCTGTTGGAAGCTTCATTAGGGATGTGTATCACCATTTCTTTGCAAAGGATGTTTGAAAGGGACGGCATAGAAGTGCAGGAGGATGAATTTTCAGTTTCTGTTTCCGCCGCTAAAGCGCCCGATGGCCCGTCCCGTGTTGAAAAATGTACGGTTAGCGTCAAATTGCCCGAGCATCTTCCGACCGACTATAAAAAGAAATTAATCACCTCTGCTGAAAGGGCATGTACAATCGGCAATACGTTAAAACGAGGGGTAACGATTGATACGAATATGGTGTAACAACCTACATGATGAAACGAAGGAGCATGAAAATGGAAAACAACAGTAAAAAACCTTCCTATACAAATGCTGATGATTTTGCTGTTACATCAGTGCCTGAAAATAAGAGAAAATCGATTTTTAACATTACGATTACAAGCTGTGCCTGGATTATCTCATTGTCGACGATTGTGACTGGAGGAGCGCTGATCCAGGGATTGAATTTTGCGCACGCCGTTTTGGCTGCCGTCTTAGGTATGCTGATTCTTGCGGTCTATGGCTTTTTTCAAGGTGTAATGGGTGCAAAATACGGAATATCGACAACCGTTCTTGCCCGTCAGGCTTTTGGACGCTACGGATCGAGCCTTTTTGGAATCGTCTTGGCGCTGACGCTGGGAATCGGCTGGTTTGGCTGGCAGGTTGCTTTTTTCGGCACGACCATTTCTGAAATGTTTCCGGGTGTTTGGCTTGCAAAGCCTGAAGTCGCCATCGTTTGGGGCGGCATTTTAATGATCCTTACCGCTTTTATAGGATATCGCGGGCTTGCCGCTTTAAGCTTTATCGCTGTACCTTTAGTCGTCATCTTTTCTATATGGGGCATTGTGAGTGCTGTCAATTATTCTGGAAGCTGGCATAACTTGCTGACGTTTCATCCGACAGGGGACCCTATGACGATATTTGCCGGAATTACAATCGTAGTTGGAAATGCTGCATTGGGTGCGGTTGTTTTTCCTGATGTGACGAGATATGCAAAAGGAGCGGTTTCAGGAGGAATAGGTGCGTCTGTCGGTTATTTCCTTGGAGGTGTTTTCTGTCTTGTTGCAGGAGCGGCAATGGCCATTGCTGCGAATGTTCCGGATATCGGGTCAACACCGAATATTCCTGCCGCGATGAGCAAGCTCGGACTTGGATTTTTAGCATTTTTCATCATCGTTTTTGCACAGTGGACGACGAATGATAACAATTTGTATACCGGATCTCTGGGGCTTCGCAATGTTGTGAACATTCCTAAGAAAGCACTTGTGGCGATCATGGGCGTGATCGGCATCATGATTGCATTATTAGGTGTCCAGAATATGTTTGTGCCATTCTTAACATTTTTAGGTTTGTATGTTCCGCCGATCGCAGGCGTGATGATCGCAGATCATTGGATCACAGCACCTGTCATCAAGAAAAAACAATATCGATTCGGGGCTGGAACAACTTATTCGAAGCTGAATGTTGCGGCGATTCTTTCGGTGATCATCGGGGGTTTTACCGCTTCAAAGGTAACATTCGGCATCGGACCGATTAACTCTACTGTACTTGCATTTTTGATTTATATCGTTTTTACATTTATTTTCACAAATTTAAATCTCCGTTACGAAATCGGAGAAGCGACAGAGGAATCGTCTGGTTTTTAAGCGGATAAGGAGGAAAGGTTTTCAATGATGAATGAAAAAAACCAATGGGTATTTGGAATTGATGTCGGCGGGACGTTTACAGATTTAGTGGCTGTCAACAAGGGAGGGAAAATGGTTTCGACGAAGACGCCTTCAACCCCTGATCAGTCTGATGGTGTCATGAACGGAATTAAAAAAATGGCTGAAATCATCGGAATAGACGTAAAGGACCTGTTAGCCAATAGTCCATTAGTGGTCCATGGAACAACAGTTGCCACTAACGCTTTGCTGGAATATAACGGAGCAAAGGTGGGGCTTCTCACAACGGAAGGCTTTCGGGACGAAATCGAATTCCGCCGCGCGTACAAAGAAAGCGTGTTTTCTCCGCGCTTGGAAGCACCTTATCAAATTGTCCCAAGAAGATATCGTGTGGGGATTCCTGAACGACTGGATCATACAGGAAATGTCGTAACTGAGCTTGATGAAGAAGCCGTCCGCCGGGCAGTCCGAGGGTTTATCCAAGAGGGGATCGAGGCGATTGCTGTATGCTTTCTGTTCAGCTTCATGAATCCTTCGCACGAAGTCCGCGTTAAAGAGATTATTCAAGAGGAAGCTCCCGGCATGTTTGTATCGTTATCGTATGAAGTGCTGCCGCAGATTCGGGAATTTGAACGGGTGAGCACGACCATTGTCAACGCGTTTACCGGCCCTTCCATGCAAAGCTACTTGAACCATCTTGACGAACGGCTTCGCGAAGACGGATTTGCCGGAGAACTGTTTGTCATGCAATCTAACGGCGGGGTCCAAAATGTCATTCAAAGCGGAAAATTTGCCGCAGGAGGCCTTCTCTCAGGTCCAGCCGGAGGAGTGACGGCTGCTTCCTTTATCGGAGAAAAATCGGGCTACGAGAACGTCATTACCGTAGACATGGGCGGAACAAGCTACGATGTCTCGGTTATCGAAAAGTTAAATCCGGCGATCACGACTGAGAACTGGATCAGCAGATACCGGGTTGCCCTGCCGATGATGGATATTCACACGATCGGCTCCGGCGGCGGAAGCATCGCCTGGATTGACAGCGGCGGAGCTTTACAAGTCGGCCCGCGAAGCGCAGGCTCCAATCCGGGGCCGGCCTGCTACGGAAGAGGCGGAGAAGAACCGACAGTTACGGACGTGAATGTTTTCTTAGGCTATATTAACCCAGATAACTTTCTAGGCGGAGAAATGAAGCTTGACCGTTCACTGGCTGAAAAGGCGATCCGCACACAGATTGCCGATCCGCTCGGAATTTCGACAGTAGAAGCCGCTCTTGCAATCTCACAAATCGTCAATAGCGATATGTCAAATGCAGTCCACTTTGTGACGACACAACGGGGTCATGATCCAAGGAATTTCGCCCTAATGGCTGTCGGCGGCGCCGGAGCCATCCATGCAGGCAAGCAGGCGGAAGACCTCGGCATTAAAACCGTTATTGTTCCGTCCCTTGCCCCGGTCTTCTGTGCGCTCGGCGATGTGGCAGCAAACCTTAAAGTAACGGAGCTCAGGACGCGCTTTGAAAGTCTGAAAAACGTTGACCTGCAAGCGATGAATGCCGATTTTGAAAAGATGGAACAGACGGCCCGCGAAAAACTTGGAGGCCAGTCGGTCACCAATCAATATGAAACCCGCCGCTTTATCGATATGCGCTACGCCGGGGAAGTCCATGAAGTAACCGTACCGGTAAAATCGAGGACGCGGAGGATTACAGAATTGAATCTTGAAGCAACGGCGGCAGATTTCCATGACCTTCATGAAAGAATGTTTGCCCATAAAGATCCCGAGCACGACATTGAAATTTTAAATCTCCGCCTTGACCTGGTTGGCGTCAGAGAGCCGTTAAAGCTTAAAGAGGAGCCGTTTGAGCAGGAGGACCCTTCAAAAGCGAAAACAGGTGAACGCGATATGTATTTTGACATCGAACCGACGAGGACGCCTATTTTCAACGGATCAATGCTTGAGCCGGGCAACTTGATTGTCGGTCCGGCCATCATTGAGCAATGGGGTACGACCATTGTTGTTTATCCGGGACATGAGGCTCTAATCGATTCTTACCGCAACTGTGTCATTGAAGTAAAGCACTCTCAGCAGGCGACTAGAGGTGGAAATGCATGATCCAAGCTCAAATTCTTTATAGCAAGCTGCAATCGATCGGCAGAGAAATCGGGGATAATTTGCAGCGAATCTCCCGTTCCTCTTTGCTTTCGCAAGACCGGGCATTTGCTATAGCGATTTTTACGAATGAGCTGAAAATCGCGGTTCAACATCAATATGAGCCTGAACATTTGTTCGCATTAAAAGAAAGCGTGGAAAATCTGTTCGACTATTTTTCATTTGATATCGCAGATGGAGATGTGTTGCTCGTCGCAGATCCATACAGCGGCGGAACGAAAGGACAGTCGCTCACCATGGCGGCGCCGTTATTTCTTGAAGGGGAGCTCGTACTCTTCCCTGCTGTCCGCGCTCAGATGATCGATTTGGCCGGCGAGTATCCGGGCGGATTCCATCCCGATGCATTTGAAGTATGGCAGGAAAATATCAGAATTACACCTGTTAAGCTTTATAAGCAAGGCGTTCTGCAGACCGATATTCTTCGTTTCTTATTATCAAACAGCCGGGTGCCCGCTTCTTTTAAAGCGGATTTGGAAGCCATGTATACATGTTTGCATGGCGCCAAACAGCAATTGAAAACGTTTCTTGGTAGCTACGGCCAGAAAACAGTGACCGAATCGATCGACAGCATGTTTGAATACAGCCGCAAAAGGGTTGAGCACCATGTCTCTTATCTGCCTGAAACAGAAATGAGCGCTGTCCAGGAGTTTGAAGTTTCCGAAGGAAGCAAGAGTACAATTCATGTGCAAATTTCAAAGAAGGACGATGCGGTTGAAATCGATTTGAGCAGATCATCGGCGCAATCCGTAAAGCCGGTTAATTCGCCTGCCGCTTTAACGAAGGCGTTTGCCGTTTGGCCGTTCCTGGCGAGAATTGCCGATGAAATACCGATCAATGAAGGAACGCTTCAACCTTTTCAAACGAAGACGAGGCTGGGTACGATTTTGGATCCGGGATTTCCTGCAGCGACAGCATTAGCTCCAAGCATTACCGGCCATTTCATCGCTGAAGCGGTATATAAAGCCATTCAAAACGGACAAAGCACGAATGAAGAATTTCCGCCGATTTACGGGACAGGTCCGCAGGCCGTTTTTTATCCGGAGCTTGGCGCTGAAGCTGAAACGAAATCAATCGTTTTGGCGCCCGGGTATCCATCAGCTTCAAAAGGCTTCGGGCCGCCTGCTTTATTTGGTCAACGGATGCTTGTCTCTGCAGAGGAATTGGAGCTTTACCACGGTTTTAAAATGGTTTCCCGGGAGTGGACGGACAATGGGGAGGAAATGAAAGTGTCTCTGCTTAACCAGGAGGACGATATTTATTTCAACCTTCTTCTGCCTTTTAGTGAAAGGGGAGAATACGGGTCTCTGTCAAGAACGGGAGATCGTGACGAAATCTTTTATGAAAGCACGGTAAACCAACATGTGAAAAAAGGCGAGCTCCTCGTCTTTACGTACTCTCAAAAGGAGGAGCAGCTATGATTAATCAGGACTTTATTCTATCACAGGTGGTCGGCGGTTCCCTTGATGCGGTTGCCAGGGAAATGAGCGCCACTGTTACGAGAACGGCCCGTTCACCATTGTTTAACGAAGCACACGATTTTACGACGGGCGTCTTTGACCTTTCTGGCAAAAAATCGCGCCTTGTCGCGCAAGCCCCGGGCTGTACGCTGCACCTTTATGCGGTAGTAGGCGCAGTTGACCATTTATTGGACGCTTTTCGGTACGATCTTCATCCCGGAGATATTCTCCTGGTGAATGATCCGTATCATGGAGGCTCGCACAGCCTTGACTGGACAATCGTCATGCCGGTTTTTTATAATCGCAAGCCGATCCTGCTCCCTGCTGTCCGAAGCCATATGGCCGATAATGGAGGACCGGTTGCCGGAGGGTACAATCCGCGCTCAAAAGACATTTGGCATGACGGGCTGCGGATTCCGCCATTAAAAATTTATGAGCGGGGAGAAAAGCGCAGGGATGTATTCGATTTAATTGTTGCAAACAACCGGCTTTCCCATTGGCTTGAAGGCGACTTAAACGCGATGATCGGGGCATGCAAGGTCGCTGCCTCCCGAATCCAAACGATGCTGGATAAGTATGGCGCCGAGAAGGTGATTACGGCCATTGACAACCGGATTCAATATACAGAAAACAGGGTTCGCGATGAAATCACCAGCTGGCCGGACGGCACCTATGTCGGTGAAACATTTGCTGACCACGACTTTCAAGGCAACCGCGATATTAAGGTTCGCGCAACGGTGACCGTCAAAGGCAGCGATCTTCACATTGACTTTACCGGCTCCTCTCCGCAAGTAAAGGGCTTCATCAACAGCCCGCTTTCAAATACGACTTCATTTGCTTTTGTCGGTATTTCGACTTGCTGTGATGAGGATATTCCGATCAATGAAGGATATATGAATCCGGTAACAGTAACTGCGCCTGTAGGAACAGTTGTGAACCCGCAGCTGCCGGCACCGTGCGGACACGCAACTGCGTGCGTAGGAGCAGAAATAGCCGAGGCTGTTCTCCAGGCCATTTCCCAATGTGCGCCAAAACGCGTCGGAGTGAACGCCCATAAGCTTCCTCTCGCTTATTCCCACGGAAAATACGACGACGGGAAGCCGTGGGTGAACCTGAATTTTTACGGCTATACCGGCGGTGCGGGGGCTGCATACGAAACGGACGGATGGGGGCTTTATCCGCCTGTTATGACAGGAGTTATTCTGCCATCTATTGAAATGACTGAAGTTCAATACCCGAGCCGTGTATTAAAGCATGAATATACGAGCGATTTTACGGGAGCAGGCCGATGGAGAGGCACCCCCGGGTTGGATGTTCAGATCCAGCACTTAAAGGAAAGCCGCACAAGCGTCATGATGGCAGGGGTCCGAAATACAACAAAAGGCTTCTGCGGAGCTGGCGATGCACCAAGCAACAAGGTGATCGTCGGGTATGGAACAGACGAAGCCAAAGAGATCGAGGAAACGGCTTTTGAAGTCAAAATGCCTGCGGCCGGCATCATCCAATTTTACCGTGCAGGCGGCGGAGGCTGGGGAAATCCGCTGGAACGTGAACCCGAAAAGGTGCTGGACGACGTCTTCAACGAGTTTGTCAGCATTGAATCAGCATTGCAAGATTACGGTGTCGTGATTGACCCTGAGACACTTACCATTAATGAAATGGAAACAAATCGTGTGCGGGCTTCCCGCCTTTCATAAATAAAAAAGCTGATCTGAAAGGAATGAAGACACCTTTTCGGATCAGCTTTTTAAATACTCATATGGTAAAAAGAGGATAATCGCTTTCAGGAGAGAATGTAAACATAACCGGTTTGATCTTTTAAGCCGGCGGGTACATAACAGATTAGCAAGTAAAGGAGGACAAATCATATGAAAAACAAAAAAGCGTTTTGGGGACCTTTTCTGTTCGGTGTGGGTATCATCGCCATGATCGATGGCATTGTTTTTCACCAATTGCTTCAATGGCACAGCGTGTACATGGACACAGACCGCTCTCACCAAATTATGAGCGACGGACTGTTCCATCTGTTTTCGCTCGTCATTCTTTTTATCGGCGGGATCCTGTTGTGGAACAGAGGTGACTTGAGCAGCAGCCGGCCGCAACACATCTTTTGGGGAGCCTCTTTGTTAGGAGCGGGCTGGTTTAATTTCCTCGAGGGCATCATCAATCATCATCTTCTTCAGATTCACCACGTCAACCCGCTAAGCCCGAACCGCCTCTTATTCGACCTTGCCTATGACGCATCAGGCCTTTTGATCATTCTGGCCGGATGGCTGATCTACAGAAAAGGCAAACAGAAATGAAAAATTGGTTTGACTCGCACAATTATTTTTCGGGAAAGCGCAGGTTTCAACAAGACCTGCCCTGTTTTTGTCAAAATTTGAAGAAATAAAAAACTCCATTTTAAAAGTTGATATGATCAGTGACCGCCGCTTGAAGAATTCGGTTTATGTAACAAGTTTTTAAAGCGCGGCAAAGTGCAACTGTTCACTTCAAGCAAAAAGGGGGTTCACATATTCAATGGAAAAAGGTGTTTATATCGTTTGACTGCCATCTTTTAAGAGGAGGTTTCCATATAAAATGTTAAGTGTGCTGCTGCCTAATTTGCTTATCCTTTCTGCTATCATTTTATTTTTATATTACATGATCGTATTGGTAAAGGAAAACAAGATAAATCGCAAACAAAACGAGGAAACTCAACAGTTGCTTAGGGAGATATTAAAGGAAGTGAAAAGCAAAGATTTAGAGCGGAAATAAAAGATATTATATTATTTATGAGCGCAGTCCTTATTTTAAAAGCGATTAATAAACCTAAAAAAGTGTAATGCATTAACATGGGATCGAATAGACCCCTGATTGGCGAACTGCAATTAGGGGCTATTTCGCATGATGAAGCGTCAATTCATAGTTGAAAATGAAAACACGAAAATTCAAAGATGCTCTCATAAGCAAATAAAAATTTTTAGGTGTTTTGAAGCGGATTTTAAGCTCCCTGCGAAGAGAAAACTGGAAAGATTATAAAACAAGTACCCCTAATCCCTTTAAATAAAAATTACCTTAATTATTCCAAATTGTCATTGACATAATCCGGGAATAGGATATCCTTAAAGACAAACTTGCTGTAAGAATGAGGGATTTGTGGTAAGGGGGATCTTTAAAAATGAATAGCAATACTGTGTGGCAAAAAAACTTCACCTTTCTGTTTTGCTCTAAGATGATAAAGATAACGGCCGATTCTTTGGCATTTAACACAATCCTGTGGTTTCTTATTTTAGATGGAAAAGGGGCTATCGGGACAGCTTTTTTAATAGCTGTAAGTTTTCTTCCTCAAGCTATTTTGGGGCCAATCATTACTCCTTTGATGAAAACGGATCAATTAAAATTTTGGATGTTCTTTTCAGACCTAACTAGGGCATTCATAATGTTGATGATCCCGGTTTTCTATTTTAATGGTTTTTCTCCTTTGGCGTTTATCATATTGCTTATGCTTTTGCATTCCGCAACGGGAGCCTCATATGATCCTGCTTCTGTTTCTTTAATTCCGAAAATTGTGAAAGAGGATATTATTCAAAAGGCAAATGCGACAATACAATCCGCAGGCCAAGCAATAAAACTAGGAGCAGTTACACTATGCGGTGTTTTAATTGTATTGATCGGTGCAGCTCCTACAATGCTTCTGATATTACCTCTCTATGTAATGTCAGCTATTTTGGTCTTATTCATTCAATATGGTGGGAGTGAGGCGGAAGAGAATGCGAGAGCAATTCAATCGCGAGAGCCATATTTGAAGAAGTTAAGAAGGGGATTTACGCTTGTAAGACGTCATCATATTTTGTTTCCATTAGCGATTTTCTGTGTGTTTTTGAACTTAGGATCGGCACCATGGGAAGCACTTGCAGCAGTCTATATAGCGGAAGATTTAAACCAGGGGGCAATCATTCATTCTATAGTGAGGGTTCTAACTACCGGCGGAGCATTTTTAATGGGTTTCATACTGACTAGAGTGAGAGTAAATCGTTATGGATTGTTGTTTGTTGCCGCTGGCATTGTAGAAGGAACAGCTTTTTTCATTACAGGTATCAATTCGCTTTTAATATTGGTGTTTGCAGCAGCTTTTATCTTAGGAGCAACAATTAGTGCAATAAATGTTCCGGAACATACGATCATTCAAATTTCGGTAAATGATGAGGATCAGCCGCAGGTATATGCTGTCATCAGTATGATTTCATATGTGATGATTCCTATCGGTGCTTTAGCGGCGGGGTATGCTGCGACTGTTTTTGGGGCAGGGAAGGTCATTGCTTTTGGAGGGGTAGTCGAAATACTTGCAGGACTTGGTATCCTAGCTTTCACAAAACTAGGAAAATCTCAACGATCCGATTTATCAAAGGCCAAAAAAGATAGCTTTGAGCTATAACAATATTAGTGAGTTCAATTTTCGGCATAACAATTATAGACATTTTTCGTTCTTAACATTCAGATAATTCGATATAATAGAATAAATTCTGTTGTTTATTGGAATATTCAATGAAGGTAATGTCGATCTTACATCAAAAAGGGATTGAATGTTACAGAGATAAAATATTTACATAGAGAGGGGTTTATTAAATGTCTACTGAGAGTGTTATTCCTTATGATCTAGTAGCAACGAAGATGAACTATTGGTATAACTGTATAAAAAATAATAGAAGCGCTGCTGCTGAAAAAGCAAAAACTGAAGTTGAACAAGAAATAAAAGTAATGGAAGAAAACCAAGATGCTCTTGTTTACTTTTCACTGTTGGATTTTCGTCATCAGCTTATGCTGGAAGAACTTCATCCAAACGCTGACTTAAAGATAGACAAACATTATCAAGAGTTGAAAGAAACAAGAGGATGTCAAGACCTTAACGGAATGCTTGAATATTATTATCACTTTTTTATGGGGATGTACTATTTCAGACAAAAAGAACTCGTATTCTCATTGAATTGCTATAGAAAGGCTGAATTGGAAATAGAAGCGATTGAAGGAGATAGTACAGAAAAGGCTGAGTTCTATTTTAAAATGGCTGAGGTATATTATCACATGAAGCAAACATATTTCTCTATGAATTATGCTAAGCGTGCTTACGCTATTTATAAACAAGAGCCAGCTTACGGTAACAGACGTGTACATTGTCAGTTTGTTATAGCAGGTAACTGGCTAGACAATATGCATATGGAAGAGGCCATGAAGCATTTCAAACAAGCACTAGAGGATGCAGAGAAATTTGGCGAAAATTATTTGATCAGAAAAGCACTGTTTAACATTGGAGTATGTTATACTAACCTTGAAGAATTTGATAAATCATCCGAATTTTATCTAAAATCCCTAGATATTCTTGAACCGAAAAATGATGAATTTACGGCAAGAGCTTTATACCTTTTGGCTTACACAAAAGCAAGGCAAAATGATCTGAGGTCGTCAAAAAAATTCTATGAGAAATCATTAAAGCTAGCTCAGCAAAACAATATTGCAGAAACCTTGGCGACACTGAAGATCGTTAAAGGAATTTACTTAGATTCCGATTTGGACCTTGTAAGAGAAGCCTTCGAGTTTTTCGAAGAAAAAAAGCTATATCCTGATATGGAATGGTATGGAGTGTGTATAGGTGACACTTTAACTGAACAAGGTGAAATTCGGGGTGCAAATGAGTTTTATCGTAAAGCAATTGAAGCACGAAAACAAATTCGAAGGGGAGATTTTCTAAATGAAATCTAAACTATTGATTTGTGCAGTTTTATTGCTGGGTTTCACAGGAGTTGCTGCTTCTTCGTATATTCATACGGAAAATGACAGTTATGATGTTGCGATTAGAATTGAAACTTGAAGTTAAATTATAAGGTTTTAAGATAACCCTCTCTCTGTTTCTTGCAATATACAGAGGGAGGGTTATTATTCTCACTAATATTTGGCGTATTGCATTCCCACTTCCTTCTTTAACACTTATAAGTACACAAAGTTTCTTTAATGTCGGTTCAACATATTGTTTAAAACATTTTTTAAAGTGTTTCTATGCCTTTTCCCAGCAGCATTTTAAAATCTTGTTAAATCAAGTTATATGAAATGTAGACCAGCCAAATTTTCTGTTGGTCTTTTTTAGTGTAGAAATAAAGGTAGAAAAAGAACTCTATTATACTTTTAAAGTTTAAATGGTTTATTTTTCTTGAATTCCAGTTTATATACCTGTATAATTCCTTGGTGATTTTATATAAAGGAGGATAGTATTGGATTACTAAACTTATTTTACCAAGGAGAGAGCTTGTTTGAAGAAAGTACTAAGTGTTTTATTTATATTTACATTTTTATTCACTGCCATTTCAACAACTTTCACAATGCCAGAAAGGGCATTTGCTGCATCAGGAGTTACGTTAAATGAAGCTCAAATAAAAAAAATTCAAAAAGAAGTAGAGGTCTGGAAATTATTAAAAAAAGAATACGAATCACTCGATAAGCAAAAAAAAGCCCTTTTAAACAAAAAGTTAAAAAAGGCGGCCGCTGTAGTAGATGTTAAGCTTAAAGCGTTACATAAAAGAATTAAGAAAATAGAAGAAAAAATAATAAAAGAGATAGAAACTAAAATTATACCAGCCATAAATAAAGCATTATGGGTTTATAAACAAACAATGGAAGCGCTCGATGGCATTCATGAAATAATGGAGCAAATGATAGAAGCCGAGAACCAAATGATCAAAGGCTTAGATCAAATGAATGATGCTGTAGATGGAATGAATAAATCGATGGATAATGTTATACATTCCATGAATGAAGTTAGCGAGGCGATGGATGAATGTAATAAAGCCTTGGATGTCTCTATAAAAATAACGAAAGACATGACGAAAGAGACCAATAAAGCGAATGCTAACATGAACCAAATGGTTAAGGGTATTAACCAGGCCAACAAAGGGATGAACCAATTAAATAAGTCAACTGACAAACTAAACAAAGCAATTAAAAAAAGCAATAAAGCTTTAGATGATTACGATAAAAAATCAAGTAAAGTCAAAAATAAAAAAATCACAAAGAATCAGGCTAAGAAAACAAAACAACAAAAGGAACAGTTAAAAAGAGCCCAAAACAAAGTTGATAATGCTAACAAAAATTTAAAGAAGAATGAGAAGACTTTAAATGAGGGAGCTCTTGCTTTATCAGTTTTAATCGATTTTATTCCACTAGCATCTAATGTAAAAGGTGGAGCTGAGGCTATTACCGGCAAAGACTTAATTACCGGACAGGAACTCTCTGGATTTGAAAGAACTCTTGCTGGAGTAAGTGTTGTTACATCAGGTACTGCTAAGCTTGTAGGGAGAGCACTAAATATTTCAGAAAAAACTGCTAAGACTGCAAAAGTTGTTGAGAACGGTGAAAAAGCAATTAATGCTGGCAAAAAGGCAAATAGCGCATATGACATCGCTAAAAACGGTGGAAAACACTCAGGCTTTTATAAACAATATATAGAAAAATCACCGGAACAGATTAAGAAAGGCATAAGTTCTATAGATAAACAGATTGCTGAACACAAAGATAAAATAAAGAATCCCGAAAAACATATACCTCACTTTAAAAGTTTAGACCCTAGACAGCAAGAAGCTTTAATCACTAAAAAATGGCCTTCTGATATCAAAAGACAGCAAGAACAAAAACAAATTCTTGAAGGTATATTAAAATCAAAATAAGGAGATGTAAAAATGGAAAACGAAATGAAAAATTTCTTAGTGGATTTAGTGAGCGAAATTCAAGAGAAGTACAATGAATCATTGAACCCTACAGACGGAGAAAGTGCCGAAGAAAAAAATTATAGATTAGGTTCGAATTTCTCTTATTATGAGGTCTTAGAATTAATCGAAAATCAATTGAATTCCTTTGGCTATTCCCCTGAAGAATTAGGCACGATCACACCGTTAATAGGTGAAAAAATTAAAAGATAATGAGGCACCGACTATGGTGCCTTTTATATTAGTTAATGACTTTCCCATAGATCAATGTACCAGTCTTTTATGTGAATAGGGAGAAAACAATGAAATTAGCTTGCTTGCTAATCGATATAGAGGGAACGAAAGGATTTTATATTCAAATGATGGATTGATTTATAAAACAACTGATCATTACAAAACTTTCAAAAAAGTAAAATAAAGAAAGGTAGATAAAAAAATGGATGAAATTATACTTGATGGAGATAAATTTAGAACATTAGACGGTTTACATAAAACATTGAAGGAAAGACTAGACTTCCCTGACTATTATGGGGAGAATTTAAATGCGCTGTGGGATTGTCTTACGGGATGGATTGAAAGACCTGTAACCATTATTTGGAGGGATTTTGAGAAAAGCAAAAGCTATTTAGGATATAGTGCCGACGAAGTTTTAGAAGTATTTAAAGAAGCACAAAATGAACTAGGTGATTTGATCATAAAGGTCGAATAATAAAATTTAAAGTTTTTTAATTTGATAATATCCCCTTTAAGTAGGCTGTAAAAAGCACATGAATGATCATGGGGTATACTACTTTAAAGGGGTTTTTTATTTGGTAACATCAAAAGAATCCACAGGAGTAAGATCTGCCGAAATAACAAAAAGTATCCCATTTAATAATGTTGAGAAATAATTGTATTGATGGAAAGCACTACACGAACTGAAAATTAATCGATAATAATGACTGCCGATTAACTAAGCAAAAGTACTACTATTATGGATTTATTATCTGACTATTAGGTCATGATATTAAATAAAAAAAGACTTGACTGCGCCATCCAGTCGAGTGTTGTATAAAAAGGAGCCCTAAAATAAAATGATATCCATGCCTTTTCTATCGCACGTTCATCTTGAACGTGATTGAGCTTTTTAAATAAGCCTTGTTAATAATCCAATCACCGCAACTTTCACTGTAAAATACTTAGATTAAATTGTGATTCAACTTTTGTTGCCTGTGCGATCCAATAAAATAACATATCATTGTCAAGCACCCTGTAAAAGACTCAATATGTCACCATTTATCTAGATGACATTACCTCACAAATATTGAAAATTTAAAAAGAGAAGATGAAGAAAAGGAAACATCTCTATATTCATTAATTGTAAAAATGTGTATTATTTTTGAATTATTTTTCAATTCTACACCATTTGACAATTTTTTCATCCTTTTGGTGTTAAGCTCAAGGTGTCTATTAAATGGACAAGCATTTAATAGGTAAACAAAACGAAAAGGGGATGTGTTTATGTTTAAAAACAAACTCAAAAAAGTAGCGGGAGCGGTTGCAGTTGCTGGGGCTCTGTTGGTATCCGGATTACCTGCAAGTGCTGCGCCGGATTTAACTCCGATTCGAGACAAGTATCCAGACGCCTATCAATTCCAATGGAATGGCAACAATACTGTAACTGTTTTCTTTAGAGACAGCCAAGGTAAATCTTATCATGAAACATATACATGTGTTACGGTTATACAAGGAACTTGCTACGTGTATAAGTAAATCGTAAGACAAAATTCTGTCTCAATCGTTTGTATTCTTATTCTTTCTGAGACAGAATTTTTTTCATTAACCAAATCAGTTACTTTCACCTCTCTGTGTCCAAATCCTCTTTATTTATGCCCCTCTCGTTGATCAATGAAAACAAAGCTGGAACAGTTTTCATCGGCACCATCAGAATATGCTTGCGCCAATATGAGTTTTTCACAGTTTACAGGGGAGAGCTGAACAGCGGCCGCAGCACACCTTCAGACTGACTGGCCTAAGGGTCTTATCTAGCGAATAATGTCGGAGACGCTCTCATAGCATCATTATTGAAAAATAAGTCTGTTTCATGTGGTAATCGATTGATTCCAGATATTTCTGAAGTGAGAGTGTCAATGAAATGGAACATTCCTATCAAAGTCCCGGCATTCCTGTAAGTTTTTAGCTCACCATCGTTTTTCACAAGTTATCATTCATTAATGTCTAAACGCGAGTAGATTCGTATAGTAAGACATCATGGGTTTCTTCCATGACTTTTATTTCTTGCGTAACCACTAAGCGGCTGATTTACATCATCAATAGGCAATGCTTATAAGTTTTGCAGAACCTTTCTTGCACCTAAAAACAGCCATGAACAAAGAACAAACGGCATTGTTAGGGCAGGGAGTCCATATGGCAAAAGATAAGTGCTGAGTCCCGCTGTTATAGGCACTGTCAGACAAGCTGAAATGATCCCTGACAAAAATGAAAACCGGTTATGTTCACTTTTAAAAATGGCAGATACGGCCAGGATTGTTAAAATTGCATTATACCCGTAAAGACCCAATGTTATGAGAGAACGCTCTCCTCCTAAAAGGAATGCAATGATGATGGCAACTGCATTTCCGATAACTGCATAAAGTCCCAGTTTTCTTCCTGCCCAAAATACGGCTAGAAAAATTAAAATCCCGGATACTGTGTTATTCAGAAAAAATACTTGTCCAATTCCATGAAAGACCCCGTCTACTAAATTGACTCCCCCTGCTGTCTTTAGTTCCCAGTGTGTTAAATCCTGAGGTATCAGGGCAGAGCTTAATTTAACCCCATTTAATTTGTATGAAGCCAGCAATATAAACCATGTCAGGATAACAAAGGGGAATGTAAGAATTGGAACTTCGGTTCTTTTCGTAAAATGCATCATGGCGGCTGTAAAAATGGCTGCTAAGGCTGATCCAATTAAAGCGACAAGCCACATGTAAGGGCCAGTTAAGAATGATGCCAATGCCATTCCTGTTAACACAGAATTATATCCTAATAGACCCTCATTTATAATCTTTTCATCTGCCGCTCCCAATTTCCCTACTAAAGTACCGATAATAGCGGACAACAAAGCGATTATACCTAAATAATAGGAAAAAATAGTAATGGCTATAAGGATTAGAAAGCCGGTCATAACATTCTCAATCAGGATGACTTGAGAGATGCCTTTGAGAGAAGCTGTTATTAAACGGGAAAACACCGCCTCGCTTAATAAATGATGTTTGTTTTTTCGCATAATGAATATTCTCCTTTCTTTTCAAGGTTATATATCTTCAGTGTATCATATATAAATTTTTGAATATATAAATTGACATATATGTAAAAAATGATATACATTTAAAACAGAAGCAGGGGAATCAAATATATTTTCAGTTTTTTAGTTTTTGCGCTTTCAGCTCAGAATGTTAATGAACTGGCTCCCCCTTATATGAATGCTCACCGTTTGGTCGTAATAAAAATACAGGGAGGTTTTGTGATGCAACTATTACCGCGTGAAGTAGACAAGCTTATGATTGTTGTGGCAGCAGATCTTGCGAAGCGACGTAAAGAACGGGGATTAAAATTGAATCACCCGGAAGCAGTAGCCCTGATAACGTATGAAGTGTTGGAAGGAGCACGGGATGGAAAAACAGTTGCGGAGTTGATGGAATATGGAACAACCATTTTGTCGCGGGAAGATGTAATGGAAGGCATTCCGGAAATGATTGATGATATCCAGGTAGAAGCTACATTTCCAGACGGCACAAAGCTTGTAACTGTACATAGTCCAATTAAATAAAATGGATAGGAGGCTATTGAAATGGAACCGGGGCAACTATTTTTAAAAGAAACGGATATCATTTGTAATGTCGGAAGAGCGGCGTCCAAATTGAATGTAACGAATACAGGTGACCGCCCAGTTCAAGTAGGTTCACATTTTCATTTTTATGAAGCGAATGAAGCGCTTCAATTCAAACGAGAAGAAGCATTTGGAAAGCGACTAAACATTCCGGCAGGAGCAGCTGTGCGTTTTGAGCCCGGGGATGAAAAAGAAGTGGAATTAGTGCCTTACGCCGGCGAACGCCGGGTATACGGATTTAATAATAAAGTGGACGGATCATTAGAAAAAGAGGGGAACCAATCATGAGCTTCAAGATGCCAAGAAAGCAATACGCTGAAATGTACGGCCCGACTACAGGGGACTCTATTCGTCTGGCAGATACAGATTTGCTCATCGAAATTGAGAAAGACTACACGACATATGGAGATGAAGTGGTATTCGGCGGCGGTAAAGTTATTCGTGATGGAATGGGACAACACCCTTTAGTTACACGTGGAGAGGGAATAGCAGATGTTGTCATTACGAATGCTGTTGTCTTAGATTACACTGGTATTTATAAAGCGGACATTGGAATTCGTGATGGCAAAATCGCTGGAATCGGGAAAGCAGGTAATCCGCTAATCATGGACAATGTGGATATTGTGATTGGCTCTGGTACAGAAGTTATTGCTGCTGAAGGTATGATTGTAACTGCGGGCGGAATTGACACCCACGTCCATTTTATTAATCCGGAGCAAATCAGAACAGCATTAGCTTCAGGTCTTACCACCCTAATTGGAGGAGGAACAGGCCCTGCTGCAGGATCAAAGGCTACCACGGTTACACCGGGCGAGTGGCATATGCACCGAATGCTTGAAGCGGCAGAGGGCATGCCGATTAATGTTGGGTTTACAGGAAAAGGACAAGCCGCTTCAGAAGCTCCACTGGTAGAGCAAATACGCGCCGGCGCCATTGGACTGAAAGTTCATGAGGATTGGGGCGCTACAGCTTCAGCTATCGATCATGCGCTAAGTGTGGCTGACAAATATGATGTTCAGGTTGCCCTTCACGCGGATACATTAAACGAAGGCGGATTTATGGAAAATACAATGGCAGCTATTAAAAATCGCGTCATTCATATGTACCATACAGAGGGTGCAGGGGGAGGACATGCTCCTGACTTAATTAAATCGGCCAGCTTTAACAATGTTCTGCCGTCATCTACGAACCCGACATTACCTTATACAGTCAATACGGTAGACGAGCACTTAGATATGTTAATGGTCTGTCACCACTTGAATCCATCTATTCCGGAAGATTTGGCGTTTGCTGACTCACGTATCAGACGCGAAACGATTGCAGCTGAGGACATTCTCCAGGATATGGGTGTATTCAGTATGACTAGTTCGGATGCCCAAGCGATGGGACGGATTGGAGAAGTCATTTTACGTACATGGCAAGTAGCCGATAAGATGAAAAAACAAAGAGGAACAATGGCGGGCGACAGCGAGCTTTCGGACAACAACCGCGTAAAACGTTATATTGCCAAATATACAATTAATCCTGCCATTACTCATGGTATTTCCGAATATGTCGGTTCTATCGAGAGAGGGAAGATGGCCGATCTCGTTGTCTGGAATCCAGCATTTTTCGGTGTGAAGCCTGAAATGGTGATGAAAAGCGGCTTTGTTGCAGAGAGCTTAATGGGAGATGCTAACGCCTCTATCCCGACACCGCAGCCTGTTATTTACCGCCAAATGTATGGACAGTTTGGCAAGGCGCTGTCCAGCACTTCCATTACGTTTATTTCCCAGGCAGCTTTCGATGACAAAGTGCATGAGAAGCTTGGGTTGCAAAAAATCATTCTTCCGGTTCGCGGTATTCGCAAACTAACGAAAAAAGATATGAAGCTGAATGGCGAAACTCCTGAAATAACGGTCGATCCACAAACATATGAAGTAAAAGTAAATGGCCAATTAATTACATGTGACCCTGTTGATAAGGTGCCAATGGGTCAACGATATTTCCTATTCTGAGGTGAGAGTCATGATCATTGAACAAATCGTAACAAATCTTGAAAACATGGAAAAAGAGGAAATTGAAAAACGCCATATTGAAAAAGTTTACCTTGAAAGTGCTTATTTAGTAAAACGAATCCAACGGGTGAAAACAGATCATGGCAACGAAATTGGAATACGCTTAAAAGAAGCGCGTGACCTTGTCGCTGGTGATGTTTTGTATATGGACGATAAAAATATGATCGTCATCGATGTACTGTCCGATGATTTATTAGTTATCAAACCGCGCACCTTGAATGAAATGGGAACGATCGCTCATCAATTAGGAAATCGCCACCTGCCGGCGCAGTTTGAAGAGGACGAAATGCTTGTTCAATATGATTATCTTGTAGAAGAGTTACTTCAAGACCTGCAAATTCCATATAAACGTGAAGACCGAAAAGTAAAACAGGCTTTCCGCCATATCGGTCATAGCCATGATTAATATTTTATCTTTACTCCAACTATGTGATTCAAATTTCCCTATAGGGGCTTTTAGTCATTCGTATGGTCTTGAGACCTATATTCAAGAAGATAAAGTCCATGATCAAGCAACGTTCGTACAATGGCTTCATACGTATGTAAACGAGCAGCTCATCTATTCAGATGGGTTGGCTTCCCGTCTTGTATATGAAGCTTTAGAGAACGAAGATTTACAAACAGTATGGAAATTAGATCGCATGTTGACTGTTCAAAGTTTGCCGCGTGAAACAAGAGAAGGAACCCAAAGGATGGGCGAGCGGATGTTAAATCTTATTGAATCCCTATATGATATACCCATTCTTTCAACATATCGGGAGCGTATAAATCAAAAGCAATCGTTTGGACATCCCTCCATTGTATTTACGATTGTAGGTCATCATCTTGGTGTCCCTTCATCAACGACTACACTGTACTATTTGTATTCAGCAGTCTCAAATCTTGTTCAAAATGCGGTACGGGCTGTCCCTCTGGGGCAAGTGGCAGGTCAAAAGACAATTCAAGAATTTCAGACTGTTTTAATCGAAGCAACAGAAAAAATTCAAAGTTTAAATGAAGAAGAATTTGGGATTGTTTCTCCCGGTTTAGAATTATCTCAAATGATGCACGAGCGTGTAAATATTCGTATTTTCATGTCTTAATAAAAAAGGAAGTGTTAGGTATGAAACCAATTAGGATCGGTGTAGGAGGACCTGTAGGAGCAGGGAAAACGATGTTAGTCGAAAAATTAACCCGGCATTTGCAAGATGAAATGAGTATGGCAGTTGTGACAAACGACATTTATACAAAAGAAGATGCCAAGTTTTTAATGAACAACGGGGTGCTTCCCGCAGATCGGATTATAGGTGTGGAAACAGGCGGCTGCCCTCATACGGCAATACGCGAAGACGCGTCAATGAACTTTGCAGCCATTGATGAGCTGGTGAAGAAGAATCCAGACGTTGAACTTATTTTCGTTGAAAGCGGCGGAGATAATCTGGCAGCTACATTCAGCCCTGAACTTGTTGACTTTTCAATCTATATTATTGATGTGGCCCAAGGGGAGAAAATACCGCGAAAAGGCGGTCAAGGAATGATTAAATCTGATTTGTTTATCATCAATAAAACAGATTTAGCGCCTTTCGTTGGAGCAAATCTGGACGTTATGGCATCTGATACGAAGGTTTTCCGCGGAGACAAGCCGTTCGCTTTTACAAATTTAAAAACGAATGAAGGTCTTGATCAAGTCATTGACTGGATTAAGGAAAATGCACTATTAAAAGGACTGGAGTAAGATGGGGGACTGGACAGGCGTTTTGCGTTTGAGCGCTGAAGAAAAAAATGGAAAGACCATTGCGAAAAATGTGTATTTTCAGGGGGCGTATAAAGTCATGCGTCCTATTTATCATGATGAATCAGGACAAGCCTGTTATTATATTTTAAACCCCGGCGGCGGTTATTTAGACGGTGATCGCTATCAAATGAAGATTTCACTGGAGAAACAAGCAAGATTAACATTAACAACCCAAGCGGCAACTAAAATATATAAGACACCGCATACACATGCATATCAGGAAACGGAATTTAACCTTAAGGAAGGCAGTTATCTTGAGTACATTCCCGATCCGCTTATCGGCTATCAAAATGCACGGTATAAACAAAAAAATATAGTATATATTGAAAAAGAATGTACGTTCCTTTATTCAGATATTGTGACTCCTGGATGGTCTCCTAGTGGAGAAAAGTTTACCTATGAGATGCTTCAATTCATTAATGAAATCTATATGGAAAATGAGCTGGCAGTCTATGACCATATCAAACTATGCCCGACCAAACAAAATATAGATGGTCTGGGTTTAATGGAAGGCTATTCTCACTTAGGTTCCATGATTGTGATCAATGAACAAGTAGATCATGACCTTCTTGATCGTTTATATCAGGCCGTGGATACTCAGACAAAAGAATATAAAATAGGCATATCTTTATTGCCTGTCCCTGGGTTTTCCGTACGGGTATTAGCAAATCAAACACAGATCATCGAAAGTCTGTTTTCCGAATTTCATCATCTCCTCAACCAAGTATGGTTTAACAAAACCCCGAGTTTTTTAAGAAAATATTAACGGTTAAAAAACCAGCAACTGTTCAATTGTTGGTTTTTTTCAGATTCAAGAAGGGGCTGTATTTTGTGGAAGGTACATTATTCTCGGTTTTAATGCTGGCATTAATTTTAGGAATCAAGCATGCGATTGAACCTGACCATGTGATTGCGGTATCGACAATTGCAAGTCAAAGTAAAAAGTTATGGCAAGCTTCTTTAGCGGGCATATTTTGGGGCATTGGCCATACTGTAACATTGTTTATAGTTGGAATCATTGTCATTGTAATGAAGGGGCAAATATCAGAAAAATGGTCGATGTCCTTAGAATTTTTAGTAGGAGTCATGCTTGTTTATTTAGGGGTTAAAACGATTCTTTCTTTCAAGAATAGCCCTGTACATACGCATCAACACAAACATCTCCACACCCATCAAAGCAGCGGCGACCATAAGCGCCGCCATAAAAACGTAACGTACTTAAGATCAACATTCATCGGTTTAGTTCATGGTCTTGCAGGAAGTGGAGCCATGGTCTTATTAACGATAAGTACTGTCAAGAGTGTAGAGGAAGCGGCAATATATATTCTTATATTCGGGGCAGGAACAGTTATTGGTATGCTTTTCTTTACAACAATCATTGGAATTCCCTTTGTGCTGAGTAAGAAGCGAGGGGCAATCAGCGGAACACTAGGGATGACGACGGGTGTAATAAGTGCTGTTTTTGGTGTATACTATATGTATAACTTGGGTATTAATGAGGGTTTATTTAACCTTTGGATTTAAAAATAGTATAAAGTAACCGCCATTTAAAGATTGAGGTGAATGATATAAATACTTTAGGGTATGCCATTCTGAGCGTTCTCGGCAGAAGACCTTGTTCAGGATATGAGTTAGTTCAGTACCTGGAGGTAGTGTGGCCGGCAAAACATAGTCAAATATATCCTTTGCTAAATAAAATGGAACAAGAAGAATTTCTTGAATACGAGCATGTAGAGCAAATAGGGAAACCTGATAAAAAAATATACTCCATTACTGACAAGGGAAAAGAAGCGTTAGAAGATTGGATCGCTGTATCTCCTTCAGATCCAATAAATAGGGACGAATTTCTTATTAAAGTATATTCGATTTGGTTGTTGAAAGAGGAAGATTCTGCAAAACTGATTCAGGATCGAATCAAAAATTTAGAAAAAACAATTGATACCCAATTGAACAAAATGGCGGAGCTAGAAAAAAACAAGGAATCGGATAGCATGTCAAAAAACTTTGGCCGTTATATCTTGATTGATCGCAAATTCAGACTGGCCAAAGAGGAAAAAACATGGTGTCAGAAGGTTTTAAATCTAATAAAAGATAAGAAATTTAATTTTCCCTTTCTGTGTTATGTCAGTGTAGAAGGGATAAATGGAGCGTCACTGCTTATCTAGACAGAAAACGAATATCACGTACATAAAATAAGGCGCCTCAATATAACACAGTGAGAACGCCGCATGTTTACGCCCGCGTTCAAAAAAACGAATGGTGCAGAAAAACGAAACGTGCCATTTTTGATAAACAAACGAGGGAACTGCCGGACTGCCCCACAAGATGAGACAAATAAAAAAACACCTTCGAGTTTGAAATCGGATCAATCTTATCCGAAATATGACTTGGAGGTGTTTTTAAATGAGAATCGGGTTACATGGTTTGGTGATGGAAACGTGACTGAAGGAGAACTGAAGATGATTTGGGAAAAGACATTTGCTGTTCAGGGAATGACGGAAGCTATATTGAGTACCCTAATGATCACCATGACGCAATAAAGAAAATAAGAAAGAAGAGGGCAGAATGCAATCACGAGTGAAAAACAGACAACACCAATATATAAATAATCCAATAATCAACTTCGTAGATAAATTAATAGAACTCATGAAAAAAGCGTTTTATGGAATTGCTGGCGTTCTTCTAGCTCTAGCAGTTATAGCAGTCCTTTTCTTACCTGGATCTGGGGGATACAAAGCTGGAGATGAAATCGAGATTCTCAGGAATATTCATGGTGCTAAGTCTATCGAGACGTTAGAGAAGAACTACGGCAGTATATCTGAATTAACAAGTGATGGAGTAAATACAATTGATATACCAAGGTATAAAAGAATAAAAATTATTAAAACCATGGATGATCGTGATTTGGCATTAATAGAAGTTTTAAGCGGGTCTTATAAGGGCACTCACTGGTAGGTAAAAAATCATCCATTGAAAGAAAGCGTGCCGATCATAGATATTAGAATAAAATTACGAATTTATCCTGAGCAAAGAGAGGTGTAAAAATGGTAAATGTCTTAACTAATATCTTAAAAAATGACAGATTGGATGTATATCCGTTATTTAAAAAGTTTTGTTCCCTCAAAGAAAAAGGGTTGCGTAAGGAATCCTTTAAAGCATTATCTTCCTTTATTGATGAAGCAAAGATGTGGGATGATAATGCACAACAGAATTTTGCTTGTTGGCTGTTTGCTTTATTTGAAACATCAGATGATATTCACCATGTACTCGTTCATCCATTGGAAAAGGAACTTTTAAAGCCTTTACTTGAGAGATGGATGAAGAGTAATCCCGAAGATCCAAGACCATATAGGTGGTATGGGGTGTTTTTAAATACTGAAAACCGTGTTGATTACTTACACAACGCACTTAGACTTGGTGGCAGCAATGAACAATTATCCTTATTAACGCTAATCGATATTAATTTGAACGCCCTTTGGTATTCATTCCATCATATATCCGAAGATTTATATCTTGGCGATATTAAAGAAGATACAGCACTTCTTGCTAAGTCCCGGGAGTTAAACAACAAGGTAGAGTGTCAACAAACAAGAAAAAACAATAACGAAGCACTTAACTATTATCAAGATCTATTGAATGACTGGGTGATGTTTACAAAAGAACAATCAAAGGGATTTGTTGAATGGTGTGAACATAAGGGGAGAAACTATTATTGGGTCAAAGCTTATTATTACGAAAAATAACATTATATTAAAATTGAAAAGACTACAGCGAAAGGTGAAAGAGTACAGCCGATGAAATAGAATGCAAAAAGGGAATGGCAACAATACTGTAATCGTTTTCTTTAGAGGCAGCCAAGGCAAATCTTATCACAGATTTTACGGTTAGCGAAGGACTTGCTACGTGTATAAGTAAATAAATCGCCATACTAATTTGCTGTCTCGATCAGTTCTGATTCTTCTTGAGACAGAATTCTATTTAACCAAATTAGTAAACACTTCAATTTCATTTTTTATCCCGGCGCGGCGGATTGGTACATTTCCCAAAGGTCCTCATCATTCATCATTTTCTTCCGATCTAACATGTCAACCCGTTAAGCATTCACCAAAAAGGCAAACAGAAATAAAAAATTGGTTTGTCCGCACAGCTTACCTGAATACAATAAGAAATAAAGTATTTCTCGGGAAAGCGCAGGTTTCAACAAGACCTGCCCCGTCCTTCTCAAAAAACATCGGAATGCGCAGTCATGTGGGCGTCTGTCACGGCTTAAGCGCGCCATGAATAGGATATAAAGAGAGAATGGTGAGGTGAGTGTGTTGGAAAGGGCTGTTACTTATAAAAACAACGGACAAATCAATATCATACTGAACGGTCAAAAGCAGGTTTTGGCCAATTCAGAGGCTGAAGCCGAATATCAGGCCGCACTGCAAAAAAATGAAGCCAAACACAGCATTCTGAAGGAAATTGAAAGGGAAATGAACACCCTGGTCGGGATGGAGGAAATGAAGCGCAATATTAAGGAAATCTACGCCTGGATTTTCGTCAATAAAAAGCGTGAAGAACAAGGCCTTAAAGCTGGAAAACAGGCGCTACACATGATGTTCAAAGGAAACCCGGGAACCGGAAAAACGACCGTCGCCAGGCTGATCGGCAGGCTTTTTTACGAGATGAATGTTCTCTCAAAAGGCCATCTGATCGAGGCGGAGCGCGCCGATCTTGTCGGTGAGTACATCGGTCATACGGCGCAAAAAACGAGGGATTTAATCAAAAAAGCGATGGGCGGAATCCTGTTCATCGATGAAGCCTATTCCCTTGCCAGAGGTGGAGAGAAAGACTTCGGCAAGGAGGCAATCGATACATTAGTCAAACATATGGAAGATAAGCGGAACGAATTTATTTTAATCCTCGCTGGATATTCGCGGGAAATGGATCATTTTCTTTCATTAAATCCAGGCCTTCAGTCAAGGTTTCCGATCAGCATCGATTTTCCCGATTACTCAGTCAGCCAGCTGATGGACATTGCGAAACGGATGATGGCGGAAAGGGAATATCAGTTCAGCCCTGAGGCCGAATGGAAGTTGAAAGATCATCTGATGGCCGTCAAAAGCACGGTCAGCCCCGCGAAGTTCAGCAACGGCCGCTTCGTCCGCAACCTGATCGAAAAATCCATCCGGTCGCAGGCGATGAGACTGCTGATGGGAGACTGCTATTTAAAGAATGATCTGATAACCATCAAAAGCCAGGATCTCGACTTGAAGGAAGACGCGCCGCACGTATAATGGCGCGTTCTTTTTTTATTTTCGAGGATTTCTGGCAACCGCTCCCTTCGTTTGTTATGATAGTACTGCTTAATTGACTAACGTTAAGAAAGGAACATGATCATTTGAACGGACAGGACGTCATGAAAGAGAAAGCCATATTAGTCGGATGCCAGCTTCCGCACGTATCTGATGAGCGTTTTTCATACTCGATGGAAGAGCTCGCCGCGCTGACGAAAACGGCCGATGGAACGGTTGTTTCCACGGTCACGCAGAAGCGGAACCGTGTGGATGCTGCTACATATATCGGAAAAGGAAAAGTAGATGAATTGTCGGTGCTCTGTGAAGAGCTGTCGCCCGATGTTTTAATTTTTAATGATGAATTGTCGCCGAGTCAGCTGAAAGCGCTTGTCACAACGCTTGACGTGAAAATTATCGATAGGACGCAGTTGATCCTCGATATTTTCGCCAAACGCGCGCGGACAAGGGAAGGAAAGCTGCAAATTGAGCTGGCGCAGCTGCAATACGCCCTCCCGCGGTTAAGCGGCCAGGGAATCAACCTGTCAAGGCAAGGCGGCGGAATCGGAACAAGAGGCCCAGGGGAGACAAAGCTGGAAACCGACCGGCGTCATATCCGAAACCGGATTCATGAAATCAATGTTCAGCTGTCTACCGTCATTCGCCACAGAAGCAGATACAGAGAAAGAAGAAAGAAAAACGGCGTACTGCAAATCGCGCTCGTCGGCTACACCAATGCAGGGAAATCGACCTGGTTTAACAGGCTTACAGACGCCGACAGCTATGAAGAAAACCTGCTGTTTGCCACACTTGACCCGATGACCCGCAAAATGACGCTGCCGAGCGGATACAGCGTGCTGCTCTCAGATACGGTCGGGTTTATTCAGGATCTGCCGACGACTTTGATCGCGGCTTTCAGATCGACGCTCGAAGAAGTAAAAGAAGCCGATCTGATTCTTCATATGATCGATTCTTCACACGAAGACTACGAGGGCCACGAAGCGACGGTCAAGCGCCTTCTTGAAGAACTTGAAGCCGACGATATTCCCGTTTTAACCGTCTATAACAAAAGAGACCGGAAGCGGCCGGATTTCATCCCTTCTTCAGGGAGAGGGCATATCATGACGAGCGCCAAAATAGACGGAGACTTGCGGCTGTTTAAGCAGGCGGTTGAAGACTATCTGAAAAAGGAACTGCTCGTTCCGTATGACGTAAGGATTCCCGCTTCAGAAGGAAGGCTGTTGTCGAGAATCAAGTCTGAGACAATGGCGAACAGCACTGTTTTTGACGAAGATCGCGAAGTATATGAAGTAGAAGGATATATTCTCCCTGACCAAAACATTTTGGGAGAGCTGAAGAAGTATATGTAGGAAAGGACACTGCAGAACATGTTTGAGACATTAAAACACGGAGATCTACTAAAGAAAACGGCGGTAGAGGCTGAAACCGATATCGCTCAAATCCATAAAACAATTGATGAAATCAGTGAACGAAATGAGTGGAGGGTGCTTGAAAGCTACAGAAAGCACAAAGTATCGGATACGCATTTCACACCATCGACTGGCTACGGCTACGATGACATCGGCCGCGATACGCTGGAAAAAGTCTATGCCGACGTCTTCGGCGGTGAAGCGGCCCTTGTCAGACCGCAGATCATCTCGGGAACCCATGCGATATCAATTGCTTTATTCGGCGTTCTCCGCCCGGGAGATGAACTTCTTTACATCACAGGCAAACCGTACGATACCCTCGAAGAGATCGTCGGCGTCAGAGGTGAGGAAAACTCGGGGTCTTTGAAAGATTTCCAGGTCGGATACAGCCATGTCGAGCTGACTGAAAAAGGAGCCGTTGATTTTGACCGCGTGGCAGCTTCCGTCACACCGCAGACAAAAGTTGTCGGAATCCAGCGCTCAAAAGGATACGCAGACCGTCCGTCTTTTACAATTGATGAGATTGAGAAGATGATTCGCTTTGTTAAAGAAATAAACGAGAACATCATCGTTTTCGTCGACAACTGTTACGGCGAATTTGTAGAAGAGCGTGAGCCGTGCCATGTTGGAGCGGATCTGATGGCAGGCTCGCTGATTAAAAACCCGGGAGGCGGCCTCGCCAAAACGGGCGGCTATATCGCCGGCAAGGAAAAATGGGTGAAAGCCTGCTCCTACAGAATGACATCACCTGGAATCGGCAGTGAAGCCGGTGCGTCGTTGTACACCCTTCAGGAGATGTACCAGGGCTTTTTCCTTGCGCCGCATGTCGTCTCCCAGGCATTAAAAGGAGCCGTATTCACAGCCCGCTTTCTTGAGAAGCTCGGCTTTAGGACGAATCCTTCGTGGGACAGCAAGCGGACCGATTTGATCCAGTCTGTCGAATTTTCCACCCCGGAGCAGATGATCGCGTTTTGTCAGGCCATTCAGTACGCTTCTCCTGTCAACGCCCATGTGACACCATATCCGAGCTATATGCCGGGCTATGAAGACGATGTCATTATGGCGGCCGGCACTTTTGTCCAGGGAGCAAGCATTGAACTATCAGCGGATGGCCCTATAAGACCGCCTTATGTGGCATATGTCCAAGGCGGATTAACCTATTCCCATGTGAAGAATGCGATATGTAGTGCTGTGGATGCGCTCATGAAGCAGGGATTAATGTAAAGAAAATAAAGAATATTTTCACGTAAAGAATCCTTACATCATGTTGACACATTATATAACATCAAATATAATAAATTTATATAAGAAAAGGAGGAAATTGAGATGAGTGATAAAATTCGCCGCTCAATGCCCTTATTTCCGATAGGTATCGTCATGCAGCTGACCGAACTGTCCGCAAGACAAATTCGGTATTATGAGGAAAATGGACTGGTATTTCCTGCAAGAAGTGAAGGGAACAGACGTTTATTTTCATTCCATGATGTAGATAAGCTGCTCGAAATTAAAGATTTGATCGAACAAGGTGTAAACATGGCGGGGATCAAACAAATTTTCGCCAAAACAGAAAACGAACAAAAAGAAGACAAACAAGACAAGCCGAAAAAAGCAGAGAAACACAACTTGTCGGATGAAGAACTGAGAAAACTGCTGAAAAACGAGCTTATCCAAGCAGGCCGTTTCCAAAGAGGGACGACATTCCGCCAGGGAGACATGTCCAGGTTTTTTCATTAATTTGTTAGCAACTGCATTGCTATATACATTTACCTTTTAGAGGAGGAGTTTTACGAATGGCAAAGTATACAAGAGACGATATTGTTAAACTAGTAAATGAGGAGAATGTAAAATATATTCGCCTTCAGTTTACAGACATTCTTGGAACGATTAAAAACGTTGAAATTCCTGTGAGCCAGCTGGAAAAAGCACTTGATAATAAGGTTATGTTCGACGGCTCTTCAATCGAAGGATTCGTCCGCATTGAAGAATCCGATATGTACTTGTACCCTGATTTAGATACATTTGTGATTTTCCCGTGGACCGCCGAAAAAGGTAAAGTAGCCCGCTTCATCTGCGATATTTATAATCCGGACGGCACGCCGTTTCAAGGCGATCCGCGCAACAACTTGAAGCGCATTTTGAAAGAAATGGAAGACATGGGCTTCTCAGATTTCAATCTTGGACCGGAGCCGGAATTCTTCCTGTTCAAGCTTGACGAAAAAGGCGAGCCTACCCTTGAACTGAACGACAAAGGCGGATACTTCGACCTTGCGCCGACTGACCTTGGCGAAAACTGCCGCCGCGACATCGTACTTGAGCTCGAAGAAATGGGTTTTGAAATCGAAGCGTCTCACCACGAAGTTGCACCTGGACAGCACGAGATCGACTTTAAATACGCTGGAGCCATCCGCGCTTGCGATGATATCCAAACGTTCAAGCTCGTCGTTAAAACAATCGCGCGCAAACATGGCCTGCACGCAACATTCATGCCAAAACCGTTGTTCGGCGTAAACGGATCAGGCATGCACTGCAATCTATCACTCTTCCGAAACGGAGCCAACGCTTTCTTTGACAAAGACACTGACCTTCAGCTGAGTGAAACGGCAAAGCAATTCATCGCCGGCATCGTCAAGCACGCAACAAGCTTTACAGCTGTGACAAACCCGACTGTCAACTCTTACAAGCGCCTAGTTCCAGGCTATGAAGCACCTTGCTATGTGGCATGGAGCGCGCAAAACAGAAGCCCATTGATCCGTATCCCGGCTTCCCGCGGCATCAGCACGCGCGTAGAAGTCAGAAGCGTAGACCCTTCTGCGAACCCGTACCTTGCTTTGAGCGTACTTCTTGCAGCAGGACTTGACGGCATCAAAAACAAGCTTGAAGCACCGGCTCCGATCGACCGCAACATCTATGTCATGACAAAAGAAGAGCGCCTCGAAAACGGAATCGTCGACCTTCCTGCGACACTCGCAGACGCTCTCGAAGAATTCAAATCAAACGAAGTCATGGTCAAAGCCCTCGGCGACCATCTATTCGAACACTTCGTCGAAGCAAAAGAAATCGAATGGGATATGTTCCGCACACAAGTCCATCCTTGGGAGCGTGAGCAGTATATGTCTCAGTATTAATCTAGGAATCCCTTGGCACCAGTGGTGTCAGGGGGTTTTTTGTTTTTGTGGGTATTTTTAATATTTTAAGAGGGAACATTAATCACCCACAAATCACCCACAAAAAATCAATAAAAAAATTACTCCATTATCGTGGAGATATACTCTTATATCTATTCATTGAATCCATGTCGATCCTGTCCGGCTCCGTCGGTAAGCGATTCAAGCCATCTGGCGGCATTCAGGAAAAAAGTTAATGCTCTGTTTGGGAATAAAACTGTGTCAAAGACAACATCATCTACGAGCCAGTCAAGCAAATCCACAGGGACCATTCTGGAAAAAAGGGTCGTCCGGTTCCAAGGTCAAGTCGCTGCAGAAACGCTTGAATGCCGCTGGCTTCTTTCTGCCGAAATACGGGGCCGATGGGTCTTAAGGGGATGAATCTGTGCAAGCTGTTAAAGCTCTGCAAAAGAAGGCGGGTATCGCGTTGGATGGAATTTACGGACCGGCTACAGAAAAAGCGCTCGTAGCTATTGAAGCGAAAAAGAAAAAGCCTTCCTCAAACGGCAAAAAATCATCCTACCCGCTGCCGTCTGGCATCTATAAGGTGAAAAGACCACTGATGAAAGGGACGGTCGTCCGGCAGATTCAGGATGCGTTGGCTACCCTCTATTTCTATCCGGATATAGGAGCAAAGAATAATGGCATAGATGGCTATTACGGGCCGAAAACGGAGAACGTGGACAAACGGTTCCAGCTGATGTACGGGCTGTCTGCGGATGGTATTTATGGGCCGAAAACGAAAGCAAAACAAACTTGAATCATTATTGCAGCGAAGACAAGGTCCTCTATCTCGAGAACCTTCTTATACTAATCTTTTATCGGATAGAAAATTAAAAGTTCGTAAAATTTTCAAAAGGAAATTTTCCATATAGTTGGTTTATATGTTAATATATTACTTGTAAATATAAACTATAGGAGGTTGTTTTTGGTATGAAAAGTATGAAGGCTAGGGTGTTAATGGTTTTTTCAGTATTTGCACTCCTAACCACAGTAGTATTGACTACGCCAGCGGCTACGGTACAGGCAAAAAATGCAACAGAAAGTTTGATCAATCATCAAGAAGTTAGCGATGTTGTGCAAAATGTTGATGAAAAAGTCATGGAAAAAGCGAAAAAGTTTGTAAAAGAAGCATTGAAAACCAATGATGATTTTACATATTCTGTAGACCGTCAAAAAGCACTCCAAATTGGTTTTTCTGTAGATCAAGTAACAAATATGGCGATGTTTTATGAAAACTTGCCAACAGAACAAGTGAAATTTTTAGAGGAAGGGAAACAGGTTGCGGTAAAAGGCGATAATCAAATCAAGCCTATGTTTGTGCCTGCGTTACCATGGGTTGTATATATTTCGTTGCAAGAGTTAATTGCAATTTTAACAGCTGTGGGATTAGCTGGTGTTGCTCAAAAGTTCTTAAAAGACATTTACACACATGGGATTAAAGAAGCATGCAAAAAGTTTTCAAAAAAACATAAGAAGATTAAAGCCTTCTGTGAAAATAATGGATATCCAACAAAATAAAAATAACTCCTGGATTAGTTCCAGGAGCTTTTTTATAAGTAAATCGCCAATAAAGCCGCTAAGACAGCCATAATAAAGTAATCACTACTATCCATTTTGGTGCCGTTTTTAACAAAAACATTTAAAGCCCAATTCAATTTTGTACCATCGACCGTCTTTGAAACAAATTTTTTGCCGATATTGTAATACAGCACGTTGAAAAAGGCGTATGCAACTGAACAAAGCAAATAGAGCAAGATAAACTTACCAAAAAACAAAAGCATTGCTGGTCACTCCCACATTTTGAATTCTTTAACCAACAACTTGATTTTACCAAAAATGTTTATAATAGAAAAGGAGACGTTTGTAACATCTTCACCTGTCAAAAGAGGAATTTTTTCGTGATAACTATAGACTTGAGTATACAGTTTGTAGCAGGACTTGACGGCATCAAAAACAAGCTCGAAGCACCGGCTCCGATCGACCGCAACATCTATGTGATGACAAAAGAAGAGCGCCTCGAAAACGGAATCGTCGACCTTCCTGCGACACTCGCAGACGCTCTCGAAGAATTCAAATCAAACGAAGTCATGGTCAAAGCCCTCGGCGACCATCTATTCGAACACTTCGTCGAAGCAAAAGAAATCGAATGGGATATGTTCCGCACACAAGTCCATCCTTGGGAGCGTGAGCAGTATATGTCTCAGTATTAATCTAGGAACCCCCCCTGGCACCAGTGGTGCCAGGGGGGGTTGAATTTTGGTCAAAAGATTGGGTGACCAAAATATGACCAAAAAAATTTGAAGTTTCAATCTAACTCCATAATCGATGAGACATAACCTTCGTAATCTTCGATTCTATCTTGGTCAAGTTTCTTACTGATATTGGGAGTAAACATCATCTGCTTTTCTTAATATATTTCATGTCTGTACCTGAATTCCAAGAGTAAAACCACGTGTGTTAGGCGAAAAGTGTGGTCAGCTTGGAATGACGCGGCAAAAGTGACCAAATACTGATTGGAATGAATATGTTATATTTAGGGGAACAATAAGCGAAGGGGAAACTATTAAATGTTTGAGTTGGATAAGATGATAAACAAAGTAAACGGCCTTAAAGAAGAGCACGCAAAGGGAACCCTTAAGGTTATTTGCGGAAAACTGGATAATCTAAAACACGCGGGTGGTCAATATACAGAGAAAGAATTTGTTGAAGATATTCGATCAATGATTGAGGATTTTCGAGAATTGGATAATAAAGAAGAGAATAATGAATAAAAAACCCTTCTTGCAAGAAGGGTTTTTTTTTATAACAATACCACACCGACGACATATACGATCGATTTAGTTATAAACAATTTTTAAAACGGGAGGTTTTGAAAAAGCGAAATAGTAATAACTAAAGTTGATAAAGAGCCCAAAGATATCAAAGATACAATTTTTCGGTTGTTTTGCTTTTTTGGAGATTTACTTAATTCATAGATTAATGCACTCCATAAAAGTATGGATGCCAAAATAATAATACTCATATACACATAATCCTCCTTTTTATGGTTAACATTGTCATCGATTTTACCACATTTAGGATTGAGATGTCGATGAAATAAGCATCTTTATTTCATTCTTTGACTGAAGAACAAAACCGTTTGTTTTCAACTCGGACATTATAGTTCCTTCGGAGTTCTCACTATGAACACTGGCATTCACTTACTCTCTAGTATGAGTTCCTTATTGAAATGTCTTTATTTCTTTTGTTGTCGAAAATGAAATGAAAACCTATCATATCCAGAACAGAAAGAGGCATTGAAACAAAAAGGTTAACAAAATGAGGTTGCAAGCTGCAGCCTTTTTAGTTTGAAAAAAGTTAGTACAAATGGAAAGAAATCATCCAACACACTGTTGGTCGGCATCTTTAAAGTGACAAACGCATGAAATGAAAGGAGCGGCTGTACGTCAGGTTCAGGAAACGTTGGCTGTTCTTTAGCCCTAAGAGAGCAAGGTATTGACGGCAATACGGTCAGAAAGCGGCGGGACCGTCACTGATGGTATTTACGGGTCTAAGACAAAAAATAGAAAAGTTAAATTACACAACAATTAATAGAATGAAGTATAAGCAGATAAAAATTTTGAACGAAATCTGTTGAGTTGAAGGGAAATTAAATTGGTCTTGAGGAATAAAAAGCTGATTTAAGAGGGAAAGAAACAATGCTGCTGAAAAACAACTATTGACATATGTAAGTAAATAGAATAAATTAATTATTGTTATAAAAAAACACCTAATTTTATCATAACACACAAGATATAAAAAGTCAATGTTTTTTTAAAAAAAGATGCTTTTGAAAGGAAGAGAGGTTATGAACTTATCTCGTTTTTTGAATTCCATTCAATTATCCCCTCAATCAAAACCTATGATGGAACTGCTTGAATTAAATGAAAAAACAAAAGAGCATGGCTTGATCTTAACACCCAGCGATATCAAAACATTAATCGTTTATAGAAATAAAGTGCTTCATGATCATGGACGTATAGAGCTGGGGATTGAAGTACTAAAGGAATTAATTGAGGTGTTTGCTGCTTCACCCTATATGGATGAGGATCATGATGTCGAAACGTTAATCGAGCTTCAGGAGATTTTTTATTATCTCAGAAATGAAACAGAAGATAAGATAGGTGACATGAAACTGATTCATCAGATGATGGAGTGTTTTAACGGACCTTCTGCGGGGTCTTTAGAGTTATTAAGAAGTAAAATGGAGGAACTCGCGGAGAGTTTCAGAAGAAATACGATGAGAAGTGAGTCTTTATATAAAGGTGATGAATAACATGGGAAAAGAAAATACTTTAAATCGCTATGATTTGGTTTCAAATTTTACGATTGATAAATCAAAGTTAAAGCAAAGCCAATTTATGTTGTCGCTTCTAAAAGAAGGCCAAAGGGTTGGAGTTATTACCAGCGAAAAAGCTTACAAGATACAGGTAGAGATTATGCAAATCCTGCAACGATTGATAGGCCAGTATACCAAAGGGGAAAGTACGTCGGTTACTACAGAAACGGCGGAAGGGATTATGGTTTCCCTCATGTATGCAATAGATGCTTATGCTCTCCATTTTGAGAAACCTGAAGAGGTTATCGTACATTTACGTTCTGATAGTATAAAAAAAATATATACCAAAGGTGTCGAATTACTTCACTGTTATTTTGAAGAAGCTAAACAATTGTATCAAGACGTAAAAAAATTAAAGTTAGATGTGCCTGTTGATGCTTATAATTTAACCATTGACGAATCGTTACCTGTATTTATGAATCATTATAATATTATTTTTGAAGCTCAAAATACGATGGCGAGCATTGACTATCCTTTAGCTATTGACAACATGGAACTGCAAGGTGTTTTTTATATTAAACAGTATTTAGAGCGACTGCTGATAGAAACGAGATTCTGTCACTTTTTTAACCATCACGATCTAATGTATATCTTGACAAACTTCGGGAGAATATGCCGCTTTAATTATCGCATAGAACTTTTTAATATTTTTGAGTTAATGATAAACAATGCTGTTTTTTCACTGCTATCCGGGGGCGAAGCCAATCAAGTCAGAATTTCTGAAGTTCAATATGACAGGTTGAGTCGGTTGTTAAGTGATTGCCATGCTGATAAAAGGGCAAACTTGATTAACGAAGCATTTGATCGGTTACAGCGGGATTTAAAGACAGATCAAACGATTACTGATTATATCAATTTGTATCGCAATGAATGTATTCAAAGGGTAAATAACGCTGCGGAATTGATGGCTTCAAAATGTTGATCATCAGAGAAATTGAAGAGAGAGAAAAACCAATAGCGTTAATGTTAAATGAAAATGATCGCATGAGTGATATTGAAATGCGGAAATTGGTGGATTGCATCATGGAAAGAAAAAACACAGCAGAAAAAATATCGCTGATCCGCGATCATTTTGTTTCACTGCATGATTATTTGGATTTGCTAAATTCGGGATGTCTGTTTGACGACGAATATAACGCACTTTTTGCTACGTTTGGGAATTTTGAATTGGCCATTTTTGCGAAAATTGTATTTTATGAAGAATTAAGAGGGGGAATCCTCAATTTCATTGACATTGTTGCTGACTGCTCTGAAGCAAAGAGCGAGTGGGAAACATATTATATGAAATTTATTAAACAATTAGAAGATGAGCGCATTGCAACGATTGGACAGCTCATCAATGATATTGACTATGAGGAGATATCGTTTTATTAAGTTAAAGACGTTTTTATAAGTTTTTACAAAGGAGAGTCTAAAGAAAGACGAAGATAAATAACAGCACTCGATAAATGCAATCTTATCCCGCCAAGAAAGTTATTTTTCAACACAACTTAAAAGCTTAAAGTAATTCTACTCCAACTTGCTTAGTGAATTTTACTTTTATTCTCTCTTCTTCTCCAATACTTACAACCATGAAATTTTCAACTTTCTTAATGCTAGTTACGTTTTGAAAAACACCTGTAAATACCGCGAAATCTTTATAGGTTATATCCAGGCTGCAAGTTAGTTGATAAACATCCAGCGTCAAGATTAACTTGAAGTTTTGATTATCTTTATAAGTATAAATAAATTCGCCAGCCTCTGGATCATCAGCTATACTGGCTGGCTCACTCTCAAAAAGTTCCAGTAAATCGTATTCTTATATTTTATAAACATCCAAGTGACTCCTTAAAAATAGTGATATTACTGTAATAGCGTCTCTATTTTCACTTGAAACTACTTTAATCTCTTTTGTTTCATGGAAAAAGCATAATAATGAATAATTTAATACGAAGGATTTAGTAATAAACAAATTAAAACGGAAGTTTTTGAAAAAGCGAAATAGTAATAACTAAAGTTGATAAAGAGCCCAAAGATATCAAAGATACAATTTTTCGGTTGTTTTGCTTTTTTGAAGATTTACTTAGTTCATAAATTAATGCACCCCAAAAAAGCATGGATGCTAAAATAATAATACTCATATACACATAATTCTCCTTTTTATGGTTAACATCGGCATCGATTTTACCACATTTAGGATTGAGATGTCGATGAAATATTCATCTCTATATCATAGCATAATCAATCAAAATTAAAGGTGCTCAAGAGATTTCTTGAGCACTTTCATACATCCTGATCAGGCATTCATATCGCCTAACCCGGGACTATGTTCATTCGGTATTTCCGGAAGCACGGGGACAGGAAATCCTGCGGGAGGCTCTGTTACTTTTAACTCTCCGCCATTACGGCTTGGAGATTTTCCTTGATAGATTTCTCCGATTCTTGTCTCATCCAACCTGAAGTTAAACTGGGCATTGTGGTAGCCTAATTCAACAAACTTTCTGCACTCGGGATATTTATTAATGTCGTAATTCGGCACAGGAAAAAGGTTCGCCCAGTCAACCCCCAATGTCTCAAGGGCTTTGGCAAACGCATTTTGGTGAGCATTGTCGCGTACAATAAGAAAAGCAAGGGTCTCCCGAAATGTCTGATTAGAGCTCATTTCATAGATCCTTGTTTTTTGCAGCACGCCTGTCGACTCAAGAACCAAGTTATCCAGCAGGTCGGCAATTAAGTTTCCGTGGTTATACACCCAAGATCCATTCCACGGATTCCCCCCTGCATCAACGGGAAGAGAGCTTTGCGCCCCGATAATATAATGATGAGGATTAGCATTTTTAATCGCTTCATTGAGGGGAGCCTGATCTGCACCTTGATTGCCGGCTCCTTCGCCGCCTGATTCATCTAATAAAGCATTAATTGTACTTTGTACCAGTTCAACATGAGCAATTTCCTCTAAGAAAATGCCCCGGAGCAGGTCACGGTATTGTTTCTGTTTTCCCCTGAAATTTGAGCTTTGAAAAAAAAACTGCATCATCGTACGCATTTCTCCAAAATGTCCGCCTAAAATTTCCTGCAACACTTTAGCGGCTGCCGGGTCTGGCTTGTCCGGTTTAATGATATTTATAAGTTCCTCTTTGTAGTAATACACAACATACCTCGCTTTTAAATGATTGATTTCTTATATCATTTGTAAGAGAAGATAAAATATACAGATATTTTCTTCTCAGCAAGAAATAAAACCAGAATGAAAAAATCACAAATAAAACACGAAAAAAATATATAAACAAGAGAGCCGCAAAATAATTCCTATTTGAACCCGACTTATTCGAATTTTCGGAAAGAGAAAACGGCGAAATTGATAGACGGAATGGGCGGATTGATGAACTTACAAAAAATCCCCCTGGATTTTCAAGGTTTTTTTGTTAGTTAAACTGGTCCCGAAATGCTCATATCGATCATAAAAGTCTGGATTTTCGTTGGTAGTTCATTAGAAATGGGTTTTTATAGCCAGCGGCTAATTATTTGCGGATTGAAATTTAGTCCAGACCAAAAAGGACTTTCATAACCGAACATTGGAATGCTGGTTCCTTTTAGAAAAAGAATTGGCTATGTTGGTTTTAAAAGGAGAGAAACTTTTTTTGAAATCTTAAGTTCAGTCATGTCTGTCGTAATCGTTTATTAAAAACCTTAAACAAAGGTGTAGACACTGGTCAATGTACAATATCAGGATCGTACTAAAAAACAGCAATTTTCCAACACAAGCTACATATTTTATTCAGCATTCTATGCAAAGTTCCTCTTGAAAAAGAGATGACTACAACTTGTCAATTCTGTTCATTTTTCCATAATTTCTGACTATCCACTATGTATACTGCATTTGGGGGATTATCATATACTGAGCTTAAATTATAAAAAGTATTCAACCAGGTTATTTTTGCATGCAGCTTTAGTAAGTTTATCAAGCAACTGTTCCCTGAATCCCTCTTCAATTACCTAAAACTACCTGTTAATTGAAATGGAATCCAGCGATTAAGTGAGCATTTGTGAGATAATCGTATAAAACCGAGGGAGGCGAAGTAACTTTAATCAAGTGTTGGCTTTTTACATAATCTTTGGCGTTTGCATTGTTACACAACAATACTATAATGGTATTGAGTGACATGGATCAAGAAGGTTAATTAAGTAATATGTGTAAATTATATTGAGTGAGTTTGTTTGTAAAATATGTAAAAAAATTGAACATTCTTACCTTCTTTATTGTCTTCACGTATAAATATTAAAATTATTTGAAAAAGAAGGGGCAATAGGGAAGGAGGTTGCTTTCGAAGGCGATTTCACGATTCGCCCTTCTGAGTCGTTCAGATGTCTTTGGATTTAAGGAAAGCAAAATTGAAGTCAATCTTTAGAATAGCCCTAATCCATATCCATTATTGTTTTCAGAGGAGGAATATTAAATGAACATTCGGGAAATCGAGCTTCCGGGAATCGGATATAAGTTTGAAATCTTTACAAAAAATCAGGATAAGTTGGTCATTGTAATCCATGATGACGGCCGCAGAGAAATTTATCATTTTGATGCTGACGATCATGAAGAGGTTTTGGTCAGTGCTACTTTTAATGATTCTGAAGCCAGAAAAATTGCAAGTATATTAGGAGGTATGGCATATAAACCTAAAGCTTTAGAAACTGTAGAATTTGCCTTTGACGATACAATCATTGAATGGTATCAAGTAGAACCCAATGCACCTGCTGTAAATAAAACGATTGGCGAAATTGATATTAGAAATAACTTTGGAGTTACTGTTATTGCTGTTAAGAAAAAGAACAGCAAAAAGTCACACAATCCGGGATCTGATACAGTTATTGAAGCTGGCGACACATTGGTTGTTTCAGGAGAAAGGCAGCAGATTAAAGAATTAATTAAAAAGCTGTTATCAACCTAAGGAGTGGAGATTATAGATGGATCACTTAGTATTTGAAGTTGGTACGGCACTTGTTATAGTTGCGATTGGGGCTGTTGTTGCAAATAGACTAAAGTTTTCAATCATCCCCTTTCTAATTATTCTTGGGATGATTGTAGGCCCGCATGCTCCGACGATTGGGATCATCGATTTAACATTTATCGAAAGTAATGAGATTATTCAATTTCTAGGCCGAATAGGTGTGCTTTTTTTACTTTTCTATTTAGGGCTTGAATTTTCCGTTGGCAAACTGGTCAAATCAGGTCAAAACATCGTAGTAGGCGGCAGTATCTATGTAGCCATTAACTTTATTTTAGGTCTCCTGTATGGATTAATCGCAGGCATGCCTTGGATGGAAACACTCATTATTGCTGGACTGCTTAGTGTATCTTCCAGTGCGATTGTAGCCAAAGTTCTTGTCGATTTAAAAAGAACAGCGAATCCAGAAACAGAGCTCATCCTGGGGATTATTTTATTTGACGATATCTTTCTGGCTTTATTTTTAACAACTGTATCAGGAGTTTTGCTTGCAGGGTCTACATCCTTTCTCGGTATCTTCACCTCTGTACTTATTTCTGTTGCTTATATGTTACTGTTCTTTATTATCGCTCGAAAAGGAGCTTCGTTATTAAATAAATGGTTAAACATAAAATCAGATGAAATTTTTATCATTGTGATATTCTCGATCTTATTTTTTGTTGCGGGATTTTCAGAAACGCTTCACGTGGCAGAAGCGATTGGTGCCTTATTGTTAGGTTTAGTTTTTTCTGAGACCGAGCATCGGGATCGCATTGAACATCTTGTCGTTCCATTCAGGGATTTCTTTGGCGCAATTTTCTTTTTCAGCTTTGGATTAAGTATTGATCCATCAACATTAGCAGATGCCATTTGGCTGGCATTAGGGGCAGCTTTACTTACGATAATAAGCAATTTTGTGGCTGGAATGATTTCTGGACGGAAAGCGGGGCTATCCCATAAGGCCTCTAGTAATATCGGATTAACCATCATGGCTCGGGGAGAGTTTTCTATCATTGTAGCAAATTTAGGGGTCGCTGCAGGATTAAATCCTATTTTAACTCCTTTTACCGCGCTTTATGTTCTCATTCTGGCAATTTCAGGACCATTTATGGCAAAAGAAAGTAAGAATGTTTATAAACATTTAAACAAAATTTTCAAGTGGAGCAAACCTCCGGAAAAGAGCAAAATGAAAACACCCATTTAATCTATATGCCTATCTTCCGTAGCGGCATCAGCTATTTCTCTTAAACTTACACGATCAACATAAAATTTCAATTCGTCGCTTTTCTTCAATAAAAATCAATTTCTTTCTTCTTTAAAAAAGCTACGTTGCTTTGCACTATTGGTGTGAGAGCTGCAGCGGATGACTTCACTGTATACATTTACTTTTTTGTTTTATAGAAGCTTAGGCTGATACATTCGGCAACTGGGGCCTCGAGCGATCCTGCTTCATCCTATTTCAAAGTAGAGCCGCAATTGATTGTGAAATCATTCTCATTAATGTTTTGCGGCATCCTGCTTGCCATAATGGGGGACGTAAAGCAATAAAATGAATGAACTGCAGTCGCCATTGGTTACTAAAAAGGCGGATACAAATAGAAGTGTTAGACATCATCCTTCCGCTATGCAGTAAATTAAGCTATTAGTTTGGCATTTTAGAACGGCGTCTGTCATTAAACTACTGATTGAAATGTAAGGGAGTAAATTATGTTTTTAATAGGTTTTGCTTTGGCGAACTTTATCAAGCAGCCGATATTAAGTTTTGGAACGGTTTTTCTTTTCATCTATGGACTTAGATTTTCTTCCAAAGGTATTAATGCTGAAAAACATGATTACTATATCAACCTATACAGACTTATATTTTGCTTTATAATACCTTTCCTTAACTTTTTTATGTATTGGTCAACAATAGGTGGAAATGCGGGATTCGGGTTTACGTTTAGTCCGCTTACCATACTGCAAAAGCTGTCTTTCTTGTCACAGATTATCTTGATATTCTTACCCGAGATTTGCAAATTTTTATCTCGTAAAAACTTAATTCAAATTGATGAAAAGAAGCAAAAATTAGCATCAGCTTTTTATCCAATTGCTTTAATCCTAACAATTTGTATGGCGTATAATTAAGGGGCTTAAACAGCGGCGTTGCTCTAACAAAAAATATTGAAGTTGCGAGAGGCAAGCGATAAGAATATAAAAGCAGTTTGTGAAAGTTAAAGGAGCTCCTCTTTTGGCCAAACGTCTCGTCCATAAAAGCGCTATTACTAAAATCTTCAGGAGGGCAAAAAGTGTTTTTTGCAAAGATCATCGATCGTTTAGCTTTATATGATTTGCACAGAAAAAGAAGTAAAGATCAACATTTTTCCGCTTTTTCATTGAATTTGATTGACAGGGGGGAATTCTATCAAGCAAAAGCGGCTGATGTCGCCATTATGCTTCATGAATCAAGAAAAAACTATTTGGCTGGACATTTCAGCTATGAATCTTTAATTCCATCCGGGGACCCTGTCAATGATGCTTTAAAAGGCGAGGTTTTTTTAAATAAAAATGATATAAATCAGCCTAATGTTATTTTTGTGCATGGCTGGCGAATGGATTCATACGACAGAATAAAAAAGATATTTCATGATCGTATCATGAACGATTTAGGCTGGAACATGTACTACTATCCTCTTCCGTATCATTTTGAAAGAGAGCCGGAACATTCACTTTACAGCGGAGAATTGATGATAAGCGCGAATTTGAATCGTACGGTTGATTCGGCGAGACAAGCTATCGTCGATTTACGGGCTCTCATTCACTGGATAAAAGCAAATAAAAACGGCCCTGTTATTATAGTGGGCGTCAGTTTAGGCGGGTGGATGACAAATTTACTGGCTGCCCTTGAGACTGAAATCGACATCGTGGTATCGATATTTTATGCCAATCGTCTTTCTTATGCGATATGGAATACCATCCCGGGTAAATTCATAAGAGAAGAATTGGAACAGCACGGTGTGACATATGAAGATTTACAAACATATTGGGAAATTACAGATCCCAGCCAGGCTGTGCCGAAAGTTAATAAAGATAATATTTTGCTGATTTCCGCGGCACATGATCAATATGTTCATATACAGGATGCTGATGATTTGTGGGAAAGCTGGGGGAAGCCCGAAAGACGTCTCTACAATTGCGGCCATGCCGGAATTGTTCTTTGCCGCAAAAAGCTGGCATTAGATACGATTTCTTTCATCCGAAAAAAATTAAAGCAGATTCATAAGTAATTTCAATATTAATAAGCGGGCAATTTCCAGAATGCTAAATCATTATATAGGAGGCTTTTTATGTACTTTGTTTCCGGATTTGTTTCAGTTTTGTTTGGTCTCGTCATGCTATTTATCTTACGGTTGTTATCTGTTGCTTTTCCTCATGATATAACTGATGCAGCTGGCAATGATGAAGCTTCAGCTTATTTTCAATCATCTGTATTATTTTATCCGGTGCTGCTTATTTTAGGCGTAGTCTTGATTATCGTTCATTTGCGAACAAATGATAAGGAGAAGGATTAGTTCAAAGGGGAGTGAAAAATGGCTAATCCGTAATATTGGGCCAAGGTGAGCGGAGTGGTGAGACAGTTTGTTTCGATCTAAACATACTATCTCAAAAGTTTATAAGTTCACATCTGATGAATCAGATATCCCAATGAAAATGAGAAAAGCCCCTTCCATAGCAATGAGAGTAGAGGGAGAACTTGAAATCAAAATAAATGAATTACATATTTCAAAAAAATATCGCCTTATTGGAATTTTATGTTTCTCTAAATGAGTGGATTAAAAAGATCAAGAAAAAAACAAAGTTATGGAGTATAGATATCACACCACGGAGTATGAAAAGGGCGAACCCATTATTTCATTGATACCATTTGATTATAAGGCTCGACTAACGACCATTTGGGAAACTCAACAATCATATAATGTATTCGACCTTGATTACATCACCGGAAAAATGGAAATTTTACACGAAAAACTTGGACGTGATATTGAACATCATTATAGGATTTCATTGAAAAGCATTGTTGGTAAGATCCCATTAAGAAAATATTGATTTATCCTAAAGGCTAAAAACAGGGGCCGAGTTTAAAAACACCTTATCTGCGATGTGAAAATAAAATGCATATTCTAAAAGAAGCGGGTATATCAATGGCTATGAACGACGAATCACAATACCATTGATATGGAAGCATCCAAAAAAGGAGAACAAAAACGATGAACTTTTGGCACGAGCGCTTTCAAGATGAGAACTATGTGTATGGAACGGAACCGAATGCGTTTTTGGCAGATTCGCAGAAAAAACTTCAATTGTCGGGTGATGCTTTAGCCATTGCAGAAGGCGAGGGGCGCAATGCGGTTTTTTTAGCAGAACAAGGGATGAACGTCACGTCATGGGATTATGCCGAGTCAGGGTTGGAGAAAACGAAAAAGCTTGCTGAAACCCGTCATGTATCGGTGAAGACGGAGCTTGTTGACTTAAATGAAGCGTCTTGGAATCAAGGGCATTGGGACGAGATTGTATGTATTTTTGGACATTTTCCAGAAGAGCTGCGCCGAAAAACACTTCTTGGAGTAAAAGAAGCCGTGAAGCCCGGGGGATTTTTCGTGACGGAAGTGTATTCGACGCACCAAATTCCTTACAAAAGCGGCGGGCCGCAGGATCCGGAGCTTTTATATACACCGGAAGAATTTTTACAAACCTTTTCAGATTGGCGTATTGTCCACTTTTTTATGGGGGAAGTCGTTCGTCATGAAGGGGCTTGGCACAACGGCCTGTCTCATGTCATTCAATTTATTGGTCAAAAGCGCTGAATACTCCGGGGAAATATGATTTTAAAAAGGTGCCGTTTATGGCGCCTTTTTTGCGTAACTTTTTTCACCGTCATCACTACTATTGTGATGAAAGCGGGGGAAATGATGAAAAACAAAAATGGACTCAAACGGCTGCTGATGATCAGCAGCGCATTTCTGCTTTTAATTGGCGGGGGATATGTCAGTGCAATGATCTTCGGAAAGAAAGTGGTGTATGAAGGAGAGGGGGAAAGCGGTCTGTGGCATGCTTCGATTGAGAAATCAGATAAAACGTCAATCGGGCCTAATTATTTTTTGAATTTGTATTGGGATGGCGCGAAAGAAGATGCGAAAAGAACGATTGTGAAAACAATCACCTTATACATAGACGGCAAAAAGTATGATGATAGAGGAGAATACGATCTTTCTGAGTATACCGGAGAGGAAATGGATGACGGAGGCCATATGGAAGATCATATCGCGACTTTTGATTTTATGCCTGAAGAGGATGTCATCGGGCATGCGTTATCAGTCAAAGTGGAGTGGAAAACCGGAGATGAAGAGAACGCAGAAATAATGAAATTAACCAAGATTCCGTGGTATAAATGAAACGACAATCACTGAATAAGGAAGTGATTTAAAATGAATGAAATTGAGATCAGAAGGCCGCAAATTGACGACGTTGAAGAGCTGAATCAGTTTTTCAGAATCGTGGTCGAGGATACTTTTGCTAAAGAGGGGATATCCGATCTGCTTGATGATCAAGAAAGTGAAATTGAAAGTAAGAGGCAATACTTGAAAGCAGACTTAGACAGCAAAGGGAAGAGCCGGCACTTTTTTATCGCTTCAGATCAACGTCTGAATAAAATCATCGGTACAATCGAATATGGCCCTGCAAGCGAATTGATCGATATTTGTACGGATGGGGCTTTAAAGGATTTATATGAGGTAGGGACGGTATTTGTCCACCCGGATTATCAAAGACGCGGAATCGGGTCTTTGCTGTTCAACGTTATGTTATTGACCTTTCTGAATCGGGGAGTGAAGGAATTTTGTTTGGACAGCGGTTATCCCGGTGCACAGAAAATATGGAAGAAGAAATTCGGCGAGCCTGACTATATGCTGAAGGATTATTGGGGGAAAGGATATGATCATATGATTTGGAGGAGACGGACGAAGGATATGCCGATTGATACAAGAACATCAATAACGTAATCATCCTTTATATTCCATATACGTTTTAACGATAAAAAGAACTTTTCTTGAATTTATTTTTAAATAAATTGTTAAAGTTAAAAAAGTCCTATAAACTATAATGGAATCTTAATTTTAGGATGTGGGAGATATGTTCGACGAAAGAGAAGCGTTGCGTTTGAGACTTGAACAGCTAGGTGATGCGGAGATTCAGGTGATGCGGGAATTGCGAAAAGAACGACAGGACATTTATTCGAAGCTGCGTGAATTGGACCGGGAGAGTGATCCCGCAATTAATAAAAAATCTTCATTGATCGACTTGGCAAGCGCTGCAGCAGAGGAATTAAAACAATCCCAAATTGCCGCTGACAAACATCCGCCCATCAAGACTCCATCTCATACTATTTTCCAATCAAAAACAACCATACAGCGCGAGGCTGCCTTAAACATTTTAAGCCGCTATGAAGAGGGCTTGAAAGGCATTAAGCTCAAAACTGAAATCGAGAAAGAAACCGGCTTTCCGATTAAAAACATGACGACATTTATGAAGAGCTTAATGAAACATCGCCCAGATATTAAAAAGCCTGCCCGCGGCCATTATATTTTGCATAAAGAAAAAGACCTTTGAGGTTTTCGTCATTATTCCAGATTCATATTGTCATAAATCAGAGCGGAATCTTTAAAAATTGAAACCAAACAACACCTATATCGTATATTTAGCTAAAACTAATGCAAGGGTGTTCTACATGTTGGATAAAAAGAAATACTTCATGATTATGGTACCGGCTTTAATTTTAGCGTTTTTATTTCAATTTTTTGTTCCCTCAGAACAAAGGTACTTGGGGATTGTGTTTATTTTAGCAGGCGGGGTGATTTATTATCTTTGGGTGCATATAGAAAAGGACAAACAGAAAGATTGAGCGCATCCTTTGATTTGCGAATCCACTAAAAAAACGTCTATATAGACGTTTTTTTGTTATTGATATCCATTGTTAGCCAACCTGCTGGGCGGCAACCGACTGAGCCGGTAAACAAATGCTCAAGCAGCCGTTTCTCCCAGATTTTATCGATCTTTTAACTTTAAGGCGTAAGCTTTGAACTGTTAAGAGCTTTGATACTTAAGCTGTAAACGCTGAACGTTGAGCTTTGAGCTTTTATCTCAATGTTGGCACAGCGTCTCTTTGGCTGTGCAGATGAAATAAAAGGAGGGAGTCACCTTTCCCTCGGAAGGTGTTTAGTTTTATCGGTTTTCGGTTGGCTAACAATCGGCCGTTAATCGATTTTGATTTTGGTGAGTGTATTGCTCTCGGACAATGCAAAGTCAACTTCCATTTCAAAGTCCTCGATCTTTTTTGACAAGGAATCGATCTTCTCTTTTAGGTTCAGCGGATCGATGATTTTTGCTTCATTTTCAGCGAGGAAAGATTTGACGATTTCCTGGTTTTCAGCCGCTTTTACTTTGCCGTCTTTTCCGAAAAGAGTCTCCAGATGTTTGTCTAGTCTTTCTGTTACTTTTTGATTGACGCTCTCGGCCTCGTCGACTAAATCAGCGTACACTTCTTTCAGCTTATCCAAAAGCTGAATGTCGTAGCTGATGGAGGTTTTTCTTTCGATGGCTTCAGCCACAGTCATCTTGACTCCGGCCACTTCGATTTTGGTCGTCGCGTTGGATACAACAATGGCAGACTTAATGGCATTTCGCCTTTTGATTAAGGCTTCAATTGATTGATAATCGGCTTTCGCCCTAGTTTCCAAGTCTTCGGCTGTCCGAAATCCGTTCGGCAGTTTCTTTCCGATCATCAAACCTCCGAATGTGCTCTCATTTACGGCCCGCTTGATTCTTTTATCCAACATTTTGAGTTCGCTTAGTGCTCTGGTGATCGTAAGTTCCATTCTATAGCCCCTTCGTCGTTTATATATTTAAAAAAGCTCTTTATTTACTCATTAGAGTAATGATTATATCATATTGATTTTCCAAGTGTTATATTTTTTGTGCATATTTTCATATAGCATAATAGTCCAAAAAGATTCATAGAAAGCTGTAGGAGGTCTAATCGATTATTCGATTTCATGATCACTATGCATTGCATTTCTCTTTAAAATGAACAGGGAGATCAACAAAAAAACTTTTAGCAAAAGAAAAGCTTTGCTGAGAACTTTTCCTAATTCCTATTGTTTGTCTTTGCTCCGTTTCACTGCAAAACATATTGCGAGGACGGCTGCGATAAGAGAGGCAGCTCCGCATGCCAGCTTGATCAGCGGTTTCAACAATATCAACTCCATCTGTTTTCGGTATATGTGTAAAGTATAAAAGGGATTCATATCCAAAGACAGCTTATGCTTAGGATTTTAAAGAAATTTTAAGGAAATAAGTCCTGCGCCGCCCGGTTGACAATGAAAAGCCGCTCCACTAAAATGAATGATAGTCATTCATTTTTAGGGAGGTCTGCAACATGCCAAAGCAAACGTCCGGGAAATATGAAAAGATTTTGCAGGCGGCCATTGAAGTCATTTCTGAAAAGGGGCTGGATAAGGCGTCGATTTCAGATATCGTGAAAAAAGCAGGTACTGCGCAGGGCACTTTTTATCTTTATTTCTCATCCAAAAATGCATTGATTCCCGCGATCGCGGAAAATCTTCTGACACATTCTTTGGACCATATTAAGAGCAAGGTCGACGGAACCATGTCTTTCTGGACCGCCTTGGACATCATGATCGATGAGACGTTCAACATGACGGAACTTCATCAGGATATTATCGTTCTTTGCTACTCAGGTCTTGCCTTTGACCATTCGATGGAAAAATGGGAGGCGATCTATCAGCCTTATTATTCCTGGCTTGAAGGACTTATTGAAAAAGCAGTTGAGAAAAACGAGGTCATTCCGGACATCAATGTGCGCTGGACGGCCAGAACGATTATCAACTTTGTCGAAAACACAGCGGAACGTTATTACATCGGGGCGGAAAAAGACGAAGAGCTCAGTGTGTTCAAAAAAGAAATATTTACTTTTCTGAAGAGAAGCATAGGAACCAAGTGAAAAATGACCGGCTGCAGCTGTTCATTTTTTATCGGCCTAAAAATGACTGACGTTCATTCACAACAGGAAGGGTGTTATCATTGAGTTGGCTCCTCGTCATTATTGCGGGTTTTTTGGAAGTGGTTTGGGCCTCAGGTCTTAAACATGCGGATTCCTTCGCCGATTGGCTGATGATCTTTGTACTGATCGCGGCAAGTTTTCTCATGCTGATACGATCTTACAGGAACATTCCGATGGCGTCGGCTTATACCGTATTTGTCGGAATCGGAACGGCCGGCACATATGTGACGGGTGTTTTTATGGGCGAACCCTTTTCAGGAGGGCAAATATTTTTTTTGATCGTGCTGTTGGGAGGCATTATTGGCATGAAAATGTTTACAAAAGAGAACAATACCCAGTCAGGGGGTGATTGATCATGCCGTGGTTATTTTTGGTGATTTCTGGAATCGAAGAGGTCATTGCCGCCATCGCTATGAAATATGTAGACGGCACAAGAAAAAAATGGCCGATTATTGTCATGGTATTGGGGTTTGCTTTGTCTTTTTTCTGCCTTTCGAAAGCCATGCAGGCACTTTCAGCCGGTGTTGCCTATGCCGTTTGGACCGGGATCGGCAGCATCGGCATTACGGCAGTCAGCTTATTTTGGTTTAAGGAGCGGATTCGCGCTCCGCAGCTCATCTCACTTGGCTTTATTATAATCGGGGTGATCGGCCTGCGCCTTACATCATCTTAAATTTTAATTTATATTGGAGGTTGCTGATATGTTCAATCAGCTTAAATTGCGTCCGCTCGAAAGAGAAGACCTTCCGTTTGTCCACCGTCTTAACAACGATGCGAAGATTATGTCGTATTGGTTTGAAGAACCGTATGAGACTTTTGTTGAGCTGCAGGATTTGTTTGACAAACACATTCATGACCAAAGCGAACGGCGCTTTATCATAGAGAAAGAGACTGAGATGATCGGATTGGTTGAGCTGGTCGAAATTGATTATATTCACAGACGGGCGGAGTTTCAAATCATCATTGATCCAGAGCATCAAGGGAACGGGTATTCGTCAAGCGCAACGTATTTGGCGATGAACTACGCGTTTTCCGTTTTGAATTTGCACAAATTGTATTTGATCGTCGACGAAGATAATGCAAAAGCGATTCACTTGTATAAAAAAGCAGGGTTCACAATCGAGAGCGAGCTGCAGGATGAGTTTTTCGTTGACGGCTATTATCGTAACGCTATTAGAATGTGCATTTTTCAGGATGAATTTTTATCACTTAAAAAAAGCAAAAAGGAAGGCATGCAAGGATAAACAAAAGAGATGGCGCCGCCATCTCCCGCATGTTTTTTAATTTTTCACACCTAATCGATCTTTGGCTTTGTCGGGAATATCGTCTTTTTCAACCTCTTCCCACGATTTCACGCCTTTATTTTCAGAATAGAAAAGCCGTAAAAACGCGCCTGTACGAAGGTTTTTATCAGCTGTGAATTCCATTGTTTTTTCTTGACCGTCCTCATCAAAACCGGCCAGTTCATATTTGAAGACGGAGTATTCCTCGCCGTCGTCAAACTTCGACGTGTCTTCCTTCCCGTTTCCGGTAATGTGAACATAATATTCGTCTGTTCCCACACGGTTTAAGTTACATCCGCTTAATAATGCGGTAAATATGATCATCAGGCTGATCCATACGATATGCTTTTTCACAATTTCACCTCATTTATCATTTTAAGATTCATTGTCTGATAAAAAAATCGAATAACGTGACATGAACATTACACTTTTGTAAGGGATCGTTCGGCACACTCATCTTGAAACGGGAGATTAAATTTCAATATCCTTTTTATTCAATAAAGTTTATAATATGGAAAAAGGGAGGGGCGCCAATGAAAAAAATTTTATTTTTGATGTTGTTTTCAATCATGATGGCCTGCAGTTTTCATATTCAGCCTGCTGATGCCGCGGTTACAAAAGATGAGAAAAAGACGACCATGACAATGACTGAAGATCAAGTGGGATTTTTTATGGCGGACAGCACCAATGTAAATTACTACCCGACATGGCTGTATTATAAGTTTACGATTTTTAATGCAGAAGGCTGTACACTCAACATCAAGCTGCAGAGAATCACGTTAACAGGACATGCGATCACTTTAAGCGAGAAAGAATTTACTGGAAATCATCTTCATTTAAGTGCTGCAGATAAAGTGAGCGGGACGCCGCACCGCAATCATTTCCTGGATATCACAAAAGTGTCAGGCTGCGGAGAAGTTGGAATTACAGGCTTTTACGGCTTTGAGCATGAAATGCCGGACTACTCATCATAAAGAAAGCCCAGCAGAGGAGAGTCCTTTTTTCATATCAGGGCTAACATATCGGGAAAAAAAATGAAAAAACAAACGCTGCTTTTATTGAGAGGCGCCATCCTCTTGCTCCTATGTTGTGCGGCTGGTTATGCTCTTTATCAGCATATTGCCGGAGGCCGGAATGAACAGGCAGGCATTACATTTTAAATTATCGACTTTAGAGGGCGGTGACATCGAACTGAAAAAATTACGGGGAAAGGCGGTGGTTGTCAACTTTTGGGGGACTTTTTGTACACCGTGCAAAGAGGAGATGCCGGTCATGCAAAAAGCTTATGACCGTTTTAAAGGAGACGGTTTTGAAATCATCGCTGTCAATGTGCGTGAATCGAAAGGTGCGGTAAAGAGCTTTGTCGACCGCCATGGCTTAACTTTTCCGGTCGCTTTGGATCAATCGGCTGAAGGTTACCGTTCTTGGGAGATTTATTATTTGCCTACAAGTATATTCATTAATCGGGAAGGAAGACCAGAGCGGATGTATGTCGGAGGAATGTCTGAGCGGCAAGTTGATATGTGGATTGAAGATCTTCTTAGCGGTTCATAGAAACTCATTTAAAAGGGATAGACAAACACCTATTGTTCTTATCGTTCATAAGGTAGCTCATGAGAGGAGCGATCTTATGTTTTTTCATATTAAAGAACTGCAGTATCATGCAAAGCCTGAAAAACCCGATCCATTATTTGCGAAAAAGCTGCAGGAAATACTGGGAGGACAGTTCGGGGAAATATCAGTAGCTCTGCAATATCTTTTTCAAGGCTGGAGTGTCAGAGGAAACGGCAAGTACAAAGATCTGCTGATGGATACAGGAGCTGAAGAGCTCGCCCATATCGAGATGCTGGCGACGATGATTGCAAGGCTTTTGGACGGTGCGCCGGTCGGCGATCTTGAAAAAGCGGCAAAAGATCCGGTGCTCGGCGCCATTCTCGGAGGGATGAATCCGCAGCATGCCATCGTATCAGGATTAGGGGCGATGCCGGCCGACAGCGTGGGAAACCGCTGGACTGCCGATTATATTATTGCAAGCGGAAATTTGCTTGCTGACTTTCGGGCAAATTTAAACGCGGAATCACAGGGACGCCTGCAGGCTGTCCGGCTTTATGAAGAGACGACGGACCGCGGTGTCAAAGATATGCTGTCCTGGCTGATTGCAAGGGATACGATGCATCAAAACCAGTGGCTTGCAGCCATTAAAGAACTGGAAGCGAAAGAAAATGTCGTCGTCCCAAGCACGTTTCCGCGCCATCTGGAAAAAAGGGAAGTCTCTCATGTATTATTTAATTTTTCAAGAGGCAACGAGAGCGCTGCAGGCAGATGGGCGAAGGGACCGAGCATGGATGGGGAAGGCGTTTTTCAGTATGTTGAACATCCTCAGCCCCTTGCGAAAAAACCGGTGTTAAAACCTGCGCCTGCATATATTCATGATACGCCGCCATCGGTTATTCAACATCCCCGGGATGATATACTGCCTCCGAATCTTTATTGATCAGCTTCTATTTGCATGATCATATTTCGGGCTTGCAGCGAATAGCCATAGTGAAGAATGGTATTTAAAGGGAGGCGCAAGCTTGAAAACTTATAAGGAGACGGCCGTTTTTGAACATAAATTTTGGCTTCAGGTTTTGGGTGATCATGCGCGTTTTATTTTGGATTCTTTGGCTGAAAGGGAAAAAGAAGATATTCAAAAGGCGAAGCAGTTCAAGCAGACGTTTGATGTTTTGCTGAAAAAAGTGAATGCTTCGCCTGATTTGTATTCATTAACGCTTGAAGCTGAAGAATATGCCCTTCAATTCAGGAAATTTAAACTCTCCATCATTAAAAGGCACCTGACAGGCGATATTAAAATTCACCTTCCCCCGACTTTTATCAACCATATGGTAAATGAACTGGAGGAGTACTTGCTTGTGCTAAAATACTTAAAAAAACGGGAAGTGCCGCCTGTTTTCCACGAGTTGCACCACCATATGCTGTGGCTGATGGATGCCGCCGGACATGCTGGAGCAATTGCCGATGACCTGGATGCGGTGGAAAAACGGTTGAAAGAGAAGAGCAGGGAGTTTGTCAAACACTTTGAACAGTTCTATATTAAATCCGTTGAATTGACGGGGTATCTCAGAGCGAATGTTGAATCTTTTCCCGCTCTCAGAAGGATGAATAAAGACGTGAAGCTTGAGATTGAGCTGTTTCGTACCTTTTTGAAAGAAGTGGAGGAGCTGGAGCTTACAGATCAGATGCTCGGTACGTTCTCCGCGCTGATGGCAGACCACATGATGAGGGAAGAATGCTATTATTTAATGAAAATCGCCGAATCGACAAATACGCAAAAACCTGCGTGCGACCCTGCGAAACCGAGGCTGCTTGAAAAGTAATGCCGACGGTTTTGCTATTTTTTTTGATGAAGCCGCGAATCGATCTTGGCACCTGCGGTTTGCACAGCCTTTTTCATGCGATTATAATTCAGAATATATAGATAATCTAAAAACTGTTTGGAGGGCCTTTCTTGCATATCAGAAAATTAACAGCTTCAGATGCAGAAAACTATCTGAAGCTTTGTGAAACGATCGATGAAGAATCTGAATTCATGCTGTTTGAACCGGGTGAACGAAAGCTTCAGGCACAACGTCAAATCAAACAGATCCAATCCGGCGTGTGTGAAGTTTTTGTTTGTGCGGCTGATGACGGAAGCTTAGTCGGATATGTTGCAGCAGTCAGAGGACAGGTTCAGAGAACACGCCACCGTGCCCATATCATCATTGGCATACGCCAAACATATATTGGACAAGGTATTGGAGTAAAGCTGTTTCAGGCATTGGAAAAATGGGCCTGTGAAGAAAAGCTTCACAGACTTGAGCTGACTGTCATGACCCATCATACAGCCGCCGTGCGTTTATACAAAAAAATGGGTTTTATCATTGAAGGCACTAAAAAGCACGCTTTGAAAGTAAAAGGACAATATGTTGATGAATATGTCATGTCCAAATTAATCAACGAATAGCAAATGGAGGTTTCAAATGAAAGACGGGTGCCATCAGGCCATCGCCGCTGTCAGCTACTACAAAACAGAACGGACGATTGATTTTAACCGGCAAACCTATACAAAAAAGCATAATCAAATGTACCTGTACAACGATAAAATTTTAACGGCAAGCCGCCAGTATCGCCTTGAGCACGTCCACGATGTATCATACAGACCTTTTTCCGAGGCCGGTTTGCTTTACCTCCATACGAACCAAGGGGTATTTGCTTATGAAGTGGATGCGGACCCCGGGTATTTCATAGAGGCTTTTAAAAAACAGAAAAATCCAATTAAATAAATTACAATATATATGAAGTTTTTAGCAGTAAATGCTAGAATGAAGGTTGGGAATTTTGCAAGGAAAGGAACATACGGCTACCGGCCTGTTAGGGCGATTGACCTTGTTGACTTACCGGGCTAATGTCACTTGGCGGTGTTTATATGTCACTGCTATGCTTGATGAAAGAACGTCCGCTTAGGCTGCAAGTGTATGTTTGAGCAAAAGATTTTAAGCGTCTTTTTCCAATTTTCTTTAACATAACGAGTCCTTGACGTTCCCAGTATATCTCAATACATAGATGGTTAACTTAATTAGAGAAGTAGAGAGGACAGGACAGCTTAATGAAAAAGAAGACACAGAATACGGTTCAAAAGATCGTAGAAGCCGGATATCATCTGTTCGCCCAAAATGGATATTCGGCAACCTCTGTAGATGAAATTATGAAAGAAGCCGGATTTTCTAAAGCTACGTTTTATTTGTATTTCAAGTCAAAGGAGATGCTGTTTCTCCATATTATGAATGAGCAAATGGAAGATCGCTTTCAAACCAGCATGAATTGTTTTCGAAAAAAGACGCTGAGGGGATTGCTCGCAGGGATTGAACACTTGATTCAAACATCAAATAAAGAGCATTCGACAGCTTTGTTTTTGGAATTTATGGCAAATAGTCATAGATATCCTGAGATTCAAAGAAAAGTAGCCCTTCTGTATGAGCAGTGGAGAGAGTTTTTTGTCGAACTGATCGAGCAGCTTCAGGAAGAAGGCATCGTTCAAAAACAGCTCAATCCGAAGGTGATGGCCACCACGCTGATTGCAATCTTTAACGGATACAACCATCAACACCACGCGGATCCCTCGATTAATAAACAGGAACAGCTTCAGTCCATTATTTTCTTGCTGAATCCGAAGCTGCATCTCCAGATAAAAGACAAACTATTTCATGTATGACAAGACTTCTGAAACAGCCGGCGCTGCCGACCTTGAGTCGGCGGTTTTTTGTGTTAGATCCGAATCCTGCTTCGGCAATGGAAATGCATCCGTTTAACAATTCTGTCTCATCTGTTTTAACTCGTAATAACATAAACCGTTTTAAAAAGTTGACAACAGCAAATCGTTATTATACAATTTTCTCGAATTCGAGATAATTAAAAAGGATGAATACCGTGGGCAGTCAGGAAATGGAGAGATACGAAGAGGAGTTGTCTTTAAAGGCATTTATTGTGTTGTCTCGTGCACTGCAATCGATTAAAAAGCGTGTGGAAGAGGATATTAAATGTTTAGGACTAAACCCAACTGAGTTTGCTGTTCTAGAATTAGTCTATAGTAAAGGCGATCAGCCGATCCAAAAAATAGGCGAAAAAGTATTAATCGCAAGCAGCAGCATTACCTATGTTGTAGATAAGTTGGAGAAGAAAAAGTTAATAGAGAGAAGGCCTTGTCCTAAAGATCGCCGTATAACATACGCTGCTTTAACGAATGAAGGAACTGCACTGATGAACAATCTTTTTCCAAAACATAAAACAGCTATGAAAGGCATTTTCGGCGGCTTAGACATAAAAGAAAAAGAAGTTCTAATTGAAAAGTTAAAAAAACTTGGCTTCCATGCCCAAAGCATGTAAATTTTTTTATGATAATATCTCGAATTCGAAATATATGAATTCATGATAATGAGAAATAAATATTGAACTGGGTATTCTATTTCTGAACAGGAGCTTCATGACATAACAAGATCCTGGGCTCATCGGCAGTCATCATCGTTAGCAAGCAACAGAAATCTACGAAGGTTGAAAACTGCCCGGAGTCCTATAAAGAAAAAGGCAGGGATGCTTGTCCATTGATTTTGATCTTTTAAAGAAGGAAAAAATAAAAAGCAGAAAAACCACGGGGATTTAGAAAACCTGTAAATGAATTTGTAACGTATTTCTCATCATAAAGCTATGTTTCATGAAAGAGGAGTGAAGTGGAATGAAAAAGAAAACAAGCGGAATCCATCACATTACAGCGATTGTCGGCCATCCGCAAGAGAACGTGGATTTTTACGCTGGCGTTCTTGGTTTACGTTTAGTGAAAAAAACCGTTAATTTTGATGATCCGGGAACATACCACCTCTATTTTGGCAATGAAGGCGGGAAACCGGGAACGATTATTACATTCTTTCCTTGGGCAGGTGCCCGGCGAGGAGTCATTGGAGATGGTCAAGTGGGAGTGACTTCTTACGTCGTTCCTAAAGGCGCAATGGCTTTTTGGGAAAACAGATTAGCAAAATTCAATGTGCCTTATACAAAAATGAACCGTTTTGGAGAGGAATACTTGGAGTTCGATGATCCTCATGGTCTTCATCTGGAAATTGTCGAAAGAGAACAAGGGGAAAAGAACAGCTGGAAAGTAGGGGAAATAACACCGGACAATGCAATCAAAGGATTTGGTGGAGCAACACTGTTATCCAAACAACCCGAAAAAACGGCTGAATTATTAGAAAAGGTCATGGGACTTGAAAAAGTTGGAGAAGAAGGAGATTTTGTACGTTTTCGTTCTGCTGGTGACATAGGAAATATGATTGATTTGAAATTAACAACTATAGGAAGCGGACAAATGGGGACGGGTACAGTTCACCATATTGCCTGGAGAGCCATTGATGACAATGATCAATTGGAATGGCAAAAATATGTTGCGGAAAACGGATACCGTGTTACACCTGTGCAAGACAGAAATTATTTTAACGCGATTTATTTCAGAGAACACGGGGAAATCTTATTTGAAATTGCAACAGATCCACCAGGATTCGCCCATGATGAATCATATGAAACAATGGGAGAACAGTTAATGCTGCCGGCCCAGTATGAACACTACAGAGAGCAGTTAGAAAGAAGATTAATTCCTGTAACAGTGAAGGCGCTGGATTAATTTTTGTAAGGAAGTGATTCGATGCTGTCCATTGATCCCAATACAAAAACAGAAAGAGAGAACTACAAGTTTTTAATCGGGAGTATTATACCGAGACCTGTTGCATTTGTTACAAGTTTATCAGAGGAGGGTGTCTTAAACGGAGCTCCTTTTAGCTACTTTAATATTGTATCTTCAAATCCTCCGATGATCTCCCTTTCTATTCAACGTTTTGAAGGGAGCCAAAAGGATACAGCGAGAAACATTTTGAACAGCAAAGAATTTGTGGTCCATATCGTTGATGAACAAAACGTTGAAAAAATGAATTTAACGGCCGCCAGCCTACCACCAAGTCAAAGTGAAGTTCAGTTAGCGGAGTTAACCCCCGTTGAAAGTATGAAAGTCTCGGTGCCGGGCGTGATAGAAGCAAAAGTGCGTATGGAATGTGTTCTGGAGTATTCATTAGAGTTGGGAGATAAGCACTCTGACGGATGCGATTTTATGATAGGCAGAGTCGTTCAATATCATATCGAAAGCGGCATCTATGAAAATGGAAAAATCGATCCAAGAGGCCTCGGCGCTATCAGTCGTTTAGCCGGGCATGATTACGCAAAGATTGGCGAAATCTTCACCAGAAAAAGACCGAAGTAATATAACCATCCATAATATCTCCAAATTGAGATTTATTAAATTGAAATGTTTTAAGTTTATTCTAGCAAGGAATAATAATGGCAGCGAAACACTTCAAGGGGGTGGTTCTTAAAAGGTTTGCCGAAAAGAAAACAAAAAAGCAGGTGTGAAAACATGGGATTTTTAGACAAACTATTTAGAAAATCAAAGGAGCTGGATCATATGTCAAATGTAAAATTAGCTGTAGTTTTTTATAGTATGGGCGGAACAAACTATCAATTAGCCAAATGGGCTGCAGAAGGTGCAGAAGAAGCAGGTGCTGAAGTCAGAGTTTTAAAAGTACAAGAATTGGCTCCGCAATCAGCCATTGAGGGAAATGAAGTGTGGAAATCCACTGTTGATGCAACAAAGGACATTCCAGTCGTATCCTCAGAAGATATAGAGTGGGCAGATGCTATTATATTCAGTACACCAACACGCTTTGGCAATATGGCATCCCAAATGAAACAGTTTCTTGATACACAAGGCGGACTTTGGGCAAACGGAAAGACAGTAAATAAGGTTGTAAGCGCAATGTCCTCCGCTCAAAATCCACATGGTGGTCAAGAAGCAACAATTTTGTCCTTATATACTTCAATGATGCACTGGGGAGCTATTATTGCTTCTCCGGGATACACTGATCCTGTCCTCTTCGGGGCTGGCGGAAATCCATATGGAACGAGTGTTACAGTCGATCAAAACGGGAAGATGATTGAAGACGTGGAAGCTGCAGTGAAACATCAAGCTAAACGCACAGTGACAGTAGCTGAATGGGTTAAAAAGGGCAATCAACAATAATTGAAATTTAATATTTTTAAAAGAGCCAATCATTTGGCTCTTTTTTTAGTATGTGCCCAGCTGATAGTTGGTTCGGCATGCCGCTTCGTCTTCATTTGACTGCGACCACGCCATGATATACGCGGCATAAAGAGTAAGATATCCGACATATCCTTTAACGATGCCATTGATTTCGCAATTGCAATGATAAAATTTTTTCTATTACATTTTAAAAAAATGAAACTTTAAGTTCATATGAACGTAAACATAAGTGAAATGATTTTATTTAGTCATACGATCAATCAACAAATGCAAAAGGGGTGAAACAAAAGTGAAAGTCATGATTGGTTCGATCATATTGCTATCCATTATAGGGTTTGGCGTATGGCTTATGTTAAGCCCGCTTTTTAAAAAAGTCGGAAGCGGGGCGAGCAAAATAAAGAAAACGCTGGAGGATGACAAAGATGAATGAAAAACAACCAAAGAAGAATAAAAACAAAACGCTGCTCGGCGGAATCATTGTCGCTGTTGCTTTAATTATCGGAGGATTCACGGCTTCCTTGTTCATCGAGAAAATTCCGAACGGATATGTCGGCGTCGTTTATTCTCCGAATGGCGGGGTGAAATCGGAAACGCTTGATCAAGGCTGGCATTTAGTCGGACTGTTTGACAAAGTCACAAGATATCCGGTGCGGATGCAGACTGTAAACAATCAGGATATTCAAGTGGCTACTTCTGATGGCAAAAACATCTCAATGGACATCGCCTACAACTATGTCGTTCAGCCTGATAAAGTCGTAGAATTGTTTAATAAATTCGGAGCGGTCGATATTGAATCAATCGAAAACAGCTACTTGAAAACAAGGCTGTGGGACGCTGCAAGAAAGTCGATTTCCAAATACTCCGTCATTGATACATACGGACAAAAATCATCTGATGCCGCCGCAGAAATCCAAAAAACATTTGCAGATGATATGAAGGGGCTCGGCTTTGTCATTGACGATTTAACACTCGGTGTGCCAAAGCCTGATAAAGCGACCCAGGAAGCGATTGACGCGCGCGTGAAGTCTTCGCAGGAACTGGAAAGAACGCAGACAGAGCTGAAGATCGCCGAAGCGGAAGCGAAAAAGAAAAAGATCGAAGCCCAAGGTATTGCCGAGTATAATGAAATTATTAAAAAATCGATGTCAGATGAAATGATCAAGTATCAATGGATCCAAAAATGGGACGGAAAAATGCCTAAAGCGACAGGATCGAATTCCCTGATCCAGATTCCGACCGATGAAAAAGGAAAATAAAATGAAAAAATCCCTTGCTAAGGGATTTTTTTCGTCTCGGTCGCCCGTATATAATAGTGTTAACAATCGCTTCTGGACAGGGGGGAAGATGATGTTTGCTCCGGATGCCATTCTCCGTACGTGGAGAAGATTCGACGCTTTTCCGATGGAAACGCTGACAAAGGCATGGTTTTATCATCAGGGAGGGGATCAGAAACAGCGGAACGTCTCAATGATGAAGGAACACCACCAAGAGTACGGCATTGCCGGCAATTGCTTTGACCTTTCGATTTGGCTGCTGGACGAGTTTACAAAAGACGGAGTGGAAGCTTTTCCGATCGGCCGTTCGTTCAAAACAGAACGCGCGCATGCCGCAGTCATCGCGCTTGATGAAAGAGGACGGCGCTTTTTATGTGATCTGGGAGATCAATGGCTGCAGCCGATTCTGATCGACTGCGAATGTGAAGATTATACCAGTGAAAAGCTGGACGGTTTTTTCCCGGCAGCACAAATTCAAGTCAAGCCGACAACCGGCGGAGTTAAGGTCCTTTACCATCGGCCGAACGGAAAGGTGTCAACTCAAGTCTACTCTACAGACCCTGTTGACATGTCCGTTTTTTGGGAGGCGGCTGAATGCTCGCAAGCGGCATTGAAGCCTTCGCCATTACTGGAATGCAGAATTCAGTTTCAACATGAAATCGCGCTTTGGGAATTCAGCGGCTGGGACATATATCTTAGCACGAGCAAAGGATTATACAGAGAAGCGAAGCCGGACACAATTGAAGGCTGGACTGAGAAAATCCATGATGTCACCGGATACGATAAAAATGTTATCAAGAAAGCGTTGGAGATTTATCAAACCCGCGCATGATCTTAAATCTTGAAAAAAACTCATTTTATACATATCATGTGGAAAGAGGAGAGGATAAGATGAGCCATTATGACCAGCAATACAATGCAATCATTCAAAAAATTATTGAATCAGGGATCTCCGATGAAGAATATCAGGTCCGGACGAAGTGGGATTCAGACGGAACGCCGGCTCATACGCTGAGCATCATGAGCGAAAAAATGCGGTTTGACAATTCGGAAGTGCCGATTTTGACGACGAAGAAGGTGGCGTGGAAAACGGCCATCAAAGAGCTGCTTTGGATCTGGCAGCTGAAATCCAATGATGTTCAAGTTTTGAACGATATGGGGGTTCATATTTGGGATCAATGGCGGCTTGAAGACGGCACAATCGGAGCAGCCTACGGCTATCAATTAGCGAAGAAAAACAGAACGGTTAACGGGCAGAAAGCCGATCAAGTGGATTATTTGCTCCATCAGTTAAAGCATAATCCGTCTTCACGCAGGCATTTGACCATGCTGTGGAATCCCGATGACTTGGACGGCATGGCCTTGACGCCCTGCGTCTATGAGACGCAATGGTATGTGAAAGAAGGAAAGCTCTCTTTGGAAGTAAGAGCGAGAAGCAATGACATGGCGCTTGGCAACCCGTTCAATGTGTTCCAATATAACGTCTTGCAGCGCATGATCGCCCAAGTCCTCGGTTATGAGCTGGGCGAATACATCTTCAATATCGGCGACTGTCACATCTATACCCGTCACATCGATAATTTAAACATTCAGATGAAACGCGAGCAATATGAAGCGCCGAAGCTGTGGATCAACCCGGACATCAAAAACTTTTATGACTTTACAATCGATGATTTTAAATTAATTGACTATAAGCACGGCGACAAGCTGACATTTGAAGTTGCCGTATAAACAGGCGGATTTTCCGCCTGTTTTTTTGTTGTGTGAATGAATCATTTTTAAAAAATACAACGATGAAAAAATTTGCATATCCGGCAGCCGCATGTTTCCTTACGGCAGCCGTGTATACGTTTAGAGCGGACGCAAAAAGTACATGCAGTTTTTCACGGGTATGACCCGAGCATTTAACTTACGTTTATTTACACAATCTAAACGTCTTTTTCACAAAGAGCCCGAAAAGCAAAAACAATTCTCTCTTAATCTGTTAGTGACACCAGCATATACAAGAGGAGGTTGTTTTTGTCATGATCAAAAAATGGGCGGTTCATCTGCTGTTTTCCGCATTGGTGCTGCTTGGGCTTTCGGGAGGGGCTGCATATTCTCCTCAGCATGCCGAAGGCGCTGCAAGGTATGATGACGTATTGTATTTTCCGGCATCGCGCTATCCTGAAACAGGTGCTCATATAAGCGATGCGATCAAAGCGGGCCATTCAGATGTCTGCACAATTGAAAGATCTGGAGCGGATAAGCGCCGTCAGGAATCATTAAAGGGGATTCCGACTAAGCCGGGCTTTGACCGTGACGAATGGCCGATGGCCATGTGTGAAGAAGGGGGAAAAGGAGCGTCGGTCAGATATGTCAGCTCATCGGATAACCGCGGAGCCGGCTCCTGGGTCGGGAACAGGCTGAGCGATTACGCTGACGGGACGAGAATTTTGTTTATCGTTCGATAAAAGGGAGACAACGATAAATGTTTCCTCAAGGAAACATTTTTGTTGACAGGAAAACTTGTTTGGGGGATAATGGTAATGTAAGCATATGATCAATCCCTCTGTTTCAGGCTCGCATCCTTCATTTCCGTATGGATGTGAGCCTGTTTTTTCGTGCGAAAAAAAACCGCCGACCGGCGGTTTTGCTGATGAGTCCGTTTTTTAATGAACCGTGCGGAATACGCCAATGACTTTTCCGAGAATCGTCACATTCTGGAGGATGATCGGTTCCATCGTCGGGTTTTCCGGCTGAAGGCGGATATGGGTTTCTTCCTTGAAAAACCGCTTAACAGTCGCTTCGTCGTCTTCGGTCATCGCAACGACGATATCTCCGTTGTTTGCGGTGTTCTGCTGTTTGACTATCACATAATCCTGATCAAGAATTCCGGCATCGATCATGCTTTCGCCCATGATCTCCAGCATAAAGACATGCTCATCCGGCGGCGCCAGGCGGTCTGGAAGCGGAAAGTATTCCTCAATGTTTTCGACTGCGGTAATCGGCGTACCGGCCGTCACCTTTCCGATGACCGGGACATTGACAACCTGGTTTTTTGGAATGTGAATTTCTTCCTCTGTATCGAGAATTTCGATCGCTCTCGGCTTCGTCGGATCCCTTCTGATCAATCCCTTCGTTTCAAGCCTTGCCAAGTGGCCGTGTACCGTTGAACTTGACGCCAGGCCGACCGCTTCTCCGATCTCCCTGACGGAAGGCGGATAGCCTTTGCGTTTCACTTCTTCTTTAATGAAACGCAAAATATCAAGTTGTCTTTTTGATAGCTTCGTCATTTTTTGCACCTCAAAACGTCGATTTTAGCTAGATTATAGCATGTTTTTCCTTTGAGTACAAACATAGGTTCGAAAAAAACGATTGACAGAAACATTTGTTCGTATGTATACTGAAATCATAAAACCGAACAAACATTCTGGGGTGATGGATATGAAAAGAGAATCATTGATTTTTGTCAGTCTGTTTACTGCTGTGATCAGCTGCTGTATTCTGTTTGTGTCTTTTGCCGGTAAAATCGAAGAAAGAAAGCAATATGTTAAAATAGAAGTGCAGGAAGGCGATACATTGTGGGAGCTGGCCGACCGGATCAAAGGCGGAAAACCCGCTGACAAACAAAAATTCATCGAATGGGTCGCCGATAAAAACAATCTGCCGACCTCCGTTATTAAACCGGGCGATGTTTTGGTCCTGCCGGTAGCCAAACAGCACTCCGATCAATATCAGCTTGCAGTTGTAGAATAAATGATTGAGGGGATTTCCATGAATGCGATTATTTACACCAGGGTAAGCACTGCGAAGGAGCAGCAGGAAACCTCATTAAAACGGCAGGCTGAAGAGCTCCAGTCGCTTGCCGCCGAGCACGGGATGAACGTCGTGAACGTCATTTCCGAACAGGCGAGCGGATATGAGATGGACCGCGACGGCGTCTTCGATCTGCTCGAGGAAATCAAAACATCAGACATTGACGCAGTTTTAATACAGGATGATACGCGACTTGGAAGAGGGAATGCCAAAATTGCCCTTCTTCACTGTTTATATAAAGAAGGCGTTCAAATCTACACGCTGGCTCACCGGGGAAAACTTGAGCTTTCCGAAGCGGATTCGATGGTTTTGGAGATTGTCGGCATTGTCGAAGAATACCAGCGGAAAATACATAACCTGAAAATTAAGCGGGGAATGAAGAAGGCGGTCGAAAACGGCTACCGCCCGGAGAGGAATCTGAAACACCGCAATGAAGGCGGCGGGAGAGAGCGGATCGAAGCGCCTCTTTCAGAAATCGTCAGGCTCAGGGAGAACAAGCTGACGTTTGCGGAGATTGCAGCCGTGTTGAGAGGGTTCGGATACAGCATTTCAAAAGCAACCGTTCACCGCCGCTACCAGGAGTATAAGGACGGCCTTGCAGACTAATCTGTTGTCAAACGAAAGCGGATTTAGTAGTATGATGGATATATACCGAATCAAAGGAGTATCTTATGATTTCTAATGAAAAAATAGCCAGAATTAACGAGCTTGCCAAAAAAGCAAAGAGCGGATCTTTAACAGACGAAGAAAAAGCAGAACAGCAGAAGCTTCGCCAGGAATATCTTCAAGGCGTCCGCGCGTCTATGAAAAACACGTTGAAAACTGTGACGATTGTTGATCCTGAAGGTAATGATGTGACGCCTGAAAAGCTCAAACAGGAAAAAAGAAACCGCCGATTGCATTAATTTGGGGAATACGCCGATATCGTATTCCCTTTTTGTATATACTACAATTTAAAATGAAGGCAAAGATTCGTCATTTTTCACTGCTTTTGAGCTGAAATGGTTGTGAAAACCGATGGGTAGATTTATGATAAGAAAGTAGAGTCCATACAGGAAGGGGATCATAATGAAAACGATTGAATTAAAATCTGTCGCAACAATACGAACACTCTCCATAGACGCGATTGAAAAAGCTAAATCCGGTCACCCCGGCATGCCGATGGGGACTGCTCCGATGGCTTATGCGCTTTGGACAAAAATGATGAATGTCAGCCCTGAAAATCCGAATTGGTTTAACAGGGACCGTTTTGTGCTGTCCGCCGGACACGGATCAATGCTTCTGTACAGCATGCTTCACTTAAGCGGGTATGACGTTTCAATTGAAGACCTCAAGAATTTCCGCCAATGGGGAAGCAAAACGCCTGGACATCCGGAATTCGGACATACTCCTGGTGTAGATGCGACGACAGGCCCGCTTGGCCAAGGAATCGGAATGGCTGTCGGAATGGCGCTTGCTGAACGTCACCTTGCGGAAACTTACAACCGTGACGACTATCGCGTCGTTGATCATTATACATACAGCATTTGCGGTGACGGAGACTTGATGGAGGGAATTTCATCGGAAGCGGCTTCGCTTGCGGGACATTTGAAACTCGGCCGTCTCATCGTGCTTTATGATTCAAATGATATTTCGCTTGACGGTGAATTAAACCGCTCATTCTCTGAAAATGTGAAGCAGCGTTTTGAAGCGATGAATTGGGAAGTGCTTTATGTTGAAGACGGCAATAATATTGCCGAGATTACGGCGGCCGTCGAGAAAGCGAAACAAAATGAAAAGCAGCCTACATTAATTGAAGTGAAAACAACGATCGGTTTCGGCTCTCCAAACCGCGCGGGAACATCCGGCGTTCACGGTGCTCCGCTTGGCTCAGAAGAGGCGAAATTAACGAAGGAAGCGTATGAGTGGACATACGAAGAAGATTTTCATGTCCCTTCTGAAGTGTACGAACACTTTAACGAAACAGTGAAAGAAGCGGGCAAGAAAAAAGAGGCGGAATGGAACGAGCTGTTCTCCGCATACAAGAAAGCCCACCCGGAACTTGCCGAAGAGCTTGAACTTGCGATGAAGGGCGAGCTTCCTGAAGGTTGGGATCAGAAAGTACCTGCGTATGAGAAAGGAAGCAGCCTTGCTTCGCGTGCATCCTCTGGGGAAGTATTAAACGGAATCGCACAACAAGTGCCGTTCTTCTTTGGCGGATCCGCTGACTTGGCCGACTCCAACAAAACGACAATCAAAAACGGCGGAGATTTTTCAGCGAGAGATTACGCCGGCAGAAATATTTGGTTCGGTGTACGTGAATTTGCGATGGGAGCAGCTTTGAACGGAATGGCTCTCCACGGTGGCCTTCGCGTATTCGGCGGAACGTTCTTCGTTTTCTCCGACTATCTGAGACCTGCGATCCGTCTTGCGGCATTAATGGGGCTTCCTGTCACATATGTGTTTACACATGACAGCATTGCCGTCGGAGAAGACGGACCGACTCATGAGCCGATTGAACAGCTGGCATCACTTCGTGCGCTGCCGAACTTGTCCGTCATCAGACCTGCAGACGGAAATGAAACAGCAGCAGCCTGGAAACTGGCGCTTCAATCAAAAAATCAGCCGACTGCGCTTGTGTTGACACGTCAAAACTTGCCGACAATCGATCAGTCTCCTGAAGCAGCTTATGAAGGCGTTGAAAAAGGTGGATATGTCGTTTCGAAAAGCCAAAACGAAAAACCGCAAGCGATCTTGCTTGCGAGCGGATCTGAAGTTGGCCTTGCGCTTGACGCACAAAGCGAGCTGAAAAAAGAAGGCATTGACGTATCCGTTGTCAGCGTTCCGTCTTGGGATCGTTTCGACAAGCAGCCGGCCGAATATAAAAACGCTGTTCTTCCAACTGATGTGACAAAGCGTCTCGCAATTGAAATGGGATCACCGCTCGGATGGGAGAGATATACCGGCACTGACGGGGACATTCTCGGAATCGACCATTTCGGTGCTTCAGCTCCCGGCGAAACGATCATGAAAGAATACGGTTTTACGCCTGCGAATGTAGTTGACCGGGTGAAAAAACTGTTAAATCGCTAATCGGGCATATGAAAGAGAATGATCTGCGGATCATTCTCTTTTTTTCATTTCGACAAAATTAGTCGCTTCTTTTATCATCATCAGACAATTATTTCTAACCCCCTTTTGTATAATAGAAAGCATATATTCTTCGATACAGGGGGATGAGACAGTGATGGAACGCCATTATTATACGTATTTGATAGAAGAGGAATTTGCCAGCCATTATTTTGGAAGAGAGTCTGTCATGTTCAAGCTGTTTTACGATTATCATTGGACGAGCCCCGATCAAAAGTCTCCATTAGCCGCCAAGCAGATCGAGTTCATTACAAAACCGATTCCCGCAGCCCATATACACAAAAGAATGAAAATGAACCTCTGCCGGGAAGACTATACACAAGTTGACTATGTATACAGATTGATTGTTCCAAAAGGAAGCGCTTCTTTTATTATCAAAGACCGACATATTGAGATTTTGGCGAAGGGTCCATTCGATGCCGAAACGGTATTCTTTGAGGTTTTGCGGAAAGTAAGTCCGTGTTTCCTTGCGATGGATTTTAATATGAAACGTTACGGCTGGCTGAACCCTGTGAAAGAAAGAAATTTTGTATAAAAAAAAGAATTTGGACTGTAAATGTTGTATAATAGCGTTTGGTTTAGTACACTTTATACGAGACAACATGAAGGAGGAAATTAAATGGATTTATGGGTTGTCATCCTAGTGGGCGTTTTAGCTTTGCTCGCAGGTGTTGCACTCGGATTTTTTATTGCTCGTAAATATATGATGAACTATTTGAAAAAAAATCCGCCAATTAATGAACAAATGCTGCGCATGATGATGATGCAGATGGGTATGAAACCATCCCAGAAGAAAATTAATCAAATGATGAAAGCCATGGAAAATCAAACGAAATAATACGAATGCGATTATGACATAGAAGGAACATGGTTATAAAATAAAAAACCCGCTTCCGGGTTTTTTATTTTGATCTATGATTATTGTGTATGTCCGAGAGATAGTTTTTGGTATTCCAAAAGAAGGATATCCAGCTGCTGGCTGTGCTGAATGGTGATATGTGAAGTCATGCCGTTTGTCATGACGATTTTTAGCAGCTCTTTTCTTTTTTCCTCAATTTCATGAAGCAGATTTTCTTTCATCACAGGAATTTATCCTTTCTTCTGTAAAAATCATCTTTTTGTTGCCTACTAAATGTTATTATATCCATATATAGGTTCCTTTTCAATTCTGAAGGTGATAAGGGTAAATTGTCAAAATTGATTATATAAAGAAATTCGTGAAATCAACATCCTTTTTTGTGATATGTTAGGAAATTGAAATGTAATTGTCATATCAAATGATTTTCTTTCATAGTATTCCAAAAAATAGAAGGGAGAAAGAGATGGCTGATATCAACTATATTCTCGCTTTCGGTGCAGGGTTTCTATCGTTTATTTCGCCATGCTGCCTGCCGCTGTATCCCGCTTTTTTATCATATATTACAGGTGTCAGCATGAGTGAAATCCATTCTGACAGACTTATGTTTCAAAAAAGGAGCCTGATACATACGATCTTTTTCCTGATTGGCTTTTCGATGATCTTTGTGGCTCTCGGCTACAGCACATCGCTTGTCGGGTCCTTTTTTAAGGATTATCATCAGCTCATCAGGCAGCTTGGCGCGGTATTCATCATCTTTTTTGGATTTGTCACACTGGGGGTTTTTAAGCCTGAATTTTTAATGAAAGAAAGGCGCCTCCATTTTAAAAACAGGCCCGGCGGCCTGCTCGGTTCTGTCGGAATCGGAATGGCATTTGCCGCCGGCTGGACGCCCTGCACCGGTCCGATTCTTGCAGCGGTCATCACACTCGCCGGAACGAACCCGATGTCGGCCGTACCTTATATGGTGCTTTATGCGCTCGGATTCAGCCTGCCGTTTCTGCTCCTGTCTTTTTTCATGACAAAGATGAAATGGCTTCGGAAGCATCAGCTCATCATCATGAAGATCGGCGGAATTGCAATGATTGCAGTCGGAATCCTGCTGTTCTTTGACTGGATGACGAAAATCATTATCGTACTGTCAGGCCTGTTCGGCGATTTCAGAGGCTTTTAGATACCTGGCTAAGGACCGCCTTGGTTTTTTGTTATAATAGGACTTATTCACAGCAAAATTGAATAATGATGTTGGAGGGGAGTATGACAAGGGTTTTAATTGTTGATGATGCAAAATTTATGAGAGATAAAATCAGAGAAATACTTGAAACAGAAGACTTGCAAGTCGCGGGTGAAGCCGGGAACGGGGAAGAAGCTGTTTTGCTTTATCAAGAGCTGCAGCCGGACTTGGTTATCATGGATATTACAATGCCTGTGAAAAACGGGATTGAAGCTTTAAAGGACATGATCCAGCTGAACCCGAAGGTGAAAGTGATCATGTGTACGGCCATGCGGCAAAAGCGAATCGTTGTTGAAGCGATCGAAGCCGGAGCCAAGGACTTTATCGTCAAGCCTTTCGAGGAGACGAAAGTCGTCGAAGCGATTCGCCACGTGCTCGGAAATCCTTGCAGCTGAAAAACCTGAACATGGTTTTTTTCTTCGTTTTGGAGTATAGTAACAAGTAGAGAAATTAGCTTTAGAAAAAGGGATGATATGTATGATGATCGTCGTTTCATCTATACTTGCCGTCGTGATGGCCGTCATTGTCATGGCTGTCAGAATCAAGTCATCTGAAAAACCGGCTACGGCCAAAAAAATTATACTGCCTCCGATTTTTATGAGCACCGGTGCTCTCATGTTTTTATTTCCGATGTTCCACGTGACCGGTGCCGAATTTTTGGAAGCTCTCACAGTGGGCATGATCTTTTCTATTTTCTTAATTAAAACCTCAAAATTTGAAATCCGCGATGATAAAATCTATATTAAACGCTCCAAATCGTTTGTGTTTATTTTAATTGCGCTGCTCGTCATCCGGATCGCGATGAAGAGCATATTAAGCACAACGATCGATTACGGCGCACTGAGCGGAATGTTTTGGATTCTGGCTTTCGGGATGATCGTTCCTTGGCGGATTGCCATGTTTTTATCGTTCAGAAAGCTTTCAAGCCAGATTGAAGCGTCAAATCACATACAGGTCAATTAAAACAAAACCTTTCCTTCTTTCAGGAAAGGTTTTGTTTATTTAAAAAGCTCTTGATAGGAAGAGTGATCAATGTTCTTTTCTTTTAAACGCTTTACGAGGAACTTATGGTCTTTTTTCGGTGTGGCCATAATATAGCCTCTGACGATTAAATCCCGGTCGATTGCACCTGCTTTTTCCTTTAATGCGAGTTCTCCGATCTTTCCGGCGATTTTCGCTTTTGCTACATCGCGAAACAGTTCGGGTACGGGAGAAACTAATTCTTCAAGCAGTTCTTTTTCTTCTTCATTCCACAAATGCCTTGTCTGTTCAATATAATAATCCTGCCAGTCCAGCTCAGATTTCCCATCTTCTTTAGGCAGCCTTTTTAAAAATTTGCGAAACATGAAAAAACCGCCGATTGACAAGAGGACGATCATGATGACGATCCAAGCGAGCATCAGCCATAAAAACCATCCTTCCAGCATCTCTCATCACTCCTTTGTCTATAACCTATTTTACATGAAGGCGTTTTAGAAGAACATAGAAAAAATAATATAAAATGGGACACCGGCCTGATCAAAAGAGGTGCTAGAACATAATCTATTGTATAGCAATTCCCTAATCGGCCATAGAGAATTGCTAGCGGATATTTGACGAACGAACGGAAAAAAAACCCGGATGGCAAAGTGTTTTACGCGCTGTCCGGGTTCTGCTTGTTGTGCATGTATGATATAAAAGGAATATGAAATGAAAGCGAAACTTCATCTTGGCTTGCTTCCTTATTGATTTTAACTGCAAGAATGCTGTTCTCGCATTCCGCTTCGATCTGTTTGTCATTCAAAAAGAAAGGAAGCATCAGCGATTTTTCGTAATGCTGTTCATCGGTTTTAACCGCAAGCTTGAAATCGTAGCCGGAAAACGTCATGTCAAGGTGCCGGGCATTCAAGCGGCTTAAATCTGCTTCGATTATATATTCAGTGCTCGTTTCATAAAGGTCGATCGGAAAAGTCTCATCATAGAGGAGAAAAGGGTCGTCAACAAACTGTTTCATCCATTCTTTATCAAAATCTGCGGAATCGAAACGTTTTGTATTTGTCATTTGATCATTCCTCCATACCTAGCCTTACCGTTAGATTATGCACAGCTGTGAATTCATGTGAAGGAGGCGATTCGAAGGGGGTTGCATCGCCAGAGAGGTAAGTAAAAAACCGCGCCGTGAAAGACGCGGAAAATGTTACATATCGTGACTGGAATTATGTTTTTGTCTCGTATGGTTCCGGTTTTTAACTTTTTTGCTTCCGCTCAAAGGCTCTGGCTGCCCAGGCTGAGCTCCTTTCGGTGCGTTTTTGCGCATATCTTTGCCGTCGTTTTTATTTGTCAATGTCTTAACCTCCTAAGCCATTCATGAAGGATTTTTAGGATTTATTGATTGGTCTTCCGTTTTTTGTTGTTTTGGCGTTCCGCCTCAGTGAGAATATGCTGGTCATCTTCAATATATCCCGCGCCGTTTCCTTGGCGTTTAGCATTGTTCATTCCATTGATGACATGATTTGCTTTTCGTTTGGCCAATTTCGATCACCTCAGACTGTAGTATAGCCTTAGCGGGTGTATTGTATAAAAAAATGTATTTCCAGTAAAATAAACTTTTTTCCTTATATAAGGCATTCTTATTGAATTTAATAAAAACATTGATATTTACTTATGTTTAAAATTGTTTTAAGATTAAATTGTGAGAAAATTGTGGTGAAATATGCCGATTTTTCTGGCGTATGATCTTGATCTTTAAAGGGGGATTTTGGAGAAATGGCGAATCAGCAACAAGTCGCAAAAAAAGACGCTTTTCAATCAAGAAAAACGTTTACAGTACAAGGCAAAACGTACAGCTATTATTCTTTAAAAGCATTAGAGGATCAAGGAATCGGAAACGTATCAAAACTTCCTTATTCCATTAAAGTTTTGCTCGAATCCGTTCTTCGTCAAGTAGACGGGAGAGTCATTACAAAGGAACACGTTGAAAACTTGGCAAAATGGGGCACTGCCGAATTAAAGGATATTGACGTTCCTTTCAAACCATCCCGCGTTATTTTGCAGGACTTTACCGGCGTTCCAGCCGTTGTAGACCTTGCTTCATTAAGAAAAGCGATGGCTTCAGTCGGCGGAGATCCGGATAAAATCAATCCTGAAATACCGGTAGACCTTGTCATCGACCACTCCGTACAAGTTGACAAAGCGGGTACGGAAGATGCATTGACAATTAATATGGACCTTGAATTCCAACGAAATGCAGAGCGTTACAAATTTTTAAGCTGGGCTAAGAAAGCGTTTAATAACTATCAGGCTGTTCCCCCTGCTACAGGTATTGTTCACCAGGTGAACCTTGAGTATTTGGCAAACGTTGTCCATGCTGTGGAAGAAGACGGCGAGATTGTCGCTTATCCTGACACGCTTGTCGGTACTGACTCCCATACAACGATGATCAACGGAATCGGCGTTCTCGGCTGGGGCGTCGGCGGAATTGAAGCTGAAGCGGGCATGCTCGGCCAGCCTTCATATTTCCCTGTACCTGAAGTAATCGGAGCGAAGCTTGTCGGAAAGCTGCCGAACGGCACGACGGCGACGGACTTGGCGCTTAAAGTAACACAGGTGCTGCGTGAAAAAGGCGTGGTCGGAAAGTTCGTCGAATTCTTCGGACCGGGTGTTGCAGAACTTCCGCTTGCAGACCGTGCGACAATCGCAAATATGGCTCCTGAATACGGCGCGACTTGCGGTTTCTTCCCTGTTGATGAGGAAGCATTGGAATACATGCGTTTAACAGGCCGTGATGAAGAACATATCAATGTGGTGAAAGAATATTGCCGTCAAAACGGATTGTTCTACACGCCTGATCAGGAAGATCCCGTATTTACCGATATCGTTGAAATTGACTTGTCAAAAGTTGAAGCGAATCTTTCAGGTCCGAAGCGTCCTCAGGATCTCATTCCGCTGACTGACATGAAAGAGACATTCCACAAGCATTTGGCAAGCCCTGCAGGGAACCAGGGATTCGGTTTAAACGCGAGTGAGGCTGACAAAGAAATCAAATTTAAGCTTGAAAACGGCGAAGAAGCCGTCATGAAAACGGGTGCGATTGCGATTGCGGCGATCACCAGCTGCACAAATACATCAAACCCTTATGTCTTAATCGGTGCGGGCCTTGTCGCTAAAAAAGCGGTTGAACTGGGATTGAAAGTACCGAACTATGTGAAAACATCCCTGGCTCCGGGTTCAAAAGTCGTAACAGGCTACTTAGTCAATTCAGGCCTGCTTCCATATATGCGCGAGCTTGGATTTAACATCGTCGGATACGGCTGTACGACATGTATCGGGAACTCCGGACCGCTTGCGCCTGAAATCGAAAAAGCGGTTGCCGAAAACGACCTGCTGATTACGTCTGTCCTTTCCGGAAACCGTAACTTTGAAGGCCGGATTCATCCGCTTGTCAAAGGAAACTACCTGGCGTCTCCGCCGCTTGTCGTAGCCTATGCATTGGCGGGCACGGTAGATATTGACCTGAAAAACGAACCGATCGGCGTCGGAAAAGACGGTCAAAACGTATACTTCAACGATATTTGGCCGACGATGGACGAAATCAACTCCGTCGTGAAGCAAACCGTTACTCCTGAGTTGTTCAGAAAAGAATATGAGCGCGTGTTTGATGACAATGAACGCTGGAATGCGATTGAAACAACGGATGAAGCCCTGTATAAATGGGATGAAGAATCCACTTACATTCAAAACCCGCCGTTCTTTGAAAACATGTCAGTTGAGCCTGGTACGGTTGAACCGCTTAAAGGCTTGCGCATTGTCGGTAAATTCGGAGATTCTGTCACGACAGACCATATTTCTCCTGCGGGAGCGATCGGCAAAGACACGCCAGCCGGAAAATATCTGCAGGAAAAAGGCGTTTCTCCTAGAGACTTCAATTCATATGGTTCAAGACGCGGAAACCATGAAGTCATGATGAGGGGAACATTCGCCAACATCAGAATCAAAAACCAGATCGCTCCGGGTACAGAAGGCGGTTATACAACGTATTGGCCGACCGGAGAAGTAATGTCCATCTACGATGCCTGCATGAAGTATAAAGAAGACGGCACAGGTCTGGTCGTCATTGCCGGAAAAGACTACGGAATGGGTTCTTCCCGCGACTGGGCGGCAAAAGGAACAAATCTGCTCGGCATCAAAACCGTCATTGCAGAAAGCTTTGAAAGAATTCACAGAAGCAACCTTGTGCTGATGGGCGTTCTTCCGCTTCAATTTAAAGAGGGAGAAAACGCTGAAACGCTCGGTTTGACCGGGAAAGAAACGATTGAAGTTGACGTGAGTGAGACGGTTCGCCCGCGGGATCTCGTTCGAGTCAAAGCGATTGCCGAAGACGGCACAGTCAAGTCGTTTGAAGCTGTTGTACGCTTTGACAGCGAAGTAGAAATCGATTATTACCGTCACGGCGGAATCCTGCAAATGGTGCTCCGCAATAAAATGAAACAGTAATTGAATGAGGAGAGAAAGCCTTTAGCTTTCTCTTCTTTTTTCAGCGTGATCCTGAATTGGAGGATGCCGATGATGAAAAAATTGCTGGCTGCCGCGTTTCTTTTCGTTTTGGCCGGTCTTGCGGTATGGAACTTCACAGGGCAAAAGGAAGCCGAAATCGGCATTGCGAAAGGAGACAAGGCGCCTGATTTTACGCTTCCGTCTTTAAAGGATGGAAACGATGTATCTTTATCAGACTTTAAAGGAAAAAAAGTGCTGTTAAATTTTTGGGCCACCTGGTGTAAACCGTGTGAAATAGAAATGCCTGCAATGGAAGAACTCCAAAACGAAAATCAGGACATTGCCGTTTTGGCCGTCAACTTTACCTCTTCCGAGAAAAACGAAGAGTCGGTCAAAACGTTTGCCGAAAGGCACGGTTTACATTTCCCTATCGTCTTAGATCGCACGGGCATCAATGCGAAATACGAGATTTTTTCGTATCCGACAACATTTATTATTGATGAAAACGGAATGATTCAAGATATCGTCCTTGGGACGATGTCGAAAAAGAATATGGAAGAAAAGCTGGGATTATAAAAAATCCCGGCTTTTTTGCTTATATCGCCCAAAAAATGGTGAAAATGAAAACAAGCTGGAGGTGATTCAACATGAAAAAAACGAAAAGGCGGACATTTGAAGAACTTGTCTTGGAAAACAAAAAGGAGCTCATGACCAACCAGGAGTTTCTTGATCGGCTGGAAGATAAGCTTGAAGAGAAATTTAAGCTGAAGTGACTTTTTAAAAATCGATTCATGTTTACGCTCCTTTTTGAGAATCCTAATGCTGAAAAGGAGGGATAGACATGCCGAGGGAACATGACAAACAGTCTAAATTTGCCCCGAGCCATCTTGGGACAAAACCGGTAGAATATAAGCGCAACAAAGGAAAAAAGATGCATGATAAATCAGGAGAAACGCCGATCATTATGCAGACAAAAGGCGAGTAAAGAAGAAAAGGAGGCAGAGACCCGCATGACACACCAAAAACATCATCCGGATGACAGATCAGACAACGTGGAGAAGCTTCAAGACATGGTGCAGAACACAATCGAAAATATCGAGGAGTCTGAGGAGCAGCTGTCTTTTGCCAACCAGGCGGAACAGGAGCAGATCCGCGAAAAAAATCAACGCCGAAATGAGAGCATTGAGGCGATGCGCAATGAAATCCATGACGAGGCGGAAGACCGCGAAAACGGATATCATCAATAAACCAGGGCGACCTGGTTTTTTTGCATGAAGCCGTCTGTCGTGTTTTTGCCCATTCTATATGCTAAGATTGGATTATATATATTGTGAAAAGGGAGTAGAGGAATTTGTACGTCTCAAAAAAAGAAATAGAAGTCCGCTATGCCGAAACAGACCAAATGGGGGTCGTCTATCACGCCAATTATTTGATTTGGATGGAGGTTGGACGGACGGCTTTAATTAAAGAACTCGGCTTCTCTTACGCCGAAATGGAGAAAGACGGCATCCTGTCGCCTGTCGTGGATATCAATGTCCGCTACGTCAAACCTCTTCGCTACGGTGAAACCGCGACGGTACATACATGGATTGAAGAATATAATGGCTTTAAAACGGTATATGGGTATGAAATCTTCAATTCCGCTGGTGAAACCGCTGTGAAGGCCACATCGTCCCATATTTGCGTTGACGGGGACAGCTTCAAACCGGTTCAGTTCCGTAAGCTTTATCCAAAGTGGCATGAAGCTTATGAAGAGGCCAAAAAGTAATGGCATTCGGTATTAAAAGAAACGAGCTGAACGAATGGAAGCGCGCCGTTTTAAACGGCGAAGTTGCGTTCCTCACGCATTACTGGCTCGATGACAGGTATCCGGATGTCAATACCGTGACAAAAGCCGGATGCGGCAACATTGATAAGCTTGCAGAGTGGGGCAAACAGTACGGACTGAAAAAAGAGTGGATCCATAAAAGAAGCAAATTTCCTCACTTTGATTTATTGGGAGAGAAGCAGATCGAGATTTTAAAACAAGAAAAGCTCTCAAGCCATATCAAGCGTTTCAGGCTCGAATAATCCGGTGTTTTAGAGATACCCGGACACCCTTGAAACAAGCAAGCATTGTCCTTGCTTGTTTCATCCTGATGAGCAAACATTGAAGGAGAAAAAGTCGGAACGATATCTTTAGTTTCAATGATGTCGTACCTTAGTGTTTTTCATGCCTTGATAAGGCCGCAGTCATTTTATTTTTCGTGAAAAAGTCCCTAAAACAAGAAGTTTTAGGGAGCAGAGTAAGCGTCTCATTGACTTTGATTGTTTAATTTGTGCATGATGTCCTGATCTATTTGCTTCTCGCTTGCTTTTTCTTTGCTGGATATGATTTCCCTTCTGTCTTCCCAATGAATAATATAATACTGACCTTTCTGCATTTTTTCCTGAGAAGAGAGTTTTAGGTTTTTGGGTTTTCCATCTTTATCATAACCCGTAACATCATAGTTATAATTTATATATGTGTATCCATCACTTGTTTTTTCTTTAACGACTTTTGGATCTGTTGTAATTTTGACGTAATAATCTTCCGTTGAATAATATCCGGAATATAAAAAGTAGCCCCCGGCCAAAATCATCAGTCCTACCGTTAAAATCCCTAAAAACCATTTCATCTTTTATCACCTCGAACCCATCATATATAAAACCTCCAAACGAAACCATTGATTTATCTTACATATTCCTTTCACTGTTGTAAGCATTTAAAGTCCAAGCGCACCAAAAAAACAGCTACTTGAAGCAGGGAGAAGCATTGAGAAAAAAGAACCTGTTCACCATTAGATCTGATAAGGGTAAATTGAGGCTTTAGCATTTGAGAAAATCACTTTTCAGTTGTGGCTTGTTGCAGATAAAAGAAGGGGAGGTTTTTGCGAAATAGGGGGAAAATCGTTTTCCATTCTATCAATCGCTGTTATGCTGACTATTAAAAATATATTTGAAGCATCAGTGCAGTGAAATTATATTTTCCAAGCAAAAAGACACCTTTTTGGTGAAGATGTCCTTCGAAAATACCCATCATAATCAATTGAGACTGCCATTTTTTAATCAATGAAAAAATTAAATGCGGTCAAAAGGATAGAAATACCCAATATAGTTCCCACGACAATGCTATGCCGTTTACGATTCATCACCACAACAGCGATATATTCACGGATCATGGCGTTCGGCCAATAATAAAAAGCGGTCTTTGAACCGATGCCATCGCTTTTCAAGCCTGCTCGTTTTGCATATAGGCTGGCACGGAACAGATGGAAATTGTTTGTTGTGAAGATGCTGTTATATTTGCCGTCTGTTAATGAGTCCATCAGTTGTTTGGAGAAAAGCATATTTTGATATGTATTTACAGAACGGTCTTCTTTCAAAGTGTGCTCTCCAGGTATCCCTTTTTTTATAGCATATCTTTGCATAGCTTCGGCTTCAGAAAGATTTTCATCAGGTCCTTGCCCGCCGGAGAAAATGATTTTAGGCGGAGAAGCAACAGCTGTCTGTTTCAAATAAAAATCGACAGCCTTATTGATCCTGCTTGCTAAAAGCGGGGGTACTGTATCGTTAATTAATCCACTCCCGAGAACGATGATGTAATCCTGATTAAGCTTCGGTCTGTTAAATTGATATAGAAAATAAGCTGTTAAGAAATTTGTTAAATGAAAAAAGAAATAGATCGTAATAAGCGATGATTCCGCAAACAATGGCTGAACATTTGGCGATAAAAAACGAGCGGGGTCAATCACGGATAATAGGAAAAATATGATAATGCCTAACCCGGAAATTAAAGTCAAACAATTAGACAATCGCCGTCCTTCTCTTTTGATAAGAATTCTCGCATTCAGAAATAACCCGATCATTAAAGCAAATAGACCAAACGTTAGGATAAAGAAAAAGATCAGCAGCGGTACAATGACGAACAGTCTGAAAAAACCGATTCCGACAACGTATGCCAGATAGTAGGATAGAACAAGAAATGAACAAAAAAATAGATTGAATAAAAAACCGTTGATGATCCTTCTTCGGTCCGTTAAATAAAAGATCAGAAAAACAGCTAGCAAAATAAAGGTTTTCACACCGTAAACCATGTCAAACACCTCGATCTCAATGACTCTGTATAATATGGGAAAATCCTTGCCGGTTTATTTTAGACGAACTGCATTTTAGATATACAGAATCTATACTCACTCGGTTATTCGGGAGGTGTACGCAGCGTACGGTGTGCAGCTGCCGCACACTCAGGCGAGCCAGTCTATGTGTTGGAAGGCTTTTTTCGGTACTTTAATTAAGATGAAAAATAAAAAAACTTGCAGAAAAACAAGAGTTTCTCTGCAAGCTTTATAAAATGCTCTTTTTTACTGATATTCAAAAACAGGCTCTTCCGAAGATTCGTTATAGGTGACAAGCAGATCATGGCCGTCGAAATACCATACATCGCTTTCTTCAACGAAAAACGTAATGCCGTCTTTTTCCGCGCTCACACCGATTTGCTGCGGCTCATCTTTTGAAACCCCAAGGGAGAAGCCTTTTTGAACATTGCTGCAGCCTCCGTAACGGACAAAGAAGCGAACCTGATCTCCTTCTTTTAAATCAAGCTCGTCCTTATACCATTTAAGCGCCTCTTCATTAATTTTCAAATTCACGGGCAAGCACTCCTTCATCATTTGTTTCAAAGCATGCTGAATCTATTTATAGTATATAACGATTTTGTCCGATCATGAAAATATAATGTTTTTCGGATAGGCTCATTTTTTGCCGGACATCCACTTGATTTTGGGCTCGGTTTTATCCATAATGCGTTTAATGTTCGTCCTGTGTCTGTATACGACAAACGCCGTTAGAAAGGCGACGACTGCCACCAATAAAAGATCTTTCGTAAACAGGCTGTAAACCGTTGTATACAAGCCGGTTAAAATGGAAGAAAGCGATACATATTTTGTGATATACAAAAACAGAAAGAACACCGCAATCATTGTGAGAAACAGAAAAGGCTGATAGCAAAGCAATACGCCTCCGGAAGTAGCGACAGCTTTTCCGCCTTTAAATTTGGCGAACACAGGGAACATATGCCCGATGACTGCGGCTACACCGGCCAACAAAGGGTGTACGCCGATGTGGAGGATGGTGGGCAGAAAGGCGGCGAGCGTCCCTTTCAAAATATCCGCAGCCACCACGATGGAGCCGGCTTTCACCCCAAGTGTCCGGAATGCATTGGTGGCGCCAAGATTGCCGCTGCCGTGTTCCCTGATGTCGATTCCTTTGGCGGCCTTTCCGACAATTAAGCCGGACGGAATGCTGCCGAGTAGATAGGCTAAAACAAATAATAAAGCAATTAACATTTCATTTCTCCTTTTTAGATGATCCCTTCTCTTTATTTTAACATGAGAGGCGCTTTTCATGACGGCTTTTCTTTAGAAGTACCGTATATATCATACAAGATAATGCGCCCTAATCATATGAAAATTTTGATTATCGCCTTTGATTTCGTGTAAACTGAACGTAAAAGGAGTGATCGCCATGGAAAACCCTTCTAAACAGGAAATCAAAAGCATTCTTGAAAACAGTAAACGAATCGCGGTAGTCGGCCTGTCCGACAATCCTGAAAGAACATCGTACATGGTATCAAAAGCGATGCAGGACGCGGGATATGACATCATCCCTGTCAATCCGTCCATAGATGAGGCGCTGGGCGTCAAGGCTGTGGCATCATTAAAAGACATTGAAGGACATGTCGATATCGTCAATGTGTTCAGAAGATCCGAACATCTGCGCGATGTCGCAAAGGAATTCTTGGAGATAGACGCAGATGTGTTTTGGGCGCAGCAGGGGCTTGTCAACGAAGAAGCTTATCGGCTTCTGAGCGAAAAAGGCTATACGGTGATTATGGATTTGTGTATAAAAGTGGCACACGCGTTAACAAAATCGGCATAAAAAAGACAAAAATCCTTGTTTATTCAAGGGTTTTTGTCTTTTTTATGCGAGAATATGTTTGCGAATTGCTGTGAAAAACGGCTACAATAAGTCTTGGACAGTTTTTTTAAGAATGATTTTCCAATTGCTGGTGGAAAAGCCTTGTCCTCCAAGGGACGAATCGTGTAAAATGACGGCTGTGCAAAAAAACGGCTTTCATTTTAACATTTTCCCGACAATGCTTGAAGCGATTGGAAAAGAATCGGATAATACTTTGCTTTACATGACAGAGTGTGTATTATTCTTTATAAGCAATGTTTGATTTTTGAAAGGGGTTTATGCATTTGGTTAAGAAACAGCAATTTGACTATAATGATGATTCCATACAGGTGCTCGAAGGCCTTGAAGCGGTCAGAAAACGCCCCGGTATGTACATCGGTTCGACAGACAGCCGGGGCCTGCACCATCTCGTATATGAAATCGTCGATAATTCCGTCGATGAAGTCCTTGCGGGCCATGGGAATCATATTATAGTAAAGATACATAAAGATAACAGCATATCGGTGCAAGACAGAGGCCGGGGAATGCCAACAGGAATGCATAAGCTGGGCAAACCGACTCCCGAAATTATTTTGACAGTGCTGCATGCCGGAGGAAAGTTCGGCCAAGGCGGCTATAAAACGAGCGGGGGGCTGCACGGCGTCGGTGCATCCGTTGTAAACGCCCTGTCTGAGTGGCTGACAGTCACAATTGAGCGGGACGGAAATGTTTACAGGCAGCGTTTTGAAAACGGCGGCAAACCGGTGACATCCCTTGATAAAATCGGAACGACCAAAAAGACCGGCACCCTGATTCATTTCAAGCCTGATCCTACGATGTTCAGCACAACGACTTTTAACTTTGAAACGCTTTCAGAGCGTCTGAGAGAATCAGCCTTTTTGTTAAAAGGATTAAAAATCGAATTGATCGATGAACGCGATCAAACAAAAGAAACGTTTTTATACGAAAACGGAATCGAAGCTTTTGTCGCTTATTTAAATGAGGAGAAAGACGCGCTTTCTGAAGTGGTCTCATTTGAAGGGGAGCACAACGGCATCGAGGTGGACTTTGCGTTTCAATTTAATGACGGCTATTCCGAAAACATCCTGTCATTCGTCAATAATGTCAGAACAAAGGACGGAGGAACCCATGAGTCCGGTGCGAAAACGGCGATGACAAGAGCATTCAACGAATATGCGAGAAAGGTGGCCCTTTTAAAAGAAAAGGACAAAAACCTTGAAGGAACGGACATCCGGGAAGGCCTGTCAGCCATCGTTTCCGTCCGGATTCCAGAAGAGCTTCTTCAATTTGAAGGACAGACAAAAGGAAAGCTCGGCACGAGTGAAGCAAGATCAGCCGTTGATGCGATCGTCTCCGAGCAGCTCGCATATTTCCTTGAAGAAAACAGGGAAACGGCAACATTGCTCGTCAAAAAAGCGATTAAAGCCTCCCAGGCAAGAGAAGCTGCGAGAAAAGCAAGAGAAGAGGCAAGAAGCGGAAAGAAAAGAAAGAAATCCGAAGCGACGCTCTCCGGCAAGCTGACGCCTGCACAATCAAGGAATCCGTCCAAAAACGAATTGTATCTCGTGGAGGGTGACTCTGCCGGAGGATCAGCAAAGCAGGGAAGAGACCGGAAATTCCAGGCTGTCCTGCCGCTCCGCGGAAAGGTTATCAATACGGAAAAAGCGAAGCTGGCCGATATTTTTAAAAATGAAGAGATCAATACGATTATTCATGCGATCGGCGGAGGGGTCGGCGCTGATTTTGACATTGAGGACATCAATTACGACAAAGTCATCATCATGACAGATGCGGATACAGACGGCGCTCATATCCAAGTGCTGCTCCTGACTTTTTTCTACCGCTATATGAAGCCGCTGATCGAGCACGGAAAAGTGTTTATCGCGCTGCCGCCGCTCTATAAAGTCAGCAAAGGGTCTGGCAAAAAAGAAATCATTGAATATGCTTGGTCTGATGAAGAAATGGACGACGTCCTCAAAAAAGTCGGAAGAGGATATACGATTCAGCGCTATAAAGGTCTCGGCGAAATGAACGCTGACCAGCTTTGGGAAACGACAATGAACCCCGAATCAAGAACGCTTGTCAGGGTTAAAATCGATGACGCAGCCCGTGTGGAAAGGCGCGTGACGACATTGATGGGCGACAAAGTTGAGCCGAGAAGAAAATGGATTGAGAAAAATGTCGCTTTCGGACTTGATGAAGAAAGCAACATTTTAGAAAACGAGAATTTATCGGTCGCTGAGGAGGTTTAAATAAATGGCACAGCCAGAGATTTATCATGATTTACCATTGGAAGACGTGATCGGCGACCGTTTCGGCCGATACAGCAAATATATTATTCAGGATCGGGCGCTCCCTGACGCCAGGGACGGCCTGAAGCCTGTTCAAAGAAGAATCCTATACGCCATGCATGCGGAAGGGAACACGCACGATAAGAATTTCCGCAAGGCCGCAAAAACGGTCGGTAATGTAATCGGGAACTATCATCCTCATGGAGACAGTTCGGTCTACGAAGCGATGGTGCGGATGAGCCAGGACTGGAAGGTTCGCAACGTGCTGGTTGAAATGCACGGTAACAACGGAAGCATCGACGGTGATCCGCCGGCTGCGATGCGTTATACAGAAGCAAGGCTCGCAGCGATCGCTTCAGAGCTTTTGCGAGATATTGACAAAGAAACGGTCGAGTTTGTGCCAAACTTTGATGATACAAGCAAGGAGCCCGTCGTCCTTCCGGCGATGTTCCCGAACCTGCTTGTCAACGGATCGACAGGGATTTCCGCCGGGTATGCGACTGACATTCCGCCGCATCATCTCGGGGAAGTGATCGATGCCGTGATAAGGCGGATTGACTCGCCGAACTGCAGTGTGGATGACCTCATGGAGCTCGTAAAAGGACCGGACTTTCCGACCGGAGGAATCATTCAGGGTAAAGAAGGCATAAAAAAAGCCTATGAAACCGGAAAAGGTAAAATCATCATCAGGGGCAAAGCCGAGATCGAAACCATCAGAGGCGGCCGCCAGCAAATTGTCATTACTGAAATTCCGTTTGAAGTCAACAAAGCGAATTTAGTGAAAAAAATGGACGAATTCAGGATTGAACGGAAGGTCGAAGGGATTTCCGAAGTCCGTGACGAGACCGACCGGACAGGACTCAGAATCGTGATTGAGCTGAAAAAAGAAGCGGATGCACAAGGTATTTTAAATTTCTTGTACAAAAACTCGGATTTGCAGATTCCGTACAACTTTAACATGGTGGCTATTCATAACAGAAGACCGATGTTGATGAATCTCACATCAATTTTGGACGCTTATATCGGCCACCAAAAAGAAGTCATCACCAACCGTTCTCAGTATGAGCTGAAAAAAGCGAAGGAAAGGCATCATATCGTAGAAGGATTGATGAAAGCACTGTCCATTTTGGATGAAGTCATTGCGACGATCCGCTCCTCCAATGACAAGCGCGATGCCAAAAACAATCTGATCGAAAAGTTCGCATTTACAGAGCCGCAGGCTGAAGCGATCGTTTCATTGCAGCTGTACAGGCTGACAAACACAGATATTACGGCTCTCCAGGAAGAAGCAAAAGAACTCGACCAGAAGATCAAAGAGCTGGAAGAGATCCTTTCCAATGACAAGAAACTCTTGAAAGTGATCAAAGACAGCTTGAAAAAGGTGAAAAAAACCTATGCCGGTCAAAGGCGCTCTGTCATCGAGGAGAAAATTGAAGAAATCAAAATCAATCTTGAAGTGATGGTGGCGTCTGAAGACGTTTATGTGACCGTGACGAAAGACGGTTATATTAAACGAACGAGCCAGCGGTCTTTTGCTGCATCAAACGGCCAGGACTTCGGCATGAAAGATACCGACCGTCTGCTCTGTCAGCTGGAAATGAATACGACAGACGTACTGCTCTTATTTACAAATAAAGGAAGCTATGTGTATTGTCCGGTTCACCAGCTTCCTGATATCAGATGGAAAGACTTGGGTCAGCACATCACGAATATCATATCGATCGACAGCGATGAATCCATCGTCAAGGCGATCCCTGTCAGAGAGTTTACCGAATCTGAATACCTGCTGTTCTTTACGAAAAACGGAATGGCGAAAAGAACTCAGCTGATGCAGTATAAAGCACAGCGCTATTCAAAAGCATTGGTCGCTCTTAACTTAAAAGGCGACGATGAAGTGGTTGATGTTCATGTAACGGACGGAACGAAAGATTTGTTTATCGCGACACATTCCGGCTACGGTCTGTGGTTCTCAGAAGATGAGGTCAGCGTCGTCGGCGCAAGGGCGGCCGGTGTCAAAGGCGTCAATTTGAAAGACGGCGACTTTGTCGCCAGCGGGCAGGTTTTAGAAGAATCGGATGTGCTTGTGCTCGTGACCCAGCGCGGATCTATTAAGCGGATGAACCGCACCGAATTTGAAAAAACGTCACGGGCGAAACGAGGGGTTCTCATGCTGAGGGAATTGAAGAAAAAACCTCACCGCATCACCGGGCTGCTCGCATGCTCATATCATGCTCAAATCACGCTTCAAACCGAAAAAGGCATCACAGAGGAGATGCTTGTCAAAGATATCAAGCTTCATGACCGGTACAGCAACGGTTCTTTCATCATCGACGAAGATGAGGCAGGGGAAGTAACGGATGTATGGATCAGCAAACATGAACGGGAGTGAAATCGACCTGCGCCCAATTCTAGGGATATCACCACATGCCTATCAAGAATAGAGCCATTCTGCAAGACAACGAAGAATGCTGCAGAAAAAGAGCATGCCAGATAAACTTTACACAGGTTCATTTTTAAATGCTAGGCTACTTTCTTGTGATACAAGCTTTTTCCCGTATCGGTGAGATTTTCGCTTTCTTTTTGGAGTAAGCGTCAAATACATGAAAATTCTCTGCTGCTTAATTAATAACAGAGTAAAACAACCCAGTCCGCGTTCACGCCTTTAGTGCACATGGACTGGGTTTTCCTTGATCACACCAAGATTATTGTACATCTAACTCTTTTACGGTTTCACCTTCAATTAACACAGGCTGATAGTAGGTTTCGTTTGGTAAGTCTTTCTTTCCTTGCAATTTCTTGATGACCCAATCAGCTGCATCGTGTCCCATTTGTTCTTGAGGATGTGTCAATGTTGTTAGTTTGATATTCGCATTTTTGGCAATATACGAATTGTCCTGTCCAATAATTGACAATTTGTCCGGGACAGAAATATTAAGTTGTCTGCATACATTTGCTACTTCCAACCCTACTTCGTCGTTATAGCAAACAATTGCAGTCAACACGTCTCTCTTTTCATTTAGAAACTTCTTCAGGTTTGTGTATAGTTCCAGCTTCGTCTCTGTATTGTACGAAAGCACATGCTCTGGTTGAAATCGTAATTTGGCTTCACCAAGCGCTTTTATATACCCCTTCATTCGATACTTTCCTTGTAAATCATCCATTTTTGAAATGAGACCAATTTGTGTATGTCCTTTTGATATTAATTCTTTTGTTGCGAGATAGCTGGACTGCACATCATCGAGACAAAGAAAAGGAACATCTAATTCTTCATAATAAGCATTGATCATGATGAAAGGAATATCCTGTTCCTTAAACGATAAATAGTAAGCAATATTCGGATTGTATAGATTACTTTTCGTAGGTTCAACAATTAAACCATCGACGCCAAATGACAACATCATTTCCAAAGCTTTTTTTTCTTGTTCGACATCATTATTTGTACTAGCTAATAGTAACGAATAATTAGCCTCATTCAATCTCCCTTCAATTCCGCGAATAATTGAGGGGAAAATGTAATCTGAAATGTAGGTCGTAATTACACCGATTATTTTATTATTGGAATTCCCTCCAGGTTTTGATTGATACTGATTACTTACATAAGTGCCAGACCCTTTTTCACTTCTTAAAAACCCCTCGTTCGCCAGCTCTAAAATCGCCTTTCGAACAGTGTGCCGGCTGACTTTGTATTCTTCTTGTATGGCGGATTCAGTAGGAATTTGTTCTCCTACCCTGTAAACTCCTGAAAGGATTTTACTTTTTATATCATTAATGATGACCTTATACTTTGGTTTCATTTCACTCACTTCTTTCATAGTTGTTCGCATTCTAATTTTTTTAATTGAATGATTTGTGTGGACATATTTTATCATGGCTTTCAATGAATGAAAAGATTTCACCTTATTTTCGTGAAAATGAATAAGTAATTCTAATTTTTTTCTTTAAATTTCATGTTATACAAATACTTTTTATTATAAGCATGAAGAGAAAAAGAATATAAATATCGTTGTGATATTTATATGAACATATTATATTATCGATTGACAAATGTACGTACAAAAAATATACTAAGTCTGTAATTAAGTTAAGCGAAAAGGGGAATGCCTTCTTTCGAATAATATTGAAATCGCTATCAGAGGGGGGATAACGTGAAAGCGAATCAAGTAAACATCAAGCAGGCGATAACTGAGGGAGAAACATCGCTTGGAATTGAATTCGGATCCACACGTATTAAAGCAGTGTTGATTGATAGCAGTTTTGAAACAATCGCATCTGGAAGTTATGAGTGGGAAAACCGCTTGGAAGATGGATTTTGGACGTACAACTTAGTAGATATTATCACTGGGTTGCAAACAGCTTATAGTGAAATGAAGAATGATGTTGAACGAAATTATGGCATCACCATTCGCAAAATCGGTTCTATTGGTTTTTCTGCAATGATGCATGGATATATGGCTTTTGACAACACAGGGGAGCTGCTTGTTCCGTTTCGAACTTGGCGTAACTCAACAACCGGTGCTGCAGCAAAAGAATTAACTGATCAATTTCAATTCAATATCCCTGAACGGTGGAGTATTGCTCATTTATATCAAGCGATATTAAATGAAGAGAAACATTTGCCTCGCATTGATTATATCACCACTTTAGCTGGGTACATTCACTGGTTGCTGACTGGTAATAAAGCAATTGGCGTTGGAGATGCTTCGGGCATGTTCCCAATTGATGAATCAACGCAAAATTACAATGAATCGATGCTCAAGCAGTTTGATGAACTGATTTCGAACAAAGGCTATCCTTGGAGTATAAAGGATATTCTTCCTGAAGTTTATATTTCAGGCGAGCAAGCAGGCGAATTAACCGAAATTGGCGCGAAAATTCTGGATCAATCAAAAAATTTACAGCCAGGTATCCCGGTTTGTCCGCCGGAAGGCGATGCTGGAACAGGAATGGTTGCTACGAATAGTGTGAGGAAACGCACTGGAAACATCTCAGTAGGAACTTCAGTTTTTGCCATGATTGTATTAGAGAAAAAACTTTCGAAAGTATATCCAGAAATTGATTTGGTAACAACGCCAAACGGCAGTCCGGTTGGAATGGTTCATGCGAATAACTGCTCAAGCGATTTAAATGCTTGGCTAGGGTTGTTTCGTGAATTTTTTGAGGCAATGGGACAAAAGGTTGAAATGAATAAATTATTCGAAGTGGTGTTGAATAAAGCATTGGAGGCTGACTCAGACGGCGGTGGCTTACTAAGCTACGGTTATTTCTCTGGTGAAAATATTACAGGACTAGAAAAAGGCCGGCCGTTATTTGTCCGCTCACCAGAGAGTCGTTTCGATTTAGCAAACTTCATGCGGACACACCTTTTTGCAGCTTTTGCAGCTTTGAAAATCGGAATGGATATTTTGACCAAAGAGGAAAATATTGATATTGATAGCATTTTAGCTCACGGCGGTTTATTCAAAACCCCTCTTGTCGGACAAAAAATTGTTGCAGCTGCAATGAATACGCCAGTATCAGTTATGGCAACTGCCGGAGAGGGCGGTGCGTGGGGAATGGCTATTCTTGCTTCTTACATGATGAACAAAGATCAACAAGAAAGCTTAGAAGATTTCCTCGACAAAAAAGTCTTTGAAGAGGATGCCGGGCAAGAAATTTACCCTGATCAATTAGATGTTGAAGGATTTGAAGCATTTATCGAACGGTACAAAAAAGGTTTAATGATTGAGCAGGCCGCTGTGGATCATTTGATTTAATGAGTGGAAAGTGGAGGGGTTGACGTGCTAGAACAACTGAAAGAAGAAGTGTTACAAGCAAATTTGGACTTGCCTAAATACGGACTTGTGAAATACACATGGGGAAATGCAAGTGCCATTGACCGTGAAACTGGTTTATTCGTTATCAAACCTAGTGGTGTTGATTATGAAACAATGAAAGCTAGTGATATGGTGGTTGTTGATTTAGATGGCAATATTGTTGAAGGAGAGCTGAGACCTTCATCAGATACAGCGACTCACGCGGTACTTTATAAGCATTACCCTGAAATTGGAGGAATTGTACACACTCATTCAACTTGGGCGACAATCTGGGCTCAAGCAGGCCTTGATGTTCCGGCGATGGGGACCACTCATGCAGACACATTCTATGGTTCCGTGCCATGTGCCCGATACTTGACACAAGAGGAGGTTGATCGAGGTTACGAAGTAGAAACAGGTAATGTCATTATCGAAACATTTGAAGAGCGCGGGTTAGATATTTTAGCTGTTCCCGGTGTCTTACTTCATGGTCATGGTCCATTTACTTGGGGCAAAGATGTAAAATCAGCAGTATTGAATAGTGTGGTGTTGGATGAAGTCGCGAAAATGAATTTATTTACCCGAGAATTAAATCATTTTGCAAAAGAATTACCACAACGTATTTTAGATAAACATTATTTACGAAAACACGGTAAAAATGCTTATTATGGTCAAAAGTAAAGTCAATTCTATCAAACTATTCATTTAAGAAAAGAGGGTTATGATGTTAACACAAGGAAAAAAAGAATTCTGGTTTGTCGTAGGTTCACAACATCTTTATGGGGAAGAAGCGCTTGAAGAAGTCAGAGCGCACGCGCAAGCCGTGACTGATGCATTAAATGAAAGCGCTGTATTGCCATACCCGCTTGTATTGCAAGATTTAGCTGTTAGTGCAGATAAAATCACAAGCATCATGAAAGAAGTGAACTATCGTGACGAAGTTGCCGGTGTTATCACTTGGATGCATACTTTTTCACCTGCAAAAATGTGGATTCGCGGAACAAAATTATTACAAAAACCGTTACTTCATTTAGCGACACAATTTAATGAAAGTATTCCGTGGACAACGATTGACATGGACTTTATGAACCTAAACCAATCTGCTCATGGGGACCGTGAATATGGTTTTATCAATGCCCGTTTGCAAAAACAAAATAAAGTTGTCGTAGGTTATTGGGAACGCCCTGAAGTGCAACAGCAAATTGCGGAATGGATGGACGTAGCGGTTGCTTATAACGAAAGCTTCAACATCAAGGTCGCCCGATTTGGTGACAACATGCGTAACGTTGCTGTTACTGAAGGGGATAAGGTTGAAGCACAAATTCAATTTGGCTGGACAGTTGATTACTTTGGCATTGGTGATCTTGTTCAATACGTGAATGCGGTTACAGATGAAGAAATTAATCGATTGTTTGCTGAATATGCAGACCTTTATGAATTTGATTATGGTACTTACAGTCAGGAAGATTGGGAGAAGAGCGTAAAAGTACAAGCAAGCTATGAAATCGCCATTAAACGTTTCCTGGATGATGGTGGTTATAATGCCTTCACAACTAACTTTGAAGATTTATATGGGATGAAACAACTTCCGGGTCTTGCCGTCCAACGTTTGATGGCCCAAGGATATGGCTTTGCTGGTGAAGGAGATTGGAAAACTGCAGCGCTCGATCGTTTACTCAAAGTGATGAGCCGTAACCAATCAACCGGCTTTATGGAAGATTACACATATGAATTAGCTGCCGGTCAAGAATCAATCCTTCAATCACATATGCTTGAAGTTGACCCATCTTTAGCAAGCAACAAACCGAAAATTATCGTATCTCCATTAGGTATTGGTGATCGTGAAGACCCGGCACGCTTAGTGTTCGACGGAAAAGCAGGAGATGGTGTGGTTGTTTCGATGGCAGACTTTGGTACGCATTACAAACTGTTGATTAACGAAGTTTCTGCATTTGAACCAACTGTTCCGGCACCAAACCTTCCGGTGGCACGGGTGCTTTGGGAAGTGAAGCCTAACTTTCAGGATGGAGTGAAAGCGTGGCTTGAAAACGGCGGCGGTCACCATACAGTTGTTTCATTGAATTTAACAACAGACCAAATGATCACTTATGCAAAGCTGGTTGACCTGGAATATGTAGTGATTAAGTAATGCCTCTAACCTCCGAGGAGGCTCTGCTTCCTTGGAGGTGAAAAATAGGGATATCAGATATCAAAATATTCATGATTTTGTAAGCGTTATCGTTATGTTCCGGAAAAATTGAAAGCGTTTAATAATAGGCGAATAAAACCATGAGGTTTAGTGAGAAATCTCACCAATATCCTAGCATGTATTTGCAGTTTGGAAACACTTTAATGATTTCTGAAAAAGCCATCGATAATTTTGGTGGCTGGATTACACAATATAATTTCAACCTTGAGGAGGGAACTTAAATGGTTAATGAAAAGAAAATCTCAAGTGGCTTCATTTATTTTTTCGGGGCTTTTGCCGGCATTCTTTTCGGTTATGATATCGGCGTTATGACGGGTGCTTTGCCTTTTCTGCAACACGATTGGAACCTTCAAGACAACGCCGGGGTTATTGGCTGGATTACTTCTTCGGTCATGTTAGGCGCTATTTTTGGAGGCGCCCTGGCCGGACAACTTTCTGATCGTTTGGGACGTCGCAAAATGATTTTAATTTCCGCTGTCATTTTTGTTGTTGGATCCATTTTGTCAGGAATAGCACCTCATAATGGGGTACTGTTTTTAATTGTTTCTCGGGTTTTATTAGGATTGGCCGTTGGTGCTGCCTCTGCATTGGTCCCGGCCTATATGTCGGAAATGGCGCCTGCACGTTTACGCGGACGGCTGTCAGGAATTAATCAAACCATGATTTGTTCTGGAATGTTGCTTTCTTACATTGTTGATTTTCTATTGAAAGATTTGCCGGAAACAATGGCGTGGCGGTTGATGCTTGGTTTGGCTGCCGTACCTGCTGTGATCTTATATGTTGGAATGTTAAAGTTACCTGAATCACCTCGTTTTTTAATCAAGAACAATAAACTTGATGAAGCACGCAAGGTGTTGAGCTATATTCGCTCTAACAAAGGAGAGATTGATTCTGAAATAGCACAAATACAAGAAACTGCCAGAGAGGAAACAAAGGCAAATCAAAAAGCATCATGGGCTACACTCTTAAGTAATAAATATCGTTTTTTATTAATTGCTGGTGTGGGTGTTGCCGCTTTTCAACAATTCCAGGGTGCTAACGCAATTTTTTATTACATTCCTTTGATTGTAGAAAAAGCAACAGGGAATGCGGCAAGTTCAGCGTTGATGTGGCCGATTATTCAAGGTGTTATTCTCGTGCTAGGTTCATTGCTATTCATCATGATCGCTGATAAATTTAATCGCCGTACTTTATTAACAGTAGGCGGAACCGTTATGGGGCTGTCCTTTATTTTGCCGGCAATATTGAATATATTAATTCCTAATGCAAATCCGATGATGATGGTTGTCTTTTTAAGTATCTATGTAGCACTTTATTCATTCACGTGGGCTCCTTTAACTTGGGTCATCGTTGGAGAAATTTTCCCTCTGGTCATTCGCGGGCGCGCGTCTGGAATAGCTTCATCATTTAACTGGATCGGCTCTTTCTTGGTTGGATTGCTATTTCCTATTATGACCGCTTCGATGTCTCAAGAAGCTGTGTTTGCAATCTTCGGTGTTATTTGTTTACTTGGAGTTGTATTTATCCGGACACGCGTCCCTGAAACTCGAGGTCGCAGTTTAGAGGAAATCGAAAAAAATGGAGGAAATAAACAAATTGGCGGAAAAAGCGCGCAAATAAACCTATGAGGCTTGGAGTGGGGAATCGAAAGGAGCTATCTTGGGTGCCGCTTATCGCAGGGGAAATCTTCGCACTAGTTCATTTTGAAACAGGGGGTTTCAAAAGGGAAGACGCTCTTTGGTCCAAATTTTTAAACGGGGCGTGATTGGACGAACCGTGACATATCAGCTCTAGCTTGTTATTTCAATATGGAGGCGGAAAACTCCGCCCTCCATATTGAATATGATTTTAAAATTAATTAAATACCATTCCGCCATCAATGATAAGAGACTGGCCGGTCATATAATCTGAATCCGGCCCTGCAAGATAAGAAACGCATGCTGCTACATCTTCCGGCTCTGATAAGCGTTTTAATGCAATATTTTTAGCGAATTGTTCCATTCCCCATTCAAATGGCTTGCCTGCTTCATCAGCGGTTTGCTGTGCAATCCCCATCATCATAGGCGTTTTTACGATACCCGGACAAAAGGCGTTAACCGTAATGCCTAATTCAGCTAGATCTTTTGCCGCCGTTTGCGTAATCCCACGAACAGCGAACTTTGTTCCGCCGTAAACTGCCAAGCCCGGGTTACCGACTTGACCGGCTTGAGAAGAAGCATTAATGATTTTCCCGCCGTGTCCAAGTTCTTTAAAGGCTTTTACAGCTGCTTGAATTCCCCAATAAGTACCGCCGACGTTAACATCATAGATTTTCCGATAATCTTCATATGTAATGCTTTCAATAGGTGTGGTTGGTCCAAGACCTGCATTATTGATCACCACATCAAGACCGCCGAGGCGTTTAACCGTTTCATCGACTGCTTTAAAAACATCATCCCGATCAGCAACATCCACTTTAACTGCAATTGCCTTACCGTTATGCTGGTTAATGTCCTCAGCAACTTGTGTTGCAGTTTCTACATTATAATCGGCAACTGCAACAGCGAACCCATCCTCCGCCAAGCGTTTGCAGATTGCTTCGCCAATTCCTTGGCCTCCGCCAGTAACAAAAGCAATTTTTCCAGATACTTTACTCATATGAACATCTTCTTTCTATAAGTAATTGGTATTTAATTGGTACAGAAACATTATATCTTATATTTGTAGATTTGAAATAAAATCCCGGCAGTTGTTGAAAAAATGTTTAAAATTTTTCGAAAAAATTTAATTGTTTTTGAAGAAGATGGAAAAGCTTTATTTAAGTATAATAGGATTGTTCCGCTTTTACTGCAATCACAAGACGAAGGAAGACCAAATGAAAAGGCATGAATCCGTGCAGTGCCGGACTCATGCCAATCAAACTGTTTCATGAATTTTATTGTCTAGCTTTTTCAAATCGCTTCAAATTCAGCTGTCCTGGCGATTGAAAAGGTCGGTAATCGCGTGCATGAATTCAATTCCTTGAAAAACAAACAAATTGATTGCTGCTAATGAAAATAGTCCAATAATCACCGTTCTTATGATAAATAACATGTTAAAACCTCCCGTTTTTTTTCGTATGGTTATGGTTTTAAAACATGCGCTTTATCGAAATAAGAAGAGTGATAGAACACCGCGAGCATAAATGCCTTCAGATGCTCTTTCCGCCTGTTCATCATGAACGCCTGGCCGGAAGCCGCAGCTAAGATGAAGAGAAGGATAGATTCAGCTCCGAAGCCGAGTGAATTCCACAATGATTTCGCCTTTTCTTCACCATATTTGCCGGCTGTCAGTTCATGGAGTTCGTCTCCTGAAACAGCGGCTTTTTGCGTATGGTGATTTGCCGGCATCTGGGGCATTGAGAACGAATGAAGGCTCGCAATGACTAAAAAGAATATGGACAGTTGCAGAAACAATGTCTTTTTCATTTGATCTCATCCCCTTAGTATCTCATCATCTTAGCATATTTTATGTTATAAGAAAAGATGATTATTTTGTGACAGTTGGCAAATATTTATTGACAATATGAGATTTTTCGCAACGTATTTGGAATGAAAGCGCATTTTTATATATGAATAAAGATAATACTCTGCTATAATGAGCATTGGGACTAAAGTAATCATGATGTTAACAGCCTTTATGTTTAAAAAACAGAAAATTCTATCTAGTTTTTCTTGTGTCATTATTATGATATAATCCTATCATGTTAGAAAACTTAACATCAAAACAAAATTCGTTTGTTTCAGGAGGGTGCTATGGAAGAAATTTTAAGCGAAATCATCAATGTCCCGAGCCGTTTTATTTGGACTTATTTAGTCTATATATTAATAGGAATAGGCCTGTTCTTTACTTTTAAATTGAAATTCGTTCAATTCCGCTATTTCTTCGAGATGTTTCGTATCGTCGGACAAAAGGAGGAGAAAGGAAAAGGCGTCTCGTCTTTGCAGGCTTTCTTTATTTCCGCCGCTTCGCGTGTCGGCACGGGTAACCTGACCGGTGTCGCGCTTGCTGTTGCAACAGGAGGACCTGGAGCGGTCTTTTGGATGTGGGTTGTCGCGCTTGTCGGTATGGCTTCCAGCTTTGTGGAGAGTACGCTGGCTCAAGTGTACAAGGTCAAAGACGGCGATCATTTCAGAGGGGGCCCAGCTTATTATATGGAAAAAGCGCTGGGCGCCAGATGGATGGGCATTATCTTTGCCGTTTTGATTACGATTACATTCGGATTGATCTTTAATGCGGTGCAAGCCAATACGATCGTCGGTTCGATGGAAGGGGCTTTCAACCTTGATAAAACAACGGTCGGAATTGTTTTGGCGGTATTGACCGGATTTATCATTTTCGGCGGTTTGAAACGCGTTGTGACAGTTTCGCAGTTGATCGTTCCGGTTATGGCGGTCATTTATCTTGGACTTGCTTTATTTGTCGTGCTGACGAATATTTCTCAAATACCGGCCGTTTTCGCGATGATTGTGAAAGATGCTTTCGGGATCGAGCAGATTGCAGGGGGTACGCTCGGCAGCATCATTATTATCGGTGCGAAGCGCGGCTTGTTTTCAAACGAAGCCGGAATGGGAAGCGCGCCGAACGCAGCGGCGACTGCCAATGTCTCTCACCCGGCGAAGCAAGGTTTTATCCAAACGCTTGGCGTATTCTTTGATACGATGGTTATCTGCAGTGCGACAGCCTTTATGATTCTGCTGTTCAATCTGACGCCGGGCAAAGAGCTTGACGGCATTCAAATTACACAAGCAGCCATGCAGCATCATGTCGGAAGCTGGGCGCCTGCGTTTGTCGCAGTGGCGATTTTCCTGTTCGCTTTCAGCTCAATCGTCGGAAACTACTATTATGGTGAGACGAATATTGAATTTATTAAAAAGAGCAAGACGACGCTTGCCGTTTACCGTACAGCTGTTGTCGCAATGGTCATCTTCGGATCTGTATCCGGTTTTCAGCTTGTGTGGGACATGGCGGATTTATTTATGGGATTAATGGCGATCATTAACCTGATTGCGATTCTGCTTCTTTCCGGAATTGCCGCGAAAGTGCTGAAAGACTATACTGATCAGCGTAAAACAGGGAAGAACCCTGTCTTTAAGGCAAGCTCGATTCCAGGTCTGAAAAACACAGAGGCTTGGGAAGACGAGAAGGAAACATTGCAATCGAAATAAACAATATGAAAAAAGGCGTCCTTGGGGCGCCTTTTTCTTGTTTTTTTACTGACAGCTGAATGAGGTAATCTCGTTCAAGTCAATACCGAAGTAAACCCAGCGGAATTGACGCGGTCTCCAGCGGTAGCCCGCAATCGAATAACGTCCGACGAAAACCGGGTAGAACCAAAAGCGGCTGCCGTTTCTTAAGCGGATGAATGTATATTTGAACAGGCATCTTCTGATTCCGCCGGGATCAACGGCAAATACCGAAGGGCCGGTGTCTTGCGGAAATTGGCTCGGCGGCGGGGGGAGAAACTGCTGTTGCTGCTGTCCTCCAACTCCTGGAGGCGGCCCCGGTGGAAATTGCTGGCGATACGGATCATATAGTGAAGGATCGTATGGATACAATAAAAACGCTCCTTTCTGATGGTTTGCTTTATCGTATGATTGATAGGGAATAAGGGTAGCTTGCCTATAGAGAAAAAAATCCCTAAAGCCGTTTTGGCTTTAGGGAAAATGTTTAAATGCTTTTGCGGGGCGCCCGTTTTCGGTAAACAACATAGCTTCTTGTCAAATATTTTAGCGGCATGCTGAATACGTGGACGAGCCGAGTAAACGGCCAGACGATGAAAATGACGTAGCCCATCATAATATGAAGCTTAAACCAGAGGGGCACGCTCGCCATAAGTCCGGCATCAGGCTTGAATAAGAAAATGTTGCGAAACCACGGGCTGATTGTTGTCCGATAGTCGAATCCTTTTGAATCGATGTTCAAGAAGGTTGCCGCAAGCCCAGTCGTCATGACGAATAACAAAGCGACCAGCGTGATGAAATCACCGGCAGAGCTCGTTTTTCGAATTCGTTTGTCCGTGAATCTGCGGTAGGTCAATATGATAAGTCCTGACAGCGCGGCGATGCCCGCTGGCAGTCCGAAACCGATCGCGATTTTATGGTACATATGCTCTGATACGCCGAGCGCTTGATAAAGGCTTTCCGGAATTAAAATTCCCATCACATGCCCGCCGATGACAAAAAAGATTCCCCAGTGAAAAAGGCTGCTGCCAAGCGCCAATTTTTTCTTTTCGAGCATTTCGCTTGATTTGGCCGTCCAGCCAAACTGATCATGTTGATAGCGGTATATATGCCCTCCGATAAAAATGGTGATGACGATATAGGGGAGGATGACCCACAGTATTTGTTCGATCATGGCTGTACATTCCTTTCAACACCAATTTCCTCTAAAATCATCATTAATCCGTCTAATAACGGCGTATAGATGCTTTCATTCTCTGAAAGCTGCAATCTTAATTCTTCCAGGTTCGCTGCGTATTTTTGGAATACAGCCGCAGCTTTTTCATGATCGGCGACTGCAGCAAATTCAAGCATGAGCGGCAGATAATCCGGCAGCTCTTTGTCTGTCGGCTGAAAACCGGACTGCTGATACAGATCTTTCAGCTGCAGCAATTCAATTCCGCGCTCCCTTTGTTCACCGGAGTTGAAATAGGTGACATAAAGGTTCGTTTTTTTGCCGAAATCAAACGTATATACGTACGTTTCGATCAATTCCTCAGACGAATAGGAAGCCGCGCTTTCCAAAAAGGCAAGCAGATGCCCTTTCAGCGCTTCATGTTCGATTTCGCCGATGATCTGCTGCCATTCGGAACGTTCTTTTCTCCACTCTTCATCAGGGTAGGAGAGGAGGTGAGAAAGAGCGGCAAAAACGGTTTGTTTGTCTGTTCCATTCATGAAGCTTCCCTCCAGTGTTATATGTTTTGGCAAGAGCCGGGTCCTCCGGCAAACGATAATCCGCAGCTTCCTTGTTCCATGTACAGATCCGCGACTTCTTCGCGATGGGTTTGCGGAATGACAAAGCGGTCATCGTATTTGGCGATCGCAAGCAGACGGTACATATCTTCAATCTGCTCTTCAGTCAATCCGGTATCTTGAATCAGAGCTGAATCGATCTGTTTGTTTGTTTGAGTCGCTCGCATGTACATACGCATCACAGACATTTTCTTTAATGTCGTTCTTATATGGTGTGTATCACCGGCAGTCAGCAAATTGGCCAAATATTCGATCGGAATCCGCATTTCATCAATGGCAGGGAAGATATCTTCAGCTGATTGGGCCGTTCCTTTTCCTTCAAACATATTCATAATCGGACTGAGCGGCGGAATATACCATACCATCGGCAATGTCCGGTATTCAGGATGCAGCGGCAGAGCGATTTTCCAATCGATGATCATTTTGTAGATCGGAGATTTTTGCGCTGCTTCGATCCACTCCAGCGGAATGCCTTGAGCTTTTGCTTCTTCTGCGACAGCGGGATCATTCGGATCAAGGAAAATTTCCAGCTGGGAGTGATATAGATCTTTTTCATTTTCGGCTGAAGCCGCTTCTTCGACTTTATCTGCATCATAAAGCATGACTCCGAGATAGCGGATTCGGCCGACACATGTCTCAGAGCAGATTGTCGGCAGTCCTGCTTCAAGACGAGGGAAGCACAATGTGCATTTTTCCGCCTTGTTCGTCTGCCAGTTGAAATACACTTTTTTATAAGGGCATGATGATACACAGTGTCTCCATGAGCGGCACGCATTTTGATCGACGAGAACGATCCCGTCTTCTTCGCGTTTGTACATCGCTCCCGACGGACAGGAGGAGACGCAGGAAGGATTGATGCAGTGTTCGCATATCCTTGGCAGATACATCATAAAGACGTCTTCAAATTCAGTCTTGATCGATTCTTCCATTTTTTTGACGTTTGGATCTTGAAGGCCTGTAATGTGGCCGCCGGCAAGATCGTCTTCCCAGTTCGGACCCCATTCAAGGTTCATGAAGTCTCCCGTAATGGAAGACTTCGGCCTTGCAACAGGCTGGTGTTTTTTCTCCGGACTGTTTGTCAGCGTTTCATAATCATAGTTCCAAGGTTCATAGTAGTCATCGATCGTCGGCTGGTACGGGTTGTAGAATAAATTCATGAGCCGCGTTGTTTTGGCGCCTGATTTGAGCTGAAGTTTGCCTTTTTTCAGCTCCCAGCCGCCTCTGTATTTATCCTGGTCCTCCCATTGTTTAGGGTAGCCGATGCCCGGTTTTGTTTCGACGTTGTTGAAGTACATATATTCTGCACCGGAACGGTTTGTCCATGTGTTTTTGCATGTGACGCTGCATGTATGGCAGCCGATGCATTTATCAAGGTTCATTACCATTCCGATTTGAGCTTTAATCTTCAAGCCAATCGACCTCCTTCAATTTTCTGATCACGACATTGAGGTCGCGCTGATTTCCTGTCGGCCCGTAGTAGTTGAATCCGTAGCTGAGCTGGCCGTAGCCTCCGATCATCTGCGTCGGCTTGACATGGATGCGGGTCGGACTGTTATGGGTTCCACCGCGGTTATTCGTCAGCTTTGTTCCCGGTACATTGATATGCCGGTCTTGGGCATGGTGCATAAAGGCCATTCCTTTTGGAATCCGGTGTGATGTCACGGCCCGTGCGACGACGACTCCGTTTCGGTTGAAGCATTCGATCCAGTCGTTGTCCTGAATGTCGGTTTCTTCCGCATCGTCTTTATTCATCCAGACTGTCGGCCCGCCTCTGAAAAGGGTAAGCATCGGCAGGGAATCAAAATACATGCTGTGAACCGACCATTTATTATGCGGCGTTAAATAGTTTAAAACGATTTCTTTTCCTTCCTGATCCGGACGCTTGTTCAAGAAAGGGCGGTGGATCAGGATCGGCTTGAATGTCGCCATGTTCTCGCCGAATTCCGTCATCATTTCATGATCAAGGTAAAAAGACTGTCTGCCGGTCAGCGTTCTCCACGGAATCAGTTTTTCAACGTTCGTTGTAAACGGAGAATAGCGCCGTCCGCCTTTTTCAGAACCGCTGAAAGCAGGGGAGGTGATCACCGTTTTCGGCTGAGCCGAAATTTGCTCAAATGTAAAGCATTCCTCTTCCCGTTCTTCAGCTAAGTCTTTCAACTCAAGATTCGTTATTTTTTCAAGCGATTCCCACGCTTTAACGGCTACTTTCCCGTTTGAAGTGGAAGAGAGGGTCAATACCGCTTCCGCAGCCTGTCTTGCATCACTGATGTCAGGACAGCCTTTGGCGATCGTGTCGTCTTTTACGACGCCGAGCGTTTTTTTGAGGGAATCATATTCCGCTTCAACAGACCAGTTCATACCTTTCGTACCAAACGGCTGTTTGACAACATTCGGCCCAAGCGATGTCATCTTATTGAAAATCTGCTTGTAATCCCGTTCCACAACATGAATTTGCGGCATTGTTTTGCCGGGAACGGCAGGGCAGTCGCCTTTGCTCCAATCTTTGATTTTCCCGAGCGGCTGCGCCATTTCCTGTGGAGTGTCATGGAGAAGAGGAGTCGCAACAGCCTCTTTTACAGGTTCCATGTCCATTTCTTCAGCCAGATTGGAAACCGCTTTTGCCAATGCTTTGAAAATATCCCAATCAGACTTTGCTTCCCACGGCGCGCTGATTGCCGGGTTAAACGGGTGGATGAACGGATGCATATCCGTGCTGCTGAGATCGTGTTTTTCGTACCATGTGGCCGCAGGGAGCACGATGTCTGAATAAAGGGCTGTTCCCGCCATCCGGAAATCGAGATTGACCAGTAAGTCGAGTTTGCCTTCAGGCGCTTTGTCACGCCATGTGATTTCTTCGGGACGGATGCTGTCCTGATCATCGTTCATCAGTCCGTTAGTCGTGCCGAGCAAGTGCTTCAGAAAATATTCATGACCTTTGCCGGAGCTCGAGATTAAGTTGGCTCTCCAGACAAATAGATTTCTCGGGAAGTTCTTTTCATTGTCAGGATCTTCAATCGAAAACTTGAGATTTTTCTCCTCAAGCTGTCTGGCGATATAGCTTCCGACTTGCTGAGCGTTCTCAGCGCCTGCTTTTTCTGCTTCTTTATACAGATCGATACCGTTTTTCTCAAACGTCGGATACGATGGAAGCCATCCGAGTCTTGCCGCCAGCACATTGTAATCGGCGTGGTGCTTGTAGCGCGATGTTTTTGCGATAGGGGAAGCAAGCCCACTGATTTCCTGATCTTCATAGCGCCACTGATCGGTAGCGAAGTAGAAAAATGATGTTCCGTTTTGCAGTTTGGCAGGGCCTCCCCAGTCTTTTGCCGTCGCGATCGTCTGCCATCCTTCGGCCGGCCGGAGTTTTTCCTGGCCGACATAGTGGGCCCAGCCGCCTCCGTTAACCCCTTGAGCTCCGACGAGAAGCACAAGGTTCAGCACAGCTCTGTAAATGGTGTCTGAATTGAACCAATGGTTAATCCCGGCGCCGACAATGATCATTGAACGGCCCTCTGTGTCAATCGCATTTTGCGCGAATTCCCTTGCGATTTTGATCACCATTTCACTTTTAATGCCGGTAATCGGCTCTTGCCAAGCCGGTGTAAACGGTTCAGGATCATCAAATGATGCCGGCGTCTGCCCGTCAATTCCGCGGTTGACGCCATAGTTGGCGAGCGTCAGGTCGAAAACGGTAGAAACAAAAACTTCCTCTCCGTCCAGAATCATTTTTTTGATCGGAAGCGGTCTTTCAAGCACTTTATTGCCGTCATGTGAGAAGTAAGGAATGTTGACCGTGCCGATCATATCTTCGTGTCCAAGCATGGAAAGCCGAGGTGTGATCGGTTTTTCTGAATCCTCATCAACCATGCGCAGATTCCATTTTCCTTGGCCGTCCCAGCGGGAGCCCATCGTGCCCTGCGGAATCGCAAATCCATCTGTGTCTTCATCCCAAACGGCAGGCTTCCACTCATCATGTTCTGTCGCACGCCCGATATCTTTAGCATGGAGGAAGCGGCCTGCTGTGAACGTTCCGTTTTCCTCTTTCAAAGTCACCAAAAACGGGAAATCGGTATATTGTTTTGCATAATCAATAAAACGCTCCGTTTTCTGGTTGACATAAAAGTCTTGGAGAATGACGTGGCCCATCGCCATGGCCAGTGCGCCGTCCGTGCCTTGTCTGATGCTCAGCCAATCATCGGAAAACTTTGAGGACTCGGCAAAGTCCGGGCTGATCGAAATCACTTTTGCCCCTTTATAGCGGGCTTCGGCTAAAAAGTGAGCGTCAGGCGTTCTGGTAAGCGGCACATTAGAACCCCATGTCATGATGTAGCCTGAATTGTACCAGTCGCTGCTTTCCGGAACGTCGGTTTGATCTCCCCAAATTTGCGGTGAAGCAGGAGGGAGGTCGGCATACCAGTCATAGAAGCTCAGCATCGGCCCGCCGATCAGGGACATAAAGCGTGACCCTGCTGCGTGGCTGAGCATCGACATGGCTGGAATCGGCGAGAAGCCGACATTTCGGTCAGGACCGTATTTGGCAATGGTGTACAGAAGGGAAGCCGAAATCAGCTTCAGGACTTCGCTCCATTCGGCGCGGACAAATCCGCCTTTTCCGCGCGCCTGTTTATAGGCCTTTGCTTTTTCAGGGTTTTCGATAATTGATTTCCATGCTTCCAGCGGATTTTTGCTGCTGTTTAGCGCCTCGCGCCACATCTGGATCAGCACACCGCGTACATACGGATATTTCACGCGGAGCGGGCTGTATATATACCAGGAAAAGCTCGCTCCTCTCGGACAGCCGCGCGGTTCAAAGTCCGGCATATCAGGGCCAGTCGAAGGGTAATCGAGTCGCTGCCCTTCCCATGTGACGATTCCGTTTTTGACGTAGATATTCCAGCTGCAGGAGCCTGTACAGTTCACCCCGTGGGTAGAGCGAACCACTTTATCATGCTGCCATCTATTTCTGTATACATCTTCCCAATTCCGGTCTTCATAAGTGGTTTGGCTGTGTTGATTGGAATGGCGTTCAATAGGAGAGAAATAATTTAATCTCCTGAAAATGGGACTCTGTTTCTTTTTTTTCATTGCTGGTTCACTCCTTCTGAGTCAGTGATGCTACCCTCACTATATATGGAGGAGGCGCTGGACCTTGTTAAATTTGTCACATGGTTTCGGGTTTTCACAAATTTGTCACATTTTCAGGAGGGGGAGAGGGAGGACAAAAAAACAGCCTGCATGGAAGCGGGCTGTCGAATGGGTCAATCGCTCGTGTTCAAAATTCTCTTTTCCCCGGTAATCTCTTGAATCGGGGCGATGTTCTGGGTGAATTCCAAAGTTCCGATATAGCGGCCGTTTTCATCGCGTACGGCAAAATAGCGGATGAACACGTATTTGTCTTTAAATTTGATCCAAAAGTCTTCAACGTCTTTTTTGCCTGATTTAAAGTCGTCAAGAAGTTTGTTGACGATGTGGACGCTTGCCGGCGGATGGCAGTTTTGGACGGTCCGGCCGATTACGGCTTTTGTCCTTGCGAAAATCCGTTCCTTTCCGTGTGAAAAATAGCGGACCACATCGTTTTCATCGATGAAGGTGATATCGACCGGAAGATGGTTCATCATGTGCTCAAGCTGGGCCACGGACAGAATACCCGTAGGGAGCCTGACATATCCGTCAGCCGCTTCTTCTGTTGTTTTGAGCTGATGGCGTTCAGGCTTCCACACCGTTTCCGGAGCAGTCAGGCAATATCCGATCTCGTCGCTTTCAGCCGCGATTTTCAGCCATTCGTCTTCTGTCAGCGTTCTGAGCGCCATCGGCAAGAGGATATTTTCTTCTTTATAAATCATTTCCGTGCCTTCTTGAATGATAAACGTTAGCTCGCGGATGACTTCATCTTTTTTGTCCGGCGTATACTCTTCCAACAAACGCTTCACTTCTTTGATGCTCTTGCGGATAAAATCATCGACAGCCCACATCACTTGGCTGGGCCCAGTAATTCCGTACTTTTCTAAATAGGGGAAGAGAAGATTTTCTTTTCTGCTGTAATGTTTGTCGACATCGGCGAGCAAGTTCAAGTCTGTGAGCAGCTTGAGAATGTTGTCGCGGTGATCTTCTTTTTCAAAACGTTCCAAATGAAGCTGCATTTTAAAGTTCAAAAGGAGGTCGATTTCTTTATTTTCTTTCATAAAAGTATGAACGGGATGGCCTGGCTGCTTATCGGCGTCAGCGCGGTGAATGTCTTCAATCGATCCTTTAAACACAGCGGCGTGAACGGAACAAAGCTCTTGAATTTCTTCGGGGGTAATGCCTTCTTCCTTCATTAACGCCTGTTCCAGCTGAGCGATTTCTTCAGCATTGACTGAACCGAACGTCTTTTCAAACCGTTTTTTGACGTCGGCAAGCGGTTTTCCTTTATGAAGGTCGATGATGATTTCTTTCAGAAGCTGCTTTTTTTCCTCTGGCAGACCTTGCTGCGTTTCCCGGTTGTTAATCATTTCGCTCATCGTTTTTCTCCTTTCCAAACGGGGTCAAATCCGTGCGCTTTCAATATGTCTAAGACATGCGGCCATTCGATTTGCATCATTCGCGCGCCTTTCGGAATCGTCACGATACGCCCGGCTGTTTCCAGCATGCCGGGCTTCGTTATGTTTTTAAACCCGGCTTCCTTCATCACGGCTTTTAGTTCAGGATGCAATGTGCAAAGTTCGTATACGGAATCGTTCAAATCAATTTTTTTATGCAGAGGGATCACATCCTTTGATAGTGATGATCATTCTCATCTATACCGTAATACAAGTATGCTGAAAAAAATGTGACGTACATCACATTTTTCAGCGCAAAGCCTTCGGAATATAAATACAGCTCGGGTCGCTTTCCAGATAATCGCCTGTCAGAGCATAGGCACGTGAGCGCGAACCGCCGCACACATGGCGGAATTCACAGACGCCGCATTTTCCTTTAAATCCGTCCGGATTTCGCAAATTCTTAAAGATCGGTGATTCGCGATAAATCTCAGCCAGCGGCTGTTCGCGGATGTTTCCGGCTTTAAACGGCAGGAGTCCGCTTGGATATACATCGCCGATATGGGAGATAAACATAAAGCCGTTGCCATCGTTCACACCTTTCGGAGCCCGGCCCAATCCGCCGATCGCATCCATTTTCCCTTTCTGCAATGCGTGTTCATAGCGGATTTTCATGTTGGGGTCTTTCGCTTCCCGCATTTTTTGTTGAATAACGACCCGTCGGTAGTGCTGGGCTGCTGTCGTTTTGATGTCAAAAGGCGCTTCTTTTGCCAAACGGCTGAGCCAAAGAAAGACTTTTTCATGGTCCACCGGCGAAATCATATCTTCCCGCTTCGCGCGGCCTGTCGGGACGAGAAAAAATACACTCCATAATACACAGTTCAATTCTTCGATCAGCTTTGCCATTTCATCCAGGTAATCGATGTTATAAGCGGATATAACGGTATTAATCTGCAGAGGCAGATGGCATTCATGAATGTAGCGTATGGCCTTCATGGTCAGGTCAAAGGAACCGTCCGTTCCTCGAAAATGATCATGAATCTCTCGGGTTGGCCCGTCCAAGCTGAACGCCCATCGGGATAAGCCGATTTCTTTTGCTGATTGAATCGCTTCTCTTGTAACATTCGGCGTGGCACTCGGGGTCATAGAGACGCGAACCCCTTTTTGGACGGCATACTCAATAATGGCGAATACGTCGTCTCTCATTAAAGGGTCACCCCCTGTCAGCACGAGGAGGGGATTGTCCATCGCATGAATTTGATCGATTAAATCTTTTCCTTCTTTCAGGGTGAGCTCCCGCGGATCGCGTTTATTTTGAGCCGATGCCCGGCAATGAAGGCACTTGAGCTCGCACGCTCTTGTCAGCTCCCAAATGACGATAAACGGAGACTTGTCGAAATCGCAATGTATCATCTTTCATCTGTCCTTTCGTTTGCATTCATGTGTATCGTAGCGGAAATGAAAAAGAAAAAAAGTTAAGTAGATCACATTTAGAAAAGGAAGGGAAAGAAGGGGGAGGCCCTTCTCACGCGTCGTCTTCTGCAGAGGAGTTGAGGTAACGCAAAAAAAGCTGGTAGGAAAAATACAAATTCTGCTGAAGCAGCATGAGAAAGTTCGTCTGTAATTGGCGGTTATAAGTCATCATTTTTTTGAAAGTATGAAATGGAATTTCAAGTACGGCGGTTTCTGCGGCAGTGTTGACTGAAATAAACGGAGATACGAAAGGTTCGCCTTTTTGATCAATAGGGAAAACATCGCCTTTTTCCCACTCGGCGATCGTTCGGGATTCTTCTGGAAGTCTTCTGTCAGAAAAATGAACTTCCCCTTTTAAAACAAAATAGACGGATTGCGAATGAAGGAACGATCGCGAATGCTGAGATGGCTGGATATCGATCACCTTCCCGTTTTTCAGCAGCCTTTTGATGATCGGAAGGGGTACCCCGAGAAACATAGGAAGATTTTTCAGAAACAATAAGTAGTCAAACCGGTCCATGGTATATCCTCCTTCTATATATTAGCATTTAGTATAAAGCGCCGGGCTGGAGGGCGCAGTGATTTATTTCACACGCCTGTATGCAAAATGTCACTGTGTAAAAAAGACGAAACTTTTATAATGTAATAGAAAAGAAGGGAGGATGCGTGATGAAAGTGTTCATACCGAAGCAGCACGGCGCCTGGGCGATGCTTGTCATCCCGTTTGTTCTCGGCATGTTCGCCGGGGGCGCGGATGTAAAGCATATTCCGCTGTTCTGCGGATGGCTGTTTCTATATCTAGCGGCATTTCCGGCTACGATGATGGTGAAGAAGAAAAATATCGTTTACTATCAAAAATGGGTTCTCATCTACGGCATTCCGGCCATCGTTTTCCTGCTTATTTCGGTCTGGCTGGAGCCGCGGCTCGTTTTTCTCGGGCTGCCGCTGTTTCCGCTCTTTCTCATCAATCTTTATTATGCGAAAAGAAACAACGACAGGGCGCTTTTAAATGATATTGCGGCAATCCTTGTTTTCAGCGCGGGCGGGCTTGCGAGCTTCTGGATGGGAGCGGGGAAGCTTGATGGTGAAGCATTGTTTGTTTTTATCCAGTCCGCTTTGTTTTTCACAGGGAGCGCCTTTTATGTCAAGTCGATGATCCGCGAAAAGAAAAACAATCGGTTTAAACTTTATTCATGGGGATACCACGTATTCCTGCCGTTCATCTCGCTGGCCGCGGGGGCAGGATGGGCCGTGCTTGGTGTAGTGCCGAGCAGTTTCAGAGCGTGGTTTTTACATGGAAAGAAACTGTCGATTAAGACAATCGGAATCTCAGAGCTGGTGAATGCCTGTTTCTTTATGGCCGTGTTGATCGTTTTTCTGCTGCAAACGTAAAAAACAAGGACACTGTGCTTCATGTCCTTGTTTGTTTTCGTTTTTTCAGTCGATATTGCAGATGTCGAGCGGGCAGTTTTCACAGTCGATTTCGCGTTTTAAATAGTTGAGTTGATGAATGACGATTTTTCCTGAGTCCTCAATTGAAATGACACCGTTCTTCCGGAGGTCGCTCAGCATGCGGTTGATGCTCTCCCTTGCGGCGGCACAGAATTTCGCCAGATCCTGGTTCGTCAGCACAATATTGATGAGAATCCCGTCGCTTCTTGTGATGCCGTAGCTGTTTGCGAGACGGATCAAGGTGGAGTAGAGCGCGCCTTTTTTACCATTCAGCAAAAGGTCGCGGATTTTCGATTGAATCTTTCGCAAATGCGTGCTCATCCATTTCATAAACTCAAACGTCAGTGCACCGTTTTGTATGAGTTCTTTTTCAAGCTTATCTTTATTGATGACCAACACTTCGCCATCAGAGAGGATCTTTGCGCTCAGCATATATTTCGCATCTTCTGTAAAAAGCGTAAGCTCCCCGACAATATCATTTTTTTTGCACATTCTGAGTGTCAGTTCTTTGCCATCGGACGTCAATTTGCCGATTTGGACAAGTCCCGACTGAATAAGATACAGTTCCTCCGCATCCATCCCTTCTTGAAAAAGGAATGTGTCCTGCCTGATTTTTCGTCGTGTACTGATTGATTCCAGCAAGTGATGCAGATCGTCTGAGAGCAAATCTGTGTCTGATTTTCTAACAGAAATATTCATTGAGCGTCACCCCTTTAGCAGTTCTTATTTTAACGTTAAATAAGGCTGAGTGACCTTTTAAATATAAACAATATTGTGAACTTATGAATAAAGTCCCAAAAAAGAGCCTGAGCACATCAGCTCAAGGCTCCTTTTGCAGGAAAGGTTTATAAATGGTTCGTCTTCGTTTTGGTCGATGTTTTGCTCACTTCCTGAAAATACATCCAGACCACGATCACAAAGCTGGCAAGGGCTGCTTCTGACAGCGCCATGAATCCGATCGCATAATGGCCGGTTGCCTGAAAAACGCTTGACAGGATGAGTGGCGGGAAGAATCCTCCCAAGCCGCCCATCGCTGATACAATCCCATTGACGATGCCGGCCTGATTTGAAAAATAAAGCGGCACGAGCTTAAAGATGATCCCGTTTCCAAGACCGGCGCATACGGCAACGGTTAATACCCCAAATCCGTAAAGTCCGAGGCTGGGCGAAAAGGCCAATAAAATCCCTGACAAGGTACAGCCGGCAAATACATACATCAACAGCTTCAGCGGGTTGAATTTGTCCGCGAGCCAGCCGCCGACAGGCCTCAGAAAAGTGGCGACAGCGATAAATCCGGCGGTTCTAAGCCCTGAATCAACGGGATCAAGCCCGAAATGATTAACAAGAAAGTTCGGAAGATAAATCGTAAACGCGACGAAAGATCCGAATGTAATGAAGTAAAACAAGCTTAAAAACCATAATGTCTGATTTCGGTAGACTGCCTTCATTTGCTCTGTTACAGAAACCGTCACTTTTGTTTCTTTTCGATCTCCAAGGATAAAGTTCAATAAAGCGAATACGGCGACTAACACGATGTACATCCGCACCGTATTTTCCCACCCGGCTGTCTTTGCTACGACAGGAGCGGCAAACGTGGTAATCGCTGTACCGACGTTCCCGGCGCCGTAGATCCCATTGACAAACCCGTGTTTTTCTTTAGGGTAGTATTTCGGCAGTGATGTGACCCCGATGGAAAAGACCGCTCCGCCGATGCCGAGGAAGAATCCGCCAAGGATCAAGTCGAACAGCGAATCGGCTGTGCTGATCCAAAAAATCGGGAACAGAAGCAGCACAAAGCTGATCATGAACGTGATTCTCGCACCAAATCTGTTTGTGTAGTATCCCAGCGGAATCCTCAGAAGCGAGCCGAGTATGACCGGAATGGCCGTGACAAGGGATATCTCGCTGTCTGTCAGGGCGATGTCCTGCTTAATGTGGGGCATTAAAGAGGAAATCAACACCCAAACCATAAATCCTGCGACTAAACTAAATGACTGCAGCGGTAATTGTATTTTTTGACGATTTACCATTGCGTTTTTGCTCCTTTCAAAGGGAAAAATGAATAAATCAATCAGCATGTTTATCTTACAAAAAGTCTTTTAAAAACATTGTGAATTACGTCACACGGTCATTCGTTTGATTCGTGTTTAATATCGGTAAGTGAGGGATAGTAAACGGATGTAAAAAATAAATGGTTCATTTGCGGACTTTTTCGTTTATCATGAAAATAAAAAAAGGAGTGCCGCTTTTATGTTTATAAAGCTTACGCAAGAAGAAAAACAAGCGATTATCGAGGAAATCAAACGCTTTTATGTTGAAGAAAGGGGAGAAGAGGTTGGAGACATCGCGGCGATTCAAATGTTTGAATTCGTAAAGGAAAAGCTGGGCCCTTACTTTTATAATCAGGCGCTGAAGGACAGCCGCAGAGTCGTGGAAGAGAAGGCAGCGGCGATTGAAGAAGAGCTCTTTGCGCTGGAGCGCCGCCTGTGACAACGCGCTCTCCTTTAGCAAAACCGAAGGGATTGAAAGACCAATGGAGTTTCTGAAGCAATTTATGATTTTCAGCGGGCTGAATGATGAAGAGTTCAAACAAATCGAGCAAATCGCGGTCAAGCGCACCTATCAGCCGAGAATGTTTGTTTTTATGGAAGGGGAAGAGAGGGAAGCGGTATTCTTCATTAAATCCGGTCTTGTTAAAGCCTTTAAAATCGATGAAGACGGCAATGAGCAAGTGATTTCGATTCTGCAAAGCGGGGATATGTTCCCCCATGTCGGCTTTTTTGACCGCTCCCCATACCCGGCAACAGCCGAAGCCGTTCAGGAAACCGAGTTGATCGTAATCCGCATCGCTGATTTTAATGAACTTTTGATGAAATATCCGGAAATGACAATAAAAGTGATGCAAATCATGGGGAAAAAGATTCTCGATTTGCAAGAGCGGATCCAAGGTTTTATTTCAAAAGATGTCCAGCACCGCTTGACGCATGTATTAATGAAGCTCGCTGCAGAACACGGCATTCCTCAAGAAAAAGGGGTCTACATCAGCCTGCCCATTACCAATCAGGATTTTGCGAACATGGTCGGAACGTCAAGGGAAACGATTAACCGTACATTAAATGAAATGAAAAAGAAAAATCTGCTGACAGCTGACAGGAGCGGAATTTTCATACATGATACAGACTGGCTGAACGGCTGCAATGAAGGATAAGATGAAGGCTTTCCATTGAACAACAGATGGAAAGCCTGTTTTTATTTTGTTCACAAATCCGCCATTATTTAAGTGATCTGGTTCACAACCGGTGTGCTACATATCCAGTATCTTAGGACATGCAAAATCAAAAAAGGAGTGAACCGCAATGGAAGTTCAAAGAAAGACGGTGCCCGTTAAAAAAGCATCGAAAAACGGTTTTTTGAAATCTGTTCTCGTCTTTACTTTAATCGTTAGTTTTTCGGTGCTGCTTTTGGGAGGCTATTGGATCTTCAAAGGACTTGCACCAAGACCAGTTGAAGTGTCCGGGCCAAACGGAGAGGTGCTCATGACCAAATCGTCCATTTCAGGCGGTCAGGCCGTATTTCAAAAATACGCGCTGATGGATTATGGCACGATTTTGGGGCACGGATCTTACATGGGGCCTGATTACACGGCCGAAGCCCTGAAAATCTATACGGAAGGGATGCAGGATTTTAAGGCGGAGGCACGATACGGCAAGCGCTTTAAACAACTTTCAGATGAAAAGCAGTCCACCATCCGGAATCAAGTCATCCGCGAAATGAGAAAAAACCGTTATAATCGCGCGTCAGATACATTGAAGCTGACAGATGCGCAGGTTTATGGATTGCAGCAAGTGCGTGATCATTACCGCAATGTCTTTACAAAAGGAGACGGCTGGGGGCTTGAGCCCGGTTTAATTAAAGAAAGCCACATGCCTAAACGCGACAGAGCGTGGGTTGACAGCGAAGACCAAATCACGCAGATCTCCGATTTTATCTTCTGGACGGCATGGCTTTCCAGTACATTAAGGCCTGGCGACGACATTACGTACACGAACAACTGGCCGTATGATGAAGATGCCGGAAACACGATGTAATTTGCCGCCGTTTGGTGGAGCGGCGCAAGCGTCACCATCCTGATTTTATTTGTCGGCATTATTCTATTCGTGTTTTACCGTTACAAGCTTGGAATGAAAGAGGCTTATCAGGAAGGGGCGTTTCCGGTATTTGATCTGGATAAACAGCCGCTTACGGCGTCACAGGTTAAAACCGGAAAATATTTCGCCGTTGTGTCGCTGCTGTTTTTTGTTCAGGCCATGTTCGGAGCTTTGCTTGCCCACTATTATATTGAGCCGGACAGCTTTTTTGGGATCGATTGGATCAGGGATATGTTGCCATTCAGCATATCTAAGGGATTTCACCTCCAGCTGGCGATCTTCTGGATTGCGACTTCATGGCTCGGTATGGGCATTTATGCAGCGCCGCTTGTCGGAGGCCGCGAGCCGAAAAGGCAGGGGCTGCTTGTCGATATTCTGTTTTGGGCGCTGATCGTCCTTGTCGGCGGAAGCATGGCTGGCGAATGGCTCGGAGCGAAAGGCCTTTTAGGAAACAACTGGTTCTTATTCGGCCACCAAGGAATGGAATATATTGAACTCGGCCGCTTCTGGCAGGTCATTCTCGCACTCGGCATGCTGATATGGCTGTTTATCGTTTTCAGAGGCATTAAGAGCGGCCTCAAGCGGGAATCTGATAAAGGCGGTTTGATTCATCTGCTGTTTTATTCTTCGATCGCCATTCCGCTGTTTTACGGTGCAGCCTTTTTCTTTAATCCCGGCACAAATATTACAATGTCGGATTTTTGGCGGTGGTGGATTATCCATCTTTGGGTGGAAGGGATTTTTGAAGTCTTTGCCGTCGTGGTCATCGGCTTTTTGCTCGTGCAAATGAACCTGGTTACGAAAAAATCGACCGTCAGAACGCTTTATTTTCAACTGACGATCCTGCTGGGGAGCGGTGTCATCGGGATCGGACATCATTACTATTACAACGGTTCTTCCGAAGTTTGGATCGGCCTCGGTTCCGTCTTCTCATGCCTGGAAGTGATTCCTCTTACCCTGCTTGTATTGGAAGCTTATGAACAATACAAGATGATGAAAGACGGAGGCCATCATTTCCCGTATAAAGCAACGTTCTGGTTCTTGATTTCAACGGCGATCTGGAATCTGGTCGGTGCAGGGGTATTGGGCTTTTTGATCAATCTGCCTGCTGTCAGCTATTTTGAGCACGGCCAGTTCCTGACACCTGCCCACGGGCACGGGGCGATGATGGGCGTGTACGGCATGTTTGCCATTGCTGTCTGGCTGTATACGCTACGCAATATCGCCAAAAAAGAAGCGTGGAATGATAAATGGCTGAAAATAGCCTGCTGGTCGCTGAACATCGGCTTGTTCGGAATGGTGTTTATCAATTTGTTGCCGGTCGGTTTTCTTCAATTGAAAAAAGCGTTTGAAGACGGGTACTGGAGCTCAAGGGCGCCTGAGTTTTTACAGCAGGATACGGTGCAAACGCTGCTGACTTGGAGGGCTGTGCCGGATACGATCTTTTTAGCCGGAATCGTGATTTTGGTCATATTCAGCATCAGAGCATTATTCCATCTCCGCAAACCGACGCATCAGGAAGGAGAAGCGCTTCCAGTTAAAGACATTGCTTCAGATGAATAGATAAACAAAAAGACAGAGGAAGTGAAATCCTCTGTCTTTTTATTTTATTGATTGGCTTCCGCTTCAAGCCGCGGGAACAAAATATTGTTTTCCAGGTGAATGTGCTGAAAAAGATCTGTTTCCAATTCATCAAGCTTTAAGTAAGTCAGTGTATATGTTGTGCATGCCCCTTCAGGAAGGGTATAGTCATTGGTCACTTTTCTCAGTTCCTTCAAGATGCTGCCTGCGGCTTCATGCTCTTGTTCAAGGACGTCGATCGCCTGAACCGCTTCTGCCAGGCTGTCCATTGATCGCGTCTCTTCATAGGCCGTCACTTTCGGGAAAATGAGTTCCTCTTCCTGAAAGAGATGGTGTTCCAGTTCAGTTTTCAGCTGATGGAACAATTGATGGACCTGGGCGAGTTCCGGATGATGGATGCCGTGAACCCGGTAGACTTTTGTGACAAAGCCTGATAGTTCAGGAAGCACCTCATACAGGTAAGCATGGTGCGTATGAATCACATGGTCGATCAGCTGTGAATACGGGGCTTCACTCCAGTTCGTCTCTTTTGCGTTCAATGCCTTTGTCTCTTGATATAATGTATTGATTTTTGCTAAGATCTCTTTTTCATTTAAATCCTGTTCTTTTATCGCCTCACCGATCGGGCGGTTGCCCCCGCAGCAAAAGTCGATGCGATATTCTTTCAGCAGCCGGCTGGCTCTTGGAAAACGCGTAACAATATCACCTGTTTTTGTGTTTTGATCAAATACTGCTTCCATTTGTAAAACCTCCTGAAGTGTTTTTTATGCTATGGGTTAAATGTAACGGGTTCACCGATGGAAAATCGTGATCTACATCACATTCGGGAAAAATGACAAAAAAAGCAATAAGTCAGAAGAAATCGGGAAATAGCTATAGATAACTTTTCATGTTGGAGGCCTGCAATGGAGCATTTATCCTGGCTTACATTTACGATGCTGATTCTCGCCAGTTACCGGCTAACTCATTTGATTGTTTTTGACAAGATTACGGAGTTTATCCGGAAACCGTTCATGAAGAAAAAGCAGACGGTTGATGAACAAGGGCATGTAGAAACGAAAAAAGTGCCGAAATCAAACTTCGGCTATTTGCTGAATTGCTATTGGTGCGCAGGGATATGGTGCGCTTTGATCATTGCTGTCGGGTATCTGATTGTCCCAAAAACGATATTCCCGTTAATTTTAATTTTATCGGTCGCAGGTGGACAGGCGATTCTTGAAACGTTTGTCGGTGTCGCAACAAAACTTGTCAGCTTTTTCTCTGATTTAAAGAAATAAACCATTCCAAGCGGATGGTTTTATTTTTTTGACAATAAAGTGACACAAACAGCAGAGAGAACATGTCCGCTTTGTGAACTTTTTACAGCAATTTTTTCCCGGTTGCCGCATTTTAGGCAGAGGGAAGACATTATTTTGAAGAAGAATCAGGTTTTAAAATTTCGAATTGAGAGAAAAAGGAAGCACAAAGTCCCCGGTCATACTTTTTTAGCTTTTCATCATTAGCATTCAGACCTCCCATTTCATACGAAAAGAGGAAATAGATAGATTTTCAAAACGAAAAAAACGTGAAATATGGTTGATAGACAATCAATGAATAGTTTTTTTACAATCAGTAACGTGCTACAAGCCAAGAAAGGGGTGAAAATGTCTGCCAGAAAGTGTTTTTGGAAAATAACATCATTGGAGGAAAAAGAATGTCATACATGAAACGTTCCATTTCTGTCTTCATCGCCTGCTTCATGGTAGCAACACTCGGCATCAGCGGTATCATCGCACCTAAAGCGTCTGCCGCTTCTCAAACACCCGTTGCTGTAAACGGACAGCTCACCTTGAAAGGTACGCAGCTCGTCAATCAAAAAGGAAAAGCGGTTCAGCTGAAAGGAATCAGTTCACACGGGCTGCAGTGGTATGGCGATTATGTCAACAAAGACTCGTTAAAATGGCTGAGAGACGACTGGGGCATCAATGTCTTCCGCGCGGCTATGTATACGGGTGAAGGCGGCTATATTGACAATCCGTCGGTTAAAAACAAAGTGAAGGAAGCCGTCGAAGCGGCAAAAGAACTCGGAATCTATGTGATCATCGACTGGCACATACTGAGCGACGGCAATCCAAACCAAAACAAAGCGAAAGCAAAAGAGTTTTTCAACGAAATGTCAAGGCTTTACGGCAAGACGCCAAACGTCATTTTTGAAATTGCCAACGAGCCGAACGGCGATGTCAACTGGAACCGTGACATTAAACCTTACGCTGAAGACATTTTGTCCGTGATCCGCAAAAATTCTCCGAAAAATATTGTGATCGTTGGGACAGGCACTTGGAGCCAAGATGTCAACGATGCGGCGGACAATCAGCTGAAAGACGGCAATGTCATGTACGCGCTTCATTTTTATGCGGGTACGCACGGTCAGTCTTTGCGAGATAAAGCAGACTATGCACTCAGCAAAGGAGCGCCGATTTTCGTCACAGAATGGGGAACGAGCGATGCTTCCGGAAACGGCGGTGTCTACCTCGACCAATCCAGGGAGTGGCTGAAATATTTAGACAGCAAAAAAATCAGCTGGGTAAACTGGAGCTTGTGCGACAAACAAGAGTCGTCAGCTGCTTTAAACTCCGGCGCCTCTAAAAAGGGAGGATGGTCTCAATCCGACTTATCCTCATCAGGTAAATTCGTCAGAGAAAACATCCGCAGCGGATCAAACGGTTCGTCAGGAGACTCTGGATCGGATTCGAAAGGGTCAGATCAAAAAGACCAGAAAAAGGATCAGGATAAACCAGGTCAAGACAGCGGCGCTGCAGCCAACACGATAGCAGTACAATACAGAGCGGGGGACAACAATGTAAACGGCAACCAAATCCGCCCTCAGCTCAACATTAAAAACAACAGCAAAAAAACCGTGTCTTTAAATCGAATCACTGTCCGCTATTGGTATAAAACGAATCACAAAGGACAAAATTTTGACTGCGACTATGCCCAAATCGGCTGCAGCAAAATCACGCACAAATTCGTCCAATTAAAAAAAGCGGTAAACGGAGCAGACACGTATCTTGAAGTAGGATTTAAAAACGGTACATTAGCGCCGGGTGCAAGTACAGGCGAAATCCAGATCCGTCTTCACAATGACAACTGGAGCAATTATGCCCAAAGCGGCGACTATTCATTTTCTTCAGGTTCAAACACGTTTAAAAATACGAAAAAAATCACGTTGTATGAGAATGGAAAACTGATTTGGGGCGCTGAACCTAAATAACGGCACTTTAACGGACACCGAATTTGGTGTCCGTTTTCGTATATATTATAATGGAAGGAATGAGGAATATTTTTGTAAACATGAAAGGAGATGGATGTATGAATGAAACATTGCAGCAATACATGATGCTTGTCAAGGAAAACTACGACACGATCAATGGACCTGATTACGCAGGCAAAGAGGAAGACATTGAAAAGCGAAAAAAACAAATCGCGCTTTACGCCAAAACGCTCCAGCAAGGTTTTTCAACAGATGACGACTATGATGAATTCGCAGATGCCGTGATTAAATGCGCATACGGAGATCTGACAATGGAAGAATTAGAAACGGTTTATCGGGAATTAACGTCTTCATAATCAATAAAATAAGGGGGAGAAGAACCATGAAAGATACGATCATGAAGACAGACCGGATGATTTTGCGAAAAATGAGGCGTGATGACGCGGAAAACCTGCTCGAAATCTTTTCTGACCCGACAGCCATGGAATATTATCCATCGACAAAGAATGAAAAACAGACATTGCAATGGATCGACTGGACGCTTGAAAACTATGAAAAACACGGAACCGGACCGGCCTGTGGGTTGCCGAACATAAACAAACAGGCGAATTTCTAGGTCAATGCGGTATCGTGCCACAGGAAGTCGAAGGATCGGACGAAATGGAAATCGGCTATTTGTTTAAACGGAGCGTCTGGAAAAACGGCTATGCAACCGAAGCGGCATCAGCATGCAAACAGTATGGATTTGAGGCATTTCACCTGAAAAAAATCGTATCTTTACCTGATGCGAAAAATCTGCCGTCCAGAAAAGTTGCCGAACGAATCGGCATGACTTTAGAAAAAACGATACATAAATGGGGAAAAGAAATTGCCGTATATTCAGTTTATCGATAAAATTTTTTATTCTGTCTCACTAACTTGAGTATACTTTGAGATTGAGACAGAATTTCTTTTCAATCCTTAACTTCCGAGAATATATATTATGTAAACTAGAAAGAAATGAAGGTCAGGATTATGCAATGTTCCTCCATCAGCTGTACGACACAAAACCCTTGGTTGCATTAGCCCTTGAACTACTTTCACTAAACAGTTCTTTGACATAAAATGCAGCCATAATTTCCATTCCTATAACCCATTCTTCGCAAACTCCTTTAACTTACATTGTAATTTTGGCTGGTTCTCTCAACTTTACTTTACTGATTTGAAATGTTCACAACATTATATGTAATAGTTCATTGACTTCAACAACAGCATTCACATGTAATGTATTAACTTCATTCCATACATTAAGCATGCAGTTTGCATATTCATTTAGTTTTAATTGGACGCGATTCTCCCAAATCAACACTCATCTCAGTATCTAGACAAAAGCTTGTATCACTTAAAAACAATGCCTGAAATATGAGAGAGCCGATAACCGCGTAATAGGGTTATCGGCTCTGTGTCTGTACGGCTAGCTCTTTGACATGCGTTTATCAGCAACCTCTCGGCTATGTCACTTGTTGCTGGTCTTCTTGATCAAGTCCACGCCATCGTATGCCAGACTTTCCACACTTGCAGCCTTCTGCAGTATGTAATGATCAAAAAAGTTCTTCGTATAGTTTGTAACAAGATTTCGCATCTCCATAGCATCCCGTTCGCCTCTGAGTTCCTCATTAACACTGGTAAACACGATGTCGCAGTAATCTAAATGCGCAACACGATCAACAGAGAAATAATAGGTTTCCATGCTGTTGTTAGCGCCAATGATCGCATTCATATTATAGTTAGGTTCAGAAAACAGTAGCAAAAAGGGTTTCTTCAGGTCGCTGTCGCGAAGGCCGAACGCACCGCTATCCAAGCCAATCCCGCAGGCGAACCGGTCGTCGTCCCGGCAAACAATCGCCGTCGTAGGCCCTCCATAAGAATGTCCGACTATGCCCATGCCGATGTCAAGCAACAATCTGCCCTTAAAGATGGAATTCAGTTCTCCAGAGTCCAGTTTGTAAAGATAATCGGCTACATACCTTACATCTTCTGCCTGTAATTCACTATACTTTGTTAACTTGGCAAGTATCGGCAGTGTAAGCACGTTACGGCACATCTCAATGGCAGTTTCATCGTCAGGCCGCATCTCCATCTTACCAGCCAACGCCAGCATCTCCGGATCTTCAGAAAACGCCATAATGGCATCCGAAAAATCCTTTGATACATTAAACAGGCGCCCATCTTTACGCTTATACATCGTGCTATTCTGATGGCCGATGCTTACCACAACATATCCCATGCTTGCCAAGTCTGTACAGATCACTGTACCCCATTCTGGAGAACCGCCCCCGCCGCATACATAGAATAACACCGGATAGCGCTTTTCCTTCCCGGAGAGAGCAAGGTCGTCGTAACACTGGGTCTTGATATCTATAGAGTAAGCATCCTTCAACGCAGTGAGAAGTGGCTGCTCATCAAGCATTTCGTAGACCTCAGGAAACATGTACGTTGATGCAGTCTTGCCTTCGCTACTGTCGGACGGATAGTACACAAACGCCGTCAGTTCTCTTTTTGAGTGGTCTGATGCCGTGTAATCAAAATCCATCTGGGTTCGACCGACAGTATAGCCGCCAATTGGTTCTGGAAATGCGTCATAAGTTTTCATTTTCTTGTTCCCCCTTAATTAATAAAAGTCAGCAAAGTACTTGCTGAAGATTCAAAGAAAAGCCACAATTTTATATAGACACTTCTTAATGGAGGTAACTTAAAATTAATTTGTTATTATAAAAATGGGGGACGGTAATAGACTAAAGTTAGTGAAATAAGAGCTTCTACAAATGAAATCGAAATGATAATCTTATGATTCACAGGTGATTTTCTAGATATTAACTTTTGACCGATATAGTTTAGGAAATAAAACACAAGAAAGAAGCATACGATTCCAAAAATAACTCCAGACAAGCGGCCTCCCCCCTTCTGCCTTTCAACCATGGATTCCAGCTCTAAATTAAATCAGATGCACCTACAACAGTCCGCGCCAAAAAATATCAAATGATATCTCTAAAGACCGTTCAAATGATTGTTTGTTTTCGTATACCAGTTGAATGTTAAGCCCGTCATAAAGCGTAATAAAGCCTATCGCACATTTCTCCGGCGGACAGTTCACATCCGATTCCTTAAAAACATTCGCTACCTGTTCTTTTAAAGTATGCAGATATAAAAGGTATTGGGCTGAAATAAAATCGCTTACTTCAGCAGGCGCCTTAAAGGACATTGCCTGCAAAAAAGCTACATTTGGCAATGCATGAAAACGGACTTGGGTTTCTTTTAAAAAGTCATATATTTGACTCTTTGCAGGTATATGTTTTCTTGAATCGAAGAATTCGTTGATAAATGAAATTTCCTCTTCCACAATCTCAGGGTATATTTCTATCAGCAGCTCTTTTTTTGACGAAAAATGATAAGCGAGAGATTGTTTTCTGATTCCCAATTCTTTTGCAATATGCGACATTTTGACTCCCTCATATCCCAATTCATTAAATTGGCGAACCGCTGTACGCTTTATATTCTCTCTGGTCAATATACCGTCCTCCCCTATTTTTCAGGCTGTTTTTCTCTTCATGCAGATATATAAAATATATAATAAAAGAAACAGAAGGTACATGAAAATGGCGGTAATATAGATCTCCCGATAGGAATAAACCGTCGCCACCAAACCTAATAATAAGGACCCTCCGCCAATCCCCATATCGAAAAAATTAAAGAACGTTCCCATTGCATCCTCATGTTCATGCTCTTCCACAAGATTGATACACCATGTTTGGACGGCGGGAAATATTGAGCCGAAACCAAACCCATAGCATATAGCCGCTGTAAAAAACATTGTATTTGTTTGTGCGAAATATAATATTGACAGCCCTGCTATGGAAAACAGCGAGGCGGGAATAAGGATGGCGGCAGCTCCGCATCGGTCAAATACCCTGCCGGAAATAAGCCGTATAAAAAAACTGGCTCCTGCAATCAAAAAGAAAAACATCCCGACACTTTGAAACCCCTTTTCAATCGCATAGAGCGAAAAGAAAGACATAATTCCAGATGCAGCAATACCAACGAATAAAATAAGAATTGACGGAAGCAGCACACGTTTTTCTAATACTTTTAACTTTGCAGTGCCCTTTCCGCCAGTATCCTTTGTTTCCGGCTGTCTGCGCACGAAAACAGCCATTAGCGCCGCCAGCAAAAGAACGGACATCCCGCCTAAAAAAAGTCTTTGAAAATTATAAAGCTCCAGAGTCGCGATACCGATCATCGGTCCAACGGAAACAGCAATTGTCTCACCTACTCCAAAATATCCAATGCCTTCACCCCTGCGCTCTTTAGGAATAATTTCAGCTGCGATTGTTGCAAAATAGGTCGTCGCTAATCCAAACCCGGCGCCATGTATTAAGCGAATCAGTAATAAAGCGGTGACATCAGACGCCAGGTAATAGGCGCCTGTTGAGAAAGCGCTGATCACAAGTCCTAAAATGAGCAAATATTTTTTATTGAACCGTAAAGCCAATGCCCCTGCAAAAGGACGAACAGCAATTGCAGAGATCATAAAAATACCCGTGACATAGCCGACTTGTTTTGCCCCTCCTCCAATAGCCGTCACAAACAAAGGCAATGTCGGCAATAACATTTCAAATACCATAAACAAGAAAGCATTTGCAAGCGTCACAAAAACAAATGACAATGACCATATTTTTGCAGTATTTATTTTTTCTACATTCAATTCCATTTGGCTACCTCTCACTCACTGATTTTATTTTTCTTCTTAAGCATTCACTTTAACTGACCACAGTCAGTTTGTAAATATAATTTTATAAAATTTAAGCTATTAATAAGCAGAATTTAAAAAATAAAACTTGATTAAACTGACTGTTGACAGATAGAAGTTGAGTCGCAAAGGGTATCTTCCAATAAATAAAAAAGCTACTCTCAAAGAGTAGCTTTTGTGGTGCGTGCAGGCATTAAACTTCCATACGCTTCATAAATTAAGCCTGTTTTCCTATGAAATTATTTAACGACCGGCCAAGCCGGTGAAGCCGGATCTAATGTAAAGTCATAAGACGTCTCGTCGCGATACATCGGATCGGCATAAATCGAGTCTTGATCTTGATTTGTTGCATTTTGATACGACGAAAACGAGTTGTATTCATTCTGTTTCCAAATCCACAGACCGTCTTTGCCGGCTTCCTTGTGGTACACGTTATGATTCACTTTATTTCCTTCATTTTTCGTAAAGTCGTTTGCGATAAATATTCGCGAATCGCTTGCTGTGATGATGTTCTTTTCAATTTTGTTGCTTTTTGTGTCATACTGGAGCAAAAGTTGTCCGCCGTCCAGCCCCTTTGTATCATTGCGGTAAACAATATTGTGCGCAATAACAGAATGGCTGGTGCCTCCCCGCTTTTGGTCGTATCCGCCGATAGAAATGCCCGTGTACGCATTCTCATACACTTTGTTGTCGGTTATTTGAATATCATCAGCATATTTCCCTTTATGTTCAGACGTTGCTTCTATCCCGATATCGTTGCCGTAGACCGTGTTTTTCTTAATGTCAATGCTTTGTCCTCCGTCAACATAAATTCCGCCCGCAGAGTAATCATCCCCATAGGCGGGATTTCCGTAAGTGGAGTTATTGTAAACCGTGTTGTTTTCTACGATACCGTTGCGCACAAAATCGTTTTGAGCGGCCGTTCCTTCATAACCGATCAGATCAATTCCAATGTTGTTGTTGTCGCGAACCATATTGCCTCTCACCGTGAAACCGTCAATGTTTCCGTTCAGCACAACCGCTTCACTCGCTCCGAGTGTCAGCTTTTCAACCGTATTGTCCTCGATCTTAATGTCTTTCATGCTGCCGGAGCCATAGACGGCAATCCCGTGGGCATTGCCGTCATCCGCTGTTGTTTTTATATCCCGGACGTGATTGTTTTTAATGGTAATATGACTGCTGGAGCCTGAAACATAAATTCCCATGGCGGTTGCTTCTTCCGATGAAACGGAAAGGTCTTGAATCGTAAGGCCGCTGATTGTGATGTACTGTTGATTGTGAATCTGAATGAGCGGTGTTTCATATTCAGCGTCCTGAATAGATTTTCCGCTGATGACGACTTTTTCATTCTCATAGTTTTGAAATGTGATAGGCTTTTCAGCTGACCCGCTCTCCTTCACATCAAGCGTTTCATGATACGTGCCTTCCCGAATCATAACAGTTGTGCCAGGGACAGCTTTTTTTGCTGCATGTCCCAGAGTTCGAAACGGCTTTTCTTTCGTTCCTTCATTTTGATCATTTCCATCGGGGGAAACATACAAGCTGTTAGCCGGTTCTGCTTCTTTTGCTCCGGTCTTATCGTAAGCAAAAGCGATGATAACAGAAACTAAAATACACGCTGATAAAATAAAATACCATTTTCTCATACTCAGCTCTCTTTTCTTTTCAAAATGGATAAACTAACACCATTATAGAATATCCATTTATGGAAAACCATCGCAAACATTTGAAAGAAAAAGGCAACCCTTTGATCACAGGGTTGCCTCCATGTTTATGAGTTTATTCAGCACTTCCGCAGCCTATGAATAATATAGCCGCCTATTCCTCCTAGAATCGCCGGAAGCACCCATCCTAATCCGATGTCATACATCGGGAGAAACTGATTGAAAACTTGATTAATAGCTGCAATTTTGAGTCCGGCAGCATTCAGGCCGTCAAACAGGCTGATGATAAAGGTCATTATCAGACTGCCTTGATACACTTCCCTCTTCCCTTTAAATAAGGGATGTAAAAATGTTAAGAATATTAAAGAAATCGCAATGGGATACAAAGTTGTTAAAACCGGCATTGAAACGTTAATCAGCTGTGTTAATCCTATATTTGCTACAAGGGTGCTGAACATTGATAAGATGACAGCAATTTTTTTGTAGGAGATGTTTGGAAACAAGCCGTGGAAAAACGAAGAGCATGCTGTGATGAGTCCCACACTTGTTGTCAGACATGCCACTGTGATCATTAAGCCCAAAAAAACGGAACCATATGGTCCGAAATAATAGGATGAAACCTTCGCTAAAACCTCGGCTCCATTTTCTAATAGACCCAGTTTTTCAACGCTGGAAGCCCCCATGTATGAAAGCGCTGAATAGATCAGAGCCAGGAGCGCTGCTGCAATCGCCGTCGATTTTGCACAAACGATCATGAGCTGTTTTTTGGAGACCGCTCCCTTCTCTTTCATGGCGTTCACAATGATGATTCCAAATACAAAAGCGACAAGGGCATCAAGTGTAAAGTAACCTTCTTTGAACCCTTTAAAAAACACGTGTGATGCATATCCTGCAGACGGAGCTTGAAAGCTTCCGATTGGATGAATAATTGCCGTAACGACGAGTAATCCGATAAATGTTAATTTAATAGGAGTTAAAAATTTTCCGATAACATCAATAATTTTAGTTGGATTCAGAGACAGCAAGCAGGCCACCGTGAAAAATAATACGGTAAATATGATTAAGGCGACAGGGCTTGCATCATGAGATAAAAAAGGTTTAACCCCTATTTCAAACGATACATTACCGGATCTGGGAATCGCGAAAAAAGGGCCGATTGCTAAATAGAGAACCGTCGTAAATACAATTCCGAACAATGGATGCACACGACTGGCCAGAGACTGCAAATCATTTTTTCCTGAAAAAACGAATGCGGTAATGGCGAGTAATGGCAATCCGACTCCGGTCACTAAGAATCCTGCATTGGCTGTCCATACATTCTCTCCGGCCATCTGACCAAGCATAGGCGGGAAAATGAGATTTCCTGCACCGAAAAATAATGCAAACAACATTAGTCCTATGATTAGGATAAATGAAAAAGGAATTTTTTTTGCCATCATGAGTCCTCCGATTCGGGTTAAGCTATTAGTGTGTTTGTAGTAGTCAGCAGTGTAGCACGATAAAAATTTCATAAATGAATGTCCTGAATTATCAGTAAATATTAAATAAAAGTACTATCCTACTATAGTAGCTGTTGCTTGTATTGTCAAAGGTTTAGTTTGTAATGATAGAACCGGACGCTCTTTCTTGCTGAAATACAAGATCAAGTAACTTGAAATCTTAAACATGTTCATCAAGTTCAATAAAGTAGTGATTTTTACGATAAGATACGGCATCCATTGTAGCTATCAGATTTTCTCCATGCAAGATGTCGATTCGGTAGAAGCCTGTGCGGAAGTTTCGTTTTTCCTCTTTCGCACGGGCAGTTATCTTGTCTCCTGGTTTAGCTGATTCAATAAACTGGATTGTTGTGGTGAGTCCTAAAGATGTTTTTCCGTATGCATTACATGCCGCTGAAAAAGCGTGATCGGCTAAGGCATAAATGACGGCTCCGTGAACTGTCCCGTAAGCATTTACCATATGGCTTTGTACTTCAAGAACGGCCTCTGCAAGACCTGCCCGAAACTTTGTTAACTCAATTCCCAGCGATCGGGCATACGGATCGTTCTTTACTTGCCTATGGATTTGGTCATAGTGTTTTTCGTGAATGTTCACTTCATCGATTTTTCTCTTCATCATCGTCTCCTCCTTTGGTCATGAGGTTGTTCAATTAAAAACCCATTGCACCAGTATCATATAGATAATCGTTCCTCCGGCAATAGAAAGGAGCATATTTTTCTTCCAAAAATGAAGCAGCGCAACTGCCGCTGCCCCGATCAGTTCGGGGATTCCGCGGCTGCCGGAAAGCAGGCTCACATCCTTAAAACAATAAACGATCAAAAGTCCGATTACCGCTGAAGGAAGCACTTTTCCAAGGTATTGAACATATGTCGGCGTAGGTTTGTCCGATGGAAAAATCATAAAAGGAAGAAACCTTGTCAGCATTGTGCCTAACACGATCATGGCAATCGTGATCATTTGCTGTGTAAAACTCATCGTCATACAGTAACCTCAGCTTTCTCTAATGGTTTTCTAAGGACAGTAAGTACCCCGAGAATGGCCAGCATAGCTGGGATAATGAAGTGATTTCCGCCAAAGATGATCAGACTGACTGCAGAAAGTCCGAGTCCTGCAAGCGCGCTGTGGTGCTTTTTCTCTTTCATCCATTGTTCTATGAAAATTACCACAAAAAGAGCAGTCATCACAAAATCGAGCCCTTCTGTGTTGAACCGGACAAAAGATCCGAAAACGCCGCCGATCGCCGCTCCTATCACCCAATAGAAATGATTGAACAGCGTCACGAAGAACATAAACCAGCCCTTGTCTATATCCTTTGGAACATTTACGGTACAATTGATAGAAAAAGATTCGTCGCACAGTCCATAAATCAGATAAAACTTTTTTCTGCCTGTTCCCCTATACTTATCCAACATAGAAATGCCATAAAACAAATGGCGTGCGTTCACCATGAGGGTTAGAAATAGGGCATTCGTCGGATTAAAGGCGGCAAGAAGTAAATTGGCCGCAACAAACTCCATTGATCCTGCAAAAATAGCGAAGCTCATTATGATAGGGTAAATTGCATTGAACCCTAAGGAATTCATATAAATTCCATAGGCGATCCCCAAAAAAACAAAGCCTGCAAGAATAGGTACGGTATATGGAAAAGCCGCTCGACATGCACTCCATATATGATCTCTTTTTGTCACATGGTTCACATCCTCTGTTACCAGCTTTATTCCATACAAATTTAACATACGAAATCCATACAATAAACAAGATAATTGTATGGATTACAATTATTTAGTTTAAAAAAAGCCCCATTTTCAGGGACTTTTACAGATCGGGCCTCCTTTAATTGTCCCCTCTTTAAAACTTCCCGTTCTGCATTTGAATTCCAAACTATTGATGATATTATTGTATGGAATTTAAATGTAGGAGGAGCAAAATGCCAGTCAATTCGTTTGACAACTATCCAATGTCTTGGAAACCTGATAAGAAAGCATTGAAGCGTCCTTATTATTATTCGATTGCGACATTGCTTGAAGAGGATATCGTAAACGGTTTTTTGGCGCCTGGGACAAAGCTGCCTCCGCAACGGGAACTGGCAGATTTTCTTGATTTAAACTTTACCACGATTACACGCGCCTACAAACTATGTGAGTTCAAGGGGCTGATTTATGCTGTCACCGGAAGCGGTACCTTCGTCGCTCCTAATGCTGCCCGCTCTATCACCATTTCCGCAGATAAGGTGACAAACTGCATTGATCTCGGATTTGTAGCCTCTTTTGAGCAAACCAACGGAATGGTAGCGGAGGTTGTTCAAAAAGCTGCAGATAAAAGCTATTTGGAGAAGCTAATGGACTACAATGACCCGACTGGTATTCCGCATCAAAAAACGGCAGGGCTAAACTGGATGGAATCTTTCGGTATTCACGCAGACCAAGAACATATTGCGATTGTTTCCGGTGCTCAAAATGCGTTGGCCATTGCATTGACCTCGCTGTTTGACCCTGGTGACCGCATTGCAACTGACCTATACACGTATTCGAACTTTATTGAGCTGGCCAAAATGCTCCATATTCAATTGGTACCTGTTTCCGGTGACCAGTATGGAATGCTGCCGGATGAACTTGAAAAGCAGTGCTGCCAGACGAAAATTCACGGCATATTTCTGATGCCCTCATGCTGTAATCCGACAACCGTGATGATATCAGATGTTCGAAAGCATGAATTAGTGGAGGCCATCCGCAAGCATGATTTGCTGTTGATCGAGGATGATATTCATGCGTTTCTGACGGCAGGGATTGTATCAGATTATCAGCAGCCAATGTTTAGTTTGCTTCCAGATCAGAGCATATACATTTGCAGCACCTCAAAGTCGATATGCTCCGGGTTAAGAGTTGCCTATATGGTGTATGGGGATGCTTTACGGGAAAAGATATTGCAGGGCATTTTTAACATCAATGTCAAAACGTCATCTTTAGATGCGGAGGTCATTACTGAGCTGATTTTATCAGGTAAGGCTCATGAAATCGTTGCTCAAAAGAAAAAGCTTGCACAGTCGGCCAATGATCTTTATGCGGCATATTTTCCTGTAACTGAGCCTGGTGAACATCCTCTTAGTTTATACCGATGGCTTCCGATTGAAGAGCATGCTGACTCATCACAATTGGAGACGGATTTGAGGAAGCGTGGGATTCGGGTTTTTCATTCCGACCGTTTTCTCAGCGGGCAGACGACGCGCGAAAAATATTTGCGCATTGCGCTTTCTTCTACAAATTCATTAGATGAGCTGAAATTAGGGTTGGATATATTAAAACAGTATCTCGGATAAGTTGATTAATTACGGCCTTGCCAACATGTATGCATGAAGATAGCTCTTCCCTATGAAGATAATTTACAATTCTGTTACATCATGTAAAATGGTAATTTGAAAAGAAATCTTACATTTGGGAGGTTGTGAAATGCCATATAGAATGAAGCTGTATGTCCATCCGCTCCGCTTAAATTGCCGGATCAGGCGAAAAAAGGCCAGTCAAATAAAATGACTGGCCTCTCTGTATTACATATGATTTACAAAGTGGAGATATCAATCACGAATCGATAACGCACATCGCTGCGAAGTACGCGCTCATACGCTTCATCTTGCGGAGCGATGCCGTGTTCAGCAGCGAAATCAAGCATCTCTTGTGTCTCGCGAATGCCGCCGACTAGCGAACCTGGAATGCTGCGGCGGCCCATAATTAAGGAAAACACACTGTATTGATCCGGTTCTGCCGGCGCGCCGACGTTAACAAGTGTTCCATCTACGCGAAGAAGCGATAAATAGCATCAACGTCCAGATTGGCGGACACCGTGTTTAAAATGAGGTCAAAACGGCCCGGCCAGTTCAATAAATACAGTAGGATCACTAGTTGCAACATAATGGTCTGCGCCAAAACGCAAGGCTTCTTCTTGTTTATTCAAAGAGCGGCTCAGGACCGTTACTTCTGCCCCCATGGCATGCGCGAATTGGATGGCGACATGGCCGAGTCCCCCCATTCCAACAACGGCAATTTTCTTGCCGGGACCTGCGTTCCAATGCTTCAAAGGAGAGTACGTGGTAATGCCCGCGCATAAGAGCGGGCTGGCAGCATCCAAGTTCAGACTGTCCGGAATGCGGACAACGAAATCTTCTTTGACCACGATGTACTGGCTGTAACCGCCGTATGTCGGATGACCATCGTAGTCTAAACAGTTATACGTTTGGATCACGCCTTTCGTACAAAATTGCTCCTCTCCGCTCCGACAGTATTCACATTCGCCACAGGAGTCGACGAAGCAGCCGACCCCGACGCGGTCACCGACAGCAAATTTTTTAACGTCTGGTCCTACTGCTTTGACAATGCCGGCGATTTCATGTCCCGGAACCATTGGAAAGATTCCGCCTCCCCATTCATCATAACTCTCCTTGCTTTTTTCGATTAAGGCTGCGAATAAGCTGCATCTACAGAATAATCGTTAAAGTCCACTTTAACGCAAGGGTTTTTGTGAAATTTCCTGATAAAAGCCGTCTCCAGCCTGCGCTGGAAACGGCTTTTTTTAGAGTTGCAAAGGGTGTGACTTGTATACGGATAAACGGCCTGTTTACATATCCCACCAAAAGGACTCGGGAAGCGAGTATTGGCCGTTTAACAGGATTGTTTCACCAATCGCGGGAGCAACCATGTTGGCGCCTTTTTTCTCAGCTTCTTTCAAAGCACGTTCAATCGGCTCTTTCCAGCCATGATAGGCGAGGGTGAACGCGCCCCAGTGAATCAACATCATGTTCTTTCCTTTTACATCTTTGTGGGCCTGTACAGATTGTTCGGGTGTCATATGAATCCCGGACCAGCGTCTGTCATATTGACCGCCCTCCATTAAGGTGATATCAAAAGGGCCGTATTTTTTGCCGATTTCCTTAAAATGTTCATCATATCCCCCGTCACCGCTCGTATAAAAACGCGTATGCTTTCCGAGGATAACCCAGCCGCCCCACAGGGTCGTGTTTCGATTCAACAATCCTCTACCCGAAAAGTGTTTGGACGGTGTCAAGGATATCGTCAAACCTTGAAACTCCGTTTCATCCCACCAATTGAGCTCTGTGATTTTTTCTTTCTCAACTCCCCACCGTATCAAGTGTGCGCTGACTCCGTGGGGAACGAAGAAATGACCGGCCTTTTCCTTCAGCTTTAAGATGGATGGATAATCTAAGTGATCATAATGATCATGTGTGATCAAGACGGCGTCAATCGGCGGCATATCATCGACCATATGCAGGATGTCTTCGCTGTAGCGTCTGCTTCCGATAAATGATACGGGTGAAGCGATTGAACCCAGCATAGGATCTACGAGTATTTTTTTGCGGTCGATGCTCAGTAAAAAAGCGGAATGTCCAAACCATGTTAAGCTGTCTTCGTTATCTTTAACTGTGCTCCAATCGATCTTAGAAACAGGGATTTGACCGGAAGGGTTGCGTTCCTTGCCGCCGGAAACAGCGTCTCTCATCATCGAGAAAACGCCGGAGATTCCACCCATATCCATCTTTTCCGGAGTCTGATTGACAAATTTGCCATCTGCATAATTGTCAAAGTTTTGATACAGCTTTTTTTGTTCTGTGCTTGGATTTCCCCCAAACACGGGGTGTAAATTGATGAATAACAAAACAGCCGCGCAAAATACGATGATAAAAATGAATAAAAACATCATGATTTTTTTCATTGTTCCTTCCTTTTTAGGATGATATCTTGCTGCTTCCTATTCTACCGATTATACTTGCATCATCGCCAGTGTAACGCTGTACTGTTTGAGATAATACCATCGTAGCTGAATACCGTGCATAACTAAACAGCGAATAAAAATTTAAAGAACCCTTCGAATTTGAAGAGTTCTTTTTTGAGGCACCTTGACATAGACAAGTCATGTGCCACATTTCTTTTTAAATGAAGGTTTCCATTCTGACAAGTCCTGATAAACAAATGTTATATTGTCACATATTTCATAAGCAACTTCATACATATGTTCTATATCCTTAGCTGTAAATAATATACTTCCTTTGCGCCCTGTACTGTCAACAATAGGTGATATGGTGTCACCCTCTTTTACAAATAGATCAATTAATACGACCTCGGAAATGTTAGCTAGCTCATTGTATTTGATTTCTTTTATGCAACCTGGTTTTGGAATCAAGCTTAAAGACATAGCTTGACATTTTGAAGGTGCACATCTAAATTCATCTATAGTCTTGGTAGCTAACGCATCATAATAGTATCCAAATTGAGATATGCCGGTTGTTAGTTCCACCATTTTCCATATGTTTCCGCCACCTATCCTAACTTGAGACTCTATGATTATTGGCTTTTTTTGTTTGTCTAACTTTACCTCTGTATGAGTAATGCCGTCTTCCAGTTGTATGTCCTCCAAAAATAGCATTACTTTCTCCATAATTAATTTTTTTTTGGGATTCATCTATAGGTGCCGGCATAATAGTATAGTTTATTATAAACGTATCTTCTTTAAATATTTCAGCTGATATAGCTAGTATAGAGTGTTTTTTGTTATAAGAAACGGTTTCGACCGTATAAACTACGTCACCTTCAACGTACTCTTCCACTAAAACAGGTAGTTGAATACCATTATCTTTAATAAATACCTCTACGTTATCTCCCGTGTCTAGCTTAGACACTCCTATACCACCTGCACCAATCGGAGGCTTTATTATAATGCTGCCTTTTTTGTTCAAAAATTCATCAATGTCTTTTATGTTATTGCAAACTGTCGAATCTATCGAAAAGTCTTTGCCTGCTAGAATTTCACGCATCATGTCCTTATTGCGGGTTATCATATTAGCATTGTAAGAAGGTCCTTTAACATTAAAAATCTTTGCAATTATGCAAGCCGTATCTAAGGCTGCTTCGTTGAAAGATACTACCACCTCAAATGGTTTCTCTTTGTACAATTCTTCAGCATAGTATACAGACAAGGGTATATTTGTTGTGTCTATTTCTTTTTTATAGAAACACTTTTCTAAAATAGTTCCATCAAAGTATATGTGTTTAGTGTAAGACCCTATATACGAAACAGTATACCCCCTATCTAAAGCATCTTGTATAGGTTTTGTCCATCCCCCTATAAATAAAATGTGTGGTGTATTTTCTATGTCGATTCCTTTTGATATCTTATACATCATAATCATCTCCTCTATAATGAACTCGTATATTCAATTTCGGTTCCTTTTGATACGCCTCGCCTTAACAACATCATTAAACACAATGTTGTTCCGAAGCCCCCTATAAATAACGTAGTTTGAAGCCCGAATATAGAAACTAAAAATGCACTAGCAAAACTTCCTAATGCCCAAGCTCCCCAATTAAGCGTACGCTGTACAGCATTTACTCTGCCTAGCATGTGACTTGGTGAAGCAAGTTGTCGTATGGTTGCAGAGTAAGGGCCAAATACACCTTCTCCCATGCCATGTATGATACTTGCAGCTACTATACCGTAAACGGTTCCCAAATATCCCATTATCGGTATAAAGGCCAGACCGATAACTGATACAGTAGCGCTATAAATAAGCATTTTTGTATTATTAATTTGTTGACTTTTTTTCATGAGTAATGTATTGCCTATTAAAAATCCCACCGCTGCTGAACCTACAACAAAGCCTATTTCAAGTTCAGATAGACCCATTACCTTATAAAGGAATATTACTAAAATACTATTTAGTATGTATTTAAAAAAACCGTAAACAGCGCCACAGCTTACAATTGGTTCTAATACAGGGTGTTTTTTAAAATATATCAAACCTTCATATATGTCTTTGTATACGGATTTTATATTTGCGTTTTTTAAAGAGCCCTCTGTATGCGGTTTAAACTTTGAAATAAATAATACAAACACAAAACAAACAAAATACGTTACTGCGTCAACAGTGAAAGAGCCTGTTAATCCAACTAGAGTAATAACGATTCCTGCTAGCATAGGACCAATTACTATAGAGAGAGACTCTGAAAGAGCTAGTAGTGCATTTCCTTTTTTTAAGTTGTCTTTATCTGTTAATATTTCAGGCAAGAAAGAGGGAATTGCAATGTTGTAAAACGTAGTAAATACTCCATTCAAAAACATGAGAAACACCAATAAAGGGAACGTTATTATATTTGTTACAGTCAGTATGAATACTGCTAAAAATAAAACGCCTTGACATATACTACAAATTAGCAAAATATTTTTTCTGTGAAGGATGTCTATCAAAGCACCAGCTACTAATCCGAAAATTAGGTAGGGTATGAATATAATCCCACGAAGCATGGCAGCATTTGCCTCACTTGTTTGTAGCACCTCTAATGCAAAAAGAGGCAAAGCTACTATTGTAAACTGGGTACCTAACAAACTTACAGACTGTCCTAGCCAAAGCTTGTAAAAATTAAAATGTATTTTATTTTTCATAATAACCCCCTATTAATTCATATTATTCGAAACCTTTATACGCCAGTTCCCTTATTCAGCATTGTTTTGGGCGTCTCAATTGTTATTAACCTCCATCCATAGTATATCTCCTATGATGACCCTCGTACGCGTTTGCGAATGTAAAAGCAAGATATCAAAATTGTAGTTTTTGTTTTGATGTTCAACTACAGGTGTAATTATATTGAAACAAATGACCTCAGTTTTTTAAAAAGCTGAGGTACTCTCCAATGATCCTAATGAATGTACAGCATCAATAATCAACGAATTTATAAAACCATATCATTGAACAGGAAACATTTATCGTTGAGATTAGTGTGGATTATGAGAATCACGTGGAGGAATTGAAAAATACAATTCTAATTTTGGATTACATATCAAATGAATCCTTACGTCGTCGTATCAGTGAAAAAAGGTGAGACCATGAATGGCCTTGCGAGCGCCTTATTTTTGGGAAACGAGGGGAATTGGGATGGGAACATGTTAATTTTCTTGGAGTATACACCTTTGATATGAAGAATATAGCAAGCTTAGGTTCACTCAGCCCTCTTAATCAATGAATTAAAGCCGATGGTACCTTAGCATATTGTTGGTGGCCCCCAGATAGAAACCGTGGGAGGTTTACAAAAAAAGAGCTGACGTTAATCGTCAGCTCCCGCTTTTAAAATCGGACAGATTCAGAAGGTTGGAAAAACCGGTCCACTGCTTCATCGGTTACATCTGAAACGTGCCGATACTTGTAGTTCGGCGATTGATCACGGTCGATCAGGACGGACCGGACGCCTTCGAAGAAATCGTCGTGCTTCAAAAAGTTCTTCGCCAGCACCAGATCTGTTGCAAAGCATTCTTCCAATGTTTTTTGACGTCCGTCCGCCAGCTGTTTCAATGTGATTTTCAATGAAAATGGCGCTTTGGAAAGCATCGTTTTTTTCACATTCGAGCTAAAAGTGCTTCCTTCGCTTTCGAGCGATTGAAGGATCTCTTCGAGCTTATCATACTTAAAATGCCGGTCAATCGCTTGCTGATCACGGGCGAGCGTGCTTTCTTGGGAGGGCTTCGTTTTCGATTCGCCGATCAGCTGATTGAGCTTTTCTTCAACGTTTACAAGGCGCCAATCTGTTTGTTCCACTGTTTGGATCAATCGTTCTAAAGCGCCGCTCTCCATGTAGGCGTCTGCCCCATTGATATACAGCACGTCTGCCGCATGGATGACAGATGCCGTTAATCCAAGATATCTTCCTATGTGTCCCGGAGCTCTGTTTAAAAAATAGGCTGCCCCGACATCCGGAAAGAAACCGATATTCATTTCAGGCATCGCCCATTTTGTCCTCTCCGTGACAATCCGGTGGCTGGCCCCGTATGTCAGGCCGACGCCTCCCCCCATGACGATCCCATCCAAGCAGGCGATGATCGGTTTCGGAAATCGATGGACTACCATATCGACTTCGTACTCTGTTTCAAAAAAGCACTCGGCTTCTTGCAGGGCCTGTTTTGACGAACGTGCTTCATAGAGTGCCTTAATATCCCCTCCGGCACACAGTCCTTTTGGTCCTGCACCTTTGATGACCACAACAGAAACGTTTTGATCTGTCTCCCACTCGTTTAACTTTTCACCAATCAGACGGACCATGTCGTATGTGAGGGAGTTGAGCGCTTTCGGACGATTCAAAACAATCGCTGCGGCGCCGTTTTGATTAACGGAAAACAGCACATCATCGGACATCTGGATCCACTCCTTTTATGAATGATGAAAGTTTGGTTTGCGCTTTTCGACAAATGCGTGAATTCCTTCTTTGGCGTCTGAAGTGACAAACAGCTCGGCGAATCTGTTTCGCTCTCTCTCCAGTGCCTGTTCCATGCTTTCAGAGGCGCCCTGTACGACACATTCGACGGCGCGCCTCACGCTGGTCATGCTTTTTCCTTCGATAAAAGACGACGCGACCCCTTCTGCCGTCTTCATCAGTTCCTCCCCCTTTACCGCCATCTGCGCAATTTTCAGCTCTACCGCTTCTTGAGCTGAAAGCGTTCGGCCCGTCAGGATGAGATCGAGTGCTGTCGCTGTATCCGTTATGTTGCGAAGCCGCTGTGTACCTCCAAACGCGGGAATCAAGCCGAGCTTTAATTCGGGAAGGCCGAGTGTTGCATCGTCTGATACGATTCTGAAGTGGCAGCTCATTGCGAGTTCCAGGCCTCCGCCAAGAGCCGGTCCGTTTATCGCCGCAATGACGGGCTTATTGGAAGCTTCGATTTCATCACAGAGCGCCTGGCCCCCTTTTGCGAGTGCCAGCCCTAGTTTTTGGTTCCCGAGTTTTGAAACAAATTCTTTTATATCCGCTCCCGCCACAAAAAATCGTCCTTTTCCTGTGACGATGATCGCTTTTGTCTCCTCGTCGCGGGCCAATTCCCGAAAAAGAGAGCGCAATTCGGCGATACAGGAAGAAGAGAGTGTATTTGCCGGCGGATTGTTCAACGTGACGGTCGTGATGCTATGTTCTGTTTTAAGTGTGGCATATTTCAAGTTCAATATTGATCCCTCCCTGTTGAAATAGAAAAGGCCCCTCTGAAAAAATCTGTTGCGCATGAGAGGGAGCCTTATGTTAAGAATTAGAACCAGCGTTCGGTGACGACCTTTTTGCGCGTGTAAAACTGGACGCCATCTTTTCCGTTTGTCCCAAGGTCTCCATAGAAAGAGGCCTTGTTCCCTGCAAAGGAGAAGAATGCCATCGGAGCTGGTACGTTGACATTGACGCCGATCATTCCGGCATCGATTTTGTCGCGGAACTGCTGGGCGCTTTTCCCGCTCGACGTGTAAATGACAGCGCCGTTGGCAAACTTGGATTGATTGGCGAGCTCGATCCCCTCATTAAGGTCTTGCACGCGGACGACGCTCAAGACCGGCGCAAAGATTTCGTCCTGCCAGATTTTCATCTCCGGTGTTACATGATCGAAAATCGTGGCTCCCACAAAATATCCTTCCTGAACATCCGGATTGCGTCCGTCCACGGCGAGTGCGGCTCCCTCTTTTATACCGCTGTCGATATAGTCAAGAACGCGTTCTTTATGAACTTCGCGGATCAGCGGGCCGACAAAGTGATCCTCTGATCTGCCATCCCCTGTCTTCAGCTTCCGTGTTTCAGACACGAGCATTTCCATGAAGTCATCGGCGATGTCATCAACGACCGCCGCGACGGAGCAGGCCATACAGCGTTCTCCGCTGCTTCCGAATGCCGCCCCGATGATGCCTTGAACCGATTTTTCAAGATGACAATCCGGCATCACAATCGCATGGTTTTTTGCGCCGGCCAGAGCCTGAACGCGCTTCCCGTTGGCTGTGCCCGTTTGATACACATATTTTGCGACCGGTTCTGAACCGACGAAGGAGACGGCTTTAATATCATCGTTCTCCAATATTCCGTTTACAACATCCTTTCCTCCATGAACGAGGTTCAGCACACCTTTCGGAAACCCGGCTTCATAAAACAGCTCGACAAGCTTTCCGGCAAGAATAGGAGTGCGTTCCGAAGGTTTCAGGACGAACGTGTTTCCGCAAGCAATGGCGAGCGGAAACATCCACAGAGGAACCATCATTGGAAAGTTAAACGGCGTAATACCGGCGACGACCCCCAAAGGATAGCGCCAAATCGATCCGTCGATGCCCCCTGCTATCGCGGGCAGGGATTCTCCCATCATTAAAGTAGGTGTGGCTGTTGCAAGCTCAACAACTTCGATTCCGCGCTGCACTTCGCCTCGGGCGTCTTTTAACGTTTTGCCGTTTTCCGTCGTAATGATGTCTGCCAATTGTTCTTTTTGCTCTTGAAGAAGCTGCAAATATTTGTATAAAAGTCTCGCCCGATTGGGGACAGGCACAAGTGACCAGGTCTGATAAGCGTGTTTGGCAACCTGCACGGCATGATCTACATCCGCTCTCACAGATAGGGGCGCATAAGCGATGACGTTTCCGTTTGCAGGATTGACGACTTCTTCAGCTTTCGTACCTGAGGAATTCACCCACTCCCCGTCGATATGGTTCATAATTTTCTTGGCATTCGTTGTGATCATGTGCGTTCTCACCTCTCCTTACCGATAAGTTGTCTTCTGTTCGCTAATTTTTTTGTATAAAACAGACATATCTTTTTCGCCATATCCGTTCTGATCGGCTTCTTCATAGATGCCGAAGAGAATCTTGCTTACCGGCAGTTCAACCTCGTTCTTCTCAGCCAAATCCAGTGCAAAGCCAAGGTCTTTCAGCAGCAGCTTCAAAGAAAAGCCAGGTTCATAGTTTTCATTCGCTATGAAACTTTTATAGTTGCGCTCATAGATTCGGCTCTGCCCATAGCTGACGTTCAGCATCTCAAACAATTTTTCGAGATCGAGATTGCTGTTTTTGGCAAGATGCAAGGCTTCACTGACGCCGGCTGTATAAAAACCGATTAAGAGGTTGTTGATCAGCTTCGTATTCGTTCCGCTGTCGATGTTTTCGTTCACATGAAAAATATTCTCGCCCAATACGTTGAAAATAGGCAATGCTTTATCAAAAACAGACTTCGGCCCCCCGACCATAAAGGTAAGCGTCCGGTTGACCGCTCCGATTACACCGCCGCTGACCGGCGCCGCAAGAAAATCAATTCCTTTGCTTTTCGCTTCCTCTGCAATCCGGATATTCAGTTCAGGAGCGACCGTGCTTGTATCAATCAGAAGGACGCCTGGTTCAGCCAGGTGGACGAGCCCCTTTTTTCCCAGAAAAACCTCCTCTGCAGCTTTTGATGAAGGAAGGCTTGTGAGGATGGCGTCACACTCTTTTACCATCTTTTCAACTGAAATCCCGATCGTTCCCCCTGCATGATGCAAGGCCAATTCAGCTTCTTTGTTAAGATCCGTTCCATACACCGCAAAGTTCTCCTGAAGCAAATTTTTCGACATGGGCAGACCCATGTTGCCCAAACCGATAAACCCGATTTTTTTCAAACGGTTTCCCTCCGATCACACCGTATATTTTTCATGAGCGGCTATTTTCTCTGCGATTTCGCGTTTTTGAGCAAACAGATTGCTGAAAAGGGGCAAAGTAAGGCTGTGAGCCTCTTCCATTGCGAGCTTTCTTTCGGCTTCATCAGATTCTATGCCTGATAAGGCGGTTACCGCCATCTCTTCAATTTTGCGGAAGCCTTCTTCACAAATAACGTTCGTCATCATTTCTTTCAACCGTGCTTTTTCGCTTCCGTATCTTTTGGTTGCCTTTTCGTTCCGGAGGGCGGCGGATTCCATCACATAGAGTTCTTTTTGCATGTCGGCGAGAATCCGCGCGTATTCCTGCTCCTCTTGAATGTTCACGCGGGAGCGTTTAAGCGCTTTTAATGTTTTGCCGAAAAGCCTGTTGGACAGCTGAATAAACCGCCGGTTTCGGTTTTCCCCGCTGCTTAATTGAGCTTCCGGCTCTGAGATGCCGTTTTGCTTCACTTCTTTCATCATCAGTTTGGCGATCGTCAAACGGTTAATCTCGTTTGTCCCTTCGAAAATCCGGCTGATCCTCGCGTCCCGGTACAAACGTTCGACTTCGTACTCCTGCATGTATCCGTAGCCGCCATGAATCTGTACCGCCTCGTCTGCATTTCGGTCGAGTATTTCGGAGCAGTGAACTTTATTGATCGCGCATTCGGATGCATAGTTTGTGAGTTTTCTCAGTCTGTCGTCTAATGGCTCAGCCGAATTTAAAACATGGTCCAGGCAGTCTGCCGTTCTGTAAGCAGCGCTTTCGGCGCCGAAAATCGAAATTGCCATGTCGGCAATCTTTTCTTGAATCATTGAAAAACCGATGATCGGCTTGTTAAATTGTTTGCGCTGTTTGGCGTAGCTAACGGCAAGGTTCAATGCTTGCTTTGCCATTCCAATGTTCGAAAACGCGAGCTTTAAGCGGGCCATGTTTAAAATGTTCAAAGCGACGTGATGACCTTTCCCGACATGACCCAAAACATTGTCGTTTGGCACCTCGACTTCTTCGAGGATTAAGGTTGCCGTCGAAGACCCTTTGATTCCCATCTTCTTCTCTTCAGGTCCGATGGAAACGCCTTTAAACGAACGTTCGACGATAAATGCTGTCATGCCTTCCGCCGTTTTTGCAAAGACAACATATACATCAGCTACTTGCGCGTTCGTAATCCACTGTTTTTCCCCGTTTAAAACCCAGGCTGTTCCTTCGCCATTCAAGACGGCCGTCGTTTTTGCGTTTAAAGCATCTGAGCCTGCGCCCGGCTCTGTCAGAGCATATGCTCCGATCCATTCGCCCGATGCCAGTTTCGGAAGGTATTTTCGTTTTTGTTCTTCTGTTCCATAATAAATATACGGCAATGTCCCGACGCCCGCATGAATATTAAAGGAGACGCTGAACGATCCGCCGGCTCCCATTTTCTCTGCTACTAACCCGGAAAGCTTCTTGCTGAGTGAAAGGCCGCCGTATTCCTCAGGAACTTCGATACTGAGCAATCCGAGCTCTCCCGCTTTTTGAAACAATTTTTTCACGCTTTCGTGATCCTGCTGATCGATCGATTCAAGAAGGGGCATGACTTCATTTTTGACAAATGATTCTGTCGTTTTTGAAATCAGTTGATCTTCCTCTGTGAAATCTTCCGGCGTAAATCCTTCAGCAGCCGATTCGTGTTGAGAAATCAAGGGTTCATTCCATCGAATTTTTGCTTTCCCCATTGCTTTCCTCCTCGCTTCCGCTAAAAAGAGTGATAAACTGAGATAAAAAGACGATGAATCCGCTTACATTTTACCTGATACGAATCATCGTCTCCTTTTCTCATCCAGATAAGGACCAACCAATTATGAAGGGCACGGTTGTTTCGGTCATTTAGCAGGCTTTTCTTCTGCCTGTCGCCGGAACACAGCCCCGCTTTTTTGTTTCATGAAGCAACTGTTCCGCGAAAAGCTCCGGGCAGTGCAGCTGATGTGTAAGTTATGAAGCTTTTAATATCAGCTTATCAAATAATTGGAAGATTTCCAAATGTTTTTTTGGTTTACTCTATTTTACTTGTGAAAGCTTGGGAATATGCATTGTCCGCCTTGTGGCGAACGCGTTTTGGCAAGCCGGCATGCTTTTTTGAAAAAATAAAACAGACCATCGTTTTGATGGTCTGTTTAGAAAGTGACCGTTGATGGCTTATTCATTTGACAGGCTTGAGACGATACATTCTGCACGGCCGGCGATTGTAAATTCTCCAAAGCCCGCAGGCAGCAGCATGTGATCTCCTTTTTTAAAAGAAAAGTCGTTGCCGCAAGACGCATTGATCTGCCCTTCCCCTTCTATGACGCTGACAAGAAGAAACGGTTTATCCTGTTTGAACCAGGCTGATCCTTTTACATCCCATTTTGCTACTGAGAAATAAGGACACTCAATCAGTGCGGCAGTCTTGACATTACCCGATGTTTCATATTGAACATCTTCGCGGCCAGGCGAAGACGGGACGTCGATCACTTCTATGCTTTTTTGCAAATGGAGCTCGCGCAGGTTTCCTTCAGCATCTTTTCTGTCATAATCATATAGTCTGTAGGTTGTGTCTGAATTCTGCTGCGTCTCCAAAATCAAAATACCTTTTCCGATCGCATGGACGGTTCCGCTCGGCACATAGAAGAAATCTCCCGGCTTCACTTTGACGCGGCGCAAGAGCTCGTTCCATTTCCCGTGTTCGATCATTGAGACCAGTTCTTCCCGCGTTTTGGCATGGTGGCCGTAAATGATCTCCGCATCTTCGTTGCAATCCATGATATACCAGCATTCCGTTTTTCCAAGCTCCCCGTCTTCGTGCAGTTTTGCATATTCATCGTTTGGATGCACTTGTACGGATAGGTCTTGGTCGGCGTCCAAAATTTTTGTCAGAAGAGGAAAGCGGTCTCCCTTTATATGTCCGAATAAATGGCGATGTTCATTCCATAATTCGCTGAGTGTGAGCCCTTTATACATGCCGTTTTTCACGACGCTTTGCCCATTTTGATGGGCGGCGAAAGCCCAGCACTCCCCCGTTTGTTCGGATGGAATCTCGTAGCCGAAAGAGGCTAAAGCTGTGCCGCCCCAAATTCTTTCTTTAAAAACAGGCTCGAAAAATAATGGTTCAGTCATGACGGGCATCCTCCTTTTTTAGATGATTTCATCCAGAAGTTTGTATGCTTCTACTTTTGTTTGAGCAGAGAGAAGCTTGTCCCTGTAGGTGTCATCCATCAGTTTTCGGGAGAGCATTTGCAGAAGCTTCAGATGCTCGTTTCCCCCGCTTTCTTTCGGGACGGCGATCATAAAGATCAGTTTGGCGTCAGTTCCGTCAAGACTCTTCCAGTCGACGCCCGAACGTTTGATGCCGAATGCTACACTCGGCTTCTTGACGGCGTCAGACTTCCCGTGCGGGATCGCGATGTTCATGCCGATTGCCGTTGTCCCCTCTAATTCGCGGTTCATGATCGCTTGTTTAAATTCGCTTTCCGAATGCAGTGCACCTTTACGGGACAATTTTTGAATCATTTCATCGATAATGTCGTCTCTCGTATCCCCTGATAAATGAGGTTCGATCAAATCTGTATCAATGATGTCTGTGAGCTTTTTAATTTCCGGTATTTCGGATTTTTTGCTTTCCGCTTTTATTTCGATGTTCGGCTGCGGAATGTCATGAACTGCAGCAGTCTCACTTGCCCCTGCAGGAGCGGCTGCGACCTCTTTTTTGAGTACATTGACCAAAAGAGCGGTGACCAGGGATCCGGCAATAACGGCGATGAAGAACATCAACACATGATCGACAGCGCCAAGCACTGCTACAATCGGTCCGCCGTGGGCGACTCTGTCCCCTACATTACCGATCATGGCGATCACAGAACCAGTCATTGAACCCGCCATAATACTTGGTATGACGCGAAGCGGATCCTGTGCAGCAAACGGTATGGCACCTTCAGTAATACCGAATAACCCCATTGTAAATGCTGCTTTTCCCATTTCTCTTTCTTGCGCCTGAAATTTTCTTTTTCCTAAAAACGTTGCGATGCCAAGCCCGATCGGAGGAATACAAATGGCGACGGCGATCGGACCCATAATTTCATAGTTTCCTTCACCGATCATGGCCGAACCAAACAGGAATGCCACTTTATTGACGGGGCCGCCCATATCAAACGAAATCATCGCCCCTAAAATTAATGCCAAAAGAATCGAACTTGAGCCCTGCATACCAGCCAGCCAAACCGTCAAAGATTCAAAGATTTGCGCGACAGGCGCGCCGATCAGCAATACGAATGCCAAGCCGACAATAAGCGAGGAAACCACCGGTATGATGATGATCGGCATGATCGGCTGAATGGCTTTTGGCACTTTTAATTTTTTGATGGCCAGCGCCGCATATCCGGCTAAAAAGCCCGCGATAATGCCGCCGAGGAACCCCGCACCGCTTCCGCTGCCGTAAAAGCTTCCTGTCGCTGCGATGTATCCGCCGATCATCCCTGGCACAAGCCCCGGTTTATCGGCGATGCTGTAGGCAATATAACCGGCTAAAATCGGGATCATGAATGAGAATGAGGCAGCCCCGATTTGCTCAATCGTTTTCCAAAAAGATTCATCAGGAATCACTAACCCTTTCGGCGTTTTTTCACCTCCAAGCGTCAGTGCGACCGCAATCAATAATCCGCCGACGACGATGAAAGGAACCATAAATGATACACCGTTCATTAAATGCCGGTAAATCGGATTTTGTTTTTTCTCAGTTTGAGCTGAGGCTTCCGTTTTCGCAGCCGGCCGATAGACAGGTATATCGCCGCTGATCGCTTTTTGTATTAATTCTTCCGGTTTTCGGATGCCTTCCTGAACACCGACAGCCAGAAGTTTTTTCCCGATAAAACGGTCTTTGTTGACCGAGCGGTCTGCGGCTATGATAATCGCGTCTGCCTCGCGGATTTCCTGCTCGGTCAGCTCATTTTCCACCCCGATGCCGCCTTGTGTTTCGACTTTCATTTGAACGCCCATTCGATCGGCCGCTTTTTGCAAATTTTCCGCAGCCATATACGTGTGGGCAATTCCGTTTGGACATGATGTAATCGCTAACAGTTTCATGCGAATCCTCCTTCTGAAACTAAAGTAGTGAGCAGCTCTTGTCATTACTTTATAATAAAAACGTGTGTGTAAAAGCGTTGTTTTTTACCGCATGTTCCGGAAAAACCGGCTTTTTTAAAAAAACCGGACTGCAATAAGGGGCGACTTGTAACACTTGGGACTGATTGTGAAAATGTGCCGTATTGCAACAATTGGGGACTGAAATTTTTCGAAGAGGTGTAAAGTGAGGACATTCCTTTTTAATGAAGGATATCTCGAAATCAAGAAAATCAAGGTTGAACTTGTCAGCAAATCCCTTGCTGAACACGAAGATGTTTCCACTACAATGAAAAACTATGATCTTCGCGATTTTAAAGTAGAAAAGAATCAAATATTTATGTAAAATCACTCTTTTATTCAAAAACCAAGATCCCTTTCTTGAGGGGTTTTGCTTTTGAGTGAAATGTAAAAAAGAAAGTATTTCCTCCTATCATGTCGAGAGGATTAAATATTGAAACTTATTCTTTAATTTTCCGTATATCAATATAAAATGGCATCTAATGCGGGGAGGAATATTCGTTGGCTGAAAAGCAAAAAAGGGTTCCATTTTTTAAAAAATATTGGGTTTCTCAAATTGGTGTATTTTTATTGTCACAGATAATTTTTATTACATTTGAAACAACAGGATGGATACCTAATTATAGAGAGATTGATGGAACACTATTTGGGAGAATTACGGAATCGTCAATTTTTAAAGAATGGTTTACTTTTTATGAAACACCACAATTAAATTTACTTACTGTCTTTTTTGGCGTCTTCTTTCTTGTGCCAGGAATAATAAGTGCATTAAAAAACGTATTTTCGCCTAGACACTATAGTAATAACTCTAAATAACCGTGATTAAAAATAAATATGGTTGATTAAAATGAATAAATTTGAGAGGGGTTTTGCTTTTGAGTGAAATTGAAAATCACTTTGTCTCTAAACAGAGGCAAAGCGATTTCGGCAACATTAGCTATTGGGTAAATCTATACGTGCAGGCGTGCTAGTCCTTGTTCACTAATATCCTCCTCGTGTTACACCTTACGAATTAGAATTACTAAATAATTGCTTAACTTTATAAGCAATTACAGCGAGGTATAAAATTGCAATAAACACTAATACTCCAGTGCCAAAATCAGTTTTTGATACTAAATAAAGACTGATCAGACAGAAAATAATGTACATCACAATATCAAAAACATTTTTCTTGTTGTACATCAAGTTCCCCCCATTAAGCAATTGATTCTAGGTGCATATTTGATGCAACCCTGGAATAATAAATTTTTATATTATTGGAAAATAAATAACTTTATAGTAATTATCGGCTTTAAAATTTCTCATTATGCCTAACTCTAACACGTTGCCTTTTCGTTTTACATAAAAAGTCCAAAATTTGAGTAAATTTTCCCGATGTAATGGTTTGTGTTTTTTATAAAGATCAGAACTATTCATTCATTTTGAAAAACATTCAATTCATATGCTCATTTCTCTTTTAAAATACTTATCTCATAGTTAAAATTCTTAAATTGTAGGAACGTTATTGATACTCTCTTCATAAAGAGGTAACTATACGGATGCGGAAATGAGAGGCAGCCCCATTGTAACTGGAAAAGATGCTGGAAAGTTTCTCAAGAAGTACTACGTAAGAACAGAAAAGTTGAAGCCCGGAGAGCCCAAATAAAACAGTTAAATCAAAAAACATCCGCAGCAATTTAACAAAAAACATAGAATCGCATTGAAGATGTTAAGCGAAAATGAAGTTCTTCCCTCTAACTAAAAACAAAGTTGATACTTTAATAAAGCCTTTCTCCAAAGAATATATTTTAATTACACATTGAAAAATCTAATTTTATGGACAACATAACCCTTTGTTGTTGGGCTTGCAATAAAAAAAGAATAGGATAAAGCAGAACTGCTCACCTATCCCATTCTGTTGTCTGTATATCGATCTTTTCTTGAATGTTGATGAAGGTCAGAACCCCGCCTTTAATAATCCAAATAAGATAAAAATTTCATCACATTTGTTTCTTTCGTCAGCTTTTGGATGAAAGCCGGCTGCTCGCTTAAGCTGGACAGCTCTTGAAACAATTGTTTTGTCATGTTTTGATCCTCGTGTTTGACAGCCAGCATAAAGACGAGCGATACTTTTTCAGAGCCCCAGTCAAGCGGCTCTTTTAATGTGGCGATCGCAATGGCTGATTGTTTAATCAATTTGGCGTTCGCGTGAGGAATGGCGATGCCCGCTCCGATGTTTGTCGCCGACATTTTTTCTCTCATGACTGCCTGTACAGCATATTCTTTTTCTACATAGCCTTTCTCGTATAAAGCCATCGCCAGCTGTTCAATCAGCTTGTAGCGGTGTTCTGATTCTTGCTGCAGGAAGACGAGGAAAGGAGTCGTGTCATTCAGCACTTTAAACGTTTTTTGTATTTGCCGGGACGATTCACCGAGCTGATCCATAAAAGCGCTGAGCTTTTTCTCATCGGCCGACTCGAGCAGCGGAGATACAACGATATGGGGAATTGATAAATCCTCCAGGCTGACCGTTGATATGACAAGATCGATATCTTCATGTCGTGCAGTATAGTCCGCCAAATCAGCTTTTGCGATGCAGTCCATCACGGCAATTTGGTAGAATTTCCGTTCAATTTTTGTCCGCAGCAGTTGTGACATCCCGATGCCCATATGACAGACAATGATCGCTTTTTTATGCTTGTCTTTTCCATAGCTGAAGCGCTCGATCGCCGCTTGGAAATGCAATGTCAGATAGGCGGCTTCTTCCTCGGGAATTGAAAGTGAAAACGTTTGGTTGATGTCTTCAAGAACATCAATGACAATATGAAACAGATATGGGTACATTTTTTTGATATCGTTGAGCATCGGATTTGATACGGAAAGGTCATAGCTCAGCCGGTTTAAAACGGTATTAAGGTGAATTTTCAATCCGTTAATCAAAACCCGGTCCTCGCGGAAATCCATCATTTTCAACTCTGAGACACGCCGGATTAAATATTCGACAACCTTTGGAAGCAAAGGGTTTTCCAGTCCGTTCTCCCCTTCTTTCCCAAATGGATAACGAACTTTGCCGCCTAATATATGCAATGTTAAATAGACGGCCTCTTCTTCAGGAAAGCGGATCGCAAAAACAGCTTCCAGCCGTTTTAAACAAGCAAACGTCCACTGAAATTCTTTTTTCTTTTTGACTGCATCTATTTCTTCCGGAGAAATGGTAATCGGCTGTTTCATTTTGATGCGGCGAATCATCAGCAGTGTATGCAACAGTAAATTTTCGAACGTTTCATCAGTGAAATATAAAGAATGTCGCTTTTGCAATGATCTGATTTCGCTTTTAACAAATTCCACTTCATGGCTTAAAAATTGGCTTTTAATAAATCGGCTTGTAAACTCCGGGTTATCAATCAACTCCGAGATGCGCGCCAGCGCTTTTCTCTTATTTTTTTCACTTCCTTCGATCTTTAAACCGAGGCGCTGCTTGGACACAAGAGTGAGGCCAAACCGCTGGAGCCAAACTTCGATTTGATTCAAATCCCTTTTAATGGAAGACTTATTCAAGAAGTGCTCGGCAGCCATTTCTTTTGCAGAAACCGGCTTTGGATTCATTAATAACTGATAAGCGATTTGCAGCATCCTTTCTTCATCGGATTGCTGCTGTGCGGCGTGATGTTCGGTATATAACTGCCGGCTTAAACGGACCCTTTCATGATCTTCAATATTCAAATAAACGCCCAGTCCCGGTTTGCGAATCAATTGAGCATCAGAGTGCTGATTGAGATAATCTTCAATCGTTTTTAGATCATTTCTGATCGTTTTTTCAGAACACTTTACCCTGTCTGCGAAATCTTGTACGACTAAATAGTCTTCAGGTTCAGATAACAACAGATTCAGAATGTCTTTTTGCCTTGTATTCATATCTCTCTCACCTGTTTTTCTATCCTTCCCTAAAAAGAAATGATAGTATAAGTATACTACAAACGTAACCGTTTACATTATACAGTGAAATAAAAGGGTCAAAAGTTTCGTTTTTTACCGAAACTTCCGGAAAAAATGCTTTTATCAACACGGAAATTTTTCTTTTATAGGAATTTTTTATAATAGATGATAGTGGGAGGAAAGTAAAACAGCCGTACGGTTCTAAGCAACGAAAAAAGGATCAGCGAAAGCTCCTCCCGCTGATCCTTAAACTAAAATTCTCTTTTATTATAAAAGCTGAGCGATATCGCATATGAAACAGAAATCATCACGAGCAGTACGCCAACTAAAAGGATGAATGTGCCCGCATTTGACATTTCACTCAGAAAAGCCGTTAATTTTTGGCTTAGTGCAAGGTTTTCCCCCGCATTTATAAATTTAAAAAAGGCCGTCCCTCCAAATATAATGACGAAAAATATGATGATATTGGCCATTTTGGACTTCAAATAGCCATACTTAAAAATCAGAGGAAATGAGATCGAGCTAAATAATGTGACAGCCACAACAGCACCCATGACGCCTGAAAGTGTCAATGGGAAATCAAGCGGCAAGTGCAGCATATGTCCGATTGCATTGATCAAAGAATAGAAGAGAATGGCATAAGCCGCATAGACATAAACCGATACATATTTTGATAAGACGATGATGTTTCTTTTAATGGGCAAGCTGATCAGGATTTTATCACTGTTGTTTTTGTCTTCTAAGGAGCTTGCGCCTAATGCCAGCTGATATGTGACAGCCAAAACCGCCACTGTATATCCGACGAGCTCAAGCTGTGACAATGTAAAAGTAAAAAATATCATCAATAACAGCGATAGTTTCATTGCTCTTTTCTGCATTAAAATATCCTTTTTAATAAGATGATACATGTTGATCACTCCTGCCGGTTGAAAATACCAAAATATCCTCCAAAGTCGGTTTTTCGATCATGACCGAATCCCCGAAATGCTGAACGACTCCCCGCTTATCTTTGGAGAGCGCTTCGAAGCCATAGCTGTTTTTCTTAATGCCGATTAAGGCGTCTTCGTTTCCTTTATGCAGCGTATCGAGGTCTCCTTTTACAATGCAGTACTCCTCCAACAGCTCATCCTTTGTTTTGCTCAGCACGAGCCGGCCGTTATGAATGAAAGTGATATAGTCCGCTACTTTTTCTAAATCAGAGGTAATATGCGTCGAAAAGAAAATCGACTTGTTTTCATCCTGCAGCAATGTTTGCAGCACGTCGAGGAGCTCCGATCTGACAAGAGGATCGAGTCCTGATGTCGGTTCATCCATGATCAATAATTCGGCATGATGGGAAAGCGCGACCGCCAGTGAGAATTTCATCTTCATTCCTTTTGACAAGTTTTTGATCTGCCTGTTTAAAGGGAGCTGGAAGTCTTTTGCGTACCGCTGAAAAACAGCCTCATCCCACTTTTTGTAAAACGGTCTGATGATTCCTTTCATTTCGTTCGGTGTCAGTTCTTCGTAAAAATGATTTTCATCGTATACAAAGCCGATCCTCTGCTTGATTTCGATATTGTGCTTTTCATTGTCGAGACCGAAAATGCTGATGTCTCCTTCGTCTTTTTTGATCAGGTTCATGATCAGCTTGATGGTCGTGCTTTTTCCGGCTCCGTTCGGGCCGATAAAGCCCATAATATATCCTTTTTCAAGCGAGAAGTTGATGTTTTTTAAAGAGAAATCTTGATAATGTTTTGATACATTTTTTAATTCCAGTATGCTGGTCATTTTTACCACTCCTCATAAACCAGTTTGAGCATCTCTTGAAGTTCCTCGTATGTAAAGCCGATTTGTTTCGCTTCAGTGACGGCTTCTGCTATGTGTTCTTCGATCAATTTGACTTTTGTTTCTCGAAGCACGTCTTTGTTGATCGCTGCGACATACGAGCCCTTTCCCGCGACTGTGACGATAAACCCTTCTCTCTCCAGTTCGTCATAGGCTCTTTTTGTTGTAATTACGCTGATTTTAAGCTCTTTGGCCAGGTTTCTGATCGATGGGAGCGCCTCTGACTCCGAGAGTTCTCCCTTGACGATTTGATCTTTTAATTGGTTGACGATCTGCAAATAAATCGGTTCATCCGATGAATTTGAAATGATGATATTCAATGCATGACATCCCTCTATTCGTTATAACTGTATATATACAATATAAACAGTTATAGTACTGTTGTCAAACCATCACAAAACAATGCATATTATTTTCGATGGTTTTGTATTACGTAGCAGCAGAAAACCTCCTGTTTCCTGCATGGCAGATCATACAAAAATGTTGTTTATCTTCTTGCCTGTAAAAAGGAAAAATTGAATTAATAAATCCCAATTTCTCAATGTGGCACAGAGAAATTGGGATTTTTTCAGTGTTGAAAATCAGCTTTTTGGAGCAAATCCTCTTAGTTATACTCCAGAATAGGCGGAGAATCCTCCATCGACCGGTATGATGGTTCCAGTGACAAATCGCGAGGCTTTATCGCTTACCAACCATAATAACGTTCCGATTAGATCTTCCGGAACCCCAAATCTATCCAACGGCGTCTGGTTGATAATTTTTTGTGCTCGCTCCGTATATGTTCCGTCTTCATTGAGCAATAGGCTCCTATTTTGGGCGGTAAGAAAAAAGCCTGGGGCAATGGCATTGACACGAATTCCGACTTTTGACATATGCACAGCAAGCCATTGGGTAAAGTTACTGACGGCCGCTTTTGCACCGCTGTAGGCGGGAATTTTCGTCAGCGGCGTATAGGCGTTCATGGATGAGATGTTAACGATCACATTTCCGTCGTGATCAGCCATGTCTTTTGCAAATACTTGAGTGGTTAACAGTGTGCCAAGAAAGTTTACATCAAATACAGACCTTACACCCTCTATTTCTAAATCAAAAAACGTAGTCAATTCTTTAGTATTCAAGTCCTTTTTATAAAAATATTCTTTATCTGTTGTTCCCTTTGGATGGTTGCCGCCTGCACCGTTAATTAGGATATTGCATCTGCCGAATGTTCTGTTAATGAGTTGTTTCGCTTGTTCAAGGCTTTGTTTATCAAGGACGTTTGCTGTAACGGCAAGTGCTTCGCCTCCGTTTTCTTGGATCTCTTTCGCTACTCTGTCTGCCGATTCAGCTCTTCGGCTGACTACTGCTACTTTTGCACCGCATTGAGCTATTGCTTTAGCGAAACAGCTGCATAAAATGCCGCCTCCACCTGTCACTACAGCCACCTTATCTTTCAAGTTGACATGAAAAGGAATCTGCACATTCATCCCTCGTCTCTGCATTTTAGTTAGTGCTTGTTCATTTATTGCATTCAAAGGCTATCCGCTTCTTTTCTTTCGTCAATGTTTCCCACATTCCATTTAAATACACTGCACCCAGCGCACGGTCATATAAACCATAACCCGGTTTACCGGCCTCTCCCCAAATCATTCTTCCATGATCCGGTCTGGCTGGTCCGGCAAAATCTATATCTCTTAATGCTCTTACGATTTCATACATATCTAAAGAACCGTCTTCTGAACGGTGGGAGGATTCTTGAAATGACTTTTCTCCAATGATCTTAATGTTTCTCAGGTGCACAAAGTTGACTTTTCCTTTTTTTCCGAAATAACGAATCAATTCCGGAATATCATTTGTTGAATTCACACCCAGTGACCCGCTGCATAAACACAAACCGTTAAAGGAGCTGTCATAGAGATTAATCAATCGCTCCAAATTCTCTTTGTTCGTTATGATTCGAGGCAGTCCAAAGATAGGCCATGGCGGATCATCCGGGTGAATCGCCATTTTGACTTGTTCATTTTCTGCCGCCGGTATAACCGCTTTAATAAAATACGAAAGATTTTCCCATAAATCCTCTTCCGTAATGTGCTGATATTGTTGAAAAAGATTCTTTAGCTGTCCATCTTCATAGCTTGTGTCCCAACCGGGAAGTTTTAGTTCACCATGTAATGGATTCATTTGTCTAACTTTTTCTTCTTCATAAATTAATGCTGTAGAACCGTCTTCTAGTGCATAGTCTAAAGAAGAACGAGTCCAGTCAAATACAGGCATGAAATTGTAACAAACGATTTTAACTCCCGCTTTTGCCAAGTTGCGTATCGTCGTTTTATAGTTTTCAATATATTGATCTCTTGTCGGAAGACCTAATTTAATATCTTCATGGACAGGTACACTTTCAATGACACTTAACGATAGACCATGATTTTCAATTTTTTCTTTTAACTCTACAATTTTCTCATAAGGCCATGCTTCCCCTACAGGAATATCATAAATGGCCGAAACAATTCCAGTAACGCCGGGAATTTGGCGAATATACTCTAATGTGACCGGGTCGCTGTCTCCATACCATCGAAACGTCATTTGCATGGTTCTCCCATCCTCTTCCCTCTTATTATTTAACATTCGATATCATCATTTCGCATGACAATAACAATATATTGGAGCGGTTTTTTTCAAAAGAATTTGCCGATTAGTATCCGCTTACATAAATTTTCATGATCATGATTCATGTGTCGTGCTAGATGACAAAATTCAGCTGGCCGGGATGTAACCGCGGACAAAGATTCTTGCTCGATTAATGGAAACATCATCATCATGTGGCCTTAATCTTTTAATCATACGGCAAACTGTAAGAAAACGCTCCGTTATTGCTTTCCAGCTCTGTGCCATTTACGATCAGTTTTCTCTTTTCTCCATTTGGTACGTGAAAAGTGAGTTGATCATACGATAACTCGTATGTTCCTTCCTTTTGTATTGAAAGATTGATCCCGTCTTCTGTTGTCTCCATATCGACATGTATAAAGGCAAATGTACGAGTATATTCATTTGTTAACCCATCATCTTCATACAAACGATAAGTCGATTTTCCTTTTCCTTTGAATGGGAATAACAAAAATCCTCTTTCATCTTGGTTCTTTGTTTGGAATGTCACTTCCGCATCATTTACCGGAACGATCGCTCCCGCTTTCGCTAATAGCGGAGTATAATGTAATGGTGCCGGCAGAACGACTGTCTTCCCTCCTTCATACCATGTTCCCGTATGGAAATCATACCAGCCTTTTCCATGGTTCGGTAAATATACCTCCCGCTCCGTCATTCCTTTTTCGACGACAGATGCAACCAGCAAAGATTCACCAAGTATAAATTCATCGTTCTCTTCAAATGTTTTCTCATCATGTTCAAAATCATAAAATGTCGGTCGAATGATCGGCTGATAATGTTCGTGCGCATCATATAGCGCGGTGTAAATGTAAGGGATGATCTTATGTCTAAACTTAATGAGTTCACGGATTTCATCGATTGTTTCAGGAAACATCCATGGTTCATTAACTGTCCCGTCATCGTTCCACGAATGAATGGTAAATCTCGGATGCATGATGCCGTTTTGAATCCATCTTACGAATAGCTCCGGTTCAGGGGCCGGTCCTGAAAATCCGCCGACATCATGGCCGAAATTGTAAATGCCTGATAAACTTAGACCGATGCCTGTTTTAATGTTAAATTTTAATGTTTTCCAGCTTGTTCGGTTGTCACCGGTCCAAGTTTGTGCATAACGGTGCATGCCGGGACATCCGGATCTTGAGATCAGGTACGGGCGTAATTCCGGGTTGTATTCTAGCTGAGCTTCGAAAGACGCTTTCATCATCAAAAGCGGATGAAGCGCGCGGATCAGTTCAAACTCCACTTCTTTGCCGAAGCCGTGACACTTGGCGTTTTGACTCCATATTTCAAACTCGTTATTATCGTTCCAAGTTGAATCAATTCCGTATTCCAACAGCTTTTCTGTTATTTGAGCCTTCCACCAGTCGAACGTTTGGCGCTTCGTGAAGTCTAAATAAGCTCCGATATCATCCCAAAATTGGGCCATTTCCGGTTTTTGTGTTTCTCCGTTTACAATGAACATGTCTTTTTCTTGTAGTTCATCAAAGTACGGATGATCCTTTAGCAAACACGGTTTAATGTTGGCGCATAAACGGACGTCCTTCTCATGGAAGTGTTGCACCATCTCTTTTGGAGCAGGGATTTTGCTCTCATCCCAGTTAAAGACATAACGTTTGTCACCGATAGATGTGTATCCTGACGATAATTGAAACGAATCGCATAACATATCATGTTCTTCACAAAGACGAACGAAGTTTTTTAATTGTTCCTGTGCATTTGGCGCATCGGTATAGCTCATCGTAGAGCCTGAATAGCCCAGGCTCCATTTTGGCGGCAAGATCGTTTTGCCTGTCAGCCAAGAGAATGTTTCGACTACATCTTTTATTTTCGGACCGGCTATGAAGTAGTAGTCTAAATCCCCCTTTTCAGCCTGATAATAGCGGTACAGTCCATGATAGTTATCAAGCTCTGAACCCATATCAAAAATGGAAGCTGATAGATTATCATAGAACATTCCATAGGAGATGCCTGTTTTCTTATGACGTGTAATATAGAATGGGATATGTTTGTATAGCGGATCTGACCACTCTGCGTCGTACCCCATCGCATCGATATTTAACATCCGGTAGCGTTTCCCGTGTTTATCGACGTTTCCCGTTTTCTCGCCAAATCCAAAATATTGTTCCTGGACATCGCGTTGTAAATAATGGTATACGTCCTTTCCAAAAGCCCCTTCAAAATTATACCCTTGTGTTTGCCGATCGTTTGCAACATTGATCCATTCAGAACCATTGTGATAAAACCAGCTGATTCTAAAGCCGTTCAATTGAACATGAAGCTTGACCTTACCGGTTTTCACGATAAAAACATCTTTGACTTGCTGGAATTCGTATTGAGGCAATGTAAATCCGCTCATGTCTAAACGATGGCGTCCCTCCCATGGCACATCGATCTGTCCAGGCGCGACACTCCACGTTTTTTCAAGCGTTAACGCTTCTCCCTCAGTCAGTAAAATCCGAATTACATCTTCTTCAAGAATGAATATTTTCGCATGTGCATGACCGTCATTTAAATGAAAATGCAGCACATTTTTCTCTTCTTTCATAAATGTAAACATGTAGGTTTCTTTAATTGACATTAAATAGACGCCTCCTGTCTTAAAGTCCAAATAATTGAGGCAGCATTAAGCTGATTTGTGGAATGTAGGTAACAATTAAAAGGACGATCATGATCGCAGCATAAAATGGCAGAATCGGTTTAACCACTCGGTCAATATCAACTTTACCTATGCTGCAGCCCACAAACAGAGCACTTCCCACAGGAGGAGTGATATTGCCGATACAAAGGTTAAATACAATCATAATTCCAAAATGCACGGGATCCATGCCAAAGCTTTGAACAATTGGCAGAAAGATTGGAGTGAAAATTAATACAGCCGGAGTGATGTCCATAAATGTACCGATTATTAATAAGATGATATTCATCAACAGCAAGATCAAAATTGGGTTATCTGTAATCCCTAGAATTCCATTGCTGATTGCCGTCGGTATGCCTGTAAACGCCATGACCAATGAGAGCATCGTTGATGTCCCAACCAAAAACATAATAACGGCTGTGATTTCTACCGTTTCCAGCAGCATTTGGGGGAGCTGTTTCCATTTCAATGTCCTATAAAAGTGCGATAACAATAAGGAATAAGCCACCGCTATTGCCGCTCCTTCAGTTGCTGTAAAAACACCGGCGATAATACCCCCGATTACGATTACAATGAGCAACAGGCTTGGAATCGCATCGAGCAGCACTTTAAAACCTTGACTAATCGTAATTTTTGGCGCAACAGGGTACTTTTTCTTTTTTGCAATCATACAGGCGACAACCATCGTAGCCAGCCCCCACAAGATTCCGGGCAAATAGCCCGCCATAAATAAAGCGGCTACAGATGTTCCGCCGCTGACTAATGAGAAAATGATCAAAAGACCGCTAGGCGGAATAAGCAAACCAGTTGGTGCAGAAGCAATATTTACTGCGGCAGAGTAAGTCCGGTCATATCCTTCTTTTTCTTGCAGCGGCGACATGACCCCGCCGATTGCCGCCGCCGCAGCTACAGACGAACCGGAAATGGAACCGAATAACATGTTTCCGACAACATTTGTATGGGCCAGAGAACCGGGCAGCCTGCCGCTGATCAATTTTGCGAAGTTAATGAGCCGCATTGCAATACCGCCATTATTCATAATAATGCCTGATAAAATGAAGAACGGTACCGCTAATAAAGCAAAGCTGTCGATTCCAGTGACCATTTTTTGCGCCGAAGTGAAAATGGCAACATCAAAAGGAAAAATGGTAAGCATTGTTACAATGGATGCCGCCGCAATACTTACAGAAATCGGAACGCCGAGAAACAACAATATGAAGAATACTGCCGATAAAATGAGACCTGCTGCTATGGCCATATCATTTCACCTCTTTTTTAGTTTTCAAAAAGCCTCAGTCACATCTTTGCTGCTTTTTTTACATCATCACCTGACTTTTGTTTTGAATTGAATTCATGTAAAGATTCATATAAACCGGCCAAGTTGTATCCAATGATGAGTATGCCTGCAACAGGAAGTGATAGATAAACAAATCCCACCGGTATCCCTAATGCTGCTGAAGATTGCTCCATTGTGGTGATCACTGCTTTCGAACCTCCTAAGACCAACACAATCAGAGCAAAAGCAATCAAAAGAATCTGAATGAAAGTATGAACGAAAACAGCTGCTTTTATTGGAAGTTTTCGAACGATAAATTCAATCGCCAAGTGCTTTTTTTTCCAAAATGCATAGGCACCGCCCAACATAGAGATCCATATCAGTGAATAGCGTAAAAATTCTTCTGAAAACGTACTGGGAGAATTTAGTACATATCGCGTAAATACTTGCCATATCGCAACCAAAACCATGATGGCCATTAGTGTGCAAGTCAAACATTCAATCGCTTTATTCACTGCTTTTTTTAAAGCTAGCATATACATCCCCCCTTATCGAAACATATTCGAGTCCCTCATTCATCCAGAGTCATTTTACTTTTTTAGCTTTCGCACAATTTTCCTATAGTATTTTCCGATCAATTCTTTTTTGGCAAACTCATCATGAAGCGGGCTTACCGCTTCCCGGAATGGAGTCTTGTCTGGTTTGTGGAACTTCACTCCCATTTCCTTTGCCTTCTTAACCGCATTTTCAGTTTCTTCAGCCCAAACGATTTTGTGATACTCAGTAGATTCTTTCGCCGCTTCGATCACCGCATGCTGCTGCTCTTCGCTTAATTGATCCTTTTTGTCCAAATTCATGATTAAAATATCCGGAACGATCGCATGTTCTGAGTATGAATATTCTTTTGCCACTTCCCCGTGATTGCTGCTTGTTAAAGCCATTTCGTTGTTTTCGGTGCCATCGATTACACTTGACTGCAATGCTGTATACACTTCTCCATAAGCCATTGGAGTAGGTGCTCCACCCATGAGTTCCACCATTCGAATCGCTGTAGCACTCGGCTGCACCCGAATTTTTAAACCTTTAAGGTCATTTGGGTGCATAATCGGTTTGTTCTTTGTGTAAAAGTTCCGTGAACCGGCATCATAGTAGGTTAATCCAATAAAACCTATGTTTTTCGTTGTATCATACATTTCTTTTGCAATATCACTGTCCATGGCTTCATAGAAATGATGTTTGCTGTCAAATAAATAAGGCAGGCTGAAGATGGAGTAGACCTCTGAAAAACTTTCTAAAGCGCTCGCACTTACTTTAGCCAGATCGACAGCCCCGGTTTGTGTCAATTCAATCACTTCACGCTCTGAACCGAGCTGAGCATTTGGATACAATTGTACTTTAACGGTGCCATTGGTTTTCTTTTCTACGTCTTTTGAAAATTTGAGTAAAGACTTGTGGATGGGGTGCTCCTCATTATGGTTGTGAGCAAGCCGTAACGTTACGGTTTTATCGGCGCCTATTACATCGCTGCTTTTACATCCCGTAAGCATCCCAAAGATTAAAGCGCATACAAAAAACACGGATAGCATTTTTCTCATGAACTACCCTCCTTGAATCTCATGACCGTTGCTTTCTAAGCAATGATTGATTGCGATTCATGATTTCTTTCATCGTCATATTTTTTTGATAGCGTTTACAATTTCGCTCAAATAGTGAACGAATAAGTAAAATTTTTGCATTGTATGTTTCGGTTTATCCCCTGAATACCGTTTCCGATGATGTTCAGTAACAATTTGTGTAATATTTTAGTGGTGCAAGACATTAGATGATCGTCTTTCTCACACTTCCCCTCCTTTACGATAAGTTTAACAACGTTGTTAAAAATAAACGTTGCTTCATCATCCGAAAAACTCCTTTAACAACGTTGTTATTTTATTTGGAAGATGTATATGATTGTTATTTTATGATGTATCATTTATAATAACAACGTTGTTATTTATTATCATAAAATTATTTTCGAAAATTTGCAATATTATATTTTTAAGGATTTTTTGGAGGTCCAAAATGACTGTAACAATTAAAGACATCGCCCACGCTTCCGGAGTAAGCTATTCAACAGTCTCAAAGGCTTTAAGAAACAGCCCTCTTGTAAAACCGGATACAAAGAAAAAGGTCTTGCAAGTTGCCGAACAATTAGGGTATACTCCGAATTTTGCAGCGAGAAGCTTGGCATCTAAAAAAAGTCAAACGATCGGTCTTGTCTGGCCTACAATTGAAAGAATCGCTTTATCGGCACTTGTTACAAAAATAAATGAAGTGGTCGAAAAGAACAGCTATTCAATGATTTTATCCGTTAACAGAGCTAAAGAGGCAGTGGAATTGTTCAAGAGTTTTCGCGTGGATGGGATCATGATTTTTGAAGAAGGCGGCGAAACTCAGCTCAGTGATGATACTGGATTAACAATTCCTATCTTATCTTACGGAGTGTCAGGTGAACATACACATCCTATTATCGATGTCAATCATAAAAAAGCAATTTACAAAGCCGTTGCGTATCTGTATCAACTTGGCCACAAAAACATTAGCTACGTCGGAGACCTTTCCCCTGCCGATAAGCGTCAGATTGAAAAAAGCAAAGGGTTTGAAGAGGTTATGATGGAAGCCGGTTTAAAGTTAAGTCGAAACAGTATTTTAAATACTAATGGGTTAAGCTGGTATAACGGTTACACCGCTGCGAAAAAACTGTTACAACAAACCTCAAAACCTACAGCTATTATTAGCGGAAGCTACGATATCAGTGTAGGGATTTTACGAGCCGTAAAGGAACAACAGCTCAGCATACCCGAAGACCTATCTTTAATTTCTTATGATAATATTCCTCAAATGGCAAGCCTTGAAACCCCGCTGACGAGCGTAGGGGTTCCAATCGATCAATTGGCTCACAAAATGGTCGATTCTCTGCTGTCTCTTATTCGTGAGCCGGGCTCAATACCATTAACTCAAAAAATGGACCCTGAATTAAATGTCAGAATGTCATGCACTTCTCCAGCAGTTTTAGGTAAAGAAAACAATTAACATTTAAAACGAGTCTTTCAGGTCATCTTTTCTTATTAAAGTGAAAAATCCCCGGCCTGGGGATTTTTTAGTGTTTGCCGGGAATCCCTTGGTACTCATTCAGCCTCTGGCAATGGATCTTACAGAATTTCTCGGTAAATTGATTTTTGAATTTTTACATGAACGGCCGCATGCCTTTTGGTACGTTCTTTCTTTATCAAAAATAGATGTTTCTAAAAAATACAAAGCTCAGGTAACAATACCTGAGCTTTGTATTTATTCGCCTGTCTCCGCAAAACGCTTGACCCGCTCTCCAATTTCATCGCGTACACGCTGAAAGAATGCCCATTTTTCTTCTTCTGTCCCTTCTGCTTTGGCGGGATCGTCAAAACCCCAATGCTCGCGCTGGACGTGCGGCGGTGTCATCGGGCATTTATCAGCCGCGTCCCCGCACAGCGTAATGACGAGGTCTGCGTTGTGTAAGATATCGGGATCAATGATATCGGACGTCTGCTCAGAAATATCGATGCCTGCTTCTCGCATGGCTTTGACCGCGTTCGGGTTTAAACCGTGCGCTTCAATCCCTGCACTGTAGACGTTCCACTCGTCTCCGAGGTGTTTCTTCGCCCAGCCCTCAGCCATTTGGCTGCGGCAAGAGTTGCCTGTGCACAAAAAATAGATGGTCTTTTTTGACATTTGTCGTCGTCTCCTATCATGTTTAATGGATGATCAACAGCCACACATAAAGTCCGGCAAGCGTGATGAACAGGGTTGGAATGGTCAAAATGACACCTGTTTTAAAATAGGTTCCCCAAGAAATCTTTACGCCTTTCAGTGAAAGGACGTGAAGCCACAATAGCGTCGCCAAGGAGCCGATCGGCGTGATTTTCGGACCGAGATCAGAGCCGATGACATTGGCGTAAATCAGCGCTTCTCTGAGAATCCCGTGTGTGTCGGTATTGTGAATCGCAAGCGCATCAATCATCACCGTCGGCATATTATTCATGAATGAAGACAGGGTGGCTGCAATAAAGCCCATTCCGATTGTTCCGGCAAACAGCCCTTGATCACTGACGGTCTGGATGACCTGTGAGAGAATATCTGTTAAGCCGGCATTTCTTAAACCATATACCACGACATACATCCCTAGTGAAAAGAAAACAATCGCCCAAGGCGCTCCCTTCAGCACTTTCTTCGTTTGTACCGCGGGGCTGTTTTTCGCTGTAATTAAGAAAATGACGGCGATCACACCTGCGATGATTGAGACGGGGATTGAAAACAGTTCGCTCATAAAGTAACCGGCCAACAGAACGGCTAATATGAGCCATGATAAGCGGAATATTTTCCTGTCTTTAATCGCTTCCGCCGGCTGTTTTACATTTGTCATGTCATAATGCCGCGGAATGCTTTTTTTGAAAAACAAAAAAAGCACGATGATGCTTGCAATAAGCGAAAACAGGTTTGGAACAATCATTCTTGTCGCATATTCGATAAATCCGATGTTGAAAAAGTCTGCTGAGACAATATTGACAAGGTTGCTGACAACAAGCGGCAGCGATGTTGTATCCGCGATAAATCCGCTTGCGATAATAAAAGGAAAAACGAGCTTTTCTTGAAAATGTAACGCGCGTACCATGGCAAGCACAATCGGCGTCAAAATTAAAGCAGCTCCGTCATTGGCAAACAGCGCGGCTACTATGGCTCCCAGCAGGGAGACATAGACGAACATCCGAATGCCGTTTCCTTTCGCTGCCTTGGCCATGTGCAGGGCGGCCCACTCGAAAAATCCGATTTCATCAAGAATCAGGGAGATGATGATGATCGCGACAAAAGCCAAAGTCGCATTCCATACGATTCCCGTCACATCTAATACATCCTGAAAATTGACGACCCCGGCAATTAAAGCCAGCACCGCACCTCCGCAGGCCGACCAGCCGATGGATAGATTTTTCGGCTGCCAAATGACAAGCGTGAGGGTCAGCAGAAAAATCAAAATGGCTAAGACTGTCGTCATCGCGTGTACGCCTCCTTCATAGGTTTCCTCTCCGGACACATCTTATAATAAAATCGTTATATAAGTCAATGCTTATATAAAAAGTGAAATGAAAAAGAGGGAACCGTCCTCCCTCTGCTTTTTTATTGGCACGAAACGGGTCTTTCTTTTCTTTTAACGGTTTGAAGAACCTCATCGTGTTCATCGATCTGATTGAGAATGGCAAGGACCAATTCGCGTTCCGGAAAGTTGTCATGAAGCGAATAAAAGCGCCATTGCTCCCTTCTTTCTTCCTTGATCATATTTGCACTTTTCAGCTTTCGTAAATGCTGGCTGATGGCGGGCTGGCTTGTTTCAAACATATCGACAAGCTGGCAGACGCAATAAGGTTTCTCCTGAAGCAGTTTCAGGATCAAGAGCCGGGTCGAATCGTTCAATATCTTCATGCAGCTCACCGTGCTTTTCGAATCAAGCTTCGTTTGTACGGTCATGACATTCCCTCCAATCTCAGGCGCTTTGCAGCCGGTATATTGCCTCTATTATATAAATGTCTTTTTATATAATCAAGCGGTGATCATCAAGGTATGGATCTCGTGCCATTCGAAAAATTGAGCGGCCCTTCACTAATCAATTCACCGCTTCTTCGGCCATATGGTTATGATTCGCCTCTCTCATGAAAACGGTAGTTGCGAAATAGACTAGTCATTCAATCCCTTTCCATCAAGAATTTGCTTTGTATATTTTTCAATCCTCGATTCTCGGGTTTTGGATTGTTTTGGTTTAGAAAAATAAAGAATATATGCTCTTTGCCGTCCCGGCGTCAATTCTTCAAACGCCGTTTTTAAAGCTGGGATTTCAGCGAATTTTTTTTGAAGCTCTTCTGGAATCGTATATTCCGCAGCCTTTTTAAACTCTACTTCAAGACCGGCTTTTTCCACTTCAATCGCTTCATTGATGTAAGCTTTCAAGATGGTTTCCATTTCAGCTATTTCTTGTACATTGGTGAATCGAATCTGCCGCGCGGCTTGTACATTCTCCGTCTGCTGGATAAGAATCCCGTTGGGGTCCTTTAACAAGGCGCCTTTATGAAACAAGAGCGCACAATATTCTTTAAATCCATGGATTAATACGATGTTTTTATTCTCGAACGTATAGCAAGGATGCTTCCACTTGAAATCTTCGTTCAGCTCACAGTCAAGAACGATTTGACGCAGCTTCTCAAACTCTCCCTTCCACTTCTCGGCTTTGCTTAAAAATTCATCAACCTTTGGATTCGTTCTGCTATTTGTCATCAAGGAACACTCCTCTTTATATCATAATGTCATTTTAACCTAATCTCGCTCCGCCGACAGCAGAAATATTTTAATCGTTCCGGAGGTACAATATGCTTAGCTTAAAGAAGAGGCGGGTTGATTATGAAATTTGGCATCATGACATTTAATATTCATCATGGAAAAGGAAGGGACCGTCGCGTTGATTTAGAGAGAACAGCCGGTGTGATCGCCGAGAGCGGCTGCGACATCGTCGGCCTTAATGAAGTAGATCAGCATTTCTCCAATAGAAGCGATTACGAAGACCAAATCGGCTCGTTAGCAGAACAATTGAACATGCACTATGCGTACTGCCCCTCCCTTTCATTGAGTTCCGGTGATTCTTCAGTGAACAGGCAATACGGGAACGCTCTCTTAACGCGTTTTCCGATTGTGAAAGAACGGCATCATTCATTCAACTTTGTCAAAGGGCTGATCGAAGGAAGGTCTCTTCTTGAGGCTGATGTCCGGATCGGTGATCGGCTCCTTCGCGTTTTTGTTACGCATTTGAGCCTGAATCCGTGGCTTCACGGCAAGCAGACGGATTTTTTAATCGAGAGGGTTCAAGAGAGTGATCTGCCTGTGATCGTCATGGGAGACTTTAATATGAAACCTCATTCACGGGGGTGGAAAAAGGTCGCGGAAAAACTGGCCGACCTGTGGGATGAAAGACAATACGGACAGGGGTTCACCCACCCTTCGCACCGCCCGAGACGACGCTTGGACTACATCTTCCTCAGCCGGTCTTTTCATGTGTCAGCGGCTGAAGTTGTCGCCGTTGATCCGAACGCTTCCGACCACCTGCCGCTTAAGGGCATTGTCACATATTAAAGGACGGCTTGAGAAGCCGTCCTTCAGCGTGTCGACAAACCCTCGCATTCGTTGTCAGGCCTGTGCGTCGGTGCTCACGAATAGGAGAAGGATCGGCGGCTAACCGCCCAGGCGTCCTGCCTGAACGCCGCCGTCATCACATCCTGTGAAAGTCAGCTTCCGATGCTCGGTCTTCCTAGACTGCAAGGGTTTTCAATCACGCTGAAAGGATGACAAAATCCCAAAACTAAATATCGTTTTGGGATTTTGTCAAAAAGCTTAAGGACGGCTTTAGAAGCCGTCCTTTAAGCTTTTGCAATGCCCAGCAAAACGCCGGCTGCGACGATTAATATAATGCCGATGGCGATACCGATCAGCTGCCGCTTCGTTTTCTTTTCGCCGAGCAAAATAATGCCGCCGAGCGTTGAGATGACGATTCCCATCTGCGATAGCGAAAAACTGGTCGCTACGCCGACCCGCGGCTGGGAAATGAATAAAAACATGTTTCCGGCTGCCCAGATTAAACCCGGAATGATATTTTTGATGACGTAAAAATTAAACGGCTTATGCCTGAATGTCAAGATCAAGCCACCGGCTACCATGCCGATAGCCTGAGGAAAAAGAGCCGCCCAGCCACTGACATCGAAAAGCCGTACGACGACGACATACACGAGATAGCCGAATGTGGAAATCAGCAAAATCACGATTCCCTTTTTCATGTCGCCGGTTTTTTCCTCCGATTTTTGGCTGCGGTCTTCCAGCGATGTCAGCACGATTCCCACGATGATGAAAATCAGCGCCAGAATCCCGAGAACAATCGAGATTGTCGTCGCCCACTCGCGAAAAACAAGCACGCCGAACAAAGAAGTGGATACAAGCTGAAGTCCTGTTGAGATCGGCATCGTTTTAGACACGCCGATCAACTTGATGCTTTTCAGCTGATTGGTCTGACCGAGCGCCCAAAATAGTCCGGAGACGACGCCGACGGCAAATATACGGGGGGATAATTCAGGCTGGACGACGAAGTAGATTCCGATTGAAAAAATTAAAGCGCCGAATGTCGTACCGAGCACCTGGCTGTACGGTCCGCCCCCAAGCTTTACATTAAAGAGCACAATGCTTCCCCAGAAAATCGCTGGTAAAATCGCTAAGAAAATGTCCATTTGATGTAAACCTTTCTTTCCTTGTTTTTATCTATTAAGGTGCTCTATTCATGCGATTTTTAACACAAAAAATCCATTTTGAACATTGTCAAAATGGATTGGTACTGTTACCGGCGGCCGTATCACTAAAATATCAGTTTTCACTGTTTGCTGTTTACGCTGTCAAGCCAAGGCATACCGGGAATAGCTGCCGGTTTTTTGTACAAGTCCTGGATCAGCCTGTCTTTTATGCCGAGCGGGTTCCGGTTTAAATCTTTCAGGCTGAAATGGATGCTTCCCATCACCATTGAGTCGCGGTTTAAGGCGATCTGTCGCGGATATTCTTCAGGGTCTGACCAGGCAGGATCTGAGTTTTGATTGATTTTATAGGCTGCTTGTCCGATGTATAAATGAACGGGGCGTTGGCTGACTTCATTTTTCCACCAGTCTACTAAAATGTCGTAGGAAGCCGGGGCAAAGCCGATGCTCCAGTAGATTTGCGGGGCGATGTAATCGATGTATCCCTGCCTGATCCATTCCCTCGTGTCAGCATAAAGGTCGTCATAGTTTGTCATTCCGGCGGCTGTATTCGATCCCGTCGGATCATCTGCTATATTGCGCCATACACCAAAGGGGCTGATTCCAAATTTGACCGATGCTCTTTCTTTTTTGACGGCGGCGTTGATCTGTTTGACAAGCTGGTTGACGTTGTCCCTCCGCCAATCTTCAATATTTGAAAAACGGTCCTTTCCATATTGTTCATACGTGCTCAAGTCGGGAAATTCGACGCCCGCAATTTTATACGGATAAAAATAGTCATCCATATGAACGGCGTCGACTTGGTAATTCTTGACGACCTCTGTTATGCCTTGGACAATGAATTCCTGTGCCTCAGGAATGCCGGGATTGTAATACAGCTGTCTGCCGTAGGCAACGACCCAATCGGGGTGCATTCTAGCCGGGTGATCCTGTGAGAGCCTGTTCAAATCCGTATGATTCATCGTGATCCGATAAGGGTTGAACCATGCATGAAATTCAAGCTTTCTCCGGTGGGTTTCTTCGAGCAAAAATGACAGCGGATCGTAGCCGGGGTCTTTTCCTTGAACGCCTGTTAAGTATTCCGACCACGGCCCGTATGCGGAAGGGTAAAACGCATCCGCCGCCGGCTTAATTTGAACGACAACTGCGTTCATCCCCATGGCTGTCACAGCATCCAAAAGCTTCACATATTCTGTTTTTTGCTCTTCGATTGTCAGCCCTTTTTTCGAAGGCCAGTCAATGTTTGTGACGGTGGCGATCCACACGGCCCGAAATTCTTTTGTTTCGCAGCTTGTGTTCTTTTCTTTCATGAACATCTCCCCTTTTGGAAAAATCGGAACTTTCTGTTATTATATGCCGGCTGTTCTTTTTTGTATATGAAAAAACAGGCCAAGACTGTCGAAGTCTTTAGCCTGTCGTTTGGATTGCCTGTTTCACCTGCTGCATCAAATATTGGACAAATGCTTCATCCCTTGCGAGCCATGCAGCATAATTTCTTTTAATAAACCGTTCTGCCTCTTCGAATGAAGTAAATGTCTCATGCTGAGTCACGCCGTTTAATTGAATGTTCCAGCCGTGTTCTCCAGGAAAGAGAAAAAACTGGTCTTCGTCCCTGTTGATATAAAGGCTGCCGTTGTCCGACTCTTTTACATTATAGACGTTTTTAAAGGCATCCGCTCTCAAGGGCTCCAGCGGAAACGGTTCAGTCACATACAGCTTGAATGCTTCATCTGTCAGCGGGCACCCCGCTGCCTTGGCATGGCCGCCTCCGCCGAACGTGCCGGCGATTTCTGATACATCTGTTTCATCATGGATGGTGCGAAGGCTCACTTTTTTGCCGCCCATATTTAAGATGGCGATATAGTCAAGGTGCGGATACGTTTTTCCGAGTTCGTTCCCTACTTCGGAATGATAGGATTCCGCATGCACGATGCCGACGCAGTGTGCATTGATGAAGGTCTGAACGATTTCCCGCCGTTTCCTGCGGATATACCGTTCAATTTTTTCTTCTTCCATATCCAAGATTTTTTCTTCGAATTCATCAAATGAAAACGCGTCGCTTTCTGTAAGGCGCCGGACCATTTTTTCCTCAAATTCGTCAATGGAGACCATAAAAAACAGGTCATTCAGGCGCTTTGCTTCGAGCGCGTCCGTCTGTTCCCATTCCCATGTATCATAGAGGCGTACGAGTTCGACGAACTGATCCATCGCTTTTGTCTCTTGAATATAGCCGTTGTCTATTAAGTATTCATAAAAAAGAGAAGTCGCTGAAGCGAGCCTGCCGTCCTCATATTGAACTTTTACCATGCCCCAAGAGCGTTCATTCAAATGAAGCGCAGTTTTGTGGTGGTCGATGAGTTTGACCTTTCCGCCCGCTTCAGCATATTGGTCCAGCCTTTCTTCATTTTCTTGATGAACAGACAAGTCCGTAATAAACAGGCCTTCATGCTGTTTTTCTTTTCCTTTTGTCCGTTCCAAAAAACGTCCGACTTGCATATCAAGTCCGGTGACCGAATTGTAGCGGACCTCGACCCGTTCGCCAAAGGCCACCTTTGCGAGAATTCCGCAGCCGACTCCGTCCAAGTCGTTGTGAGAATACAAATGATACATGCTTCCCGCCCACCTTGCTGTTTTATTGTCGGCCTGCCGCAGCAGGCGCATCTTTCTCATCTTACTATTGTAAAAAAAGGGATTTTTTATACGGTTGTGCGGTAAGACAAAAAGGACAGCTTTTTGTTGGAAAAAGTCTGTCCGGTTAAAAGGGTTTATGTTTCTTGCAGCATGGCTCCCCCTTGCAAGTGGGCGGTGAGTAGTCTGTATGCGTTTTCGGCCCTGGCGGCACTTGGCGGTTCAACCCCTTTTAATGGATAATCCAGGCCAAGCGCTTCCCACTTGTAGACGCCGAGTTTGTGATAAGGAAGAACCTCCACCTTCTGAACGTTCCCCAGCGTGCAGATAAACGTGCCGAGGGCTGCTAAATCGTCATCGATATCAGAGATCCCCGGAACCAGTACATGGCGGATCCAGACGGGGACTTGATGATCAGCGAGAAACCGGGCAAAATCCAATATGTGGTCATTCGGCATTCCTGTCAGGTTGATATGTTTTTTCCTGTTGATATGCTTGAGATCAAGCAAAACAAGGTCTGTATACTGGATCAGCTCTTTGATCTGCTCTTGAAATGCCGGCGCCGCCGAATAGCATCCGCCGGACGAATCGAGCGCCGTGTGTATGCCATGGCTTTTACAGGCTTTGAACAGCTCGATTAAAAATGGCAGTTGTAAAAGCGGCTCGCCTCCGCTAACGGTGATGCCTCCGCCTGATGATTGAATAAACGGGAGATATTGCTGGACATCCTGAACGATTTCGGAAACCGTCATTTGTTTTCCGGTTCCGATTTCCCATGTATCAGCATTATGGCAAAATTGACAGCGCATCAGGCAGCCTTGTGTGAAGACGACATATCTGATGCCCGGACCGTCAACGGTGCCGAATGTTTCGATCGAATGAATATTTCCATCCATGATGAAGATCACCTCTTTTTATGGGGCGGAGCGCCTCGGCCGCGCTCCGCTTTATGCTCGTTACATCGATTCATGGAAGGTACGGCTGATAACGTCTAGCTGCTGTTCTTTCGTCAGCTTAATAAAGTTGACCGCATAGCCTGAGACGCGAATCGTTAACTGCGGATATTCCTCCGGATGTTCCATGGCGTCGAGCAATGTTTCTCTGTTAAATACGTTTACATTTAAGTGATGCCCTGTTTTTGCGGCGTAACCGTCAAGGATGCTTGATAAATTGACGGCGCGGCTCTCTTCGTCTTTGCCAAGCGCTTTCGGGACGATCGAAAAGGTGTTGGATATGCCGTCGAGCGCATAGCTGTAAGGCAGCTTTGCCACTGAAGACAGCGATGCAAGCGTTCCTTTAGTATCGCGGCCGTGCATCGGATTCGCGCCTGGAGCAAACGGTTCTCCCGCCCGGCGTCCATCCGGCGTATTTCCGGTTTTCTTGCCGTAAACGACGTTTGACGTGATCGTTAAAATTGACATGGTATGAACAGACTGGCGATATGTCTGGTGCTTGCGCAGTTTTTTCATAAAGCGCTTGACAATGTCAACGGCGATCGCGTCGACGCGGTCATCATTATTTCCGTACTTAGGAAAGTCGCCTTCTGTTTCAAAATCGACGGCAATGCCGTTTTCATCGCGGACAACATTGACTTTGGCATATTTGATAGCGCTTAACGAATCGGCCACAACGCTCAAGCCGGCGATCCCGGTGGCCATCGTCCGCAAAATGTCCGTGTCGTGTAGCGCCATTTCAATTCTTTCATAGCAATATTTATCATGCATGTAGTGAATGACATTGAGCGTATTGATGTACAAGCCTGCAAGCCATTCCATCGTCTGATCGAATTTATGCATGACCTCGTCATAGTCCAGCACATCGGAAGCAACCGGAGGCATTTCCGGACCGACTTGCATTTTATGCTTTTCGTCTTTTCCGCCATTAATCGCATATAAAAGCGCTTTCGCCAAGTTGGCGCGTGCTCCGAAGAACTGCATTTGTTTGCCGATTGCCATTGCCGATACACAGCAGGCGATGCCGTAGTCATCCCCGTATTCAGGACGCATGATATCGTCATTTTCGTATTGAATCGAGCTCGTTTTAATCGACATTTTGGCACAGTAGTTTTTAAACTTTTGCGGCAGCCTGACAGACCAAAGGACGGTTAAATTTGGTTCCGGCGCCGGACCTAAATTGTCAAGCGTATGCAGGAAACGGAACGAGTTTTTCGTGACGAGTGCGCGTCCGTCGTGCGCTATTCCGCCGATTGATTCTGTCACCCACGTCGGATCGCCGCTGAACAGCTCATTGTAGTCAGGTGTGCGTGCAAATTTGACCAAGCGCAGCTTCATGACAAAATGGTCGACAAGCTCTTGGGCCTCCTGTTCTGTTAATGCGCCCGTTTTCAAATCTCTTTCGATGTATATATCAAGGAACGTGGACACGCGGCCAAGGCTCATTGCTGCTCCATTTTGCTCTTTAATGGCAGCCAAATAGGCAAAATACAGCCATTGAAATGCTTCTCTTGCATTCGCCGCAGGCTCGGAAATGTCAAAGCCATAACTTGCTGCAAGTGCTTTAAGTTCATTCAATGCCCGGATTTGTTCTGACAATTCTTCACGCAGGCGGATGTTTTCTTCAGACATCACGCGAGAGGTGCCGGCCGCATCTTTTTTCTTTTCATCGATCAGGAAGTCCACGCCGTAAAGCGCCACTCTCCGGTAATCGCCGATGATGCGCCCGCGCCCGTAAGCATCAGGCAGTCCGGTAATGATTCCGACCTTTCGGGCGAGTTTCATTTCGTCCGTATACGCGTCAAACACGCCTTGGTTATGGGTTTTGCGGTAATCGGTAAAGATTCTTTCCACTTCTTCATTCAATTCAAAACCATAGGATTCACATGCTTGTTTCGCCATGCGAATGCCGCCGAAAGGCTGAAGCGACCGTTTAAACGGCTCATCGGTTTGAACGCCGACGACTTTTTCCAAGTCTTTGTCCAAATAGCCGGGACCGTGCGAGGTAATCGTTGAGACGATCTCTGTATCCATATCGAGGACGCCTCCGTTTTCACGCTCTTTTTTTGTCAAGTCCATTACATGATCCCATAATGCCGATGTAGCTTCCGTCGGAGGTTCGAGAAACGATTCGTCACCTTGATATGGCTCAAAGTTCGAGAGAATAAAATCGCGGACATTGACTTCTTTTTGCCAAACGTTTGTGGTGAAACCTTTCCATTGTTCCATTTAAATCCCCCTCTTTTCAAGTTGAAATGATATAACAGTTGTTGCATTTATATCTTATGTTTAATATAACAGTTTTGAATGTGATAAAAATCACATATTTTGTGAAATAGTTAACAAATTTAAGAAAGTTCTTTGAACATCGCGTTTTTCCTAATATAGGATGTTGTTTGAAGCAATTTTCTTATTTGAATCTGTATTATAATAAAGTCAAATAAAACGAAAACTGTTATATAAAAAACCGGCTAAACAGCCGGCTTGCGCAGAAGTATTTATCATCAGTCGAGGGATACGAACTGATTGCCGAATGCTTCGATAGTGCTTTTCAAGACATAGCTGCCTCGGGGGAGCTGGTGAAATTCATAGCACCCTTTCGAATCGACCGCTTTTGTCTGCAGTAAAACGCCTGACAAATCATAAACATGAATGTAATGGTCCTCTTTTTTAAGTTGGCTTTTGAGATGTTCCGGGATTTCCCCGGCAATCGTGTACTCCGCTTCTGACGTTTTCTTTTCACCGATTTGTTCGAGGATTTCCAGGTCAAGCCCCTGCTCTTTTCGATGATTTTTGCAGGACCGCACTGCTCTTTTTTGTGTCTCGAATGTTTGATACAGGTTTTCGATCGACCTCATGTGAAAGCTGATATCCCAATGTTTCATAGCTTTTTGATACGCTTGGCGCCCCAATTTTTGCCGAGTTTTGTCATCGTCGAGCAACAGGCGCAGCTTTTCAGTAAGCGCTTCGCTGTCTGCCGGGGGAACAAGCAATCCGTTCGCACCGTCATCAATGATTTCTTTTACCCCGCCTACGTTTGCCGCCAGCACAGGTTTTGCGGAGAACTGCCCTTCCAGGATGACGAGCGGAAATGTATCGTGAAGCGACGGCAAAACAATGACATCACTAATATTCATTAAGTCGGGTATATCTTTTCGCTTTCCGAGAAAAGAGACCGCCGACGCGATACCGAGCTTTTCGGACAGGCTTTGCAGAGTTTCGAGCTCCGGACCCTCGCCTGCGAGAAGGCAGTGAAAATCATCCCTTTCGCACCGCAGTTTATAAAGCGCTTCGATCAAATAGCGGTGTCCTTTCACCGGAACGAGCCGCGCCGGACAGAGAATGATCTTTTTTCCTTGATGCGGGAGGCTTTTGCGGAAATTATTTTTCTTTTCGATAAAGGGTGTTTTTACAATTCCATACGGGATGACTCGGATGTTCGAAGGCGTCACACCAATTTGAATCAGCTCGTGTTTCAGCCATTCGCACGGAACGGCCACAACGTCTCCGGACATTGCGCCCAAACATTCTTCGATTTTCATGTATTGCTGTTCCTGGCCGCTTTTCTCGTTATATTCCCCGGTAATCTTTGCTTCATGATATTTAAAGTTATGGAGGGACACGATTAAAGGCGTGTGCTGAGGTTTGGAACGGGCCAGTGCTCTTGCCGTCATAAAATCGTGGCAGTGGATCAAATCATACTTCTTAAGATCAAACTGTTTAACAGCTTGTTCCAAACTGTAGCGCTCCATTTCACGCCAATATATCCACAGGGGATATTTTTCGGTATAAGCTGTTTGAAGACGGTGAATCAGCTCATATTTTAACCGGTGTTTATCGGCCGGCTGCTGATCGGCGACCTGAATGTTGAGCCATCGGGTATCGTGCGACATTAAATCGACAGAATGCCCTTCTCCTTCCAAGCTTTTACTAAGGATATCAATATAGGTAGACGGGCCGTTTGTATGTGGAGAGTAACGATAATAAGCCAGCAAAATGTTCATATATTTCCCCCTGCCTGCTGTTAAACTTATTGAAATGAAATCTCTTAGCATTATATGGCCTCAGCTGAAAAAAGTACGAAGTGAATGGAAAGCCTTTTCAATAAAGAAAACCCATTGCCTTAAGCAATGGGAGCTGTCATGAAGAAGCTAATATTTGAACGATTTTATCTTCAATATCCTTTCCTTTTTCATCATCCACGAGCTGATTGAGAAGAATGGAGAAAATCAATGTCTCGCCGCTTGCAGTATCGATATAGCCCGATAAGGTACTGACGGTTGAAAGAGAGCCTGTTTTCGCTCTGACTTTGCCTTTAAGAGCCGGGTCTTTCAGCCGGTTTCTTAATGTGCCGCCGACCATTCTGTCGCTTTCCCCCGCAACCGGGAGTGAACGGGCAAACGACGGAAACCATTTCTCTTCTTGAACGGAATACAATAGCTTTGTGATCTGGTCGGCAGAAATCAAATTGATATGCGAGATGCCTGAGCCGTCTCTGAGAACGATCTTCTCTGTGTCCATTCCAAATCCCTGCAGTTCTTTATTCAACACTTCCAGACCTTGATCCCAGCTTCCTTCACGGCTCGCGGCTTTTCCCATTTCCTTGATCAGTGTTTCGCCATGGCCGTTGTTGCTGAGCTTCATAAAGGGGATCATCAGCTCTGAAAGCGGCATGGATTGATGTGCGGTGATGCGGCGCGCTTTTTTTGGCGCTTTGCCGGTTTTAGTCTCTCCCAGGATTCGAATGCCTTGTTGCTGTAAAGCCTGTTTAAATAAATCGAGTGCATATTCTGACGACTCCCAAACCGCAACCCATTGTCTGACCCTTGAAGCGCCTTGTGGAATCGTCCCTTTGATTTGGATGGTATTTCCGCCGTGTTCCCTTTTAATCGTGATATCTTTTTTTCCGTCTGCAGCAACGGTCTTGGCACCGTTTTCGATTTTGACATGATTAGTTTGCGGAGTAAGCGATACAACGGGTTTTTTCCCGGTTTTGCCGTCAGGATTCACGTCGATGATGACTGTTCCGGCATCATAGTCTTCGTTTGGCGAAGCTGTTAGAGCTGAGATCTGCGCTCCGTAGTATGCGTCTTCATCGCTCCAGGAAAGGTCTGGAGAGTAGCGGACCTCATCATACCAGGAATCATCGCCGACCAAGTCTCCCCGGATGACAGTGATCCCTTGTTTTCGGAGTGCCTTGGCCATTTGCTGAAAATCGGCTTTCAAAAGCGTCGGATCGCCTTTTCCTTTTAGATAAAGGCTGCCTTTGAGTGTGCTCGCAGATCGTGCGCCGTCTGTCATCACCTCTGTGGGAAAGGTATAGTCCTCACCCAGGACGGAAAAGGCAGCTGCTGCCGTTAAAAGCTTCAGATTGGACGCCGGTCTCATCCGTGTATCGCTCATATGGCCGTATATCATTTTCCCGCTTTCCGCGGACCTGACGCTGATGCCTGCGAGCGCTCCTTTTAAATCAGGCTCGGTCTTTAACAGCTGATCGATTTGCTCTTTGAGCCCGGCGCCTTTTTCCCCGGCGGCCAAGCCGTCTATGCTGCCGGCCAACGTCAATACAAAGATCATCATCATACACAGACAAAGCTTCATATTTTTCTTCATAGAATATCCCGCCTCCCGCTGATGGTTTTAATACTTTATTGCAAAACGCGGCGGGATATACTCCTATTGGTCGGTTTTCACCAAAAACCTCCGGCATAAAAGCAGCAGTATCATTACATGCAGCACAACTCCGATGAACCCGAAAACGAAAACAAGCCCTTTATGAGAAGTTCCTGCCAAGTACGTTTTCGCTGTCCAGTAGGTCGGCGTGAAAACGCCGAAAAGCTGCCACGGCAAAGGAATAAAATAAACCGCGGCCGGCATGAAAGTGAGCAGGCTGAACCCTTTCATTAAAGCGAGCCCTTCCACTTTGTTCGAAGCGTAAGCGGCTAAAAGCAGCGTGTAAATCGGGGCTTCAAGCGTGACCATGATCAGGATGAACAAAAGGTACACAGAGCCGGGCGCCATTAAACCGCCGGATGCAAACAGCAAAATGCTGTAGCAAAAAGTCAGCGCCATTGGCAGGATGAGGCGTATCAAGACATATCCGCGCTTCGACAAGGGCGTCACGGCAAAATACTGAATCATATTTTCGTCGCGCTCATCAAGCAGGATAAACCCCGACATGATACCGAGAATCAGGGGGATGAAAAGCATGGCAAAGCTCATGATCAAATGACGGTATGGGGTGATATTGAATGCCGCCAGTTCCGCTGACAAAGGAATGCCAGCGGCTGTCACGATGATGAGCAGAAAAGGCGCCAGACCGTAAAAAGCAAGCATTGAATCACGTTTGATCTGTTTCATATCTCCGCGTATCAGCTGAATGATTTTCATCATCGTGTATCACCTCCGCCAAGCTTTAATGTGATGAACGTTTGAAGTGAATGCCTCGCCCAGAAATACACGGCTCCGTTCCACAACAAGAGAGTGGAAATCGCGTAGACGAGCTCCCACTGCTGAAGGCCGGTAAAGGCGGAACCTAACAGCATTAATGAGGCCTTTGACGGCAGAGCGTAAAACAGCGGGCTGCTCCAAATGCCCGCTGTTTCAAACAAAGGCAGAACGAACACAAAGGTGCTCAAAGAAGACAAAAAGAAAAATCCGTTTAAGGTTTCACACCGCACCGCCAAACCTAAGCCGATCATCGTGAAGAAAAATGAAGTGCACAGCACGCCGCAAGCGAACAAACCGGAATTTGTTCCATAGCCAAACACACTGCTGTGGATGAAAATGCTCGATCCGAAAGACAAAACGGATAAAGACGCCGTTTTGGAAAGAATATACTCACTCGCACTTAGCGGCGTTACAAACAGGCTGTCATGGATGTTTTGCCCTTTCTCCAGTAAAACAAGACCCCCGATGAAGAAAAACCCTAGGAAGCTCGGGTCTGAAAACGTCAAGGCAATGTTGGCCGCCTCCCTGTAATCAGCTGGAAGAAACTGCAACACAGCGATATACACCGCGCTGATCAGCAAATAGGCATAATAAAAACCGTGCTTGAACTGAAGTTTGATATCATGGGAAATCGCTGATAAGATCCTCAACTTAAACGCCTCCCCGTCACATCGATAAAGATGTCTTCAAGCGATGCTTCTTGGGAATGAATGGTTTCCACAGGGTGGTCCTTGATCAAGTTCAAAAATTCCGGGCTGCTGCCGATCTGATCAAGGTCGAATTGAGCAGTTTCCAGCTGCCTGCGGCTGCGGTACTCCACTTTTACGTGCCTTTTTCCTTTTTGCACTTTCAAGGCGCTTGGAGAATCAATCAAAGCCACCCTGCCGTCAACGATGAAAGCTACGCGGTCGCAGATTTCTTCAGCTGTTTGCATGTGGTGCGTTGTGATCAGGATCGTCTTCCCTTCCGCCTTTTTGTTCAGGATAAGCTGTTTTAATTTTTTGGCATGCACGGGATCGAGCCCCGAGGTCGGTTCGTCTAGAAATAAAAGATCAGGCTGATTGATCAGGGCTCTCAAAAAATTCAGCCTCATTTTCATGCCTTTTGAGTAAGCGGATACCTTTGTCCGGCCGTACTCTTCAAGACCCGTTAAAGCGAGCAGCGTTTCCGGCTCCTCGGTTTCAGATGCATACAAGGAACGGAACAAATTTAAGTTTTCCAGTGCCGTTAATCGTTGATAGAAATTCGGAAATTCAAAGGCGACGCCGATTTTCTCATAAAAGGAGCTGTCGGCTTGACTCAATTCTTTCCCCATCACAGAAACCCGGCCTTCATATTGCTTTAAAATACCGATTAATATTTTTTGAATCGTGCTTTTTCCAGCACCGGACGGGCCGAGAAATCCAAAAATTTCACCCTTTTGAATCGAAAAGTCGATTCCTTTCAATACGGGCGTTTTTTGTCCGGGGTATGTGAAGCGAAGCCCGCTGACTTCAATCATGGGATGCATCCTCCTTGGCCGAAAGCCCCTGTCCGATCAATTCGATAAGCAAATCCATCGTTTCGTCATAGCGGTCTTCCCCAATATTTGATTTTTGAAAGGATAAAAGAACAATGGCGCGAATCACACTGACGATCGTCTCCGGTTTTTTTCTGACAAGCCAACCTTTTTCCTGGCCCATTTCAATTAAAGGCTTGAAAAAATCTTCATCGCTGTCGAAATGCGCCTGCAGCTTTTCTTCGGGGAGTTTGCGGAAGAGTGTCTCGAGTAAGTTGTCATCGTAAACTTGGCGAATGTACGGGTTATCTTCCATCACCGCCAATGCTTCACGCAAAAACTGTGCAAATGTTTCCCCGCTTTCAGAAAATGATGCCTCAAGCTGGGCGCGGATCTTACTTTCTTCCTGCTGCAAAATCTCAAAATAAAGCTCCTCTTTCGAGTCGAAAAATGTATAAAATGAGCCTTGGGCAATTCCGGCCGAGGCTGTTAGCTCACCAACGCTCGTTTTTTTCAATCCAAGCTGCGCAAAAAGCTCTCTTCCGCTTTGCACTAAAGCTGAGCGTATCGCTTCCTTTTCTTTTTCGGTAAATTTTGGCATGTCAGTCTCTCCTTGATTTATAAACATATGAATATTTTTATTTTATATTCATATAATGCGATGAGACCGTCTTTTTGTCAATGCATTTTGGTTCAAATTTACCACAATATTTTCATTTGCCCGTCAAATTTAAAGCAAAAAAAAGCACCACTTATAGTTTAAACTATAAGTAGCGCTTCATTTCCATTAATAAGCAAGGCTGAACAGACCTTTAATATGAGTCAGATAACGGACGTTGCTCGCTTCTTTCATCAATGAAGCAGGCAGGCCTTTAAGAGATGTACTGTTCGCGCCGATAACGGCAACTGCATCTTTGCGGCCAAGGCTTGCAAGCGTGCCTGAGTTGACAGGGCTGAACGTTTCCATTGATTTGTTTTCTAAGTATGCATACAGGTTGTAGCCGATCAGCTCGCCCATTTGCCAAGCGATTTGAGCTGTCGGAGGGTACGGACGGCCATCCGGACCGAAGACAACGGCGCTGTCTCCTGCAACAAATACGTCTTCATGTGATGTGGATTGAAGGAAATCGTTTACAGTTGCGCGTCCGCGGTTCACTTCAAGACCTGACTCGCCGATCAGCGGATTGCCTTGAACACCGCCGGTCCAGACAAATGTATTTGTGACGATTTTTTGCCCGTCTTTCAAATCAACAACGTTTCCTTCTACATTTGTGACAGGCAGTCCTGTCAAGAATTCAACGCCGCGTTTTTCAAGGCTCTTTGTCGCACGTTCGATCAGCTCATCCGGAAGAACCGGCAGGATTTTCGGACCGGCTTCAACAAGCTTCAGCTTGATTTCTTTCGGATCGACACCATAGCTTCTCGCAAGGTTCGGCATGATATCGGCGAGTTCACCGACAAGCTCGACGCCTGTTAGTCCGCCGCCGCCGATTAGGATCGTAGCATCCGCTTCGTTTTTCGTTTTAGCGTATTCGCGCACGCGCTCTTCAACATGCTTGAAGATCTTGTTTGCATCGTTTGCAGATTTGAGCACCATGCTGTTTTCTTGAAGGCCAGGAATGCCGAAGTAAGCAGTGACAGAACCAAGACCGACGACAAGCGCGTCATACGTCAGGGTAGAGCCGTCAGAAAGAGCGACTTCTTTTTTGTCAACTGAGAACGAGTTGACTTTGGCGATTTTAAGATCGATGTCTTTTCCTTTGAAAAGCTTTGCAAGCGGCATCGCAATGGCCTGTTCTGACACGTTGCCCGCAGCAAGGCGATGCAGTTCTGTGATGATTTGATGTGTCGGGTATTGGTTAACCACTGTGATTTTTGCTTCTTCTTTTGTGTAGTGTTTGCGAACTGTTAAAGCAGACAGTAATCCGCCGTAACCAGCGCCTAAAATGACGATATGTTTTGACATCGTGAATCCTCCGTCCTTATTCTGAATGTATAGTGATTATTTTTGTTTTTCGCGTTCTGACATGATTTGCAGGTAGCTTTGAACAAAGCGGAACATCTTTTGGGCCTGCGGATCTTTAAGCATTTTCAGCAAACCGAAAAGTCCGATGACTTCATTGCTTTCGTCAGCGCGGTCTTTTGCTTCAATGGCGGTAGCCGCGATTTCTTTTGCCGTATCTTTGACAGGCTCAAGAATTTCTGTGATGGCACCGACCGTATCATTTTTTAATACTTCATCAGTTGCAACGGATTGTGCGAAATCGTAAGACTTTGTCAAAATGTTGACCAGTTCTGTCAGCTTTGGAAGCTGGTCGACTAAAACAGTCAAAGACTCCTGTACTTCAGGTTTTAGCAGTTGATCGATAAGATCGCGTTGGCTTTGGCTTACAGATTCGTTTGTTTGATCAGCTGTTTGATCGATTGTTTCCGGCATAACCAATTCTCCTTTTCAATAAGCGATGTGCTGTTTTTTGAAGGAACCCCTTTTTCACAGTTTGTGAATTTGTGCACAAACAAGTCCGCAAAAAGGTTCTCCCCTTTTGTGTTTGTTTTGCTGTTTTCAGTCTGGAATTCCCGAAAACCCGCAATCTCAAAACACGCTGTATTTTTTACTACTAAATGATAACACTTTTTGAACAAAAAATGAACGTGATTGTTTCGGAAATGAAATAAAATCATAGAAAACTTTATATATAGGGCTTCTTTCATCCCTTTCATTTCCTATATTGTGTCTTTTTTTACGAAACGTCCCATTCACACGTCATGATAGAGTCGTGCGAATATTTCCCAGAAACGCACCTAGTTTACATAATGAAATTATCGTTATCTCGGTTAATCTTCATCTTTAACATCCGGATCTTCGGGGATGGGTTCGTTCAGAACGGATTCCGCCCACTCTTTATACTTTTCCATCTGTTCCATATGGGTATTGAATTGATCTTTGTTGATTAAATGCTGCTGTCCGTCGAAGACGGTGCGAATTTTCTTTTCTCTCACAAGCTGTTCAACATATGCTTCTGAAAGCGTTAAATATTCTGCGGTTTCCTTTATCGTCAAGTACATGTTTTAGTTCCTCTCGTTTTGATTTAGGCGAACGTTGCGATTTTAGGATCATACGATAAGATATATCAGTTTAGATGATGGAGGCCTATTTCTATGTATTCAAAATGGAATTCTGAAACGTCTTATCCGCCTTCAGCCCCGCACATGCACACCGGCCAATCTTCTCAGCAGATGAATCAAAGGCTGAAAAATCTCGAAGATCAAATGAAATTGCTGATCAAACTCATGGAATGCAACAATCAGCTGCTGCGTTCAATTGAAGAGCAGCAAAACCGCGTCTGCGCGGCCGGCGGAGGTTCGGTTATCGTCAGAATGTGAGTTTTTGGTCTTAAAATAAAAAGAGGAAGGACGTGTCCTTCTTCTTTGTCTGCAAGCCTTATCCAGTATACTACAGATTTTTTTGCGCTGAAAGGCCGGCAATTTCATCGTATGTTTGACGATTTTCCAATGTTGACAAATCGCCTGCCGGCTCGTTCAAATAGGCAGCTCTGATCAGCCGTCTCATCACTTTTGCATTTCTCGTCTTCGGCAGACCGCTGACAAAGTAAACCGCTTTTGGCTTGATCGCTTTACCGATCGCGTCAGAGGCGAGGTTCAGCAAATCATCTTTTAGTTTTTCCGACGGCTTTTCCGACTGTGTGAGGACGACAAAGCAGACGGCAGCCTGACCTTTGAGCTGATCCGGAACGCCGATAACGCCTGCTTCCGCCACCGCTGGATGGCCGACCAGTACGGACTCTATTTCGGCGGGCCCGATCCTTTTCCCAGCAGTATTGATCACATCATCAGAACGTCCGCTGATCGTCCAGTAGCCGTTTTCATCACGTTTTGCCCAATCGCCGTGCACCCAGACGTCAGTCCAGCGGCTCCAATATGCTTTTTCATATCTGGACGGCTCCTTCCAAAAACCATTCGTCATGCCGACCCACGGCTTTGTCAGGACAAGCTCCCCGACTTCATTGACGACTTCCTCCCCTTTTTCGTTGAAGACATTGGCCGCCATGCCAGGCAGAGGCGAATTAAACGTCATCGGCGTGATCGGCCGCAGGAGCACATTGCCCAAAATGCCGCCTGAAATTTCCGTTCCTCCTGAATAATTAAAAATAGGAATCCGCTCTTTTCCAGCATGGCGGAACAGCCATATCCACGGTTCATAATTCCAAGGTTCTCCCGTTGAGCCGATTGCCTTCAGACTGCTCAGGTCGCATTGAAGAAGAAAATTTTCGCCGTGCTGCATCAGTGAGCGAATGAGCGTCGGAGAGACGCCGAGATGCGACACCTGGTGTCTGCTGACAAGCTCCCACAGCCGACTCGGGGCCGGGAAATCCGGTGCTCCGTCATACAGCAAAACTGCCGCTCCGTTTATGAGTCCCCCGAATATTAAAAACGGTCCCATCATCCAGCCCATGTCTGTAAACCAGAAAAACGTGTCCCCTTGTTTGACATCCATCCCGAAGCCCGCATCAAATGCAGCTTTCAGCGGAAAACCGGCGTGGGTATGAACCGCTCCCTTCGGCTGTCCTGTCGTGCCTGATGTGTAAAGCAGCATGAGCGGATCTGAACTGTCCATTTCTTCTGTCATCTGGAGAGGATCGCTTTTCATCAATTCATTCCAGTCTATATCTCTCTTATGATTCCAATCTTGTTCGCCATCGTGAAGCCGGCAGACGACAACTTTTTGGACAGTGGGGGCGCGGTCTGCTGCTTTGTCAGCTTCTTTCTTCATACAGACCTTCTTTCCCCTTCGCAAAAAGGCATCTGCCGTGACAAGAATTTTTGCTCCGGCAGCGCTGAGTCTCGCGGCTGCCGCATGGGCCCCGTAGCCTGAAAAAACCGGGGAGAATACCGCGCCGATTTTAGCGGCGGCAAGCATGGCGATGACCGTTTGCGGGATCATCGGCATGTAAATCGCAATGACATCCCCTTTTGATATGCCTTGTTTTTTAAAGCCTGCTGCCGCACGGGCGACTTTTTGATGTAAAGAAGAATAGGTGATCCGTTCTGTTTTTCCGTCTTCACTTTCCCAGATGAGGGCTGTCCTCTCGGCCGCATCAGGCTGTCGGGACCATTTTTCCACGGCGCTGCAAACGGCATTTAAGCGTCCGCCGGAAAACCATTTCGGCCATTTTATGCCTTTATCGAGATTCAATGTTTGGCTGTACCGCTTGTACCAGCTGATGCCGAGCGCTTTTTCGGCCTCTTCCCAGAACCAGGCGATATCGTCTGTACTTGCTTTCAAAAAATCATCATAGTCGGAAAAACCGAGAGCTGTCATCCATTGAAACAGCCGGGTCGCTTTTACAAATTCCGGATCAGGCTGCCAAACCGCTTTTTCGGCCATACCGTTTCCCCCCTTTTCGTTTCATTGGCCTTTAGACGGGATAAACAGGATGCTTCCGTTCCGTAAATATCATGTATTTGGTCATATATGCATTCAGCCGTTTGATGAGTTCCGTACGAAGCGAATCGGCCGGAATGACCCCGTCGACAATCATTTCTGAAGCAAGCCGGTAAATGTCTATGTCTTTTTGGTACTCTTCCCGTTTTTCGGCAATGAAGGCGGACCGCTCTTCTTCAGGCAATTGTGCGATTTTTTTGGCATAAACGGCATTTACCGCTGCTTCCGGACCCATCACAGCAATCTGAGCCGTAGGCAGCGCCAGACAGCAGTCAGGCTCAAAGGCCGGTCCCGCCATCGCATACAAGCCTGCGCCATAAGCTTTCCTGACGATGACGGATATTTTCGGCACGGTTGCTTCGGCCATCGCTGAGATCATTTTCGCTCCGTGTCTGATAATACCCGCCCTCTCGACTTTTGTTCCGATCATAAAGCCGGGGATATCAGCCAGAAACAGCAGCGGGATATGATAGGCATCGCACAAATTGATAAACTTTGCGGCTTTGTCTGCCGAATCGTGAAACAACACACCGCCTTTGACCCGCGGCTGATTGGCGATGATGCCGACAGGCTGCCCGTGAATCCTCGCCAAACCGGTAATCAGCTCTGGCGCGAACAATTTTTTGATCTCATAAAAAGACGCTTCATCAATGATCCGGTCGATTAAATCCATCATTTGAAACGGTGCGTTTTGGTTTTTCGGAATGATCTCCTCCAACGGCCGGTCAAACGGAAGAGCGGGTTTTGCTTCAATGACAGGCGCTTTTTCGGTGTAATTCGGCGGAAAGTAGGAAAGATACCGGCGCGCCGACTTGATCGCATCTTCTTCCGTTTCGGCAAGAATGTCTCCGCAGCCTGAAACAGAACAGTGCATTCGCGCTCCGCCCATTTCTTCAAGCGACACTTTTTCGCCGATCACCATTTCCGCCATGCGCGGCGAGCCTAAATACATCGAGGCGTTACCTTCGACCATGATAACGATATCGCAAAAAGCCGGTATGTAGGCGCCGCCTGCCGCTGAAGGACCGAACAAAAGACAGATTTGCGGGATGCGCCCGGATAATTTGACTTGCTGATAAAAAATCCGCCCTGCTCCTCTTCGCCCCGGAAACATGTCAACTTGATCCGTAATCCTTGCGCCTGCTGAATCGACCAAATAAAGAAGCGGACAATTCAGCTTTTCGGCTGTTTCCTGGATGCGGATGATTTTTTCGACGGTTCTCGCTCCCCATGATCCTGCTTTCACCGTTGAATCATTAGCCATGACGCAAACGGTTCGGCCGCCGATTTTTCCGATTCCCGTGACGACTCCGTCTGCCGGAAGCCCGTCTGCCATGCAATTGGCAAAAAAAGCGTCCTCAAGGTCGAGGCCTTCGTCAAGCAGCAGCTTTAATCGGTCTCTGACAAATAATTTTCCTTTTTTCTCATTAGCTTCATGGTATTTTTGCGCTCCGCCTTCCTGAATCCGGCGAATGCGTTCATACAATTCCTTTTCGGCCGGCATCGGCTGTCCCCCCGTTCGTTTTATTCTCCCGTATAATACGGCTTCCGCTTTTCTGTAAAAGCTTTCAGCCCTTCTGTTCTGTCTTTCGTCGGAATCGTCAGCTCGTAGGCTTTTTGTTCTATCGCGAGTCCAGTTTCGATATCTGTCTCAAGCCCTTGATTGATAGCGAACTTCGCCTGTCTGACGGCAACCGGTCCGTTCGCCGCAATGTTCGCTGCGATATTTTCGGTTGTTTCCTTTAACTTTTGAAGCGGAACGACATGTTCAACTAGGCTGATCTTTTGCGCTTCTTCGGCGCTGATGCGGCAGCCGGTATAGATCATTTCTTTTGCCTTTCCCCTGCCGATCAAGCGGGGCAGCCGCTGTGTTCCCCCTGCCCCGGGAATGATCGCGAGCGTTGTTTCGGGGAGGCCGAGTTCAATATGTTCGGCTGCGATCCTGATGTCGCACGCCAATGCAAGCTCCAGCCCCCCTCCCAAAGCGCTTCCGTTTAATGAAGCGATGACGGGCTGCGGCAGTTTTTCCGTCTGGCTGACCACTTGTTGAATCATGGAAACGGCCTGCTTCGCTTCTGTGGGGCTCATGCGGGCTCTTTCCTTTAAATCGGCACCTGCACAAAACGTCCTGTTCCCTACTCCCGTTATAATGACACAGCGGACGGCCGGGTTTGAACGGATATCGCGAAGGATATGCTGAAGGTCGTCGAGAAGTCCGAGCGAGAGGGCATTTGCAGCTTGCGGTCTGTTCAACGTTAACACGGCGACCGCCTGCTCGTTTATGGAATAAAGAACATTGGGCTCCATTCGGTCTTCCTCCTCCTCAATCTATGAAAAGCAATTCTTTGATTTCGCCGCCTGCAAATTTCGGCTTGGTAGCTCTCTCCCGGTTTTGTCTTCGATCCATTTGGCAGCTGAAAGCAGCTTGCTGAGATCAACTCCGGTTTCGATGCCCATCTGGGCGCACATGTAAATCAAATCATCAGTTGCCGCATTTCCCGTGGCTCCAGGGGCATAAGGACAGCCGCCCAGCCCGCCGCATGATGCGTCAAATACGGTGATTCCCATATCCATCGCTGTGATCATGTTGGCGAGCGCCATCCCTCTCGTATCATGAAAATGAAGGGCGAAACTCTCTTTCGGAAAGCGTTTTAAAAGTACGTCAAGCACCTTTTGAACTTGCACGGGATTCGCTGCGCCGATTGTATCTCCGAGAGAAAGTTCGTCGATGCCCATGTCGAACAACGCATCACAGAGGCGTATGATTTGTTCTAATGGCACATGATGTTCATAAGGACAGCCAAATACGGTGGACAGGTAGGCTCTGGTGGTGAGGCCTGCTTGTTTGGCTGTCCCGGTGACTTCCTGCAAGACTGGAAGCGTTTCGCCGATCGATTTGTTAATATTTTTCCGGTTGTGTGTCTCGCTTGCCGACATAAAAACAGAAGCTTCATCGATCCCTCCTTCGAGAGCCCGTTCCAGCCCTTTTCGGTTCGGAATGAGGGCTGCGTAGGTGACGCCCGGCTTCCGGTTAATGCCTTTGGCGACGTCAAGGGCATCAGACAGTGCAGGAATCCATTTAGGATGAACGAATGAAGTGATTTCGATATATGAAAGCCCTGTTTGGGAAAGCATGTCGATCCAGGTTATTTTATCGGCTGTCGAGAGTGCGGTTTCTTCATTTTGCAGACCGTCGCGCGGCCCGACTTCTTTAATGAAAATTTTCTTCGGTACATTCATTTGCCATCCTCCAGACCTTATTGAAGCTCCAATAAGACATCTCCTTCATCGGCAAAATCACCTTCGTTTTTTCTGACGGTTTTGACGGTGCCGGCCGTTTCGGCGACAATCGGAATCTCCATTTTCATCGATTCTAAAATGGCGACTTCCTGCCCTTTTTCGATTTTGTCTCCTGCTTTCACTAATATTTTCCACACGTTTCCCGCCATATTGGTGACAACAGTATTCATGGCACGCCTCCTTAATTTCATTTTGACTGATAACGACTGATAAAATCGGTTTGGACCCCGCCTTTTCGGAATTCGTCAGAACGTACGATGTCTTCAAGCAACGGAATATTTGTCTTAATGCCTTTCACTTGATATTGTGAGAGCGCTTCGGCCAATGTGCGGATGGCTTCATCTCTGCTATTTCCTTTGACGATCATTTTGGCGATCATCGGGTCGTAATACGGTGTGATGTTCATACCTGGGGCTGCTGCGCATTCATGACGGACATTCGGGTGCTCAGGCAGCTTAAGGTCAGTGATCCGTCCCGGCGAAGGGAAAAATGTTTTCGGATCTTCGGCACAGATTCTGACTTCGATCGCATGTCCGTCACGCCGAATGTCTTTCTGCTTATACGGAAGCGCTTTGCCTGCTGCGATATTGAGCTGTTCTTCGACAATGTCGAGCCCTGTAATTTCCTCTGTCACCGGGTGTTCGACCTGCAGGCGGGTATTCATCTCGAGAAAATAAAAATGATTCTTGCTGTCTACTAAAAACTCGATTGTCCCGGCGTTGGCATAGCCGATCGACAGCGCGGCTTTCACGGCCGCTTCACCGAGCTTCGCGCGCATGTTTTCATCGAATAACGGAGCAGGTGCTTCTTCGATGATTTTTTGCTGGCGTCTCTGAATCGAACAGTCCCGTTCCCAAAGATAAACGGCATTTCCGTATTCGTCTGTTAAAATCTGAATCTCGATATGTCTTGCATCTTCGATATATTTCTCGATGTACATAGCCCCGTCTCCGAAAAAATCGGCGGCTCGTTTTTGGCTGCCTTCATATGCTTTTGCTAATTCGCCTTCATTGCGAATCAGCTGCATTCCGATGCCTCCGCCTCCAAAAGAAGCCTTGAGCATCATGGGATAGCCGATGGATTCGGCAAGAGCCTTGGCTTCATTCAGACCGGCCAAGCTTTTTGTCACGCCGGGAACGACGGGAATCCCGGCTTGTTCCATCGCTAGCCTTGCTTCAATTTTGCTCCCCATTTTGGCGATCACATCGGACGGCGGACCGATAAACGTGATATTTTCCTGCAGGCATCTTTCGGCAAAACGGCTGTTCTCGGAAAGCAGGCCGTATCCCGGGTGGATGGCACAGACCCCCGCTTTTTTAGCGGTTTCGATGATTTTTTCGATATTTAAATAGCTTTCACTGACCCGCGGTTTGCCGATCAGCCAGGCTTCATCTGCAGCTTTAACGTGCAGGGACTCAGCATCCGCTTCAGAGTAGACGGCAGCTGTCTGAATACCGAGCCGTTTACAAGTTCGGATGATCCGAAGTGCGATTTCGCCACGATTGGCGATAAGCAATTTTTGAAACAAAAAAATGCCCCCTTTCATATTCAAAAGTGTCTGAAATAGAATTTGAAAGCGCCTTCATTTATTTATTGTGCGAATTCGAAAGTGAAGTAGCTTATCCTGTTTCCTGCCATAGGTTCAGACGGGTCTTGTCTGTTCTTTACAGCTTATGATGATTTGAAAGAAAAAAGTCCTAAAGCTTAAGAAATCGCTTTAGAACTCTCAATGTTTTGGTTCGGGCCTGTGGTGTTTGGACGGCTTTTACCGAGAATGCTCTGCATGTTTGCCGCTGTTTGTGAGGATATGTTGAATGATCTCGGCGTTTTTTGACAGAAAGGCAGTTTCGAACATATCCTGATGCGGCCCGGCTCCTTTATACTCTTGATAGTTTCTTGTTGTGGCGTCGGCCCATTTTTGCAATATGAATCTGTCAATTTGATCCGTCTGAATGCCGGCTTCAATAAAGTGGATGTTTGCGTTGATTTGGCCGCCATTGATTAATTGTGCCCAATATTTTTGATAGTTTGCCGTCTTTTTGATGACTGCTTCCCTGAGGTGAGCGGGAACATGTTCTGCTGAGGTGCTGCTTGGCTGTGGCGGCAATGCTTGTTTCTTTTGATATGCATCGACAATAATGAGATCGCTGACCTCCAAACCACGGTTTTCCATTTCTTTGACAGTCTCAAATGCCGTGTTGCCTCCCGCTGAATATCCCAGCAGGATATAAGGACCCCGAGGCTGTTTTTGGATGATGTTGTTCACGTATTGTTCCATACGGCTGTCTTCTTCAATAAAGTTAAATCCGTACACAGTCGCTTTGCCGTTTAGCTTAGCAGCGAGATCTTTATAAAATATCCCGAAGCCCGAAATGGGAGGAAAGCAGAAAAGGTTCACTCCGGTCGGCGGATTCAGTCTGCTGACATGCTGTACGGCCGAGGCGCGCAGCTCATGTGAAAACAGCTTTTCGGCCAATTGTTCGATTGTTGGATTCTCGAATAATAATTCAATCGGAATATCGATCCCCTGGCTGTTTTTCAGCTGGTGAATGACTTGAAGAGCCTTTAGCGAATGACCGCCAAGTTCGAAAAAGTCATCTTCAATACCGAGCTCCTTCACGCCAAGGATAGGTCTCCATATGTCAATCAGTTCTTTTTCGACCCAGTTTCTTGGCGGCACAATCTGTTTCAAAGCCGTTTTTTGATCAGGTGCAGGCAGCGCGCGGCGGTCGATTTTGCCGTTTGCCGAAAGAGGCATGCGGTCCAGTTTAACCCAATCATGAGGAATCATATAGTCGGGAAGCTGCCTTGATAGTAATGAACGGATCGTTTTTTCCTCTGTTTGATCATCGCTTACATAATATGCGATAAGGAATGCTTCTTCGTTTTTTTCTTCAATGATGACAGCGGCTTCTTGAACGCCTTCAATCTCGATGAGCCGCGCTTCTATTTCAGCCGGTTCAGTTCGTTTGCCGCGAATTTTGATTTGCCGGTCCATCCGGCTGATATATTCTAAGTTGCCGTCTGGCAGCCAGCGCGCCAGATCGCCGGTTTTGTACATTTTTTCCCCTGGTTGAAACGGATGCTCTACAAATGCTTCACCCGTCAAATCAGGTCTGTGCAAATATCCTTTTGCAACCCCATCGCCGCCGACGCAAAGTTCGCCGGGAACGCCGATCGGCGCGAGCTGACCGCTCTCGTCAACAATAAAGGCATTTGAATTGCTGATCGGTTTTCCGATGGGAATCGCTTGTGAAAAATCTTGCTTGACTTCATAAAATGTAGAGAATGTTGTATTTTCCGTCGGACCATATATGTTATAAAGCTTCAGGTTTGGGCACCGATGTCTGACCGTATTCATCAGTGCAGGCGTCAAAGCTTCCCCGCCGACATATAAAGTGGAGAGCCCTGAAAACATGTCCGGCTGGGCTTGTGCCAGCTGGTTAAAGAGAGCCGTTGTTAAAAACAGCACTGTGATATCATGGCGAAGCAAATAGCTGCCAAAACGGGCAGGAGTCAACATCGTCGAGCGGTCAATAACATGAAGAGATGCTCCTTTCAGGAGCGCTCCGAATATTTCAAATGTGATGGCGTCAAAGCCGAGTGAACCGGTTAAGATCAATCGGTCATTTGTATCGGCTGATGTGTAATTGCTGTTTGAGATCAGTGATACGACATTGCGGTGCGAAATCATTACGCCCTTTGGTTTGCCTGTCGAACCTGATGTATACATGATATAAGCCAGATCATCCGGACGCGTATTTATGTTGATAGCGCTGACAGGTGCCAATTGCGCTTCCTTGGATATCAACACTTTTTTCGGAAAATCAATGTCCGTCTTGAGTCCTTTCTGAACGGCCAATACGTCCGCCCCGCTTTCTTTCAGCATGCAGCTGATCCGTTCAGGCGGCAGTTCGGCATCGAGCGGGAGATAGGCGCCGCCCGCTTTCAAAACGGCAAGAACTCCGATGATGAATTCAGGTGAATGCTCTGCTAAAATGCCGGCAATTCCGTTTTTCTTTAAGCCTTGTTCTTGGAAGATGCGGGCCCACGCAGTGGATGTTTGATCCAGCTCCCGGTATGTCATCGTCAAGCCGCCGGCATGTAGTGCGATATGATCCGGCGTTTTCTCTACTTGATTGGAAAACAAGTCAGTGATTGTTTTGTTCGTATCGTAATCTGTTTTTGTATCGTTGAATGCCCCGATGATCCGGGCTTTTTCGTCAGGCGCGATCATCGGCAGCCTGGAGGCGGGGATATCGGTGTCCTCCGCCACTCTTCGCAAGGCTTCCAGCAGGTGGCCCCTCACACAGTCAATCCATGATTCATCATAAACGTTTGCATTGTAGATGAACTTGATGACAAGTTCATCATCCGGGGCAATCATGAGGTTGAAGTTGTAGCCTGATTGCTCCGACACTTTTACATTTTCGATCTGGAGCGGTGATTCGGCGCGGTTTGCCGAGTCTTGCATTTGCTGCAAAGGGTAGTTTTCAAAAACGAAAATATGGTCAATCGCATGCTGTTTGAAAGTGATTTGCGACTGAATGTCAGCCAATGGATAAAAGTTGAACATGTCTTGAGCGAGCCTTTCTTTTTGGGAGCGGCGAAGCAGCTCTGAAAAGGTTTCATTTTCGCTCTCGGTCTTGATTCGCACCGGCACAGTATTGATAAATAAACCGATGATCTTCTCAACGCCCGGAATCACGGAAGGACGGCCGGAAACGACAGAGCCGAACACGACATCATCTGTCCGGTTATAGCGCTGAAGCATTAAGCCCCACACGGTTTGTATGAGAGTGGCGAGTGTGGCTCCATGTTGTTTGGCGATTGTTTTGAGTCTGGCTGTCAACTTTCGGTCTAATGAAAACATCAGCTCTTTCTGCCGATATCCCTTTTCAGCAGGTTTTGCAGACACTTTCGGAAGACCTGTTGGCGCATTGAAGTCTGTCAAGTAGTTCTTCCAATATTCCTTGGCTTTGTCTTTGTCCTGATCATACAACCAGGAAATATATGCGCTGTATGGCTGAACAGGATCTAAAGGCACAGATTCACCCGTATAGATGGCTTCGTACAACTGCATAAATTCTTGGAGTACGATCCCGAGACACCAGCCGTCCATTAAAATGTGGTGATGGCTCCATACACATACGTGTTGTTCCGGCGCCGTTTTGAACAGAGAAATACGCATCAGCATATCTTTTTGCAGATTGAAGCCTTTCTGCCGATCCCGCTCTTTAAACTGGCTGATATATGCGGTTTGATCGGTCTCCGGCATTTCGGTCAAGTCTTCAGCATGCAACTGAAAGGATCGATCGCGTAAAACGACCTGGCGCGGTTCTTTCAGCCCGGCAACATGAGGCAAAAAAACCGTTCTGAAAATATCGTGGCGGTCAATGATCGATTGGACACTTTGTTGAAACCAGTCTAAATGGAGCTGACCCCTTATTGTGAAGACGGACTGTTCAATATATGCGGTTCCTTCGTCTTGCAGGAAAGAATGAAAAAGCATTCCTTCCTGCATGTGGCTTAAAGGATAAATGTTTTGGATTTTTTGTGTATGATCCATTGTTTCCCTCCGCTCGTTTAATGAAATCCGAGTAAGTCGGTTATATTTTTAAAAGCTTCCTCGGTCAGCTCGCGATCATCAAAGTCGCTGACGGTCTTCTCTGTTTCAGTTTTGCCGAGGCAATGGTTCATCAGCTTTCTGAGATAGTACTGACAATCTTGGGAAAGCCGCTCAATGGTTTCTTTTTGAAAACGCCCTGTTTCATATGTCATGTTAACGGTCAGTTTGCCTTCGGCTACGAGTGCGCTGATATCCAGCGACTGTTCACGCTTCCAAGTGCCGGTGATATCCTCGCCGCCCCCCAAAGGAGAAAATGTAAATGCATCAAGCTGTTCTGTTTCGGTTTGCGCACGGTTTCCGATTTCAAATTGTCCTAAATAGTTAAAGGTGATATCAGGTGCTTTGCCGAATTTGATCTTTGCTTTTTCAGGCGGTGTCATATATTTGAGAACACCGTATCCAAATCCTTTATCAGGTATCCGCCTTAACGTGTCTTTTGTTATTTTTAATGCGCGGATCATATATTCTTCATGATGGTCATCCCATGTATTGGGTTCAAGTTGAAGCAATACTGGATATATGGAAGTAAACCACCCTACGGTTCGGCTGATATCGTGATATGCCGCCTCAGATTGACGGCCATGCCCTTCAAGCGCGATTTTTAGCGCCTTTTGCGGCACCCATTGCCATATAGCGAGTACCGCTGACGCCAATAGCAGGTCTTGGGTATCCGTATTGTAAGCATTGTGCACATCTTTTAGAATCGCGTCTGTTTCTTGTTGAGCTAAAGTAAATGATACGGTGTTACGTTTTTTCAAAGCGGTTTTGTCGATATGTGTCTGATCTTTTGGCAGTGCAACTGTTTCATGTTGTTCGATGGCGCGCCAATAGTCTGCTTGCTGTAATAACCGCCGGCTTTCTGCATACTTGGCTAATTGCTCGGTATATGTCTGGAATGATGCGGTTTTTGGCGGGAGTGCTATGTCATCTCCGCGAATCGCCTGCTCATAGACGGATGCCAAGTCTTCCAGGATAATCCGCCATGATATGCCGTCGACGGCCAAGTGATGGATAGCAAGAAACAAGTCATCTCCTTCGCTTGAGCGGAAAAGCCCGACTTGCACCAGCGGCCCGTTTTCCAAGTCCATTGCTTTTTGCAGCTCACGAACTTGGTGTTTGATAATGTGTTCATGATCTTTTGGTTCGCCGGCCAGATTGAAGATTCGCAAGTTGTAAAGCTGGTCCTCTCCGATGTTCGCTGGACGATTGTACAGGCGCAAGTTCCCTTGTTCATCTTTGACGCATATGAGCCTGAGTGCATCGTGATGGACGGTTATCGCTTTTAGCGTTTTCCTCAATGCATCTTCATCTAACGGATTTGACCGATGCAGCATAACCGACTGATTAAAATGGTGGGCTTCTTTTATATCTTGAGACAGGAACCATTTTTGCACCGGTGACCATGTCATCTCGCCTTCTACAGATGCTTGGCTGATCGGTTGTTGTGATAAACGGACATATGGCGCCAATTCTTGGATTGTCGGATGGCTGAAGATATCTTTTACGGCCAATTGCTTTCCTGATTGATGCAATCTCGCGGAGACTTGCAATGCCTTAATGGAATCTCCGCCAAGCTCAAAAAATGATTCATCAATTCCGATCTTGTCCACACCGAGCACCCCGCGCCAGATGGCAGCCAATTCTTTTTCAATATCAGTGGCCGGAGCCGTAAATGTTTGCCTAGTCTCTCCCTTGTGCGGGATCTTTGCCAGTGCGGGCTTATTCAGCTTCCCGTTTGGCATGGTAGGCAATGCATCAAGCGTTTGGAAAAACGCCGGTACCATGTAAGACGGCACTTTTTTGGCCAAAGCTTTGCGCACCATGCGGCAATCTGCGCCGTCTTCAACAACAATATAAGCGCACAGTTCCTTATGACCTGCTGCGGTAACAGAATCCACCACTGCCGCTTCTTTTACTACGGCAAGGCCGGAGAGTGCCGCTTCCACTTCTTTTATCTCGATTCGGTAACCTCTGATTTTGACTTGTTCATCCATCCTGCCGACATACTGCAATGTGCCGTCCGGCAGCCATTTCGCCAAATCCCCCGTCCGATACATGCGCTGATCTGGATGGAACGGATCTTGAACGAAAGCTTTTGCCGTTTGCTCAGGAAGATTGATATATCCTCTTGCAAGCCCCGGTCCTGTAATGCAAAGTTCTCCGGTGACACCGATAGGCTGCAAGTGATCTCCTTTTAAAATATAAACATTTGTATAACCGATCGGCCGGCCGATCGTGATGTTTTCTTCTCGTTTCAATCTTCTGGCCGCAGTGGCCGTGATGCTGCTCTCTGTCGGCCCGTATTCATTGGAAATCTCTATGTCAGGGCTGAGCGAGAAACTGCGCTCCAGCAAATTCGGTTCAATCGCTTCGCCTCCTAATGTGACAAGTCGCAGTGTTTGTACATCTTCCGGCTGCAATACGTCAAGCAGTGTCCGGTATAGAATCGGAACGAGATTCATATGCGTAATGCCGTAATCGGCTAGATATTGTTTAATAGCGAGAATGTCTTTCGCTTCTTCCTCAGCCGGGATAACGGTCTGCACTCCTGATATAAGCGGCGCAAACATACTTGTGACAAATGCGTCAAAAGAAAATGAGGAAAGCTGAAGCGCGATATCATGATCATGAAATTCATAAAAAGCACTGCGCCACTGAACTGTATAAGCGACTCCTCTGTGTTCCACCATGACGCCTTTTGGATTGCCCGTCGTACCTGATGTATAAATGATATAAGCCAAATGATCAGGCCCGGAAGCAGTTAGAATAGGTGAGGTGTCCTGTTCCTGTACATCTTCAATCAGAAGCACTTCGCCTTTAAAACCATCAGGTACTTGATGAATTGCTTTTTTATCGGTGATCAGCAGTTTAGCTCCGCTGTCGGCTAATACATATTGTTTGCGCTCGTCCGGATATCCAAGATCAATTGGGACATAGGCGCCCCCTGCTTTCCAGGTTCCGAGAACGGCTGCGATCAAGCCTGTTGATTTAGGAATCATAATACCTACAGGTAGATCCGGACCAATCCCTTGATTTTGCAATGTTCTCGCTATTTTGTTGGACCATTCGTCTAATTCTTGATAAGTGAGCACCCCTTCCCGAGTGATGAGTGCAGTTGCACCCGGCAATTTTGCCGCATGACGGGCGAATAATTCGTGAACGGTTATGTTAGGGCCGTGTTGTTCCGGCATCCTGTTAAAGTTTGTCATCAGCAGCTGTTGTTCTTTAGCTGTCAGCATGCTGATGGCAGGCAACGCTGTCTGCGGTGCGTGGACAATGTGCTGAAGCATTGTCGTGAAATGTGATGCCCAGCGTTCGATCGTATCTTGTTTAAATAAAGATGATGCATATTCAAATCGAAAATGTATGCGTTCATCCCCTTCTGAAACTTGCAGCGTCAGATCAAACTTCGCCCCAGTTTGAGGCATATCGGCAGGCTGAATATGCAGTCCATCCAGGAAAAGCTCTTGGCGATCCATATTTTGTACGACAAGCATAGCGTCAAACAACGGATTGCGGCTCATATCACGAACGACATTAAGCCGGTCGACAAGCTCCTCAAACGGATAATCCTGATGTTCAAATGCCTCAAGCACCGTTTCGCGGACCTCCTTTAAGAAATCGCTGAAACATTTGTTTTCGGCCGGCTGCGTTCTGATCGCCAATGTGTTGACAAACATGCCGATGACGGGTTCTAAGTCTTTGTGCGGCCTTCCGGCGATCGGCGAACCGATGATGATATCCTCCTGTCCGCTGAGCCGGGCAAGAAGCGTGCTGTACGCGGCGAGAAGAACCATATACAGGGTGCATCCGTTGTCGCGGGCGATCTTGTAAAGGCCGGATGAAGTGTCCGCATCAAGTGAAAAGGACACATGATCTCCGGCAAAGCTTCGCACCGCCGGGCGGGCGTTGTCGGCCGGAAGCTCAAGCACCGGCAGCTCTCCGTCGAGCTGCTTCAGCCAATAGGCTTCCTGTCTGTTGTACGCCTCTCCTTGTTTGAATGCCTGTTGCCAGACAGCGTAGTCTTTATATTGAATCCGCAGCGGGTGAAGCGTCCGGCTGGCGTAAAGCTCGCTGAATTCGCGGATTAAGGTGCCGACAGACACCCCGTCGGAAATGATGTGATGCATGTCCACCAACAACAGGTGGCTCTCCTCCGCCTCCTTCACAAGAGCGGCGCGGAAAAGCGGCGCTTCTTGAAGCCGGAACGGACGGACAAAGTCTTCAGCCGCGGCCAATTCCATCAGCTGAAACGGGACATCATCATGAATGCGTTGAACAGGCTCGCCGTCTGCCCCGGTTTCAAACGACGTCCTGAGCGATTCGTGGCGGCGGATCAGCTGCCTGAATACTTCATCAAGCCGGGCGCGGTCGAGCGGTCCTGTCAGCTTAAGCGCCGCCGGCATATTGTAGCCGACACCGCCGTCTTCCAGCTGCTGAAGCACATACATCCGCTTTTGCGCCGAGGACACCGGATAGGTGTCCTGTTTGTCCGCCGGTTCAATCGCCGCATGCGGGCTTTCATCCAATTCCTGAATCACGGCTGCGAGCTCTTCCAGTGTCGGCTTGGCGAAAATCTCCTTCAGCGGCACCTGCACGCCAAACGCTTTGGCGATGCGGGAGACGAGCGCTGTCGCTTTCAGCGAGTGGCCGCCTTGTTCGAAAAAGTGGTCGCGAATGCCGGCAGGGCCGTATTTCAGCACCTCTTCCCAAAGCTTGGCGAGCTTCATTTCCGTGATGGTTTGCGGCGCGGTGTAAGCGCGTCGTTCAGCCGCTCCGTCGGGAGCGGGCAGCGCCTTGCGGTCAAGCTTTCCGCTCGGAGTGACAGGCCACTCACGCATCTCGATGAAGGCTGAAGGCATCATATAGGCCGGCAGGCGTTTGCGCAGCTCTGTCCTTACAGTCTGTTGGTCCTGACCTTCAATATAGGCGCAAAGCTCGGTTTCCTCCCCTTCTGTCCGGGCGATAACCGCCGCTTCCCGCACGCCGTCGATCTGGCGAAGCACCGCTTCGACTTCCCCCGGTTCGATCCGGTAGCCGCGGATTTTCACTTGACCGTCCATGCGGCCCAGCCATTCAACGGTGCCGTCCGGGAGCCATCTCGCCAGATCGCCCGTTTGATACATGCGTTCTCCTGAATAAAAGGGGTCATCGAGAAACCGTTCTTCTGTCAGCTCCGGACGGTTCAAGTAGCCCCTTGCGACGCCCGCGCCTGCGATATACAGTTCCCCTCGACAGCCGAACGGGAGAAGCTGCCGTTTTTTATTTAAAATATAGAGTCTCATATTGTGTCCTGATCGGCCGATCGGGACATGGTCAAGTGTTTTCCTTTTAGGGACATCAAAGTATGCCGCTTCTACCGTCGCTTCCGTCGGTCCGTAGGAATTTGTCAATTCCACCCTCGGCAGAAGCTCATGAAAACGGGAGACGAGGTGCGCCCCCAGCTGCTCGCCGCCTGCAAAGACTCTTTTTAAATGTCTGATGTCGGCCGGTTTTTTTCTTTGATTCATATATTCCAAGAATGAGTGAAGCATAGAAGGGACAAAATGGGCGGCTGTAACTTCCTTTTCCTCCAGCGCTTTTAAGATGATTTCAGGATCTTTTTCCCCTCCTTGAGGAAGCAGATAAACAGAAGCCCCGGCGAATGGCCACCAGAACAGCTCCCATATTGAAGCATCAAACGAGTAAGACGTTTTATGCAGAATGATGTCCGAGTCGTTAAGTGAGTAGCGGGTTTGCAGTGAGTATAAAAAATTGACCGCGGACCTGTGTTCCACCATGACGCCTTTTGGGCGTCCCGTTGAGCCAGATGTATAGATGATATAGGCCAAGGCATCGGGCGGTACCGGGAGATTCGGATTGACTGCCGCTTCTCCGTGATTCTCGCGCCCGCCATCTAGCGGCAAAATGGTTCCCTCAAACATCGATGGATTAGATTCTGCAAGCAAGGTCTTTGCGCCGCTGTCCTTCATTAAAAAACGGATTCGTTCTTCAGGATAGTCAGGGTCGATCGGCACGTAAGCAGCTCCCGCTTTTAAAATGCCATAAATTCCAATCAGCATATCTGGTGAACGTCTCCCCATCACGGCAATCACATCTTCCTGTTGAATACCGAGGCCAATTAGCTTCCATGCAATTTGATTGGCCCGTTCATTCAGTTCTCTGTAGGAGATGGAGACGCCATCCGCCAAAACGGCCGGACGATCAGGCGTCTTTTCTGCCTGCTGCTCGAGCTGATGATGAAGCGGCTGATCCAGTGGGAAATCCATTTTTTGCATCGGGCTGAGGTTTTGCAGAAGTGCGCTTTCTTCCTTTTTCGAAAGGATTGACAAATGGTCCAGTTCCAGCTCCGGATGCTGTGCAGCGTTTTTAGCCAACGTTTTAAAAAAATCGGCCCATTTTTGAATCGTTTTCCGTTCAAACAAATCTGTACTGTATTCAAACTGACAATATATTTGTCCGCCGCTTTCGGCCATGTACAGTGACAGGTCGAATTTAGAAATCGGGTGGCTGATATCTTTCTGCCGAAGCTCAAGCCCCTCCATCGACAATTGTTGCCGCTCCATATTTTGCAGTGCAAACGTTGTATCAAAGAGCGGATTTCGGCTCATCTCCCGCTGAACGCCGAGGCGGTCAACCAGCTCCTCTAACGGATAGTCCTGGTGTTCATAGGCTTCTAGCGCTGTTTCTCGAATGTCCTGTAAATATTGTTTGAAAGATATTCCGCTCACCGGACGTGTTCGAAAAGCCAATGTGTTCACAAACATTCCGAGCACGGATTCCAGGTCAGCATGCGGTCTGCCCGCGATCGGCGAACCGACAATGATCTCTTCCTGCCCGCTTAGCCGTGATAATAAAACGGTGTATATCCCAAGAAGCGTCATATACAGTGTGCATCTGTTTTCTCCTGCGAGCTGTTGTAAACGTGATGTAAGCTCCTGACTGATCTCGAACGTAACCCGGTCACCTGCAAAGCTTTTTGCCGGGGGCCGCGGTTTGTCCGTCGGCAATTCGAGCACTGGCAGCTCACCGGCCAGTTGTTTGAGCCAATACGATTCTTGCCGTTTGTATATGTCGCTTGTTTTGAATGTTTCTTGCCATGCTGCATAGTCTTTGTATTGAATGCGCAACGGAGCCAGTTCAAGTCCTTTATACAGCTCGCTGAATTCCTGCATGAGCAATTGGATGGAGACACCGTCTGAAATAATATGGTGCATGTCCACTAAAAGCAGATATCGTCCTTTTTCAATGGTCGCTAAGCCCGCCCTGAAAAGCGGAGCCTTTCCAAGATCAAACGGCCGGATAAATGATTCAGATGAAGAGTCGTTTGAAAAAGCAAACGGCACCTTTTCATGAATCCGCTGCACCGGCTCGCCGTCGTCTCCTGCTTCGAATGATGTCCTAAGGGGTTCATGCCGGCGGATCAGTTCGCGAAATACAGCTTCCACTCTCTGTTGATCGAGCTCGCCTGTCAGCTCCAAAACGGCCGGAATGTTGTAGCTGACTCCTCCGCCATCAAGCTGGTGCAGAACATACATCCGTTTTTGTGCGGAAGAAACCGGATATGTCTCCTTCTTCTCTATTTGCTGAATCGAAGCAAACGGGTTTTCTTCCGCTTCACTGATGACTGCTGCCAACCCTTCTACGGTCGGATGGGCAAAGACATCACTTAACGGAATCTGAACGTTCCATTCTTTGGCGATGCGAGAGATGAGCGATGTTGCTTTTAAAGAATGGCCGCCCAGTTCAAAAAAGTTGTCGCGGATGCCGACCGGCCCCCTTTTCAGTAGACCTTCCCAAAGCTGTGAAAGCCTGAGCTCGTTCAAATTGCGAGGTGCGGCGTATGACTGATGCGATGCGGATGATGTCGGTTCTGGGAGGGCGCTTTTATCGACTTTTCCATTTACGGTAAGCGGAATCGCTGGCACAGCAGTCCATTTTACTGGCATCATGTAGTCAGGGATGGCGTCGGCCAAATCATGACGCAATGCAGAAGGGTCGATCGGTTTCCGTGTGCTGTAGTATGCGCACAATTCATGTTCCCCTTCACTGTCTTTTTGAACCAGGACAACCGCTTCCTTAACAGCAGGATGATTTGCCAATGTCACCTCTATTTCCTTAGGTTCGACCCGGTAGCCCCTGATTTTCACTTGATCATCCGTCCGGCCGATATAGTCCATTTGTCCGTCTGCACGAAGCCTTGCTATATCTCCTGTTCGATACATGACGGCTCCCGCTCTGAATGGATCGGGCAAAAATTTCTGTTTTGTCAAGATTGGATTATTGACATATCCTCTCCCGACGCTCGCGCCTGATATATAAAGCTCTCCTGCTACACCGCAGGGCTGAAGTCGTTTGTATTTGTCAAGGATATACATGGCGTTATGGCTGATCGGTTTTCCGATCGGCGGAGAACCCGGGATGTCGTCCTCAGGATGAATGGTGCATGTCGAGACGACATGGGTTTCCGCCGGGCCGTAATGATTATGCAAGTGTATGCCGTGCCGCTTGAGCAATGCCTTAAAAATATGCGAGACCGTCAATTGCTCCCCCGCAGTGATGACATGCTTCACACAGTTTGGAAAGTGGTTCGCATAGTGTTCCTCATTAAAAAGCATCTTCACAAAAGCCGTCGGGAAAAAGACGACTTCTGTTCGCTGTGTATTGATCAACAAAAACAACTGAGCTGGGTCGCGCTTGATTGATTCAGGCGCGATGCAAAGCGTGCCGCCGCTAAGCAAAGTTGTAAACAATTCTTGATAGCAGACGTCAAACGCACAAGATGCATACTGGAGCACATTTGTTTTGAAATCAATACGTGAGTTTTCAAATTGGTCATGAAGCAAATTGGCCATATTTCGATGTTCAAATAAAACACCCTTCGGCTTCCCCGTTGTTCCAGATGTATACATGATGTAAAGCAAATCTTCCGCAGTGTTTACCGTCTCGACATTGCTTCCGTCGCTTTCCGCATCTGCTTCTTCTATGAATGTCACAGATCGTTTTGTTGCGGCTGACTTTGCTAAAGCCGCCACATGATGCTGTGATACTATGTGCTGACAGCCGCTGTTTTCTATGCAATAGCGAATGCGTTCGGCAGGATGGCTCAGGTCAATCGGAACAAATGCCGCGCCCGCTTTTAAAATGCCGAGTACTCCCGCCGCTAATGCGGGAGAACGTTCGACCATGATCGCGACCGGCTCCTGGCGTTTGACATCCCGTTTTCGGAGAAGGCGTGCAAGTTTGTTGGCCATTTCATTCAGCTCTTTATAAGTGATCGACTGCCCTTCATAGTGAATTGCTTTTTCATCAGGGAATTGTGCCGCCTGACGTTCGAACATCGACTGGATCGTTTCATATTCACGCTGTTTAGTCTCTATTTTCAACGTGCTGAGCAGGTCTTTTTGTTCCTGATGTGTTGTGATCGTCAATTCCTCCGGGGTCAAATTCGGATTTTCCAGCACTTGTGCGATGATATGCTGCAAATGGCCTTTAACGCTTTCGATGAAAGAACGTTCATGAATGCCGGAATCAAATCTCATTTTGAGATGAATGTTTTCACCTGGTGCCACCATGAGATAAAAGCTGTAGTTGGTCTCGTCTTCCATGTTGAAATCATGAATGCGAAACAGATCCTCTGCATCTTGTCCACTGTTCAGCAGTGCGATTTCTTTTTCAACAGGATAATTTTCAAAAACAAGAATATGGTCGATTAAGCCTTGTTTGACGGCGGATTCCGCCTGTATCTCATAGAGCGGGTGGTAGCTGTACGGCTGCCCATTGAGCGCATCTTTTTGCACTTGTTTAATCAGTTTCACAAAAGGCACTTTTGTACCGGTAACACGCACCGGCACCGTGTTAATGAAAAGGCCGATCATCCGCTCTATCCCTGCAATTTCAGCCGGCCTGCCGGAAATAACCGAACCGAAAACCGTATCATCCGTCTGGTTATAAGCTTGCAGCAACATTCCCCAAAGCGTGTGAAAAATGGTGCTCAATGTGACTTCTTCCTTTGCGGCCAGCTCTTTCAGCTTATCCGTAACTGTTTTAGAAAGGGAAAAGGTGACTTCTTCTTGTCTGCTTTTGGCGCCCGCTTTTTTTTGCTGCGGCAGCCGGCTCTGTTGGTCATATCCTTCAAGATAACCCTCCCAGTACCGGGCGGCGGCTTCTTTGTCCTGCTCCATCAGCCATTGAATATAGCTCCCGTAAGGCACAGCAGGCTCAAGCTTTAATGGTGTTTGGTGCAAATGGGAAGCGTATATATGGAAAAACTCTTTCAGGACAATCCCGAGGCACCAGCCGTCCATAATGATGTGATGGAAGCTCCATATGCATGTAAATTCGCGTTCCCCTGTTTTAAAAAGAATGACGCGCATCAATCCATCTTTTTGCAAATGAAATCCTTTGGCTCTGTCTGTTTTTTTGACGTCATCGATCAATCTAAGCTGGCCGGATCGGTCCAAATGAGTCAGATCTTTTTCTTCAACGGTGATCGTCCGTTCTTTTAAGACGACCTGCTGCGGAACGGATACATTTTGACTGATAAAAATCGTTCTGAAAATATCGTGCCGGGCACAAAGAACAGCAATGCTTTTCTGAAAAATGTCTGTGTCAACCTTTCCTGTCATTGAAAATGAGGCTTGTTCGACGTATGCCTGTGTGTCCTTGTTAAGAAGGGTGTGAAATAGCATGCCTTCCTGCATATAAGAAAGCGGATAAATATCCTGAATCTCATGTTTTTTTGTCATATTTTTTCCCTGCCTCCTGTTCCTACAGTTCCTCGACAAAGCTCGCAATATTGTCCAAATCTTCCGCTGTTAACGATTGGCTGCTAAAATCGCTGACCGTTTTCTCTGTTTCTTGTTTATGTGCGCAATGTTTGATGATTTGGTGCAAATTATGTTTCACCATGTGCAGCAGCTGTTTCATTGTTGTTGTATGGAACCGGCTTGGCGGATAGCTCAAATTGAAATGCAGCTGATTTTGCCTTACCATGGCGCTCATTTCCAGCGTTTGCTCACGCTGCCATGTAGGTGTAATGTCTTTCCCGCTTGCAAGCCCCGAAAAGCTGAACTTTTGTTGGCGTTCTGTATCATTGAATTGCCCTAAATAGTTAAAACCGATTTCAGGCGCTTTGCCGAACTGGATTGTTTTGTTTTCAGAGGCTGTTAAATATTGCAAAATGCCGTATCCCATTCCTTTGTCCGGTATTCTGCCGAGTGTATCTTTGACTGTTTTCACTGCCAGCCCCAACTCGCCTTCGGCTGCATGTAAATCAATCAACACAGGATATATTGTGGTAAACCAGCCGACTGTCCGACTGATATCCAATTCAGGTAGGGTGTGATCTCTCCCGTGTCCTTCCATCGCGATCCGCAGTTTCCTCTCTCCCATCCAATCACACAGGGCTAATGATGCTGCCGTCAGCAGAATATCCTGGGTGTCTGTGTTGTAGGCGTTGTTAACCTTGTGGATTAAAACGTGTGTGTCTTCTTCGGAAAGGGTAAAGCTTTCCGTTTTCCGAATGTTGTCCGCAGCGCTATGCGGTTTTTCACAAGAAAGTAAAGCGGCTTTTTCTTTTTCAACAGTGCGCCAATACGATTGTTCGCGAATGACCTTGCTGCTCTCTGCGTATTCGGCAAGCCGGTTTGCGAAATATTGGTATGAGTCCGTTTTCCGCGGAAGCTGAACCGGTTGTCCTGCGGCCGCCTGACTGTATGCTGCCGATAAATCCTCAAGCAAAATCCGCCATGAGACCCCGTCGACGACCAAATGATGAATGGTGAGAAATAAATAAGTTCCCGACATTGTGTTGAACAAGCCTGCTTTTAGCAGTGGGCCTGTTTGCAAATGGATACTGCGCTGCAAATCAGCGACTTCGTCTTCAATCAGCTTCTCCCATTGTGCCGTTTTAGAAAGGTCTCTTATGTTCAGGCTGTAAAGTTCTCCATGAATTCCCCTGTTAAATTGCTGCAGCTGGCCGCCGTCATCGATGATTGTCATGCGGAGGGCATCATGATGGATGACAAGATGCTGTAAAGCTGTTCGCAGCGGCTGTTCCTGAAATCCTTCTGAGCTATGAAGCATGACAGATTGGTTGAAATGCTGCCTCTCTTCAATATGCTGTGCGAGGAACCAGCGCTGAACGGGCGTCCAAGGTACTTCTCCTTCAATCGGCCGCTGATCTATATTTCTCTCAGTCTTGCGGATGAGAGGTGCGGCTTCTTTAATAGTTGGATGGCGGAATAAGTCGCCTGCCGTGATTTTCAAGTCAAACCGTCCAAGGCGCGCAGATACTTGGAGGGCTTTAATCGAATCGCCTCCCAGTTCAAAAAACGAATCCTCAATCCCGACTTTTTCAACGCCGAGCACCTCTTGCCAGATCACGGCAAGCCGTTCCTCCAGCTGGTTGCGCGGAGGGGCGTATGCTGTGTTGATTGCTGTGGTCTCCGGCTCAGGCAGCGCTCTTCTGTCGAGCTTTCCGTTTTGTGTCAGAGGCAAGGCGGCAAGCTCAACCAAATGCGCCGGGATCATAAACCCGGGCAATTGCTGAGAAAGAAGAGATCTGACTTTCTCGATATTCATTTCCGCTTGCAGACTCATATAGGCAAGGAGTTCTTTATGTCCTGAGGGACCGGTTCGCACGATGACGGCGGCTTCTTTGACACCGTCAATCTGTCGCAATGCTGCTTCAATTTCTCCCAGCTCAATCCTGTAGCCGCGAATTTTAACTTGATCATCCATCCGGTCGATATATTCAATCGTCCCATCCTTCAGCCAGCGGGCCAAATCACCGGTCCGGTACATTCGTTCACCAGGTGTGAAGGGATTTGGCACAAATTTTTCTTTCGTCAGTTCAGGTCTCCCGAAGTAGCCTCTGGCTAGCCCGTCCCCGCCAACGCATAATTCTCCGATGACACCCATAGGCTGCAATCTCCCTCGGCTGTTGACAATATAAGCGGTTGAATTAGCGATTGGGCGGCCGATCGGAATGGAATGCTTATACTCGTGTTCGATCCGGAAGCACGTTGAGAATGTTGTGTTTTCCGTTGGGCCGTAGCCATTCCATAGCGCGAGATTCGGCGCCGCGTTGCGAACGCGATTGACATGGTTTGGCGACAGGGCTTCTCCGCCGAGAATCAATCTGGACAGGTCGGAAAATGTTCGTTCATTTTGTTCTGATAATTGATTAAATAAGGATGATGTCAGCCATAAAGTCGTGATGCCGTTCTGCTGTATGAATGTCTTGAGCCGATCGGAATCTAAATAAGTTTCCTTGTCACTGATGTATAAACAAGCGCCGTTTAATAGCGGTCCGAATACTTCAAATGTCATCGCGTCAAATCCCAATGACGCTGTCAATAAAATCCTGTCTTCAGGTGAAAATGCCATATCGCTGTTTTTTACGAGACGGACGACGCCGCGCTGTTCAACCATTACGCCTTTTGGCGTGCCGGTTGATCCGGATGTATACATGATATAAGCGAGAGAATCAGGACCGCCCTGCTGTTCGGGATTGTTTGCTGAAATGCCGGCCTCAAGCTGGATGTCTTCTATGAATAACCGTTTTCCTGCCATATGAGATTCTAATCGATCTGATTGGAGGAGCATCACAGCATTGCTGTCAGACAACATCCATTCTAGCCGTTCTGTCGGCATGTCTTCAGTGACGGGAAGATAGGCTCCGCCGGCTTTTAAAATACCTAGAATTCCGACCGCAAGTTCAGGGGTGCGACTTGTTAATAGTGCGACAACACTTTCTGAACCGACGCCATTTGCTCGAAGCGCAGCGGCTATTCTGTTGGCGCGTTCGTTTAGTTCACGGTAAGTCAAGGTTTGCCTGTCATATATAACGGCCGGGGCGTGAGGTGTTTTGGCTGCTTGATATTCAAATAAACGGCTGATCGTTTCGTGTTTCGGGTAGTCTTGTTTTGTCTGATTAAATGTGTGAATGAATGAGCTTGTCTCATGTTCATCTAATACATGGATATCTCCGAGATGAATGTTCTGATGTTCGATCACATGATGGAGAATATGAATATAGTAGGAAAGCCATTTCTTGATCGTTTGTTTTTGATAGATGTCTGTATTGAATTCAACATCAAAACGGATTGTCTCTTGATCTTCTTCAGCTGCATAAAGAGTCATATCAAACTTAGAGACTTTATGGGCGTCATGAGCTATAGTCGTCAAATGCAAGTCATGCAGAGTCAGTGATTCCCGCTCCATATTTTGCAGAGCGAACATAACGTCAAACAGCGGATTGCGGCTCATATCACGGACGACATCAAGCCTGTCGACAAGCTCCTCAAACGGATAATCCTGATGTTCGAACGCCTCAAGCGCCGTTTCGCGGACCTCCTTTAAGAAATCGCTGAAACATTTGTTTTCTGCCGGCTGCGTTCTGATCGCCAATGTGTTGACAAACATGCCGATGACAGGTTCTAAGTCTTTGTGCGGCCTTCCGGCGCTCGGTGAACCGATGATGATATCCTCCTGTCCGCTGAGACGGGCAAGAAGCGTGCTGTACGCGGCGAGAAGAACCATATACAGGGTGCAACCGTTGTCGCGGGTGATCTTGTAAAGGCCGGCTGTTGTTTTCGCATCAAGCGTGCGGGACACTGTATCACCCGCAAAGCTTCGCACCGCCGGGCGGGCGTTGTCGGCCGGAAGCTCCAGCACCGGCAGCTCTCCGTCGAGCTGCTTCAGCCAATAGGCTTCCTGTCTGTTGTACGCCTCTCCTTGTTTGAATGCCTGTTGCCAGACGGCGTAGTCTTTATATTGAATCCGCAGCGGGGCAAGCATCCGGTTGGCGTACAGCTCGCTGAATTCGCGGATTAAGGTGCCGACAGACACCCCGTCGGAAATGATGTGATGCATGTCCACCAACAACAGGTGGCTCTCCTCCGCTTCCTTCACAAGAGCGGCGCGGAAAAGCGGCGCTTCTTGAAGTCGAAACGGACGGACAAAGTCTTCAGCCGCGGCCAACTCCATCAGCTGAAACGGGACATCATCATGGATGCGCTGGACAGGCTCGCAGTCTGCTCCAGTTTCAAACGACGTCCTGAGCGATTCGTGGCGGCGGATCAGCTGCCTGAATACTTCATCAAGCCGGGCGCGGTCGAGCGGTCCTGTCAGCTTAAGCGCCGCCGGCATATTGTAGCCGACACCGCCGTCTTCCAGCTGCTGAAGGACATACATCCGCTTTTGCGCCGAGGACACCGGGTAGGTGTCCTGTTTTTCTGCGGGTTCAATCGCCGCATGCGGGCTTTCATCCAATTCCTGAATCACGGCGGCTAGCTCTTCCAGTGTCGGCTTGGCGAAAATCTCCTTCAGCGGCACTTGCACGCCAAACGCTTTGGCGATGCGGGAGACGAGCGCAGTCGCTTTCAGCGAGTGGCCGCCTTGTTCGAAAAAGTGGTCGCGAATGCCGGCAGGGCCGTATTTCAGCACCTCTTCCCAAAGCTTGGCGAGCTTCATTTCCGTGATGGTTTGCGGCGCGGTGTAAGCGCGTCGTTCAGCCGCTCCGTCGGGAGCAGGCAGCGCCTTGCGGTCAAGCTTTCCGCTCGGTGTGACAGGCCAGTCACGCATCTCGATGAATGATGAAGGCATCATATAGGCCGGCAGGCGTTTGCCTAGTTCTGTCCTTGCGGTCTTTTGATCCTGACCTTCAATATAGGCGCAAAGCTCGGTTTCCTCCCCTTCTGTCCGGGCGACAACCGCCGCTTCCCGCACGCCGTCGATCTGGCGAAGCGCCGCTTCGACTTCTCCCGGTTCGATTCGGTAGCCGCGGATTTTCACTTGGCCGTCCATACGGCCCAGCCATTCAACGGTGCCGTCCGGGAGCCATCTCGCCAGATCGCCCGTTTGATACATGCGTTCCCCTCGATAAAACGGGTCATCGAGAAACCGTTCTTCTGTCAGCTCCGGACGGTTCAAATAGCCCCTTGCGACACCCGCGCCTGCGATATACAGTTCTCCGGCCACCCCTATGGGCTGGACAGCTTTCTCACTGTCTAAAATATAAAGACGGGCTCCCGGTACAGGTTTTCCGATCGGAAGCCGCATCCGTTCCCTGTCTTTTTCGTGGTCGTACCGAAAAAATGCGGCATCCACCGT
>NZ_LBMN02000036.1 GCF_001042485.2 Bacillus paralicheniformis
ACAAATGATATTTTAAATGTTATAATAAATTGTTTACAGAAATAAATTCTATTTTTATTTATATAAATCGATGAATTTAAAATGAAGGAGGTAAAAAGATGGCCAAGACTTCAATGATTGTCAAACAAAAACGGGAACAAAAGTTCAAAGTCAGAGAGTACACCCGCTGTGAACGCTGCGGCAGACCGCATTCCGTGATTCGGAAGTTTAAATTGTGCCGCATCTGCTTCCGTGAGCTTGCTTACAAAGGGCATATCCCCGGCGTTAAAAAAGCAAGCTGGTAAGAACGACTTCGTCAGCCTTTTTAAGAGGCTGGCTTTTTTGATTTAGGCTCTGTTGAATTTTAATGTTGATATTGCATGAAAATAGAGGAAATCCTATGATTAGGGTTTCCTCTATACTTGTTCAACTAACGTCTCTGTTAGCTGGATAAGAACTATTGAATCAGTTGCTCATTATACACACTCATTGAGTGTACATTCTCTTTTAATAGGTTATCAATGATTTGCTTTATTACATTTGGTTCTCGTAAGTCTTCGTTCTCAAATGTTACAAGGTCACTTACTTTTATCCACTTGCAGTCTGAAATTTCATCTTCTTCGAGCTTGATAGAACCTCCGGTAACTTCACCAATAAAATGAAATAAAATAACTTGATTCTTCGTCCTGCTGATAAAATTATATACACCAGCAGCCGCAATCAGTTTTATGTCCAATCCAGTTTCCTCTTTAACTTCTCTTCGAGCTGAATGGAGAATGTCCTCTCCATATTCGATACGTCCACCCGGAAAGTTCCACTTATGAACGGCGGTAGGCTTATTCTCTTTTATCATCAAGACTTTATCATCCCGTAAGATTGATACACTGGCTACTAAAACAATTCCATTTTGCGACATCCATTTCTCCTTCATTTTCATTGGTTTGACTGGCTTCTTCTTTCATGAATCTGCTTTGTTCATTGAAAGCTCTCAACGCTTTGCTCACCTTGAGAATCAAACCGAACTCTTGTTCTGTTTTTATTATATCTGGTATAAGCATCAAACATCAATATAAGCGCTCATGAGCCGTCACTGTTCAATATTTGAACAAACCCGTTTGTTCCGTCGATTCGGATGTAGGCGCCGTCTTCTATGATGTCTGTCGCTTTGTCAATTCCGACGACCGCAGGAATGCCGTATTCCCTTGCCACTACTGAACCATGAGTCATCATGCCGCCCACCTCCGTAATCAGTCCAACCGCTGAAGTAAAAAGCGGAGTCCAGCCCGGATCAGTATACGGCGCCACTAAGATGTCCCCTTGATTCAGCTTCGCGTCTTCAGGGCTCTTCACAACTCTGGCGGTCCCTTCAATGATGCCCGCAGAAACCGGTGTCCCTGTGAGAGCTCCTTCGGGACTTTTTGCATTTCGCAGCCTCCCTGTGATGATCTCCCCTTCACTTGTCATCACGCGGGGGGATGTGAGCTTTTGATTGGACATATGCTGCCGTTTTCTGTCTGTTAACCATTCCGGAATATTCCCGATGCTGCGATTCTCCAATAGCGCGATAAGCTCTTCAAGCGTCAAGTAAAAAACATCGTCTTCACAATTGAGGATTCCTTTTTCAACGAGGTGGCGGGCTTCTTTAAGAATGGCTTTTTTGTATAAAAACATCAATTTTACAAGTGTAAATTTATGATGCTCCCGCATTCCCATCAGGCTTCGATACATATGAACGAGCCGGGAGATTCTCTTTTTTTCCGTGAAACGAAATTGAGAGATGATTTCCTTTTTTGCTTCTTCCGCTTCCATTTCGCCTTGTTTAAATTTCCTCCTGTGTTCCCCTTGGGCAGTCGTCCGAATATGGCTGAGTATGGACGGAACGAGCTGAACCGGAGCCTCTGCCCATCTTGGCCTTGTCATATCGATTTCTCCCACGCACCGCATCCCGTACTTTTTGAGATAACCATCTAAACTCGCCTTCAATTCGGCGCCGCCGGGGATTTTGAGCAATTCTTCCATAAAGTTTTCGCTGTCTGCACGCTTGAAATAGTCAATGACTTCAGGATACTTCCTTGCTTGATCGGAAAGATCCCCCAACTCAAGACCCATTTCCGTTGTGACATTATGAGGCAGGGATTTATACAATTTCCCCAGTAAAATAGCGCTTTTTTCGTCCCCCAGCTTTTTTTTCAGCTTTTTTTCGAGCGCTCCGGCTGCAATCATTCCGCTGAAGACATATACAGCGACTTTTGAAAGCACGTCTTGGAACATCCTTTCCATTCCTTTTTGGATGACGCGGATCGTCTCAGCACCGGAAGTCCGGCTAAGCTTCTCCTCGGTGTCCGTCACGATCGCTTCAATGATCAATTCCGCTTTTTTCTCGGCTTTATCGGGGTTTTTCATCAGCAGGATTCCGACAACCTTTAATGCTGCCGGAATCAAAATCGGCATCAATCTCCCGGCAATATGAAACATGCCTTTTATCGAAATGGAATTAAACTGTTGTTCTTTGCGCTTGACTGCCTCCGATACAGCAGATGCCATCAGCTGATCCATACCATTTAATACTTTAAGCAGCCGGCTTCGGGCGGATCTGAGGGAAAGAGCACCCGTAATATCGGCGAACACTCTTCCTCCCGCTTCGCGAAGAATCGGCTGTGCCGAAGGGTCTTTTTTTAAAAATCGGAGAACTTGGCTGATCACCGATACACCCAATGGTTTCATTGGATCGGTCATCATTTGGATATAGCCAAAATTAATCAATACATGCGGCTTATCATCAAAAACGTGTACGGCCGGGTATAGGGATGTGATCGGCCGGCTTTGAAGAATGTAAAAGCTGCCGCCGGCAAAAGCCCATTCTATATCCTGTTCCTTACCGTAGTGAGCCTCGATTCTGCGCCCCAGTTCTGCCAATTCGACGATTTTTGGATCCGGCAAAGCCTGTGTTTGTTGTTCTTCCGGAGAGAGGGTTTTCTGAACGGTTCCTCCTTCTGGAACGGAGTAAATGGCCGATTCCTTCTTCGAAAGTTGTTTTTTGACGATTTCACCTGACTGAACCTGATACAGATCAGCGCTCACAATTCCGGACACCAACGCTTCACCCAAGCCGAAGCTGGCATCGATGGAAACCGTTTTGCGGTGCCCCGTGATCGGGTCCGCAGTGAACATAATACCGGACACCTCGGGAAAAACCATCTCTTGCACGACAACTGCAAGAAAAACAGAGCGGTGATCGAAACCGTTTTTCGCGCGGTAGGAAATCGCCCTGTCCGTAAACAGAGAGGACCAGCATTGTTTTACCGCATCAAGAAGCTGATCTTTTCCGCAGACATTCAAAAAGGTATCCTGCTGCCCCGCAAATGAAGCTGTCGGCAGGTCTTCTGCCGTAGCACTGGAGCGGACAGCATAGGCTTTATCTTTGCCGGTCGTATCAACGCCTTCCAGTATCGCCGATTTGATCTCGTCAGGTATGGGAATCTGGGCAAGATGCTCGCGAATCTGCTGCCCCGCAATCCGAATCTGTTCCAGATCATCATGCTTGAGCTGTCCAAGCTGGTCGAGCAGGCTGTCGATGATGCCGCTTGTTTGTATGAACGCGCGATAGGCGGCAGTTGATATGCAAAACCCCTCGGGAACGGGAAAACCCGCTTTTGTCATTTCCCCGAGGTTCGCCCCCTTTCCGCCGACATAGGGCAAAGCAAATTGATCGATTTCATTGAAATACAGCACATATTTCTCCATTCTATCCTCTCCTTAGAGCCGCTTTTTGAAATTCCACGCCTCATTTTGGACGATTGATTTTGCCCTGGCCGGACTTTCAACACACTTTGTCTTATGAGGCATGCTTTTTCATACACAAATATTGAACACTGTGTTGATTAATATTCATCATGTTTATTATAATTGCACAAAAGGCGAATGCAATGAACAATCAATCAGCAAATGTTAAGTTCTCAACACAAACATGGACATTGTTGATTTTCATGGACCTCGGGAGGATTTGTATGACTGGACAAAAAAAAGACCGCAGGGTAAAGCGCACGAAAAAAATGATTAGAGACGCACTTTCTGAACTGATGAAAAATAAAACGTTTGAAGAGATATCCGTCACGGACATTACAACGAAAGCCGATATTAACCGCGGCACGTTTTACTTGCATTACGAAGATAAATACGATTTGCTGAAACAAAGCGAGGAGGAAATTATCCAAGAGATCAGTAACATTGCTAAACGCTCGATTCACTCAATGGACATATTAAATCAGGATGTGATTGATCATCCGCTAACGTTTGTCGTCGATATTTTTCAATATATAAGAGAAAACGAGGTTTTTATGAAGGCAATTTTAGGCCCGAAAGGCCCGGGTTCTTTCCGTTTGAAATTCAAATCGGTTTTGAGCATCAATTTAAAACGGCTGAAAAAAGCGATCAAGGCGGATCCGATCGTACCGGAGGACTACTTGATTTCCTATATAACCGGCGCTCATATCAGCGTCATGCAGCAATGGCTGGAAAACGGCATGAAAGAGACGCCGCATGATATGGCGCTCATTTTATCAAAAATAACTGGGATGGGCCCTGCATACGCGGCAGGACTGAGAAAAAAATGACAGGCTTTCAGGAAGAGGGATAACCCTCTTTTTTGCTTTTTTCGTGGTATGTATAAGAAATCAAAAATAATCCAAAATATAGTGAAAAAGGTGGTGAGACCATGCAGAAGAAAGGCATTCAAAACAGCAGCCTCGAGCAGCTGAAAAACGACCACGAAACAGAAAGCGCATTCCAGCAGGATAACAAAAGCAATAAACAGCAACAAAACAGGAATGCTTTAAAATAAGCTGAAAGGTGTGGAAACGAAATGAAGCATGTAAGAGCATTGTGTTTAAAATTTATTGTGAGCCTTGTCCTCTTATATGTGGTGCTAACTCTGTTTTTTGGCGTTCCATTTGGCGAAATGTTTGTTTTGACATTGTTTTTAGGTGTGATCTCCTATCTGATCGGAGATCTTCTTCTTCTGCCGAGAACAAACAATACAACTGCAACAATGGGAGACTTTGGCCTTTCCCTCGTATTGATCTGGGCGATTCTCGCCATGCAAAATAATCCGCCGTATGGTTCGCTTGCTGCAGCTTCAATCGTGTCAGCAATCGGCGTCACAGTGTTCGAATATTTCTTCCACCGCTATATGGAAGCCAACGTTTTGGGCGAAACGGAAAACGAAAAACGGGAAAAGCCAGGCTCATTGCAGTATCAAAGTGAAGCATCGGAAGAACTTTACCCGGTTACCCCATCTAAAAAACAGGACGAAGACTAAGCACAAAAACCTGCCGATCGGCAGGTTTTTTACTTTTTATGCCCCGAGGTATTTTTTCCTCATTTAAAGGAATATCGATCTTTTTCACGAATTGATAATAAAAAAGTGAGGAGGGCTAAAAATATGACACATCGCGCACTAAAGCATTTAGATTATCACAACTGGGCGAATCAAAGGGTGCTCAGCCACCTGAAAAGCCTGCCTGAAGAGCTGTTCACCCGGGAAATCCAAAGCGTTTTTCAATCTGTATCTGAGGTCGTTACCCATATGTGCGTGGCCGACGCCTTGTGGCTGAAAGTAATATCCGGAGCCGCTTACGAGGAAGCAAAGGAAACCGGCATGCGGCTGAAAGAAATGTTAAAGGGAAAAAAGATTGATGACTTCGTCTCCATTTTTCAAGACACGGCGCTTCAATATGAAACGTTTTTTGAAAATCTTGAAGACCCCGATGGTGAAATCACGATTGCACATCCGGCATTCGGCGAAATCAAAACGCCTGTTAGCGAACTCCTTCATCACGTGGTCAATCACGGCACGTACCACAGAGGCAACATTTCAGCGATGCTGAGGCAAATGGGTGAAGCGGGTGTGCCGACTGACTATGTTTATTATTTATTAAGCATGAAGCAGCCGACATAAATAAAAAACCCTTGTTCCGCTTTTGGAACAAGGGTTTCACAATTAAAATGATGCTGCAAGTTTTTTAGCTTCTGCTAAGCCGTTTTCAATGATTTTTTGAGCGTCGTCAGGAACAGCGTTGTGTCCTTCGATGACAACGGTATGCAGGTCTTGAACACCGAAGAAGCCCATGACGGTTTTCATGTAGTTCAATGACATTTCCATTGCAGCCATCGGTCCTTCAGAATAGAAGCCGCCTCTGGCATTTAACAGAGCAACCTTCTTGTCTCCCATCAGGCCTTTAGGTCCTTCAGGAGTGTATGTAAACGTCACTCCTGCGCGGGACAAGTAGTCCACATAAGTGTGAAGTACAGCTGGAACAGCAAAGTTCCACAATGGGAAAGCAAAAACAACTTTATCGGCTTTGACGAATTCGTCCAAGTAACGGTCCGCTACAGCTGCAGCTGCTTTTTCTTCCTCGTTCAATTCCATGCCTTTTCCTGCTTTAAATGTCCCGTTAATAGCATTTCTGCCCAGGTACGGCGGGTTTTCTTTGTAAAGATCAAGCTCTACAATTTCATCGTTTGGATGATTTTCTTTATAGCTGTTAAGAAACGCATCATAAAGTTTTACAGATACAGCTTCTTCAGCAGTACGGTCATTAGCTTTAACAAACAATACTTTAGACATTCTATTTTCCTCCCGTGCTAACGTTTCAATATTTACTTACAAATAGTATGTTACTTTCTTTTAAATAGAAAGTCAACTCATTTATTTTGATGCCAAAAGATGTTTCTATCAAAAAAGCCCTGTTCATATTTGATAAAAAACAAACGATTGCTCATATCAGCAAGAACTTTCGTTCGGATAATACAACATTATTTAAGTTCAAGCATAAAACATTATATTATGTAGCATATTTATGCGTGGTAGGAATATGCTGCGAAGCAAATAAAAAAGTTTTCGTTTAGGTTACAATGGCACATCTCATTAGGAACATTTATATCGATAACAATATACAAACCAAGTGATACTTGCACTTAGTAAAGACAACGCAATCAGTGCGGTTAGATAACTATACGTTTGCCAAACTAGAAATGACCTCCAACTAGCCCCAAATATTGTGGGGAGGATTAGGCATAGGATACCTATAAAAATTGTAGTCACAAGCCAAAAAGCTATGAGTATCAATCTCTTTTTCGTTAACGGTAATTTCCTATTCTGTTTCTTTCTACGCACCCCTACAAAGAAAAATAGAATTGCTAGTAATGTTAGAGCAATTGTAGCGGAAGATAGGGCGATATCGGAAATCTGCATCAAACTCATTTGATAGCTTTGGGAGATGTTTCCGTCTAAAATATCCTTAATATTATATAACATATCAATATTTGTACTGGCACTATTGGATAATAGAGAGATACCTAGCTGTTCTTCTGGGAATAAGAATATATTTGTTGCAAACGTTGGATTACCACCTGCGTGTTGGATGAATGTCTGATCTGCATTCACGACCCACCCCGCCCCATAGTACAGTTCATCCACAGCCGCAACAGACCTATTGCCCTCATGTGATTTTGCAATCAGCCCTTGAAAGATTTCCGGAATATCTTCAACAATTCCCAATTGAATTCCCATCCAACGGGCTATGTCTTGAGAGGACGAAAACAGATACCCAGCAGGTGTGTTTCCTCTAAATTCCGGTGCATCATATGGCAGCGTCATGAAAAAAGCGGAACGATAGCCCTGTGCCAACTGACCTGTCGCTTGTACCTTACCTCTATTCGCATAAGTTTCATACAACCCCAGTGGTCGAAATACTTGTTCTTCCATAAAATCCTCAAAGCTTTGCCCCGATACGGTTTCTATCACCAAGCCCAGCACATCATAATTTACCGTCCCATATTCATATCTTTCGCCAGGTGGAAATACCACTTCGGCATCTATTAACATTTCAACGGTCTTTTGCAACATATCTGGTGTATTTCCCTCTGGGATATGCTGAGTATGATACCTATTGATTAACCCTGTAGTATGATGAAGGAAATGATTCAAAGTAACACTCTGCATGTCAACGGGCTGTCCCTGATATCGCAATGAGAACCAAGGTAAATACTCTACAACCGAATCGTCCATAGACAAAAATCCCTGCTCTTCCAAAAGTAAAATTCCTAAAGCAGTAAAAGCTTTGCTGACGGAGGCTAACTCCCATATGGTGTTTTCATTGGTCAAAATCCCTTCCTCAGAGTTTGCATAGCCGGATGAAAAGAAATAGGTATCATCCCTTGATTGTATTGAAACTGACATGCCCGGTGTGCCAGATATACGCCTAGCATCTTCTAATAATGATTGGATTGCAACAGACTCTTCCTCTGTCAATGCATAGGCTGAGGTGTTAAATCCAACAAACAACATAAATACTGTGATTATTGTTATAATTATCATCTTACTTCCCATGAGACACCCCCAGTAATAAAATATTGACTCGCTATCTGTGATCATGATGCCACTATATTTTTTCATTTCAAAGCAGACACATTATACCGATTATACAAGGGAAAAGGTTATTTCTGAATATGTAATGAGATTAATAAAATGGAAAAAGATAGATTAAGTTATGGCGCAGTACGTAAAAACTATTACCTTATCTTTGATAAACATAATAGAGAAATTTACATATTAAACATGATTATATGTAAATCTCCTTATTTTTCTGCTAATGTAAAAGACTTTGATAGGTGTATATTCAATGCTTTCATGTCTACAATCCATCAAGCAATTGTTTCTTCGTTTTATATCCAGATATTATACTTTATCGGCGTTCTGTCTCTCACTCAACATCGATTATGCCCCTATGACAATATGTCCGCAAGAATTTTATTGCAGCAAGAATTTCATTGCAGAATTTGATACTTTTTTCTCCCTCTCTAATAGTTGATATGATAAGGATATTACACAATATCACAACACATCATGCGATAATAACATTGAACAAATAAAGATTTATTTTGCACCCCCCCTACAACTCCAATACAAATCGTAATATGATATTAACCGTAACAAAGATATAGACAGAAACTTAGCAAGCGAGAAAATAAAAATGAGAAAGAGCGATGTATGAAGAGCTATTTTTTTAAAAAACAACATTGCATATCGTGATATTTATTTTGTGAGAATAGCCATACTAAAACCTTTCTACATGCGAAAAATCACTTCATAAGCTGTCTTTGAAAGGAATTATTTAAAAATACTCCCATACAACTAAATACAGAAGTTTGAAACTACTACATTCATGAATGGAAACCTAAGATGACTTGTTTCAAGCGAGACATACAAGCAGTCTCTAAACATTGGAGTTGATAAAACAGCGAGCAGTATTGACCGTAAAAGCTGTTATGTAGACTAATGATTGTAAAAACAATCTACTATATATCGCCATGATGGAAGCCTATTCCAGAGCGATTGATAAGCGCCGAGATACCGAATACGAACGGTTAGCGAGATAAATAGAAATAGTGCTTCATTTTTCACAATGGAAGTGAGTGCATGGAGAAGTTATGAAAAACTGCCGAAGTGACACCGCTTCCGCAAGCGGCAGCAAAAGCGAGCAAGTGGAAGCGGTGTGCGTGTCGTTGCGTAGCAACGACACCATTCTACCTCTCCATATCTAACAGGGAGGTAGGAAATAGAGAATAATAGTATGGAATCCGTTGATACGGTAAGGGAAATGATGTCCTGTGCTGGAATTTTGTGGCGGACATATCAAGGAATTGGATAAAAAAGGTGATAAAAAAAGACTTTTATATCAGATTGATGGAAGAAACAAAGAGATTTGACTTAGGCATGTAGATTCTTTTAAACAACTAACACTGGATATATCTTGTGAAGAAAAATGATATACAAAAAGCTACGTTTCAAAGATACCTAGAAGCGTCAGGGATTATTAGAAAGTTATTCGGAAATATTCAGTTAAAAGATATGAATGACATTGCTGTGCAAAGAAAAATTGATGAATACGCAAAGAAGCGTTCTCACAGTACCACTCGCAGCTTGTTAATAAAAGTCAAAATGGCACTTCGTGACGCTTACGCTCGTGGTTATCTCACGAATGATTTCGCAGAACTTGTCAAACCTCGTGGGAAAGAGTTATCGAAACGAAACAAAGCGTTATCCATTACGGACTTCCAAAAGCTAAGAACATATCTACTAGCACACACAGAGGAAGAATTTCATGTACTCGTCTTAGTAGCTTTAGAAACAGGTATGCGAAGAGGAGAATTGGGTTAACGTAGACACCTTCTTGATGAAGTGAGTCTGCAAAACGTAAAGTTGTGTCGCGATCTGGAAGAATAATTGGAATAATAGGTGATTCACTATGTAATACATTAAGACCTATTTGTTGAATGCCGTCTCTTAAGTACTTTTCGTTTTCGTGTAACTTTTCCTGGATGTCCGGATTTTTCTCTAGAATATCAATAGCTGCAATTAAACCTCCGATAACTGATAAATGTTTTATTGTGTCGAGTACTTGACTCCCCGTCGACAGTTGTAGGACATCTCTTTTAACAAACAGAGCCATAGAAAAAAGCACCCTGTTTTTGCGGGTGCTTATTTTGAATCCTGCTCCTCATCAAGACGTTCGTAAGCATATGAACGCTTTTGATCCATCGTTTCTCTGTTTGTCAAATCCTTCATTTGCCGTGTAAATTGCTCGTCATATCCTTCCCCCTCTTGATTTCTTTTTTCTGTTTCAGCTTGAGTCTCCGCGGTTTTTCTTACATATGGAACGGCTTCGAGGCGCTCATATGGTATTTCTTGACCTGTTGCTTCACATATTCCGTATGTGCCGTCTTCCAATCGCTTGAGGGCGTCTTCCACTTCTTTTAATAAATTTCTGTCCGTCTGCCGGAAGGTCTGCTCTCTCATTCGTTCAAAATAAACGCTGGCATGGTCAGCCTGATGATTGTCAACTCCGTTTGAAAGCTCGCCCGTTTCTTCCGCCATCGACTGATCTGTTCCTTCTGCAGGGGAAAGGCTTTGTTTTAAGTCAATTAATTTATGGTAGAGATGGTCTTTTTGTTTTTGTGTTAATGGCATGGCTGATCCTCCTCCTTTCTTCTTCCTTTCCCGATTTCGTGGGAGAAAAACCCGCCTTTCCAAAATAAAAAGGCCGTTCAGACGCGGGCAAGCGGTGAACAGCCTTTACGGTTTATGCACATAAGTATTTTGATAACAGCGCTTGAATTTCAAGCATGTCGGTATCCTTCGTAAATTCCAGGTCAAAGATTTTGCTGCTGGTCATCAGAGAAAGAGAACTGTCTGGATTGAACATGCTGACTTCTCTAATCGCAAAGCCTTCAATCGATCTGTATGGCAGAAAGACGCGGACTTTCTTTTTGGAAAACAGTTTATTATCAAAAAAAATAATCCGCTTGTTCGTAAAACAAATTTGATCTATCCTCAGTCTGCAAACCGATTCAATTTTTTCTCCTTCTATGAGCAGCGGTTCAAATTTTTTGCCGTCTGCTGTCTTGCTTGCTGAAAAAACGCCCAATCAAAACCCCTCTTTCTGTGTGTCCAATTTATGTTTATGCACAAGGCAAAGTATGCTGTATGTTACTAATAAGGATACGATAACCCTGATTTATAAACAATTACGAGCAGATTACATTTCTTTAACGCTATATGTTTGTTTTTACTATCAATTAATACGCCCGGCGGACGCGGGAGGTTTCAACTTTTTATCAGTTTTTTCAGCTTATTTTTCGTTTGCTACCAATCAAAAGGTGGATAACGGATAAAACAAAAAACCGCAGCAGGATGTTCTTCCTCTGCGGTTCTCTTCTGACTATTATGCCTGATATGCACATATCAGGCACTTGCTTCTGCTTCGGTCAAGCAACTGATTCAGTCAGCCGATTTTTTATGAATGCGTGCGGGTGTATGTTCAACTCCCATTCATTGCTGTTGATGACCCGTGCAAATTGATTCAGGCTTTTACTTCTTCAAAGTACTCTTTGTAATAGCCGCCGACTTTGTTTGTATTATCGATGATAAACAGAAACTCTTCCGTTTCGTTTTTGACCTCGTATACGTTGCCTACGGTCAGCGCTCTGTTGACGATGTACTTTTTGGCATCGGTATGTATGCACTTTACTTTTTTAATGGTGTTATTGTTCTGCCATTTTTCGTGAATCATGCGGATGTCTCCTTTTTCATACGTGTATAGTTTCCATTGTAGCGTTTTTTCGCCGAAATGCAATGCGATCTGGAGGCGAATGTGATTTTAAAGAGCATGGATATTGATTTGGTTTCATTCCCTGTTATAGAATGGTGGTGTATAGTTCCAAAATCAGAAATATATCCCTCTTTCATCCGCGCAATGACCAAATCAAAAGACAAACCAGCACCAAGACAACTCACCCGAAGACAGACCAAAATTTCAAAGGAGGTTTGTTTGACAAACATGAGTTCATTAACAATGCAGGTTAGTAAAAAGCTGGAGTCATTTTTGCAGGGAACAAAGAAGCTCTATATTAACGGGGAATTTGTAGCCAGCGCCTCAAACAAAACGTTTGAGACCCCAAACCCGGCGACTGGTGAAACGCTCGCCACCTTATATGAAGCAGGTCCCGAGGATGTGGACAAAGCGGTAAAAGCCGCGCGGGAAGCTTTTGACCGCGGTGAGTGGCGGACGATGAACCCGGCCGAAAGAAGCCGGCTGATGTACAAACTCGCCGATCTGATGGAGGAACACAAAACGGAACTGGCTCAGCTTGAAACGCTGGATAACGGGAAGCCGATCAGCGAAACGACCGCAGGCGATATTCCGCTGTCAATTGAACATATGCGCTATTATGCCGGCTGGGCGACGAAAATAACCGGACAGACGATTCCTGTTAACGGACCTTATTTTAACTATACACGACATGAGCCTGTCGGAGTTGTCGGGCAAATTATCCCTTGGAACTTCCCGCTTCTGATGGCCATGTGGAAAATGGGAGCCGCTCTTGCAGCCGGCTGTACGGTTGTCTTAAAACCGGCGGAACAAACGCCGCTTTCCGCTCTGTATTTGGCGGAACTGATCGATGAAGCAGGCTTCCCGAAAGGCGTCATCAACATCATTCCTGGCTTCGGTGAGACAGCCGGAGAATCTCTGACCGATCATGCCCTTGTCGACAAACTGGCATTCACAGGGTCAACGGAAATCGGCAAAAAAATTATGGAGAAAGCGGCCAAATCGGTTAAACGGGTGACCCTTGAACTCGGCGGAAAGTCGCCGAATATCATCCTTCCTGACGCCGATCTGAAGAAAGCGATTCCAGGCGCACTAACCGGCGTTATGTTCAATCAAGGCCAAGTGTGCTGTGCGGGATCGCGCGTGTTCATCCATAAAGACCAATATGACAAAGTCGTCGATGAAATGGCCGCATATTCCAAGTCGCTCCGCCAGGGTGCGGGCCTTCATGAAGACACGCAAATGGGACCGCTTGTCAGCAAAGATCAGCACGAACGCGTCCTCTCGTATATTGAAAAAGGACGTCAGGAGGGTGCGAAAATCGCAGCCGGCGGAACATGCCCTTATGAGCAGGGATACTTTGTTTCTCCGACTGTATTCACCAATGTCGAAGACGAGATGACAATAGCAAAAGAAGAAATCTTCGGTCCTGTTTTGGCGGCGATCCCTTATGAAACGGTAGATGAAGTCATCGAACGGGCCAATCGCAGCGAATACGGCCTTGCTGCTGGCGTATGGACGGAAAATTTGAAAAACGCCCACTATATCGCCGACCGTCTGCAAGCCGGTACCGTTTGGGTCAACTGCTATAATGCCTTTGACGCCGCATCCCCATTCGGCGGCTACAAACAGTCGGGACTCGGACGTGAAATGGGCTCATACGCTCTGGATAACTATACAGAAGTAAAAAGCGTCTGGATTCATACAGGCGAATAACGCACGATATGAGTTTCTGCAGCCGCCCTGTCGATCAGGGCGGTTTTCTTTTTTATAGAAATAAACATTTATAGACACATATGGTAAAATGGATGATAGTTTAAGTCGAATGGAATGATAGAATCGTGTTTTCTTCCTCTCTTGGCAAAACCCTCTGGAATCAAAAAAGTTTTAGATACATATGGGCATCACAAACAGCACAGGCTGTCGGGTCGATTTTGATGACGATCATCGTCATGGTCGATGTGTTTAAGGAAACGAACTCTGTATTCGGATCGGGTCTGGTCTTGGCTTTATCCTCGTTCGGCAGTGTATTAGGCGGTGCGATGGCTTCTTTTGCTATTCAGCGCCTCGACCTGCTTCAAACAGCGGCTTGTTCAACATGGTTCAGAGCGGTCTGCGCATTATGCATCGGCTTATGCCAATCGCTGGGCTTACCCTCTTATATCATATATATGCTGCTGTTTTTGCAAAGCTTTGTCGGTTCCTGGTATTCCCCCGCACAGTTAGGTTTACTGTATCAAGCGATTAAAAAGCGCGATTACGTGGCGGCTTCGGGAAGCATCGTAACGGTCAACCAGTTTGTTCAGGCAGCAGGCTGGGGGCTCGGCGGCTATTTAACCGTTTTGGCCCAAACTCACACGCTGACATTGTTTACAGCAGGACTCTTTTTCGTATCAGGACTTTTAATCAAATTGCCGGATTTGAAAACAGCGGTTATCCCTCGTCAAAAAACCCGCACACAATCAGTCTGGCGCACTGTATCCAGGAAGAAAACCGTTTTGCTGCTTACGATGATGGACATGTCAGAAGGTTTAGCAAATGCGGTCTGGACTTCCGCCGTTTTGCTGGCTTTTACGAAAGAGGTGCTAAATAAAGGGGAGGCTTGGTGGGGATTCATCAATGCCGGTTATTTTTTGGGAGCGATTTTGGGCGGCATTCTCGCTGTGCTCTTTTCCAACCAGCTCAAAAAAAGGCTTGGCCTCATGATTGTCTTGGGTTCTGTTTCAATGGGAATCACAACGCTTTTATTCGCCTATTCGTCAAATCCCCTCCTTTCGGTCATCCTCTGTATCATGATGGGTCCGCTTTATCAAGTAAGAGACGTCAGCCAGACGGTTATCCTTCAAGATACGTTGACAGATGAAGAGCGCGCACCGGTCACCGCCGCCAAAAATACTATTTTGACTGCATGGTCTGTCTTAACAATCGCCATTATGGGGGCTTTGGCGGACTTGATCGGGGTGCAAAGCGTATTTATCGCTGCCGCTGTATTATATGCCGGAACAGCCGCTGTCACATTTTTCGTGCGGGATGTGAGAACGTACAGCCAGTCTGCAAGGCAAATAGAACGATGAAGCTGCTGTGGATATTCGATGACAATGGCGCTGATTGCCGGCGGCATTTACAGCCGTTCAGCAAAGATTGAAAAATAAAAATGAACAAAGCGGCGCTCAGTAGAATAACATGCTGCGCGCCCTCTGATTCAGCGGGATATCAGCTCTTCGTATTCCCGCTTCAATATCCCCATAATGATTTCATCTGAGTACTGTTTATTCATATAAAGAGCATCCCTGACAGTACCTTCCCTTTTAAATCCGGCTTTTTCATATGCTTTCAGCGCGCGCTTATTGTGTGAAAAGACTTCGAGCTGAAGGCGGTTAAGATCGAGCATTTCGAATGCAAACTGCATGGCCAGCCGCACCGCTTCAGGACCATAGCCTTTGTTCAAATAAGCGGGGCTGTGCAAAGCGATTCTAAACCCTGCTTTTCGATTCGTCCGGTCGATGTCAATGATGGACAGATCGCCTATCAAGCGATCGTCCTCCTTTAAGCAGACGGCAAAATCATAGCGCGTCTCGTCGCTTGTGATTCTCTCGTAGTGCTCATAAAGGTCTTCCATCGTAAATTCGCGCGTCGTGCCCGTCATATATCTGATGTCTTCATTTTGAACAGCTTTGTAAAAGCTCTCCATATCCCCTTTTTCAACAGGTCTGAGATAAACCTTGCGGCACTCGAACATCGAACGCTCCTCCCCTGCTACTTTTGATACGCAGCAAACCAATGGTATGGCTGTATTTCCTTTAAAGATTTATAAAGCAGACGCCCATCCGGTACAGTTACAGCTGCTTTAAGATTTGGCCCCCAATAAAAAAGTCTTTCCTGGCATACCCCGCACGGCGTTAATACCTTGCATTCGGAATGTTCATCATCTCTCACGACACAAACAGAGTGCGTAATTTTTGCCTGATATTTATGGGCTTCGAGAATGGCACCCGTTTCAATGCATAAATCGGTTGAAGCGTTGATTACTTCCGGCGCTACGCTCGTCAAGATTCTCCCGTCTTCGGTATACATGGCGGCTGCCCCGCCCCATCCGGTCGGATACCTCTTTTTGATCAATTCGACTGCGGTGTCATACAGCATCTGTTCAATATTCATTCAGCAACATCCCCCAAACATTGTTTCTAAGGTCTCTCTTTTTACAATACCTGATAATGGAACAGAGGTAAACGAAGATATTCATGATTTCCTGATCATGCTCACGCATGCCCGCGCTGACGAATGCCTCTGTATGCTCATCACATATTCAAAATCGCTGTTCTTCTGTTTTCATCCGGTTGGCATGACACATTTCCGAAATGAATACAGTAAAATGAAGGAGATGAGAAGATTGCGTTCTTTACTAGAAGACGTGAAAGCTTTCAGACAAAAGACGCTCGCAAAGCTTCAAAATAGACAGAGACCTGATGGGTCATGGCGGTTTTGTTTTGAAGGGCCCGTGATGACAGACAGCTTTTTCATTTTGATGCTGACCTCACTTGGCGATCAGGACTCTTCTCTCATCACAAGTCTTGCTGAACGAATCCGTTCGAAGCAGAGCGGAGACGGTGCGTTTCGCAATCATCCGGATGAAACGGCAGGCAATTTGACCGCGACAGTCCAGGGCTATACCGGGATGCTGGCTTCGGGGCTCTATGACCGGAGAGATGCGCATATGCAGAAAGCCGAGGCGTTTATTAAGGCAACAGGCGGTTTGAAGAATGTGCACTTTATGACGAAGTGGATGCTCGCTGCCAACGGGCTGTATCCATGGCCGAGAGCCTATATTCCGCTTTCGTTTTTACTGATCCCGCCCTATTTCCCGCTTCATTTTTACCATTTCAGCACATACGCAAGAATTCATTTTGTCCCGATGGCCATTACGTTTAATCGACGATTCTCTTTAAAAAACAACCAAATCGGCTCGCTTCGGCATCTGGATGAAGCCATGTCAAAAAATCCTCTCGAATGGCTGAACATCCGCTCTTTTGACGAGAGAACCTTCTATTCTTTCAATCTGCAATGGAAACAGCTCTTTCAATGGCCGGCTTATGTTCATCAGCTCGGATTTGAAGCGGGCAAAAAATATATGCTGGACAGAATCGAAGAAGACGGAACACTATACAGCTATGCGAGCGCGACCATGTTCATGATTTACAGCCTGCTAGCGATGGGAATATCAAAAAACGCCCCCGTTGTTAAAAAAGCAGTCGGCGGAATCAAAAGCCTTATTTCCTCATGCGGAGAGGAAGGCTTCCATTTGGAAAACTCAACTTCCACTGTCTGGGACACCGCGCTCATCAGCTTTGCCATACAGGAATCCGGAATACCTGAACAACATTCTTCCATCTCATCGGCAGCGGACTACCTTCTCAAAAGACAGCATGTGAAAAAAGCGGACTGGGCGGTCTCAAACCCTCAAGCGGCACCGGGAGGGTGGGGTTTTTCGCACATCAATACAAACAATCCCGATTTGGACGATACCGCTGCGGCATTAAAAGCAATTCCGTATCAAAGGCGTCCGGCTGCCTGGAACCGGGGGCTCACCTGGCTTATATCAATGCAAAACAAGGATGGGGGGTTTTCAGCATTTGAAAAAAACGTTGACCATCCGCTCATCCGAAATCTGCCGCTCGAATCTGCCGCTGACGCAGCAGTCGATCCGTCAACGGCAGACTTGACTGGGCGCATTCTTCATCTGCTCGGACTTAAAGAGCGGTTGACAGATGACCATCCCGCAGTCAGACGCGCTCTAAGGTGGCTTGATCACCATCAGGAAGCTGACGGTTCGTGGTATGGCAGATGGGGCGTCTGCTTTATTTACGGGACATGGGCCGCACTCACCGGAATGAAAGCCGTCGGAATTTCCCACAATCACTCGTCTGTCAGAAAAGCGGTCTCCTGGCTTAAATCGATCCAGCTTGAAGACGGAAGCTGGGGAGAATCTTGCAAAAGCTGGGAAGCGAAGCGTTTTGTCCCTCTTCACTTTGGAACAGTTGTTCAATCTTCATGGGCGCTGGAGGCGCTTTTGCAATATGAGCGTCCGGATGACCCTAAGATCTTAAAAGGGATTCGTTTTCTCACCGATGATCACGAAAGCTCGCCTGAGCGACTCGAATACCCGACGGGAATCGGGCTGCCGAAACAATTCTACATCCGCTATCACAGTTATCCTTTTGTGTTTTCATTGCTCGCTTCAAGCGCATTTATTAAAAAAGCGGAAATGAGGGAGACATATTGAATGCTTACAAAGAAAAAATAGCGTCATGGGCCAAAGGTCTGAAAGACCAGATGAAAGATGATCCTTCTATAGAAAGCCAGTTAGAAAAACTTTTTCAATCACTGGATGATCCTCGTGCGACCGAACAGGAATGGTATGAACAGGCAGAAGCCGTGTATCAAGCCATCTCCCGCAGTGATGCGTCTCAAGCAGGTCGGCAGCCATTCAGAACAGTGCCGATCGGAGGCCATCGCCTGCCAAGCCTGCCCTACTCTTATTCAGCCCTTGAGCCTTATATTTCAAGAGAAATTATGTTTCTTCATCATACAAAACATCACCAAAGCTATGTCGACGGCTTGAACAAAGCTGAAAAAGAACTGCAGAAAGCAAGGCAAACCAAACAATTCGACCTTGTAAACCACTGGGAAAGAGAGCTCGCCTTCCACGGAGCCGGGCACTATTTGCACACGATATTTTGGTACGCGATGCATCCAAAAGGAAAAAGGCGGCCGACAGGCGAATTGCTGGAAATGATTAACCGTTCTTTCGGCAGCTATTCGGCCTTTAAAGAACAATTTTCCGAAGCGGCGAAAAAGGTGGAAGGCGTGGGCTGGGCGATCCTTGTCTGGGCGCCTCGCTCGCACCGCTTGGAAATTCTGATCGCAGAAAAACATCAGCTGATGAGCCAATGGGATGTGATCCCCCTTCTCCCGCTCGACGTATGGGAACACGCATACTACCTTCAATATAAAAATGAAAGGGCAAAATACGTCGATAATTGGTGGAATGTCGTTGACTGGAGAGAACCTGAAAGGCGGTTTGCGACAGCAAAGCGCGTTCTATGGGAGCCCTTCTGATTCAAATTCAATGGCGGGACTTCAACTACTGAAGTCCTCTTTTGTTTCGGTAGTTGCGCCCGACATCGGCCTCCCCGTCAAAGCCTTGCCTCAAAAAACGGACGAGCCTTTCCTCTCGCACCTTTCTCTTCTCTGCGCCAGGCAGCCGTCGACACTGGCCGAATCGAGCGAAAGTGCCGATACCTTATCACTCTCAATACCGTATCTATATCCCTTAAACCCTCTATCGTCTGTAATAAGATAACAAATAAAAGTTTAAATATCCCAGTTTCTCTTGAGGATTGTTAAGGCCGCTACACGGAGATTGGCAAGGAGGGGTCGGAAGAGAACCCCCACAACCATACATCCTTCTGAATCTGCTATTTTGATCATCCCTTTATGAAATACTGAATCTCAACAGTCTATCAATATATCCCAAATTTGTGCCTTAAGTATGGAATGTGAACATTTTTTGATTTATTTGGAAAATAGTCGTTTTTCCTCATTCTTCTAATTCCAAAACTCGTTAAGCTATTCTACAAGAAGGGAGGGAATAAATGAATAAACTGTCGATGTTTGTCTGATTCAGCCGGTCAGTTTTTCGAAAATGGCAAATTTATTTTAGGAGGGTAAATCATGAAAAAAATGTTTGCTTTCTTTACAGCCTTAATGCTCGGTTTGACTTGTTTGCCGTACTTATCAGAAGCGAAAGAATCAAAGCATACGGACAGTTCTGTTACAACCTTGCCTTCTATGTCTATATCCACATCTCTCAATCAGTCATTGGACCAGGAAAAACAACAGTTTAAAACTTCCGCTATTAATCTCAACATCAGCCTCGACCTCTTAGGAATCGGAAACTCGATTAGAGACGCCATCGTTCAAAGCAATAACCGCAGCGGTTTCGTCAAAAACTGCATGGAAACCGCTTTTTATTCTGCAGGGCAAAGATACAATGTCATGGTGTTCAACTTAAGCCAAGGCTATCACAACGGTTTAAGAGGAGTTAAATTTTATGGATCTGCCAACTATCATGGCGTGATTTACGGCATTTGGGTATTTGAAAGCGGACAATTTACAAACCAGGGAGACGGCGGCTGGATTAACTGGGCCTTTAAAGGCTGGTTTGATCGAAACGGCCAAACTGTAACATTCCGCAAGCCTTAATCAAAGTCAAAGTATCCCCCTCTTCTGCCTGCCGGTAAAATCGTCAAGAACGAATTCACCGGCAGGCCTTTTTAATATGTCTGCCGCAGAAAAAAGCCGATTAATCATACACTTCCCTTGCCGGTCATACCGCTGCCATTTCACAGAGAGAAAAGAAAGTACCGCTGACAAACTGTCTGCATGAAAAAAAGGCCGGACAAATCCGGCCTTATAAACAATTCAATCTTAAAATACGCCAATGACGTCCAAAAAGACGACAATAATAACGATCGGAGCGGCGTAGCGGATCAGCAAAAGCCATGCTGCAAACCATTTTCTGCTGATTTTAGAGCCCTCCCTCAATTCAGCAAAAAGCTCTTCTTTCGGGATTTTGAGCGGCACAAAAACAGCGATGAGCAAAGCGCCGAGCGGCATTAAAATATTGCTGACAAGGTAATCCGCCGCATCAAAAATAGATAGATTAAAAATCGATACATCCTGAAGCACGCCATATGATAATGCTGAAGGAATTCCGAATAGGAAAATCGCAATTCCCCCGGCCCAAGCGAAAGCCTGTCTTTTTTTAGGATCCCCTTTTGATAAGGAAGAAACAAGGATCTCAAGCATTGAAAATGCGGACGTCAGTGTAGCAAATAAAAATAAGAGCAGAAACGCCAATAAAAAGACGATTCCCAAAGGCATCTTGTGAAAGACTGACGGCAGCACATTAAATAACAGCATCGGGCCGGCATCAGGAGATAATCCGAATGAAAAAACGGCCGGAAAAATCGCAAACCCGGCAAGAATCGCTACAGATACATTGAGCAATGTCACTGAAACGGCCGACTGTATAAGGTTTTCTTTTTTCGATAAATAAGAGCTGTACGTTACCATAACGGAAACACCGACACTCAGCGAGAAAAAGGATTGTCCAAGCGCAAACAGCACCGTTTTGGCTGTGATATGGGAAAGATCAGGTTTTAAGAAAAATTCCAATCCTTCCATTGAACCGGGAAGTGTAAGCGAACGGATGATCAAAAGCAGAAAAATAACGAACAGAGCAGGCATCATAAACTTGCTCGCTTTTTCAATTCCGCTTCTGACCCCTTTTGCAACAACAAGAATCGTGATCATGATAAATGCAAACTGGCTCGCAAGAACGAGATACGGATTTGCAATTGTCTCTCCGAAAAGACCTGCATAATCCGTGCTTCTTGACAGTTCGCCGGTCAGTCCTTTGATAATATAAATGATGATCCAGCCGCCGACAACACTATAAAAAGACAGCAGAATAAAACACGTGATAATGCCAAGCCGGCCGATCCAATGCCAAAGCGAGCCGGGCGCCAGCTCCTTATAGGATTCAACGGCATCTTTTTGAGTCTTTCTGCCGATAATGAACTCCGCCATTAATAACGGAAGCCCAATCAATAAAGTAAAAAGAATAAACATAAGTAAAAATGCTCCGCCGCCGCTTGTTCCGGCGACATAAGGAAACTTCCATATCGCGCCGAGCCCGATTGCCGAGCCGGCCGAAGCTAAGATAAATCCAAGCTTTGATGACCATATATTTTGTTGATTTTCCACTTAAGCACCTCTTCTTCTCGGTCTAATTGCATATGGCTACAAACTATCATTTTAAAAAGCATAAACGAATTCGTCAAGGTTTTCAAACATTTCTTTCAGTTTACATAATAATATTATTTAAAACAAATTCGAATTTTACAAGTATTGAATTATTCAGAATATTAATTATAATAAGAGGATGTTATATTTTCTACAGATGTGAGGAGCTGGACTTATGAGTTATTTGATCAAAATCAGTCAATTTGCAGGAAAAACGTTCGCCATTTGGGTGATTCTGTTTGCGGTTCTCGGCTTTGCCTTTCCGACGCAATTCACCTGGATCACCCCTTATATTACCATCCTGCTTGGCGTGATTATGTTTGGCATGGGATTGACATTGTCAGCGGACGATTTTAAAGAGCTGCTGAGACGTCCCCTGCATGTGCTGATCGGTGTGCTGGTTCAATATACGGTCATGCCGCTGCTCGCTTTTGGACTGGCCTATGGACTCGGGCTTCCCTCCGAAATAGCGGTTGGGGTCATTTTAGTGGGATGCTGTCCCGGGGGAACGGCATCAAACGTCATGACATTTTTGGCGAAGGGGAATATCGCCCTGTCAGTGGCGATTACAACGGTTTCCACATTGCTTGCCCCTTTTTTAACGCCGTTTCTCATTTTATTTTTCGCAAAAGAATGGCTTCCGGTATCTCCGGGCTCACTGTTCTTGTCGATTTTACAGGCGGTGCTGCTCCCGATTATCGCCGGGCTGATCGTTCAATTTTTCTTTAAAAAACAAGTGAAAAAAGCGGTGCAGGTGCTTCCGCTCGTCTCTGTTCTCGGCATCGTCGCCATCGTCACCGCGGTCGTCGGAGGCAATCGGGAAAACATTATTCAATCAGGGCTGTTGATTTTTGCGGTCGTCGTTCTTCATAATGGCCTCGGCCTTTTCCTTGGCTTTGTTTTGGCAAAGTGCTTTAAAATGGATTATGCATTACAAAAAGCCGTGTCCATTGAGGTCGGCATGCAGAATTCGGGTCTCGGTGCAGCATTGGCAACGGCGCACTTCTCTCCTCTTTCCGCTGTCCCGAGCGCTGTTTTCAGCGTCTGGCATAACCTTTCAGGCTCATGGCTTGCGACATACTGGAGCAAGAAAGCAAATAAGCAGAAGAATAACAATTATTCTCCTGCCCCGCAGATGATAAACAAAAAGCTTTGACCGTACATGCGGCCAAAGCTTTTTTCTTGATTTAACCTTCCAACAGAAGCTGTTCAGGATCTTCAAGCAGATTTTTAATCGTAACCAGGAAGCCGACTGCCTCTTTACCGTCGACGATCCGGTGGTCATACGATAATGCAATGTACATCATCGGGCGGTTTTCGAAACGCTCTTCATCAATTGCTACAGGGCGCAGCTGGATCTTATGCATGCCCAAAATACCAACTTGCGGACTGTTCAAAATCGGAGTCGACAACAGTGATCCGAACGTTCCTCCGTTTGTGATCGTAAAGGAGCCTCCTTGAAGCTCGTTGAGCGACAATTTGTTGTTTCTCGCTTTCTTCGCAAGCTCTCCGATATCCTTTTCAATATCAGCAAAGGTTTTGCGGTCTGCATCCCGAACGACCGGTACGACGAGGCCATCCGGCGCAGCAACAGCGATTCCGATGTCATAGAATTGTTTGATCACAAGCTCGTCGCCTTGAATTTCCGCGTTGAGGAGCGGATATTTTTTCAGCGCGGCGACCACAGCTTTTGTAAAGAATGACATGAATCCGAGCTTCACATCATGCTGCTCAAGGAATTGATCTTTTCGGCGTTTCCTTAGGTTCATGACCGCCGTCATGTCCACTTCGTTGAATGTCGTCAGCATAGCGGCGGTGTGCTGAACTTCAACGAGGCGTTTGGCGATCGTCTGTCTCCGGCGGGACATTCTTTGACGCTCTACCGGTTTACCTGCATTTTCGGTTTGTTTAGCAGCCGGCGCCTGTGTTTCGAGTTTTGGTTCAGGCTGAGCTTTTGGCGGCTGCTCGTTCTTCTGATAAGATTCAACATCTTGCTTTCTGACCCTTCCGAGCGGATCACCGGTAGGAATCTCCGATAAATCGATGCCTTTTTCACGGGCGAGCTTTCGGGCAGCCGGAGAAGCGATTGTCCTTGTTTTGGTTGTATCCGCCTCATCGTTCGCGCTTTCGCGAGGTTCGGCTGTCTTTTCAGACGTGGCTGGCTTCTCTTCCGAAGCGCCGGCGCTTTCTTGAGCGTCAGCTTGAGGAGCCGTTGATTGGCCTCCTTCTCCTTCGCCTTCTGAAATCGTTCCGATTATTTCGCCGACCTGAACCGTGTCACCGGAATCTTTCAGCACTTCCTGAAGAACGCCGGACTGCTCTGCCGTCAATTCAACGTTGACTTTATCAGTCTCCAGCTCAAGCAGGAATTCCCCTTGTTCTACATAATCTCCCGGTTGTTTCAGCCATTGGGCTATCGTTCCTTCTGAAATTGATTCCGCTAATTCAGGTACTTTAATTTCCGCCATTTTTTAGTTCCCCCTTAATTTTTGCGAGTCAAGCTATCAGATACAATGCGTTCCTGTTCCTTTTTATGAACCGTCGGATCCCCTTCTGCCGGACTTGAACGTCTTCTTCTGCCAATATAGCGGACCTTCACGTCCTTTGGAGCAATCTCTCTTAAATAAGGCTCGATATAGTTCCATGCACCCATATTTTGCGGTTCTTCCTGTACCCAGACAATCTCCTCCAAATTCGGGAGTTTGCTGAAGATCGCTTTAATATGCTTTGCAGGGAAAGGATACAGCTCTTCAACCCGTGCAATATGCAGCCAATCTTTTTCACCTTCCATTTTATTGAAATGGCTGCTGATGTCAATCGAAACTTTACCGCTTGAAAGGACGAGGCGCGTCACTTTGTCATACTGATGGGAAAGTCCTGACATTTCATAGACCGGCTTAAAGTTACTGTCGCTGAGCTCCTGCACTTCTGATACGGTATTCGGATTTCTCAGCAGGCTTTTCGGCGTCATGATGATCAGCGGGCGGATCTCCTCGCGAAGGAGCATCTTCGCCTGCCTTCTTAAAATATGGAAATACTGGGCAGCGCTCGTCAAGTTGGCGACAGTCCAGTTGTTTTCCGCCGCCAGCTGAAGGAAGCGTTCCGTTCTTCCGCTTGAATGCTCAGGTCCCTGCCCTTCATAGCCGTGCGGCAAGAGAACAACGAGCCCTGATTTTTGTCCCCATTTCGCTCTTCCTGCAGAAATGAACTGATCAAAGTACACTTGCGCCGCGTTTGCAAAGTCTCCAAACTGCGCTTCCCAGATCACCATCGTTTCCGGCGAAGACACGTTATATCCATATTCAAAGCCAAGGACGGATCCTTCAGAAAGCGGGCTGTTGTGAACCGCAAATGACGCTTTCGTATCTGCAAGGTGATGCAGTGCGATGAATTCGTCCCCTGTCTTGCTGTCGTGAAGGACAAGGTTGCGGTGTGCGAATGTGCCGCGTTCTGAATCCTCCCCGGTCAGCCTTAGAGGTGTGCCGTCTTTCAAAATGGATGCAAAAGCCATCGCCTCTGCAAGCGACCAGTCGACTTTTCGGTCATCGTCGAACGCTTTGGCGCGCCTTTCGAGGATTCGCTTTAGCTTATCGAAAACGTTGAAGTTTTCAGGCCATGAAACAAGCTCCTGATTAATTTTGCGCAAAGTTTCAACATCAACCGACGTGTCAACATCCGGAAAACCGTTGGAAACAGGTTCCGGAAGAACGATTTCATGCGTCATATCTTCCTTTTTGGCCGGCACTTTGCGATAGGCTTCTTCTAAACGCTTCATGACAGCGTCCCCGATTTTGTCGACGGTTTCATTATCGACGATCCCGTTATGAATCAGCTTTTCAGCAAAGATGTTCTTGACGGTCGGGTGCTTTCTGACCGCATCATACAGCATCGGTTGCGTTGCAGACGGCTCATCCATTTCATTGTGGCCGAAACGGCGGTAGCCGATCAGATCGATCAAAAAGTCTTTGTTGAAAGTCATGCGGTATTCAACAGCGAGCTGAACCGCTGAAAGGCATGCTTCAGGATCATCCGCATTGACGTGGACGATCGGAATCTCAAAACCTTTTGCAAGGTCGCTTGCATATTTCGTTGATCTTGACTCATTGCTTTCCGTCGTAAAGCCGATCATGTTATTGGCGATAATGTGAATCGCTCCGCCCACCTGATAGCCTTTAAGCTGGCTTAAATTCAGCGTTTCCGCGACAATGCCTTCCCCTGGGAATGCCGCATCGCCGTGAATCAGAATCGCCAGCGATTTTTTAACGTCTTGAAGCGGATAGCCGCTCTCCGTTCTCGTTTCCTGGGCGGCTCTTGTCGATCCCTCAACGATCGGATCGATGAACTCCAGGTGGCTCGGATTGTTCGCGAGCGCAATGCGCGCCGTTTTCGTATGCTCATCCTGAATCTGACGGTTGGCGCCGAGGTGATATTTTACGTCACCCGTCCAGCCGTAATTGATCCCTGTCGAACCTTCCGACGGAACGAGATCTTTGTTCGGCGCATGCTGGAATTCAGAAAAAATGATTTCATAAGGTTTTCCGAGCACATGCGCAAGAACGTTCAGGCGGCCCCTGTGCGCCATTCCGATATTAACGTTTGTCGTACCTGCCGAAACGGACTTGGCGATAATATCATCCAGCATGGGCACAAGCGCATCAAGTCCTTCTATTGAAAAGCGTTTTTGCCCGACAAAGGTTTTGTGGAGAAACTGTTCAAGGCTTTCAACTTCTGTCAGCCTTCTTAAAACTTCCACCAGCTTTTCTTTCGATTTCGGGGCGAATAATTCCCCGGATTCGATCTTTTTCATCAGCCAGTTGCGCTCTTCAAAAATGTGCACATGGTCAAATTCAAAAGAAATCGATTTTTTGTATGTGTTTTTCAAGTACTGGATGGCTTCTAAACCGTTCGTTACTTCTTTAGGGGCATCTTTGCATATGACAGACGCCGGAATTTTTTTCACATCCTGCTCAGTTAACCCGTACTCAGCAAGAGGAAAAAGCTCCTGTTTCTCTTGTGTTTTTCTCAGTGGATTGACGGAAGCGTTTAAATGGCCATAGGTTCTAATATCTTCTGCGAGTTTTATCACTGATGCGATTTTTTGAATAGATCCAGCCGTGAAATCTGCCTCTTCGTTTTTTAGAGAGGCGGCCCTTATATCGCCCGGGGGAGCTCCAAGTTCGTCAAACATCTCTTTTAAATCAGCATCCAAGCTTTCTGGATCCTTGACGTATTGATCGTAAAGCTCCAGCACATAGCCGAGGTTCGGACCGTGAAATTCTTCCCAAGTCATTCTTTGTTTCATACTATTTTGAAACATTTGAACATTACCCCCAACCTAATAATCAAGTGAATGATTCACTATCTTAATATATCTTCTGAACCTTACGCCCAGAAATATGTAATAAAAACGCTTCCACGTACATTTTACCACTGTTTCTCATTTGTTTCTACACAGATTGTTCAAATAAAATTAAAAAATCATCTTGAAAAATAAAAAATTTTATAATTTTGAACTTTCAGACCGAATTCTTTTAAACCGGCTCATTATTTATTCACATATTTCCCCTGACCGTCTATTTTTTAACATCCCGATGTGCTCCGCAAAAAATTAAGTTGATAAAAATAATAAAAATTTCAATATTTCACTGTGTTTCTACGATAAAAAACAGATGGCCGCGAGTATTGCTGCCATCTGTCCTATCTAGCCTATACTTTTGTTCAACAGCTTTTTTAAAAGCGGGTACAGAACATCGGGAAGCTGATCGACGTCCGGGACGAAAAGGCTGTACTTTCCGTACATGTCCTGTATCGTCTTGATTTGCGATTCTTCGATTTCGCTGTTTGATAAAAATACATTGATGACTTCGATATTTCGTTTCCGCGCTTCCATAACGGCTTCATGTGTATCGACAATCCCGTTTTGTTCATAATCGAATGCGGCTGGCTCCCCATCTGAAAAGACAATCAGGAACTTCTGAGCTTCGCTTCTTTGAACAAGCATCTTCGTCATCTGTCTGATCGCATATCCATCCCGGTTGTCTTCCTCCGGTTCAAGCTGCATGACATGCGGTCCGGCGCCTGCTTTTAAGGAATCCGCAAAAGAGACGACCGTATGAAAGTAATTGGGCTGACTCGTCTCTGTCGCATCGTTCGTATCTTCCCAAAAACCGACGATTTGGTGAGGGACAGCAACAGATTTAAGCGCTTCGTGAAACAGGACAATGCCCCGTTTCGTCTCGGCCATTTTGTCATGCATGCTTGCTGAACAGTCGACGAGCAATGTAAAAACGGCGTCGATCTCTGTTGACGGTTCTTGCTTTTTATAGAAGAGGCGCGGATTGCGCTCTGTAAAGTAACGGAGCAGTTTATTGTTCAATCTACCTGCATGCAAATCGGTTCTCGGGAGCGTTTTTTTATGCTCGAGCGTTTTTTGAATCATCTGCTTGAGCCGTTTTTGATACGATTCGATTGTTTTTGCTTGAGCCTGGTAGTCTAATATGTCTTCGTTAGAAGGTTTTTCCGGAGGCTTCATCACCGAAAACGCATAGCGGTTTTCTTTGCCGGCTGGTGCGGCGCCGCCGTTTGGCTCATCTTGAACAGATTCAAGCGATTCAAGTTTTGAATAGTCTTTTCTTTTCGTCTGCTTCGCCGTTCCCTGAACTGACCCGAGCGCTTGGTCGCCGTCTTCGCCTTCTCTTAAAGCCCCGCCGGAAATATCGGTTTTTGCACCGTGCTCCAAATCAAACTGGAGAAAGCTTTTCGCCGGAGCTTCCGTTTCTCTGTGCCAAGTCGGCATTTCTTCTTCATGAACTTCCTCATCACCCGCACTTTTCTCTTCAAGCGTCAGATCCTCGCTCAGCTTCGGTTTTGCTTTCAAATCTTGAAAAAGCGCTTCTTCGTCAACTTGTTCGTATTCCAATTCCGGAAAAAAGAAGTACGTATTCAGCATATCTTTTTCGAGCACCTCTTCAAAACCTTCCATCAGCCCGCTTACAATCGAGACGATGTCAGCAGTTGAACGCGCTTCGAATACGCGGGCGAGCTCGGCTTCTATAAATCCCTTCATCGGATCGACCGATTCATGGATAGCCGGTATCTCATCAAGCGGCGACTCCGCGGTCAGCTTAAGATATACAGCGCAAAACAAAGCATCTGTAAAAATGCTCCGCTCCAGATTCAGCGTCAACTGGGTCGCAAAATGTTTCCGGTACATTGATTTCCGGCTCGAAAATACCGGTTTTGTACCGGGCCGCTCCCTCTTGATGAACTCTTCGATTCTGATATCTTCAAAAAGCATAAACAACTGTTTTGCCAAACTCTTAAAATGATATTTCCGAGTCGCGTCAAGCATGCGGGAAAAGTCTTTCATCGAGCTGTAACGGGAGCCGATTGACCGCAAGTATACATCGCTTTTCAAACCTTCTAACATATCCCGGTGGTTCCGGTCTTTCCAAAAATGGCTCATGTAGATCTTTTTCTCAAAAGGATTGTAGTAAGACTGAACCCCGTACTCCACTTCAACCTGATCGCTTTTCGCGAGCGTTTTCGCGAGATCTGTCAGCTCCATAAAAAGCAGAGAGTCAATCTTGCTGTCATTGAATTTAATAAACTTCATAAAAAAACCCTCATTCGAACAAAGTCTGGGCAATATTTCGGACCGCCGCTTTTTCGCGTTCATCATCAAGCTTTTCAACGATGCCGCGTTCGATCGCTCGCAGCGGCGGAATATATGTCGACAGGTCGCAAGTATCGAGAAGCGCTCTGATGGAAGCGGCCTCTTCAGAAACCTGTCCATTATGAGCCTGCGTCATTAAGTCCGATGACAGGGTAACAAACCGGTTCAGCAGCTTCTGATTTTTTAGTTCGGATTGTGTTTCAAGCACCCGCTTCAGCAGGTCACCTTTAATGTAGGGCACGTCGATAATGACAAACCGGTTTTTCAGCGCTTCGTTCAACGGGACCGTTCCGACATAGCCTTCGTTTATCGCTGCAATCACGCCGAATCCCTCTTTCGCTTTGATGACGTCCCCCGTAAACGGATTGGTCATCATTTTCCGGTAATCGAGCACCCCGTTTAAGATCGGCAGCGTTTCCGGTTTCGCCATGTTGATTTCGTCAATATATAGGAAATGGCCGTTGTTCATCGCTTTTGTCACAGGACCTTCGATAAATTCAATAGAGGCGTTCCCGTTGGTGTTTTCAATCGTTTTGTAACCGACAAGCGCCTCTGCATCAAGATCCACAGAACAGTTGACACTGTGCATAGGTTTTTGAAAATAAGCGGAGAGCGTTTCGGCAAGTTTTGTTTTTCCGGAGCCTGTCGGGCCTTTTAACAAAACGTTTTTTCCGAGTGACAGCGCGATCATCGCGTCATAGAGAATGGCGCTGTCTTCCGCTTCATAACCGGGCGTTCCAATCAATGATTGGTATTCCGCGGCAACAGGTTTAGCGGTAGACTGAATCAGCCGCTCTTTTATTTTTTCAGGCAGCTCTAGTTCATGCAGATCATATTTCATGTGTTGTAAAATTCCTTTCTCAAAGCGTCTTCTGTATGTAAGTATACTAGAAAAGATGCACTGCCCTCAATATAAACGGCTTCCATGCGCCGATTCACTTTTTTCCGGTGTTCGTCAGCGCTCCGCAAACCATCCGGGCTCCGGAGTTTCCGGATGGATTTGTCAGATCATCATCCTGATGCTCATGAATGACGAAAGCACTTCCGTCATGATCAAGCAGACTGAACTTGCTTTTCTGATCGAGGGTGACGTCCGGCGCATTTACGATAACGTCGACTTTGCCGTCGGCTCCGACTTCAATATTCGGCAAATCACCGGCATGCGGTCCTTTCGGATTGTGAAAGCCGTGCTCCTTTTGGTCAGGATTGAAATGAGCACCCGCACTTTCAAAATCAGGCTTTTTACACACGCCCGTTTCATGAATATGAAAAGCAAGCATTCCCGGCGGCAGATTATGGGCGCTGACTCTGATATCAAGGCCTTCTGCAGCGGATTCAGACACTTCTATAAAACCGGTTTCCGTACCGTCGCGTTTGATCAGCGGTACTTTTAACGGCTGTGTCATCGCTTCAAAGGTTTCTCTATGTTCCTGGTCGACATTTTTTTGCTGAATTTCTTTTTGCTGTGTACATGCAGCTGCCAAACAAACGGCCATACATGTGACCAATATGTAATGTAATGTTCTCAAACGTCTCCCCCCTTCGCTTTTCTTTTCAGTTTAGACAACGAAGAGGGGCATTAAACCTGTCCTTCCTATCCTGAAAACATGCAAAAAAAAAGCCATATAAAATGGCTTTTTTAGAATGAATACCGTTTTGCGCCGAGATAGCGCTGTTTCCAGTAGGAATTGTTCATGTCGCTGACAGTGACACCGGAATCGTTGGCATTGATAAACTTGTTGTTTCCTAAATAAATGCCGACGTGTGAAGGGCCCGCTTTATATGTTTGGAAGAAAACGAAGTCTCCTCTTGAAGGTTGGCTGACTGGTGACATGACGCTCCAGTATCCGGCTGCGCTCAGCCTTGAGACAGATGTGACTTTGTTCAACGTGTAATAGATGAATCCGCTGCAGTCAAAGCCTGAAGGGTTGTTGCCTCCCCATCTGTAAGGCACGCCGATATGCTTTTCTGCTTCTGCAATCATCCGTTCGACCTTTGCACTTGTCGAAGTGCCGGTTGAAACTGAAGAGTTCGGCGAGCTGGAAGACGGGCTGCCAGATGATCCGGAAGTCGATGCACCGGAGATTTTAAGCTTCTGGCCGACTTGCAGGACATCTGTTTTTAATCGATTAGCTTCTCTGATGCTTTGTACTGTCACATTCATCGAATTTGCAATTTTCCACAGAGAATCGCCTGGTTTAACCGTGTAAGTGGTCGTTTTTGAACTGCTGCTTGTGTTCGTTTTACTTGATGAAGAATTTGAAGACGAACCAGAAGATGTTTTGCTTCCGCTGGAAACGGTTCCTTTCACTTTAAGAACCTGGTTCGGGTAGATCGTGTCCGACTTCAAGTTGTTCAGCGTTTTGATTTCGGCGATTGTCATATTCAAATTATTGGCAATTTTCCATAAAGAATCGCCCAATTTGACTTTGTATGTGCTGCTTGAACTTTGCGAGCTTGAGGATGAGCTGGATGATTTCGAACTGGAACTCGAACTTGAGCCAGAGCTGGAACCGGTGTTTTTCGCGCTTCCTTTAATAACCAGCTTTTGTCCTGGGTAAATCATATCGCTGCTCAGACCGTTTAAGTTTTTAATCTCTTTTACGGTTGTTTTGTAGTCTTTGGCAATCAGCCACAAGGAATCTCCTAATTTCACTGTGTAAGTTGACTTTGCAGTGCTTGAGCTGGAACTTGCGGATTTTGTCTGTGAGCTGCTTTTTGACTTGCCGTCCGGTACTTTTAAAGTTTGTCCGACATAAATAACTGTAGATGAAAGATTGTTGGCTGATTGAAGTGCCGAAACACTGGTATTGTACTCAGCTGAAAGCTTCCACAGTGAGTCTCCGCTTTTCACCTTGATGGTTTGGGCTTCTACCGGTGACGCCGCCAATGAAGTTCCAACTACCGCAGAGGCCGCCAAACCTACTGCTATCTTCTTCTTCATAACCTCTTAACCTCCCGTTTCATTTTCGTTCTCTCTATGTATGCCATTACATTTGCCATTGCTTAAGACTTTATCCAGCCGGTCAGGCAGGTGATCTGATCACCGTATGGATGGCCTTTGGCTGAAAGCCCCCTTTTATATTCTTAAGCAAAAAATGCAATTCACGATTTGTATCGGTCTAATTTATATTTTTTTAATAGTCTTTTTGCCTTTTTACAAATTTCTTATTAAAAATACAGACTGATAGGCACATTGACAAAAATCAACACTTTTTTCAATGCTCGAGATATCGGGTGCTTTTTTTGCAAAGGTTTGAGTTTTAAGTTTTCGGAAATACGATGATCAGTTGTTTTAAAATCAGAGGTTCATGGTGAAAAACAGCGAGAAGGAGTTAACTGGATATGCTGCATGTGCCGAAACAGCCCGAATAGACGCCGTAACATGCGGATTTCTGTGCCGTTTTACAGCCGATTTTCTTTTTCGGATCAAACGGTCAAGCCCAGCGTTCAAGTTGAGGGTGTAAAAACTGCGTATTCTTATTCATTAGTTTACCGTAAATCGCCGATCAATCCTCATCTATTGCCTAATCGAAAAGCAAAGATCAGGATCACTTATACATTTCTACATTTCAGCACAAATTCCTCCACGAAACCATAAATTGACTATATCATACATTTTTTTTGCCAACATCCGGAATTGGGAGTATCTTTTTTTAGATCGAACGGCGTTTTACTATTTCATCTATAGATTCTTATTTCCTATCTTAATATAAAGATAAATGTAAAATTAACACTTAATACTCATTCGTTTTTGTATATCAATAGTCGTTATTTACTATTAGAAAACACATAAAAAAACTTCCGGTTTATTACCGCCGCTTTCATGCATGTTTCCTCCTTTTATGACGCATTTTAAGATATGGAGGTGAATCTTCTTGACCATTCAAAAAATATGTCAATATTTATGTACGTGTTTAGGAATTCTTTCTCTTTCCTTTATTTATGTGCAAATGTTTAAAAAAGCAAAACAGGCGAAAAAAGATTGAACAGACATTTATTGCATTTTATACATAACGTGTTATAATTTCTCTCGTTATCCAAAAGAAACGGGGAACTGATATGAGGGAAACAAAGGATTTGCGGGAGAAAACAAGGCAGTTTTTAACGATTTTAATTCCGATTTTGATTACGCAAGCGGGACTGTCGCTCATTACGGTTCTCGACACGGTGATGTCAGGCAAAGTCAGTGCCGCCGACCTCGCCGGCGTCGCAATCGGCTCGAGTTTGTGGACCCCGGTTTATACAGGGCTTGCCGGCATTTTGACAGCTGTAACACCGATGGTCGCCCAACTGATGGGGGCCAAGCGGCAAAAGGATGTCCCTTATACTGTTATTCAATCGATTTATGTGGCCGGAATCATCAGCATTGCCGTGATCGTCTCCGGGTACTTACTGATTGATCCGGTGCTTGAGAATCTCGATCTTGAACAGAAGGTAGCGGTCATCGCAAAGCAATATTTAATCAGCATCGGGCTCGGCATATTGCCACTGTTTGTTTACAATGTGATGCGCTGCTTTATTGATTCACTCGGAAAAACGCGGGTGACGATGCTGGTTACGCTCTGTTCTCTGCCCATTAATTTTGTTTTGAATTATTTGTTCATTTTCGGGAACTTCGGCTTTCCAAAGCTTGGAGGAGCAGGAGCCGGTATGGCTTCCGCCATCACATATTGGTGCATTTGTCTGATCTCTTTATACATCGTCCACAAAAAGACGCCGTTTCACCAGTTTAGGATTTTTGGAACATTCTATTCATTTTCTTTTGCTGAAAGTATGAAACTGCTGAAGATCGGCATTCCGATCGGTTTCGCCATCTTCTTTGAGACGAGTATATTCGCAGCTGTCACTTTGCTGATGAGCCATTTTGACACGGTCACGATCGCTTCCCATCAGGCGGCAATGAATTTCGCTTCGCTTCTTTACATGCTTCCATTGAGCGTATCGATGACGCTGACAATTGTCGTCGGCTTTGAGGCCGGAGCAAAACGGTTTAAAGACTCGAGAACTTACAGCTATCTCGGCATTTCAATAGCGGTCGGTTTTTCATTATTCACCGCACTCATCATTTTACTGTTCAGAGAGCAAATTGCCGGTTTGTATGCGGCTGACCGGGATGTGCTGCTTCTGACAAAGGACTTCTTGCTGTTTGCGTTGTTTTTTCAGCTGTCAGATGCCATCGCCGCTCCGATTCAAGGAGCGCTCAGAGGATATAAAGATGTTAACTACACGCTTGTCACAGCTCTCGTCTCGTATTGGATTATCGGGCTTCCGGTCGGTTTTGTGATCGGAACGTATACTTCATTCGGAGCTTTCGGGTACTGGATCGGACTGATCACGGGGCTCGCAGCCGGTGCAGTCGGGCTGTTTTTCAGGCTCAAACGCATTCAAAACCGCTATATTCACACTCAAAGCGTGTAAAAAGGTGCCGGGCTCATATGCCCGACACCTTTTTTGATCATTTTAATCATTCCATTTATAGGTCCAAAATGTTTCTTTTTCAAACCATGTCTCAACAACCGGCTCGCCATTGGCGAGTTTTTTCTCCATTTCTTTCATAAAGCCGCCTGTTTGAGATTTATGTGCTTTGAGCGCGTTCATTTTAATATCTGCGGCTTCTTTGATATCAAGAACGACGTCAGGTTTGCCAAGAACCTCTTCCCTGTGGTGGGTGATGGCCATGCATAAGACGCGCGGCCGGTCTTCTTTCTTTTTCCGCGATAATGCCCTGATAACCGCGGCACCGCACGCATCATGGTCAGGATGAACGCCGTGTCCCGGATAAAACGTCACAACAAGGCTCGGGTTTACATCATCAATGACAGCCTCTATTCGCTCGGCCAGTTTTTCTTCATCCTCGAATTCGAGCGTTTTATCGCGGTATCCGAGCATGCGCAAGTCCTGTACATCCATTTCCCTGCAGGCGTCGATCAGCTCTTGCTTTCTGAGCAGCGGAAGGGTTTCCCTGTTGGCAAAAAGCGGGTCTCCCATATTTCTTCCCATCTCGCCCAGCGTCAGGCACGCGTATGTTACAGGTATATCTTCTTTTCGGTTTAAGGCGATCAAGCCGGCGACTCCGAAAGATTCATCGTCAGGATGCGGCAAGATCACGAGTAAATGTTTTTTCATCTATAACACCTTCTTTTTAGACTGCAAATGGCTTTTTGCTGATTTGAAGCGAAATGGCGAGTTTGCCGCCCGGCAAATAGCCGGCGAGAAGCAACCTTCCTTCATCATCAACCGTATAATCCGTCAGGCCTTCGGCGTAGATCCAGCCGTCTTCGATTTTCAAACCGGCGCGAAATGGCCCCTCGCCCGTGATTTTGGCGCGGGAGCATGTCACCTTCGCGTTTCTGATATACGCCACCACGGTCATGTTCTGCTCATCTTTATGCGCGGAATACGATCCGGTTGTCGTCTCCAAATGAATGTAAACAGGCTGGTTTAAAAATGTTTCCAAAGAAGCCTGCACATCTTCTTTTATTATTGCTTTCATGTTACTCCCTGCTTTCTTCGTTTGTTAATAACTCCAATCGTTCCGTATGCCATTCAATCAGCTTGAGCTTCATATCTGGTTCCAATTGTGAATTCACAATGCGCCGGATTGATTGATAGTATTTTTCGTGCTTCGTCTTTCTGAGCCTTGGATGGGTGCGGAGGTCGTTCAACTCATCATCAATCGCCCGATGAAGCGCCTGCCTGCCTTCTCCGTCCATCGTCCGGTTTTTCCAAAGGGTTTTATACGCCCGGAAAAGCTCTAGTTCGTCTGCCATGACGGAATAACCTCCGAATTGCTTCAATAATGTTTAATTATACATAATCAGTGCTTATTGAAAAGAAAAAGGGCTTACGGATGAAAGGAATTTTTTCTTTTTAAAAATACCTTCTCCGGTTTCTTCCATTGAAATTGCGAAAGTGTAAACAAAATCAGCGCCGCCCATATGCAGGTAAACGTAAAGACCTTACTGCTGCTGAACGGTTCATGGTAGACGAACACGCCTAAGCATAATGTAATGGTCGGAGCGATATATTGCAAAATGCCGACTTGATAAAGCGGAAGTTTTTTCGCACCTTCCGCAAATAAAAGCAGCGGAATCGCAGTTAACACTCCTGCCAAAAACAGCAGTACCATCATGCCGATGCTCCCTGAAGCGGCTTGAGCCTTTTCCGGATGGCTGAAGAACAACAGATAGATCACTGCAACCGGAGCGATCATCATCGTTTCCAGGGTAAGTCCTATGGCGCTTGAGAGCGATGTCCGCTTTTTCGCCAGTCCGTAGAGCCCGAAACTGAATGCAAGTATCAGGGCGATGTACGGCACGGAACCGTACTGGAAGGCGGAAATAAGCACGCCGAAGGCAGCGAGAAGAACTGCCGCTCCCTGCATCCGCGTCAGCTTTTCCTTTAAAAAGACAATTCCGAGCACGATCGATACGAGCGGATTGATGTAATAGCCCAGGCTCGCTTCAAGAATATAGCCGTTGCTGACAGCCCATATGTAGACATACCAATTGATCGAAATCAGAACGGACGACAAAATGAGCGGTACAAATTCCTTTCGGTTTCCCGAAAGCGCGCGAAATGCTTTAACTCCGTTTTTCCACTGCCGCAAAACGAGAAGCACGCCGCACATGAAAACAAATGACCAGATAATCCGGTGCGCCAATATATCGAGCGCAGCCGTCTGATCGAGCACTTTCCAATATAAAGGAAGGAGCCCCCACAGCAGATAAGAAAGCGCTGTGTAAATGATTCCTTTCGTTTGAGATGAATGATTCATGTCTGTTTCTTTCCTTTCTTCTCATCACTTTCCGCACTTTTTTGCATATACTGTACCGTCTATGTGAAAGGAAGTGTGATCGTGTTTGATTGGCAACGCTTTTTTCCATTTCAGCAGTTTTCCAAGGACGGATTAAAAAACGCTGACCCGAAAGATGTGGAGCAATATATCCACCACATGATGAAAAGCGTTTTCGGACCGGGGTATGCAGTTCAATTTCCTTTTCGTGACCCTCTCTCAAAAGAAACACAGGCGGCAGATGAATCTGATCCGATTGATATTTTTGAAACGACAAGCCATGTATTTGTTAAAATACCGCTCACCAAAGAACAGCTTAACCTTCTGAAAATTAAACATACTTCACAAACCCTGATCATAGAAAACTACCCTGAAAAAGGGCGGCAGGAAAAAGTCGTTCTCCCCTCTCTAGTGCGCAGAAAGGGTACGAAAGCAATATTTAAAGACGGCATTTTAGAAGTGATGTTCTTAAAAAATGAGGACTTTAACCTGTCTGAAATCGACATCACGTTTTGAAAACGGCCAGCTTGGCAAAGCAGGCTGTTTTTTTTCTTCCTGTACCATTTTAACACTAGTCCTCAAGGATGATCACCTCATTTGCCTGACATGCGGCTGAACTTTTACATTTCGACGGTGTTAGTCATTATTCCTTAAAAAATCTCTGTAACTATTTGCTCTTTCGGCTGTTGTCAGTTAGTCCTTATAATGATAATGGTTCTCAATTTATAAAACAGGAGGATGGATATGAAAAAGAAAATCAGCTTATTGATCACAGCCATGTTTTTGACGATCCTTTGTTTTTCACCTCAAGCTTCTGCAGCATACAACTCACTGCATAAGGGCTACGCCACTTACACGGGGTCGGGTTACTCCGGCGGTGCATTGCTTTTGGATCCTATTCCGTCCAATATGAAGATCACCGCTTTAAATCCGACAGATATGAATTACCGCGGAGTGAAAGCAGCTCTTGCCGGTGCCTATCTGCGGGTTGAAGGGCCGAAAGGAAAAACGACCGTCTATGTGACCGATCTGTATCCTGAAGGCGCGCCGGGAGCTCTTGACCTTTCACCGAACGCTTTTCGCCAGATCGGCGATATGAAAGACGGCAAAATCAACATTAAATGGCGTGTAGTCAAAGCGCCGATTACCGGCAATTTCACTTACCGGATCAAAGAAGGCAGCAGCCAGTGGTGGGCGGCAATCCAAGTCAGAAATCACAAATATCCCGTCATGAAAATGGAATATTACAAAGGCGGAAAGTGGATCAATATGGAGAAAACGGACTACAACCATTTCGTCAGCACCAATCTTGGGACAAGTCCGCTTAAAGTCAGAATTACAGATATCCGAGGAAAAGTCGTAAAAGACACGATCAAAAAACTGCCGGAAAACGGGACGTCAAGCGCATATACCGTACCTGGAAAAGTACAGTTCCCTGACTGATCGATCCGGAAAGAATGAGACGGCGGCCAAAGGCGAAAAGATTCGCAAGCTTTGGCCGCCGCTTCATATTGGACATCCGGCATTTAGATGCCAGCAACAATTGGCTTATTGATCAATAGCCCGGTCCCGCCCCTCTGAATGGAGCTGCGCCCGGAACACCTCCGTACGGAACGGCCCCAGGAGCTGACCCATAGCCGTAATAAGGCGTGCCGCCGTAAGGTCCCGGGTATGGCGGCGGGTAAGCGTAAGGTCTTGGGTAGTTAAAAATCGCGCTTCCGAGAAATCCGCCCAGCAATCCGCCGACAAGCGGCGCTCCAAAACCCCAGAATAACGGGAATCTGGCCGGGAATCTGGCCGGGTATCCGGCAGGACCTGATCTCGAATAAAGCATATGAGGGTTCATTGGCTTTTATCCTCCTTTATGTCTGCCTATAGTAAAGGTATTCATAAAGTCGGGAAACGTTTGGGCTATTCTTCATAAATCATTTTTTTTGTCATTCCGCCGTCCACCGTCAAGTTTGTACCGGTGACAAAGCGATTGTCCGGATCGGCCAAGTAAAAGCATGCTTTGACGATATCCTGAGGGCGGCCGACCCTGTTTGACAAATGCTGTTCGTGGTCAATAGGCCGCAGGGCAGTATCATCACCGGTTTCGATCCATCCCGGGGAAATGCTGTTGACGACGATTGAATCTTTGCTTAAAGACGCGGCCAATGCGTGAGTCAAAGCGATTAAGCCCCCTTTTGACGCGGCATAGGCTTCCGAGTCAGGCTCGGACATAAACGCCCTTGTCGAAGCGATATTGACGATGGCTCCGCCTGTTTTCGCTTCTTTCATTTTTTTGGCGGCTTCTTTTGCGCAAAGAAACCCGCCTTTCAAATTGGTATTCAGCACATCGTCCCATTCTTCCGCCGTCAAATCATAAGGGGACTTCCAAACTGATCTGCCCGCGTTATTAATGAGCGCAGATATCGAACGGCCGTTTCGGGAAGCTTCCTGCATCAGCTGTTTCACATCTTCTTCAGATCCCACATCACAAGCTGCAAACTGAACCCGCGCTCCGGAAGCGGTCAGCTCTTTTTCAAGCTGTTCACCCTCTTCCTTCAATCGGCGAATACGACGATAAAACCTTTTTGAGCATAGGCGGTCACAAGGTCTCTTCCGATGCCTCTGGCCCCGCCTGTAATGACGACTGTTTCTTTACTAGTCAATCCGGTCAGCTCCCTTCCGGATCGCAATGATGCTCGGCCCAGGTTTGTATCTCTCTGAGGACAGGCTCTAGCGCCGTTCCCTTGTCTGTCAATTGATAGATGACTTTTACCGGCGTTTCCGGCAGCACTTGGCGCTCGATTATTTTGCAGTGTTCGAGCTCTTTTAAACGTTCAGCCAGCATTTTTTGGCTAATCATCGGTATCATTTCGGTCAAGTCTTTAAACCGTTTAGGTCCATCCAACAATACATGGATGATCAATCCATTCCATCGTTTGCCGAGTAAAGAAAAGGCGGCTTCCATTCTAGGACACATTGTAAACCCCAATTCTCTCACCCCTCCATATCCAGTTGACAAATATAATGTGTGCCATTAAAATACTCAATAAAGTTACAAAAAGTAAGTTTCTAACTTTTTGTCTGACTCTATCATAACATGTTTAGCCCAAAGGAGGAAGTCACATGTCTTCACAAGAAAACACTGCTCTCAACATTCTGGAAGAGCGTACTTCGATTAAAGAATATGACACAAGCGTTTCCATTTCCAAAGAGGAGCTGACAAAGCTGCTGAGCGTCACAACAAAGGCTCCGTCAGCCTGGAATCTGCAGCACTGGCATTTTACAGTCTTCCACAGCCAAGAATCAAAAGATAAGCTCCTTCCGATCGCGTTCAACCAAAAACAAGTCAGCCAGGCATCTGCGGTTGTAGCCGTGCTTGGAGACTTACAAGCGAACCTGAACGGTGAAGCCGTATACGGCCCTCTGACAGAAGCAGGTTATATGACTGAAGACATTAAAAACACGCTGCTCGGACAAATCAACGGCGCTTATCAAAACAGCGGATTTGCAAGAGACGCCGCCTTTACTAACGCATCGCTCGCGGCCATGCAGCTGATGATTGCGGCTAAAGCTATGGGCTATGACACATGCGCGATGGGCGGCTTTGACAAGCAAGCGTTCGTTAAAGAATTCAACATCAATGAACGTTATGTACCGGTCATGCTGATTTCGATCGGAAAACCGGTCAAACCTGCGCACAAAAGCAATCGTTTTGATGTGTCTGACGTATCTACATGGCTGTAAACACGCTAAAAACCTTAGTCCCCAAAAAGGACTAAGGTTTATTTTTATGCTTTTATATGCTTTTCATACCAGATTTTCGCCTGGTCGATCTCGCTGTGTGTCAGCTGATGACCGCCGCTTTCCCAGTGAAGGAGCACTTGGGCGCCGGCGTTTGTGAAATAGCCGGCAAGCTCGCTTGATTCCTGCGGTGGGCAGAGGGGGTCTGTTTTGCCGGCTCCAATGAACACGGGCAGGCCTGTCATATCAGGGAGCTTGCGATTTCTAAACGGAACCATCGGATGATGCAAAATCGCCCCTTTCAGTACACGTTCATGACGGAACAGCAGACTTCCCGCGATATTGGCGCCGTTTGAATAACCGATTGCGACCACCCGGCTCCTGTCAAAGTGAAATTCATTTGCGGCTTCATCTAAAAACGCTTTTAATTCATCCGTCCGGTCGATCAAATCTTTCTCGTCAAACACCCCTTCTCTCAAGCGCCTGAAAAAACGGGGCATTCCGTTTTCCAGCACATTTCCCCTGACTCCGAGTAAATTTGCATCGGAATCAATCATCCTGCCGATCGGCAGAAGATCGTGTTCGTTTCCCCCTGTTCCATGCAATAACAACAGGGTGGTATCAGAATTCCCTTTCTCATATATATGATTCATTTCCTTTCACTCCTTTTCCCATTTTGTTTCAGCGATGTCATTGCGCCGGTGCTTTCCAGCGGTTCATCAATCAAAAAGCCCCCGTTCGCCCGTCTCTTTCCCATTCTTTTACTCAGCAGTCTCCTGCATGGTGATCCTCTTCATTCTGTTTTATCTCGAATTCAAGATATTAATTATTGTAAAGTTATACTTTCGAATATGCAAGCCAGAACGCCTGTTTAAATAATTTAAAAAATCACTTTTTTCTAATAATTATCTTGTGATTAAATCTGACAACTGCTATGATTATGAACATTAAAATCGCTAAAGGAGGAAAAAAGGTGAATCAACAGCTTTTTAAATGGGTTTTGTTCATCATCCCTTTTATCGGGCAGCTTGCTTTGCTACCATTTGTAAACCGGATTGATCCGATCGTTTTCGGACTTCCATTTTTTCATTTTTGGCTGGTGCTGTGGATTGTGCTGACACCGATGATCACATTTGCGATTTACAGATTTGAGAAAAGAAACGGAGGTTATGAGTGATGCAGGGAAATTTAACAGCGCTCCTCATCACCGCCGGCATTATTTTGACCGTGGTCTGTATCGGGTTTATCGCCGGCAGCAATAAGCAGTCGCGGAAATCGGTTGAAGAGTGGTCTGTCGGCGGAAGGCGTTTCGGAGGGCTGCTCGTCTGGTTTCTTGTGGGTGCCGACTTGTATACGGCCTACACGTTTTTAGGATTGACAAGCACCGCTTTTACAAGCGGAAGCGTCGCTTTTTTCGCGATTCCTTATTCGGTTTTGGCCTATTTCATCGCCTATTTTTTTCTGCCGAAGATTTGGAAGGTTGCGAAAGTGCACCAGCTCACAACGCTGGCCGATTATGCAAGGGAGCGCTTCAGCAGCAAGCTCCTGTCTTCGCTTGTTGCGATTGTCGGCGTCTTAATGCTGATCCCGTATATCTGCCTGCAGCTCAGCGGAATTCAGGATACGCTTCAAATCGCGGGTACAGGGTTTATTAACGTCAATGTCGTCGTAATCATTTCGTTCGTCCTTGTCGCGCTTTATACGTTTTTCAGCGGCATCAAAGGTCCTACATACACTGCCATTATTAAAGACATTTTAGTTTGGGTGATGATGCTGTTTATGGTCGTTTCGTTGCCGCTCATCCATTTTAACGGCTGGACGCCGATGATTGACAAGCTGGCAAATGAAGCGCCGCATATGCTGACAATCCCTTCTGACGGACCTCGCGGAATCGCCTGGTTCATCACGGCATCGATCGTTTCCGCGTTTGCTCTGTTCATGTGGGCCCATGCGGCGACAGGCGTTTTCACGGCGAACAGCGCGGATGCACTCAGAAAGAACAGTATGTTTCTGCCGTTGTACAATATTGTATTGATTTTAGTCATTTTCTTAGGCTTTATCGCATTTCTCGTACTTCCTGATGACATTAACCCGAGATTTGCATTGCTGTATTTAATTCAAAGTTCCTACGGCGGCGTCACGCAAGGATTCGCCTATTCAACGATTGCCCTGGCAAGTCTGATCCCGTGTTCGATTATGGCGATAGGGGCATCCAACCTATTCGCTAACAATTTATACCGCGATTTGATCAACCCCCGCGTTTCGGGACAAAAGCTGACGATCATCACCCGCTCGATGGTATTCGTCGTCATCGGTCTGGCCCTTTTATTCGGAATGCTGTTCCCGGCAGCGCTTGTAACGCTTCAGCTGCTCGGTGTATCAGGCATGGTGCAGATATTCCCTGCCATCGTCATCAGCCTGTTCTGGAAAAACCAGACGAAGGAAGCGACGATCATCGGTCTTCTCATCGGCCTGGCCGTTACATTTACCGTTTATTTAACAGGTGCCACTTTCGGCATTTACGAAGGCTTCTGGGGGCTTACCGCCAACCTTTTGACCGTTGTCTTGTTGAATCCGTTTTTTGTGAAAAATGTAAAACACAATTCTGTGATCAGCTTTTTGTTCCATGCTAAGAAGGATGTGCAAAAAAGCGCTTGATCACTAAAAAACCCTTGCGCTTCGTGTGAGCGCAAGGGTTTCTTTTATTTTTCTTTTTTTAAGATCTCTATCGCTTTATCCAGCTGCGTATCATTGTCAGCAAGCTTAGCCTGCAGCTTACTTGTCATGCTGATCGTCGTCTCGCCCGTTAGGATGCCTGTCGTTTTCAGCTTTTGGTCTTTTTGAAAAGCCTTAACGGCAGCCTCCGTCTGTGCGTCGAATGCTCCCGTCGCATTCAGCTTATAGCCGAGCGCTTGGAGCATTTGCTGGGCAGCTTTCACTTCGTCTCCGGTGCTGCCTGCCTTATACTCTTTTTTGGAATCCAGGTACGGCAGTTTAGCATAGCTTGGGAGCTCCGCTTTATATTGAGGTTTGATTCCTTTTTCGTGAATCCAGTCACCATTTGGCGTCAGCCACTTGGCAATCGTCAGCTTGACGGTCGATCCGTCGGAGAAGCTCTCCGCATTTTGAACCGTTCCTTTTCCAAACGTATTTTCACCCACAATCGGGATGCCTGAAGACTGGTGAAGTGCTGCTGCCATGATCTCAGCGGCGCTTGCCGTTCCTCCGTTGACGAGAACGACGGTCGGCTTGTTCACTTTTCGTTCCTTCTCAGCTTTGTACACTTCTTTTTTCCCGTTTTTGGATTCAACCTGCATAATGGTTTTGCCTTTATCGACAAACATGTTGCTCATCATAATCGCTTGGTCCATCAGGCCGCCGGGATTTCCTCTGAGGTCAAGCACAAATCGTTCCGCACCTTTTTCAGACAAGTCATCAATGGCTTTCGTCAGTTCCTTAGCGGTATTTTCAGAGAAAGACGTAATTTGGATTTCACCGATGTTGCCGCCGATCATTTTAGAGTACACCGTTTCGATCGGAATCGTATCGCGCTTAATCGTAACATCGATTTGGCCGACGCCTCCCCTGTTGAGAACAAGCTTGACATTCGTGCCTTTTTTGCCGCGGATCATTGCTGTCGCTTCGTTGACGGTCTTGCCTTTTACGCTTTTGCCGTCCACTTTCTGAATTTCATCATGCGGCTTTAAGCCGGCTTTTTCTGCGGGAGATCCTTTAATAGGCGCGACGATTAGAATTTGTCCATTTTTTTCTTCTACTTGGGCGCCGATTCCTTCAAAAGAAGAGGTAATGCTTTCTTCAAAGCTTTTAGCTTCTTTCTTATCCATGTATGTTGAATATGGATCGTCCAAAGCTCCAAGCATCCCTTTAATTGCCCCGTCAGTCAGCTTTTCATCGTCTGCATTTTGATAATAGTCGCTCTTGATTTTGTCGTACGCCGCCATCAGCTTTTCGAATTTCTCGGAGTCTGAAGCGGAATATACTGAACCGCCGCTGCCTTTGCCCACCAGATAAAGCGTCAGTGCGGAGGCGGCGACAGCCGTAATCAATACAGCCAAAAAGAGTTTTAACTGCTGTTTCAAACGAACACCACCTTTTCTTCTTACCATATTATCATGGACGAATCTTTATTCGTCAACTCGAATTACTCAGGATCCGATTTTCCGGGCTGCTGGCATTCGATCGTTTTTCAACCATTATTCCTTTTTTGCATATGCATACAAAAAAGGAGGGATCTCAATTTGAGCGATTATTTAGACATGCTTGCCAGCTTCGGCGTCTCATCCGCTCATCCTGGCGGTATGTCCCTGTCAAAGGCAGTGCTCGCCAAAGCTGGCATCGACCCTGAGCAGCCGATTCTTGATGCAGGCTGCGGAACCGGCCAGACCGCCGCTTATTTGGGGCAGCTGCTGTTTCCTGTCACTGCCCTTGACGCCGACCCAGTCATGATCGATAAAGCCCGACAGCGTTTTAAAAAAGAACAGCTATCCATTCCGATTGTCCACTCTCCCCTCGAGGAAATGCCGTTTCAGTCTGAAAGCTTTGCCTGTGTATTATCTGAATCTGTACTGAGCTTCACAGATATCCGGTCCGCTTTACAGGAAATCCGGCGGATTTTAAAACCCGGAGGGATGCTGATCGCGATCGAAGTGTGCCTTAAGGAAGGCAACGCTCTGACAGACGAAGCCAAAAAAGAAATCACGGACTTTTACGGATTCACCGCTTTATATGCCGAGAATGAATGGGTCAATGTCCTGCGGGAAGAAGGATTTTCAAAGGTTAGCATCATCCCTGTCCTATTGGAAGACGCAGCAGACCCTGATGACGCCGTCGAAATGGATTTGTCGCCTTCGATTTCCGACAAAAACTATGAAACAATGGAAAAACACCTGCATTACCTGGAAAAATACCGGGATTCTCTTGATCATATTATTTTTATATCACATCTATAAACCATCATTTGTCCTCCTTCTTTCGTCCAACCTTTTCTATTGAAACTGTCATAAGCTGACTAGGAATAGAATAGATTAGATGATGGAAGGAGCATTCAAGTGGACCGATATTATAGGTTTTGCCACCAAAATGTTGGCAGAGTTGCGAGAATCACCGACAAAGGAGGCCGCGTCCATGTCGGAAGAATCGTCCGTGTATCACCAAGCAAAGTGTATATCGCCCCGATGATCAGACGGGGAGGCCGCGGATTCGCCTACGGATATTACGGCGGCGGATGGGGTTGGGGCCCTGTATACGGACTTGGCCTTGGTTTAATTGCCGGTGTGGCCCTTGCAGGTTTGTTTTTTTGGTAACATGAAAAGGCCGATATCTATCGGCCTTTTCCCTTTTATATCTTTTTCACCTGTTTAAAATACTCTTCAAGCGTCAAGCCGTGTTCTTGGATGACTTTAGCCGCTTTTTTGCCTACATAGCGCAGGTGCCATGGTTCATACTTATATTTCGTAATGTCTTCTTTGTTTTTCGGATAACGGATGATATAGCCGTATTTGTAGGCGTTCTTCTCGACCCATTGTCCGTCTTTCGTATTGCCGAAATCCTCTGATAAGGCGAAGCCGTTGCTTTTGCTGGAAATATCCATCGCAAGTCCTGTCTGATGCTCGCTTTGACCCGGATATGCCACAGCTTCTTTCGCCTTTTCTTCTCCCTTTTGGCTCACTTCGTTGTTATAGATCGCTTTTTGTCTGTCATAGGATCTGTAGCCGGACACCGCAGCCAGTTCATAGCCTTCTTTTTTCGCGGCACTGAACATCTCTTCAAGCGCTTTGGCGGCTTCTTTTCTGATATACCGCTTGTCGATATCCTCGGTAAAAGAAAATGCGACATCAGGCACTGTCAGGTCGCTCGGTGCATAGTTGCCGGGAAGCGCGTATTCTTTATTGACAAGCGCCAGTATGTTTTCCGGATTTTGAATCGTCGGCAGCCCGTCTACATCTTTAATTTGATTAAAATACTTGCTCTCAAGTATGAACTCCTGATCTTCCAGGCTGCTGTCGTCCTTTTGGTCTTTCGCATCTTTGCTTGCATTTGCAGTGTTCTGTGTTTTAGCCGTGTCATTTTGCTTCTGTTCAGTCATGGTACATCCTGTGCCAAGCAGAACCGCTGCACTCAGCAATGAAGCAATCGTCACGTATTTGTACTTTCCGTTCATTCGAATCCATCCTTTTTCAGTGCATGTATCTGGTTACAATGCGGTATCCAGAGCCAGCAGAATCATATCATTAAAGGTCGTCTGCCTTTCTTCTGCCGTTGTTTCCTCGCCGGTAATAACGTGATCGCTGACCGTTAAAATGGAGAGGGCTTTTCGGCCGAATTTCGCAGCTAATGTATAAAGCGCCGTCGTTTCCATCTCGACCGCAAGCACTCCATGTTTGGCAAGCTTCTCAATTTGGCTGTCGTCATTATAGAATTGATCCGCCGTAAACACGTTCCCTGCCGTAACCGGGATGTTCCGCTCACTTGCAGCGTCATAAGCAGCTTTTAACAGGCCGAAGTCTGCGCAGGGCGCAAAGTCGATCGATCCGAATGCCACTCTGTTGATTTGCGAATCGGTTGATGAAGTCATTGCCAGAATGACATCTCTTACATTGACGTCTTTTCTGATCGCACCACACGATCCGACGCGGATCAGGTTTTTCACATCATAGCTTCTGATCAGTTCATTGACATAAATTGAAATAGACGGCACACCCATGCCTGTCCCCTGTACGGAAACGCGCTTTCCTTTATAAGTGCCCGTAAAGCCGTACATTCCCCGTACTTCGTTATAACATTCAACGTTTTCCAAATATGTATCAGCGATATATTTTGCACGCAGCGGGTCTCCCGGCAGCAGCACCGTTTCTGCAATTTGTCCTTTTTCTGCGCCAATATGTACGCTCATGAATATTCCTCCTGCCTTTTTAAAGCTGATTGGTGATGATGATTGCAGCATCCACTCGCATATGTATTATAAACCAACATCGCGGAAAAAGAAAATAAAGCCCTGCAACGCTTCGGCATCATTCTTTTGTTGTCATGTTTAAAAAAGGACAGGCATACCTTTAAAAAAGAATCATTACGATTAGCTATTTCAGGATGGAGGAAAAGTGATGTTTCGTTCACTTAATAGTTATTTAATCGACTTTACCGGGCTTGTTGTCATCGGTGTTTTGCTATGCCTTGTGTCAGCCGGCGGATCGCTCGCCGCAGGCCTCCCCTTCCAGATTCCGGCTTCCGTTCAGCAGCTGAATACGATTTTCATCAGCATTTTAATCGAAGCTCTTCCCTTTGTATTAATCGGGGTATTGATCGCCGGTTTCATCCAGATTTTTGTAACTGAAGAGCACATCCGCTCGCTTTTTCCAAAAAACAGGTTTTCAGGAGTAATTGTCAGCTGTTTGCTCGGCGCTTGTTTTCCGGCTTGCGAATGCGGAATTGTCCCGATCGTGAGAAGGCTCGTCTCAAAAGGCGTTCCCATCTACGCCGGCGTCGGCTTTCTGTTGACAGGTCCGCTGATCAATCCGATTGTCATCTTATCCACTTTTATGGCATTTGGCAATGATTTGCGAATGGCCGTTTTAAGGGTTGCTGTCGGTTTTGCCGCAGCGGTCATCATCGCTTTTGCGATCAGCATGATGTTCCGCTCCAGCCAGCTGAAAACGGAAAGCAGCATAACAGCTGCACACTGCGCCCATTCCGGCAGACAATCCCCTTTTTCGGAAAAGCTATTTGATATGCTGAAACACGCTGTTGACGAATTCTTTGATATGGGAAGGTTTCTGATTATCGGCGCTTTAATTGCCGCACTTGTGCAAACCTACCTCCCGTTAAAATCGCTGTTTTTGTTCGGAGGGGGCATGCTCGACTCGGCATTGGTCATGATGGGACTGGCTTACTTTTTATCACTGTGCTCTGAAGCGGATGCATTTATCGGCGCCTCCTTCTCCAATTTGTTTCCTTCTTCGTCCATCCTTGCTTTTCTCGTATACGGACCAATGCTCGATTTAAAAAATACGGTCATGATGCTGCATGCGTTTAAGCCGAAGTTCGTCATTTGTTTGTCTGTTCTGATCACAGTTGTTGTCTATGTTTGTATCAAATTTGTCAGTTTGCTTTAGAAAGGAGGTTTCACCAATGGTTTTTCAGCCTCGGCAATTTTTGCGCGCACTCGTGTTGGCGGCTTTTTCCGTCTTTATTTTCAAGCTCCATTACACAGGGGAAATTAATAAGCTGATCAATCCGAAATACGATTACACAAGCCTCATCGCCGCAGGTGTGTTTGCGTTTCTGTTTATCATTCAGCTGACAAGGGTCTGGACGGTGAAGGATGACCACTCTGGAGATTGCGGCTGCGGACATGATCATGACGAATCAAAGCCTTTTTTCATCAGGCTGATGCATTATGGCGTAATCACGCTTCCCCTTATCACCGGATTCACCCTTTCCCCGGCTGTACTGAATTCGTCTGTCGCCGCCAATAAAGGGACGATGCTCACCAAAACGGAGATCGCCCCTCAAACCGAAGGCGAAAAGGAACATGTCATGACACCGGAGATTCAGCAGGGGCTCGCCGATTCAGCGATGCCGAAGTCGGCGTATGACCGGAAGATGGAGCAATTTAAGCATGAAAAGCGAATTGTCATGAATGACGATATGTTTGCAGACTATTATGATGAAGTGACAAGCCGTCTTGATCATTACATTGGAAAAGAAATCACGGTCAAAGGCTTCGTCCATAAGGAAGCGGGGCTGAGCGCACGCCAGCTCGTGCTGTCCCGATTTATGATCACACACTGCATCGCAGACGCCAGCCTGATCGGGTTTCTCGCCGAATGGAGCGGCGCTGAGCAATTGCAGCCTGATACATGGATTGAATTGGAAGGAACGCTCGGCAAAGCATCTTATAACGGCGCTGTCATCCCGATCATCCGCACGAAGCGATGGAAGGAGATCAGCGAGCCGAAGCAGCCGTATGTCTACCCGGCCGCGATCAATATGACAGAATAAAGACGACTTTCTCTTGGATAAATAGCGGGGCGTTTAGTCATCCTATTTTTTAGGAAGGAGGTCATAAATGATGGGCAAAAAACAGCGAAACAGAGTCACCGGTCAGAAAAAGAACAACCACATCCCGACAAAGGACGTCATCGCGGCAGAGGATGCACACGAAAAGGAATTCAGCGCCAGAAAACGAAAGAATACAACATAAAAAAACTGCGGACAGCGCTTCCGCAGTTTTTTCAGCTTTACGATGACTGCAGCAAAATGCGGTTGATTTTGCTCCATCCCGTAGACAGCAGTTTATAATAGGTTTTTCCCTTTCTTCCTTCATCGATTAAAACGATGTCGCCTGTTGCAAGGAATCTCGCCTTATAATCATTCGGCACCGTGTCATAAACATTGAAAGTGGAAAATGTCCGTTCCAGCACATCTTCATGGGTTCTGCCGTTTATTTCCGTTCTGTAAACCATTTCATATCCCTTATCTTCACCAAAGCAAGGCGTTTGAAAAATCGTCACATCATAAGGTGTCAGCTTCTTTTTAAACAGTTGAAACATTAACGGCAATACAGATCCCTCCTTTTTTTATACAATTGGCGCTTCGCGGCTCAATCCCTTTGACTACTTTTGTCGAACAAGCGGGTACTTTTCGCCAATTTTTTTGAAGATGAAAAACAGCGCCAGACCGAGAGAAAATCCTGAGATGACATCTGTCATATAATGAACGCCGAGATACATGCGGCTGATGCCGATAAGTCCGACGATAAGGCCTGTCCACATGTAAAGTGCGCGGCTGCGTTGTTGAAAAAAAGGAATACAGAGCAAAAAGAGATATGCGATAAACGGATATATGCTCGCCGCATTCATTGAATGGCCGCTCGGAAAGCTGTGTGACGGTTCGTGCACGAGCGGGTTTATCGAAGGGCGCTCTCTGGCAACCCAGCCTTTCAAAGCTTCATTGGCCGTTCTTTCAACAAAAAACAGCAAATAAAGATACAGTGATGCCGCTGCTTTTTTATAGACGGCAAGTACCAAGGTTAAAGCAAGCATCAGCGGCAGCATGAAGCCGCTTGACCCAAGCTCTGTCACCGCTTTAAAAAACGCTGTGAGAACCGGGTGTCTGACAGATTCGAGAGCCTGTATCACGCTCACATCAAACGATTGAACCGCCGGGATGCGGATAAGAATGGCCATCATTGCAAAGACAGCGGCTGAAAATAGTGCTTTATACATTGAAAAAATCAGTGCCTCCTTGTCATTGTTTTTAAACATTTTACACCCGGCTCCCCCGCCGGGCAAATTTATAAGAAAAACCGGAGCAGGTGCGCCCCGGTCCCTTTTTTCAATCCTCTATATGCTCATCTATCATACATTTTGCAATCAGATAATCAAAGGTGATATCGGCAATTTCGAATAGTTCGTCCTCGCTCGGTATGTAGCCTCTTCTTGTCAGCTCTAGATAAAAAAAATCAGCGATTTCTTCTGTATCTATCATCAGTTCAATTTCTTTCATTGTGATCGCCTCCTTATTCTGATGTATGAGCTGGCATCCGGTTTTATAACCGGTTTGTCATAATGTTTGTCCTCTGTCATATACATGTCGTAACAAGACAAAAGCCGGAAGGGGAAAAGAAAATGATCCAAAAAACGCTTGAAGCACTTGACGGAGAAGGGTTTGACCTGGTATTGGGGAAGGTCTTGAAAGCCATGTTCGGCCTGATTGTGTTCGGCTGTTTTCCTTACTTTTTATATTTGTTGTTTATCATTTGAAATATTCCTTCAGGCTGCTTAACACAAACTCCATCATTTCTTTATATTCCGCATCCTGAAACATTTCATACAATACTTTATAGTCATTGTAAATATCAAGCAGCTCATCCACGACAGCAACAGCCATGTTGCGCTCATGCTCATGCTCCTCGGGATCCCCCGCGAATGGCAGAAACACCTTTTCAGATATCGGTTCATCAAGCTCTTGTCCGGCTTCGCCGACATAATGAACAAACAGAAGCTGATGGACGAACTGGTCCATTTCGTAAGTTCTGAGAACGAGCGTTAAATCTTCTTCTTCGGTTTCAAGCCATTCCCCGTCTTTCAAACGGGTCAGCTCGTAAATGATGTCTTCCCAGCCATCCTCCACATATCTCCAAATTTCCGTTCTGTGCCCGGTGATTTTAAACAATTCTTTGCCGTAATCTTTTACATAGACGACATCCCCGATTAAAAATTCATATTCGATATCAAGCTTTTCCGTATCGACAATGACCCCGTCATAATCTTTGTAGAGCTGAAGAGAAGTTTCAAAATAAAGCACTTCATTATGATTGACTTCATACAAAAAATGCTTATCGATTTTATGAACTTTTGTAATCGTTCCGACCGTCCCGTACATCACGACAACGACAACATCCCCGACTTTGAATTTAGGCGCGTTTGACTTCATATTTGGATTCCCCCTTGCCTTGAAGCTTCCGTGTTACGCTTATCGTATGCTGAGTGCTGTTAATTCGCATGGGCTAAGGTTACAAAGCCCGATGAGTTTTCCGAAAAGCCCAGCCGGCTTTAGGCGAACGTAAAAAATCCGCAGTTATTCAGAACTGCGGATTTTTTATCGCTTTGTTTCCGAAATATATTGCTCCCAAGCCTCATCAAATGTCGTCATTGACGATAAATAATCCCCATTAAGCTCAAGGTAAGAGCTGATTTCATCGTAATGAGTTGATGTCTTGGGAAATCCGTGATCAAGATAAGCGTGGTTCGCAAATTCGCTGATCGCGTCCTTCGGTTTCGGATGGCGGTATTTCATTAAATAATGGTAAAAAGACTTCACGGTCTCCCCTCCTGTCCTCTTTTGATGTTCTATTATACAGGGCGTCTGAAAAAATACAAACAAAAAAAACCGGCAAAAAGCCGGCTTCATGAAGAAAAATCAAAGTAATTGCGCTTCAATATGCGCTCTGTTTTCATCAGCGCATCATACGAAACGGACGAAGGCAGTTTTTTTGTATCGATCAAGAGCAGCTGATTTTCAATTTCCCAAGTGACATTGTCCTCCTGATAGACCATGCCGCAGCCTTCGCATTCCACCGCAGGTGTATCGGTGATTTCGATCGCTTTCGTCCCGTCAGGAAGCTCCCAATAAACCGCCGTGCGGGCTTCCCCGGCTTTTTCTTCACTGCACCATTCACACCTCTTCATTGCACACGCCCCTCAGCTTCGCCTTCTTTTTTTTGCTGAGCAAGGAATTTCTTTTCTTTCAATTCATCGCGCTTTGCCCGGCGGCTTTTCAATGTTTCATGATCGGGCCTTGTGGAATAGCTCTCCCTTCTTTCAAGCCGTTTTAAGCCGTCCGGTGTGTATGAAAGAGCTTGATCCGCATAGATTGCCGATATGCCGATCTCCTCTTTTTCCTTCATTACATCAGGGAAAATTTTGGCAAAATAGTCGTCAGCTCTTCCCGGAATATAGTTCTCAGGCTCAGGATAAGACGTAATGACGCCTTCAAAATTGCGGAGCACGACTTTATCGGGGCTTTGCGAAATCAAGTAATTCGGCTGTATGGCGATTTTTCCGCCCCCGCCCGGCGCGTCAACGACAAAGGTAGGGACAGTGTTTTTTATTTCATGTGTAGATCGCTATTTGAACAACATAAGAAATAAGAATTGCTTATTCAGCAGATAATTACTTTGTAGCATAGACAGCAAGGAGAAACTTTAATGAATTTTGAAACGATAAGGAGTGTTTTTATGGGTATTTTAAGTGGAAATCCAACTGATGAACCGATGCATTATGGTGAAGTTTTTGGTGCATGGTCATTTCTTACAACTGCTAAAGGAATGGTTGCGAGTTATCAAACACAGTTGAATCATGCTGGTGATGGAGACTTGCAAAAATTACTTGAAGAAGCCATACAGGGAGGACAGCAAGAAATTAAACAAATTGAAGCTCTATTAAAACAAAATGGTATCGGTTTACAGCCAACTCCTCCTGAACGGCCTAAAGCATGTTTAGATGATATTCCAACGGGGGCTCGTTTTCAAAACCCAGAAATATCTGCTTCTTTGTCTAAAGACATCGCTGCAGGATTAGTTTCATGTAGTCAGATTATGGGGCAATCAATTCGAGAAGATATAGCTATGATGTTCGGGCAATTTCATGTTCAAAAAGCAGCACTTGGAGCAAAGGTTCTTCGTCTTAATAAAGAAAAAGGATGGTTGATCCCGCCACCATTACACCTTAGTAAAGCTGAAGATTGTTAAGCCTTCTAATTTATAAAGGAACAATGGATCAATCCACTGTTCCTTTTAGTTTAAGTCTATAATATAAATTTATAAAAGCCTCTGCCATAAGATCGTAATTAGGCTCATTTTTGAAACTTAAAATGCAATTTGGACTGCTTTCTCTTTCAAGTTCATATCTTACTCCAGGAACATATTTCAATAAGCACCACCACCCCTTTTCAAAAGGGTATGTGATTCGAAACTTGTCTTATTACCATGCTGTTTTATAAGCTCATCACAGAGCTTGTTTAAGTAATATGTATAATTGACTTTCTTCTTCATCCATCTGACTTCAGTTCCAATCTCTTCACAGATGTTGATCGGAATACTTGATTTATTAACTTTATTCTCGTATGTATGTTCTAACTGATTTTCAGCTATATGTTTATATGTAAGGAATTCATCAATGTGTACGAAATACACTTTATTTTCTGGTTCCCTGAATTGAAACAAAAAACCAGGGATTATGTATGGGTATTTGGCTGCTTCAGTAAGATATTTGATTTGCTGAGGCTTTATAATTTTCTCGCTGAACGAGAATGACTTATTCTTTGTCGACTTCATCTCAACAGGGAACAAGTACCCTTTATAATGAATGAAACAATCGTATTTATTTTTGGATACTGCAGTCCCTCTCTTTAAAAACATTGGATTAACATCTTTAATTCTGTAAAAGAATATACTCTGATCTTTTGCTGATTTTTCAACATTCGCTTCAAATACTTTCCCTTCATTGGTTGCTGCCAATTAATCACTCTCCGATTAAGTTCTTTTAATTCGTCTTTTTGTTTAGTCCATTCTTTTTCATGGCCAACCTACATTGATACATTAGCTCCTCATTGTCATTTGCAAGGTTAATTAGGTTTCTGTTGGCTCTTGGATAATCATTGTCCGCTATAGCTTCTTTCACGGTATCTAGTTTTCTCTGAATCTTGCTTAAAAGCGATTCAAGTTGATTGCTTTCCTCCAAGTGAAACCTCCTTTAGTTCATTTCGGACTCTCATTAGAATTTTTCCAAGCTTGTTTTCTCCAATCCCGTTACAAACTCCCCAATCTCTGTCTCCCCAAGTGTTTCCTTCAATTAAAATTGATTCCCCAGTTTGTAAAAGCCGATTCTTGAGTTGATCATTTTGTTCAAATTTAGCTTTCACGATCTCATACATAAACGTTTCTTTGACTTCTTCCCAATCCGGCCTCAGTTTAACTCTACGCCCTTTCCTTTTTGCTAGATTAGGAGGCAAATCTGAAAACTCCAAGTGAATTGATTTGTCTGTCACTTTCATTGCTTGAAAAGCTGCTTCATTATTTTGATATGTGATTCCTTGGTACATTACTGGTGCTGAATAGAAATTGCTTAAGAAATAATACTTACCTTTAAAATCATCAATTACATCCATCACTTATACTCCTTTTAATTATCTTTTGAAAGACCGATTTTATTTCTTCTTAAAATACTCTTCATAATCCTCTGTTGCAGCCGCAATATTGTTAATTTTCAAATCATTACCCCACTCAAATTCTTCGGATTCTTTAACATCTGAAACATGAACAAGTGACCACCTGAATGTTGGCGATTCTTCAATTTTTTCTTTAAGATCATCAACACTGTAAAATTCATTAGACATATCTGTAATATAAAATTCTGCTTTATAAACTTTCGCCATTTTATTCACCTCGAAATAAATTATTCTTTACCACACACTAATGTCTGTGATGTCTTTTTGGGTTTTACATTTTGAGCAAATCACCTCTACTCTTGTACCAATACTTGCACCTGTTAAAAGAAAAGATGTGTTACCTTTACATTTTTTCCAATGTTCTTCCCTAAAAGCATCCGCTTCCTCCCTTTCTTTTTCAGATAATGTATGAAGGCTGTTAATTCTAAGATTCTCGTTTTCTTTTAACAATTTAGAGATTTCTTCATCTTTTTTGAAGTTCCTCAGCTTTTCTGCAAATGAATCTCTTTCACCAATCAAATTGTCGATGAAAGTACTTAACTCATCCATCAACTTATTCTTCTCCTTATTTTCTATCCATTTGAGAATCATTCCACCACTCCCGTCTTATTTTGAATTAAGCAGATTATCGATCATTCTCCTTATTAATCTCATTGAAATAGCCCTCCCCAAATCACGCCTGCAGCTATAGCAGCTATAAAGACAGAAACAAATTTCATTATTATGAAGAACTTGATATGCTTTGTTTCATCTTCAGTTAAGTTCAAATCTGATAAGGCGAATAAACCAAACATAATCAACAATATCCAAGCTGTAACGGTCAATACTTTTCCACCTTTCTAAATGAAATCAACATTTTATATAGTGTGATGAAAATAAATCGATTCATTTTTATATACAAATCCAATATCACCATCATCTTCATGAAGCATATCGCAAGTCAATTTATTCCCATCTTCCTCGTTTACTTCGACCGTCATGTTTTCAAAATTTTGCTTACCAACTTGGACTGACACAGTACCATATCGTGTATGATATTTAAACATCCCCATTCCACCTCTTCTTAAAAAAATTAGAATTTCATTCAATCAAATTTAAATCTCAAAAGTTTTGATTTCAAACGTTTTATAGGTATCCGCTTCCTCACTTACACTAGGATACTTATCATAGTCATATGGGTAGCCTATACAGTTCATATGAAAGCTTGTTCCCTCTTTGGCAAACTCAGTTTGTAAATGTTCATGCCCACAAATCCAATGTTTAGCGTTAATGAATGGTACATCGACCATATAACAGCTGTTAGGCTCAAAAGGAGAATAAGGATTGTGAACAGGTGGGACGTGAGAAACAAATACATCGACATGAGTGTTTTCGAGCGTTTCATACCAATCCATTGAATCTTTCCACATTGCTCTTACCCCATCTTCTTTACTGTAACCATTAATGCTAATGTAATTTGAGTCATTAGAGACTCCTTTGAAGAAATCCCATCCTTCAATTCCTTTTGGCAAATACCACATAGCATCTCCTGCAAAGACTTTTCCTTTGTATGTATCCGTTGATTTGATTAAAGGTGTCACATTTTTTATGTCAACAGCCTTTTTAGTTAGATCATTCAACCTTCCTAATGAATCTAAGTACTTTCTTTTTTGGTTTTTGCTGATTAAGTAAAGATCATGATTTCCATATGTGAAGTAAACCTTCTCGTACTGTTTTGCTACTTCATCTAAAACCCAAATGGCTTGTTGATTCCATTCAGTAAAATCACCAGCAATGACCAATACCTCCCCATTACCGTTTGAGATCAACCTATTTACGATTTCCCTTGTTCGCTTCTCCCACTTGATCTGATTTACATTCCAAGGAATCCAATGATTGATATGGAGATCTGATACATAATCAATTTTCATTTGCCCCCTACCTTTCTTAATGAAAAAATTTATTTCTTTGGCGTGTATAAATTAAAATAATCTCTCCATAATATGATTCAAACAAGCTTAGAACAGCCTTCATGCACCCCTTGTCAATTAGTCTCTAATTATCTAAAAGAAAAAGGGATTGAATTGTTTTACGGTGCCGGAGATCTTGAATATATGCACGAACTTTTTCGCGATTACGTTGTCTACTGCGAGATGTACGGAAGAGATGACTGTACTTTTAGGGTTACCACAAAAGAGAAAGCGAGAGAGTCATATTCTTCAACCACTCTTCTATATATTCCATCAATCTTTAAAACTCCTGTCTTTCGAAACTCGGGGTTTAGAAAGAGGTTTTATTTGTGGATTGGCTTGATCTGATAAGGATTAGCGGTAATGAATATAAATATGCTAGGAATGAATTAAGGCTTGTCTGTGAGGCTGTGAGTGTGGTTAAAATGGAAATAAAAAAGACTCAGTTATAGTTTTTTGTAGCAATAAATGCGTTGGTATTTTCAATAAACATTCCAAGAGTCAAAAAGTCAAAAAAACTTGTAAAATATGCAATAATGTTTATTTCCTTAGACCTTCTCTTGCTAGGAAAAGCGTCACTTGCTCAAAAAAGTGTCAAAGCATTTGGCAATCTCAATATTTAACAGGAAAGAACGCTAATCGTTATAAAAATAAATGATTCTTAATTGGGGATGAGCAAAATGAAAAAATACATTAACCATTTGACCTTAACTATAGCCGCTTGCCAAACAACACTTGGAAACTCCGAAGATGAAGCTAAACGATTTACCGAGTATGATTTATTGGACTTTGGTGAATTTGAAGAACTTAAAGAAATAACAATAACCAATTATGATGGTGATAAGATTACCCTCCAAGCCTTTAATATGGGGCTGGAGATTGAGGATACTGAAGAGGTCGATGAAGAAGACTCAGCACTATACATAAAATAATGACTGTATTTTATTCTGACTCTGCTTGAATGCAGAGTTTTTTATTTTTGTTCACCTCTCCCCCACTCTCCGCTTTGAAAGGATGTGATTATTAGTTGAGTCAACAATTAAAAATTGTAGTTACTCCAGTTGCCGACACCTCCGCTCAATCAGTTGAACAAATTAACAAGCAGCTTAAAACACTACAATCAAAGTTAAACTCCCTTCAGCTCAAAACAAACATTAACGCTTCTGCATTAAAAACCCTCAAGGAATTTTCTTCTGCAGTTGAAACATATCAAAAAAATCTTAAGAATTACAATCAGACAGTTAAAGAAACACAAACGGTTATTAAAAACGCTGATGGGACAACCGAAAAAATCATTCAGCAGCACAAAAAGAATGGTGAAATACTTCAGCGAGAAATTAAGACGATTGATAATCGAAATCAAAAGATTCGTCAAGAAACTCAAGAAACAGCAAAATTAACCTCTGAAATTCAAAAGCTTGGCCAAGCTCAAAAGATAATTGAACGTCAAAATGCTCAAGGTGTAAAAACTGGATCAACTCAGAAAAACCGTGACGGTTTTAAGGATATTACATACAATCTCGATCAAAACGGTAACCTTAAAAACTCAACCACTGTAACAAACCTTGATCAACAAAGAAAGGCAATTGAACAGCTTAGGGCAAGCCTGCAAAGACTAAAAGAGCAAGGGCAACTGTCTGAAGTAACCCTCTCTTCTCTTGGTCGAAAAATCAATTTAGCTCAGTCCACAGAACAGATTGAAGCACTCAGAGCAAAGCTTAAGACTCTTGATGACAAGTCAGCAGCAGTTGCAAAAACTAAAGAGCTTGAAAGACAGTTAGAACTATATAGAAGACAAGCTCAGGTAAATACTCAGAACTTACAAAACAGATACGGCAGCTCATTGAGCCAGGGAAGTAATCTACAACTTCAGCAGTATTTGAGTTCAGTTAATCAATTAACTGCAAGGACACCTAATCTAAGAAATCAGATGGCTAGCCTTAATATGCAGTTTAGAGAAATGTCATCTAATATTGCAGCTACGACAAGACAAACAATGAGCTTTGGAGAGCAGCTTCAAGTGAGTTTTTCTCGCATACCTGTGTGGGCTGCAGGTATGACACTTTTTTATGCACCTCTGAGACTGCTTCAAGATCTCACTAGTCAAGTTATATCACTTGACACTCAAATGACTGGCTTACGACGTGTTATGGACTTACCTGATTATAAGTTTAACGAGCTTCTTCAAAGATCTATTGATTTAAGCGATGAGTTAGCAAACAAGACTTCAGATGTTCTTACCATAATGAACGAATTTGGGCGTATGGGTTACAAAGATGATGAGTTATTGGATCTAACCAAGACAGCTCAAATGATGGAGAATATAAGTGAACTACAACCTGAAGATACTGTTAAAGCCCTCACTTCAGCGATGGTTAACTTCGGAATACAGTCGAAAGACAGCATAAAAATCGCCGATGCGTTAAATGAGATTGATAATAATTTCCAAACAAGCACATTAGATCTCGCTCAGTCTATGAGAAAATCTGCTGCCTCCGCAAAAGTATATGGCGTAAGTATGGAACAACTACTGGGATTAAGTTTAGTCCTCCTTTATAGCAATATAAAGGTAATAAACCTCTCTAATTGCTGGGAACTCCTTATAGGACAATCAGCAGCGAAGCCTCGTTTGAGGAACGTTCAACGACTATTCCATTGGCGGTGAAATTCCGCAACAGAAGTAGGGCGCAAGCTATTGGCGTGGGTGAAAACCCCTTAAATCGAAACGGGAGGTGCCCCAAGTGGGTCATGATATAGTCTCAACTTATAGGCAACTATAAGCAGTAAAAAACGCATGTAATGTAGCGAATTACATGGAAGAAACTGATACAACAGCCATACAATCCGCCACGAAGGAAAGTGGAAATATTGTCGGTAATGCCCTCAAAACAATTTTCGCGAGAATTCAAACGAATGGCGCTGCAATTAAAAGTCTCGAAAGTGTAGGAATTGCAGTAAAAGATGTTGGTGGAGAAGCTAGACCTGTCTCCGATATACTAGAGGATCTTTCCTCCAAATGGGATAGTCTGAGTCAGGCACAGAAACAGCAAATAGGTGTAGCAACATCGGGTATGTTTCAAAATACGAGATTCCTAGGCTTGATGGAAAATTTTGGAACTGCAATTTCTGCGACATCTTCCGCTATGAACAGCCAGGGGTCTGCGATGCGCGAGCAACAGCGCTACTCAGAAAGTTTAGAAGGACGTCTTAATAGATTATCTGCTGCATGGACAAGTCTTGCTGCAAATGCAGGTGAAGCTTTCCTTTCTGATGGAATAATTGCTTTTGCTGAAACATTAAGAGACATCGTTCAAGTCGGTGGTGAAGTTATAAAAACAGTTGGATTCCTACCAAGCCTTTTTGCGTTAACAAGTACCGCCACCCTCCTTCTTAGTAAAAATGCAAGAACACTTGCAACCACATTGGTATTTGGTACTTCTGCAATGAGACAAGAAACTCTTGCAAGTATAGGGTTAACTACTGGAATGACCCGCGCAGCAGTCGCTTCTACTCTACTAAAAAATTCACTTAGAGCTTTAATGGTTTCAACTGCTGTAGGTGTGGTTTTCATTGGTATAGGACTTGCAATCGAAAAACTTGTCTCTGCTTTTTCTGATGCTAAACAAGAACAAGAAAAGCTTGCAGAGTCACAAAAGAAAAGTGTCGAAGCAATAACCACAAATAAAGAACAGACCGATCAGTTAATCCAAAAATATAAAGAGCTGCAAAAAGCAAAAGATAACGGTTCCCTTTCCCCTGACAAGGAGCAAGAATATCTACAGGTCACGCAACAATTAGCACAAACGTTCCCTAATTTGATTTCTGGCTATGACTCCCAAGGTAATGCCATCATTAAAAATAATGAAGCGTTAGAAGATGCCATAAAATACACCAAAGAATTAGCCGAATTAAACAAAAAAGACATTCAAACTGGCGCAAATAGCAACTTTAAAGAAACCCTCAGTGATATCAGTAACCTGACTGATGAAATGAAGGAGTACCAAAAAGTTGCAGACCATTATAAAAATAATGATCGGCCATTCTGGGATATCTTCGACAGCGACAGTGATTATAAAAATTTTGGGATTAAAGCTGAACAACAAGCTCTTCAAGTCAATCAGAAGTTATCTAGTTCTCAAGCTAAACTTAGAGAGCAAGTGCTGCAAACTGTTGACGCTTATAACTCCATTAAAATCAACCCTCAGTTAACCAAAGATATCAACGAAGCCTTCAATAAAATTGACTTTAGTAAGATGACTTCTGATGAATTAGAGTCGTTTTCCATTAATGTTTCAAAATACATGGATGACATTCAGAAAGCATTGGAATCAGGGAATAAAGTTGATTTCTCAAGAGCATCTCAAGCACTTCAGAATTTAATTAACCAACAAATCAAAGGTTCTGATGAAGCTGACAAACTTTCCTTATCTTATGATGACCTAAAGAATGCTATAGACTCTACAAAAAATGCTGCTGATTCTGCAAAGGTCACTTGGGATGAAAATGGTGAAGGTGTAAACGAATTAACAGGAGAAGTTGAAGATTTAAGTCAAAAGCTAAAGGATGCCAAAGGCGATCTAGAGGCAATAAAAGCTGTAATGGACGATTTGGTGGCTTCTCAACAAACAGAACAAGCTATTTCTGCCCTTCAAAATGAAGCATATGATTCTTTTGCTGACTCCATCTCCCCTCTCAATGAACTGCTTGAGAAAATGGCTGAAGGAAAAAGCATCTCAGCTGCTGAAGCAATGAAACTGGTTCAAAAAGAAAAAGACTTGGCTGGAGCTATTAGTGTTGAAAACGGCGTAGTTAAATTAAACCGAGATGCTATCATAAAACTACGTGATGCAAAACTTAAAGCATACAACGACATGCAAAAGTCAGTTAAACAGGATCTAATCAACCAGGCAAACGCAACAGTAAAGAAAATAAAGAACTATGGTTTAGAGGTCAAATCAATCCAGACTGTTGCCGATGCGCAAGCCAATCTTTCCAAAATGAGAAAACAAGTAGACACTTTGATGGAAAGTGGCAATATCCAGATGGCAATGCCAATCATTAAAGAAATAAACGAGTTGAGCGACGTCACTGGACAGTTAGAAGATCTGGATAAAATGGCTGAATTGGCCAACTCATCTTTAAATGAAGTTGGTACGTCCCTTGAGAAATATTCTGATGAACAAGAAAAAGCTAGCAAAGAAACTGAGAAATCCAAATACGTCATTGATAAATATAAAGAATCCCTTGAAAAAGTAAATGCGGAAATTGAGACATACAACAAGCAAACCAATGATTATCCTAAATGGTCACAAAAATACAGAGACGCAATCAATAAGGAAATCAAGGCATTAGAGCGTAAGAAAAAGCTGATGCAAGATCAGATTAAACTGCTGAAACAGCAAATCAAATCTGGTTATATTCCTCAAACTGGACTTGTTACCTCCTCTTCCTCTTCTGGTTCTTCATCAGGCTCATATTCTTCTGGAGGATCATATTCCGGAAAATACTCTTCTTACATTAATGCTGCGGCAAGCAAATATGGTGTTGACCCTGCCCTAATCGCGGCAATTATTAAACAAGAATCAAGCTTCAATGCCAAAGCTCGTTCTAGCGCTGGAGCAATGGGTTTAATGCAACTCATGCCTAGTACTGCAAAAAGTCTAGGTGTAAAAAATGCATATGATCCCTACCAAAACATTATGGGCGGCACAAAATATATTTCTCAGATGCTTAACAAGTTTGGCGGAAACATCGAGAAAGCTTTAGCTGCTTACAACGCGGGGCCAGGAAACGTTATTAAATATGGTGGCGTCCCTCCTTTCAAAGAAACACAAAATTACGTTAAGACTATTCTTTCTAACTACAATAAGAGCTTATCTACCGCGACATCAAAAATCGCTAATTACTATACCAGCGCGAATGGATTTAGAGTAAGCTCAAAGTTTGGCCAAAAAGAAAGTGGTCTCCGCTCCTCCCCTCACAAAGGAACCGACTTCGCAGCCAAAGCTGGAACCCCTGTAAAAGCATTGAAAGCTGGTAAAGTCATAACCGCTACCTATTCAAAAACAGCAGGTAACTGGGTTGTCATTCAACAGGATGATGGAACAGTTGCAAAATATATGCACATGCAAAACGGCCTTAAAGTTAAGAAAGGTGATGTTGTATCTGCTGGCCAAACAATAGGTAAAGTAGGAAGCACTGGACACTCAACAGGAAACCACCTCCACCTACAAATTGAGCAAAATGGCAAACCAATTGACCCAGAAAAGTATATGCAGGGTTTAAACTCAGATCTTTCTCAGTCTGAAGCTGAAAGACAACAAGCCCTTTCACAGGCAAAATCGGATTTAATCGGTTTGCAAGGTGATTTAGATGCAGTTAATGATCAAATTCAAGACCTGCAATACGAATTGGTTCAATCCAAGCTTGATGAATTTGATAAACGGAAATCTGATCTAGAAGTCAAAATTGCTAAAAATGAGTCTTTAGCCAAACGTTACCTTTCTGACAGCAAGGAATTTCGCAAATATACAAATGAGCAGAAGAAAGCTGTTGACGAGCAACGCAAAATTCAACAACAAAAAATTAACTGGATCAACAAAGAGTTAAAAACAAATAAAAAACTTAACTATGCTCAACGCGATCAACTAAGAGAAGAGCTGAAACAGGCTAAATTAGATCTCATCTCCTTGCAAGACCAAGTTAGAGAGCTACAAGGGGAACTAATTCAGTCACAGGTTGACCAGACACTCAATAATATTGAGAAATCTGTTAAGAAAACTGAATCCAAGCTTAAAGATGTTGATATCAAGATTCAAATGACTGAGGATGACAATCAAAAAGTCAAGTACTACAGTCAGCAAATAAAATTGATTCAACAGCAACAAGCTGAAGCAAAAAAGTACATTAAGCAACTTGAAGCACAGAAAAAGGCAGCTAAAGGTTTCCCTGACATCCAGAAACAAATCACAGAGGAAATTGAAAACTGGAAGGATAAACAGAAGGAATACAACCTGGAGCTTTATAACACCAAGAAGTCCATTAAAGATATCTATAAATCACTCGCAGATGAAGTCGTTTCAATTTATAAAGAAATGTACGAAAAGATGCGTGATATTGAGCTGGAAGCACATCGAAAAGCAACTCAAGATATAATCGATGAAATTGATAAAGAAGACGACGAAGCCAAGTTCCAGAAATCCCTTAAAGAAAAACAGGATGCCATTCAAGAAACAAAAGACAAGATAAGCAAACTGTCTCTCGATGATTCAGATGAGGCAAAAGCAAAACTAAAAGATTTAGATAAGCAACTCCAAGAACAACAACAAGATCTTGATGAATTTTTAAAGGATCGTGAGAATTCTAAACGTAAAGAAGCATTACAGGATCAACTTGAAAAAGATGAGAAATCAATAAACACCAAGTATGATGATCTTGTCAACGACGAAAGAGCATTTAAAAAGCTTGAGGATAAGTTGATGAATGGAAAGATTACCGATATCGCCAAGCAGCTTAACGAGTTTTCAAAGTTCATTAACAGCAACATGGAATCTATTGGTAAGAGTATCTCCAACAATCTAATTGATAAGCTTAAAGAAGCCTCCAAAGCTTTAAATGTTGTAGTCGCTGGAAATACCACAGGTAAGAAAGTTGCCTCTTTTGATGTGGGTGGCTATACAGGAACATGGGGCAGTTCAGGAAGACTTGCAATGCTCCATGAACAAGAACTTGTTTTAAATAAAGCTGATACAAGCAATGTCTTGAAAATTGTTGAGCTCACCCGAAACATTTTTGGAGATATCCAAACAAAAGCTACACTCCCTTCCCCTAATGCTGCATCTAATCAAACGACAAGTAACCAAACATTTAATTTTAACTTTAATGTAGATAAGATGACTGGCTCTAAAGATGATGCAAATAAATTCTTAGGAGAAGCATTTAACATTGTATCAGCTAGAGGGGTTAAAATTTAGAGTCGGCAAGATGTCGACTCTTTCTGTTTTTTTGAAAGGATGGTGGTATATCGTCAATGATAAGAGAGAGCCTGTACTTTATTTTCGGGAACGAAAAATCCACAGATATGGGTGTTGAAAACGTCAATACTGATGGAGGGTTAGTTGAAGAAACATTCCTAGCTACCTCATCAATTAATGAAACCTCCATCAAGGGTAATGATACACCCTTCTATGAAGGGAAAAAACGTGACCCAAAGCAATTCAATCTTAATTTTTATATAAAGGATCACTGGAATCAAAAAAGAATCGCTAACATTAAACGATGGCTGGATGTTGATACATACCAGCCTTTTTCTTTCAGTGACAACCTTGACATTGTTTATTATGCAATGCCTGTAGATGCAAATGATTTAGTTCACAATGCCAGCAAGGAAGGCTATGTAAGGCTAACTATGAGGTGCGATTCTCCTTATGCCTACAGTAGGTCGATAACTACACCGTGGCACGACGCTACAAAGGAAAACATAACACTTGAGATTAACAACAAAGGCGAATGCACCATCATTCCATCGTTTAAAATTCAAAAGATCGGTAAGGGTGATGTTAAAATTGAAAATTTAAGTTGCTTCTCCTCCCCTTCTGAATTCACCGATCTTGAAGATGGCGAAATCATAACAGTTACTGGAGAAAAAGAAATTGTAGAATCATCAATATACGGAGATGAACGTTACGATAATTTTAATGATGAATACCTTCTACTCGGCTATGGGATGAACCGCATTAGAGTTTCAGGAAGATGTAGAATTCTTTTCAATTATAGATTTAAATATCGTTAGGAGGTGCTTCTACTGCTTCAACAAGTAACGCGATCATTTAATTTAAGAAAGCCGAAACTTTCACTTGCTAAAGCTAACAAAAAGAAAATCGCAAATCTTGTCGATATCTCAAATGTAAATTTAACAATCAGGCTAGGTGAAATCAATGAGCTGTCTTTCACAGTACCCCTAAAGATTGAAATAGACAAACAATGGGTTAAGAATCCTCATCTTAAGCGCCTGAAATTACGAAGGCTCGTCAGGCTTTCTGCATACAACTTCAAAGATGAATGGTTCATTATTAAAACAAAACAAAAAACTGGCGCAGACAATGAATTATTGACATTTACGTGCATGTCACTTGGACATCAATTGAGCTATCGAAAAGTTAGAAGATATGAAGTCACTTCCTACAATATGCAACAGGTTACAAATGACTGTTTTGCAAACACAAACTGGAAAGCCGGATACATAAATCCTCTGTTCAATGAAAAATTCCGCAGTTTTGATATTACCTCTTCCACAAAGTTAGACTTCCTCTTTAAAATATGCGAGACATTCGAAGCTGTCCCTGTATTTGACACCATAGAAAAAAAGGTTCATTTCTATACTGAAGATGAAGTATCAAATTACAAAGGGATGAGATTAAAATACGGTCAGTATTTGGATTCAATAGAAGATACTGAAGAACTTGAAGAAGTCTGTACCAGGCTTTATGTAACTGGGAAAGATGATCTCTCAATAAACGCTGCTAATCCAACTGGACAAGCTTATATAGAAGATTTTACATATTTTCTTTATCCATTTGAGCGAGATAAAGATCGCAAGGTGATAACTCACAGTTACGAAATGAGTGATGAATTATGTCATGCCATTCTCGATTTCAATGAGTTCATCGATTCTCAAACTGAAACATTCTCTTCCCTTCTCTCTCGACAAACCGAGGAAGAAAAGAAACTTTCAACACTTAACACAGAAAAGGCAATGCTTGATTTAGAATACAAAGTAATTTTAGATAAAATTGCAGTAGCAACAGAAGCGAAAGATCCAACTGTCGAGCTTATAAAAGAGCGAAAAGCTAAAGAAGTTGAAATTGAATCGAAAAAGAAGGAAATAGAAGAAAAAGAAAAACTGATTAAGGACATTCAGGATAAAATATCCCTTTTAAAGGGAAAATTGACGCTCGAAAGCCACCTTAATGATGAGCTTAAAGAAGAGTTGGCGGAATTTATAAATGAGCAAGAATGGGCTAATGACAATCTTTATGATGAAACTGACCTTTATGAAGCCGGACTTGAGGAAATGAAAAAGCGCAACACCCCTCCTGTCAATATTACAATGAGCATTGTTAATTTCTTTGGAATCATAAGTGAACATCAGAATTGGGACAGGCTATCTATCGGAGATATTGTTAGAGTACAACATGATCGCCTTGGTATTGATGTTAAAACAAAAGTAATTGAAATGACCTTTGACTTTGAGGCTAATAAGATTAATTTGACTGTGTCAAATTCAAAACGAGTTGAAACTGTTAAAGAAAAGATGGTCAAACTCGTTTATACAGTCAGTCATATAAACAACGACTATGCAATTAGAAAAATTGACTGGATGAATACCGCTGAGAATTTTAAAATCCGGAATGATCGAATTTCTACCCCAGTTGCAGCTCCTACCGTCGCATCAGACGGAACCGCAATTACTCATGAGCTGAATGATAATGGTTCAGTAGATATTATTTTAAAATGGGAATACCCAGATTCTGATGAGGATAGATACAACATTGATGGGTTTGAAGTTTATCTCTACTCCAGTGAATCACCTGATGAATATGTGTTTGGTTCTAAGATGAGCCACGAAGAAATGGTTAATGTGAAGTATGACAAGCGCTCCTATAAATTTACGGGACTTGCCTCGAATAAATACTACACTGTGGGTGTTAGAGCCTACCGCAGAGTTGATGCAGATATTGAGAGAACTGGAATCATTCTCTCTGACATTGTTCAGTCAAAACACATAACAGAAAACCCCTACCTCCCTTCTGCTATTGCAGTAGTCAATGGGCGAGTAAATGGACTAATCCAAGCTGTTTCTGAAGAAAGACCAGAAAATCCAGATGTCAACACTGTTTGGATCAATCCTAAAACTAATAAACAAGAACTTTACGATGGTGAAAAGTGGATTGAACAAACTGTATCTTCTGCAGATTCGTTAAATGGATATAGTGCTGTGATAGCATCCTCTCCTAACACGATAGCTGTTCGAGATGAAACAGGAACAATTGATGCTTCAATTACGGGAAGTGCAACTCAATTGGGCGGCTATAATGCTTCTGAATATGTCCTAAAGTCTGATCTCCCCTCTCCCCCTCAATACGTATCCGGAGAATATATTGGTGATGGAAAACCAAGTAGATCAATCAGCCTTAACTTCATTCCTACTATGGTAAAGATTTATTCCACTTCCCCCACTGATTCAACGCTAATGATACAAAGTAGTTTAGGAGGCTACTCAATACAGAATGGAGAAGCAGGGACATATCTTGAAGGAGGAGATAAAACATACGGCTCTTTGGATTTGAATTATTTTATTACGGGCTCAGACAGCAAGACTCGCGGAAACAAACTAAATGTTAAATATATTTGGGAAGCATTTAAACAAAATTAATGTGGAGGTGATCCTTTGGAAGATACTCCAAAACTTTATAACGACCCTATTCTATCCAAGAAGAGAAAAGGATCGATTGATGATCCTTACCAGCTTTACAATGAAACACAGGTGATTTATAACGGTAAGGCTCAATTAACAGAAGTCCCAAACAGAGAAATGAGAATTGAAGTCTCTGGTGACGGCAAGCTATGGAAAGAAATTGAAGATGGTGAATTACAAGACGACTACTTTAAGGTTGATTATCTTAATGGAGTTGTCTTTTTTAATGCGTCAAATGAAGGAAAATCTCTTCAATTCAAATACAGCGGTGAAGGTGCTTATTATTTCCCTGGTTCTCGTATTTGGACAAAACGTGACGGAAATGAAGTAACTGAGACATTAGATTCACTAACCGAAAGAGCTCGTAAAGCTACTGAGGAATCGGAAAAAGCTACAGAAAAATCCAAAGAGATTACTAAGTGGACAAGATCTGCAACATCAGATTATGAAAACGTGGTTGAAAACACAAGAAAAATATACCTCCCAATGGTTTACACATACAAAGATCTTTTAGATACCTATCCAAATCCTCAAATTGGCTGGACAGTCACTATCAGAGAAACAGGAATCGAGTATCGCTGGGACGGTTTTGATTGGGTCAACATTAGCATCTCTGATAAATTTGACGGCTACAACATTGTATCAAGCTATGTTGAGCCTTATAACATTAGGACTGTTTGGCTAAGAACAAATACACCACCAAGTAAAAAAAGGGTTAAACCATCAATAGATGCTCCTGAAACTGATTTGATCTGGATTAGGAAAGAGTAAAAAAGGAGGAATGTTATGTCAATCCCTGTAAACACAATGGGCTACTATGATGAAGATTCACAGAAATGGATTCCAATAGACGCCGTAGGATTAAAATCTGAAAACAATAGATATACTGCTGATGATATTAAATCTTTAGATGATATAAAGATTGACAATGATAATCACGTTTACTCATCAGCTAAAGAAAGAATTGACTCTGACTTTCTCAAAATCAATGAGAAAGTGGATCAATTGGATAAAGGCGTTGATAATAAAATAACTAATCTGGAGAAAATAATTAATGAAAGCTCCAGCTCCCTAAATAAAAAAATTTATTTTAAAAATGTTCTTAGTTATGGAGCAGATCCTACTGGGGAAAAACCTTCGGCCGGGGCTATTCAAAAAGCGCTGGATGAAATTCATAAAGAAGGCGGAGGACAACTTTTTATTCCTGGTGGCAAATATTTAATTGAAAAAAGAATGTTTGTCTATGAAAATACTCGGGTGACTATGGCTCAAAATTGTATTCTGCTCAGAGGATGGGCAGGAGGTTTTTTTTCTAACGGAACGCCGACTGATAAATTCAAAGGTTATTCAGGAAGAGGAAACATAATCATTGAAGGCGGTATTTTAGATGGGAATTATGCAAACATTGATAAGTACCCTACGAGTGCTATGGATTCCATAATCCTTGGACATGCCAAAAATATTTCAATAGACAATGTAACATTTAAAGATACGATAAGCGCCCATGCGATTGATGCTAATGGATGTGATAATCTTCGAATTACAAATAGCAAATTTACTGGTTTTATTGATCTTACTGGACAGAGAAATTATTCAGAGGCTATTCAGCTTGGAGAATTCATTGAAATAGGACTTAATCAATTTGGGGAATTCGATGGCACACCTAACACAAATGTTTATATTGCGCATAATTATTTTGGAAAATCCGATTTGTTAGGCGGTTGGGGATGTGCTATAGGGAATCATTATGCTGTTTATGATATTTTTCAAAGTAATATCACAATTTTTAATAATGTTATTGAGGACTGTGGGTTTGCTGGAGTTCGAACTTTTAAATGGAACAACGTTAAAATTACAAATAATGTGTTCATGCGCAATAAAGAGTGTGTGCGTATTTCACAAGCTGCTGGCGGAATTGAAAGCTCTAAAGATGCAGATGGTGTACAGATGAATCGACCGCAAAATGGACAAAACGTGTTAATTGAAGGAAATGATTTCTACGATTATACATCCAGTGGAGTTGTTGCGTTTGGTCAAATTTATAATAAAGAAATAGCTTGGAACGATGAAATCCGCATATCGGGCAACTATTTCAAATTAAAAGGAAAAGAGGTTGGTAAATACAATGATGAACAGGCAATAAAGCTAGTCTTTGCCAGAAACGTTTTCGTTAGCAATAATAAAATTTACGGTGGACGAAGAGGAATGTGGGTTGAAGGTTGCTTCAACACTTTTATTTCTGGCAATGGCGTATCAAATGTAGATACAGAAGCAGTATACCTTGCTAAGAGTAGAGACACCTCCTCCACTGTTACAAAGTCCTATCATGTATCAATTGATAGGAATGAGATCAACACCACTGGTCGAAACGGTGTATTTGTTCAAAAATGTGACCATTTTGATGTTAGAGATAATAATGTATTAAATAATAATAAAGAACAAAGTAGCGAAAGAGGCCGTGGAGGAATTTATGTTGAGAATGGCTACGATGGAAGAATAGAAGGAAATCGAATTAGAGGTGTTGAAAAAGAATTCGCTATTTTAGTAGAAGCTGAAGCTACCGAGGTAAATGTGGCCAACACCAAAGGAACTGGACGTATCATTGTTCTGGGTGAGTCCAATTTCAATGGCTACTACGGGACGAACAAAGATGATTACATTCGTAAAATAACTACTAAGAGTGAATCCTAACTTTAGGAGGTGGTTAAATTCTGAATAAAATTTAGATTTCATTCAAATTACATATTAGCAAAACAGAGAAAACAAGAGCATATGTGAGAACGAGAGAGATTGGTGAACAGCCAGTCTCTTTTTTAATGCTCAAAAAACAAACAGGAGTGATTTAATTTGGTTAAAGTCGTAAAAAATTTTGTGAAAGTCAATCAATACACTCGTCCAGGTCTAAAGCTTTCTGGTGTTAAAGGAATTGTAATGCACTGGACTGCAACTCCAGGAGCTACTGCGTTAAATGAGCGAAATTATTTCAATGGTACATGTATTGCTGATAAACGTTATGCTTCCGCACATTACTTTGTAGATCGAAATGAAGCACAATATATTATTCCTGAAAATGAAATGGCCTATCATGCACACGATCAAAACCGCTGCTTTGTGAGCTTCCTAAAACCGAATGCGAACCAAACATCCATTTCCGTTGAAATGTGCGTGGAGAAAAACGGCACCATTCATGATGAAACTGTGCAGAATGCTGCTGAATTGGTTGCTGATCTTTGTAAAAGATTCAAATTGTCTACAGATAAAATCGTCCGTCATTACGATGTAACAAACAAAAACTGCCCTGCTCCTTGGGTAAGTGACTCAAGCAAGCTTGCTGCATTTCGCAAAAAAGTTGATGGACTGCTCGGAAACAAAACTGTTTCAAATTCTACTGCTTCCTCTAGTAAAGGTTCTTCCTCTTCTACTGCTGCAAGTGGTTCCCTGAAATCAAAAGTTAATGGACTTCGTTTTTATGCTAAACCTTCATGGGAAGACAAAGATGTTGTAGGTACTGTAAACAAAGGTATTGGCTTCCCTACCGTTGTTGAAAAAATTAAAGTTGGCAGCGCTTATCAGTACAAAGTTAAAAACTCTAAAGGAGCAACATATTATATCACTGCTTCTGATAAATATGTCGAAGTTTCAGGAAGTGTTAAGACTGCCTCCTCCCCTTCTAAATCAACAGCATCAAAATCCAGCTCTGGATCTTCCTCAATTAAATCTGTGGGAAAAATTAAAATTGTTGGAGTATCAAATGCTGCAATTGTTATGGACAAGCCTGATCGTAACAATTCAAAGAATATCGGAACAGTTAAACTTGGCAGCAAAATTGACATTTCTGGATCAGTGAAAGGGAAAAATAACCCTAAAGGCTATTGGGAAGTCATTTACAATGGCAGACGCGGTTATGTTTCAGGTCAGTTTGGCACAAGAGTCTAATTGATCTTTAAATATCATTAAGGATATCTGCTGATCTTAGCTGATCAATGGGTATCCTCTATTTCTACTGGAGGTGAACAACGTGGGATAACGTACACCTCCTTTATTATTGATAAAGGACGGTTGAATTTGTGGCTGAAGTAAATGTAAACACACGGTTAAGTGTCTTAGAAGAAAAAATGAAAAATCATCAAGAAAAAATTACAAATTTAGAAGCAAGAACGGAAGACATGAGTCGATTAACAACTCTTATGGAACAACAAATCGAAATAAACAAAGATGCCCAAAAACAATCGCGCGAACAATTTGTCACATTGACTGAGATGAATAACAGCTTAAAAAATTTAAGCAAATCATATGAAAAACTCGACAACCGAGTGGGCATTCTGGAACAATCAGATTCCAATAGAAAAATTGATCCAGGTCAATTCGGCAAAGACCTCATGTACAAGGTTTTACCTACTGTAATCGCAACGCTAGTCGGTGCATGGCTGCTTATACATTTTGGACTTAAATAAGAAAAGGAGATTGATATTATGACTAAAATCAACTGGAAAGTAAGACTGAAAAAGAAAACGTTCCTTGTAACAATTTTCTCTGCAACACTTTTATTTGTTCAAACAATTGCTTCAGCTTTTGGATATGACATAACAGTATACAGTGCTGCACTAACTGAAAAATTCAACGCTATATTAACATTGTTGGTTGCATTAGGCGTTGTAGTTGACCCCACAACTAAAGGCATCTCTGATAGCGATCAAGCAATGGAATATGAAGAACCAAGACAATAATAGTAAAGGGTTGATTTAATGAAAACGACTGTTACATACTCCCCCTATCCATCAAACTTTTCAGAAGTGCATATTAAAACCGGAGAAGAAAAATCAATTAAGCTTAGTCTCGTTGCGTCTCCTCCTGATATCCCTCCTCAGAATGATTCAGAAGATACTGAAGAAAACGCTGTAGAGATTTCATCAGCCATATTGGCTGACCCTAGTTTAAGAATGGAAATCAATAATGGGATTTCGACTGAGGAATTGATGACATTAAACAAAGAGGATGCTAAGGTTTTAGTGCAGGTACTCAGAGACTTTCTTAAACAAATGTAATATGCTTGATCTCCCTCTGAGCACAATAATAAAACACATGCTTCCGTTCGATATATCCAATGTGAGACAACTCTTTAGAATTGCATAAAAGACATACAAAAAAGACAACCACAATTTGGTTGTCTAGTGTATAATATTCATTGTACATAAAAGCTTTTGCTCACTCAAGGAAGTCTTGCTCATCCCCGGTTGAAAGGGGGTGAGGCAAATAACAACATTCGAAACAATCTCTTTAATGATTGCTTTTGGCATGTTAATTGCCGTGTTGTCAAAGAAAGAAAAATAGACCTCCCTTGAGCCTCTAAACTTAAAGGGATAGGTCTATCATCAAGATCCTATGAGCAAGCCCCTTGGTGGGCTGCTTTTTGTACAACGACTCGACTGTTAGCCGCAGTCGGGTCTTTTTTATTTTATGCTTTTTACAAATTAATAAACCATTGCAATACTTTTGCTTAATGAAGTATTCATGAATACCTCATTCTAAAATGTAATGCATTACATTAATGATTATAACATTTGCAATCGACTATAATCAACAGTATACTTTTCGTCAAATATGCCCTTGTTTTTCAAGCAATTTCAAAGAAAAATGAAATACATTTCCTAAAGAAAATAGGCTATCCTTCTTTGTAAAAGATAGCCTAACATATATTGCTTTAATGATGTTTTTTAGTCCTTAAAGGGACTGTTTGAATCATACCCTTTAACTAAAACACGCATCAGAAGACAGCTTTTTCAGCGACTTGCACATGCTCACCTTGTTGAACTGCTATTTTCCCAGTAGACACTCCGAATGCAACCAAACCAGCTAAGATGACTGTAGAAGCAATGGTAATTGTCTTTTTCATTTTAATTCCTCCGTCACTTTTAGAATTTGATCCCTTGCGTGAATACACTTTTCAAGATATTTTGCTGCATTCTTGATATCATCGGATTTTTTGTAGTAGCACCCCACTTCTAGTGTTAATTCTGCTACATCATTCCATAAATCCAACTTTTCTAAAATGTCAAGGGAATTCGTTAACACACTTTCATTGTACTCATCGTATAAGGTGTTAACAAGTGTAAGTTTCGCCAAATATTCCTTATCTCCTTCTTTTTCTGCACGTTTCAATCCTTTGTCATACCATTCCCTTGCTTCTTCAATATGTCCCGATTTATACAAGACATGAGTAAGATTATAGATTGATTTAAGTCCATTTATGCTTTGGATATAATCTTGAAGCTGCAAAGCATTTTTAAAACAGTCTTTTGCTTCAGATAGCATGTTTCTTCTTATATAGAGTATCCCAAGATTATGATATGCCTTTCCTTCAGACTCAGGAATCTGCTTAGCCTTTGCAAATTTTAAGGCATGGCTGTAATGCTCATAAGCCGACTCATAACGGAATAAATCAAGTTTATTTGCACCCAAGATCATTTCACTGCTAATTGATCTATGTGCATAGTCTTCAAATTCCCTGAAGATAGTTAGAGCTTTTTCAGCATAAGCCAATGAGAAGAAATATTGATCAATGTGATAATATGATATGGCTAAATGATAATAAAATTCCGCTTTTTCAATTTCATCTTCAATTTTAATTAGCTTATCTTCAGCTAATTTGTAATAATTAATTGCATCTATGTACTTCTTTTTGAAAAACATATATTGACCAGAGAAAAACAAAAAATAATATTGGAGCATATCATCCGTTTTCTGCATTTCAGGACTTTTCTGAATTTTCTCAAGGATTTCCCCTGACGACTTAAACATGTCTACTGACATCTTGTGACGCGCATCTAAGAGATTGTAATAAAGGAGCAAATTTTGATTCTCCTCCATATCATCCAACAAGCAATCAATTTCCTCTTTCAACTTTATGGCATCTTCAATTTCACGCTTTTTAATCATCGTATACCACTGGTTAATCTTATTGGCTACTTCTTCATATGCAGTCGTTGTCAATCCCCTCTCATCCTTTCTCTAAATAACAAATCAAGATTTATAATCATCTGTATTATCGCAAAATTTGGAAGTCTTTAAAAGCACTTTGTTAGATTTATTTGAAAATTAAACTCAAGCCTTCAAATTTCCTTCTTTCTCTCGTATCATATCAATACGTTGAGCTTTCCCAAGCTTTGTGAACAGTAGAATAGCAATACCTGCAATGATCTCAACTATCCCTCCAACAGCAATTACTCTTCCTGAACCAAAGACTGTTGCAGCATAACCACCAACTATAGCTCCCAATGGAATCATGACGTAAGAAATCATACTTATTACTGAATACACTTGTGGCTGATCTTCATCATCAACAGATATTTGGATTATAGTGTGCTCTGGTACATTAATTGCACTAATTGTAGCTCCTAAAGCCAAGGCAGCCAAAAACACTAATGGTAATAATGAATTCATTCCTGTGACAAAAAAAGCAATCCCTTCGACTATTCCAGCAGTTACAAATAACAGTCCATAACGATTAACCTTAACCTTAGCCAGAATATACCCTAACAAAAAAGCTCCTCCTGCTGTAGTCACTTTTAGTAAGGAATGAATGATGGGATCTCCACCTAATTCTTCAGCTATATAAACTGCAGAAAGTGCTTCCCAAGGCGCGGAAGCCAAATTAGAAAAAACACAATAGATAGCTAACGGGAATAAAATATGATGACTTCGAACAAGGGTAAATCCTCTTTTTATTTTGAAGTATGTTCCTTTTTGTTTTGGTCTATCGCTTTCAGATTCGTCTGCTCCCTTTATTTTGTATTTAATAAAAAGCACTAAGCTGGCTGAAAGCAAATACAGTGGAAGTGTAATTAACATTGCTCGCGCTGCCCCAATTGCAACAATAGTAACACCACAAACTGTTACCCCAACAAGTCTTACAATATGTTCTGATGACTGCATAACCGCATTTGCCTTTTGAATGAGGTTGCCTTTTACAATTTTCGGAATCAACGAAACACTAGCAGGGTTATAAGACGCTCCTGTGGCTGAATGAATCAACATGAGTAATAAGATAAACCACAGTGGCGAAAAACCGCTAAAATAACAAATTGGAATCGCAAGCATGAGTAGCGCTCTGGTTATGTCCGCAAAAAACATCCAAAACTTTAAAGTGTCTACCTTCATTAGTGGAGTTATGATTGGCCCCAATAAAGCCTGCGGGAGAAAAGATACAGCTAGTAAAAGAGCAGTTCCAATTGCCCCTTTTCCTTCAAAAATCAAAAACCACAGAATTGTATTTACTGCAAAGCAGTCTGCTGTTATCTTCACCAGTTTAGAGCAAAAAAGGAATGTGAAGTTTCTTTGCCATACAGTATCACTATTCATGTTTTAAGATCCCCCCTTACTAAAAACCTCTCACTCTTACAGCAAGTTTATTCCTTAAGGATATCCTATTTTTGGATTGTGTCAACGATAAATTGGAATAATTAAGGTGATTTTTATTTCGGGGATAAGGGTGCATTGTTTTATAATCCTTCAAGCATTCTTTTCATATGGAGCTTTAAAGCCGCTTTCCAGTACCGAGAAGTTCCTTCTTTTATTCCCCCTTCTTCGGTTTTTATATAATAAGGATACTCAACAAACAAATCATCACATATGACAACTTCCTGAATTTTCGTGCTTTCATTTTTCAAGTATGAATTGATACGTTTCCTCATTGAAAGAAGCTTTTTTAATTTGCTTTCATAATAACCAATGAGCTTCTTGTTTTTAATTAACTCAGCTTTGTTGACTCTGGTTTCCATAGCATGAATACATAAATCAATAATGATTTTTTCATGAATAGCGTTAGCAAGTTCATCAGAAATAATCGGCCTCATAATCTCATCACCTTAAAAGCGAATATATGTTCTTATTATACACTAGATTAAACCAAACATAAAAAAGCCCTACTCAAAGGACTTTTCATGCTTAATAATATAATGACCGCGTCCTGGCTTCTTTACTTCAGGATGGTGTTTCATGAGCCCGCTCATAAAAGCTGTCATATTTTTAACTTTCATGCCTGTTTCTTTTTCAATCTCGTTGCGAAGACTTGCCCCTCTAATGCCTTCTTTATGCATACTCAATATTTTAAGTGCTGCTTCACGCTGTATAGATGTTATAGACTTATTAAAGGGTTGCGAGGCAGTGTTTGTCTGAATGTGCGGAGATGAGCTTTTAGACTGTTTCAATTCTTGGGCTGCTGCGCTAACTAAATCCATCAATGAAGAGCTTTCTCTGACTTGAGGAGGATTACTCTGTTTTTTGTCCAACTCACGCAACTTTGAATAAATACCTTCTCGTTCTTCTCTAAGTTCTCTCATGACAATAATTTCTTTATCGTTTAGCTGCTCAAGCCTCAAGCGTAACGCCTCTCGCTCATTAAACATAATTTCGCCTCCCAATAATTACTATTTGATTATAGCTTATAGGACTTTTGCGAGTTTAACAATTGAATTTTAAATCTTTCAAAAAAAGCTCTCGTTTACAGGTGTTAAATCAATCTTTTAACAATTCATCATCTAACCAAATAGAAACAATTCCATCGTCTCCACAAGGTTCAACTAGTTCGTCTTCCAGACTTAAAATAAAGTCCTCAAAGGAATTTGCTATAAGGTAAAAATCTTTTTCTGGGTTTCTAAGCTCATGATCCCAAAAAAATACTTTGCCATTGTCTAAATCTAAACAAATTTCATTCCCTCCGGGAGAACCAGCAATTGCAATGATTGTTTTAGGAAATCGATCAGAATATGTATCAACGATATCCATGATATTGTCAATATTGGTTTGAAAGCCGTAAAAGGACTCTAATAATTGTGTCTCATCATTAACACCCATCCATGGATCTTTTTCAATTGGTCTATAACAAACATCAAACTCCACGTCATCGTTTGTTTTTCTGCTTTCTAATGAACATCCTCCGTATTTAACTAAAAACTTTTTATAATCTGAATGAAGTTGTTTACCAAGTTTCTGTTCAAGATCTTCAATTTCAATATTAGAATTATTATTGCTATCCTCATCTATATTAATTAAAAATTCTTTCATTTTTTGTTCAATCCTTTTAAAACTCATTAATAACCTCCTCTCAAATCTGATACTTTACTCAGCAGTACGAACTAAATGACAAACCTCACCCTCTAATAAGGATGAGGCTGTTTTGATCACTATTCATCGTCCCAATCTTCGTCCTCTTCCCAGTTTTCTTTCATTCGTTTAAGTTTATCGTAAAAGTATTCAATGAAGCTGCTGGCTACAACATTTTCATATCCATTTTCTCGATCCCAGATAAATACTGGACATTCCTCATTTTCCATCTTGTTTGTATCTAGACAATAAGCAAAGAAGTCAATATCTTCAATAACTACTAGCCCATCTGTAAGGTTATAATGTTTTCTATATTCATTTGTGAATTCAACTACAGATGCTCCCCCAAAATCATAACCAAGTATATCTACTCCATATACTCCACCTGAGCCATAGTTTCTTAAAAACCATTTATAACTTTCAGGAAGAATGGTTTGTAAGTCATTTTCAATTTTCGTGATTTTTTCTTCACTAATTCCTCCTGTAAAATCATGGGGAGTAGCATGTTTGCTGTCATTTTTTTTTATGAATTTTTCCACTTTAGAATAAACCATTTTTTCATATCCTCTGCTAAGGGAAGTTTTATCCCCGGTGTCACTCCCAGTTGTCTATTGCTTCTTGGAAGCTATCTTGTAAATACTCATCAAAACTAGAATATCTTTCAATCTCCTTTTTGCTTATGTCATCCCATCTTATTACACAGTGATTTTCTTCAGTATTGAGACAATAAACAAATTCATCTACATTTTCAATAACTAAGTATTTCTCAGGTAAACCAAAGTTTCTAAATCTTTCTGTAGCCTCAACTACTGAAGCATAGCCATCTCCTTCTATACCCAAAACTTCACCCCCACATATACCTCCAGAACCATATGCTTTAACAAACTCCTTATATTTCCTTGGAAATTCGCACCCTAGTTTCTCCTCAGCCCTCGAAATATCTTCATCGGGCACTGCTCCGAAAAAATCACCTTGTTCTTCATATTCATTTATCATCATTGAAATTTGAGTATTCATTTTCAATTCTCACCTCAGTCATTATTCCCCGCCTCTAGCTCCAATATTTTATCATTACTAAAACTATCACCATTTTCATCGTGAAGTGACTATGATTTCAACCATGACGCTCTCTCCTTATGTGAAGATGATCATATAATTTTTATCAATTTAAACAAAAAGCACTCAATCAAAGATTAAGTGCTTGAGATTGAATATATTAAATCATTCTTCCTCATACCAATCTTCTTTAGCTTGATTTAAATATTCCCATAAAAACTCAAGGAAGTTAGAAGCCTTTTGGTGATCATATCCGCTTTGATAAACCCATGTAACTACAGGACACTCTCCATTATCCATTTTTTGAGTATCTAGGCAATAAGCGAATGCGTCTACATCAACGATCACTACAATGTGATTTGGTAAGTCATAAAGTTCTCTATAGTCTTTGGTGAACTCTACTACTTCAGGAGATACAAGTCCATGACCCAATATTTCAACGCCAAAAGAGCCGCCAGAACCATAGTTTCTTAAAAACCATTTATAACTTTCAGGAAGAATGGTTTGTAAGTCATTTTCAATTTTCGTGATTTTTTCTTCACTAATTCCTCCTGTAAAATCATGGGGAGTAGCATGTTTGTTTATAAAGTCTATAATTAATTCTTTGGTATTCATTGAGACCCACCTTTCAAGCTCTTTTCATATTGTTCAGCTCTCCACATCCAGTATTTTCTTCTGAAACTATCATATTGTTGTTGCAGTTCAGGGTTATTTCTAAAGCTATCACCCTTCTCCACTAACTGGTGCAGTACCTTATGGTATTTTTTATGAGTGGTATGAAGTATTTCCAACATCGTCCCTGGCTCTTTTTGTATTAAATGATGTAAATTAATTGGTTTGCCATCTTCCCCAATGGGCGCTTTTCCGCTTTTCATTAATTCTAAATTAGTTATATTTTTATTTGGATGCTTCATGTTGAAGTCAATGTTTTTAAGTTGATAAATTCTTCTATCAACATCTTTCAAATTTCCTTTTGGTTTTACTTTGCCTTTCACTTCAACTGCATTGTACTTTTCTTTATTTAACCATGGTATTGAGATATTGCCACCTGTAAATGATTTTCTGCTTATATCAGAGACTTTTTTTGCAAACTGAATAAGACTGTCTTTTATATGCTCCCCATTAAGTGCATGATAAGGGACTTTCCCCCCACCTGCAAGTTGGACTTGCGGCGCAAAAGGGTTATGTATTTGAATCCCTTTTATGTTTGAAGCAACCCTCTGCATCGCTTTCTTGAAAGACGCTACGCTTTTTTCTAGAGCTTGTTTCGATGCTTTAATCGTTTTGTTCGCTACATTCTGAGAAGCTTTAGTTGCTTTGGCAGCGACTTGCCCTACCTTCCCCGCTTTGGCAGCTTTTGCTGCTTTGTCAACGCCTTTAGAGCCAACAATCGATGTTCCGACCATTCCAACGGCATAGCTAAACCATCTGGCTTGGGTGTAAGAATTACCATTGACGACATCTCGTTGATACGAGTCTTCAATTCCCTTTTTTATAATATTGAATGTGACATCAGGATGATGAAGCGTAAAGTTAATGCCCTCAATCGTTTCGTCTGCGTGAACGACCATGTCCCATAGGCCTACAGCAGTGTCGACAACTGCATTTTTGAGTCCTTCAGCGCTTCCTTTAATTGCGTTGCCAAAATCACGAGCGCCTTCAATTTGATTGAAATACCGCTGTTGCCAAGGGGAAAGGTTTTCGTAGCCAATTTCCGCAGCCATCTCATAAAACTCTGAAGCCGTTGAAAAATTGTAATCATCAAGCTTCTTCTTTAGTTTAGAAATTTTATTATCCTGTTTGCTAACTTCGCTCACTTCTTTTTCAAGCTTCGATCTCTTATCCAGCTTATCCAACATGACGCCCATCGCTGTGTCTTGGCCACCACGCAAAGTATCCATCTCATCCGGCTTTAAAATCGAGCCCTTTTGGTAACCGGTGATTTCAATTTTAGGGCCTGTGTACATTTTTTCAAGCCTGCTTATGTATCTCTGCATCGTTTCCAGGTCGTTTTCTGCGGTTTTAAGAGCGCTTGTCTGTTCTCGGTCAAAAGCATGCAGCTTTTCAATTGTCTGATTGATTTCCTTTAAGGCTTTCCTGTTCTGTTCGTGAAAATCGCTGTCATTCAAATCAGGCAAATCGACAATGTGGCTGACCTTCGCAATTGTAGCGTTGGTCTTGGAAACCAAATGCTTGGTTGTTCGATCAGCAGCCTTTAAGCCATTCTCTAGTTCGTGTTCAAGAAAAGGTTGTGAAATAAATCCGTTATGGTTTGGTTCCAGGGAATTCAGTGCGCTTTTCATTTTCTTCAGCGCGGAACTGTATTCCTCTATAAAAGTATCATAGAACTGTAGAAAAGGGGTGTGACATTCCTTATAAAATGCACGAATTGCGTCTCCGCCTTTCCCTTTTAAGGCATCATTAAGTGATGCGATCTCCTCAACGGCTTTTTGGACTTGAGCAAATTCGTCTGACTGCTGTTTTAATTGTTCCAGCGTTTGATCAATGGCTTTGTGCAACGCCTGCACGTCCAAAGTCTTCATGGCACTCTCCTCTAATACTAAAGTTACAATCATTTTAGAGTTTACCACTTTATAGAAGAAGGTTGGTGAATAAATCCTGACTATCCATGAAAATGAATCGAATAACCTAGTTCATAATTCCTTCTTGTTTTAGACACAAAAAGAAAGACAGCCAATGCTGACTGTCTTATATTCGTTATCTATAATATAGCGATATAGAAATATCTCAAAATTTAAGTTTAGCGGCTTATAGTCTATTTTAGAGGTAATAAGGATATCCGTTATAGATCGACTAAAAAAAGATCATGAGATGCATTAATATAAAATGATTGAAATCCTTATTTTTATCTATAAACAAGACCGCCGTCAGTCAACATAGCTTGACCAGTAATATAATCTGAATCATCTGAAGCCAAGAAAGATACTAAATTAGCGACATCTTCAGGTGTTTGGTACCTTTTTAAAGCAATTTCTGAAGAGAACTTTTCAAAAGCTTCCCCTCGTTTTAAATCATCACTATATTTAACCATTTCTTCATCAATTCTATCCCACATTTTTGTTTTAGCAATACCTGGACAGTACGCATTTACGTTTATTTTATATTTAGCTAACTCTTTGGCAGCTGAATGTGTAAAAGATTTCACGGCATGTTTAGTCGCAGAGTATGTACCAAGCATTGCGAATGATTCGTGGCCTGCTATACTGCACGCATTAATGATTTTTCCTTTTGTTTTTTGCTTAATAAATTGCTCAGCAGCTGCTTGAGTGCCAAAGACTACACCATTTACATTAATTTTGAATAGTTTATCAAGCTGTTCTTCTGTAATGTCCAAAAACGGCGAAACCGCATCGATACCCGCATTGTTCACAAAAACATCCAAACGGCCAAATGTTTTTACCGTGCATTTAACCAAATTGAATTGATCCTCACGTTTCGATACATCCCCTTTAACACCAATGACAGGAAAATTTTTTTCTTTGAATTCTGAAACAGTTTTGTTTAGCATTGATTCATTTATATCATGCAGCACAACACGATAACCATCCTTGCATAGCCTCTCAGCTATGCCTTTCCCTAATCCACCTGCAGAACCTGTAACTACCGCTACTTTACTCACAAAACATCCTCCTTTTTATGAAATGATGTTACCGATTATATTTTAACAAATTTAATATTTGTTTACGAATCATCCAAATCCCCTTCCTTACAGTACTCAGGACATGCTTAACATCTTCTCAAAATTTCATCTTTTAATCGCTCGGCCAATAAATCTTGCAACAAGATTCTTGCCCCTTCAGGGCTTAACACAATTCCCCCTGATAAAATCATATTTTGAGAGGACACCTTTCCGGTTACGATACAAGTGTTATGCTTTTGATACTTGAGCAAAACAATTTTATCGTTATCTTTAATAAACTCCAATGGATCTCCATCATTAATCTTTAAAAGCCTTCTCATTTCTTTTGGTAACAAAATTCGTCCCACATCATCTATTTTACGAATCATTCCTGTGGTTTTCATAAGAATCCTCCTCTTTTTTCTTAAAAGTCATTATGAATTGTGCATAATTTCACATTCGATTTCAAGACCTTCGATTTATTTCTTTGTGTCAATTTTGTAAAATAATCTACTTAACAAGTTTAGGTTATCCATAGCTGGTTATTCAGAACGCTATTTCTGTTTCTCGATAAAAAACTCAAAAGTTTATTAGTGCTGCCTCTATTAAGCTGGTGGAAAAAATTTTTTTCCACCAGCTTACTTTCACCATTTGATTATTTAATTTTAAATTTTTCTGTTAAGCTTTGAAGTTTCTCAGCCATTTGTTTAAGGGTTTCTGAAGAGGAGCTAATCTCTTCCATTGAAGCCAGCTGTTCTTCAGCTGATGCGGCGATGTCCTGAATATTTGCTGAACTTTCACTGGACACATTCTCAATCTCTTCAACAGCCTTTGATACTTCTTGAGATCCTTTCGATATATTTTCGACAGTTCCAGTCGCCGTTTGCAGCTGATCAGCGATGTTATTTGTCATATTATGTATTACCTTAAAGCTGGACTCTGTTTCATCCGTTATTTTAAGTCCTTCCTTCACTTCATGATTAACTGATCCAAACATACTCAATGAATTCTCTACTTCATTGACGATTTCATTAATTAATCTTTCTATATCTTTTGCCGAACTTGCGGATTGTGCTGCAAGTTTCCTGACTTCTTCAGCCACTACAGAAAATCCTTTTCCTGACTCTCCTGCTCTTGCAGCTTCAATCGCAGCATTCAATGAAAGCAAATTTGTCTGTTCCGCTATTCCGTTAATCACATTCAAAATTGCCGTAATATCCTTTGATTTTGCTTCAAGGCCTTTAATGACTTTTTCAGTCTGTTGGACTGATTTATCAATCGTATTCATCTGATTAACAGTTTTTTGAACAAGTACCTCACCTGCTTTAGCCATATCAGCTGACTTAACTGAAGAATCTGTGATCAATTCTGATACCTGCGTAACATCCTGCAGTTTTTCACTTATCTGACTAAGCTTATCGGAACTCACCTCTAATTCCCTATTTTGGCTTTCTATTCCATCAGAGAAATGTTCGATTGCTAGTGTAATGTTTTCTGTAGCCTTGCTTGTTTGATCTGCACTTGCGGCAAGCTCTTCAGAAGAAGAGGCGACGTTTTCCGCCGATTCTTGGACGGTATCGATTAACGAGCGAAGAGATTCTATCATCTCGTTAAATCTTACACTGAGTAGTCCAATTTCATCTTCAGATTTAACATCAATTTTTTGTGTAAGGTCTCCCTCGCTGATGCATTTTGCAGACGATACAAGTTTCTTTAAAGGTTTATTAATTGATCTGACAATTAAGTAAACAATAATGCCCCCTACGACGATTGACCCAATTAATGTATAAATGGCCGTATTTAAAACTGGACTTGCAGCAACTTTTATTTCATCTTGAAACATTGTTCCTCCGATTTTCCAACCGGTTTTTTTATTTGTTATAAAGGCCATTCTCTTCTCTTTATTTTCAAAATTATATTTAAAATCTCCTTTTTCTTTTGAAAATAATTGTGTCCCCCAATCGTCTTTAATTACTGATCCAACCTTCACTGTTGGGTGAGCAATCATTTTCTTATCCGCACTTGCGATAAATGCAAATCCATGCTTCCCGATTTTTACACTTTTCGTTTTTGCAATAAAACTATCAACCTTCAAATCAACCGCCACCACTCCAGAACTGTCTTTGTTTTGTTTGGCTAAAGTAATAACCATATTGCCAGTGGACGCTGATTTGTATGGCTCAGTGATAATTGTCTCGTTTTTTTTCTCAACAGCCTGCTTATACCAGTCTCTTTCAAGTGGATTATAGCCTGGAGGCATTGTTTTAGAAGGGTAGCTTATAAATAATTTATCCTTCGATCCAGTATACACGCTTTCAACATCTTGATTCATATTTACATACTGTTCAAATTCTTTTTTTAGAGAGATGTGATCTTTCTCTTTATATTTATTTTCACTAATCCAATCGGAGTACTCTAAAATTTCTCTTTCTTTTTCTTCAATCTCATCATCAATAAGTTTATTCAAGTCTTGAATACTTAAATTAGCGCTTCTCATAATTTCTTCTTCAAGAGCATTTGTGGCAGTATTGTAAGACCTATACGATAGAATCAAAATGGGGATAGTTAAAACCGCAAGAAAACTAACAAACAATTTTTTAGAGATAGATGGGCGTCTGATCCAGACTAATAGTGCATTCATTTTTCAAGCTCCTTTTTTTAATCTACCATCTAGTATCGGAGAATTAATAAAGAATTTTAGATAAAATTTTTATAAAAATAATTCAAAACATTATGGTTTTTCAAAAAAAAGAATCGAGATTTAATTTTACAGCACCTCCTCTTGCATTATCACTAAATGTATACAATATATAGGAGTGAGAAAATAATAAGCTTACGCACATAAAAGGAGAAGTTCAAGTCAAGGTGTTTTTAATTTCCAATAAAATGAGGATTTTATCAAGAATTAAAAAAGAAAAACCCCTAATAAATAAGGGTCTTCAGACATCATTCAATAAATTCTATTTCTATTTCAAATGGGTACTCTTTTCTTTGTTTATTGCGCGTTGATTTTTTTAGCAACTCTGGGGGCAAAACTCTCGTGTATACAATCTTGCTTATAAACGTTTTTAAGGATTGATTGACTTCATCAGGCTCCATATTAGGTAGTTTCTCAATCAGCTCAATAATGTTCATTAAACTATTTATATGATCGTTTAGATCAATATTGCCGATTTTTTCTTTCAAATCAACAATCGCTGACTCTGTGTATTTAATCTCATCAATCAACTCTTGTTTTTTGTTACGGATTTCCTCTTCGTTAAAGATACCTTTTAAAGCTAAGTCAATTAACTTATCTTGCTGCTCATTTAAATCATTTAATTTCCTTTCTTGTTGTTTTATTTTCCTTTTGATATCTGTTTCTACACCAGCTTCCTTTTCTTGTTGAAGTCTCTGAACACTTTTCTCCAGTAGGCTTTTAAAATTAGGAAGTGCTTTTGTAACCTCTTTTTCAACCAATTCAAGTTTGATTCCGCGATTTGGACACTTTTCTCCATTATATAAATGATAACACCGCTGAATTACATACCCCGTACTGCTTTTGTCGTCAAAAAAAATCCTCATTTTCCTTCCGCAGACTCCGCAATAAACCAGATCCTTTAACATAGTGGTTCCAGTGGTACTAGCAGGTTTTTCACGTATCACAGCTGCCTGCTTTGCTCTACTTATACGCTCCCTGTTTGCCCTATCCCATTCTTCAGGGGGAATTATTGCTGGGTGTGCATTGTCTACCTGAATTGTTTCAACGGGCTCATAAACAAACTTGCCATTTTTTTTAACCTTTTTTCGGTCATTAAAAACAATTGTGCCCTTATACGTTGGATTCTTTATTATTCTCTTAATGGTGGGGAGTTCAAAAGCTTTTCCTGTTGCAGATTTGTATCCTTCAGCGTTTAAAATATCCCTGATTTTAAAGCTTCCTAAGCCCTCTGAGTGAAGTTTAAATATGTACCTCACGACTTTGGCTTCTTCTTCATAAATTTCAAGCTTTTTTGTTTCCTTGTTTCTTCTGTAACCAAAAGGAACATTCCCGCTGACGTGAAGGCCAGCTTTAGACATTTGTTTTTTGTTTGCCTTACTTCTTTTCCCGATGGTGCCATGCTCATGACTTGAAATCATGCTTCCAACATCATAAAGAAGTCTGTCTGTTTCTGAATTTGCAAGATCGTAGGATTGATAAGGAGTTAATATAGGCTTGTCATAATCGATACAGTACTGTTTAACTGTCTGACTTATCAGCCCATTACGTGATAGCCTTGTTAATTCAAAACAAAGTATAGCATCAAATTTTTCAATGTCTTCAAGAAGCCGCTGCAACTCTTTTCTCTGTTCAATTTCAGACTTCCCTCCGCTGATTACTTCTCCATACTCTTCATACGTATATCCGTTTTCTTTACAGAAATCACAAAGAATTTGGCGGTGGTTTTCAAGGGTTTCAACATTTTCCCCCCTTTTTTCCTGACTTATTCTCAGATAAATTGCAACATGTTTTATATGATCAAATGTTCTTTTCATAAATAGTTCCCTTTCATGGCAGGTAGTGCTATTTTATTATTAATAAGAATACCACTACGCAGAAGGCTTTTCAATACATGAAATAAAAAACGCAGTAGGGACTGCATAGCCGCTTGTGTGTCCGCGCAAGCCTTCAATGATTTCAAGACCTTTGGAGACAGGCGCTCTGAAATGGCCGATTCCTTCAGACAAATCGCATTGATAGATATAATACGGACGGACTCTGATTTTCACCAAATCATGCATCAGCTTTTTCATAATGGAAACGCTGTCATTTATACCAGCCAAAATCACGGCCTGATTGCCGACCGGAACCCCGGCGTTGACCAGCTTCTCACAGGCTTCCTTCGCTTCCTTCGTGATTTCGATGCTCGTGTTGAAATGCGTATTCAGCCAGACGGGATGATACTTTTTCAAAATGCTGCAAAGTTTGTCGGTAATCCGCTGCGGGAAGACGACCGGGGCTCTCGTGCCGATCCGGATGATTTCCACGTGCGGGATCGCACGGAGGTTTTTCAAAATATATTCAAGAATTTGATCGTTAATGAGAAGGCCGTCCCCTCCTGAAATCAGGACATCCCTGACATCGGGCGTATCCCGGATATATGCGATCGCCTGATCGAGCTGCTTTTTCGGCACGCCCATGCCGATTTGTCCGGAAAAACGCCGCCTTGTACAGTATCTGCAGTACATCGAGCATTGATTAGTGACGAGAAACAAAACCCGGTCCGGATAGCGGTGGGTTAAGCCGGGGACAGGCGAATCTTCATCCTCATGAAGGGGATCTTCAAGGTCGTATTTTGTTTTGTGCATTTCTTCTGCCAGGGGCACCGACTGCATTCTGATCGGACAGCGCGGATCATCCGGATCCATCAGTGAAGCGTAATACGGCGTAATATTTAAAGGGATCGTCTTTGTGGAGATTCTCACCCCTTCTTCTTCCTCTTTCGTAAGATTGACGACTTTTTTCAAATCGTCAAGCGTTCTGACGGTGTTGGTCAGCTGCCAGATCCAGTCGTTCCATTTTTCCTCGGGAACATCTTTCCAAAGCTCAATATCCTTCCAGTGCCTTTTCGGCTGAAACAGACCGTTTTCCATCTTTCATCCCCCTATCAGCATTTTCCCTATACTTTTCAGGTTATGTGACCGGTGTGAAAAGTGTCTCTTCAAATATAAAACCCGCGGAAGACCGCTTTTTAAGACCGGCTTAAATTTTTGCACCAGATGTTCATGTTCTCGATGGTTTTATAAATGAGGCAGTTGTTCAAAAGCCGGCCCCTATATGAGTATGATAAATGATAAAGACTGGCGTTCATCCCGAAAGAAGCTGCTCTTGCGATTGAATAAACGTAAAAGATACCCGCTTGTTTCAAATCGGTTTCGAGTGCGGCAATCAGCCGCCTCGTCAATGAAAAGCCCCTGTATTCCGGCAGGACGGCGCAGTCTGTTATTTCCGCATTCCCCAAAACGGGATTCACGTCTGCACCTGCTGATGCAATCACTTTTTCCCCGTCAAAAGCGAGGTAGTAAACAGCCCCTTTCCCCATCGCTTCCTTAAGATATGCCGGATCTGAAACAGGCGCGGGGTATACAGGAAAGACGCAGTTGTAGAGATCGGCGAGACCAGGCGCATCACTGGAGGCGGCCCGCCTGATTTGAAAGGAAGCGTTTTGGGCCTCCGCGATGCGGGGAGTGCTGAACAGCTCTGTCAGCATTTGATCCTGCGCAAGCCAGTCAGCGGTTTTTCGCCTGTCTTCTTTCACATATTTTACGAACACGTCAGCATCATGCCCGTTAAAGTATCCGTCAATTTTCCCTTCCGGTTCAAACGTCCGCTCAAGCAAAGCGTTTCTGTCATTCGTTTTGGTGAAAACGATCATTTTCCCTATGCCGTGTTTTTTTGCTTCTTTCAATATGGCGGGAAAAAATGAACACACATCGCCTTCATAATTGATGATTCTGATTCTTTTACTGAACAAGTCGACATCCGCTTCAAGCGTACAGCTGTTATTGCTCCATTTTTCCACCATATTTAACCTCCAAAACAGCTGATCTTTTCACCGTTCATAATCACACCAATTCATAATAAACAGGCTGATGATTTTGGCTGACTGAATCAGGGCGTCTTTTTCAATGTATTCATTTGCCTGGTGAGCCATTTTCGTTTCTCCCGGACCGAAGACGATGACAGGGGTGCCTCCGGCGTGCGACAATATTCCGCCGTCTGTCGCCCACGGGGAAGCTTCGATTAGGGGATCGTTTGCCGTGATGGTTTGATAGGCGGATTTCAGCACTTTCGTCAGTTCATGGTCTTCAGCCAAATCGTTTGGGAGCCACATGGCGCCGAACCATTCTATGTCAACAGGGTAGTGTTTAAACCATTCATCATGGTATTGAAGATCATTGAGCCAGTTTTCAAACTCGGACTGGACGGCTTCAGGAGATTCGTTCGGAGCGATTCCGCACCTTCCTTCCAGTGTCACCGTGTCAGCGACCGATGAAGGCCATGCGCCTCCTTTGATCGTGCCGATGTTAATCGGAACCGGAATCGGGATATTGTCATACAAAGAATCTGTTATTCTCTTATTCCTGACCTGTTCAAGCTGGCGAAGCGACTGGATGACAAGCATGCTTTTTTCAATGGCGCTGACACCTTCATATCTTGTGCCGCCGTGTGCAGAAAGCCCTTTGACCGTGATTCTGAACCACATCGACCCCTGCTGCTTAATAAACATTTTCATATTTGTCGGCTCGGGAATCAAAGCGCCGTCCGCCTTGTAGCCCCTCATGACGGCCGCCAGCGTCCCGGCTCCGCCACACTCCTCGTCTACGACACTTTGAAAAATCAGGTCTCCTTTTAAGTGAACCCCGCATTGCTCCAGCGCTTCCATCGCCATTAAAAGAGCCGTATTGCCGCCTTTCATGTCAGTTGTGCCCCGGCCGTATATCCGTCCTTGCTTCATGACCGGCTGAAAAGGCTCCGTCTCCCAGTCTTTTCTGTTTCCTTCAGGCACGACATCGATGTGTCCGTTTAAGATCAGCGATTTCCCGCCGCCCTTTCCTCTTTTGACAGCCGTAATATTCGGGCTTTCTTTAAAGCTTGTTCTGTCTGATTTAAACAGCGGGTGCTGTTCCAATTGCTTCATGCTCGGCTCCCAGACATCGATTTCAGCTTCGAATTGCCTCAGTTTCTCCAGGACGACAGCTTGGGCGGTAAATTCACTGCCCATTGTGCTTTTTTCTCCGACGAGTTTTTTCAAAAGGCGAACCGCTTTTTTCTCGTGCGAATCGATCCAATCGCACACCTTTCTCTCTATGTTCTCCATCCAATTCCTCCTCTTACGAAAGCGGCAGTTCGATCCGGACCTTTCCATCCGTCAGCCGCAGCACATCATCAAGATCCTCTTCATTCATCAGCTCTTTTAATACAAAGCCGCCGCTGTCAATGGTGATCACGGCTTTTTCTGTAATCACCATGTCAACGCAGCCTTTTGCAGTCAGTGGCAGAGTGCAGTCGGCGACAAGTTTGGGGGCGCCGTTTTTATCGGTATGGCTCATCACGACAATGACTTTTTTCGCCTTTTGGGCAAGCTCCATCGCCCCTCCCATTCCAGGAACCTTTTTGCCGGGGACGATCCAGTTGGCCAGATCCCCTGACTGGCTGACCTGCAGAGAACCAAGAATCGTGACATCAATCGCGCCCTTTCTGATCATGCCGAACGACAGAGCCGAATCAAAATAAGAAGCGCCTTTTACTACGGTGACAGGCCAGCCTGCCGCATTGCAAAGATTCTCATCTTCCCTTCCTTTTTCAGGCGACTCGCCGATGCCGAGAAGCCCGTTTTCAGATTGGATCATAACGGAAGTGCCCGGATCTAAAAAATTGGGAACTAAAGACGGAATGCCGATGCCCAGATTGACAATCATTCCGCTTTTGATTTCGCGGGCCGCCCGTTTTGCAATTCTCTCCCGCTCTATGACTCCCAAACCCATTTCCAGTTCACCCCTTCCGTTTCAGCGACACCTTCGACAAAAACACCGGGTGTTACAATTTCTTCTTCATCCAGCTCTCCCAGGGGAACGATCCGCTCCACTTCGGCAAATGTCCGATCAGCAGCCATCGCCATAAGCGGGTTCATGTTACGCGCCGTTTTGTCGTAGATGATATTGCCGAATTCATCGGCGGTTTTCCCATAAATAAAAGCGTATTCCGCACTCAGCGCTTCTTCGGCAAGGTATGCACGACCATTCAAAGAAACGATCTTCTTTCCTTGACGCACCATGTCATTATCGATCCCAATATCGGTCAAAATGCCGCCAAGACCTGTGCCGCCCGCACGGATTCTTTCCGCGAGCGTCCCTTGCGGTGAAAATTCAACGGCGAGAAAACCGTCAGTCATTTGTTTTCCCGCAACGGGATTTGATCCGATATGGGAAGCGATCAGCCGCCTTACGCGGTTATTGACGATTAATGGCCCGATGCCGATGCCGGGAAAGCCTGCGTCATTGCATATGACCGTTAAATTTTTTACGCCTTTTTTCAAAATCGCACTGATGAAAGAAGGCGGTGAACCGACTCCCCCAAATCCGCCAAACATGACGGTCGCTTCGTCTTTCAAATCGGCAATCGCATCTTCAACAGCAATTCGTTTGTTCAGGACCGTCATCTTTCGCGTATCACCTTTTCTGCTTGTTTTTCAATCTCGTGTACCGCATGTTTAAATATATGAATAAGTTCTTCCAGCTCTTGATCCGATATCGTAAGGGGCGGCGCAATGATGACCGCATCTCCCCCGCCGCCGTCAATGCCCGCCTGGGACGGATAAAGAAGCAGGCCTCTTTTTTTCGCTTCGGAAATGACGAGAGCCGACACCGGCATTGATGAAGGAAATGTCTTTTTGCTTTTTCGATCGGCGACAAATTCAATCCCGATAAGAAGCCCCTTGCCCCGAACGTCGCCAATGATGCTCGACTGTTTCATGATTTCTTTCAGCATCTTTTTCAGCTTTTCCCCTTTTATCCTGGCTTGTTTGACAAGATCGTGCTTCAGAATGTAGCGGAGAACGGCGAGCGCCGCACGGGTTGAAAAAGGGTTTGCGCTGTACGTATGTCCGCTCATGATGACTCCTGAGCCGTTTTTGACCGTTTCCATGATGTCATCGGATATGACAGCTGCGGCAATCGGTGAATACCCTGCGCTCATCCCCTTGCCGAGTACGGCAATATCCGGGGTCACACCCCAATGTTCAATCGCCAGCAACCGGCCGGTTCTTCCCATCCCACTCATGACTTCATCCGCAATAAAAAGAATTTCATTTTCTTCGCAAATCTTTTTTACTTTTTTGTAATAACCATCGGGCGCTGTTATGGCTGCTCCAGCAGCCCCGATGACGGGTTCGGCCACGAAGCCCGCGATAAATTGCTTGCCGATCCTTTTAATGGCGAGCTCGATTTCTTTCACGCACGCTTCCTGGCAGTCGGGATGAGAAAGCCGGCATCTGTAGCAGTTTGGCGCGGAAGCGGCGGGATACTTGTGCAGCATGTGCGTAAACCTGTAGCGGCGCTCATAAAATCCCGACAGCGACAGGGCTCCGTTTGTAATTCCGTGATAGCTGTTCCATCTTGAAAGGAAAATCGTTTTGTCGTTTTGTCCTTTTTCCTGCCAGTATTGAACGGCGATTTTCATGGCGGTTTCAACAGCTTCCGACCCGCTGTTGACAAAAAAAGACCAATTCAGATCACCCGGCAGCCATTCAGCAAGGAGTTCGGCAAGCTGTTCAGCTGGTTCACTCGTAAACTATGAACGGTAGACAAATGAAACGAAATCAAGCTGCTCTTTGAGAGAATCAATCACTTCTTGTACACCGTGCCCGAGATTGCAGGTAACAGCCCCCGAACAGCCGTCAAGGTACCGTTTTCCGGAATTGTCGACAATCCAGCTTCCTTTTGCATACTGAACGACCGGATAGCTTGCGTGCAAATCCGGCTTAATCAAAAATGACATGAAAACATCCCCCCTTCCCCAATGAGAGGTTTTTCTTTACATTATATGAATGGGGAAAAGGCGGCATTCTCTTTTCAAGTGAAATGGTTGATTTCGGAGCGTAAACAAAAAAATAAAAGGACATGTCCTTTTATTTTTCCAAGCGCGCTTATTCACATTGACGTTTTGTCCTGCAAAGCAACGGTTTCCTTCATCTGTTTTTCCCATAAATAAAATGATCTCATCATCGAAAACGCAGCAAACGGCGCGGGCAGTGCGACGATGAGGAATAAATATTCGGGACTGACAGCATCCGACAACATTCCCGCGGCCGCATAGCCGAGCGGCATAAAAGCGCTGTTGACCGCAAAAAAAGCGCCCAGCGATCTGCCTCTGTTTTCACCTTCCGTTACCCTTTGCAAGTAACCTTCAATATAGATGTTGACTACGCCGCTGATCATTCCGATGACGATCAAAATCGCGGCGCCGAGCACGACATGATTAATCCAGCCTAGAGGCGACAAAAGCAGGCCGAAAATCAGCATTAAAGCGGGCACAGCAGCTTTTGCGTGCTCCGGTTTTGCGATAAAAGACAAGAAAAGCGCCGCAGACAGCGTCCCGCACGCCCAAAATGATTGAAAAGCGCCGCCCAGCCAAGCCTGATCTTTTAATAATAGCGAGGTCCAAATGACGATATATATTGGAAAACCGCTGAATACAAGCTGCTGTATGCTCGTCCCATACAACAAATACTTGAGCGGCTTATTTTGAAGCAAGCTTGTAAAACCGCTGAACAATTGTTTGTTTGTAAAAGGAATACGCTTTTGGCTGCCCCTTTTATCTTTGATTCTCCACTCCAAAAAGATGGATAGGAAGGAGAGGCTTCCGCACAGCACCCATAACCAGCCGAAATGCAGAAAGGAAAACAGAACCCCTGTGACAAGCGGAACGATCACTTGGATAAGCTGTGTGATCACTTCTTGAAATGCGATTCCTTTTTCAATTTGTTCTTTCCTCAGTGTATCCGGCAAGAGCGATCTTGCAGCAGGTTCGATTGCGGTCAAACATGCCGATACAATCACCCTTGCAACCGCCAGTAACATAACTGAACTCATGCCTGACAGCGCCAAAAATCCGATTATTAAAAATACAGTTGAAATGATCATATCTGAAGCCGCAATCAATTTCCCCCTGTGAAACCTGTCGGACAGCCAGCCTGTAAACGGCGATATCAAAATCGAGACAGTCAGCCCGATGCCGATCACGACGCTTCCCGAAAGGGCGCTTCCGGTTTCAGCTAAAGACCACCATACCAATGAATAATAGAAAAGAACCGAACTAAAGAGCGATAAAAACGTTCCAGACCACAGTCTGAAAAAGTCCCCTTTAATGACCCAAGCATATTTCAAAGTTTCTCCCCCGTTTGTCCGATATTTTCACCTCATGATTATATTACATATATATGTAAAATTTTACAACAAAAACAAAAAAACCTTCCGGATGGAAGGCTTTGTGAGCATGTCAAGCGACCGGGCGTTGGGCTTTTAGCTAGCAAATGAAAGCCGCACCGACAATGATGAGCAAAATAAAGAGGACAACGATGAGCACAAATGTGTTTCTGCCGTGAAACCCGTAGCCGTATCCTCCAGTAGGACAGCAATAATGGGAGTAATGCACAGGCTTATCATCCTTTCGTATAAAGTCTACACCCCAGCCTATGCAGGCCAAGTCCCAATTGGTATGTGCACCTGCCTACTTTATTCGAACAAATATTTAAATATCGTCGTAAGCTTTCCCTTCTGCTGAAAACCCAGCTTTTCATAAAACGTTTTCACCTGATCGCTTCCCGAAGTCACAAGATAGCACGATTCCATGCTCGATTGTTTGGCAGCGACGAGCATCTGCTTGATAAGGCCCGATCCATAGCCTTTCCGCTGATAAGGCTCCAAAATGGCGACTTCCTCGATTTTAGCAACGTTTTCGTCCTGATCGAGATAAAGCTCGGCACATCCAATCGGTTCTCCTTCTTCCGAGTAGCAGACACACAGCTGAATGATGCCTTCCTCGTAAAAACGATACTTGCGCAGCAGCTTTTCCTTCGCAAACGCTTCATTGATCGACAACGAATCATAAGCCTGCATGATGCGGCAGCCGTCAATGAGAGATTTCTTCGTCCCCCATTCTGCCCGCACAGGGGAAACTCCTTTCCAATCTGCAAGCCGGATCGAATAAAACAATTCTTCATCAAGAATGTATCCAAGATCAAAGAGCGACTTTTTCATTGTGAAAGGGAGATCGCGGTTAAAAGAGCTTTTCACATGAATATAATTTCGGTTTAAAATATCGGGTACCCGAACGAGCAGGGAGTACAGCTCTCTCAGCGGAAATTCGTCCTGCAGCTGCAGAAAATGAGATGAAAACATTTGCGGGATCTGGTCATCTGTGTATATATGATAATGCGACTCAACTTTTTTGCTGCATGTCAGCATTAAATAACGGTCTTCTGTGTTTGAAATGGATGTCACAACGGCTGCCTCTTTTCTAAGATGTTCTATTATATTGTTTTTCGCTTTCAGAGCAGAAAATCCTCTAAAAAAGATGACTCTTTGAAAGAAAGGATCATCTGAACATGCTGCTCTTCTCGGCTTTCTTCTCCGGATTTCGTGCGTTCTTTCAAATCTGGGTTTACCTTCCATTGTATAGGTCCTTATTGATAATTAAAAGAACTTACGACTTGTTCCCCTGTTTGTTTAATTACATTTTTCCAAAAATTTATCATAGGTCGTATGAATGCTCAGTATATTTGTACTTATCCAACATAAACACGTAATTGTTATATTATATCCTATACTATGATCATATAAAACCAGTTAAAAAGCTCTAGTATAGGTTTTTAGCTCTTCTATGCCTAGTTCATTAAATTTTTCATGGATGTATTTATGGCCATACTTTTTTTCTACCTCAGTTGTAACCATTATAGTTAAATCCCGTTTAGAGCGAGTAAGTCCTACATATAAATAGTTCATCATTTTATTGTGATCAACAACTTTTTTAAATAAATACGGAGCAAGCTCAGTGGAAATTATAAACAAACAATTATAGCCTTCTAATCCTTTGATAGCATCAATAGAATCTACTAATGTCCCAGGTTCTACTGTTAATATATTCCTATATGAATCCACAGCAGATCTAATTTTTCCTTTATCTTTATAATTTAGAACTATTGAAAGATCGTGCTCAAGTTCAGCAAAGATATATTCAGTAGCTTTGTTATTTTTCATAGCGTTAGCTGTCTTTTTTAAAAGTACATAAGCCACTAGATCTAAGTTTTTCTCTTTAATAGAAGATGCTTTAAGTGCTAAGGACTTTAGTTCGTAAAATAATAAGTTTTCTGATTTATTTTTATCTACTCGATGAGTCTTAAATCTAGTGTTCTTTTGATAAATATAAGCCAAATCATACAAACCACTTTCAATTTCTTCTTGAATGCTGCAATTTGACTCTAATAAGTATTGTAAGGTGCCTCCTTCATTTGTGGAAGTTTGCTGTTCTTCTGTTGGAATGAAACTATTAGAAAAATCAACATGTGTACTAGGACAGCGGTGGTTCTCTGGTTTGTATTCAACAGTTAAATCACCCGAAATAATTTTCCGAAAAGCTCCTCTATTTCTAAGGTCTTGCTTAGGATCACCTATTAAATTAACATTGATATCAAAATGCGCAAACATGGTTAATACTTCTGAAAGCTCTTTATCCATATCTTGTGCTTCATCTACATATATTGAATCTAAGTATCTAGACAACATTTTTAAAGCATTATCACGCCTGAGTTTTATCTTTACGGTATCATTGCTTTTGCCACAAAGAAGATATTTGGCTGTCTTTGTTACATCTTCTACATGTATTATATGTTCCTCTCTTAGTTCCTTTTTCTTTGTTGCTTTATAGGCAGGTTTAGAAGGAAGGGGGATCTGTGAAGCAGATTTATAAAGGTTTTTATAAATTAAGTGATTAAAAGGATAAATCACTTCTTTTAACAAAAATGAATGTATAGTTTCAACCTTTAGTTGTCTAGGGATGTTCCCTTCTTTCTCTGTAATCTTTTCTTTTATTCTATCTCTCGCAGCATTAGTGTAAGTGATAACGTATATTATTTTATTATCAGTAATCTCTTTAAGCCTTGATATCACGAGATCAGCCATTGAGGTTGTTTTTCCTGCACCAGCCCCAGCCACTACAATATACACATTTTTTCTCCTGTTTTTAAAAAATGAATGACCTCGCTAATGTGATTTGGCATTACCACATCTTTTAATTCTTCAGTTTCTATGTCTTGACAAAAGTGTAACATAGTATCCATCTTTGCTCCCATCCACTTATCTGAAAGTTTTTCGTTAGTGTCAATATCTTCCCAGCCATACTTGGTAGAAAAGTACTTTTTTAGCTTTTGAAAATTATTACTTGTGTTTACGAATTCAGGTTCTAGGGTATACTCTTGTGTAGTTGTTATATAAATGTTGGGATGATGATTATAAGTCTCATGATCTTCTTTTGCCTTAATTTGATTGTCAAAATCTCTAATTATACCGATTTTATGATTTGTATTTTGATTCACTTTAAGCCATATATCAAGCATATTTTTAAAGCCCTTATGTAAAGAGATTACTTCAATATCATTTAACTGTTTCGTTTGTGTACTAAGGTAAGATTTGATAAGCATTTCCTCAGTAGGTCCTTCTACTAGAATGCACTTTCTTGAATAGAGAAACTTGAGAAAGTCCAAGTTAGGTTTTTTAGCCAAGTAATCTAATTGATCACCTTCGAGTTCATTCTTTAGAGCATAAGTTTTTCCTTCTGCCACTATTGCTACATTCTTTAATTCAAGCTTATTAAGAAACTCTGAGCTATGTGTTGAAATAAATAGTTGTAGTTGGTGATTGTTACTCATCGTTGTATTTATAAAACTAGCTAAAAGGTGTTCATTGCTTACACTTAAATGAGCTTCGGGTTCTTCTATTGTTAATATATTTAAAGCTACATCACTTTCTATGCTTAAAGAATTCAACATGACAAATAAATAGATTAAGTTTCGATATCCTAAGCCCTGCGAATTTAAATATTCATCGCCATAACCTAAACGAACATTATTTAATAAAGAACTCATTGAAGGAACATTCGGTAGCAAAGTAATCTTCCCAAAAAAATCTTTAGCATTTTCCAAGTCAGATGATTCCTGCCAATTAAATACTTCTTCTAAGCTACTAATGTTCTTTAAGTCATTGAAAAAAGTCTCATATGATTTTTCCACTTTCTTTTTGTCATCTGTATTCATCTTACTATGTAAGAGAGATACTAATGATTTAGAGCCTAGCTGTGAAGCTTTATTTGAAAAATCATCTCTTTCAGCAGCTAGTGCATTATATTTGAAGTAAGCCAGGTCCGTATAAGAAACCTTTTCATTGGTTGTGGGGATGATTGTTTGATGTTTATAAAACTCAATTGGTAGTAAATTCATTTTTAAATCATCTATGGAATCAACATCTTTTAATATATCTGAGATGTGGCGAAGTAAATCTTGAGGATCTTCAACTTTATATTCATATTTTATAGTGAATGAGGGTGTATCATCGTCTAAATTATTTATCCAATTGCGAACATAATATTCTTCTGCAATTTTTTGGGGAGTAAGTGTTACTTCAACGCTTACAGAAGGTATATGGTCAATAAATTTATCAAGTTCACATACACTGCTTTTAATTTCTTCTAAATTTTCTTCTATGAAAGAATAATAGTCTTGCTTTGATGCACTATTAATGTCTTGCCAACCGAGGTTTTTATTAACCGCTCCAATATCATGATTCATAAAAGGAAGCGTTATTGCTCTAAGAAGATTACTCTTACCACTATTATTATCCCCAATTAAAATCACAACGTTATTGGTATCTAAATCGACTGTTCTTAAGTTTCGGTAATTATTTACCTTAATATTTGATATCTTCAAATTAAAACCCCTTTACTTGTTAATAGTTAAATTATACTATTATTTTCAATAAAAGAACAGTGGATCAGTGGGTACAACCTTTTTGAAAAGCAGTTCCTAAATGCTGTTGGCAATTATTCTATGTGACATCATTTTTCCTAAAGACGATATGTGGACTATCTTTTTTTGTTCAAATATGCGCTGGCATTTTTAGCTAGTGGGGTTTACCTGCCCATCCAATATATATAGGATTTCTTGTAAGGAAAGATCGACGAGAGAGGGCCAGCTAAGAATGGAGGATTAGACGAGGCCAAAACGCTGGTTGTTGGTTTGTTGGATGCTTGTGTGCCCGCACTTACTTATCCTTAACGAGACCACACCCTTTAACATCAAACATGTTTCAAATTTTTATTGTATGCTGGGTATCCTCACGGCAGTCTTATGCCGCTTTACTTTAGCAATAGAAACTACTCGACTTTCTAGCTCGGAGTATTCAATTCCAAATTCGGAGATGAAAAAGCCCTCTCTGCTTTGTGAGAGCAAAGAGGGCAAACCATTGGTTATTTATCATACTAAAGGTACACGACGAGTGCCTTTAAGATCTATTTTTCCCCTTCAAACAGCTTGGCATATTCGCCGTACCCTTCTTTCTCAAGGTCATCCTTCGGCACGAAACGGAGGGCTGCTGAATTGATGCAATAACGCAGGCCGTCCGGTCCGGGGCCGTCCGGGAACACGTGTCCAAGATGGGAATCGGCAGACTTGCTTCTCACCTCAGTCCGAACCATGCCGTGTGAAGTGTCAAGTTTTTCTTCGATCTCCCCGGTATCGACCGGTTTTGTGAAGCTTGGCCAGCCGCAGTGTGCGTCAAATTTGTCAAGCGATGAAAACAGCGGTTTTCCCGACACGATATCGACATAGATTCCGTCTTCGTGCAGATCCCAGTATTCGTTTTGGAATGGAGGCTCCGTCCCGTTTTTCTGCGTCACTTCATACTGCATCCGGGTCAGCTGCTTCAGCCGTTCTTCTTTATTGTTCGCCATGCTTACGCCCCCAATGCTGTTGTATAAATCCTTCTCTTCCGCTTCCGATCCGATACTGTGTGTAGCGTTCAGGATGCTTTTTATGATAATCCTGATGATATTCTTCAGCCGGATAAAATGGCGCGGCTTCCAGAATGTCGGTCGCGATTGGATCTTTAAAGATGCCACTTTCTTCAAGCTTTTTCTTCGATTCCTCAGCGAGTTTCCGCTGCTTGTTATTATGGTAAAAAATCGCTGTCCGGTAAGACTCGCCGCGGTCTGCGAATTGTCCTCCGCTGTCAGTAGGATCGATTTGCTGCCAGTAGAGTTCCAGCAGTTTTTCGTATGGAAAGACATCGGGATCAAACGTGATTTGCACCGCTTCCCTATGTCCCGTTGTATTGCTGCAAACCTCTTCATAGGTCGGATTTTCCGTATGGCCGCCAGTATAGCCGGATTCGACTTTTATAATGCCCGGCTGTTCGTCAAAAGGCTTGACCATACACCAAAAGCAGCCTCCGGCAAATGTGGCGAGTTCTCGTTTTTCAGCCATCTGTTCTGCCTCCTTCTTTTCAACATTTGTTGGGAACCATTATATCACAGCATGCTCATTTTTAAGCCCTCTCCCGCTCATCGCAAAATCAGCCGCTGCCTAAAAAGAAAAAATGACAATAATATGTCATTGCCATCGCCAAATTCTAAGAAACAGCAGTATTCATCTATCATTGTCATGGACCGTTGTTCAATTGATGGTCAAATGAACTAAAAATCTTCTGAAACATACACTTGAAAAACGAAAATTATGGTATCATAGTGATATCATGTTCATGAAAAATAATATTCATGCTGATTCGGTCATTCCTTTTTAAAAAAAGCTGAAATTTGCTACTTATATGGAGGGGCGAAATTTTGAAAGTTAGAGAACAAATGATGTATGATATGGAAGCACTGCTTCGCACAGTATTTAAACAGATACGTGATGAGATAAATGAGCTGCTCGAAAAAGAGATGTCCCGCAATGAATTCATGATTCTCCGCCTGCTGAGTGAGCAAGGTCCGAAGAAAGTCACGGAGTTTGCAACGATTTTAGGCGTTTCTGCGAGCCATATCACAGCTGTAACCGATGCGTTGGTTGAAAAAGGATGGATCACGAGAGTCCGGTCAAAAGAAGACAGACGGATCATCAAAATCCATCTGACAGACGCGGGAAAAGAAATTATCAGATATTTTGAAGAAAAGAAAACGGAATATTATTTCAAGCGGTTCAGCAGCTTCAGTGATGAAGAGCTGAAAACGCTGATTGAACTGTTCAGCAAATTGGACAAAAAACGGGAACAGCGCTAATCGGGTTTTCATAAATTGGCCCGAATCTGTGCACCTTAATTAAAAAAGAGGTGTATTGACATATGACAGCTCCTTATCTTTGTCCAAACTGCAAAACAAACCGAACACGGTTCAACTTAATCGAACAGTCTCCGACATCCGTTAAGATTGATCCGGCAACAGGGGAGATCATGGAAACGTATTCAGATGACGAGCTTTCTCCATTTCACCTGCCCTACAGCGGTCCCGCCATAAAAGTGCAGTGCGGCGCGTGCGGATTAATTGAAGACGAAAAGACTTTTATCAAACTTGCGGAATTCGATAAACGAACATAATAAAGACAGGATAGATGGACATCGTTTCATCTATCCTTCTTCGTGCAGCTTAACGTGAATTCAAACGGAGGCGCACACCCGGTTTCTCCCAAGGTGCTTAGCCCTGTACAAACATTGGTCGGCTTTTTCAATCAACTCGTCCGTACTGCGAATGACCTCCGGAAATGCCGCAACCCCAATCGAAACGGTAATATGAATCTTTTTAGAATGAGAAATTGAAAAAGTGTGTGTCTCCACTTCCTTGCGTATCCTTTCAGCAATCTCTGCAGCCTGCGAATGAGAACTGTTCGGCAATATGACCGAAAACTCTTCTCCGCCGTTTCTTGATACGATACCTTCCGCACGTGTTGACTTTTTTAAAATCGTTCCCAGTTCTTTTAAAATCACGTCTCCATTTGAATGTCCGTATGTATCATTAATCGTTTTGAAATAATCGATATCGATCATAAGCAAAGACAGTTTCTCGTTCTTCTCCCTTGCGTTTGAAATATGAGCATTCCATATCGCATCAAAATGGCGGACATTATTCAATCCCGTTAAATAATCAAGCGACGACTCCTCTTCATACTTTTTCAACAGAAAATGAGATTTTTTTAAATATGAGACGACATATACTGATGTAAATCCGCCGATAGTAGATAAAATCCAGAACCATATCATTAAAATTTTTACTAAATGGAAATCATGGAGGAGCATCAAGATCACAATTGAAATCGCCACATTAGCAAAAATAACCAAAGCAAATGTCTTTCGATAAGTGTCAGCGTCTTTATCCATGACCCTGAGGATGAGATAATATCCTATGAATATAACGATCATTCCTGTAAGCGCTGCAATCGAAGATATATTCCCCCCGTAAACAAATCTTCCTCCTATAATCAGCAGAGAACAAATAAAGGCCGGAAAGACGCCCGTAAATAGAAACAAAATCATAACGGGCACATAACGCAAATCAACGATCGTTTCATCGGTTGCCTGGATCGAAAAGAACATGAGCACATTCCCGAGCAATCCTCCCATGACGCCGTCAATCCAATTAAGTTGTTTGTTTGTAGCTTTTCGGGAAAAAATATTCCACTTTAGCTGAGTGTAGATAAAGAGTGAAGTAATTAAAATGCACAAATTCAAAAATAAATCGATTAAAAACATGACAAGCCCCCAACACCAAACTCATTTTATATTGTATATATCGTCAATTATTAAGACGTTAACAGCATTTTTGTTTCTTTGCTTCAGATGGCCGGCGGGAATCGCTTCCGGGGCTTGCCGCAGGAGCTTGTTCTTTCATTTTTCAAATAAAACGAGGTCCTTCCACTTCCCGTAGCGGTAATATAAAAACGCGGTCAGGCTGCTCAGCATAAAGCTCATTCCAATGCCAAGTGCTATGCCGTTTTCGCCAAGCCACTTTGAAAATAAGTATGTAAACGGATAGCGCAAAACCCAAAAAGAAATCACATTCAGCACCAAAATTTGAAACATCGCGCCGGCTGCCCTTACAACACCGTTTAACACAAAGTTAATCCCGATAAACGGATAGAAAAAAGCAATCGTTTTTAAATATTCTTCCCCGAATGCAGCTGAATCGGCTTCCGAAATAAACAGCCTGACCGCATGATAGCCTGTCAGAAATATCGCGGTGCTGACGACAGCCATAAACAGCAGAACATAAATGATGCCGTAGTAAGCGATTTTTTTCGTACGCTCCATATCGCCGCTGCCGACGGTTTGGCCAGCCATACTGTTGACAGCCGTGCCGATGGCCATCGCCGGGAGTATCAGCAGGCTGTCAAGCCGCTGTACCGCGCCAAACCCTGACACGACACGTTCTCCAAATGAATTGACAACACTCATAATCGCCATCGAGCCGCCTGAAATCACCATCATTTGCAAGCCGGCAGGCACTCCGAGCTTCAAAATGACGGACGTCTCTTCCAGAGACGGAAGCGCGGGCTTTGAAAATGGAACAAGCCGCTTTCTCACCGTATAGACCACACCGTAAATGAAAGCAATCCCTTGGGAAACGACGGTTGCATAGGCCGCTCCGGCAATTCCGAGGTTGAATACCGAGATAAACAGCGGATCCATGAACAGGTTCAGGATGACGGCCAAGAGGACGAAACGCAAAGGTGTTTGACTGTCGCCGACCGCCCTTAACACTGTACTGATGAAATTATAGCCGAATAAAAATATAATCCCGATAAAATGAATGCTTAAATAGCTTGCAGCCAAATCCATCATATTGCCGGGCGTTTGAAGAAGCGAAAGCAGAGGCTCTGTGAAAAAATAGCCGATAACCCCGAGCAATACGCTCATCGCTGTCATCAGAACAACAAACGCGTTGATATATGAAGTAAGTCCCTTCTTATCCCCTTTTCCTTTCTGCTGCGCAAGAATCGTCAGCGCCGCATTGTTGACGCCCAATACGAACGACAGCACCGTAAAGAAAACCGTCCCTGAGACGGCCGCAGCACCGAGTGCTTTTGCTCCGAGCAGATTTCCGACCCACAAGCTATCGACGAATTGAAATGAAATCTGCAAAAGATTGGCTAAAATGATCGGGCCGGAAAAAAAGACCAGCTGTTTAAACACATTTCCGTATGTAAAATCCGTTTTCATTGTTTACTCCTTTTCATCTGTCGTCTTGATCGCGATGTGACCGATGGCTTCGCAGCCTCATATAATGTCAGAAAGCATGCAAAGGGGCGTGACAAAATGTTCTCTACAGATCATGATGCCCGTCAAATGGCGGAGGGTTTTCGGAGGAACTGCTACCATCTTCCGCCTGTAGAGGCGCCCTTTTATTTTCGAAACGGCGGAAAAGCAGCGATGATCAGACTGCTCCACGCGGCTCCTCACACCGACAATCTCGACGTATTCGTAAACGGCATATCCGTTTTTCAAAACATCTCCTATACAGATTTATCTTCTTATGTCCGGTTTCCTGCCGGCCGTATTCAAATCGATGTTTTCCAAAGAGGCAGGGCGCACGGTCCCTTGCTGTCGGTACAGTATCACCTGATCCACGGCGGGTACTGCACGGTTGCCGTTACAGGCACAGCTGCAAAGCTCATTCCCGTCGGAATGTATGACCGGCCTGCGGCTGATCCGGAAAGCCGCAGCATCCGTTTCGTTCATTTATCACCGGACTCTCCGGCTCTTGACTTTGCAGTGCAAAACGGACCTGTCCTGTTTTCAGGTGTCCCCTTTCAAACGGTCACGCGGTACATCCAGGTGCGTTCACAGAAAATCGACATGGAGGTAAAGGCCGCCGGTTCAACAGCGGTCCTGCTGAAGGTTCCGAAAATCACGCTTCACGCCGGGGAATCCACAACTTTGTATGGCCTCGGTTTCGTCAACGGCTCCCCTTCTCTCACAATAAAAGCGGCGCCGTTTCCTGCCAAAGCTCCGCCTTCATAGCGAAAAAAAAGAGACCTGATGTCTCTTTTACAGTCTGCTGAAGCATGGACAACAAAATCCTAAAACGGTCTCATGTTTTAGGATTTTGCCGGCAATTATTGATTGTGATGGTCAGTTTTTTTATGTTTTTTCGCATCTAGGGTAAAGATCATAATGCTTAAAAACAACGCACAATACCCGATGTTCAAATACATCTTGTCCATGTTTTCATCGATGAAACTGAAGGCGGCGAGGCCGCCGAAGTACAGTGAAAACAACATAGACAGCAAGCTGAAATATGTGTAGATACGTTCCATATGTTCACCCCTGTAAATCCCGCCGCACGATCTATGAATCTGTTTGTGCAGGCTGATAATAAACAAATTCGATTTGATCTTTTTCTAAATCAATGTCTTTTGCTTTCACATACATTCCGTTTTTAAGCGGCATCTCTGACAGACGGACTTGAATTTCTTTAGCATCCGAACGAACGTGTACAAAATCAGGAAGATCATAAAATTGATCCATGTAGTTCAGCACCATCGATATCGGAACATTTAACTTGCCGATCGAAAATCTCGTCACGTCAAGAACCACATCTCCGTTTTTTTCCACTGTCGGCCGAAAGGACACCCTCGCATCGACTGTCGAGGAAAAGGCGCGGATCGCACCGACGATGTGGAATTCATCGTCGATTTCGATTTGATAGTCAAGATCCGGCGAAGACTCCTTCTCCAAATATGTGTTGATGAATGCGGCCAATGATTCTTTCGTGCTCGTCACGTTCAATTGGTATTCGCTCGGAGTCGGCCGCGACGGTTCCTTTTGACCGCCGGGCATGAATACGAGAATGAAAATCCCGGCAAGTATGATGACGTTGACTGCTGCTAAAATTAAAAATAAGTTCTTCCATTTCTTCATTTTTTCACCTTATTCTGCTTGGGGGTCTTCGTTTTTAATTTGTTCGTAAACGCGTTTCGCTATTAAAGAATATCCGTATTGATTAGGATGAAACTCATCTTTTGCAATCTTCTTTTCATCGCTGTATTCCTCAAAAATATCAGCGATATTCGCTATTTTCGTGTTGGAGACCTTTTTCAGGCTTTTTTCTGCTCCTTCATTCCATTCGTCTACGACTTGGTCAATTTCCCTCAGTTCAGACAGCGTAAACTTAAACGGATTATACATGCTGACATAAATCAACTCAGCGCTGGCGTTTTGCTCTCTAATTTCCGCTAAAATATTCGAAAACCGCTTTTCAAACAGTTTTTGTTCAACGCGGAAAGGTGTAAGCGTTAAGTGCGCGAAGTTTTGGCGGACGACTTTCATCAGGTCGTTGCCCCCTATTGTAAACAAAATGTAGTCTGCATCTTTCAGGCCCTCTTGTACTTCTTTTTCTTTTAATCTTTCAAGCAGCTGATCAGTCCGGGAGCCTTTAACGGCATAATTTTTGACCGTTACGGACTTCACATCGCTCCGGCTTTCAAGCTCGTCGGCCACCATGCCGACATAGCCTTTCTTCTCTTGATCGCCTACCCCCTCTGTCAGAGAATCGCCCACTGCTGCAATCACGATATCGCGCTTAGGGGAGACCGATGTTTTTTCAACGCCCGCATTCCATTCCGTACAGGCTGAAAGCAGACAGACGAGGGCCATCATGACTGTTATAAACCGTATGTTCAAAAATGATGCCCCTTCCTTCTAGATACCTAAAAAAAAGTGTACCATGTTTTGATTCTTTTGAAAATGATTTGACAGGTGTAAAAAAAAGCCTGTTTCCGGTGGTCAGGAAGCAGGCTTCAGCGGCAGGCGCCCGTTTTTATCAACGGTTTTCCAGCGTCTTAATATCGGCGATGATTTCATCGTACGGCGTATTTTTTGCACCGTCATAATCCTTGACGACTTTGCCGTTTTGATCGACTAGATAAAATGACGATTGGTGAATCACCTGATCCTCATCTTCAGGTTTTTTCACGATTGCTTTAAAGCTTTTCAGCGCAAATTTTTCAATTTCCTCCTGCGAGTATCCAGTTAAAAAATCCCAGTTTTGAAAATTGAGCGGATAGTTGGCCGCAAATTTTTTCAACTTTTCCGGCGTGTCATTTTCGGGGTCAACGCTGAAAGAGACGATGCGGGCCTGCAGGTTTTCCTCTTCCATTTGTTTTTGCAGTTCAGCCATATGTGAAGTCATCGGCGGACAGATCGTTTTACAGTTCGTAAATATAAAGTCGGCCACCCACACCTGGCCTTTTAAACTTTCAAGAGACACGGTTTTCCCGTCTTGATTTTGAAAAGAAAAAGATTGTACGTCATAGTTTAAAGAATTTTCAATCTTGCTAGTTCCGCAGGACGAAAGAAACACTGTGAGAATCCCTGCAAGGAAAATGCCAAAAACGTTTTTCAATCCTTCCATCCCCTTTTTCAATCGGTGTAAAAAGTAAAACCGATCGCTCCTTTTCCGGTATGAACAGAGATAATCGGCGTTGTGTACGCAATATCAATATCGATTCCCGGGATATGTTCAAGCAAAGAGTCTTTCAGCCTATGAGCAAGGTCGAGTGCATCGGCATGGGCGATTCCGATCGCTTGCACCGTCCTTCCCTTCACCGCGGAAAGAAATTGACCCGTTAAATAACGGATAAGCTGACTGGTGCTCCTGACATTTTTTTCAGGCGTATAGATTCCGTCCTCAAGCCTCGCGATCGGCTTAACCTTGAGCAATGAGCCGATCAGCGCTTTTCCTTTCCCGATGCGGCCGCCTTTGATCAAGTTATCAAAATGATCAATTGTCACATAGAGGGATGTCCGGTCGCGCAAGTTCTCCAGGTCTTTTACAATCGCTTCGGCCGTCATTCCCTCTTCGGCCAGCAAGGCGGCTCGTACGACCTGAAAGCCGAGGCCTTTTGAAATATACATGGAATCAATCACCGTAATATTCCCGTCGACCATGTTTGAAGCGCTTACAGCCGTCTGGTATGTCCCGCTCAATTGGCTTGAGAGATGGATGCTGATCACTTCGCTTCCGTCAGCGGTCAGCTCTTCGTACAGTTTGATAAAAGCGCCTAAAGGCGGCTGTGAACTTTTCGGGAGTTCTGCGGCGCTCTCCATTTTCTCAATAAATTCGTCCGGCTGAATATCGAACCTGTCTCTGTAAACAATGCCGTCGATTGATATCGAGAGCGGGAGAACGGAAATATGATATTCTCTGAGCAGTTCTTCGCTCAAGTCAGCTGTTGAGTCCGTTACAATTTTAATGCTTGGCAATTCCCTTCACATCCTGTCGGTTCAAATGGTGAATTTCCTAGTGAGGCCAAATTCGGCATGAAAAATTCTTTGCCGGCCGAATGCCGTCTTCCGCCCTTTTCCAAGCGGATTTGGCTGTCTTCATGGGCCGGCAAAGAATGCTATCAATTCTTATGCATTATGCTTCAATTCTTCCTCTTGATAAATGGCGAGGTAATCCTGCCATTTCAATGCTCTCTTTAAGTAGTCCCTAAAGGAGTAGACGTTTTTTTTCCGCTTTGAGCAATAGAGTGTCTTTAAAAAGATTTCGAGCCTCAGACTGGCCATAAAAAAATGCGGGTCGTCCTCCTTCAGCAGGGGTATTTCCGTCACCTTCACCTTCTGTCCATCCGAACGTTTGAACTCCAGGCTTTTAAGTAACAAGCTATCAATCCTCATTTATGAGATATTTTCTTTATTATACATAATCTCAGGAGCCGTTGTCTTTGATTTATACGTGTTTTCAAAAAAATTTCTTAAATCAGCAAATGAAAGAGCCCTTCATCTTTATTCACTTCGACATAGCGGAAGCCTTTGCGGTCCATTCTCGCAATCAGCGGCTCGTAGTCTTCGCGCTGTTTCAATTCGATGCCGACGAGCGCAGGGCCGCTGCTTTTATTATTTTTCTTCGTATATTCAAACCGGGTGATATCATCGGTCGGCCCGAGCACTTCATCTAGAAATTCGCGCAAAGCTCCCGCCCTTTGCGGGAAGTTCACGATGAAATAATGCTGGAGTCCTTCATACATCATCGATCTGTCTTTGATTTCCTGCATTCTGCCGATATCGTTGTTTCCTCCGCTCACAATGCATACGACATTCTTTCCTTTGATTTCATCCCTGTAAAGGTCTAAAGCGGCGATCGGCAGCGCTCCCGCAGGCTCGGCGACAATCGCGCATTGGTTGTACAGCTCAAGAATCGCGGTGCATACCTTTCCTTCGGGAACGAGCAAAATATCATCTACAACGGTTTCAAGCGTTTTAAATGTCTCTTCGCCGATTTTTTGCACGGCGGCTCCGTCTACAAATTTATCGATTTTCTCGAGGGTCACGACTTCGCCTTTTTTGTTTGATTCAAATAGAGCCGGCGCGCCTTTGGGCTCAACCGCGATCAGCTTTGTATCCGGGGACACGTTTTTCATGTAGGTTCCCACTCCTGAAAGCAGGCCGCCGCCGCCTACACTTACAAATAAATAATGGGGTTCTGTTTCGATATCGTTTAAGATTTCGACCGCAACCGTTCCCTGTCCGGCCATGACGGCAGGATCGTCAAACGGGTGGATAAATGCCCGTTTTTCTTCCTCGCAGCAGGCGACTGCGCTTTGATATGCATCATCGAACGTGTCGCCTGTCAGGATGATCTCGATGTATTCCTTGCCGAACAATTCGACTTGAGAAATTTTTTGCCTCGGAGTCGTCGACGGCATAAAAATCTTTCCGTGAATACCGAGATGTTTACAGGAAAAAGCGACCCCCTGCGCATGGTTTCCTGCACTGGCGCAGACGACCCCGTTTTTCGTCGTTTCTTTTGAAAGCTGCTTCATTTTATAATAGGCGCCTCTCAGTTTAAAAGAGCGGACAACCTGCAGGTCTTCTCTTTTTAAATATACGTTGCAATCGTACCTCTCGGAGAGCCTCTCATTTTTTTGGAGGGGGGTATGAATGACAACATCTTTTACATTTTGATGGGCTTTTAAAATGTCTTTGACTTGGATGAGAGAGTTTTCTTTAAGCAACGGTTTCATGTATAAGATCCTTTCTGTATAAAGCTTTATTTAATACGCCATTATATCATGAATATTCAAAATTTAAAGGGCAATTCTTTGTTATTTACAGAATATTATACACTTTCTCAATATATACGGAGTTCTTTTCGATTCTTAATGTGCAGCCAAATATACTTTTTTTCAAAAAACTCTTTATTTGTTCTAATTGGGTGTTATAATAGAACCAATTAGAACCAAAAGGAGATCCGCCATGATTAAACACACGTACCCATCCATAGGGTTCTCCGAGCTGATCGGGGAATGCGATTCCTTTTTGCAAACGAAAAACAGAGCGATACAATTTGCAGCCTCTTCCCATCCGATTCTGATTCATGGAGAAACAGGCACAGGCAAAGAGCTGTTCGCCAAAGCCATTCATTCCGGATCATCTTTCAACCATGATCCCTTCACACACGTAAGCTGCAGCACGCTGAATGAAGATGAAGCGGCTGAAGACTTTTTTCTTTCAGAGATGAATGAATCCGGAACCTTGTTTTTCGACGAAGTGTGGGGGCTTTCCTTGCCTCTCCAGGGCAAGCTTTTGGCAGCCATTGAAAAAGGGATGCCAAAAAGACTGATTGTCACCTCAAGCGTGCCGCTCGGTGAACGGATTGAAAGCAGCGAATTCCGCAAGGATTTGTACTACAGGCTCAATGTGCTCGACCTTCCGCTTCCCCCCCTTGCTGAACGGCGAAGCGACATCCCCCTTCTCGTGCATCATTTTTTAAAAAGCGGGGATCATGACATATATGTCGAACCGGTCGTTTGGAAGGCTTTAGAGCAGCATGAGTTTGAGGGGAACGTCAGAGAACTCAAAAACATGACGGATTATATGAAAACCGTCTCAGACGGGAAAACGATTCAGCTTTACGACACTCCGCCGGCGTTAAGAGAACAAATCGAAAAGAAGAAGCCAAAAGATAAAAAAACGGCTTCAACATCACTGACTTTAATGGAAAAAGAGGAGTTTGCGTTTTTGCTCGATGCAGTCAAGCAATTAAATGAAAAAGGAGAGCCTGCCAGCCGCAGAGTTCTGTCTGAACTGAGCAAAAACGGCAAGTCGGAGCTTACCCCCCAGCAAGTGCGCAGCAGATTGGATTATTTGGAAAAAAGAGAGTTTATTACAAAGGGCCGCGGAAGAGCCGGGACAAAAATCACGCTTGAAGGCCTCCGCTTTTTAAGCTCTTTAAAGCATCACATTATTCAAGAATAGAAAGGGTGTCTTGGTATGTACACGATTAAAGAAGAAATTGCGAATGCAATTACCCATGGGCTCGGCGTTCTCCTCTCCATACCCGCCATCGTATTTTTGGTGATATTTGCGATTCGCTACGGAAGTCCGGTGGATGTTGTCAGCTTTTCGATTTTCGGCGCTTCCATGCTGTTCCTGTATTTAAGTTCGACCCTTCTGCACAGCATTCAGCACCAAAAAACAAAAGATATTCTTGAGATCATCGATCACTCAGCCATCTACGTACTGATTGCGGGTACATACACACCGCTGCTCCTCGGACCTTTGAAAGGCACGCTCGGCTATACAATGCTTGCGGTCGTCTGGGGACTTGCGATTGGCGGAGTTGTATTTAAAATCTTTTTTGTGAAACGATTTATCGTGGTCAGCACGCTGGTGTATCTTGTGATGGGCTGGATGGCGATTATTGCGATCAAGCCGCTTTATACGGCCTTGACCGGAGAAGGATTCGCCCTGCTGCTCTTAGGGGGAATATTGTATTCTGTCGGAACGATCTTTTATTTATGGAGAAAGATCCCGTATCATCATGCGATTTGGCACACCTTCGTACTCGGCGGCAGCGCCTCCATGTTTTTCTGCGTGCTTTTCTACGTGGCAAAGGTGCCGTTTATATCATAAACGGCGAAAACCAGGCTCCCATAAAGGAAGCCTGGTTTTTTTATGCCCGAAGCTGTTTGTTTTCGGTTAGGACGTATGCCGGGTAGATCGTCAAGTCGATATCAGCAGGTCTCAGCCTCTTGAACAACTTGCCTTTCTTCATGTCTTCCGTACCGGCTGTTTCGACTGCAACGATCGGAATGCCGAGCTTTTTGGATAAAGATTTGTAATCGAGCCCGTCATCTTCAGACAGAATAAAGCTTTGGCCTTTCCTGACGATCTCTTCCACTTTTTCAAGTGATGCTTCCTTGTCGGCGCTTTTTTTGACCGCGGCCATTTTATTGAGCCAGCCGCTGAGCAGCGGATAACGAAAGGCGCGCGGATCAGCAAAAAACGAAGCCGTTTTATCAAGGTGTCCGAGCAGCACGGCGAGCTCTGACAGGCCGAGCTTTGGATGCACGTAAAGGACGGGGCCAGCCGGGGATCTTCCATTCTGATGGATGGAAACGGTCGAACCGGTTAAGCCGATGCACCCCCGTAAAAAAGCTTTCGGCTTATCAAAGACAGCTTCCATCTGATTGGCGTACGAAAGGCGCGGGTCAAGTGTCTGTAGCGCCTGCAGGAGCTTGATATGCTTGATGAACATATAGGCCGAATACATCCATAAAAAACAATAGCGAAACATGAAAATCCTCTCCTCTATCCTTTTCTTTGATAAACGAGGAATTCGTAGTCATATGGATTTTTGTCATCTTTCAGGCCTTTCCGCCTCGAAACGATTTCCCACTCAGCTTCGCTGAATTCAGGAAAATACCGGTCCCCTTCAAAGGTTTCATCGATTTTTGTCACATACAGCTTGTCCGCAAAAGGCAGAATCTCCGCGTACAGTGTTGAACCGCCGATGACAAAACATTCTTCGTTTTTGTTTTTCGCAAACCGCACCGCTTCTTCTGCCGAGTGCATCACCTGACAATTCGGAATATCCAGTTCTTTATTGGATGTAACGATGATGTTCTCCCGGTGAGGCAAAGGTTTGCCGATGGATTCAAACGTCTTTCTCCCCATGATCACGGCGTGTCCTTTCGTCACCTCTTTAAAATACTTCAAATCCTGCGGCAGATGCCATGGCAGATCATTATCTTTGCCGATCAGGCGGTTTCTGTCCATGGCGGTAATCAATGAAATCATTAATTTAAAGCCCCCTTATGATGTTTGTAGCGAAATAATGCCGGATGATGCTCATCTCTTTGTGTGATCATCTGTGAACATGATGCATGAAGATGGAGGTTAAAGCTGTGATGAGAGGAAACCTTTCTTCGAGGTTTTCATTCTGATCAGGCCGCCCGAATGCATTGGTGTCATTCCCCGTTTTGTTCAATTCCGGTTCTCTAACATATGACGGGATATATCCGCATGATGTTTCATTTTTTTCATCCTTTTGTAGTGTATCTTGTTTAACCTTTCGAAAACAAGACATTTTTCGGGAAAAGACATAAAATATCGGCATAAAAAAACCCCGCCTGATGGCGGGGAGGGCGAGGTCTTTCAACGGCTTTTCGCAACGCTCTGTCCGTCTGTTCTCTCTTCATCCTCAAGATCCTGATGCGAATGGGCAATTCGGCTTGCAGCAGCTGCCGCCAAGGCAGCGACGATATCATCAAGGAACGTGTGAACCTCATCGTCCGGACAGTCGTCCAGTTCTTTAATGATGCCGAACTTTTCTTTATCCAGATAGCCGAAGTTCGTCAAGCCGATCGAACCGTAGACGTTTACGATGGAAAGCGGAATAATCTCGTCGATCCCGTAAAGGGGTTCATCCGTTTCGACCAAATATTGAAGCGGTTCAGGCAATAGCTTTTTCTCGGCAAGCTGGTCAAGCGCTATCCCCGTTAACACGGCATGAACGATTTCCCTTTTGTTTAAGACCTTTTCGACATTCTCAACGCATACAGCAAGCGACAGATCAGGATGGTATTTTTCCTGCAGCTTTTGTACGATCAGTGCAATATCCTCAATCGTAACCCCGCGCTCATTCAGCATATTTTTCGTTAAGTGCACCATTTCATTCATCGTATACTTCTTCATCTGCATCAATCTCCTTTAGTGGCTCATCCAGTTAGGCGGTGTATTGCGGTCCCAGTATATGCTTCCGAGATCGTGATGTTTTTGAAAGCCGTCTTCGGCAGTATGATAATGAAAGTTAAACCAGTACCCTTTATGCGGCGGCTTGTCCCTGCGCACATGGAACCTCAGCACATCCTCCCCCGTTTTCCGGTTGTAAACGTGGAAGATTCTCTCCGACTTCCCCGCCGTCGGCGTTTTGGAAATGACAAGATCCTGGTAAGCGTCATTGTCCTGCATTGTCATGAGATGGCTGACGATGATCTCCTCGACCTTTGGAAGCACTTCTTCCCTGTACTCGTCTTCGATGACCGGCGATATCCTGCTGCCGAATTTTACGAATGACAGATCTTCTGCTTCATTGAGCAGTTCATCCTTGTAGCTGTCAAATGAAGATTTGGATTCGCCGTCTTCTTCAAGTTCGGGCTCTTCCTGCTTTTGATAAACAGCTGTATACCCGGATTCTTTCATGCTCTGATGCTCCTGCGGCTTGTCCGCCATTAATGCCGCAGGAGGAGATACAAGGCCGAACGTTGCAATTGTAAATAATGTGACAAGCGCTTTTCTCATCCACATCTTCATGACTGGTTAGTCCCCTTTTGGATCGCTTTCTCGTTTTCTCTTATTCTATCATAGGTTGAATTTTCAGTCATTCATAAAGTGACGGTGCAAATAAACAAAACGCCTTTTCTTTTGGCGATAAAACGTTTACAATCAAAGATGAAAATTCCAAAATTGGGAGTGATCGTTCATGATTGAAGGTCTTTTTATAACCGCTTCATTGATTACCCTCGCTTATTTTATCGTCATGGAAATCGCAGATTAAAAAATCCCAAGGTATATACCTTGGGATTTCATTTTTCGAGAACACCGTAATGAAACAGGGCCGTTTTGCGTTTTTTTACGCGAAATCCGTATTTTTCGAAGCGCGGACTTTTCCAGTGGTCTTTCAGGACCACTCTTTTTCTGGCGACCCGAAGTGCTTCATTTAAAGCACCGTCAAGCGTAAACTCGGAATGCGCCCACTTTCTTAAAGGGGCGATGCCGTTTGATTCTTCGATTCCATCATCAAACATCGGGTCAAAGTAGACGATATCTGCTGAATCATCATCAACCTCCAGCAGATATTCAAAGCTGTCGCCAGAATGAACCCGAATCCTTTTCATCGCCTGATCCAAAGCGTCAAGGCCTGTCTCCCACGATTGAAGCCCCGCCTCGACAAGAAAAGCGAGGAGCGGGCTTTTTTCAATTCCGCACACCTCACCTTGTTCGCCAGCGGCAAGGCTTGCAATGATGGCGTCTGATCCAAGGCCGAGCGTACAATCGAGCAGCTTGTCTCCCGGTTCAACTTGTGCAGCTTCGACAAAAGGATCCGGTTCGCCTCTTAACATGCGCTTCGCCCGGAACATCGCAGAGTTCGGGTGGAAAAAGAACTTTTCGCCTTCTGAATGATACAGCTCGAAGCGCTCTTTTCCAACCACGAGAACATCTTCCTGCTCTGTCTCCCGGATTTGGCGAATCGGCCGTTTTCTCCGTTCGGAAAAGCGGGCGCCGAGCGTCCGGCTGATTTTTTCCGCCGTTAAAACCGTGTTTTCAGTCGGTCTGTAGCTTGTTGTGACAATCATGTTTTTCTCCGTAAAAAATGCCCTTCAAAGGGCATTTTAGCAATGTTTTTCAAAAGCGTCCGTAATATTTTTCATAATCTCCGTCATTTCACGGCCTTCAATCTGTTCACGAGGAATGAAATGAACGACTTCTTTGCCTTTCAGCAGTGCCATTGAAGGTGAAGACGGTTCATATCCTTCGAAGTATTCCCTCATTTTCGCCGTTGCTTCGCGGTCCTGTCCGGCAAAGACTGTAACGGTCTCATCAGGCCCGTTTTCGCTTCCGGAGACGGCCTGAACGGCTGCCGGTCTCGCCAGCCCTGCGGCACATCCGCAGACTGAATTGACGACGACGAAAGTCGTGCCTTCTGCACCTTCCATGAATGTCTCAACTTCTTCCGCGGTCGATAACTCTTTAAAGCCGGCCTGCACCAATTCCTGACGCATCGGAAGAACGAGCTGGCGCATGTATTCTTCATAAGCTGTTGACATATTAAAAAGCCCCCTCTATAAACCTTGACTACTGATGTCAAGGATACTACAGCGGGGGCTGAATTTCAAACACCGGGCGAAAAAACCGCTAGATTTTCATAATGCCGCCGGTATTGGCAGATGTCACCAGCTTTGAATACCGGGCGAGATAGCCCGTTTTCACTTTCGGTTCAAATCCGGGCCAGTTTGCTTTTCTTTTTTCCCATTCTTCATCGGAGATTTCGATGTTTAAAATCCGCTTTTCGATATCGACAATGATATGGTCGCCGTTTTCTACGAAAGCAAGCGGGCCGCCTTCGGCTGCTTCCGGCGAAACGTGGCCGATCGAAAGACCGCGGGAGGCTCCGGAAAAGCGGCCGTCGGTAATTAAAGCAACTTTCGGACCGAGGCCCATTCCGACGATCTGCGAAGTCGGTGCAAGCATTTCAGGCATTCCCGGTCCGCCTTTAGGACCTTCATAGCGGATGATGACGACATCTCCCGCTTTTACTTTACGGTTGATGATGCCGTCAAGCGCTTCTTCCTGTGAGTCAAAGACAACCGCAGGTCCTTCATGGCGGGTAATCCCGTCTTGGACGCCGCCGGTTTTAATGATCGCACCGTCAGGCGCCAGGTTGCCGAACAGGACGGCGAGTCCGCCTTGCTCTGAAAACGGCTGATCGATCGGATGAATGACCTCGTAATCTTTCACTTCGCGCCCGGCAATATTTTCGCCAAGCGTTTTTCCCGTTACGGTCAGCGTATCCAAGTGAAGCGCGCCTTCTTTTTTCGACAGCTCGTTTAAGACTGCTGATACACCTCCAGCTTCATGCAAATCTTCAATAAACACATCGGAAGCCGGCGCAAGCTTTGATAAATGCGGAACCCTTGCCGCTACCTCATTGATCCGTTCAAGCGAGTAGTCGACCCCCGCTTCATTGGCGATCGCAAGCGTATGAAGGATCGTATTCGTTGATCCGCCGAGCGCCATGTCTAAAGCGAACGCGTTGTCGATCGCTTTTTCGGTCACGATGTCGCGCGGTTTAATATCCGACTTGATCAACTCCATCAGCTGGCGGGCCGACTGTTTGGCAAATTCCCTGCGGTCGGGCGATGTCGCCAAAATGGTGCCGTTGCCCGGCATGGCGATGCCAAGAGCTTCAGAAAGGCAGTTCATCGAGTTGGCCGTGAACATACCCGAGCATGATCCGCATGTCGGACAGCCGAACTGTTCAAGCTCCTCAAGCCCTTTCTCATCGATTTTGCCTGATTGATAAGCGCCAACGCCTTCAAATACAGAGGAAAGCGAGATTTTCCGTCCGTCGCTCGTTCTTCCCGCTTCCATCGGCCCCCCGCTGACAAACACGGTCGGAATATTGATCCGCATTGCTGCCATGATCATACCCGGCGTGATTTTATCGCAGTTTGGAATACATACCATTCCGTCAAACCAGTGCGCTGATACAACCGTTTCCACTGAATCGGCGATGATTTCGCGACTCGGAAGAGAATATCTCATTCCGATGTGCCCCATCGCAATTCCGTCGTCGACCCCGATTGTATTAAATTCAAACGGAACACCGCCGGCCTCTCTGATCGCCTCTTTGACGATTTTTCCAAACTCCTGCAAATGGACATGACCCGGTACGATATCGATATATGAGTTGCAAACGGCAATAAACGGTTTGCCGAAGTCCTCTTCTTTTACCCCAGCCGCGCGCAGCAAACTGCGGTGCGGCGCTCTGTCGATCCCTTTTGTAATCATGTCACTGCGTAAACCTGTCATCGTGATCCTCCTAAACATCTTCGTATTTACATTCTATATTTTCTGAATATTCAGTTTTAAAAAACTGTCTGCTAACCGCTTGCCGGACTGATCCGCAAGATGACGGCTGTTTTGATCTTCATCTGTAAATCATTCCCCATGAATCAGAACCTCCACATTCCATATGATTGCTAACTACTATATATATTTTCAGCGTGTTTTTCAACAATATTCGAAATATTTTTATAGAAAAAGTGATATTTTATAACAAGACGCGTGACTTTTTTCAAAATTCCCGGATGGATCGCCGCTGCAGAGCGAAGAGCTTAAGGCATAAAAAAAGACGCTGTTTCCAGCGTCCTTGTCAGCCGTCTTTTTTGCGGCTTTCCGTCATTTGCTTCCATACGGAGCCTTTCGCTTCTTCACCGTATTCGATCCGTTCGACCGCCATTTTGACTTGAAGGCTGACTTCAAATTCGGGATCGTTTTCAGCTTCTTTTAAAGCGGGAAGCGCGCTCTCATCGCCGACTTCGTACAGAAACATGGCGGCTCTCCAGCGCACAAGCTTGCTCGGGTCCTTGAGCGCTTTGATCATTGCCGGAATCGCTTCCGGGTTTCCGATGTCTGACAGACAATCACCGGCTGTTCTTCTGACCGTGATCGTTTTGTCTTCGAGTGCTTGATATAAAAGAGGAAGCACCGCAGGCGTTTCGATCATGCCCAAATAAACGACAGCAAGTCTTCTGATCGATGTTTTCGGGTCATTGAGCGCTTTTTCGAGTACTGGAATGTCCTTTTCATCCGGATCCATTTGTTCAAGATGGGCATAGCGTTTTTGCCAATCTTCCTCATCCATCATTTCAAGCGTTACCCGGTAAGACTTTCGCTGCACAGCCGCGCGTTTATCCTCAGCATCGCTTGATGCGGCTGATTCCGTCAGCTTCCGCAGGCGCTCCTCATCGTAAGCCGCCTCAAGCTCTTCCGTTACTTCACGGCCGATTTCTGAAAAATCGCCGAATCTGACGCCTTGCTCTTTCCAAGACCGTTCGAGCACGACGTTGGAAGACGCGGTTTTAAGCTTCAAGATCGCTTCTTGGAAACGTTCCGGAAGGCCGAAGCGCTCCTCGCGCTCGCCGTCGGTCAATTTCACCTGCATCGGTATCCCGCTGAACATTTGCACGAAGACTTTAACTTCGCCAAACGATTCTTTTTCTTCGGAACGGCCCCCCGCCTCTTCGGCTTCGTCCATTCCGAAAGCAGCACGCACCGCAGGGAGGATGTCTTTCCAGTCAAATCTCGCATTGCGCTCGACAGCGATAAAATCGGCCACATGGTAGACGCCTTTTACTCCCTCTATGTTTAAAACCTCTTGGATGACGGGAGGCGCGCCTTCCGCATGGTCCTTTTTATAATTATTGCTTTTTCCGCCCGGCAGTTCTTCGGTCAAAATCACCTTCATTGTATTCGGGCTCGGTGTCGGTTCTATCGATTTAATTTTCATCATTGTCCCCCTCTGTTAAAAGATCCGGTCTTATTCTACCATAACCCCCGGCCCTGATCTATCAAGGCGGCTTTCTCCGGAGAAGGCGCATTCATTTTCCAGTTCGCCGAGAAATTCGAGCATCAGCTGATGCCTTTTTTCTGCGAGCATCCTTCCCGTCTTTGTATTCATCAAATCTTTTAAAAGGAGAAGCTTCTCGTAAAAGTGGCCGACAGCAGTAGGCGCATTGGCGCTCCCGTAGAGGAGATGACCCTTTGCCCCTGCATACATCAAAGCCCTGGCGATCCCGACGGCGCCGATCGCATCAAGCCGATCGGCATCCTGAACTGCCATACCTTCTTTTGAAAGGCGTTCGTCTTTATATTTTCCCTGTCTCTGAATGACATTCTTGTGATGATGGCAAGAATCCCGTCAACCGTTCCAGGATCGACCTTCCAGTCTTCTGAGAGGCGCCTTTTCAACTCATCAAGCGGAACCCGGTGTTCATCGTCCAGCTTTACATCAATCATATCGTGGAGAAGGGCGGAAGCTTCGGTCACAAACAGGTCTGCACCCTCTTCTTTTGCAATCTGAAGGCTTATGTTCCGAACCCTTTCGATATGCAGCCAGTCATGTCCTGTCCCTTCGGCTGCGAGCTTTTTTCTTACCCATTCGGACATCAAGCAGATCTGTTCTGTTTGTTCCTGATTCAGCCCAGCCATTTCTGAATGGCCTCCTCCATCTCCTTTGGATTGGTTTGCGGTGAAAAACGCTCAACGTTCTCCCCGGTTTGATCAACGAGAAATTTTGTGAAATTCCATTTGACCGCTTTTGTTCCAAGCATGCCCTTCGCCTTGTTCGTCAAGTGGCGGAACAGCGGGTGGATTTGATCTCCTTTTACATTCACCTTCGAAAACATCGGAAACGTGACCCCGTAGTTTACGCTGCAAAATTCTTCTATGCTCTTTTCATCGCCAGGCTCCTGATTCATGAATTGGTTGCTGGGAAAGCCCAGAATCTCAAGCCCCCGGTCTTTATATGTTTCATACAAGTCTTGAAGCTGTTGATATTGGGGTGTAAATCCGCACTTTGAGGCCGTGTTGACGATGAGAAGCACTTTGCCTTTATACGGCCGCAGTGTCGTGTCCTCGCCTTTAATCGTCTTGACGCTGATATCGTAAATGGACATGACGGTCCCTCCTTTTTAGAATAAACCTTTGGCCCTGCCGTCTTCACCGACATCCATTTTAAGTGCAGCAGGATGTTTCGGCAGCCCGGGCATTGTTAAAATGCTGCCAGTTAAAGCGACGATAAATCCCGCGCCCCTCGATGGTTTTAATTCACGGACGGTGATGCTGAAACCTTTCGGCCTGCCAATTTTCTCCGGATCATCTGATAAAGAATACTGAGTTTTGGCCACGCATACTGGCAGCCCGTCCAATCCGTTCTTTTTCAATTCCAGCAGCTGCTTTTTCGCCTTTTCGGTAAACTCTACCCCCTCGGCTCCATAAACGGTGCGGGAAATTTTGGCTAATTTGTCTTCGATCGAGTCGGTTAATTCGTATAAATAGGAAAAATGATTGTCCTTTTGCTCCATGACATGAATGACTTCCCTTGCCAGGTCAATCCCGCCTTTTCCGCCTTCTTCCCAAACATTGCACAGTGCAGCCGGATGCCCGTTGTCCCTGCACCAGCCAAGAACCGTCTCAAGCTCATCCTCCGCATCGTGGACGAACCTGTTGACGGCCACAACGTACGGAAGACCGAAGGCGTCTATCGTTTCGATATGCTTGGCAAGGTTTGCGATTCCGCTTTTTAATGCGTTTACGTCTTTTTGCTTCAAATCGGCGAGAGGCATTCCGCCGTGCATTTTCAGCGCTCTTACGGTGGCGACGATCACGACCGCTCCCGGGGTGAACCCGCCGGCTCTCGTTTTGATGTGCATGAATTTTTCCGCACCCAAATCCGCGCCAAATCCCGCTTCAGTCACGACATAATCAGCCAGTTTCGCCGCCGTTTTAGTCGCGATCAAACTGTTCGCCCCGTGTGCGATGTTTGCAAACGGGCCTCCGTGGACGAGCGCCGGTGTTCCTTCAACAGTCTGAACAAGGTTTGGTTTGATGGCATCTTTTAACAGGAGAGCGAGCGCTCCTTGAACACCGAGCATGCCGGCCGTCACCGGCTGTCCGTCAACAGTGTAGGCAACGATCATTGCTGCCAGACGTCTTTTTAAATCGGCCAAGTCTCTGGCCAGGCATAAAACGGCCATGATTTCCGATGCGACAGTAATGTCAAAGCCGTCTTCCCGGGGAAATCCGTTCGCTTTTCCGCCTAAGCCGACAACGGTTTCGCGCAGCGCCCTGTCATTGAGGTCAAGCGTCCTTTTCCAGACGATTTTTCTAATATCGATGTTTAATTCGTTTCCCTGATGAATATGATTGTCTATAAAAGCCGCCAAAGCGTTGTTCGCAGCTGTGATCGCATGCATATCTCCTGTAAAGTGAAGATTGATATCCTCCATCGGCAGAACCTGGGAATATCCTCCTCCGGCAGCCCCGCCTTTCAGTCCCATTGTCGGACCGAGTGAAGGTTCCCTCAGTGCAACGATCGATTTTTTGCCAATCTGCCAGAGCGCCTGGCTCAATCCGACGGTGACAGTCGACTTCCCTTCGCCGGCCGGGGTCGGGTTGATGGAGGTTACCAAAATCACCTGTCCATCGTTTTTTTCTTTTAAACGCTCAAAAATTTTTAAAGAAATTTTCGCTTTTGTGCAACCAAAACACTCTATTTCATCGTCATTTATATTGAGCTTCCGTGCAATTTCGGCAATCGGTTTTAATTCCGTGCTTTGGGCGATTTCTATGTCTGATAGATGGGATTTCATTTGCAAGAGGATCCTCCTTTTGGTTCATCACACGATGATTTTCCATATTTTTCACACACTTCTTTCATTGTAACACAATTCACACATTGAAATATCGCCAAAAAGTTCCTATAATGAAGAAAAATCAGCGGAGAAAACCGGAGGTGGCGTGTTGCCTATCAACATACCTATCAATTTGCCAGCGAAGCAGATTCTTGAAAGTGAAAATATTTTTGTCATGGATGAAAAACGGGCTTTTCATCAGGACATCAGACCTTTAAATATTGTGATTCTTAATCTGATGCCGCAGAAAATCAGGACCGAGACACAGCTGCTCAGAATGCTCGGAAATTCTCCTTTACAGGTATATTTCACTTTTTTAATACCGTCTACACACACGCCAAAACATACACCAAGGCAGCATTTGGAACAGTTTTATACAACTTTTTCTTCGATCAGGGACAAAAAATTTGACGGCATGATCATTACCGGCGCGCCGATCGAGCACCTGGAGTATGAGGAAGTGTCCTATTGGAAAGAACTTCAGGAGATTTTAGAGTGGAGCAAAACGCATGTCACGTCAACGCTTCACATCTGCTGGGGAGCGCAGGCGGGGCTTTATCATCATTACGGAATTCGCAAAGTCAAACTGCCGAAAAAAACATTTGGCGTTTTCGAACACAGAATAATGGAGAAAAATGAAAGACTGGTCAGAGGCTTTGAAGAGTTCTACTATGTCCCGCATTCAAGGCATACAGATATAAATATGGATGACCTAAAAGCCGTTTCTCATTTAAAAGTGCTCAGCGTATCCGATGAAGCGGGCGTCTGTTTAATTGCTTCAAAAGATGAAAAACAAGTTTTTTTAACTGGACATCCTGAGTATGATACAGATACTCTTAAAGAAGAGTATGAAAGGGATTTGGCCAGAAACATGGACATTGATCCGCCGGTGAATTATTTTAAAGACGGGCCGGACGGCGCTTCGCCTGTAAACCGCTGGAAAGCCCACGCGACTCTTTTGTTCATGAACTGGCTGAATTATTACGTTTACCAGGAAACACCGTACGAGTGGAAATGAAATTCTCATGCCCTGGTCTGATGCAAGACATTCAAAATGTGTTAAAATACTGTTGGGTTAGTCTTCCATAAGGGGGTTCGGCTTGGCCGCGAAAGCAGGAATAATAAGGAACCCAGTGCTTTCCTGCCGATCCATACTTTAAAAATACCTTAATTTTTGTTCTTCATTTATAATTAAAATAATATTTATGGTATGGTATGTGTGGACATTGACTCCTGTTTTTTTACCATTTTAGCTCTTGCTGTTTGAATTAATTGAGGTGAATATGCTTGAATACCAATAAAAATATATTAATTTTGACTGCAAATTACGGAAATGGCCATGTTCAAGTAGCCAAAACGCTCTACCAAGAGTGCGAACGGCTCGGTTTTAAGAATGTAACTGTTTCGAATTTGTATCAAGAATCAAACCCGATTGTGTCAGAGATCACACAGTATCTCTACCTGAAAAGCTTTTCAATCGGTAAACAGTTTTATCGCCTTTTCTACTATGGGGTCGATAAAATTTACAATAAAAGAAAGTTTAATATTTATTTCAAAATGGGAAATAAACGGCTGGACCAACTGGTTAAAAAACATCAGCCAGACATCATCATCAATACGTTTCCAATGATTGTCGTACCCGAATACAGACGGAGAATGGGAAAAGTCATTCCGACCTTTAACGTCATGACGGATTTCTGCCTTCACAAAATTTGGGTCCACGAACACATTGACAAATATTACGTAGCCACTGATTATGTGAAGGAAAAACTGCTCGAAATCGGCACTCACCCGAGCAATGTCAAGATCACGGGTATTCCGATCCGCAGGCAGTTTGAAGAAGAAATGGACAAAGATAAAATCTACGAGAAGTATCAGCTGTCTCCCGACAAGAAGATATTGCTGATCATGGCAGGCGCACACGGGGTTCTTAAAAACGTAAAGGAACTGTGTGAATCTCTGGTAACGAAAGAGGATGTTCAAGTCGTCGTCGTGTGCGGAAAAAATACGATGCTGAAATCTTCACTGGAAGACATTGAAGCCCTTTATCCAAACAAGCTGAAATCACTCGGTTATATCGAAAGAATTGACGAGCTGTTCAGGGTGGCTGACTGCATGATCACAAAGCCGGGCGGAATTACCTTGACGGAGGCCACGGCAATCGGCGTTCCCGTCATCCTTTACAAGCCTGTTCCCGGGCAGGAAAAGGAAAATGCCCTGTTCTTCGAAGACAGAGGAGCTGCCATCGTCGTCAACAGGCATGAGGAAATTCTTGAATCAGTCTCCTCCCTTTTGGCTGATGAGAAAAAGTTAAACGAAATGAAGAAAAACATTAAAAACTTGCATTTATCCAATTCATCAGAAGTCATCCTGACGGACATTATCGAGCAGTCTGAAATCATCATGAACAAAAAACAGACTGTCCGGGCGCTGTCCTAAAAAAGCCCGAGTCAAAAAAACACTTGCCCTGCAAGTGTTTTTTTCGTTTAATATTAAGATTCCGAGTAATAAACTTCTTCAAACGGCTGCACAACGACAAACCCGTTCCCTGAAAACTTCATTTGGATCGATTCCCCGCTTCCCCTGCCGATGAACGTCTTAAAAGATACATCTGTCACAAATTCAGGCTGAAGGCTTCCAGACCAGGCAACCGTTGCGTTTGGATCGGTATAGACTGGGCTTTCCGGGGTTACGATCAAAGTGAGCGGTTCGTAATGGCTTGTGATTGCAGCCATTCCAGTTCCCTCAAGCTTAATGTTAAACAATCCGCCGGCCAGCATGCCGGAAATTCTTTTCATCAGTTTGATGTCCCAATGGATTGATGGCTCAAATGCGAGCAGATCGTGCCCGTTCACAAATATGGAGTCCCCCTTCAAGTTTAAGATGGAGATCTTCTTTCCTTGATCAGCAAGGTACACCTTTCCGTTTCCTTCCGCTTTCATCAGTGCAGCCCCTTCTCCGCTGAACACTTTTTTCACCATCCGTCCAATTCCGTGTTCAAATACCCCTTCACGCTTAAATTTGACTCTTCCCCTGTAGGAAACCATCGAACCGGCCTTTGCCCACACTTTTCCATCGAGATTAACTTCCAAGAGACGGGGTGTTTCCATTTCAAACAGCCCCTCCCCTTTGTCTTCCTGCTGGGTTTTGGATACAAACTCATCAACCGAATAACGGTTCATCTATAAACACTCCTCTTCGCATTCCTGATATTGGTTTTATTATATACGGGCTGACGCTTAAAATGTTTCGTCCACTTTGCGAAAAATAATGATCAATAACCAGAAACTGAAAACGATTTCAAAGAAATTCCTTAAAAAAGCATTAAAGTTCATTTTTTTCTCTTGACAGCTTGACGAAGCCTCCATAGATAGTGTATAGTGAAACCATCATTTAGCAGAACACCGTTAGATGATGAAAATTTTTTTTAGCACATTGTGCTACAGTACTAGGAGGATTAAGCAATATGCAAAACGGTAAAGTAAAATGGTTTAACAATGAAAAAGGCTTCGGCTTCATCGAAGTTGAAGGCGGAGACGATGTATTCGTTCATTTCACTGCAATCGAAGGTGACGGATACAAATCTCTAGAAGAAGGACAAGAAGTTTCTTTCGAGATTGTTGAAGGTAATCGTGGACCTCAAGCATCTAACGTTGTAAAGCTTTAACAAAATCAAGACAATTGAGACTTCAAATAAGAGGAGAGGCATTTTTTGCCTCTCCTATTTAATTTTCAGCTGAATTTCGATTGCCAGTATATTTTGCTTCAACCTTTGCTCGATTTCCTCAATGTTCTTCTCGAGAGATGGACGCCCCTTTTTCGCGATATCAACGAGCTGTTCAAGATCTTTATATACCTCCACAAATGTCTTGTGAAGAACGGTTTGCAGTTCATTGCTTTCCACTGTTCCTCAGACTCCTTTTTTTCATGATTACCTAAATTAGTAATAAAGACTTATATTTTTTAGGTTCAATAGTTATATCGGATTAATTTTACTTTATTTTTTCTATTTCACACATAAAAATGCCTTTTTTAGAAAAAATACTTGTCGGAGGTGTATGATCATGAACTCAGAACATCGCGATGATCTTGTAACGGGATTTAATCAGCGCAAGCAGCTTGAAATAGCCGTAGAAACCGCCCAAAAGACGACGGGAATGGCGACGAGGCAAAAGAGCTCCACTTTGCTGAAATCGGCGTATCAATCCATCGAAGACGCCAGACAGCTGTCACAGGCTGAGGAACTATCCGCCCTGGATGAAGACTTCTTAAACGAACAGCTCAACATCTTAAATGATTGCCAGCACCAGCTTGACGAATCACAGCATTAAAAAAACCGCGTTCAGCGGTTTTTTTAGCGCGGCCCAAGGATGATGGTTTATTGGGGGGATCAATTTTTGTTTGTCAGCACGTCTCCATAGGTTCGGAGCTTTTCTCCGACCGTGCATTTTGAAATGCAAAATGCGTGGGCATACGTTTTTCCGTATTCTTTTCTGAAGTGTTTTTTAATGAAGCACCCTTCACAGTAGGTGTCCTGCAAATGTGTGAGTTCCTTAAAGATCTCTTTCTTATCCAAAACGTTCATCTCCGTTATTCATCTAGTTTGATTTGGCTTTCCACAATGGTATGCTCAAGCATTTTTTTTGCGAGCTGATCCGCTTCCTTGTTGTCTTTGCGGCTGATTTGAATATAGGTGGGCGTTAGCTTTAATTTTTGAAGCTGGCTCTCGATTCTGTCCAGCCATTTCGAATGAACGGGGTCATAGCATGGCCAGTTACCTTCAAGCTGGTTCAGCACGACGAGCGAATCCCCTTTTATGACGACAGAGTTCCTGCTTGCCCCAAGGTCTCTAAGCTCTTTAACGGCTTCGGAGAGAGCCGCATATTCCGCCTCGTTATTCGTTGTCAGCCGAAAGCTCTTATTCTTTCTCAATCGGTACCGGTCCCCGCCGAGGGAGTAATATATCACAATGCCTAAACCAGCGAGCTGACTTTCTTTATCATAGCTGCCGTCAAAATAGACGGTGATCTCATCCGGTTCAGCCGCAAGTTCTTCTTTCAGCTTTTCCAGCTCTTTCAGAGTCCAAAAGCTGCCCTTCTCATCTTCAAACTCAAGTTCAGTGACATACGGACTTTGAGAAAGCTGACGCCCAGCCGCCATTGCCTCTTTCATCTCGATCCATTCATCAGCTGTAAAAGGAATGGGTGAAGACCCTTTAATCTTGATTTTCATACCTGCTCTCAGTTTCACAAAATCACCTTTATTCAAATTATGGCTTGTTATGCTATAATCAAAACAGTTTATTCAGAAAGGAAGTACCCGTTCTTGTTTAACGAAATATTATGGATTAGTTTTGCGATCATTAATTTTATCATTGTTCTCTTCTTTTTTAAACGATTTGGCAAAACCGGTTTATTTGTCTGGATCGGTTTTGCGACAGCCGCCGCCAATATCGAGGTGGTCAAAACGGTCGAGCTGTTCGGGTTGACCGCGACACTCGGCAACATCCTGTACGGAAGCGTATTTTTTGCGACTGACGTCATCAATGAAAGATACGGAAAGGAAGAAGCGAAAAAAGCCGTTTCAATCGGTTTTTTCATTCTGATTGCTTTGACGCTCGTCATGCAGGGAGCGCTTCTGTTCAAGCCGCATCCGGAAGACATTGCACAGCCTGCGCTGGAGACGATATTCGGCTTCTTGCCCCGTGTGGCGCTCGGCAGCCTGCTCGCCTATATCATCAGCCAAACGCTTGATGTTTATGTATATTCGGGAATCAGAAGGTTATTTCCTTCCGATCGGGCACTGTGGCTTCGCAACAGCGGCAGCACAGCCCTAAGCCAGCTGCTCGATACATTGATTTTTACAAGCGTCGCATTTATGGGCGCTTATCCGCTGAATGTCTGGATTCAGATTTTCATCACGACATATGTCTTGAAATTCGTTGTCGCCGTTTTCGCAGCGCCGTACGCTTATGCCGCTAAAAGAATCACCCCTTTGGATGAAAGGAGCGGAAACAATGCCGATTGAGGTCTATATCGACGGAGCAAGCGCGGGTGATCCCGGACCGTCCGGACTTGGCATTTTCATCAAAGACGGTCAGAAGACCGAGTCCTTCTCCCTTCCCGCCGGCTTACTGAGCAATCATGAAGCGGAATTCAAGGCGCTGATCGAAGGAATGAAGCTGTGCGCCGAACGAAACTACCGGATCGTTTCGTTTCGGACCGATTCGCAGATCGTCGAGCGCACGGCGGATTTGGAGTTTGTCAAAAATCAGGCATTTAAGCCTTATCTGGATGAAATCATCCGCTTAAAAAACGATTTTGATTTATTTTTTATCAAGTGGATTCCTTCGAAGTCTAACCAGGCGGCTGACAAGCTTGCGAAAAAGGCGATATTGCTGAATCACCCCGAGTAAAATCCATTCCCGCTGCACATCATAACGAGTGAGGTGGTTCATGTGGAAAAACAGCATTCAGCAGGAAGAGGCCGCCTGACAGGCGGTGTCACGCCCCAGGGAGATATTGTATTAAACCGGGATAACCGGCATACAGACCCAAAAACCGAGCTTGAAAACCGGGCGAAAAAAAGCAATACAAAACATTAGAGAGATCGGTTATCCGATCTCTCTTTTTTCGAATTTCACCAGCAGCGGTTCGATTCCCCGTATTTGATGAAGTCTCAGCATCGCTTTCGCCCTGTCATGCATCAAGGTGAAGTCTGCGTCGTCCAATGAGCAGGAAAGCGGTACATCGCATTTGATTTCTGCAAGGATTCTGGACAGCTTCAGGTCTTCAAGACATTCGGTTATTTTCGTCTGCTGACCCTTTGTCAGCTGTCCGATGTTTTCCAGCAGCCGGTCAACAGTCGAATATTCCTTAATCAGTTTGTAGGCCGTCTTTTCGCCGATGCCTTTTACACCCGGGTAGTTATCGCTTGTATCACCCATCAGCGCTTTGATGTCAATCAAAGCCTTCGGCTCGACACCGGTCTCTTCACTGAATGATTCTTCCGTGTATACTTTATAATTGCCGATTCCCTTTTGTAATAGGGCGACTTTAACATTGACTGTTAAAAGCTGAAGCAAATCTTTATCACCGGTGACGATCGTGATCTCCGCTTCTTCGCTGAACATCGCTGACAGCGTGCCGATGCAGTCATCGGCTTCATAGCCCGCAATGCCGATATTTAAAATCCCGAGCTCTTCCGCCGCTTCCTTTGCCATGTCAAATTGCGGTATCAATTCTAGAGGCGGCTCGCCGCGATTCGCTTTATAGTCCTTAAATAAATCGTTGCGGTACGTTTTGCTTCCCATGTCCCAGCAGCAGACGACATGACTCGGTTCAAACGCAGACACCGCGGTTAACAGATGCTTTAAAAAGCCGTGAACCCCGTTCGTCGGCACCCCTTTGTCATTCAGCATAAAATTGCGGTGCACCGCAGTCGCAAAAAAAGACCGGAATAATAAAGCCATCCCGTCTACAAGCAGCAGCTTCTTGTTCATTATGGAAACTTCCTTTCATCATACAATGCACTTATTGTACCACAGGAGCAAAAATGATGAAAACAGCGTCAATCGACGCTGTTTCTATTTTTGGTGCTGTTTTTTGCTAGAAATTAATTTGGCGGCTTCCATTTGCGAATAGGATTCAGTCGCAAATTCAGTATTAAAGCCGTTCTTCTTTTTAGCGTTGTTGTTTCGCTGTGCATTCGCGTTGCCAAGCTTTGTTCTTCCCATTACACTTCACCTCCAGCGGGCGTGACATGGTTTATGTTTTGCAAAAAAACATGACGCCACACGCGGAAGGATTCACCAGCTAGGCCTGCGGATATTTTCGGCTGACGTATTCGGCGACCATTTCTTTCGAGACGAGCCGTCTCGTGGGAACGATGCCTTTTTTGGCCAATTCGTTCATTTGCATGGTAATTTGGTTGATGAGGCCGGTTGAAAATGCTTCATTTCGCCGGCACTTATCAACCGCTTCATCGATCGCTTTTTCCCTCTCCTGTTCGAGACGCACGAACTGCTTGATGTGCTGGTGCTGTTTTTTGGAATGTGCTGTAATGGCTTCATGAACGTTTGTCATCATCTAATTCCCTTCTTTTTTTATTCAGTCTATCATGTCTGCCGGCCAGATATCCATACCAATATCAATCTGATTCAACTTGAGCGGAGCCATTCGCCTGCCAAGTTATGCGCTTTTTCAATGTTTTCACGCTCTGCGCTTTCCAACGGCTCATGAAAGTACGCTTCTTTTTGTTCTTCGAGTTGAGCTTTTGCGGACAGAACAGCCGCTTTCTGTAATTGTCCGGCGCTCGTTTTGCAGCGCTTTAAACATGTCCGCTTTTCACGTTGAATCCATTCGTCCGTGATAGCCGAAAGCTTTGCAGTAAACGCCTCGACAAGCCGGGCTTTGCCATTTTGCTGAAAAAACGCTTTAGGCGTTTTGAACATTTTCAGTTCATCTGCAAATTCCCCTTCATCCGCTGACGCTGCAGCTGTTTCCCAGCTGCCGGTCTCAGGGCGGTCAGCTGTGATATGAACCGCAAAATAAGGATTATCGGCAAGCCGCTCTTTTACGGCATTTGCCCACTGTTCGCCGGCATACTTGAGCATGATGTTTTCCATTCTGATATCAAGCGCTTTTAGTTCCTGCAAAAATTCGAATTCATACTCCTTTAAGCAGCTTTTCAAAGCGGTTTGCAGATTGGCGCGCCAATCTCCGTTCTGAAGACCTGGATGGATTGCAGCTTTAAATAAATCATGTGCATAAAAGGCCAGGCGCTGCCTCATGTGGTAAAATTGCTCTTCCACATCCTTTTCGGTCATTTGAAGGATTGATGATCCCTTTTCTGCTTCTTCAATGACAGCTAAAGCCGCTTGATAAGCTTTGGCGATCCGCTTTTGCTCCGCTTCCTTTTCTTCAGCGGAACGGTGCAGTGAACGGCGGAGCTGAAAGACGGTTTCACACAGTTTTTTGCCTTCATCAAGCAGCTCTTCGACAGCTGTTCTGGCTAGACCATTTTCGATAAAATCGTCGAGCTCCCGCTTTAATCTGCTGAAATCGTTATTCGGCGAAGCTTTTTTGCTGAGCTCCTGTTTGCTCGATACGTGATACAGATGCGGGTTTTGAATGCCTTCTTTCAAGAGCTCTCCCCTAACATAGTCTTCAACCGTCTGTAATTCGGCCGGGTTTTCCGCGAGGTCTGCCGCATTTAAAATAAAAAACATTTTATCCATGCTGAAAGCGTCTTTAATGAGTCCGAGCTTGCGCAAAAACGACCGGTCCGCTTTGGAAAATGCATGCTGGTAGTATGTTAAGTAAAGCAGAGCATCGGCATCTTTCATGTATTGAAACGCAAGCTCAGTATGCCGCTTATTCATGCTGCTGGCACCCGGTGTATCGACGATCGTAATTCCTTTCTCCGTGACCGGTGTGCTCAAATAAACGGTGACTTCACGGACGGCGCAGGCCGTTTGTTCTTCAGCGACATACGGATGCAGATCTTCAGCGGAAATCGTCAGGATTTCCCGATCGTTGATATATGAACCATAACGCTCATAAGCTTTGAGGAAGTTCTTGATCAGCAGCCGTTCATCATCATCCAGGTCTCCTTTTTTCAAAAGCTTTCCAAGTTTTTCGCCAAAAGCGGAGCCTTTTGCCGCAGCCATTTTCCCCTCCAATAGCTGATCCAGTTCCGCTCTGATTTCCTCTTCCGTTTTAAAAACGACTTCAGCCGTCCCGTTCCTTTTGGTTCCCGACGGTTTTGTTATTTTATTAATCGTTGCCGTTGTCGGCGTCGGAGATGACGGCAGCACTTTCCGCCCGCAGAGCGCATTTGCAAAAGACGATTTGCCGGAACTGAATGCGCCGAAGAGCGCCAGGGTAAACTGCCTTGTATGAAGGCGTTCCGTTTTGTCCAAGAATGCTTTTCGCTGCTTTTCCAAAGCAGGAATATCCGCCAAAAACCGGGCCAAGTCGAAAAAGTGCTCAATGTACTCAGAAACGCCCTTTTTCGGATGGAGCACATCGTCTTTACGGCTGCTGTTTTCCCCTTGCACACGGACCGGTTCCGCTCGTCGGGCATCAAGCGGTTTTTCAAGGGGCTTTTTTTCTTCGGCATACCAATTCGCTGGCAGCTCGCTCTGATCGCCGTGTTCCCATTGATCCCAGAGACGGTTTGCTTTTTCATATGACTTCTGCTGTTCGATCAACCGGCTTTCGAGCTCGGCGAGCTTCGCCTGTTCCGCTTCATATTCGACTTTCATCGCTTCCGCCTGCAGGCCGTTTCTTTCTTTGATGAATGTTTTGAGCTGATCGATAAGCGGCTGCGCTTGTCTTTTTGCCTTTCTTCTGATGTTTTCAGCCAGTTCTTTCGTATAGTTCAGCACGTATTCCGGTGTAAGCTCAGCCCCTTTTTTCTGGGAACGAAGCAGTTCATTTTCATCTACCTCTGTCCGAAATTGAAGAACGTCCCGAAGCAGTTCATCACTCTGGACGTTAAAGCGGTTCATGAAAGCCTTGATTGCTTCAATGGCATGCCAGTCGATTTCGGCTTGAACCCTTTTTTGAACGTCGGCAAGAAACACTTCTTTTCGTTTTTGTTTTTCTTCAAGCGTTTTGGCCTTGCTGAAAAGAAATCCTTTTTTAAAGCCTTTTTCGATAGATTCCAAATACGATTTGGCCAGTTCTCTCATCTCAAACGGCGTTAAGTTTGCGTTTTGGGCAATTGTATGAATGTCTTTTTTGATTTGTTCCTCCGCCCGTTTTTCCTGTTCTATCAAATCGGCAAGCCTTGCTTTTACAGACTCGACTTTTTCTCTTAAGGAAGCGGTTTCTTCAGACAGAGCCGTGTCTTCGTCACTGATCAGCATTTTGATATGTTCATGAATCAGGCTGCTGATTTTTTGCTCCGTATATGCCTTTAGCTGCTGTTCGGATTGATGCTGCAACCTTTCCAGCACAGCGCGAAGCCAGGTGAATTCGTTCAGCGGATGACCGGCTTCGGTGACCGATGTAAAAAAGAGATGATCTTCATCGATCCCTTCTTTCTGCAGCATATCAAGCACTTGCTTTTTATAGGCATGGAAGCCTGTTTCTGCTTCGTCATGACGGTCAATCTGGTTCACGATGAAAAAAATATTGGGTATCTGATCTTTTATTGATCGAAGAAATTTCACATTTTCTTCGGAATGGACATGATTGTAATGCACGACATAAAACAAGGCATCCGCCTGGTGAAGTATCGAAGACGCCGATAAAAAATGGGCATCGTCCGTCGAATCAATTCCGGGCGTGTCAATTAAGACGGCCTGAGGCGCGATTCCTGAAAATGGCCCCTCGATTTCCACCATTTCAATCTGGCTGCCGTCCCTGCAGTACGCCTGCACTTTTTCTTTATCATAAGAGCCATCCATCCGGGCGTATCTTCCATCGATCGTATGGAGTGTTGTTTTCATTTCCCCCCGGCGAACCAGCACAAGATTGGCGCTCGTCGGTATCGGACTTGTCGGCAGGACGTCTTCCTGAAGCAGCGCGTTCAATAGCGATGATTTTCCTGCTGAATAATGTCCGGTTAACGCAATGTACACTTCTTTTCTCAGCCATTTTCGGATGATTCCCGCAAGCTGCGCAGACCGCTTGTCATCCCCGTTCTTCCTGAGCTCCCCGAAAACCGCTCCGGCTCTTTTCAACAAGTCGTCTTTCGTGTTTATTTGTGCCATGTTTCCTACCCCTTTTATGCGTTGTTGTTTGCCATCTTAGCCCTTTCTCCCATTTTACACAACCTTGCTGTATTTTTCTTCACAATCTGAAAGAAAAAACGAGAAAAAGCTGCCTGTTTCGGCAGCTTCAGCACGTGTATTTATTTATTTTTGCGGATTCGCTCCTGCGATACCTTTTAAGACATAACCAATCAATAAACTGTATGTACTGACCGCCGCCAGCAAAAAAAACATCGTCATACGCGACTCACCATCCTATAATGAGAATGTTTATCATCATTATAAATGAAATGATAATCATTTTCAATGGTGTAATTTTTCTAATGCCTGTTCTTCCGTGCGGATGCGGATGTACATGACAGCAGCGTTGAGCACCGTAAATAAAAGTGCGGTGGCGTATGCCTGGAAAAGCAGGGGCAAAAGCAGAAATTCAAGAGCCACCGCCACATAGTTAGGGTGTTTGAACCATTGATAAGGCCCCTTTCGGACAAGGTTCGTTCCAGGGATGACAAGGATTTTCGTGTTCCAGCATCTCCCCAGAGAAAAGAGCGCCCAATACCGGAGGGCCTGAGTGAAGATGAGGCCTGTTAATACGACAAGCGCCATCGGAAGAGGTCCGCGTTGAAAAGCGATCGTTTCCCAAATCAAACATATGAAAAACAAAACATGCATCGCGACGATATAAGGGTAATGACGTCTCCCGTATTCGACCGCTCCCTCTTTCAGAGCGTTTTTTTCATTGAACTTCGCGACTGCCAGCTCAAACAGGCGCTGGGCGGCAAAAATGCTTAAAATTGTCCAAAACATGTGTCAGTCACTCTCTTTTTGTCCATTTCAAAAGCAGCAGCTCCGATGAAAAGCCCGGGCCGAGCGCCCCTAAGAGACCGTATTTTCCCGGTATGGGACTGCCATGCAGGCAATATTCTTTTAAAACATGCATCACAGTGGCTGATGACATATTGCCGTGCCTGGCCAAAATTTTTCGTGAACAGTCGATGTGCGCTTCGGAAAAGCCGAGGCTTTCCAAATAAGCGTCGAGAACTTTTTTTCCGCCCGGGTGGGCCAGAAATACTTGAATGTTCTCCAAAGCGATCTGTTCCTTATGGAGAAATGCTTCGACATCGTTCTTTAAATGTGTTTTGATCAATGTCGGAATGTCCCTGGAAAAAACGACACGGAAACCGTTGTCATTGATTTCCCAGCCCATGACATCTTCCGAATCTTCCAAGGTGGCTGATTGTGAGCTCACTACTTCCGGAAGAACCTCCAATCCGGCTGATGAGATATCCGCTTCCTTGCCGCACATTAAGAGCGCGGCGATTCCATCGCCAAATAAAGATGTGCCGATAAGGTTGCTTTTCGATTGATCATCCTTTTGAAACGTTAAGCTGCAGAGCTCCGCCGCAATCACAAGGACATGGGCTTTTGGAAACGCTTTGCAGTATTCGAATGCCCGCGCTATACCTGAAGCTCCTCCTGCACAGCCGAGCCCCCAAATCGGAATCCGCTTCATCCGTTTTGAAAAGGGCAGAATGTTCATGAGCTTCGCTTCAATGCCGGGAGTCGAGATGCCTGTAGAAGATATAAAAAAAATCGCTTCAATTTTTTCGAAAGGGATTTCTTTTTTCAAAAACCGTTCGTCTGACAGGCAATTCGAAACGGCTTCTGCACTGTGTCTGACAGCCATTTCAATGTACGCTTGATTTTTTTCCTTGAAGCTCCTGGCTTCTTTATACCAATCCAAAGGCATGACAAATTGTCTTGAAGCGATTTCTCCATTTTGGAAAGCTGCCAGCAGCCGGTCAATGTCTTTAAATGAATCTTTGAACATCTCCCTTGCAAAAACGGCCGCTTCCTTCTGGTCGACATGAAAGCGGGGAAGGCTTGTCCCCGCCGAAATGACATAGGCCATAACACCACCTCTATTTACAGCGTCTCCCGAATCGCCCGGCCTTATGTGGACCTCTCGAAAAAATAGGCCATCAGCACTTCATCTTCATAATTCCCGTCCGCCAAAACCTGCTCCTTTTGAACCCCTTCAATGATAAAGCCGCTTTTCTCATAGAGCGACAGCGCTGCTTGATTTGCGGAAAATACGGTCAGGCAGAGCTTATGCAGACGATGCAGCCTGCACCAGTTGAGGGTGTAGGACATGAATTCCCTGCCGATCCCAAGACCTTGCGCTTTGCTGTGAAGCCAGGTCCTGAACAGCCCCGTGTGCCGCTTCATTTTGAGGTCGCCGCGAATGACACGGGCAATTCCGTACACCGCACCATCGATTTCAACCGCCGCATACATGTTATCCTTTTCCATCATATCGCTGATGAATGCCCGCTCTTCCTCAAGTGTGCGCGGCCGTTCTTTTTGGATGTAAACACCGGTATGAATCACATCTTTTACCGCTTCAATGATATCAGGAGCATCCGCCATTTTGACGGGACGGATGACAGCTTCACCGCCGTCTTTCGTGCTGATGCGTTCGACAAGCTCATTCACAGTTTCCATTCGTTACGCCTCCTCTTCATACCGGTAGTATGGCTAATCCGCAATGCAAAAAAACCTCACAATCTGTGAGGTTTTAAACGGCGGATTTTTCAGTTGGAACTGCTTCTGGTTGTTCAGCATGACGAGAAAACGGATGGATGTGAAAGATCGCATTCAAGAGAATGGCTGTAAAGCTTCCCGCGACAATTCCGTTCTCTGTCAAAAGCTTGACGGCATCAGGAAGGTTTTGAAACATTTGCGGTACGACCGTCACGCCAAGGCCGATTCCAACTGAACACGCTACAATCAACAAGTTCTCCTGCTTTCCGAAATCAACCCGGCTCAGCATTTTGATCCCGTAGGCGATCACCATGCCGAACATCGCGACCATAGCGCCGCCGAGCACAGGTTTAGGAATGATCGTCGTTAAAGCAGCGGCTTTCGGAAACAGCCCCAACAGAATAAGAAAAGCTCCAGCGAGCGCGATCACGCTGTTTTTCTTAACTCCTGTCAGCTGGACGAGACCGACGTTTTGCGAATAGGCCGTATAAGGGAAGGCGTTGAAAACCCCGCCCAGCAGCACGGCAATCCCTTCGGCACGGTATCCTTTTGCCAAATCTTTTTCTGTCAGCCGGCGGTCCGTCAAATCACCCAATGCAAAGTAGACGCCTGTAGACTCGACAAGGCTGACGATCAGCACGAGAGACATCGTCAAGATCGGTGTGACCTCAAAAACGGGAGCGCCGAAGTAAAATGGATGGATCATCTGCACCCAGCCTGCGTTTGCCACTTCTGTAAAATCAACTTTCCCTATCAGAGCGGCGCCGGCTGTTCCTGCGATTAAACCGATTAAAATGGAAATTGATTTGACAAATCCTGTTGTAAAACGATATAAAAGGACGATGACCAGCAAAACGGAAAAAGCTAATGCAAGATTGGACAGCTCGCCGAAATCGCTGCTGCCTTCACCGCCGGCCATGTTGTTCATCGCAACGGGAATCAAGGTGATCCCAATCACCGTGACGACCGATCCTGTGACCACGGGAGGGAAAAACTTAACAAGCTTTCCGAAGAAAAAAGAAACGATAACGACAATCACACCGCCTGCGATGATGCTTCCATAGATCGCTGGAATACCGTATTTCGAAGCGATCGCAATCATCGGGGAAACGGCTGTGAACGTACACCCCAATACAACAGGCAAACCGATTCCGAAAAAGCGGTTTTTCCAAACTTGCAGCAGTGTCGCCACTCCGCACATCAAAATGTCGGCAGACACAAGGTATGTCAGCTCAGCCGGCGTCAAGCCGAGAGCGCCGCCGACGATCAGCGGCACGACAACGGCTCCTGCATACATGGCCAGGACGTGCTGAATGCTTAATGAAACGGTTTTACCGGCCGTAAGTTTCATGACCCAACCTCCTGTAAAAAGGTAACTTTTCCATTGGCAAGAGATGCAATACGCGCAAGGGATTCGACTCTGATTCCAAGATTGTCAAGCTCCTCCCTGCCCGTCTGGAATGATTTTTCGATGACAATTCCGATTCCGCACACCTTTGCGCCGGCCTGCTCAATGATGGAAACGAGCCCTTTCGCCGCTTGTCCGTTTGCCAAAAAATCGTCGATGATCAGAACTTTGTCATCCTTTGAAAGATGGCTGGCTGATACAGCAATTGTACTTTCCGTTTTCTTTGTAAAGGAATAGACAGAAGCCGTCAACAGATTTTCCGTTAAGGTAAGCGATTGACGCTTTCTTGCAAATACTACCGGCACGCCCAGCTTCAAGCCTGCCATCACGGCAGGTGCAATGCCTGAGGATTCAATCGTCACAATCTTCGTGACGCCTTCCTCCCGGAAAAGCGAGGCAAACTCTTCGCCCACAGCAAGCATTAATTCCGGATCGATTTGATGATTTAAAAATGAATCAACTTTAAGCACTTCGTCAGACAACACCGTGCCATGCTCTGCAATTTTTCGTTTTAGCTTTTCCATTAAACCCCTCCGTTCATCAATTGCCCTTCATAAAAAAAAGCATTGTCCGCTCGGATTTTGAATGCGAGCGGGCAATGCTTAAAAAGACGAATTCCGTCTGTTTCACTAAAAGACGTTCGTTTTCTTAGCGCCCACTCATAGTCGGACATTTACGGTGTCCGGTAGAAACTTGCGTGCCATATCCACGCGATTATATGAGTGATATAATGTATCAAATTATATCAACTTTCGATCTGAATGAAAAGGGATAAAACAAAAAAAGACGAACCTGCACACATTTTTTTCAGTTGAATGTTCGTATTTAACAGAAAATTCTGACCTGAAAATCCCTCCCGGGCAACGGGAGGGATTTCTTTTTTACAAATAGAGTGTTGTATATTTTTCTTTCAGGTAGCGGATTAAATGACGGACGTTTAATTCTTCGCCTGTCGCAGACTTGATGATGTCCAGCGGTTTTTTTCTTTTGCCGTGGATGTGAACGTGCTCTGTCAGCCACTTTCTGATCGGTTGAAATTCGCCGTTTTCAATCAGGCGGTCAAACTCAGGGAAATCTTTCTGCATGCTTGATTTCAGTTGAGCCGCATACATATATCCAAGCGCATATGAAGGGAAATAACCGAAATCGCCGCCGGACCAATGGACATCCTGCAAAATTCCTTTAGCATCGTCGGGAGGCGTAATGCCCAGATATGCTTCATATTTGTCATTCCATAGTTTCGGAAGGTCTCCGACCGATACTTCCCCGCTGAAAATCGCTTTTTCAATTTCGTAGCGAATCATAATATGCAGCGGATATGTCAGCTCATCAGCCTCAATCCGAATCAGCGACGGCTTTGATTCATTAACGGCCCTGTAGAACCCTTCGGCAGTAACACCTGCAAACTGGTCAGGACTTGCTTCTTTTATTTTCTCAAAATACCGCTTCCAAAAGCCTTGATGCCTGCCGATAAAGTTCTCATAGAAAAGGGATTGGGATTCATGTATCCCCATTGATGCGCCGTCTGCTAAATTGGTTCCGCCCAGCGCTTCATCAATGTTTTGTTCATAAATGGCATGGCCGCATTCATGAATCGTTCCGAAAACAGCCGAGCGAAAATCGTTTTCATTATAAGCTGTGGTCACCCGGGCATCCCCTTGGCTGATTGTCACCTGGAAAGGGTGAACCGTCTCGTCCAGGCGCCCCGCCTCAAAATCATAGCCCAGTTCTTTTAAGAAAAAGTGGCATACATCGCGCTGCCGCTCTTTTGGAAAACGTTCGTGCACAAAGCTCGTATCAGGCTTTTGATCACTGGCGGCAATCTTTTGCACAAGCGGAACGATCGCCTCCCGCAATTCAGCAAAAAGGCCGTCGAGCTTTTCGACTGTAACGCCTGGCTCATATTGGTCCAGAAGGGTGTTATAAGGGTGGCCTTCATATCCCCAGTACGAGATAAACCGTTTTTTATAGTCGATGATTTTTTCTAAATACGGAGCAAAGAGAGAAAAATCGGACGCCTTTTTCGCTTTTTCCCAGACGGATTCCGCTTTGGATGTCAGCGTCGTATATTCTTTGAACTCCTCTTCCGGAATCTTGCTGTTTAAATCGTATTCTTTTTTTGCTTCCTCAACCGCTTTCTGTGTATCGGCAGGCAGATCCTGTTTTTGCTCGGCAAGGGCATCCAAAAGCTCCTTCATCCGCGGGGACGTTCTCATCTGAAAGACGTCTGCCGACAATTGGCCGATCGCTTCGGCGCGGCTTTCTTCGCCTTTTCTCGGCGCGCCCGTTCTCATATCCCAATACATCACGTTAATCGCCTGCTCATACCGGCTGATTTTCTTTAATGTTTCTAAAAACTCTTCTTCATATGTATTGATCGACATCATTCATCCTCCTCTTCCCTTATATGATGCGAATTGTAATCAGACTAATGGAAATATTTACGAAAGTCAACTTTTATGCAGCCAAAAAAAAGAAAAGCGGAATGTCCGCTTTTCTTTATACATAGACCGGCTGAACAGGAAGCACAGATTCGACTTCTTTTATTACATTCCATTCTTTTTCATCGCCCGCAAAAATGCTGATCGTGCCGCGGTCGCTGTTTGATCTGATCAGACGTCCGATGCCTTGACGCAGCCTTAGCAGCATGTAAGGGAGGTCTACTTCGCGAAAGGCGTTTTCCAAACCGCTCCGCTTCGCTTCAAACACAGGATCATGCGGCGGAAAAGGAAGCGACCAGATGATGACATTTTGCAGCGGATCTCCGGGAATATCGAGCCCTTCCCAAAGATGCACAGAGCACAAAACGGATTCTTCAACCGTTTGAAACTTTTCAACGATTGTACTGATTTCTTCATCCCCCTCAAAGTAAACAGGAAACGAAAATGATTCCTGTGCAGTCCGGCGCTTGAAGGACAGAAGCTCCTCAAAAGACGGAAACAGGATCAGCGTCTTCCCGCCCGATTCTTTGATTGCACGGATTGCCGCTTTTTCTTTCGCTTCTCTTTCCTCAATTCGATGGATGTACACTTTCATCTGCTCTTCATAATCGTACGGCGAATCAACGGTAAATGATAAGTAGTCGCGGATCCCAAGGCTTGTCGCCAAATAATCGAACGATCCGTTTTCCGATAATGTCGCCGATGAGAAAATAAATGGAATCTGCTTGGAGAACACTTTTTCTCCGAGAACTTCGGAGACGGTTCTCGGCATGACGACGAATGTCGACTCAAGCTCTTTTTGCTCAAGCCAACTGATCGCATTTTTCCTGTAGAGCGAAAGGGAGTAAGCCATCTGTTCGAGATACTCTTCGACAACGGTTAAAGCGTATTGGTCGATCGTGTACAGCTCGCCTTCAAAAACGAGCGCCTCCCCGATTTTTTCAAGCAAATCATACAGCTCGGCGGCCGCTTTTTTCAGATTGGCATGATCTTTGATGCGCATGCGCTCAGAGCCTTCTGCTTTTTCGGCGTTTTCCGAAAGCAAACCGAAAAATTCGTCGTTGGCGCGAAGCGCTTCTTCGACAAGCTCTGCAAATTCTTCTCTGATGTCATTGCCGAGCAGGCGCTCGAGAAACATTTCGAGCGTCGATTGCTTCACCCTGTATGTCAGCGCTTTTTGCGCCGCAAACTCGAGCAGATGCCCTTCATCGAAAACCACAGCGCTGTGTTCCGGCAAAAGCGGAAGCTGGCCTTCCCGTTTTCTCGCCTCTTCTGTCCAAACGTGCTCCATATAGAAATCATGGGAACAGATGATGAAATCAGTTGATTTTCGATAATGGTCTCTTGACAATGTGAGTCCGCAGCGGTGCCTCATATCACACGTAAGACAGTCTTGAAATGAATCGTAACCGATTTCAGACCATTCATCATTTGATAAAGACGAATACTCTTTGCGGTCGCCGTATGGATAAAAAGTCTGCATACCATGCGATTCGTGAACGAAAGACGGCAGACTTTCGTAGAGGTCAAGCCATTTCTCATCATCAGAGCGCTGCATCGTTTTCTCCAGTTTTTTCAAACATAAATATTGATCATGCGATTTGCTGAGCCTTGCGTCAATCGTCAAGCCTAAATGCTCGGAAATTTTGTAAATATCGCCTTCTTTTTTGACGAGCTGTTCGATCAGCGTCTCATCCGCACAAGCGATGACCGCCGGCTTGCCCGTATACCTGGCATAGCTCAAGGCAAACAGAAGATAGACGAGCGTTTTTCCGGTTCCGACTCCGGCTTCTGCAAACATGACCTTCTTTTCCTTAAATGCCCTCTCTAATTGAAAAGCCATGAATATTTGCTCATCGCGCAAATCAAAGCCTTTTTCAGGAAGAATATCGTAAAATACATCACCGATCCAATTGTTCAGTTCTTCATAAAAGTTTTTTGTTTTTGTTAATGAAAAAGGCAGACGAGATGCTGTCACCCTGCTCCAACCCCCAACTATCGAGTTTTCAGAACTTCTATCCTATCACTATGATTCGGGAAATTCAACAAGAAAGATTTGAGAAAAGGAGCAGGAAGCCTCTCTTAACTATTTCCGGTAAATCGAATGCGTCAAAAACGGATGATCCGTCGATTCCATATGGCTGATCGCGTTTTTCAATTCTTCCTTAGCATATGTAAGGCGCTCTTCGCCAATGTCCTCGAGCTGGTTTTCTGACGTCTCCAGCGCTTTTTGAATCATATGAATGTGATCGCTGTTCAACATGAAATCACCCCTTTTCAAAATCAATAATCCCGAGTATATGCAGGATGAATCGTTTTTATACAGGCTGATTTTATGTTTTTTCTTTGCTCTTGATAAATACGCAAAAATAAAGGGAATCCATAGTGAAAAATGGTTTCCTTCAATCTTGTTATGTAACTCACCCAATTCCGGAACAATTAAAAACTTTAAGAACCGTCTTATATAAGACGGTTCTCCAAAGATTCGATTGCCAGTTTTAGTGCAGTCAAGCGACGCTCTTTTAATGTTTTTTGAGGACTGCCTTCTTTTGCTTTGGCTATTTGTTTTTCAATAGATGGAATGATACCTTGTAAAACTTCTTTAGAAGTCAATATGATTTCTTCGTTATAGCCAAAATCTTCTCCATTCCAAATACCTTTTAGGCTTTCTAAACCAATTTTTACTGCGTTTAGTCTCTTTTTGACAAGAGTTGTGTTTGAACCTTTTTCTTTCGTGCTTTTATAAGCATTTGTTAGTTTATTAAAAGTTGACTCCAACGATTGAATGGAAAAATCTTGGATTTCTTGGCTGACAGAATTCATATACAAACCTCATTTTTCTTTTTTAATGATTCAACATTTTTTAACAATCTGCTTAATGGTTGAATTAGGACTGCACATTCATTTTTGCGAGTCGTAAACTGTCATTTCGACTATCGACAAATAAAAATCAAGATATTTCGCAGCGACAATCGACCACTCACAGTGGAAGAAGGTTCAACATAGCGTTTAACCCATCTTGTTCTTTTTGGGTGTGTGGTAATCTGCTGATATCCTTTAACAAGTTGCTAAACGCTTTGCTCTCCTTGATAACTTACCATCGAATATTTGTTCTGATTTTGATTGTATCAAAATTTCGGGGAAGTTATCAAATATCAACATTTACGTTTAACCGTTTTCACAGCGGTCAAACACCCTTTTTCCAGTCAAACAACAGCTTAACATCAGATAGTAAGGACTGTGTTAGACAATGTGCGCTTTATCCACAATAAAAACCCAGTCTATTCTGTTTTTCTATCATATCCTGTAGGGACTTAAAAATTTATAGACTAAAGGTGGAGAGTTTATGTACTATTATGAACCGGCAAAGAAAGATTATTGGGATTATGATTATGATCCTTACAAGAAAGATCACGATTATTGCAAAAAGGACTACTACTACCATGAGCCTTGCAAAAAAGACTTCTATTACCATGAACCTTGCAAGAAGGATTACGATTATTGCAAAAAGGATTATTACTACCATGAGGATTACAAAAAAGACTACGATTACCACAAACCTTGCAAGAAGGATTACGATTATTGCAAAAAGGATTATTACTACCATGAGGATTACAAAAAAGACTACGATTACCATAAGCCTTGCAAGAAGGATTACGATTATTGCAAAAAGGATTATTACTACCATGAGCCTTGTAAAAAAGACTACGATTACCACAAACCTTGCAAGAAAGACTGCTACTATGAGCCGCGCAAAAAATGCTATGATTCGTCTTATAAAAAGAAAAATGATTCATGGATTTACTAGTGAATCGATGTTTTGCCATGCGCTTTTAAGGGGATAATCCCGCGGGCGCGCAAATTTAAAAACGCCGTTCGGCGGCTTTCCAGCTATGGAAAGAAAAAAGGCTGCCGTTTCATGGCAGCCTTTTAGCTTCACTTCTCTTTATTCGGTTTTGGCGGCCTTTTCCCCCAATACTGGTAATAGTCCGTCTTAATAAAACCGTTAAAGAGTTTCCGTTTTTTTGTCGCTTTTTTCCCGTAGCACTCTTCAAAACGCTCGTTTGATGTCAGCATGTAAACAGACCACGTATCAAGTCCGGCAAATGCTTCGCCCATATCTTTATACATGGCTTCGACTGCTTTCTTTTCACCGAGGCGTTCCCCGTACGGCGGATTTCCGACGATCACGCCGTATTCCTCTTTCGTCCGAAAATCCTTTACCTGCATTTGCTTAAATTCGATGAAATCGGCGAGTCCCGCTTCCTCGGCATTCGCCTTGGCGATCTCGATCATACGATGATCCAGGTCATACCCCGAAATTGACAGAGGCTGATCATAATTCGCCTTGTCTTCGACTTCCAGCCTCGCTTGATCCCACACTTCTTTGCCGATCCATTCCCATCTTTCGGATGCAAAATCCCTGTTGAAACCCGGCGCGATATTTTGGCCGATCAAAGCCGCTTCGATCGGTATCGTGCCCGAACCGCAAAACGGATCGACGAAAGGTCTGTCAGGCGTCCAATTTGTCAATAGAATCAATGCTGCAGCAAGGGTTTCTTTCAGCGGCGCTTCCCCTTGGCCGGTTCGGTATCCCCGTTTATGAAGACCGGCTCCGGATGAATCAAGCGTAATGACCGCTTTGTCTTTTAAAAGGGAGACCTCGATTTTATATTCCGGGCCTGTTTCCTCAAGCCACCCGCCTTGTGTCTGATACGCTGATTTCAGCTTCTCGGCGATCGCTTTTTTGACGATACGCTGGCAGTCCGGCACGCTTGCGAGCACTGATTTAACAGATTTTCCCGTCACAGGGAATGAGGCGAGTTCAGGAAGATAGGCGCTCCAGTCGATCGCTTTTGTCTTCTCGAATAACTCGTCAAAGGTCTTGGCCGTAAATTCGGCAACCTGCACTTTCACCCTGTCAGCGGTTCTCAGCCACAGATTGGCTCTGCAGATGGCGAGGGCATCGCCTTCAAACAAGACTTTGCCGTTGTCAACCGTACAATCATATCCAAGATCTCGCACCTCTTTGGCGACGATCGCTTCAATTCCCATCGGCGCTGTTGCAATTAATGTATAGGTTTTCATCATATCACCTGTTTTTATGTATGTTTTTTACATGATAAAAGCTCTCCTACCTGCGGAGAGCTTATACATTGTCATCATCATAATAGTGTGTAACGTTCTGTAAGCCATGTTTTGTTCCGTCGTACTGCCGTCGGCTGCTAAGCCTCGTACTCGGGTGGTAATCATCTATCTACAGAGTCAACTCTGTCCTTCTTTCCGTTCATTTCCGTCCAGAAGGTTCCCCTACCAAAATTTGGGTTTCTCGCTCGAGGGGTTTACCGCGTTCCACTCTCACCATTTCTAGTGAGACTTCGTCACTGTGGCACTTTCAAGGATACTCAGCCATATCCATAAAGGACGTAGGCTTTTTTCCTGCCGTCAGCCTTCTGCAAGGCTGCCCTAGCTTATGACTTCGCTAGGCACGAACACTACGGGCATCTCAGCACCGTGCGAGCATGGACTTTCCTCTACAGATGTAAAATCTGCAGCGATTACCCGAACGTTAAGACATCAACTATTATAGCTTAGTTTGTTCTAAAGGGCAAGCGGTTTTCATCAATCGTATAATTTGCTTCCAAACACATGTTTTTCCAAATTGGAAAGCCGTTTTAGAATATCAAAATTGGTCGTATTTGATTGAGCCGGCTGTCTCTTGTTGGCTTCTTCAAGCTGTTTTTTCAACTGCAGGTTTTCCTGCTGCAATTCTTCGATTTCCTGATGGAAGGCTTCATAGTCTTTAATGACCATGTCCAAGAATTTGTCAACATCTTCCTGCTTGTAGCCTCTGACTCCTGTTTTGAATTCTTTTTCCAAAATTTCTTTAGCAGAAAGCTTCACTTTATCAGCAAGCATCTTTTTCACCTCATATCGTGAATCATCATCTTATATTTTTTCAGAAAACGTGTGCAATGTCAAATTTTCTCTTGCACTTTTTACTCTTCATAAAAGCTGCATTCTTCAACGGTGACTCTCAGGTCATCCATCGTAATCGTGTAAATCGGAAAATCGCGTTTTTCCTGAGCCTTTTTTGCTTCATTCAGCATATACACAGGCGAGCCTTCTCTTTCTTCGTCGTACAGAATCAATAAGCCATCCGCCTTTTCGATGAAAAACCGGTTTTTTTGTTTAAATTGGACCGGGCTTTCGTACGGCCTGTGTGTCAAGCTTTCAGTGAAATCGCTGGCTGCGAGCACAGCTTCATACTGCTCTTGGTTTTTCTCGTTCCACTTCTTTTCCTGTTCCAAAAACGGAGTGATAACCGCCACTTTCAAGTCGGGATATTCTTCCTGCAGCGAAAACGCGACTTCCGCCGCCCATAGTTCCGTGCCGAGCTGGCCTGAGATAAGGATCCATTCCAGGCCTTCCTCAAGCAGGGCGGTCAGTCGGTTTTCAAGCGCTTTTTTTATGTAGAACAGGGCCTTGTCATCCTGTTTGAAAATCCCGAGTTCAAACGGCTTGTACCCTGTAACGGCCAATACTTTCATGTTAATCACCTGCTAAAAAAAGGGGCCGTATTCCGCCCCATTTTTTCAAAAGATATTCTGTTGCTCACGTTCAATCCGGCGCTCGTTCATCCTGACAAAACTTCCGAAAATCCTTTTTAGTAAGGACCCATACCCATTCCAGGTCCCGGCATCGCTCCAGGCCCGGGCATCATTCCTGCGCCAGGGCTCACGAAGTGCTGGTGTGATGCCTGGTTGACAGCTGATTGAGTTTGCGGGAAGTAATGAACATGCTGAAAATGCTGATGGTTGACATTCGTTGTGTGCTGCGGGTGAATGTGCGGTACGACGGTTTTGCTTTGCGTATGGTTGTAGCAGCATTGAGTAGGATGAACAATCGGCGCCATTACATGCGGTTTACAGTGCATGAAAATTCCCCTTTCTTTAAGCTTCTATATACACTATTAAACTATGAAGCAAGGGGTAAACATGTACTAATATAAAAACCTATTTTAAAAGTAAGCCATAAAGCTTTCCTTGAAATTCGTCATGATCAATACGATAAACAGTACGACGACAAAAAACAGATAAAACAGCCCCTTATACATATCGACGCTCCCTTCAAACCATTCTAACGTTATTTTACAAGAAGCGATCGGTTTCTACAATTCATAACATGCTTGAAATGTTTGGCTTTCGAAGACCGTCGTTTTCTGCGCTTGCCCGGGGAATATTTCGTCCGAATTTCCTTTCCAGCCGCTCGCGCCGTTTCAAAAGATCGGCCACTTCTTTTTCGGTCAGCTCAAACTTTTGTGAACCGTGCTGCAGCATCAGGTTATCCGTTACCTCGAGGGCGGCCCGGATATCCCGCTTTCGATGTTCAAGGTATTTGGCAAGTTCGATGCCTGCGCGCCAGGCGGTTTTTCCGTCTTTTCCATTTAGGAGCTTCAGCCAAAGGGATGCGGCTTCTTTTAGCATGCCTTGCTTTTTATACTGCATGGATAAATCGAATGATGCGCGTTCAGACTGCTCGAAAGGCTTTTTTTCAAGCTCCTGCAATTGCGCTGTCGCAAGCTCTGTCTCCCGGTTGGCGAGGAGCCACTTTGCCATCGCGTACTTTTCGTTTGCTTCTGCTGTCTGCTCCGGGGCGAGGATTTTCTTCGATAAATGGATGTAAAGAGAGATTAAAGAAAGCACGTCAAGCTCATTGTGGCGCAAAACGCCTTCAATGATTTCCGGGCGCTCCTCCTTTAAAAAATGAAAATACATCATCGGCGCCAGGTAGCCCGGCGTATCTTCAGTTCTTCCAACACCCAGCTCTTCCTTTTCCACCGTCCCCAAAGAGACGCGGTCAAATTTATGCTTCCAAAGGCGGCGGGATCCGTGGAGCAGGTCAAAGTGGCCGAAATCCGGCAGCTTTGGGACCCTGTCGCGGATCAGCGTGTGCCTTGTTTTCACCTGAGGCCAGTCGAACGCTTTCCCGTTGTAGGTGACAAGAGACTGAATATCGACTTCACTCAGGAAGCTGTGATAGAGGGCGGCTTCGTGCCCCGGCTTTGGCAGCAGATGCTGTTTGACAACTACGCAGTCGTCATACACCCGTGCATGGCCGAGCAAAAAGATCGCATTGCCGGCTCCTCCTCCGAGACCGGTCGTTTCCGTATCAAAGAAAAAAAGCTGGCTCGGTGTATACCCTTTGCTTGAAAGTGAATGGGAAACGGCGCTGTTGTTCCAGTGCCGAACCGTCTCATGCAGCTCAGAAAATGCGTAATGGCCATGAACATGTGTCAACGGATAAACGACTTCCCTGATCAGGCAATAGCATTCCTCAAACACATACGGTTTAACACCGAGTTCGGCCCATTCTTTCTCAAAACCGACGGACACGGAAGTCCGCTTTTCTGCCGGAGAATCCGTTTTTTCTTCTTTCGCTTGATTTCCCAGGTGATGCTTATAGCGGTTAAGTTTTCGTTTTAAAGACATTCCGCTCAACCTTTCCAGCCTTTTAAAAGGCGCAGCGCATTGTTTTTTGTCTGATCGCCGCTGCCGCCCACTCCTATGCAGGAAGGGCATCCTGACTCACACGGACATCTTGAAATCAGCCGATGCGCTTCACTGATGATCTCAGGCATTTGTTCATACACTTTCTGAGACAGCCCCACTCCGCCGGGATATCGATCATACAAAAAGATCGTCGGCTTTTCGTTATGAACGGCTTTAATTTGCGGAAAAACGTGCAGGTCAGACGGATCGCACATCACTTTTAAGGCGGCGACATGTCCCAGGACGTTTGCAGTTCCAAGCAAAGCCTCTTCCAATTTGATATCGTTCCAATTTTGCCGCTCGTCATCGTTCACCTGCACCCAAGCCGCATTGGTATGCAGTTCCTCTTCAGGCAGATGAATCGGTCCTGAACCGATATTTTCATGCGTCTCAAATTTTATTTTCTTAAAAATCGTCGCTTTTGCCTGAACGGTCACATCCCCAAAACCGAACGCTGCGGTTTCTGTCTTTTTTTCCTTGTCAACTTCGAGAACTCTCAATAGGACGGCAAGATTGGCATCCGTATAGTAATCAACTTGAACCTCGCGGACAAACGCCTTTTTCTCCTCCCAGTCAAGCTTTTCCACCTGGTATTGGATGCCTTGATGCAAATAAATGGCTTCATCGTGCAGAAGCGTCATGGCGCTGAACCTGTCCATTTCCCCGATCACTTTCGCCTTCTCGCGCTTTGACTGATCAATAATGACAACATTTTCCTGAGAAGCCGACCTCAAGCTGATGCCGTGCGCCGGAAAAGCGTCATTCATCCAGTGATACGTGTTCCCGGTTAAGTGGAGGACTCTTTCTTCTGCCAAGTAGTCAAGAATATCCTCGATTTCGGCACCTCCGAATGTGTCCGTTCTTTTGAAAGGCAGTTCAAAGGCTGCGCATTTAATATGATCGACAAGAATGACCAGGTTGTCCGGATTAATGACGGCAGTCTCGGGATTTTGTTTAAAGAAATAGTCCGGATTCTGTACAATGTACTGATCGAGCGGGGCGGAACTTGCCACCATGACAATCAGCGCTTCGTTGTGCCTTCTTCCGGCGCGGCCGGCCTGCTGCCAGGCGCTCGAGATCGTTCCCGGATATCCGGTCATGATGCATGTCTGCAGCTGTCCGATATCAACGCCCAGCTCAAGCGCATTCGTGCTGACAACGCCCTTAATGTCCCCGCTGCGAAGGCCTTTTTCAATGACGCGCCGCTCGTTCGGCAGATAGCCGCCCCTGTACCCCTGAATCGAATTAGGGCCGACAATCGGTTTCATCACTTCCTGCAAGTATGTCAATATAATTTCAACCCGGACTCTGCTTCTTGCAAACACAATTGTCTGAATGCCGTTTTTCAAAAATTCGGATGCGAGCTTTCTCACTTCAAGGGTCGCGCTTTTCCTGATGTTAAGCGAACGGTTGACCATCGGCGGGTTGTAAAATAAAAAATGCTTTCTTCCCGACGGGGCGCCATTGTTTGAAATCAGATGCATCGGCTGCCCTGTGAGCGTTTCAGCGAGCTCCAATGGATTGGCGATCGTCGCGGATGTACAGATAAACTGCGGCTTGCTTCCATAAAATTCAGCGATCCGCATCAGCCTTCTGATGACATTGGCTACATGGCTGCCAAAGACTCCCCTGTATACGTGAAGCTCATCGATGACGATATATTTCAGATTTTCAAACAATGACACCCATTTTGTATGATGGGGCAAGATCGCCGAATGCAGCATATCCGGGTTTGTAATGACGATATGTCCTGCTTTTCTGACTTTCTGTCTGATCGAAGGCGACGTATCTCCGTCATATGTATAACAGTTGATCGACGCACCGATTTCATCGATTAATTCGTTCAGTTCGCTTTTTTGGTCCTGCGACAATGCCTTTGTCGGAAAAAGATATAAGCTGCGTGCATCCTGGTCTTCTGTGATCCGCTGAATGACGGGCAGATTGTAGCAAAGCGTCTTCCCAGATGCCGTGGGCGTCACAAGCGTCACGTTTTTGCCGGCGGCGCTGTGCAGAAACGCGTCAGCCTGATGGGAATACAGCTTTTCTATCCCTCTCTGCTGTAAAGCATGGACGATTTTTTTATCTAAACCTTCAGGAAAATCGCGGTAATCCGCCTCTTTTTCCTCAATTGTATGCCAATGAACAATTTGCTTACTGAAAGCTTGGTCTTCTTTCAGAAGCTGAATCATATCTGTCAAATTTCGTTTTTGAAACAACGCTGTCACCTCTCCCTTCTATTTTAGCGAATGTCCGTTCGTTCTGAAAGAGGTGATTTCCTGAGAAAATGAAAAAGGAAAAAGCAGAGAATCGCTCTCTGCTTTTTTGCTGTTACTTAACTTTAAGCTCCATGAGCTTTGTCTCGCTTTTTTTCGCCTTTGCCTCTTCATGTTTTGTGACGCGCTCCAACACATCGCCGTTCATAATAACGATCGGCGTAATGGTGCTGCTCGCTTTTTCCTTGATCAGTTCCAAATCGCACGTTATTAAAGGATCGCCGACTTTTACTTTGTCTCCTTCTTTGACATGGGCTGTAAAACCAACGCCTTCCATCGCTACGGTTTCCAGACCGATATGAATCAAGAGTTCCACGCCGGACAGTGAACGGATGCCGATGGCATGTTTTGTGTGGAACAGCTGGATCACTTCCCCGTCGACAGGTGATACGATCTCGCCTCCGGAAGGCTCGACAGCCATTCCGTCACCCATCATCTTTTGGGAGAAAACGGGGTCAGGGACTTTTGAAAGTTCCAAAACTTGTCCGTCAACCGGTGAAAAAACGGTTTCTTCTTTCACTTCATTTTGTTTCTGACCAATACCGAATAATTTTTTCAGCAATACAGTTGGACTCCTTTCAAAACGCCTCTTTATGATGGCTATTAAAAGAGGAACAGGTTAAATATCAAATCTTTGGATTCCCCACTATTTAACCACACTTTCAAATTCCCATCAATGAATAACCATACCAAGAGCCCCTGCATAAGCTGAAAATAAAAAACCGGGGTGATGAAGAATGGATTTCAAGGAAAACGACAATCACTCGCTCAGCAAGAAAGACGAAATTCAAGAAGCGGTTGAACAGTTATTTTACAATTCACCTTTCCACGATATTTTAAATTCATTTCAAAAACTGATATCAGACCAGCTTCAGAATTCCACCATTTCCATGAACATCAGAGAGGAGAATGAGGTGCTTCACGTCGACATCGCCGTTCCTGAATCGTTTCAAAACGGAGATATCATGATTGAAGCGAAATCGAGGTATCTTCATGTCGCCTTGAAGGAGAAAAAAGAAAACGGCGGTTCTTCATCATTTACAAGCCTGTCCAGAACCGTTCTGCTCCCATATCCCGTCCGCGAAGAAACAATGAAGACGTCGTGGAACCGAAATATCCTCACGGTCTCATTTCCGGAGCAAAAAAAGCATGAATGACCTTCATCCATGCTTTTTTTATTTGAAGAATCCCATAAACCCTTTGGCCAGCGCTCCGACCTGGTTGACCGTGCTCACCATCTGGCCCGCGGTGTCCATCATTTTGCTGAAATCAAACTGCCCGTTCTTTTTTTTGAATTGCGACAGAAAGCTTTGAAACTGTGATGGCTGGTGGAGATTCGGCCGCGGCGAGGGATATGGATGCTGATAAGGAAATGCCTGAAACGGCGGAAGCGGCGGCTGCATTTGCTGCTGAACAGGCTGATGATAGACTGAAAACGGGTCCACATTCTGCTCGATCGGCTGATATGCCTGCGGCCGCTGAGCTGGATGAGCGTACGGGACGGTTTCCTGGCTGTAGTACGGCTGAACGGGATGATAGGCATGATGGTTTTGCTGATCCGCTTGAACATAAGCACCGGGGCCGGAATAAGGATATACGGCGGTTCTCCTCTCTTCCATCTTTCCTCTCCTCCTAAAGCCCTTTTTTATATGTGTATGATATAAAAGCATTTCCCGTTCCAAAGGTTCTGTCACAAGTTTGTCAAAAAGTGTCGAAAATTTTAATATTTGAAAAACAGAAAAAAGTCGAATTGTTATGGTACGATATTATTAATATAAAGGAGAGGGGATGCACCATATGAACGTATCATACTTAAGAAATTGTTTTGCCGAGATGAAACAGTATGAGACAGACTGCATGAACAAACTGATGGATTTCGCCAAGTTTTTGTATATCCAGGGACATCTGACATTAAACGAATTTCGCACAAGTATGAAAGTTCTTGAAGCGAATGGCGCACAGCACCCTGCTTATGATATGAATACGGACGCCAGCTAAACAAACAGCCCTCATAAAAAAGAAGACCGGGTCTAATCCCGGTCTTCTTTTAATATATCGTCTTCTACGTTTTTCAGCGTATAGAGGACGGATTCCGTCAGATCTTTAAAGCGTTTTTTATGGATTTTGCAAAAATAGGACTGCATGAAAATTTCATTTGCATTTTCCTCCACCGAGCTGAGCTGTTCTTCATAAATGTATTTTGGCCGATTGGCCTTGATATAAGGCAGGCTTTCCGCCAGCCAGCTTTTCACTGTTTGTTCGAGTCTCTCGACAGAAGGTTTGACAACCTCGAAAAAATCGTATTCCGTCCCTTCCTCTTTTCCCTTACTGTATCGTTCTTCCGCTTCTTTTACAAGGCGGATTAATTCCCGTGTCTGTACAAGAAGAGATTGTGTATCCAATTTTTTCACCTCGGGTTTATCGTACCAAAGGAAGACGACCGTTACAACGAATCCGGCTTATGCCGTCTCTCCTCTTGGCTCCACTCCCATTAACGTGCTGTTTAAACAAGCCAAGAGCTCTGCCAGTTCTTTTTCAATCAGATCGAGCCGTTCGTTCCAGCCAGCCCGATTTTCATACTCCGCCCGGCGTACTGCTTCTGTCAAAGCCTTCTCAGCAGACGACATGTCTGATTCCGTTTCCAAAAGCATTTGAAGGACCGAGTCTTTGCTTGCAAATCCGTTCATTTGCTTCCCTCCTTTTTGATCGCCTTCTATGCATTCTCCCCTATGCGCCCCCTCTCCTCCGCAGCTGACAAAACTAGAAGCAAACCGCCAAAGAAACTCATTTTCCAGCCAAACGCGCCGCTTTCGACAAGTGATCTTGCGAAAAATGGTATGATCAGCGCTTTTTTGCAAAATCTAAAAAGGTAAGGAGGTGCCCGCTGTGGAAAACAACAAAAAGAAAACACCTGCGAAAACAAAACCTGATGCTAAACAAACAGACACACTGGATAAAAAATTAGGCGGACCTAACCGCCCGTCCACTTAAAAAGCAAGGAGAACCCTTGCTTTTTTGTTTTACCTCTTATTCAGCCAATGCTCCAGCGAAAACAATGCCTGCAGCTGCCTTCTTTTTTGAAAATACCAATCGGTGATTTCGATCGTTTTCGGCAGTTTTTCATCTTTGAACATTGCCTCTCTCTTTCCTCCGCGAAACCAATCGGATTTTAATCCGTCTAATGAATGGGCAACAACGGGATAACACGTTCTCAAAAACGGCGAGGTTCTGATTTTAACCCCTGCCCAGCGTTCCATATCAAAGCGCGACCCGGTATGCGGAACACATGATGTAAAGTGAAAAAAACCGGGGAAAAGCTCAGGCGAAAACAGCAGCTCGCTTAATTGCTTGCCGAGCTTGATCCTTTCCTTTAAACTAGTGAAGCGTTTGACAGACACACCGTAAAAAACGCCTTCTACCGTCGGAAAAATCACTGTGTTGAAGTGAAACCATTCACATAGCTGAAAAGGAATCGTCTGAAAAACATTCTTTTTAAACAAAGGATTTTGTATAATAGGAGTTTGGATAGTGTTTTGTTCATTTATAATGAGAGCGTACATGAGCCGCTTTTGATCGCGCTCATGCCAGAACCGCTCCCACTCCGTTTTCATAAATGAAGACACACCAAATGAGGAGAGCAAATGAAACAGCGGCTGGCCAAGCTGCTTGGACCAATGGTATAACAGGAGCTGCGGATAGGCGTCCGAAAAAATCAGCCAGTTCGCTCTTTCATACGTTAAAAACAGCCATTTTTGCTGAAAAGCCGTAAGTCCGAGCTCGAATAAACGTCCTTTTAAATCGGTCATCGACCAGCCGGCATTCCTGGAAACAAATGAAGCCAAAAGCGACCACTTGATTTCAGGATGGCGGTCAAAGTAGCGTTTGTAGGCATTTGTCCGTGAGATATTGTCCTTGTTCAGTTTTGCGGTCAGCTCTTGAATGCGGCTCGTCAGCTCCGCCGCGGAAAAAGTGTTGTGCAAGATCAGCCACTTCCGTTAGTATCCAGATTTTTTGTAAAAGGAGGATGAAGAAAGTGATTCGTTACCCGAACGGCAAATCGTATCAGCCGAAAACAGCTGCCTCATCCTTGCAAAAGAAGCCGTCGTATTCCAATCGCGGCATGACCCTCGAAGATGACCTGAATGAAACGAATATGTATTATCAATCTCATTCGATTGCGGTCATCCATAAAAAACCGACTCCTGTACAGATTGTTCAGGTCGATTATCCGAAGCGAAGCGCTGCGGTGATCAAGGAAGCATATTTCAAGCAGTCGTCAACTACTGATTATAATGGGGTTTATAAAGGCCGCTACATCGATTTTGAAGCGAAAGAAACGAAGAGCCGGACCTCCTTCCCGCTTCAGAATTTCCACGATCATCAGATCGAGCATATGAAGCAGGTTGTGGCGCAAGACGGCATTTGTTTTGTTATCATATCCGCTTTTGAAGAAATTTATTTTTTGGAAGCAGAAAAATTATTTTATTTCTGGGAGCGGAAAAAACAAAACGGCAGAAAATCGATCCGAAAAGACGAGCTTCAGGAAGCCGCTCACCCTATTTCACTTGGATACTCGCCAAGAATTGATTATATTAAGATTATTGATCAGTTGTATTTTTCGCCATCATAAATTATGATTTTAAAGTCATGTGAGCGGAAAGGTTTAACTACGAAAGGTTGAGATGTTATGTCAGATCAATTTAACAGCCGCCAGGAACGGCGAAAAGCCCAGCAGGGCAAAAGCAGGTCTAATACTCATTCTAAACCCAAGAAAAAGAAAAAAGCAGGATTGTTTAAGAAAATTCTTTTATCTATTTTAATCATCGGTGTTATCGGCTTGATTGCCGGGGGCGTCACTTTTGCGGTGATGGTAGCGGACTCCCCGTCCCTTGATGAAGCAAAACTGAAAACACCGTACTCTTCCACCGTCTATGACAAAAACGGAAAAGAAATCGCCGAAATCGGTTCGGAAAAGCGGACGTACGTGTCGATTAAAGATATACCGGATTCCGTCAAAAACGCATTTCTTGCAACGGAAGACGCGCGTTTCTATGACCACCACGGCGTCGATCCGATCCGGATCGGAGGAGCGCTTCTGGCAAACTTCGAAGGCGGATTCGGTTCTGAAGGCGGAAGTACGATCACACAGCAGGTCGTCAAAAACTCCCTTCTGTCACATGAAAAAACGCTGAAACGGAAAGTCCAGGAAGTCTGGCTGTCGTTCCAGCTCGAAAGAAAATACTCAAAAGACGAAATTCTTGAAATGTATTTAAACCGGATTTACTTCTCTCCGCAGGCCTACGGTGTCGGAAAAGCGGCTGAGCAGTTCTACGGGGTTACAGATCTAAACGACTTAACGGTCGAGCAGGCCGCAACGCTTGCCGGCATGCCGCAAAGCCCGAATAACTACAACCCGATCAAACATCCGGAAAAAGCCGAGAAACGGCGCAACGTCGTGCTGAGCCTGATGAATAAACACGGCTTTATCTCTGACGCAGAGTACAACAAAGCGAAAAAAGTAGCCGTCACAAAAGGCCTTGTCTCTCCGAAGGAGTACGCAAAATCAACGTCCAACAAATACAGCGCGTTTATCGAGCAGGCCGTCGCTGAAGTGAAAGAAAAAGCGAACGTCACTCCGGGAACGGACGGACTGAAAATTTACACGACGATTGATACAGACGCCCAGGATTATGTGGATGAGCTGATGGACGGCGATTCGATCCAGTATACTGAAAAAATGCAGGCCGGCCTCACCCTGCTTGATACGAAGACCGGAGAAATCCGCGCGCTCGGCGGCGGACGCGACCGGAAAGCAGGCGACTTTAACTATGCAGTAGATACGAAACGTCAGCCTGGTTCAACGATTAAGCCGATCCTTGACTACGGCCCTGTCATTGAGAACAAGAAATGGTCGACGTATGAACAGATTAAAGATGAAGCATACACATATTCAACCGGAGATCCGATTAACAACTATGACAGAAAACACAGAGGCTGGATATCGATGAGAGAGGCACTTGTCGATTCTCGAAACGTTCCAGCTTTGAAAGCATTCCAGGCAGCCGGAAAAGACAATATTGTAAAATTCGCAGGCAACCTTGGTCTTAACATAAATTCAGATGATTTAGTGGAAGCTTACGCAATCGGCGGCTTCGGAAACGGTGTGTCGCCTCTGCAAATGGCCGGAGCGTACAGCGCCTTCGGCAACAACGGCTACTACAATGAGCCGCATACCGTTACAGCGGTGGAATTCAATGACGGCACAAAGCTTGATTTGACGCCTGAATCAAAGGCAGCCATGAGCGATTATACCGCATTTATGATAACGGATATGCTGAAAAGCGCTGTTCAGCGAGGAACAGGAACAGCCGCACAAGTCAATGGCGTTACTGTAGCAGGTAAAACGGGTACGACGAACTTTACCGAGGACGACATTAGAAAACACGGCATAAGTCGAAACGGAGCAAGGGATTCATGGTTCGTCGGCTATACGCCGCAATATACGGCAGCGGTCTGGACCGGTAAAGAAGGCTTTAATTCGCTGAGCGTAAACGAACAGCAAGTCGCTAAGCTCCTGTTCAAAAAACTGATTGCCAAGGTGGACAACGGCAGCGGCTCATTTGAAAAGCCTGACAGCGTCGTTGAAGCGACCGTTTTAAAAGGCTCGAACCCGCCGGTGCTCGCCAGCAGCAACACGCCTAGCGATAAAAAAGTCACTGAGTACTTTGTAAAAGGCACACAGCCGACGACCGTTTCGAAAAAATATGAGGAAAAAGAAGATGCCGACAAGCCGACAGGTTTGAGCGCAGAATATGATGAAGCATCAAAGAGCATCAAGCTTTCATGGTCATATTCCGGAGACGGTGATGTATCCTTTAAAGTCAAACAATCTGTTGACGGAGGCGGATACAGCGAAATTCAAAGCAGCAGCGCTAAAGAAGCCGTCATACCGAATACAAAAGAAGGATCCGTCTACAGATTCCAAGTCACGGCCGTTACTGAAGATGGCGAAAGCGACCCTGCTTCTGTGACGCTTAAAGTCAACGCGGCTGAAGATGATGAGTCAAAAGCGGACGATGAAAAGAAAGACGAGGATGACGAGAAGAAGCAGGATGCTGATGCTGATGATGATCAGGACAAAGACAAACAAAATAACGGCAACTCAAATCAGCCGGATGATCAAAATTCAGGCAATACGGATCAAAACAATCAAAATCCGGGAAATACAGACGGCAGAAAAGATGATGACGCCGATGATCAAAACAAAGATCAGAATAAAGACAAAAACAAAAACCCGGATCAAGACAGCAACACAGATGATCAACAAACAAATTCCAACGGTCAATCAACCGGCACCCATTAATCTAAAAAGCCACTCACAGTTTAGTGAGTGGCTTTTTTATGATTGATGGCAATATATTTATAAAATTGCTTTTTCATTTCCGTAAACAATTCGTCAAGCTGAATAAAACAATGATACTGCGTTGGTTTCTGGAGGATAAACTCGAGGCGTTCCGTCCAGTTCATCGGCTTGGCTCCAAAATCCTTACGGGTGATGATCTCCCAGTTGAGACTTTTGACGGGCTCCCCCATCGTCCAGTGGAGGCTTGCGATCAAGCAGCACACCCCGTTCAGCATATCATCCTGGCTGCACCTTGACTTTCTCGTTTTAAAGACGGGCAGAAGCTTTTCTTTTGTACGCTCCCAAACCGCAAACAGAAGCGGGACCCATTCTTCAGCATTCTCCCACGGCTTGTTCTCTTCTATGTCCTGAAAAAAATCATAGCAGAGCGGATTTTCCGAAAGAACGTCAAGCCTTTCGCCGGATTCCAGTCTTCTCTTCCGCAGCGTTTTTTCGTATTCGTCCAACAGTGAAACGCTTGTCACGGCAGCTTCACCAGCCCTTTTTTATATCGTTTTTGCCCTTCCCTGCACAGAGAAAACAACGGGCATTCTTCACATTTCGGCCTTTGCGCCTTGCAGTGATAGCGTCCGAAAAAGATCAGTCGGTGATGAGTAACGGACCACTCTGATTCAGGCACTTTTTTCATCAGCGTCTTTTCGACTTCCGCTACCGAATCCTTCCATCTGCAAATGCCGAGCCTTTTTGAAACCCTTTCCACATGGGTGTCGACGGCAATGGCAGGAACACCGAATGCAACGGAAACGACGACATTGGCGGTTTTTCTCCCGACGCCCGGAAGTTTCACCAGCTCATCCCGGTCTTTCGGCACTTCACCGCCGTATTCTTCCAGCAGCATTTTGCAGAGCTTTTGAATATTTTTGGCTTTGTTCCGGTATAAGCCGATCGATTTGATATCTTGCTGCAGCTCTTCAAGCGGAACGGCAAGATAATCTTCAGGCTTTTTATATTTTTTGAAAAGCGTTTTCGTCACTTTATTGACAAGCGCGTCTGTGCACTGGGCCGATAAAGCGACGGCGATGACAAGTTCAAACGGATTGTCATGGACTAATTCGCATTCAGCATCCGGAAACATTTCACCGATTGTTTCTAAACAAAACTCGATCTGTTTTTTTGTCAGCATGTCTTCACCTTTCACTTTATTGTTCAAGCCAATTGTAAAAAGGAACCTGTCTTGTATACTCCTTTTGCTCACTTTGCCGCGGAGCGGTCTTCCGCCTGAATCTTTGGCTGTAGTTTGCGGCTTGTTCGACTGTTGAAATGCCGTTTTTCTTCCACTCAAACAAAATCCGGTCAATGTAGCGGAAATTTAGTTTTCCTGATATGACGGCTTCTTTGAGAGCTTGTTTGATCAGCTGTGCATCGTGATGATCCTGGTCAAGCCAGATGCTGAGCGTCTCGCATTCCAGCGGAGACAGCGGCCGCGCAAATTCTTCTTCAAAGATCGTATAAAGGCTCTTCTCTTCGCCTTCATTCTGTTCGGCGAGTTGCTTCTGCTCGTCCATTTCAAGATGCTCAAACAGCTTGCCCCAGAGAGGTTCGAGCGAATACTTTTCAAACTTAATGCCGTTCTGGTCTTCGCATTCTTCTATATAGATGAAGCCTTTTTGAATGAACATTCTCAGCATGTTCATACATTGTTCGGTTTCAATCGACATCGTCTTGCTTAATTCCTCCGGGGTCGGAAAAAATGAACCTCTCTCAACATGCATTTTAATGTTTAAGAGCAGCATGAATTCTGTCTCGTTTAAGCCAAGCTCCCGATAGTTTAAAAAAAGCAGATTCGGAATGGTGACAGATCCCATCTCCTGCATCTTAATAAAGTGCTGTTTTTTCATTCGATACACCTCTTACCTTCCAGTATATCATGGATGACTGTGAAAAAGTCTCCTGGAATCAGGAGACTTTTTTCTTAAGGATATAAGCGATTTAATAGTCTTGGGAACGGAATCGTTTCGCGGACGTGCGGAGAGCCGCAGATCCAGGCAACCGTCCGTTCGAGTCCGAGTCCGAATCCTGAATGCGGAACTGATCCGTATTTTCTCAGCTCTGCATACCATTGATAAGCATCCGATTCTAAACCGTGCTCTTTCAGGCGTGCTTCGAGAAGCTCAAGATCATGGATCCGTTCAGATCCGCCGATAATCTCACCGTAGCCTTCAGGCGCAATCAAGTCAGCGCACAATACGACATCTTCCCTGTCAGGGGCAGGCTGCATATAAAACGGCTTTAATGATGTCGGATAGTGTGTAATAAATACCGGCTTGTCATAGCTTTCGGCAATCGCCGTTTCGTGAGGAGCGCCAAAATCATCGCCCCATTCAATATCGTCAAAGCCTTTCTCTTTTAAGAACTGAATCGCTTCATCATACGTGATTCTTGGAAAAGGCGCTTTGATAAGCTCCAGTTTGGAAGTGTCTCTGCCGAGCGTATTCAGTTCAATTTTGCAGTTTTCAAGCACGCTTTGAACGATAAAAGAGACATAGTTCTCTTGAACTTCAAGATTTTCATTGAATTCGACAAACGCCATTTCCGGTTCGATCATCCAGAATTCAATCAGATGGCGCTTTGTTTTTGATTTCTCGGCTCTGAAAGTCGGCCCGAATGAAAAGACTTTTCCTAAAGCCATTGCAGCAGCTTCCATGTAAAGCTGGCCGCTTTGCGAAAGGTAGGCATCTTCGTCAAAATACTTTGTCGCAAAAAGCTCTGTCGTTCCTTCAGGTGCGCTTCCCGTCAAAATCGGAGGATCGACTTTAACAAAGCCTTCCTTATTGAAAAATTCGTATGTAGCGCGAATGATTTCATTGCGGATTTTCATCGTTGCGTGCTGCCGTTTTGAACGGAGCCACAAATGTCTGTGATCCATCAAAAATTCTGTTCCGTGTTCTTTTGGTGTAATCGGATAATCTGTTGCTTCATGGATGACTTCAAGCGATGTGACAGCAAGCTCGTAGCCGAGTGGCGAACGCTCGTCTTCTTTGACGACGCCTTTTACATATAGCGATGTTTCCTGTGTGACAGATTTAGCGGCTTGAAATGTTTCTTCGTCCACTTCCGCTTTGACGACGACTCCTTGGATAAAGCCTGTCCCGTCTCTAAGCTGCAAAAACGCAATTTTGCCGCTTGAGCGTTTGTTGGCGATCCAAGCGCCGATTGTTACTTCTTCACCAACATGCTTGTACACTTGGTTTATTGTTGTTTTCACTATCGTTTCCCTCCAAAACACGAAAGAATTCGGTCAAGCCCTCATTCTTTCTGACGTCCATAACGTATATTATACCTTTTTTGATTCGATCAGGTCAATGCAGCTTGCGTGCATGCAAAAAGCGTCCAGCTGCGGACGCTTTCTGCTTCTAGCGGCTGCGATTCACGACAAAGCGGCGAATCCGTTCGACCGCTTCTTCCAAAAGTGACAGGGATGTCGCATACGACAGACGGATGTTGTCCGGTGCGCCGAACCCTGAACCGGGAACGATCGCAACCTTTTCTTCTTCCAAAAGCGCTTCAGCGAATTCATCAACGCTTGAAAAGCCGCACGATTCTGCCGCTTTTTTTGCATTCGGGAACAAGTAGAAGGCCCCTTCAGGCTTCAGGCATGTCAATCCCGGAATGTCAACAAGCAGTTCATACACCTTGTTCAGCCGGTCTTCAAAAGCTTTTCTCATCTCTTCAACAGGCTCGTTTGGTCCATTGTAAGCGGCAATGGCTCCGTATTGTGCGACAGATGTCGGATTTGACGTGCTGTGGCTGGCAAGGTTCGTCATCGCCTTAATGATCGGTTCGCTGCCTGCCGCATACCCGATTCTCCAGCCGGTCATGCTGTGTGACTTGGAAACCCCGTTGATGATTACGGTTTGATTTTTAAGTTCTGGAGAAAGCTGTGCAATGGATACATGTTTTTTTCCGCTGTAAATCAGCTTTTCATATATTTCATCAGATACGATTAGAATGTTGCGGCGAAGGCATACTTCACCGAGCGCTTTGAGCTCTTCTTCCGTATACATCATGCCTGTCGGATTGCTTGGGGAATTGATGATCACAGCCTTCGTTTTTTCCGTGACGGCTTTTTCAAGCTGCTCCGGAGAAATTTTGAAGCTGTTTTCCTCAAGGCCTTCCACAAATACCGGTTTGCCGCCTGCAAGCTTGACTTGTTCAGGATAGCTGACCCAGTACGGAGTCGGAATAATCACTTCGTCCCCTTCGTCGAGGAGCACTTGAAATAGGGTGTAAAGAGCATGCTTTGCACCTGTGCACACGATAACTTCAGATTGGCGGTACTCGATTCCCTGATCGCGCTTGAATTTTTCGCGGATGCTGTCTTTCAGCGCCGCAAGACCTCCGGAAGGCGTGTATTTGGTATGTCCTTCATTCATCGAACGGACAGCAGCCTCAATGATGTGCTCAGGCGTATTAAAATCCGGTTCACCCGCCCCAAGACCGATGACGTCGTGCCCTGCCGCTTTTAAATCTTTTGCTTTTGCAGTGATTGCCAATGTTGCAGATGGTGTTAACGCTGATACTCTTTTAGCTAGATTCAACTCGATTTCCCCCTGTTTCGTCTAAGGCGTAATATTTTTGTGAATTTTTCCGTTTATAAAGTCCACATAGCTTAAACTGTACTGCCCATCTTTATTTAAGTATGTAACTTCCCACAATAGAACATTGCCTTCCCTTGCAAGGTGCACCTCTTTAAGCTCAGACACAAGGCCTTCATCCTGAACCGCTTTTGAAGCCTGGCGGCCGGTAATGCCGTCTGCCGCTTTTTTGTAAATCGTTTTCTGCTTTTTGTCAGCAGGCACCCAAACATACATTTTGCCGCCTTTTTTGTCCGTCCCTGTGACAATGTACTGCTTTTCTTTGCCGACAAACGTCTCCACGCTGTCAACTTGTTTTAAGCCTGCTTCCTGCTTGGCTGTTTCGGCAGCCTGCTCGTGGCCGCTTTCTTTCTGATCCATTGCCGTACGGTAGACATTCGCTCCCGCAAGAAGTGCTGTTAAAAAGATAATACCAAATATCAGTATGAAAATTAATGTTTTTTTGCCCATTTTCTGCTCCTAAGTACGATAAATCGTAAAAATGGCCTGTTTTTGATCTTCTTCATCGAGAGCGAGGCCGAACATGAGATCATCGCGTTTGAGCGTGCGGTTCAAAAGGTCGACGATTTTATACAGGTCTTCTGAATGCTCGACGCTTACGGTAGATAAAATTTCGATTTTGTTTTCCATTTTTCAAATACCTCCGAACGAAACAATAATTGTAATTCATACTCTTTGTGCCTAAAGCCATACTAGTTGTTACAACGGGATAACCGTTTAAATAAACAGCCTAAAAAATAAAACCTTAATCCACACCATTTAAGAGCCGCTTTATGCGGCTTTTAGCCGTTTTTCCCGGCTATGTAGGCTTCAAGCTCAAGGAATGCAGGCTCCATGACTTTTGCAGGGGGCAGAGCCTTCATAAACACCGTGCCGTAGGAAGCGGTTCGGATGCGGCGGTCGAGAATCACGACCGTTCCGCTGTCTTTCTCCGAGCGGAGCAGCCTGCCGATCCCCTGCCTGAATGCCAGGACAGCTTCCGGCAGAGATACCGCTTGAAACGGGCTTTCTCCCCTTCTCTTCGCCCGGTCGCACTTGGCTGATTCAACAGGGTGGTCAGGCGGCCTGAACGGCAGCCTTGCGATGACAAGCGTCGTCAGCTCGTCACCCGGAAAGTCAACGCCCTCCCAAAAATGGTTCGTTCCGAGAAGAACCGCATGGGGATACGATCTAAACAATTTCATGACCTTGACGGGGCTTCCTCCGGAAATCCCCTGCGCAAGGAGCGGACAAGGAAAGTCTTCCTCGTGTTTTATTGCATGGTAGACGTCTCGCAGCATATCATGAGACGTAAACAGGACGAGCACTTTGGCATTTTTCTGTTTTGCAAGCGCCTTGACATAACGCGAGACATCTTGAATATAGTCTTCAGGATCGTTTTGAATCGGGCTGACATCCGTCGGAATCATGATGTTCATATGCTTATCATAAGAAAAAGGCGCCTCGATTTGCAAGGTCCTCGGATAGAAATCGCTTAAACCGAGCTTTTTGATCATATAGTCAAATGAGTTCTCGACGACAAGCGTCCCCGATGTGAGCACAACGCTTTTTTTCTCGGTGAAAAACCGGTCGGCCAGAATTTCGCTTGTATCAAGCGGCTGAGCGTAAATGGCCGCGGCGTTTTTTGCGCCCTTCGCGTCAATTTCAATCCAGACGACCTCATCTTCGACAGGGTCAAACATCAAGCGGGCGAGCGTCTTTCGATATTCTTCAAGGTCGTCCATGCATGAATCGTATTCCTCTAACAAAAACGCCTGGCGGCTGGTGAAGGAAGCCTGTTTTTCAGCGAGGCTTTTCTTTTGATCCGAAAACAGCCGGTGCATGTCATACAGCAAGGAACACAGTCTTCTCGCGCTTTCTTCAAGCCTGTTCCATGCCCTGCTTTCACCGATTTCGCCGATCTTATATAAGAGACGGTTGAGATCGTTTCTTGGTTTCCTCCGCTTGACAAAAGAATGAACAGCCGTAAAGAACAGATCGCTTTCTTCAAGAAGCTGAGCGAGCCATTCGTCCATTTGGAAAAAAGATTCTGGTGAAATGCCTGCTGACCGGTAGAGGCGTTCGGCTTTTTTTAAAATCCCCCTTTGTTTGAGGGTGCCGAGCCGCATCAACCTTTTATGGAGAAAGACATAGTCTGCTCTTGCCCCATACTGCTCGCCCGCTGCGCGTTCAAAGTGATGGGCTTCATCAATAACAAACGTATCGGCATCACCGGTATGAATTCGCTGATTGGCTTCGTCAGTCAACAGAAGCGCATGATTGGTAATGATCATATCAGCCTTCTGCGCCCGCGCTTTGGCTCTCTCATAAAAACACAGTTTCCTTAGGGTGCTGTTTTCTGCATATGAATGCGAATCATATGCCAGTCTGTCCCACAGAAGCTTTCCGCCTGACGGAAGATTAATTTCCGATAAATCGCCCGTTTCTGTATCTGTCAGCCAGACGAGAATTTGCGCTTTTGCAAGGACGCTATCATAATTGTCATCATCTTCCTGTAAAATATGCTTGAACTTGCGAATGGATAAATAATGAGAGCGGCCCTTTAAAACCGCGGCTTTGACCGGGAAAGGAAAAATCTTTTCCAAAAGCGGGATATCACGGTTGATCATCTGTTGCTGAAGCAATGTCGTATATGTGCTGATCACGACCGGCTTGCCTGTTTGCTTGGCGCGGATTGCAGCCGGCACGAGATATCCGAGCGTTTTTCCGATTCCAGTGGCAGCTTCGATCAGAGCATGCTCATGATTTTGAAAAGCGGTCCAGACCTCCTGCATCATTTTCGTCTGTCCTTCTCTCTTGTCAAACCGGTCGTCCAATGAAGAAAGTCCGCCGTCTTTTTCCCAAATAAGCGGCTCTGTCTGCGGGACCCGGCTCTTATGACCGGCCTCTTCATCCTCGTCTTCAGGGGTCCTGATCACAAAGGAACCAACCTTCATAAAGCCGGCATCAAGTTCGGCATCGGCACCTTTTTCAGCGATCAAGCCGTCAAAAAGCTCCTGCGCGTCACTGATCAAATGCCAGGATAGACGTCTGATTGATTTCAAAACCGAAATCGGCAGCCTTTTCAGTCTGTCCATCATATGTAAAAAGATCAAAGCGGTCACTTCCGCATCGCTGTCAGCCCTGTGCGGGTTTTCATGGCGAATCTGAAGCTCTTCGCTCAGCTCAGTCAATTTATAGCCGTCAAAACCCGGAAAAACGATTCTCGAAAGCTCCACCGTATCGAGAACGCTGCATTCAAGCTCGCCAAAACCGGCCTGCTGCAGCTCATACTTTACAAAAGCAAGATCAAAATGAATGTTATGAGCGATAAAACAGCTGTCTTGAAGCAGCTCAAAAATATCTTCGGCAATCGCCGAAAATGGCTCTTCATTTTCAACCATTTCATTCGAAATTCCCGTCAGCTGCTCGATAAAAGCGGGAATCGGCTGATTGGGATTCACATATTTGGAGAAACGTTCGGTCATTTGTCCATTTTCAATCACAACCGCTGCAATTTGAATGATTCTGTCGCCTTTTTTCGGCGAATTCCCTGTCGTTTCCACATCAATGACCACATATCGTTGATTGTTCATTCAATGGACACCTCAATTTCGATACCTTCGACAAAAGTGTAACACGTTTTAGAAAGATGCGGGGAAAAAGCTTCGCCTTCTACTCTTTCTAAACGATATGAAAGCCCCCTAAAGGCAAGGGGGCTACAGAATGGTACGGGCGGGCTCCTGACCCAGCATTTCCTCGATTTCGTTTCTCTCGTTCAAAACGGCAACCTTCGGCTTATGGGTCTTTGCTTCCTCTTCAGACATCATGGCATAAGAAACGATGATGACGACATCTCCCACTTGAACAAGGCGGGCGGCAGCTCCGTTTAAACAAACGACGCCGCTCCCCCTTTCACCGGGAATGATGTACGTTTCCAGCCGGGCCCCGTTATTATTATTCACAATTTGCACTTTTTCATTTGCCATCATTCCGACGGCATCCAGCAAATCTTCATCAATTGTCACGCTGCCGACGTAGTTCAAATTGGCTTCCGTCACTCTCGCTCTGTGAAGTTTTGCGCTCATTAACGTACGGTACATCATAAATCCTCCTTTTGATCTGCCGGGATATCGACGATGATATTATCAATTAAGCGGGCTTTGGAAAACTGAACGGCAACCGCTATGATGACTTTTCCAGTCAATGGCTCCCTGATCTCCAGATCGGGATATGAATAAATATCCGCATAATCGATGACACCGCTCGTTTTTTCAAGAATGCTCCGAACCTCTCGCTTAACAGCTTCCGCATCCCTCTCTCCATCACGGATCAGCTCGGCGCCGCGCTGAAGGGCTTGATAGAGAGCGGGTGCTTCCTGCCGTTCTTCTGCTCGCAGGTTGACATTTCTTGAGCTTTTGGCAAGCCCGTCTTCTTCCCGTTTTGTTTCAACCGGGATCAGCTCAATATCCATGAAAAAGTCGTTGATCAGCCCGTCGACAACGGCAACCTGCTGCGCATCTTTCATGCCAAAATAAACCCTTGTCGGAAAGGTGAGATTGAACAGCTTTGTGAGCACTGTTGCGACACCGTCGAAATGACCTTCCCTTGAACGGCCGCAAAGGACGTCCGTCCGCTTTTTCACGCTTGCGGTAACCGTCGGCTCCTGACCGTACATTTCTTCAGGCTCAGGAGTGAACAAGATGTCCACTCCTCCGTCAGCCGCAAGCTGCCGGTCCCTTTCGATATCTCTCGGGTACGCTTCATAGTCTTCACCCGGACCGAACTGCATAGGATTGACAAAAATGCTCATCACGACAATATCATTGTCTTTTCGCGCTTTTTCCACAAGCGACATATGGCCTTCATGAAGGAAGCCCATTGTCGGCACAAAACCGATCGTTTTGCCTTCTTTGCGATAATTTTTCGTTGCATTTTGTATATCTTTTGCTGTATGGATCTGAATCATGCTTATTTCCCTCCGTATAATCCTTCAAGAACTTGCTGATCGATACGGAATGAATGAGCATCTTCAGGAAACACGCGGCTTCTGACATCCTCAACATATCCTCGAAGCGCTTGTTCAAGCGGCTGATCGATTTGCACATACTGTTTTACAAATTTAGGCGTCCGGCTCACTCCGTGTCCGACAACATCGTGGTAAACGAGAACTTGTCCGTCTGTACCAGGGCCTGCTCCAATGCCGATGACAGGAATCGTGAGCTCCTTTGAAATCTGTTCAGCGAGCGCTGCCGGGACGCATTCGAGAACGAGCGCAATTGCGCCTGCTTCTTCACAGCGCCTGCTGTCTTCAATCAGCTTGCGGGCGCTTTCTTCATCTTTCCCCTGAACTTTATAGCCTCCCAAGACACCGACGGATTGAGGAGTCAAGCCTAAGTGGCTGACAACAGGTATTCCGCCGCGTGTTAAAGCCGTGATCGTCTCAAATACACCGTCGCCGCCTTCAAGCTTCAAAGCATCGGCTCCGCTTTCCTGAACGATCGCCGCGGCATTATTCAGAGCGCTTTCCAAAGAGCAGTGATAAGACATAAACGGCATATCCGTCACCACAAACGTATCTTTTGCCCCGCGTTTTACGGCTTTTGTATGGTGGATCATATCAGCGACCGTCACAGATACGGTCGAATCAAGGCCGAGCACAACCATGCCGAGCGAATCGCCGACAAGAATCATATCGACGCCGGCCTGTTCGGCAAGCTTTGCCGCCGGGTAATCGTAGGCCGTCAGCATGACGATCGGCTCTCCCTCTTGTTTCATTTTTAGAAAATCAATCTTTGTCTTCATGTTTTCTCCTCCTCTTTTTCAGAGGAGATGAGCTGCCGTGCTTGCATGAGCATCTTTTCGGACAGCAAAAAAACCTTCCGGCAAGAAGAAGGATTTCGAATCGTCCGTGTTCGGCAAGAATCATCCCTCTGTCCCAGTCCTTTTTGGATCAAGGCAGACTGTTTTTTATCAGTTGCATGTTTTCCAGGTGCAGTTCCTACAGGATACTGCCCATCCGAAGTATACCAAAAACGCATGGATCCTTCCAACTATGACGGATTTATATCGATATCGGCGGAGTATATTTTTTTGATGCCGTCACTCGTTTCCAGGATCAAGACGCCTTCTTCGTCTATTCCCAGCGCTTTGCCGTGAAACGTTCCGTTCAGCGTCCTGGCCGTCAATTCACGGTTCAGGCTCAAAGCGTAGCTCTCCCATAAAAGCTTGATCGGCTCGAAACCGTAGGCGAGATAGTCTTCATACCTTTTTTCAAATGTCGCCATTATCGTTTGAATCAAAGCGGCTCTGTCGATTTTTTCACCGCTTGCGAGACGAAGGCTTGTCGCTGTTTCTTTTAATTCTTCCGGAAAGTCGCCAGCAAGCTGATTGACGTTGATCCCCATTCCGACGATGACAGAATGGACCTGATCGGCTTCCGCCTGCAGTTCGGTTAAGATCCCGACGACTTTTTTGCGGTTGATCAAAATATCGTTCGGCCATTTGATTTCAGCTGCGATGCCGGTTTGCTCTTCGACTGCCTGAACGATCGCGACTGCGGCTAAAAGCGTCAGCTGCGGCGTTTTTTGCACGGGCATTTCAGGTCTTAAAATGATGCTCATCCAAATGCCGTTTCCTTCTGGGGAATGCCATGTTCTCGCCATTCTTCCCCTTCCTTCAGTCTGCTTGTCGGCAACGATGATCATTCCTTCCGGCGCACCGTTGTTTGCTAGCTCATGGGCGATTTTTTGAGTTGATGAGACGACATCGTGAAAATGGATGGTCTGTCCCATTTTTTTCGTTTTTAACCCGAGCCTGATTTCATCTTCGGTGATTTTGTCAGGTTTTTTTATCATTTTATAGCCGAGCTTTCGGACCGCTTCAAGTTCATATCCCGATTTTCTCAGATCTTCGATATGCTTCCAAACGGCGGTCCTTGAGCATCCGAGCTCTTCGCTGATTTTCTGGCCTGAAATGAATTCGCCGTCGGCCTCTGTAAACAATTGAATGAGTTTCTTTCTTAAATTTGACTGCATGAATCCAGCCACTCCTCTATGGCTTTTTTTTGATTGGCAAGCTCCCCGTTTAACACGGCCCGCTCAATCCGTTTCAAATCATCGGACACCCATTTCCCGGCCGGCTTCTTTCTGAAATTCAACAAATCGCTTCCAGACACCGCCAGGTCTTTCAGGCTTTTAATCGGAAGCGCGCGGTACGACTGTCTGATTTCAGCCAGCCGCTTTTCATCGATTGCCTGCTTGTCCCTTAAGCTGCGGATGGCGGAAGCGGACAGCAGCGTCTCTTCCCCCGCCTCATACATCGAGACGGCATCCCATTTTTGATCGATTCGTTCAGCCGTCAGGAGCGCCTGTTTTATGACTTTCCCCGGAAGCTTCCACCCTTTTAAAAACTGGTGAGCCTCAGCGGAATCGAGTGATATCATGTGAATGAAAGCCGCCCATATATCCGCTCTTTTTTGAAGTTGGTAAAAAGGAAAAGCACGGGCAGCCAGAACGCGCTCCTTTTTGCCGTCCAGCCCCGGAAGCTCCTTGTAAAGCCCTGTTTCAGCCGCCGCTTCCAAAGCCCTGTCCGCCGCTTTTCCTTTTAAAAGCTTTTCAAATTCAACCGTTTTCCGCTCTGTAGAAATATGAGCCAAGAGCAGACGGTTTTCGCAAATCGCTTTTTTTGTATTTGGAGAAAGCTCAAACTCGAGCTGACTCATAAAACGGAGCGCCCGCAGCATGCGTAGCGCATCTTCGTGAAAACGCTCCGCCGGGTCGCCGACCGTTTGAATCAATTTTTCCCGTATGTCGCGGAGTCCGCCGAAATAGTCGATCAGTCTCCCCTGTTCATCCATCGCCATGGCATTAATCGTCAAGTCCCGCCTCTTCAGGTCTTCTTTCAGCGATTTGATAAACTGAACGCCGCTCGGCCTTCTGTAATCCTCGTACTCAAGCTCTGCGCGAAAGGTCGTCACCTCATAGGATTCTCCCTCAAAGAGGACGATGATGGTTCCGTGTTCCTTTCCGACATCAACGGTTTTCGGAAAAATGGCTTCAATTTCTTCCGGGGATGCATCTGTAGCGATGTCAATATCACCGATATCCCGGTTCATTTGGGCATCCCTGACAGATCCGCCTACAAAGTAGGCCTGCCGGCCGTGTTTTTTCAGCTCACGAAGGAGAGGAAGAGCCTTCAAAAAGAGATCCTCCATTGTCACACTCCCCGTCTGTTAATTGTTGATAAATTTCTTCATATTGCGCGATGATTTTACTGGAAGAAAAGCGCTCCTTGATGCTTTCTAGCGCCGCTTCCGCAAACTGGCGCTGCAGGCTTTCATCAGTCAGCAAATGGAGCGCTTTACGAGCTGCGCCTTCAATATCTCCTACATCGACCAAGTAACCGGATTTACCGTTTTTGATCACCTCGGGAATCCCTCCGATATTGGTGCCGATGCACGGAACGCCGCAGGCCATCGCCTCCAGCAGCACTAAACCGAAGCTTTCCTTCTCGGACAAAAGCAGCTTTAAATCGCTGATGGCGTAAAGCTCTTCTACGCTGTCCTGTTTGCCCAGGAAAAGAACATCATCTTTTAGTCCGAGCTGTCTGACAAGCTGGCAGATCACGGTCATCTCCGGCCCGTCGCCGACGAGAATCAGCTTCGACTTCATTCGTTTGACAATGCTGCTGAAGACATGGATGACGTCCTGCACGCGCTTCACCTGTCTGAAATTGGATACGTGGATGATCACTTTTTCATCAGGGGCGATGCCGTACTGCTCTTTCAGCGAATGATGCTCCTGCTTTTTTAAATACACGCGCTCATCCACAAAATTATAGATCGTTTCGATTTTTTTGTTCGGTTTGATCAAATCGTACGTTTGCGCGGCAAGAGCTGAAGAAACCGCTGTTACGCGGTCAGACGACTCGATCGCAAACTTGATCAGATCTTTTAAAGACGGATCATAGCCGAGAACGGTTATATCTGTGCCGTGCAGCGTTGTGACCGTTTTAATGTTTCCGTTCAGCATTTGCTTCGCTAAAAAAGCGGAAATCGCGTGAGGCACCGCGTAGTGGGCATGCAGAACATCAAGCTGTTCCCGCTTCGCCACCTCCGCCATTTTGCTGGCCAAAGCCAAATCATACGGCGGGTGCTTAAACACGGCATATTGATTGACTTCGACTTCGTGAAAATAGATGTTGGAATACACTTTATTGAGCCTGTACGGAACACTTGATGTAATAAAATGAATTTCATGTCCTTTTTCCGCAAGGAGCTTGCCGAGTTCGGTAGCGATAATTCCTGATCCTCCGACACTCGGATAACATGTGATTCCGATTTTTAACTGTTTCATCATCCGCCCCCAAATAAATCGTTGTTTAACAGAAGAGTCCGCTTTGAAAAAAACCCTTCCGCGTATGCGACGCCGACCTCTTTTCCCAAAAGCTTTTCCCTTGCTTCGACCGTTTCAATATATCCGTTCGTCAGCGGTGTTTCAACCGACTGCCGGGAACGGGTGAACTGGCTCTGATAAGCAGCAAGGCTTTCCTTTTTTTGATTGATCGTTTCGGAAATGTCGATGACAAATTCGGGTTTGTGAAAACCGTTGATCATATAGTAGTACACGTTTTGGACTTTATGGGCCGGCTGTTTTTCTGCATCTTCGTATTTATGTATTCCAGCGGAAAAGACCGCTTCTTCGACGATTTCCGCTGCATGCCCGTGATCGGGATGCCGGTCCTTCGGATAAGGGACAAAGACAAGCTTCGGCTTATGTTTTCGAATGACGGCAACCGCTTCCCTGATCGCCTCCTGGCTGGGAAACAGCCCCCTGTCCGGCAGCGTGAGGGAAATCCGCGCGCTGGCGCCGAGAATGTCGGCCGCCTGCGCCGCTTCGCTTTTTCTCGTTTCGACTGTTCCGTTTGAAGACAGTTCAGCCTGGGTTAAATCGCAGATGCCAATTTGAAAGCCTTTTTTAGTATATTTGGCAATGGTTCCTCCCATGCCGATTTCTACATCATCGCTGTGCGCGCCGAAAGCCAGTATATCAAGCATCTCGATCCCCGCCGTGGACAATGTTTCTGAATTCAAACGCGCCTTCCTCGACAGATCGGATCAAGATTTCCGCCGTTCCCATATTGGTGGCGAGCGGAATGGCATAAACGTCAGACAAGCGGATAAGAGCTGACACATCAGGTTCGTGCGGCTGGGCCGTCAGCGGGTCTCTCAGAAAAATCACAAGGTCGATGTCATTTTTCGCGATTAAAGCACCGATCTGCTGGTCTCCGCCAAGCGGTCCCGATTGAAAACGCACGACGGGCAGCCCTGTCGCTTCGGTGATTTTTAAACCGGTCGTCCCTGTCGCAAACAGCTCGTGCTTTTTTAAAATATCTTTATAAGCGGTCGTCAGCTGAATCATGTCCTGTTTTTTTCGGTCATGGGCAATTAAGGCGATTTTCAAAGCGATTTCCCCCTTCTTGTTACTCTATGATATTTTCAAGGCCGTAGACAAGCTGATCGATTTTCATCACTTGTTCAACAGCCAGTTTCACACCAGACATAAAAGATGCGCGGTTGTATGAATCATGACGGATTTTCAAGGTTTGGCCGTCTCCGCCGAACATCACTTCCTGATGGGCGATCAATCCCGGCAGACGAACGCTGTGGAGACGGATTCCGTTTTGATCGGCTCCTCTTGCTCCCGGCAGAATTTCTTTTTCATCCGGATGCCCCTGCATTTTCGCTTCGCGAACAGCCGAAATCATTTCCGCCGTTTTCAAGGCCGTTCCGCTTGGTGCGTCAAGCTTTTGATCATGGTGCTGTTCAATGATTTCGACATCGGTAAAATAGTTGGCAGCCATTTGCGAAAACTTCATCATCAGCACGGCTCCGAGCGCGAAGTTTGGCGCGATGATGGCTCCGATCCCCTTCTCGTCGGTCAGTTCCATAAGCTCGTTCAAGTCACTCTCAGAAAATCCTGTCGTTCCCACAACAGGACGGACGCCGTGCTCCAGCGCGATTTTTGTATGTAGCTTGCCGATTTCCGGCGTTGTCAAATCAATCAGAACGTCCGGAGCCGTTTCTGAAAAGCATTCGGTAATATCAGTGTAAATGACGGCTTCTGAACTTGATATCATCACGTCTGACAGCTTTTCACGGTTATATGTACGGTCGATTGCACCGACAAGCTCAAAATGTGCGGTATCTTCAACAAGTTTGACCGCTTCGCTTCCCATTCTTCCGCGCGGTCCTGCTATTGCGATTTTAATGGTCTCCTTTTGCATCTTGATTCTCCTCTACTTTCCTTCTTCTATTCTTGTCCAGCGGTCTTTGTCACGGGTGTTGAACTTCTCCATGACCATATCATGCGCTTCATCCAATGATATATGAAGCGAATTCGCAAGACAAACTAAAACGAACAATACGTCGCCGATTTCTTCATCGATCTTTTTTTCCGATTCGGTTTTTTTCTTCGGTTTTTCACCGTAATGATGGTTGATTTCCCTCGCCAGTTCGCCAAGCTCTTCCGTCAGCCTGGCCATCATGGCAAGCGGACTGAAATAGCCTTCTTTAAACTGGCCGATATATTCGTCAACCTCACGCTGTATATCTTTCATCGTTTTTTCTTTCGTCATGCTGACAAAACCTCCTGTCATCTCTTACATGTTAGCGAATTCAAACAAGTTTGACAAATGTTTAAGACGGGTTTGCTGTTTTAAAACGGATACACTATAATATTAACGCCAGCTTATGGAAGGAAAGGAGTTTTTTTTATGTTCGGAGACATCAGAATGAAGAACGTCCTGTTTATTTTAGCAGGCGCTGCAGTTTTTTCCTTTGGACTCGTTCATTTTAATATGCAGAACAACTTGTCGGAAGGCGGTTTTACCGGCATTACCCTGCTGCTTTATTTCCTGTTTAATATCGATCCTTCCATATCCAATCTGGTGCTGAACATCCCCGTCTTCTTCGTCGGCTGGAAGCTCCTCGGCAGAACGGTCTTCTCATATACCATTCTCGGCACAGTCAGTCTGTCGGTGTTTTTATGGATTTTTCAGCGCTTCCAGATTCATATGCCGCTACAAAACGATCTTGCGCTCGCGGCTCTTTTTGCAGGCGTGTTTATCGGTACCGGATTGGGCATTATTTTCAGATACGGCGGAACGACGGGCGGCGTCGATATTATTGTGCGGCTGATCAACAAATATTTTCAAGTGCCGATGGGCAAAGCCATGTTTGTGTTTGACGCCTGCGTCATTACATTATCCCTTATTTTTTACCTCTCCTATAAGGAAGCGATGTACACGCTTGTTGCCGTATTTGTCGCGTCAAAAGTCATCGATTTTATGCAGGAAGGCGGTTATGCCGCAAAAGGCGCCACCATCATCTCTGAAAAGAACGACCAGATCCAGCGCAAAATCATAGAAGAAATGGAAAGAGGCGTCACGGTTTTAAAAGGTCAGGGGTCATATACGAAAACAGAGCGGGACGTTCTATACTGCGTCGTCCCGAAAAATGAGGTTTTCCAGCTGAAAAACGTGATTACCTCGGTCGACCCGCACGCTTTTGTAGCCGTAAGCGACGTACACGACGTTCTGGGAGAAGGGTTTACGCTTGATGAGAACAAAAATCCCATCACACGCTGATTGAAGGTCAGCAAAAAAAGAAGCTCGCGATCAGCGGAGCTTCTTATTTCGGCCAATCTTTTTCTCTTTTTCTGCGCCTGTCCTCTTCGGCTTTATACTTTCTGAATCCGACATATGTCAGCGTCGAGAGGATAATGCTTCCCGTCGTCAGGATGACCCATAACAGTGAAGGGTCTGCATCATCTTCTTCTACTTGATTAAACACATCTTCCAAATCTTTTTCCAAAAGCGTCAGCCTTTCCAGCTTGCTGCTTTCCGTCATTTGCTGAAAGCCCCCGTTTTCCACGACTGCAATATGGTTGGAGACGCTTTTTAACTGCTTTGGCGAAACATCAATCGTTAAGCTTGGGTAAATCGTATCATACAAGGATAAAAAATGATTCCACTTTTCCCTGAATGTCAGGTTGTCTTCTTTCTGAATCCCGGCCTTCAAAGCGCTGAAAGAATCCATGATCGGCTTTTTCAAACTGCTCCACAGCGGATCATGGTCAGATTCTATGGCGTCCATCAGCATTCTAAACTGGGCGGCGGCTTTAAATTTTTCCTGCTGTGCGACCTCTTCGCTTTCCAGCCTTTTCAGCGTATCATGGTAGGCCAGACTGACCTGACGGATTTCCGATCCTGTCATAATACCCTCTGTTTCGCCTTTCTCCGCTGCTTTCAGCCGTTTTTCAAAGTATTGAAGAATTTGTACCGCTTCCTCATATTGAGACTGCCTTGTTAGCTGGAATACCGTATCTGACAGTTCCGTCAATTCCTGCAAAGCCGATGATTCTTCCGCTTTTAAACCGGCCGCAGGAAAAACAAGCGCAAGCATCATGCAAAGGATCACCTTTCGTATCATTACGGTCCCTCCCACTCCTTCTATTAAAGCGTATGAAGAGAGGGACAAGGTTAGACCAAGATTGTGAATCCGTGTTACAGCTTAAAAGCTTTCCGGGACAAAACCAAGTAATAGGCCAAACCGATCGAAGCGATGCTGAGCCAAAATGTAAAATAGCCGATCTGCGGCATATATTGATCGAGCATTGAATAATTCGGCATCATGCCAAACAAGTAATCAATGACATCGTTATGCAACGTCCACACAGCCGCAAGCGCCAAATGCCACCCTTTAAACCGGTAATGAGGGGCGTACAGCACGCCTTGCACAGCCATTGCGAAGTGCGACGCGATCAGCATATAGCCCGTCCAATGGAGGCTTCCGGACACCGCAAGCACGAGGATATTCATCACTACCGCCCACAGCCCGTATTTGACGAGCGTAACAAGCGCAAGCGCCTCAAAGAGAGGAGCATTCCTTCCCAATAAAAGTCCGATGAGAACAAATAAAAAAAACAATGTCGCCGTCGGGCTGTCGGGAACGAAAATCAGAAATTTCGCAGGCGTATTCGTCAGCTGCGGAAGGTACCAGTAATACCCGTAAACCGTACCGAAGAAATTAATTATCAAAAGCAGCAGAAGCAGCGGTTTTTGAGCGAGCATGTAGGAAATCAGTTTCAAAGCAATCAACTCACAGTCTCTTTAAATAAAAAAAGCCGCAGCCGAGTCAGCTTCACAGACTGACCGCAGAAACGCGCGCCAAGAAGCAGCGGCATTTCCGGCTTCCGTACGGTTCACGATCAGCAGCGGTCAAAATTGAAAAGGCCATCGACATCGTCGACAGCCCGAGAGGCTGACTTGGCGTCAGCTTCAGCTCTATCAAGAGTATAGCCTGCCTTCATCAACTTGACAACCGTTTTATTTCGCCGTTGTTTCGGAGATGAATTTAGACAGTTCTTTAAGCTCTTTATCAGATCCTTTAAAAACGCCAGCAGGCATTTCGCCTTTTCCTTCCTTGGCGATTTTCGCAATCTCTTCCGGAGACAAGCCGTTGTCAACGAGAGACGGGCCTGCCGCTCCTCCCTGCATGTTGTCTCCATGGCACGAAATACAGCCTTGCTCCTGATAAATCTTATACCCTGCTGCACTCGTATCTATATTGGCCTCTTCCTTGATCTTACCCTGCTCTTCAGCAGCGGCCCAGTCGTGGGTGACAACGGACTGCCATGTTAAGAAAATCGTCGCTGAAATTGCCAAAAGCATCAACCCTACGGCAACCGGGCGTTTAAACGGCCTTCTTTCAGGGCCTCTGTCAAGAAACGGTGCCAATAATAGCGCTCCGAATGCAATTGTCGGGATAATAATTGCGCCGACAACCGTATACGGCCCGGCAGCATATTCGTATTTCAGCAATTGGTAAAGAAATAGAAAATACCAGTCTGGCAAAGGTATGTAGCCGGTATCGGTCGGATCTGCCATCCGCTCGAGCGGAGGCTCATGCACGATGGTCAGCACGAGAAAACCGACAAGGAAAACCGCCCCGACCATCCATTCTTTCAACAGGAAATTCGGCCAGAACGCTTCCGTTTTCCCTGGAAATTCGGAATAATCTTTTGGAATATTCGGTTTTCTTTCCGCCGGGATCCGTGAATCACCGACAAACTTCATCCCTTTTCCCCTCTTCATGCCATCCCCTCCTTCTCAATTGAGTCGCTCGCTTACAGCGGCCCAGAAATTCCTTGCTTGCGAATCATGATAAAGTGTGCAGCCATCAGTCCGAACAGAGCGGCTGGCAGGAAAAAGACGTGTATGGCAAAAAAGCGCGTCAACGTCTGAGCGCCGACAATATCCGGATGACCGGCAAGCAGCGTTTTAATTTCCGAGCCGATCAGCGGCGTCGCCTCAGCAATCTGCAAACCTACTTTTGTCGCAAACAGAGCTTTCATATCCCAAGGCAAAAGGTAGCCTGTAAAACCTAAACCGAGCATGACAAAGAAGATCAAAACGCCGACAATCCAGTTCAGCTCTCTCGGCTTCTTATAGGCCCCCTGGAAGAAAACCCTGAGCGTATGAAGAAACATCATCACAATGACCAAGCTTGCACCCCAGTGGTGCATTCCCCTTACAATCTGTCCGAACGCCACTTCATTCTGCAAATAATAAACAGATTCCCAGGCGTTTTTAATATCCGGAACGTAATACATCGTCAAAAACATGCCGGACAGCACCTGAATCACCGTAACGAAAAACGTCAATCCCCCGAAGCAGTACACGAAAGCTGAAAAATGGTGAGCCGGGTTCACGTGTTCAGGAACTTCATGGTCGGCGATGTCCCGCCAGAGCGGCGTAATGTCAAGTCTTTCGTCCACCCAGTCATAAATTTTGTTTAGCATGATCACCCATCCTTCCTCGGCTTGGCTTTCCCTAAGTAAAGGTAGCCGTCTTTAACCTCTTGCTCATAGCGGTCCAAAGGAGCAAGCGGCGGAGTTCCGGGCACGTTGGTACCATCCTTTTCATAAAGTCCGTAATGGCACGGACAAAAGAACTTATTCGGATTTTTAGGATCGCTGTTCCAGTTGACCGTACACCCCAAATGTTTACAAACCGGTGATAAAGCTACAATTTCGTCCCCACTTTTGAAAACCCACGCTGATCTCGATTCTTCCGATTCGTACCAGGCATCCACTTGTTTGATTTTAAAATCGAAGCGCTGCGGTTCATTTGTCAATTCATCAACGCTGACAACCTGAACCATGTCCTGATCTTCAGTCGGCCTTAAAACCGGATCGAGCGCGAAGCGAACCATAGGCATGAGCATCCCCGCCGCCATAAAGCCGCCGACTCCGGTCAGCGTATAGTTTAAAAACTGACGTCTGGATACCCGATGTCTTTTTTCGCTCATCTTCATATCCCCCCTCAAGTCCCCAGCTACAATATAACTGAAATAGAAAAAAATTCATGAAACTAGGACACCCTCATAATATATCAATATTTTAGGAAGGTCAACATTCCCAAAATCATTATACAAAGGAAATGTAAGTGTTTTTATTAAGAGTTCCAATATTGTAACAAAATGTTCAATATTTGCTCAATTTGGTCTTCCAGCAGCTTCTGCTTTAACGAATCCTTCATATGTTCGAGAGGAATCGCCGGAACCCACAGCAGCTTTTGCTCGCTTTCGAGCACCTGCTTCCAGCGTTCATCCGTCGTTAAAAAAACGATGTGGCGAAAATGTTTTCCGGCCATTTCTTTTAAATTGGCGATATGCTGCGCCGATTTTTCATTCGCATCTAAATATGTACAGGGTGGAAACAAATAGATTCTGCCCTTCAGCTGCCTTTCAAGTTCTTCTGCAAGTATAGACGTAAATTCCCCTTTTGATACGGCCGATTTAAACTGATCTCCCAAATTAACCGATATTAAAGGGATGACAGCTGTATCGATGTATTCTTTCGCGTTCAAGTAAATATCCGCATCGTGCGTATTCCATTTCACGGCTCCCGGCCTCCTCGTTTTGACAGCGCTTTCTCCGGAGCTGAACAAGCCTTGCTCTCGGCAAGGCTTGATTGGCAGCGGATTATCGCAGCTGGCTCAGTTGTTTAGCTAGTTTTTCGAAGCTCTCTTTATCTTGGCGGTCAAGCGCTTCATCGATTTCCCGCAGCAGCTTTTGTCTCTGAAAAGTGGAAATGGAATGCTCCAAAATCTGTTCAGCGACAATTTTATCTTTTTCATTTTCATATAGGTCTTTCGGAATATGGGGGTTGGCTTCGAGTACCGCCGCATATTCCGGAGAATTATAGGCTGAGCGGAAGTTCAGCTGGATAAAGAGATCCTGCTGCTTATTCAGCCTGATATCATGAAATGATTTTTCTGCATCGGTCGTCATGACATTTTCTTTATAAAAACGAAAAGGCACTTCCTCAACGCAGTGGGTAGACATGATAATGCCCCTCGGACAAAATTCGGCCTGCTCGACAAAATGCACTTTTTCCATCAGCGAGTCATGGCTCATTAAATAATTCAGAATCCATACACACTCTCTTCGTTTCAGCTGATAATGGTTGAGAAACCAGCGGATAAAATCTTTTTTTTCATTGACAGAAACAGGGGTCTGCATGTTATTCCCTCCTCTATCGCATCTTGTGTATTACTTTATAAATTCCACACAAACCGATCATATCCTGCTTATTCAAAGGAATTTTCATCTTCGATTCTGAAAATCGTCTCCTGGACTTCCTCGTTTGCCGGGTCGAGCTCTGCCAGTTTTTTCAGCAGAGGCAGCGCTTCTTTTCGCCGTCCTTCTTCTAGCAGAAACATTGAATATTCGTAAAGGAAATCGGCGTCATCCCGATAGTGCAAAAATGCGTTCTCATATTCCTCACGCGCCTTGTCGTACACCTCTGTCCGGGCGAACGCCGATGCCAGATGCCAGCTGAACTTCGGATCATCCTCTCCGTATTTGCGGACTTCCTGTACAAGTTCAATAATGCTCTCATCGTCGTCTTCTTCAAGAAACAGGGCAAGCAGGGTATGGACGGCTTCCAGAAATCCGGGGTCCAGCGCCAGCGCTTCACGAAGCAGCTCTTTCGCTTCCGAATGCCTTTTCGTTTTTAAGGCTGCTTTTGCAGCAGAAAGATAAAGCTCTTTGTTGAATTCATCGAAGCGGATTCCTTCTTTTGCCGTTTCAAATGCTTCTTCATAAAGCCCTTCTGCTTCAAAGCTGTTTGCCAGAGGCTTGTAAAGTGAAGAATAAGCAGGATCCATTTCCTTCAGCTCTGTCAGTTGTTTAATCGCAGTTTTAGGATACCCCGCTTTCAGCGCCGTAAAACCAAACCCGAACAGTGTGTTGGGCTCCGGGTTCTCCTTGACGGCTTTTTCATACCATTCAAGCGCTTCTTCAAACGCGCCGGATGAACTTAATGATTCCGCCAGCCTTTGGTACACATTGACGCCGCCGATGACGGCTTCTTCTTCGGCCGCTTTTTTGAATTGGCGGACCGCTTTGCCGTAAGCTCCCTGAGTGAAATACAGCTCTCCCAAAGCAAAATCGATAACCGGCTCATCCGGCAAAATGGCTTGGGCCTTTAACAGCTTTTGCTCGCTGACTTCAAACAGACCCTGCATCTGATAGAGGTCAGCCATTAAAAGCAGGCACTGCGGGTACGCTTCATCTGTTTCCGGAATCGTTTCGAGCACGCTCAGCGCTTTTTCTTCCTGATCGGTTTCGATGAGGAGTTCGGCATAAAAGCATGTCAGTTCCGTTTCATCCGGATACAGTTCATGGAGATCATTCGCGATGGCGATAGCCTTATCGACAATGCCCCATTCGTAATACAGCTGAGCTACTATGGCTTTGTCTTCATCATGAAGGTCAGACTCGATATCAGCAAGCTTTTTCAATCCGCTTTCCGGGTGGCCTGCTTCAACTAATTTTATGGCTTCTTGAATCGAAGTATTCAAATCTAAACGTCCCTTTCTTTCGTCAATTCATCGCCTGCCGTATCAGCCGGCATATCGCGGTGAGTTACTTACTATCATAATTCACGCGGCGGCTTCCGGCAAATATGTTGCCCGCACACCTGTATGAAGCAGATTGATTCTGTTAAGACAAGCTATGCGGGAGACATTCGTTTTATGATCAAACGCCCGGCTTTCATGATTTTCCGGGCTGAAAAAGCCTGAGCACAAGGCTTCAGGCTTTTTTTGCAAGCTTTTCAATATGTTCAAAAAACGAAGGATATGAGACGCTCACAGCTTCAGGCTGTAAAATGTCGATCGGCTGCTCGCAGATGCAGGCGGCGATTCCCAGCATCATTCCGATCCGGTGGTCCCCGTGGCTTGAGACTTTCGCGCCGCCTGTAAGAGGCGTCCTGCCGTGAATCTTCATCCCGTCTTCTGTCGGCTCGATGTTCGCACCGATTTTTTTCAGCTCTGAGGCGACGGTATCGATTCGGTTCGTTTCTTTTACTTTGAGCTCAGCCGCGTCTTTGATGACCGTCGTTCCTTGAGCTTGTGTAGCGAGAAGAGCGATGATCGGTATTTCATCGATGAGGCGCGGGATCAAATCGCCCGAAATCTCAGCGGCTTTCAAAGAGGACGTTTTGATTCTCAGATCGCCGTACGGCTCGGCGTTTCCGGCATTTTTTTCTTCGATTTCAAGATCGGCCCCCATTTCTTTCAAGACATCGATGATTCCCGTCCTGGTCGGATTGAGTCCGACATTGCGAAGCACGACTTCACTGTCAGGAACTAGGGAAGCCGCTGCCAGGAAAAACGCAGCTGATGAAATATCACCCGGCACGAAGACTTCGGCCGCTTTCAACTGCTGCCCGCCCTCAATTGTTACGCTTGTTTCATCTTCCTGAAGGCTGACACCGAACATTGACAGCATCCGTTCCGTATGGTCTCTTGATTTATGAGGCTCCGTCACCGTTGTGGCGCCTTCGGCCTGCAGACCTGCAAGCAAAACGGCAGATTTGATTTGCGCACTTGCAACAGGCGACTGAAAATCGATCGCTGCCAGATGTCCGCCGCGGACAGAGAGCGGTGTATATTCCCCTCCGGCGCGGCCGTCGATTTTCGCTCCCATTTTTCGAAGCGGTTCTGTGACACGCTTCATCGGCCTTTTGGCGATGCTCTCATCGCCGGCGACTGTACTGTGAAACGGGCGTCCCGCCAAAATGCCGAGCATCAGCCTGATCGTCGTTCCGGAATTCCCCACGTCAAGGAGTTCCGCAGGTTCAGCCAGCTGATCGAGCCCTTTGCCGAGGACGGTGACATCACTGCCATTCTGTTCGATTTCCACACCCATTTTCCGAAAGCAGGCGATCGTGCTCAAGCAGTCAGCTCCTGGCAAAAAGTTTTTGATGACCGTTTTCCCTTCTGCTATGGCTCCGAACATAACAGAGCGATGAGAGATGGATTTATCTCCCGGAATATGAAGCTCTCCTTTTAGTGAACTGATTTTTCCTCTTTTCATGTGTTCCACCTCAATCAGCATAAAATGTTTCATATTTTGCACGGGTTTGAATGCATTTTTCGGCGCGTTTTCGATCTTCATCGGATTGAAAGCTGATTCTGAGAACACCGTTTATGTCTTCCCTTGTTTCAATAATCCGGATGTTCGTAATGCTGATTTTCTCGTCAGCGAGAATCGCCGTAATTTCCGAGATGACCCCGGGATGGTCGGGGACATCGACATAAAGATCGTAAAAGGAAGGAATCGCGCCTTTTTGCCGCAAAGGCAGACCGTCGCGGTATTCCTTGGCTTGCCGAAAAAATTCAAACAGCCCGTCTGCATCTTCATTTTCGATAAAAGACTGGATTCTGTCCAGCTCAAATTTCCATTCGTCAAACCGTTCCAATATTTTATCTTTATTGTGCAAAAGAATATCGCGCCACATCGCCGGGCTGCTTGAGGCAATTCTCGTAATATCGCGGAAGCCCCCTGCGGCAAAACGCTTGACGAGCGGATAATGATCTTCGAATTTGACGGTCTGGTGGACGAGACTGGCCGCTACGACGTGCGGAAAGTGGCTGATCACGCTTGTAACGGCGTCGTGTTCAGCCGGAGACATTTCCACAAACTTTGCATTTGTTCCTTTGAGCAGATCTTTTAAGGAAGCAACCGCTTCTTTGCCGGCGGAGCCGGAAGGCGTCAAAATGTAAAACGCGTTCTCGAAAAGGAAGTCTTTGGCGGCTGCGACGCCCGATTTATGCGATCCGGCCATCGGATGGCCCCCGATAAACCTGTATTCATCCGGCAGCACTTTCTCGGCATAGGTGACGACCTTTTGTTTCGTGCTGCCGACATCTGTAATGAGCAGCTTTTTTCTGATGCCTGAAGCGGCAAGTTCATCAAGCATGTGAAGCGTCTGTTCGACCGGCGCCGCTAAAAAAACGGTTGATGCTTCTTTCACCCCTTCTAAAAAAGAAACAGCCGGAGCATCAATAACGCCAAGCTTTTGTGCAGCTCTTGCCTGCTCTTCTGACACGTCAAACCCGATGATCCGTTTGCCGGGGTGTTCCTTTTTGATGGCAAGGGCGATCGAACCGCCGATTAAGCCCAAACCGGCCAATAAAATCGTTTCATTTGGTTGAGTCATTTTTTATCACCTAAGTTCATCAATAGACTAAAGAGGTGACTGAATCATCACCTCTTACAACATGCCGGCTAACGTTTTCAACAAGCCTTCGTTCTGTTCCTTCGTACCGACCGATATTCTAAGGAATGTCGGAAAGCCGAGCGCATTCCCCGATCTGACGATATAGCCTTTTTTCAGCAGCTCCATGAAAAGTTCGTCTGCATTCCGTTTAAAATCGATCAGCACAAAGTTCGTTTGTGAAGGATAGTAATTTAGCCCGTGCTCATCACAGAAATCGTAGTACTGTTTGAGCCCTTCATTGTTTTTTCTCACGCAATCGTCGATAAATGCCTGATCGCCCAGCGCGGCAAGCGCGGCAGCCTGGCCGAGCCGGTTTGTATTAAACGGCTGTCTCGCCGGCTCAACCGCCTGAATCAGCTGTTCAGAGGCAATCCCGTAGCCGACCCTCAAAGACGCTAAACCGTAAGCTTTTGAAAACGTCCTGAGAATCATCAAGTTCGAAAAGCGTTCCAAAAGCGGAATGGTCTCAGGGTAGTCTTGAGCCGTTACGTATTCGTAATAAGCTTCATCGACGACAGCAAGGACATGTTCCGGGACTTTTTCAAGAAAACGGATCAGGTTGCGGCTGGATTCATACGTTCCGGTCGGATTGTTCGGACTGCAAACCCAGACAACCTTCGTCTGTTCATCGATCGCCTCCAGCATTGCATCCAAGTCGTGGCAGCCGTTTTCAAGCAGGCCGATTTCCCTGACTTCCGCTCCTTCGATGACAGCATTGTGCTTGTATTGTGAAAATGTCGGATTCGCCATTACAGTGTTTGATGCAGGATCCAACAAAGAGCGGGAAATAATTTGAATGACTTCGTCCGTTCCGTTTCCAAGGATGATGTTCGTTTCGTTTACGCCGAGATGGGAGGCAAGCTTTGTTCTTAATGCCGCACTATAGCCGTCAGGATAGAGAGCCATTTGCTGCACTTCGGTCTGGAGCGCTGCTTTTGCCGCTTCCGAACAGCCGTAAGGATTTTCATTTGAAGCGAGCTTGACGACCCGGTCGAGGTTGAATTCTTTTTTGACCTCTTCAATCGGTTTGCCCGGCTTGTAAGGCGTTAATTGTTTTAACTGTTCTTTAATTTGCAACATTCTGTCACCTCATTTTACCATGTACGATCCGCTAAATGTCTTAGCGTATGCCTCAAACGCCTTTAAGGCTTGTTCCCTTGTCTCAGGGGCGATGAGTTCGTCTTTCAGCTCTTCGATCTTTCTGACAAGGGCGCTTCCCACGACAACGCCGTCCGCCAGTTCATTCATCATCTCCACTTGTTTGGAGCTGGAAATCCCAAACCCAACGGCAACCGGGACGGAGCTCATTCCTTTAACTGACCTGATAAATGAAGAAACAGAATCTTCGAATTCATTGCGCACACCTGTCACACCGAGCGAAGAAACGCAATACACAAAACCTTCCGCTTGCTGCGTTATTTTTTGAATGCGCGATTCGCTTGTCGGCGCGACCAGCGAAATATAGGTAATCCCGTGTTTTTTACACTGCTGCTGCAAATATACACTTTCCTCAAAAGGAAGGTCCGGTACAAGGAGTCCGTCTAGCCGATTTTGTCGCAGTAAAGCGAAAAAGTGATCTGTATCTAATTGTAACACAGGATTATAATACGTAAAGAGAATAATCGGAATATGGACGCCGTTTTTTTTCATTTCACCGCCAAGCCTGATCGCTTTTACGATGTTCATGTCGTTGTCAAGCGCCCTTTTGGACGCGCGCTGAATCACCGGGCCGTCAGCGAGCGGATCAGAATACGGAACCCCGAGTTCAAGGGCGGACGCCCCCGCCTCTTGAAGGGATTTCGCCAGCTCGATCGAGATTTCAGGCAGCGGGTCTCCCGCTGTAATAAACGGAACAAATAACTTATCGGACGGCTGTTTTTTCAGATTGAACATCTTGATTCACCTCTTCTTCCAACACCTTCATCAAGGTATGGACGTCTTTGTCTCCCCTGCCTGAAAGGCAGACGAGAACACTTTTCTCTCTCGGCAGTTCTTTAGCGATGTCAAATGCTTTTGCCAATGCATGGGCGGATTCAATAGCCGGCAAAATGCCTTCTGTCTCTGTCAGCAGCCTTAATGCCGAGACCGCTTCATCATCAGTGACAGATTCATATGTGACGCGCCCTGTTTGATGAAGATGAGCGTGCTCGGGGCCGACCCCCGGATAATCAAGTCCTGCTGAGATGGAATAAGGCTCAATGATCTGTCCGTACTCGTCTTGAATCAAGTAGGTCAAAGAACCGTGGATAACGCCTTTTGTACCCTTTGTGATCGTTGCCGCGTGAAGGGGGGTGTCGACACCTTTTCCCGCAGCTTCGACTCCGATCAGTTCAACAGTTTCTTCAATGAATGCGCTGAACATCCCGATCGCATTGCTTCCGCCTCCGACACAGGCGACAACTTTATCGGGGAGGCTTTGCTCCAATTGATAAAACTGCGCTTTCGCCTCTTCGCCGATCATCCGTTGAAATTCACGGACGATATAAGGATACGGGTGCGGCCCGACGACGGAACCGATCATGTAAAAATGATCCTGGCAATGCTGAACCCAGTAACGGATCGCCTCGTTTGTAGCATCTTTTAATGTCCCGTTTCCGCTTGACACCGGAACGACCTCCGCTCCCAAGAGCTTCATCCGGAACACGTTCAGCGATTGTCTGGCAACATCTTCTTCACCCATAAAGACAATGCATGACAAGCCGAACTTTGCAGCGACAGTCGCCGCAGCCACGCCGTGCTGCCCTGCGCCGGTTTCAGCGATGAGCTTTGTTTTCCCCATTTTCTTGGCCAACAGAGCCTGGCCGAGGGCATTGTTGATTTTGTGGGCGCCTGTATGGTTTAAATCTTCTCTTTTTAAATAAATCTTCGCTCCGCCCAGCTGCTTTGTGAGCCGGTCAGCGAACGTCAAAGCCGTCGGCCTGCCTGAGTAGTCTTTTAAAAGCTTTTGATAATCCTTTTGAAACGAGGGGTCGTCTTTCAGTTCAAGAAACGCTTTTTCGATTTCTTCCAAAGGCTGCATGAGTGTTTCCGGCACGAATTTCCCGCCAAAATCACCAAACCTGCCTTGTTCATTCGGATATGAATACATGTTCGAACATCCTTTCTTCTAAAAGGCCGATCAGCTTTTCGCTTTTCCTGCCTCTTTCTTCAATTCCGCTTGCCAGGTCGATTCCCGGCGGGCGCCGCTTTAAAAGATCCACGATTGTGTCCGGGTTCACGCCCCCGGCGATAAACAGTCGCTTTCTTTCTCTTTGCGCTGCATCTTTATACATCGGAACGCTGTCCCACGAAAACGAAACGCCCGTTCCTCCTCTGAGCCCTTTAACAGACGAGTCGATGACATACCCGTCGATGTAAGGTGCGAAAGATGCCATGCGCTGAACGGTATCATCCCCATGGTGGAGCGCCTTCCAAATCTCGCAGTCTGTCATGCTTTTCAGCCGCTTGATGTCTGCCTCTGTTTCATCTCCGTGAAGCTGGATCACGTCCAAACCGGCATCTTTTACGATTTCTGCTATTCTGCAAATATTTTCATTAACAAAGACGCCGACAAGCTTTTTACCCGCTGTATCCGTTTTGCCACACCAGCGTTTCACATCCTCCGGGTCTGCCGACCGTCTGCTTTCGGCGAAAATAAATCCGAGGTAATCGGCTTTCGAGCGGGCTGTCACCTTTAAATCTTCCAATGAATGAATCCCGCAATATTTTAAGCCCGGTTTCTCCATCATCCGTTCTCTCCGAATAACGCATGGACAGCCTTCAGCTGTGACGGCTCTCTCATTAACGATTCGCCGACTAGCACAGCCCGGGCTCCGCACGCTTTTACAAAAGCGAGGTCTTCCGATTGTCCGATGCCGCTTTCGCTGATAAGAACGGTACCTGACGGAACGAGTTTTGCCATACGCTCCGTTTGCCCGACGGATGTTTCAAAGGTTTTTAGATTTCGATTGTTTACGCCGATGATTTCGGGTGTAAAGACATTTAAAATACCTTCAAGCGTCTCTTCGCCATGAACTTCGACAAGCACATCCATACCTTTTTCAGCAGCTTGCTGATAGAGGTCAAACAGCTTTTGCGGTTCAAGCGCTTCTCCGATCAGCAGGATCGCATCCGCTCCGATGCGGTCCGCTTCTTCAACCTGAATGGAATCAATGATAAAATCCTTGCGCAGTACTGGCAGCGAAACCGAGCGTTTCACATCTGACAAATAACTGTTCTTCCCTTGAAAAAAAGGTGTATCTGTCAGAACAGACAAACAGTCGGCTTTAGCCTGTTCGTACTGTTTAGCGATTTTTACGGGCTCAAAGTTTTCCTGAATCACACCTTTTGACGGTGAAGCTTTTTTCACCTCCGCAATTAAAGCGACAAACCGGTTAGGAGAAAGAAGCGCCTTTTTAAATGACCGCTTTGGCAGCTTCAAATCTTCCGGCAGTTCGATTTTCAGAATGTCTTCTCGTTTTCTATCAATAATTTGATTAAGCATACAACTCTTCCTCTTTCTGTTTTAATCGTTCCAGCTGATCAAGCGCCTCACCGCTTGCAACAGCTTCTAAAGCGAGTGCAACGCCTTCTTTTAAACCCGGTGCCTGTTCTGCGACGTATAAAGCGGCTCCGGCATTAAACGCTGCGATATGAACAGCCGAATCCGGAGCGCGGTTTTTCAAAATATCGACGATGAGACGGCCGCTTTCTTCAGGCGTCGCCACCTGAATGTCGCTTATCCTGCCGAACGGCAGACCGACATCGCCAGGCTCAACGGTGTATTCGTATGTTTTGCCGCCTTTCAGTTCAATCACATCTGTCGGCGATGTGATCGACAGTTCATCAAGACCGTCCCGGCTCGATACAAACAATACGTGTTCCGGTTCAAACGCTTCAAGTGCGCGGGCCATGAGCTTTGCTTTTTCAATCGAGTAGACGCCGATCACCTGGCGCTTGGCTTTCATTGGATTGCTGAGCGGGCCGAGCAGATTGAATACGGTTCTAAAAGCCAAATCCTTCCTTGCGCCGGCCACGTGCTTCATGGAAGAGTGATAGCTTGGCGCATAGAGGAATCCCATATTGCGGCGTTCAATGCTCTGAATCGTTTCTTCAGGCGACGTCTGAATTGAAACGCCAAGATATTCGAGAACATCAGCGCTCCCGCTTTTTGAAGAAACGGAACGATTACCGTGTTTGGCAATTTTTGCCCCGGCTGATGAAGCGATGATCGCCGCCGCTGTGGAAATGTTGAAGGTTGAGCTTCCGTCTCCTCCGGTTCCGCACGTATCAACAACATCTTCCGGCCCGTTTATTGTTTGCGCCTGCTCCCGCATGGCTTTGACAAATCCCGCAATCTCTTCAGCCGTTTCTCCCCTGTAGGCGAGAACGGACAGGAGGCCTCCAATTTCCGCGGCGCTCAGCGAGCCGGTCATCATGTCACGCATGATGCTGTGTGCCTCGGTTTCATTCATTGTTCCTCCATTAACGCATGATTTCAGCAGTTCGTTCATTGCCGTCCTCCCCCTTTTCGAGAAACATTTCTTCAGCGATTTGAATCGTTTTTAACAGAGCCCCCGCTTTATTGCAGGTCTCTTCCCACTCTTTTTCAGGCACGGAGTCGGCTACGATGCCTGCTCCGGCCTGGATGGACGCCACTCCGTTTTTCACGCTCATCGTCCGGATCGTGATGCATGAATCGATATTTCCGTCAAATCCGATATAAGCAATGCATCCCCCATATGTTTCCCTCGGTTCGGGCTCAAGTTCATTTAAAAGCTGAATCGCGCGGATTTTCGGAGCGCCGGTCAAAGTTCCGGCCGGAAATGCGCTCATTAAAGCGTCTACCGGATGAACGCCCGCTTTTAACGAGCCGGTTACGATCGAAATGATGTGCATGACGTGTGAAAAGGAAACGATTTTCGTAAACTCGGGCACTTGGACAGATCCGTACTCAGCTACTCTGCCGATATCATTTCTCGCCAAATCGACGAGCATGTAGTGCTCCGCTTTTTCTTTCTCATCAGCCAAAAGATCTTTTTCGAGCCGCTTATCTTCAGCCTGATCACCGCCTCTTTTCCTCGTGCCGGCAATCGGATGAATTTCAAGATGACCGTTTTGAACATGGATCAGGCGTTCAGGCGAGCTTCCGACGAGATCGCGGTCAGGAAGCTTCATGTAGTACATGTACGGGGATGGGTTGACCATTCTCAGCACTCTGTATAACTCAAAAGAACTGACCTTCACCGGAATATCGAACCTTTGCGAAAGGACGCCTTGAAAAATGTCTCCCGCTTTAATGTACTCTTTCAAGCGATTGACATCGGCCAAAAACCGGGATTTCTCATATGTTGATTGAACCCCTTTAAAGCTGGGGGCCGTGTGCCGTCCTTGCGGGAGAAACAGCTCTTTCGTCGTTTTCCGGCCTGACAGCCTGTGTGTAAGCTGTTTGAGCTCTTCTTTCCCCTTTTTAAAAATGCGCTGTTTCTCCTCCCTTGTTTCACTGCCTTCAAGCCTTGCATAGTGGATGAAATGCAGCTTTTTCAGCTCGTGATCATAGGCGATCATCGTCCGGCAGACAAACAGGAGACATTTTTCCATCTCCGTTTCTTTGCTGTGCCCTTTGACGGACGGTTCAATGAGCGGCATTAAATCATAGCTTAAATAGCCGACCGCTCCCCCTGTAAACGGGATGTCGAGCTCAGGCGCTTTGATCGAATATGTCTCCGACATCCATTCGAGAATTTCTTTTAACTGTGAAGCTGAATAAAGCTTTTTCTGCTTTTGATCGCAGGCGTGAAACCGGCCGCATTCTTCTTTGATCGTCAAAAAGGGATCCAGACCGATGAAAGAATATCTTGACCATGCAGAGGTTTCATCCTGGCTTTCCAGCAAATACACGATGTTTTCCTGCAGCTTCTCGACCAATTGAACGGGCGTCAGCGTATCGACGGAAAAACTCTCAATTATCGGTATTGTTTTAAAGTGTGAAGTATCCTCTGAAAAAGAGGCAAAATCGGTTTGCAGACTCAACAATCTCTCACTCCTTATTCAGGCGGAGAGAATGAGAAGAAGGCCTTTAGAGGACAAATGATTGAATTGAAGAGGGGAAAACGAAACAAACCCAAAAGAACAGCGTCTTTTGGGTAGAATGAATAAACGTTTTGTCTCAACTCAGCTCATCTCAGCTCATTCTCAATCTACCCTAGTCTCATACTCAGCTTTTCTAAACTAAAACCCCATACACACTCCTGTGTATTTCAAGGTTTCTACAATCGTATTACAATTCAGTATTTTTTGTCAATGATAAATCAGGTCTGAGCGTTACGGCATTTTCTAAATAAACGTGGCGGACTTCATCCTGCCGCATATCCGTCTGAACCGTCATCATCACTCTGATGCATTTTTTAAGGGCGTGTTCAACATCCATTTCCTGCATGCACATGACGGGCACATGCTGCCAGCCGTCAAACGTTCTGACGACCTTTGCGGGAAAAGCAGCGTGAATATCGGAAGTGGCAGAAATGAAGATCTGCACAACTTGCTCAGGTTTGAGTTGATTTTCATCGATCATTTTTCCGATCAGCTGCTTCGTCCGCTCCGTAATGTCTTTTTCTGTATCCTGGTCAACTGTCGTCGCTCCCCGAATTCCGCGCATCATCATTTGCCTCCCTCCAATCTCCACATATTCAGCCATCGTTCAATTTCATCGGCTTTAAAGGAGTGCAGCCGCACACTGCCGATCTTATCCAGCAGAACAAACTGAATGATACCTCTGCGTGTTTTTTTATCGTTCATCATTCGATTGATGAGAGCTTCTGTTGAAACTTCGCGTTTTACGCTTTCCGGATAGCCGAGATTTTTCAGCCAGGCGGCGATTTTTGTGCGGTCAACAGGACAATTCAACACCTTCTCGCTGACAAACAAAGCAAATTGCATGCCTAAAGCGACAGCGTCGCCATGGGTCATCTCTCCGTAGCCGTATTCGGCTTCAACGGCGTGGCCAAGCGTGTGCCCAAAATTCAGATAGGCCCTGATTCCCTGTTCGCGCTCGTCTTGTGAGACAACTTCCGCTTTAATCGAAATGCCTTTGTACACCATTTCACTGAGCTGGCCGGTCGTAATCGCTTTAATTGAATCAATTTTAAGCAATTCGTTCAAGAAAGATTCATCACGGATAAATGCGTGCTTAATGACTTCCGCAAGACCTGAACGCATTTCTTTTTCAGAAAGCGTGCTCAAGCATTCGGTATCATAAACCACCGCCTTCGGCTGATGAAAAGCGCCGATTAAGTTTTTTCCGAGCGGATGATTAATGGCAACTTTCCCTCCGACCGCGCTATCATGAGACAGCAGAGTCGTTGGGAATTGCACATAATCGATGCCCCTCATAAAAGTTGAAGCGACGAACCCTGCAAGATCGCCGACAACGCCGCCGCCCAGCGCCACAATGCATGACGAACGGTCAAGGTGAAATTGAATGGCTTCCGTCTGGAGCTTCATAAACAGATCGATTGATTTGGCCTGTTCACCGCTTGGCACCGCAACCTTTTTGACGGGCCATTTGCTGCGGAGAAGGCCGAACAGTTCTTCTCCATAGTGTTTATCAACTTCTTCGTCGGTGATCAATAGCACTTTCGTCATCGGAAGGTTCAAGGATGACAAGAGCTCTGCCGCGTTTTTTCTAATGCCTCCCCCGATGAACACCGGGTAGGACAAAGAAGCGGTTTCGATTTGAAGTGATTTCATTAAAACTCCCTCGCAAGCTTTCTCATTTTCTCAACATTTTCAGCGATCCGGTCCATTTGGTCAACGCCAAACTGCTCGACGATCGCCTTGGCGATTTCCCATGCAACAACCGCTTCAGCCACTACGCTTGCGGCAGGGACAGCGCAGGAATCGGAACGCTCGATGCTTGCTGTAAACGGCTCTTTCGTCTCGATATCAACGCTTTTGAGCGGTTTGTATAACGTTGGAATCGGCTTCATCACGCCTCTGACGACAATCGGCATTCCCGTTGTCATCCCGCCTTCAAGGCCGCCGAGACGGTTTGTAGCGCGCGTATAGCCTTTTTCTTCGTCCCAAATGATTTCGTCATGGACTTCACTGCCGTTTTTGCGTGCAGCTTCAAAGCCGATGCCGAATTCAACACCTTTAAAAGCATTGATGCTCAGCACGGCGGCAGCCAGCTTGCTGTCGAGTTTGCGGTCGTAATGGACATAGCTGCCGACTCCTACCGGCACCCCTTCAACAATCACCTCGACGATTCCGCCGATCGAATCGCCATTTGCTTTTGCTTCATCGATCGCGTCCATCATTTTTCTGCCCGCTTCTTCGTCATAGCATCTGACAGGAGACTCTTCGGTTACTTTTTTCAAGTCTTCGATAGATTCATAATTTGTTTTTTCGGCTTTTACTCCGCCGATCTCCAGCACGTGGCCGGCCACTTGGATGCCGAGCTGGGAAAGGATCTTTTTGGCGACGGCTCCTGCCGCCACACGGACGGTCGTTTCTCTGGCAGATGAACGTTCAAGCACGTTGCGCATATCTCTGTGCCCGTATTTGATCGCGCCGTTCAAATCAGCGTGACCCGGTCTTGGCCTTGAAATCTGTCGTTTCATTTCGCTTTCTTCTTCAGCCGTGATCGGCTCTGATCCCATGATTTTCGTCCAGTGTTTCCAGTCGTTGTTTTCGACGACGAGAGCGATCGGCGATCCAAGAGAACGCCCGTGCCTTACACCGCTTGTGATCCGTGCCTGATCTTTTTCGATTTGCATCCGGCGTCCGCGGCCGTGGCCTTTTTGACGTCTTTGAAGCTCGTAATCAATGTCTTCTTTTGTGATATAAAGCCCTGCTGGGACTCCTTCGATAATTGTCGTAAGCTGCGGACCGTGAGATTCACCGGCTGTTAAATACCTCATGCTTTCGTTCTCCCTTCATCACATTAACGCTTTTAAGTAAAACTATAACATAACCTTTTATAAAAAGTCAGCTAACTTTTTTGATAGAAAAACGTATCTGTCGATTGAAAACCGTATTTTTCCGGATTGAAGATCTGTTCCGTGCTTCCGACAAACAAAACTCCATTATTCTTCAAACTGCCGCTGAACTTATGATAGATCTTCTCTTTTGCTTCCTCTGTAAAATATATGAGAACATTGCGGCATACGATGATATCAAAATCTTTCTCATATGCATCAGCCAGTAAATTGTGTTTTTGAAAGCGAATGTTTTTCTTGATCTCGTCTTTGACGGCAAATCGGTTTCCGTCTTGCGTAAAATAAAGTTCCTTTATCTCTTTCGGCACTTCCTGCAGAGATCTTTCCTGATACACGCCTTCTTTCGCTTTCGCAAGAACTTTGTCATCGATATCTGTTGCGATGATCTGATAGTCTGAGAGGCCTTTCTGTCTGCTTAAAATCATCGATAATGTATACGGCTCTTCACCGGTTGAACATGCCGCACTCCATACTTTCAATGTTTTCGCAGGCTTTAAGAGTGGGAGGATGGTTTTTTCGAGAACCTCCCACCTCTTATAGTTTCTGTAAAATTCTGAAACATTAATCGTCATCCTGTCCAGCGTTTCCTGCAGAAGAGCTTCATTCTTTTCTAAAGCAAGCGCAAATTCGCGGAAATCGCCGTACCCCTTTTTTTCATAAAGAGATGTTAGCCTTCTTTTCATTTGCGCCTCTTTGTACAATGCCAAATCCACACCAGTTATTTTTTTCCATTTATCAACAAAGAAACTGTAATTGTCCATGTTTTCTCTCCTAATCGTCGTGCTGATATGAGTACAATTATAGCTTGTTTTCTTTTAAATTTGTATCTTTAAAAAGAAAAAAGCCTGCCCGGCGGCAGCCATTCTGATCTATATAAAAAAATCAGCTTTTCAGCTGATTTTTAGTAAATCCATTGATTCATTAACTTCTCGTCTTCAACAAGTTCGTCTTCTTTAAAAAACAAGTTGATTTCGCGTGCTGCACTTTCAGGAGAATCTGAACCGTGAATGATATTTTTTCCGACAAACATGCCGAAGTCTCCGCGAATTGTTCCTGGGAGCGCTTCCTTAGGGTTCGTCTTCCCGATCAGCTGTCTGGCGACCGCGATTGCTTCTTCGCCTTCCCACACCATGGCGAATACCGGGCCTGAAGTAATAAAGTCGACAAGCTCGCCGAAAAACGGTTTGCCGTTATGTTCTTTATAATGCTCGCCTGCCGTCTCTTCTGAGACCTTCATCAGCTTGGCTCCGATTAATTGTAAGCCCTTACGTTCGAATCTTAACAAAATTTCGCCGATCAGCTGACGCTGAACGCCGTCAGGTTTTACCATCACAAAGGTTTTTTCCATAGTCGATTCTCCACCCCGCTAATATGTATAGGCTTTCAACACTACAACAGAAATATAGCATTTTTCAAACAATTAATCAATAAAGGGTGGAGAATATTCATACTTTCGACTCATTTGTCTTTTTTTAGAACTTTCGTTTACCGATGTATTTCGCAATTTGACCCAGTGCCGTCCGCGCCCGGTTTTTCGGGAGCGTTTCAAGCAGTGCGAAAGCCTTATTTAAATACATTTCGCTGACTCTGAACGATTGTTCGATAGCATCGGTTTTCTTCAGTTCTTCGATCACTGGTTTGATCTGTTCCGGAGTCGTTTCACTGTTGACCAGCATAAGCCGCGCTTTTAATTCAGGCGATTTCCGTGCATATAATACGGGAAGCGTGACATTCCCCTGAAGCAGATCACTACCCACAGGCTTGCCAAGCTCTTTTTCGCTTGAGGTGAAATCGAGGATGTCATCAATAATTTGATAGGACATGCCGACATAATAGCCAAACCAGTACAACGTTTTATGAATGTTTTCACCCGCGCCGGCAGCAATGGCGCCTAGCTGGCAGCTCGATGCGATCAGAAGGGCTGTCTTGCGCCTGATTCTCCGCAAATAGGTTCTGAGGTTTTGCTCCATATTATATTTATCTTTGATTTGTTCAATTTCTCCAAGACAGACTTCGACAATCGCCTTGGACAAGATTTCGTGGGCTTTCGGTTCGTTTATTTTCGTCATCGCTTCAAGTGAGCGAGCGAACAAATAATCACCTGTGTACATTGCAATCCGGTTATCCCACTTCGCTTTGATAGTCGGCTGTCCCCTTCTAAGCTCCGCATCATCGATGACATCGTCGTGTACGAGCGAAGCCATATGTATCAATTCCAATGAAACAGCGACATTTTTAATTTTGTTGATATCGTATTCACCGAACATGCCGGAAAGCAGGACAAACACAGGACGAATCCGCTTGCCTCCGGCCTGCAGCAAATGCAGGCTCGCTTCACTTAGCAATGGATAGTCGGAGTGCACGGTCTTTTCAAGCTCTTTTTCTATTAATTCAATATCGTCATTTAAAAAAGAATAAAACGTTGTCAATTTCATATCGATTCACCCGAGTATTTCAGTAGTCATCATCGCTTCAAGCCGACATGTGTAGCCGCTACGCCGCCTGTGAACGGATGATATTGAACATTTTCTAATCCAGCCTCTTCAAACAATGCAGCAAGCTCTTTCATACCAGGAAATTCCCTGGCCGATTCCTGAAGCCATGAATACTCCTTAAAGCTTTTGGCAAAGAGCTTTCCAAACATGGGCATAATAAAACGGAAGTACAGGAAGTACAGCTGTTTGAACCCGAACATTTCAGGCTGGGACGTCTCAAGGCATACAACCTGGCCGCCGGGTTTTACCACGCGCGCCATCTCTTTTAATACGGTTAAATAGTCGGGAACATTGCGAAGCCCGAAGCCGATGGTGACATAGTCGAACGTATTGTCCGGGAAGGGCAGTTCCATCGCGTTGCCGTGGATCAGTTCGATCTGGCTGTAGCTGTCGGTCTTTTGTTCGGCGATGCTCAGCATGTTTTTGCTGAAATCAAGGCCCTTGATTTCCCCTGTCTCTCCGGCCGCATCAGCGAGCGCGATTGTCCAGTCGCCCGTCCCGCAGCAGACGTCAAGCGCTTTGGCTCCTTTTGGTACGTTCATGAGCTGCATCGTTTTGTCGCGCCATTTTTTATGCTGTTTAAAGCTGATGACGGAGTTCATCTGGTCGTAATTTTTATAAATCTTTTCAAACACGCCGTGTACGCGCTGTTCTTTTGACTGCACCATGATTACCCTTCTTCCACTTTCTGATGATAAGTTCGTTTTTCAGGCCGAATTTCCTGCAGGCGTTTCAGAAGCCATTTTTGGACGGCGGGCTTTGCAGCAAGCGACTGGTTGATCGCAAGCTTGGCTTCTTCATAAGCCGCTGCAGCCAGCTGTCCGCATGAAGCCTGGTCTTCCGGAAACTCTTTCTGTATGATCGTCTCCAGCAGCCGGGAATCTGAAGCTTTTTCTTCGGCCGCAAACCTTTTAAACACAAGAAAGTCATTGGCGGCTGTTTTCCAGTGAGGCAGGTAAAAGTGGTCGGCGAGATGGTGAAAAAGTGCAGCTTCCACTATGCTGACGCTTTTTTTCAGGCTGTCCGCATCTTTTGCGGAATGGTCGTAAATCCTGATTTTATGTTCGTTTATTTCTTTGATGGCCGCAGCGAGCGTCCGAATCATATAAATATCCTTCATACCCGATAACAGCGAGTAGTACATGCCGCTGAAATAATCACCGGCCAATACGGTCAGCTGGCGGTTTTTATAGTCGTCCTGCTTAATTGAAGCTGCGGTCGTGACTTCATCATGGGTATCAAGGGCTGTTTGAACAAGCATCGCCGTTAAGATGTAACTTTCCTTGTCAGCTTCTTTTAAATCCGTTTCCTCAAACAGAGCGTAGAAAAGAAACAGCTTATCCTCATCAACTTTCGGCGCAGTCAAATGCTTCGCCAAATATGGATGTGAAAGCTTTTGATTCAGCTTGATTTTCAAATAAGATAATTGTCCGTAGATGTCTTGCAAAGATATCACCCTTGTCCCAAAATTCGCAGTTTTTCTTTTTGATTGATTATGTATCTTTTTTGAGCGGAGAAAGTTTAATTATACCATAATATGTTGAAAGATATTGTCTTATGCCACGCAAACGGCCATAAAAGGCCGGCTATCTATTTTTTCGACTCGCTTTTCATCTCGCCGTTTGCCGTCTGAATCAGGGCCTCGCCCCGGATCTTGATCGCAGAGGTGTGCTCGGTAAACTGGCAGATCATCACCTCTCCTTTATCAAGCTTTTCTGAATGATGAAATCTTGTGTCCGTGCCTCTCGTCAGGCCGATCACGTTGACGCCGTCTTCGACGGCTTTGATAACGACAAAATCATTCGATTGATTATTGGTCATGTTCATCGCACACCTTCTCATTTTTAATCATGATGTTTTGATAAGCTCCAACACCTCAGAGCGAGCGGCTACATCTTGTCTAAACGTTCCTCTTACGGCTGAAGTGACAGTTTTTGAACCCGGCTTTTTCACGCCGCGCATCGTCATGCACATGTGCTCGGCTTCAACAACAACCATGACACCGTGCGGAGTCAGCGTTTCAACAATGCTGTCGGCGATTGTTGACGTAATCCGCTCCTGCAGCTGCGGGCGCTTTGCCACCGCTTCAACGGCTCTCGCCAATTTGCTGAGCCCTGTCACTTTTCCCCCTTTAGGGATATAAGCTACATGGGCTTTCCCGTAGAAAGGGACTAAATGGTGCTCACACATTGAATAAAAGGGAATATCTTTAACAAGAACAAGCTCTTCGTGATCCTCGCCGAAAATCGTTTTGAAATGCTCTTTCGGATCTTCGTTTAACCCTGCAAATACTTCGGCGTACATTTTCGCGACTCTTTTCGGTGTATCAAGAAGGCCTTCACGGTTCGGATCTTCTCCGATCGCCTCCAATATTTGCCGGACAGCTTGTTCAATTTGTTCTTTGTTGATTTCTCTCATTGTTTTATATCCTCCAGAAACGCATACATTTAATTCAGATTCTAGCACACTTCAGCTTATAAAAGCAAAATGAAAGGTTTTTTGCTGGCAAAATGTTTTCCGTCTGAAAAAAAGCCTTAAAATTATGAAAAGCCCCTTTGAAAAGGGGCTTTCCTGTGAAGAAACAACATGGTATGTATTACGCGCGAAAACGGCATATATACATACAATTATTTTCCTGCTACAGCGTCTTTAAGCGCTTTACCTGGTTTGAAAGCAGGTACTTTGCTTGCAGGGATTTCGATTTCTTCACCTGTTTGAGGATTGCGTCCTTTACGAGCTGAGCGCTCACGAACCTCAAAGTTACCAAAACCGATCAATTGAATTTTTTCACCGTTTTTAAGTGCATCTAAAATTGTATCAAAAACAGAATCAACTGCTTTAGTAGCGTCTTTTTTAGATAGTTCGCTTGCTTCTGCAACCGCATTGATTAGTTCTGTCTTGTTCATGCCTTTCACCTCCTCCCAAAAGGTATCAAACAATAGATTATCATCATTTCTTCACAGTTCAACCTGTTTCTATACCTGTTTGAACAGAAATTTCAAATAAATATAGAAAAGGCATTTCACGGCTTTCAGTGAAAATTTCACTTTGAGAGGAACGTTTGTCCAGTAAAGTGAAGATTTTCTGTATGTAGATTAACACATCTGAATAACCATATCAAGCATTTTAAAGCGATGATCCCTTATTCGTCAAGGTTTAAGCAGAATGAAACGAACAAATATTCCTGTTTTTCCTTTTTTAATCATAATCTTTCCTATATTTCCAGCCGCTTGCCCCTGCCGTCTCAATCCCTTTCACGGCGCCTGTTCATCCTGTTTCAGGCATGAAAAAAAGACCTCCCGTATGATAAGAGGCCTTCCCTTTTATAAGATGATCGCAATCAAGCCGCCTGATCCTTCATTGATGATGCGCTCGAGCGTCTCCTTCAGCTTATATCTTGCATTTTCAGGCATGAGGGACAGCTTCGCCTGAATCCCTTCTCTGACGATGGAGCTCAGGCTCCTTCCGAAAATGTCGGAATTCCAGATTGACAGCGGATCATCCTCAAAGTCCTGCATTAAATAGCGGACAAGCTCTTCGCTCTGCTTCTCTGTTCCGATGATTGGCGCAAACTCGCTCTCCACATCGACTTTGATCATATGAATCGACGGCGCCACCGCTTTCAGGCGGACTCCGAATCTTGACCCCTGCCTGATGATTTCCGGTTCATCAAGGCTCATATCGGTTAATGCGGGAGCAGCGATTCCATAACCGGTTTGTTTCACCATTTTCAACGCATCTGATACTTGATCATATTCGGTCTTGGCATGGGCAAAATCCTGCATGAGCTGAAGGAGGTGATCCTTTCCTCTGATTTCAACGCCGACGACTTCCCTCAAAATTTCATCGTACAGGTAATCCGGCGCGTACAAATCGATTTCGGCGATCCCCTGGCCCATTTCTATTCCGGCGAGGCTGGCGCACTCGATAAAATCAAATTCGCTGAAGTGTCCGACGACGCGGTCGACATCTCTCAGTCTTTTAATATCTTTGACGGTTTCTTTAACGGAATCTTGATAGTTTTCCCTGAGCCAATGATTCTCTTTTAATACCATGACCCAGCTCGGAAGATTGACGTTGACTTCGAGTACAGGGAATTCGTAAAGCGCTTCTCTGAGAACGCTCAGAACGTCCGCTTCCCTCATGCTTTCAACGCTCATCGCCAGCACCGGAATGTCGTATTTCTCCATCAGCTCTTGCCTGAGCGCTTCCGTTTCCGGATGGTACGGCCTTACGGAATTGATGACCATGATAAATGGTTTTCCAACCTCTTTTAATTCATCGATCACCCGTTCTTCAGCCTCGATATAATCCTGTCTGGCGATTTCTCCAATCGTGCCGTCAGTCGTAATCACAACACCGATGGTGGAGTGTTCCTGGATGACTTTTCTCGTGCCGATTTCGGCAGCTTCGTGAAACGGAATCGGCTCTTCATACCAAGGAGTGTTGATCATTCTCGGCCCGTTTTCATCCTCGTATCCCTTTGCTCCGGGTACAGTATAGCCGACACAGTCGACAAGCCTTATATTCACATCGAGTCCGTCACTGACATGAACTGACATTGCCTGATTCGGAACAAACTTCGGTTCAGTTGTCATAATGGTTTTGCCAGCGGCACTTTGGGGGAGCTCATCTTGTGCGCGCGCCCGGTCTGCTTCATTGTTGATATTCGGGAGCACCACTAGCTCCATAAATTTTTTGATAAACGTAGATTTTCCTGTACGTACAGCTCCTACGACACCTAAGTATATATCGCCTCCTGTTCGTTCAGCGATATCCTTGAAAATATCGACCTTTTCCAAGTGATCCCCTCCCGGACTTCCAATCCTTTTCAATTTTTTACTTCTTCATCAATCAAAAACAGGACACTATAGTGTATGACGTTGTCCTATTTCAATATGACAGCTTAGGGAAATTTTTTCGGCATGCATGAAAAAACCTTTCTCCTCATTGTATGCTGAGGAGAAAGATTCATGACTGATACTTGCATTTTGACCGATATTCTATTCGAGAAAAACAGGTTCCTGTTTGTCATTCACTGTATACTTTACCGAAAACGCTGGAACAAAAGGCGTCTCTTTCCACATCAAATCCTGAATTTCCTCACCCGGCTTTACCGTTTTTTTCGACCGCTTTATCAGGTTGGCCAAATCCACTCGGTAATCCACTTGAATGTCGCCTTTTTCATCGACGAGAAGCGGCAGAGAGGTGCCGGAAAGCGGACTCGTGACAGAAGGCGCCTCTTTCAGTCCGAGCTTTTCATGGTCAAGCATGAATAAGTGATTGGATACGACTTTTTTATACGGTGGATACTTGTGCTGATCTTTATACATTTCGACCCGAAGCTTTAGCTCTCTGATCATTTCCGACATTTTTATATCAATGAGCTTGACCGTCGGCTTTTTTTCTACATCGACAAGAACGTACAAGTACTCTCCGCCGCTTTCATAGGAAGTACCCGGCGGCTCAGCCATATACCGGGGGGACAGCCTGTTAAAATCGATAGGGTATTTTTGATAGATTGGAACGCTCATATCCCTTGTCTTAATCGGCAGAAGCCCTCCCGTCGCCTCCCTGAATTCATCAACGGCCGCCTGCACTTCTTTGAGCTGGTGCTGATACGGCACGCTGTTTTTCGCCTTTCTTTCTTCAGGGTACAAACAGCCGCTTAGCATGATTGCGGTCAATACAGTAACAAGTAGTGCGTTTACGATTTTCATATGAATCTTCCTTTTTTATGCTTTATTCGTTGACGGGACCGCTGAAGACGACAAAAAAGACGATCACGCCGGAGATGAGCATACATGTATAGGCGACGAACGACGTGAGCACTTTTAAAAAACGGTTTTTAAATTTATATCTGCTTATGTATATGGCAATCACCGCTAAGAACATCAGGCCCATTGATCCCAAGGCAAACCACATTTTTAACAGACCGACATTCACATTGAAGCCCTCCTTCTACCTTTTCTTGTGATGTAAGCGTTATATTTCATTTTATATAAGAAAAACCAGAAGTTCAACAGCTTTTCCAATATTTCGAAACGGAAAAAACCGCAAAAAAAACCTGAAGCAAAGAGGGGGGCTTTGCTTCAGGCATAACGATTGTGACTATATAACCCAATTGGTAAGATACAGCTCTTCCAGACTTCGATTCTATTTTATGCAAGTCTTCGGACAAATGTATCCTCTCTTGCCTAAGTCTCCAAAATGTTTCGGTTTTTTTAAAACGAACTTAGAGGAGAGTATAAAGCAGTTGGTGATGGAGTGGTCATTTCATTTGATTTTCAAATGTGTTCACAAGATCTTCCATCTCGTGTGTTTTGACTCTCGCCATCAATGATTCGACTGCCGTCTCAACTTTTTCGCCGTCAAACAATACTTTGTGCAATGCCTCGGTAATCGGCATTTTCACATCAAATTTCTTTGAAAGCTGATAAGCGGCTTTTGTCGTGCGGACCCCCTCAACGACCATCCCCATTTCTTCCAGAACTTCATCCAGTTTGAAGCCTTTACCCAGCATATTACCGGCTCGCCAATTTCGTGAATGGACGCTCGTGCAGGTGACGATCAAATCTCCGATTCCTGTAAGCCCCGAGAATGTCAGCGGGTTTCCGCCCATTTTCGTGCCGAGTCGGGCGATCTCTGCCAAGCCCCTTGTAATCAGCGCGGCTTTCGCATTATCTCCGTACCCCAAACCGTCTGTAATGCCCGCGGCAAGCGCAATGACGTTTTTCAGCGCGCCGCCGATCTCTACGCCGATCATATCCGGATTGGTATACACGCGGAAATTCTGATTCATAAACATATCCTGGATCGCCTGTGCCGATTCAATGCTGCTGTCGGCAGATACGGTTACCGTCGTCGGGTGTCTTAAACCGACTTCTTCCGCATGGCTCGGCCCGGAGAGAACGACGATGTCCTCCCTTAATTCAGCCGGAATTTCCTCTTTCATCATTTCAGAAATGCGGAGCAGCGTGTCAGGCTCAATTCCTTTTGAAACATGTACAAAAATCGCCTTTTGGTCGATGAAGGAAACAGCCTGTGCGAGAACTTCGCGGATCGCTTTTGTCGGAACGGCGACGATGATCGTCTTGACATCGGCCACTGCAGCTTCAAGATCTGTTGTGGCATGCACGTTTTCAGAAAGTTTGACACCCGGCAGATAATCTTTGTTTTCATGGTGTTCATTGATTTGCTGAATCAGTTCTTCACGATGGCCCCAAATGCACACATCGTACTGGTTGTCCGCCAAAACGAGCGCCAAGGCTGTTCCCCAGCTTCCGGCTCCCAAAATCGATACTTTTGTCATTTTTACTACACCTCTTTATTTTCTTGCTCTTGCGAAAATCTTGATTGGTGTTCCTTCAAATCCGAAGGCGTCGCGTATCCTGTTTTCCAAAAAGCGTTCGTAAGAAAAATGCATCAGCTCAGGATCATTGACAAATACGACAAATGTCGGCGGCTTCACAGCCACTTGTGTCGCATAATAAATTTTTAAGCGGTTGCCATTATGCGTCGGCGTCGGGTTCATAGCCACTGCATCCATAATGATATCATTAAGAATATTGGTCTGCACCCTCATCGAATGGTTTTCGCTTGCCGTCATGACTGCAGGCATCAGCGTATGGATGCGCTTTTTCGTCAAAGCGGACATAAACAAAACAGGCGCGTAGTCCAAAAATTGAAAGTGATCTCTAACCTTTTCTTCGAATTCTTTCATCGTCCGCTCGTCTTTTTCGACTGCATCCCATTTATTCACGACGATGACGACGGCTTTTCCCGCTTCATGCGCATAGCCGGCAATCCGCTTGTCCTGCTCGATGATGCCTTCTTCGCCGTCCAAGACGACGCAGACGACTTCTGAGCGGTCGATCGCCTTTAAAGCCCGGAGGACGCTGTATTTTTCAGTTGCCTCATACACTTTTCCCTTTTTTCTCATCCCGGCTGTATCAACGATGACAAAGTCTCTTTGATTGTATGTAAACCTCGTGTCAATGGCGTCGCGCGTTGTTCCCGCAATATTGCTGACGATCACGCGCTCTTCTCCAAGCATGGCGTTTACAAGAGAGGATTTTCCGACGTTCGGCCGGCCGATGAGGCAAAATTGAACGACCTCATCCTCATACTTCGTTTCGGGTATGTTTTTAAAATGTTCGCTGACCGCGTCAAGCAGATCGCCGAGACCGAGGCCGTGCGTCCCTGAAATCGGGTACGGCTCGCCAAAGCCGAGGGCATAAAAATCGTAAATGTTTGCTCTCATTTCAGGATTATCCACTTTATTAACCGCCAGAACGACAGGTTTTTTTGTACGGTATAAAATTTTTGCCACTTCTTCATCAGCAGCCGTGACGCCTTCGCGGCCGTTCGTCATGAAAATAATCACATCTGCTTCTTCCATGGCGATTTCGGCCTGATGGCGAATCTGCGCCAAAAACGGCTCATCGCCGACTTCGATTCCGCCTGTATCAATCAGGTTGAAGTCGTGATTCAGCCACTCGGCAGAGCTGTATATTCGATCCCGCGTCACGCCAGGTGTATCTTCCACAATCGAAATTCTTTCGCCAGCGATCCTGTTAAAGATCGTGGACTTCCCCACATTGGGCCTTCCAACTATGGCTACGACAGGTTTTCCCATAGTACCCTTCCTTTCAATTCAGTAAAGCTTTTCCATCTTTAAATGAATCATCATTTATTTCTCTTTTCAAAAAATCAGTTTGAAGAAAGAAACCCTTCTTATTCCATGAGAAGGGCTTAACTCATATATTATATCAATTTCTAAAAAGATCACAACTGTAATTAAAAATGTTTCACAATCAAATAAAGGTCATCTCCTATTCCGTGGGCGATTCCGTCGAGAATGGCTTCAAGGTTTTTCGCGTACGTGTTCATTTCCTCGGGGGTGTCGCAGAAAAATGCAGCCGTCCCTCCGATCACTCGCTCTCGCCTTGTTGTGACGACGGCGAGGATGAATTTTTCGATTGATTCGCTCATTTTATCACCTTGCTGTGCTTTTCTTTAATAAATTCCATCGGTACGCGAATGGCGTTTTCCAGCGTCGGAACATCGCCGATGACCCTGATCGCCGTCTCCTTGTCCTTGATGACCGGAAGGACAAAAACCGCGACCCGCCCGTCATTCAAATCCCTTTTCGCCAGCGGCGAAAGAGAGGGTTCTCCGGAGTCTCGATACACGCCGAGCACATTGGAAACGTCGAATAAAATCGCCTGCCTTTGCCCGAGATTGGCAATGGTTACTGCGGAATTAAAATTTTTCGGTTTTAAAATAAAACCCATGCCGTGTTCCAAAATCAGCTTCTGTTTTTCAGGAAGCCCGATATTCATAATGTAAATATTGTCGACATAAAGGCCGGCTCCTTCAAAATGAGGCTTTTTATACTCTATATCGACGATGTCCTTAATAAAGCTTCCGGACATTAAGATCCTGCCCGAGATAAAACAGATGAAAGCTGCAGCAAGGCCTGCCCATACCGATGAAAACAGAATATATGCGAGGGTCGTCAGGAGCGATGTGAAAATGACAATGTAATTTCTGCTTTCAAAGGCGATCGCAATTCCTTCGATATACGTGCTGCCTCTTGAAACAAGTTCATAGCCGTCAAGCTGCGTCAATGTTTCGCGTTCCATATTCCGGACATCCCTGAATTGGGTTGCAGCCAGCGTTAAAAACGTAATCGCTGTATAATCCGATTTTAAGATCGACGGAATAATGATCGCTCCAATGCTGGCAGCGATCAAAGCCAGCGCAATATGTATTGTTTTCCCATGAAGATATGTAGGGTACTGGCGGTAGTCGGTTCGGAGCATGTACACTCTGACAACAATACCGGCGATAATTCCCAAGATGATCGGATAAGTATATTGGCTCATGACATTTTTGCTGCTCCTTTATTCAATCGCTTCCATTTGTGATAGAACTGATGCATCAGCCGTTCATACTGGGAGATTCCGTAAACGAGAACGATCCCCGCAGCGCACATTGACAGCCATGAATAACCGCCGGCTGCAATGTCTCCATAAAGCTTTCTGATGACGAATGTATACAAGAGCTCCCCCTGGCACGCACCGAGCACAAACATCCCGAGACGGGCGGCGAAGCTTCTTTCAAAAGCCGTCGTCATGATGACAAACAGAATGATGGTCAGCCATTCAGCCTTTAGGATAAACCAAACAGGGTCATATAATGCAAACAGAAACAAAAAACCGTAGGCGGACACCATCGACAAATGAAGCAGGAGCCGCTTGACGCTTTTATGAAGCCTTAAATAACCGCACAGCATGAAAGCTCCTATATAAAACGACAAATAGGCGGCATTAAAATGCAGAAAGAGCTGAATCTGATACATACTTAACATGATGTTGAGCAGAATAAATGCTGACGCATAAAAGCGAAAGCTGTTTTTCTCAAGAATAAAAGTCGTTAACACCCATAAAAACCACATTGACCAATAATAATAGAATTCTTCCATATGTTTTCGTCCTCCATTTTCAGTATGGAGTGACTTGAGATTTTTTAAACGTGCGATAAGGAGGGAACAGCGTTGGGAAAAGACAGGCAGGAAAAGAAGCTGAAACAGCAGAAGCGAACCGAATCCGACCGTGACCAGTCCATCAGCTACAATGGGGCCGCCTCTCTCGAAAGTGTGGAGGACGCACGGAAGCGAAACCCGTAAAAAAACCGGCTCATGAGAAGCCGGTTTTTTTAGCGCTTGCTGTAAACAAAGGGGTCAACACCCCTCGCTTTCAGCCAATGATATGTATCGCCCTTGATGACGAGCGGTGCTTTTTTCAACTGTTCAATCGTCCGGCACCCCAAGACGGTCATGATCCTTTTTAAATCTTCGATCAGGCTCTCGATTTCGGCGGCTAACGCCTCTTCTCCCGAAGCTGTCAGCACTTGGAGAAAATAGCCCGCCATCCCCGCCGCAGACGCACCCAGCGCTATCGATTTGGCCAGATCAAGGGCATCTTGAATGCCTCCGGATGCGATAATCGACTGATCGCCGAACAGAGAGCTGACTTCGGCCAGGCTGGCTGCTGTCGATATGCCCCATTGATCGAAAAACTGAACCGCTTTATCTCTGCGCAAATTTTCGATTTTCGAAAAATTCGTTCCTCCGAAACCGCCGACATCGACCGCCTGGACCCCGGCGTTAAAAAGCCGGGCCGCGGTGTCCCTGCTCATGCCAAAGCCCACTTCTTTTACGGCGACCGGTACGCTGACATTTCGGCAGATGTCTTCAATCCGGTGCAGGCGACCTGTAAAGCTGCGGTCGCCTTCAGGCATGACAATTTCCTGAATCACATTGAGGTGAATTTGAAGCATGTCGGCTTCAATCATGTCGACCGCCCGTTTGGCCTGATCCACCGTCGCTTCGCTCCCCAAATTGGCGAATACAAGACCCTTCTGATTTTCTTTTCTGACGATCTCGTATGAAGGACGTTCATCAGGGTCTTTCAAAGCGGACATTTGCGAGCCGACAGCGACCGGTATGCCCGTTTGTGCAGCCGCCCTCGCCAAAGCCCTGTTGATCTCAAACGTCGCCTTCCCGCCCCCGCCTGTCATCGCATTGATAAAAATAGGCGAACTTAAAAACAGTTCGCCTATTTTGGTTGAAGTATCAACTTGTGACAATTCCGTTTCCGGAAGGCTGACGTGAACAAACGTAATATCATCAAGCCCGGTCTGACGTTTCTGTCCGGTGGACAAGGCATGATCAATGTGTTCTTTTTTTCTTTTTGCTCGCGTCACCATCATCACCAAATTTTACTTTAATTTATTCAGTTTGTCTCCGATCATTTCACCAAGCTGGAATCCTGAAGACTCTTCCTTCGCCTGGTATTGACGGTAATCTTCCTGCTCTGCTTTATCGGTGTTTTCTTCAAGCTCTTTCATGCTTAAAGAAATGCGCTCTTCCTCTTCGTTGACGTCAAGAACTTTCACTTTAACGTCCTGGCCTTCCTCAAGGACTTCATGAGGTGTTCCGATGTGTTTGTTCGAGATTTGCGAAATGTGGACGAGGCCTTCAACTCCAGGCAGCACTTCGACAAACGCACCGAAGCTCACCAAGCGCTGGACTTTTCCGTCCAATACGTCTCCAGGCTTCACTTTTTCGCCGATGTTGGACCAAGGCCCAGGAAGCGTTTCTTTGATTGATAGCGAAATTCGCTCATTGTCGCGGTCGACGGACAGCACTTTGACTTTGACATCCTGGCCTTCTTCGACTACGTCTGACGGTTTTTCAACGTGTGAATGCGACAGCTGGGAGATGTGAACAAGACCGTCAATGCCGCCGATGTCAACGAAAGCACCGAAATCTGTCAGGCGCTGCACTTTTCCTTCAAGTACCTGTCCCGCTTCCAGCGTTTGAAGAAAATCCTGTTTTCTTTCCGACTGCTCTTTTTCAACAACCGCACGGTGTGATAAAATCACGCGGTTTTTATCTCTGTCAAGCTCAACGACGATTAAAGTAAGCGTCTTTCCTTTATAATCTGTAAAATCTTCAACAAAATGCGCCTCTACAAGCGATGCGGGAATGAATCCGCGCACGCCGATATCGACGACCAGACCGCCTTTGACGACGTCTTTTACTTCGGCTTCAAACACTTCTTTTGACTCAAACTTTTTCTCTAGGTCTTCCCAAGCGCGGTCTGCATCAACAGCACGTTTTGATAAAATCAATGCATCGTCTTCCACTTTTGTCACTTTTAATTCAAGCTCATCGTCTACATTGACGACATCTGATGCTTTTTCAACATGAAGACTTGATAATTCACTGATTGGGATAATTCCGGTTTGCTTGCAGTTGGGGATGTCAACATCGACATGCTTGTCCTCAACTTTCGTTACAATACCTTTCACCACATCTCCAACCTCTGGTACTTGAACATCAATTTGATTCATTTCCTCTGTCATTTCAATAACCTCCTTGGTCCAAACCTACACAGCTTTTGTAAAAACGGTTATTCCGGATGAATTGATATCCGATCCGGACAGCCGATATGTATTAAAGAACCATTCAAAAATGGATATTTGAATGTTCTAAAACATGATTTATTATTACTAACTTCTAATAAAAGCCTGTGTTTGTCAAGTCAAAACATGCAGACAATAAGTAATTTGCCCGGATTTTTTATTTTTGAGCCTTTTTGTCTACAACCTGCAGGATTTTTTCGGCCACCTCATCGATCGTCAGTGAAGTCGTATCGATTTCAAGCGCATCGTCCGCTTTTTTCAACGGCGAAATCTCGCGCTCTGAATCGAGTTTGTCACGGCGCCTGATTTCTTCTGCAAGCGTTTCATAGTTTACATTGTACCCTTTTTTGACGTTTTCTTCAAAGCGGCGTTTTGCCCGCTCTTCAACGGACGCCAAAAGAAATATTTTCACTTCCGCATTCGGGAGAACGTGGGTACCGATGTCGCGGCCGTCCATGACGACGCCGCCTTTTTCAGCCAGCTGCTGCTGCCTTTTCGTCATTTCTTCGCGGATCCCGGCGTATTTGGCGACGATTGAAACCTGGTTGCTCACGTCATCCGTGCGGATCGCCTCTGTTACATCTTCGCCTGCGATATAAACCTTCTGCTCCCCTTCAGGCGAAACCGTGAGATCGATGGCAGATTCTTTTAACAAGGCCGTCAACGCCGCTTCGTCGTTTAAATCGACGCCCTTTTTCAGCGCTAAATACGTAATCGCCCTGTACATGGCACCCGTATCGATATAAATATACGACTTTTTTCCGGCCACGATTTTAGCCACGGTGCTTTTTCCGGCTGCCGCAGGGCCGTCTATTGCAATGCATAATTTCTTTTCCATAATTCCTCTCCTTGCTATCTGGTACTCCTTATAGGATTGTATCATGTATCAGGCGAAAAAGGGGAGATTTTAGCGTGAATTTACGGCTTAAATGTCTCGATCCATTCGCCGATTTTCATGTTGTTCACGCCTTCATACTGCACAACTTTTGACAGATAAGGCTCAGCCTTGGAGAAATGAAAAAGAAGCTGCACGCTGATTAATATGACCGCCTGTACGACAAGAATCTTAAATAATAACCGTTCAATTGTTTTCATAACATTCCTCCGCTGCCCGGAAAGTTTATGGCACCGGGCATGTTCAATTTTCACCGGCGGACGTTCCGCCCATACGTTCAGTATGGAAATGTTTAGGACGAATTATTCCGAATGCTAAAAAGGAAAAGGCATGTATCCGCCTTTTCCCTCTGATCTATCGTTTTACAAATCGTTATATATCGGTTCTGCACTTTTCATTTTTTGGACCTTCTCTTCCGTGCCGTCTTCGGTATTGATAAACATGCGGAATGTATCGTTTTCAATCGTGCCGAGAATTTCGTAGCAGAGCACTTCTTGTGAAAGCTCGTTTGTGACTAAAGCAAGGCGCGTCTCCTGAACCTTTACGTTGGGATTCAGGCTTGCTTTCGCTTTTTCAAGCGTTAATTTCGGCTTCGGCAAGTCTCTTTTTTTATGGGAGATTAAGAAATCCTTTGCATTAAATCCGGTAATTTCGCCGTCGTCAAGCGCGACCTTGATGCGGATGCTGTCCGGATAGAGCCAGACGCCGTCCTGGACCGGAACAAACGAAAATACGCCGACGCCGTCGTATTGCGAGCTTTCATCCATCTTCAGGTCTTCGGTTTTATAGCCGTTTTTTTTCAAAAATTGAAGGGCTTTGTTCGACGCGTCGTTCAGGCTGATTTTTTCATCTTTAATTTTTTTGTTTTGGATCAGATAAACCGGATATCCGCCTTTTTCGGTAATGTCCATATAAATATCCGCTTTTTGATCAGGGTCCTGCATGCTGATGCTGTATACATCCCTGTTCGTTTTCTTGCCGCTTTTCGACACTTTGATATTGTAATTTTTGTCCTGAGCGAATTTTTGGGCAATCTTGCGCGCTTCTTTTTCGGTTATTCTCTTGCCTTTTAAATGGTCGTACCCTTGCTGCTCTTTTTTCGTGTTCGTCATCTCTGTCGCGCTTAAATCCGTATCAGAAAACGCACTTGCGCTTTTTTCAACGGTTTTAAATCCATTAATGATCGTATTGTCGCTTTGTTTTTGGCCGGACGCGAGCGCAAGCTCCACATCCATCCATCTCAGATTTTTGTCTATAATCAAATGCTGGACATTACGCAATTCATTTTGTATATCCTTTGAATTTTCATATAGCTGATTTAAAGAAGCGTACTCTTTTTTATTAAGCGGCTCTTTGTCAAGGTCGCGCACGGCAGCTTTGTAGCTGAAATCTCCGACCTTTGCCAAAAATTCTTCTGTCTTGTTAAACGGCATTAAGGTCAGCGGCAGCTGGCTGACATTGTTATGCGCTTCAGAAGTCGTCTTCCATACTTCCGCCAAGGCGGGAGACAGGGTTTTTTTGCTGTTCATCGCAAGTGTGCTCCCGATTTTGTCATGCAGCTGATCCACCTGATAAGTTAAATCGTGAAATGCCCTTTGATAGTTGTTTTCGGCATGAAGCAAAACGGCGTCTTTCTCCTGATGTTCCTTATAGCCCCAATAGCTTGTTCCGACGATGGCGACACCTAAAAGGGCGATTAAAATTCCTCTGATCATTTATAGCACCTCGCTTTTATTCACAGAAAATGTGTTTACCGATCCTTTTAATTTGTGGTCTGCCCCAAATCCATGAGCTAGTGGCCGTGTCAGGGTTAAAGTAGTAAGTCGCATTTTCTGACGGATCCCAGCCATTGATGGCGTCAAGAACGGCTTTTTTCGCCGTTTCATCCGGGGTCATGTAAATCTGTCCATCCGCGACAGCTGTAAATGCAAGCGGTTCAAAGATAACACCAGCCACCGTGTTCGGGAAGGTAGGGCTGTCGAGCCTGTTTAAAATAACGGCTGCAACAGCAACCTGGCCGTCATACGGTTCTCCGCGCGCTTCACCGTAAACCGCTTGGGCCAACAGATTAATGTCGTTGTTCGAGAAACCGCCCGGCATGTTGGCTGCAACGGCATCCTGTTTTTTAGGCGCCTGCTGTTTAGGTGCAGCCTTTGGCTGCGCTTGTTTTTTCGGCTGTGCAGGAGCGGCCTGCTGCTTTTGCTGCGGCTGCTTTTGGGCAGTGCCCTGCTGCTGTGCGCCCTGCTGCTGTCTTGCTTCCGCCTTTTTTCTCGCCTGCTGCTGCACTTCTTTTGAAGGCTTCGTCTGATACTTTAGCGGCAGTCCGCCGTAATGTGTAAATTGGTTTCCTTTTCGAAGTTGTCTGTGCACGTAGTCGCTGTAATATTTAGTATGATTGATTAAAAATCGTTTTGTTTTCGGCCCGACCAGGCCGTCTGTATCCTTTAAGCCGAACTGATTTTGGAAATTGCGGACGGCCCAGTATGTCGCCCATCCGTATACTCCGTCAATTCTGCCATTGTAATAGCCGTTGTATTGAAGCCTTGCCTGCAGTTCAATCACATCATCCCCTGTCGCCCCCCGCTGTATTACCTGTTCAGAAAAGGCAGCGCTTTTTTGACTGAATGGAAGTGAAAGACTGGTTGCCATAATGGTACATAAAATGACATTCAAACAAAAAGAACCTTTCGACTTCATGTTTTAAGCCTCCTCCAGCATTTTTGTACCCATATCTTTTGTAGAGAGGCAGATTTTATACACGCTTTCCTTTCTGTTTCAACTTTAGGTAAATATGCCGGACAGAAAATGAAAAAAACCGCCTATGCTCGAGGCGGCTATTGCTGAAGAGACTGCCCGCCGGCTTTGACGGAACGGGCTTTTTTTGCTTTGCGCAAGCCGAACCACCAAAGAAACGCCATAAAGGGCAGCATAAAATAAATCCAGTTTTTTAAGGCAAGCAGAATATAATCGTAGAGACCGTGAAGCAAAGCCGGAATAAAAAGCGAGCAGAACAGCCATTTCATCTTTGTTTTACTTGAGGAAAAACGGGCTTTGCCGATGTAAAAGCCCATGATCACTCCGAATAAGGCATGGCTGGAAACCGGAAGCAAAGCGCGCATAAAAGCGTACTCCACCCCGTTCCCGATGAGATACAATATATTTTCAAGCGTCGCAAACCCCAATGAAAGGCTTGTCCCGTATACGATTCCGTCATAGTGTTCATCAAAGTCGATATGCTGAAAAGTGCTGACCATCAGCAAAAACCATTTTAAAAATTCTTCCAAAAAGCCGGAAGTTAAAAATGAAACGACAAAACTGCCCTCAGAAATGTGTTCTTTTTCCAATACATACTGGATAAACATCGTCGGAAAAACGAGCAAAACCCCCAGTATAAAAAGGCGGATGACCATATGAATGGGCTCGGATTCATATTTTTCCTTTAAGTAAAAATACATTAACAGTGCGATTCCGGGAGCTAAGCCTGCTGAGATAATTCCGAACATGAGGAAACCTCTTTCCTTTTCATCTCATTCTATCCTACCATGATTCGGATTGTTTTGAAATTGAAAAAGAACAAGCCGCCTAGTAGCAGAATTTGTCTTTTATGCCTTCTTCATAGCTTGCAAGAAGGACGGCGAGTTTCATTCTCGCTTTTTTACTGTCATAATCCTTGCCTAAGATGACCCCTTTTTTCGCGAGGTCATAGCTGCTGCCCGCATAGTCATAGGTCGTATACACTTCGCCTTCCTCTGCACTCGTCGTGATGACGATATAAACGCCCTGATTTAAAGCTTGTTCAATATCGCCCATCATATTCGGCGGCACCTGTCCCCTTCCGACTCCTTCAAGGACGATCCCTGCTGCACCCTCGCGGACGGCGGCTCTGATAAACTTGCCGTCTCCATCTAGATAGCATTTGACGATGTCCACTTCAGGAAGCGGTCTTTGCAGCTGATGAACATCCCGCTTTAAGGGCTTTTGATAAACGTATACTTTATCATTGTCAATAATACCCAAGTAACCGAAGCCGAATACGTCAAAACCCTGCAGATTCGAAGCGTGCACTTTTTTAACGTAGCGCGCGTTAAAGATCCTCTCGTTAAAAACAACGACCGTGCCGGCTCCTTTTATATCTGGGCTGCACGCTGTATAAACGGCGTGTCTGATATTTGTATATGCATCTGTCCCTTGCTGCTCGGGGGCTCGCTGTGAACCTGTGACAACGACCGGCCTCTCATCCTGCAAGGTTAAATCCAAAAAATAAGCGGTTTCTTCAAGCGTGTCCGTCCCATGCGTCACAACCGCGCCGTCATAGCTGCCGTCCTGAAAAACGCGTTCGACGGTTTGTTTGAGTTCTAGTAAATGCTGAAATGTAATATGCATACTCGGAAGCTGAAACGCCGGATAGACATCGATCTGGACATCTTCCGGCAGGCTGCACATTTCGGCTAATTCAGGACCGCTGATCGCCCCTGCCGCAAGCCTGCCGCTTTCGGTTTTCCGGCTGGCGATCGTTCCTCCCGTTGTAATAAGAGCTACTTTCTTTTCCATGTCAGGCTGCCCCTTTTCGTGTTGATCTGTGTGCCGATAAAAAAGAGAGCACATCTATATATAGAATATGCTCTCTTTTGCCTGATACAAATCATAAAATATCGGTTTTATATTCGTTTAGCAATTTCAGCTGCAATTAAGCCGCCGTGAAAACGTCCGTTTTCAATAAAGATTTCATTTGCGTTGTTCCCGGCCGCAATAACGCCGGCGATGAAGATGCCTTCTTCGTTCGTCTCCATCGTTTCTTCATTAAAGGAAGGACGGCCCGAATCCGCGTCAATTTCGACTCCCATTTTTTGAAGGAAGCCGTGATCAGGGTGATAGCCTGTCATAGCGAATACAAAATCATTTTTAATCTTGGTCTCTTTTCCGTCGACAGAAAAAATCAGCTCGTCTTCCGTAATTTCTTTGACGACCGCTCGGAATTCCATTCTGATTTTTCCGTGCTTAACAAGCGAAAGGAATTCGGGAAGGATCCACGGTTTGATGCTGGAGGAATATTCGTTCCCTCTGTACAGCACGGTCACTCTTGCGCCTGCTTTAACGAGCTCCATCGCCGCGTCGACGCTTGAATTTTTCCCGCCGATAACCGCAACATCTTTATCAAAATACGGATGAGCCTCTTTAAAATAATGGAATACTTTCGGAAGGTCTTCTCCCGGGACGTTCATATAGTTCGGGTTGTCATAATATCCCGTTGCGATAACGCAAAATGACGACAAATACGTATCCTTTGATGTTTCCACGATAAATTGGTTATTCTCTGTTTTTGTTACGGATTGAACTTTCTCAAACGCGTTGATCCGCAAATTTTTCCGCTTGGCGACTTCCCTGTAATAAGAAAGCGCCTGATTTCTGACCGGCTTGTGATTTTCAGTAATAAAAGCCACATCGCCAATCTCCAGTTTTTCGCTTGAGCTGAAAAAGGTTTGGTGTGTAGGATATTGATAAATGCTGTTGACGATGTTTCCTTTTTCAATGACGAGTGCATCTATTCCGATCTCTTGCATGTGAATAGCTGCTGAAAGCCCGCAGGGGCCGCCGCCGATAATGATCACTTTTTCTTCTTTCATGTTCCGTTCATCTCCTGTCATATCCGGCAAATCAAAAAATCTCCTATTTTATGATAGGAGATTTTTTGGGTTGTTGCAAATGTTTGAACCTATATCCAGCCTCTGAAGCGGGATGCTTCCGCCATCTTGCGGACGCCCACCATATAGGCTGCAAGCCGCATGTCGATTCTGCGGTTGTGCGCCATTTCGTAAATATTGTTGAACGACTTGACCATCATTTTTTCCAAACGTTCTTCAACTTCTTCTTCAGTCCAGTAGAATCCCTGGTTGTTTTGCACCCACTCAAAATAGGATACGGTTACACCGCCGGCGCTTGCCAGCACGTCCGGTACAAGAAGAATGCCGCGGTCGGAAAGAATTTTCGTCGCTTCGAGCGTCGTCGGGCCGTTGGCTGCTTCAACAACGATTTTCGCCTTGATGTTATGGGCGTTTTCCGCAGTAATTTGATTTTCTATTGCAGCCGGCACCAGAATGTCGCATTCCAGCTCCAGCAGTTCTTTGTTTGTAATGGTGTCATTAAACAGCTTTGTGACCGTTCCAAAGCTGTCCCGGCGGTCAAGCAGGTAATCGATGTCAAGCCCTTCAGGATCATACAGGCCGCCGTATGCATCAGAAATGCCGACAACTTTTGCACCCGCGTCATACATGAATTTCGCAAGGTAGCTTCCCGCGTTTCCGAACCCCTGCACGACGACAGAAGCTCCCTCAATGTCGATGTCTTTCTTTTTCGCCGCCTCTTTAATGCAGATTGTAACCCCTTTTGCTGTCGCAGATTCTCTGCCGTGAGAACCACCTAAAACGAGCGGTTTGCCGGTAATGAAGCCCGGCGAGTTGAATTCGTCGATTCTTGAATATTCGTCCATCATCCATGCCATGATTTGAGAATTGGTAAATACATCGGGAGCCGGCACGTCTTTTGTCGGTCCGACAATTTGGCTGATCGCCCGGACGTACCCTCTGCTTAAACGTTCCAGTTCAGGAAAGGACATATCCCGCGGATCACAGATGATCCCGCCCTTTCCGCCTCCATATGGAAGGTCGATGATGCCGCATTTCAGACTCATCCAAATAGAAAGCGCTTTAACTTCTTTTTCTGTAACTCCCGGATGAAAACGGATGCCGCCTTTTGTCGGCCCTACTGCATCATTGTGTTGGGCTCGGTAGCCCGTGAAAATCTTAACAGATCCATCGTCCATGCGAACCGGAATTTTCACCGTTAAAAAACGGATCGGTTCTTTTAGTAATTCATACACCTCTTCAGGATACCCCAATTTTTCAAGCGCCTTATGTATCACCGTTTGCGTTGATTTCAAAACGTCATGTGTGTTTTCTTCAGTATGACCGGTGTTTTGATCGGCTACCATTATAAGTTAACCTCCTAAAGTCTTTCTGGCATGTTGTCCTTTCAGAGAATAGTATACACCCTTGCACTAATCATGCAAAGAACAATCAACCATTTTTCGTGAAAATATTCGAGAAAAATCTTTTTTGTTATATTCTTATTTTCGGCAGAAAAAAACTGCTGTTTAACACAGCAGAATATCTTTTTTGAATGCGGGCTATTTGAAATATGTCTGAATGGTCTGAACGGCATTGTTTTCCATGATTTTCTTTCCGTATTCCTGAAGCCTGTAAATCGTTAAAGTCGTCGGATTCCCATATTCGGCTAAAATCGAAATCACGCCGTCAGCCTCATGGGAGTCAAAATCGTCGAGACTTAAGAAATATCTGTCTTCATAGTGGTAGACTGTCCCGCCTTGAATACCGATGCGGTCCAGGTTTTTGGAAAGTTCAATCAGATGCTCAAACGTTTGAAATTCATATATAATGTCAACACTTTCGCCAAGTTTGACTTGCATTTCAATATAGTCCTCATCATACTCATTATCGTCTTCATCTGTTTCTTGATTTTTTGTGACAATGATGACCATTCCCTGTGCTTGAAGAGAATACACTTCAACAGCGATTGGGCCATTCGCTTCGAACCCGAGCTCTGTATTCGCTTCGTTCATCATGTCTTTAAACAGCTGCTGAACTTTAAATGAGTCTTTCCAAAGGTCTTCTTTCGTCAGCCCCCGGTCTGTCAGATCGTCAAGTGTCAGAAAGATTTTGATCTTATTATAATTTAGACGCTCAAGCCGCATAACGTTCCCTCCTGCCTCTTCTTGCACACATCATATATCTTATTATATGGAGATGATGAGTCATAGGTTCTTAATTTTGATACCAGTTTACACTGTGTTTGGGCGGAAGACAAGCACAATGCCGCCTTTTCGTTCCTTTTCAGTGAAAAAGCATCAGTTTCCGTCCATGCAGGGTCCCGGGACCAGCTTAATCAGATGGGTTTCCGGCCTCGCTCCCAGCCGCAGCGGAAGCTTCGATGTGCCATAGCCGTTGCTGATCAAGTACGGCGCCTGATGAACGGTTCCGTTTCCTCCGATTTCACAGAGCCCGAATCTGCCGAGGCGAATCTGTCCTCCGTGGGTATGACCGCTCAATATGAGATCAATACCGTCCGTCTCCTGTATTTGATGATGAATCTCCGGATTATGTGACACAAGGATGGTCGGAAAATCCTGTTGCACGCCTCTGAGCGCTGCCGGGTAATCATCCAATTCGAGCCTGATGTCATCCACTCCGCAAATATTGACGGCTTGTCCTTGATGGTCATGCAAAACCGAAGCATTGCGCAAAGGCGTTACGCCGTGTGCCCTGAATATTTCCTGCAGCCTTTCCTGATCAACTTCATAATCGTTATTTCCCCATACAAAATACGTTTTTCCCAAACTTGAAAGCCTTTTGATATTTTCTTCAATTCTCGAATAAGGAACGCCGCCCTCCGCTAAGTCGCCGCCGATCAAGACGAGCTGAACCCCGTGTTCTTTCACTTCACGAATAATGTCTTCACTGACTGTCCGCCTATGAATATCCGAAATAAAAAAGACGGTCAATTCGTTATTTAGGCGCCTGAGCAAAAACTCGGCTTTCAATACCCGGTTTTCTCGTGCGATACCTGACATTTTCCACACTAAAGCAGCAAAACCGATGAAAACGGCCGAAGCCAGACTGAGCCAATAGATCATGTGCATTCTCCAATCTGTTTTGTTTATCATAAGACGGCTTTATGCAAAAAGACGTTTCTTTTAATAAGAAAACGTCTTTTTTATTTGCTTTCGAAATAAAGATTAATGTCATACTGCTGTTTCATGATCTTAAAAACCGTTTCCCTTGATTTCCACTCTTCAGGCTGGGGCCATAAATCCGTGCTTTTCTGAATAATCTCGCATCTCAGCTTATGAAATTCCCCTTCTGCTTTTTCTTCCTTCTTTTTAAAATAGTAAGCGGTGCTGTATGCAAAAGCGGCCGACAAAATCCAAAGCAGGTAGACGGAGTCATTCAGCAAGCCGGAAAGGAAGCCGTTTTGCCCGAGCCCTTTTGACGCTGCAAACAAACAAAACGAAACCGCGCATATCGCCGCCAGCGCCTGCCACCTGAATGTCTGTCTGGCATAGTTTTCGTACTTTTTCTTCCTTTTAATTAAGGCGCGGAGCATTTGTTTCGTCGGTTCGTCCGTAAAACGGTTCAGCTCTTCAAGCTCGCTTCCCACAGTCCTCACACCTTGTCCTATTTGATAGTACAATGTATATGTATTCGCGGGCAAAATGATGCCATTGTTAATAAATCGGGATATTCAGAATCTGGCCGGTGTAGACATTGTTGCCTGATAATTGATTATAATTGCGGATTTTTTCCTCTCCTGACCGGTTCTTATAATATTTCATCGAAATCCGATAGAGCGTCTCTTTTTCGCCAACCGTGTGCTTCAGCACCTTTTTGGGCTGCGGCGCTTGCTGAACGGGCGGCGTTTGAGCTGCGCTTGCCGTTTTCTTCTCTTGTTTCGCAGGCTGCTTCGGCGCGGTAGGCTTCTTTGCAGCGACAGGCTTCTCCTCAGCTTTTTTTGCCTCTTTAGGCTGCTCTTTTTCCTTTTGCTCGTCTTTTTTTGACGGTTCATTCTCTTTATTTTCCGATTGTTTGCTCTCTTTCAGCTTTTCTTCTTGAAGGGCGGCGGCTGTATGCTGCGAAGCCGCCTTTTGATCCGCTTCTTGTTCACCGTTTTGATTTTCATTCGTCATTCCCGTCTCACCGGATTTGTTTTCATAAAACACATTATCATACTGATCAGAGTTGGAATCGCCGCCTTTGTCTTGGTTCAGCATGTACATAAACACCACGAAGACGATGATCGGAATGAAAACAAACATGACTGCAAGTGACGTGAATAGCGGATTTCTGTCTTTATTCTTTTTTTTGCTGTGCTTCTTTTTTTTGTGATACGTCTGCCTGGAAGGAATGTCATCATCAGGTGTCTTCAGTTCAACAGCCGCGGCCGCCTCCCGGCTCATTTCAGCACGGGTCTTCTCCTGCTCCTTCTTCTTCCTCTCTATCCTTGACATCTCCGTCATGCGAACTCCTCCTTACGTGTTGAAAACGAATCTGGCACGCAAATACAACATCGATCAAAAAGTGTGCCGTCACAGGAACGAATAAATTCCCTGTCCATTCAAAGCTCAATCCGAGCAAAAAGCTGATGGACACAACCATTACAAACAGCAGCCATTTTTTCAAATAACGAAAATGCAAAATCGCGAAAATAATGCTCGCTGCCCAGAGACCGAAATGCGTCTGAATAACGCCTCTGAACAATATTTCCTCTGCAAATGCAATGAAAAGGGTAAGAATCACGATATGCGGGTACGAGCGTTCACGAAAAAGCTTTTCATTTATCCCTTCATCGTCATACATATGCTTCGGAGCCCATTTCATCACCATCAGGTCGGCGATAATCACGAGAGCCGCGAGCGGCGCCCCGTATTTCAAGATGCTCAAGTCCGATGGATTCCAAAGCGACAAAAAATCGTCTGCATCATCAAATAAAAAGATGCCCATCAATAATGCGGTAAAAAGCATCAGCATCTGGGAAAAATAGAGCTGTTTCAGCATTTCCCTGTCTGACAGGCGACGTATGATTTCCGACTGCTTTTTCAGCATACACGATCACAGCTGGCGGCAAATATGGCATCTAATTCTTCTTCCCACGCTGTCAATTTGTTCATAGACGGACGGTCTCCTTTGGCTTCGTATGCTTCAAGACTTAAACCGCAGGATGTACAGCACGCTGTGTCATCCGTTTCCAGCGGTTCTTTTTGTTCATTAAAATAAGCGAGCAAGCTTTCCCTGAAACACCCTTCGCTTTCGGTGACGGCGGCGAACCCAGCCGCTTTTTTCAACTTGAGCTCCCTGCGGCTGTCCATCTCCCTCTGAATGACCTCCCGGCCGTCATCGCCAAGGTGATGCACCTTCTGATAAAGATGTAGAAAATGGCGGGCTTGCGTTTCCGATAAACCGGCCTGCTGTAGAACTTCCCGCCGGTTTCGCTCATCTTTCACTCCGGCAAGCTTTTCGTATAAAAAGCCGATATCACTTTGAGAGAGTGCTTCCATTTGAATGAGCTGCTCCTGGATTTCCTCGTCTCCCGGAGCTTTCAGCAAAATGCTGACGCTCTGCTTTCCATCCCTGCCCGCACGTCCGATTTCCTGTAGATACGCCTCTGTCGTCTGCGGGAGGCTGAAATGGATCACATATCTGACATCAGGCTTGTCAACTCCCATACCGAAGGCGTTCGTGCAGCAGACTACATCAAGCTGGTTGCGAATGAACTGCTGCTGAATCAGCATCCTGTCGCTTGCCTCCATCCCGCCATGATAAAATCCCGTTCTCAATTTTGTCTCATCACGAAGCTTGTCAGCCAGTTCTTCAGCCCATTTTCTTGTCGGGCAATAAACAAGACCGGGACCTTGTAGCTTTTGAACCAGCCCTGTCAGTCGCTCCGTCTTCTCAGCGGTATCCCGCAACTTTTCAATATGAAGCGCAATGTTCGGGCGATCAACGGAATGGATCAAATAATTGGCGCCTTTAAGCCCCAGCATATTAGAAATGTCCTTCAATGTCGCTTCGGTTGCCGTCGCTGTAAGCGCCAGGGTGACGGGATGACCGAGGAGCGCCTTGATGTCTCCAAGCTTCGAATAATCAGGCCTGAAATCATGCCCCCATTGTGAAATGCAGTGAGCTTCATCAACGACAAAAAGGCTGACATTGAGCAATTGAAGCTTTTTTAGCACTTGGCCGGATTGGAGGGCTTCTGGTGAAATATACAGATATTTGAGGCTGTGAAGCCGACTTAATACGTCATTTTTTTCCTGGTGTGTCAAAGCGCTGTTCAAGGCCGCGGCCCGCTTCTCTCCGCGCATTTTTAATTGCTGCACCTGGTCTTCCATTAAAGACAAAAGCGGTGAGACGATCAGGACGGTTCCGTCTTTCAACAATCCGGGAAGCTGGTAGCACAGCGATTTCCCGCCTCCTGTCGGAAGCATCGCCACCGTGTCCCGCCCCTCCAGCACGCTTTTGATGATCTTTTCCTGGCCGTTTTTAAAAGTATGATAACCAAAGTACCGGCGGAGCGCCTGATGAAGTTTATCCATTCCTGATCACCGTTTTCGACAAGGCCAGGCGGATTTTAAAATAGCTGTATCGGCCGCCGAGCCCCTCTTTAATTTGTCTGATTTTATTGGTTTGGTTCGCTTTCGCATAATCGGCAATGATTTTCTGCTCCTCTTTCGACACGTACTGATCGATGGAAAAAGACGGATCATGAATGGCAATTTCCACAATGTGATCCTCGATCGTCGCCGCTTTCAGCTTTCGAATGTCTGCGATCCGGTCTATTGTATGCCCTTCTTTTATAAGAAAAAGCGTTTTTCTCGTCGATTGTGTCAAGCCATCATTCAAAGGAATGTCCTGAATAAGCGTTTGAAAAAGCGGACTTTCACCATTTTGGGCGGATTGAATAAAATAATGCAGAACATCCCAAAACAGTGCATATATGTACCACTCATCAAGGTCCATTTTTTCGGAAAGCTGTCTAAATGTATAGCCCGCTTTTGCCCCGGAAGTCAGGGAGTGGACAAAAATAGCGGCCTGTTCATCATCGTTCAAAACAGACAGCTTCTCTTTCAGCTCATGGTGAAACTGGGCTGCTGTTTCAGCGGCATTCCGACTTCTTAAATATTGTTTAACCCAGTTCTGAATCTGATAATCTTTTACGATCGGTAAATACACGCGTTCGCGGTAAAGTTTGTTGGAGAGCACCTGAATCAAAAGCGACATCCTTGCCCACATGATTTTGGCTGCCGCCTGATAATAGCCGCCGTGAAAATGGCGGGGCCACGGGTAAAGGGCAAAAAAGCCGGCAAGTTCCGCTTCTCCTTTTTCGGTGACGATGTAAGCGCCGCTTTCCGCTTTTTCTCTGACCAAAGACTCCTGTTTCAATTGTTGAACGCTGACTGTCACCTGCTCTCTGGATAGAGCCGAACAAAAGCCAAAGTATTTTGAAACGGCAAATAAACCGGCGTCCTGTATCGTCTGTGACGACCTTTTTCCTTTTAATAAATGATAGACCGCGCTTGAAGAACGCTCACCCTTCATGGATGACAGAATGTCGAGCACAATGGCGTCAAAAAAATGAACCGGCATATCATCACCTACAATCTTCCGGCAACATTCGATCTTTTCTTCTTTTTATTTTAACAGATTTTGCGGAGAAATCGACGTTTAAACTCATATAAAAGGGGTATGTTAGCAGTAGAACCCTTGTGTGATAAGCATTCTCAATATTTTTGAGTTGAAATGTAAGATTAACACCATTACAATAAGGAATGGGAATAGGTTTCATATCGGATAGATAGAGGGTTAAACCATTTGTTCCAACGAAGAACAATCTGGGAGGTTTTTTATTCATGCCAAAATATACAATTGTAGACAAAGATACGTGCATCGCATGCGGAGCTTGTGGTGCTGCGGCTCCTGATATTTATGATTACGACGATGAGGGAATCGCGTTTGTCACCCTTGACGACAATCAGGGTGTCGTCGAAGTCCCTGACGTCTTGGAAGAAGACATGATGGACGCATTTGAAGGCTGTCCTACAGATTCGATCAAAGTTGCGGATGAGCCGTTCGAAGGCGACCCGCTTAAACACGAATAAAGCAAAAAAACATCCGGTGCACAAAGTGCCGGATGTTTTTTTATCCAGATAAGCACTGCTTCGCCAACAAGCAAAAAGAAGCCGGCTCCTTCTGCAGCTGAAAATGCCCGGCACTGTGCCGGGCATTTTTCATGTCTATTTATTTGGCGGCCATGCGGACGTTTTCCTTCAGCCGCGGCTTCAACGAAAGGAAAATCGGCGTGGACACGAGAGCCACAGCGATGCCTTTGATGAAATTAAATGGCAGGATTCCGGCCAAAACTGTGGTTTTGAGCGCTTCTCCCGACAGCACTGGAGCATTTAAAAACCAAGTGTAGGCAGGCAGAAATAATAGATAATTTAAAATGCTCATCGAAACGGCCATCACAAGCGTCCCTGCGAAAAGAGCTGCGACAAACCCTTTGGCAGAACTTGATTTTTTAAGCAGCACAGCCGCCGGCAGGATAAACAATGTTCCGGCAATGAAGTTAGCCGCCTGATCAATCGGAACGCCTGAGGCGCTTCCGGCAATAAAGTAATTCAGCACGTTTTTGATCGCTTCAACAGCAATTCCGGCTCCCGGACCATACAAAATAACAGCGAGCAGTGCCGGGATATCACTAAAATCGATTTTTAAATACGGGAATGCCCCCAAGATCGGAAAACTCAGCATCATTAAAATAAATGCGATGCTGCTCAGCATGCTGATTGAGACGAGACGTCTCACCTTGTTGTGTTTCATTTTGTCACTCTCTCCTTTTCGATCACATCTCACGAAAAGAGGAATGGTTCTTTCCCCCTGCCCTAAACAAAAAACCCGCTTTATTGAAAAAGCGGGGCTGTTTTACAGACAGGTCAAATAAACGTTTGAAAATATCATTTCAAAACGCACGGAACCTCCATCTTCTCCCATCCAGACTATACTGTCGGCTTCGGAATCGCACCGAATCCTGCCCCTAAAGAGGCTCGCGGGCTTAGAGCGCTTGCTCATCACCGCCGGTAGGGAATTTCACCCTGCCCCGAAGATTGATCTTATTTATTTTTGATACTGATAGTATTATAAATGAATTGTGAAAAAATGTACAGATTCAAAGCTTATTGAGCTGTTTTGGGACGTCCTTCAGGATATTTCGGCAAACTCACTTTTTCCACACACTAAAAACCGCACATTCACAGTTATTTCATTTTTAATTTTCGTCTTTCCGCGCGAAACTCATTGACACCCTTTATGGAATATGGTAAATTATCAGATATTTATGACGCTTATTTAGGAGGAAATCTTACATGTTTCGAGTATTGGTCTCAGATAAAATGTCCAGCGACGGCCTCAAACCATTAATGGAAGCAGATTTTATTGAAATTGTAGAAAAGAATGTTGCGGAAGCGGAAGACGAGCTTCATACGTTTGACGCTCTCTTGGTGCGGAGCGCCACGAAGGTGACCGAAGAATTGTTTAAAAAGATGACTTCGCTAAAAATTGTTGCCAGAGCAGGTGTCGGCGTCGACAATATCGATATTGACGAGGCGACAAAGCACGGTGTCATCGTCGTAAACGCACCAAACGGAAATACAATTTCAACTGCTGAACATACTTTTGCAATGTTTTCAGCGTTAATGAGACATATTCCGCAGGCAAACATCTCCGTTAAATCCAGGGAGTGGAATCGTTCGGCTTACGTCGGTTCAGAGCTTTACGGAAAAACGCTCGGCATCATCGGAATGGGCCGCATTGGAAGCGAAATCGCGAGCCGCGCAAAAGCGTTCGGCATGACCGTTCATGTATTTGACCCGTTCCTGACGCAAGAAAGGGCAAGCAAGCTCGGCGTTAACGCGAACAGCTTTGAAGAAGTTCTGGCATGCGCTGACATTATTACAGTTCATACCCCACTCACAAAAGAAACGAAGGGACTTTTGAACAAAGAAACCATCGCAAAGACGAAAAAAGGCGTTCGTCTCGTGAACTGTGCAAGAGGCGGGATCATCGATGAAGCGGCGCTTTTGGAAGCTTTGGAAAGCGGACATGTCGCAGGCGCTGCCCTCGATGTGTTTGAAGTCGAGCCTCCGGTCGATTCAAAACTGATCGATCATCCGCTTGTGGTCGCGACTCCTCACTTGGGCGCTTCAACGAAAGAAGCTCAGCTGAATGTCGCTGCACAAGTTTCCGAAGAAGTCCTTCAATATGCGCAAGGAAATCCTGTGATGTCCGCGATCAACCTTCCGGCCATGACAAAGGATTCATTCGAAAAAATCCAGCCTTATCATCAGTTTGCCAATACGATCGGAAACCTTGTGTCTCAGTGTATGAATGAGCCTGTTCAAGATGTAGCCATTCAATATGAAGGCTCTATCGCCAAGCTTGAAACGTCATTTATTACGAAAAGCCTTTTGGCCGGATTCCTGAAGCCGAGGGTCGCGGCTACCGTCAACGAAGTGAATGCCGGCACTGTCGCGAAAGAGCGCGGCATCAGCTTCAGCGAAAAAATTTCTTCCAATGAGTCAGGCTATGAAAACTGCATTTCTGTGACTGTAACCGGAGATGTGACGACATTCTCTTTAAGAGCGACGTACATTCCGAACTTCGGCGGTCGCATCGTTGCCTTAAACGGCTTTGATATCGATTTTTATCCGGCTGGACACCTTGTGTATATTCACCACCAGGATAAACCGGGGGCTATCGGCCATGTCGGACGAATTTTAGGAGACCATGACATCAACATCGCCACTATGCAGGTGGGCCGAAAAGAAAAAGGCGGAGAAGCGATCATGATGCTTTCATTTGACCGCCACCTTGAGGACGATATTTTAAATGAGCTGAAAAACATCCCGGATATCGTGTCTGTTAAAGTCATCGACCTTCCTTAATAAAAAGCCCCGGAACCTGAAAGAAATTCCTTTCGGGTTCCGTTTTTTTTAGGAACTCTCCCTGATCTCAAGCAGCTGGCGGGGATAAATCTGTTCGCCTTTCAAATCGTTCCATTCTTTGAGGTGCCGGACAGTAACGCCCATTTTTTCGGCGATATGATGAAGCGTATCCCCTTTCTGCACCACATATGTGCCGGTCTTCGGTTCATCGTCATGAAGGCGGAGTGTTTGGCCGGCCTTAAGCTTCGAATGTTTCAACCCGTTTATTCTCATGATCTCCTCGATAGATATACCGCTATCCTTGCTGATTTTCCAGAGCGTGTCCCCTTTTTGAACAGTTACGGCACCGCTCATTGTCCCGGTGTTTTGATGAACGTGGACCGAATTTTGCTGGAACGCTTCTTCACGAAGCACCGTCAGCGGATTGATTGCATATCTTTTATCTTCAGTCCATGAACCGTGATGCATTTCAAAATGCAGGTGGGTTCCGGTCGATATTCCCGTATTGCCGATGATTCCGATTTGCTCGCCTTTTTTCACCCGTTCTTTTTCCTTTTTCAGGCGTTTGCTTAAGTGGGCATAAACGGTTTCATATCCGTTGTCATGTTTGATAAATATCACGTGGCCGTAGGAGTCCGATTGATACGATTTGCTTACCGTTCCGTCTGCGGCTGCCGCTACAGCTTCCCCTTCAGGAGCGGCAATGTCAAGCCCCTTATGTTTTCCGTCTCTCGTCCCGAATTGATCTGTGATCTCCCCTTTAATCGGTTCAATCCACTCTGAAGCTGCCGCTCCCGGCGTAGTGACGAGAAACGCAAGCCCCGAAAGCCATGCGATCGCGAACAGGAAGTTTTGATGTCTGAGTATCTTCAAGGGTTTCCATATCCTCCTATTACAAGCATCTGCGGTAAAATTCCCCCTATTCGGAGACAGCTTAGTATACTTCCAAATCAATACATTTTATACATCAAAAAAAGACTCCGCGCGGGGAGTCTTTTAGCTTTCTATCGTTATCGGATTCGGTGCGTAAGGAACCTGTACAAATTTCGACAAGTCATAGGCGCCGACCTTGGTTGTGGATGCATTTTTAAATTTCACTTTTGTGAACCCGAAATCTTTGGCGGTCAATAGAAGGCCTTCAACCATCAAAACGTCTTCAGGTTTATTTTCAATATTCGCGGAGGAAGAAAATTGAATGATCAGTTCTTTTCCATTCTTTTGAATATCTTCAATCTTTGTATCATCGGATAGAATGGGTTGTAAATGAGTGCCGCTTTCTTTAACTTTCATCATCTTTATCGCTTCCTGCACCGTTTCGTAAGATTCGCTTGAAGGTGCAAGGAACCGGCGTCCGTCAGAGCTTTCATATAAATAGTAGCCTTTTTGCGTCTGATGCATAATCGCCATATCAGCGAGCATTCCGAATGATTCAAATTCAACGCCAGATTCATCATCGGAAATAAACAAAACAGAATCATATGAACCCCATTTAAAGGTTTCGTTGATCACATTTTTCAGCCGTTCGAAATCTTCCACTGAAAGCTCCGGTATTTTTTCATTTACTTGAATCGTCAGTTTTTTACCGTTTTTCTGTTCTTTGAACTTCACCTGATCAAGATAAGATGTATCAAATGATGTAAATTGGTCCACTTTAAGCCGGCTGTATGCGTGAAGTGCATCTTCAAGATTCGTCATGCTTATGCTTTTCTCAAGACTTATCGGGACAACGACAGACTTGGACTTGTCAAGGAAAGCGAAGGTGATATAGTCGTCTTTTTGATTCTGGGAGACGACAAACGTATTTGCAGGTTCAGACTTGGCAGCATCAGCCTCCGTCTGCACCAATTTTCCGTCAGATGAAATGTTGGCGTCGGCGCTGTTTTGAGATCTGATCTGTTCGATTAATTGAGGAGTGATCAGCATCAGAAGAAAGAGAACCAAAACTGTAGCAGCAAATGCGCCGACCCGTTTTTTCGGTGATTTACGCTTTGGTGCGAAAATCAGCTTTTGATAGATCTGATTTGCCGAACGATTATCCTTAACCGTTGGAAGTTGGCTTAGTAACGCCTTCAGCCGTTCTTCGTTCCATTCTGACTTCTTCATTCTTTGGATCCTCCTTCAAAAGCTCCATCTGTTTACGAAGCACTTTCAGACCGCGGTGCTGAGTGGTTTTCACCTTGCTTTCGGAAAAATTTAAGGCTTTTGCCGTTTCACTGATCGAATACCCTTGGATAAACCGCAATACGATAACGGATCTTTGATCAAGCGTACACCTGTCAAGGGCCTCGAAAATTTCCTTCAGGTTTTCATTCTGCATCACGATGTCCTCAGGCAGAGGCTTACGGTCTTTTACATCTTGCTTCTCCCAGTCAAACGTCCCCAAAATCCGCTGGCGGATCGTCTGCTGCTTTCTGAACCAGTCGATCGCAACGTGCCGCGCAATCGAAAGAAGCCAGGTTTTTTCGCTGCTTCTGCCTTCAAATGTTTCATAAGAATGCAGGACGCGGATGTATACTTCCTGAACTAAGTCTTCTGCCTGGTTTTTGTCTTTTACCATATAAAATAAAAACTGAAATAAATCCTGATGATACTGATCATATATTTTCTGAAAGGTTTCTTCCACCTGAAACCCCTCCGTTCAATTTATTGTCGTTTGTCAATCTTAAAAGGTTACATTACAACTATTACAACTATATTACGAACATATGAAAATGGAAAGGGGGTTTAACTAAAGTTAAGCTTAATTTTAACTTAACAAGCATAAAAGCACCCGTTCTAAATGAACAGGTGCCAAGCTTACAGGAACTTCCGCTTTCTCACTAAGCTGCGTCCGTATACTCATAATCGGAACGTTCCTAAAGGCGGATCCTTTGAAATGGACTGATTTTCATTCGTTTATGACTTTAAGTCCAATTGTTGGCGAAGCTTTTTGGAAATCTCCTTTCTCTTTTCGTCAGTCACCAGGTGATACCATAAGCCGTCAACTTTTTTATCTTCACCCTCAATTTCTATCTGTTTAATATCCTTGGCAGCTTCTTTATAAGAATGTTGAATATCGATCATCTTGTCCAGTGTTAAGTTTGTTTTGATGTTTTTTTCTAATGCTGTCAAAATTCCTTGATAGTTTGTTAATGATTTTAATTGGGCACCTTCATGAATGATTTCATTGATGATCTCACGCTGACGCTCTTGACGTCCAAAATCACCGCGGGGATCGTCTTTTCTCATCCTAGCATATGTCAAAGCAGTTTTGCCATTAAGATGCTGCTTTCCTTTTGACAGATGCACGCCTTCAAGGGTGAAATCAATCCGATTATCCACCGTAATGCCGCCAATTGCATCGACAATATCTTTAAACCCATCCATATTGATTTTAATATAATAATTGATGGGAATGTTCAAAAATTGTTCTACAGTTTCAACGGTCCCTTCAATTCCGCCATAGGTGTAGGCCGAATTCATTTTCGAAAATTTATTCTTCGATTTGATAAACACCCTTGTATCACGCGGAATACTTGTCATTGTCGTTTTCTTTGTCTCCGGGTTAATCGTCATCACAATCATAGAATCCGGTCGTCCTTTATCACCAGGGCGCTCATCTATCCCTAATAAGAGAATGGATATAGGATGGTGCGGAGCAGTATCCTTCTGCTCGGCATCCCTGTGAAGAGGCTCGTACATTCCATTTATTGATTTTGCGACGGTACGGTAAATCCCGTATGAAACCACACTGCCAATCGTTATCACTAGCGCGAGGGCGAACAATATCACATTTTTCATCTTTAGTTTTCTTTTTCTCATTTTCACCATAGTATCCCTTCCTTGTTGATCCAGGTCATATTTTTTAATTCCATCTGAAATGAACCGGTTTTATCGAATCATGAATAGGCTTCATTTCATATCCGTTTTCCTGAAAGTATTTCAATAGTTTCTCCAAATGGGCCGCAGTTGTCGGTTTTTCATGCATTAATACGACAAGCGGCTCAACACCGGAAAGGTTATTGACTTGCTGAATCACATTATTGACGAATTGACCGTTTGTATTTGCAGATTTCCAGTCCTCTGAATCAACAGTCCAGTCCCAAAGATTAAAGTGGTCGCGCTTAATGACTTCTTGAAATGGACCGGTAATATAAGGCTTTGATCCGTAAGGCGATCTGATCAAATGTGTGTCAACGTTGGTCGTTTCTTTGATCGTTTTCAACGTATCGTTCATTTCTGCTGCAAAGCTTTCAGGAGATTTATAGATTTTCGATACTTGGTGCGTCACTCCGTGAGAGCCGACAGAGTGGCCGCTTTCAACCATTTTTCTCACAATATCGGGATTTTGTTCGATATTCGGTTTTAACATGAAAAAAGTAGCTTTTGCATGATACTTATCGAGCAAACTTAAGATCTTATCTGAAGCCGCAGGATTCGGCCCGTCGTCAAATGACAAATAGACGACCTTTCCGATTTCCGGCGCTGTTTGCTTATTTTCTTTTTTCTCTGCTTTATGTTTGCCTCCCGTCACAGGTGCTGAAGCGGAGGAATTTTCTTTTAGCGGTTCCTGCTTTGGACCAGCGAGTGCATTCCACGAAATGCATAACAAAGTCACCCCCAGTACAATCAACATACCCAGCACTAATTTTCCTAGTGCGCTCAATTTACGATCTTCTTTTGGTGAATTTGACACTTTTTCCAACTCCTTAAGCTGTAATTATCAATCACTAGGTTTCTTTTAATCTCGTCACATACAAGACAACGTTCTATAAGAAGGATGCTCTTTAAATATAAAGGGAAGATATCGCAGAAGTTCGGCCAACTTGTAAACAAAATGTCACAAAAAGAGGAAAAACATCATTTTTTGAGGGATGTTAATCAGTAAATAATAAGACTTATTACCTTGAAGGGGATAGTGAGAAAGGAATGGATAAAAAGAAAAACCTTATTTCGGTATTTAACTGAAATAAGGTTTTTTTGCCTGATATTAAAGTATAAAACGATCGGTTATTTAAATGTGATGATATAAGCTTGTTCTTCTAAAAATCGCGCCGATGCACTCTCCATAGAAGGATACTGGTATTGTGCGCTAACGAGCAGGCTGTTGCCGTCCGGGCTCCAATATATTTCCGAAGGGATGGTGCCGTGGTATATCGGTTCTTCATAGAGGATATTTTTCCCTTGAAGCTTGCCTGCATAGATATTGTCTTCATCCTTCAAAGAGTAAGCGATTTTCTTTAAGTCGTTTGAGAATTTAAAAACAGTTACTTTTTCGAGCAGAGCAGAAAGCTCGCCGTTTCTGCGATCATATTCGTACAGGGTTTCCCCTGTGTCCAGGAATACAAATTGATCATTGTTTAACCAAACCGGTCCGCCGCGGCTGTCCAGACGCTTGTCCTGGATTTTGATGCGGTTGCCGTCAATCGTTCCTATTCTGATTCCGTACTCGTCGGAACGCTGCAACACGGTAAGCAAAAAATCTCGTCCATTATCAGAGATGTTAACTCCCGTAAGCGAATCTTTCTCCGCAAAATCATTCAATGTATACGTTTTGAGCGTTCCGGAATCCGTATCATAAACACGAAGGCTTGTCTGATTCCCCTGCCCAACATCTAAAACGAGATAACAAACGTATCTGCTATTATTTGACCATGAAACATCTTGGACATAGACCTCATTGCTGGCGGAGATGCTGGCGATTTCTGTGTTTTTTCCGTTCGCCGGCGAAAACAGCTGCATTGATGTCTTACTTAATGACAAAGTGACTCCGGCGATACGCTTTCCGTCTGGAGACATTTTCAGGTTGGACATGTTGCTTTCAATGCCTTTTACGATTTCAGCTTTTTCATAGGGGGAGGAAAGGCGCTGAAGACTGCGCGCTGTACGTTCGGATGTCCCATCTCCCTTGAAAAAACCGACAACGGAATCCGGTGAAGACCACCCAAGCAGCTGCCCTGCTTTTGGAAGGCGATAAATCGTATTGACTTGAAAAGGGCGGGTTTTCTGGTCATCGACATGATTGTCTTCCCCGCTTGGGATGATAATCGTTTCAGATCTTTTTCCGACATTATAACTGGACACGATAATGGCCAGAAACAACAGCACTCCTGCCCAAATGATAAACGGTTTGTTTTTCATCATTTCTCAACCTTTGCGTAAGCTAATTCAACATGAATCACTGTTTGGTTTTCCTTGTAGTACATCTCGATTGTTCCTCCGTGTTCGTCAACAATTGTTTTCACAATGCTTAATCCCAAGCCTACACTTCCTTCTTCCTTAATCTTCTGATTGACTGAATAAAAGGGCTGGAACATTTTGGAGTGTTGGTCATTTTCCAATGGAGCACTTGGATTCTTGAATGTAAAAAGAATGGTTTCTCCAACGATTTCGGCCTTAATGATGATTTCCGAATGAGATAAGCTGTATTTGATGGCGTTGTCCAGCAGATTGATGAAAAGCTGGCGCAGCCTGCTCACATGACTGTGAACGTACAGGCCATCTTCAATGTCACAGGTAATCCTTTTCTTATACCGTTCTGCCCGAAACTTCATCGATTCGCAAACATCTTTTAAAATTTCCCCTGCCTCGACCCTGTCAAATTGAGCTCCCTTGGCAGGTTCCCGGGATACTTCAAGAAGCTTGATCACCAAATGATGCAGGCGCCTGCTTTCTTCAACAATGTGGTTCATTCCTTTATCAAAAAACACCCGATCCGATTCCCCTTTATCTTTTATGATCTCTGCATATCCTTGGATGGAAGTCAGAGGTGTTTTCAGCTCATGCGTCATATTGTCAAAAAATCGTTTTTCTTGTTCGTTCAGTTCCTTTAAACGGTCACGATCCCTTTCAATGGTTAAAATTTGTTCTCGAATTCTGCTGATCATATCGTTAAAGTTGACGGCAAGCTGGCCGATTTCATCTTTCCTATTAAAGTGAATATCCATATCCAGCTTGCCCTTCTTGACTTGCGAGGTGGCATCTGTCAGCTTGACGAGCGGAATCGTGATATGTCTGGACAGGATATAGGAGAAAAGGAACGCCGCCAAAAATATGGCAAGCGCGATGTAAAAAACAATATCCAGAACCTCTCCGCTTTGCTTATACAGCAGGTCAAAATTTTTCGAAAAACGCAATATGCCTACCTTTGTACCTTCAACGACAACCGGATATGAAAAAAACACTTCTGCTTTATTGCGATTATAGGTGATATGATAGGCAGTCTTTCCTTTGATCGCCTGTTTAAGATCTTCATTACTTCCACGGGAAAACGCCTTCTGATCAGAAGCAGACAACAATGCGCCATTCACGGTATAAACACCGACATTGCTTCCTGTGGAGTGATTCAAATTATCTACCATTTCATCGGCCATATCACCGAAATAAAGTTCATTGTTTTTATAATGATTGATTAAAAATGCCTGGTTTACATAGACGGTACTGTTTTTTTTCAGTTCGACTAAATCCGATGTTACAATTTTTTCATTACTCGACCAAATCACGTTCTTAACCGTATGATTGAGCACAAGGAAAGAGAGAGAAAAAATCAGAAAAAAGCCAACAATAAACTTGCCCTTGATGGTCCGTAACACTCTCTACTCCTCCTGCTTCTCGAATTTATATCCGATACCGAACACCGTTTTAATCAAGTCGCTTGCATCGAGCTTTTTGCGGAGTCTTTGAATATGGGTATCAACTGTACGGGTGTCACCGAAAAAATCGTATCCCCAAATGAATTCTAAAAGCTCTGAACGCGTAAAAACTTTTCCCCGATGATCAACCAAAGTCATCAGCAGATCATATTCTTTAGGAGTCAATTCGACGGCTGCCCCGTCTTTTTTCACCAGTCTTTCACCCGGGATGATCACAATATTTTTAAACCGGATCTCATCCTCTTTTTCCGTTTCCCGTTCGTTCACATGATAGGCTTGTTCCAGACGCCGAAGGATCGTGCGGATTCTCGCGACAACTTCGCGCAGATCAAACGGCTTTGTAATATAGTCATCGGCCCCGAATTCCAACCCGAGTATTTTATCCGTGACATCTGATTTTGCGGTGATCATCAGTATCGGAATATTATAGCTTTCAGTCACTGTTTTGCAAATATCCAATCCGCTGCAGTCAGGCAGCATCCAATCGAGCAGCAGAAGATCAGGTTTGAATTGATCTAATTTCCTCATGCCTGAAGAGCCGTTATTGACCGTGCACGTTTCGAAACCTTCGGACGTCAGCCCGTAAGCAAGCAAATCAGCAATTGCTTCATCATCTTCTATAATCAGTATTTTGGTTTTATCCATAAAGTCATCACTCATTCCCTGTTTCAAGCTTATTTTGTCTAGAAACCTCTTTTGTTTCTCGCATCCTTCTATAGAGATTATACATAAATCCAAACCAAACTCTTCCTTTGACGGTCCGCAATTGGAGTGCTGGTGGACTTTTAAGGCGCAGAAAAAATGAACGGCCTTTTATAGATGATCAGAACGGGAGCAATTATGTCCATATGTGATTTTCACTAGTCCATTTGTCCAAATCCTTCATCCATTTCCTCTGATGTTCATCTGTCTTTTGGAATCCCCACTCTTTTAACGGCAACAAAGGCAAAAACGTTTCAGGATAAGCAGAAATTTTACAACTTGGATACAAGTTGCCCTCAAATAACGGAGCACCTGTTCTTCATGAACAGGTGCTCTTTGTTTCTTATGGAACAAGATTCTTCGTCAAATTTGGCCAACATCCTGCTTATTTCTTGGAATGTAAAACGTGAAGGAAGTACCTTCGTTCAGCATGCTGTGGACGGTGATCGATCCGTTGTGTGCATCGACGATGTTTTTAACGATCGCAAGTCCGAGGCCCGTCCCGCCTTTTCCTCTCGTCCTTGCTTTATCCGCCTTGTAAAAGCGTTCAAAAATAAACGGCAGGTCCTCTTCTGGGATGCCGCTGCCCGAGTCTTTCACGGCGATTTTCAGCCCGCTTTGCGCTGACTGCACATCGACATGTACGGTGCCGCCGGCATTTGTATGGCGGATCGCGTTGTCAATCAGGTTCGTTAATACCTGCTCCATTTTGTCCGGATCAAACACAAATTTGGCTTCGTGCAGATCAAGATTGTGAGAAAGCGTAATTTCTTTGTCACCGGCCACTCCGTAAAACTTTCTGAACACCCTCTCGAAAAATTCGCGGAGCTCCACCTGTTCTACGTTTAAGGAAATATGGCCCGCCTCCATTCTGGCAAGGTCCAGCAAATCATTCACAAGCCTTCCCATTCGTAAAGACTCGTCATAGATGACCTGCGCGATTTCCTTTTTTTCTTCCTCAGAGCTTGCAATGTCGTCAACGATTGCTTCACTGTACCCTTGAAGCATCGAAATCGGTGTTCTCAGCTCATGGCTGACATTGGCGATAAAATCTTTTCTCAGCTTATCAAGCCGTCTTTCCTCCGTCATATCCCTCAAAACGGCGACCGCTCCGCGCACATGTGACTGATTGTACAGCGGACTCATGAGCAGCACCCATGTTCTGCCTTGCAGGGTCATTTCAATCATCTGCTCCTTCTCCGTGCCGACGGTGTTTTGAAAAAGCTCACGCGCTTCAGGAGGCAGTTCATGGCCTTCTTTTACATTCATGTTCTGCTCATAATACCAGGCCTGTAAAAAGCGTTCAGCCGGAGGGTTAGTCACAAGGATCGTCCCGTCGATATTGATGGTGATCACGCCGTCTGCCATACTGCTTAAGATATTCGACAAATGCTCCTTTTCCTGATTGAGCGCTGTAATATGGAACTTCAGCTGGCGCCCCATTTGGTTAAAGGCAATCGCCAGCTCGCCGATTTCATCCTGGGTCAGGATCGGAATCTTCGTATCAAACTTCCCTTTTGCAAGATCCTGTGCACCCTGCCGCATTTTTCTGAGCGGGTAGGTAATCCGGCTTGACAGGAAGAAAGCGAAAATCGTCGTTAACACAATCGCAATCGCAGCGGCAAAGAGAATATACCTTGTCGTATGCTGTGTCGTATCTTTCACGGCAAGAAGCGATTGAGAAAGAAACACCATGCCTTCATCTTCGCCTTTCCCGTACGGTACACCGACAATCAGCTGATCGTTCTTTTGATCGGAGATGACCGTCCGCTTCTGCACTTTTTGATGCTTCTGAAGCGCTTCGTTCAGATCGGAATCATTTTTAATATCTTTTAATGTAATGGAAGCCACTTTTTGATTTTCCCGCGGTGAATACCAATATTCATTCTCATTTTTGATAACGGTGATGCTCGTCAGTTCATCGGCAAGCTCCCATGTGATCGATCTGGCCGTCTCCTGGTCTTTATGGTTTTCCATGATGACGGCCACCTTGCTGGCGAGCTTTGTCAAATCAGCTTCCGCTTCATCGACATGGTAGTTTTCAATAAACTCAAGCAGAAAGAACGTAAGGATAAATAAGACAAATGAAACTAAAAGCAGTATGGTAAACCACAGTTTACCGACTACGCTCTTCCAAAACTTCATTCGTTTCCGACCTCAAATTTATACCCGACACCCCATACCGTTACGATTTTTTTCGCAGCTTTCGGCGAGACTTTGTTCAATTTTTCACGTAGACGTTTAACATGGGTGTCGACCGTTCTCAAATCGCCGAAAAACTCGTATTGCCATACTTCCTTCAGCAGCTTTTCACGATCGTATACTTTATCAGGAGTTTTGGCCAGGAAGTAAAGCAGTTCATATTCTTTCGGCGTCAGGCTGACTTCGGTTCCGTCCGCCATAACTCTGTGTGCATCGTGATCAATGGATAAGTGAGAAAAAACAAGAACATTTTTTGCCGTTGTATCTGTATTCAGATAAGAGGTTTGCGATGATCTTCTCAAGAGCGCTTTGACTCTCAGCACCACTTCCCTCGGACTGAAAGGTTTTACAATATAGTCATCGGTTCCGACTTCAAAGCCCTGCACCCGGTTCGCTTCTTCGCCTTTCGCCGTCAGCATGATGATCGGAGTGGCTTTTTTGTCGCGTACTTGGCGGCATACTTCAATGCCGTCGGTTCCTGGCATCATCAAATCGAGCAGGATTAAATCGTATTCGTTGCCCAGGGCTTTATCGATGGCTTCGTCGCCATTCTCGGCTTCCTCGATCTTATAATTTTCCCTTTCCAGGTACATTTTTAAAAGTCGTCTGATTCTTGCCTCATCGTCTACTACTAATATTTTTGTCTCTTTCGTCTGTTCCATCGTAAACCTCCTGATTTGAATCTTCTTACATTCATTTTATTAGAAAAGCGATCGTAAGCCAAGCTAAGAATGGCCTTTCCCAATTTAAAACGATAAGCTGCGGAAGGCCCGGCGAAAAGCCCGGACCTTCCTGCACCGCACGGATCATGCATAAGAGTGAAGTCCAGCGATGACAAGGTTTACAAAAATAAGATTAAACATAATAATGGCAAAACCGATAACGGCAAGCCACGCCGATTTTTCGCCGTGCCAGCCTCTTGAAAGCCTGAGATGCAGATAAGCTGCATAAAACAAAAATGTAATCAGCGCCCAGACTTCTTTCGGATCCCAGCCCCAGAATCTGCTCCATGCCAGCTGTGCCCATATCATCGCGAAAATAAGCGCGCCAAGCGTAAAAACCGGAAAGCCGATCGAAACGGATCGATAGCCGATTTCATCGACAAGGTCAAGGTTCACATTTTTCACGAGCGGCTGAAGAAGCTGACTGATGCGTTTTCTGATGATCAGCCTGATGACACCGTAAAGCAATGCGCCGGTTCCAAACGACCAGAGAACCGTATTCAGCTTCCGTCCTGAAAAAATAGGCGGCACATTGACAAGCGGCTCCATTCTCTCCTCTGTTAAAAGTTCGCCTTTGTTCGGCCCGATCAGAGCGGGAAGCTCGTAAATCATGACGTCTTCCTGGTTGTCTTTATCAATCCACTTGAACTGCGCTTCATAGCCCCCAATGCGGAATGAGGTCGTGACAAGGATAAACGCGAGCGTTGTCACAAGCATAAACATGACAAATTCGAGCCAGAACGTTTTTTTGCCAGGCTGTGACTGATCCACATGCTTGAGTAGAAAGATCACGCCGGCGACAAAGCTGATGGCGAGAATCGCCTGTCCGAGGGCTGCAGTCGTAACATGAATATAAAGCCAGTTGCTTTGAAGCGACGGAATCAGCGGTGTGATATCGGTCGGAAACATGCTGGCATATGCGATTAACAGCAGGACAACGGGCAGTGTAAACAGCCCCAAAGCAGACAGCTTGTAAATAAAGTAGATGATGATGAACGCCAGAACGAGCATCATGCTGAAAGCAGTTGTAAATTCGAAAAGATTGCTGACCGGTGCGTGTCCGGAAACGATCCATCTCGCAATAAAATATCCAAACTGGCATACAAATCCGATGATCGTGATCAACACTGCGATCGACGCCCAGCGGTTCTTCTTCTTCCGGTCTGAAGCCTTGCTCCTGATGGAGCCGCCAAAAAAGAAGACCGCTGAGAGATACAAGAGAAATGCCGCGTACAATAAATTGCCGCTTAACTCTGCCATGAAAACCCCTCCCTATGCTGGCCGTTTATTTTTTTCCTTTGACAGTTCTTTTTGATCGGCCGGTTCGGATATCCCCGTATCCTCAAGTACGGCCTTCAAGTCCTGCTTCAGCCCGTACCAGTTTTTGTTCGTATGTCCGGCGACGAGCACATGCCCAGCCAGCGTTCTGAGCCAGATCCTTCTGTGGTGCCAGTACATCCCCTGGATGACGCCGATCATAAAGATCGCGCCGCCGACCATGAGCACCCATAAAGTCAAATCTTTTCTAATGGTGAGGCCTGAGAGATTCTTCGTTTCGACGTGGTCAAACTTCATCTTATATTTATTGTCGTCAGAACCTTCGATTGTTTCCTGAATCGCAACGAAACTCTTTTCTCCTTTAGGCTTATCCGGGGCGGTGATCTGGAATACAAAAGCCGGATTGTTCGGATTCCTCGTTTTCGTGCTCGGCTCTCCGTCTTTGTTAAAATAAAAGTCCGGCAGGTAGCTTGCAATATGAACTTTGTAACCGTTGCCAAGATCATATTCCGGTTTCGGCTCCAAGAGGTCGATTGCCACTTTGCCGAAAGATTTCCCGCTGTCTTTTTCAATCAGCTGAAACACCATTTTGTCGAGCTCGCCTTCCTTGTAAGTCAGCTGATAGAGTGCATATGAACCGAATTTCAGCGGGTCATTGACCCTGATCTTGCCGCTTTTCACTTTCTTCAATTCAGGCGCTTCACCCGGCAGGCTGTCATTTTTTCTTTCATACAGTTCAACATCGGTTTGATATGTTTTTGCGACAGTCCCGTCACCCGCTTTAGTAATCGCCTCTGAAAATACGTCTTTTTCTTTTTCACTGTCGTACATTTCTTTTGTAAACCGGTTGTTTTTCAAGTAGTAATGGCCGTCAGTTCCCGGGATGGGCACGGTCTCCCCTTCCCTGATCCAAAGGGTTTCGTCGACATACATGCCCGGAACAAATCTGAGCATGACCCCGATGAGGAATATGATCAGCCCGATATGATTCACATATGGGCCCCACCTTGAAAAACGGCCTTTTTCCGCAAACAGGTTGCCGTTTTCTTCCTTGACGCGGTACCGTTTTTTCTTCAGTTTACCGATGATTTGCGATCTGGTGTCTTCAGACAAATCCGCTTCCGTCCGGCTGAAAAGGCGCTGCCTCTCCATAAAGTTCGGATTTCGCGTGACGCCCTGATTTTTCAGCGCTCTGTACAAAGGAACGACCCGGTCAAGGCTGCAGATCACAAGCGATATGCCGATTGAGGCAACCAGAATAATAAACCACCATGAACCGTAAAGATTGTGAAAACCGAGAGCATAATAGATTTGTCCGAGAAGCCCGTATTGTTCGCTGTAGTATGTATCAGCCTGTGCACCCGGCGGCAGGAACATTTCCTGCGGGAAAATCGTTCCAAAAGCAGATGCTGTCAGCGTAATGACGATCAGCCAGACGCCGACCTTTACAGACGAAAAGAAATTCCATATTTTATCTACGATTGTTTTGTTATATGTTTGAGAGCGTCTCGCACTTCCGTCATACCGCATGTCAAGGAGTTTGGCATCCTGTTTGACGAGCGGCTTTCCGCACGATTCACACAAAACGGTACCCGTCGGATTCACATGGCCGCATTCGCATTTGATTTCTTTCATCATGACGATCCCTCTGGTTTGATCATATTCATATAATCATGGATCATCCGTTCTGTCATCGTGCCAGACACGACTTTGACAATCTCTCCGTCAGGGTTGATCAGAAACGTGGTCGGCAGCGGTGTGACATCGTAGGCGTTCAGAACCTGCCTGTCTTTATCAAGCACAACCGGAAAATTGACGCCGTAGTCTTTCATAAAGTTTCGGACGGCAAGGTTTGATTCGCCGACATTGACAGCGACGATTTCAACCCCTTGATCCTTAAACACTTTGTATTGATTCGCCATGTAAGGAAATTCTCTTTTGCATGGTTCGCACCATGTTCCCCAAAAGTTTAAAAATACCCCTTTGCCTTTTAGCTCGTCCAGTTTGAGACGGTTGCCGTCAACATCCTCCAGCGAAAAATTGGGAGCTTTTTCCCCCACCGCCACACTCTCCGTCTTTTGAAACACGGCGCTGTACAGCGTGTAGCCAAGCGCTGCAAGCAGCACAAGGAGGATGCCTGTCCGAATGTAAAAACGCTTTTTTTTCATAATCCGCCCCCTCATTTAGACATTCAGTATCATTATATCATCTCATGACTGCCTGCCATTTGCCTTTTTTGAAGGTTGTGTGAAAATTTAGAAAGCCGCTTTACCGTGTTCGGCCAATGCCCTGAGCCTTTTCACTTCATGAGGCGTGAGCTCTCTTTTTTCCCCGGTTTTCAAGCCCGCCAGGTTCAAAAAAGCGTACTCTTCCCTTTTCAGCTTAAGCACTTCGTGTCCGATGGCTTCAAACATTCTCCTGACCTGGCGGTTTCGCCCCTCATGGATCGTGATTTGGACGATGCTTGTCTGCTTTTTCTTATCGAGTGACAAAAGCTTCACTTTTGCCGGAGCTGTCTTTCCTTCCTCAAGGCGTACGCCCCGCTCAAGTTTTTTTAAATTCTCCTTTAAAGGAATGCCTTTCAGCTTTGCCACATACGTTTTATTAATTTCGTATTTCGGGTGCATCAATTTATTGGCGAAGTCCCCGTCATTCGTTAACAATAAGAGGCCGCTTGTGTCATAATCAAGCCTTCCGATCGGATAGATCCGCTCCTCCACCTCTGTGAAAAAGTCGGTCACAACTTTCCGGCCTTTGTCGTCTTTGACTGCTGATATAACCCCTCTCGGTTTATACAGGAGAAAATAAACGGGTTCTTCGCTTTCAAGCTGGACGCCGTTTACCTCAATCCGGTCGGAGCTTGATACTTTAACGCCGAGCTCTCTGACGGTTTTGCCGTTGACCGTGACTCTCCCTTCTTTTATAAGTTCCTCCGCCTTCCGCCTTGATGCAATACCGGCGTGGGCGATTACTTTTTGAAGTCGTTCCATATCTTTCACCTCATGTATTATCTTACTTTTTTCCAGACCAACAAACAAGTTTGCGGACGCCTTCTTCCTTAGGAAAGAAGCACTCCGCCCTTAAATGTATCCTTTCTCACGTCAAAAGTAAAACAGTTTTGGCTAAAAAAGCAAAAAAGCGCCTCTTGATCAGGCGCTTCCAAACAGCAATGTTACAATTATCACAGACGCGATAATCCCCGCTAAATCAGCAAGCAGTCCCACTTTTAAAGCGTCCCCCATTTTCTTGATTCCGACCGCGCCGAAATAGACGGTTAAAACATACAGCGTCGTGTCTGTCGATCCCTGCATGACAGAGGCCAGTCGGCCGATGAACGAATCGGGTCCGTAAACCGCGATCAAATCGGTCGTCATGCCGAGCGCCGCCGTTCCCGAAATCGGCCGGATCAGAGCCAGCGGAACCACTTCCGTCGGAATTCCCACGGCGGAAAACACCGGCTTTAAAAGATTCATAAAAAAATCGAGCGCTCCTGAAGCACGGAAAACGGTGATCGCGACAAGCATACCGACCAAATAAGGGATAATGGAAAACGCAATTTGGATTCCTTCCTTCCCTCCCTCAACAAACGCTTCATAAGTCGGAACTTTTTTGAATGTGCCATACAGCAGAATCGTGGCGATGATAAACGGGATAAGGGCCAGAGAAAGCCAATTGATGAATTCCACATGCTCACCCCTTCTTTTTTCTTCTATAATAAAAGTATCGGTCAATGAAGATCGCAAAGATTCCCGATATTAAAGTCGCCAAAATGGTCGGCCCGACGATGTCTGTCGGCGCCTTTGCATCATATGTCATCCTGACCGCGATGACGGTCGTCGGAATCAAGGTAATGCTTGACGTATTGACCGCCAGAAAAGTGATCATTGAGCGGCTCGCTTCCCTGCGGTTCCGGTTGAGCGCCTTCATCTGTTCCATCGCTTTAATGCCGAGCGGTGTCGCCGCATTGCCCAATCCGAAAAAGTTGGCCATTAAATTGGATAAAATATAACCCATCGCCGGATGATCCGGAGGGATCTCGGGAAACAGCTTTGAAATGAACGGCCTGCACAACCTGCTGAATTTTTCGAGAAGCCCGGATTGTTCGGCGATTTTCATCAGCCCCAGCCAAAAAACAAGGACGCTCATCAGGCCGATCGAAATCGTGACGGCTTCCTTCGAACCTTTAAATACGGCTTCATTGACTTCCTGAACCGTTCCGTTGAAAAGCGCAAACACCAGACCGATCACCGTTAAGCCGACCCAGATTATATTGACCATGATGAACCGCCTGCCGCTTTTTGGAATACGGATTGAAAGGTCTCGAAAAACGATTTTTTCGGCTTTTTGTTACGTTCGTTTTCATAATAGATCGGTACGCTTGCAATCGTTTTTCCGTCGAATATGACGTTCATTTCTCCGATGATGTCCGGGATTTCTTTTTTGTTTTTACGCCACGATTTTTTCGGTTTAAGAAGCTCGATGTCAACCTTCACGTCTTCTGTTTCATCTTCGTTTAACAGATATGTGACATCCCGTTTAATAAAAGCTTTATTCCCGTAAAAAGAGTCTTTTAATTTCGGAACCTCGCCTTTTTTGGCGATGATATATGTTTTGTAGTGGCCGTATACATAGTTGAACATGTTCATATGATCATTCCAGTCGTCAGGGGCGTTGATGGTGACGGCGATCAAATCGGTTCCGTCTTTCGATGAAGTGGAGACGAGCGTGCGCTTCGCCAGCTTGGTATATCCCGTCTTTCCGCCTGTACTGTATTCGTAAAGCCCTGTTAAAAGCTTGTTTTTATTTCTCCAGATGCCTTGCATCGTTTCTGCCTTATAGCGCTTCGTTCCGGCGATTTTTTGGTACGTTTCGTTTGTCATCGCATATTTCGTCAAAAGCGCCATATCATAGGCCGAGGAATAGTGGTCAGGGTGATCATCGAGTCCGTGCGGATTGCGGAACAGGGTGTTTTCCATGCCAAGGTCGGCCGCTTTTTGATTCATCATGTAGACAAACCCTTCCAGGCTTCCGCCCACATGCTCAGCAATCGCAACGGCTGCGTCATTTCCCGATCTCAGCATCAAACCGTAAACAAGGTCCTTGAGCTTCACCTTTTGCCCGCTTGTCAAATAGATTGATGATCCCTCCGTTTTGACCGCCCTGTCGCTGACCGTGACTGTCTCATCCAATTTGCCCGATTCCACGGCCAAAATGGCTGTCATAATCTTCGTAATGCTTGCAATGCGCCGTTTTTCATGCTCATCCTTCGCAAACAATACCCGTCCGGATTGCCCGTCCATGACAATCGCACTTCTTGCGCTGACATGAAGGGAAGGCTGTGCTTCAGCGATTTGGTATGAAGAGCATAAAAGAGAGCATATGATGATGGCTGCTGCAGCCTGTTTTAGAAAAAAGCGCATTTTTTCTCACGTCCTTGTGGTTGTTTGTACAAGTTTATGCGCTTGTCTTTCCGTTATGAACACCAATTGGATGATTCCCCGAGAAAAATCTCAAGCAACATTAAAACTCCCCCTTTCATGAAAGGGGGAGTTCCGGCACACGGTTCATTTAAGCTATGATCTCGGCTGAACCATCTTCATCCGATAGTCAGTCGCATAGTATTCCAATTCTTCTCTCATCGATTGATATTCTGTTTCAAGCGAAGCCATCAAATTTTTTAATGAGGCCGGCGCTGGTTCGTGAAAGCAAATGGCGTTTTTTCCCGTGTAGGCCGCTCTGCTGTCTTCGTACCAAGTATCTTTTTTCGGTGTAAAAAATTCTTCTATGCATCGATGATAGATCTGATAGAGCGTCCTTTCGGCGGCAGCGTCCTGAAAAGGAACCTGCTTCAGCCTGATTCGGCAAGCCAGAAGCCCTTCTTCACAGTAAACCGCCAGTTTTCTCAAGTTGCTGAGGACATCGCGATAATAATCTCTGCTCCCGGGCTCTTCGGCTTCAAGGGATAAGAGCGTCGTTTCGTTTAAATAATCGCTCAGCGTCTGAACGGTCTGTGCTAAAAATTCGCCTGCCTGCTCGGTTTGGGCTCTTGCCATAGATTTTGCCATTGGTGTCGGCACCCTCTCCTCATCGCTTTGTTACAATCGTATTCTTTCATGCATGAAATTAAACATAAAAAATACGATAATATATATTATCATACTTCGGTCCTTAAGGTGAGTCTATTTTAAATCTTCGAACGTCTGGTTAAAGTTCTCAAAGAACAGATCGGCTTCTTCCTGAACCCCGTCTTCTTCTACATTTTCGGGCAGCGGCGGAAGCTCTTCAAGCGTTTTTAAGCCGAATTGTTCAAGAAATGTTTCGGTTGTACCGTACAAGATTGCCCTGCCCGGTCCGTCCGCCCGGCCTACTTCGCACAACAGCGCTTTTGCGACAAGGCTCTGGAGAATCCGTTCAGATTTGACCCCTCTGATCTCCTCGACTTCCGCTCTCGTAATCGGCTGCTTATATGAGACGATGGCCAAAACTTCGAGGGCAGCCTGAGAAAGCCCTTTTGAAGGGGCTTCAATCAGCTTTTTCAAATAGACGGCGAATTCTTTTTTGGTCGAAAGCATGTACGTATCCGCGTACTCGACAAGCTCGATGCCCCTGTCTTCTTTTTCATAGGTTTCTTTGACATCGAGCATAATATCCTGAAGCTCGGCTTCATCGATCTCCAAAACGGATAATAGCTGTTTTTTTGTCAGGCCCTCGTCGCCGGCGGCATACAAAAGCGCTTCGACAATGGCTTTCCAATTCACGATATCAAGCGTCATGAATCGCTTCACTCCCTGTTATGTAAATGTCTGAAAAGTTGTGTTCCTGTTCAATGATGATCAGCTGGTTTTTCATCAGCTCCAAAATCGCCAAAAACGTCACAACGAGATGCTCTTTCTGTTCGTATGGGAACAGTTCCATAAAATGCATCCTTTGACGGGACGATTTCAAACAATCGACGATTTGCGTCATTCGTTCTTCTATCGGTATTTCCTGTCTTGAAATTCTAGTTTCAGACGGCCGGCTGATTTTTTTGCGGTTTAACACCTTTTGAAACGCCCCAAGCATGTCGTAAACGGTGACGGACAGCTTTTGCTCGCTGAGTTTGATTTCCTTGGCATAGTCGCTTAAATCGCTCGGCGGCTTCGCGAATGCTTTTTGCCGCTCTTCCTCGCGCTCCTTCAAATTTTGCGCGGCACTTTTGTATTTTCTGTACTCTATTAATTTTTCAATCAATTCTTCTCTCGGGTCCTCTTCCTCCTCGAGAAACTCTTCGTCAAGCAGCTCCTCTTCCTGCTTTGGAAGGAGCATTCGGCTTTTAATGCTGAGAAGGGTCGCAGCCATCACCAAATATTCACTGGCCACGTCGAGCTCAAGTTCGCGCATCGTATGCACATATAATAAATACTGCTCGGTTATCTTCGCAACAGGTATGTCATAAATGTCTATTTCAAGGCGGTTGATTAAGTGCAGCAGCAGATCCAGCGGCCCTTCAAACGCCTCGATTTTCACCTGATATTCCATGTTCATTTCTCACCATTTTCAAAATCGCTTCTAAGCCGGCTAAAACTGGCTACCCTTTAGTATAAATTACGCGTCTGCATGAAGTCCAATATAATTTAAGAAGCTTTGGCATTCGCCTATACGATTTGAGCGTATGCTGCATAGAATACTGTGTAAAATCTTAAACCTGAGGAGGGAACAACATGGGAGGTAAAGGCTTCGGCTACGGCGGAGGATTTGCTTTGATTGTCGTTCTGTTTATTTTGTTGATTATTGTAGGAGCGGCATGGATCTATTAACATAAAAATGAGAAGCGTCCGTTACCCGGGCGCTTTTTTCATAGCCTGGATATATCTCCATTTTTCCTCCGTTCCGTTCTTATGATACACTTTAACGGAAACTTAAAGGAGGATGTCAGATGTATCCCCAAGCTTATATCGATTACCTGGCCGAATTCCACGGGTCAAGGGATTATTTTGAATGCCACGAAATTTTAGAAGACCATTGGAAAAAGGACAATCCCGGCGAGCGGAAATCATACTGGGTTGGATTGATTCAGCTGGCAGTCGCACTCTATCATCAGCGGAGAAACAATTTTGCCGGTGCAGAGAGATTAATGGCGAACAGCATCCGCATCCTGGTGTCCGAAAAAGACGCAGTCGAATCACTCGGATTGGATTACAGCCGCTTCATCAAGCTGTTAAGGAAGACTTACCAAAAAATCAAAGCCCATTCTCCTTATGAAAGCATCATGCTTCCGATCACAGATGCATCTTTGATCAAAGCATGCCGGAAACAATGTGAAAAAAAGTCGTATGAGTGGGGAGCAAACGATCCACCGGACGCCTTCATCATCGATAAACACCTGCTGAGAGACCGGACTGAAGTGGTTGCCGAGAGGGAAAAACAAATCGAACGGCGAAAAAAGAGCAGAGGCTAGAAGCCTCTGCTCATTGGTTATATGTGATGTCTTCATTTTCGTGATCCTGACAGCGCTCAAAGAATCCTTTAGTTAATTCATTCGGAACCAGCGGTTTAGGTGCAAACATTTGCGAAATGGCCGACACCATTTTTTTGCCGATTCCTTGATGACGGTGAGACGGATTTACACTGATATGCTTGATCTCGACTTCTTCTTCTCTTTTCTCTACTCCTACACAGCCGACAATATCCTCGCCTTCTTTCCATAGGAACAGCTGCCTTTCAGTGTCCGTTTCATAGTCTTTAATTGTCTGCTGAAGCTGCTTGACGTCCTTCTCATTCGGCATAAACGAAAGGAGCCCCATCGCAATCTTTTCGAATGACTTTTTATAACGAATTAACATAAATACCCCTCAATATATCAAAATGTGGATCTAACGAAGGCTAGTCGCTTCACATCACATTATAAACATTTTTATAACCTTTTTAAACTCTTTTTCGGTAATTATTGAAGCGACCGGGTCAGGTTCGCCATTTCAATCGCTGCCGCGGCAGCTTCTGCACCTTTATTTCCGGCTTTTGTTCCGGCGCGTTCTACCGCCTGCTCGATCGTGTCTGTCGTCAATACGCCGAAGATCACCGGAACGCCTGTTGACATGCTGCTCGCCGCAATCCCCTTTGCCGCTTCATTGCAGACATAGTCATAGTGGCTTGTCGCTCCTCTGATGACCGTGCCAAGTGTAATCACGGCGTCGTATTTTTTCGTTTCAGCCATTTTTTTGGCGATCAGCGGAATCTCGAATGCGCCGGGAACCCAGGCGACATCAATATCATCAGCTTTGACCCCATGTCTCAACAGCGTATCTTCTGCACCGCTTAGAAGTTTGCTTGTAATAAAATCGTTGAACCTTGACACAACGATCCCAATTTTCAAATCTGTTCCAATTACATGACCTTCTATTTTATTCATATGAATCCCGTCCTTTTTTGTGATTGATTTTAGTTTAAAAATGAAGCATATGCCCCAATTTTGATTTTTTCGTTTTTAAGTACTTTTCATTATCTTTTTTTGTCTCCATCTGCAGCGGCACCCTGTCTGCGATCGTCAGGCCGTAGCCTTCGAGACCGGCAATCTTTCGCGGATTGTTCGTCAGCAGCTTCATTTGTTTCACGCCGAGGTCTCTTAAGATTTGGGCGCCGATCCCGTAGTTGCGAAGATCCGGGAGAAAACCGAGCTTTTCGTTAGCCTGTACGGTGTCATATCCTTCTTCCTGCAGCTTGTAAGCTTTCAGTTTATTGATTAAGCCGATTCCTCTTCCTTCCTGTCTCAAATAAAGGAGCACGCCCCGGCCCGCTTGTTCGATTTGCGCGAGCGCGGCAGCAAGCTGCGGGCCGCAGTCGCAGCGGTAAGAGCCGAAAACATCGCCCGTCAGGCATTCTGAGTGTACGCGGACAAGGACAGGCTCGTCTCCGTAAGGTATATCGCCTTTGACGAGTGCTATATGTTCCTTGTCATCGATTTCGTTTGTATAGCCGTAAACCTTGAATGTGCCGAATTCGGAAGGCAGCGTAATCTTCACTTCTCGGTTGATCAGCGTTCCCTTGCTGTAGCGATATTCGATCAAATCTTTAATCGTAATCATTTTCAAGTCATGCTGGTCGGCTATTTTTTTGAGCTCGGGCACCCTTGCCATCGTGCCGTCTTCATTCATGATTTCGCAGATGACGCCGGCCGGCGCGGAACCGCACGCCTCCGCAAGGTCAACGGCCGCCTCCGTATGTCCGGCTCTTTTTAAAACGCCGCCTGTTTTCGCAATCAAGGGGAAAATGTGCCCCGGTCTTTTAAAATCACCCGGAAGCGCGTGATCATCAATCAGCGACATGACGGTCAACGACCGCTCCTGAGCGCTGATCCCCGTCTTTGTATCGCGGTGATCCACACTGACCGTAAATGCCGTGTGATGAGAATCGGTATTTTCGTCCACCATCGGATGGAGGTCAAGCCGTGAAGCGATCTCTTCATTAAGCGGCGCGCAGATCAAACCCCTTCCGTGCGAAGCCATAAAGTTGATCACTTCAGGTGTTGCGTATTCTGCCAGCGCAACGAAATCGCCTTCGTTTTCCCTGTCCTCGTCATCGACCACGATGATGACTTTTCCTTGCTTCAAATCGCGTATCGCTTCTTCAATTGTGTGAAACATAGGCGCTCAGCCTCCTTTCATTTAAAACCCGTTTTCTTTAAAAAATGATTCAGTCAATGGCTTTGCCTGTTTGTCTTGTTTTGCTTGGTGGAGAAACCGGTAAATGTATTTGCCGATCATATCGCACTCGATGTTGACGATGCTTCCGGGCTTTTTTTCCGAAAAAATCGTTTCATCCAATGTGTGCGGGATTAGCGAGACTGTTACTTGATCTTCCGTCAGTCCAAAAATGGTGAGGCTGACGCCGTCTACGGCGATCGAACCTTTTAACACAAGCATTTTGGCCAGTGAAGAGTCAAGTTTTAAATCATAGTATACGGCGTTAGCCGCTTTTTCTATGCGTACGATAGACGCGGTGCCGTCGACATGCCCCGACACCATATGCCCGCCGAAGCGGCCGTTTGCCGCCATCGCCCGTTCAAGATTGACGCGGCTTCCTTTTTTTAATGTGCCGAGTGATGTTGCTTTCAGCGTTTCAAGCATGACATCCGCCGTGAAACTGCCGGAACCGAACTCATTTACGGTCAGGCAGACTCCGTTGACAGCAATGCTGTCGCCAAGCTTCACATCTTCGGTCACTTTGTTGGATTGGATGACTAAAGACATGGCGCTTCCCGCCTTTTTCATGTCCAAAATCGTTCCGACTTCTTCAATGATGCCTGTAAACATATGCCACCGCCTTATTCTTTTATCGGTTTTGCCGCCAGCTTTATATCCTGGCCGATTTTGGTAATGGTTGTGAAATGCAGTAAGGGGACATCTTTCATCGATTGAAAGCCTTCACCGGAGAGGATGCTGGGAGATTGCAGCCCTCCGATTAATTTAGGGGCAAGATAGAAGATCATTTGCTGATAGAGTCCTTCTTTGACGAAGCTTGCGTGAACCGTCGCGCCACCTTCGACAAAGACTGAAGCGATTCCTCGGTCTGCAAGGTGCAGAAGCACGTCGCGCACCGGAAGTTCATCCGCATCCAGCACGGTTACCTGTACACCTTCTTTTTCCAGGTTCCGAACCTTTTCGGGATCTGCCTTGGACGTCGTGTAAATCCAGGTTTCCGCTGCTTTATCCTGAATTACTTTTGACTGAAGCGGGATTGACAGCATCGTATCGAGAACGACACGCACCGGCTGATTCACTGCACCGGGGAGACGGCATGTCAAACTCGGGTCGTCTGCTTTTATTGTGCCCGATCCAACTAAAATACTCTGGTGGTTTTTTCGGTATTGGTGAGCGTCCATCCGCGCTTCTTCAGAAGTAATCCATTTGCTGTCGCCTGTTGCGGTAGCGGTTTTGCCGTCAAGGCTGGCAGCTGCTTTTAATGTCACATACGGAAGGCCTGTCCGCATAAAATACATGAACTTTTCGTTCAGCTCTTCCGCCTGTTCTTTGAGAACGCCTGTTTCGACCTCGATCCCGGCGCTTCTCAGCATCCCGATTCCTCTTCCGGAAACGAGCGGATTCGGATCTTCGGCTGCCACGACTACCCGCTTCAAACCGGAACGAATAATCAGTTCCGCGCAAGGAGGGGTTTTGCCGTAATGGCTGCACGGTTCAAGCGTCACATAAATGACGGCTCCTTCCGCATGGCGGCCTGCCATTTGAATGGCGTGCACTTCTGCATGCGCTTCACCGTATTTTAAATGAGCCCCCATCCCGACCACTTCACCGTCTTTGACGACAACGGCTCCGACAAGCGGATTGGCCCCTGTCTGACCTTCGCCCTGCTTCGCAAGCTCCAATGCAAGATTCATATAATGCGCATCTGTCATGAATTTCCCTCCCTTCTTCCAAAAAAATAACCCCGGATGTCGATCCGGGGGTTTGTTTTTGTGCATGAGAAATAAAACTATGCATCATCATTATTTTTCACATAGTCTCTTCATCCTTCTCCCATCCAGACTTTCACTGTCGGCTTCAGCTTCTCACTGAATCCACCGCTTTGCACGAAGCACAGCGGGTCACGGGCTCTAAAGCTGTCTCTCGCTTTATTACCGCCGGTCGGGATTTTCACCCAGCCCCGAAGGATACAATCGATATTTACTTGTCCTTATGCGTAATTATAGCGGCCGCATATTAAAATTGCAATGAAAACTGCTTGCACAGAAAAACCCCTCTGAGAAACAGAGGGGTTTTAATCTGCCACCTTGACGACTTTGATTAATCCGTCGATTCTGTTGGCATTAGAGAAGTAGGCCTTTACTTTGTCTCCTTCTTTAATGTCGGACAGATCCTGGTTAAGATTTTTCGCATTGAAAATGATCTTCGTTCCGTTATCTGATACCCCGTGGTATTCAGTGCCGTCAATTTTGGTGATCTTATATTGATAAATGGTATAGTTCTTTTCCTCAGATGAGACGGTTTGGCTGAGCGCCGTTGAGACATCTTGAACGCTTCCGTTTTTTAAATAATAAAAGCCTCCGGCCAGTACGGCAGCCAAAACGAGCAGAACCGTGAGCTTGAATCTTATTTTCCCCATGATCAAAACCTCCAGAACACGTTCTGAACTATCCTATGTTTATTTCCTGTGAATGATGAAATAAAACATGTTCGATTCAGACGGAAAATATGTGGTTTTTAAGTATAACGCAAAATGAAGGGAAATCGTTTCATATTCAGACGAAATACTACTTATAACCTACGAATGTACATTCTGGTTTAGGGGTGTGTGTGAAAACAAGCTTGAAAATTGAGTCCAAATAACTATGTTTTGAGAAACCGTTTGTTCTGGTTTCTTCGCTTTAGGTTTCGCTGTAAAAGTCGTTTCGGATGGCAATAACAGACTGATTTTTAAGATACTCGCTGTCTTTCGTTTTGGCCCAGGCGAGAAACTTCACATGCTCGGAATGGAACAGAGCCTCGTGATGGGGCGAGCGAGCAGCAGCCGCTCCGAGTCTGTGCTTGATACCGCGCACGAACTTCCAATATTGATAGAAAGGCAGTTTTAATTTTGTCATAAATCCTGCCGAGTCTTCAATCACATATCCCTCCTCTTCAATCGACGGGTCATTTGACACAGACAGGTACCATTTATAAAAATCCGTCCACTGGTCAAAAGAAATGACTTTTTGCTTACATTCTACACGAAATGTCTCAGCAAAACAGAGGACATCTTCATACGGCAGCTTTTCATATTTCATCTGCCTTTTAACAATGTCGAGAAGGACAAGCTTATCCGATTTGTACTCGATAATGTGCGGATCTTTTTCTGGCAGCACGACTTCAAATACTAACGAAACATTGCGTTTTTTTACATATTCTCTTACATCCTCTATCTGAGATGCGTCAAACGTTTTGTGAAACAGCTCTTCCACCCATTTCGCATGGCCGTCTTTTTGTCCGCTTGCCGATGTATAAGATTTTGAGGTGAAGACGAGCTCATCGGTTTCAGAATTGTAGCCGACAGTTCCCAAAAATCCATTCGCCTTATCATAAACAGTGACCGGAAAGCGCAGCGTGTTAACGAGAACATGCATTTTCGTCGTCAGGCGCTCATCGATGTTGAAAAATTTGTTGTAGCTTCTGCTGACGATTTCTTTGGTGTTTCTGTTGATAAACAGCCCTCTTGCCTTCATGCTGACGCTGTCCCATTTTCTCTCCTGAAAAGCCTTCCTCGTAAAGTTAAAAGAGGAAATGCCGCCGGCTAATTTTTGCTCAGACACATAATCGTGTTCGTCCAAATGCTTTAGAAAATGGTCGACCGTCAGCTCCTCGTGTTCGTGATGAGAATCAAGCGAAGGAGCGGACGTTTTAAACACATCATTTTTTATCTCATGTGTTTGAATTCCCGACCGATCGATGGTGACAACCCTTAAATGCCCGCCGTGCTCCACCTGCCCTTCCAGGTTATATGATTTTGCGGCTGCATGCACTGGAAGCCGGAACATGTTTCTGTGCCCGTGGATTTGAATGATGTTCCGCCCTTCCATATTTTTCGTAAAGACATGGTCGATATCTGTCTCATATCCGCCGACACCGTTGATCAGCTGGCTGGTAGCCGTAAGCAGAAGGTTGTCAGGAAGCGCGGAAATGCCGCCGTGCGTGATGATGTAAGCATCTTCTCCATACGTGAAGTAAACAATTTGGTGGAAGCGCCTGGCCAGTTCCCTGATATCTTTTTTGTCAAAGCCTGCTTCGTCTAATTCCGGTTTTGTCTTCTTGTTAAATACGCTGCTTCTTGTCTCTTCATCATGCCCGTATTGCTTCAAGTATTTATCATGATTTCCTTCGAGCAAAATCACATTTTTACGATCTTTGATACTGAACAGGAATTGAACAACTTTTGCGTTTTCTATTCCTCTATCAACCATATCACCTGTGAAAATATATAACTCGTCATCTTCGAGTCTGCCTTTCAAATAAGAATCCAGCACCGTAAAACAGCCGTGCACATCCCCGATCACATGTATTTTTTTGTAGCTGTCGAGCCGCCTCGGCTTATACTGCATCACATCGTCAAATTCTTCCGGCTTGATGACCGTTGTCCAGGAAGGCGCCGGTTCGGTTAAAATCCGCTCGTGCATGGCGTGAACCACGCTGTCGGGCACCCGCTTATGCTCAGCCCTCTCCCGGTTTCTCAACAGAGCGGTCTCAAGCGGAATATCGGAAAAATCAACCACATACGCTCTGTAGCGATACTTTAAAACGAGAGCTTTATAGCTTGAAATCATGCTTGGTTTCGCATGTGTGGCATCAACGACGGTGAATTCCCCCCTTTCCATCCTTTCTTCAAGGAGGGTGAACAAAAGCTTCCATACCTTGCCGTCATTTTTTTGGGAAATGTCGTATTTCCCTTCCAAATTTAACACGGGTGACTGATGGATCAGCCTCAGCTGATCAGCAGACAGTGTATATTGATTCAATTGATGATCCCTGATCCAGGTTGATTTTCCGGTGCCAGGGCAGCCTCTAAGCAGTACCAAAGTCCTCATTATTGATCTCCTTATTTAGTTCTGATAAGTTTTATTATAAAAAAATTTAGCATTCCTTCCAAGGATATACGTCCTTATTTGCATTTTGTTTCAAAAAATAAACAAAAAACACCCCCTAAAGGGGACTTTTTACGTGTTATTTCACACCTATCCTCTTTTTATCGGACATAAAAAAGGCAGTGCTCATATAAGCGAGCACTGCCCTTTGACGGAATATTATGTTACATTTCGTTCTCCGATATGAATCGGTGACGTTTTGGCAGATGTTACGTTTCTCTCAGCAACATGTACCGGTGCGGATGTTACATTTCTCTCAGCGATTTGCACCGGTGTGGACGTTACGTTTCTCTCGGCGATTTGCGTCGGTGCGGACGTTACATTTCTCTCGGCGACTTTCATACCATCTGTTTGCGTCATCAGCACAGCACTTGCCAGAGAAAGTCCTGCTACTGAAGCAGCGGCGGTTAACAACAGTTTAGATTTCATACGACCAGTCCCCTTTTTTCATTTGTTTTCGAGCACTGAATACCGTTTGATAGAAATAAACAGAGTCGCTCAAGCGCCCAATTTCATTATAGTATTCAGCAGCTTCCAATGCCAAGTCCTCAATATCGGGATACATCTTTTTTGACCCGAGCAGCTGAAAAGTTTCCAGCATTTGAGCTCTTCCGTCATCATCAAGATACAAGGCTTTCAAAAAATGAAATTTTGATAGATAGATCGAATCGTCTGATCGCCGGGCGATGTCAATCCCTTTGTTTAACGCGTCATCCGCCTGTTCCAGCTGCTTCAGCTTGAAATATGCATGTGCAAGACTAAAAAACGCTTTTGGGAGAATATCTGATGACTCTTCTTGATAAATCGCAGCAGCTCTGTTGAAGTATTCAGCCGCCCGATTAAAATCCCCCATCTTATAATAGCAGTTACCCAAATTGTAATAGGTGTGTCCTTCCAATATGAGCTGGCCTTTCTCCTGTGAAAGCTTCAGCGCCTTTTCAAGATGCGAAAGCGCTTTTTCATTCGAATCCAGATCGTCATAGTTGCCTGCGATGACGAACTCGCATTGGATTCTCCGAACCGTGTAAGTTTCATGCGCCTGGTAGGTTTCAATCGCTTGAAGCGCATAGTTCATCGACACGTGGCTCTGTTTCATATGATAAAACACTTCAGCCATTTTAAAATGAAACTCTGCTCTCTCTATTTCGTCCTCGACATGCAGCAGCTTTTTTTCGGCGCGCCTGTAAAAAGAGATCGCTTTAATATAATCATGGTTTTTATATTCATACATCCCTCTAAAAAAATTGAAATAATATTCAAGCAGGCCTGTCAGCTTTCCTTGTTCATCTTCGATATCTTTTAATATTTCAGAAAAGTCAGGCGGGGTTTCGCCTTCTTCCAATGGTTTTACGTAATCAAGCATGATTCTGTGTCTGAATTCCATTAAGGCGTAATACAATAATAAGTCTTGATCTTCTTCCATTTGAGAAATTTCGCGCTCAATTTCTGCCTTCAGCATTTCGGCGTCCGTAACATTGAATTTGCGTATCGCGTTATACCAGTCATTAATTTTTACGCCGACTGCAGTCGATGGGATTTTTACGCTCACCCCTTACGCCCCTTCCTTTTGTACAGATTGCGTTCTCTTTCTAGCTCTTCACTTGAATATATTTTACATAAAGGGTCATTTTTTCACAATTATTTTATTTATTAGGATCATCATTTCCTAGCAAAACGCGGTCGAAGAATCGGTCCCTGGTCCTATTGCATCTGGAAAATGAACACCGTTTCAGACAAAAAACAGCCCGGCTTAGCGGGCTGTTTCTTCGCTTTCTAATTATGCGTCAAATACTTCGACTTTTTCCATGCCTTGTCCCTGCTCCATTGAAGTGACAGCATCAAGACCTGATGTGACTTTTCCAAAAACAGTGTGTACGCCGTTCAAGTGCGGCTGAGGCTCATGGACGATAAAGAATTGGCTGCCTCCAGTATCTTTTCCTGCGTGAGCCATTGAGAGAGAACCGGCTTCGTGTTTATGCGGATTCCCTTCTGTCTCGCATTTAATCGTATATCCAGGTCCGCCTGTTCCGGTGCCGTGCGGGCAGCCTCCTTGGCTGACGAAGCCCGGAATGACGCGGTGGAACTTCAACCCGTCATAGAACCCTTCGTTTGCAAGTTTTTCAAAGTTGGCGACAGTTCCCGGCGCCGCTTCCGGATATAGTTCAAACTCGATTTTTTTGCCGTTTGTCAGTTGTATGTATCCTTTTTTAGCCATCTTGATTCTCTCCTTTCATTTCACAAGGGTCATTATATCATATCAAAGAAGCACAGAGCCAATCTACCTGAAATAAACGGCGCTCTTGCATCACTTTTGTAAAAGATTTTAAAAAAAGGTTGAATCGCCTGTGAAAATCATGAATGATAAAAGAGCGGTGTGATACGATACCCGGAGGGCATTTGACTTGAAGAAAAATGGATCTCTTTTTTTCTTTGAAACCTCTCTCATCTTTCATCCGTCTATATTTCGGAACGCATTATTTCCGTTCCGGCAGGCTTCTTTAAAAGTACAGCAATTCTGCCTGAAGCCTGCATTTTTAAGGAGGGCATTGAGCTTGAAAAAATCGATACTAGGAATCTTTACAGCATTGTGTCTGCTCATTTTCCCGCAGGTCAGCTTTGCTGACGCCGCAGTGGGTGATGTGATCGTCACGCTGGGGAAAGACTTGTCAAGCCAGGACAGACAAAAGGTATTAAAAGAAATGAATGCGCCTGAAAATGCGACCATCATCGAGGTGACAAATGATGAGGAGCATAAATATTTAGGGGATTATATACCGAAAGCACAAATCGGAACAAGAGCGATTTCTTCTTCTTCGATTACCGTAGCGAAAAAAGGCACCGGTTTGGAAGTGCAGACACACAATATCAGCAGAATTACGGATGAAATGTATTTAAACGCGCTGATGACAGCCGGTGTAAAAGACGCTAAAGTCTATATCACTGCACCATTTGAAGTATCAGGCACAGCCGCTTTGACCGGTTTAATGAAAGCCTATGAAACGACTTCGGGCGAAAAGATCTCCGAAGACGTGAAAAAAGTCGCGAATGAAGAGCTAGTCACCACTTCAGAGCTTGGCGAGAAAATCGGCAGTGAGAATGCATCAGCGCTGATGGCCAAAGTCAAGGAAGAAATCTCGAAAAACGGGGTTCCCGAATCAAAAGAGGAATTGGAAAAAACGATTGATTCCGCCGCTTCCGATCTGGGAGTGACGCTCACAGAGGATCAGAAAAAATCTCTCATGTCTTTATTTAATAACATGAAAAATATTAATATCGACTGGAACCAGGTTGGAGACCAGCTTGACAAAGCAAAAGATAAAATCACGAAATTCCTGGATTCTGAAGAAGGACAAAATTTCCTTCAAAAACTGATCGACTTCTTTGTGTCTCTGTGGAATGCCATCGTTTCCGTATTCACCGGCGGCGGCACCTCAGAGTCCAACGGTTAACACAACCGCCAAAACACCTCCTTTTTCAATTGAAGGGGGTGTTTTATTTTTGCAGAGGGGAAGTCCCCTCCGTCTTCTTCATAGTTTTCGTGAATAAAATCGGTCAGCAGTTTTGTAAATCGGTAAAACGTTTCGTTTTGCGTCGCTGCCCTGTCTTTTAGCGTGAACCGATCAAATAAAGATTGGCGGAATCCTGTGCTCATTTCAAGCTGAATGCTCAGCCCGGAAAGCGACTTGTTGGCGATGTTATTCGGATGGGTTCCGGCGTACTTGTCGTCCGTCGCCAGCATTTCAGCGGCAAACCCCGAGCGATTCAGCTCATCAACCAATATTCTGATTTTAACGCGGTCTGTCCCGCCCACTTTAATAGCGCGGTCTTCACTGTAATAGCCGTGAAGCGACATGACATACTGGTGACTCGCAGTGATGGCGAGCGCCGCCGGCTCGTCAAAACGGGTGCTTGTAATGTGAAGATCCCTATTGCCTGATGATTTCAGCCCTTCAAACAAGTACAAGGAATAATTTTTCGCCACTTCATTGGCGATTTCACTTGTTCCGGGTTCGATGCCGCCTCCATGGATCGCCATGATGAGCATCGGCACTTTTGCGTCCTTCTCCGTCATTCGGTAAGACGCCGGATCTTCATTCCGCTTCAATTCTTCAAAGCTTGAATATTTATCAGCGGACTGTGTTGCAGGATGAGCCGCAGCAGAATATGGGAATGAAATCACAGCAGAAATTAATAAAATATTCACAGAACTGTTTATTGCTGTAAAACACTTCGCTATGTTACAATCAACACATTGCTTCAGGCACTGGAGCATGCGGTGGAGTAGGGATACTTTGGCCGGTTTCATCTACTCCGCCTCTAAATCCGCAAAATCAGCAAATCTCATCCTTTTCACCTTGATCATTGCCTTTACCATCTCCTTTGTTAAATTTTTGTTAAATTCCCAATATTATATACAATCAGCCCGGTCGCTGTTCTATGCATGTCATGATCTTTTTTGCAAAAAACACCGCCCGATGGCCGGGAAATATTCTTCATGCGGCAAACGGGAAAAAATTCTTTTTGAATAAAAAAATGGAGACCCCCTTGAGGGAATCTCCATTTTTTTATTGTTTTACTTTCGATTTCAGCGGCAGATCCAGCTTGACGATATCCTCATACGTCTCTCTCTGAATGACGAGCTGCGCTTCTCCATCCTCGACAAAAACGACGGCCGGGCGCGGAATGCGGTTGTAGTTGTTGGCCATGCTGTAGCCGTATGCACCGGTGCAGAAAACGGCGAGCACATCTCCGTCACGAACTTCGGGGATTTCCAAATCCCAAATCAGCATATCTCCGCTTTCACAGCATTTTCCTGCGATTGATACGGTATCATGACAAGCATCGTTCATCCTGTTGGCGACGGCCGCTTCATATTTTGCCTCATAAAGCGCCGGCCTGATATTATCGCTCATGCCGCCGTCAACAGCCACATATTTGCGAATGCCCGGCACCTCTTTTTGCGAACCGGTCGTGTACAGCGTGGTTCCTGCATCTCCGACGAGAGACCTGCCCGGTTCGATCCAAATCTCAGGGATGTCAAAGCCGAAATGCTCGGCATTTGCTTTGACCGCCTCGATGATTTTTTCAACATAGACATCGGCAGCGAGCGGCTCGTCGTCTTTTGTATAGCGGATGCCGAAGCCCCCGCCGAGATTGAGCACTTCCGGAATGAATGAGTAAGTCTCCCTCCATTCAGCGAGCTTTTCAAAGATCTTGTCTGCCGCAAGAACAAATCCCGCCGTATCAAAAATTTGCGAACCGATGTGGCAGTGCACGCCGAGGAGCTTAAACGCAGATGAGCGAAGGACTTGTTCGATGGCTTGTTCGACCTGCCCATTGTGCAGATCAAAACCGAATTTCGAATCTTCCTGTCCCGTCGTAATATAATCATGCGTGTGCGCTTCAACTCCCGGTGTGATTCTGAGCAAAACGTCTACAGTTTGTCCTGATTGCTTGCAAAGCTTTTCTGTAATGGCGATCTCGTGAAAGTTATCGAGCACGATGCAGCCGATTTGATGCTCCAGAGCCATGGCTAGTTCTTCAGGGCTCTTATTGTTTCCGTGAAAATGAATCCGTTCAGCGGGGAACCCTGCTTTGATCGCAGTAAAAAGCTCTCCTCCCGATACCACATCCAGAGACAGCCCCTCTTGTTCGGCAAGCTGAATCATGGCGACCGCTGAAAACGCCTTGCTTGCATACGCTACCTGCGCTTTTAAACCGGCTTCCCTGAATGCCTTCTGGAATTTTCGAGCGCGCTCTCTTATCAGCGCGACATCGTATACATAAAGAGGTGTTCCATATCTTTCTGCCAATGATAGAACATCGACACCGCCGATTTCGAGGTGTCCACTTTCATTTCGTCTGCTAGTACCATGTAAAAACAATTGTCATTCCCTCTTTCTCTATCTACAAAGGTGCAAGGGGCGGTCCGATTGCTGCCCGATGCATCTTCCGGCTTCATGATAGTGCGATTCTTATGTTGTATTATAACATTTCGTTTTAAAAACTAAACCACCATTTGTCCAAATTTTCTTGATTTACAAAGGGAATAATCCCCTAAAAAACCAATCCATTCTATTGATTATAGAATAACAGAAAACAGCACTTGATAGAAATAGGCATACATAACGTCCATTCAGTTAAAAAAAGAGCTGAAAAATCAAGATTATCGCCCATACAAATAGGCATTTACCTGAATATAATCTTAAAGATGAAAACTAAAAAAACGAAGTGGGAAAGAGGTTATCATATGTATCCAAACCGTTACCCCTACACCCCGGCTCCAGGCTATACACCGGAAGATGTATACGGCTCTTATCAGCCGGCTGTACATCATGAACAGCGAATTTACGAGCCTTATGAAGGGCAGATTATTACAGCTCCGGCGAATACGAGATTTTGGCGGAGAGGAACCGAGGTTTTCCTTCATTCGTCAACGTTTGACCCGTCCGGCCGCGAAATGCTGTATGTCGTCTATCCGATCAGAAGACAGAACAACATCTGCAGCCTCCGGGCAGTCGCGATCTCTGCGAACGAATACAGAGGCATCGGGACCCAAAGACCTGAATTCGATTACTGAAAAAGAGGCTTTTCCCCGGGGAAAAGCCTCTTGGAATACCGTCTTCACGGCTGTCTGGAGCGGTTTCGCGGATGAACGATGCTCGGCCTGACTTTTCCCCCGGGAACGGAAGTGCGCACGAGAACATGCCAAAACGCTTTTCCGTTGAACGGGAGGAGAGGCCATAAGTAAGGCGTCCGCAAGGATCTGATCGAAGTCATCACTATAGTTAAGATCGTTAATCCGATGACAAATCCCTCCACTTTAAAAAGCGCCACCAATATCAGCATAAACAGCTTCACCATTTTATTCGCCAGACTCAGCTCGTAGCTTGGTGTCGTGTACGCTCCGATTGCCGAGAGGGAAACGTATAAAATGACTTCGGGAGAAAACAAGCCGACATTGATCGCGATATCGCCGATCAATACGGCAGCGATCAGGCCCATTGCAGTCGAAAGCGCCGTCGGCGTATGAATGGCGGCCATTCTTAAAAATTCGACGCCGAGATCCGCCAGGAAAATCTGCATGATAATCGGGATATGAGTGTCTTTGTTTAAACCGATAAACGATAAATGATCAGGCAAGAGCGACGGCTGAATGACAAACAATAGCCAAAGCGGCAGCAAAAAGGTGGAGGCCAAAATACCGAAAAACCGCACCCACCTTAAAAACGTCCCAACAGCCGGTGTCTGTCTGTATTCCTCAGCATGCTGTACATGGTGAAACAAGGTCGTCGGCGTAATGATGACGCTTGGCGACGTATCGACGATCACGATGACATGCCCCTCTAAAATATGGCTTGCGGCTACGTCTGCCCTTTCCGTAAACCTGACAAGCGGAAACGGATTGAAGCCTTGGCCGACAATGAATTCCTCTACCGATTTATCCGACATCGGCAGTCCGTCGATCTTCACATTTTCAATTTCTTTTTTTAATACTTCAACAAGATCGGGATCTGCAACATCTTCCAAATAGCAAAGGCAGATGTCTGTTTTGGAGCGTTCACCGATATGAAGCATTTTATAGCGCAGGCGTTCATCTCTGATCCGGCGTCTGATCAGGGCTGTGTTGACGATGATGTTCTCGACGAGCCCGTCTCTTGCACCGCGTACGACTTTTTCTGTATCAGGCTCTTCCGGCGTTCTGCCCGGATAGCTTCTGACATCAATAATAAATGCAAATCCCGCATCTTCGACGATGATGGCAACCAGTCCCGACAGCACTTGGTCCACCGCTTCATCAAGCGTTTCTGCTTTTGAAACCTGCTGGTTCAAAAGCCTGTTTTCGACAATGTCTTCGACCTCGCCCGACTCTTTTTCTTTATCATTGAGATGCACCAGTTCCCTTAACAGGTGAATGATGTATTGGGTGTCGCACAACCCGTTGACATAATAAAGCTGAACTTCATGGCCGAGGATAAAGACCTTGCGTACGCCAAGGTCAAAGCTTTCTCCCATGCCGACCCGCTTCTTGAAATACGCTTCATTCTTAGAAGGATCAAGGAATACGTTCGTCTTCTCTTGCTTTTGAGCACTCATGATACCCGCTCCTTTCTAAAATGAGCTCGACCGCTTTCATTGTAATCGGCGACCCTTTTTCCACATCGTCTTTTCTGTTCATTTTACCGATATCACCGATTCCGACAATGATCGGAACATCCAGCTGATCAAGGCAATAGACCGTGTCACCGTTCATTCGTTTGACATCGAGCTCTTTGACCCCGTGTTTATCGACGCCGAATTCCGTCAGTTCACCTTCCGCATCGATTGATACATCGACCCTTGTCCACTCTGCATAATGAGTTTTTGAAGCGACGGCGATGACCCCGAGCACCTCGATATCGGCATGCATCGCTACATATTTCATCGCTGTCTCTCCCGGTCCTTCGCCTTGAAGTCCGGAATCATCAAACATGACGAATACAGGATCATGAGGGGTTTCTAGGATCATGGATACAAGCTCCGGTCCCGTTTTAATGCTTGGATTCCCCGCCGATTGGGAAATACAGCGGCCGCCCGTTTTTCTTGCCGCATATTCGATTGCTTTTGCAGCGTATATATCGCCGTCTGTGACCAAAATGACCTTGCGTTTTGCTGGCATTATCCTTTATCCTTTCGGTTTAAAAATCACGGCAACAAGAAAAGCAAACAAGATAGCGGCAGATACACCGGCAGATGTCAGTTCGAATATCCCCATGCCGATTCCGATAAAGCCATGTTCCTCAGCCTGGTGCATCGCGCCGTGCAAAAGAGAATGGCCGAAGCTGACAATCGGGACTGTAGCCCCGGCACCGGCAAATTCGATAAAACGGTCGTAAAGGCCGAAACCGTCAAGGATCGCTCCTGATACGACAAAAGTTGACATGACATGAGCCGGCGTCATTTTAAAGATATCAAGCAAAAGCTGGCCGATGACGCAAATCAATCCTCCTGCAATAAAAGCAATGACATATTCCATCTTAAGTGTTCCCCCCTTCGGCCCGTTCAAATACGACGCCATGGGCAATGCATGGTATCGATTCTTTTTGCTGGACGATCGTCGGGCTTAAAAGGGCGCCTGTCGCTACAACAAGCACTCTGTTCAGCCTTCCCGCTTCAATTTCTTTAAAAATGTGGCCAAAGGTGACGACAGCGGAACAAGCACATCCGCTTCCGCCTGCAAAAACCTGCTGGTCAGGTGTATAGATCATCAGTCCGCAGTCATTATGTTTTGTCCCGACATTGATTCCTTCCTCTTTTAACAAATCCTTTAAAATCGGGCTGCCGACACCTGAAAGGTCGCCGGTTAAAATCAGATCGTAATCATCAGGGGTGCGTCCCAGATCCTCTAAATGCTGCTTGATCGTATCCGCCGCAGCGGGGGCCATCGCCGACCCCATATCCTGCGAATCGGTAATCCCCAAGTCGATAACTCTTCCGACGGTTGCACTGCTGATTTTGATGCCGCCGGGCTGCTGACTGAGGACGACTGCTCCGCTTCCGGTCACTGTGGATGTAGCGGTTCCCGGCTTTTGGCCGCCGTATTCCGTCGGGTAGCGAAACTGCCTTTCAGCAGTAGCATTATGACTGCTGGTTGCCGCTAGGGCACGCTTTGCGAACCCTCCGTCAATCAATGCCGAACTGATCGCGATCGATTCCATTGATGTCGAGCATGCTCCAAATAAGCAAAGAAAAGGAATTTTCAAATGCCTCGCCACATAGTTGGCTGTCACGTTTTGGTTGAGCAGATCGCCTGCCAAAAAGATATCGATGTCTTCCTTTTTAAGATTTTGTTTTGATAACGCGGTCTGAACCGCATCCTCCATCAGCTTGCGCTCTGCCATCTCCCAGTTTTTCTGGTTGCAGTGCATTTCATCATAGGTTTTGTCGAATAAGTGTCCAAGCGGACCTTCTTTTTCTTTAGGTCCGACCGCTGTTCCGCTTGAGTTAACAAACAGCGGGTTCTCGAACTCCCATGTTTGTTTTCCTGTTAATTTCATGATGTTTTCCTCCTAAAACAACTTGTCAAAGGCAAAGCGGATCATTCCCACAATATAAGCGGCCACAACGCCGAACACGATGACGTTTCCGGCAAGCTTGAACATGTTTGTCCCCACGCCGAGGACATAGCCTTCACTTTTATGCTCAAGGGCTGCACTCGTCATACTGTTGGCAAACCCTGTAACCGGAACGGCGGAACCAGCACCGGCAAACTGGCCGATTCTGTCGTAGACGCCAAGGCCTGTTAACAGAGCGGAGATTAAGATGAGCGTAGCAACCGTCGGGTTTCCAGCTGTTTTTTCATCAAAGTGGAATACGGCCATATAAAAATTCTGGAGAGCCTGGCCGATCGTACAGATCAGACCGCCGACAAGAAAAGCCTTGATACAGTTCAGGACATAAGGCGGCGTAGGCTGATAAGCTTTGACTTTCGATTGGTAATTATCTTTCAAATTTGACATTATATTCCTCCTTTTATGACAAATGAACAAAAATGAGCCATTGAAACATCGAGCCAAGGATCTTCCCGAACACAATGGCCATTAAAAGAATCAAAATCCTGTCCCCCATACCGATACGTTTCGCCAGTATCGGAAGCACGTTCAACACTTCTGTCAGCGCCGCTGCAAGCATTCCGATGAAAACGCCCGCAAAAAGGCCGATCGGAACAAGCAGCCATTTGGATAAAAAAAAGCGGGACATGTTCAGCGATTCCCATCCTCCGAACACCGCGCCCAGAATGACAGCCCATTCATACGCCTGGATAAACCCTTGCGTTTTCGTCAGCTGAGTCAGTCTCGGGATAATGCCAAGCACGGTAAGAAAAGCGACAAATCCAGATCCAACCGCAATCCCTCCTGCGAGTCCGAGAAAGATGATAAAGATCACGCTAATGATCATGAATATCCTTTGTCGTTTCTTTGTTTTCGTGCAAGGCCACATAATGGTCCAAATCAAGCTGATATTTAAACATCTCGACCTCCAGAGGACTCGGCTCCTCGTTAAACCGTTTTTTAAATAAATGATTAAAAAACAAAATCATGCCGAGACCGAGACCGATGCTGTACGGAATCTGCAAAAGGTATGGATAGCGGTTCTCCTTGCCCGTCACCATTTCGTAAAGCAAGATGTGTACGTCCCTCATGCTGACATCTTCATGAAAGTTCATGACAGCAAGGCCGGCACCGACGAACAGGAGCAGCCAGACGCCGACGAACAGTACGGGAGACAGCCCCCTTTTCGGATATTGGATCTCCACGATGGTTTCAGAACCGCCGACGGTTTGGACGTCAAGGTCAGGAAACGATTTATGTACAGCTTCGATCACCTTCATCACGTCCAACACCACCATGCTTTGATCCGCTTTGCTGACCTGATAAATAGGCAGCCGTTCAAGCTTTTCTTTGTATCGGCGGTCGCCCGCTACCTGTGCGATATGGCCGAGCAGAATCAATTCATCGGGATCGGCCTCAAGCCGGTGGCGGAGTCTGATAAAAACTTGACGTTCCATCTGGGTCACTTCCTATATGATGGTTATAGTTGTAGTATGAAGTACATCCCATTTATCATTCAGCAAGCGGCAAAAGACCATAAATTACCACAAAAAAACCCGGAACGCTCTTTTTTGGAGCGTTCCGGTTTTTCATTAGACATCCGAGCAGCCTCAGCTTTCAAATTGATCCATCTGGTTTTTGATTTGCTTTAAAATCTTTTTTTCAAGCCTCGACACTTGCACCTGGGATATGCCGAGGCGGTCGGCAACTTCAGATTGCGTCTTGTCTTTGTAATACCTTAAATAAACAATCAGCTTTTCCCGTTCATCCAAATCCTTGATGGCTTCCTTCAAAGCGATTTTATCGAACCACTTCTCTTCCGACTGATCGGCGATTTGATCCAGAAGTGTAATCGGGTCTCCGTCGTTTTCGTAAACCGTTTCATGAATGGATGAGGGAGAGCGGACCGCTTCCTGGGCCATCACGACCTCTTCCGAACTGATTTCGAGATAATCGGCGATTTCCTGAACGGTCGGAATCCGGCCGTTTGACTTGGAAAGCTCGTCTTTTGCCCGCCGGATTTTGTTGCCGAGTTCTTTCAGCGAGCGGCTCACTTTGACGGTTCCGTCATCTCTGATAAACCGCTGAATCTCGCCAATAATCATCGGGACGGCGTAGGTGGAAAACCGAACGTCATAGGAAAGATCGAATTTGTCCACCGACTTCAAGAGGCCGATGCAGCCGATTTGAAAGAGGTCATCAGGCTCATAGCCTCTGTTCAAAAAACGCTGAACGACTGACCAAACAAGACGCATGTTTTTTTCTATGAGGAGGTCCCTTGCTTTTTGATCGCCGTTCTGGCTGTTTTTAATCAGTTCTTTCACTTCATGGTCTTTAAGCTGAGTGTTCTGGTTTTCTTTTTTAACCTCCACATCCATAACAAATCTCCCTTAATTGCAAAGCGCTTTGCTTTTTGATAAGTGCTTTGTTAAGTGTATTGTGGTTCCCATCTCAGGTGAGGAGTCGATCGAGATATCATCCATGAAATTTTCCATGATCGTAAAGCCCATTCCCGACCGCTCGAGTTCAGGCTTTGTCGTGAACAGGGGCTGGCGCGCTTCCTCAAGATTAGGGATGCCGACTCCTTCGTCACGAATCGTTAAGTAGACGATATGATCATGAAGGGTGACGGAAATGTATACGTCTCCCTGCCCTGAGTTTTCATAACCGTGTATGATCGCGTTTGTGACCGCTTCGGATACGACCGTTTTAATTTCGGTCAGTTCATCCATCGTCGGGTCGAGCTGAGCGATAAAAGCAGCGACTGTCACCCGTGCAAACGATTCGTTTTGGCTGAGTGCCGTGAACTGGATATTCATTTCATTTTTCATGACGCCACCCCCAACGTTTCAAGTGCACGCTGCTCTGATTGCTCAAGGCGAATGATTTTAAACAGCCCGGACATATCAAATAAACGTTTAACAGCAGGAGAAATGGCGCAGACGATCATTTCTCCGCCGAGCTGTTTAATCTCCTTATATCTGCCGAGCACGACGCCAAGTCCTGAACTGTCCATAAACGAAAGGTCTGCAAGATTCATGACAATATGGCGAATACCGGATTGTTCCAGATGGTCACTGACTTGTTTTCTCAAGGTTTCTGCTGTATGGTGATCGAGTTCACCTGTCAACCGAATGCATAGTACGGATTCTTTGACGTGAATATCGATTCCGAGGCTCATCCTCATTCCTCCTTGGTTTAAATCGGATAATGAGTGTTTCGCTTCAGACTTTATAAATTCCTTCACCGTGACAAAACTAGTGACCGTTCGGCATTATTCACTCCACTTCGTCCAGTGGGTCATCGTCCGCTTGAACATCGTCCACATCCCTGCTTTATCCATGTCTTTTTCCGCGACAAGAGGGCTTTCAGCGAGAACCTTTCCGTCCTTTTTCAATACGAGCGTCCCAAGCTCTGTGCCTTTTTTGACAGGGGCCTGGATATCTTCCTTCTGTTTGATTTCTTTTTTAACAGCTTCGATATTTTCGCCTTTTTTCGTCAAAAGGGAAATCGGTTCCGATGTGACAAGGTTTATTTTTTGCTCATGGCCTTTATTGACCTTCAAATCGGAAATGATTTCATTGCGTTTATACATCGGATGCGTTTCATATTGGCTGAATGCAAAATCAAGCATTTTTGTGATTTGGGCATTTCGTTCTTTTGGCGTACTGGCACCAAAAACGACAGCGATGACGCGCATGTTTCCTTTTTTCGCTGAAGCTGTCAGGCAGTACTTTGCTTCATTTGTAAAGCCGGTCTTGACTCCGTCAACGCCGGGATAAAATTTGATGAGGCGGTTTGTGTTGACGAGCCAGAATTTTTTATCACTGTTTTCTCTCAGATAGTCTTCATATGTTCCCGTAAATTTCGTGATGTTTTCATATTTTAAAAGCTCTTTCGCCATGAGTGCCATGTCATAGGCTGTGCTGTAATGGCCTTCTTCAGGCAGACCTGTCGTATTTTGAAAAGATGTATCCTTGAGGCCGAGCTCAGCGGCTTTTTCATTCATTCTTTTGACAAATTCCTCTTCAGATCCGGCAATATGCTCTGCCATTGCCACAGAGGCATCATTACCCGATCCGATGGCGATCCCTTTCAGCATATCTTCAACCGTCATTTCTTCGCCGGGCTCAAGGAAAATTTGCGATCCCCCCATTGAAGCGGCATACTCGCTTGTTCTGACTTTGTCTTTCATTTTGATCTTGCCTTCATCAAGAGCTTCCATGATCAACAGCATGGTCATCACTTTTGTCATGCTGGCCGGGGGAAGCTTTTCACGGCTGTTCTTGTCATACATCACCTTACCGGTATCCCGCTCGATTAAAACGGCAGATTTTGCGTCATCAGCAAGCTCCGACGGTTTCTTTTCGCTCTCTTTTGCAAACGCCGGCGGCGCAGTCATCAGGATTATCGTAAAAATCAGCAATTTGGATAAATGACGTTTCATCACCCAGACCTCCATTTCGTAATCCTCTCTATTTTTTCCAATTCAGTTGGATTTATACGGATTGATTGGAAAAAATTTCTCATCAGGTAAAAAGAAAGAGCCAATGCAGGTTCTTATTTGAACTTGCATTGGCTCACATTTCAACTTCGCGGCGGTTTTAGCCGATTTTGGCGACGGCCGCTTTAACAAACCGCAAAAAGTCGGCTTTTACTTTTTCGGTGACTTCGATCACTTCGTCATGGGAGAGCGGCTGATCGAGGATTCCGGCTGCCGCGTTTGATATACACGAAATGCCGAGCACGCGAAGGCCCGCATGTTTTGCCACGATGACTTCCGGAACCGTCGACATGCCGACAGCATCCGATCCGATCGTTCTGAGGAAGCGCACTTCGGCAGGCGTTTCGTATGTAGGTCCTGTGACGGCTGTGTAAACCCCTTCTTGTACACTGATGTTCAATTCTTCGGCTGTTTTTTTCGCCAAGAGGCGCAGTTCCTTATCATATGCGGATGACATGTCAGGGAATCTGACACCCAGCGAGGAATCGTTCGGCCCGATCAGCGGATTCGTTCCCATATAATTGATATGATCGGATATGATCATCAAATCGCCGGGACGGAACGATTCATTGACGCCGCCTGCGGCATTGGTCACAATTAAAGTCTCGATCCCGAGTTCTTTCATGACACGTACCGGGAAGGTTACCTTGTCCATTGAATATCCTTCGTAAAAATGAAAACGCCCTTGCATCGCGACGACTTGCACATTTTCAAGTCTGCCGATGACAAGCTGTCCGGCATGCCCTTCAACAGTGGAAACAGGAAAATCCGGGATGTCTTCATATTTAATGCGAACGGCGTCTTTTATCTCATCAGCAAGCACGCCAAGGCCCGATCCCAAAATCAGGCCGACCGCCGGTTTGATTTCTGTTTTGCTTTTAATATAGTCTGCGGCATTTGCAATCATCTGTTTCACGTCGTTTCCTCCTATTTCAGCAGGGATAAAAAGCTTTTTCCGTACTTTGGCATATTCGTTTTAAAGTTGTCGGCAATCGTCGCGCCGATGTCCGCGAATGTATCTGCGAGCGGAAGCGCACCGGGCTTTTCGTGCTTTTTGCTGTATACAAGAAGCGGCACGTACTCCCTTGTATGGTCTGTGCCATGGTGAACCGGATCATTGCCGTGGTCGGCGGTAATGATGAGCAGATCGTCTTCACGCATCTTTTCAAATACTTCGGGAAGGCGCGCGTCGAATTCCTCGAGCGCTTTTCCGTAACCTTCAGGATCACGGCGGTGCCCGAACAGCGCGTCAAAGTCCACGAGGTTTACAAAGCTGATCCCTGTAAAATCTTTGTCAAGCGTTTGCACCAGCTTATCCATCCCGTCCATATTCGATTTCGTTCTAAGCGATTCCGTAATGCCCTCGCCGTCGTAGATATCGGAGATTTTGCCGATCGCAATCACATCAAAGCTGTCATCTTTCAATTCATTCATTACGGTTCTGTCAAACGGCTTCAGCGCATAATCATGCCGGTTCGGCGTCCGTTTAAATTCGCCCGGCTTGCCGACAAACGGCCTCGCAATGACGCGTCCGACCATATATTTCTCGTCAAGCGTAAGCTCGCGCGCGATCTCGCAGATTTTGTACAATTCCTCGAGAGGTACGACTTCTTCGTGTGCGGCAATCTGCAGAACGGAGTCCGCTGAGGTGTAGACGATCAGCGCGCCAGTTTCCATATGCTCCGCACCGAGCTCATCCAAAATCGCAGTGCCTGATGCAGGTTTGTTTCCAATCACTTTTCTTCCGGACTTCTGTTCAAGTTCATGGATCAATTCGTCCGGAAAACCTTCGGGAAACACCTGGAAAGGTTTGTCTATGTAAAGTCCCATTATCTCCCAATGACCAGTCATCGTATCTTTTCCGTTTGAGGCTTCTTTCATTTTGCCGTAATAGGCAAGCGGCTCTTCTGCCTTTTCGACACCTTTGATTTCTCGGATGTTGCTGAGTCCGAGCTTCGACATGTTCGGCAGGCGGATGCCTCCCATGTGTTCGGCAATATGGCCCAATGTATCTGCGCCTTTGTCATTAAATTGATCGGCATCAGGCGCCTCGCCGATTCCAACGGAATCCATCACAATTAAAAATACGCGGTTGTAATCAAATGCAGGCATTTGTCGGCCTCCTTTTTTTCTTTCTGTCAGCTGTAGGCTGTCACGCTTGGCATAAAAAAACCAAAATACCGCTATTAGCCAAGTATAAACCGTTTACACAACAGTTGACAATACGAACGGGAATAGTGAGAAACTTCCCGCAATTTGCTGCACACTCAACATGAAAAACCGTGCTTTCGCCTGTTCTTTTAGGCTATGCACGGGGATGGTATTGCTTATATACGTCTTTCAGCCTTGTTTTCGTCACATGTGTATAAATTTGCGTCGTCGAAATGTCGGCGTGTCCGAGCATTTCCTGAACGGCCCGGAGATCGGCTCCGTTTTCGAGCAGGTGTGTGGCGAATGAGTGCCTCAGTGTATGCGGCGTCAGCTCTTTATTAATTCCCGCTTCCAAGGCGATTTTCTTTAAATTTTTCCAAAACCCCTGCCGGCTCATCTGTCTGCCGTGGTGATTCAGAAACAGGGCGTCTTCGGAATTTTTTTTCAAAAGCTTTCCCCTCGCTTTTGACAGATATTCGCCGACCGCATGTGACGCCGCTTCGCCGAGCGGAACGATCCGCTCCTTTCTTCCTTTCCCGAAGCAGCGGATAAAGCCCATCGATAAATGGACATCGGACAGCTTTAATGCGATCATCTCGCTGACGCGGATTCCTGTCGCATACAGTAATTCCAGCATCGCTTTATCGCGGTAGCCGAACGGCCCCGTCAGCTTCGGCGTATCCAGAAGCGTTTCGACTTCCTGTAATGACAGCACCTTCGGGAGCGTCCGTTCCGTTTTTTGTGACTCAATATGGACGGACGGGTCCTGGGCTGTTACTTTTTCCCTCAGCAGAAACTGGTGAAAGCTGCGGATGGAAGCGAGATGCCTCGCAATCGTCTTACCGGATTTTCCGGCGTCTTTTAAATGCTTTAAAAACTGGATGATGGTAAGCCTTGTCACCTGGTCAAAAGAGCTCAGCTGCTCCTGTTCCTCTAAATAGGCGGCGTAGCTATTCAAATCCCGTTCATAGCTCACAACCGTGTTGTGGGAAAGCCCCCGTTCAACAACGGCGTAGTGGATAAAGTCTTTAATATGAACTTTCACGCTATCCTACTCCCCGTTCAAATAAAAAAAGATTAACCGGTTAAACCAGCTGCCCTGCTCGTCCCCTTCCATCGAGGCGACCTTGAGGGCTGCTCCTTCAGGTTTATCATACCGATGATAGTTTTCATACTCTGAATTTATCCATATCATAGCATAATAAAACAAGACGGTAAAACCGGTAAACAGCACGAACACCTTGATCATATCGGCAGCCGTTTTCAGCATTTTCATACGGTTTCAGGTCCCTTCTTTTGATTCGATTACTAAAACTTATGCCAAATGAGACAAGTTTTATACGTCTGAATCAAAAAAGAACCCGCTCATGGCTGAAAGGGTTCTCTCCGGTTTAGACTATTCCGATTCCTTTTGCTGACAGTCATGACAGATGCCGTGGAACGTCAGCCTGTGGTCTTTTATTTTAAATTTCCAATCCTTTTCAATGATTTCTTCCACGTCTTCAAGCAAATCTTCTTCAATTTCAACAACCGAACCGCATTCCATGCAAACAAGGTGGTGATGGAAATGTGCGGCACCTTCTTTACGGAGGTCATATCTTGACACACCGTCGCCAAAATTGATTTTATCCACTACTTTTAATTCAGTTAACAGTTCAAGAGTCCGATATACTGTCGCAAGACCAATCTCAGGAGATTTCTCTTTTACGAGGAGGTATACATCTTCTGCGCTTAAATGGTCTTCCTCATTCTCAAGCAGCACCCTTACAGTAGCCTCGCGCTGAGGGGTGAGTTTATAGCTGGAAGAATGCAGTTGCTTTTTAATCCGATCAATACGTGTTTCCATTGACTTTCCCTCCTACGCCGCATTACCTAGCTTATTATAACAAAACAAGCGCAGGGAGCCAACTATAATCATTATAAATTGAGAAACAAAATGAATATTTTTTAATAATCATTATAAATTAATGCTGTTTCGGCAAGACGTACTCCGTCAGCTTTTCCATCAACACCGGTGAAAGATATGCTTCAAAGGAAGAGGATATAAGAGACATCGCGAGAATCAGGACGAGCACAAAAGCGTACCGGCCAAACCAATGGACAGGCGCTTCTGCAAGGCTGCGTTTGACAAAAAGCTGGCGGATGAGCCTCATCGAAAAGGCGATGGCGCAAGTCCCCATGATCAAGTAAGCCGGGATCAGCAGCATATTTTGCGGGAGCACGGAGACAAAAGACAGGAAAAAGCCGTTGATTCCCATTTGATTGACGAGAAAGCCGACTGTAAATCCGACGACGATCCCTTTTAAGAAGACCATGATAAAAATAACGGGCAAGCCGATGATGGAAATCCCGAGAATCCACATTAAGCCTAAATATTTCATATTATGAAGAAAGCTCTGCAAAAACATTTCCTTTGAGCTGGCTGCTTTTCCTTCGGAAAGCTGTCCAAAAAATCGATTCAAATAGTAGAACAAATCTTCTTTTTGACCGATCGTCATGCTGTTGACGATGACCGCGCCGAAAATCACACCCATTAAAAACAGTACTGAAACAAATAAATAGATTGACAGATGATCCTTCATATGTTGAAAGATGAGCTCTTTGATTGTGGGCTTCCGCATGTATCTTCCTCCCAGACGTGCTTTTGATTTTAATAGATTGTATGAGAGAAAAGAGAGCCGCATGACTTTTTTTGAAAAAAGACAGGCGCCCGTAAAAGGCGCCTTGATCACGTTATGATTCCTCCCTGTTTTCCGAAGAATGCTCCCTGTCCGTATTCACAGTCTTGTTGGCAGCCATTACAAACGGCAGATAAATCACTGTTGAAATGGCGAGGCAAAGAAAGCCGACCCCGAGCGCAAGCCAGTTTCCTCCTGTCCCGAGAAACGGAATCAACGGCCCGGGCGTTGTCCACGGAACAGCGTATGCGATCGGTGGAATCAGCTGAAACTTGATGAACAAGTAGCCGATGACAGTGTTGACTGCCGGAACGATGATAAAGGGAATCATGAAGATTGGATTGAGCACGACCGGAAGTCCGAAAATAACAGGTTCATTAATGTTAAATATCCCCGGCCCGATCGAAAGCTTACCGATGTCTTTATAATCCCGGCGCTTTGAAGCGATGAATATTGCGATCAAAAGCCCCAGCGTCATGCCCGATCCCCCGTAGTTTGCAAAGGCGTCATTCAGCGCCCATGTTTCAGGAAACGGAGCGTTCCAGGCAGAGCCTGTTTTGGCGGCAAAAGCGAGATTTTCAAGGTTTGCTTCGGCAAAGATCGTTTCTCTGATCGCCGCGATTGTATTCGGGCCGTGAATGCCGAACAGCCATAAAAAGTTGGCGACGATTCCAAGGAAAACAACAGTGAAAATATTCGTTCCCATCTCTCTCAACGGCGCCTGCAGCACGGTATACACCAATTCATGCAAACCGTTTTTCGACAGAGACAATAGCGCAAAGCTTAACATCGCAAAGCCAATCGTAATGAAGATGATCGGAAACAGCACTTTAAATGTCCGGGCAACCGCAGGCGGCACCTGCGGAGGCATATGAATTTGCAGGCGCTTGGCATTTGAAAGCCTGCTGAACACTTCACCGACGAGGATCCCGATGATTAAGGCAACGAACAGCCCTTGCGCACCGAGCCACTTCGTCGTTAAAAAGCTCTCGTTTTCGATCAGGCGGTACGGTGAATAAATGATAAAATAACAGGATACGGCCGTTAATCCGGCAAGCAGTTCATCCGCTTTCATTGAGATGGCTAAATTGCGTGCGACGAGAAACACGACAAATATGGACATAATATCGAGCGATCCCCGCAGTACGGGGGTAAAGACCGACTGATAATCAGCCAAGTTCGGAAATATCTTTTCAAGGAACAAAATTTTGGCGATAAACCCGTCCGGAGATAAAATAGCGAAATTCAATAAAATGATAATCGACCCTGCCATAATAATCGGAAATGATAGAATAAAAGCATCTCTGATCGCACATATATGGCGCTGTGAGTTCAGTTTTGCAGCAACGGGAACCAAAAACCGTTCCACGTTCCGCTCAAACTTCTCCATAAACCCGCTCATCCCTGTCTCCCCTCCTTTTTATTTCATCAGCTGCAGCGCTTTTTGCAACACAGCTTCGCCGTTCATGGTGCCGTAGTCGCGCATGTCGATCACCTGAACCGGCGTGTCTCCCGTGCTCGCCTCAACCTGTGACTTTTGGTACCTGACTTGCGGCCCCAGCAATACGACGTCCGCGCTTGACGCGGCAGTCCCGGCTTCGGATACAGGCAGTGCGATGATGTCGACCTCTTCGTTCAGCGCCTCGGCATGCTTTTTCATTCTGCTGACAAGCAGGCTCGTTGACATGCCGGCCGCGCAAACCAATAAAATTTTCTTCATTATTTGTTAACCCCCTTCAGTTTCACCTTTTTCCCCGCCGATCAGAAAACGCTTTCATTACAATGCGGAGTAATATTTCAACCTGGTCTTTTATCCTATGACCGAGATAGACAACTGTTTCATAAAAATCAATATTTTTATAACGGTTTCAAACGGCTCGTTTAGTCAACCTCAACAAACGCCTTGAAACATTTGTTTAGTTTATCTAATGAATTTTTCAGAATAATAAGTTATATTTTTCCTTAAAAATAAGCGGAGGGATTATATGAAATCTGTCCAATATGAAAAAGTTCAATCAGACCGTACACTCTCAAACAGCGACCTGCAGCCTCTAAAGCCTGAGGAACGCACATGGAAAGCGGTCAATTTCGCATCGATCTGGATGGGCTGCATCCATAACATCCCGACTTACGCAACGGTTGGCGGACTGATAGCGATCGGGCTTTCTCCGTGGCAGGTGCTTGGGATTATCGCTGTCGCTTCGGTCGTGCTCTATGCAGCCCTCGCATTGAATGGACATGCCGGCACAAAATATGGCGTGCCTTTTCCCGTGTTAATCAGGGCTTCTTTCGGGATATACGGGGCTAATATTCCGGCGCTTCTCAGAGGTTTTGTGGCGATTATGTGGTTCGGCATTCAAGCGTTTGCGGGAAGCATGGCGCTTAACATCCTGATCTTAAATGTGTGGAGCGGCTGGAAAGACATCGGCGGCGATTGGAACTTGTTTGGATTGCATTTATCAGGGCTTTTGTCATTTGCTTTCTTTTGGGGAATTCATCTGCTTGTCCTTCACCACGGAATGGAGTCGATCAGAAAGTTTGAAGTCTGGGCCGGCCCGCTCGTTTATCTCGTCTTTGGCGGAATGGTGTGGTGGGCAGTCGATATTGCGGGAGGACTCGGTCCGATTTATTCGCAGCCGGGAAAATTTCAGTCATTCGGCGAATTGATTTGGCCGTTTCTTGCCGGTGTGACGGGAATTATCGGCATATGGGCGACACTCATTTTGAACATTCCCGATTTTACGAGGTTTGCAGCCTCTCAAAAAGAACAAATCAGAGGGCAGTTTTACGGTTTGCCGGGCACATTCGTTCTGTTTGCATTTGCAAGCATTACCGTCACCTCCGGCTCACAGGCTGCCTTCGGGGAGCCGATTTGGGATGTTGTCGATATTCTCGCCCATTTTGACAACCCGTATGTGATCGCGCTTTCGGTCATTACGCTTTGCATCGCCGCCATTTCGGTAAACGTTGCAGCGAATATTGTCTCGCCAGCCTATGACCTGGCCAATTTTTTGCCGAAATATATCGATTTTAAGCGAGGCAGCTATTTGACAGCTGTTTTGGCCCTGTTCACTTTCCCATGGAAGCTGATGGAGAATGAAGCGAGCGTGTTTTCGTTTCTCGGCACAATCGGCGGAATATTGGGGCCGGTCGCAGGCGTTATGCTTGCCGATTATTTTATCATCCGGAAGCGCACGCTTCACATCGAAGATCTCTACTCTCTAACCGGGAGGTATACGTACTATAAAGGCTACAATTACCGCGCATTTGCCGCAGTTGGACTCGGAGCGTTTATGTCTTTGATCGGGACATACTTGCCGGCCCTGAAACCCCTCTATGATATTTCATGGTTTTCAGGTGTGCTGCTCGCATTTGCCGCATACATCTTTTTGATGCGCATCCATCCACCCGGCGTCCTTAGAGATAAAACCGCTGACTATGCTGCCGAAAGCAATGTATAAGCACGGGCTCAAGGTAACGGCCGAACCGGCTCAAGGACCGCGAAACGCCATTTGCGATCCATTTTTTGTTATATTCAGTCATTTTAAACAAATTCGAGCTAAGGAATGTGATAGACTAATGGATATAAAAAATGATTGGAGTATCTCATGAACAAACGCTTTGATGGTAAAGGGCTGAGCTACATCGTCAGGCCAGCTGTCCAACAAGATGCAAAGGAATTATCTGCTGTAAGGGTACAGATCGATGGAGAAACCGAATATTTGGACAGGGAAAAGGGTGAAGGTTTTATTGATGAAGCGGGTTTTAGAGAGCTGATCAAAAGAGACAGCGAACATGACCGATGCTTGTTTTTAGTGGCGGTCGCTCGAAACAGGATTGTCGGCTTTTCAAGATGTGCCGGACAGGATTTAAAACGCTTCTCTCATCAAGTGGAGTTTGGCGTATGCGTATTGAAAGAATTTTGGGGATACGGCATTGGAAAACGCCTTTTAAACGAATCGATTGTTTGGGCTGATGCCGCAGGCATTCAAAAAATGACCCTGCGCGTGTCGGAAACAAATGAGAGGGCTTCTGCCCTGTATCAAAAGCATGGCTTTAAAATAGAAGGGATTTTAAAAAAAGACAAGCGGCTTTCTGACGGAACATATAACAACACGATTGTGATGGGAAGATGGCACAATCGAAAATAGAAAGAATATCTGGAGGGAACCTGGATGAATCCGATACTGCTCGATTTTCCGGACAGTTTTGAAACCCCGCGCCTTTTTGTCAGAGCGCCAAGGGCAGGCGACGGCGCGGCCGTCCATGACGCCATTCGAAAATCGTTGCCTGAGCTCAAGCCGTGGATGCCGTTTGCAAGGGAAATGCCCGAGGAAGAACATGTAGAAATCAACGTCAGGCAGGCACAGGCCGATTTTATTTTGCGCAACGATTTACGGATGCATATTTTCCATAAAGAAACGGGGAAATTCGTCGGCAGCACAGGCCTTCACCGTATGAACTGGCAAGCGAAACGGTTTGAAATCGGCTATTGGCGCAGTTCTGAATTTGCCGGACAGGGGTACATGACCGAAGCACTTAACGGACTGATTGATTTCGCGAGGGGACACATCAAAGCCAAGCGGCTTGAGATATGCTGTGACAGCATGAACACGAAAAGCAGAAAAATGGCGGAGCGCCTCGGCTTTCAGCTGGAAGCCGTTTTACAAAGCGATGACCTTTCGAATGATTTAAGCGAACATCGGGACACATGCATGTATTCGCGCATCTTCTAAAAAAAGAACCCTTATGATCTTCATGAAGCAAATCATAAGGGTTCTTTCGTTTATGTTTCATATGCAGCTTTGCAAGCTCTTCCCGCCTGCTTTTCGTTTTTCTGACGTGCGTGCTGAATTCAGGCGCCTTGCCTCTTGATGCGGCGGCATCTCTGCCTGTGCTTCTCAACATGTGCTCACGCTTTTTCCTTGCCTTGCTTTTGGCCATGTTCCCCACTCTCCTGTCAAATTTTTATCTTATTATTATAGAAAGGCGGGGTTCTGAACGCAAGTCATACGGTTTCTGCCGTTTTGATCATATCCACATGCGGAATGCCGTCCTCCATATAGACGTCTGATATTGCTTTAAATCCGAAGGAGCCGTAAAAGGAACGCAAATGATTCTGGGCGCTGATCTTGACCCTTTTCTCCCCCCGCTCGTCTTCCAAAAAGCGGAGCGCTTGATCAAGAAGCGTCTGCGCATATCCCTTTCCCCTGTCCTCTTTACGGACGATCACCCGGCCGATTGATGCCTCCGGGTAAGCCGTACCGCTCGGGAACAGCCTGCAATACGCAGCGATCTCTCCTTCTTGGCTCAGAAATAAATGGTGTGCCCGCTCATCTAAGTGATCAAGCTCATGATACGGACAGTTTTGTTCAACGATAAAGACGTCTATTCTAAGCTTGATGATGCGGTACAACTCTTCCTTCGACAATTCCTCATACGATTTTAGTTTCCACTCCATCCCTTTTTCCAAAGCCCCCTTCAGCTCTGCACTTTTCCATAGGTTCCACCGCCTCCGGCTTTCAGCTCTAAATCCCCGTTCCTTGCTTTGATCACGAGATCAGCCGTCTGCGGACGAATGGTTTCTTTTAGTTCGCCTTCTTTTACCCGGTGAAGGATATTCATCTCAGTGCCGAAAGCATCTTTCAGCTTCTGAATCGTTTTCGGACCGATGCCGGGGATCAGCTGCAGCGGAACCTGGTGAACGTACGGCGGGCGCTTGACCGGGCTTTTATCCTGATCGTAAAGCTCCATTAGACGTGTGCTGACGCCTTTTGTAAACTTTCGGCTTCCGCACGCTTTACACACCGTTTCACCTGCCTCCTGCAAACGGCCGCATGTTTCACAAGCGGTTTGAAAATATTTGCCCAACTGCGGATTCATTCCGTAATTGGCGGCAATGCAGCGCCCTTCTTGTCCTCTTAAAGCAAGTGAAAACTCTTGAAAGCTGGCATGTTTAATGTGTAGCTTATTATACTCCCTGCCGATTTTCCCAAGAGAATGGGCGTCCGAATTGGTCAAAAATGCATAGGGATTCAGTTCGGATACGTGTGAAGCCATATCGGTGTCGCTGCTCAGCCCGAGTTCAACCGCATCAATCATCTTCGGGTCAAGCACTTCTTGCAGCGAAAATTTGACTCCTTTGCCATACAGGCTCTTATGCGGCGTAAAAATGTGCGCGGGAATGAACAAGCCGCCGAGCTCTTTCACCTTCCACTGAAGGCCGATGCCTGTCTCATAGATACGCTGGGAGCTCAGATGGATATTCGTCACCCTTTCCGAGAGCCAGGCGGAAAACTGCTTCATTGCGGAGATCGACGGCATAAATGCCAGCACATGAATCGGGCCCCGGCATCTGTCATCATTGATTTCCAATTCAGACCCGCACAGAAGCACGGTATCTTTATATTTGATTCCGCCGTCTGCAAGCTCTGTATAACGGCCTGAAGACACCCCTTTTTCAATTTCCGCCAGCACCTCCGGTGAATGACAATCTATAATGCCGATCAGTTCCATTCCTTTATGCTCGCTTGCTTCAATCAAAATTTCGTCGAGCGTAAGCGTTCTGGCAGCCGTTATCTTAACGGGCCGGCCTGATTCCGTCCGCCCGATATGGATATGCATGTCTGCGAATATTTCTTTCATTTTTTTGCTTGCAGGGCCTTTCTCAGCTCCAGATACTGCACGGCATAAGCCGTTTTCGCATCATAGATGTCCTGAGTTTCCATCAATTTCAGCGCACCTGTAAGCGGCACCTCCATTACTTCTACAAATTCGTCTTCATCAAGTTCGCGCTTTTCTTCAAGCGGTGTCAGCTCTTCGGCAAGATACAGGTGCACCAATTCGTCCGCAAAGCCCGGCGATGTGTAAAAAGCGGTGATTTTCTCCAGCTTTGCCGCCGTGTATCCCGTCTCTTCCTCAAGCTCCCGCAGCGCGGTATATTCAGGTTTCTCTCCTTTTTCAAGCTTGCCTGCCGGTATTTCAACGATCGTCCGTTCAAGCGCTTTTCTGTACTGCTTCACCAAAATGATGTTTCCTTTATCAGTCAAAGCAAGCACCGCAACAGCGCCCGGATGCTTCACGATTTCGCGCTTTCCCGTTTTACCATTCGGCAGTTCGACGTCTTCAAGATAAAGATCGATCACCTTGCCCGAAAAAAGTTTTTCTTTAGATATGGTTTTCTCCTCTAAATGCTTCAGTTTGATCATCTCCTAAGTTCTGCTCTGGCTTTTGATCCCATACATTTTATCATACACCATGGAAGGGGGACGCGCCATGAAGGTCTACCGGCTGAACAACCGCATCGTCATGTCGGGGAAAGCATGGGAAATCCGCGCCAAGCTGAAGGAATACGGACGAATGTATCACTATGTGAAAGACTGGCTTTCTGAAAAAGAAAATCGAATGATTTTGATTGACATCAAGAAGGATCGCATGAAATAATACTTTTTAGTAACATTACTTGAAAGTATTATTTTGGAGGCGGATGGATGTGGGAAATGAAAAAGGACGCAAAGGTAAAGAAAGCCGGAAGCGGCTGCTCACAGTTGCTGCAAACGAATTTGCAAACCGGGGTTTCCATGAGACGAAAGTAAGTACGATTGTCAAAAGAGCGGGGCTGACGCAGCCGTCTTTCTACTTATACTTTCCAAGCAAAGACGCCATCTATAACGAGCTGATCAATGGCTTTCACGCGAACTTAAAAAATCTGATCGAATCGTTTCGTTTAGAAGAAGGAATCGAGAAAAAACACGTATCAAAACGGGTAACGGCTGCTGTAGAGGCTGTATTTCGGTTTTTGGCAGAGGACCCGGATTTGACCCGCATCGGTTTTTTTCTCAGCCCGGAAGCATATGAAATGAAAAAAGATTTAACACTGGCCTTGAAAGAAAACTTGAAAGCAGAGCAGGAGCTTGGCTACTTCCGGTCCGGCCTGGAAATGGAGACCGTTGCCGAATGCCTGACAGGCATGATTGAGCACCTTGCCGATATCTATTTGCTTGACGGATCAAAAGACCCCTCAAGTCTCGCAAAACAAATCACGGATCTTTTGATCCACGGGATGCTCGTTAATCCGCAACATCCAGAAACGGAGTGAACATGGTGGCATTTATTTTCGTAAAAGCAGGATTGGCGGCATTTATGCTGACCGGAGGCGTAATCAAGGCGATGCACGTTCCTTTTCAAGTGGAACATTGGCGCCATTATCAATACCCGCTGTGGTTTCTTTCAGTGACAGGATTTCTTGAAATCGCCGGAGCGCTCGGCATGATCGCCGGGATTTGGAATGTGCATCTGGCTGTCGGCTCGGGACTGTTGTTCTCCCTGCTTATGACAGGCGCCATTCATGCCCACCTATTCCGGGCGCGGCAGCCTTTTTTTACGGCAATCCCTGCCGCAGTTTGTTTGATTTGCGCCCTAAGCGTGATCATCTTCGAGCTGTGCTTCTGATTCCGATGCCGATGGGTTGAAAACTTCGCTCCTTTGTATTACGTTCAAAGTAAGAAAAAAAGGAGTGAAGCTTATGAAAAAAAGGACGCTCGGACATTCCGATTTACAGGTGAGTGAAGTCGGCCTCGGCTGCATGTCTCTCGGAACAGACAAAAAGCACGCAGTGTCAATTTTGGATGAAGCTTTGGCGCTAGGCATCAATTATTTGGATACTGCCGACTTGTACGATTTTGGACGCAACGAAGAGATTGTCGGTGAAGCGATCAAATCAAGGCGCCAAGACGTGATCCTTGCGACAAAAGCAGGAAACCGCTGGGAGGAAGGAAAACCGGGCTGGTTCTGGGATCCCCGGAAAGCGTACATAAAAGAAGCCGTCAAGCACAGCTTAAAGCGGCTGCAAACCGACTACATCGATCTTTATCAGCTGCACGGCGGCACGATTGAAGACAATATCGACGAAACGATCGAAGCTTTTGAAGAATTAAAACAGGAAGGCGTCATCCGCCATTACGGCATTTCTTCAATTCGGCCGAACGTCATTAAGGAATACATCAAAAAATCAAACATCGTCACGGTCATGATGCAATACAGCTTGTTGGACAGACGGCCTGAGGAATGGCTTTCTCTCCTTGAAGAACATGGAATCAGCGTGATTGCAAGAGGACCTTTGGCAAAAGGGATTCTGACAGAAAAACCTCTGTCAGATGCAAACGCCGCGATCAAGAAAAACGGCTATTTATCGTATTCCTACGATGAACTCGTTAAAACAAAAGCGGACATTGAAAAAACGGCGCCTGATTTATCCGCGACCGAAACCGCGATGAAGTATATTCTCGCCCAGCCGGCTGTCGGAGCGGTCATCCCCGGAGCGAGCAAAATCTCCCAGCTTCAGGAAAACGTTGAATCTGTCGGCGGACGCGGTCTGACAGAACAGGAAATCAAAGCACTCCGCTTTTATACAAAACGCGGAGTGTACACTGCACATCGCGAATAAAGCAATAAGAAAGCCCCGTCTCTTGATCAGACGGGGCTTTCTTACTTATACTTCTTCCAGTCGTCAATTCCGCTTTCGTTGAGGAGCTCTTCAAAGCTTTTATTTTTTTCCCTTTCTTGTCTTTCCTTGATGAGCCGCTCTTTCTCACGCTCTTTTCTTTTTTCGTCCTCCTCTTTCAATTCGCTCTTCATTTGCTGAAGTTTATCTTTCAAATCGTCGGCGAGTGCATCTTTCAGCAGCTGCCGGGCATTTGGGTCTTGTTTTTTCTTTCCCATATCCTGTCCTCCGTTCTCCCTGTTTGTGATGATAGTTTATCAGGAATCTAAAAGTTCAGGCAAGCCGTCACTCGGAGAGCCGTCTCTCTCGGCAAATGCCAATCGTTGTGTGGTATGATAAAGTGAGAAGCATTTAAGAAAGGAAGAATACATCAGATGTTGATTTGGCTGGCTGCTATCGGGGCGGTTTTGCTGTTTATTGCCGCGCTCGGAATCTATTTTACGAATCAAATCATGTACATTAAAAAACGGACAGACGAATACATTATCGAGCGGGAAACGGCTGACGGCCATTATGACGAAAAAGCTTTTGCCGCTCTCCCGAAAGAAGAAATCAACCTCCCTTCTTCTTACGGCTACAATATTAAAGGATACTACGTCCATCCGCACAAAACGAAAAACACCGTGATTATCTGCCACGGGGTGACGATGAATCTGTTGAATTCGATCAAATATATGAATCTGTTTCTTGATCTCGGCTGGAACGCCGTCATATATGACCACCGGAGGCACGGCACAAGCGGCGGAAAAACAACGAGCTACGGATATTATGAAAAAAACGATTTGAAAACGGTTGTCCATTGGCTTCGGGAAAAACACGGCGAACACGCGCTGATCGGCATTCACGGCGAATCGATGGGCGCTGTCACGACGCTTCTTTATGCGGGAATGGACGATGCCGACGCTGATTTTTACGTGGCCGACTGTCCGTTTGCCACATTTGAGGATCAGCTCGTTTACCGGCTGAAAGAAGATTTTCATCTTCCGGGAGCTTTCATTTTGCCGCTTGCCAGCCTCTTTTTGAGATGGCGGGACGGCTACCGCATCGGTGATGTCTCCCCTTTATCCGTCGTCGGGAAGATCAAAAAACCGGTGCTGTTCATTCACAGCAAACAAGACGACTATATCCCGCCTGAATCGAGCGAAATGCTTTACGAGAAGAAGCCGGGGGAGAAAAGGCTTTATATCGCTGAAAAAGGTGCGCACGCGATGAGCTATACCCAAAACAGAACCAGCTACAAAAACACGGTGCGGGACTTTCTTCAAGAGATCACAAATCGGCGTAAAGAAGGCGAACGAGCATAAGTCTCGTCCGCCTTCTTTTGTGCTACAAAATATCCGTAATGTCGCTCATATGATCGCCGATCCAAGAGATGGCCGTCTCAATTGTATCGAATTCCTTTGTTTCAAAAGTCATTTCATCCTGAAGAAGCCAGACATCCTTTTTGACGGACTCTGTCCCTCCGATTGACCAATGAAGGAGTGTATACGGATGATTTTGATGTAAAAAGGACGCCCATGTTTTATTTTGAGCGGTTTGTTTTAAAGATTTTACCTTTTGATTCAAATCGAACGCCACCCTATTTCACTAAAATACTCATTCTGGGAGAAAGCACCTGTGCCGGACTTTTCAGCATCAAGGCACCCGCTTTCTCATAATAGTCGATGGTCATCGCTTCATCAAAAAAGACTTTTTGCGATGACTGAATATAAATCGGAAGCCCGTTTGTCTCAAGGGGCTCGCAACTTCCCGATAATTCGTCCGTCAGCCACAGAACCGGCACGCCGCTGACCGCGCATCCGCAGCCCTCGGAATCATAGCGAAGCTGGATCTTTTTATCAGGATAAGGCTCTGTTGCCCGTTGAATGGCTTGTTTTGCCTGTGCAGTGATTTCAAGCTGCATGATATCATCCTTCTCTATTTCGTTTACGGACATTGTACCACAGGAGCGGGAAAAAGCGCATCGTTTCCGACTGTCAGGCATAAATATGAAGGGATTCGGAGGTGGAATGATGCCCAAAAAAGTGCAGATTAAAGTGATGGACAACGGCGGTTTCCGGGTCACGGGAGACGTCGAACTGATCGATATGGAAGGAAACCCGTTCCCTGAAAAACCCGCTTTTTCGCTCTGCAGATGCGGAAAATCGCTGAAAATGCCTTACTGTGACGGAAGCCACAAAGGAACGTTTGAATCTTGTGTCAGAGCCTGAAACAGGAGGGGGCTTTACCGGTCCTCCCCTCCCTTTTCCCATTGTTCAGCCAAGTGCTCAGTCTCTTTTATCCAGCCGTTTTTGCCGTCAACATAGCCTGCCATGTCAAGCGGAAACATCTCCGCCAGCTTCATCTTCAGAGCAGCATATTCTTCGGCCCGCTCCGGATGCGAGATTAAATAATCCCGAAACGCGAGATGCCGCCTGATATCGGGATGCCCGCTTTCATACAGATGGACATGGTGTGTACGCTTCCGTCCTCCTTTTTGAAAGAACCTTCTCCCCGGAATTCCGTTTTCCCCCTTCGATTCATAGCCGAGCATTTTCATCCCCTTTTCGAAGCGGGCTGCGGAGCCGAGATCGTTTACTTCGATCAGGATATCAATGACAGGCTTGGCGCTCATCCCCGGAATTGACGTGCTTCCAATGTGGTGAATATGCAAGACTTCATTCTGGAAAAGCGCTTCAAGCTGCTTTTTTTCTTTGAAAAATTCGCCCTTCCACTCCTCTTGATAGGAGACGACTTTAACCTTTCTCGGCGCATTCAGCGTCAGTCTTGAAAGAACAATTCCTTTTTCAGGTTCATACTGCTCAATCTCGGAAAATCCCAATTTCTGATATAGCGCTTTTGCCGGTTCATTCTCCGCTCCCGTCGTCACTTCAAACGCTTCGGCTTCCTTCTCCATCAACAGATAACGAAGCAATGCCATCGCAATCCCTTTTCGAAAATGGACGGGATGAACGGCCAGCCTGCAGATCGTCAGCTTTTCGGCTGTATGTATAAAGGAAGCGATTCCGGCTAATTCTCCTCCCTCAAACCAGCCGATGAAAGTTTCACGGGAATCCATCACATCAAAAGCTGTTTCATTCAGCTGCGGAATGCCCTGAAATTGAATAATCTCCGCTTCTTTTTCATAAGCCGGCCTTTGAACATTTACAATGCAGCGGGCCGTGTGCGGGTCTTTATGATTTAACAATTGAATCATTGCATTTTCTCCCCGCCGGTGCCATCTGACGGGGGCCGGCCGGGCCGCTCCGAAATCCTTGCGGCTTCAACTTTTGCAACCCGCACGGCAAAGTCAGAATACCATTTTGTTCGGCCTTTTTCCTTCGCCTGCCGGTGTTCGCTGTGAAACTTCCATTTTTCAATCGCCTCAAGGCTTTCCCAATAGGAAACCGTTATTCCTTTTCCGTTCATGTCCCTTGCGCTTTCTGCTCCTAAAAAGCCTGGCTGTGCTGCGGCAAGCTTTAGCATGTTCGCAGCCGTCTCTTTGTAGCCATGATCCCCGTTCGTTCTGACCGATGTGAAAATCACTGCGTAATACGGCGGCTCCGGCGTTTTTGAAATCATGTTCATCCCCCTTTGGTAAACAGGACTTGATCCTGATCCGGTCTGTCATCATTCGAAACGTCTTTTTTTTACGAAAATCCCGTTTTCCGCTGATAAGCAATCAACACTTTGTTGATATGCAGCGGACCGCTTTGCAGTCGGAAAAAAACTGCACATGAGAGCACAGGCACATTGTTTTCAATGCCCATGTTTTCATCAAAATCTAACCTCTCCTTTCAACATTATACCTGACCATCGGCACAAATGTTCTGCAACTAAGCAATGGATATGCTTCCTTATTATACCGTTTCCCGCTCCCAATTTACCATTTTAATACGTCAGTAGATGAATGGGAGTAAATTCTTAGTTCTAATTCAACAGCACAAATCGATTTGCCATCTCCCTGAAAAGCTTCACTCACCTTGCCCCATAGGATACCGGCGCGCCCAGCGGCAAAAAACCGTTTCATATACTGCTCTTTTTCCGAGTGTAAAAAATAGATAATTTTACACTTCGTTTTCATATGTTCGTTTTATAGAATTGTCGTTGTTGTGAACTTATTACTTTTTTAGGAGGAGAAACAATGCGTCGCCATTCATTTTTATCTATTCTATTGATTTGCATGCTGTCTGTTGTGTCCGTATTTTCATGCCGGCCTTCAACAGCTTCCGCCGCTTCCCACAATCCGGTCGTCATGGTTCACGGCATCGGCGGAGCCAATTATAACTTCATCGGCATTAAATCGTATTTACAATCTCAAGGCTGGACAAGCAGTGAGCTTTACGCCATCAACTTTATCGATAAAACAGGAAATAATAAAATTAATGCGCCGACATTATCCGAATACATCAAGCATGTGCTGAATCAAACAGGAGCATCAAAAGTCGATATTGTCGCCCACAGCATGGGCGGGGCCAATACGCTCTATTATATTAAAAATCTGGACGGAGCAGATAAAGTCGGACATGTCGTTACCCTTGGGGGTGCTAACCGGCTGGTTACAAACACGGCGCCTCAGGGAATCGCTCCGAATGACAAAATCTCATACACTTCGATTTACAGCACAAGCGACTATATCGTCTTAAACAGCCTCTCCAAACTTGGTGGTGCAAACAATGTGCAAATCTCAGGCGTAAGCCATGTCGGCCTTTTGTTCAGCAGCAAAGTGAATGCCTTGATTAAAGACGGGCTGACCGTCAACGGGAAGTAAAAGTGAAGGAACCTTGAAGAGCTAAATTTCTTCAAGGCTCCTCCTCATTTATCGGGACTGTCTTCCCACCCGGCAAAAATAAAAAGGACTCTAAATAAACGCCATTTCCGATCGTTCATTCAGTGTCCGTCAACCCCGTCGATATATGATTATTCCACAATGATTTCAAAGACTCTTTGTTCGAGATTGTATTTAGCGTCTTGGAATGTAAATTTATAATCATCTGCGTCGGCATCAGGTGAAAGCCAAGCTCCGTATTTTCTGATCGTCTGGACGATGCTTTCGAGTTCAGCAGGAGTGAAGTCACCTATGTCTGTGCCTTCGGTTTCAGCGGTATGGCGTATTTTTACTGTAATCATCATCGCTTTATGGCTCCTTTCACTTGCTGTTTGAACATCTTATTAACAGCATATTTTTTTCCCCTGTAAATCGTTCCATTAACTCCCTTGTTTCAAATTATTCGGGCTTTCTTTTTTGCAGACCTATTTTATATGGAAAAGCTGGCCGGGCTCCGAAAAATTTGTCCCCGCACTTTCGTCAAACACGAACAAACATTCCTTTACAACAAAGGAAATATCCCCTATGATAATGAAGGTAAATCGAAATCATTACTACTTGGGGGTATTAACCGATGGCTTACATAGCAAAACGCATGATCATACCGATTGTTTTTCTCTTCATTCTCGCTTCCTGCTCCGCCGGAGGCGCTGACTCAGCGAAAGGTGATGAGAAGAAACTCACCTTTCTTTTCAATATTCCAAGTCAAACCCTTGACCCGAATCTCGATGTCAATTATACGGCTGTCCGCGCCGGCATCAGCGAAACGCTCGTCAAAATCAGCGCTGACCTTTCCATCGAACCTTGGCTTGCCAAGGATTGGGAAAGTAAAGACGGACAAACATGGGTCTTCACCCTTAAAGACAATCTGACGTTTCAAAATGGCAAAAAAGCAGATGCCAAAGCGGTAAAAGCGTCTTTAGAACGGACGATACGCGAGAGCAAAGCGATGAATAACGCCTTAAAAATTAAAGAAATCAAAGCTGCAGGACAAACATTGACGATTACAACAAAGGAGCCTTTTCCCGAATTCCCTTCAGAATTGGTTCATCCAAACACATCGATCATTGACGTCAGCGCAGCAAACATTTCTCAACAGCCCGTTGGGACGGGCCCTTTTCAAGTTTCCTCTTTTGAGGCCGGCCATAAAATAGAGTTAGAACGCTATGACGATTATTGGGACGGCAAACCGAAGCTGAAGCACGTCACATTTTCGTTTAATGAAGACGCAAACGCCCGCGTCATGGCTCTCCAATCAAAAGATGCCGACATTATTTACAGACCGAGCGTGGAGGATATTGACCAAATTCAAAAAGATTCATCGATTACCGTTGATTCGGTGCCGAGCTTGCGCGTTCACCAGATTCTCTACAATACAAAGAAGGATCATTTCGCTGACCGTCACCTGCGCCGCGCCTTCGACGCATTACTGGACCGCAAAGAAATCGCTGAAAGCATTTTGAACGGGCATGCTCAGCCGGCAGACGGACCTTTCTTAGCGGATTTCCCGTTTTCCGCCGGTACGGTTCAAAAGCCGAGCGGACTGGAAGCGGCAAAAGCTGAGCTGAAAAAAGCCGGCTACGAGCTTGAAAACGGCAAAGCCGTGAAGGACGGACAAGCCTTATCTTTTACACTGCTAACCTATCAGTCTCGTCCGGAATTGCCTTTAATCGCACAAATTCTTGAATCAAATGCGAAGGAACTGGGCATTTCGATTAAGATTCAACAAGTCGAAAATATCGATGAGTATTTGGCGAAGAACGATGATTGGGATTTGGCGACATACAGCTCGATGACCGCGCCCAGAGGCGATGCCGGCTATTTGCTGAACACCGCCTATATACCGAATGGCGCTTTAAACTACAGCGGCATCGAAAATCAAACCTTGATCAAATGGATTGAGGAATTCAACCGCACAATCGACAAAGAGAAGCGAGACCGCCTTGCTAAAAAAGCAGCTGAATTGATCGAGAAGGAGACATTGAACTCTTTTATCGTCACTCCCGAAAACATCACGGCATACCGAGACGGTGTATTAAATTGGGAAACGAGCAAAAGTGAGTATTATATGCTGACGAAAGATTTGGATGTGAAAACGAAATGAAGCAGATCGCTAAGCGGCTGTTTGAACTGGTTCTATTCTTATTCCTGCTTTCGTTTATCAGCTTTGTATTTATGAAAGCAGCTCCCGGTGATCCGGTGAAACAGATGCTTCGCGTAGATGATGTAGCGGTAACAGACGAGCAGATCGAGGCATTCAAAGAGGAGCTCGGTTTGGACAAACCGGTTTATATTCAATATTGGAACTGGTTTAAACGCTTTTTCCAATTTGATTTAGGAAAATCCTATACAACACACGAACCCGTCATCGACGAGCTCAGCCGGAAATTCCCGGCGACATTGCTTCTGACCGGCGCATCGCTTCTCGTCATGCTGCTGATCGCCGTGCCGGTCGGAACGCTTTCCGCTTTATACCGGGATCGGTGGATCGATCATCTCGGCCGCTTGCTCGCTTTAGTGGGAGCCGCGCTCCCAAGCTTTTGGCTCGGATTGATACTGATCGATCTCTTCTCCGTCAGGCTGAATTGGCTGCCGTCGATGGGAGCCGGAACGTTTAAACATTTGATTCTCCCCTCTCTCACGCTCGGGATCGCGATGTCGGGCGTTTATGTCCGCCTTGTACGGTCAAGCTTGATCGAAAGCCTTGGTCAGGATTTCATCAGATCAGCCAGGGCGCGCGGTATCAGCGAGGCGAGAATTTTCTTCTTTCACGCGTTTCGCCACTGTCTTGTCCCTGTCATCACGATATTCGGGGTCAGCCTCGGCAGCCTGCTCGGCGGCACGGTGATTATTGAAGTCCTGTTTGCATATCCCGGCGTCGGCAAGCTTGTCGTTGACGCCATCGTTCAGCGTGATTATCCGATCATTCAGGGGTACATTCTTTTCATGGGGATCACGGTTGTCCTGATCAATCTTTTGGTCGACCTCTCCTATCGGTACCTCAATCCGGAAATTCGCTTAAAGGAGGCTGGACGCCGATGAGAAAAAACGTCAAACTTATATTCCGAACCAAAACAGGACTGTGGTTCGTGCTGCTGTTTTCCGCGGCGCTGTTCACCGTCCCCTTCTTTTTGCCGTTCGATCCGCTCCGCACAGATATGGCCAACCGTCTCCAGCCGATCAGCTTGCAGCACTGGCTCGGGACAGACCATTTGGGCAGAGATATATTTTCCCGAATGATCGCCGGTGCGAAAGCGACGGTCGGCACCGCCTTGGCCGCGATTCTGATCTCCGTTTTCATAGGCGTTCCCGTCGGGCTTGTCTCCGGCTTTTTCGGCGGACGGCTGGATCGGATGATCATGAGAATCGTTGACGCGGTCATGGCGTTTCCGGACTATATTGTCGCGATTGTTTTAAGCGGTTTGCTTGGCCCCGGTCTGATGAACTTAATATTAGCCGTTGTCGCTGTCAAATGGGTCGGCTATGCAAGGCTGGTCCGCAGCACGGTGTTTTCGGAAAAACAAAAAGATTACATCGCCTTGGCCGAGCTGACGGGCTTAGGCTCCGGGGCGATTTTAAAAAAGCACTTGCTGCCCCATGTTCTCGGCAACGTTTCCGTACTTGCGACACTTGATATCGGAAAAACGGTGTTAATGATTGCTGCCCTGTCCTATATCGGACTGGGTGCTCAGCCTCCATACCCGGAATGGGGCGCCATGCTGAATGACGGAAAACATTACTTTTTGCATGCGCCTCAGCTTATGGTGATTCCCGGTCTTGCGATCATGTTCATCGTTCTGTTGTCCAACCTGTACGGTGATCGTTTAAGGGACAGGTTTGACGTTAAACACAAGAAAGGAGTTTCTTAGCATGCCGATGTTATCCATTGAGGGCTTATCAATCAGCTCCCGACAGCACACCATTGTCAAAAATGCCTCCTTCTCGATCCATGAAGGGGAATGGTTCGCGCTGCTCGGGGAAAGCGGCAGCGGAAAAAGCCTGACCGCTTCGGCCATAGCCGGGCTGCTTCCGGACGGACTAACGGTGTCCGGCGGAGATGTGATATTTGAGGGCCGCCAGATGCTTCAAGCCGGCCGCAAAGCGCTCCGACGCATGCGCGGAAAGGATATCGCCTGTATTTTTCAGGACTGTCACGGAGCATTCACCCCTTTTATACGGATCGGCAAACAAATTGACGAAATGGTCAAAACGCATACCGATTGGTCTAAAAACAAGCGAAGAGAAGCGATTCTCCGCGCTTTTCGGGAGGTTTCTCTGCCGGAAAACAGAGTATATGAAAGCTACCCGTTTCAATTGAGCGGCGGGCAGCTCCAAAGGGCCGCGATCGCTCAAGCGATGGTGCTCCGCCCGAAGCTTCTCATCGCAGACGAACCGACAACGGCTTTAGACAGCATCACGGCCGCGGACGTCTTGCAACAGCTCACCGTGATGCGCGCCAAAACAAACTGCGCCATCCTTTTTATCACTCATGACCTCCGGCTTGTCAAAAGGTACGCCGATCAAACCGCTGTCATGCAAAACGGAGAAATCGTCGAAAGCGGCTTAACCGCTGATTTAATCAGACAACCGGCACATGAATGTACAAGACGTTTATTCGCAGCCGTCCCGCCGCTGAAAAATCCTCCGCCGAGGCTGACAGCCGCGCCTGAAACAAAGGAAGCGGCGCTGGCGGGAACAGGAGGTGCGTGATGACCCATTCAGCAGAAACCGTTCTTTTTGTCAGCAATCTGACAAAACATTACGCTTGCGGCCACAAAGCGGTTGACAATGTATCGTTCTCCATTCGAAAAGGCGAATGCCTCGGGCTCGCCGGCGAGAGCGGCAGCGGGAAAAGCACCCTCGCGCGCTGCCTTCTCCTGCTCGAAAAAATCGATCACGGAGAGATTCGGCTTCATCAACATCCGCTTCCCGGCATAAACAAAAAAGAGACCCGAAGACTGCGCCGAAAGCTGCAGGCTGTTTTTCAAAATCCGGCCGCATCATTGAATCCAAAGCTCAATATTATCGATTCAGTTATGGAGCCGCTTGATGTTTCCAAACAAGACATACCGCCATTTTTAAAGGACTTCCAAGGCAGCCGCCGTCTGACGGCTGAGCGTCTGTTCTCAATGGTCGGCCTTCCCTCGAGCCTCCTTGACCGCTATCCGCATGAATTAAGCGGCGGGCAGCTCCAAAGGGCCTTAATCGCCAGAGCCATCAGCACTCACCCGTCTTTAATCATCTTTGATGAGCCTACGGCAAGCCTGGATGTCACCAGTCAGGCGAAGATCCTCGACCTCCTCAAAGATTTGCAGGATGATATGGGGCTTTCCTATTTGTTTATTTCCCATGATCTGGCCGCTGTCCACTTTATGAGCCATCGCATCATGGTCATGAAAGACGGGCAGATTGCCGATCAATTTAAAAAAGAAGAGCTTTTTTCTGCCGAAAGGCACCCATATGCCAAAAAGCTGCTTCAGGTGTTTGAATCCTAAGGGGGGTCATAAGAGATGAATCACAGACATTATCTAGCACTCGCCGTTCCGCTGATCATTTCAACGATCACCACTCCTTTGCTGGGGGCGGTCGATACGGCGGTAGCCGGGCAGCTTTCCTCCCCTGCTTACATCGGCGGTGTTGCAGTCGGAACGATGATTTTTAATACGATGTATTGGCTCCTCGGCTTTTTGCGGGTGAGCACATCGGGGTTCGCTGCTCAGTCGCTCGGCTCCCAAAACAGATCAGAGAGCGTTTTGGCTCTTGCCCGGCCTGTTTGCATCGCGGTTTTTGCCGGACTGATGTTCATTCTCTTGCAAAAACCGCTTGAATACGCAGCGCTGACGCTGATACAGCCTGACCGCCATACCGCTGAATTCGCCTCGCAGTATTTTTCGCTGAGGATTTGGGGCGCTCCATTTGCTTTAATCAGCTATTGCATTCTCGGCTGGCTGATGGGAATGTCCCTTATCAAAGTGACATTGCTTTTGCAGATTTCGATGAACGTCTTGAATATCGTGCTTGACATCGTTTTTGTCTACGTCTTTCACATGGAAGTATACGGCATCGCTCTAGCCACTTTGATTGCGGAAGTGACGGGCTGCCTGATCGGCTGCTGGCTTGTGAAAACGAATGCCGCCATGCGGTTTAAGCTGCCGTCCGTCAAGGTTTTGTTCGACCCGAAACCGTTTAAAAAAATGATGGTTGTCAACCGCGATCTATTGATTCGGACATTGTGCCTTTTAACGGTTTTTAATTTGTTTACGGCTAAAGGAGCCGGCTTCGGCGCTGAAGTTTTGGCCGCAAATGCGATCTTAATTCAAATTCATTATATGATGGCTTATGTGTTTGATGGATTTGCCAATGCATCGAGCATTTTTGCCGGGAAAGCCGTTGGAAGAATGGATCGGGAACTTTATTCCCGTACGCTTTCCCTTTCGATCCAGTGGTCGCTGATCTCGGCCACGCTGCTTTCAGTCGGCTACTTTCTTTTGAAAGGTGTAATCCTTCCCTTGTTTACACCGCTTGAAAGCGTTTTGGAAGCAGCGAAAACCTACGATATTTGGATCGCTCTCTTTCCTTTGGCCGCAAGTTTCGGACTCGTTTTTTACGGGATTTTTACAGGAGCGACTGAAATAGGCCCGGTCAGAAATTCAATGTTCTTGGCTGTTCTCGTCTTCCTGGCCGCCTTTTTTACCGCTGTGCCCGCTTTCGGAAACCATGGGCTGTGGCTCGCTTTTCTTTTATTCAGCCTTGGACGTTCCGTATTCTTATGTATGGCTGTTCCCGGGCTGACCACCCGTCTCTTCGGAGAGCGAAGTGCTGCGAAAGAGGCAGGCTAAAAGCCAAATCATAAAACCCCCCGGCTAAAGCTTAGCCGGGGGGTTCTCGTTTATTCTTTCGTTAATTGTGCGACGAAATGGTTCAGATGATCCAGCGTCATCACATTTTGATTGCATGTTTCACTGTCACAGCAAATATAATTGCCTCTGTCTGTATAGGTTTCTTTCCCGCTTTTCACCCGGGCCATGAACAGTCCGATCTCTTCGGTCCTGTTGCATATCGCGCAGATTCCTTTTTTATTGCTGGATTTGATGGTGCCGTGTATTCCGGTCAGCTTTCCGCCGGCATCCACAATCATGTACTTTCTGCCTGATCCTGCATCATTCCATCCCAGGTAGGAATATCCGCTGAAATCCATCTGTTCAAAATCGGGCGTCTTTAACTTCTTCACTTTAGAAAATAGCTTTTTAGCGGTTTTTACTGTTATACGCTGAAATGGAATGACATGAGGCTTTAATTCGGCTAAAAAGCGCATCGCTTCACCGCTGTCTTCCACTTCTGCCATCTTCTGCAGCAAAGACTTTTGATCGCTGCTGAGATCAGGAAACAGGTTGAACACTTGATCGAGCGCATTGCATTTCAAAGCGTCAAGTACGTTTTCGTCATTGATGTTCGCATGTCCCTGAACAAGGCTGTCCGTTTGAAACTTAATAAAATTATATTGGTCATTTCTGATAAAAGGTGTCTTCATTTCTGCCAGCTCCTTATTTATGGATCTATATTTAAAAATAAGGTGCAAAGCCGGATGATCAGAAATGATACCTTGCTTTTTTTAGGCGATTTGTTTATAACCCCGCCTCATGCAAAGTATCGCCTTTCAAGATAACAGGCTTTGCATGAGACGCTGCAGTCGGCAAATGAATGTCATTTACCATTTTATCCACCTCCGAATACTGATTCTATTATAAACGACAATCGTATTCAATCTCAATGATATCCTCCATCTTTAAAATGCATATTTCATCCGCCCGGCTTACGATCCGCAGCTCCCTTTTCAGGGCGTCGGCATAGTGAATCCGGCCGGCCAGCGTTTTCACTTCCCCCTGCCGATAATAGGCAAATTGCAACATTCTGTTTTCTGCCATCGCTTCACAAATGATTTCATTAAATTCTTCATATTTTTGTTCATCCAGGATCGGTTTTTTGAGTTTTTGAAGGCTTTCATGATATTCCCTGAGCAATTCCACGTGCTCAGGCAGCATCATGGAAACCCATTTGATACTGCCTCTGTCGCGAAGCATAAATGATTCTCCTTTCTATGCCTGATGGCCTCCGACCAATTTTGACCGCAGCCGGGCCGTCCCGGCGTTTGTATAGGAAACAGCCCGCAAAAGCGCTGTTGATCCGTGCCGTTCTCTGATGCCGTCCATCACGTACCCGAGCTGCCGCTTCTTTTCCTGATCGGGACGAAAAAGATCAAGCTGCATATTGGTGTCGTCTTGAATATTGGACAAAGAGACGGAAATTTTCCGAACCGTTTTGCCGGCATAAAACCGCTCGAACAATGCCAGACATGTATGGTAGAGATCAAGGGTGACATTTGAAGGGCTTTCCATTGTTTTTGAACGGTAAAACCCGCCGCCAAGCTCATCGCGGCTGTATTCGACGCCAAGACTGACGGTCCGGCCCGCCTGGCGGTGGGCGCGCGCCCTTTTGGCCACTTCTTCACACATTTCAAGAATGACATGCTTGACTTCCTCCGGATTCGGATAATCGCGAAGCAAAATCTGGCTTTTTCCATAGCTGACCTGCCCCTCCAAGAGCGGCGCTCCGATCGCTGAAAGGTCGATGCCCCAAGCGTGATAATAGAGCTGGTTTCCCATCACCCCGAATGTTTTCTCAAGCCGCTTGAGATCATAGTGAGCCAGCTGACCGACTGTAAAAATCCCCATCCGGTTTAACGTCTTTTCCAGCCTGGAGCCGATTCCCCACATGCGGCGCAGCGGAGACAGCGGCCACAGCTTCGTTTTCACGTCTTCGTAGCCCCAAACGGCCACTCCGTCTGCTGATTTTTTCGCTTCAAGGTCAAGGCACAGCTTTGCCATCAGCAGATTCGGTCCGATTCCGACAGCACAGGGAAGGCCAAACTCCCTTTCCATATCATCTTGAATTTTCATCGCAATCGTTCGGGCGTCTCCCCACATGCTCTCAACACCGTCCACCTGAATAAAGCTTTCATCCACGCTGTACGTATGAATGGCATCAGGCGGCACATAGCGGCAGAACAGCCGGGTGAGCTCTGTAGAAACACGGACAAACAGCCCCATCTTTGGATTGACCAGCTTGATGCGCGGATCATCCGGCAGCTGATAAAGCCTTGTTCCCGTTTGCACGCCGAACTCTCTTTTCAGAGCCGGAGAAGCAGCGAGAACGATGCTCCCCTGCCGCTCCGTGTTTCCGACAACCGCCAGCAGGCAAGTCATCGGATCAAGTCCGAGCAGGACTGCGGCACAGCTTGCATAAAAGCTCCGCATATCAACGCACAAAACCGAACGCGACGGATATTGACCGTAATCCATCTCTCTCCCTCCAAAAAGAACTGATGTTCGCACAATTAGTGTATGAATACTATACTCCGAATATACGTTCGATTTCCAGGCGTAATTTTATCCAAAGAAAATCCTGGCTGAAAACAACAAAAAACACCTTCTTTGGAAAGAAGGTGACATGGCGGATCATTCCAGTTCGGAATGCTGCCGCATCCGGTTTAATGACTCAAATTGAAAGCTCCCTTGAGAACCTCGTTTTTTCCTAGTAAGATAAAAGAAAAAGCGCTCCTAAAGGAGAAAGACAAATGGATGAGAAACTGATTGAAAAAATGCTCGGACAGGCGCTGAAGCAGTACGGACGCAATGTTGCAACCGATCCGCTCAGCCCCGGCGAAAAAGAAATCCTGAAGCTGGCTTTGCAGGAAAGGCGGATCGAGGAACCGAATGAGGGGCTGCATGCCCATATCGAAGATGTCATCTATGATTATGTCACAAATCAAGGCTTGTTCTCCTTTTGATCACCCAGCATATAGAAATTCCTCTATTCACCGCCATTTGTTTCATGTATGATAAACAAATAAAAACGTAACGGAGAGTTTCTCATGAAACAAAAATGGCAGAACATCCACCCGCTCAGCTGGACCATTATTGTCGGAACCATTTTCGGACGTATGGGCACAGCCATGAGCATCCCTTTTTTAGCAATTTATTTGACACAAGTGAAAGGCGCCTCTTCCGGCTTTGCCGGCGCCGTTATTGCAGCGAGCTCTCTGATTGGAATTGCGGCAAGCTTTTACGGCGGGTACTTATCAGACAGGTTCGGCCGGAAAACCATCATGCTCGTTTCGATTTTCGGCTGGACATTCGTGTTCGCCGGTTTCGCGCTCGCCGATCATGTCTGGACATTCTTTGTCATGAATGCCTTAAACGGATTATGCCGCGCTTTGTTTGAACCGACTTCAAGAGCGCTGCTTTCAGACGTATCCAAACCCGAAACGCGCCTTTTCGTCTTTAATCTCCGCTATACCGCGATCAACCTCGGCGTCGTCTTTGGTCCGCTTTTAGGCCTGTACCTCGGATCTTCGAAAACGACGCTGCCGTTTTTCATTGCGGCTTTCATTTATTTTATTTATGCGGCGGTGCTGGTCATTCAGTTTAAACACCACACCGTACCGGCAACTGAGCGGAATAAGCGTATAAAAGTGCGGGACGCGCTGGAGGTGACAAAAAAAGACCGGGTATTTACGATTACACTAATCGGTTCGATTCTTTGTTTATTCGGGTATTCCCACTTCACATCCACGCTCGCACAATACATGGCGGCCAGCCCGTTCATCGAAGACGGGACAAAAGTGTTCGGTATGATGCTGACGCTGAATGCCTTGGCCGTGCTTGTCGTACAGTACCCGATCGTACATATCGCCAAACGGTTTTCACCGATTTTATCGCTGATTGCCGGAAATGTGCTGATTAGCGGAAGCCTGTTCAGCCTCTCGTTTTTCCACGATCTATGGTCCATCGTCTTGATCATTATCGTGTTTACGATCGGGGAAGTGCTTCTCTTTTCGATGATGGATTTACTGGTCGACCGGATTGCCCGGCCTGAGCTGAAAGGCACTTACTTCGGGGCTATAGGCTTCACCCAGCTGGGAAGCGTGATCGGCCCTTGGGCGGGGGGAATGCTGCTGGACGCCTTTGGAGCGGAAAAGCCGTTTTTCACTTTTGCAATCCTGTCTGCTGTCACTATTTGCGGCGTTCCTTTCCTGGTGGCAGCCTTCCGGAAGCTCAAAATAGATGAAGCAAAAGTCAAATTAAGTTCGAAAAAAACGATGCAGCATTAATTGAAAACAGGCCGGCTCGGTCAAAGGCCGGCCTTCCGGCGTACGCCCGCCTCAAGGCGCCGCAAGTTCGACTTTGATGCGGTCGGGATCTTCGGTATATAAGGCATAATGCCCGCTTCCGCCGGCAAACGGATGTCTGTCTTCGTATAAAATGCGGCATCCCCGCTCCCTCAGTTTCATTGTCATTTCGTCGACCTGTTCTTTGGATGCCGCGTAAAAAGCAAGATGGTTTAAACCGACGCGGCACCTGTGATAACCTGCTTTGACAAACTGCTCTTTCGCCTGCACAAGCACGAGATAGGCGCCGTTTGCTTTCCAGCTGATCCCGTCTTCCCATTGTTGAAAAACCTCATAGCCGAGCTCTCCGAGAAACCAGCCCCAAAAGCGCTTCGACGCTTCCAAATCTGAAACATACAGTTCAATATGATGGATCATGCAAGCCTCCTCTTCTACACCCGTCTGACGAGAATCTCTTCCACCTTGTGGCCTTCGCCTTTTCTCAAGATTAAATCAGACCGGAATTTTGTAGGCAGAATGTTCTCATACAAATTCGGACGGTTGACGGTCTCCCATATTGACTTTGCCATATGGTCCGCTTCTTCGTCCGCAAGGTCTTTGAATTTATGGAAATAAGAACTCGGATCTTGAAATGCCGTCTCTCTGAGCATGCGAAAGCGTTCAAGATACCATTTGATAATGAGGTCTTCTTCGGCATCCACATAAATTGAGAAGTCAAAAAAATCGGAAACGAAAACCCGCGGTTTTGTCCGGTCGTCTTCGATCGTCGGTGTCTGCAGCACATTGACGCCTTCGATGATGACGATATCCGCTTGTTCAACCGTTTCGTAAACCCCTTCCAATCTGTCGTACGTTAAATGGGAATAAACGGGTGCGCGAACGATTTCCTTGCCGGATTTTAAATCGTTTAAAAACTCAAGCAATGCTTTGACATCATAGCTTTCCGGAAACCCCTTCCGCGACATCATCTGTTTTTCTGTCAGCACCGCATTGGGATAAAGAAAACCGTCGGTTGTGATCAGACTGACTTTCAGCCGTTCCTGCAAACGGGAGAGCACCGTCTGAATGATGCGGGCCGTCGTGCTTTTTCCAACCGCGACGCTTCCGGCAATCCCGATGATGAACGGAATTTTGGCCGCGTGAGGATGGTTCAAAAAACCGTTCACCCGGGTGTTCCGTTCATATTGAGTTGTCCGGTGTAAATAAAGCAGCCTCGCCAGCGGAACATAAACGGTTTCGACTTCTTCCAAAGACAGATAGTCATTTAAACCTTCAAGCCTTTTTACTTCCTCTTCGGTCATTTCTACCGCCATATGCCCGCCGAGATTTGCCCAGGCATCGCGGGTATGACTCGTATATAACGTGTGCAAATTCAAATCCTGATTCGCCATTATACTCACCTGCCCTCTGTTCAAAAGCTGTTTACTAAAAAGTGCATGAATTCCTGAGACCGCTTTATTATTATATAGAATTTTTCGAATATTTACGAGGAACAAGGTTTCAATCAAAACAACCGCCTCATCCAGAGACGGCAGATTCTGTTGTTCCAACTATTTGACACTCGCCTGCCAAACCTGAGCCAACGGGCATCCGTCGCTTGCAAAAAAAAGAGCGCAGGCACTTGCGCTCTTTTTTCAAACGACATATTTGCTTTGCCTGTGCGCCATATAATAAGTAACCGCAGACAGCAAGCCGACAGATGCGGCTAAAATGATGACGACCGGAATCATGTCCACCTTCACCGGTGTAAACAGTTTAAAGCCGCCGCTGAAACTGAAAACCGCATGCCCGAGATTAGACAGCAGGTTTTTCAAATCGAATCTCCCCAAAGCAGGGATAAGCAGGCTGTAAACGATATACAGCAAAGCAGGCGTAATAAAGCTTCTGAAGAGGACGCCCAAATAAAATCCGACCGTCGAAAAAATGAAGCTGACCGCCAGAACGACAACGAGCTGAAGCGGGATATTGCTTTTTGAAACAGCGGGTATTGTGAACTCGCCGACCGGTATGGCTCTTGAAGCCAGGGAATAAAAGACGAAGCTTGACACATATGCCGTACATACAACGGCGATCACGGCGGCAGCCATCACCATGTAAACCGAACACTGTTTGGCCAGCAGAACGGATTTCCAATCATGGCTGACAGCTTTCACTTTCACCGTCTTGAACCTGATGTCGTAAGAGGAGATATAGATGGCATACAGCGTAAAAGCCAAGGGAAAAATGATGAAGCCCATCAGCTCAAGCGTCATGATAACCGACTGCTTGGGCTCCAGATGATGGAGGGACAAGACGAAATTCTCATAGTCAAACCTTAAAATATTTTCGACGATCTCTCCGTCGCCATCCTCGCTTTTCAGCTCCCCTTCCTTCACCTTGACGGGCGACGCCAGCGCCTGCTTAATATCGATACCGAGTTCTTTATATTCGTCTTCAGTCTTTTTAAACTGCTGATAGCTGTCAATTGTATTTTTATAATGTACATATATGTATCCGGATGAAATGAATAATAGAGGAAGCAATAACATGACGAGCATTTTAGAATATGATTGAAATGCAAGCTCTTTTTTGAAAATATTATAAATATTCTTTATAGACATCGCCCAATTCTGCTCCATTCGTTTTAAAATTGTCTATGTGGATAGCTGAACCGTCTTTCAACACGTATAATTGATCGACGATTGAAGAATAAAACTCAAACTGATGGCCGGCGGCAACAATCGTCATCCTGCTCGACCAGTCATTGATCAGCGCCTGAAGCTCCATCATGGACCGGTAGTCAAGCCCGTTTGATATCTCATCCAAAAACAAATATGACGGTTTGTTTAATGCAGCGATCATTAAGGCCAGCTTTTTCTTTTGTCCGTATGAATAGGTCTTAACCTTTTTTTTCAGCAGCGCCCGGCCGAGGAACTTTTGCGATAATTGTTCCAGCTCTTCTTTGCCGGCAGGTTTATTGATCAACAGTTTAATATTTTGATATCCGCTCAGATGATCGTAAAACGGGGAATCGTCATAGATAACGTGCACTTTGCTCCTGACGGCTTCAAGCGGCTCTCCGTCGTACAGAATGCCGCCTTCGAAATGTTCCAGCTTGAGCAGGCATTTCAAGAGCGTCGTTTTCCCGGCGCCGTTTTCCCCCATCAGGAAGGTGACTTTGTTTTTTTCGATATTCATGTTGAGACGGTTGAATACCTTTTTGCTTCCATAAGATTTCGTCAGGTCATCGATTTTGATCAATTTAAAAAATCCTTTCTTGCATCAGGATGGTGTTGCAACATTCTCCATTATACAACGCTGCCATTAATTTCAAAATAGTCTTTTAGCAGCGTTGTATGAAATGGCTTACGGCAAATTAATCGTTTCCGTATTTTCCTTTTTTATTGACCCACCTTCTGTCTGTAAAGGTTGAGCTGGCGAATTCAACATCTCCCCACGGTGTAACGGTCCCGAAGCTCAGCGTTTTTTTCGCTCTCCATTTGTGAAGCCCTGAAGACTTGTAATACCTTTTAATCCCTTTTGCTCTCACGACATTCGGAAAGACGTAGCCGACATCCTGCGATCCGCTGCTTTTCGATACTTTTTTGCCGTTGTAGTACCAGTCGATATAATCTTTCGACCAGGCGAGGAAGCTTCCTCTTTTAATTGTAAGCCTTTTTCCTGCATATGCCGTCACACCGCTTTGGACAGATGCCTGTTCAGGAAGTGACTGCACGTATTCTGTCTTGGCTTCAAGCAGTTCTTTTTGCTCACTTGTCAGCTGCCCGTCCCCAGCAGCCGCAGCGAATGAGGATGGAACCAGGAGCGCCGCAGACAAAGAAAACCCTAAAATCGCTTTTTTCATTTCGTTTCCCTCCGTATTTTTGATAATTCGTATGTACGTCTTCAGCTGCCATCCATAAGCTACTGCCGCATCCAAAACAATTTAAGGTCCGAGTTCTCTCATTTTAATGGATGAAAAAATAGATTTCTAGCAGAATGGACCATTTTATCATTACCTATTGGAAATTATCACCTCCTATGTATTTGATATTATACCATATTTTTACTTATATTAAATTCCTATTATTTGGAATTTTCGTCATGAATAGCCCGCATCTTTTATAATGGGGATGAAAAAAGGAGGAAGAAGAGGAACCTATATACCTGGAAAGCGATTCTACAGCTGTTATTCGTACAAAAAAACAAAGCACCCGACAGACCGTCTACCTTCATGGAGACGGTCTGTCGGGAACCGCCTTCGATTTGGAGGATGAAGAAGCCGATCGTTTATTTGTGAGTGCACATAGCAAAGGCTGCCTAAATCCAAGGCAGCCTCATCCTTTAAAAGTTCTTCGATTTATCGTTCGATTTGCTTTTGGAAGGAACAATCCGGTGTTCCACCTTTTCATAAAGGGACAGCATTTGATGAATAAATGACAGCTTCGGTGCTGTCCAGAATACAAACAGAGCTGACAACACGCCAAGAAGGGCTCCCGCCGCAACATCGAGCGGATAGTGAACGCCCGACCAAATGCGGGAAATGCCTACGGCAAACGCAAGCACAAGCCACAGCCAGCCCGTCTTTTTGTGAAACAGGAAGATTAAAAAGCCGATTGAAAAAAACAAAATCGTATGGTCGCTCGGAAACGAATTGTCAATTTCATGCTCTATCAGCTTGTTGACATTCGGAAGCGTGGCAAACGGTTGATAGTTGGAATGCAGAAAGCCCATGATTTTCCCAAGAATTTCGGCAATCACAAATGCGATGACTGCATAAATGACCATCAATCTGTTTTTTGTCGTCCGGGTCAGCCAATAAACGACAAGACCCAACGCGAGGAAGTACATCATATATTCGGCCAGAAAGTAAACGACCGGATTCAGCATCGAATACTCTTTTCCCAAATCATTAATGAAACGAAAAGCATCAATATTTAATTCTGAAAAAGACATGTTCCATTCTCCTTTTTTATACTTTTATCCTAAATATATCCATCAAAATTGTGCAATAAGCCTTTATCGGGATTAGGAATGTACAAACATGTGTTGCACATTCCCTTAGACTCCTCCTGCATCAATGAATATCGATTTTTTTAAAGTAAACGATTGTCGCGGCTAATCCAAGAACGGTTGTGGCGGCAACACTGATAAAAGAATATTCGGGCGGATATTCCGGAAAGAACGTACCCGAAGCGATCACCCATACCGCCGACCAGGGGAGTAAAGCGCTGTACTCCGTGCCGTATACCATAATGCTGACCATTGATATAATGATTGTAAAGATAATGGTGGGCACGTAGTTTTTAAACAGCAGTGTCACAAATATAATTGGACTGACCAGGAAGAAAAGAAGTGCCCCGCCTATCATAAATTGTTTAAACCCATCTATTAAAACCGCCGAACTGAGCCCTTCAAACTGGCCGATCAGCCCAAACAGCAGCGTCAGCACCCAGGCAATCAACGTCAGCATCATGATCCAAATGAGGAGCAGAACCAATTTGCTGACAATCAGGCTGATTCTTGAAACAGGAATCGTCAATAGATTCTTTAGCGTGCTTTCAGCGTATTCCCGATTGAATAAATATGATGTAATCACGCCATACAACGGGACTCCGATCAAAAGCACAATATACAGGTTGGTATCGGAAAAGGTCTCACTGAAGCGAATCGGTACATCAGGGTACTTGGCTTTTTTAGCCAAAGACGATATAAAACAGATGAAAGGGGCTGCCGCCGCTCCCAGGATACTGACAAGAAACATCTGTGACCGCTTAAGCTTCAGCAATTCGGTATATAGCAAATTAGCCAATCGTCCCGCCCCCAATCAACTTCACGAAATAGTCTTCAAGACTGTCTTCGCTCATCGCAATCTTCAATACGTCTATTCCGTTTTCGACAAACAATTTATTGAGCTTTCCCTGCTGGCCCAAATGGGAGTATACCCGGATGATCCCGTCCTGGTGAACTTCGTAGTCATGAATATCAAAATGCTGTTCCATCAGAACGACCGCTTTATTTTGATCGGATAATTGAAATTCCAGATATTTGCGGTTTCTTTTTTTGAGATGGTCAAACGGAATTTCTTCAAGCAGTTTTCCTTCATGAATGATCCCGACATGATCGACGAGCTGTTCGATTTCAGACAAAATGTGGCTTGATATAAAGATGGTGATGTTTCTTTCTTTGGCGAGAGAATGAATGAGTCTTCTCATTTCTTTGATCCCGATCGGGTCCAAGCCGTTTGTCGGCTCGTCCAGTATCAACAGCTCCGGATAGTGAAGCAAGGCTCTTGCAATTCCCAGCCTTTGTTTCATGCCCAAGGAAAACTTGCCGACGAGCTTTTTCGTTTCATGCTGCAGGCCCACGATCTCCAATACTTCATCGATCGCATTTTTTTTATGGATACCTATGATTTTCGCATTGATCAGCAGGTTTTCCCTTGCCGTCAAGTTCGCGTAAAAGCCGGGCACTTCCACGATAGATCCGATTCTTCTTAAAATTTCTTTTTTATTCTTGAAAAAATTCTCTCCGAAAATTTCTATCTGCCCGCTGGTCGGTTTGATCAGACCCAGCAGCATTCTGATCGTCGTCGTTTTGCCGGCGCCGTTTCGTCCCAAAAATCCGTATATATCTCCTTGTTTTACATTGATATTGAGATGGTCTACAGACTTTTGCGGCCCGTACATTTTCGTGAGATCCGTCGTTTTAATAATTGTGTTCAAAGTTGATCCACTCTCTTTCACTCGCCTTATAACTACATCATAAACAGAAGGATTTAACTTCTTCTTAACCAATTCTTAATTAATTCTTAAATGATTGGAGATGGTTTTGTTTAGGCAGCGAAAAACCAAACGTCGTTTTTTCCCACGGGACGCTCTGTGCCCATATGCGTCCGCGGTTTTTTTCGACGAGCGATTTGGCGATGGCAAGCCCCAGGCCGCTCCCGTCATCAAGGCTTCTCGACCGGTCTCTGCGGTACATTCTATCAAACACGTTTTCAATATCGTTTTCCGGAATTCCCGGACCTTGATCCCAGATGAGAAGCTGATATTCATGTTCTGATTCCGTCAGTTCGATTCCAAGTACTTTTCCCTCTTTTCCATAATGAATGCCGTTTCTCACGATGTTTTCGATCACGCGGATCAAGCTGAGCCGATCTGCAATAACAGAGCATTTCTTTTCCGGGATCTGTACATTCAAATCAATGTCATGTTTTTTCAGTTCCGGCAAAAAGTCGATCAGCGTTTCCCTAGCGACTTCGGCCAGGTCAAAAAACTCTGTTTTCAACTGGACTTCATTCGCGTCCAATTTCGCCATGTTGAATATTTCATCGATCAATTGCTTGAGGCTGTTGGATTTTTTAGAAAGGATATTGAGATATTCCTGTTTCTCTTCTTCCGAAGACGCGACCCCATCTTTTAATGCATCAACATAGCCAATAATTGATGTGAGCGGCGTTCGGATATCGTGGGAAATATTAGACAGCAGCCGTTTTCTGGCCGCTTCCGATTTTGCGGCGTTGATTTGAACTTTTTCAAGCTGCTCTATCAATTCGTTAATGGAAAAAATGATTTCATTAAACGGCTGACCGCCTTTCGCCAGCAATCTTCTTCTTAAATTTCCATCCGCCACGCGCTTCAGCTCGGTTTCGATCAGCTTTAAGCGATCGATGAAGCGAAGCCTCATCGTAAACAGCAGCGCGGTAACGGCAAACAGAAAAATAAACAACATTGTGCTGAAAACCCCAAAGGAAGCCGTTTTCATATAGATGAACAAAAGTGCTGCAATCGCCGCACATTGCAGAATGAGAAGCAGCAGCTTTTTATCGGTCAGCATCTTTCTCACCTACAAACTTATAGCCAATTCCCCAAACAGTTTGAATAAATTGTGGATCGGAAGGGTCCGGCTCTATTTTTTTTCTCAGCCTTCTGATATGCACCATGACCGTATTGTCATCTTCTATGTATTGATCGCTCCATGCGTTTCGAAACAGCTGCGTTTTCGTAAATACCTGCCCCGGATTTGAGGCGAAAAACTTCAGCAGTTCAAACTCCTTCGCCGTCAGAGAGATCTCCTGTCCGCCCGCGGTGACCGTATATGTTTTCAAATCGATGGTCAATCCTTTAAATTGAATCAGCGATTGTTCATCGGAGCGGCTTTCGCTTCCGAGGACCAAAAAGCGCCTCAGCATGGCTTTGATCCGCGCAAGCACTTCGTTTACGCTGAAGGGCTTTGTTATATAATCGTCGGCGCCGATGGACAGTCCTAAAATTTTATCGCCTTCAAGGTCTTTGGCGGTCAGCATCAGGATCGGAACATTCGTATGATTCCTCATCCTTCTGCAGACCTCGATGCCGTCGATTTTCGGCATCATGACATCCAATATCACGAGGTGGTAATGGTTTTGTTCAAACAGCCTTAACGCATCTTCTCCGTCAACTGCCACGTCAACCTCATAACACTCTCTTTTTAAATAGGTTTTCAATAAATCTCTGATTTCTTTTTCATCATCCGCTATGAGCACTCGAATGGTTTCCACTTGGTTCACCCGCTTTTATTTTGTCTTGATAGATGTTCACACCGCAGCACCAGCTGCTGCTTGTTTTTTGAAATATTTCCTCTCTTTTCTTTGCCTTTCATTATAACAGAGAGTTGATGAGGCAAACAAAAGGCACCCTGAAAAGGATGCCGTTTTGTTCATATTTTGACAGTCTTATTGATGATATCATGGATCAATCTTGCATTTCTTTCAAGAATGTCGGGATGGGACTTGGAGATCATTTGCATATGGGTTCCGGCTCCTTGAACGACTGTAAAGGTTTTGGACGCCGCTTTTTCCCACATCATCATATTTTCATCCCGCTGATTGTCGCTTGACTTGATATAGCTGATATGTCCGTCAATTGCGCCGGTTGTGACTGTGTTTTGTATATATACATAAGACTTCATCACCAAGTCCACTAAATAGTCGCTCAATAATTTCTCTGCATCGCGGTATTTCTCAAGTTCAAATGTTTTGGATATCTCTTCTCTGTATTCCTCCTCTGTGAACTGATGTTTCTCGGCTTTTGTCCGATATTTTGAATCGATGATGATCAAATCTTCGACTTCATATCCTTGCCGGTTCAATTCTTTCGCCACATCAAATGCCAGGATTCCGCCGGATGAATAGCCGATTAATGTGTACGGCCCTTCACCTTGAATGTTTTTAATGATATCCGCGTATTTTCGAACCCTGTTTGCGGATGGAATGAAGTTGAAGCTGTACACCGAATGCTGCTTTAGATACTTGGCCAAGCCCATGTAGGCAATGCCCATCGACGCGGCCGGCGGAAAGCAGAACAGGTTTTTGCCGCCTTCTTCCGCCCTGGTCAGCTGCATGCAATCATCTGTGTAGTCTTTCAGCAGGTCTTGTGCATGCTTCAGAAAATCAGACAGCTCTTTAATGGTCGGCTTGGAGAAAATGTCCTTAAACGGAACTCTGAAGCCAAGCTCTGCATATAGCCTAGAGACAAATGACATGATGTTTAAAGAATTCGCTCCGATATCGAATATGTTGGCGTTGATGCCAATCAGTTCGATATTCAGGATGTCTTCCCAAATGGCGGCCATTTTTTCTTCCAACTCATGTCTTGGAGGCTCATATTCCAGTAAAGCGCCCGCGCTTCGATCTGGCTCTGGAAGGGCCTTCAAGTCGACTTTTCCGTTTGGTGTCAGCGGCAGCTCATCAAGCTTCAGCAAATAGGACGGCACCATATATTCCGGAAGCTCCTTCACCAAAAACGCTTTAATGTCTTCCTGTGTGATGTCTCTTTCGGAAACGACGTATGCGCAAAGAACTTGATCGTTGCTTTGATCTGTTTTGGCGGCAACCGCCGCTTCTTTTATATCGCTGTGCCTTAACAATTGATGCTCGATTTCGCCAAGTTCGATGCGATAGCCCCGAATCTTGACTTGGTGATCGATCCGGCCCAGATACTCAATATGTCCATCCGGCCTCATCCTTGCAAGATCTCCTGTTCGATACATTCTTTCACCCGGTAAAAACGGATTTGGCAGGAATTTTTCAGACGTCAGTTCCGGTTTGTTCAAATAGCCTTTTGCGACTCCGTCTCCGCTGATATACAGCTCTCCGGCAATTCCGACCGGCTGTACTTCCTGACGCTCATCCAGAATATAGAGCTGGACATTGGAGGCCGGCTTGCCGATCGGGACAGAAACTTGCCGGTCCCGTCCGGCATCATATTGATAGATCATGCAGCCGACAACCGTTTCGGTCGGACCGTATTCATTGTAGATTTCAATGTTGTGATGAAATCTCTCCGTGATTTCTTTGGCCAGTTCCGTTTTTAAATCTTCCCCGCCGACGATCAGGCGTTTGATGCTTGATCCGCTGGCACCCATATCTTTGACAAGGCTTAAATGAGACGGGGTTAATTTGACAATCCCGGCTTTTTGGTCTCTGAACACTTTTCGAATCAGCGGTTCCCCGTCCCTGCTATGCTGATACACAATCACCCGGTTGCCTGAGATTAATGGCGTAAATATCGATGTCACCGTTAAATCAAAGGCAATGGATGAGTAGAGGGCAAAATCAAGCTGTTCGCCTTGGACATATACACGGGCAGCCCAGGTAATATAGTTGACCAGCCCTCTTTGCCTGATCATGACCCCTTTTGGTTTTCCTGTGGAACCTGACGTGTAGATGATATATGCAAGGCTGTCGGTGTTACCCGCCGGTTCCAGATTGTCAGCCGGATAACTGCTGAAATCTCCAGTTAATTCGACGGCTTCCTGATGAAGTGTGCCCAAGTCCTGCTTGTGATCCACAAGGATGATGGCCGCTCCGCTATCTTCAAGCATATACTTGATCCTTTCTTCCGGATAATCGGGATCAATCGGCAAATAGGCTCCTCCGGCTTTCAAAATGCCCATGATTCCGACCATCATTTCCGGTGAGCGTTCTGCCATGATGGCGACAATCGTATCCTCTTTGACTCCTTTGTCCCTGAGGTATCTGGCAAGCTGATTTGATTTTTCATTGAGCTCACGGTACGTCAGTTTGTCATTTCCTGAGACAACCGCAGCAAGCTCAGGGGTTTTTTCGGCTTGTTCCTCAAACAGCCGGTGAATCGTCTGATTCGGATATTCCGCTCTCGTGTCATTCCATTCGTACAACAGCCTGTTTCTTTCAGCTTCCGAAAGGACTGTGATGTCGTTTAATGACTGATCTTCATTTTGGACGACCTGTTCCATCACTTGTTGAAGGTGTCCTTTGATACCGGCGATGATGTGGTCATGATAGATATTTCCGTCATAAGTCAATTTGATGACCAAACGTTCGCCCGGGACGGCCACAATATTAAATCCGTAATTTGTTTGTTCTTCGGCGTGAATTTCTTCAAAGATAAAACCAGCACCGCGTTTGCCGCTTGTCTCAAATGCACTCTGATCAACTGCGTAATTTTCGAAAATCAGGATATGATCCAGCAGCTCTCTTTTTAATTCACTGAGCGACTGTACTTCCGACAGATTCATGTCATGATATGTCCTGCCTTCCAAAGCCTGTTCCTGAACGCTTTTGATGAGTTCCTTAAAGCTTTGGCTTTTTTCCAGTCTAATTCTCGTCGGTACAGTGTTGATGAATAATCCGACCATTTTTTCGATTCCGGCTACTTGTGCATCCCTGCCGGAAATGACTGTACCGAATACGACATCATCCGTTTGATTGTACCTTGCCAAAAGCATTCCCCAAATGCATTGTAAAACAGTATGGAGGGTGACATTGTTACGGCTGGCAAGCTCTGTGATCCGGCCGGTTAATTGTTGCGGGAATTCTATGACGGCCTCTTTTCTCTTATATTTCGCATGTCCGGAAGAACTCGCCAAAACCGAAATCGGCGATTTTTCGGTAAAGCCTGATAAATAGTTTCTCCAGTACGCTTTTGGAGCTTCTTTATCCTGTTGCTCTAGCCACCCGATATAATCGCTGTACGGTCTTGCCTCTTCAAGCCGGTGTTTTTGCCCGCCTTCTTTCATATGATACATTTGGAACAGCTCTCCCATAATGATTCCCCGGGACCAGCCGTCAAGCAGAATATGGTGGTTTGTCCATATGAACGTATAACTGTCATCCTCGGTTCTCATTAGCGCGGCTCTGATCAATGGTTCGCTGTTTAAGCGAAAACCTTTCTCCCGATCTGCTTTGCGATACGTTTGAATCACTTGCTCCCGTTCCGCCGGACTCTGCTTTCGCAAGTCATGATAGTCAAGATTGATCTTTCTGTCCTTGATGATCACATTTCTTGGTTCATCCGTTATTTCATACTCGATAGAGGCCTTTAGAATCTCGTGTCTTTCCATGATGTCATTGAACGTTTCTGCAAACAGACGCTCATCGATCAATCCTTTCATATCGATGGCCATTTGTTCAAAGTACGCCTGTGATTCCTTGTCTTCGAGTGCGTGGAACAGCATGCCCCTTTGCATGTTGGCAAGCGGATAGATTTTTTCGATTTCCATCCCTTTATATTTCAGTTTGATTTCCTCAAGCTGATCTAAGCTGATGCCTTTGTCTCCGTAATCGGACGGCGTTTTTTCCGTCTCTTCTCGTTCCGCGCAGTGGCGAATGACCGCTTTCAAGGCTTCTTTATATTTTTGAGCAAAAGTTCTGACGACGTCTTCACTGTATGCTCTTGTGTTATAGGTCGTTTGAATGGCCAGTTGTCCCCTGAAGACCACCGCATTGATTTCGAGTGGATGTTCTCTAGTGATGCCCTTTCCGGCTGCTTCTCCCGGCGACAGGTGTGATGAAGAAAATTCTCTGCTGTTGATGTCTTCATCAAGCTGTCCCAGGTAATTGAACAAGATTGGTGATGTTGCGCCTTTTGCGATCTCACTGTCCCGGGTGAGATACTTTAAAATTCCGTAGCCGATGCCTTTGTTCGGCACGTTTCGCAAGTGCTCTTTCACCATTTTAATCGTTCTGGACATGTCTGTTTCTTGTCCCAAATCGATGAATACCGGGTATTTCGAGGTAAACCAGCCGACCGTTCTGCTGATATCGATGCCATCTGCCACCTGTTCTCTTCCATGCCCCTCCAGCATGATTCTTAATTTATTTTGCCCGGTCATATCTCTTGCCGCCACCAGAAGCGCAGCGATCAGAAGATCGTTGATTTCGGTACGGTAAGCTTGGTTTGTTTCTCTTAAAAGCCGCGCTGTCTCCTCTTTTTCGAGTTCCGTGCTGAATGTTTTGCTGTCCTCAACTTTGAAGACACCTGCATCTTCATTCATTTCCAGGAATTTGACGTCTTCACAAACGGCCTTCAGCCAATACTGTTTTTCACCAAGCAGTTTTTCAGTTTTTGAATATTCCTTGATGTGATGTGCATATTCCTGGTAGGAAGCTGTTTTTGGATAGAACTCGACTTTTTCCCCATTTGATAACTGACTGTACCCCAGCGCCAAATCTTCAAATAATATTCTCCAGGAGATACCGTCGACCACAAGGTGATGGATGATGATCAGCAGGTGATCCCCATTATTCGTTTTGAAGAGCGCCAGTTTAACCAGAGGGCCGGTTTTAATATCGATGCTTTGCTGAAGCTCCGTTGCCAATTGGTACACTTTCTGTGGCTGGTCGTTTTCGCTCGAGACATCATAGACAAATAGGTCAAACAGCTTTTTGCCCGGTCCCCGGTTGTACTGAATGATCTTTCCGCCTTCTTCTCTAAACACCGTCCGGAGTGCATCGTGATGTTGGATGATTTCTCTGAATACACGTTTGACGATGCTCTCGTCGAATCCGTTTTTCCTATAAAGTATAACCGCATGGTTGTAATGGTTCCTGTCCGTTTTGTTCAACGAGAAATACTCTTGTTGAATCGGAGTCAAGAGAACCTCGCCCTCTACCGTTTCATATGATGCTGATTTGTCGGTTTCGGCCTTGACATATCGGCTCAAAGACTTGATTTGCGGATTTGCAAACAGATCTTTCATTTCTAGCGACAGGCCTTCTCTTGATAATCTTGAGATCATTTGCAGCGCTTTGATGGAATCGCCGCCTGCTGCAAAAAAGTGATGAGTGATCCCGATCTTGTCAATGCCAAGCACATCTTCCCATATTTGAACAAGCTTTTCTTCCGTCTCGTTCCGCGGCGGTTCGTATTCCGTCTCTTTTCCCGGCTGCGGTTCAGGCAATGCGGTTGTATCGATCTTTCCGTTGGCTGAAAGCGGCATCTTCTCAATTTGGACAAATGAAGACGGAATCATATATTCTGGAAGCTCGCGCATCAGATACGTCCTGATGTCCTCGAACGGTAATTCGGCGTTTGCTGTGAAATAGGCGCACAGCTGTTTTGCACCTTTATGGTCTTCCCTTGCAGCAATAAAGGCTTCCTTGATATCATCATGAGCCAACAGCCTGTTTTTGATTTCTTCCGGTTCGATTCTGTAGCCCCTTACCTTTACTTGGCTGTCCATCCGTCCTGCAAGTTCGATATTTCCATCGCTCAGCCTTCTGGCAAGGTCCCCGGTCCTGTACATTTTTGTATGCGGTGCAAACGGATCTTCGACGAATTTTTCTTTCGTGATATCCGGTTTGTTTACATAGCCGCCTGTCACTCCGGCGCCTGCGATGCAGAGCTCTCCGTACACACCTTCCGGAAGCAGTTTCATATTTTCATCAAGCACATATGCATTCGTATTATGGATCGGAGTGCCGATAACCGGATATTCTTTGAAAGAATTGAGGTGTTCCGGGTCGATCACTTTAAAGACTGAGCCGATTGTCGTTTCCGTCGGGCCATAATGATTCATGACCACATGATCCGGATATTGGTTGTAAAATGTCTCAACATCCCTTGTATTGATCATCTCCCCGCCCAAGACGACCAGCCTGAGAGTAGCACAAGGTTTTTCGGCGGAAAAGCCCGGATCATTGACAAAAATGTTAAACAGAGACGGCGTCAGTTTGATATAGGTGATGCCGTTTTCTTTGATATACTTTAAAGCCCGGTGCGCATTTGTATAGCATTCTTTTCGTGCGATATGCAGTTCGCTTCCGCTTAACAGCGCCGAAAAGATGCTCGTATAGCCCAAATCGAACGCATATGAAGACACAAGCATGGCTTTGTCGTTTTCTGTAAGACTCGCTTCCTTCATAAACCATGCTGTATAATTCACCACATTCCCGTGTCTGACAAATACGCCTTTCGGCTTTCCGGTGGAGCCTGATGTGTATATAATATATGCATTCTGATCGGCTGCACCCGATGTAGACAGGTTTGACGCGGCCTTCGCATCAATCAAACCGTCGGCAACATTGACGATTTCTCCAGCGAACGCGACGTTTTCTTTGACAGAGCCTTTGACAAGCAATATTGCAGCTCTGCTGTCACTTAAAATCTCATTCGTCCGTTTGGCCAATTGCTCCGACTCGATCGGCACGTAAGCCGCTCCGGCTTTCAGTACCGCCATCATGGAAATGATCATCTCAAGCGATGGTTCAATCATGATCGCTACAGGTGCACCGGCGCTTGCTCCTTTGTCTCTCAAAAGCCTTGCCAATTGATTTGCTTTTTCGTTCAGTTCCCTGTACGTCAGCTTTTCATCCGCAAAGACCACCGCTGTTTGCTCCGGCGTTTTGCCAGCCTGATGCTCAAACAGCTGATGAACCGTTTGATCTTTAGGGTAATCTGTTCGTTGTCCTTGATTCTGATCCCGAAGCACTCTGATTTCTTCATCTGACAGCATGTTCACGTCGCTCAACGGCATTTGCGGATCGTTTGCCGCTTCCTTTAAAATATTGATCAAATGGCCCGCCATTCTTTCAATCGTGGACCGCTTAAACAATTTTGTACTGTAGTTGAAAACACATTGAATGCCTTCATTTGTCTCAGCGGCTGTCAGCGTCAAATCAAATTTTGAGATGTTCACCTCGGTTTGGAGTGGCTGGAATATCAAGCCATCGATGTCCGCTTCATCGCCGTCGAAGTTTTGCAGAACAAGCATGGTATCAAACAGCGGGTGTCTGCTCATATCCCGTTTGACATCAAGTTTTTCAACCAGTTCATCAAATGGATAGTCTTGATTTTCATAAGCTTTCAGCGCCGTTTCTTTAACCTCTTTTAAATAATCGGCAAATGGCATGTCTCCTATTGGATGGTTCCTCATCGCCAGCGTGTTGATAAACACTCCGATGACATGTTTCAAATCGCTGTGATGCCTTCCCGCGATCGGTGAGCCGACAACGATATCCTCCTGGCCTGTATACTTCGCCAAGAGCGTTGTGTATCCCGCCAAAAGCAACATATACATCGTCGCGCCGTTCTCTTTCGCCAGTTTGTTCAGCATGGCGGACGTTTCGCCGTCTATTTCAAACTGAACGATATCTCCTTCAATCGAACGCTTTTGCGGACGTTTTTCATCCGCCGGCAAATTCAGCACCGGCACTTCACCTTGAAAAACGTTGAGCCAGTAGTCTTCCTGGCGTTTAATCTCATCTTTTTGATAAAAAAGTTTTTGCCATTCTGAAAAGTCTTTGTACTGAATCGTTAACGGCTGCAATGTTTTCCCCTCATACAACTCGGCCAGTTCTCTTGTGAAAATGGCCATGGATACCCCGTCTGAAATGATATGGTGCATGTCGAACATCAGTACATGTTCATCGCCACTCGCTTTTAATACTTCCACTCTTAAAAGCGGCGCTTTTTCCAAAGCAAACGGCTTGATGAACGCTTTGATTTTTTCTTCCAGCCGGTCCTGCCCGAGTCGTCCGTACTTCACTTTAAAATCGACTTCTTTTTCGATTTTTTGTACAGGTTCGCCGTCAACCATCACAAAGGCCGTCCTCAAGGCTTCATGTCTTTCTATCAATTGCCGAAAAGCATCCTCGAACCGGTCGACATCAAAATCTCCTGCAATTTTCATGGCGAAAGGCATGTTGTAAGAGAGGCCGCCTGGTTCGATTTGATTAAGGATATACAGCCTTCTTTGTGCGGATGACAATGCGTAATACTCTTTCTCTTCCGCTTGTGTGATGGACGCATAAGGGCTTTCTTTCATGGATTCGATAAAATCACCGATGTCTTTGATTGTTGGTGTTTCGAATATTTGTCTTAAAGGGACTTCAATCTTCATTTCTTTATGCAATTTTGCAGTCAATGCCGCAGCTTTTAAGGAATGGCCGCCAAGTTCAAAGAAATTGTGGCTGATTCCGATGTTTTCGATCCCTAAAACGTCCTCCCAGATTGAGACAAGCTTTTCCTCTGTGCGGTTCCTCGGTGCTTCGTACGTCGCTTCACTGATTGTGCCGCTAGGTTCAGGGAGCGCTTTTCTGTCGATTTTGCCGTTTGCCGTAAGCGGCAATTGATCGAGCTTGACAAAGTATGACGGCACCATGTAATCCGGCAGTTCCTTTAACAAGCATTTTCTGACGTCTGCAACGCCGGCCGTTTTGTCCGCGACGATATATGCGCATAGGTATTTTCCGCCGGCTTGATCTTCCCGCGCCATAACTGCCGCCGCGTCAATGCCTTCTATTTTCAGCAATTGGTTTTCGATTTCGCTCAGTTCGATTCTGAATCCGCGGATTTTGACTTGGTGGTCGATTCTTCCTAAATATTCGATTTGGCCATCAGGTAAAAATCTTGCGAGATCCCCCGTCCTGTACATGTTTTCTCCTAGAACAAACGGGTTTGGAACAAATTTTCCAAGCGTGAGGTCAGGTCTGTTTAAGTATCCGCGGGCAAGGCCTTCCCCGCTCAGACAAAGTTCACCGGGTGTGCCCAACGGCAGCAGTTGCTGGTTGTGATTTAAAATATAAGCCTTGTGATTGCTGATCGGCCGGCCGATGACGACTTTTTCGTCATCTTTTTGCAGCTCGCCCCGCGTTGAGCAAACGCTGTTTTCCGTCGGTCCGTATTCATTAAACAATTTGACGTTCGGCAGCTTTTCAAAATGCTGCCGGATCAGACTTTCATTGAAGCCTTCCCCTGCGACCGTGATAAATCTTAAATCCTCTAAAGGCTGCTCAATCGTGTCGAGCAGGCTTAGATAAAAGCTCGGAACGGCCAGCAAGTTTGTCGCTTTATGCGTTCGCAACACACCGATGATCTCACGCGGATTCATCCGCAAATCTCTAATTAAAACCAGCTTCGCCCCAGATATAAGCGTCGTGAAAATATCTTCAACAGAACTGTCAAATGAAAAGGACGGCACTTGAAGTGTGGCATCGGCTGTACTGTAGCCATACGATTGTTTCCTCCAATAAAGCGTATTAACAATTGATTGATGGTTGACCATGACACCCTTCGGCTTTCCGGTCGAACCTGAGGTATAGATGACATAAGCCATGTCAGAAGAACCGCTCGTGTGCTCTAAGTTCTCTGTGGCTTTGTCTTTTGTCAGCCCTTTTTCGTTCATATCGATACAGGTGAGATCAACGTCAATCTGTTTGTCCGCCTTTTTCAGCAGGATGCTGATGCCGCTGTCTTCGATCATGTATCTGATCCGGTCTTCCGGATATTCGGGATCGATCGGCAAGTATGCGCCTCCGGCCTTCAGCACCGCCAGCATTCCGACAATCATCTCCACAGAACGCTCCGCCATAACGCCGACGATCATGTCAGGTTTTACGCCTTTTTCCCTTAACAGTCCCGCCAGCTGATTTGACCTTTCATTCAGTGCTTTGTACGAGAGCTTCTCCTTTTCAAATACGACCGCAGTATGCCCAGGCGTCCGTTCCGCCTGTTCTTCAAATAATTGATGGATCGTTTTATTCCTTGGATAATCTGCGTTTGTCCGGTTGAACTCATATAGAAGCGTCTTTCTTTCTTCCTCCGCCAGCATGTCAATCTCTGCGATTTTCCGGTTCTCATTTGCCGTCACTTGCTCAGCGACCCTTTTGATATGACCTTCGATATTGTTGATGATATCCCTGTCATAGACATTGCCGTCATATGTCAAAACAAGGGTGAGCTCTTCGCCAGGAGTCACCGACATGCTAAAGCTGTAATTGCTTTGTTCCGCAGCGCTGATCTCATTCACCTTAAAGCCTGTCTTCATTTGACTCTCTTCAAAGTCCTGTTCATCAGTTTCATAGTTCTCAAATACGAGAATATGATCGATCAGATCTTTCTTTAAGCTGCTCAAAGCCTGGACTTCAGCGAGATTCATATAGTTGTAGCGGTTGCTTTGAATCGCATCTTCCTGAACCTTTTGCAAACATTCGTTAAAACGCGCCTGCTCATTGAATCTGATTCTTGTCGGGATGGTGTTGATAAACAGACCGATCATGTCTTCGATTCCGTCTACGTTTGCTTCCCTGCCCGATACGACCGTTCCAAACACGACATCATCGATCTTATTATATTTCGTAAGCATCAAGCCCCAAATCGTTTGAATCACCGTATGAAGCGTAACGCTGTTTTTAGCAGCGAGCGCCTTCAATTGTTTTGTCAGCTGTTTTGACAAATGGATGACCTTCTCCCGGCGGTCATACAGGCTGCTTTTTTTGCGTTTTGTTAATGTAGGCAGCTGTGCCTGTTCCTCATACCCTTTTAAATATTCGCGCCAATATTGACGGCCCTCTTCCTGATCCTGTCTTTCAAGCCACTTAATATAATCGCTGTACGGCTTCGTCTCCTTTAATGGACTGGCTTTGCCGTTCATCCGGTTTTCGTAGATGACAAACAGCTCACGCATGATGATGCCAAGGCACCAGCCATCGAGTAAAATATGGTGATGGCTCCAGACAAGCCGGTACGAGCGCTCCGCCGTTTTCAGCAAGTAAGCCCTCATTAACACATCTCTGCTTAAATCAAAGCCTTTTTTTCGATCTTCATTGATCAATCTCTCAATGAACATTTCCTGTTGCTGTGCGGAGCTTTTCGCGATATTGAAATAGGTGAAATCGATGCTGCGGTTTTCGATGATGATCTGCCTCGGTTCTTCAACAATTTCATATTCATAAGAGGCCCTTAAGATTTCATGCCGTTTCATGATGTCATTAAAGCTTGCCTCAAGAATCGCCGGATCGACATATCCTTCAATATCCATGACCGTCTGCTGAAAATATGCATCTGAGGTATGATCCTCGATGGCATGGAACAGCATACCTTTTTGCATGTTGGCAAGCGGATAGATTTTTTCAATGACGCTACTGTATTTTCCTTTGATTTCTTCAAGTTCGTCTAAACTGATATTTGTATCTCCATAGTCGGACGGCGTTCTTTCGCTTTCCGTCTGTTGCGTGCAGTGCTTAATGATTTGTTCCAGGCGTTCTTTTAATTGATGATTCAGCCGGCTGATCGTATCTTTTTCGTATTCCATTTGATTAAAGGTTGTATGAATCACCAGCTCATGATGAATCACGATGGCGTTGATTTCGATAGAATGACTTCTCGCGATTTTTCCGCCGATGCTTTCCCCTTCGGAGAAGCTTGAGCCGGAAAATTCGCCGCGGTTCATGTCGGCATCGATCTCGCCTAAATAGTTAAATGAAATCCGGGCCTTTTCTTCGTTGATAAAATCCGGGTCTTCAGCCATATACTTTAAGAGTCCGTAGCCGATTCCTTTATTCGGTATTTTTCTCAACGTTTCTTTGACCATTTTGATATGTTGGGAGAGGGCTTTTTCTTCTCCTGCATCAAGAAGCACCGGATACATCGTCGTAAACCAGCCGATTGTTCTCGTGATGTCAACGCCTTCTAAAATATCTTCCCTGCCGTGGCCTTCCATCATGACCTTCAGTTTGTTTTCCCCTGTGATGTCCTTTGCTCCGGTTAGTAATGCCGTTAACAAAATATCGTTGATTTCGGTGTTGTAGGCTCTGTTCGTGTTTCGCAAAAGGTCCGCTGTTGCCTCTTTGCCGAGCTTGATGCTCAACGTCGTGCTGTTTTCGTATACATCTTCCTTTAATATGTTCTTTGGCGGAATAAACCGGACACGTGCCTTGGCAACGTTCCGCCAATATTTGGCTTCCTTCAATAAGGTTCGGCTGCGGGCGTATGCTTTTAACCTGCGGGCGAATTCTTGATAGGAATCCGTTTTGTAGCCGATCTCGAGCGTTTGCCCCTTTAATGCCTGACTGTACAATGTTTCGAAGTCCTCGAACAGTATTCTCCACGATACACCGTCGACGACAAGGTGATGGATTACAATGAGCAGGTGGTCGCCCTCATCAGCCCGGAAGATGCCGAGATGAACAAGTTTTCCTTTTCTGATCGATGTTTGTTTTTGAATGCTTGTCGCCAGCTCATACACCTTTTCCGCTTGACGATCAAGCCCTCTTACATCATAAACATCCAGGTCGAACAGGTCTTTCTGAAAGCTTCTGTTGTACTGAATGAAGTCCCCGCCTTTTTCCTCATAGATCATCCTTAACGCGTCGTGCTGCTCCATTATTTTATTGAAAGTCTTTTTAACACAGCTTTCGTCAAATCCGCCCTTTCTGAAGAGCACAAATGACTGGTTAAAGTGATCCAGCTCTTCTTTGTTATTAGTAAAATACCATTTTTGGATCGGAGTGAGTTCTGCATGTCCCGTGACGATTGTATTGGCATTTTGCCTCTGTGATTGTTTTTTAACATACTTGGAAAGATCCTTGATTCTCGGATTGGCGAACAGATCCTTCATTTCAAGCTTCAGGCCAAGCCTGGACAGCCTTGAGACGATTTGCAACGCCTTGATCGAATCTCCTCCTGCTGCAAAGAAGTGATGGCTGATACCGATGTCTCCGGCACCGAGAACATCCCTCCAGATGTCAACGAGCTTAGCTTCTGTGTCATCCCGCGGTGCTTCGTATTCCGCTCCTGTTGCGACATGTCTGTCAGGTGCAGGGAGGGCTTTTCGATCGACTTTATCGTTTGCGGTGAGCGGCAGCTTATCCAGTCTGACAAAATAAGCCGGAATCATATAGTGAGGGAGCTCTTTTTCGAGCCATTCACTGAGCTCGGTTGATGTCCAGTCTTCTTTGGAGACGATATAAGCGCACAAATAATCGCTGTTGTCATCGTCCTTCCTGGCTATAACCGCCGCTTCGTCGATTTTGTCAAGCTTGAGCAATTGATTCTCGATTTCTCCCAGTTCAATCCGGTATCCGCGTATTTTCACCTGATGGTCTATTCTTCCTAAAAACTCGAGATGTCCACCGGGCAGCCATCTGGCCAGATCACCCGTCCGGTACAATCTTTCCCCTGATACAAACGGATGTGAAATAAACTTTTCGGCTGTCAGTTCCGGCCGGTTTAAATACCCGCGTGCAAGACTGATTCCGCCGACGCAAAGCTCTCCAACAACGCCTGTCGGCACAGGCTTCTGGTTTTGATCCAATACATATACGTTTGTATTGTCAATCGGACTGCCGATATGAGGACGACCGGATCCTCCGTAAACCCCCGCCGTTGCACAGACCGTCGTTTCCGTCGGTCCGTAGGCATTGATAAACAGCCGATTTCCGAACCACCTTTTTGCGAGTTCTTCAGTGCAGGCAGAGCCCGCGGAAACGATCACTTTGAGGTTTTCCAATCTGAATTCATCCAACACATTCAGAACGGTCGGCGGCAAAGTCGCATGAGTGATGTCATACTGTCTTAGAAAGCTTGTTAACGGCTGCCCCGGCATCATTTCCTCCTGCCGTCCCAACACTAAAGCCGCCCCGGCTGCCAGCGCCGGAAAGATTTCAAATACTGACGCATCAAATGATAGTGAAGCAAATTGAATCACTCTGCTGTCCGTGTTTAAATGCATCAATTTGACAACTGCTGAAACAAGATTGCTCAGCCCTTTTTGTTCGATTAAGACGCCCTTCGGTTTTCCTGTGGACCCTGAAGTATAGATGATGTAAGCCAAATCCCCACTATGGCTGACAGTCTCCAATTGAGCCGCATCCAGGGCGGCAATTTGTTTGTCGTGAATATCAATGTTGATCATGCCGGCCTCTTTGATAAAGGACCGTTTTTTGATGAGCGCCTCTTCCGACAGAAGAAACTTTGTTTGGCTGTCGCCTAGGATGTATTTGATCCTGTCTTCAGGATATGCCGGATCAAGCGGCAGGTACGCGCCTCCGGCCTTCAAAATTCCCAGAAGGCCGATGATCATCTCGGGAGAGCGGTCCACCATGATGCCGACGGCTGTGTTCGGTTTAACCCCTTTGTCTCTTAAAAACCGGGCCAGCTGATTTGACCTCTCATGCAATTGTCGATATGTCAGCTTTTGATCTTCAAACACGACCGCGGTTTGGTCAGGCGATGTCTCCGCCCGCTCCGCAAACAGCCGGCAAATGGTTTTGTCTATTGGAGCATCAGTTTTCGTATCATTAAACCGATATAACAATGTGTTTTTTTCGTCTTCTGACATGGCCTCTATTTGATCAAGCCGCATGTCCGGCCGATTGGAAATATCCTCTAAAGCACGGACGAAATGCGCCGCCATCCTTTCGACCGTTTCTCTTTTAAACAGCTTTGTACAGTATTCCAAATCAAATTCGATCTTCGAGTCTTTTTCGATTGCCGATAAAGTGAGGTCAAATTTTGAAATATGGATGTCGCTTTCAAACGGTTCAAATGTGAGCCCTTCTATTTCAGCATCCGCTTTTTCCAAGTTTTGCAGGACAAACATCGTATCAAACAGCGGATTTCTGCTCATGTCGCGTTCAAGGTCAAGCTGTTCGACAAGATCGTCAAATTGATAATCTTGGTTTTCATACGCCTTCAGCGCCGTCTCTTTTACATCTTGCAAAAATTCAGCGAATGTCTTGTCGCCCTTCGGATGATTTCTCATCGCCAGCGTATTGACAAACATTCCGATTACATGTTTCAGCTCGTGATGTTTTCTTCCTTGAATCGGCGTTCCGATAATCAAATCTTCCTGTCCGCTATATGTTCTAAGCAAAACCGTATACGCCGCCAGAAGAAGCATATACATGGTCGCTCCGTTGTTTTTGGCGATCCGCTTGAGCTTCTTCGTCAATTCGCCGTCGATTGCAAAACCGATTCTATCGCCTTCAACACTGTGCATTTGCGGCCTCGGGTAATCCGTCGGCATGTTGAGGACTGGAATCTCGCCTTTGAAAATATTGAGCCAGTACTCTTTTTGCCTTTTCATCTCATCTTTTTGATAAAAAGCCCTTTGCCATTCTGAATAGTCTTTATATTGGAGGCTGAGCGGCTCCAGTTCTTTTCCGCCGTACAAATCGCAAATTTCTTTTGTCAAAACCCCCATCGATGCGCCGTCAGAAATGATATGGTGCATATCAAACAGAATGATATGTTCCTCGTCGTCAACCTTGACCACCTCTGTTCTAAAAAGCGGGGCCTTTTTCAAATCAAACGGTCTGACAAATTGTTTGATGATCTCTTGAATGGATAGAGACTCTATTTCGCTGGATTTGATGCTGAAATCTACTTCTTTTTCAATCTTTTGAACTGGCTCTCCATCCGCCATCAAGAAGGACGTTCTAAGCGCTTCATGTCTTTGAATGACAATTTGCAATGCGTTCTCAAACCGGCGTATATCGAAGGAACCCTTGACTTTCATGGTAAAAGGGATGTTGTAGGACAATCCGCTCCCTTCGATTTGACCTAGAATGTACAGTCTTTTTTGCGCGGATGAAAGACGATAGTATTCTTTTTCTTCCACTTTTTTAATAGATGAATCAACACTATCTTTTGTCGATCTGATATATTCTCCCAATCCTTTGATTGTCGGTGTTTTAAAGATTTGCCCAAGAGGGATTTCCGCTTTGAGCTCCTTTCGGATTCTTGCCGCCATCGCGGCCGCTTTGAGAGAATGTCCCCCCAGCTCGAAGAAATGATCGTTGATACCGGCCTTTTCCACCTTTAAAATATCACGCCAAATTGCTGCCAGCTTTTCTTCCGTTTCATTTCGCGGCGCCTCATACTCACTTTCCGCTCCCATCGTTCTGTCCGGCTCAGGCAGGGCTTTTCTGTCCACTTTCCCGTTTTTGGTGAGCGGCAGCTTGTCCATGTTCACGAAATAGGCGGGAATCATATAATCCGGAAGCTTTTCACCTAAAAACCCTTTCAGCTCATCAAGGGAAATCTCACGCTTTGCCGTGATATAGGCGCAAATGTACGGGCGGTTCTCTCCGTCTTCTCTGACGGTAACGATCGTCTCGTTGATGTCTTCATGCATCTCCAGCCGGCTTTCGATTTCGCCGAGTTCGATCCTGAAGCCGCGGATTTTCACCTGATGGTCGATTCGGCCGATGAATTCGATGTTGCCATCAGGCAGCCATTTCGCTAAATCGCCCGTCTTGTACAGCCTTTCTCCCGGCATAAACGGATGCGGGATGAATTTTTCCGCCGTCAGTTCCTCGCGGTTTAAATATCCTTTGCTTAAACCATCGCCTGCGATGCACAGCTCTCCGGGAACCCCGATCGGCACGAGCTTGCCGGCTTCATCCATGATCAAGACCGACGTATTCGCCAGCGGGCTGCCGATCGGGATTGTATCGGCTTTTTCATCTATTTCATTGATGAAATAATATGTCGCATATACCGTGCTTTCCGTCGGGCCGTAAACATGAATCAATTTATCCCGGCCGGCATGATCCAACACTTTTCTCACATGCGGTATCGACGCTCTTTCCCCGCCGAAAAGGATTTTCCGCAGCTTGGCAAGGCAGCCGATATTGATGTCGGCGAGCGTATTGAACAGCGCTGTCGTAATGAACATCACGCTGACTTGTTCTTTTTTTATCACTTCGGCCAGCTCATGTGTATTCAAGACCGTCTCTTTTTCGATCAGGACGAGTGAGGCTCCGTTTAAGAGAGCGCCGAAGATGTCGAACACCGATCCGTCAAACGAATAGTTGGACAGCTGGAGAATGGCGTCATCTTCAGTGATGTCGATATAATTGGTGTTTTTAACGACTCTTGCCGCACTGTAATGCGGGGTGACGACGCCTTTTGGCATTCCCGTAGATCCTGATGTGTAGATGATATAGGCGGTATCGCCGGAATCATTGACAGAACTGAGCGGTTCTTTACTGAATCCGTCTGAAGCCCCTTTGTCCAGATGAACGATGTCAGCCTCACAATCGATTCCGTCTGCCGCTTTTCCTTGTGTAAGCAGTACCGCGGCTTTTGTGTCTTCGAGCATGAAGGCCATTCTGTCTTTAGGCGTTTCAGGGTCGATTGGCAGATATGCGCCGCCCGCTTTTAAAATCCCGATGATGCCGATGATCATCTCAAAGGAGCGGTCCGCGATGATCGCGGCAATCGAGCCTCTCCCGATACCCTTTTCCCTGAGGAGTCTCGCGGTTTGGTTTGCTTTCTTATTCAGCTCTCTATAGGTCATGCGCTGAGCACCGAACACAAGAGCCGTCTGGTCAGGCGTCTTCATGGCCTGTTCCTCAAAGAGCTCATGAAGCGGCTTGTCTTTCGGGTAATCCGTTTTTGTATCGTTGAATATGTGTAAAATCCTCTGTTGTTCTTCTTTTGACACAAGGTTGATGTCTTGTAATGTTTGTGCCTCATCTTCCGCCACTTGTTCTGCGACGGTGATGATATGCTTTTCTAATGTTTCGATGATGGTGTCGTCATATACATTTTCATCATAGATGAAGAGCAGCTTTAATTGATCGTCAAGAGCCGCGGAAATGCTGAAATGATAATTGGTCTGTTCTTCCCCGCTGACATTCACCATTTCAAAACCTACATCATTTTTTTCTTCAAACGCTTTTTGGTCAACGGCATAGTTTTCAAAGACCATGACATGGTCGATCAAATCATTTTTCAACTCGCTTAGCGCTTGAACCTCCGCTAAATTCATGTAATTGTAGCGGCTGCTTTCTAAAGCGTCGGCTTGGGTTTGGCGCAGAACATCTTTAAAAAGCTTGTCTTTGCCCAGCCTGATTCTGGTCGGGATGGTGTTGATGAAGACGCCGACCATTGTTTCTATACCTTCCACTTCGGCATCTCTGCCGGAAACAACGGTTCCGAACACCACATCCTCGCTGTTGTTGTATTTCGCCAAAATCACGCCCCAAATGCTTTGCAGCACGGTATTGATCGTTACATGATTCTGGTTGGCCAATTTGATGAGGCGATTTGTCAATTCTTTGGAACATTCAATCGTTTTCTCTCTTCTTTTAAAACCCGTCTCAGAAGGTGTGCGAAGCTTTGGAAGCGAATTTTTTTGATCATAGCCGCTCAAATAGCTCTCCCAATAGCTCTGAGCTTCTTCTTTATCCTGATCCTCCAGCCATTTGATATAATCGCTGTACGGCCTCGGGTCTTCCAATTGATGATGTTGGCCTTTCCGCTTCATTTCATATATCGTCAACAGCTCATCCAGGATGATGCCAAGGCACCATCCGTCAAGCAAAATGTGATGATACGTCCAGACAAATTGATACGAATCGTCAGACGTTCTGATGAGACAAGCTCTCATCAACGTATCTTTGGCTAAGTCAAAACCCTTTTGTCTATCTTCTGCCAAATATCTCTCCAAAACGCCGTCTTGATCATGCCGGCCTCGTATATCAAGATAGTCAAACTTCATGTGCCGATCTTTGATAATGACGTGCAGCGGCTCATCCAATCTGTGATGAAATGATGCTCTTAGGATCTCATGCCTTTTCATGACTTCATTTAGGCTTTCTTCAAACATCCGCTCATCCACATCACCTTTTAATTCAATGATGAACTGCTCAAAATATGCGTGTGACGCTTCGTCTTTCATGGCATGAAACAGCATTCCTTTTTGCATGTTTGATAACGGATATATTTTCTCAACTTTTGTTTTCATATCGTCATCTCATCTCCTAGAATTCCTTTTGTTTTCAGATCCACATGGGCCGCCCATTTTTAAGCAGCAGGTTAACCATTTCAAGGGGGTTTCTTTAGCTTTTTTCATGATGTCTAGCTGTCGATAGATTCATATTCATTTAATAATTCTTCAAGATCTTCCAACGAGAGTTTGTCATAACCGTAGTCAGAGGACGTTTTTTCGGTTTCATTTTTGCCAGTACAATGGCTGATGACCATTTGCAAACTTTCTTTGAATGCTTGATTCAATTCGCTGATCGTATCTGGAGAATACTCGTATTCGTTAAATGTCGTACTGATCATCAATTGCCTGCCGACAACAACTGAATCGATTTCAACAGAAGCATCTCTTGCACTTTTTTCTCCGATGCTTTGACCTGTTGAAAGCTTTGACGATGAAAATTGTTCAGTCGTCAGATCATGATCGAGCTCACCAAGATAATTGAATAAGATCGGAGGCTTTTCATCCTTTATAAGCCCTTCGTCTTTTCTCAAATACTTGAGGATGCCGTATCCGATTCCATTATTCGGTATTTTCCGCAAAGTTTCTTTCACGATCTTAATCATCACAGACAAGTCTGTTTCATCTTCTAAGTCGATGAATACCGGATACATTGCGGTGAACCAGCCGACCGTTCTCGTAATATCCACATCTTGCAAAATATCATCTCTTCCATGGCCTTCCATAAGAATTTTCAGCCTGTTTTCCCCCGTCAGCTGCCTTGAGGCGATCAACAAAGCCGTTAAAAGGAGATCATTAATCTGCGTATTGTATGCTTTATGCGCATCTTTCAGGAGCTGTTCCGTCTCCATTTGGCTGAGGGATATTCTGAGTGTTCTGCTATTTTCATAGTTATCATGTGCCGCTTGGCGATGTTTAGGGAGGAATGCCATCTTTCCTTTGGATATCTCCCGCCAATATTCTTGTTCTTTCAGGAGCTTTTTGCTGCTTGCGTACTCAGCCAGTTTTTCGGAAAACGTTTTGTACGAATCCGTTTTATAACCGAGCTCTATCGGTTTGCCTTGCAGGGCTTGACCGTATGCCGCTTCAAAATCCTCGAACAATATTCTCCAGGACACGCCGTCTACCAAAAGGTGATGGATCGCAATCAGCAGATGGTCTCCCTCCGTTGTTTTAAACACGCAGAGCTTGATCATTTTGCCCTCGCTGATGGATATGTCTTTTTGAATATTCGTCGCTATCTGATAAACAGTTTCCTCGAGATTTTTTTCCGTTTTCAAAACATAGACATTCAGATCGAAGACGCTGTCTTCCAAGCCGCGGTTATGCTGAATGATTTCACCGTTCTTCTCCCGATAGACCATCCGTAATGCATCATGGTGTTCTGTGAGTTTACGGATAACCTTTTCGACGATCCTTTCAGCAAACCCGTTTTCCCTGTAGAGCATAAACGCTTGATTATAATGGTTTTGCTCCCTTTGATTCGCTTCAAAAAACGACCTTTGCACAGGAGTCAGCGGCACTTGCCCTTGCACGATTTCGCTGGTGCGAGCTTTCGTTTCTTTTTTGACATATTTACTGAGGTGTCTGATGGACGGATTGGTAAACAGATCTTTAACCTGAAGCTTGAGATCGGCTCTTGATAATTTTGAAACGATTTGCAGAGCCTTAATTGAATCTCCCCCGATTTCAAAAAAATTATCGTTGATTCCGATTTTGTCCCTGTCCAGCACCTCCTGCCAAACAGCGGCCAGCTTTTCTTCCGTTTCATTGCGCGGCGCTTTATATCCGCTTGCCGCTATGGCGTCTCCGGCAGGTTCAGGAAGCGCTTTTCGATCGATCTTTCCGTTTGGCGTGAGGGGCATCTTGTTGATTTGAATAAAATAGGAAGGGAGCATATAATCCGGTAAATGATCGGACAAATATTCCCTCAGTTCATTTGCGTTTGTTTTCGCTCGAGCGACAATATAGGCGCACAGGTACTTATGTCCTTTCTTGTCTTCCCGGTCTATAACGACAGCTTCGCTGATGTTTTGATTTTCCAAAAGCTTCGTTTCAATTTCGCCTGTTTCTATTCTGAAACCGCGAATCTTGACTTGGTGATCGATTCTCCCGAGGAATTCGACATTTCCATCAGGCAGCCACCTTGCCAAGTCTCCCGTTTTATACATCTTCCCCCCGGCGGCAAAACGATTTGGAACAAACCTTTCCTTCGTGAGTTCCGGTTTGTTTAAGTATCCCCTCGCGACCCCTTCACCGCCGATGTACAACTCACCATAAACGCCGACCGGCTGCGGGTTTAATGAGGAATCCAATATATAAAATGCTGTATTGTCCAGCGGCTTTCCTATCGGCGTATTCGCAATCTCTGGAATCCGATCCAAAGCTTCTTCATAATAGCCGGAATCGACAGAAGCTTCTGTGACGCCATAGCTGTTGATGATTCTCATCCTTTGTCCGAACCGTTCAACGAGCCACTTATAATCTTTGATCGTGCAAGTGTCAGAACCCATGATCAACAGCTTCATGCTTGAAAGGTCAAGCTTGTGATGATCGATATATTTCATCAAAGGAATGATCAGGCTTGGCGTCGATTCCAACATATGAATGCCGTATTTGTTGATCATGTCATACAGCAGATTCATTTCCAGTTTGACATCATCCGGGACCATATACATTGTTCCGCCGTTGAGAAGACTGCGGCATAAATCTCCTGCGAATACATCAAACGACATGCTGGCAAGCTGGAGCAGGTTAACTGAAAATGATGCCAATTCATAGTGCTTTCTCCAAGTATAGTGGGCATGAATGATATTGCGGTGCTCGACCATCACGCCTTTCGGGTTTCCCGTCGTACCCGAGGTATAGATGACGTATGCCAAATCACCGGGGGAATTAAGATGCTCCAAATTGCTTCCATCCGTGTCGTAAGCATCGGCCTGATCGATTTGGATGATTTCTCCGGCAAAGCTGATGCTGCCAATAAGCTGATGCTGGGTCAGCAATAGATCAGCTCCGCTATCCGTGATAAGATATTGGATGCGCTCTTTCGGAAGCCCCGGATCGATCGGCATGTACGCCCCGCCGGCCTTTAGAACCGCCAATATGCCTGTCACCATTTCCAACGAACGCTCCGCCATGATTCCGACTACTGACTCCCGCTGAACCCCTTTTTTCCGCAATGTTCTGGCCAATTGATTCGCTTTTTCATTTAATTCGCGGTATGTCAACATATGATCTTTGAAGACCGCCGCCGGATGATTCGGTGATTTTTCGGCCTGCTCTTCAAACAGCTCAGAAAAAATTCCCGACGGGTGTTCGGCGTTCGTATCATTAAATTGATACAGCACTGTGTTCCTTTGTTCCTCTGAAAGCATGCTGATTTCGTTTAACGGCTTCTGCGGATGATCGGAAATATCTCTTAGGATATTCACGAAATGCTGCGCCAGCGTTTCGGCGGTTTCTTTTTTATACAGCCTTGTGCAAAATTCCAGGTGAAACGTAATGACGCCTGCGGACTCTGCTGCTGCCAGCGACAAATCGAATTTTGAAATCTGAAACTCCAAATCAACGGGTTCAACATGCAATCCCTCTATATCAGGCTCTGCATCATCCAGCGCCTGCATATCAAACATTGTGTCAAATAAGGCATTTCTGCTGATGTCCCGTTCCAAATCTAATTTGTCTACGAGTTCATCGAAAGGATAATCTTGATTTTCATAGGCGTTAAACGTATTTTCTTTTACATCTTGCAAATACTCAATGAATGTCCTGCCGCCTTTCGGATGGTTTCTCATCGCAAGGGTGCCTACGAACATCCCGACCGTCTGTTCCAACTCCTCCCGGGTTCGCCCCGCAATCGGCGAACCGACAATGATATCTTCCTGTCCGGTGTATTTCGAAAGCAGTATTGTATACCCGGCCAACAGCAGCATATACATCGTGACTCCGTTTTCTTTCGCTGTTTTTTTCAGCTTATCCGTCAGCTCTCTTTCGATTGCAAATGCGATTCGATCTCCTTCATAGCTTTGCATTTGCGGCCTTGGAAAGTCTGTCGGCATGTTCAGAACAGGGATGGCGTCTTGAAAAACGGATAGCCAGTATTCTTCCTGTTTTTTCAACCGGTCTTTTTGACAGGACTCTCGCTGCCACTCGGAATAATCTTTATATTGGATCTTTAACGGTGCAAGTTCCTTTTCTTCATATAAAGCCGCCCATTCTTTCATCAAGATCCCGATTGATACGCCATCGGAAATGATATGGTGCATATCAAGCAGGAGAATGTGTTCGGCTGCGTTCACCCTCACCAGCTCCGCTCTCAGAAGAGGGGCTTTTTCCAGGTCAAACGGTCTGATAAATTGATTCATCCGTTCCCGAAGGCTGCAATTGTCAAGCTCCCGGTATTTCATTTCAAATGTGACCTCTTCGTTTATATTCTGAACGGGTTCGCCATTGATGGTCACAAAGGATGTTCTTAAGCTCTCATGTCTTTTGATTAGCGTTTTGAAGGCCTTCTCGGCCTTTTTCGTTTGGAGCCCACCTCTTATTTTCATCGCAAAAGGCATATTGTAGGCGGTTTGGCCTTCTTCGATTTGATTGAGGATGTACAGCCTTTTTTGAGCGGAAGAAAGCGGGTAGTATTCTTTCTTTTTCGCTTTTAGAATGTCGGATTGAACTTGTTTTTGTTTTTGTACGATATAAGCTGCGATGTCTTTAATCGTCGGATGGCTGAAGATTTCCTTTAGCGTCACTTCGACTTTTAATGCCGCTTGAATTTTCGCGGCCATTGAAAAAGCTTTTAACGAGTGTCCGCCGATGTCAAAGAAATGGTCGTTAATCCCGATCTGTTCCGCTGGCAAGATATCCTGCCAGATCGATAAAAGTAAGGCTTCCGTTTGATTGCGCGGGGCTTCGTAGCGGGCTTGGGCAAATGCCCCTCGATCCGGCTCCGGCAATGCCTTAAGATCAGCCTTTCCATTGATCGTGCGGGGAATTTGATCAAGCTTGATAAAGCAGGACGGAATCATATACTCCGGAAGGTCCTTCGCCAAACGTTCTTGAACCTGCTCAATATCTGCGTTTTTGTTATTGAATGCGATGTAGGCGCATAGATATTTGCTGTTTTCCTGATCTTCCTTCGCCACCACGATGGCTTCATTAATATCGTCGTTCATCAGCAACCGGTGTTCGATTTCTTCCAGTTCGATCCGATAGCCGCGGATTTTGACTTGGCTGTCGATTCTGCCTAAAAACTCGATGTTTCCGTCAGACAGCCATCTGGCTAAATCGCCTGTACGATATACTCTCTCGCCTGATTCGTCCAGCACAAAGGCCGCTTTTGTCAATGTTTCATGATTCAAGTATCCCCTTGCGACCCCTTCGCCGCCGATCAATAGTTCGCCCGGTACTCCAACCGGTTGCGGCCGGCCGTATTGATCTGCAATGTATACTTTATAATTGCTTAAAGGCTTGCCGATAGGAATGCTCGTTTTTTTGCGGTCTGCGCTGCTTAGTTGATAATAGGTTGCACAAACTGTCGCTTCCGTGGGACCGTAAGAATTGTAAACGTCGGCGCCTTTGATGATATTTTCGACGTACTCAAATTTTAATACGTCGCCTCCACTGATAAATTTCATCTGCGGATGAAAGGTTAAGTGCTGATTTTTATCGATTTCATTCAATAGAAGCGGGGAGCAGCTGACAAGTGTGACACGATGCTTCCCGATCGTTTTCACCAGTTCATCAATGTTCAGATCGCTTACTTTTCTGCTGATCACCAAGCGCCCTGAGCAAGCTAAAATAGGGTAGACTTCTTCAGAAAATGCATCAAATGAAAAGGATACGACTTGCAAAACTGTATCATCTTCGCTCAAAGGGATCCTTTTCGTAAAAGCATCAACATAATGAACGACATTGCGGTGAGTCGTCATGACACCTTTCGGCCTGCCTGAAGAACCCGAAGTATAAATTACATATGCCAAATCAGAAGCCTTATTGACATTTGGGAGATTTTCTTTGCTGAAAGATCGGGTGTCTTCGGCGGTTATCAGTTGACGCCCGTCTATTTTTGATTTAAAGGGCTCCTGGGTAACGACCATATCAGCTCCGCTGTCTTCCAGCATATATTTGACTCTGTCCTCCGGATAATCCGGATCAATTGGCAGATAGGCTCCGCCGGCTTTTAAAATTCCGATAATCCCGATGATCATCTCGAGTGAACGGTCTGTCATGATCGCGACAATTGTATCCGGCTTTACGCCCTTCTCTCTTAAAAGCCAGGCCAATTGGTTGGCTTTTTCGTTCAGCTCTCTATATGTCAATTGCTGATCTTCGAATATAACAGCGGGGTGATCGGGTGTTTTTTCAGCCCGCTCTTCAAACAGCCGGCTGAGTGTCTTGTTTTTCGGACCATCTGTCTTCTCATGATTGAATGTATGTAAGATGATGTCTTTCTCCTCTTCCGACATCATCCTAATCTCGCTTAACGCCAGTTCAGGGTGATGAGCAGCGTCTTTTAAAACATTCAAAAAATGTCCGGCCATTCTTTCAATCGTTTCTTTTTTATACAGATCCGTGCAATATTGAAAATCAAATTTCAGGTTGTCTCCATGCAAAAATGCCGTCAGGCTTACATCGAATTTCGCGACATGAAATGGAATATCATACGTGTCAAAATGCCCCCCGCCGGCTTCAGATGCGAAATCATCCGCATGCTGCAGATCAAACATCGTATCAAACAGCGGATTTCTGCTCATGTCCTGTGTCAAGCCCAGATGTTCGATCAATGCATCAAATTGATAATCTTGATTTTCATAGGCGTTCAGCGTATTGTTTTTGACCGTTTGGACATATTCGCTAAATGTCATGTTCCCCGTTGGCCGGTTTCTCAGCGCAAGGGTGCCGACAAACATTCCGATTGTCCCGTTTAAATCGGCATGCGGTCTTCCGGCAATCGGCGAGCCGACAATGATATCCTCTTGTCCGGTGTATTTTGACAGCAGAATGGTGTAGCCTGCCAAAAGAAGCATGTACATCGTAACGCCGTTTTTTGCGGCTATCGTCTTCAGTTTTTTTGTGGTGTCCTGATCCAATTCCACAACCGTTCTGTTCCCTTGAAAGCTTCGGATTTTCGGTCTCGGAAAATCAAGCGGCATATTCAATACCGGAATGTCTCCCCGGAAGGTGTTAAGCCAATACGCTTCCTGCTTCTTCAACCGGCTCTGCTGCTCGATGTCTCTCTGCCACTCTGAATAATCTTTATACTGAACCATTACCGGAGGTAATTCTTTGCCTTCACAGCAGTCTGCGAATTCCTTCATTAATATTCCGATAGAGATGCCGTCTGAAATGATATGATGCATATCAACGATCATCATATGCTCAGCTTCATCCACTTTTACGAGTTCCGCTCTTAAAAGCGGGGCTTTTTCTAATTGAAAAGGTTTGATGAAACGGCTGATTTTCTCCTGAATGCTTTGATCCCCCAACTCGCTGTATTCAAGTCGGAACTCGGCATCCTGTTCGATTTTCTGCACCGGTTCGCCATCGAGCATGACAAAAGAAGTTCTTAACGATTCATGCCTTTTGATGAGCGCTTTCCATGCCTGTTCAATTCGGCTGATTTGAACTTCACCGTTTATTTTTACAGCCAGCGGCATGTTATAGGCCGTTTTGCTGTCATCAAGCTGATTTAAAATGAACATCCTTTTTTGTTCTCTTGACAAAGGATAGGTTCCGCTTTTAGACGGCGCCGCTTTCGGAAAGCTTCGCTCAATGTCCGTTTCGCACGCTTCCAGCGCGGCGATGATGTCTTCTTTATACCGCTTGATTTGCTGTTTTAAGTCAGCCGTCAATAATTCTTGAGGACCGATGATTTTGATTTTGCCCTTGTTATGGTATAAGGTGATATTTTTCTTTTTCAAATCATTTATGAAGTCCATTATGCTCATACTCATCTCACTCCATTCGTCAGACTTGCGGCCAATATCAGAATCGTTTTTTTGCGGAAAATGGGGCAGCTGTACAATCTATCATTTCAAATGATAGATTGTACAGTGCAATTCCATCACACTTCCTCTTCCGCGTACTCCTCACTAACGGCCGATTCGGCTTCAGCGGTTAATACAAAACGCGCTAATGATTTTGCAGTCGGATGTTTAAAGAACGTGCTGATCCTCATATCAATGCCAAACGTTTTGTTAATGGAATGAACAGCTTGCATCGCTTTCAACGAATTCCCCCCCTTGTCGAAGAAATGGCAGGAAATACCCATCCGCTCTGTTCCGAGTACGTCCTCCAAGATGGAAATGATGCGCTGTTCGACATAGTTTCTTGGCGCTTCGTACTCTGCTTCAGTTCCTGCGCTTCTGTCCGGCTCAGGCAGGGCTTTTCTGTCCACTTTCCCGTTTTTGGTGAGCGGCAGCTTGTCCATGTTCACGAAATAGGCGGGAATCATGTATTCCGGGAGCTTTTCACCTAAAAACCCTTTCAGCTCATCAAGGGAAATCTCACGCTTTGCCGTGATATAGGCGCAAATGTACGGGCGGTTCTCTCCGTCTTCTCTGACGGTAACGATCGTCTCGTTGATGTCTTCATGCATCTCCAACCGGCTTTCGATTTCGCCGAGTTCGATCCTGAAGCCGCGGATTTTCACCTGATGGTCGATTCGGCCGATGAATTCGATGTTGCCATCAGGCAGCCATTTCGCTAAATCGCCCGTCTTGTACAGCCTTTCTCCCGGCATAAACGGATGCGGGATGAATTTTTCCGCCGTCAGTTCCTCGCGCTTTAAATATCCTTTGCTTAAACCGTCGCCTGCGATGCACAGCTCTCCGGGAACCCCGATCGGCACGAGCTTGCCGGCTTCATCCATGATCAAGACTGACGTATTCGCCAGCGGGCTGCCGATCGGGATTGTATCGGCTTTTTCATCTATTTCATTGATGAAATAATATGTCGCATATACCGTGCTTTCCGTCGGGCCGTAAACATGAATCAATTTATCCCGGCCGGCATGATCCAGCACTTTTCTCACATGCGGTATCGACGCTCTTTCCCCGCCGAAAAGGATTTTCCGCAGCTTGGCAAGGCAGCCGATATTGATGTCGGCGAGCGTATTGAACAGCGCTGTCGTAATGAACATCACGCTGACTTGTTCTTTTTTTATCACTTCGGCCAGCTCATGTGTATTCAAGACCGTCTCTTTTTCGATCAGGACGAGTGAGGCTCCGTTTAAGAGAGCGCCGAAGATGTCGAACACCGATCCGTCAAACGAATAATTGGACAGCTGGAGAATGGCGTCATCTTCTGTGATGTCGATATAATTGGTATTTTGAACGACTCTCGCCGCACTGTAATGCGGGATGACCACTCCTTTTGGTGTTCCGGTTGAGCCGGACGTGTAGACGATGTACGCTGTATCGCTTGAGCTATTTACACGCGGAAGATTCTCTTCGCCTAGTAAGTGCAACTCGTCCGAACGCAAATCAACGGTTCTTATATCAAAAGGTTGAAGAAGCGAATCTGTTGTTACTAACAATGCCGCACCGCTATTTTTCAACATATAATCGATTCTGTCTCTAGGCGTTTCAGGGTCGATCGGCAAATACGCACCTCCCGCTTTTAAAATGCCAATGATGCCGATGATCATCTCAAAGGAGCGGTCCGCGATGATCGCGGCAATCGAGCCTCTCCCGATCCCTTTTTCCCTGAGGAGTCTCGCGGTTTGGTTTGCTTTCTTATTCAGCTCTCTGTAGGTCATGCGCTGAGAACCGAACACAAGAGCCGTCTGGTCAGGCGTCTTCATGGCCTGTTCCTCAAAAAGCTCATGAAGCGGCTTGTCTTTCGGGTAATTCGTTTTTGTGTCGTTGAATATGTGTAAAATTCTGTGTTTTTCTTCTTTTGACACAAGGTTGATGTCTCGTAATGTTTGTGTCTCATCTTCCGCCACTTGTTCTGCGACGGTGATGATATGCTTTTCTAGTGTTTCGATGATGGTGTTGTCATACACATTTTCGTTAAATGTCAATTTGAGCTTCAGCTGCTCATCTTCTAAAACGCCGGTCAGATTAAAATCATAGTTGGTTCGTTCTTTTCCATGAACACCTTCCAGTTCAAAACCGCTTTCCCCGGATTGGCTTCTGAACAGCTCTTCATCAAACGCATAATTTTGAAAGGCCATGACATGGGTGATCAGCTCTCTTTTCATTTCACTCAGTTCCTGAATTTCCGATAAATTCATATAGCTGTATCGATTGCTTTCGATAGACTCGGCTTGTGTTTTCTTTAACACCTCTTTAAAGCTTCTTGCGCCTTCAAAGCTGATCCGGGTCGGTATTGTATGAATAAACAAGCCGACCATCTCTTCGATGCCGTCAACAGGAGCCTCCCGTCCCGAGACGACGGTTCCGAATACGACTTCATCGGTATTGTTGTATTTGGCGAGAATCATGCCCCAAATTCCTTGAAGAACCGTATTGATGGTGACATGATGCGTCTTGGCGATCCGGGTGATTTTCGTTGTCAGTTCTTTTGAAAACGATATGACTTTTTCTTTGCCGCCATATTCTTCTGACGTTGCGCCGCGATTGAACGCCGGAAGTTCAGACCGCGACTCATACCCTTTTAGATAATCCTTCCAGTATGCCGCCGCTTCTTCTTTATCTTGTTCTTCCAGCCATTTGATATAGTCTCCATACGGCTTCGGCTCTTTTAATCGGCGGGATTCACCTTTCATTATTTTTCCATATAGACTGAACAGCTCGCTCAAAACAATACCCAGACACCAGCCGTCCAGGAGGATGTGGTGATGACTCCAAATCAGCCGATACGATTCGTCATTCATTCTGATCAAACAAACCCTCATGAGGGCTTCACTGCTCAGATCAAAGCCTTTTTCCTGATCTTCTTTTAAATATGTTTCTATGAACCTATGCTGGCGAGTCCGATTTTCGCCTGTCAGATCTATTGATGCGAAAGGCGTTTTCCGTTCTCTAGCTATAATCTGTCTCGGTTCGGATGTGATTTCATATTCAAAAGACGCCCTTAAGATTTCATGCCTCTTCACGATCTCGTGAAAGCTTTCTTCTAAAATGTCCGGATGGACACGTCCTTTTAATTCGATGACAATTTGCTGGAGGTATGCCCCTGATGTCTGATCCATAGCGTTATGAAATAGCATTCCTTTTTGCATGTTGGCCAGCGGATAGATCTTTTCGATTTGAAAAGCGCTGTACTTATCTTTAATACGCTCCAGCTCTTCAAGACCAAGTGAGACATCGCCATAATCGGAAGGCGTCATGTCCGATCCTTCTTTATCAACGCAATGATCGACGATCTTTTCCAGGTTTTCTTTGAATGATTGATTGAGTTGTTCGATTGCGCTTGTTTGGTATTGGTCCTGGTTGAACGTCGTATAGATTGTCAATTCGCCGTTTAAAGAGATCGCATTCATTTCGACGGCGCAGTGCCTAGCGATTTTTCCGCCGATGCTTTCGCCCGGTGAAAATGGCGACTGGGAAAATACTTTTCTATTCATATCATTGTTCATTTCTCCAAAATAGTTAAAAGAAAGCGGAGCCTGAGTTTGTATTTTCTGAAGCTCTTCTGTCATGTATTTTAAAACGCCGTAGCCGATTCCTTTATTCGGTATTTTTCTCAACGTTTCTTTGACCATTTTGATATTTTGCGATATTTCTTTTTCTTCTCCCAAATCGATAAAGACCGGATAAACCGTCGTAAACCAGCCGATCGTTCTCGTGATGTCAACACCGTCTAAGATGTCCTCCCTGCCGTGCCCTTCCATCATGACCTTCAATTTGTTTTCTCCGGTGATATCCCTGACTGCGGCGATTAATGCCGTCAGCAAAATATCGTTGATTTCCGTGTTGTAGGCTTTGTTTGCGTTTCGCAAAAGTTTTGCTGTCACGTCTGGGCTGATTCTGATGCACAAGGTCGCGCTGTGTTCAAACGTGTCTCGTTCAAGCTTTTCAGCAGGAATAAATGGAGCATCCGCTTCCAGGGCCTTTTGCCAATACTCCCTTTCCTTTAACAGCCTGCGGCTTTGGGCATACTTCTTCAATTGACGGACGAACTCTTGGTATGAATCCGTTTTATATCCGATGTCGAGAGGTTCGCCTTTCAATGCCTGAAGGTACAATGTTTCAAAATCCTCGAACAAAATTCTCCACGATACGCCGTCAACGACAAGATGATGGATCGCAATGAGTAGGTGATCGCCCTCATCAGCCCGGAAGATGCCAAGATGAACGAGTTTTCCTTTTCTAATCGATGATTTTTTTTGAATGCTTGTCGCCAGCTCAAACACCTTTTCCGCTTGATTGTCAAGGCCTCTTACATCATAAACATCCAGGTCGAACAAGTTTTCACGATAGCCTCTGTTGTATTGAATGATGTCTCCGTCTTTTTCTTCATAGATCATTCTTAACGCGTCATGCTGCTCCAGTATTTTATTGAAGGCTGTTCTGACGATGTTTTCGTCATAGCCGTCTTTTCTAAAGAGCATAAATGACTGGTTGAAGTGGTCAAGCTCCTCTTTGTTGTTCGCAAAATATCTCTTTTGGATAGGAAGCAGTTCCGTCTCACCTGTAACGGGTTTGTTATGTTTGCGATGTCTCGTTTCTTCTGTGATCAATCGGCTGAGATCCTTTATTTTCGGATTGGCGAACAGCGCCTTCATCTCAAGTTTCAGGTTCATCTTTGCCAGCCTGGAAACGATCTGGAGCGCCTTGATCGAGTCTCCCCCTGCCGCAAAGAAATGGTGGCTGATCCCGATGTCCTCGGCACCGAGAATCTCTCTCCAGACTTGCACGAGTTTTCGTTCGATTTCATTTCGGGGCGGATCGTACCGAGTTCCTTCTATTAAATTTCCGTCCGCCTCAGGCAGTGCGCTTCTATCCACTTTACCGCTTGGGGTGCGCGGGAGCCTGTCAAGCTTAACAAAATAGGACGGAATCATATAATCAGGCATTTCCCTTTCAAGAAATTGTCGTACATTAGCTGCAGGCAATTCCTGATCAGACGCGAAATAGGCGCATAAATAGCTGTTGCCGTTTTGATCCTTTCCTGAGATCACCGCCGCTTCTTTAATCTTCTCATGTGACAAGAGCTGCTGTTCCACTTCGCCAAGCTCTATTCGATAGCCGCGGATTTTCACTTGATGATCGGCGCGTCCCAAAAACTCAATCTGTCCATCAGGAAGCCACATCGCCAAATCTCCGGTTTTGTACATTTTTTTGCCCGGCTCAAATGGATGGTCGACAAACTTTTCCGCCGTAAGCTCAGGTCTGTTTACATACCCTCTGGCAACCCCTTCGCCTGCTATGCATAGTTCTCCGGCAATCCCAACCGGCAGAGGGCGGAGGTCTTTGTCCACAATATAGATGCTTGTATTGAGAAGCGGTCTGCCGATCGGAATGGACGGTGTTTGCGGCACTTTTCCCGATTCGATTTGATGTGAAGCAGCATCAACACAGCACTCTGTCGGGCCGTATACATTCGTGATATTGCATGACAGATTCGGGAATTTATGAAATAGGCCGCCTATGACATCAGGTGTTAAAGCATCTCCGCCGACAATCAATTCCTTCAGATCGAATTCGAGTTCCGTTTTGTCTACATACGCCAGCATGTTTAAATGAGCAGGCGTCATGTCCGATACATTGATGTTGTTTTTCGAATAATACTCAATTAAACTCATCGCATCCCAAGCTGTCTCGCGCGGGACGATGCAAAGGGTATGCCCGAAGAGAAGCGCTGCGAATATTTGTTTGACAGAGGCATCAAATATATAAGGCGCAACCAGTGCTACATTTAAATGAGCATCGAGATGATGGTAAATTCTTTCATTTAATCCATGAACAAGATTGTTCACACTATGATGCTCGATCATGACGCCTTTCGGTTGTCCAGTGGATCCCGATGTATAGATGACATATGCCAAATGCTCCGGCTTGATGTCATGCTTAAGGTTTTCCACGTGGTCATTTTGTCCGGTTTGATCAATCCGGATGATGTCTCCGGCATAAGCTTCACCCAGATCCACATCGCCTGCCGCGCATAATACGCTGACATCGCTGTCTTTTAACATGTAGCTTATTCTTTCCTGCGGATACGCCGGATCGATTGGCAGATAGGCTCCGCCAGCTTTCAAAATACCCATAATACCGACGATCATTTCGATTGACCGTTCTGTGAGAATCCCTGCTATCACATCAGGGCCTACTCCTTTTTGACGCAAGGTGAAAGCCAGGCTGTTCGCCCTTTCATTCAGCTCCCTGTAAGAAATCGTTTCATCCCCGAAGGCAACCGCCGGATGATCAGGCGTTTTTTCCGCCTGCTTTTCAAACAGCTCCGGTATCGTCATCTCTTTGCAGAACACACCGTCTGTTCGGTTAAAATCATACAGAACCCGATGTCTTTCACCCTTTGTCAGGACATCTATCTGATTGATGGCAATGTCCGGATGATCCGCCGCTTGTTCCAACAAGCTGATCAGGTGTTCAGATAGTCTTTCCATTCTTTCCTTGTTGAATAGCGTCGTTGAATACTCAACTTCCAATCTTAATCCGTCTGCCGCTTCACTCGCAGTCACTGTGATGTCAAACTTGGAAATACCGCGCTTGATCTCCACCAGCCTGCTTCTCAGCCCCTCTGCTTCAAACGGCTTTACGTCTGTGTTATGGTACACGAGCATCGTATCAAAGAGCGGGTTTCGGGCCATGTCCCGTTTGATGTTTACTTTTTCTACAAGCTCTTCAAACGGATAATCCTGGTTTTCATAAGCCTGAAGCGTGTTTTCTTTTACCTCTTGCAAATAATGTCTGAAAGTCTTTTTCCCTTCCGGATGGTTTCTGATCGCCAAGGTATTGACAAACATGCCGATGAGATGTTGAATATCCTCATGATTTCTCCCTGCAGCCGGAGTCCCGACGATGATATCTTCCTGACCTGTATATTTGGAAAGCAGTGCTGTATAACCGGCCAACAGAAGCATGTACATCGTAACGCCGTTTTCTTTCGCCATATGCTGAAGCTTGCGGAATGTTTCACTTTCGATTGCTGCAGTGACGGTGTCACCTTCAGAGCTTTTCGTCAGCGGCCTTTTATGATCTGTCGGGAGATCAAGGACCGGGATATCGCCTTTATACGTCTTCAGCCAGTATTCTTCCTGTCTTTTCAGCTCCTCGCTGCGGGCATGGCTATTTTCCCATTCTGCGTAATCTTTATATTGAATATGGAACGGCTTCAGTGATTTCCCTTCATAAAGCGCTCCCAGCTCTTGAATGAAGATGTCGGTGGACACGCCATCGGAAATGATATGGTGCATATCGAACATCAGCAAGTGCTCACGTTCATTCAATTTGACGACCTCCGCCCTTAAAAGCGGTGCTTTTTCCAAATGAAACGGCCTGATGAAGCTTTTGATTTTTTCTTCGGCGCTTTCTTTGCCGATGTCACTGTATGCGACTTGAAAATCGATCTCTTTTTCAATCTGCTGCATCACCTCACCGTCGATCATGACAAATGAAGTTCGAAATGATTCATGTCTTTTGACCATGTTTTTTAATGTATTCTCAAATCGGCGGATATCAAAATCGCCTTCGAGCGTCATGGCAAAAGGCATGTTATATGCAACATGACTGCCTGTTTGAGAAAGGATATAGAGCCTTTTTTGCGCTGAAGACAATCGGTAATATGGTTTTTCTTCGGTTTTTCCTATCGATGTAAAAGCACTTTCCTTCGCCGCACCGATATATTCCCTCAGCCCTTTAATCGTCGGGGTTTCGAATATTTGTCTTAAAGGCAGCTTGACATTCAGTTCTTTATGAATGGTTGATACCAAAGCGGCGGCTTTAAGCGAATGCCCGCCGGCTTCAAAGAAATGGCTGTTGATCCCGATTTTATTGATTCCTAAAGCCTCTTCCCATATGGAAACAAGTTTTTCTTCCATCTGATCCCGCGGCGCTTCGTAGCGGCGATCCATTGTGACGCTCCGTTCCGGAACCGGAAGGCTTTTCTTATCCACTTTTCCATTCACGGTAAGCGGCAGCCCGTCAAGCTGGACAAAGTACTGAGGAATCATATAATCCGGAAGGCTTTTCTTTAAAAACGCTCTGATCTTCTCCGGTTCGACTTCCTTTTTAACCGTTACATATGCGCAAAGATACGGGTCATGATCTCCGTCTTCTCTTGCGATGACCGCCGCTTCTTCAATCTTTTCATATTTAAGCAGCCGGTTCTCGATCTCGCCGGGTTCGATCCGATAGCCGCGAATCTTAACCTGCTGGTCAACCCGTCCCAAAAACTGAATGTTTCCATCCGGCAGCATTTTGGCAAGATCACCTGTGCGGTACATTCTTTCCCCGGGTACAAACGGATTTTCGATGAATTTTTCCCGAGTCAATTCCGGTCTGTTTACATACCCGCGGGCCAGCCCTTCCCCGGCGATGCAGAGCTCACCGCTGGCTCCGAGCGGACAAAGCTGAAGGTCTTTGTTCAATATATACACTTTGACGTTATCGATCGGTTTTCCGATTGGAATATTTTGATGCGATTTGTCTATTGGAAAACTTGTAGCAACAACTGTATTCTCCGTCGGTCCGTAATTGTTTACGATTTGATAGCTTTTTTCTTTAAAGACGTTTAATTTATCTCCACCCGTTAACAGCGTTCTTAACGAATGATTGTCAAGCGCTGTAAATTGTTCGCAGACTGGTGTCGGCAAAAAGCTGATCGTAATATGATGGTCATGAAAATACCGGTTCAGCTTTTCAACATCCAGCCTTGTCTCCTGATTGAGGACATGAACGGTGGCTCCCGCTGTTATATAAGGGAACAGCTCCCAGACAAAAGCGTCGAAGCTGATGCTCGCATAAATGGAGCTGTTGTCGTTTTGTCCGACTTCAAAACAGGATTGATGCCAGCTGCACAAGTTGATCAATGATTGATGTTCGATCATCACGCCTTTTGGCTTTCCCGTTGACCCCGACGTATAGATGACATATGCAAGGTCGCCGCTTTGATTGACATTGTCAATGTCTGACCGATCCTGCCCGGCAATCCTCTCATCATCCATATGTATCAACTCGATCGATTCCGCCGTAAGCTCCTCGGCAAGCGGAACGTCAGAGATGATGACTTTGACTTCACTGTCAAAAGCCATGTATCTCATCCGCTCCAGAGGATACTCAGGATCAATCGGCAAATAGGCGCCGCCTGCTTTCAGCACACCGAGAATCGCTGCGATCATATCTGACGAACGCTCCATCATGATCCCGACGAGCGTATCCGGCTTGACACCTTTTTCTCTCAAAAGCCTTGCCACTTGATTTGCTTTTTCATTCAACTGTCGGTACGTCAGTTTTTGATCTTCAAAAACAACTGCAGTGTGATCTGGTATTCGTTTTGCCTGCTCCTCAAACAGCTGGTGGATTGCTTTTCCTTTTGGATATGCCGTCTTTGTATGGTTAAAGGACTCTAAAAGTGTCCGTTTTTCTTGACGGGATATCATGTCGATTTGATGTAAAGCAACATCAAGGTTTTCTGAAACTTCCTCTAAAATCCTGAAATAATCTTCCGCTATCTTTTGAATCGTCTCGTCCTTGAAAAGACTTGTCGAATATTCAATGTTCAATACGATCTTTTGTTCAAAATCCAACACATTAAAGATCATGTCAAATTTTGCATTGTCCAGTTCAAAGATGATCGGACTCAGCTTGACATCGCCTTTCTGTTTGGTAAACATCCTGGCATCTTCCAGAACAAACATCGTGTCGAACAAAGGATTGCGGTTAGACTCCCGTACACCATTGAGTTTGCGGATCAAATCATCAAACGGATACTCGGAATTGTCAAAGGCCGCAATCGTACGCTCTTTCGTCTGTTGCAAAAATTCTTTAAAACTGTAGGAAGTATCAACCTCGTTCCGCAAAGCAAGTGTATTAACAAAAACGCCGAATACATCTTGCAGATCAGGATGCAGCCTTCCCGCAGCAGCGGTTCCGACAACGATATCTGTTTGATTTGTATATTTATTTAAAAGCACATAATATGCGCTCAGCATCACCGTATAAAGAGTTGTTCCATTATGTTTCGCCAGCTTCCTTATATGATCTGACAGTTCCCGCTCCATTTCCAAAAACACGCTGCTTCCTTCAAACGTGTCGATATGATGACGTTTATAGTCATAAGGAAAGTCCAGCTTTGACGGTATATCGCGATAAACGTCAAGCCAATAGGCTTCCTGCTTTTTCATCGCGGCTGATTGATTAAATGTATGATTCCATTCCACATAATCTTTATATTGCACATTTACTTCCGGCAATGGCACATTGCTGTAAAGTTCCAATATTTCATTCATCAGGATGCCTTGAGAAACCCCGTCACTGATGATGTGGTGGAAATTTATGACCAGTATATGCCTAATATCGTCGATTTTGATCAGCTTGGCCCTCATAAGAGGCGGCCGGCTTAAATCAAAAGGCTTAATGGATTCTTTACAGTACCTGCTTGTGATCTCCATTAAAGCATGCTGATCTGTAATCGAAGCGTCTAAGCACTCGTATTCCAGGCGGAAGTCGACATTCTCATAAATTTTTTGGATGAGTTCATTGTTTTGGATTTCAAACCCGGTTCGCAATATTTCATGTCTTTGCAAAAATGTCTTCAATGCGTTTTCGAGCTGCATAGCGTTTATCCGGCCTTCGACAAGAAGGGCCATCGGAATATGGTAAGCTCCCCTTTCATTTTCCAGCATCGACAGCATATACATTCTTTGTTGGGCAGGGGATGTCGGATAATACTCTTTTTCGCGAGCCTTTTGAATCGGATGTTCCATATCGCTTTCTTCTCTGTTTTTCAAATAGTGGTCCAAAGCGATGATTGTATCATTTTTAAAGATTTCGCTGATCGGCATCTCAACATTCATTCGTTTGTTGATTTCCGTGATGATGGATATCGCTTTGAGTGAATCTCCGCCGATTTCATAATAGCTGACATCGAGATTGATGCTGTCCAGGCCAAATATATCTTTCCAAATCTCCAGAAGCATGGCTTGTGTTTCATTCTCCGGCAGCATCCGTCCGCCTCGTTGACCTTCATCTGCGGTATGTTGTTCAGCCAAGTCATGGAGCGTGCGCTTATCGACTTTTCCGTTTACAGTTAACGGGATTTCCTCAATTTGCACGAATTTCGCAGGAATCATATAGTCAGGCAGCGTTTTTTGCAAAAATTCCTTTACATCTAATTGGCTGATCGCGTTCTCGGCTACAACAAAAGCGTATAAGTTTTTGATTCCGTCCGGACTTGTATAATCAATAACCGATGCCTTCGTAATCTCCTGATGGCTTACGAGAGTATTTTCAATTTCCCCCATTTCCACTCTGTAGCCTCTGATCTTCACCTGGCTGTCTTTTCTTCCGAGAAACTCTACATAACCGTCCTCTTTCAAGACGCCGTAGTCACCCGTTTTATAGATGTAACCTAATTCCTGATGCTGGATAAATGAATGCTCCGTTTTTTCTTGATCATGAATATACCCGCTTGCTACCCCCGCTCCGCCTATATACAGCTCTCCTTCGACACCGACGGGACATAATTGTTTATTCTGGTTCAATACGTATATTTTTTGATTGGCCAGCGGTTTTCCATAAGGAATGCTTTTCCAGTCTTCCTCTACTTTTTGAATCGGATAGTAGATCGACCAGATGGATCCTTCTGTTGCGCCTCCCAAACTAATCACTTCTGCGTTTTTAAACGTCTTCTTTATGGTTGCAGGCAACTGAAGCGGTATCCAGTCTCCGCTTAGCAGGATGAGTCTGAGATGATGATTGAGTTCGTTGTCCGGGTATACATCAGCCGTCATTCCCATAATCGCCGGAACAGAATTCCAAATTGTAATCCGTTCTTTTTCGGCTGTCTCTTTCAGACTGAATACATCCCTTTGGTCATCAATGATGACAAGTGAGGCCCCGCTGCTTAAAGCGCCAAACACGTCATAAACAGATAAATCAAAGCACAAGGAGGAAATGCCCATTATGTTATCTTGTTCTGTGACGTTGAATTTTTCATTGATATCGAGAATGGTATTCGCTGCGGCACCATGCGTAATCTGAACGCCTTTTGGCTTGCCTGTGCTTCCTGACGTAAAGATGACATATGCCATGTCATCCAAATCGACTTTTCGGTCAACCGGCGCTTTCGAGAAGCGCTCGATATGTTCTTTGTCATACACGTCATGGCTGATGAAGAATTTGCAGTTGCTTTTTGATTGGATATACGCCTTTCTTTCTTCCGGATAATCCGGATCGAGAGGTATATAAGCCGCTCCAGTCTTCAATACAGCCAATAAATTGACAATCGTCCCCAGGCTTCTTTTGCCGATGACACCGATATAGTCGCCCTTTTCAACCCCTTTTCCGATGAGAAATCTTGCGACCTGGTTGGATTTTTCGTCAAGCTCCTGATAGGTCATCACCTCATCATGATGCTTGAGTGCCATTCTGTCAGGTCCATGTTTAACCTGGCCGGTAAACAATTCGTGCAAGGGCTTGGCATCGAAAGATTGGTCTGTGTCATTATAGGCGCTGATCATTTGGCGGCTTTTTTCATTCATTTGGATGGTTGAAACGTCCTCGCCGGATACGGCTTTCTGGATGACAGCGATATACTGGTCAAACATCGATTCAATTACTTCATGTTCAAAAATTTGCTCCACATAGTCCCATGTAATATAAAGGCCGCCGTTTATTTCATAAACTTGGTTGTCAATGTATACTTGCGACGTTCTCGTGCTAAAGAAATGAATGTTGTCAAAATCGACAAGACTGTCAAATGAGTCGTCGGGATTTTCACTCAGCACGCTTGTGAATACGATCGGCATGACCGCTTTTTTATTCATGCCATTCTTTTTGGCGATGTTTCTGATCACATCAACCCCGTCATAATGTCTGTGTTCCAGTGCTTCCAAAAGCGTGTCCTGTACATTTAAAGCAAATCTCCAGAAAGAGCTCATGTTTTCTTCCGCATGGATGTCCAGCAGCATTAAAGAGGTAAAATCTCCGATCATGTTCTTGACATCCGGATGAAACGGGATTCTGTTAAATACGGTTAAATTGATAGCAAAATGATTTTGCCGGCTCCAATAAGCTAATATATAGGCATATGCAGCACAAAGGACGGAAGTCGGCGTGAGATGATGATGCCGGGCTTTCTTTTTTAATTCATTCCATGTATGTCCATCCAAAAACGTTGAAAACTTCTTGAACGAAGGTTTCGCTACATGGGCTGGATCAGATTTAAGAGGCAGCTCAGGCGCACTTGGAAAATGATCCAGTTTATCCAGCCAATATTGTTGATCTTTTTGATATCTGCTTGTTTGCTTAAAATTGATTGAGGCCAAAACATAATCTCTGAAGCTGTATTCTAGTGAAGGCAGTTGGAGGCCGGGGTTTTCATATAGTTGTTTAAACTCTCTGATTAATCGTTTCATACTGCTGTCATCGCAAATGAGCGGGTCCACATTGAGGAAAAAATATTTTTTCTCTCCAGGCAGCATAAACGTTTTGAGTTCAAACAAAGGCCATACACTTGGATCAATGATTTTTGATGTCATCTTCTCCCGCTGTTCTAAAATTCTGACGTTGATTTCTTCTTCTGTGAAACCTCTTAAATCCTGAGTTTCGATCGTATAACGTTGTGTTGCTTCGAGAATTTTTTGCGTTCCGTTTTCAAATACGATCGTGCGGAGAATCGGATGCCTGTCAATCAGTTTTTGCAGTGTCAGCTGAAATCGATTCAAATCGACATCAGCTTCAAATTCGACAGTTAAATTCGTAGCGACTCCGCCGATTTCGAACGTCTCATCCCTGCCAACCAAATAAGCCAGCTGAATGCCTGTGAGCGGGAATATTTCATGGATATTTTCCGGATCGGCAGCCCTTGTCACGAGAGTGTCGCCCTTGTCTTCTTGGTGATTAGCTTCGATAAAAGCGCTCAATTCCTTTATGGTCGCAAGCTTAAATAGCTGATGCAGCGGAATTTCAACATTCATTTTTTCCTTTATTTTGGCGATGAGCTCCATCGCATGCAATGAATGTCCGCCCATTTGTGCAAAATGATCATGAATGCCCGCTTTTTCAACGTGCAAAACATCCTGCCAAACAGCTGCCAGCTTTTCTTCCGTTTCATTTCGCGGCGCTTCATATTCGTTTTCCGCCCCCGCCGTTCTGTCCGGCTCAGGCAGAGCTTTTCTGTCGACTTTCCCGTTTTTGGTGAGCGGCAGCTTGTCCAATTTGACAAAATATGCGGGAATCATGTATTCCGGAAGCTTTTCACCTAAAAATCCTTTCAGCTCATCAAGGGAAATCTCGCGATTCGCCGTGATATAGGCGCAAATGTACGGGCGGCTTTCTTCGTCTTCCCTGACGGTGACGATCGTCTCATTGATGTCTTCATGCATCTCCAGCCGGCTTTCGATTTCGCCAAGTTCGATCCTGAAGCCGCGGATTTTCACCTGGTGGTCGATTCGGCCGATGAATTCGATGTTGCCGTCTGGCAGCCATTTCGCTAAATCGCCCGTCTTGTACAGCCTTTCTCCCGGAATGAACGGATGCGGGATGAATTTTTCCGCCGTCAGTTCCTCGCGGTTTAAATATCCTTTGCTTAAACCGTCGCCCGCGATGCACAGCTCGCCGGGAACCCCGATCGGCACGAGCTTGCCGGCTTCATCCATGATCAAGACCGACGTATTCGCCAGCGGGCTGCCGATCGGAATCGTTTCCGCCTCATCGTCTATCTCGTTGATGAAATAATATGTCGCATATACCGTGCTTTCTGTCGGGCCGTAAACATGAATCAATTTATCCCGGCCGACATGATTCAGCACTTTTCTTACATGCGGTATCGACGCTCTTTCCCCGCCGAAGAGGATTTTTCGTAAATTCGACAGACAGTCGACATGAATGTCGGCAATCATGTTGAACAGTGCCGTCGTAATGAACATCACGCTGACCTTCTCCTCGTTGATAGCGCTTCCAAGTCTATTGATGTTCAATAGCGCTTCCTTCTCAATCATGACCAGCGACGCTCCGTTTAATAAAGCGCCGAAGATGTCGAACACCGATCCGTCAAACGAATAATTGGACAGTTGGAGAATGACATCGTCTTCTGTGATATCGATATAATTGGTATTTTGAACGACCCTTATGACACTGTAGTGCGGGGTGATGACGCCTTTTGGCGTTCCCGTGGAACCTGATGTGTAGATAATATAGGCGGTATCGCCGGAATCATTGACAGAACTGAGCGGTTCTTTACTGAATCCGTCTGAAGCCTCTCTGTCCAACTGAACGATGTCAGCCTCACAATCGATTCCGTCCGCCGCTTTTCCTTGCGTAAGCAGCACCGCGGCTTTCGTGTCGCTGAGCATGAAGGCAATTCTGTCTTTCGGCGTTTCAGGGTCGATCGGCAGATACGCACCTCCCGCTTTTAAAATACCGATGATGCCGATGATCATTTCAAAGGAGCGGTCCGCGATGATCGCGGCAATCGAGCCTCTGCCGATCCCTTTTTCTCTGAGGAGTCTCGCGGTTTGGTTTGCCTTCTCATTCAGCTCTCTGTAGGTCATGCGCTGAGCACCGAACACAAGAGCCGTATGGTCAGGCGTCTTCATGGCCTGTTCTTCAAAAAGCTCATGAAGCGTCTTGTTTTTTGGATAATCGGTTTTTGTGTTGTTAAAATGTAGGATCAGTTCTTTTTCATTCTCTGTCATTTTGTGAAATACCCCATTTTCTAATGAATGTTTAGCAACCATATAAAAATTCTCCTTTTTGATAAAATATTCACCATAATATTGGTCTGTAGTTGCTCTTTTACCGATTTTTTATTGAACCTCCGTCTTGTGAAAACAGATTATCAAAAATAATCATTATTTTCCATGGGAATATTGTTTAATAATGGTTAATTTTTTATGAATTGGATATTTTATATTTTACATTGTTTAAACATGTATTTATGAGACAAGATAAACACCAAATAGATCAAAAGATCTAAAAAACACTGTTCCGATTATAATAAAAGTAATTTTTGAAGCGTCCGAAGAAGGAAAAATAGATTAGACCCGGGCTTGAATCTCGCCGAAATCGCAGGTTAAAACGTCCGGCTGGCTGTCAGTGAATGATTGATGATTTCGGTGATCTTTTCAACGTGATGGTGCAAAAAGAAATGATTCCCCTCAAAGTAATAGGCTGTAAAGTGTCCTGAAGTATGATGTTTCCAATCGGATACATCTTCCTTGCTCATGGCGTCTTCTTTTCCGTTGAGAACGGTAATGTCGCAATCTATTTTGCTGTTTCTTTCTTGATAGATATAGTTTTCTACCATTTTAAAGTCGCTTTTGAGAATGGGGATAAACAATTCAAATAGCTCTTCATGATTGATGAGCTCCTCAGGCGTTCCCCCGAGCTCGACAATTTTTTTCTTAAAAATAGGATTGGGCAAGGTATGCAGTTTTTCTGTCTTTCTGATCCTGTTTGGCGCTTTATAGCCCGAGAAAAAAATGTGAACCGGTTTTTCAGCTCCCGCCCCGCTCATTTGATAGTAAAGTTCATATGCCAAAAGGCTTCCCATGCTGTGCCCGAAAAGAGCGTAGTCGTCACCTTTTCGTTCAGCTTGAACCTGCTCAAAAATGTCTTGAACTGCTTCTTCAAGGCTTTCGTAACAAGGCTCGTTGAAACGCCGGCCCCTTCCCTTCAGCTGAATCGGATAAATCTCAATGTCGGGCTGCATATGGCCTTTCCAGGAATAAAATGCGGATTCGGATCCGCCGGCGTAAGGCAGGCAAAATAATTTCATTTCTATCATTCCCTTTCGTTGTAGATATTTTTTGGTGAATAAGCCGTTAATCGACAGATACGTCAGCCGTCCGGTTCACCGCTAAAAACTTCGGAAGGATAATCATGTAGAAAACGCCAACAGCAATCAGGCTTCCCCCGACTAGCCAATACAAGCTTTCAAGCGCGATCCATGCCGGGTAAAGCCACGCAATAAACAGAAGGGTCAGCGACTGTGAGAGCATCATAAGCGGATGAATCCACCCCTGTACCCTTCCCATCATTTTCGGATTGACGATGCTTGGTATCCATCCTCCGATGGCAACGTTGATGCTTGGAAGAGAAACCGCGATAAAGCAGGAGCAGACCATATACAGCCACAAACTTTTAACCAGGGAGCCGGAAATCGTGGCACAACCGCAAACAATCAGCGCCAGGATCAAAAGTTGATAAAGCTTCAATTTTTGAGAAAGCAAGGATGCGGCGATGCTTCCCGCCAAAAACCCCGCACCGAAAACAATGCCGAGTACAATCGACATTTCTTCATAGTTTCCAGGTGCAAGCTTGTATTTTAGTATAAACACCTGCATGACCGAGAGCCCCCCATTGACAACTCCGAAAAGGACGAATCCGGACACGAGGGCAAGCAGCAATTTATGGTTGAGAATATAAGTAAAACCAAGTGTGAAATCTTTCCATATACCAGCGATATTCAGCTGTCTAATGGAATGTTTTCCATTTGGCATGCGGACGGCATCGGAGATCCGGCAGGCTTGAATCAAAAGCCCGCTCAGTGCGAAGCTGGCTGCATCAACCATGACGGCTCCTTCAACTCCAAGCGTCCAATAACAAAATACGCCAAGCCCGTTTCCGAACAGCATAAATAAACTGGCTACCATTTGATTCAATCCGACGGCCAGCGAATATTCGTTTTCAGATAATATTCCTTGAATAAGAGAAGTTTGGGCAGGAGTGAAAAAACTTTTAACGGCGTTTCTTAAAAAAAGAACGGCAAATGTAAACGGCATCCATTCAAGATAGAGAGACAGCAGTAATACAATAGATAGTCCCATACAGATCCAGTCGCAGTTTTTGGCGATTTTCTGCCGGTCAAACTTATCCGCGAAAACACCGACGAGAAAAAACACAGCCAATGTAGGCAATGACAGCATCAGCTCGGTCATTGTGGCATATGCAGGCTGATTGGAAAAACGGTCTAGAAGGTAAAACAAGAGTGCAGTGAGTCCGATGATCCCTCCCATTTGTGAGGTAAAGGATGCGAAGAACAGCAGCGCATAATTTTTATTTTGAAAAATAGAAAACATTTTTTTCATAGGCGCCTCCTAATTTGTATTGAGACAGACGGCTCCATTTGTTATTCTGGAAAAATAACATCATTCTAATTTTCCGTCTCTTATCACGTTGATTTTCATTTTTAAAACTACACTTCTATCATTTAAAGTGTCGCAGATTGAATTTCCCAATATAAATCGCTGCTTCTCATAACGATTGCAGCCGTCTTTTTAACCCCCCGTTTCTTCTTTCAGATAGTATTCTCTAGCAAAGTGGAAGGGAAATCCCCGATCGCTCCCCTTCTTACAAAGAAGTAAATTTATGAAAAGTAATTCTAAGGTTATAGATTCGTCCTATTTCAACAATATCCTCTATCTTATATTCAATTTTTTAGAAAATGTCCTTTCCAAAAAGTAATTACTATATCAAGAAAACAAAAAAACGCTTCCGATATGGAAGCCGAAAGACTCAGCATACCGGAAGCTGTTTAGATGTTCATTTTTTTATGAAATTGTTATCCAGCACTTCGATCACCGAAGAAGTCGTTTTTGAACGGTCTTTTGTTTGCTGTACCAGTTTGATGATGTCTTGGTATGCCTGCTGCGCTCCGAGCACCAGCAAAGGAACCCCGATCGGATCGATTTTCAGCCTCCTTGAAAATAAACCGCCGAATGTCATCGCAATGGGCACAGTCGGAGACGTGTTTGAAAAAATGACTTTTTCCTGCAGTTTTCCGCTTTTTTCAAACAGCTCGAAAACGCCCAGCATGGCTGGAATGACCGCTTTTGATGACCCTCGGCCGATCGTGTACACCTGGTGGCCTTCTTCATCTAAACCGTGAAAAATTAATTTTCCCATTTCCTTCGGACTTAATTGATTAAAACAGTCGGTGCTTAAAATTTCGTTTTTCGTCGGTTTTCTGCTGAATGGGAGCTTTTTCAGATGATAAGCGGCGGCAAGCGCAGATGAATGAGTGCCGCCGTAACAGTTGTATATATAGATCAACATGCTCACCCTCTTAAATGTCTTTAGTTTTAATGTGACCCAAATATACAATCTTATTTATACCGTGTTTCCAAAACTTCTTTAACAGCTGAGACATACGCTTGGAACGTCTCATTTTTAGAACTTGCCCGCGTCCACAGGCCGAACTCCGAAAAAAAAGCCTCTCGTTGAGGCGTGCTGATTTCCAATTGAATGCTTTGACCTGTTTTGCATTGATTATTGATATTTTCGGGATTTCCCCCTGCAAGCCGGTGGCTTGGGCTGACCAGCTCCGCTGAAAAACCTTTGTTCTGCAGCGCTCTGACAATTGCTTTCGCCCCTCCGGTATCCGTTCCCCCCACAAGCGTATGTTCAACGATGTCATGATATCCATGAAAAGCCAGCGTATAGTTGTGCTCTTTGACCGCTTTGACGGCCTGCGGTTCATCAAAATTGTTGCTTGTGATGTGAAGATCCCAGTTTTGCGAGGGTTTGATTCCTTCGAATAAGTAAGTCGAATAATCGGCGCTGAAGGCGCGGACAAGTTCACTGACACCTCCTTCGATTCCTCCGCCGTGCGGCGAAAGAATCAACAGTTCGGTGCCCATGTCTGTATATTCGATTTGATAATCTTCTCCTTCTGTTTCATGTTCGGCAAGCTCGGCAAAATTGGTGTATTTGTCTGCGGATGAAGCGACGCTTTGCAGCGGAAATTGAAAGATGACCGTTAAGTAAATCCCCGTGACTAACCAGATGATGCAACGACTTTTCATCAATGGGTTCCATTCTTCCTGCACCGTTAAGAAACTCCTTTTATCGTGTATTTTGTTGCGAGTATCACGTGATATCATGTTTCGGCCGGGATGAGAGAATCTCAATAAATGGTAAAATATTACTTCTTTTCGTCACCCAGTTGCCATTTTATATAAGAAGAACTGCATAACGAAAGCGACCTTTACCTTATTTTTCATCAGCGGCCGGCACGTGTTCCCGGAAGCACGGAATCTTTCGGCATACAGTATTTTTATATCGATTGCCTCAGACGGGACAGGTGCCTTCAGATCAAGCAAAGCCTATAGAAGGAAGCACAGGTTCGGTGCAGCGGTTTGAAGAGGGACAAAGTCTCCCTGTCTTTATATGATATTTTGAGCCTCTCTGACAGGAGATCATCTAAAAAAATGCAAATAAAAAAGAAACGGACGATTCCGTTTCGAAGGAATTGCAAACTCCCAATTGTCGATCGTTGGTCCGTAAGGTGGATTCACTATTACATGATCAAATGACTCAACTCATTCCATTTCAACTGTATCCCCTTAATAAATAGAAGCATGAGGATAGCAGACCTCTGAAACACGTGCTGCTTCAGCCATTAGCTCTACTCGATGTATTTCGCAGTCAGGAAGAACGTCTAAAAAACTCGTCCTCCCTCGATCCCCATCATTAGGCTTGTAAAGACTGCTACTTCGATTGGCGTGAAAAATTGGCCATTATTCATCCTGAACGTGTAAGCCCACCGAAACTAGAGCACTATTTAATTTTAATCTCTTCTTTAGTACGATTTGTTTTCTCCAGCACTTCTCGAACCTTTTTTATTATCTACAAAGCGCTTCCGCCCTTTTCTTTCCATTGGATTACTCCCAAACATTTATTCAAATTCCTAATTATGTTAAATCACCTTGAGTTTTAATGGAACGGGAAGTAAAATAAAAAATACAGAAACAGAGGAAGAAAAAAGGAGGGAGAATATGAAGAGATTTAAAGGGCTTATTGGTGTTGGGTTAATAATTTTTGGTTTAATATTTGGAGTCAACACCTACCAATACCAAGCTGCCGGTGATATCATTCTTCGGTTCTTAGGATTGCCAGCTTGGAGCAACAATGCAGAGTCAACAGGTCTCCATTACAGTGCTATTCTTGCGCTTATAATAGTTGTTGTGGGGTTTATTCTGGCTGTTAGCCATTACAAGGAAGTTCCTCGCATCAAATTGAAGCTTGTCTTAGGTTCAATTGCGATTGCTGTTCTTTACCCTTTGCTCACCGAGCAATCAATGTTTATTTTGAAAGCGAACGCAAAAGGTTTAGAAGCTGTTGAGTATATAAAAAACAAAAGCACCTGTGAGTATGAAACAATGGATGACCAGCTAAACATTGATTGTTCTGTAAAGATAAACAACTATGGAAAAAATACAGAAGATGTCTACGTATACCCAAGTAATGATGGAGGATCAGATCTCAAACCAGAGAAGTTGTCCCTGCCGCCTCATTCTCAAAACGTGTATCACATCAGCTTTTATGTATCTGTTGATGAAGGTGAAGCATTTATTGGAGAAGATGGCGAACCTGATATTATTGTTGTGCAATAAGCAAATTAAGCTATTGGAATGGATTTTAGTTAAGCTAAAATAAAGGCTGATCATTAAGCTTCATTTCGACTGGGGCAACAGTTGAGTCTAAAACTTATGTTTTGGCTATCAAAGGTATTACAACTTAAGTTAGCAAGACTACAGGTGCTGGTACACCGTACGATCAGAGAATTGGTTTATAGATCTTAATACGAGTTATTAGATCTTTTTTTGTTTTAAGTTTTCCAAGCTCAAGGGCTATTCGTATAGTAGATCAATTAAGTTTACTTATATAGTATTCTTAATTGATCTTTCTGAGATAAAGGTAGCCGAATAGAGCGAGGAAGTCTATAGAACCACAGATTCCGCCAAAAAACTGTTCACCATTCTACTTGTTGAAGCAAGTTTAAGCTGGTTGAGACATTAATCTCGTATTACAAGCGAAAATATGGGTCGAGATGGGATAGGAGTTACCGGTTAAGACAAAAAAGAGAGTGGTCAACAACAGTGAATCCTGTAGTTGGAATTAATGTATCCAAAGGGGAAATTCATGTACAGGCCTTTCTAAAAAAGGAAACCTCTTTGAGTTCTTGGAATCAAATACAAACGTTTATGTGAGCTATTCTTACTGTAACATATTACCTCAAGCATACCATAAGCTTCATCCAAAATTTTTCCCTCAGCGAGATATCGACTAACAGCATCTTTCATCGCCTCGTCTTTCCCGCTAATAAAGCTGCTAATATATTTTGGGCATGCTATCCAAGCGATAACAGCACTTGGGCCTCTTTTCTTAAAACAAACATAGCTTCGATGGTCATAATGTTTCTAAGCTGTCGAGCTAATAAAAATTTTGTTGAATTTAATTTTGATGACATGATCCCTCCCCTTTCTGGAATAATTTAAGCAACATTTAACACAAAAAAAGACCACCCATAACATAATCAAATGGTTAGTCTTTGATACAACCTTTTCAAGAGAAAAAGGCGACCATTTCCCACGTAGTGGTGGTCGCCGGTTAAATGAATTGGGAAATCATCCAAATTCAGCTTTACCTGCTATTTGAAAATTAGTTGAAGCGGTTTTACCCAATTGAGTATTACTTGATGTTGTTACAAAAAATGCAGCTGTTAAAAGGATAGTCGATGCAATAACAACGCTGATGGCTTTTTTCATTTTAATTCCTCCAATAGCTTTAATATTTGGTCTCTTGCGTGATGAGCTCTTTCGAAATAGCGGGATGACTTTGCTGTATCGCCTTTGTTTTTGTAATAATGAGCTGCATCCAGACACAGTTCAGAAACATCTGTCCATAAGTTTTGCGACTCAAGGTACTCTAACCCTTTTTCCATAGATAGAGTATCTTTTGTATTGTAGAGACCATCAATAAATATAAATTTCGCTTCGTATTCTTTTTCTCCTTCTTTATTTGCTCTAGAAAATCCCTTTTTGAACCAAATTTGTGCATCGTCCGATTTATGGTCCTTATATAGAACATGAGTTAATTCAAACATTGACTTTATTCCAACAACACCACTTTTAAGGTCTTCGTTGTCTAAAGCTTTGTTGAAAGACTCAGCTGCTTTTGAATATAACTCCATACGCCCGTAGCATAATCCCAAATTAAAATAAGCTAAACTTTCTGAATACTTACTGCCTACTGATTTTGATTTCTTTATTGCGCTTAGATAGTTGGCCTCAGCTTCTTCGTAGTTGAGCATATCGAGTTTATTAGCGGCAAGAACCATTTCGCTATAGATCTCTCTTTCATGATAGAGGCTGTTTGCTCTGAATGATTCCAATGCTTTTTCTGCATGATTAATTGAAAAAATATGCTGATCAATTCTATAATAAGCAACTGCCACCTGGTAATGAAATTCTGCCATTTCCATTTCATCAGGTATCTTATGTAGCATTATTTCAGCCCTTTTATAATAATTGATTGCTTTTATATAATTCTTTTGATAAAACTCATATACTCCGGAAAAGAAATAAAAATAATACTGAATGATGTCATCTGTGTTTTTTTCAAGGTCTTTAAACTTTTTAATATTGCTTAAAATCTCTCCGGATTCATTGAACCTTTCCATTAAAAGCTTATACCTGGATTCAATGAGATTATAATAAAGCAAAACAGTTTGATTTTCTGACATGTTGGGCAACCTATCACTAATCTCTTGATGTAGTTGAGTTGCTTTACTCTTATCTCTCTGTTTTATTGACTTATACCATTCATTCAAATCATTCGCAATTTCTTGATGAGCAATTTGACCAATCAATAGTAACCTCCCCCTATTAAACCACCTTGGAAATATGTAACTTCTTCCATCGTAGCATATTTTCAAAAAATTGAGAATCGAAAATCTATAATTATATAATGTTTTGTATGATTATCATATCTTTAAACTTTGATCCTTTTCAGCAATTAAGTCGGATCGTTGTGCTTTACCAAGCCTAGTGAATGCAAGAATGCAGATCCCTGCAATAATTTCGATTCCCCCCCTATTGCTATGACCTTCCCTGACCCACATACTGTTGCAGCATATCCACCAATTAAAGCTCCTAATGGAATCATGACATAAGAAATCATATTTATGATCGCATAGACTTGTGGCTGATCTTCATCATCAACAGACATTTGAATGATTGTGTGTTCTGGAACATTAATTGCACTAATTGTAGCCCCTAATGCAAATGCAGCTATGAATACTAACGGCAAAATTGAATTCATTCCAGTTACAAAAAAAGCAGTTCCTTCTACCATGCCAGCAACAACAAACAATAGACCATACCGATTAATTTTCACTTTAGCCAATACAAATCCTAATAAAAATGCACCGGCAGCTGTGGCCACTCTTACAAATGAATGAACGATTGGCCCTCCATTGAGTTCCTCAGAGATATATACTCTGAAAGTGCTTCCCAAGGAGCTGATGCAAGATTTGAAAACACACAATAAAGAGCTAACGGAAACAGAATATGATGCCTGCGTACAAGTGCGAACCCTCTTTTTAATTTTTTGAAATATCCTCCCCGTGGTTTGTTTTCCTTTCCATTAACTTCATCTTCTTTAGCTTTGTAATTAATAAAAAGAACTAGCAGGGCTGAAAGAATATAAAGCGGGAGGATAATCAACATTGTGTATGCTGCTCCAATCATGGCTATCATAACACCACAAAGTGTTACTGCGGCTAATCTAACAACTTGACCAGATGACTGAATTGTTGCGTTAGCTTTTTGGATATTATCCTCTTTCACAATTTTCGGAATTAAGGAAACAGAAGCTGGATCATATGAAGCTCCAGTTGCAGAATGTATAAGCATTAGCAATATAATAAACCACAAAGGAGAAAAACCATTAAAATAACATATTGGGATGATTAGCATTATTGACGCTCTAGTCAAGTCTGAGAAGAACATCCAGAACTTTAATGTAGATGTTTTCATCAATGGTGTAATGATCGGCCCCAAAATCGCTTGAGGAAGAAAGCTAACAGATATCAAAAAAGCTGTACCAATAGCCCCTTTACCATCTAAAATCAAAAACCACAGAATAGTGCTAAATGCAAAACTGTCTGCGGTTATCTTCACCATTTTGGAGCCGAATAAAAAGGTGAAGTTTTTTTGCCAGAAGCTGTTGCTTTTCTGCATATTTTTGTCCCCCTTACATCAATACCTCAATTTTACAGTTATTCATTTTAATACAATATCCATTTATTTGTCATTAGTCAATCATGGTTTTGATTTGAAGTAATTTCATATATGTCAGATTGCTAGACATTCACCACATATACTGAAATTGGATCAAGACTTTAATACTGACATATTTTCAAAATATTGAGCTTTTATTACCTATTTTCATCAAAAACTGTTTATTTTTGGAGAATTGTTTGTTAACCTTTAGGTAAAGGGGGTGGGTATAGGGGCAAATTAATCAAAAGTATAGGTGATACGGTGTAGGTCATAATCCTTGGAAAAAAGCTTGAGAGGGAGAGGAAAAATGAGGAAATTGATTCTGTTTTTTGTTGCTGTTTTTGCTACAATTGGATTGACAGTGCCAAGTCAAATATCGGCCGCAGAGGTTCACGCCAATGATACAGCGTTTAAATACACTATAGAGGACTATATCAATTACCTGGCCAACTATAGTGAAGAAGATGCCATAAAAGGTGGAGTTTCACCAGAATATGTTTCTTCCGCAGTATTTGATGCACAAAATGTATTAAACCAATTTAAGGCGATGCCTAAAGAAGATCAACAGAAGTTTGTTGACAATCTTACCAAGTTTGACACAAATGCTTTAACTATAAATACAGAAGTAAATGAAGAAGAGGATATTATTGCGAAGCCTCAAGCAAATAAGGCAGTTTCTTACACAGATTCAGTTAAATTTTTTGGAGCACCTGTAACTACATATAGGGTCTCAGTAAACTATAGTGTTACTAAAGGCAAAGTGAAAAAAATTAACTCTAGTAGCGCTTATGTAGTTCGAAACTGGAATCCTGTCGTCAGAACAGAATTAAACCCAGGTGGCAAAAATGCTTGGGTAACAGGTGACAATAAGGCAGCTGTCACAGGAAGCTTCTTTTATCGGATTGGGCCACTTAAAGATTTTGCGGTGCAATTAGGGAATGTGCATCTTAAAGCTGTTGGCGACAAAAATGGAAAGAGGACTTACAAAAAAACCAGGCTTGATTAATCGACGACTGTGAGGTGAAACCAATGTCCAAAAAAGCAAAAACCATCTTGTGGTCTATTCTGGCAGTAATGATTGTATTATTAGCGGTAGGGATAATCGCTTATTATCAAACTGCTGCTGCATAAAATGAATGGCAGAGGTGTTTCCACATCTCTGCTTTTTTGGCTACCTAAAACATGAGTTACTCTCATCTCAAAGATGATTTAGTTTCCTTATCATGTGCAATTTTAAGGCAGCTTTCCAATACATCGCCTCCCCTTCTTTTATGCCCCCTTCCTTGCTCCTAATGTAATATGGATATTTTACAAACATGCCATCACATACAACAACCTCTTGTATTTTGACATTTTCTTTTCTCAAATAATCGTTTATTTTCTTTAGGAAAACAGTTCTTTTAATTTGAGCTGATAATGTTCCTCTATTTTCTTGTTGCCACTTGCTTCAGCTTTATAAATTCTTGTTCCATCGCATGGACACAGAGATCAATTATAATTTTTTCATGAAAGGCATTTTCAAGTTCGAAATTGCAGGCTTCAAATTATTTACCTCATTCCGAATATAAGTTCTGTTATACACTATCCAAAATGTTATCAAAAAAATTTACACATAAAAAAAGCCCTTTTAAAAGGACTTCTCTTCGACCTTATGAATCTCCAAAACATATCGACCACAATATGGCTTTTTAACTTCTGGGTGATGCTTCATTAATCCCTGAATAAAAGTAGTCATGTTGTTAATGACAAGGCTAGTTGATGGGAAGCGATTTGGACAAGAAGATTTTTAATATCTTTAAAATCTCTGACAACTTTATCCGCTGCTTATTCCTTCTTCAATGCCCCTATTGATGCGCCCCATGATTCCACTTTGTTTTTTTCTATTTATAGGGTATAAATAATAATTCTGCTGCTGTTCTGTCAGATTCTCAATTCCAATCTCTTTTGCAATTTCAACAAATTCATCAGGATCAATGACACTTTCTAGCTTTCTTTTTAGTCTAGAAACGGACGATTCCGTTCCTTTCTTCGAGAGACGATCATTTTTTATAGAAAGCGCTCCGGCCTGCTCGTTCAACCAGGGATGGGAAGAGCTGATAGAGTTTGCTGACTCCGTTCATCCAGCCTGGAAGATTAATTTCGCGCTTGTTCGTCATCATTGCCGAGACGACTTTCTTAGCAACCTGATCGGGATCAAGCATCCATCTCTCGACGTTTTTGACATAATCCCCTCTTTTATCGGCCGTCTTGAAAAAATCGGTTTGAATCGGTCCAGGATTGACCGTTGTCACGTTGACCCCTGTCTCGGCAAGCTCCATTCTCAAGCTGTTTGAATATCCGAGCACAGCATGCTTTGTTGCTGCATAAAGGCTTGACTTGGGCGTCGCTAATTTGCCCGCTTGTGAGGCGATGTTGATAATATGGCCTTTGTCTTGCCTGATCATATGCGGAAGTGCCATTTTCGTGCAGGCGATCAGACCGAATACGTTGACCTCAAACATCGCTTTCATATCTTCAAGGGAAGCGTCAAGCGCGCTTTCGAAAATACCGAATCCCGCGTTGTTCACAAGAATATCAACCGGACCGGCTTCTTGGAACGCCGCTTTAATGTCATCCGTCCGGCTGACGTCCAATGCGATGATGCGGCATTTTGCACCGGTTTCATCGGCGATGTTTTGCTTCAAAGCCATGAGGCGGTCTCTTCTGCGCGCAGCCAGAATAATCTCGGCTCCTTCCTTGGCGGCATGGTATGCGATCCGTTCGCCAAGTCCTCCTGAAGCCCCTGTAATCATCACGTTTTGCTCTTTCAACTTTTGTTGCATGTTCGTCACCTACTTTGCGTAATAGTACTCGATTCCATCGGCCGTTTCTGCTCCGATCCTCCCTTGGGATTCCAAATCGTCAAGCTGCCCAATCGTTTCTGACATCGTTAAGAACAGCTCTTTTTCATAGACTGCAGGGAACAGTTTTTGACATATCTGATAAGGTGAATGCGGTTTTTCAGAAAGGATGCGGTACACCTCTTCGGCTCTGTTTCGCTGCTTTTCCAGCCTTTTGGCGACAAGCTCATTCACTTTTGTGATTTCCTCCCCGTGGCCGGGATAAATAATGTTGAGCGGAAGCTCCCGCAGCCTGCCGAGCGATTTCAAATAGTCCAGCAGCGGAGTCGGGCGCTTTTCTCCTTTTTGCGGCACTTCCAGAAGCGGATTTGAAGAAGACGGCTTTAACAGCAAGTCTCCTCCGAGCATGCTTCCAAGCTCCTCATGATAAAGGACAATATGTGAAGCGGCGTGTCCGGGCGTCTCAAGAACCCTCCACCCTTCAAGCCCGTCAATTTGCGCGCCTTCTGAAACGGTCTCTGTCAATGTCCGATTACAGGAAAACCGGTACGACGCTTTTACCGTAAGCCCCGGCGGCTTCATATCGCCGGGAACGCCGAATCGCTGAAACAGGTATGTAAAAAAGGCCTTTTGTTTTTCAATAAAATCGGGATTTTGGCTGATATACGGTTCATTGAACGGATGGCCGATGATGTTGACCCCTGCGGGGAATTCGTCCAGCAGTCCGGCGTGATCAGCGTGATGATGGGTCAGAACAACCTGGTCGATATCGTTTAATGACAGTCCCTGGCCGGCCAGCTCTTTCTTCAAAACGGCGGCCGCCTCCTTTGTATTGGGCCCGGCATCGATCAGAGTGAGCGCCTCGCCTCTGACCAAATAAATGTTGACGTCTCCGACTGCAAACGGAGTCGGCAATGAAATAGGAATGATTCTTGCGTCTTTCATCGTTTGATTCTCCTCATCCTGCGAATTGATGTTGTTCATATTTTACCTTTTTCTCCCGCGCATGTCATTTTTGCTTCAAATGCCTGTTGACATTTCATCATTCCTCATAGCATAATGAACAACAAATATATGCAGGTAAATGAACGAAGACGCAATGAAGAGGAATAGTAAACGAGCAATGGCGAAAGAGAGTGAAATCCACGGCTGAAAGATTTCACAGCCCGCTTGCCTGTTGAACCTGCCCTCTGAGCGCTTAGGCAAACCTAAACGTATCCCGCGTTACGGGGCAAGAGCTGAGCATGTATATGCTAATGAAGGTGGTACCGCGAAACCTTTTCGTCCTTTGTGAAGACGGAAAGGTTTTTTTGTTTTTTAGAAGGAGGAATTCATAATGAAACGAATGGGATTTATCGGAGCCGGTTCGATGGCTGAAGCGATGATTAAGGGGCTTGTCAAAAGCGGTGCGATGGAGCCGGAAACAATATTCGTCACGAATCAGTCGAATACGGCCAGGCTTCGTGAATTAAGCGAGACATACGGGGTATTCGGAGAAGCCGATACAGCAAAAGTCGCCGCCCGTTCGGATACACTCGTTTTGGCGGTGAAGCCGAAGGACGCGGCGGACGGAATAGCCGCACTCCGCCCCTATTTGCGAAAAGATCAGCTGCTGATTTCAGTCCTTGCAGGCATTCCGATTCGCACGATCCAGCACTACGCCGGGCTTGATCTGCCAGTTGTAAGGGCCATGCCGAATACATCGGCCGCCATTCAAAAATCAGCCACAGCCTTTGCGGCAAGCCCGCTCGTGACGAAAGAGCAGATGCGGGAAGCAGCTGACCTCTTTGCGACAGTCGGAAGCGTTGCAATCGTTGAGGAATCTGCCCTTGATGCGGTGACAGCAGTAGCCGGAAGCGGCCCCGCTTTTGTTTATCGATTTGTCGAAGCCCTGCAGGCGTCAGCTGCGGAATTGGGACTTCCTGAAGAAACGGCGAAACAGCTGATTATCGATATGATGTCAGGTGCGGCTCAAATGCTTGAAACCGGCAGGAACCCTTCTGTCATGAGAAAAGAGATTACAAGCGCCGGAGGGACAACGGAAGCGGGCCTTCGGGTGCTTGACGACCATCAATTCGAACAGATCGTCATATCCTGCGTCAAAGAAGCGGCGAATCGTTCTGCGGAAATCAGGGATATGTTTGCGGCCAAAATTTAAAAAAATCGGGAGACAGCGTTTCGCTTGTTCCCGATTTTTCCCCAAGCGGCCCCGTCCGTATACTTAGAGAAGCTTGTGTATCGCCAGCCGAAGGATATCGGGCAGCTTTCCGAATGAAAACGGCACATGGAGGCGTTCCGTCCATTTATGAGGGTCTTTGCCGGCCGGCCCGATATTGATGACCGGCACAAACAGTGCGTTTTCTCGTCCTTTAGGCAATGAATAGCCGTGTTGAAACAGCGGCATATTGGATGTGAACGCATCGACAGACTGCTTTTGCAGCTGAAGGTAGCTTAAATCGGACAGGCCGGGAAAATATTGGACTTCTGTAAATTCAATACCGTACCTGTCGGCCGCATACTGTTTCACATCTTTCATCACCTTTCGGATCAAAGGATCGTCCTTTGAAGAAACAGCCGGATAAAACGGCGGACTGTAAAACAGAACGATCATCGGAGCATCTTCTTTGCAGAGCGAAGCCAATTCAGACACGATTTTCGTTGAAAAATCGCGGTCTCCAAGCTTCCCCCTGTTGGCAAATGCAAAGTTGAGTATGCGCTCCGCCTCGGACTTCCCGGCCTTTTCCTTTGCTTTGTTCCACAGCTCCTCAAACGTCAGCACGGAAACGGTCGGATTCATTGGCGTGAATGCTTCAAATCGCTGATATTCGGCCGTTTTACGCTCAATATTTGTTTGAATATTGGCGGCCGCTTCCTTGGCTGTGTCAAGCAGCATGTGATGGAGCTCGGCGGCGGAACGCTCCATCATCAGCACATTAAAGAGCGACACCGCTGCGTGAGGAGTCTGAACCGAGTACGCTTCCTTCAAATCTTTTTGCATCAGATTGGCCGGGGGAGGCGTCACTTCTCCATCCGCTTCTTCGCAATAGTCAACGTTTAATTCGAGCAGCCTGTTGATTTCGGACACCATTAAATTCGCATTCACCCCTGCAAACGGCTCGCCGACATGCGTCTCAATCCCTTTGCAGAAAAATCCGGCAAGCGCTTTGCCGATGCTGCCTGAATAGACGTATTGCTTCTGATCTCCCGGATGTTTTTCAAACATCGGCTCACAATTTAAGCATGATGTATAATGAAGGCCAAATTCCTCTTCTAAAGCTTTCAGTGCGGGTACGGCTTCAAGCATCCCCTGTGAGTTGACTTCTTCGTCCGGAACCGTAATTAATAGAAGGTTTCCGTCAAATTCTCCGTTCATCGCCCGTTCCAACATCGAAAATTGAACAGCAAGACCCGCTTTCATGTCCATGCTTCCCCTTCCAAACAGCCACTCGCCGCTTTCCAAGTCTCTTCTGACCCGTTTGGGCAAAAGTTCTTTTTTATCATTTAATACATCCATGAGTTCTGGGACTTTGCATGCCATATGTTTGAATTCGCCGTAGTCTGCCGTATCGACCACGTCAAAATGGCTCAAGAGGAGCACCGTATTTGATTTCTCTTCCTTTTTGACGAGGGCGGTTAGAAAATAACGCCCGTCTTCCATCGGGTGAAGCTTTAAATATTCAGGATTCTTTTGAAAGTACGAACGGTCTTTTAATAAATCATGCATATACTTCGCAAGCGCCACTTCTCCGGCCGTGCCTGAGATGCTTTCGTATTGAACTAGAGAAATGAGCAGCTGTTTCAGTTCTTCCACTGTCTGCCACTTCACAAAGCAAACCCCCCTCTTTCGCTGTTTTCCGCAGGTGTATGCAAATATCGTATTTAGTAAAAAATAGAATGTGAACAACTTTATTGTACTGAACATTCTTACATATGGAAATGACTTGAGCAGTTTATATGACGTGAATGGGCAGAATTGGTATAATCGAGGCGAAAACTTACGGGAGGCGAAAAAATTTGAGTAATCGAAAACTGTTCACACCATGGAGTTTAAAAGGAGTTACACTAAAAAACCGGATTGTCATGTCGCCGATGTGCATGTATTCCTCCCATGAAAAGGATGGAAAAGTGCAGCCGTTCCACATGACCCACTACATCTCCCGCGCCGTCGGACAAGTCGGACTGATCATGGTAGAAGCTACCGCCGTCACCCCAGAGGGCAGAATCTCCGATCAGGATCTTGGTATATGGGATGACGCGCATATTGACGGACTTGCCGCATTAACGTCACAAATCAAGCCGTACGGCAGCAAAACGGCGATTCAGCTGGCACACGCCGGAAGAAAAGCCGAGGTCGAAGGTACAATCTACGGGCCTTCAGCTCTTCCTTTCGACGAAAATTCGCGAACACCTGTTGAAATGACAAAAGAAGACATAAAAGAAACCGTTCAGGCTTTCAAAAAAGGAGCTGAACGCGCGAAAGCCGCCGGCTTTGACATCATTGAGATTCATGGGGCCCACGGATATTTGATCAACGAATTTTTATCACCGCTTTCCAACAAACGCGAGGATGAATATGGCGGATCACCGGAAAACCGCTACAGGCTGCTTCGCGAAGTCATCGACGCTGTAAAAGAAGTCTGGGACGGACCATTGTTCGTACGCGTTTCAGCTTCAGACTACAAAACAAAAGGCCTTGATGTCGCCGATTATGTCGGTTTCGCCAAATGGATGAAAGAACAGGGCGTTGATTTGATCGATGTCAGCTCCGGTGCAGTCGTGCCTGCCGACATCAACGTCTTCCCGGGCTATCAAGTCGGCTTCGCCGATACAATTCGCGCCCAAGCCGAAATCCAGACAGGTGCAGTCGGGTTGATCACAAGCGGCCTTCAAGCTGAGGAAATCCTCCAAAATGGACGCGCAGATCTCATTTTCGTTGCGCGAGAGCTGCTGAGAGATCCATACTGGCCGAAAACCGCTGCCAAACAGCTGAACACAAAAATTGAAGGACCTGTTCAGTACGACAGAGCCTGGTAAGTTGCTGATATCCCGCCTCAAGGCGGGATATTTCTTTTTTTCAAACTCGTGAGAAACGAACATCCTTGTTCGTGCGTCTTTCCTAATAGAACACCATATACAGAGAGAGGATGACCTCTATGACCATAACGGAAAGAATATATACAGTTGAAGGATGCATGTTTTACACAAAGCAGAGAAAAGGAAAAAAGAACGCAACCATTATTTTTGAAGCGGGCTACGGTTCTTCTTCAAAGACTTGGCAGCCCATTTTACCCGATATAGACGAAGATCTCGGCTTGTTTGCATACGACCGTGCAGGCCTTGGCAACAGCGGGCCGAGCAGCAGCAAAAGAACAGCGGATCAGATGGTGAAGGAACTAAAAGCGCTGCTTGCAGCAGCAGGCGTCAAACCGCCATACCTGTTTGTTGCCCATTCGTTCGGCGCCGTCATTGCAAGGTTGTTTGCAAGCCGGTACAGCGATGAAGTCATCGGCATGGTGCTGCTTGATCCCGCTTGTGAAGATCAGGAGGAAACAGTGCTGCCTCTTCTTCCGGAAACATTAAAAGAAGACTACAGCAAACAGTTTTCGATCGAAGGGTCCCATAAGGACTTTCAACAAAGCCTGGACATTCTGAAGCAGGAAAAGAAACACCTCGGTTCGGTTCCTTTGCTCGTCCTTTCGGCTGGAAAAAGAACGGAGGCGGCGAAACAGGCTCATCACGAGTGGCTGAAGCTTCACAGCAGACTGCTGTCTCTTTCGCATCAAAGCGGCTGGATTCAAGCGAAAAACAGTTCGCATTTGATCCATCATGATGAGCCCCACATCGTCCAGCTTGCGATCTATGATGTGTGGTATGCCGCACAGCAGCAAACATACGCTTATCAAGCCGCCAATTAAACAAAAAAACCAGCAGACATTCTGCTGGTTTTTTGTTATTTTGTTTCTCGGTGTATCGTGTGCCTTTTCAGACGCGGAGAATATTTTTTCAATTCCAGGCGATCCGGATTTGTACGTTTGTTTTTTGTCGTAATATAATTGCGGTCCCCTGTTTCAGTACACGCCAATGTAATTTTGACTCTCATGTTGTCCTCCTTATCAAAACGTAATGATTACGCTTTATTATACACCATTTTAAAACCGTGTCAACAAAAAAAGCTTCCCGTCCCGCATTGCCGGAACAAAGAAGCTTCGAATGCCAATTAAGTTCTTTTGATCTCATGCTCATAAAAGTCAAAAGCTGCCACGGTATCAGGAAAGATCGCTTTCGCTTCATTGACCAGTTCAAGCACGTTTTCCCCCTGGTATCTTGCACTGATATGGGTTAAAATCAGTTCTTTTGCGCAGGACTCCCGCGCTGTTTCCGCCGCTTGTTCTGAAGTGCTGTGATAATAGTCTCCGGCAAGCTCCCTGTCGCCTTTCGCAAATGTTGCTTCATGGATGAGGACATCGGCTTTTTCGGCAAGCTTCTTCACATTCTCGCATGGCCTCGTATCTCCGGAAAAAGCGACAATCCGCCCTTTTTTCGGCGGTCCGATAAAGTCTGCACCGCGAATCTTCCGGCCATCTTCCAATGTGACCGTCTCCCCGTTTTTCAGCTTTTGATAAACAGGGCCAGGCGAGACTCCGGTCTGTTTCAGCGCTTCGGCGTCAAGTGCGCCTGGAACATCTTTTTCCTGCACGCGGTATCCAAAAGCGGGGATGCCGTGAGATACGCTTCTCGCCGTCACGATAAACTGGTCATCTTCAAAGACTGTCCCTTCTTCAATCTCCTTAATCACAAGCGGATATGTGACATGCGTCCCCGATACGTCAAGCGCCGTTTCAAGAAACGTTTTGATTCCTTGCGGTCCGTACACGGTCAGCGGACCTTCTCCTCCCTGGAAAGAGCGGCTGCTGACAAGACCCGGAAGCCCGTATACATGATCGCCGTGAAGATGGGTAATAAAAATCTTTTCAATTTTTCTGGGCTTGATCGATGTATGTAAAATTTGATGCTGTGTGGCCTCCCCGCAGTCAAACAGCCAAACAGACCGCCTTTCTTCTAAAAGCTTCAATGCAACGGATGTGACATTCCTCGTTTTTGCGGGGATGCCTGCTCCCGTTCCTAAAAATAATAACTCCAATATCCTTTCCTCCTGCTAAAAACTTCATCTATCACAAGCATACAGGAAGTCTGAGAAAAAAGAAACGCCGGCTTCACGCCATGCTATGCAACTAAATACCCTGCCCGTTTTCAGTAAACTTTTCATACGATTCGATCTCAAATGTTTGCTTTAAGGGATTATTAGCTTTAAAATGAAGAAAATAAACTTAGCTTCGAATAAAGTGAGGTACGTTTAATTGAAAAAAGATCAAATGGAACCAAAAGCAGTTATCGTAATATTTGGCGCAACAGGGGATTTGGCAAAACGAAAACTATATCCTTCTATCCACAGGCTCTACGAAAACGGACAAATCGGGAATGAATTCGCGGTTGTCGGAGTCGGCAGACGCCCTTGGACAAATGAAGACTTTCGCAGTACTGTACAGCAATCGGTTTCGAAGTTTCCGTTAAACGAAAAGGATGTAGACGAGTTTACATCTCACTTCTACTATCATCCTTTTGATGTTACAAATTCCGGCTCATACCGGGAATTGAACGAACTTTTAGAGAAGCTGGAAAGTACATATGATATTCCGAATAACCGGATGTTTTACTTAGCGATGGCTCCTGAATTTTTCGGAACGATTGCAAAGTTCCTAAAATCAGAGGGTGTCACTTCAACAACAGGCTGGTCAAGGCTCGTGATCGAGAAGCCTTTCGGACATGATCTGCCGAGCGCAAAATCCTTGAATCAGGAAATTCGTGAAGCCTTTACAGAAGATCAAATCTATCGGATTGACCATTATCTAGGAAAGCAAATGGTGCAGAACATCGAAGTCATCCGCTTTGCCAACGCGATTTTTGAGCCGCTTTGGACAAACAGATACATCTCGAATATTCAAATCACGTCAAGTGAAGATTTGGGTGTGGAAGACAGAGCGAGATATTATGAAAAATCCGGTGCGCTTCGAGACATGGTTCAAAACCACATTCTTCAAATGGTGGCGCTGCTTGCGATGGAACCGCCGATCAAGCTGAACACGGAAGAGATCCGCAGCGAAAAAGTGAAGGTGCTCAGAGCCCTTCGTCCGATTCGAAAAGACGAAGTCGATCAGTTTTTTGTGCGCGGCCAGTATGACGCGGGTGTCGTTGACGAAAAACAGGTTCCGGCTTATCGCGATGAGCAAAATGTAGCAAAAGAGTCGAATACGGAAACGTTCGTTGCCGGCAAACTGCTGATCGACAACTTCAGATGGGCCGGTGTGCCGTTCTACATCCGGACAGGGAAACGGATGCAGAAAAAATCAACGCAGATTGTCGTCCAATTTAAAGACATTCCGATGAATCTTTATTACGGAAACGGCAACACGATGCATCCTAACCTGCTGGTGATCCATATTCAACCTGATGAAGGCATCACCCTTCATTTAAACGCAAGGAAGCTTGGAGGCGGCACTTTTGCCCAGCCGATCAAGCTCGACTACTGCCATAACTGCGGGGACGGCATCAACACGCCTGAAGCTTATGAAAAGCTGATTTTGGACTGTTTGCACGGAGACGCGACAAACTTTGCCCACTGGGATGAAGTTGCGCTTTCCTGGAGTTTTGTTGATGCGATTTCTCAAAACTGGGAGGAAAACAAAACCCTTTCCCCTAACTATGAGGCGGGCTCTATGGGACCGAAAGCTTCTGATGACCTGCTCGCAAAAGACGGCTTTCATTGGTGGCCGCTTTAATAAAAAACAGCCTTCACATTGAAGGCTGTTTTTTTATTTATGCTTTTAAGGCCTGCATTTCTTCTGGATGGCTTTTGTCCCGCTTCCACATCAGCTGAAGAACGAACAACAGAAGGAATATGCCGAGACCGATTATGTCGGAATAGCCCTCCGGATAAATCAGCAGAAGACCGCTGGCAGCCGCCATTATTCTTTCAAACCAGAACACTTTTCTCATCCAGAATCCAATCATGCCCGCACCGATGGCAATCATTCCGGACAATGCGGTAAAGATCACCCAGAGAATTTCATACCAATGTGCGTCAATCATGAGAAGCTCCGGAGACAGGACGAATACATACGGGATGATAAAAGCGGCAATCGCAAGCTTTGCTGAATTGATCCCCGTTCTGATCGGCTCTCCTCCCGCAACACCGGCGGCGGCAAATGCGGCCAAAGCAACGGGCGGTGTAATGTCAGCTACGATGCCGAAATAAAACACGAACAAGTGGGCCGACAGATCAGGAACATTCAGCAAAATCAAGGCTGGTGCGGCAATCGTTGACGTAATTACATAGTTTGCCGTCGTCGGCGATCCCATTCCGAGAACAAGAGCGGCGATCATTGTCAAAAAGAGCGAAGGCAGCAATGCGCCTCCTGCCAAATCGAGCAGGCCGTTTGCAAGTTTGAGGCCGAGACCCGTCTTTGTGACGACTCCGACGATGATGCCGGCAGCTGCCGTTGCCGCCGCAACGGAAAGCGCCATTCTCGCTCCTTCCGCGAGAGCCAGCACAATCCCTTTAAGACCCATTCGCGTTTCCCTGTTGAACAAACCGACCAGGATCGCCAGAACGATCGAATACAAAGCGGCATGCATGACCGTGATGCCCGACATTAACAAAAAGACGACCGAAACGATCGGAAGCAGCAAATAAATCTTTTTGAATACTTCCTTGCGGTTCGGCATTTCTTCTTTCGTTAATCCGCGCAGGCCGAGGCGCTTCGCTTCAAAGTGGGTCATAATCCAGATGCCCGTAAAGTACAAAACAGCCGGGATCATCGCGGCTTTCGCGATATCCCAGTACGTAATGCCTCCGCCGATGAACTCAACCATTAAAAAGGCGGCGGCTCCCATGATCGGAGGCATCAGCTGCCCGCCTGTAGATGCGGAAGCTTCGACTGCACCGGCAAATTCTTTTTTATAGCCCAGTTTTTTCATCATCGGAATCGTAAACGATCCGGAAGTGACGACATTGGCGACAGAGCTTCCGCTGATCGTTCCCTGAAGCGCACTTGAAAAAATCGCGACTTTTGCCGGTCCGCCAGTGCTTCGTCCGGCGATCGCCACAGCAAGGTCATTAAAATACTGCCCCACACCGGTTCTGACAAGAAATGAACCGAACAGGATGAACAGGAAGATGAATGTCGAAGACACAGCGAGCGGCGTGCCCAAAATTCCTTCCGTTGTAAAATACATCGTCTGAACGAGCCTTTCCAGCGTCAGGCCGTTGTGAGACAAAAAGCCCGGCAGATACGAGCCGTAAAGGCCGTACAAAAGAAACAGGCCGGCGATGATCGTAATCGGCAACCCGACAGCACGTCTCGTCGCTTCCAATACGAGCAGGACGGCCAACAGTCCGACATAAAAGTCCGTTTCCGTGATCAATCCGATCCCGCCTACAATCGTTTCATAATTGGCGACCCAATAAGCGCCGACGCCCGCTCCTAATACGGCTAAGATTGCGTCATACCAGGCGACTTTGAATTTGCCGGTCTTCCGTAAACCTTTTGTCGCCGGAAACAATAAAAAAATCAGACCGAGCGCAAATCCTAAATGAACCGACCTTTGAATTTGAGCCGGAAAAACGCCAAAAATGGCTGTGTATAATTGAAACAAAGAAAAAGCGAGCAGGCCGACAAATGCAATGACCCCCGTCAACCCTTTGAGCTTTCTCGTCCCCGCTTCAGGATCGTATTTCTCCAGCAGTTCCTGCTGATCTTTTTCCGAAAGCTGCTCAGTCATTGATCTTCACTCCCCTCAGTTGTTGCAAGACATTTAGTTTTCGGACACTCATCCTTGTCCATGTGCCGGGGCGGATGTACCGCTTTAACTCATGTTCAGCGCCTGAATACTTGATCCTGTGATTCGCCCTCACCCTTCCGATCCGCATATCAATGAACGGAAAGGTCCTCTTCATATCCAAAATGGTGTAGACACCATTATTGATGACGAGCCTTTCACCTTGCTCCGCGTTTGCCGGCATCCCGACGGCCGGATCATGATAGGTCAGAGCGGTCTGCCGAATCATTCTTTTTTCCCACACATACGATTCGATCACTTCTGTCCGATGGATGGAATGCGTATAGATCACATCAAAGCTTTTCTCCTTTTGGAGGGGAAGAAAAGCAATGATCTCGCCGCTGTCCTCTTTCTCGAACACGACAGCGGTCTGATAAGGAATCAGGCATGCCGCTGCAAAAGCGGCAATGATCAGCGCCGGCACAAGCCGTTTTACAATTTTAAATTTCCCCATTTTTCCAAATCCCCTGCCGAATAGAAAAACGATAGACCGATGTTTCATTGCAACGGTCTATCGATTGTCCGGGCTTGTTCATCGCTTATCTGCCTGCGGCTTTACGATTTTTCTATCCCTTTTTCTTTGAAATATTTAGCCGCTCCAGGATGAATTTCAATATCGCCCAATCCTTCAAGCGCGGTTTCAGGCTTGATAAATTCGCCTTTGGCATGATTGATTTTATCGGCTTCAAACAGCGCTTTCGTCATTTTATAGACGGTGTCCTCATCCATCTTGTCGGATGCGACGAGCATCGCTTTGACAGCGACCGTGTTCACATCGCTCCCGATGCCGTAGGTGCCTTTTTTGATCGTATCCTCAGCATAGAACGGATACTTTTCAATCAGCTTTTCCTGCTTATCTTTTTCAATATTTAAAATTTTTATTTTATTTTGCGCAGAAAGCCCTTCGACAGCCCCGGTAGGCGTTCCAGCCGTGATGAAGGCGGCATCGATCGCGCCTGACTGAATGCCGTCGGTCGACTCTTCAAAAGACAGGTTTTGCGGTTTGATGTCGTCAAAAGACATCCCGTGAACCTCCAAAATCTGCTTGGCATTAATGTTGACCCCTGCACCCGCAGCACCCACGGAAACCGTTTTGCCTTTTAAATCTTCAATCGAATTGATTCCGCTTTTTTCCGTTGTTACAATCTGTACAGTTTCAGGATACAGGGCGGCAATCGCCTTGATTCCTTCAATTTTTTCTTTAAACATTTCTTTGCCTTCTATGGCATAAGTGGCAATGTCCGTCTGAGAAAAAGCGACCTCAGCTTCCCCTTTTTGCAGAGTTGCCATGTTTTCAGCAGAAGCACCTGTAGTCTGCGTCGTAAATTTGTCTCCTGTTGCATCCTCCCAAAGGTTTGCAAATTGACCGCCGAGCGGATAATATGTACCGCCGGTTCCCCCTGTCAGCAGACTGTAGCTTTCTGATCCTTTTGACGCAGATCCGCCGTCCTTATTTCCTGATGCATTGCCGCTTCCGCACGCTGCCAATCCCATGACAAGCGTCAGCAGCAATACAATCCATGATAAGCTTTTCCACTTTTTCATTCATTCTCCCCCTTTGCTTGTTGGACAAATAACAATCCTATCGTACCACGAAAAATGTATTAGTTGTCAATATATTGTTTTATTTCTAATTATTTAGTTAATTTTATGAGCAGCTGGTTCTGAATATGCGCACGGCCTCGGAAATTCCCGTCCGCTAAAGCGATGGTAGCCCACGATCCCCTCGGAGGACAAGCGTGCTGGAAGATTGCATGACAAAACAAAAAACCCGCGGTTATGCAGGTTTTTCATTTCCGAACATGGACGCTGGAAAACACAAACTTGTCGTAGCGATGCCTTGCAAAAGAATATTCAAACGGTTCTCCCGTATTTAAAAAAGCGACCTGTTCAACTTCAAGAACCGGATCGTCAGGGGCGCATTCCAAGTACTCTCGGTCGAGCGCATTCGACTTATCCGCCCTGATCTTCCGGTGCGAGCCGGCGATTGTCAGTTTCAGCGTCTCGGTGATGTGCCGGTAAACGGAGCCGTGAAGAACGTCTTCATTTAATTCAGAGATGACATTCGAAGGCATATACGTTTCTTCAATGACATACGGTTCGCCTTCAACCTTTCTGAGCCTGATGATATGATACACCGGAACGGTCTTTTCGATTGACAATTGCTTAGCCACTTCATCTGAAGGGAATTCGACATCAAATTGAATGATGCGGCTTTCGATTTGTTTATTGGCGAGAAGCTTGGTCAGCCCGAGGTTTTCGCGGTCTGTCACACTGACGGGAAGCTGCTGAATCGATGATTTTACTATGAAGGTGCCGTGTCCGCGCTTGCGGTACAGCATGCCTTCTGACACGAGAATATCGAGGGCTCTTTTCATCGTCATTCTGCTGCAGGAAAATTCTTTGGCGAGAGAAAGCTCATCAGGTATGGGCTGATCAATCGGATAGTATTCTTCCTGAATCCGCCTCCTCATTTCGTTTGAAATATATTCGTATTTTCTCATGTTTTAACCACCATTACTAAGGATTCTGTATGCTTGTAACACCTTCCTTATCATTATATCGGTTTTGAAGCGGAAATAAAAAGATGGCCCAACAGACCATCTTTTAGCCCGAGTCCTTTTTAAAAACCGTTGTTCTCGGCAAGTTTCTTAAACCAGTATCCGCTTTTTTTAATCGTTCGTTCGCCGTTTTTGTCAAGGTTGACAGATACAAATCCGTAGCGGTTTTTATAGGCGTTCGTCCATGACCAGTTGTCCATGAATGTCCAAAGGTGATAACCTTTGACATTCGCTCCTTCCTGAATCGCTCTGTGCACCCATTTTAAGTGTTCTTCGATAAACGCAATTCGGTAGTCATCGCGGATTATGCCGTCTTCGCCACGGAAACGCTCTTCTCCTTCAACACCCATTCCGTTCTCAGAAATAAAACATTCAAAATTTCCATAGTTTTCTTTGACATTCATTAAAATATCATAGATTCCTTTTTCGTATATTTCCCAGCCGCGGTGGCGGTTCATTTTTCGTCCGGGCATTTCATAATGGTCAAAAAAACGCTCCGGCATAAAAGGCGCGTCCGGATGAGGCATGTGCTCCTTCGCTTTCACCCGTCTCGGCTGATAATAATTGATGCCGAGCAGATCGACAGTGTGATTTTTGATCAGCTCCAAGTCTCCTTCTTCCATGACAGGCAAATAGCCTTTTTCTTTTAAAATATCTGTTAAAAGCTGCGGAAACTCACCCTTAACGGCAGGATCAAGAAACGACCGGTTAAAGAAAGCGTCAGCTATTTCAGAAGCTCTCACATCTGCCGGGTGCTGGCTTCGCGGATAGGATGGCGTTAAATTTAAAATGATGCCGATTTTGCCGTCGCCTCCGAGTCTGCGGTAGGCTTCGACCGCTTTGGCGTTTGAAAGAATTTCATGGTATGCGACCTGGACGGCCTTTTGAAAGTCGATGATGTTCGGATAATGAAAATCGTATAAATAGCCGCCTTCAGCAGGAACGATCGGTTCATTGTGGGTAAACCATTTTTTCACACGATCCCCGTACAGCCGGAAGCACGTTTCCGCGTATGAAACAAAGTGATCGACGACTTGCCTGTTTTCCCATCCGCCGATATACTGGAGCGCAAGCGGCATATCAAAATGATAAAGGTTGACAAAAGGCTCGATCCCAGCCGCCAGCAGCTCATCGATGACTTGGTTATAAAAGGCAGCTCCTTCCTCGTTCAACCGCCCTTTTCCTTCAGGAAACAGACGGGCCCACGAAATGGAGAAACGAAAAGAGTTGTGGCCGAGCTCCTTCATCAGCTGAATATCTTCTCTGTAAGTCTCGTAAAAACGCGAAGTCTTCTCAGGGCCTACTCCGTCAAAAAATCGGTTCGGCTCTTTTTCGTACCAGTGATCCCAAATGTTCTTTCCTTTGCCTCCTTCAGCCGCCGCTCCTTCAGTCTGAGTCGCGGATGCCGCAGACCCCCACCAGAAGCCTTTTGGAAAACGGTATTGAATTTGTTCTAGCTGCAGTTCTGTTTTTGACATGTCATCAATCTCCTTTTAAAGTCCTAGCGTTGTCTGATCTTGTTCCGCTGCATTGATTTCCTGCTCTTTTTTCATATTCATCCGGTCGATGAATTTCAAAAACGGGAACCAGATCATAAAGACAACGGCTAAATTCACAATCTGTAGAATGCCGCCGGCAAGCGAATTGGTCGCCATCATTCCGCTGATAAAAATCGGCACAGTCCAAGGAATCGTGACCCCGGTCGGCGGCGGCACAAGCCCGGACGCCATTGCGAAATACGTAATTAAAGTGACGATCATCGGCGAGATCACCCACGGAATAAAAATGAGCGGGTTCATGACGATCGGCAGGCCGAAAATGATCGGTTCATTTACGTTGAAAATCCCCGGCGCTGCTCCGAGTTTTGCGACCTGCTTCATTTGCTTGCTCTTCATAAACAGCAGGATGGCAATAATCACGGCCAGTGTCATCCCGGTTCCGCCCATTCCGACGGTGTACACTTCCATAAACTGCTTATTGATAATATGCGGAACTTCCCCTGTTGCGGTATAGCTATTCAAATTTTCGATCGAAAGCGTATTCCAGATCGGATCCATAACAGAGTTGATAATAATTTGCCCGTGGAGTCCGAAGAACCAGAGAAGCTGAGTAAAAAATATAGCAATCAAGGTCGGAATGATACCGCTTCCAAGGCCGACAAGCGGAGCCTGTACCAGATTGTAAATTAAATCGTGCATATTCGTATTGAACGCTTGGGTCACAAGGATATTGATGACCAAGTAGACGGACAAGGTCATCACCGCCGGAATCAGCGCGGCAAAAGATTTAGCTACAGCAGGTGGAACGCCGGCGGGCATTTTGATCGTATAGTTTTTCTGGACAAAAAATCTGAAAATCTCCGCGGATGTAAAGGCGGTAATCATTCCGAGGAACATCCCTTTCGCACCGAGCCTGTCAATCGGGATGACGTTCGGAATCACTTCCCCTCCTTCGCCGTTTAATACAAACGGAGTCAGCAGAAGGAACGATGCCAAAGCGACGACTCCTCCAAAAACCGCATCGACTTCATAAGTTTTGGATAAATAATACCCGATCCCGAACACGACGAAAACGGACATAATGCTGATCGTTGCGCTCGGCGCTATGCTTAAAGCCGACTGGAACGTTTCAAGCGCCGATTTGCTCATCATTTTATTGAGAAACGGCAAATTGGTTAAAACGACAATGATCGATCCGAAAATGGTGAGCGGAAAAGCCAGCATAAACGCATCCCTCAGCACGCCTAAATACCGGTTGTTATTCAGCTTCCCGGCAATCGGCACCAAGAGGTTGCTCAATTTTTCAAACATGGTCTCTTATCCCCCTTCGATTTTGCCATACAGTGCGAATCATAGATTTTTCTCTTTGAATAATTCCAATAATTCGGACACAAGTTCCTTCATCGTGAGCGTCGACATCAAATGGTCCTCCGCGTGCAAGAGCAGCAAAGAGAACTCACTTTTTTCCCCGCCCGCTTCTTTTTGAATCATTTGAAAGTGAATATCATGGGCCTGCTGCAAATCGGCTTCAGCCTGGTGCAGCAGCTCATCTGCTTTCTGAACGCTGCCGGCGCGGTATGCCCTGATGGACTGAATGACTTTGCTGCGGGCGTTTCCGCTATGAAGAATGAGCTGAAAGCAAATTTGTTCGCCTGTTAATTCATCGAGTTTTAATTTTCCCATCATCATCAATCTCCGATCAAGCTGAGCGCCTGTTCATAAGCTTTCTTTCCGTCTGCCATTCCGTAAGCCATCATATCAATCACATCAACCTTAGTACCGTACTGTTCTGCTTCTTTCTGCAGCTCGCCTTTTAAAAAGCTCATTTGCGGGCCGATGAGAACGACGTTTGCCTCTGCCATCTCTTTTTTTGCCTGGTCCTGTCCGACCGCCCAAATTTTTGCCTCGTCACCGATTGAATGCGCGTATTCCTCCATCTTGGTGACAAGGAGACTTGTCGACATACCCGAACTGCATGCAAGTAAAATCTTTTTCATCGTCATATCCTCCTTTATTAAAAGCGCTTTCACACAACTATTATTATATCTTTTTATTTTTATATGTCTAGACATTTAAAAATAAATGTATGTATTTATTTTGAATAATAAAAACCCCCTCTTCTTTCAAGAGGGGGGCCAAACAAATTATCGGGCGTATTTTTTGAACAGCTGAACTGCTTCCTTCGGCACGTAGAAGGATCCATTGCTTTCAACAATCACGCTGTCTAATTCATATTCCTTTCCGTTGATTCTGATGAGGTTTTTGTTCACCGGCATTTCGGCTTTCCCTTTTTTGCGCGATGCGACAAGAACTGGATTAGCCGGATCTTTCTGATCGATCGTTACGCTGGCTCCGGCTTTTTTAAATGCCTGTTTTGCTTCGATAAATAATTCGTTTGTTAATTTGTCTAAGTTGAAGCCCATTGCTTTTGCCATCGTTTTAGCGATGCCGGTGTTATCGACGAGCCCCTGCGGCTTTTCGGGACCGTACGAATACAGGAAGACATCTTCACCTGTATGACCGCCTGTTGTGAATCCGATGTTGGCTCGGTTGCTGAGCAGCTTGGTGAATAATGAAGCCGCTTCTTTTTTGTTTTTCACGCTTTTCAGCTGTTCCTTCTCTGCCGGCGTTAAATCATCAAGTCCGTAAAGCTTTGCCGCTTCTTCGATATTCGATAAATCGTCTTTTAATTTGCCGGTTGCGCCTTCCACCGTCATTTTAGCCTTTTTCAGCGGATCGATATATGCTGATACCGGCGTTGTGTCATAGCCTTTCGTCGTGTTGCTGTTGCCGATGGAGATGCCGCTGTTGCCGTGGTCTGAGACGGCAATAACCATTGTATGTTTGTCTTTTTTAGCGAATTCAAGCGCTTCTTTCACCGCGTTATCAAATGCCAATACATCGCTGATCATGCCGATCGGATCGTTTTGATGCGCTGCCCAGTCAGGCTTGCTTCCTTCCACGAATAAAAAGAAACCGTCCTTGTCTTTAGAAAGCGTCTGAATCGATTTTTTCGTCATCTCCGCAATCGTCGGCTGCTCTGGATGCGTTGCACGGCGGTCCATGTCATACGCGAGATCGCGCTGTGAGAATGCGCCCCAAATTTTTTTCGATTTTGACTTGAGGAGCTGATCTTTCGTTTCAACAAAATCGTACTTTTTATCTTTGAGCACTTTGACAAGGTCTTCACCGTCTTTGCGGCTTTTATCCTTTGTCCCCGGCTGAAGCGATTCTTTTCCTCCGCCAAGGACAACGTCCATGTTTTGATAAACCTGCTGTTCACCGAGTACTTCAAAGTTATTGCGGTCCTTATGATGGCCGGAATAGCCGGCAGGCGTCGCATGCTGAATTTCAGAGGTTGCAATAATGCCAGTTGCTTTTCCCTTCTGTTTGGCGCCTTCCAGCACGTTTGCCACAGGCCGGTATTGATCTTTTTTACCGACCTTCTCGACACCTGGTGTATTCACCTTTGAAGGCAGCACTCCAATATAGGAAGAATTTGATTTTCGTCCCGTTGCCATCGCAGTTGCTGCAGGTGCAGAATCAGTGATCGCCGATTCTGCCGAATGCGTCCGGACACCGCCGCTGACAATCTGGTCCATCGCGAGCGGTTCGCCTTTATACCAGCGTGCCAATGTTGTTGCAGAAGAGCTTGTTCCATCCATGACCATCATGATCACGTTTTTGACCTTTGGTTGTTCCTTCTTTTTCGCTGTTTCCATTGCTGCACTGCCTGTTCCCGCTGATCCTAAAGCGACTGCGCCTGCCAGTGTAATGCCGACGATTCTGTTGCGTAAGAAACCCATTCTTATGTACTCCCTCCATAACCGCTTTTTGTTGACAAACCTACACTATCATTGCTATGTAAACAGCACTTTTGCTTTCTATTAATCTTATGTAAATTTTTTTGGGCTTATGATGAAAAGAAGGCACCCCGCCTTCTTTTCATCCTTTTCCAGCTTGGAATCCCGGGTATTTCGTCATTCCGCCGTCCACATACAGCGTCAGGCCCGTCACATAGCTCGCTTCTTCGGATGCGAGCCAGGCCGCGCAAGCCGCGACTTCCTCCGGCTTTCCGATATACCCGATCGGAATCAATTCAACAACGCCTTTTTTCAATTCGGGATCAGCGAATTTTTCGGCGTTAATCGGCGTATCGATCGCACCGGGTCCGATCGCATTTACCCGAATTCCTTTCGGGGCATATTCAAGGGCAAGGGTTTCCGTCAGCAGTTTTGCCCCGCCCTTGCTTGCCGCATAATGGACAAAATGCGGCCACGGGATTTGCTGATGGACGCTCGACATATTAATGACCGAGCCTTTAATATTATGATCGAGCATATAGCCGATCGCTTCCCGGCATCCTAAGAACATCCCTGTCAAATTAGTTGATATGACGCGGTTCCAGTCTTCCAGAGACAAATCCTCAGAAGGTACTTCATTTTCCACCCCCGCGTTGTTCACCATCACATCAACGGAACCGAATGAATCAACGGCCTGTCTGATCAGCGCTTTTACATTGTCTTCTTTTGAGACATCTCCTTGAACGGCAATCGCGCGCGCTCCACTGTTTTCTATTTTCTTCACCGTCTCTTCAGGATTTTCTTCTTCCTTGAAGTAATTGATCACTACATTGGCTTTTTCAGAACCGAAGCGAAGTGCCATCGCTTTTCCAAGACCTGTACCCGCCCCTGTAATAACCACCGTTTTTCCCTCTAAACTAGGATACATGGGTTAATTCCTCCTTATTGAAACTCTCTTTTGAGTAGGTTTCCACAGAAGCGCTTAAACATGCATCCTTCCGAAATCAAAAAACCGCAAGCTTTTCAGCTTGCGGTTTTACATCTTATTTCATCCACTCAGTGTGGAAAATGCCTTCTTTATCTGTACGCTCATACGTATGTGCGCCAAAGTAGTCGCGCTGCGCCTGAATCAGGTTGGCCGGCAATGTCGCAGTGCGATAGCTGTCAAAATAAGCGAGAGCGCTTGAGAAGCAAGGTACAGGAATTCCTTGTTCAACCGCAAGAGAAATCGTTTTGCGGAGAGCGCCCTGATAGCCTTCAACGATATTTTTGAAGTAAGGATCAAGAAGCAGGTTGTCAAGCCCCGGATCGCGGTCATACGCTTCTTTGATTTTTTGCAGGAACGCCGCGCGGATGATGCATCCTCCGCGAAAGATCATCGCGATATCGCCGTATTTCAAATCCCAGCCGTATTCTTCTGATGCGGCTTTCATTTGAGCGAAGCCCTGTGCGTAAGAACAGATTTTGCTCATGAAGAGTGCTTTTCTGACCGCTTCGATCAGCTCTTCTTTGTTCTCGGCGGCCGGTTTCGCTTCAGGACCTGTCAGAAGCTTGCTTGCTTTGACGCGCTCTTCTTTCATGGAAGAAATGAAGCGGGCGAAAACGGATTCCGTAATGATCGGAAGCGGCACGCCCAGGTCAAGAGCGCTTTGGCTCGTCCATTTTCCTGTGCCTTTTTGACCTGCTTTATCGAGGATGACGTCAACGAGCGGCTTGCCAGTTTCCTCGTCTTTTTTCGTGAAAATATCAGCCGTGATTTCGATCAGATAGCTGTCAAGCTCTCCTTTATTCCACTCGGAGAAGACTTCGTGAAGCTCATCTGAAGACAGACCGACAATGTGTTTCAAAATAAAGTATGATTCTGAGATCAGCTGCATGTCTCCGTATTCGATGCCGTTATGAACCATTTTTACATAATGGCCGGCGCCATCTGGACCGATGTATGTCGTACACGGTTCGCCGTCTACTTTTGCAGAAATCGCTTCAAGAATCGGCTTGACAAGCTCATGGGCTTCTTTTTGTCCGCCTGGCATGATAGAAGGACCTTTCAGAGCGCCTTCCTCACCGCCGGAAACACCGGTGCCGATGAAGTGAATGCCGCTTTCGGCCAGCTCTCTGTTTCTTCTCTGCGTATCTTTATAATATGTATTTCCGCCGTCAATCAAAATGTCGCCTTTTTCAAGATGAGGCAGGAGCGATTGAATCGTTGCGTCTGTCGGTGTTCCAGCTTTGACCATCAACAGAATTTTGCGCGGTTTTTCAAGAGATTGAACGAACTCTTCAATGCTGTATGTACCGACAACGTTTTTGCCTTCGGCTTCTTTCAGAAACTCTTCCGTTTTCTCGCTTGATCTGTTGTAAACAGAAACCGTAAACCCGCGGCTTTCAATGTTTAGAGCCAAGTTTTTTCCCATTACTGCTAAACCAACTACACCTATTTGTTGTTTTGCCATGTCTAACGTCCCTTCTAAAGCGTTTAGCATTTTAGTTTAATTTTTATTTAAATTGAAATTACCACACTTTGACCTACATTTTCAAGCTATTGATCTTGTCTCTCGTCCTGGAAAAAATCTTTGTTAAAGCTTGTTCCGCTCGTCTTGCTTTCTTTTTTCACGATCCTGATCCCTTTTTTGATGAGGTCTGTTCCATATTTTTCATTCAATTCGGCCATCACTTTTTGGATCGGCTCATCTTTGGCATCCTCATGAAACGAAAATAAATCAAGCTGTTTGACGGCTTCCTTCCGATTGACGAGGTCTGTTCCCGTCACGCCTAAAAGTCTGACAGGACTTCCGTGCCAATGCTGCCTGAAAAGGGCTTTCGCTTCCTTCGCAATATCTTCTCTTGAATCGGTCGGATTCAGAAGGGTCTTGCTTCTGGTTATGTTTGTCCAATCCGCAAAGCGGATCATGATGAAAACTTTTGCTGCCATGACCTCTTTTCGCTTCAGCCTGTCGCTTACTGAGACGGAAAGCTTGTCAATCAGGCCGCACAATTCCTTCTCATCTGTGCTGTCATACGGGAGAGTCGAGGAATTGCCGACGCTTTTGAATTCGTATATCCTGTCGGGATTCACCTCTCCGGTGTCGATGCCGTTTGCCCTCCTTTTTAAACGGGGGCCGTTGATACCTAGGAGGCGCTTTAAAGCATACTCATCTGCGGCAGCCAAATCGCCGATCTTGCCGATATCAAGCGTCTTGAGCTTTTCAGCGGTTTTCCGGCCGACTCCGTACATCTCGCTGATGTCCATGGGCCAAAGAATCCGGGGCACTTCGCGCTTTCTCAATATCGTAATGCCGAGCGGTTTTTTCATATCCGAAGCCATTTTGGCCAGGAATTTATTCGGAGCGATCCCGATGCTTGACGGAAGAAGCAGTTCTTCTTGAAGGCGCTCTTGAATTTCCTTCGCCGTTTCATATGCCCGATTTCTGTATGGCGTGTCCGTTAAATCCATGTACCCTTCATCAATGGAAACAGGCTCGACAAGGTCCGTATACTCCCTGAGCACTTGAAACATTTCTCTTGAAGAGCTTCTGTAGCGGTCGAAATTCGGCGGCTTGACGATCAGCTCGGGGCAGAGCCGCTTCGCTTCCCAAAGCGGCATAGGCGGTTTTACGCCGCGTGCTCTCGCCTCGTAGCTGCACGTGACGACGATGCCTTTCCGCTCCTTTGCATTTCCCGCGATGGCGAGCGGCCTGCCTTTCAGCGAAGGGTCATACGCCATTTCAACAGACGCGTAAAAGCTGTTCATATCGATATGAAAGATGACTCTTCCCTTTTGTTTATCAGCAGACAAAACGGCTCCCTCCTGGTACTCAGATTAGACATCCCGGCATTCATATAGTAAGATGTTAAATGAAACGGAAGTGATAATAGATGATTCTTGAATCTTTCAACGATGCTTTTTTACTGTTTGAGTTTTTCACAATCGTCCTTCCCGCACTGACGGCGATCGGTATCGCCCTCATCCTAAAGGACTGCAGTACGGGCGACAGCTGGAAAACGAAACGGTTTGAAGAATATCATGCAATACAGTTTGTTTCTGCAATCGATTTTCTTATCATCCTATATCATCGCATTACGGTATGGATAAGTAAAGTCATTCGCATGAAAGCTTCATCGAACGACGATGAAGACCACCGTTCCCTTCTTCTTTCAATTTAAACGGGAAAAGGTGTCCGGCAGACGGGCCCTTTTATTCAGAAGGAGGAGAACGTGTTGAACACGAAATTAAAACAATTGTTTGCGACTGCAATGTTTTTGATCATGACCATGTTTATAGGTGAACAAGCTTCGGCAGCCACCGGCAGTACCGGAGGAAGCGACAACTTCTTCCAACACTATGTCGTGGGGCCTTTTTCAGAGCTGATTAAAGGAATCGCCGGATTTTTCCACGGAAACTACGGACTGTCGATTATTTTTGTGACCATCATCGTCCGGGTTCTCGTCTTTCCGCTGTTTGCCAACCAGTATAAAAAACAGCGGGCCATGCAGGAAAAAATGGCGCTTGTCAAACCTGAGCTGGATGCGATTCAAAGCAAGCTAAAAAAGACGAAAGATCCTTTGAAGCAGAGGGAAATTCAGCAGGAGATGATGCAGCTTTACCAAAAGCATAACATCAATCCGCTGGCGATGGGCTGCCTGCCGATGCTGATTCAGTTTCCGATCCTGATCGGTTTTTATTATGCGATCCGCTCGACGCCCGAAATTGCTTCACACTCTTTTCTCTGGTTTAACCTCGGGCATTCGGATATTATCGTATCTTTATGCGCCGGGTTCATGTATTTTATCCAGTTCTATGTGTCTCAAAAGCTGAACGCACAGAACGCCCAAACAAATCCGGCGGCTCAGCAGTCCGCCAAAATCATGGGCTTCTTTTTCCCTGTGATGATGACGATCTTTTCGATCAACGTCCCTGCAGCCCTGCCGCTGTACTGGCTGACAAGCGGACTGCTTCTGACGATTCAATCCGTCGTTCTTCATCAAGTTTACCAAAAAAACAAAAAAGCCATTCAGCCTGCTGAATCGGCTACAAAATAAAAAAGCTTGCGCCTTTAAAGGCGCAAGCTTTTTTGCGTTTCCCTTCCATCTTCTCGATCGCGACTTCAGGTAGTGTGACCGTTTCCGCTGAAACCATCGGCTCGAGCTGAAACGGTCCCTGTAAAAACCCGCCTTTATGACGGGTTTGCTACTTCCTCAATAATGGCAACAACCATTTCTGCAGTTTTGACAAGTTCCTCAATCGGCATTTTTTCGTTTTTCGTATGGATTTGTTCATATCCGACTGCAAGGTTTACAGTCGGAATGCCGTGTCCTGCGATGACGTTCGCATCGCTTCCTCCGCCGCTCGTCAATAGCTCGTACGGACGGCCGATTTTCCCGGCGGCTTTTTTGGCGATTTCAACGACGAGATCCCCGTCTTTGTATTTAAAGCCCGGGTACATGACTTCGATTTCCACCTCGGCTCTGCCACCCATTTCAGCGGCGGCTGCTTCAAACGCCTGCTTCATTTTTTCGGTCTGCTTTTCCATTTTTTCCGGAACAAGCGAACGGGCTTCAGCGAGAATGTCGACCTGATCGCAGACGATATTGGTTTGCGTTCCGCCCTCAAAGCGGCCGATATTAGCCGTCGTCTCCTCGTCGATGCGGCCAAGCGGCATTTTGGCAATCGCTTTTGAAGCGATCGTGATCGCGGAGACTCCTTTTTCCGGCTCTACTCCGGCATGAGCCGTTTTTCCGTAGACAGTTGCTCTAATTTTCGCCTGTGTCGGCGCTGCTACGATAATATTGCCGACCTTCCCGTCGGAATCAAGCGCATATCCGTAATCGGCTTTGATCAGCGATCGGTCTAAAGCTTTCGCTCCGACAAGCCCCGATTCTTCGCCGACCGTAATGATAAACTGGATCGTTCCGTGCGGAATGTTTTTTTCTTTCAACACTTTTACGGCTTCGAGCATCGCTGCAAGGCCTGTTTTGTCGTCAGCTCCCAAAATCGTTGTGCCGTCTGTTTTGACATATCCGTCTTCAATGACCGGCTTCACCCCTTTTCCGGGCACGACGGTATCCATGTGGGATGTAAAGTAAATCGTGTCCGCCTCTTTCGTTCCAGGAAGCGTGCACACGAGGTTTCCCGCTCCGTGCCCCGTTTTTGGCGCGGTGTCATCCTCCACGACATCCATTCCAAGAGCAGCAAATTTTTCTTTCAGCACCTTGCAAATATCAGCTTCGTGTTTTGTCTCGGAATCAATTTGCACAAGTTCTAAAAACTCTTCTAACAGGCGTTTTTCATTCATGCTAGTTTCCCCTCCATTTTTAAAGCGGTATATTTCCATGCTTTTTGTCCGGCCGGATTTCTCTTTTGCTCTTCAGCATGTCAAACGTTTGGATCAGCTTCTTCCGCGTCTCTTTCGGATCGATGATATCGTCTACCATGCCGTATCTTGCAGCGGCAAAAGGGCTTGAAGCGTGCATGCATTTCCGGATTTTTTCCTCGCGGGCGGCCCGCGGGTCTTCCGACCGTTCGATTTCCTTCGCGAACAGCACATCTGCAGCTTCCGAGGCGCCCATCACTGCAATTTCTGCATTCGGCCAAGCAAACACGGCATCCGCTCCAAGCGCCTTGCTGTTTAAAGCGACATATGCTCCGCCGTATGCTTTTCTTAAAATGACCGTCACCTTGCAGACGGCGGCTTCCGCATACGCGTAAAGGATTTTAGCGCCGTGTCTGATCACCCCGCCGTGCTCTTCGCGTATTCCCGGAAGAAAGCCGGGGCAATCCACCAAAGTCAAAATCGGGATCTGAAAGGAATCGCAAAAACGGATAAACCGGGCGATTTTGTCAGCCGCATCCATGCTGAGGCTTCCGGCTAAATACTTCGGCTGGTTGGCCACGATCGCCGCCGTTTCCCCCGCTATCCTTGCAAAACCGATCACCGCGTTTTTGGCAAAGTGGCGCTGCACTTCAAAAAATGTTCCGCTGTCTGCGATTTCCGCGATGATCTGTTTGATGTCATACGGCCGCTGACCGTCTTCAGGCAGAATCGTCATTAAATCAGGCCTTATCTCATCGTCTTTCGCCTTTCTCGCCTTAGCCGGGGGCTTTTCTTCGTGATTCTGGGGGATGTAGGACAAGAGCTTGCGCACCTCACTGAGGACGGCCTCATCGGAATCCCCGGAAAAATGGGCATTCCCGCTGATTGAATTATGTATATAGGCGCCCCCCAATTCTCCGGAGCTGACAGCTTCGCCTGTCGCCGTTTTGATGACTTTCGGACCGGTAATGAACATCTGTCCGGTTTTTTCGTTCATAAAAACGAAGTCGGTCAAAGCTGGAGAATAAACCGCGCCGCCCGCACAAGGGCCGAGAATGACAGAGATTTGCGGAATGATGCCTGAGCAAAGGACATTTCGGTAAAAAATATGACCGTATCCATCTAATGATAGCACACCCTCTTGAATTCTCGCACCACCTGAGTCGTTCAGACCGATGAAAGGGGCCTTATTTTTGAGGGCAAGATCCATGACGGCCGCTATTTTTTTGGCGTGCATTTCTCCGAGCGCTCCGCCGGTGACGGTAAAATCCTGGGAAAACAGATAAACGGGCCGCCCGTCGATTTTTCCGAATCCCGTGACAACCCCGTCGCCTAACGGGCCGCCGGACTGCCGGCTTCTGGCAAAAGCATTCAGCTCAGTGAACGTTCCCTCATCAAGCAGAAGATCGATTCTCTCTCTGGCGGTGAGCTTGCCTTTTTGCTTCTGCCTGTCGATCCGTTCCTGCCCGCCCCCAAGCAAAGCTTGTTGACGGCTGTTGTTTAAATCGTCGACTCTTTCAAACATATTCATCGTGTTCTGCCCCTTCTCTATTTGATTCTTACACGAAACTTGTCCGATGAAAAAAAGCAGTATAAAATAATGGGAGATTAAAAAACAGAGGTGAAAAGCTTGTCTCGAAAATTCATCAAATTCATGGTTATTTTAATGATCGGCGTCATGGTGCTGACGACTCTGCTTACCGGACTCAGCATGATTTTTTAATACAAATCATGAAAGCAGGCGGCTCTTTTTGCGGAGAAACGCCTGCTTTTTTTCAAGCCCGGACTTCCGCAGGAATAGAAAAAACCGCACGGGTTTCCCCCTGTTCCATTAGATTGACCAATGAAGGAGAAACTCATGCGGTTATGCAGGAGATTTAATTCCTTTAAAGTAGCTCTTAATCACAAGATACTGTTCCATTTCGCCGAGAAAATTGAAAAGAGCAGCGCGCGCTTCAAATTCTTCGCGTGTCGTCGGCAGCTCCATCTCATCAATTTCCTCTCTCATTTTCACGAGCCGCTTCAAAAACTTATGAGCCGTATTGCCGGGATGGATGGCTCCTCTTAAATCATGAAGAAACGCTGCGATCATATGCCCCTGTTCAACCGTCATCGAAATCGACGTGATTTTCGGCAGGACCCTTTCGATAATTTCAAACTGCTTTTCTCTCATTTTAAAGTAGTGATAATAGAGATTTTCGTGCCTGAGAAAGTGATTTTCCACATCACGGTATGCCAGGGTCTTCGCTTCATTGATCAAACGGTGCGTCTCAGGAATCTCTTTTCCCGTCCAGTCCTGTTCCCCGGTCAGCAAATAGCGTTCGATTTCTTCAAAAATCTTGGCAAAGTTATCTTCGATTTTCTGCTGATACTGTTTGAGCTCTTTATCGAGGCTCGGCATGTACAAATTCATCAGCAGGGCAACGCCGATTCCCGTAATGATGATGAGGCATTCATTCCAAATGAGAGAAAGGGTGATCCCTTCTGACATATAAAGATGAAGAATGATGACCGAACTTGTGACGATTCCTTCTTTTATTTTCAGAAGAACGGTTGTCGGAATAAAGAACAGCAGCATCAGACCGATGACAGCCGGATGATAGCCGATCAGTTCAAAAAACGCGTATGAAAAAACGATCGCAAGAATGCATGCCGCAAACCGGGCCCATGATGCCTGAAGGGACCGCTTTTTCGTCACTTGAATACAGAGGATCGTGATGATCCCTGTCGACACAAAATTATGAAGGCCGAGCAGCTGTGCGATATAGATGGCCAATGCTGTGCCAAGCGCTGTTTTTAATGTGCGATAACCTATTTTAAACATCGTTAACCCCAATCTTTTCTGCTAGTCTTAGTGAATAAAAAAGAAGAAGATCAGCATCTTCTTCAGCTTATTTTATAGTATTTTCTCTAAAAAGTCTTGAGCTCTTTTCGATTTTGGAGAAGAAAAAAACGCTTTAGGATCATCGTCTTCGACAATGGTTCCTTCATCCATGAAAAGCACCCTGTCGGCGACTTCTTTGGCAAAGCCCATTTCGTGCGTCACGATCACCATCGTCATCCCGGTTTTCGCCAAATCCTGCATCACCTGAAGCACTTCTTTGACCATCTCAGGATCAAGGGCCGATGTCGGCTCGTCAAACAGCATGATGTCCGGATTCATCGCCAGCGCCCTCGCAATCGCAACGCGCTGCTTTTGCCCCCCTGATAAACGGTTCGGATAATCATCTTTTTTATCGATAAGCCCCACTTTCTCAAGCAGTTCTTCCGCTTTTTTCGTTGCTGCCTGTTTGCTTTCTTTTTTGACATGGACAGGTGCATACGTAATATTTTCAAGAACCGTTTTATGCGGAAACAAATGAAAATGCTGAAAGACCATGCCGATGTTCTCTCTGATTTTCAGCACATTTGTTTTCGGTCTTGTAATCTCTTGATCCTGAATGAAAATGCTGCCCTCCGTCGGCTTTTCGAGCATGTTTAAGCAACGCAAAAACGTGGACTTGCCTGAGCCTGACGGACCGATGACAGCGGCTACTTCGCCTTTTTCAAAGGAAACGGAAATATGTTTAAGCACCTCGTGCTTTCCGAAAGATTTTGAGAGATTGCGAACATTAATCATTGACATTCAGCTTCCTTTCAATCGCTTTGCCGACAAACGTCAGGATCAAAACGAGCACATAGTAGATGAGACCCGCAAACAGCATCGGCTCAAGCGGGCTGTAGATCGCCGCTCCCGCCTGATAGCTTCGTCTCATAATATCGCCGAGTCCGATGACGGTGACAACAGCCGATTCCTTTGTCAGTGTAATCGATTCGTTGATCAGCGCTGGCATGATATTTTTAAAGGCCTGCGGCAGCAAGAGATCCTTCATCATCTTTGCATACGGGACGCCCAGCGCCATCGCCGCTTCTTTTTGCCCTTTGTCGATCGCATTGATTCCGGCTCTGATGATTTCTGACACATAAGCGGCGGAATTTAAGCCGAATGCGATGACGGCCGCCCAGTAAGCATCAATATCGAAGCCCAGCACCTGAGGCAGCCCGTAATAGACGATCATCAGCTGCAGAACAAGCGGTGTCCCCCGGAATATGGAAGTGTAAAAATCGGCAATCCATGCGAGGGGCTTGATCGAACTGATTTTTAAAAGCGTAATCAAAACCCCCAGCAAAAATCCAAGCACGGCCGCAGCCGCGACCACTTTTAAGGTGACGCCCAAGCCTTCCAAAATGAAAGGCATCTCGGGTATTGTACTAGAAAAATCAAGAAAATTCATGTGACTCTCCCTCTCCCGCCTCATCATCAAAGAGGCGCACATCGCTTTAGAAAAAAAAGTTCAACAAAAAGTTGAACTTTTCACGCTTACTTTTTCGTTTCTCCGCCGAACCATTTTTCTTTCAGCTTTTCAAGTTCTCCGCTTTTCTCCATTTCTTCAAGCGCTTTGTTGAACTTCTCGGTCAAATCGCTTCCCTTTTTGAAGGCGATCGCGGAGCCGGCTTTTTCATCCGGTTCTTTCGGCAGATTGTAGCCAACCAGTTCTTCATTTTTATTAATATATTTTTCGGCAACGATATCCTCTATGATTGCTGCGTCAAAGCGGCCCGCTTTGATTTCTTCGGTTAAATCCGAAATGCGGTTGCGGTTTTCAACTTTTAAATTATAATCCGGCGTAAGCTCCTTCGCTTTTTCTTCCTGAATGGAGCCAAGCTGCACGCCGACCGTTTTTCCTTTCAAATCGTCAAGCGATTTGATGCCGCTTGATTTTTTTGTAACGATCATGTTGTGAGCCGTATAATAGACGTTTGAAAAATCGACCTGCTTTTTGCGTTTAGGCGTCGGCGTCATTCCTGAAAGCACGATGTCGACTTTGTTTGTTTTAAGAGCGGTCACCAGGCCGTTGAAGTCCATGTCTTTCACTTCGATTTCATGGCCCGTTTTTTTAGCCAGTGCATTGGCCAGATCAACATCAAAACCGACAATCTTATCTCCGTCTTTCGATTCAAAAGGCGGGTAATCGGCTGAAGTTCCCATCACCAATGTTTTTTTATCAGCAGAACTGCTGCTCGTCCCGCATGCAGTCAATGCAAATGTGACACATGCTGCAACTACCAGTAACATCCATTTTTTCATGTTGTGTATCCCCCTGAACCTTTTTTGAATATTTATTCGTTGATATGTATTTTAAACATTTTCTAGGCCAGATGCAATACCATTTTGAAAAATAACTGAAAAACCTTCAAACAAGCATTTAAATACCAATTGAAAGCCTGTGTTTTTATCTTTCCGATTGCATATAAAAAGAATTTTTATACATAGAAAAAGCCTGCCACTGTTTTGGCAGGCGGTATTTCCTTTACCTTATACTTCTTCACAGTATTCTTCAAACAATCCTTGAAGCTTAGTGATGACAGCCATCGGCTCATAGCCTTCAATTTCATGGCGTTCGACCATTTTTAAAATCTTGCCGTCTTTTAAAAGGGCGAATGACGGAGAAGAAGGCGGATATCCTTCAAAATATTCCCTTGCTCGAGCCGTCGCTTCTTTGTCTTGTCCGGCAAAAACGGTGACGAGATGATCCGGGCGCTTATCGTAATGAACCGCATGATGTGCGGCTGGTCTTGCAATTCCCCCTGCACAGCCGCAGACTGAGTTGACCATCACAAGCGTAGTGCCTTTTTTCGTGAGCGCTTCATCGACCTCTTCAGGCGTTTTCAATTCGGTGTAGCCGGCAGCCGTTATTTCCTGTCTGGCTTGGCGCACGACATCATTCATAAACAGATTAAAATCCATGTTCACTTTAAGATCTCTCCTTTTTAGCCGCTTTTAGCATGATGCTAAAGGCGCTGTTTGCTCATCTGTTCTAATGATACTTTGAAACCGTCCGGACCGCAAATCAGGCGATTCGTGTTCCTTCAGGTTTATGGCGCGGGCAGCCCGGGGAAAAATAAGTAAAGACTCTATCAAATAAAGGAGCACCTTTATGAACCGAAAGAAAGCAATGCTGATTTACAACGGAAATGCAGGACAAAAAAATGTTGAAAAAACACTCGGTGCTGCCGTACCGGTTCTTTCACAGGCTATAGACGAACTCATCGTGAAACCGACGAGAAAAAAACGTGATGCATTCGAATTTTGCCGGGAGATCGGGGAGGATATCGGGCAATTGTTTATATTAGGCGGTGACGGAACGGTACACGAATGCATTAACGGCATCAGCCAGCTTCAAACTAAGCCAGATATCGGCATCCTCCCGGGCGGCACATGCAACGACTTTTCGAGGGCGCTCCGCATTCCCCAGAACATTGAAAAAGCGGCGGAAGCGCTCGTCAATGGAAATCCTGTCCCGGTCGATGTTTTAAAAGCAAATGATCATTATTGTCTCAACTTTTGGGGCATCGGTTTGATCACGGAAGCTTCCAGCCATATCAATCAAACGGAAAAAGCGCTGCTCGGGAGAATCAGTTATTTTACAAGCGCACTGCGGACCATCTCCAATCTTGAGCCTTTCTCTTTCCGCCTGTCGATCGACGGAGAAGAGTTTACTGACGAAGCGGTCATGGTGGTCGTGCTGAACGGACCATTTATCGGAACGAACAAGATCCCCCTTCCGCAGCTGAGCATTAACGACGGAAAAGCGGACATCCTCGTCTGCCGGAATACGAATCTGGCTGCATTGAAAGAGCTTTTTGCAATGGATGATCCCGAATGGGATTCCTTTGAAGGCGAGCTCTCCTATTATCAGGGGCAAACCGTTCAAGTTGAAACCGCCCTTCCAATGGAAGCCGATACAGACGGCGAAATCTGCACAAAAACGCCGGCTTCAATCGAGGTGCTAAACGGGCATCTCCGCATGCTCGCCCCCTTAGAAAAAGAAAAAAGCTGACCCTTAACGGGCCAGCTCTTCTTTTTTAATAAATGGAAGTATGATCATCGATTTGTTCCAAAATCTCTTTCACACGGGCAAGGAATCTGCCGCAAACAAGGCCGTCAAGCACTCTGTGGTCGAGGGATAAGCACAGGTTCACCATATCTCTGACCGCGATCATGCCATGCTCCATGACGACGGGACGCTTGACGATCGATTCAACCTGCAGGATGGCAGCCTGCGGATGGTTGATGATCCCCATTGACTGAACCGATCCGAACGAACCGGTATTGTTGACCGTGAACGTACCTCCGCTCATATCCCCGCTCGTCAGCTTGCCGCTTCTGACCTTATGAGCCAGTTCGGAGATTTCTCTCGCGATGCCTTTAATCGTTTTTTCATCGGCATGCTTGATGACAGGAACGTATAACGCATCGTCAGTCGCTACGGCAATTGAGATGTTGATGTCTTTTTTCTGAATGATTTTATCTCCTGCCCACATGCTGTTCATTTGCGGGAATTCCTTCAGCGCCTGTGCGACCGCTTTGACAAAGAACGCGAAAAAGGTCAGGCTGAAGCCCTCTTTCTTCTTAAATTCGTCCTTTATTTTGTTGCGGTAGCTCACAAGACTTGTGACATCCACTTCCATCATTGTCCAGGCATGAGGGATTTCATGCTTGCTTCTGACCAAGTTGGTCGCAATCGCATGACGGATTCCCGTCACAGGAATCTCGACGTCTCCAGCCGCACTTTGAAGCGGTGCAGGTTGAGGGGCCGCTGGCGCCGGTTTTTGGGCGGGCTCACTCGCTCGCGCGGCATCTGTATCCGGCTGTTTTTCCGGCTCCGCATCAGCTTGAGGAACAGCTCCGGAAGCAATGATGCGCTGGATGTCTTTTCTTGTGATCCGTCCGCCGGCACCAGTACCTTCCACCTGCTCCAAATCGATGTTGTGCTCTCCGGCAAGTCTCAGCACCGCCGGGGAATAACGTTTTTTCTGAGATGTATCTTTCTCCTCCGGTTTGGCCGGCTCCGCCTCCGCTTGATCCGGCTTGGAGACAGCCTCAGCCTCAGGTTTCGCTTCTTCGTTTGTTTCGACTTTGCAGATGACGTCTCCGACTTGCAGAGTTTCGCCTTCCTTCCCGACAAGCTCGGTAATCGTTCCCGTGAACGATGAAGGGACTTCAGCATTGACCTTATCCGTCATCACCTCAGCAATCGGATCGTATTTGTTGACGTGATCTCCGACGCTGACGAGCCATTTGCTGATGGTTCCCTCCGTCACGCTCTCCCCGAGCTGCGGCATTGTCATTTGTTCCACTGCCATACGATATGTCCTCCTTCGCTATATTAAAACTCAGCCAATTCTCTCATCGCTGCTTCCGCTTTATCCGGATTGACCATAAAGAATTTTTCCATTGTAGGAGCATACGGCATTGCCGGGACGTCAGGGCCCGCCAACCGCTTAATCGGCGCATCCAAATCGAACAGGCAATGCTCTGAAATGATCGCGGCTACTTCACTCATAATGCTGCCTTCCTTCGTATCTTCGGTCATCAGAAGCACTTTGCCCGTTTTGGAAGCCGCTTCAATAATCGCTTCCTGATCAAGCGGATATACTGTTCTTAAATCAAGGATATGTGCGGAAATCCCGTCTTTAGCAAGCCGCTCGGCAGCCTGAAGGGCAAAATGGACGCACAATCCGTATGTGATGACGGTAATGTCTTCGCCTTCCCGCTTCACATCCGCCTTTCCGATCGGCAGCACATAGTCGTCACTCGGCACTTCGCCCTTGATCAGCCGGTACGCACGTTTATGTTCGAAGAACAGGACAGGGTCGTCATCGCGGATGGCCGCTTTCAAAAGCCCTTTGACATCATAAGGTGTCGAAGGCATGACGATTTTCAGCCCGGGCTGGTTGGCAAACACGGCTTCAACCGACTGTGAATGGTACAGTGCGCCGTGCACGCCTCCGCCGTAAGGTGCGCGGATGACGATCGGACAATTCCAGTCATTGTTAGAGCGGTAGCGGATTTTTGCCGCTTCCGAAATAATCTGGTTGACAGCCGGCATAATAAAATCTGCAAACTGCATTTCAGCGACCGGTCTCATCCCGTACATGGCAGCCCCGATTCCGACGCCGGCAATTGCGGATTCCGCCAAAGGCGTGTCCATCACCCGCTCTTCGCCGAACTGGTCGTAAAGACCGGCTGTCGCCTTGAACACACCGCCTTTTTTGCCGACATCCTCCCCTAAAACAAAGACGCGGGAATCCTTTTCCATTTCTTCTTTCATAGCCAAAGTGACAGCATCTATATATGACATAACTGGCATTGTTCTTCCCCCTTACTCCGCATAAACATGCCGCAGCGCATCTTCCGGATCTGCATAAGGTGCATGTTCAGCATAATCTGTTGCTTCATTGACGATGGTTGTGATCTCATCCGACATTTGCTTCTCAGACTGGTCGTCCAGAAGCCCTGTTTCTTTTAAGTAATGCGCGAATTTGTTAAGCGGATCATTTTTCTTCGCCTCCGCCACCTCTTCGCGCTCTCTGTAGCTTCGATCGTCATCATCGCTGGAGTGCGGGGTCAGCCGGTATGATATCGTCTCGATTAATGTCGGACCTTCGCCTCTTCCGGCACGTTCCCTTGCTTCTTTAACCGCTTTGTAGACTTCAAGCGGATCATTTCCGTCAACGGTCACGCCGGGCATGCCGTAACCGACTGCGCGATCGGAAATGTTTTCACAAGCCACCTGCTTTTCGTAAGGAACCGAGATGGCGTATTTATTGTTTTCACACATGAAAATGACGGGAAGCTTATGCACGGCGGCAAAGTTCGCCCCTTCATGGAAGTCCCCCTGGTTTGAAGAGCCTTCGCCGAACGTCACAAAAGTCGCGATATCTTTCTTGTCAAGCCTTCCGGCAAGCGCTACACCAACCGCGTGCGGAACTTGCGTTGTCACCGGCGAAGAGCCCGTGACGATCCGGTTTTTCTTTTGACCGAAGTGGCTCGGCATCTGCTTTCCTCCCGAATTCGGATCCTCGGCTTTTGCAAACGCCGACAGCATTAAATCTTTTGCCGTCATTCCAAAAGCAAGCACAACGCCCATATCTCTGTAATACGGAAGCACATAATCGTTCTCACGGTCTAAAGCGAAGGCCGCACCGACCTGGGCGGCTTCCTGTCCTTGACAAGAGATGACAAAAGGAATTTTGCCTGAACGGTTTAAGAGCCACATCCGCTCATCGAGTTTTCTGGCTAAAAGCATGGTTTTGTACATGTCGATTGCTTGTTCATCTGTTAATCCAACTGCTTCATGACGGTTATTGCCCATTTTTTTCACTCCTTCATGCTTTCTAAAAATGAATCGCCTTTCCATCTACGGCAAGGGCGGCTTCTCCGATCGCCTCCGACAGCGTCGGATGCGGATGGATCGTTTGTCCGACTTCCCACGGGGTGGCGTCAAGCACCTTTGCCAGGCCGGCTTCAGAGATCATGTCTGTCACATGCGGGCCGATCATGTGAACGCCCAAAATATCATCTGATTCGCGATCGGCGACGATTTTGACAAAGCCGTCCGTCTCACCGTACACGAGCGCTTTGCCAATCGCCTGAAACGGAAATTTGCCTACTTTGACGCTCTTGCCCTGCGCCTTCGCCTCATCCTCTGTCAAGCCGACCGATGCGGCTTCAGGACTTGAATAGATGCATTTTGAGACAAGCGAATAATCGATGGCGTGCGGGTTCTCGCCAGCAATATGCTCAACGGCCGTAATCCCTTCGTGGGAAGCAGCATGTGCAAGCTGAAGGCCGCCGATCACATCTCCGATCGCATAGATGTGGGATTCTTTTGTCTGGTACATGCTGTTTGTCACGATAAAGCCGTTTTCCACTTGGATATCTGTGTTTTCCAGACCGATCCCTTCAACATTTGCCTGCCTTCCCACCGATATGAGCAGTTTCTCAGCGGAATAGGTCTGTTTTTCTCCGTCTTTTTCAGCTTGAATGCTGACCGTATCGCCTTTCGCCAATGTGTCGGGCAGCACTTTCGCTCCCGTGATGATCGTGATGCCTTTTTTTTCCAGCTGCATCTGCATTTCTTTAGAAATATCGGCATCTTCCGTCGGCAAAATCCGGTCTGCATACTCAATGACGGTCACGTCAACACCGAAATCGCACAGCATGGAAGCCCACTCGATTCCGATGACACCTCCTCCGACAATCAGCATGGAAGCCGGAAGCTGCTCAAGTTCAAGCGCTTCGTCGGATGACAGTACGTTTTCCCCGTCAAGCTCAAGCCCCGGCAGCGACCTGGGCCTTGAGCCTGTGGCGATAATGACGTTTTTCGGTATGAGCATCTCATTCTCATCCCCATTCGCCATCTCAACGGAAACCGTCCCCGGGTTCGGGGAAAAAATCGACGGCCCGAGGATCCGTCCGATTCCTTCGTAAACATCGATCTTTCCTTTTTTCATCAAGTGTTTGACACCGTTGTGCAGCTGGTCAATTATTTTTTGTTTTCTGCTTTGAACTTGAGAAAACCGCAGGCCGACTTCAGAAATGACCACTCCGAATTCGTCCGCCTTTTTTGCTGTCCTGTAAACTTCCGCGCTTCTAAGGAGCGCTTTCGACGGGATGCAGCCTTTATGAAGGCAGGTGCCGCCGAGTTTCCGCTTTTCAACGACGGCTGTTTTCAGTCCCAGCTGCGAAGCTCTGATGGCAGCCACATAGCCGCCGGTGCCCCCTCCAAGAATCACGAGATCGTATTCAGTTGCCATGACTTTCCCTCCTCTGGTTCGGATACTGTTTCGCCTCTTCCTCGCCGTTCAATACGCGAAATGCACCTTCAGCCAATGCTTGAAGCTCATTTTCTCCCGGAAAGACGACGACATCCGAAATCCAGTCTATGTATTGTCTGATCGAGGTAACAAACGATTTTCCGTACGCCAGTCCGCCTGTCAAAATAATGACATCGACTTCGCCTTTTAAGACGGCGCTGGCCGCCCCGATTTCTTTGGCGATTTGATAAGCCATCGCTTCATAGATGAGCGCAGCCTTTTGATCGCCTTCCTTGATCATTTTCTCAACTTTTACCGCATCTGTCGTGCCGAGATAGCCGGCAAGCCCTCCGCCGCCGACAAGCATTTTCATCAGCTCGCCTTTTGTATATTCGCCGGAAAAGCACATATCGATCAGATCGCCCGCAGGAATGGTTCCGGCCCGCTCTGGACTGAGCGGACCTTCCCCGTGAAGGCCGTTGTTGACATCGATCACCCGTCCGTGGCAATGGACGCCGATCGTAATACCGCCTCCCATGTGGGTGATGATCATTTTCATATCTTCATACCGCTTCCCGAACTGCCAGGCCGCTTTCCTCGCGACAGCTTTTTGGTTGAGCGCGTGAAAAATACTGCGCCTTTCAATGGCCGGCGTGCCGGAAATTTTTGCGACAGGGGCCATTTCATCCACAACAACGGGGTCGACGATAAAAGCGGGAATATTTAATCCGTCGGCAATCTCCCTGGCGATAATGCCCCCGAGGTTTGACGCATGCTGCCCCGCATAGCCGTTTTTCAAATCGACGATCATCGCGTCATTGACTTCGTAAGTGCCGCCTTCAATCGGTCTGAGCAGCCCTCCCCGGGCGCAAACGGCATCCAATTTAGAAATATTGATTCCCTGTTCATGCAGGGTTTCGAGTATCGCCTGTTTTCTGAACGAATATTGATCAATAATGGTTTGGTATTGCTGTAACTCAGCCTCGTCATGACGGATTGATTTTTCGAAAATCGAACGGTCATCATGAAAAACGCCGATCTTTGTAGATGTTGATCCCGGATTGATGACGAGAATACGTTTTTCCTGTACCTGCATTGATATAAAACCTCCAATAGCGAATAGGGGTTATGATCTTAACGTCTGCTTAAGATGTGATGGCCGTTTTGCAAAAATTGACTTCTCGATTGGCGCATGCGCTCAATACGTTCTTCCGCCAAGCGGTCAGCGGCCAAGTATGTCGGAATGCGGTCGCGATTTGAAATTTCAAGGACGCGTTCAATGTTTCCGTAGATGCCTTCGACTTTTTTCAGCGCACGCTCCGAATTATATCCGTAAAGCTCGTCAGCGACATTGATGACACCGCCGGCATTGATGACATAGTCAGGGGCATAAACGATACCCATGTCGTGAATTTGATCCCCGTGGCGGGTTTCTTTCAGCTGGTTGTTGGCTGCCCCGGCAATCACTTTGGCTTTCAGCTGCGGAATCGTATCATCGTTGATTGTCGCTCCGAGGGCACACGGCGCATATATATCGCATTCCTGTGAATAAATATCATCCGGATCGACGGCACGGGCGCCGAATTCGGCGACTGCGCGTTCGACCGCTTCTTTATTGATGTCAGTCACGATCAGTTTTGCGCCTTCTTCGTGGAGATGACGGCACAGGTTGTAGGCCACGTTTCCAACGCCTTGGACGGCAACGGTTTTGCCTTCAAGCGAATCTGTCCCGAAGGCCGCTTTTGCAGCCGCCTTCATCCCTTTATATACCCCGTAAGCCGTTACCGGAGAAGGATTGCCTGATGAACCGAAAGCAGGCGAAATGCCTGTAACAAAATCAGTTTCGTCATGAATGATGTCCATATCTTCAACGGTTGTACCGACGTCTTCCGCGGTGATGTATCTGCCGTTCAGCCCTTGAATGTAACGGCCGAAAGCGCGGAACATTTCTTCGTTTTTATCTTTGCGCGGATCGCCGATAATAACGGTTTTGCCTCCTCCGAGGTTCAGTCCGGCCGCCGCGTTTTTATAGGTCATTCCCCGCGCAAGGCGCAGCGCATCTTCAATTGCGGCTTCTTCACTTTCGTATGTCCACATTCTCGTGCCGCCGAGAGCCGGCCCGAGCGTTGTATCATGAATCGCGATGATCGCTTTTAATCCGGACTGTTTATCTTGGCAAAATACCAATTGCTCATAGTCATACTGTTCCATATATCGAAATAGTTCCATTTTTTATTCCTCCTCTTGTCGTGCTTCAGACGTACACAGTGCCAAAGCAATCGAATACAGCTTGTTTTCTGCGGAATCGGCCCTGCTCGTCAAGGCGATGGGCGCTTTCGCCCCTGCCAAAATGGCTCCCACTTTCGCACCCGCAAAATGAATCAATGATTTGTAAAGGACATTGCCTGTTTCAATTGAAGGAACAAGCAGGATGTCGGCCTCGCCCGCAACGATTCCGGAAATGTTTTTATGCCGGGCTGCAAGCGGTGAGATCGCGTTATCCAACGCGAGAGGCCCGTCAACGATGCAGTTTTTGATTTGGCCCCGATGATTCATCTGCGTCAAGGCAGCTGCATTCAATGTCGCTTCCATTGCGGGATTTACGGTTTCCACCGCGGCGAGACAAGCGGCTTTCGGCATTTGCACGCCGACCGCTCTCGCCACGCCGACTGCGTTTTCTAAAATCTGTTTCAGCTCGTCAAGCTTGGGGCTGATATTCATTGCCGCATCTGTTACATAAATCAGCCTCTCAAACCCGCTGACTTCAAAAGCTGCTACATGTGACAGCACGTGCGAGGAACGGAGCCCGTACTCCTTATTCAAAACGGCTTTTAATAGCACGGCTGTCGGGACATTCCCCTTCATGAGAACATCAGCATTTCCGCTTTTGACAGCTTGAACGGCAATTCTCGCCGAATCCGCCGGCGATTCCGAATGAATGATATCCACGTGCCGTTTTGAAATGTTCTGTTCTGTCATCATATGCCTGATCTTTTCTCTGTGCCCAATCAGCAAGAACCGGGCAAATTGTTTGTCGACCGCAAGTTTGACCGCTTGCAGCACTTCGTCATCTTCTGCATGTGCGACGGCGACCGTTTTATTGTCAAGCTCCGCCGCTTTTTGCAATAATTGTTTCAGCTTCATAGTACCCACCTTTCTTAGCAAACATCCGCCCACTATATCATGCAAGTTTCGTGCCAGTATAAAAAAAGCGGTTCGGTACTGTGATCCTGTTTACAGTTTGCATGATTTTGCACTCGTTTTGCAATTTATTGCATGCTATCTTTTGCAAGATTGTATTTATCCATTTTGTAATAGAGATTGCGGATACTGATTCCAAGCGCTTTTGCCGTTTTCGTTCTGTTGTATTGATGCTTTTCAAGCGTTTCTTTAATGACATGAGCTTCAAACCGTTCAACCGCATCAGACAGCTTTTCATCTTCAACCTCAGGGAAAGCTGCACCGGCTTCCGCCTTTTTATTCGGACGGTCTGCTTCAGGCAGGTGTTCGAGATCAATCCATTCCATTTGCGGTTTTAAAAAGATCATCGCCCGCTCGAGAACATTTTCAAGCTCTCTGACATTCCCCGGCCACTTCCGTGCTTTTAACGATTTGAGCGCGTTTTTCGTAAGCCCCTTTACATTACGTCCGTATTCTTGATTGATTTTCCCAATCAAATGCCTGCTCAAGGCTTCGATATCCTCTTTCCGCTGCCTGAGCGGCGGAATCGATATCGGATAGCGATTGATCCGGTAGTACAAGTCTTCGCGAAACCTGCCCTCAGCGAGCGCTTTTTCAATATTGACGTTTGTCGCTGCGATGACCCGGACGTTCACAGGGATCGGTTTGGTCCCGCCGACTCTGACAATTTCTTTTTCCTGAAGAACGCGGAGGAGCTTCGCTTGTGTGTTTTGCGTGAGCTCTCCGATTTCATCCAAGAAAATGCTGCCGTTGTTCGCCTCTTCAAAAAAACCTTTTTTCCCGCCGCGGCGCGCACCTGAAAAAGCGCCTTCTTCATAGCCGAACAGCTCTGATTCAAGCAGTGATTCCGAAATGGCCGCACAATTGACGCGGACAAACTTATTATACTTTCGGTCACTTTCGTTATGTATGGCATGGGCAAAAAGCTCTTTCCCCGTTCCTGATTCGCCTCTCAGCAAAATCGTCGCAGGCGTCTTCGCCCCCAATTTCGCCTGTTCCAGCGCGACGAGCATCTGCTCGCTTGACCCGATGATGTCGGCAAATGTATATTTCGCCTCAAGTGTGCGGATAATCTGGCGCGCTCTGTTCAGCTCGTTTGTGAGCGATTGAATTTCAGATACATCGTGAATGACGCCGACGCTCCCTTTTAAAATGCCGTCGACGATAATCGGCGCGACATTGACAATCACTTCTTTTTTATTAGGGCCGACTTTCATTCTGACCCCTCTGACAGGGCGCCTCGTTTCAAGCACTTTCAAATGCATGCTTTCCCCTTCGGATATGTCGGTATTGGCCGGCTTCCCGATCACCTGGTCTTTTGTCAGGCCCGTCATCTTTGTATACGCCCTGTTGATCATCATCCCGTTTCCGTTTTCATCAACGACCGATATCGCTTCATCCGAAGATTGAATGATCGCTTCAAGCATCGTTCTGACTTCCTTCAGGTTGGTCACCTCTTCAGCCAGCTCGACCGCATCGGTAATGTCCTTAAATATGCTGAGCGCCCCGAGCAGCGTCCCTCCGTCATCGATAATCGGAATTCTGGTCGTGACGATCTGCCTGTTCGGATGGAGAAATTGCTTTTGATGATACTCAGGCTCTCTCGTATTGAGAATGCGCGGCAGCTTCGTCGTCGGGATCACGCTTTGAATATGCTGGCCGATCGCTTCAGTGCGCTTTGTCCCTGTCATCACTTCCGCCATTTTGTTAAACAAAATGATCTCTTCGTTAATGTCAATAAAAATCATGCCGTCATTCATAGAGTTGAAAATACGGTCGTGTTTATACGTCTGCTCTTTTAACATTTGGATGAGCTGCTGCTTTTCGTTCATCAGCTGAGAGATGATATAAGCGAGCGATCCCGGCACCACGATCGTACTGTCGTGCTTTTTTCGCATCAGCTGCTTTAATACGCCGGCGTCTCCGGTCGTTTCAATGATGATATCGATCTGTTCTGTGATGTATGGCGTCCAATCGAGCGCCGTTTCGATATCGTTTTTTTGCGCGATGAAAAGCCCGGGCGCTTCCGGATTTTTATCGATGACCGCCTCGATATGCATCGTCTTTGTTTTCAGCAGCACATCCAAGAGAGCGGTCCCCCCTTTTCCAGCACCAACGATCAGTACTTTTTGCATCATCCCTTTACCCCTTTGTATGAAAAATTTTGCACACTTTCACGTTCACTTGCAACAATTTGCACAACATCTATGTTATCATGTTTTCCTTTCTTGACAAACTTTTTTTTCAAATAGACAATAAAGGTAAATCATTGGTAAGGGGATTCGTGTATGGGGAGAATGATCGCACTGTTCGTTTTGCTGATACCGGGAGGCCTGGCTGCTCTCGGAATTAAATTGATGCGCGATACTGTTTTCGGCGTTTTGATCAGCCCGTTTCAGATCCTTTGGCTTCAGGGGCTGGCGGGGTTCATATGCTTCGGAGGCGGCCTTTATTTATTAGGCGGATTTATTCTATACAGAGACAGAAAACGCAATCAAGTAAGCCCCCGCTTCAGAAAAAAGCAGAGCGGCCGCGAGGTGTGATCTCTGTGAACGGAAAGCAAAAAGCCGCAGATACTGTCTGCGGCTTTCAGATTGTTGACAAAATCCCAAAACGACTTTTAGTTTTGGGATTTTGTCATCCTTTCAGCGTGTCACATCTCAGCTTTTATTTTTAACGCTTTTTCGGGAAAATCGGTGAAGAAACCGTCAATCCCTTCAGCAATCAGTTTTTTCATCTCCTCTTCACGGTTGATGGTGAACGGCCTGACCGCTTTTTGTTTCAAATGGGCGTTTTTGATCATGTCAGCCGACATTGAACGGCGATACGGATGAAATCCTGAAGCCGGAATCATTTCAATGTACTCCTCCGGCTTGTAGATGACATCCATGTAAAGCGCGGCCAACTCGATACTTGGATTCAGTCTGCTGCATAACGCAAGGCTTTCATGATTGAATGATGAAAGAATGATCCGGTCTTGAAGGCCGTACGCCTCAATCATCGACATCACCTTTTCTTCCATTCCTTCATAACGGATAATGCTGTTTTTCAATTCCACATTGAGAAAAAATTCAGCATCTGCCGCCCACTCAAACACTTCTTCAAGGGTCGGCACCGGGACAGAGCCGGTTTTTTCGGAAAAACGGTGGCTTGCGTCTCCGCGCTTGATCTCCTCATATGTAAGATCCTTCACATATCCTTTCAGCGAAGTCGTCCTGTCAAGCTTTTCATCATGTATCACAACAAGACGTCCGTCTTTTGCCATTTGTACATCCAATTCGATGCCGTCTGCACCGATGGCCGCTGCGTGCTTAAACGCCGCCATTGTATTTTCGGGAAAAGTGCCGGAAGCTCCTCGGTGTGCAAATATTTTCGTCATCTCTGGTTCACCTCTACAAGAATTGCAAGTTTATATCCCATTATGAAGGTCTTACTGTTTTCTTTCCACACATAAGGCCTTTTTTAACATAAACATAACACAAGAACCCCGGTCATATACCGGGGTCCCTTCTGTTATTCATAATAAGCTGCGACAGCGTCAGCAATCGCGTCTGCCGCTTTTTCCTGATATTCCGGACTTTCGAGTTTATCTGCATCAGTTTTGTTCGTGATAAAGCCGAGTTCGACTAAAATACTCGGCATTTGAGAATTTTTGATGACATAAAACCCTGATTCTTTTACACCTCTGTCCCGAGTGCCAAGCGCATCCGGAAGGCGTTCTTGAATGTTAGACGCCAGCCGTTTGCTGTCAGCGGCTTGATACGCAGAATCGAAGTATGTTTCTGTACCGGACGCTTCCGGAACGGCCGAGTTTGCATGAATGCTGATCAGCAAGTCTGAAGCGTGCTTGCTCGCTTTGGCCACCCGGTCTTCCAGCGTCAAAAACGTATCATCCGTTCTTGAGGCGACCGTGTCGGCTCCTTCTTCCTTCAGCTTTTCATCAACCAGCTTTGCCACTTCAAGGTTGACATCTTTCTCAAGCAGCCCGTTTCCGACCGCACCGCTGTCTTCGCCCCCGTGACCTGCGTCAACATATACCGTCTTCCCGGAAAGCGGCTCAGCCGCAAAAGCAGCTGGAAAAACCGCAATAAACGAAAACAGCAGCAAAACAAAACTCCTCATTAACAGTTTCACGATTAGTTCCTCCTACAACCTTTTTGCAAACGATCATTCTTTCTCTTTCATATCTTCAAGTTGTAATGTTCCGTCCTCTGCTTTCGTGTACTCCACTTCCACCTTTGTATCATCCTTGATCCCTTTATATTTGTCCCGTTTTTCGGGAGGGACCTGAAACGTCGTTTCTTTGCCGTCAATATTGACGGCGACGGTATGCTGATCCGCCAAACCGACAAAGATGCCTTCTTTCACAAACGTTTCCCCGCCTGTTCCTTTTCGGCTCTCATCGCCGCTTTGCCCATTATGTTGCGTTGTCCCGCAGCCTGCCAATAGCAGCATAGCGAACAAAACAAGGATGACTCCTTTTTTCATGTCGACCACCTCGCCCGCTGAATTTTGCACACCCCGTACCTTATCTTTAATAGCCGGCAGCTGTAAAGCAGGCCGCTGTAGCAGATATTCGCCCGATTTACCCGTCCAATGCCCCAAGGATTTCCGAATTGTTAGAAGCCATCCGCTCAAAAACGTCTGTGAAAAACGGTCTATCCAAGGCGAAAAATGGTTGACATCTGGAAGAAATCAGATCTATTTCATCATTTTTATTTTTTTGTATAAAAAAACGTCTTTTTTCATAAGAAAAAAGACGTTTCATGCGGCTTTCGCTTTATATGATTCAATCTATGACGCCAATGCACCGGGCGTGAGACAAACTTTGAAAAATAGACGGATACACCGAAAGCTGGCTGCGTGCTATGTAGTTTTTGTCAGAACTTGCAGGAATGCAAGTACAAATATTCTTTTATTTTAAACATTTTTTAAAGCCCGGCTGCTTCATGACAAGCATTTAATCCTTCATAGCGGATGATGAGTAGCGCTGCTCCTTCCGCAGTTCTCATGCTTATATTTGCTGCTGCACATACTGCTTCCCGACCCTTGTTGACGGCGTGCAAGCATGTCCAAAAAGTGTACAAATTACATTTTTTAGTATTTTCAGATGTGCTGTTAGGGATGACTTCAAAACAGTACATTTACGAGCAAAAAAACGGCCTCGTTTATAAAAACGAGACCTTTAATTACTGTATTAAAACCCTTCGGATTGCAGCAAAATTTATCGCAATAAGGGCGAAATATTCATCGGTATTACGATAAACTATTCGTTAGAAACAGGTCGACAATTCAACGGTTAAATCTTCGTCAAAACTGCGCCATGTCAACGTTTAAGAAGCCTTATGCTCCAGTCTCAGCTTGTCTGCGACCATCGCGATGAATTCTGAATTCGTCGGCTTTGCTTTTGACATGCTGACTGTGTAGCCGAAAAGTGACGAAATCGAGTCGATATTGCCTCTGCTCCATGCGACTTCGATGGCGTGGCGAATCGCCCGTTCGACTCGGCTTGCAGTTGTGTTGAATTTTTTGGCGATATCCGGATAAAGCACTTTTGTAATGCTCCCGAGCAGTTCGATGTCATTATACACCATGGAGATGGCTTCCCTTAAGTATAAATAGCCTTTTATATGAGCGGGCACGCCGATCTCGTGGATGATGGTCGTGATGCTGGCATCCAGGTTTTTCTTCGGCGATTCCGGCTGCGGCCGAAGCACACTGCTTTGAGAGGACGGGGCACGGTGTGTCAATTGAGACCCGTTTCCGCTAACCTGGCGGATATGGCCGACTAAGTTCTCCATGTCAAAAGGCTTCAAAATAAAATACGACGCGCCCAAATCTACAGCTTTTTTCGTCACGTCTTCCTGACCGAACGCCGTCAGCATGATGACATTCGGCTGCTTTTTAAGCTGCGATTCCCTCAGCCTTTCAAGAACGGCCAATCCGTCGAGATGAGGCATAATAATATCCAGCACAAGCACATCGGGCTCCTTGTCTTTAAACAACGAAAGGCATTCCTGTCCGTTGTATGCGACACCAAGCACTTCCATGTCGCTTTGTCCCTCGATATATTCGCTTAATAGGCCGACAAGCTCCCTGTTATCATCAGCAACACATACTTTAATTTTCTCCACGTTTCTTCCTCCCCAATGTGTATGTTGATAAATTTCATCATTCTTTTTCTAATATGTTTAATTCGACAGCACCACTTTATTCCCTTTTTTAAAAAAGGATTTTTCCAATAATAGTGGTATATCTCGCTTTTTCTCTGTTTTTTTCTGATTTTCTCGATTTTTCGACTCGAAATGCGACTTGACAAACCGGGGAACGTGAATTTGTCGAAAAATCTTTTCTTCTTTCATTTTAACGCACAATGCGCAAGAAAAAAAGACGAAATCAAAAACTGCCGGAGGAATCCGGCAGTCAGCTTGCTTTTTCTTTTTTATAAATATCGATTCCCGCTTCAGACAGCATCCATTCAATATGCACGCCGTATCCGCTCGTCGGATCATTGACGAAAACGTGAGTTACAGCGCCAATGATCTTTCCGTTTTGGATGATCGGACTTCCGCTCATCCCTTGAACGATGCCTCCTGTTTTGCTCAACAGCCTCGGGTCGGTGATTTTCAGCACCATGCCTTTTGTGGCCGGAAACTTCTGAGGTGTCGTACTGACGACCTGAATATCGAATTTCTCGACTTTGTCGTTTTCGATAACCGTTAAAATTTGGGCAGGGCCTTCTTTTACTTCATCTGAAAATGCAATCGGAATGGCTTTGTCAGCGATGCGGTTTTTGATTGACTCGTGAAGCGTCCCGAAGATCCCGAATGGACTGTTTCTGTTGATATCACCGATCACTTTTCGTTCTGATGCGAAACGGGCCAGTTTCTCTCCGGGATTTCCGCCTGTTCCTTTTTCAATCGAGGTGACGGTCGATTTCACGATTTGCCCTTTTTCAACAACGATCGGTTTTTTCGTATCCATGTCTGAAATGACGTGACCAAGCGCTCCGTATTTTTTCGATTTCGGCTCGAAAAAAGTCATTGTGCCGATTCCTGCGGCAGAGTCCCTGATATATAAGCCGATTCTGTATTTATCTTCAGCCTGGTCTTTTTTCGGAATGAGCTTCGTTTTGATTTCTTGTTTATCTCTTTTAATCGACAGATGTAAGGTTTCTCCTGTTTTCCCGGCCTTTTGAATAAAAGGGGTAATGTCATTCATTTTTTCGATTTTCGTGCCATTGATTTCGGTGATAATGTCGCCTACCGCGATTCCGGCTGCTTCACCGGGCGATTTTTCGCCTTCAGAGGTATTGATTTGATGAAAACCCACGACCAATACGCCAACAGAGTGAAGCTTTACACCAATGGACTGCCCGCCGGGGACCACTTTCAAATCAGGCAGGACATTTACTTTTGTTTTTTTAACTGGAAATCCGGCAAAATCGTAGACGAGTTCTGCCTGTCCATTCTTTTCACCTTTTATTTCTACTTCGCTTTGATTTTCTTTCAGTGTGAATGCTTCCGATGATCCATCTTTCGGAGTACTGACGGATAAGCTCGTTTCAACCGCACGGGTACCCGTCTCAAAAATGTTCAAATTTTTTGGTATTACAATGTATTCTTTCACCGGTTTGTAAAATCCTACACTTATTAAAGAAACAAGGAGAATCATACCCACAGCTTTTCTGATTTTTTCAACATCCACCTTTTCACTCTCCTCGCACCTAACCCACACCATATAAAATTTCTTTCGCTACATTCATTACTTTTGCCTTTCGGACAGCGATTTATAACTGCGGACGGAAGAAAATCATTGGATAAAATGATAAGAATGAGTTTGTATAAGAAAATGCCGACAAAAAAATAAGCTGTTCAGAATGAACAGCTTATCCGGTAGTTTTAACAAGCTTAGCTTGGTTCAAAAGTTCTTTCGCATGGCGCTTCGTCAAATCCGTTACTTCAACACCGGCGATCATCCGGCCGATTTCCGCTATTTTTTCCTGTTTTGACAACGGTGTGACGCTTGTCGTCGTTCTCCCGTCTTTCGACTGTTTCGTGATCAAAAGGTGGGTGTCAGCCATCGCGGCCACCTGCGGCAAGTGGGTAATGCATAAAACTTGAGAACCGATCGAGACGCGGTGTATTTTTTCGGCGATCGCCTGTGCGACTCTGCCGCTTACACCCGTATCCACTTCATCGAAAATGATCGATGTGACATCCTGCTGAGCAGAGAAAATGCTTTTCATGGCCAGCATGATTCTTGACAGCTCTCCTCCAGATGCAACCTTTGACAAAGATTTGAGCGGTTCTCCCGTGTTTGTTGAGATTAGGAAATGGACGGTATCAATGCCGTGCTTTGTGAGCTGAACCGGCATACCGTTGACGACGGGTGCATCATCATCCCGTTCCGCTTTTTTCACCTGGAATTCCGTATCGAATGTCGATTTTTCCATATACAGATCTTTCAGTTCCTGCTGAATCTGTTTGGCCAGTTTTTCCGCCCATTTTTTTCTGATTTCGGACACATTGGCGGCTTCAATCGCCACATCCTTGCCGATTGATTCGAGGCGGGATTTTAAAGCCTGCAAGTGGCTGTCCCGGTTTTCGATCCGGTCGATCTCTTCCTCTATCTTAGCCGAATAAGCTTGGATATCTTCGACAGTAGCGCCGTATTTGCGTTTCAGCTGTTTGATTTCGTTTAATCGCGATTCGATATAATCGAGGCGCTCGGGGTCGTATTCGAGTTCATCCAGCATATTTCTGATCTGAAAAGTTGAATCTTCGAGAATGTAGTATGCGTTGGCTACGGATTCAGATACTTTATTGAGCCCTTCATTGATGCCTGAGACGTTTTCAAGCTCGCTTGAAGCCATGCCGACCCAGTCAAGCCCAGCCTGCTCGTTGCGTAGCGCATTATAGGCATTTTGCAGAGCTTCGTATATTTTTTCGAAATTAGCGATTTGACGGCGCTCTTCCTGAAGAAGTTCGTCCTCTTTCGGCTCAAGGTTTGCAGATTCGATTTCATCAAGCTGGAACTGTATTAAATCGAGTCTGTGAGCCATTTCCTGCTCGCTTTCAGAAAGCTCTTTCACCTTTTTCATGACGTCCATGTAGCGGCTGTAAACTTCCTGATACGCTTTTAGAGCATGCTCGATTTCTTCTCCTGCAAACCTGTCCAGAAGCTGAAGATGGTGCTCATCCTCCATCAGCAGCTGATTGTCGTGCTGCCCGTGTATGTCAAGCAGCAGTCTGCCGACTTCCCGCAAAGCGGCAATGGTGACAAGTTTTCCATTGACGCGGCAGATGCTCTTGCCGTTTGCGTTAATATCTCTCCTCATAACGATCATGTCATCCGAGGCTTCAATCCCCAGTTCTGTGCACAAATCAAAAACCGGATGACCGCTGTCAAGGAGGAAAAGCCCTTCCAATTCGGCTCTTTTTTCGCCATACCTGACATATTCGGACGAGCCGCGGCCTCCGACAAGCAAAGAGACGGCGTCGATGATGATCGATTTTCCGGCCCCGGTTTCACCGGTCAGAACCGTCAGCCCTTTTTCAAAAGAAACGGTTAATTCTTCGATAATGGCAAAGTTTTTGATCGATAATTCAGCTAACAAGCTTTCATGACACCTCTTTTCAGGCCTTCGTTTATAAAAGCTCCAATATTTTCTTCTGTACGATTTTGGTATCATCATGCGTCCGGCAGATGATCAAAATGGTATCATCTCCGCAGATCGTTCCCATGATTTCTTCCCAATCCAAATTGTCCATCAGCGCCCCGATCGCCTGCGCGTTGCCCGGCATTGTTTTTAAAACGATCAGATGGCTGGCTGAGTCGATTTTGACAAATGCGTCCATCAATGATCTTTTTAATTTGGAAAGGGGATTAAAGCGCTGATCAGCAGGCAGGCTGTATTTGTAGGAACCGTTGTTTGTCGGCACCTTGACCAAATGAAGCTCTTTAATGTCCCGCGAGACGGTGGCCTGCGTCACATTATAGCCGTCTTTCTTTAAAATATCGACAAGCTCATCCTGCGTTTCAATTTCATTAGCGGTGATAATCTCCCTGATTTTAATATGCCTTTGACCTTTGTTCATTTCACACCTCGTTTTATACACAAATTGTGTATGTTTATACATTTATGTTAAATGATTTTGTCGGAAAAGTACATGTTTGCAGTAAAAAAGGAATAATAGCCCACTATTATTCCTTTTTGCGTGCCGGCCACCCTCGCATTCGCCGTACGGCTCTCAAGGGTTTTTAATCACGCGGATCCGTTTTTTTCGCTTTTAATGTCTTGTGAGCTTCTTCGACAATTTGATTGATCGTTTCTTCTGCTATCGGCGTGCCAGGTTGCTCTTCTCCGTCCCAATGCAAATGGAGAAGGAATTCGATGTTGCCGTCGCCGCCGGTAATCGGCGAAAACGAGGCGTTTCGACAGTCGTATCCTTCCAGAGCCGCAAACCGGCTGATGTCATCAAGCACAGCTTTATGGACGAGGGGATCGCGGACGATTCCTTTTTTCCCGACGGATTCCCGCCCTGCTTCAAACTGCGGTTTGACGAGAGCGATGCAGTCGCTTCCCGGCACTAAAATGCTCTTAAGCACAGGCAGGATGATTTTCAGAGAGATAAAAGAGACATCGATCGTCGCGAACTCCGGCAGTCCTTCCGTAAAATCGGCAGGTGTGCAATACCGGAAATTGGTGCGTTCCATCACCACAACCCGCTCATCCTGCCTCAGCTTCCAGGCGAGCTGATTATACCCGACATCAACGGCGTATGAGCGGAGAGCGCCGTTTTGCAGCGCGCAGTCTGTGAAGCCGCCGGTAGAAGAGCCGATGTCAATCATCAGCTTGCCTTGAACGGAAAGCTGAAACTCTTTTAATGCTTTTTCAAGTTTTAATCCGCCTCTTGAGACGTATTTTAACGGGTTTCCTTTAACGGTCAGCGGAATCGTGCGGTCAACCTTTTCGCCCGGCTTGTCCAGTCTGTTTTCATTCGTATAGACGATGCCGGCCATGATGGCTCTTTTCGCTTTTTCCCGCGTTTCCATTAACCCTCTTTCTACTAATAAAACGTCGAGCCGTTCTTTTTTTCCTGTCATGATCCAATTCCTTTATGAGTCTTTACGGGCGTCAAGAGTCTTATTCGTCTGATGACGTCTTCTTTTGTCATTCCGATCTCTTCCAGAAGCTTGGCGACGCTGCCATGTTCAATAAATTGATCAGGTATCCCCATCCTGTCAATGATCGGGCTGTAAGACTGATGTTCATGGGCATACTCAAGGATCGAGCTGCCGAATCCGCCTTGAAGCACAGCCTCTTCGATCGTTAAAATCGGAAGCCCCTCGTTCAGGATTTCCATCAGCATGTTTTCGTCAAGCGGCTTGATAAAACGGGCGTTAACCACTCTGACCGAACGTCCTTCTTTCTGCAGCTCCTCCGCGGCAGCAAGCGCCATCGGAATGGTGGTGCCGAATGTTAAAATGACCGCGTCTGTCCCGGGTCTCAGCACTTCCCACGTTCCGATCGGGATCGTTTTCAATTCTTTATCCATTTTGACGCCGAGTCCGTTTCCGCGCGGAAAGCGCATGGCAATCGGGCCGTCATCGTATTTGACAGCCGTGTTGACCATGTGCTGGCCTTCGTTTTCGTCTTTCGGCATCATGAGAACCAAATTCGGAATATGCCGTAAAAAAGCAATGTCAAACACGCCCTGGTGTGTTTCCCCATCAGCGCCGACTAGGCCCGCTCTGTCAATGCCGATAAATACATTTAGGTTTTGCCGGCAAATATCATGGACAACCTGGTCATAAGCGCGCTGAAGAAATGTCGAATAGATCGCCAGAAACGGCTTCATATTCTGAGTCGCGAGACCAGCCGCCATCGTTGCCGCATGCTGTTCCGCAATGCCGACATCAAACATGCGCTCCGGAAACTCGCTCGCAAACCCTTCAAGTTTTGAACCGACAGGCATGGCCGGAGTAATGGCTACAATCCTTTCATCCTCGCGGGCAAGCTTCCTGACCGTTTCGCTTACGAGCGCGCTCCATGATGGCGCAGCGGCTTTCGGCTTAACAAAATCACCGGTATCGATTTTATATGGGCCGGTTCCGTGCCATGTGCCGGTTTTATCGGTTTCCGCAGGCTTATAGCCTTTTCCTTTTTTCGTAATAACGTGGAGGAGTACCGGGCCTTTCGTCTTTTTCGCATACTGCATGTTTTCAAACAGTTCATCATAGGAATGACCGTCTACAGGCCCTAAATACGTAAATCCGAGCTCTTCAAAGAACATCCCGGATACCAGCAGGTATTTCAGGCTGTCTTTGATCCGCTCGGCTGTAGCGGCAAGCTTCCCGCCAACAGCAGGAATCCGCTTGAACAAATACTCAAGCTCATCTTTGACCCATTGATATTTTCCGGCTGTGCGCAGCCTTCCGAGCATGGAATGAATCGCTCCGACGTTTGGAGCGATGCTCATTTCGTTGTCATTCAAAATGACAATCATATCTTTTTGCTCATGGCCGATATGGTTAAGCGCTTCAAGAGCCATGCCGCCGGTCAGTGCACCGTCTCCGATGATCGGGATGATATATTCGTTTGTCCCTTTCAAGTCTCTCGCAGCTGCCATCCCCATCGCACCGGAGAGAGAAGTCGAACTGTGGCCCGTTTCCCAGACATCATGTTCGCTTTCATTCCGCTTTGGAAAACCGCACAGTCCTTTATGCTGACGCAGGGTGGCGAAGTCCTTTCCGCGGCCGGTCAGCAGTTTATGGACATACGATTGATGCCCCACATCCCACAAAAACTTATCTTTCGGGCTGTTAAATTCTTTATGCAATGCAATGGTAAGCTCGACAACGCCGAGATTCGGACCAATGTGCCCTCCGGATTCAGAAAGCGTTTCAATTAAAAAACGGCGAATTTCAGCGCTCAAGCTTTCCAGTTCTTGATTTGAAAGGTTCTTCAAAAATGCAGGGTCCTTTATCGATAACAGATCCAATCGGATCAACTCACTTTCAGCATGATTTCTGCAAGTATGCGCCTTGCTTCATTTTAAGTTTCAGCTTGAATTATTATATGACGAATTCATCCCCATGCGCAAACTTGCATATGCGGACGCTTCGTTTGAAAAAACAGCCGCTAACACAACGTGATAACGGCGCGGCGTTTTAGAGTTCAACTCTTTATATTTTAGCATAATAAGCCTTTGATGCTCAAATGGAAGCCCTGTATCAATGATCCCTTGCGGCAATCATATCGCAAAACTCGTACATAAGCTCTTTTTCAAGCGGAAGCTCTGAAATCAGCCGTTTTGCTTTTTCAATATGTTCATCAAGCTTTTGGCTGGCGCCCTCAAGCGAAAGGAGCGACGGATAGGTCGATTTTCCGTTTGTCTCGTCAGATCCGATCCGTTTGCCGATTTTATCCTCTGATCCTTCAAGGTCGAGAATGTCATCTCTGATCTGGAAGCCGATGCCGATATGATGGCTGAATTCGCGGAGCTTTTCGATCTCTTTTTCAGATGCATCTGCTAGAATCGCCCCCGCGATGACGCTGAAGCTGAGGAGTTTAGCCGTTTTTCCTTCGTGAATCCGCTGCAGTTCATCAAGAGAGACAGACTTTGATTCCGCTTCCATATCTAAAATTTGACCGCCGACCATGCCTTCAGCCCCCGCTGCCGATATCAGCTCATTCACCAGTCTGATGCGTTTTTCAGCAGATACATCAGAAGGCATATTGGAAGTGATCATTTTGAAACTTTCGGTTAATAAGGCATCTCCGGCGAGAATGGCCGTCGCTTCCCCGTATATTTTATGGTTTGTCGGCTTTCCCCTTCTGAGGTCATCGTCATCCATACAAGGGAGATCGTCATGGATTAATGAATACGTATGGATCATTTCAACCGCGCACCCTACCGGAATTCCGGCTTCTTCGTCTTTTCCGTACGCATGAAGAAGCGCAAGTACCAAAATCGGTCTCAGCCGTTTCCCTCCGGCTTCCAATGAGTACAGCATGGATTTCTTAAGGATGGACGGCGCTCGTAGGTCTTTAATATACATCGGAAGGCGTTCTTCAATTACTGTTTTTCTCGATTTTAAAAATCCGTCAAGTTTACCGGTCACCTTTTTCCTCCTCCCGAACACTGAAAGGAGCTAATTCCCCATTTTCCCGCAAAATGTAGTCCATCTGCTTTTCGACATTTTGCAGTTTTTCGTGGCACATTTTCGAAAGAGCCATCCCTTCCTGGAAGTAGTCGATCGCCTTTTCCAAAGGCACATCCCCTTCTTCAAGCTTTGATACGATCTGTTCCAGATCTTTCATCGCCTCTTCAAATGTCAGGTCTTCCCGGTTTGTTTTGTTTTCTTCAGCCATTTGTTTCGCCTCTCTTTTGCAGTACCTCACAGGTCAGCGTCCCATCGTTTAATGTGACGCGGATCTCGTCTTTTTCATGAACCTGTTCAATACTTTTAATCAATTCGTTTTCTTTATATGTCAAACTGTACCCTCTTTCCATCACTTGGAGAGGGCTTAATGCATTCAGTTTACCAAGAACCGTTTGAAACTGCGAGTGAATCTGCTTAAGCTGCACATCCATATTCCGCTTCAGCCGGACTGTCTGCTCTTCATGCCTCTTTCTCGCTTGTTTAAGCTGCTCCTCGGGATGAAGCATCTCCAGCTTGTATGTCTGTTCGTTCAGTTTTTGTTTTTTGCGTTCAACGGTCATCGCCAGCTGTTTTTGGAAACGGTCGAATATCAGGTCGAATTCCTGTTCCTTTTGGTGATACAGCCGTTTCGGGTAGCGGAAGGCATAAGAGGACTGGAGGGTTTTCACGCGCTCCTGCCGCTTTCTTAAATCCTGCTTCATCGATTTTGCAATTCTCGCTTCGAGCGTTTTCAGACGCTCCAGCAAATCAAGCATATTAGGTACGGCCTGTTCGGCCGCTCCCGTCGGGGTCGCCGCGCGCAAATCCGCAACAAAATCGCTGATTGTAAAATCCGTTTCATGCCCGACGGCGGAAATGATCGGAATGTCGGAAGAAAAAATGGCCCTGGCGACAGCCTCTTCATTAAATGCCCACAGCTCTTCGATCGATCCCCCTCCGCGTCCGACGATTAATACATCGCATAAATCTCTGCGGTTAGCCTCTTTGATGCTGCTGACGATGGACTCGCCCGCGTTTACTCCTTGAACGAGCGTTGGAAAGACGATCACTTTTACAAGGGGGTATCTTCTTTTAATGGTGGTGATCACATCGCGTACAGCCGCTCCGGTTGGAGATGTGACAACACCGACGACGGATGGGAACGCGGGGATGGGTTTCTTATGTTTTTCATCAAACAAGCCTTCTTGCGACAGCTTTTTCTTAAGTTCTTCATACGCGAGATGAAGCGCACCTATGCCGTCAGGCTGTATTTCTTTCGCATAGAGCTGATAATTGCCGCTCGGTTCATATACCGAAATGCCGCCTCTCACCAATACCTTCATCCCGTTTTCAGGGGTAAAGGCGAGATTTCTGTTTTGTCTGGCGAACATGACGGATTGAATGCGGGCGTTATCATCTTTCAGTGTAAAATAAATATGGCCTCTGCTATGTATTTTAACATTTGACAGCTCGCCCTTGATCCAAATATCTTCAAGATGGGGGTCCACGTCAAATTTGCGCTTAATATATTTTGTCAAAGCCGTGACCGTGACAAATGAAATTTCACTCATGGCACAGTCTCCTTTCTAAGAAGGCACAAGCACGTTCATCCGCCGGCGCGAGACCAGGCGGATGAACGGCTGTACATTAAAGTTAAATTGTACGCTTCGCTGATTTAACCGTGTTATGGGCCAGCATTGTAATCGTCATCGGACCGACACCGCCCGGTACGGGTGTAATATAGGAAGCCTTTTCCTTCGCTTCTTCAAAATCGACATCACCGACGAGCTTTCCGTTGTCAAGGCGGTTAACGCCGACATCAATGACAACGGCTCCCTCTTTCATTTGATCCGCTTTGATGAAATTCGCCTTTCCGACAGCGACAATCAGAATGTCGGCTTTTTTTGTGTGAGCCGTAATGTCGGCCGTTCTTGAATGGCAGTACGTAACGGTTGCGTTTTCGTTCAAGAGCAGCTGCCCTACCGGCTTTCCGACGATATTGCTTCGCCCGACGACAACAACCTCTTTTCCCGACAGATCAATCTCGGTTTTCTTTAAAAGCTCCACGATGCCCGCAGGCGTGCAAGGCAGAAATGTATCTTCGCCAAGCAGCATCTTTCCTACGTTTAATGGATGAAAACCGTCAACATCTTTGTCAGGGGATATTCTTTCAATCACCGCTTGTTCGGAAATATGATCCGGAAGAGGCAGCTGGACAAGAATTCCGTGAAAGTCGTTATTTTGGTTGTACTGGTCAATTACTTCAAGAAGTTCCTGTTCAGAGAAACTTGCATCGAAATGATCCAGCTGAAAACGAATCCCCATGGCTTCAGCTGCTTTTTTCTTTCCCCGTACATATGAAAGAGACGCCGGATCATCACCAATTAAAATAACGGCCAGTCCCGGGGTCACTCCTTGTTTTTTCAGCTCTTCAACTTCCTTGGCCAGCTGCCCGCGCTTTTCCTTTGCTGTTTCTTTCCCGTCGATGATGGTTGCTGTCATTTGCTCTCCTCCTAGATTATTCAAGATCGGATTTAATGTTAGAAAGAACACCGTTTACAAACTTCGCCGACTTGTCATCTCCAAATTGCTTGGCCAGTTCAATCGCTTCATTCATAGAGACGTTGACAGGTATGTCTTCTAAAAAAATCATTTCGTAGGCGGACAAACGCAAAATCGCGCGGTCGACATTCGCTAGCCTGTCAAGCTTCCAATTGACGAGATGCCGTTTGATCATCTCATCGATTTTCTCTTTGTTCTCTAAGACCCCGTAAACAAGCTGCTCGAAAAAAGCGTCGCTTTCCTGCCCGTCCAAGGCGTGCTGCATCGCTTCATTCGGTTCTGTATCACTGACATCAATCTGGAATAGTGACTGCAAAGCCTTTTCTCTTGCTGTTCTTCTTTTCATTCTTTCTTTTTCTCCTTTAACCCTCTTTGCCGCTTGCCGTTTAAGCCACAAAGAGATCATATCATATTTTTAGTCTTTCCGCATGCAAAAATCGCGGTTTTATCGTCAATAACCGAATAATAAGAAACAAACATTTGTTATCATTCGTTTTTCGAACTTCTTTGCAAACTTTCCGGTTCCTCTTATTTTTGGTCGATAACAGCGGAAAGATGCTTTTAAACGTCATTTTTTAAAACGGAACATGAAAAAACCAAAGGGCCGTCATTCCCCTTGGTTCTTCCACTTCACCGCACTACATCTCTTGATCGACTTCCACCTCGTGCGTTTTTGAATCGAATTGAATGCCAACGATGTGAATATTGATTTCATTAATCGAAAGAGCTGTCATATTGAGAAGCGTCTGGCGGATATTATCCTGAACGGCATTTGCAACTTTAGGAATCGAAACACCAAACATCATCACGCAATAAACATCAATGATAATTCCGTCATCTGACAAATCAACTTTGACGCCTTTGCCGTGATTCTTTTTTCCAAACCGTTCCACGACACCTGTCGCAAAATTGCCGCGCATTTCAGCTACGCCTTCAACTTCGGAAGCTGCGATTCCGGCAATGACTTCGATGACTTCCGGAGCGATTTCCACTTTTCCTAAATGATTGTCTTCATGGCTCATTTCCAATAAGCTGTTGTCGTCTTTCAATATGTTCACCTCCGTTAAAATTACGACCCCATTACATCATATATTTCTAAAAACTTCGTATTGAATTCTCCGCTTACGAATGTTTCGTGCTCGAGCAGTTTCAGATGGAACGGTATCGTCGTATGAACGCCTTCGATGACGAATTCGCTCAACGCTCTTTTCATTCTTGATACAGCTTCTTCCCTCGTCTTACCGTATGTGATGACTTTTGCAATCATGCTGTCGTAATAAGGAGGAATCGAGTATCCCGGATAAGCCGCAGAATCCACTCTGACGCCGAGCCCGCCCGGAGGCAGATACATCTCGATTTTTCCCGGAGAAGGCATGAAGTTTTTCTCAGGGTTTTCCGCATTAATCCGGCATTCGATGGCCCAGCCGTTAAAAGTGACTTCATCTTGGGTGAGGGCTAATTTTTCACCTGACGCCACTCTGATCTGCTCTTTAATCAAATCAACGCCCGTCACCATCTCTGTTACCGGATGCTCAACCTGAATGCGCGTGTTCATTTCCATAAAGTAGAACTTCTGCTCGCGGTAATCGTAGATAAATTCAACTGTTCCCGCGCCCGTGTACTTAACGGCTTCAGCCGCTTTGACAGCCGCCTGCCCCATTTGCTCCCTGATTCCTTCATCAAGCGCAGGTGAAGGAGTTTCTTCAAGCAGCTTTTGGAGCCTTCTTTGGATTGAACAGTCGCGTTCACCCAAGTGAATCGTATTTCCGTGTGTGTCCGCAAGCACTTGGATCTCGACGTGTCTGAAGTCTTCAATGTACTTTTCAATGTACACACCCGGATTGCCGAAAGCGGTGGCCGCTTCCTGCTGAGTGATTTTAATGCCGTTGATCAGTTCTTCTTCCGTACGGGCGACCCTGATTCCTTTTCCGCCGCCCCCGGCAGTTGCCTTTATAATGACAGGATACCCTATATCGCGCGCTAATGAAACCGCATCTTCAATATCTTCAATAATTCCTTTGGAACCCGGTACGATCGGAACGCCAGCCTGCTGCATCGTTTCCCTGGCAACATCCTTTGTCCCCATCTTAGAGATCGCGTCTGCTGTCGGACCGACGAAGGTTACGTTTACCTCTTCGCAAAGCTCGGCAAAATCGGCGTTTTCCGCCAGGAAACCGTAGCCCGGGTGAATCGCATCAGCGCCGGTCATTTTGGCGACGCTGACGATGTTCGTTATATTCAAGTAGCTGTCTTTTGATAGCTTAGGTCCGATGCAAAATGCTTCATCAGCCATCTGAACATGGAGCGCCTCTCTGTCGGCCTCGGAAAAGACGGCTACTGTATCGATCCCCAGTTCTTTACAAGCTCTGATAATTCTGACAGCAATTTCTCCCCTGTTCGCAATTAATAGCTTTTTGATCATCTTATTGCTCCTTACTCTGCTTTTACTAAAAATAAAGGTTGTCCGTATTCAACCAGCTGGCCGTTTTCAACCAATACTTCAACGATCTCGCCTTTCACTTCGGCTTCGATCTCATTAAAGAGCTTCATTGCTTCCACAATGCAGACGACAGAGGTTTCTGTTACCTTCGAACCGACTGTTACGTAAGGGTCGGCTTCAGGCGAAGAAGACGCATAAAACGTTCCGACCATCGGAGAGGTGATTTTGTGGAGGTTTCCGCCGTCTTTTGCGGCTTCTTCTGCTGCAGGCGCATCCTGAACTTGCGCTTGCATCGCGGGAGCTTCCGGAGCCGGTGTTTGAACAGGCGCAGCAGCCACTTGCTGGATGGTTTGCACGGTTCCGCTTTGTTTTTTCAGTTCAACCTTCGATCCTTCGTTTTCGTATGTAAATTCATTTATCGAAGATTCATCAATTAATTTTATCAACTGTCTGATTTCATCAATGTTTAACATGCTATCGCACTCCTAATGAAAAAGATTTTACGCATTTATCAGTTAGTACTAAAAGTACATACTATATTCATCTTACAGGAGAGGAATGCCGAATTCAACTACAATCATGAGCGCCCTGCATCAACAGGAGCCTCAAGCATAAAAAAATCCCGCTTTTTGCAAGCGGGACATGTTTACTCTGCTGGCTCGAACGTCACAGCCACATCGTTTAAGTTTTTCACTTCTTTTGCGACGATGTCGATGATATCGGTGGCAGCGGCCTTCGAGTGCTCCTTCGCCTTCACCGTAATATTGACTTTATCGCCGTCGGCATTGACCAAGGCGTCTTTATAGCCTTTTGTTTTGATCAGCGTTTCAAGCGTCTTTTCCGTTCCTTCAGCTTCGCTGAGCTCTGTCATCTTGTCGTAAGCTTCGCTTTTTTCCTTTGCCGTCGCTTTATCACTTCTGACGATTTCAGTTAATTCCTCCCTCTCCCTGCTGCGCTGATCGTCCATTTCCATGCGGTATGTTGTGAATAAATCTTCATCACCGGATGATTCTTTTGTTACAACTTCTCCGTTCTGCTCACTCGCAGACGTTTCTTTATCTTTTGTGTCTTTCCCTTCAGTTTTGTCTTTAGCAGGCGCGGTGTCTTCTTTGCCATCTTTGGCAGGCTCTTCTTTCATCGGTTTTTCTTTTTCAGCAGCGACTTGTTCTTTGTCATCCACCGTGACGACATTTTCTCCTTCAGGCGACATAATGTAGTAGACACTCAGCACAACGACGAGACTTAACATGGTTAAAAGCCAAACCGTTTGTTTTTTCAGCATCATTTATGAATCCTCCTTCATTTTTTTAGGGGCAACAGCGACGCGGTGGCTCGGAACATCAAGAACCCTTGTCACTGCTTCAATGATGGTCTTTTTTATTTGAACGTTGTCGACTCCTTGAGCGACAACGAGAACACCCCTGATATCGGGCTTTTTCGTCTGAACGACGACAGGCGTCTCTTTATCTCCGTTTTTGATGATGACAATTTCTTCGTCAGAAGACATTTCAGACACCGTTCGCTTGCCTCCCTGTTTATCTGTCTCATTCGTTGAAGTCTCCTGGGTTTTTCTATTTTTCTCGAATATTTTCAATGAGGTTGCATCAACATTGACGACGATTGATACGTCTTCCACGCCGATAATCGTTTCCAATATGTCTTTGAGCTGATTCTCATATTCCTGTTCGTAATCTTGGATCGAGTCCTTCGTTTTGTCATCTGAGGCGGGTTTGAACACTTCTTTTTCACCTTCACCGCTCTGTCCGGCGCTTTCAGACGAAGCTTTTTGTGAAGCCGACGGCTGATCTGCCGCTCGATCTTGAGAAGGTTCGGAAGAGAAGATTTGACTGACGAGCATGAAGGAAACGCCGAGAACAAAAAGCAGCAGAAAATAGTGATATTTCGTCAGCTTTTTTCCGTTTTTCTCGTCTTTGGGTAGCAGGTGGCCGATCAGCTTTTCGATCCAGGTTCTTTTATTCATTGCCGCTTCGTTCTCCCCCTTCAATATGAACTGTAATCTTGTCGGGGCTTATTTCCCATATGCCTGCAAGCTGTTCTCTGACTTCCCCCGTCTCTTTCTTTTCTCTTTCTCGCATTGGCTGGTAGCCTCGATCCGTATTGATTTCGACAGGAGCGACGGCTTGGACCGTTTTTTCGGATGCCGGTTCCATGAATACCGAGACTTCCGCATGCTTACTGAGATCTTTCTCTGTTTTCAGCTGGCTGTCAGAAGAGACCGCGACTCGGTCAATCTTGTATTTGTCGCTGATAAACCTTCCCTCTGCGCTCTTTTTCAATTGAACAGCCATCTGTTCTAAGATATATGCTTGTTGTGAGGCTTGTATTTCTTTTTTTTCTGAATTCAATTGATTTTTTATTTCGTTTGACTGAACTTGTCCGTTTTTTGTAAGCCTCTCAAAGATTACATCCGGATCGGTCCTGAATAAAGAGAAGATCGGATTCAGTATCACAACGATCAAGAGCAGGCTGATCACCATTTTCGCGTATTTTTGCATGCTCGAATTCGGCAGAAGCATATCGATGACGATCGCCATCAGAATAAATAGAATAATGTTCGTGAGCCACTCTGTCAGAAATTCCATCTCATCCCTCCCTACTTCATCATCATCGTCAAATTCCCCGCTGTAATGATCACGGTTAAGCTTAAAAAAAACATCAGCGAAACGATGGCCATGGCCGCGAAAATGTAGATGACGCTTTTGCTGATAACATCCAGGCAGCTGATCACCGGACCGCCTCCGAGAGGCTGGAGAACGGCTGCGGCAATTTTGTATATGAGCGCGAGGGAGAGGATTTTGATTGCGGGAAAGGCTGCGATGCAAATCAAGATCGCCACCCCGAGTATCCCGACGGTGTTTTTCAGCAGGAGAGACGCGCTGATCACCGTGTCCGTCGCTTCGGTAAACATGCGGCCCAATACGGGGATGAAGTTTCCGGTGATGAATTTGGCCGTCCGCAAAGTAATGCCGTCCGTCACTGCGGCTGAGGCGCCCTGAACCGAGATGACACCGAGGAACACGGTTAAAAATGCAGCCAGCGTGCCGATCGCCGCGTTTCTGAGGAGCTGAGCCAGCTGTGTGACTTTATACTGGTCCGTCATCGTGCTGACAATGCTTAAAATCGCTGATAAAAACAAAAGCGGCAGCACGATATATTGGATAAACAAGCCGCTCGTGTTCATGAGAAAGAGAATGACCGGATGAAAAAATGCGGCTGAGGCGGCTCCTCCCGAAGTCGCCATCAGCGCTAGAAGCAAAGGTACGAGCGACAGAATAAAGCTTGTCATCGTCTGGATCGCTTCATTCGCATATGTGACGGCAACCCGAAAGCTGTTGAGCGCAAGAATGATCAGCACCATGTAGACAATTGCATACGCCACTTTGCTGACGGTGCTTTGCTGAAACGCGTTTTGCAAAAGCTGAAGCAGCACGCAGAAGATGGTCAACAGGATCAGCGTCCCGAGCAGTTTCCCGTTAGCCAGCACTTCATGAAACAAGTAAGAAAACAGCGCTTTGCTCCATTCCTCAGGCGAAAAGTGCTTTTCACCTTTGACAAATTCAAGCAGGCTTCCTTTTTGACTTTCGGGAAGGTGTCCTCCATACTCAGTCAAAATGTTGTTCCAGAACTCCCCGACCCGGTCAAGCTCCAAACCTTCAGCCTGCTCTCTGGCCATCGCTTCAGCCGATTCTTCCGCGGCGGGTTCCCCAGCCGGCTCCGCTTCTTGTGGCGAAGCTTGTACATCATGCGCTCCAAAGCATACGATTCCTATGACCAAGAGCCAGAACAGAAAACGCTTCACTCAGGAAATCCTCCTTTCTGACTAAGACATGGAAGGGATGAGTCCGATGATCGTTTCGATAATGACGGTTAAAATAGGCACGGCCATGACTAAGATGAGGATCTTGCCTGCCAATTCGATTTTTGAAGCAATCGCACCCTGTCCGGCATCTTTCGTCAGCTGGGCGCCAAACTCCGCTATATAAGCAATCCCGATAATTTTCAAAATCGTTTCGACATACATCATGTTGATGTTGGCATTGGCAGCTATTTTTTCAATCATCCGAATGATTTCGTAGACTTGATCGACTAAGAATAAAAAAATCGTGCATCCGGCAAAAACGACAATCATAAAAGCAAACGTCGGTTTTTGCTCTTTCACAATCAAGCTGAGGAAGGTGGCGATCATTCCCAATCCTACGATTTGTACGATTTCAATGAGTGAGCCCCCCTATCCTTGAAATAGAAAGACAGCTTTTATCTTTTGGAATAGATCATCGACAACAGTAGCCACCATGAACAATATATAAATGAATCCTAAAAGCGTGACCCATTGGGCATATTCCTTCTTCCCCATTTGATCCAGTATGGTGTGAAGAAAAGCGACGACGATCCCGACGCCGGCAATTTGAAAAATAATATTTACGTCTACTCCCATTTCGTGTATGCTCCCCTCTTCATTACATCAATAGAAGAATCAGCAGCAGTCCCGACAAGAACCCAAGGCTCTTCACCATTTTTTCATTTTTCGCCTGGGCGAGATTTGCTTCAGCTTCCTCTGTCTCTAAATGGGTTAACGCCAGTTTGATATGTTTTTGCTGAGAAATCAGATCATGACGGCCAAGCGTTTCGCCGAATTGCCGTAAAATCTCGTATTCTTTCTTTTTGAGAGCCGTTTCGGGCCATACTTTCTCCAAGCTGTCTTCCCATGCCGTCCCCGCTGAAGCGCTGCCTTTTTCCAGCTGTTCTGCAAATGTCTGAAACAAAGAAGCTATCGGCCCGGAAAGCTGGTGTGCGATCTGCTTTGACGCCTGAAGGAGCGGTGTGTGCCCGTACATGATTTCAGCCTCTAAAGACTGCAAAGCGGCCAACAGCTGGCGGATTTGCTTCGGTCTATCCCTGAAAGGCTTCGCCATTTCAAATCCTGTCCATGTGGCTGCTGCCAAAATAAGCACGGCACCTAAAAGCTTCAGCATGATAACATCCTCTTCGCCGCACCGAGCGGCTCTCCATTCCCGTTCAAGATGCGGCTCAGGCTGCCGGGACCGTTCTTTCTGGATAGTTCCACGATTCTCTCAAAAACCCGGTGCTCCTGAAGCATTTTCAATGATGGACGCCTGGTGATATCGGCATATGTGCAGCCGTGAGCCGAAACGATGACAGACACCCCCGCATGGACCGCTTCCAAGAGCGCTTCTGCGTCTTCCATTCTCCCGATCTCATCGGCAATCATCACCTCGGGACTCATCGATCTGATCATCATCATCAGGCCTTCCGCTTTTGGACAGGCGTCAAGGATGTCTGCCCGGTCGCCGAGCCGATATTGCGGGATGCCGTTTACACAACCTGCGATTTCAGACCTTTCGTCGACAATTCCCACTTTTTTGGCAGACACGCAGCCGCTTCCTGTGCTGATCAGCCTGGCGAGATCTCTGAGCAGTGTTGTTTTTCCGGTTTGCGGCGGACCGATGATCAGCGTGTTCAGCCACGAGTTTTGAAATAAATGAGGGATATACGGTTCGGAAATGCCGATTTTTTCTTTGGCAATGCGGATATTAAATGATGATATTTCTCTGATTCCTTTGACTGCTCCGTTTTCGACGACAACCCGGCCGGCAAGCCCCACGCGGTGTCCGCCTCTGATCGTGACATATCCTTTTTTCAATTCCTCTTCCAGTGTATACATGCTGTAATTTCCCAGCCTGTTTAAAAGAAGCGCCGAGTCTTCAGGCGTCGCCGCATAAGGGAGAAAGCGCGGCTTTCCTTTGTTCACCAGTTCGAGCGGACGACTTGTCCGAATCCGAATTTCTTCTATCTGATTGATTTCATGGTCGCCAAGACCGCTGAGCGCGCGTTTGATCGTATCGGGGAGAATCTCTGTGATGTGATGCAAAAACACTCCCTCCTCTTTTTGCTTGTCTTCTATAAAAATGTATGATCAAAGGAAGACATTATGACAAGTCGGTCTCTCTTATCATGTGTCACTATTTATAGATCCCCGCAATGATCAACACCACTCCCATAAAGATCAAAATCAGCTTTGCGTAAGAAAGCTGCCCTGCAATCTGATAGATGCCGATTGTCATTGTAATAATAAAGATGAGCGGCCCGACCATCGCAAGCACACTGTTGACCGCCACGGCTTTTCTGACGTCGTTTGTCAAAAGCATCACGACAGCCGCCGTCAGTTCGATCAAAGATGATACCACCCTTAACGCAACCATTGTCAAAACCGTCGGATTGACTTGTCCAAAGAAAAGCTTCATGATCTTAAACCTCCAGTAACACATCCTCTTTTTTTACAATCTATGCTCTTCATTGAAAAAGTAGTCTTCCGATTTTTCTATTTGGCCTGTGAGAGGTAAAAGATTTCAGACAGCAAAAAAAGAGCCGGCTTCAATGAAGCCGGCTCTTTCCCGCTGTTACTCTTATGCTCTTGATACGTAAGATCCGTCAGAAGTATTGACAACAAGCGTATCTCCTTCGTTTACGAAGAACGGCACGTTGACAACAAGGCCTGTTTCTGTTTTTGCCGGTTTTGTTCCGCCTGAGGCTGTGTCGCCTTTGATGCCCGGTTCTGTTTCAACAACTTTCAGTTCGACCGTATTCGGAAGTTCGATTCCGATCGTCTCTGTCTGATACATCATGATGTGGACAGACATATTTTCAAGCAGAAATTTGAGCTCATGTTCGATTTGCTTCTCGTTCAGCTCAAGCTGCTCGTAAGATGTCGTATCCATAAACACGTGCTGGTCGCCGTTGGCATACAAGTACTGCATCGTTTTTGTTTCAATTTGGGCGCGCGCCACTTTTTCACCTGCGCGGAATGTTTTTTCCTGAATCGCGCCTGTGCGAAGATTTCTCAGTTTGGAGCGGACAAATGCCGCACCTTTTCCCGGCTTAACGTGCTGGAAGTCAACAACGCGCCAGATGCCTCCGTCTACTTCAATCGTTAATCCTGTACGAAAATCGTTTACTGAAATCATGATTATCCTCCTATTGCTCCAATCAAACGGATTATAAAATAATTAATTCTTTCGCGGAATGGGTAAGGGATTCGTTTCCTTCCTCTGTCAGGACAATATCATCTTCTATCCTGACCCCGCCTTTGCCCGGTATGTAAATTCCCGGTTCAACCGTTACAACCATGCCTTTTTCAAGCATCTGGTCCGAACGTGCTGAAAGCGCCGGACTTTCATGAACTTCCATGCCGAGGCCGTGGCCTGTTGAATGGCCGAAATACTCGCCGTAGCCTTGTGAAGATATGTAGTCCCTTGTATAAGCGTCAGCCTGTTTCCCGGTGATTCCCGGCTTGATGCTGCGCATGCCGATAGCCTGCGCCTCAAACACGGTTTGATAAATGCGTTTCAGCTCATCATCCGGCTCTCCTACAGCGACCGTACGCGTTATGTCCGAGCAGTAACCTTTATAGTAAGCCCCGAAGTCCAATGTCACAAGGTCGCCTTTCTCAATCGCTTTGCCGCTTGCCACTCCGTGCGGCAGACTTGAGCGTACGCCTGATGCCACGATCATATCGAAGGACGAATGATCCGCTCCCTGGCTCCGCATGTAAAACTCGAGCTCATTGGCGACTTCAATTTCGGTGATGCCGGGCTTTATGACCGTCAGAATATGGCTGAATGCATCATCTGCAATCTTTGCAGCTTCCTTTAATATCTTAATCTCTTCACTAGACTTAATCAAGCGCAACTTTTCCACAGATTGAGAAACAGGAACGAGTTCAGCTGCGCCAAGCTGCTCTTTGTAGGCGGCATACGTTCCGTATGTCATTTTATCCTGTTCAAAACCGATTTTGTTTATCCCCATCTCTTTGATCACTTCGGCGGCCTTTTGAACGATTCCGCCGGCATGCTGAACAATGTCAAAGCCTTTGATTTGATCTTTCGCCTGTTCTGTATAGCGGAAATCTGTAATAAAGACTGCTTGGTCGCCGGAGATGACCGCCAGTCCTGAAGATCCCGTAAATCCGGTGATGTACCGCAAATTAACGCTGCTCGTCACCAAAATCCCGTCAATGCCCAAACCGCCGAAAAGCTCTCTCAATTTGTTTAGTTTCATTGTCCACTAGTCCCCCTATTTGTTATTTGTGTTCATAAAATAACAGATGGCCAGCTTATAACCTTCAAAGCCGAGTCCCGTGATCTGGCCTCTTGCAACCGGAGCGATGACCGAGCGGTGCCGGAACTCTTCCCTTGCATGAGGGTTTGAAAGATGAACCTCAATCACCGGTATGCTGATTGCAGCCACCGCATCGCGGATGGCATAGCTGTAATGGGAGAAAGCCCCCGGATTCAAGACGATTCCATCGTATTGTTCCTCTGCCTCATGAAGAGCATCAATCAGGTCCCCTTCGTGGTTTGATTGAAAAAAAGTCAATTCAATCTGAATGCCTTCGGCAAATTGAAAAAGTTTTTGCTCCAAATCAGTTAATGTGTCTGTACCGTATACATCGGGTTCGCGTTTTCCAAGCCGGTTTAAATTCGGTCCGTTCAATATTAAAATATGCGGCAACTCTGCTTCCCCCTTCTCATCACGCAAAAAAATGTCCACTTACAGTGAACATTTTATCATATTGCTTCCTGATCAGGCACTATTCTCTTGTTTCTCCAAGGGCCCGCGTCAGCTTTTCAGAATTGAGCTCATTGTATTCAAACGAAATGGAATAGCCGACGAATAAACCGTAAAGCAGGTAAATGCAAAGCGTCGTCACAACCGTTTCCCTCTTTAATTCAGCCACAGTCTGAACATCTGGGAACATCGGATTGAACAGGTAAAACACGACAGCCCACAAAACGGCTCCATATACAATGCCTGCCCACATGCCTTTGACCTGCTTCAAAGTGCCGTAGTAAAGCAGGGCAGCCCCGATGGAAATAACTCCGATCAGCAGGACGCTGATAAACGTCCCGAGAAATCCGTTTTTCCAATCGCCGATGACAAAAGGCTGGAGAATCATGTTTGCATTGACTTCGGAGAACTTAAAAAGGAACGCCAGTTCACCGATTGCACTCCAAAGCACTCCGCCGACAAAGCCAGTCGTGATCACCCTTCCGATGAAAGTCATCGGAGTTTCACGCTTATTTTGCTCAAGCTCTTCCGGCTGTTTTTGATTGTCTTCATTACCCATACAGTCCAGATCACCTCCATTTCCAGTATGTCCAAAAACAGCCTCGCCAACATCAGCTTTCCCGGATTTTTAAGATCCGAGTGTAAAAAGCATGAAAAAGGGTATACTTTAATTAGATTTGGCATTGTAAGAGGTTCGAATTTCTTAAATTTTTGAGCCCGTCAATCTAGAGGTTTCAGCGTTTTTCCTGTACAATAGGTGTAAGGAAATGGTTAATGTACTCATAGATTGATACAGATAGGTTGATGCAAATGTCAAATCAAACAAAACAGCCCGCATACGGAGGGCAGGCTGTCGTCGAAGGCGTTATGTTCGGCGGCAGGCGCCATTATGTAACCGCGATCCGCAGAAAAGACGGAAGCATTGAATTTTTCAAGCTGCCTCGGAAAACTAATCCGGCGCTTGAAAAATTAAAGAAAATTCCTTTTCTCAGAGGGATTATCGCGATTATAGAAGCGAGCGCGAACGGCACCAAGCACTTGAATTTTTCGAGCGAACGCTATGACCTCGATCCTTCTTTAGACGATCAATTGAAAGAAGAGAAGCCGTCCAAGCTGACGATGATTTTTGGCCTCGCTGCAGTCGGCGTCCTGTCTTTTTTGTTCAGCAAGTTTATTTTTACGCTCGTGCCCGTTTTTTTAGCGGAGCTCACCCGTCCGGTCTTTCAGTCGGACGTCGCGCAGATTATGATCGAAAGCTTTTTTAAGCTGCTCCTTCTCTTAAGCTATATTTACGCCATATCATGCACTCCTTTTATTAAAAGAGTTTTTCAATATCACGGAGCAGAACACAAGGTCATAAACTGTTACGAGCAAAATCTGCCGGTCACGGTTGAAAACGTTCAGCGGCAGTCAAGACTGCACTACCGATGCGGAAGCAGCTTTATTCTATTCACCGTCATCGTGGGCATGTTTGTTTACTTGCTTGTTCCTACTGACCCTCTCTGGGTCCGTATTTTGAATAGACTCGCACTGATACCCGTCGTTCTCGGCATTTCATTTGAAGTCCTGCAGCTGACAAACAAACTGAGAGACATCCCCGTATTGAAGGTGCTCGGCTATCCGGGTTTGTGGCTGCAGCTTTTAACAACGAAAGAGCCGTCTGACGACCAGGTGGAAGTAGCCATCGCAAGCTTCAATGAGCTTCTTCATATGGAGACCAAAGCAGAGGACGAACAGAAGGAACCTTCTAATATCGTAATGTAATGCAACGAATTGGTTAATTTTTTGGGAGGTGGACAGTTATGAAGCAACGCGTACATCCTGTCTCAGCTTTAATTATTGCGTTTGGAATTTTTGGGTTTGTCTATTTCGCCGTCACAAGTCCGGGCCGCCTGCTCCAATACTTGTTTGTTTTTGCAGCGGTCGGCGCCATCATTTATTTCGTGATCAGGCGCATTTCCAATCGCGATATGGGCAGTGAAGGAGCCGCTTTTAAGAAAGCAGCCAAGCAATCCAACAAGCGTTTTCAGGATCACAAAAAACGCTCTATAAAAGGCAAGGTTAATCATCTGAGAAGCGTACCGTCTATCAATAAATCGAAGCCGGTATTGGTGAAGAAAAAAAGCCAGACTCAGCTGACAGTGATTGAAGGCAAAAAAAGCAAAAAGAAAAACAGGGCTTTCTTTTAAAACGTCCACTGTTTCAAAAATAATTCTGTTCGTTTTTTTCCTAGCTCGATTAGAGCTAGTTTTTTTTCTGCCGACATCGCGAATTCAGTCGACAAGACTTCCTCCACAGGTAAAAAAATGATGTTCCGCTCATGTTTTGTGGCAATGTGCCTGGCGTCATGCGCCTCTTTCATCGTCTCAAACAGCGCCCCGAACAGCTCGAACGCATTTTTAATCGTTTTCTTCGGCCTCTCTTTTTCATTGGGCATCAGCGTGATGCCCAATACCGGCCGTTTTTTTTCTGTTGTAAACAGCCACATCGGAAAATTGCTCAGAACTCCGCCGTCTACGACAACGCTGATGCCGCTGGAGGACTTGAGCTTCACCGGCTCAAAAAAATAAGGAATGCTGCAGCTCATTCGGACAGCCCTGGCAACGGAAAAACGCCTTGGATTTAAGCCGTATCTGTTTAAATCGTCAGGCAGCACAAGCATCTTGCCATTCGATAAGTCGGAGGCGATCAACTTCAGTTTTCCCTGTTCAAGATCCCCGAAAACTGAAATACCTTTCGCTTTCAGCTTTTCGGAAATCCAGTTTTCCAGCTTATCTCCTTTATATAAACCGAGCCGCCAATAAATCGATGCCCATTGCAGCATTTTCAAAGGCAAGAGTGAAAATCTCGGGTCAAGGAGCTCGCTTTCATTTAATTCTTCCATCATTTGACGGATTTCCGCGCTTGTATAACCTGCCGCGATAAACGAGGCAATAATCGAACCGGCGCTCGTTCCGGCCAGCCTTTTAAATCGGAAGCCCCGTTTCTCAAGCGCCTCGTATGCTCCCACAAGTGCAATCCCTTTCATACCGCCGCCAGAAAAAACCCCGTCGATGTACATCGCGATCTCCCTCCCTTAAAAGATGGCTTTACACCATTTTAAGAAACGGACCGAAAAAAAAGACCATGAGACAAAGCGGCAGCCGGAAAAACTGATACAGAAAGAGAAAAGCCGCCGATACCCGGCGGCTTTTATTGATTTTCCTGTTCGTTTCTTTTTTGGACGCTTCTCAAATCGTCGATTCTTTTGCTGTCGTCTTCAAAATACTGCACAAGATCTCCGACACGGTCAATGCTGTTCCAGCTTAAATGATGCTCGATTCCTTCGACATCATCATAAATTTTCTCTTCGTCAACACCAATGATTCGTAAAAACTGCTCCAATAATTCATGTCTGTATACTAAACGTTTGCCTATTTTCTTCCCTTTAGGCGTCAGCACGAGGCCGCGATACTTTTCATAAATCAAATATTCGTCTTTATCGAGTTTTTGAACCATTTTTGTAACCGAGGAGGGATGGACGGCCAGAGCTTCGGCTATATCTGAGACCCTTGCATATCCTTTTTCTTCAATCAGCATATAAATTTGTTCTATGTAATCTTCCATACTCGGTGTTGTCATCAAATCCCTCCAAATCACACCTATTCAAATCATAACAAGTTTACACTATGTGCATGTAAAAAACAAGCAACGGGATAACGTTTTCACCCGATTACCTTCTATAATTCCATTCATCTGCCGCATACTTCGTTCTGGCGAGATCGGCGACAAATTCCGTTTCCTCTTCTGTCAGTTCATAAGGCTCCAAATGAATGTTAAGCCCCTTTTCGAACCCTTTTTTAAAAGCATTGCTCGCTTCTTCAATCGTGATTTTTTCTTTTGCGAGCTCATTGATGGCGACCGCTTTTTGTTTGAAGTTTCTCTGCATGCGCTCTCTGAGGCGATCATTTTTGTAAATAAACAAATCAAAGAGCTTGTCCTCATCCAGATCAAGAAGGATCGAACCGTGCTGGAGAATGACTCCTTTCTGCCTCGTCTGGGCGCTTCCTGCGACCTTTCTGCCTTCGACAACGAGCTCATACCACGACGGCGCGTCAAAACAGACGGAAGATCTCGGGTTTTTCAGGCTCTGTTTCTCTTTTTCCGTTCTTGGTATGGCGAAATACGCATCAAGTCCCAGCTCTCTGAAGCCTTCAAGAATACCTTCTGAGATGACGCGGTACGCTTCCGTCACCGTCTTGGGCATTTCCGGGTGTTCTTCAGACACAATAACACTGTAGGTCAGCTCTTGATCATGGAGCACGCCTCTTCCGCCGGTCGGCCTTCTCACAAAGCCTAAACCGTGTTTTTTGACGGCATCCAGATTGATTTCCTTTTCGATATTTTGGAAATAGCCGACTGAAAGCGTTGGCGGATTCCAGCCGTAAAAGCGGATGGTCGGCGGAATCTTATTTTCGCTGTGCCAATAAAGGAGCGCCTCGTCGAGCGCCATATTAAAAGCGGGATCCTGTCGTCCCGAATCGATAAAACGCCATATTTCTTTTTCCATAACCTACCCTCTTTTTCTTTGGTATAAAATAAGTCTACCATTCCCTCTTAAAATTGAAAATAAATTCAGCGAATCAGATGACAGATTTCTGAGGCTTTACTATAATAGTATTTGTCTTAACATATCGTTAAAAATCTCCCGATTATCAGACGGGATGAATTCAAAAAGGAGTCGGATCAGATTGTCTACCAGCAGCATTATCATTCTCTTGATTTGCGCCGCGCTCATCATCTACGCGGTCGTTTCATACATCTATCAGCAGCGCATTATGAAAACCTTGACAGAAGAAGAATTCCGGGCCGGCTATCGCAAAGCACAGCTCATCGATGTGCGCGAGCCGAACGAGTATGAAGGCGGCCACATTTTGGGTGCGAGAAACATTCCGCTTTCACAGCTTAAGCAAAGAAAAAGCGAAATCCGTCCTGACAAACCGGTTTACCTGTACTGCCAAAACAACGTCAGAAGCGGAAGAGCCGCCCAAACGCTCCGCAAACACGGCTGTAAGGAGATTTACAACCTGAAAGGCGGGTTCAAAAAATGGGGCGGAAAAATTAAAACGAAAAATTAATAACCGCAGCTGTCTCCAGTTGCGGCCAACATCCTAAAGCGTCTTTGCGTTTTAGGATTTTTTTTAGCATATCCTGCAGACAATCAAAACAGGCGGAGCAGATGATCCTTCAAATAAAAATAAGCCGACGAAATGGGTTCGCCGGCTTTGTTCGTTATTTTTTCAAGTCTTCGATTGAATTGACATCTTTCATGTATGTCGGAACGACAAGGCCAATTTTTACGCCTGTCATGCTTGTACCGATATCTTCGTATTTGCCTTTGTATTTTTCAGCATATGTTTTATGCGTTTGCGGCAGCCATGCAGCAAGTGAAGCATCGACGCTTCCATTTGCAATTCCAGTCCACATCGGGCCTGCTTCTACTTGGCTGAGCGTCACGTTGTAGCCTAAGTCTTCAAGAACTTTTGCGATGACATTTGTGCTCGCAATTTCACTGTCCCATGCCACATAGCCGAGCTTAATTTTTTCGCCGTCCGCTTTATCGACGCCTTTTGTCCATTTCTTAACAAGGTCTTGATGTTTTTTTACGAAATCTGCTGCAGCTTCTTCCGCTTTTTTGCCTTCCTGAACGGCAAGCATGACTTCTCCCATATCATCCTCTGTCCAGCTGAATTGGCTGAGCAGCTTGTGTGCGCCCGGATGATCGTCCTTGAATCCTTTGCGCGTAACAGTATGGATTTCTTCGGCATCGCCGTAAGAACCTTTTGGATCTTTCAAATATTTGAGATCGTATTTTGCAAACATCCAATGCGGTGTCCAACCCGTAATGATGATCGGATCTTTTTTATCGTAAGCTTTTTTCAATGCAGCTGTCATCGCTGAGCTTGAGCCTGATGTTACAGCCCACTTGCTGAGATTGTAATCCTTGAGCGCCTTGTCCGTTGCATTCATAATGCCCGCTCCAGGATCAATGCCGGTAATTTTATAACTGACTTGATCGCCTACAGACGCGTTTTCATTATTATTGCTGCTTCCGCAGGCAGCCAGACCCAATGTCAGTACTGCTGCAGTGCCGATTCCCGCTATCTTTTTCCACATTATGCATTCCCCCTGCTTTTTTTCAATTTTATATTTTGTGTAACCCGGTCAAGTACGATCGCAATAATAACAATCGCAAGCCCGGTTTCTACACCGGTACCCGTTTGCAGCTGGGTAACAGCCCGGTAAACTTCTTCTCCAAGTCCAGGCGCACCTACCATGGATGCAATAACGACCATTGACAACGCAAGCATGATGCTTTGATTGATACCGGCCAGAATGGTTCTCGTCGCAAGCGGCAGCTGCACTTTAAAGAGCCGCTGGCTTGTCGTTGAACCAAATGCTTCTGTAGCTTCAATCAGATCTTCCGGCACCTGCTGAATTCCTAAGATTGTCATCCGGATTGTCGGAGGCATCGCAAAGATAACGGAAGCGACAACACCCGGCACAACCCCGATATTGAAAAAGAAGATGGCCGGAAGCAAATAAACGAATGCCGGCATCGTCTGCATTAAGTCAAGAATGGGCGTAACGATTCTCCGAACCGTTTTCTTTTGGGAGCCCCAGATTCCGACCGGAATGCCGATAATGACAGAAATCAGAACGGATGTGACGACAAGCGCCAATGTCTGGAGCATGGCGTCCCAATATCCTAAATAATCAATGATAAAAAATCCGATTAAAGTAAACAGCGCAATGCCTCTTTTGCTGATCAGCCAGACGAGCGCGGCAAAGATAACGGTCAAAATAACCGGCGGAACAAAACCCAGGCCTTGGACAATCGCATCAACAAACGATTCCACTCCGCTGGCAATTCCGTTAAATACCCCGCCGAACGACACCGTCAGCCAGTCAACAAACTGATCGATCCAATCGGCTAAAGGAATGCGGGGAAGCGATGATAAAGTAAACATTATCTCACCTCCTGAACAACAGTTTCATGAGCTGGTTCATGATCTGAATGTGCATTAATATACCGGTCATTTCCGGCAAGCGCTCCGATTAACGCGCCTTTGACGATGATCCCTTTCATCCGCTGTTTTTCATCGACGACAGCAATCGGGATGCTGGCATCAGAGACCAATTCAAAAATATCCGTCAGGATCGCATTCTCTTCCACGGTTGTAATGTCTCTCGAGATGACGCTCTCCAGCGTCTGGCTTTTTTCGGCTGCTTTTTTAGCTGTTTCAGCATCAACAGAACCAAGAAGCCTATTGTGTTTGTCAACGGCATAAATTGAGGAAATCCCGAGGTTTTTCATCAGCGTCAGAGCGACGCGCGGCCCTTTGTCTGCGCGTACGGTTTCAGCGCGTTTCATAATATGACCGGCTGTCAGCACTTTAGACAAGTCGACATCTTCAACGAATTTTTCAACATATTCATTTGACGGGTTCATTAAGATCTCTTCCGGCGTACCGATTTGAACGATGTTTCCGTCTTTCATCAATGCGATTCGATCGCCGATTCTCAGCGCTTCATCAAGATCATGGGTAATGAAAATAATCGTTTTGCCTACTGATTCATGCAAATCGAGGAGTTCATCCTGCATATCTTTGCGAATCAGCGGGTCAAGCGCGCTGAACGCTTCGTCCATCAGCAGAATGTCCGGATCATTCGTCAATGCGCGGGCAAGCCCGACGCGCTGCTGCATCCCGCCGCTCAGCTGATCCGGATATTGCTGTTCATATCCTTCAAGACCGACAAGCTTTAATGATTCCATAGCTCTTATCCGGCGTTTACTTTTATCGACTTTTTGCAGTTCCAATCCGTACTCTGTGTTTTCAAGAATCGTTTTGTGCGGAAACAGAGCGAACTTTTGAAAGACCATGCTGATTTTTTTCCGGCGGATTTCCCGAAGCTGGTCTTTGGACATATTTGTTATCATGTCACCATCTATGTACACATGTCCTGCAGTCGGTTCAATCAGCCGGTTTAAAAGCCGCACCAAGGTTGATTTACCGCTCCCTGATAGACCCATGATGACAAATATCTCACCTTCATACACGCTAAAATCCGCTTGGTTCACCCCGACGGTCGCCCCGGTTTCTTTCAGAATTTCTTTTTTGGTTTTGCCATCGGCAAGCAGCTGCGTTGCTTTCTTTGTATTTTTCCCAAAAACTTTAGACACTTTTTCTACTTTTATCTTGATTGGCTTTTCGTCTGAATTCATATTTCTCCTCCCGTATGAAGCAATCTAATATACCGTAACATTTATGTAACATATGAGACAAACGGCATATTCACTGTCATTTTGTATCAAACCTTCATATTCATCGTTATCACTCTCTATCCTTGTGAATCCTTTTAAATGCTCCATAATCCTCTTCTTTCAAGGTAAATTAAACCATTATATTTCATATAAACATTGAAACTATCACGTTTTACAATGTAATTTTTATTTTTAATTTTAAATTTGATGAATTTACTATTTAATACGAGAGAAATCCTTATCATTCAGTACATAAACCGTTTACATAAAGATGTTTTGTTTTTTTTACAAAAAAACCGGCGAAATCGATCCGCCGGCTTCTTATCATTTTTCATAACGCAGCACGGGCTTCCGCGCAGCTTTTGTTTCATCCATGCGTTTCACAACGGTTGAATGCGGTGCTTCTTGAACGACTTCAGGCGTTTCCTCCGCTTCTTTTGCAATCTGGATCATCGTATCGATAAACGCATCGAGCGTTTCTTTAGACTCTGTTTCTGTCGGTTCAATCATGATGCATTCCTCGACATTGAGCGGGAAATAGATAGTCGGCGGATGGAAGCCAAAGTCCAAAAGCCGCTTTGCGATGTCAAGCGTCCTGACTCCCAGCTTTTTCTGGCGCCTTCCCGACAGCACAAATTCGTGCTTACAGTGCCGGTCAAACGGCAGATCGTAGTATGGAGCAAGCTTTCTCATCATATAATTCGCATTTAAAACGGCGTTTTCCGTTACTTCTTTGAGCCCGTCCGGCCCCATTGAACGAATGTACGTATAAGCTCTCACATTGATGCCGAAGTTTCCGTAGTAAGGTTTCACCCTGCCGATCGAATGCGGACGGTCATGGTCAAAGGTATAACGGCCATCTTTTTTCACCAGCACCGGCTTCGGCAAATACGGAATCAATTCCTTCTTGACGCCGACAGGGCCTGATCCAGGTCCTCCGCCTCCATGCGGTCCTGTAAAGGTTTTGTGAAGGTTCAAATGGACGACGTCAAATCCCATGTCACCCGGCCTTGCTTTGCTGAGAACGGCGTTTAGGTTCGCTCCGTCATAGTACAGCTTTCCTCCGGCTTTATGGACGATTTCAGCCATTTCTAAAATATTTTCTTCAAAAAGGCCGAGCGTATTTGGATTAGTCAGCATTAACGCGGCTGTTTCTTCATCTACGACACGCTTTAAATCTTCGAGATCAACAAGACCGTCGTCATTCGATTTGACGGTGACCGTTTCAAATCCGGCAACAGTCGCAGACGCCGGGTTTGTACCGTGGGCCGAATCAGGTACAATGACCTTCGTCCTTTTATGATCGCCGTTTGCCTCATGGAACGCGCGGATCATCATCAGCCCGGTCCACTCGCCGTGCGCACCCGCAGCCGGCTGAAGGGTGACCTCATCCATCCCCGTGATCTCTTCCAAATGCTCGCTCAAGTCGTACAAGAGCTCCAGCGCACCCTGCACGGTCCGTTCATCCTGGAGCGGATGGATCGCAGAAAGTCCTGGGATTCTCGCGATTTTTTCGTTAATCTTCGGGTTGTACTTCATCGTGCATGAACCGAGCGGATAAAAGCCCGAATCCACTCCGTGGTTGCGCCTCGATAAAGCCGTATAATGGCGCATAATATCAAGCTCAGACACTTCGGGGAGATCTGCCGGTTCATCTCTGAGATACGCTTCGTCAAGGACGTCTGTCACATCTGTTTCAGGGACGTCAAGCTCAGGAAGGCTGTAGCCGACCCGCCCTTCTTTTGATACTTCAAAAATAAGCGATTGATCCTGATTATTCATGGCGATCCCCCAATTCATTCATGAGTGTATCGATTTCCTCTCTTGTTCTGAGCTCTGTCACGGCGATCAGCATGTGCTGTTTTAAATCCCGATATGAAGCGCCGAGATCGTAGCCTCCGATAATATTTTTCTCAAGCAGGCGTTCATTCGCTTTTTCGACAGGTTCATTGAGCCTGACGACAAACTCATTGAACATCGGCCCGTCAAACACGACTTCAAGACCGGCCCGTTTAGCTGCTTCTTTTGCGTAAGCCGCTTTTTGCAGGTTCTGCCACGCGATTTCCTTGACGCCTTTTTTGCCGAGCGCCGTCATGGCGACTGATGCGGCAAGCGCATTGAGCGCCTGGTTGGAGCATATATTTGATGTTGCTTTATCCCGTCTGATATGCTGCTCGCGCGCCTGCAAGGTGAGAACGAATCCCCTTTTCCCGTTTTCATCTTCCGTCTGACCGACGAGACGGCCAGGCACTTTTCTCATCAATTTTTTCGTGACGGCAAAGAATCCACAGTGCGGCCCGCCGAAAGCGGCCGGTATTCCGAACGGCTGGGCATCCCCGACAACGATGTCAGCTCCCAGTGCCCCGGGCGGTGTTAAAAGCCCGAGAGCCAGCGGATTGGCGGACACGATGAACATGCTTTTCCCTTTATGGGCGATCGGTTCAATGTCTTTCAGCGGCTCAATTCGCCCGAAAAAGTTAGGGTATTGGACGATCACTGCTGCTGTATCTTCGCAGACGGCTTCATCAAGAGCCGCAAGATCTGTTGTTCCGTTTTTGGCAGGGACTTCTACCACGTCGATGTACTGTCCTTTCGCATACGTTACTAAAACCTCGCGCGATTCGGGATGGACGGTTTCCGAAACGACGATTTTTTTCTTTTTTGTATGTCCTGAAGCAAGCATTGCCGCTTCGGCTAATGCCGTTCCCCCGTCATACATCGACGAGTTGCTGATATCCATGCCCGTCAGCTCGCAAATCATCGTTTGAAATTCAAAGATCGCCTGGAGCTCCCCTTGAGAAATTTCAGGCTGATACGGTGTATAGGCCGTGTAAAATTCCGACCGCGAAATCACGTGGTCCACGATGACGGGCTGGTAATGATCGTATACGCCCGCTCCCAAAAAAGAGGCGTGCATCACTGTATCTTTATTTTTAGCCGCGAGTTTCGTCAGCTCTTTTGTGAGCTCAGTCTCGGACTTTGCCTTTTTAATTTGGTATTCCCCTTTAAATTTAACGCTTTCGGGTATATCGGAGAATAGCTCGTCGATCTTCTCGACTCCAATTGCCTCAAGCATTTCTTTTTTATCCTGATCTGTAGCTGGCAGGTAACGGTGCTTCATCTTCAGTCTCCTTTCACGGCCTTGGCAAACTTACGGCTGCCGTTTGTAAAATGGGGTTTTCACGATTTTGGCTTTCAAGCGCTTATTTCTGATTTCCACTTCAACGACGGTGTCGAGGGCACAGGCTTCTTTTTTCAGCAATGCGAGGCCGACGTTTTTCTTTAAGGTCGGCGACTGTGTGCCGGTTGTCACCTCGCCTGCTTGTTCGCCTTGATAATAGACGGCGTAGCCGTGCCTTGGAATGCCTTTATCGATCATTTCAAGGCCGACGAGCTTTCTGTCCGCTCCATGTTCCTTTTGGCTTGCCAGGACGGCTTTTCCGAAGAAGTCCGAGGCTTTGTTTGTTTTGACGGCGAATCCGATGCCGGCTTCGATCGGTGTAATATCTTTTGAGAGCTCTTGTCCGTACAGCGGCAGCTTCGCTTCAAACCTCAGCGTATCTCTGGCCCCGAGGCCGCACGGCACTAATCCCGAATCCTTGCCCGTTTCAAGAAGCAGCTTCCAAATGTAGGCTGCATCTTCACTCCGGCAGTAAATCTCAAAGCCGTCCTCTCCCGTGTATCCCGTTCTGGACACAAGCGCCTGCACGCTGCCAATCGCCGCATCATCCCTGAACGTAAATGGCTTTAACCCGGCAAGATCGCTATCTGCGACCTGTTTTAAAATCGATTCGGCCTTCGGTCCTTGAAGGGCAAGCAGCGCAACCTCGCCAGACACGTTTCGAACCGAAACGTCTCCTTCTTGGTGCTTGTTCATCCAATCGACGTCTTTGTCGATATTGGCTGCGTTAATGACGAGCATGTAGACATTGGCCGCTTTTTTATAGACGAGGAGATCGTCGATCGTTCCGCCGTCTTCATAGCACATGGCCGTATACTGGGCACCGCCTTCTTTCAGTGTCGAAACATCGTTTGTCAACAGTTTTTGCAAAAACGGAAGGCTGTCTGTTCCTGTGATTTCGACCTCCCCCATGTGTGAGACGTCAAAAAGCCCCGCTTTCGTCCTGACGGCTTCATGCTCCTCTTTAATTGAAGAAAATTGAACAGGCAGTTCCCAGCCGCCAAAATCAATCGTTTTTCCGCCATATTCCTTATAAAGGTCAAATAAAGGCGTTCGTTTAAGCATTCTGCTTCCCCCTTCGCTTTTCAAACTAAAAACAAGTTTGCCAATCATCAGAAAACAAGAAAGATTCCAACATCACCTGGATGGTTCCGCCGCTTTGGACGGCACAAAAAAGGACAGAGAAGCCCCTTTGTCAGTTCTGAGGCTCTCTGTCCTGGCACCTGAAAGTTTACTTTGCATCAAAAGCAAAGATGTCCCCTTTGGTGGTTTGTTAAAACATCATATGATACAAACTCTCTCCAGAGTTGCGTCAAGCAAGAGTTCTTTTGCCTGAGAGATTCACTGTTCCCCAGCTTGCTCCTTCGGCGCCGCTTTTAGGTTTCCCGCTATCGGTCTCTCCCCTTGCTGTCATTCGCTCATATTCATTTCTTTTCATGGACATACTATATAAAGCTTATGATTTTTTTACTGATGATCTACAAATATCCTACCATCATCACAACAATTGGGCAACAGGAAAAATCATTAACAATTTATTATTTTAAAATAAGAATGTTCGTGTTTTGTTTATTTGTTAGTAAAATCCGTTTTTTTCACGCAATATTTTCTTTTAAAAAAGAACATTTGAATCTCAGAAGAGAAAGGCGGCATTAGTGATGAGACCAGACATTCATTTCGACAACGAGTGGCCGGAACAATTCAAAAAGCACCTTGATGAAGACGGACCATGGGCGAATTGGGAGCTTTACAAGCTTTCCTGTGAAGTGCAGAAAAGGCTTGCGATTCCGACGTTTGAAGGCTTGCAGGCCCCTTATCACCTCCCAGGATTCACCCCGCTTCCCCATCAGCTCGAAGTCGCCCGGAAGGTAGTCGAGCAGATGAACGGAAAAGCCATCTTGGCGGATGAAGTGGGCCTCGGCAAAACGGTCGAGGCTGGGCTGATATTAAAAGAATACATGATTCGCGGGCTGGCCAAGAAAATCTTAATCCTCGTCCCCGCCTCGCTCGTCTCGCAATGGGTGAAGGAACTGCGGGAAAAGTTTTTAATTCCGGCCGTGGAACAGAAAAAAAGCTATGTCTGGGAGCAGTGCGATGTTGTCGTCTCCTCCCTTGACACGGCAAAGCGGTCGCCGCACAGGGAGACGGTTTTGTCGATCCAGTATGATGTGGTGATTATTGATGAAGCTCACAAACTGAAAAACAATAAAACAAAAAATTACGAGTTTGTCCGCAGCTTAAAGAAAAAATATTGCCTGATGCTGACGGCGACGCCCATCCAAAACAAGATCGACGAAATATTTAATCTCGTTTCCCTGCTAAAACCCGGACACTTGGGAAATGAAAGCAACTTCAACAAAGATTATACAAAACAGATCAATTCAGCTGAAGCGCATGAACGCTTAAAGTCCCTTATCAATAAAGTCATGATCAGAAACAGACGGCATGATACCGGCATCACCTGGACGAAGCGCCATGTCGAAACCGTGCCCATTTCCTTTTCTCCTACAGAACAGGCTTTGTATGACGAGATTAAAAAGCTGAAGACAAGTCATCAGCATTCATCAAGCATGTTCTCAATCATGACATTGGAGCGCGAATGCTGTTCAAGCAGAGAAGCTGTCTATATGACGCTGAAAAACATGCTTGACCGAAAGGATCGCGAAGCGCCGGTGATCTCCGAACCTGTCATCCACCATTTGATCGAAAAGGTCAACGAGGTCGCGCAAAATTCAAAAGCGCTGAAAGTTGTTGAGCTCATTCAAGAACTCGATGACAAAGTCATCATCTTTACTGAATACAGGGCGACGCAGATTTATCTGCAATGGTTCCTCCAGCAGAACGGCATCAGTTCTGTACCGTTCAGAGGCGGATTTAAAAGAGGAAAGAAAGACTGGATGAAAGATTTGTTCAGGGGCAAAGTTCAAGTTCTGATCGCGACTGAAGCAGGCGGCGAAGGGATAAACCTTCAATTTTGCAATAAAATCATCAACTATGACCTTCCGTGGAACCCGATGCGTCTCGAACAAAGGATCGGCCGGATTCACCGGCTCGGCCAGGAACGCGATGTTTACATTTACAACATGGCAACAAAGCATACCGTAGAAGAGCATATTTTAAAACTTCTCTATGAAAAGATCCATTTGTTCGAAAAAGTCGTCGGAGACTTGGATGATATTTTAACAAAAATCGAGGTCGGCAATTTTGAAGACCACCTTCATGACATTCTCTTTTACTCCGCAACAGACGAGGAAATGAAGATTAAAATGGAAAACTTAACCTCTTTCATTTCATACGGAAATGAAGCCGTTTCAAACCAAGAACAGATCGGAGGCTAAAATCAAATGCGTCAGGAAGAAATATACCTGTTTTTAGAACGCTTTTTCATCGCAAACGGCTGCACGATCACCGACAAAAGTTCAGGCCACATGACTGTGCAGCTGACGGTTGAAGTCGATAAACAGATTATGAACAGGCCGTTTTACTGGCACTGGCTCGAAAAGACGGGCGGAGAACCTAATCCGATGAAAATCACGCTGATCACGAATGAAGACGAGGCCCCTTCCGATATCGAAGGTGAGTTTATTCATTTTGGATCACCAAGACTTTTTCAAATTTTCCAGGCCGTGCAAAAAAACGGCAAATTTATTCGCCTTTATGAGAAAATCCGTTCCGATGGAGCCCATATTTCCCTGGAACCGTGGCTCGGCATGAATGTGACGATCTCGTACCAATCCGACATGAAAAAAGATAAGCTTCTGTCTCTCGGCCTTCATTTAATCAGCGGTCAGCTGGTCGAATCGTTTCAAGAACAAATGGAGGCCCGAGATCTCTCTTCACAGATCTCTGACTACTGCTACACGATGTCGCCGTTGATTAAGCCGGAAAGCGGCATTAAACGGCTTGAGCGCTATATCGAACAGGCGGCCAGAAGCGAGCCGCTTGATTGGGCTGAAGCTTCCCTGAAACGCTGGAATAACGACCTGTCACTTTTAAACCAATTTTACGAGGATACTGAAGAAAAACCGGAGGAATACGAAATTGAGAAAAAGGCTCTCCAAACGCTTTACGAGCCTAAAATCGATATTAAAGTTCAAAACGGGGGATTATTTTATTTGCACAAAAAAAATTCAGGATAATTTTTCCGATTCGACAACATTCTTGTTTTTATTCAGTGAGCTGGACTTATAATAGAACTAAAGAGATAGGAGGAACTTTCGTAACACCATTTGGACAAGCTTGGTAAAGTGTTGAGTCTCGGGGTTTATCTTTGTTTATCACAACACGGTTGTCTGAAATACATAATGAAGTATTTTGGGGGGGAAATGTATGAATAAAGATAAAAATGAGAAAGAAGAATTGGATGAGGAGTGGACAGAACTGATTAAACACGCTCTTGAACAAGGCATTAGTCCAGAGGATATACGTATTTTTCTCAATTTGGGTGAGAAGTCTTCAAAACCTTCCGCATCAATTGAAAGAAGTCATTCAATAAATCCTTTCTGAATGTGCTATAATATCGAAAGGAAGGTGATGACATTGATTGGCCAGCGTATTAAACAATATCGAAAAGAAAAAGGCTACTCACTATCTGAACTAGCTGAAAAGGCTGGGGTAGCGAAGTCTTATTTAAGTTCAATAGAAAGAAACTTGCAAACAAACCCCTCCATTCAATTTCTAGAAAAAGTCTCCGCTGTTCTGGACGTCTCGGTTCATACCCTGCTCAATGAGAAAGATGAAACCGAATACGATGGTCAATTAGATAGTGAATGGGAAAATCTAGTTCGTGACGCTATGGCATCAGGGGTTTCTAAAAAACAATTTCGAGAATTTTTAGATTATCAAAAGTGGAAGAAAAGACAGGAAAAGGAGTAAGGGAAACATATCTTACTCCCTTTGGCATTTTTTACGCTGAATAAGCCGATTCCTCATGAACATAAAAAAACGGATCATACAGATCCGTTTTTTAAATTGCACCATTATTTATCTTCACTGTGTGCTCTTTCGTTCTCTTTTACATAACCTTTTTCATCGGCATGTTTTTTGCCGTCGATTGTCAAGCCGTTCCATTGAGTACCTTCGAATGAGAAGTCAAGCTGCACAGAATCTCCTTGATATTTGTTCTGTACCATTCTGCCGCTGGCGTCTGTTGTTTTGTCATTGACGAACTCAATCACCAATTGAACTTTGTCAAAGTCATATGGATCTTTCGGAATGCCGTCGTATTCAGGCGCCGTTTTTCCGTTGATTGTCGCTACATTGATTTTGCCATTGTCATGCAGGAACTCTGGCTCGATTGCTTTCTTCACTTTTTCGTACGCGGCCTTATCTTTTTTCGCGGACATATTGTACAGATCATAAAGGTTGGCTTCATCTAAAATGATGTTTTTAGGATAGCCGTTTCCGCCTTCAACTCCGACAGTCAGAACGCTGACTTTAAATTGTTTCAGGAAGTCTTCCGCTGTGCTTTTTCCGCCGTTTTTCGCGTTTCCGTCAAGGAAATTGCTGTAGCCAACCTGCATCAGCACTTCTTTAATCGCAAGTGATCCGTCATTTTTGAATTCGAAATCTTTAGTGAATTTGTCGCCAGGTTTTAAGTTGGACAAGTTAACTCTTGCAGATGTATCTTTCGCATTCAGGTCAAGCGTACCTGCTGCATAAGTTGCTTGAGTTGTTTCGATGTCGTTAAACGCAGCCCAAGTTCCTCCTCCTACTAATGCCAGTCCAAGCGCAGCAGACGCAACGCCTAATCCGAGTTTTTTCTTTGTACCCATTGATAACTCCTCCTTTTATAATAAGAAAATCTGTATATATGGAGACCTGAATGTTCAGGTGACCAACGAAGATTACATGGAAACTGATTGATCTTTCCCGGCGGCTTCAATTGCCTTAGTTTTTTGGTCAATCTCTCTTAAAGCCGCGGATACAGTAATCACTGCATAAAGAATCAACAAGAGTCCCGGCACGATCAGCAATATGGCTGTGCCGATCGGTTTACTTGCAAAATCCAGAAAATACCCGGCATACGGAACCGTAATGCCCGAATACTTAGCGACAACATTTTCCGCCAGCACCGGATCGGAATCAGGGTTTTGGTTATTGTCACCCTTTGTTTTAAACATGAGGTTTGATTTATTTTTTGTTATACCGATAATTCGGTGGGTAACCATGGTGTTTTCGTCTTGCATGAATGTAATGACATCTCCCTTTTTCAAAGACCCGGGATTTTCAATCTTTTGAACGGCTATCACAGAACCTGTTTTAAACTCCGGCTCCATCGAACCGGATAAAACCGTTTTCAATTGATAGCCGAAGAGCTGCGGCTCTCCGCCGGACGACTTTGTCGAAATCACGACGATGACCGCGGCGATGATGAGTGTGAAAATAATCACATATAAGATATTGCTGACCCATTTGATCACATGTTTCATGACGCTTCCCCGCTTTCTAATGAATTTTCTTCTTTTCTATTTTCTTTATCTACTGATTCACTGCTCTTTGGTGTTTTCTCTATGTCCTGTTCAGACTTTTCCCGTGTTTCTGTCTGTTCTGTTTGCTTCGGCTTTTTTGATGCTTTTTTAGGCGGCTTCGGTGTTTCTTCTTTACAGTCTTGAAGCTTCATCACATTTGACCAAATAAAAGGTTTGCCCTTTTTCACATCGGGATGGCCTTCAGGCTTAATCAATTTAAATGCGTAGAGCCCTCCTTTTGCCGCCCGCTTTGACTCTATCCGGTAGATGTTCTTTTCGGCTTCTTTTTTGAACGCGCCTTTATCGATCACAGTCCCGTCCTCTAACGGTTTTTTGGCATTACCGAGTTTATGCAGCTCCCACTTCCATTCAGAGTCGGCGATTTGGCTGCCGCGGTTTTTATATTCTGCAAACAATGTCAGCGGTGCACAGACCGTTCCTTTCGTCTTTGTCTGTTTTTGAAGCTTCAAATTGCTCCCGTCCCACTGTTTCCCATCTTGAGGAAATGAAGAGGCCGCTTTCATTGTCATGCTGTATGTTTCCACATCGTGAAATGATGCGTTTGTATGCTGTGACAGCTGACTCCCCAATCCAATTAAAAGATAAATGATCAGCAGCATTTGAAAAACGATGATGTTTTTTCCGGCTCTTTTTCGGGATCTCCTAGTTCGAGATAATCGGATCATGACTACCCTCCTAGCGAGTATGTAATGGCTTTTTTCGCTCGTTCGTTTTAAAGAACTTGATAGTTAGAGTATAAAGAACAAATGTGCCATTTGAAAACTATCAAAATAGTCGATTAAGTTCGTTTTACAGAACGTTTTCGTTTAATTCCTCAAAAAATCTCTCAAATTCTCATCTTTTTGAAAAGATTGAAGTTCTTTATAAAGTACATAATTTCTTCTTCATTTTTGTATAAACACTGTTGACAAGGAAAAAATAGGATAGAAAGGATGATGCCCCGTGCTGAAAAATGCTATGTTATGCTCTTTTTTACTGCTTGCAAGCATCGGGCCGCTCAATGCCCATGCGGCAGCTTACGAAACAGCCCGCATGTCTAAGTGGGAAGAAAAAGCGGTTGAGGAAGCAAAAAAGAGGTATCCGGAAGCAGAAGTGCGTCTCACGAAAAAAGTATGGGATCGAAAGCGGGCGGATGAAGCGGTCAAACAATACCATGTCACATTGAGTGAAGGAAATAAAAATTTCGGAGTATTTGTTACAATTTCATTTGAACCTGCGACACACAAAATCAACAAAGTCGTCGTTGTGGAAGAATATAAATAAGCCGCTTTGCAGTAGAAAGCGGCTTGTCTTTATTTATGCCTTTTAAAAAACATGATACACCCAAGAGGAAGAATGCCGAACCATTGATATATCCTGGACGGCGGCTTTGATTCTTTACGTTTTTCTTTCATTTCTTTTCTTTCCTGCTTAGGCGTGTCCATATATTTTACGAGCTGTTCCGTCATATATTTAACATAATCGTTCGTTTTCATCACATCACCTCTTGGGGAGTTCTGTCAGTTGAAGTGTTGTCATACGAATCTTTTTTTATACATTCTTCATGATTCCGACACACAATTTTTAATATTCTTTCCACTGTGTGATTTTCTTAGTGCTCAAATCATATTGAAATTCAGCGCTCGTTTCTGTGCCGGAAGCTGTCGTTACCTCTATCTTCACTCGCTTGAGCCGCTGATGAGCCGGATTGACAGTATACGATATCAAGCCATGCTGTTTTTGAATTTTCTCTTTTGTCTCTTCGTGAATATGAGACAGGGCATGGAGCATTCCATTTTGGAGAAGGTTTTGCTGAATATGAAATTCTTTTGTTTGCTGTGCAAACATTCGTTGATTCGATAATAAAACGGCTGAATGACCCGCGCAGAGCATGTAAATCACAGCTGTGAAAACAGCAGCCGGATAAATGAATCCTTTTGAATTTTTCACGTGATCACCTTTTACATATGATAGAGCGGAATGGACGTACGGTATGACTTGCCGCTTAAACTTGTCGCTTCAAGGATCAGCAGATGATCTTCAATCACAAACCTCATGTGTTTGACATGTTGCAAAAGCGGCACATGACCTTTTCCAGTGACTCTTTTTCGAATAACTGTCTGATATTTCTCATAGCGAACGGCGGCACCTTGGCGATTTGTCATTTCCAATGACTGATGATCGTCGCCCGCTCTTATATCAACCGAGTTCCTGCACTCCTTCAATATTTGCTCGGCAGTAATCGTCCATTCGCGCGGGTGAATATCCGCACCGTTTCTTTCCGGGGATAAAAACAGATGAAATATCGAGGCCATCGTTCCTGCAATGAACATATACACCATTAAGGAAACCAGTACATTAAGAAGGGTAAATCCCTTTTGACCGCAAAATGGTGAAGCAACGCCTTTGACTGTCTCTTTTTTTAATGGAGATGCATACTTCATAATCATCTCCCTGCTCCTTCCATTCAATAAAGTAAGATGTGTTTCGGTAAAGCACAGTTTCTTTAGGCTGAAACCGTCCGGTCAGTGTGTATCGGCTGATCTTTTCATCCAATATGCGATATGCCTCTTCTTCTTTTTCAGATGCCCCGCGCTGCAAAGACAGCTGATGAACCATAGGAATCAATAACATGGTGATCATGACCCAAATGCCGAATGCGGAAACAGCTTCAACTGTTGTAAAGCCTCTATTTTTTTTGCACATTAATCTTTCCGCTTCCTAAATAGATCGTCAGTGCAAAAGAGGCGTGCTGTGTATCGATCACGATTTTTCCCCCTTGATTCGGAACTCCGCTTGGGTTAAAAGTAAGAGTTCGTTTGAGCGTCGCTTTTTTGAACGCAATATGGCAACTGTATGTCCTGACCAGCTTAGGCGATGAGCCTTCGTCCGCGTGCTTAATAATATAGCGGCAGCCGGCAAAGTCAAACTGCACCTTAACCGTCGTATGGCGGACGAGAGCTGTCTGCTGTGCGTAAAGCAGATCCTCTTCAAGCTGTGAGACAAAGTGCTGAACAACTCTTTTTTCATAAACGGGAGGCAGTGCGGCAAAGAGAAGAGAGAGCATAATGGAACCGATCATCAATACAGTTAGGCTTTCCAAAAGCGTAAATCCTTTTTGATTCATAACCGTCAATCAGCCTGTGCTTTGCCGTTTGAAATTTTAATTGCTTTCCCATTCGGGCACTTTAAGTTCTTCTTCACGTAACCTTCAGATTCAAGGTCCGCCCTACTCGGCGTTTTCCCGTCATGATCCATTTGATAAGCCGTGATTTGCGCTTGAACCATATTAATTAACCCTTCGCATCCTTTCTTTTGAATACTTTGATTATGCTTGGTCACATTCGGTATGGTGATCAACAGCAGGATGGAGATGACGAGCATGACGACTAACATTTCTATCAGTGTAAATCCCTTTTCATTCACAGTTCCGTCCTCCTTATAACTGGTTCATCATTTGATACATTGGCAAAAGCATAGACAAATAAAGAATTAATATCATCGCCGCTGTTAGCCCGTAAATCAATGGCTGGATCAAACCTGTCCATTTTTCTGCTTTCCGTTCAAGCCGTTCAATCAAAAATTGACTGTATGAATACAGCTCTCTGTATAAGAGTCCGTTTAATTGGCCGTGAGCAACAGCCTTCGCCAGATCATTTTCATAAAACGGATGCCCGGCCAGCATCTGCTCCAGACTCTCCCCTTGTTTCAGCCGCTCGATCAGACGCTTCGCTTCATTTTTATGAAATGATAAAAACGGCTGGCTTTCAAATGCTTTTAAACTGTCATATACAGACAGACCAGCTTGCAAAAGATTGCTCAATTGGAGCGATAAAAAATAACTGTTGAATAGTTTGAAGGTTTGGCCCAGCAAGGGAATTCTAATGAGAAAGGTCATTTTGTCTTCTGGAGGTTTATGGCGAAATGAACACAGATAATAGAGGGATAAAGCGGCGGCAATCAACATCATTCCTGCGATAAAAAGATAAAAATGATCAAAAACCGAAAAGATGAGGGTCGTTGCAAAAGACGTTTCAACGTTCATTGATTCATAGATCGCGGAAAATTGCGGGATGATTGCCGATTTCATAATAGAGATAATGACGCAGACCGTTAAAACTAAAAACAAGGGATATCTGGCGGCTTTCTTTAGTTTTTCGGTTTGAGCGATCTTGCGGTGAAGCAGCTCTCCGCTCTGCCGAAAGGCATATGGCAAATTCCCGTGCTGTTCGGCAAAGTAAACAATGGTAACAGCATCCTTATGAAATGAAATCATTTCAAGCACTTGAAACACAGGTCGCCCTTCTGTCAGCTTCTCCATCGCAAATGTCAGATCTGCTCTTCGCCTTTCATTCAATTGCAGTTTCAGCATACTTAAAGCATCCAAAATCGTATATCCGCTCTTCATCATGTCTCCGAGTTTTTTCAGAATGTCCGCCTGTTCCCGGACGGGCCACTTCATTTTAATCTTCATGGCCTATCCAGCGTTCATAAGTATTCGACGGCAGATATCCGAGTGCTATTCCCTTCTGGATCAGCGTTTTCAATGTTTCTGTTTTTATGTCACCGCACCTGCCTTTTGCTTCTTCGATGCAGAGATTGAGGCTTTTTCCGTACAAAAGCTCGAAGACGCTTGCTCTTCTCACAGGCCTCGACAATCTGCAATATAAAGAGCAGTTGTCGCCGCAAAACGGGCAGACGAGACCGACGAGGCGCTGGGCGCTGATTGCGACCAGTGTTTGTTCAATTTCTGTCATATCAACGCCGAACTCGAGCAGCCTGTATATTGCGCCTTTGGCATTTTTCGCATGCATGCTCGATAAAACAAGGTGTCCTGTCAAAGCTGCCCTGACTGCGATTTGGGCTGTTTCGGCATCGCGAATTTCCCCGAGGATGATCATGTCCGGATCGTGGCGAAGCACCGCCTTCAACCCCGCAGAATAAGTCATGCCAGCTTTTTCGTTTACTTGCACTTGCAAAATGTTTTCGCTTCTTGATTCAACAGGGTCTTCCAAGGTAATGATATTTCGCTTAAAATGCCGCTTAGCGTATTCGATTAAAGAATAGAGTGTTGTCGTTTTCCCCGAGCCTGTCGGACCGGTGAACAGAATTAATCCGTGGGAATGCTTCAGAAAAGACAGCAGCTTGAATGTTGCACTCGGAAACAATGAGAGCTTTGTGAGCGGCTTGCTGCTCATCTTGGGAAGAAGCCTGATGACCAAGCTTTCATCATGGATGGTGGGCAGAGTGGACATTCTTAAATGAACGGGCTGACGGTTGATATAAAGAGTCAAAGCTCCGCTTTGCGGCAGCCGTCTTTCCCCAATATCCATCGAAGAAAGGAATTTAAAGTGAGAAATGAGCCTTGAGCACTCATTTCTCGTTAATCTTTCTTTTTGAAAAAGTTCATCATCAATCCTGAAGCGAACCACCGCCTCTTTTTCACCGGGAACAATATGAATGTCTGACGCCTTCATTCTATATGCCTCGTCAATTAATCTTCCGCTTAATGATTCAATCGTGTACAAACCATTGCGCCTCCTTTCTAAGCGCAGTTTATACGAAAAACATCGGAAGCATCAAATCCTTAAAAATCGCAAATCAAGCTGAATACGAAGCAAAAACGGAATTTCCGAATACCGATTTGACTATTTTATTCAGCTTCCAACTGCTGAAATGAGAAATTTAAACCTTCTCTTCAGCCTTGCCGTTTTCACGGATGCAAAAGCCTTTATTGCAAAGCGCCTTAGCAAGGCTCTGTTCTGTGTTAATATGCGAAAAATCCATCCCAAGCTTCACAACTGTTTGGGCAATCTCCGGTCTCAAGCCCGAAAGAACCGTCTCAACGCCAAGTAGTTTTGTGCTGTCTACGACTTTGAACAACTGGTAGGCAACCATCGTATCGACGACAGGAACACCGGAAATATCAATAAACAGATGCGAGAGATGAAGCTCAGCACACTGCTTAAGCGCAGATTCAATGATCACCGTTGCCCTGTGAGTATCAATTTCACCAATGAGCGGCAGCACACCGATGTGTTCTGATACCGGTATAACAGGTGCGCTCAGTTCGCGTATCATCTCGGTCTGCGCCTTCAATTGCCTCTTTGTCGTATGCTCATATTCAAGAATAAACTGTTCAATAACCTCATCCATCATTGAGTGAAGCTGTTTATTCCAGATAAAAAAGTCTTTTTTCGAACAGTCCGGTGCATGTTTATCCGAAAAATGCTCGATTTCATCTATTAAAAGTTCACGGCACACTTTAAACCCCTTTATGCTTTCAGTCACCGGAATTTGGCTAACAGCCCTGTCGTAGGCAATTTCCTTGGCGCATCCGGAAGCTTTATCCCAGCATAGCGCCTGTTCATCCTTGGCAAATACCCTTGAAACAGCCAGTATAAAGTCCTTATATTGCTGTGCCGTTTTTTCTTTTTCAGACGCTGTTCGGGACAGCCATTCATCGGTGATTCTGTCCGCCTGTTTGACCAAATACTCATAAAGGGCTGCATGCTTGTTTTCCATGTCAATCCTCCTCATTGTTTTCCTTTAAAATCAATCGGCTATATGACCAACATTTTGATCACTATGTATAAAACGAAATCGATTGTCTACACTATACGTAAGCGCATTGGGCTATAGCCAAGCGGTAAGGCAACGGACTTTGACTCCGTGACGCGCTGGTTCGAATCCAGCTAGCCCAGTTACACAGGCGAAAAAACGAAGATATGCTGAACATGCAATGTGTCAGCAATCTTCGTTTTTTTCAGGAAACAGAACGGTGTAAGGTGTGTTTTTTTAATTTTAAGAGTTCGCCGGGATTATATCCGACAACCAGCTTATCGCCGTTTACGATAATCGGGCGTCTCAGCAGTTTTGGTTTTTGAATTAACAATTCCAGCACTTCGCTGACCGTTAATTCTTCGATATCAAGATTTAACTCTTTAAATGCCTGGCTTCTTGTCGCCAATATCTCATCAATTCCTTCGGTCGTGAGAGACAAAATATGTTTCAGCTCGTCCTGATTCGGCGTTTCCCTGAAAAGATGCCGCTCTGTAAAATCAACCTGGTTCGCTTTCAGCCAATGTTTCGTTTTCCGGCATGATGTGCAGCTCGGGTATGAATAAAAGGTCAGCTCTTCCATGAATGATTCCTCCTTAAAATGTACTGACTTTGTCTTTGTATGTTTTAGTACCCGTGATATTTTCCGTTTAAACACGTGACAGGTGATTTTTTAAAAATGCTTATCACAAAATTGTAAAAAATGAATTGATTTTCCCAAAATGAAAATGTTTACATTTCAAGATAAATTGGCTTATAATAAAATCAAAGGGGCTTTTTGGGAGGGATATAAATGAATCGCATGTTCCGTGTGTTAGGATTCTGGACAGGTATCTTTGCGGTCATGTTTTATTTAGGAAATATGAAAGATGCATCACTGCTGTTCTTCGGTCAAACTGTATTTTTTGTGTTCTTATCGTATCTCAACTTGACCGAGCGGATGTACATTTATATTTTCGGTGCTTACTTGACAGTCTTTTTTGCCGCATTTACATATTATTCTGTGTTTATTATGGTTCCCGGGCAGGGAGGCCATTAAAAAAGACGATCCATCAGGATCGTCTTTTTTATGTTTTACAAAGTAAATCCGTTGATGAACGGGTTTTGTTCCTGTTCTGTTGCAATGTCCGTCTCGGGGCCGTGACCGCTTAACACAAGCGTCTCTTCCGGAAGCGTCAGCAGTTTTTGATGAATACTGTCCATCAGCACCTTTTGATTTCCTCCCGGCAGGTCTGTACGCCCGACTCCCCCTTTAAATAAAACATCCCCGGAAACGATCAGGTTTTCTTCTTCCGCATAATACGAGACGCTGCCCGGAGAATGTCCAGGCGTAAAGAGCATGCGGAGCGTAAAAGAGCCGATTTTAAGATCCCCCTCTTCTTCGATCAGATGATCTGCTTTTTCTGCTGTGATCGTCTGTCCCGTAAGCAGCGCTGAACCATTTAATGAAGGATCAGTCAGCCATTCAGCTTCATTTTTATGTACGTATACAGGAATGTTCCATTCTTTTCTGACATTGTCCACGGCTCCGATATGATCAAAATGAGCGTGAGTGAGCAATACTGCAAGAGGCTTCAAACCGTTTTCTTTTATGTATGCATTCAGTTTCCCTGATTCGCTGCCGGGATCAATTATTAAACAGGTACCGTCATCATGGGATAAAATATAAGCGTTCGTCTGGATAGGCCCTAAAGGCATTCTTCTCCATTTCATTTTCTTCACCTCAGATTCATCTTTCTTTGTTCCATTATGAAGGTTTTGCGGGAAACTTTCAATGAATCATGTTGTCCTCGACAAATTTGATGAAAACGGTTAAAATAAAATTGGAAATATACTGCAGGGGATCCAAACGAAGGGGGTTTATATTGATGTTGCTCGTGATCATTTTCGGTCTAGTCACGATATTATCTGCTCTTGGAGTTCTTCGTTCTCTTAAACAAATCAACGTTCTTGGCATCTTATTTGGCGGGGCGGCTTTTTTAGTGTTTGGATGGTTTACCGTCATGACAATCATTAACAGCGGGTATCCGACAGTCCACTAAACCCGGTGCCTTTAGACAAAAACAGCCTTATTCCGTTATTCCGGAATAAGGCTGTTTTTCTTATTGGCTGAAATGACGCTGGACGCTTGCAAGCTTGCCTTCCATCGTCGTTTTCTTGTCGCGGCGGTCGTCAATCCTGATATTCGTCGCCACTCTGTGGATGCCTTTTTGGAAAGGCGCTTCGTGAATCGTCTGAATCACCTCAAATAAATCGCTTAATTCCCCTTCAATCAAAGTATTCATCGGTGTCAGCTGATATTGGATTTTGCCTTCTTTTTTAAATCCTTCTAAAATGGTTTGAATCTCCGCTACATACGCGCTTACGCTTGGAGTTTCGGTACCGATCGGTATGATGGTAACGTCTGCTATGGCCACTGTCCATTCTCCTTTCTATTCTTTTGTCACAAGGGGTGCTGCAGTTTTTGAGTTGAATGAAATGATTTGATCCTGGGTATAACCGTACAATGCATAATCCCCGTCAGGAGATACGGTAATCGGAAGCATTTCCACTTTTTCACGAATGACTTCCCGTTTGCCGGTTTTGAGACTGACGGAAATCAGATCATACAAGGAGCCCGACTCATTCGGCTGATACGTATAAAACAGCTCATGCCGAGGGTCGTAGCTGTATTCCATCGGTGACAGGCTGCCATATTCCGAGAACAGCGGCAATTTGAAAGAAATTTTCTTTTCCGAAGAAGAAACGTCTGAAAATATGTAGGTGCCCTGGCGATGACTGGATGAAGGCGCTACAATCAGCCGCATATCCCCCAGAACATCGAGCAGTACGGCATCACCGGCGAGCTTCTTTTCCCGTCCGTCCGCTGTGTTGAAGGAATAAACAGGAGCCGGTTTTTCCCGGTTCCGTTCATTCCATTTGATATATTCAAAAGTGTCGGCGGAAGTCCAATGAACAAAGGCGGCCTGTGCGATGTCTTTTTCGGTTTGCTGTTCTTTCGCATCAATCAGGCGCGATTCATAATTCCAATCTTTCGTAAAAGTTGTGACGTATAAAAGATAAGGGTCAAACCGATTCCAGTCCACTTGCAGTTCATGCGTGCGAAATTTTTTTGTGTATAGCTGTTTTCCCTGTAAATTAAGCAAAGTTAACTTCATTTCAGAGCCGTTTCCGGCGGTTTGGATGAGAATCATGCCTTTTTCCCTGTTTACTTCCGCCGCTATCAGCCTGTCATCCGTCTTGTAGATCGTTTCGCCCGTCCCTTTAAATATATCATATGATTTGACTTCACTTCCTGCGACCGGATCGGTTGCGGTGTATATAACGGTTTCATCATCAAGCCATCCTGCCGCCTCATCAAAGTGCCGGTCCTTCAGCGCTATCACTTTTTTATCTTTTACTGCTGCACTGCTTTTCTTTTTCCCTTCCGGCTCCTCATGATGAACGCTTTTCGTTCCTTCCTGATGCTGCGGTGTGCAACCAGCCGCAGCCACGGTCATCACAGCGGCAATAAGCCATAACGAAACTCTCAAACCGGCCATTCTCCCTCCATAAATGATTGGCTGTCTAATTTACGATTTTCACCGTGAAAAGTTTCAGCTTTCAAAAAAGCAGGATGCCCAAAGTATGCCTCTGCTTTTACAATATATATCGTCAAATTGTTTCAGTGGTAAAGGATTTTTTCCTTTGCCGAGTTCAACAGTATATCCTTCTCTTCCGAAAAAATGAATAAACCAATCTCTAAATCCTGCATAGCTGTCTATATATCTGACGCCCTTATAACCGCTCAGGCGCTCAAATGTTTGGATCACATCGGCTGATTCAGGAGGCTCCAGCCCCTTGTACCCCCAATAAATTTCCTCTCCCTGTGTGTGAAGCGCCACAAGCCGATCAGGCGGCTCGTTTGCGATTAAATCCCTCATCGCTGCCGCTTCCGGTTCTGTCAGCGGTTCATCTCCGGGGTAGTCCCTGTAGGAAGGGGATTTGGGTGGTTTTCTCTGTTTTTCGATCTCCCAAAAAGACGGAAACTGATTATTTAAATCCACTCCGTTTATATTGGCTTTCCATTCCCGGAAATCCGGTTGATGCTCATTCATCTCATCCAGTGCTTCCCGCGCTATCCCAAGATGACCGGGACCGTTAAGCACAAGATCAACCCCGTCGGGATTAACGATCGGCACGACGGAAAGCTTTGTTGATGAAAAAATGTCAAGCGGTGAAAAACCTAAAGCGGACCGGCCTGTACATAAATGATAACAATATTCTTTGAGCCATTTCATCAAAACAGAAGTGGTGATCCATTCATTGGCATGAAAAGAAGCATTCATATGCGTTTTTTTTTCGGCATTTTCAGCTCCGAGGAGCAGTTCGTATATAGGCTGGCCCATGCTTGAGCGACCGATGATGCGGGAAGTAACAAACGGAAAGCACTCCGTCAATCTGTCAATTTCCTTTTTCAGTACTGCTGAATCGTAAACGACTGTTTTTGTCAGCCACTGTTCATCTTCAAGTGTGTATTGATTCACCAATAATTGCAGCTGTTCATATGTTTCGGCTGCTGGAACGTTTTTTCCTGCTTGAAAAGACGCTCCCGGAAAATAAAATTCGTCCGCGGCTGCATTCGCGTTTGCGCTGATTAAAAGCGGTTCGGGTATGTTCAGGATATTAGACAATCTTTCCATATTCTGCTTTAACTCCGGTTTGATGTTGATGAATGCCATCAATGATCCCTCCCACAATAGCATATGATGAAGGCTCGTTTAAAAACTCTCCCGGTTCGCTTAAAAAACGCTTTTTCAATAAGGTTTCAGCCCGCAAAAAAACTTCCGCCCAAATAGGCGGAAGTTCATCTTTATTTCGCTAAGCTTTCTGTAATAAAGTCAAGCTGGCCCTCTAATGAAATCGGATCGGAAAAGTAGAAGCCGACAGGGTCGATTTTATAGACATGTTGATTTTTGACCGCGCCAAGGTTCTTCCAAATAGAGGTATTAAGCACGGCGCTGTCGTCTCCGCTTGATTCCCAGGGCCCTATAAATATATAATCTCCGGCGAATTCAGGCAGCTTTTCTAATGAAATGCTCGTGTAGCCCGGCCCTTCGTCGATTGCTTTTTCCTTCGTCAGCTTTGTCGCCTTTAAGCCGAGATCTTGATAAACAATGCTTCCTCCCCTTCCGAATTGATCGCCGAATACAAAGATTTCTTTGCCATTCGTTTGCATAATGGAAACCGTTTTGTCCCCGACCGCTTTTTGAATTTTTGATTTTGCCGCGGCAACTTTTTTGTCCCAATCAGCCAGCCATTTCTCCGCTCGATCTTCAGTACCTGTCATTTTTGCGAAATCCTTCAGCCGTTCAGTGTTATTCAAGCTGTCATATTTCAAAGCGACCGTCGGAGCGATTTTTTCCAGCTTTTCGATATCAGCGCCTTGGGTCGTCCATACGACAATCAGGTCCGGTTTTAATTGAATAACCTTTTCAGCGGAATTTCCTTCACCAATGTTTGTCACACCCTCGGTTTTCCCCTTGAAATAAGGATTTTTGAATACCCTGTCAGGGGCACCCACTACATTGAGACCGAGTGTCTTGAAATAGCCGAAATAATCGTCAGCCATGACAACCACCCGTTTCGGATGCTTCGGAACTTTAACCGTTCCGTTTTCAGCCTTGTATGTAATCGTTTCTTCGCTTTTTGATTTAGAAGACGAATCTTTGCTCTCCGTTTGATTACCGCATGCTGTCAATGCTGCGATCAATAATAGTACAAAGCATGCTCCAGCGAGCGTCTTTCCTTTCATATTCACCTTTCATACCTTCTTTCTGGTTTGAATATCGATAAAGAGAATCATTATCAATTATATCATAACCGGCATCGGCTTGGATCATGATTTTTATGACGGACTCTTGTCATTAAAAACAGGCCGGAACGATATCCGGCCTGCTGCATCAGCTTTCTCCGCCAAAAGAAAAGCTTACTCGTCTTTCGGCTTGGCGTCAGATTGCTTTTTTAAGCGCTCGCTGTCATAAAACCTCAGCAAGTCGCCATAAATGATTTGATCTGAATATGAAAGCTCCTGTTTCGCTTTTTCAATGTACGGCTCACAGCCTTTTTTATCTTTAGACGGCTCTCCTGTCGATTTATCATAGCATATGCCGTCTGTGTATACTTTGTCTTTCGTAATAAAGCTGCCGTCGCGAAGCACTGTAAACTCCGTTTTGTCTTTGGCAAACAGGTCGTTTCCAAACTGGATCTGATCGCTCGAATCGATTCCGAGAAGGTTCAGTACAGTCGGCCGAATATCGATTTGGCCGCCGACGGTGTCAATGGCTTTCGGCTCTTTATCCGTCACTCCCGGAATGTGGATCACAAGCGGGACTCTTTGAAGCTGCACTTCCTCAAACGGGGTTACTTCTCTGCCGAGGAATTGGCTCATCGCTTCGTTATGGTTTTCGGAAATCCCGTAATGGTCACCGTATAACACGATAACAGAATTATCGTAGAGGCCGTCTTCTTTCAGCTTTTCAATAAATCGTTTAAGCGCTTCATCCTGATAGCGGACGGTCGGGAAATATCTGTTTAACGTACGGCTTTTTGAATCAAATTCATCGATCAGTTTATCTTCCTCATCCAGCTCAAACGGAAAATGGTTTGTCAGCGTGATCAGGCGGGTATAAAACGGCTGAGGCATTTCTTTCATCAGCTCTGATGTTTGTTCAAAGAATTCCTTATCTTTCAGTCCCCAGCCCACTGAGTTTTCTTCGTTTACATCATAGGAATTGATATCGTAAAACTTATCGTATTTAAACGTATCGTACATAATATCCCGATTCCAGAAGCTTTTGTTGTTCGCATGGAAAATCGAGGAATAATAGCCGTGGTTTTTCAATATTTCAGGCATTGCCGTATATTCGTTTCCTGCATTCGTAAAGAAGACCGCTCCTCTTCCAAGAGGATAGAGAGAGTTGTCAACGATGAATTCGGAATCTGCCGTTTTGCCTTGGCCTGTCTGATGATAGAAATTCTCGAAGCTGTAGCTTTTCTTTATCAGGTCGTTTAAATAAGGCGTAATCTCTTTGCCGTTTAACTTTTGGTTCACGACAAAGCTTTGGGTGGATTCCAGGGAAACGAGGATCACATTTCGACCCTTGGCGATCCCGGCCAGGTTCTGATTGGTGTCCGTGCGGTTTGCGTTGACATAGTTTTCAATCTCCGTGAGGCTGTTGCTGTCGGCCAGCGCACGCTGTGCAGACTGCTTTGACTGGATCAGCCCGTCATAGATATGGAAGTTGTAAAGACTGATATTCTTCACAAGAACTTCCCTGTCAAACGATCTTGTCAAAAGCTGCGGTCTTTCTGTTTCAGAAATCCCTAAATTGAAAAAGAAAACGGCAGCGACAAATAGATAGTAAGCCGCGCGTTCCTTTCTTGTCGCCTTTCCGCCTGTTTTGGCAGGCTGGCGCTTGTACAGCCAAATTAAAATGGCAATGTCGACGACGAGGAGCAAATCGGTCGGCATAAACAAAGAGTTGATACTGCTTCCCAAATCACCCATATTATTCGTCTGGAACAATACAGGAATCGTTAAAAAGTCGTTGTAAAAACGGTAGAAGATCATGTTCGCAAGCAAGACAAACGTCAGGACGATGCTTGCCCCGATAATAAACCGGTTCCTGTTTTTTTCTTTGAAAAACAGGCCGATTCCGAATATAAACAGCAAAAAGCTTAAAGGATTGATGAACAATATAAACTCTTGCATGAAGTTTTCAATTTTAATGTTGAAGCTTGTTTTGTAGACGACATACGTTTTCAGCCACATCAGCAATGTCGCAATTAACAAAAACAAAATTTTTGAAAAAAATGACTTTCGCATTCGAAACCTCCCTATGCAGCAAGACGCATGTTTCCGCAAACTGAATTTCCACATATTGTTTTATTTTAGAAAAATCGCTAAAATTACTAAATCATATCTTAACCTGTCTGTACAAAAAAATCAATCATTTTTCACATTGGCTTAAAAGTGTTAACAATGCTGCAAAGCGGTCCGAAAATGCTTATAAAATAGGCTCCGCCTGGCTTTTCAGCCATTGGTTTTTGGCGATCCATGCGCCGCCGATCACGCCTGCGTCGTTTCCAAGTGAAGCGATTACGATCTCAGCCGCCTCGCCGGCCCGCGGGAATACGAAGCGGTTGAAAGATTGTTCAACTTTGGAGCGCAGGATTTCTCCTGCTTTTGAGACGCCTCCGCCAATTACGATTTTCGAAGGATTGAGCGAGCTCGCCAAGTTGCCGAGGACCATTCCTAAATGACCCGCCACATAATCGACGACTTCGCAAGCAACCGGATCATTTTCCCGGGCCGCTTCAAAAATATCGCGCGCCGTGATATCCGGACATGCACGCAAGTCTGTATCTCGATGACCGGATTCTATTTTTTCTTTGGCAATCCTGACGATGCCCGTAGCCGAAGCGATCGTTTCGATACAGCCGCTTTTCCCGCAGTTGCACGGCGCTCCTCCTTCAGGAACTGAACAGATGTGGCCGATTTCTCCGCCTGCACCGTTTTGCCCGCGGACGATTTCTCCGTTTACAATAATGCCGCCTCCGACACCCGTTCCCAACGTGACAAGAATCAAATCCTTTGCGCCGTCTCCCGCTCCTTTCCACATTTCGCCGAGAGCCGCGATGTTCGCGTCATTTTCAATGACCGCCGCTAATCCTGTCTCTGCTTCAAGGTGGTCTTTTAACGGATAGTTTTCCCAGCCCATGTTCGTCGTTTTATAAACGATGCCGGTCTCCGTATTGACGGGGCCTGGAGCGCCCATGCCGATCCATTTTAAGATGTGCTTCGGTTTGCCGAGCTCTTTCAATTTTCCGTCGATGGCTTTTGCGATGCTTACCGTAACCGTTTCCCCCGATTTATCGGTCGGAATTTCCCACTTGTGCAGGATTTCACCATAAGCGCTTACAAAAGCGAGCTTTACCGTTGTTCCTCCAAGGTCGACTCCGACCAGCCAGCTGTCATTCATTTTGCTCCCCCTCTAATCCCTGTTTTATTTTCTCTTTACTTTTGTGAGTTCATTCTGCAAAATTGAAACGCCTTTAAGCCACTGTTCTTTTTCTATCAGATTCGAAAGAAACATTTCTTTCAGTTCGTCCATCATATATTCAAGTTCAAGTTCGCGATCTCCAAAATAAACATAACATCCAAACTGTTTCAGCAACAGCTGTACATCATAGGCTGTTTTCATTTTATTTCACCATTCTTTAAAGGTCTAACATTAGAGTATTCATAAAGCTGTCCGGCGTCAAGCAAAAAAAAAAGCCTGTTTTCCTGAAGAAAACAGACATTCAGCGGTCTGGATCCTGGGGATCCAAAAATACGGGCCTTCTATTTTTCAGCGGCATTGGCGTTCGAATCGCGATATCTCGAAAGGCTCTGTAGTCAAAGGGGATAAACGGCCATAAATACGGCACATGAAACGACTTCATTCTGACCAGATAAATCACCCAGCAGAAGATCGCGATGACAAAGCCGATCGGTCCGAATGCGCCGGCCGTGATCAGGAGAACGATTCTTGCCAGCCTGTTCGCTATGCTCAGCTCATAGCTCGGCGTAGCAAACGTGCCGATAGCCGCAACAGCGAGATACAAGACGACTTCATGCGAGAAAAGTCCGACCTGCACCGCCACTTCTCCGATCATTAAAGCAGCTACAAGTCCGAGAGCCGTAGCCAGAGACGACGGGGTGTGGATTGCAGCCATCCGCATCATGTCGACGCCTATTTCAATTATGATGAATTGCGCAAGCAGCGGAAGGGCCCCTTTTTTTTCAGGCCCTATATATTGAAGGGCGTCCGGCAAAAGATCGGGATGGACGGAGAGCAAAAACCACAGCGGCAGCAAAAAGATCGATGCCAACACAGATATAAAACGGACCACTCGCAAATAGGCGCCTGCAAGCGGTTTGTTTCTGTACTCTTCGGCATGCTGCAGATGGTGCCAAAAAGTAACAGGGGTAATCAGCGCGCTTGGCGAACCGTCCACAAAGACGAGAATGTGGCCTTCGTACAAATGAACGGCCGCAGTATCAGGCCTTTCTGTATAGCGGACCGTCGGATAAGGATTCCAATGACGGCCGCCGATATATTCTTCCAGTGTCTTTTCCGCCATTGTCAAAGCGTCCGTATCGATCGCTTCAAGCGATTGCTTCAGCTTTTTTACACTTTCCAAATCAGCGATATCTTCCAAATAGCAGATGACGACATCTGTTTTGCTTCTTCTGCCGACCTGAAGGAACTCCATTCTGAGGGAACGGTCGCGGATTCTTCTTCTCGTCAGTGCGGTGTTGAACACGATCGTTTCGACGAAGCCGTCTCTTGAACCTCTGACGACACGTTCATTGTCGGGTTCCTCCGGGTTTCTTGCCGGGTATGTCCGCGCATCGATAATAATGGCATGGTCCACCCCGTCGACAAGGAGAACGGCCGGCCCGGACAACACCTGGGCTGCTGCTTTGTCGAGGTCGTCTTCCGTATCAATTTCGATGTATGGGATGTACGTTTTGATCAGCTTCTCAAGCGGATCGTCTTCCAGACTTTCAGGGGTGAGCCTTGAGAGATTCTTAAGCAAGTGGTGCATAATATCATCTTTTACAAAGCCGTCGACAAGATAAAGCGACATGTCTCTATCAGCATAAACAACATCTAGCCGGATCATGTCGAAGCTTTTGTCGACCCCCAGCTTTTCATTTAAATATTCAACATTTTTCGCTAAATTTTTTTGGACCGCATGCTTTTTTTCCATTGTATATTAAAAGCTCCCGTCAAATGAGTCTATACTAAAGACCATTTTTAACATAACGGAAGCTTTTCATACTTGGTTACCGGGCGGTTTCTTTCTTAAGTTCGTCCCGAAACGCTTTATACATCTCTTCATCAGGCTTTTCTGCCAACGCTCTTTCAACAGACTGTTCGGCTTTGGCGAACTCGCCTTTTTGAGCATAGAGCCTGGCAAGAATATAGAGTGAGGCGTGGTCTGATGGATCTTTTTCAACGACGGCCTCGAACCTTTTCTCGGCGTTTTCATACTCGCCGAGCTGAAATTCGGAATAAGCGAGCAGCTTTAAAGTGTCGCTGGAAGCGTCCTGCTTTGAGCCCGCTTCCTGCAAGGCATCTTTTACCTTTTTATAGTCTCCCTCTTCATACCATTTCGCCGCCTGATGCAGCATGGCATTTTCCTGCATCGAAGCGGAATGTGTCCCAAAGTACAGGGCGCCTCCTCCGATGACAAAGATGAGGACCCAGCCTGTCAGCCGCTGGAGCGGTCTTTTTTTCCCGGGGATTCCGACTGCCAAGGCCGTCAGGAGTCCGCCGATCAATCCGCCGATATGGCCGGCATTGTCAACATTTGAAATCGTGAAACCGAGGCCGAGGTTCAGAATGATAATCACAATGATATTTGTTCCAATCGTTTTTAAGAAAGCTTTCCGATTTGAAAAAGCCAGATACAAAAGTGCTCCCAAACAACCGAAGATGGCTCCCGAAGCCCCTGCGGACGGATACGGGCTGAACAGAAAGCTGCCGATCGATCCAAAAATTCCGGCTGATATGTATATGACAAGAAAGCGGAATGATCCAAACACCCTTTCTGCCGCGGCTCCGACAGACAGCAATGCAAATGTATTGAACATGAGGTGGACCAATCCGATATGAAGAACGATCGGCGTGACAAGCCGCCACCATTCCCCGGCTAACAGGAGGCTGTTTTCCTTCGCACCGAACCGGATGAGCGTGTCGGTATTCTGACTGCCGCCCGACATTTCCAGAAGCAGAAACATGAAGACTTGAAGCACTGCAAAAATCCAGGTAAACATCGGTTTGCCTTTCTCAAATACAGCCGCTTCCCGCCGCCTTTCTTCTTCTCTTGCTTTAGCCGCTGCTAATACTTCGGCTCTCTTCTCTTCCACATTCTCGTATCCAGCATCGTGCATGTGGCCTGTCAGCTCATCCGGCCCCATGTTTAAAGCAACGGCGAGTTTGCGGAAGCCTTCTTCAGCCGAAGCGTGCTCAATAAAAACCGGCACGATACTGATCCGTTTATCTGCGACCGGATGACTGACAACATCTTCCCACTCATCTACAGGTGCTTCCTGTGACAAATAGACGTTTAATATCGAGAGCTTTCGCTGCCTTGATGCTGCTCTCAGGCGCTCCGCTCTTTCATAAAGAGATTCCAAGTCACCGACGAGATCCTGTCTGAAATCGATATCCTTCCGAAAAACGCGAACCAAATCATACGGCGCGCTCCCCCTTGCTTCAAGCCAGGCTTCTCCGAATGAAGCTGGTGCCTGCACAAGCTCAAAATCCCTGTCTAAGAGGTTCCCGATGAAATTCCAATACAAATAATCGATTGAATACATACCGACGCTCCACAATTGTTTTTGTCCATTATAACAGGAAACGCGTCATTCTGCGCCTTTTAAGCGCTTTAAAAAAATCCCGTTTTTAAACGGGATTCAGAAAGCCTGCTGTATAAACTTATTGCGAAAAAACGGAATTCTCATCATCAAATGGATAAAATAGTGGCGGATCTGGTTTTGACCAAGAATGAAATTGATGACACGATAACGGTTTTGAAAAAACACAAGGGCGGCAATGATGCCTACTGCAATGAATGTAACTTTTCTCATATGATCCCTCCTATAACCTATAACCGTATCGTGTCTCATTTTTCAATAATTATTCAGCATGGTCGCTGCAGTTGTAAACGGCGCCCTCGGTCAAAACTTGCTTGACCGGAATGTCGTGCGGTTCTTTTGGGACATGATCGATCACTTGGCACTCGAAAGCCAGCGATGCGGTATCTTTTGTGAAACCGGCCAGATATCTGTCATAATAGCCGCCTCCATAGCCGATTCTGTATCCTGTCCGGTCATAGCAAATTCCCGGCACAAGGATGAAATCGATGTCTTCGGGCTCCATCCGCCCGGTTTTGTGCACGATCGGTTCCTGCAGGCCAAAATACACAACTTCAAGATCGCTTTCATCCTGAAAGCTGCGAAAGTGCATCTCTTTTGTATCAGGCATACATTTCGGAATGCACACCGTTTTTCCTTCAAGCCGTGCCTGTTCGATAATCGGTTCTGTCGGAACTTCACGATTTCTGGATATCGTAAGGGCAATGACAGACGCTTTTTTCCACTGTTTTGATTGAAAAAGCTTCCGGTGAATCGCTTCCGCCTTTAGAAGAAACTCCTGTTCCGGCATGTTTGCAAGCCTCTTTCTGACCTCATTTCGTAAAGAACGCTTCACATCTCTTTCCCCCTTAAAAACAGAAAAACAGCAGGAAAATCCCTGCTGCTTACTTTGTTTCGCGGTGTAATGTTGATTTTTTGTCACGTGGGCAATACTTTTTGAATTCAACGCGATCTGGATTGTTACGCTTGTTCTTTGTAGAAATATAGTTACGCTCGCCGCATTCAGTGCAAGCTAAAGTAATATTAACGCGCATTTATTTTTCCCTCCAAACTATATATCATTTCTGTTCAGACTTATCTATAATACCACTTATGATGCCGGAATGCCAGGCGTTTTTTTTAGTTTGTCACGGTTTGTTAAAAAGACGTGTGATACACATGTTGCAAAAACGCATTTTTGATATATCCAGGATCATGCAAATCCAATATATAAGCCTCTGCCGTTTGCCCGACCTTGAGCAGCTGCTCCTTATCGCGGACAATTTCTGCAAGCGCATATGCAGCCTTATCCGGATCATTAAAATCAACCTGAAAGCCTGTCACCCGATCGATGACGAAATCGTTCCATCCCCCGTTGATTCCGACGGCAACGGCAGCGCCGGCGGCCATGCTTTCTTGAGCAGCGATGCCGAACGGCTCATAACAACTTGGAAAAACAGCCATTTCACAAAATGCCAGCCAGCTCTCTCTTTCTTCTTCACAAAGGAAAGGAAGAATTGTCACACTTTCCTTAATGCCCAATTCTCTTGCCTTGGTCTCGATCCTGCTTTGAAGCGGTCCTTCCCCGGCAATGACAAGTTCAAGATCAGGCCGCCGTTTGCGAAGCTGCTGAAAGGCGTGCAGCAATGCGATAAACCCTTTTTCCGGAACAAACCTTCCGCAGGAAAAAAAGTACGGCGCACTTTTCATTCGTTTTTTCACCGTGCGGCTTTTTATGCACGGATGGGGAATGACGCGGACTTGCTCGAAAGGAAGCGAAAACGCCTTTTGCATGTCTGTCTTCATCATGCTGCTTAGCACGAGAATTTGATCGCTTTTTTCAGCCAGAAGCCGTTCGAGGCTTGCTCTGTATGGGTGGACATTTTCGCCTGCTGCCGTTTTCCGGCCGCTTTCAAGGCCGTGTACCGTGGAAATCAGCGGCACAGCCAGCACCTCGCTGAGATAAACGGCGGCAGGCGCGGTGATATCATCATTTGCATGGATGAAATGAAATTGTCCTTTATGCGCCAGCACGGTTTTGATCATCTGAAAATTCATGGCGGCCACCGCCTCTTCAAAAGAAGCGAACGCTTTTAAATCAAGCGGAATCTCAAGCGTTTCCCATGCATGGCTGTTTTGCCCGGCAGCCGTCGTGCAGACGGTAAAGCTGACTTCGTTCCGCAATAGTTCAAGGTGACTTTTCACATAGCGCCCCGCTCCGCTTTTCAATAAAAGGGGATTTTCCAGCGACAGCAGCAATACGTTGATCAACGGAAACGCTCCTTTCCTTCTATTAAAGAATAGCTCGTATACGCGGAAAATTGAGTCGTCCAATCCTGCTGATTGTCGTGATACAGAAAACAGCTGCTGTTTGAATGGATTCCGTTTTCCCCAAGGTAGAAGCAGCCGGTGGTGAGAACGGCCAGCGCCATGTTGAGCGAATTGTATATCTGGTATTCCGCTTTATAGAACGCATTGCCTGCAGCGGGAAAAACCGAGGCTTCCCCTTTAAATGTATCGGTATGGATCGTCCGTACGCTGCGCTCTCCGTTTTTTACGCAAAAGAGAAGAATTTGCTTTTCGACGTCTCTTATCCTTTCAAACAGAACCGCTTCAGCCGCCGAAAGCGCAGCATCCGAGATCTCCCAGCTCAGCCGAACGGTTTCATGATCCGGCGAAGATATTTTTAAAATATCGTTACAAAACGAAGATTTGCTTCGAATACTATGTTGAAAAGGTTTTTTCGAGATGATGATCCTTTTCACCGTGCGCCCTCCCGTTAAGCCCTGTTATGTATCTATCCTATTGGAAATGGCCCCGCAGGCGCAACGAAAATAAAATTCTTCGACAAAATTTTTATTTTTTGCATTAACTCCTTTTGAAGCAAGCGTTTTTATGGTATAAAAAAGAAGGAGAAAATTAGAATTGAAGGTGATGAACGTGGAAATTGCTATCATTGCGCTGCTCGTTGTCAGCATTGCGCTGATTGCATTCTCATATTTTCAAAGAGAACCGATCAAGGAAGTTGAACAGGAGTTGGAAACCCTTCAGCTGTCCGCCATGCAGGAAATCTATAAATTGAAAAAGAAGATGACCGTGCTTGAGGAAGAGCTCCTCGATTCAAATGTGGTCGTCCGCAGACCAAATGCCGGAATCAGCCAGCATATTGCGAAGCAGATTCTTTCAAAATACCAAAACGGCATGTCTGTAGACGCCATCGCTAAAGCTGAGCACGTATCTGTCGAAGATGTCAAAGCGATCATTAAAGACAATGAGAGGGTGCTTGTATGACCAGACAAAGTGTACAAGCATTTGCCGGAGGAATGATTTTGGCTACCGCCGTTCTTGCAGGCGCATTTTATTTGACGGATAACGGAAGAGCTGAAGCTTCTAAAGACGCTCAAAACATCAGCGAAACCGATGTCAAAACCTATTTAAAGGACAACCAGCAGGTTTCGTTGCAACGCGAAGAATACCAGCAGCTGCTCCATTATAAAGAGACCGCTCTGAAGCAGGATGCTTCGTCTCAAAACAAAAAAGAGAAGGAAGCAGAAAAAAAAGATTCCAAGTATAAGCTTGAAATCAAAAGCGGCATGAGCACGGCTGAGATAGCAGACCTCCTTGCAAAAGGAAAAGTCATTTCATCTGCGGATGACTTCAAAGATTATGTGAAAAAGACCGGAAACGAATCTAAAATCCGCGCAGGTAAGTACGAACTGAAGCGCGGTGACAGCTTGAAAAACATCGTCAAAACGCTGTCCAAATAAAAAAGCAGGCTGCCATTCCAGCCTGCTTTTTTATTGCCTCCGCTCCGGTGCAAAAAAGGCTACCGCTTTAAAGCGGCAGCCTTTTTCTCATCCGAACCGGCCTGTAATATAATCTTTTGTCCGATAATCGTCAGGACTTGAAAACATTTTGACCGTATCGTTGCACTCAATCAGCTCGCCCATGAGGAAAAATGCCGTTTGATCGGAAATTCTCGATGCCTGCTGCATATTGTGCGTGACGATTGCAATCGTGTATTTCTCTTTCAGCTTGAGCATCAGCTCTTCAATTTTCAAAGTCGAAACTGGATCAAGAGCTGATGTCGGTTCATCCATCAAGAGAACGTCCGGATTGGTGGCCAGCGCCCTTGCGATGCAGAGACGCTGCTGCTGCCCCCCGGAAAGTCCGAGCGCCTGGGAATGAAGGCGGTCTTTCACTTCATCCCACAGCGCCACATCCACAAGCGCTTTTTCCACCCTCTCATTCAATTCCTTTTTGTTTTTCAGTCCATGGATCCTTGGTCCGTATGCGACATTATCAAAAATCGACTGGGGAAACGGATTTCCTTTTTGAAACACCATACCGACTTTCTTCCGCAGCTCAACAAGATCGACTTTGCTGTTGAGTACGTTCGTTCCGTTGTAGCTGATCTCTCCGGTCATTTTGACATTCGGAACCATATTGATCATGAGATTCAGCGTTTTAATGAAGGTCGACTTTCCGCAGCCTGACGGACCGATGATGGCGGTAATTTCGTACTCGGGTATTGTCAAGTTAATGTTCTTTAATGCGTGATGTTCGCCGTACCATAAATTCAAATCATTGATCTGGTACACATCTTTTGGCTTTACGGCTGTTACAGCGCTCATACCGGCCCCTCCTTATCCAAACCTGCCGTTGATGTAATCCTCTGTCTTTTTTTCTGAAGGATTCATAAAGATCTTTTCCGTACGATCGTATTCGATCAAATCTCCGTTAAGGAAAAATGCCGTTTGATCGGAAATTCTTGAAGCTTGCTGCATGTTATGCGTGACAATGATGATCGAGTATTCCTCTTTTAAACCGACGATTAATTCCTCTATTTTCGCATTTGAAATCGGATCGAGCGCTGAAGCAGGCTCATCCAAAAGCAGTACTTCAGGCTTCATCGCGAGCGTCCGGGCGATGCAGAGGCGCTGCTGCTGCCCGCCTGACAGCGAAAAAGCCGACTCATGCAGCCTGTCTTTCACTTCATCCCACAGCGCGGCTTTCCTCAAGCTTTCTTCCACGATCTCATCAAGCACAGATTTACGCCGTTCACCCGCATACTTTAAAGCATGGGTAATGTTGCTGTAAATCGATTTTGGAAAGGGATTCGGCTTCTGAAATACCATTCCGATTTCCCTTCTCAGATTGACGACATTGATATTGGAATCAAGGATGTTAAGTCCTTCATATCGTATTTCTCCGGATGTTCTGGCTGATGGAATCAGATCGTTCATCCGGTTGATGCTTCTTAAAAAAGTTGATTTTCCGCAGCCTGACGGGCCGATCAAAGCCGTAACGGCATGTTTGTCAACATGCATGGAAATGTCGTTGACGGCCCGCTTTTCTCCATAGTAAATATTTAAATTTTTCACTTCTAAAATATGTTCTTTCGCTTCAGGAAACGGAGCGATTCCGATAGTGTCGCGCACGGTTTCCAAAACCGGCATCTGAACCTGAACCATATGATTTCATCCTTCCTTCTTATTTGTTTGCCGTTAACTTTTTATGAATAAAAGAGCCGAGCCATCGGGCTGCCAAATTAAAGATCAAGACGGACAGTACAAGAACGGCGGATGCCCCGTTTGCGATCGCTTCAGCATCAGGGATGATCCCCTGTGTGTTTACATTCCAAATGTGAACGGCCAGCGTTTCAGCCGGTCTGAAAATATTGAGCGGCGAGGTCTCAGAAAACGGATTCCAATCGGCGAAATTCAGTCTCGGCGTGGTTAGTCCGGCTGTAAACAGCAAAGCGGCAGCTTCGCCAAATACGCGGCCCGACGCAAGAATCGCCCCTGTGATGATGGACGGCACCGCACCAGGGATCAAGACCGTTTTAATCGTATGCCACTTGGACACACCTAAAGCAAGGGAAGCTTCTTTTTGTTCCTTAGGTACAGAGCGGATCGCATCCTCTGTCACCCTGACCATGACGGGAAGGTTGAAAATCGTCAAAGCAAGCGCTCCGCCGATAATGCTGTACCCCCATCCGGTCAAATTAACAAACAGCAGCATGCCGAACATCCCCATGACGATCGAAGGAAGGGATGACAAAACTTCAATACAGACACGGATAAAATCGGTCAATTTGTTGGCGGGCGCATATTCAGCCATATAAATTCCTCCGCCGACTCCAAGGGGAACTGTGATCAGCATCGTCAGTGCGAGAATATAAAACGAGTTGAACAGCTGATCGCGGATTCCGCCGCCGCTTGAAAGCGCACTGGAACGCGAAGTTAAAAAGCTGAGGCTGATATGTGAAACACCATTGATGATGATATAAGTGAACAAACCGACAAGAATGGCGGCGATTACCGCAGCAATCAATCCAAAAACACCGGTTGCTAAACGATCTGTTACTTTGCTGTTCATTACAGTTTCCTCCTGGATGACAGATAGCGGATGAGCAGGATGAACAAGAACGACATGATCAGAAGGACAAGGCCCATTGACCAGAGCGTATTGTTTTCCACGCTTCCGTATGTTGTATGGCCCATATTCAACGTTATAATCGTTGTTAATGTCCCCGCAGGGTCTAAAAGGCTCTCAAACAGGTTTCGGGAATTTCCGATGACCATCTGCACGGCCAGCGCTTCGCCGAACGCCCTCGCCATTCCTAAGACGACGGCTGTCAGAAGCGAAGGCAGCGCTGCCGGTATCAGCACTTTTCGGATTGTCTGCCAGCGGGTTGCGCCCAATGCGTATGATCCTTCGCGCAGATTTTTCGGCAGAGACATGAGCGCATCCGTTGAAATAGAAGTGACCGTCGGCAAAATCATGACAGCCAGGACAATCGTTCCCGCCAGAAGGCTGTGGCCCGATCCGCTTGACTTAAACTGTGAAATGAACGGCACTAACACTGTAAGGCCTATGAATCCATAAACGACGGAAGGAATACCAACAAGCAATTCGACAACCGGCTGCAGTACTTTTCTGCCCCATGATGGCGCGATTTCCGTCATGAAAATCGCACCTCCTATTCCAAGCGGTGCAGCAATCAAAGATGCAAGAAGGGTCACTGCAAAAGATCCGAGTATAAACGGAAGGGCTCCGTATTCAGGGTTTTCGTTCGTTGGATTCCAATCTAGACTGGTTAAGAACTCAATTGGACTTACACCATTGGCCAGAAAAGATTGCAACCCCTTATTTCCGAGAAAAATTGTGATCGAAATCGCCGCCGCCATCATGATAAACGCGCACGACGCAACCAAAATCCTCCCGCGGATTTCATCCATTTTGCGATTATGCTTGGAGCTGATCAGCCGCTCTTTTGCGGACAGTTTCTCTATTTTTTGAACCATTTTTTTACACTCCTATAAGAACAAGTCATAAGAGGGAAAGTGTCAGGAGCACACTTTCCCGCCTTCTATTGTCAATTATTTATCAGTTTGCTTTCCATTCGCATCGCGCTTGACTTCCATGTCTGTTACTGGAATGTAGCCCTGCTCCGTCACGATGGATTTTTGAATGTCATCGTTCATCAAATAGTCGAGGAATTCTTTCGCCAAGCCTTCAGGCTCGCCTTTCGTATAAGAATGCTGGTATGCCCAGATCGGGAATTTGCCTTTTTGTACATTTTCGGCTGTCGGCTTAACGCCGTCGATTGAAAGCGGAGTGACAGTGTCATCCTTGATATAAGAAAACGCAAGATATCCGATTGCTCCAGGCGTTTCAGCGATTAACTTTTTCACTGTGTTTGAAGAATCTTCCGTGATTCCTTCAGCCGGAGTTTCTCCGTCAAGTGCATATTTAACAAAAGTCGCGCGGGTTCCTGAAGAATCAGGACGGTTGACAAGCGTAATCTTTTGATCTTTCCCGCCTAGTTCCTTCCAGTTCTTGATTTTACCTGTGAATACCTTTTTGAGATCCTCTAACGAAATGTCATCGATGCCTACTTCAGGATTGACCGCAGCTGCCATTCCGACAACCGCAACTTGATGATCGGTAAGTTCTTTGGCAGGAATGCCTTCTTTTTCTTCGGCAAAGACATCGGAGTTGCCGATTTGGACTGTGCCTTCAGCCACCTGGGAAAGACCTGTGCCAGAACCTCCAGCCTGAACTTGAATATCGGCATCAGGATTTTCATCCATGAATTTTTCAGCCGCTGCTAAAACAAGAGGCTGCATCGCCGAAGAACCCGAAATCGTCAAAGAACCTGAAGCCTTATTCTCTGCTTTATCGCTTTGTTTGCCTTCGTCTGCATTGTTGTTTGTACTGCTGCTTCCGCAAGCTGCTGCGAAGACAACTAAAACGGACATGATGAACATCAGTGTGATTTTTTTAAATGGTTTCACTTCTTAATCCTCCCGCGTAAATGTGTAATTTGTCCTACGGGTATAGCGTAACTTTTCAGTGTTAATCTTGTTTAAATGAATTATTAAGGTTTTGTAAAATAAGCTTGAACTTTGTATAGAATGCGGGTGAAAGGAACGGGCGCACAAAAAAACACCTGCATGGTTCAATGCAGGTGTTTTAATGAAAAAGTCCTATTCTGTAGCTTCTTTTTCGATTTTGTCTTTATTTTTTTCGGCGGTATTTTCTTTCGATTGTTTTGATTTCAGTTCAAAATACTTATCAAGCACTTTCCGGCCGAGTTCGTTTGTAATTGAATATCTTTGGCCATAGTCATTATAAACCCAAGGAACGACGACGGAAATTGCGACTTCAGGATTATCGTAAGGAGCGTAGGCAACAAGCGTTGTATTGTATGTCGGTGTTCCCGTTTTCGATTTGTCCGGTCCGTCATAGAAAGACTGGGCCGTTCCTGTTTTTCCTGCTGGTTTATATGAAGCAGAAGCAAACTGACCCGCTGCCGTACCTTTTGTCATTACGCGCCTGAATCCGTTTTGGACTTCTTTAATATATTGATCGCTCATGTCTAATTTGTTCAATACTTCAGGCTGCACGGACTGTGTAACGGCCCCGATTCCTTTTTTCGAATCAGGCTCCCTGATCTCTTTCACGAGCTGCGGCTTCATGCGGTACCCGCCATTGGCAATCGTTGATACATACTGAGCCAGCTGCAGCGGTGTGTATGTGTCATACTGTCCGATGGAATAGTCAAGCAAGAAACCAGGCAGTCTTTGAGATCCTTTGTAGCCTGTTGCTTCATTTGGCAGATCGATTCCGGTTTTGACGCCGAGGCCGAACTGGCTGAAATAATACCTGAATGTATCAAATGCTTTTGTTTGAAGATCGAGAGGCTGGTGCGCCTTATATTGACCTTTACCAAGGGCGATCGCTGTTTTAAACATGAACACGTTTGAAGATTGTTCAAGCGCTCCCTGGATACCCAGTGTTCCCAAGCCCACTCTCCATGACTTTTTCGGATTCGGCGAGTCACCGATCCAAAGCGGTTCATCAAGAAAAGTCGTATTTAAATTAATGGCTCCCGTCTGCAAACCTGTTAAAACAGTGGCCCCTTTGACAGCCGAGCCCATCGCGTAAGAAGACGTCATCGCGCCGAGGGCATAGTCGTCAACCTTTAATTTGCCGCTTTCGTTTTTAAGCTGCTTGCCGGCAATCGATAACACTTCCCCGTTTCGCGGGTCCATCATGACGACGAATGCGCGGTCGAGAAGCGGAGCGCTATGCTGGGCTTTGGCGGACTTCAGTTCATCCTCGATAATTTTTTCAATCTCTTTTTGCATATCAACATCGATCGTCAAGACTAAATCTTTTCCGCTTTTCCCCTCTGAAATGACTTCCGTATCGACGATATCCCCTGATTTGTCGGTAATATTTTTCACTTTCTCTTTCTGTCCCTGAAGCACATTTTCATATTCGGCTTCAAGGTAGCTTTTTCCAACCCGGTCATTCCGGTTGTAGCCGAGCGACAAATAATGATCAAGCAGACTTTTCGGAAGCCCTTCATTTGAATCAGATATGCTGCCGATCATCGTTCTGAGCAGACCGTTATAAGGATAATCCCGCTTCCAATCTGACGTCACATCGACTCCAGGGAGCTCGTCCAGGTGTTCGCTGACAACCGCCATTTCTTTTGCGGTTACGTCCTTGTTTTTAATATACTGCGGAGTCAACGCGTATCCAGAATCCATCTGACGCTTGATTGCCAAGACTTTCAAATCTTGATCTGTCAGTTCTTTCAGTTTATCTTCCGTGATCCTGTCAAGCTGCAGCTGGTATAAATCGTCTTCTTTCAGCTTGCCGTCCTTAACTTTTTTCCGATCCTGATCGGTGATGAGCTTCTCGGCTTTTTTCGGCCTCGTTAAAATCCAGTAGTCCTTTTTATCGCGCTCCGTTATTTTATCTGTATCGATTTTGATCATTTCTGCAAGTTTTTTTGCTATTTTAAGCCTGTCCTTTTGAGAGGTCGATGATGTCCTTGTGTATGTAATGGCATTCATCGGTTTATTTTTCACGATCGTGTTTAAGTTCCGATCATATATTTTCCCCCGCGGAACGCTTGTCGAGACATCGACTTCTTCCTGCTTCTGCACTTCGTTCGTATAGTCTTCGCCAAAGACGATCTGCACCATGCCGAGGCGCACGACGACGATGGTGAAAATAATAAAAGCGAGCAGGAACAATATGTTCAATCTAATGGGGAGCGATTTGCGTTTTTCAGTTTTCATTTTTTTGTTCATCATTAGCATCACCTTTTTGAAATAAAGAAAAGACACCTTATGAAAAGGTGCCAAATCTATTGTAAAGTTTTTTTCGGCATTTTTCTACTATTTTCCCTTGCGGCTTACCTTTTTCCTTCTAAATAATTGGGTTCAGCTGTTTGTTTATGCGCATCTTTTCCGACCGTTTCGCGGGCGGGCTCTGTCAGACGGATATCTTTGACGAAATAGTAGATCAGCGTGTGGCCTGCCCCCAGCAAAACGAGGGAAACCGGAATGCCCAGGTCTTCTTTCAGCAGCGACACGAGCAGCAAAAAGACCAAGATCGAGACAATCCGTCCGATGTTTAAAAAAACCTCTCTGACGACAATATATTCGATCCGCGCTTTCCGGGCATACCTTGCTTTACCGATCACATCATATGTGAGCGATGAATACGGTACGAGCAAAATCGGATAGCCGATCGCAATCGCTACAGCATACAGCAGCAGCGTCACATACGTCATATGAAACAAAATCAGAAATAGAGCGCCGAACAGGATGAGACCGCCCATTAAAATCGCCTTTTTGCGCGCTCCTTTTTTAATAAGCCGCGTTGCGAAATAGTATGCAAAAAAAGAAACAGCTGAATTAATCAAGCCGAACTTCCCCAATGCCAACTCGCTCTTTGTCGTAATAAAGACAAAGACATTGATTAAAAAAACGAAAATCCCTTCTCTCAGCCCCTGAAAAAAATGAGCATTTGTAATGCTGCGCCAATTCGGGTCTGAATTTCGTTCCGCCCAGATTTTCTTCAAAATGTAGCGGCCGCGCGATTCACGCCTCTTTAAAAAAAAGCTCGTGATGACAGCCACTGAAAATAAAGCCAAAGACAGGCTGAAAATCACCGTGTACCCCGTGTTGTCAGCAAGCCGTGAAATAACATAGCCGGCGACAATCGGACCGATCATTCCCGCGCCGGAATTTAAAATGCCGAGAAACCCGTTAAAAAAATCTCTCGTGTCTGGCTCAGTGATTTCAAATGTCAGGACATTAAACGCAAGCCAATAAAATCCGTAGCCAATTCCGAGCACACTGCCGAGCAGCACAAGCCGTGATCCCGCATTCTCCCCCGCCAACAGCACAGTTAAATAAAATACAGCCAAAAACGAAACGCCAAACCTGAGTATAAACACCCTGTCGATTTTTTTAGCAAGGCGGCCTGCAAACATAAAGATGATAGGCTGCATCACGACGATCGACAAATTGTAAATGGCCAAATCGACAAACTGTCCGGACTGCTTCCACAGATATACATTCACAAACGTATTGGAAAGGGCAATGCTAAGAGAATAAAGGCCGCCGACTGCAAGCAGCAGCAGGAGGTCCCTGTTTACTTCAACATCGCCTATTATGTTTTTGATTCTGCTCATAACTGACTCCCCTTTACTGATCATCATTAGTCTGTCTCATCAAAAGTCAGTTATGTACTTCAGAGCAAAAGAAACGAAAAACAAACAGACCGGCTTTTTGCCGGTCCTTCAACAGCCGCTCCGCTTCGCGAACAACATAAAAAGGCCCGCTTTCCGCGGGCCTCTCAGCGTGTCGACAAACCCTCGCATTCGTTGTCAGGCCTGCGCGTCGGTACTCACGAATCCAACATTCGCTCCGCTCCGATGCTCGGCCTTCCTAGACTGCAAGGGTTTTCAATCACGCTGAAAAGGGATGATAAAATCCCAAAACAAAAAGTCGTTCTGGGATTTTATCAACAATCTGAAAGGCCCGCTTTTCGCGGGCCTCTTTTCTCAAACTGGATTATTTTGCTTCGCTATAAAGGCGGGCAACTTCATCCCAGTTCACGACGTTCCAGAATGCTTTAATGTAATCTGGACGGCGGTTTTGGTAATTCAGGTAGTATGCGTGCTCCCATACGTCAAGACCTAAGACAGGGGTCTTGCCTTCTGAAAGAGGAGAATCTTGGTTTGGCGTGCTTGTGATTTCAAGCTCTCCGTTATTGACAACAAGCCATGCCCAGCCGGAGCCGAAACGGCCAGCTGCTGCAGCGGCAAAGTCTTCTTTGAATTGATCGAAGCTGCCGAATTTGCTGTTGATCGCTTCTGCCAATTCACCAGTCGGAGCGCCTCCTCCGTTTGGAGAAAGAAGTTTCCAGAACAATGAGTGGTTGGCATGTCCACCGCCATTGTTGCGGACAGCTGTGCGGATGTTTTCCGGTACAGCATCAAGGTTTGCAACAAGCTCTTCAACAGATTTGCTTTCAAGATCCTGTTTGCCTGCCACCGCTTCGTTCAATTTTGTAACATATGTGTTATGGTGCTTCGTATGGTGAATATTCATCGTCTCTTTGTCGATGTGAGGTTCTAACGCATCGTAAGCATAAGGTAATTCTGGAAGTTTGTAAGCCATATCAATTCCTCCTTAATTTGTATGTATTGAAATGCCGCCTTTAGCAAGCCTTTCCTCTTTCAATGTATCAAAAGAAAAGGCTTGTTTCAATGGAAATGCTCACAAAATGATCACAGTTGCATTTCAAGCGCTCACTAAACTTTTTCCTTTTCCCCTTCTTTTTAAACATGGACGGGAAAATTTTAGAGCACAGTATATAAAAAGTAGCCGATCATTATCAGCTGAATCACACTTTTCGCAAAAACGCCTGAAATAAATCCGATCAATGAACCGATCCCGATTCTGGCCGCTGTTTTCAAATCCTTCTGATGGACAATCATCTCACCCGCCAAGGCCCCGACAAACGGCCCCAAAATAATGCCCGCCACAGGTATCACAAAAGGTCCGATCAAAAGGCCGATTGTGCTGCCCCATATCGCCGCCCTGCTGCCGCCGAAGCGCTTAATACCGAGGAGATTTGCAATATAGTCAGCAGCAAACAATACGGCTGTAAAAATGCCTTCAATGATCCAAAACAGGTAGGAGTAATGCCCGAATGTAAATAAAAAACCGTATAGCACAAAGCCGGCTACGATGAAAACGACGCTCGGAATGATGGGATAAACAAGGCCGATGAACGCAATGACGAACATCGCCGCAATGATGATCCAATATAAAACATCCATCCGAATCTCCTCCAATCGATTGTGATGCTTCATATTATACCCATTTTTCCAAAAGGAAACTTCCAGAGTCCCTGTTGATCGATAAGTTTTCTTGTATTCGTCCTTTTGTGACGATACAATAATGCAGATACATTATAGAAATAGGAAGTGAAAAACGAATGAATTTATTTCAGCGATTTTTTAAAAGTACATATTCCCCTCACGCGATTGGCAAAATGCGTTTCCAAGGCATAGGGAAAACGATTTTATACGTATTTTTGCTCAGCATCATTGCCGCTCTCCCGAACCTTTACCATATCAGCAGCGGAGTGGTGAATACAATGAACAGCTTTCAGTCAGCTGTAAAAGAATTCCCCGCTTTCTCCATAAAAGACGGCTCACTGCAAACAGATGCAAAGAAAGCGATTGAATCACAGTCATTCGGATTTGTCATCGTTTTTGATCCGAGCGGCTCTTATAAAACAAAACAGATCGAAGACAAACGGAATTCCGTCGGCATTCTGAAAGATAAGTTCGTCATCGCCATTGACGGCCAAGTTCAGGAAATGCCGTACACCATGCTTCCCGAAGACATGTCCAAGGACGATATCCTTTCTTTAGTTGATCAAAATAAATCGGTGATTGTTCCCGTCTTATGCGTTCTGCTGTTTTTGGCGACGGCAGCCGGAAAATTCATTGATGTCTCGGTTCTTGCCGTCATCGGGCTGGTCATTCGCAATGGACAGAAGAAAATGCTCTCCTATAAGCACCTTTGGGTGATGTCTGCTTATTCGATCACGCTCGCGACCGTGTTTTTTGCAATTATGGACGCGCTGGAGGCGGTGGTTCCAAGTCAGTTCCTCCTGAACTGGTTTGTGAACTTTATCATCCTGTTTCTCGCCATTAAAGAGACGCCGTCTTCTAAAGCAGCAAGGTAAAACGGGCAGGAGCAAATTTATTGTCATGTTGAAAGAGGGACAAGCGTAACATAATAAAAAATGCACGAAATGGGGACAAATCAGATGAAACGTGTGATTGTGCTGTTTTCGATTTTGCTCGCCCTGTTCATTGTTTATTATGACTTGAAATCAGGCACCATCCCTCAAAACGCCTTGCCGGCTTCAACCATGGCAGCAGAAGCTCCGGCTGCAAGCCTGCAATATAAGACCGTTACCGTCAAACCCGGACAGACCGTATTTTCAATTATCGGGAACAGCGCCGTTCCGGCCGACAAAATAGCCGAAGATTTTGAAGCGCTGAATCCGAATGTGAAGGCGAGCCGCATTCAAGCAGGCATCACCTACAAGTTTCCCGTTTATCCTGAATAAGCGTTAATTTCTTGTCAGTTTCATGAACGGGCTGTTACAATAATACTTGTAAACGATTTGGTATAAGAAAAGGAGCAACCGCCTCCGAATTATACTTAAGGAGCGAATTCAAGTGAGTGAAATCACACATCGTACAAAAACGCGTCCCGTTAAAGTGGGACCTTTAACAATAGGCGGCAATAACGAAGTCGTCATTCAAAGCATGACAACAACGAAAACACATGACGTTGAAGCAACCGTCGCCGAAATCAACAGACTCGCGGAAGCGGGATGTCAAATCGTCCGCGTCGCCTGTCCTGATGAACGGGCTGCAGACGCGATTCCTGAGATCAAAAAGCGGATATCCATTCCTCTTGTCGTGGATATTCATTTCAACTATAAATTGGCTTTAAAAGCGATCGAAGGCGGAGCCGATAAAATCCGCATCAATCCGGGAAACATCGGCCGCCGCGAAAAGGTTGAAGCGGTTGTCAATGCAGCGAAGGAAAAGGGCATTCCGATCCGGATCGGCGTCAATGCAGGCTCTCTGGAAAAACGAATCCTTGAGAAATACGGCTATCCGACAGCAGACGGCATGGTCGAAAGTGCACTGCACCACATTAAAATTCTTGAAGATCTCGATTTCCACGATATCATCGTCAGCATGAAGGCGTCTGATGTCAATCTGGCGATTGAAGCGTACGAAAAAGCGGCAAAAGCATTCGATTATCCGCTTCATTTAGGCATCACCGAATCGGGTACGCTGTTTGCCGGTACGGTGAAAAGCGCCGCCGGTCTCGGCGCGATCCTTTCAAAAGGAATCGGCAATACATTGCGGATTTCTTTAAGCGCGGACCCGGTCGAAGAAGTAAAAGTCGCCAGGGAGCTCCTGAAATCTTTCGGGCTCGCTTCCAATGCAGCGACATTGATTTCCTGTCCGACTTGCGGCCGGATCGAAATCGATTTGATCAGCATCGCCAATGAAGTCGAAGATTACATCGCTAAAATCAAGGCGCCGATTAAAGTTGCCGTTCTCGGCTGTGCCGTCAACGGTCCCGGAGAAGCGCGTGAAGCCGATATCGGGATTGCCGGCGCACGCGGCGAAGGCCTCCTGTTCCGCAAAGGCGAAATCGTCCGGAAAGTGCCTGAGGAAACGATGGTCGAGGAATTGAAAAAAGAAATCGACAAGCTCGCCGAAGAGCATTATGCCAAACAAGCGGCCGAAAAAGAAAAATTAAACACAAAATAAAAAAGCTTGACGGATATCCGTCAAGCTTTTTCCGTTAGAAAAACGGGGTGATGAATATGCCAAGCACCAAGGAAACTGCACCGATACCCATTGCCCATGCTCCTAAGCCAGCTGCTCCTTGTCTTCTGGCTATATAACCGACAATGATCCCTGCAATTCCTAACAGCACTGGAAGCATAAACAAGGAAATAATCGAAAGCGCAAGCGCGATATACCCGGTTACGCGTCCGCCGGCAGCATCGGCATCGTTACGCGCGTCACCGTTGTCCCTGTTATCCGTACGATAAGTCGGGGCAACTTCTGCTGCTGTTTCTTCTAAAAAGTCATCATTATCTAAAGTCGCATCGACTAGGTCAGCATCATAACCGGCCCGGTTACGACCGCGAACATTTTGATCTCTTTCCATTCGATATCCCCCCTCTTTAATCCATAAAGGAGCATTTATAGTTTAAGCATTTTAGCCCGATTCATGTTTGCTAAACTTTACTGTAAATGTTAAAAGATTATGATACACTGGAGGAATGGATGATAAGGAGTGTGGACATGTTACATTTAGGAATCGATATTGATGGAACGATCACTGCCCAGGATACTTTTGTTCCCTATTTGAACGAGTCGTTCAGCCTCTCCATTACATTGGAAGATATTAAGGAATATGACTTAACAAAGCTGCTGAATATATCCCAGGAAGATTTTTGGAAATGGATGAACGAAAACGAGCCCCGCATCTATCAGGAAGCATTGCTGGCTCAATATGCCAAACAGACGCTGGATGAGCTGAAAAAGCAGCATAAGCTGATATACATTACGGCAAGAAGACACCATCTGGAGGATATCACCTTTGATTGGTTCGAGAAACGCGACATTCATTATGACCATATAGAACTTGTCGGCGGTCACGATAAACTGGAAGCCGTCTTCAGGCATAAGATCGATGTTTTCTTTGAGGACCACCACGGAAATGCAACCATGATTGCAAAAGAAGCAGGCATTCCGGTTCTGTTGTTTAATACGCCGTATAATCAGCTTCCGATCGATTCAAACATCGTCAGAGTCGACAGCTGGCTTGAAGCCGCCCAATGGCTGAAAAAGAACGAGAAAACGATTAAAGGCGCAAAAAGCATGTAAGATAAAGTCTCTTACATGCTTTTTGCGTTAAAAAGGCATATGGCTTTTTAACGCCATATGCCGCTTTTCTTTACTGCGCTTCTGCGCTTTTTTCTTCGCATCGCGGGCACGTTCCGTAAATTTCAAACTTGTGGCCGCTGATCTGGTAGCCGTCAAGATCGTCTGTCAGCTTTTCCATCGGGCATAGCTCGATTTCCTTCGTTTTGCCGCACATCATGCAAATAAAATGATGGTGGTGATGAGCAGAAGAACATTTAAAGCGAAACAGCTTTTCACCGGAAAGCTCAGTCGTTTCCAAAATGCCGAGTTCTTCAAACAGCGACAAATTCCTGTAGATCGTATCAAAGCTTAACCCCGGATAATCATCGTTTAAAGCGGAAAGGACGTTTTTCGCCGTTAAATATTTATCAGAATCACTAAACAGCTGAAGCATATCCTCCCGTTTGCTTGTATATTTATATCCTTTTTCCTTCAGTAAATCAAGCGCTTCCTGTACGTTCACGGCGAATCCTCCTTTTGATTTTATTATAACTGATGCACAGTATCAGGATAAAGATCGACAGCATCACGATCGTTCCCCCCGGCGCAAGATCCAGATGATAAGCAAGCACCAGGCCGACGATGACGGAAAGTTCACCGAATAGAATCGATAAGAAGATCGCCTGCTTAAACCCCTTGGCAATGCGCATGCTCGCAGCGACAGGGAGCGTCATCAGCGCTGAAACGAGAAGCGTACCGACGATTCTCATTGAGGCGGCAATAACAAGCGCAACGATCAAAATAAATATAAAATGAATCCACTTTGCGGAAATCCCCGAAGCTTTAGCATGCTCTTCATCAAACGACAGAAGAAACAGCTCTTTAAAAAGGGAAAACACCACAATCAAAACGGCCGCGGAAATTCCGACGATCACCAGCATGTCTTCCCGCGAAACAGCGCTGACGCTGCCGAATAGATAGCTGAACAGATCCGTATTAAATCCGTCCGCAAGCGAAATAAAAATAACGGAAATCCCGATTCCCCCCGACATGATAATCGGGATCGCCAGCTCCTGATAATGTTTATAAACCGTTCTCAGCCTCTCGATAATCAAAGATCCGGCAACGGAAAACGCCATTCCGAAATAGATCGGGCTGACGCCGGCGAGCACTGCAAACTGTTTGCCTGCATACAGGCTCGCTGCTATGCCGGCTAAAGAGACGTGGCTGAGCGCATCTGCGATCAGCGACAGGCGCCTGACAACGATGAATACACCGAGCAAGGGCGCGATGAGGCCGATTAATATTCCTGAAATAAAAGCGTTTTGCAAAAACTCATAATGAAAAAAAGGTGTCAGCATTATTCGTGTCCTCCATGATGATGGTGATTGTGGCTGATGGCTTGAACATCATGCCCGTAAAATTGAGACAAGTCTTGATCTGTCATGGACTCAAACTCTTCTGTATTGCCGTGAAAATGAAGATGTTTATTCATGCAGGCAACGTGTGTGACTTTATCGGAAACCGTGCCGACATCATGGGTGACAAGAATGAGTGTAATGCCTTTTTCACGATTCAACTTCTCCAGCAGCTTGTAAAACCCTTCAACTGTTTTTTGATCGACTCCAACCGTCGGCTCGTCAAGAATGAGCAGCTTCGGTTCGCTCACAAGCGCTCTCGCGATGAAAGTTCTTTGCTGCTGTCCCCCCGAAAGCTCGCCGATGTTCCTGTCTTTCAGGGACGTGATGCCGACGGCTTCGATCGCTTCATCCACCTTTTGCTTATCGGCTTTGGCCATGCGTCTGAATAAGCCGAGCTTCGCTGTTAAACCGCTTGCCACCACTTCATATACGGAAGCGGGAAAACCGGTGTTAAAGCTGTTTGCTTTTTGGGATACAAAGCCGATTTTGCTCCAGTCCTTAAATTTTCTGAGAGGGACGCCGAACAAATTAAGTTCGCCTGTCTGCGGCTTAATCAGCCCCAGAATGCATTTCAGCAATGTCGTCTTTCCCGATCCGTTTGGACCGACCAAGCCGAGAAAAGTCCCTTCTTCAATGTTTAAATTGATATCTTCTATCACATTTCGATGATCATAGGAATATGATACATGCTTCATTTCAATAATAGGTTGTTTCAATACGTTCACCTTCAACTTCTCCAGAATCATTACGATTTATCGCACAAAAAGAAAATGGCAGCCGAAAAGCAGCAAGCCATTTTCACGATTGACCAGTTCATCTTTAAATTATACATATAAACTAAAAAAAAGTAAATGAAAGCCTAATGGATGGCATTTTTGAACTTTCCTCCACGCGTTTCGTGCGTGTCCATAATCGTTATAAAAGCATTGTGATCAATATTGAAAACAATCGATTTCAGCTTTGTCACTTCAAGCCTGGTCACAACGGCATAAATCACCTCTGTATCCTCATCGGAATAGCCGCCTTTCCCTTTGAGCTTTGTCGTTCCCCGGCCGAGGCGATGCAGCAGCGCATCGGAAATCTCCTCGTATTGATCTGAAACGATGATGACCGCTTTCGTCTCATCAAGCCCTTGAATAACGGCGTCGATCGTCTTCATCGCAATATAGTACGTCATAACCGAAAACATAGCCTGCTCAAGGCCGAATACAAAGCTTGCCCACGTAAAAATAAAGACATTGACGAACATGACAAATTCGCCGACTGAAAATGGCAGCTTTTTCGTAAGCAAAATGCCGAGTATCTCAGTTCCATCCATAGAACCGCCGTTACGAATAACAAGCCCTACGCCGAATCCGAGCAGAAGACCGCCGAATACGGCTGCCAGAACGGGCTGAGTCGTAACCCCTTCTACATGATGCAACAAGGTTTCAATAATTGATAAGCTGATGATTCCGATCAGGGTTGAAATTAAGAACGTTTTTCCGATGTGCTTGTAGCCTGAAAACATAAACGGAATGTTAAGAACGACGACGAGCAGTGCGAAGTTGATATACGGAGTATCTTTAAAAATGTAGTCCAATATTAGTGAAATGCCGATAATGCCCCCGTCAATGATGTTGTTCGGCACTAAAAATAATTCGATGCTGGCGGCTGCACAGGCAGCCCCGACGAGAATCATGACGATCCGAAACGCCACTTTGACCGCTGATTCTTTTTTATGCTGTTTTATGGTATTTGCCATTCTGTCTCTCCTTTTTCCAAACTGGCCAAACTGTCCCTTATCATCATATCATTTAACAGACTGAAATAAAAAAATGACACATTTTTAATTTTACGCCATACATTAGTTCAGAGGGGAGGAATGGACGTGATTTTATTTCAAAAAATCGTGCTGCAGCGTTTAAATCAGGTCACGGCTGACGAGGTGCTGAAGTACGCTAAACAATACGGAATTCATGTAACAAGAAAACAGGCGCTTGAAGTGGAAAAGCTTGTGAAAGGAAAAAACATCAATATTTTTAATGAGGAAGAACGCAATAAACTGCTCAAGCAGGTGGAAGCGGTCACTTCAAAAGAAGCGGTGCAGCTCTTGAACCAGCTATTTTCTCAATACGTATCATAAAAAAAGGGGAGCTGATACGCCCCCCTTTTTTATTGCTGCTTGATTTTTTCCAGCAGCCCTTCATCAAACTGTTTATTTTTAAGCATTTCAATTTCAAACCGGTATGGCGGCTTTTTGTTCTTTTTATCTTCTCCTACATAAGGCGTTTCAAGGATTTTCGGAATATCTTTCAGCTGATCGTGGTGGACGATGTATTGAAGCGCATCAAAACCGATTTCTCCGAATCCGATGTTTTCGTGCCGGTCCTTTCTCGCGCCTCTGACATTCTTGCTGTCATTAATATGAAGCACTTTTAAACGGTCGATTCCGACGATCTTATCGAATTCGTTTAAGACACCGTCAAAGTCGGATACGACATCGTAACCCGCGTCATGGGTATGGCATGTATCGAAGCAGACGGATAAATGTTCATTGTGTGTAACGCCGTCGATGATCTGTGCCAACTCCTCAAACGTCCGTCCGCATTCTGAACCTTTGCCGGCCATCGTTTCCAAAGCGATCTGCACATTCTGATTCGGGTCGATGACCTCGTTCAATCCTTCGATGATTTTTTGAATGCCCGCTTCTGCGCCTGCACCTACATGAGCTCCCGGGTGAAGAACGATTTGTCTGGCGCCGATCGCCGACGTCCTTTCAATTTCAGAACGCAGGAACTCGACACCGAGCTCAAATGTGGCCGGATTTGTTGTATTGCCGATATTGATAATATACGGGGCATGAACGACGATATCAGAGATGCCGTTCTCCTCCATATGGGCTCTTCCTGCTTCAATATTTAAATCCTCGATTTTTTTCCTGCGCGTGTTTTGCGGCGCTCCCGTATAGATCATAAATGTATTGGCGCCGTAGGAGCTTGCCTCCTGACTGGCCGCAAGCAGCATATGTTTTCCGCTCATTGAGACGTGTGAACCGATTTTCAACAAAACTGTTTCCCCTACTTTCCTTTTCTAAATTGCTTTCTTTTTTGCTGTCTTTTTATTTTATTGATTTCCGTCTGCATTTTCTTCTTATATCCTGGCTTGACTTTTCTCGGTTTTTTCACAAGCCGCTTGGCGACCTCATCCGTTTCATCAGGCGTTCTTTTTCGATTCTGACGGCGCTTGCGGTCATCGATCTTTTTCCACTCGCCTTTTTCAAGCCTCATGTTTTCAAACACGATTCCCATCTGTTCAAGCTTCACAAGTGCATCTTCGTCAGAGGTATCATAAAACGTCATCGCTGTTCCGGATGTTCCGGCGCGCGCTGTACGGCCGACGCGGTGAACGTAAAAATCAAGATCGTCTGGCAGTTCATAGTTAATGACATGGCTGATGCCTTTAATATCGATTCCCCTTGCAGCCAAATCAGTGGCTATGATATAGGTGAATTCCAGATCGCCGATTTGCTTCATCACTTTTTTTCGTTCCCGCGGCGTAAGCCCTCCGTGAAGAAGTCCGACTTTCATCCCTTTGTCCGTCAGGTATGCGGCGATTTCGTCAGCCGTTGTTTTTGTATTGGCAAAAACAATCGCCAAATACGGATTTAAATGGGTCATAACCTCGAGCAGCAGCTCATTTTTATCCCTGTGTCTGGAAGGTATCAGCACGTGTTCGATTTTTTCGGCCGTGATGTGCTTCGGCTCAACATGCGCATACCTCGGATTGGCCATATACTTTTTCAGGAAAGGCTTTAATTTTTCTGGAATCGTTGCGGAAAATACGAGCATCTGCAAGCCTTCAGGCATATGCGACCCGATAAAATCGACATCTTCCAAAAATCCCATATCAAGCATTAAGTCCGCCTCGTCGATAACGAGCGAACCGGCTTTATGAACATCGAGCGCCTGCTCCCTGATCAGATCTGCAATCCGCCCCGGCGTACCAACCACCAGATGGGGCTGTGTTCTTAATTTGTCAATCGATTTTTGTTTATCGGTACCGCCGATGAAACATTTCGAACGAACCGCTTCATCAGGCCCTAAAAACTTGGTGATTTTCAGGACTTCCTGATGAATCTGGTTGGCGAGCTCCCTTGTCGGAGCCGTAATCACGACTTGAACGAACTCTTTTTCAAAATCGATCCTGCTTAAGAGCGGGAGCAGATAGGCATGCGTTTTTCCCGTACCTGTCTGCGACTGTCCGATCGCGCTCTCCCCTTTCAGCGCCGCAGGAATTAACCGCTTCTGAATATCAGTCGGCTCATAAAATCCCAAGTCGTGAACAGCCTCTATAATAAACGGCTTTAAATCGTACATTTCAAATTTCGTTTGTTTCATTTTCCCAACTCCTTCTTGGAAAGCCTTTATTCCGGCGCTCCAAGCTTTATCCTATATGGCTGAATTGTGCGCTTATGTATCCTTTTTTATGCCGCACTGCTTAAAAAAAGGCTGATATCATGTCCATCATTAAATTATAACTGATCCTGCGGAAAAAAACCATCACCCCCGCCCTATTCGGGCCGGCGGCAAAGGCACTTTGCCACCGTTGGTGCATACCCTATCAAGAGAAGGATTTTGAAAGGAGGTACAAGTATGTTTCAGCAACAGCCGATGAGAAATCAGCCAAGACCGCAGATGCCGCAAAGGCCCGGCAGAGCCTTGATGCCGAGACATCCGGGGATGAGAATACAGCCCCCTCAAGCGCAGCAGCGCGGCCTGCAGCAAATGTTTCAGCCGATGGGCGCCGCCCAGGAGCAAGCAGGGGCGCGAGGAGGCGGCGGGATTCAGGGTTTGCTCTCGAAAATCCTTCCTGGATCTGCCGCGTCCGGGGGAACAGGAGCAGGCCTCGGCGGAACCGGAAGCGGCCTTGGAGGCATTCAGGGTCTTGCCAATCCGGCTACCATTTCAAACATGCTCGGCAATGTTCAAAAAGCGCTCGGTGTAGCCCAGCAAGTAACGCCGATGATTCAGCAATACGGACCTCTCGTCCGCAATCTCCCCGGCATGGTGAAAATGTTCAGACAGCTGAATTCCGATGATACTGAGGCGGAGGACAGCGAACAACAAAAAGACGAACCGGACAACAAGACCGAAACGAGCGGCGAAAAGAAAGAAGAAATAAAAGTGTCTTCCAAAACACCCGAAAAATCCAAAGCCGAAGAAATCAGAAAAAAACGGAGCCGTTCAGCCACTCCGTCTGCAAAAAGAAAAACCGGAGGATCAAAACCTAAACTGTATGTATAACATTCTTTGATATCTCCTGCGGGATCAGATATAATAGGTCTATAGAGACTGCAAAAATAAGCCGTTTTTTACGGCTTTTTATCATGCCCGGCTCTTACTTCTTTATAGGAGGACTAAGAATGAACGTAATTAAAATATCGCCGCGCGGCTATTGCTACGGTGTCGTCGACGCCATGGTCATCGCAAAAAACGCGGCTCTCGATAAAAGTCTGCCGAGACCTATATATATTTTAGGAATGATCGTTCACAATAAACATGTCACCGACGCATTTGAAAAAGAGGGCATTTATACGCTTGACGGTCCGAACCGGCTTGAGATTTTGAATCAGGTCGACAAAGGAACGGTGATCTTCACCGCTCACGGCGTTTCGCCCGAAGTCCGTAAAATAGCTGAGGATAAAGGTCTTGTCGCGATTGACGCCACCTGCCCTGATGTGACAAAAACACACGATTTAATCCGAAAAATGAAAGCGGAAGGCTATCACGTCATCTACATTGGAAAAAAAGGACACCCGGAGCCTGAAGGAGCGGTCGGTGTCGCCCCGGATATCGTTCATCTTGTCGAAACCGAAGAAGACGTGGAAAGGCTGGACATTGAAGCGGAGAAACTGATTGTCACGAACCAAACGACGATGTCCCAATGGGATGTCCATGATATTATGGAAAAAGTAAAAGAAAAATATCCGGATGTTGAATTCCACCAGGAGATTTGTCTGGCCACCCAGGTGCGTCAGGAAGCGGTGTCCGAACAGGCGAAAAAAGCCGACTTGACAATCGTTGTCGGCGATCCGAAAAGCAATAACTCGAATCGCCTCGCCCAGGTCTCCGAGGAAATCGCAGGCACGAAAGCATACCGGATCGGCGATTTAAGCGAATTAAAGCTGGAATGGCTCGACGGCGTGGAAACCGTCGCTGTAACGGCCGGCGCATCGACCCCGACTCCGATTACAAAAGAAGTCATCCGCTTTTTAGAACAATTCGATCGTGAAGATCCTTCCACATGGAAGATCAGTCACGAAGTACCTCTTCAAAAAATCTTGCCTAAAGTAAAAGCAAAAACCTGAAGCATCCATCGCTTCAGGTTTTGTTTTTATAAAAATGTAAACGGGTTCGTATTTGTATCTGATGGAAAGACGGCGACATTGTATTTTTTCTTTCGGCACATCGCCGTCAGCTTTTTCGCAACTCCGTTTTTCATGATTTGTTCGGCATAATGTCCAGGGTCGACCACATTCAGCCCGATCATCATGGCATCGTGCGCCGTATGGAAATAAAGATCTCCTGTTACATATACATCGGCGCCCATACGTTTTGCATGATGGATGTATTTATTGCCGTCGCCGCCTAATACAGCGACCTTCTTCACTTTCGCATCAGACTTGCCCACCATCCGCGCTCCGTTTGCCTCCAGCTTTTCTTTCACATAACGGGCAAATGCTTCGAGTGTCATCTCTTCATTCAATTCACCGATACGGCCCAGCCCTTTTCGAAGCGGACTCTGCTCGACGGGATAAATATCAAAGGCCACTTCTTCATACGGATGAGCCTCATTCATCGCTTTGATCACGGATTTTTCAATACCTGACGGATAAACGGTCTCAATTCTTACCTCTTCGACCCGTTCAAGCTCGCCCCGCTCGCCGATAAAAGGATCGGCTTCAGACAGCGGCTTGAAGCTGCCGACTCCTTCTGAAGAAAACGCACAGTGGCTGTAGGCGCCGATATGACCGGCTCCGGCGTCTCCAAGCGCTGCGCGCACCTGTTCTTCATAATCTTTCGGGACATAGACGGCGAGTTTTTTCAGCGGCTCTTCGTAGGTTGGAACGAGCACTTTTGTGTTCTTTAATTCCAGCGCTTCCGCAAGCATGTCGTTGACACCGCCGTCAGCAACATCGAGATTTGTATGAGCCGCATAAACGGCGATATCATGCTTGATGCACTTTTCGATCAGCCTTCCGCCAGGCTGGTCTGTGATGACATGTTTCAGCGGCCTGAAAACAGGCGGATGGTGCGCAATGATTAAGTCAACGTTCTTTGCAATCGCTTCATCAACCGTTTCTTCGAGAACATCTAGCGTGACCATGACATTGGACACCGTTTTGTTCAGCGTGCCGATTTGCAGGCCGATTTTATCGCCTTCAACGGCGTATGACTTTGGTGAAAATTGTTCAAACAATTGGATGATTTCATGCCCGTTTATCGTTTTTGTCATCTTCTAAGTACCTCCTTTAAGACCTCTATCCGTTTTGACAGTTCAAGCAATTTTTGTTGATTTTCTGCACTCGGAAGAGCCGCTTCAATTTGTTGATAGATGTTTTCCGTATGTTTCAGTTCTTGCGACCATTTTTTGATAAAAACAGCATTTTTTTGTTTGGCCAAAAATGGGCCGACAAGCATGCCTGCCGCAAAGGAAATCCCATCGTAAGCCGCATCCCGATCGCCCGCTTCCGCGACGAGAACCTCATAGTACTTGCCGTCTTCTTCAAGGATTTCTTCATTGATCAGTGCATAGCCTTCCTGATAGAGCCATTCTCTAATATGGTGAGCGTGGATATTCGGCTGTAAAACCAAACGTTCCTTACCTGAGAGCTTATCCTTGCCCGCTTTTAGAATGTGAGCAATGAGCGAGCCTCCCATTCCGGCAATCGTGATCACATCAGCTTCGCCCTTTTCAATCACTTCAAGCCCGTCGCCTTTCCTTACGGATATGAGCGGACTTAATTGCAATTTCTCAACCTGCTGCTTCGCAGAAAGAAAAGGACCATCTGTGATTTCTCCGGCGATCGCGGCGCTTGCCAGTCGATTCAGCACACAATAGCAAGGCAAATACGCATGATCAGACCCGATATCAGCCACAACCGCCCCTTTTGTTATGTATTTCGCCACAGTCTGCAGCCTTTTCGATAACTTCAATTCATTCACAATTATCACAACTTTTCTAGATTCATTTTTCCTTTACTATCATATAAAAAATCGCTTTAGTTTCCAAGCTGGAACAGCAAATCAACATTTTACTCGATCAATTTTTGATTTTCTCTGTAGTACGCACGTAAAGCATGAGTCTCAAGATCCGCGAGCCGAACCGGAATCGGCAGCCTGCTTTCTCGATTGACCAAGCTCATCGCGATGTCATAACTGCTGTCTAAATCAATCAAATGTCCGCATGATAGAAATATCGGTTTGACATCTTGCCTTGTCCGCACCGCACGTCCGTAGACTTCGCCATCAATTACAATATCAGTATAAGCACCGAAATTATTATCAGGCATCACAAAATCAGTTTGTTTTATTTTCAAGTAAGTTTTCGCAATGCCGATCGTTGGCTTTTCGAGAAAAAACGCCGCATGTGTCGCAATCCCCATATGGTTAAAATGGAGATAGCCATTCCCGTCAAATAAAAAAACATCCGGTTCAATCGTCAGCTTCTTAGCCGCCTTAATAATAAGCGGCAGCTCCCTAAAAGCAAGAAACCCCGCGATATAAGGCACAGCGATTTTTCCTGCACTATGTACTTTTTCAATGACACGCTTCGTATGAAAATCCAGCACGATGATACTGCAGACACCAAACGCTTCACCATCTTCCTCCCAATAAGCTAAATCAACCCCCGCACAGGTTTGCAGAGCGTCTTTACTGATAGATTTTACTAGATTGATATGTTTTTTTAGTTTTGTTTGTATCGTTAAAAAGTCATTTTCTTGGTTTAAATTAAAATCGTGTATGTTGTTGATGTTCATCTTTAAAAACCAACTTTCTATCATCCCTTTTTTCAAAGCGCCTTTATCCAGATCATATCTAAATTGTTCAGTTCATTCAAAGTTATTGATTCATACCGGGATAAGCCGGGACAGCAAGATGTCTTATAGAATGAGCAGCATATAAAAAAGAACCCCTCAACAAGCAAAAAATTGGGAGCTCTGTTTGTCTTTTTGTAAATCGAAGTATTTTCTAATCATTCATTATTATTCTTTATTTCTCAGCTTCATCGTCATACTGTTTACACCCTCAAAAACAGCGTCCCGTATGATTTCAGTGTAATTCTCATAACTGTCGCTTTTGGCTTTAATGATATCTAAAACTTGTTTAAATTGTCCATCTATGATAATCGTAATGCCTTCGACCTTTTCACCTGTCTGATCATTCACAAATTCCTCATTTAACATGGTTACCGTATCATTACTATTCATAAGACACTCTCCTATCTTTTTGAAAATAAACTTTTCCCTTTATGATTGATCCAATACTTTTGATTTGTAGGAACTAGATTTGTAAAGTCCTCATAAATTCCGATCCAATGATTCGGTACATATTCTTCATAAGATGCTGGCTCTGGGTATATGGAATAGAACTTTTTTTGACCAAAATCTAACAAATCATCGGCTGGCTATTTATATTTATGTTCGGCTGCTTTTTGAAGTGTGGCTTCGATGTGGTCCACTAATTTTTCTGGTCTTCTCGTTTCCATGTCTTCTAACGGGTTATCCCAGTCTAGATTTTTTATTAACAGCATATAAAAGGTGCCTGAAGGATCAATATCTATATACCAGCCGACATCTAAAGTCAAGCGGCTTTCTTTATGCTCCAACTGCAATAATGATGACGTAAAGTTGAACCAGTCATCACTGTCTTCCTCTAAATGATCTGGATCGATATCAATTAGTTTATTATAAGAGACAGTCCATCCTTGAGGAACTCTCAGACGTAAATAGTCAGGAGGGCCTTCAAAAATAAAAATGTTCCCTCCAAATGCCGCCGCTTCTATTTTCCAAATGATCCGTTCCAATTCGTCCACTAACTGCTGGCGATCTTCAACATTGATTGTGTCAATCGTTTCTCCATGATTGTCACAAATATGTATAAGATAATCATCATGGCCTTTAATGATTTTGACCGCAGCATGATATCTTTGTTTTTCTAATTCTATTAATTTCGTATTTGGTTCAACTGTTTCTTGTGTGACGGTTAAATCATGGTATTTAACGAACCAGCCGCACGGTATATTTATAGGTTCTAATGATTTTATGGAATTAGACAAATCGTTCACTCCTGATTTGTATAATATAAACTGTTGATTTGTTGCGATGACTTCCGAGAGAATACAACCCTTTAATTATCCCTCTTTACATTTCACGGCCATTAGAATCACTTCGTAAAATTATAATGTACCTACTCATTTTCTATCCTAAAACTAGAAAAAGCACTTGTTTCCTTTTATTTACAACCAAGTGCTTTATTCTTAACTTTAGGAGCAGTTAATAAACATATATTAAACTTACGATTGTTATATAAGTTTTTTCCTAATTAAAATAACTTTATAAACTCTTCTCTTTTTGTTGGGATCTCAGTGTTTGTGCTCTGATAATTTTCAATGCCTTTTCCTATTTTTTCAATCTCCTTCAATGTGATAAAACCAGTTTCCACTGCACTGTTTAAAAAGATGGTAATACTATCGTTATTAATACTCTCTAACGCTTGTGGTAAATATTTCACTTTTTCCTTTTTATAAGCTTCCCAAGAAGTATAAGCGACAGCATCAACTAATAGTGACCATAGCCTAGCAATATTTAAGTCTTCTTCTTCCTCAGCAAATTCTGAAATTCCTGTAAAGTCTGCGTTATCAATTAGCTCGTATAAGTCATCACCAGTAACAGCATGAGATTCAACCCATAACCAGCATTTGTCCAATGCTTCTCTCCCTTCAGGATACCTTTCATCGTCTTTGCTGATTACAGAAAATACTCTTTCGGCAACTGTTAAAACAAAGCCTACTTTAACTTCATTTTGTAAATTATCGATTGAAATATTATCCATGATTTCCTCCTTAAAATTATCCGATAATCTTTCCATCTTTTAAAACGAAAGATAACAGTCCATTAGTTTTAACACTGTCATCAATCTCTGATGTTACTTCTATTGTTAGATTGGGATATTTCTTGCTTGCTTGATAAAATATACCACTCTTTTCAATAGGATAAGGTTTAAGTAATCCTTTACTACACTTATTACATACGCCTCTTGGATTAGACTGGTGAACTCTTAATGTACCTGTTACTTCCGTCGGTTTGATGCCTGCCTTCTTTACAGCAGAATCAAACTCGTTTAAAACTCCTTCTTCAGCATGTCTTGTAAACTGTGCTAATTTAGGATTTTTCATATGATCGTATGGGGCCCTGATCTCTCTATTTGGTAAGATTGTATCCAATGAAGGCAGTCCAGCTTCTTTTCTTACTTCTGGAGATCCACCTTCAAAAGTCCTTTTTTCAAGTCCTTTTACATCGGTTTTACCAACTGCAATTGTATTAGTCTCTGGAACATTCCACTTTTTCCGTAAAACATCCAGATCTTCTTTACCCAGTTGGATCTTACCATTACCCATCCCCTTACCACTTACCATCTTCACAATCCCAAGCTCTTTCACCGGCGTTTTTTCCACATTCACGCGGACAATCGGGGTGCCGATGCGGTGGCCTGTTGTGGAGGCCGGCTGTTCGACGTAGACGCGGACGTTTGTTGGAACTTGGAAGGATTTCACCTTTTCAAGGATGTTGTTTCCTTTTTGTACCAGCGCCGCTTTTGGCGATTTCGCGAGCGGAATGTTTTTGCCAGCCGTTTTGGCCAATGTTTGAGCGCCGTGGTTTGCCGTTTTTGCGACAGCACCTGCACCGACGAGACTCAAGGCTGCTTCGATCAGGCCTTGTTTCCGCCTCTCTTCAGAAACTTTGTTTCCAAACATGTCCTTGCCCGTGACGGCTTCTGAGAACCCATTTGAAGCGACAAGGCCGTAGGCGCCCATTTCCGTCATTTTCAAGACGTTCAACGTTTTTGAGGCTTTGTAAGCGTCAAGCGCGTGTTCAGCGGCGATGAGTCCTTTTCCTGTTTTATAAATGGCTTTGCCGCCTTTGAAGGCTCGGCCTGCCCACCCTACGATCGGAATAAATCCTGCTGCCGCCATTGCTCCGGCGGCGACACGCTGGCCGTCTGTCAGCTTTTCTCCTGTGACCGGGTCGACGCCTTCAGCGGCTCTCTTATAATCATAATACCCGCTGACTTCTCCGACAAATGTTCCGGCTGCGTCAAGCGCTTTTAAATACCAAGGCTTGTTCGCTTCTTCTTCTTGTTTTTCCTGAAGCCTGCGCGCTTCTGCCTGTTCATTTTTGAATTCAATATAATTGGCGGCTTGATTTTCGACTTCTATCGTATTTTTATAGATCTCGCTTGAGTGGAACGATTTCAAGCTAAAATACATCGGCGAGGCGGTTTTTCCGTGGCTTGTAGCTTCCATCAGCCCGGAATATTTGCCGAGCACTGCGCTGTCGAGCGCTTGTAAGTTTGTGTATTCGGTCTTGAGCGATTCATCCAGCTGATTAACGGCGTCGATGGTGTTTTGCCGGGTTGTTTGCGCTTTAGACATTTTATCAATATAATCGTCGAGCGTCCAATTGTCCAAGTCAACGATATCGCTGATACTTGCGATGATTTTATCCATTTCCAACTTGAGCCCCGAGACGATTTCCGTCGCTTTCAAATCAGCATTTTTCAGTTCATGATCCAAAAAAGAGATTTCCACATAAGAATCGGACAGCTTTTTGTCCTTTATATCACCTGATACACCTTTAAAAAAAGCAATCTGTGCTTCAACAAGCTTTAACCAGCTGTCTACGATCTCTGCCTGTCCTTTGTAGAAGTCTTTAATGTTGTCGGCACCTTTCCCCTGAAAATCTTCACCTAAATCAGCGACCCCAAGAAACGCTTTTTTGAGCGTCTGCAGTTGATCCTCAAAGGTTTCGTATTGTTTCTTGCGGTTATTCGCTGCTTCAATTAAAGAATGCGCTTCAAATACTTTCATTGAATTGTCCTCTCTAACCTAAGGGCTATTTTCTGGCGATTGCTTTGTCCTGCTCTTTCAGCAAATCGACATTTTCCTTCGTATCCTTTATGTTTTTGTGTACGGCTTTTTTGTAATCGGCCACCATCTGATGAATGTTCTGCTCGCGTTCGTGGCACTTTGTCACATATGTCAATTTATTTTTCCCCGCCGCTTTCGGAGGATTTGGCAGGTCCAGGGCATCGAGCGCCTCTTTTACGGCCTCCAGCTTTTTGATGACCGCTTCATGTTTCAGCTTGATTGTCGTCATTAAAACCAGCTCCAACTGTTTTTGATTGAGCGGAGTTTATCGCTCAACTGATCAACCGCTTTTTCTCCGAGAGAAAGCAAATGATCCGCCTCTTTAGCTGCCGCTCCCGCCAATTCAAGGCTGTGTTTTTCAATTTCCAGCGCGAAAATTTTTCTCTCCAGCTGTGAAATATAGCCTTCATACTTTCCGTTCACGATGTTGTACATTGATGTATGAGCTTCATCCCGTTCGTCATCAAAATCATTGGCGAAGTCCCCCGTCCAGTGGCTGTTCAGATGAGGGTGCAAGATCTGTCTGATCTCGACAATCCCGGTTTCGTGTTCTTTCTCAATCTCCTTTTTTGCTGTTTTGACACGTTCAATCCGGCTTTCTACATCAGCCAGCTTTTGGTTAATCGTGCTGTGGATATGATTCAATGTGCTCTCATGACTCATATGATTCACCTCAGGGAAATACTCAAATAGACGGATGGCACCAGTGCATCCGCTGCATTTTCTCCATTTATATAATAGTAAAATAGATGCAATCTTACTTAAATAGGGTGGAATGCTTATTTTTTCCCCCACAAAGGTGGAGTGCGCCCCAAAAAAAGTAACAAAGACCTATTTCCGGCAGACGCATCATCCTCTTAAAGGCCGGGATCGAAAATCTAAATAGTCCAAATCACCCTTCAACATGACTCACCGCTAAGCAAAAACCCCCGTTTAACGAAAACAAAAAAGGATTCGCACAAAAGCTCTTGTCTAAGCTTTCATTACGAATCCTTTTGGTGATTTAGCCAATCTGGAAAAGCTATTTAATCTCTGACACCCATTTTGCCATATCATCAAGCTTTTCTGCCGGAACAAGTCCGCCCGGCATTCCGTTACCGCCTTTTTCAATCTTTTCTTTAATCGCACCTGTATCCATCCGGTCCCCGACGCCCTTCAGTTTAGGACCTGATACACCTTCATAATTCTCGCCGTGGCAGGTTACACAGTTCGCTTTGTAAATTTCTTCAGGCGAGGCATCCGCTTTGTCTTCTTGAGCTGTTTTATTCCCTTCACCTGCAATTTCTTTTTCGTCATAAAGGCCTTTTATGGATAAGATAAAAACAAGTCCTATGCCCATAATGGCGATTAACAAAAATGGTATCAATGGATTGCGGTTCATTTTACATCCCCCTTTTTAATTTACCCCTGCCCCTTATGTAAACAATTCTAATTCTACTTTAATTTTACAAAAAGTAAACCAATTATGAAACAAAAGCTGATGAAGTTCACATTTTAGACAAAATAACGGATGATGAAGCGATTGTTCATTTTCCATTTAAAGACCAGTTTTTGAATACGGTTACAACAACAATTATAAAGGGCTTTTCCTTCGATCTCAAGGTTATAATGACTCAAAATGCACTTTTGGATATTTGCAAATTCGAAAGAAATTAAGTAAAATATAATCGGGTTACCAATAATAGCGCTTTCATTATGTCGTGAAAAAAGAACGGATCTCCTGACCCGTTCAAGTTTATTCGAGAAAATCTTTCAAGCGTTTGCTTCTGCTTGGATGTCTTAATTTACGAAGTGCTTTAGCTTCTATTTGACGAATTCGTTCTCTTGTTACCCCAAATACCTTACCAACTTCTTCTAATGTTCTTGTACGACCATCATCAAGGCCGAAGCGAAGGCGGAGCACATTTTCTTCACGGTCTGTCAATGTATCCAGTACATCTTCAAGCTGTTCTTTCAGCAATTCATATGCTGCATGATCTGACGGAGAAGTCGCTTCCTGATCCTCAATGAAGTCTCCCAGATGTGAATCGTCCTCTTCACCGATCGGAGTCTCGAGTGAAACCGGTTCCTGGGCGATCTTTAGGATTTCGCGGACTTTTTCAGGCGTCAGATCCATATCTTCCGCAATCTCTTCAGGCGTTGGTTCGCGGCCGAGATCCTGAAGGAGCTGCCTTTGAACACGAATCAGCTTGTTGATGGTTTCAACCATATGAACAGGAATCCTGATCGTTCTCGCCTGGTCGGCAATCGCTCTTGTAATCGCCTGTCTGATCCACCATGTCGCGTATGTGCTGAATTTGTATCCTTTGCGGTAGTCAAACTTTTCTACCGCCTTCATCAGGCCCATGTTTCCTTCCTGAATAAGGTCAAGGAAAAGCATTCCGCGGCCGACATACCGTTTTGCGATGCTGACGACAAGTCTCAAGTTGGCTTCAGCGAGACGGCGCTTCGACTCTTCGTCGCCTTCTTCAATTTTTTTCGCGTATTCGATTTCTTCTTTTGCAGACAAAAGGTTTACCCGTCCGATTTCTTTCAGATACATGCGGACAGGGTCGTTTATCTTAACGCCCGGAGGCACGCTTAAATCGTTAAGGTCAAATTCTTCTTCGGCCTTGGCCAGCTGTTGAATATTAGGATCCTCATTTTCTTCGTTCTCGCTAATTAATTCAACGCCTTGTTCTCCTAAAAATTCATAATACTCATCCATTTGGTCTGATTCGATCTCGAAGCTGGACATGCGCTCTGCAATTTCTTCATATGTGAGCACTCCGCGCTTTTTCCCGGCTTCTGTTAATTGATCCCTCACCTGTTCAAATGTGAATTCAGTTTCGGTCTCGTGTGCTTGTTTATCAGCCATTCATGGATCCCTCCTTCCAAAACTTACAGACGAATTCTAAAAGCATCCCGCTTTTTTTGTTCCTATTTCACGGAGTAAAGCCTTCTCTCTTATCTAGGGCTTCACGGGAAAGCAAATCATAAATTGACAATATATGATTAGGACAAGCAGCTTTTGCTCCTCCGTTAGGATTCATTGCCAAAAGCTTTTCCTATTATATATAACGGTTTATTTCAGCGAACGGTTCAGCTTAACAATTTCCTGCGCCAAAGTTGCCGCTTTGATGAAGTCTTTTTGCCTCTCGGCTTCCGCCCTTGCAGCTTCTTTTTCTTTTATCATTGACCAATTTCGATAATTCAACACTTTTTTTACATAATCAGATAATTCCGCTTCACTTAATTCTTCGTTCACCTGAAGCATTAAGATATCTGTCAGAAGCTGACCGAGTTCCTGATCCTCAACTCTTTTAAAGAGCTCCTGGATGGAAATGTCCGCTCCTTCTTCATACATGGCGTACAAATAAGCGGCAATCGCGCGGTGCTGATCAAGGTTGAATTCAAAGCCCACCCGGTCTAAAACCTTTCGAATGACATCCCGGTCATGAATCATGTGAGCCAGGAGCATCCGCTCCGCATTCTCATGAGCCGGCCGAAGACCCGTCTTTCTCCGCGGCGCGCGCGAAACGGCCGCCTGCCGCTCTTTTGAGTCCTGACGGCTGCTTTCCCTGCTGCGGCTTACAGCCTGCTTTTCAAATACGGAAAGCTGATCCTTCAAGGATTCAAATGAGATTGAAAATTCATTTGCCAGCTGTTTGATGTATATTTCCTGTTCCAAAGGCCCGCTGAGAAGGCTGACTTCCTTCAGTACATCGTTGATATAGGCTAAACGGTCTCCTTCATCAGACAGATTTCTGCCCTTGCGGAAATAGTTCATTTTAAACGTCATCATCGTAACGCTGGCCCCTATTACATCATTCTTAAATTTCTCGCTGCCGAATTTTTTGATGTAGTCATCGGGATCCAGCCCGTCAGGTATCATGGCCACCTTGACGTCGCAGCCTTTTTTCTGAAGAATCTCCGCCGCTTTCAGCGTGGCTTCATAACCGGCATGATCCGAGTCATAGCACAGTATGACCTCTCCGACATTTCGCCTGATGATTTTCGCATGTTCTTCTGTCAGCGATGTGCCCATCGTGGCGATCGATTCTTTCACACCGGAACTGACGGCTGAAATGACGTCGGCAAATCCTTCAAAAAGGACGGCCCTCTCTTCTTTTCGAATGTGAAGGCGGGCCTGATGGAAATGATAGAGAAGCTTGCTTTTTCGAAAAAGCGGCGTTTCCGGGCTGTTCATGTATTTTGGCTGCTCCCCGGTGAACGTCCGTCCGGAAAAAGCGACCGTTGCGCCGTGATGATCATGAATCGGAAACATAATCCTGTTTCTGAAACGGTCAAAATAGCCGTCACCGTTCTCGCGTCTGATGATGAGTCCGGCTCTTTCCATCAGCGCAAGATCAAAACCTCTCCGTTCCAAAAACTTTGTGATGAAATCCCATGAATCAAGGGCGCATCCGATTTCAAACTGCTCGATCTGCTCCATCTCAAAGCCTCTTCCGAGCAAATAATCGAGCGCTTCCTGGCCTTCCTTTGTATTGACCAGCAAATGATGATAAAATTTCTTTAACAGATCATGAGCTTCCGCCATTTTCTGTTCATCCGAACTGCCTGTGCTGTATGCTGATACAGCTGCAACCTGCTCCGGCAGATCTATTTGATATTTGTCCGCCAGGTGAGAGACGGCCTCCGTAAATGAATAGCCTTCCATTTGTCTTAAAAATGAAAAAACATTCCCTCCCGCTCCGCAGCCAAAACAATGAAAAATCTGTTTTTCTCCGGAAACGGAAAAAGATGGCGTATTCTCACCATGAAAAGGACAAAGCCCAAAATAATTACGCCCCTGTTTTCTCAACTGGACGTACTCTCCGATAACTTCTACGATATCAGCTGATTTTTGTACCTGTTCTACAATTTCGTCTGGTATACGATTGCCCATGTTCCAACACTCCGTCGTACATAATTCGCTGCTTAGTACGTAAATCCTTCAATTTTCGACAAGATTTTTTGCAGCTCTTTGACAAATCGCTCTCGGTCTTCCTTGACCAGTTTTTTCGGGCCTTTCGTGTAACGTCCGCTTCTTCTCAATTTTTGTGCGACGTGACGGCGGAAAAGAGCATGATCGATGGTGTCCTCTTCGAAAAGAAAGCCTCTCTCCGTCATCACATAGACCTTTTTGCCAAGCAAAAGCGATGCCAGCCCGATATCTTGTGTCACGACGACATCACCTGGTCGAACATGGTTGGCAATGTACAGATCGGCTGCTTCTTTGTGCGGATCGACATATGTCCAATTCTCTTCTTCTTTCCTTGTGACTTGAAAATGCTCGAATGAAGCCACGAATACCACCTTTACGTCGAAATCCGCCGCTGTTTTAAGCACTTCATCTTTTACCGGGCATGCGTCTGCATCGACAAAAATCGTCCTTTCTTTTTCAAGAAGACTAATTCTCCATCCCTCCATCAATCTCCTGCTATAAATACAGGCAAAATCACACAGGTTTCAAAAATAATCGATCTATAAGAATTTGTCGAAAGTTTTTTTGGGGAAATTCTTGACACGATACCCATAATAGTTTATTCGTTCTGTACTAAGCTTAAACCTAAAAGTTAATTATTTTATCACAATTTTTTATTATAATACAAATGGGTTAAAGATGCTATCATTTTCACTTTTCCCAAAACCATCAAAGCAAAAACCCAGGATGGGGTGTCCTGAGTTTTATTCTTAGACCCTTTTTGTCATCATGTTGTGAATAATGTTGGCCGTTTCCTCTACCGCTTTATTTGATACGTCTACGACATTGCAGCCGATGCGGCCGACGATCTTTTCAAAGAACTCCAGCTCTTCTTTGATGCGGTTGATATTAGCGTAAATCGCTTTGTCGTTGAGGCCGAGCGATTTCAGGCGCTCCTTGCGAATATGGTTCAGCTTATCCGGGCTGATTTTTAACCCGATGCATTTAGCCGGATCAACGGTAAAGAGCTCTTCAGGAGGATCCACCTCGGGAACGATCGGAACGTTTGCCACTTTTAACCGTTTGTGCGCCAAGTATTGGGATAACGGAGTTTTGGACGTTCTCGACACGCCGATCAGCACGATATCCGCTTTTAAGATGCCCCTTGGGTCTCTGCCATCGTCATATTTTACGGCAAATTCGATGGCCTCTACCTTCTTAAAATAATCTTCGTCCAGCTGCCGGACTCTGCCCGGCTCATATTTCGCGCTGAAGCCGTAGGCCGTCTCCATTTTCTCAATCAGCGGGCCGATGATATCGTAATACACGACATTCGCCTTTTCCGCTTCGGCGATTAAAAAATCACGAATCTCCGGAACAACAAGCGTAAAACAGATGATGCCGCCGTCCGCTTCTGCCAGCGAGATCACTTCTTTTATTGTTCCGCGGTCTTCAACATAAGGAATCCGCCTGATGTTTGTCTGCTCGGATGAACCGTTAAACTGGCTGATAGCCGCCTTGACTACGAGCTCAGCGGTCTCGCCGACAGAGTCTGATACAACATAAATCGTCCGATTACTCATGATATCCCTCCATTTGAAGTTCACTCTACATGATTTCATTTTCAGATAAGCCGACTAAAATTTTTGTCATGTTCGTTTTCGTAATTCTTCCCACAACTTCATAGCCTTTTTCTGTATCTTTTACAACAGGCAGTGCGTCAATTTGTTTTTCGATAAGCATCTTGGCAATGTCCAAAATGAAATCGTCGCGCCTGCAAAGCGTAATGTTCGGCATTCTCGTCATAATGATATGGACGGGTATTGAAGGGAGCTCCTGTTTGCCGATGCTGGCTCTGAGCAAGTCTTTTCGTGAAAGTACACCGACTAAGATGGCATTATCATCAACGACAAAAAGCGTTCCTACGTCCTCTAAAAACATCGTGCAAATCGCATCATAAACGGAGACATTTTCATGAATGACCACCGGAATGGACTGGAAGTCTTTCACCTGCAGCTTTTTCAGCTTATCAGCCAAGAGCTGCGTGCCCGTCTTTCCCGTGTAGAAATAACCGACCCGCGGCCTTGCTTCCAAAAATCCTGACATCGTCAATATCGCCAAGTCCGGACGAAGTGTAGCCCTTGTCAGATTCAGCTTTTCCGCGATATGTTCTCCGGTAATCGGCCCGTTCTCTTTGACAATCTGCAAAATATGCTCCTGACGTTTATTTAGTTCGATCGTACTCACCACCTTTAAGCCGAAGCTCACAATTCGTTCGTTATGTATAAAAGTCGATAACATATTATAACGCATATGAAGACTAAAATAACAGCAATTACAATTGAATTCTATGAAAAAGACAGGCACAATTTGACAAGGATGTGAAAAACCGATTTGAGCAAAAAGACGATTGCCAGCTTGTCAGCAACCGTCTTCCGCGGTGTTTATTTTACAATGATGGCATTGATGTTTGCAAAAGATCGGATCAGCTCCGCCAGGCTTGCCATTTGCGCCAGGCGGTTCGCTTTTAATCTTTCATCTTCGGCATGGACCATCGTGTGATCAAAATAAGCTTCGATCGGCTCTTTCAGCTTGGACAGCTCACTGAAGGCTCCCTCATAATCTTTGGCTTTGTAAAGGGTCTCTAATTGCTGTCTGCACGCCTCATAAGCTTTGAAAAGCTCCTCTTCTTGAGGGTTTTCAAACAGTGACGCGTCAATGGCGTTCGTTTCGCTCTTTTTGCTGATCGAAATAACCCTTGCCAGCGCTTCAGCCGTTTCTTTAAATTCCGGTTTTGCTGCAGCCGATTCAAGGACAGCGGCTTTTTTGACAGCCGAATACGGCTCAAGGTTCGAGCTTTCGAGCACGGCATCCACCACATCGTAGCGGATGTTTTCCGCTGTTAATACGTATTTGAGGCGCTGTTTAAAGAATTCGAGCAGTTCGCTGTTTGCTTCCTGTCCGGCAAACGCAGCCAGTTCTTTGAATGAAATGCCCCAGTTCCGGTCAAGCAGGATTTGGACGATGCCGCTCGCCTGTCTTCTCAGTCCATACGGGTCCTGAGATCCTGTCGGAATGACGCCGATTTTAAAGAATGAAGCGACCGTATCGAGTTTATCCGCTAATGCGACGACGGCGCCGACGATTGATGAAGGCGTTTCCCCTCCGGCTTGTCTCGGCATATAGTGCTCATTGACAGCGAGCGCCACTTCTTCTTTCTCCCCGAGCATCCGCGCATATTTTTCACCCATGATGCCCTGCAGCTCAGGAAATTCGTAAACCATGTGTGTCACAAGGTCGAATTTTGAAATGTGCGAAGCGCGCTTGATCAGCTGCACCGTCTCTTGATCCGCACCGATGATTTCAGCGATCCGTTCAGCAACCGCCTCAGTGCGTCTTACTTTGTCTCCAAGCGATCCCAGTTCTTCGTGGAAAACGATCTTTTCGAGTTTTTTCACATTCTCGTCAATGTTTAATTTTTGATCTTCTTTATAGAAGAAGGCGGCGTCTGAAAGCCTCGCTCTCAGTACTTTTTCGTTCCCTCTCGCCACGTTTTCAAGGGCGCGGCTGTCTCCGTTGCGGACGGTCACAAAGTAAGGAAGCAAGCCGCCGTTTTCATCTTTGACAGGGAAATAGCGCTGATGCTCTTTCATCGTTGTCACGAGCACCTCTTCAGGAATTGCGAGAAATTCCTCTTCGTAAGAACCGAACAGAACCGTTGGATATTCAACCAGATGGGTAACCTCATCCAGCAGATCCTCGTCTCTCGGAATGTCCCAGGACTTTTCAGCCGCCAGTTCGTCAAGCTGCTTAACGATCAGCTGCTTCCGTTTGTCCGGATCGGCAATCACAAACTGGCTTTCAAGTGCCGCTTCGTATTCAGAAGGTGCGCTCAAGCCGGCTGTTTTTCCGAGGAAGCGGTGTCCCTGTGTTGTGCGGCCGGTTTCGACATGAGCGACTGAAAACGGAACGACTTCACTGCCGAACAGCGCGACGATCCATTTAATCGGCCTGATGTATTTCAAATCTTCGCTGCCCCAGCGCATGTTTTTTGGAAAGTGGAGGCTTGTCACCAAGTCGCCGAGCTCAGGAAGTAATGAAAACGTATCCTGACCTTTTTGAAATTTTTGCACAAAAACATATTCCGTTCCTTTGATGTCTTTAAAATACAAATCTTCCGGACTTGCTCCTTGCCCCCGTGAAAAGCCGATGGCCGCCTTTGTCCATTCGCCGTTTTCGTCAAGGGCGATTTTCTTTGCCGGTCCTTTCGCTTCTTCTGTCACATCGTCCTGCTTCTCCGCCACGTTCTCGACAAGAACGGCCAGTCTTCTAGGGGAGTTATAGAGCTTGACGGAACCGAAGGCAATATTTTTTTCCTTGAGCCAGCTTTCCAGTTTTTCACCAAGCTGAGTCATGCTGTCATGCATGAAGCGCGCCGGCATTTCTTCTAATCCGATTTCTAAAAGCAAATCTTGATTACTCATGTGAAGCCTCTTCCTCCTTCAGCATTGGGAAACCCAACTTTTCGCGTTCATCATAATACGTTTTCGCCACTTTTCTGGCCAGATTTCTCACCCTTGCAATATATCCTGTGCGCTCCGTGACGGAAATCGCTCCTTTTGCGTCAAGCAAGTTGAACGTATGCGAGCATTTCAGTACATAATCATAAGCAGGATGGACAAGTCCCTGATCCATCTGACGGTTCGCTTCTTTTTCGTACGTGGCAAACAATTCGAACAGCATGTCGACGTCAGATGTCTCGAACGTATAGACGGAATGCTCGTATTCAGCCATCTTGAACAGGTCTTTTATCGTATAGCCTTTCGTCCATTCGAGGTCAAAGACGTTTTCTTTGTCTTGAATATAAGAAGCAAGGCGTTCAATACCGTATGTGATTTCCACAGAAACCGGTTTGCACTCAAGCCCGCCGACCTGCTGAAAATAGGTAAACTGGGTGATTTCCATGCCGTCAAGCCACACTTCCCAGCCAAGCCCGGCGCAGCCGAGCGACGGATTTTCCCAGTTATCCTCGACAAAACGGATATCATGCTCCAGAGGGTCGATTCCAAGAGCTTTTAATGAATCTAAATAAAGCTCTTGAATATTGTCGGGAGACGGCTTAATGATCACCTGGAATTGATGGTGCTGATAAAGCCTGTTCGGGTTGTCCCCGTATCTTCCGTCCGCAGGGCGTCTTGACGGCTCCACATAAGCGACTTTCCAAGGTTCAGGTCCAAGGCTCCGCAAAAATGTATATGGACTCATCGTTCCTGCACCCTTCTCTACATCATACGACTGCAAAAGTACGCATCCTTCATTGGACCAGTGCTTTTGCAGGGTCAAAATCATTTCTTGAATATTCAAATGAAGCACCTCCATAAAACGTGTTTTCAAGTTTAATTTTTGGCATAGGGCTGGTTTGGGCAGAAAAAAACTCCCGTCCCTATGCTTGTTTGCCCACAAACATAGGGACGAGAGTTCTCCCGCGGTTCCACCCTAATTGCTGAGAGGAAATGTCTCAGCCTCTTTTTTAAAAGTTGCTCAGGGAATGCCTTTCATTACGCTCTCATCCCCGGCTTTCACCGCCCCGGAGTCGCTTCAATGAGGCCGTGCGCAATTACTTCCTTTCCGTCAACGCAACGTCATTATTGAATCCAATCTTCATGACATGATCTTATAAAAAGATGAAGAGGTTGTCAACTTTTGTTTTCATCGCCCAGCATCTTTTTCATATTGTCCATTTGTTCCATGAAGCGCCGCGATTTCAGGTAGATCCCTGAGTACTCGTCATAGTACGTCTGTATGACCCTTTTCAGCTCATCCTTCGTCTCCTGTTTGACCGAGACATTGCCGAGCCTTGACAAGTCAAAATAAAAAAACAGCCTCAACAGCCTGGCGGATGCGGGAGACAGCGGTATCCTGTATGGATCTTTCGCAAAACAGCGGTGGCAGATAAAGCCGTTGTCGCGGATCGAAAAATGAAATGTGCCGTCTTTGCTTTTGCAATGTACACATTCATCCAGCTCCGGATACAGCCCCATCACGCTGAGCATTTTAACTTCGATAAGGTTGGCGATAATGTCGGGATCTGTACCGTCATCGAGCCTCCTCATCGACTGAAGAAGCAGCTCAAATAAAAACGGATTCGGTTTCTTTTCCTCCGTTCCCTGGTCGATTAATTCAGTGATGTAGGCCGCGTATGCTGTTAAAAACAGATCCTCGCGTATATGCCTCATGCTTTCGATCATCTCGCCCTGCTCCAATGTGCCGAGACCGGATGATTTGCGGAATAAAAAAGAAGCATAAAGGAACGGCTGGGAAATCGCTGACAAGCGGCTGTTCGGCTTTTTGGCGCCCCTTGCCAGCACACCGATTTTCCCGTGTTCTCTCGTCAACAGCGTAATGATTTTATTTGTTTCACCATAGTCGTTTGTACGAAGGACGATACCTTCACATTTCGTCAGCATATGTGCACCATCCAAAAATTGGAGGGGTCAAGCATGATCACAAAATTGGAAAGTCAATTTGCGCTAGCTCTTCTTCAAGTACTTCGGGTCTTTCCAGGTTCTCCTTTTCCAATTCTTTAAAAAGGAGGTACGTGTCTACGCTTCCTGTTTGTGAAAATACATTCCAAGTAAAATTCAACATAAAAAGCCCCACCTTTCTGTTTATAACTAGCTTTTTAAACATCCAAATTCTTAAGATTATCTTGACCTTGTATCCTCCATTTCATGTTAAACAATTTTTTCTAATATATCTTTGATTTCGAGAGATTTTGTCACGACTAAACCGCGGTCAAGCTCTGTTCGTTAATACTCGTCTTCTCTAAATCCAAAATCACGAAGCTGAGACATCTTGTTGCGCCAGTCTTTCTGCACTTTAACCCACAGCTCTAAAAACACCGATGATCCGAGCAGCGCCTCGATATCAGTTCTTGCCCGCTTGCCGATTTCTTTAAGCAGGCTGCCTCTTTTTCCGATGACGATCCCTTTTTGTGAATCGCGTTCGACGACGATGGTCGCGCTCACATACACAGAACCGTTTTCTCGTTCTTGAATGGACTCGATCGAGACCGCAATGCTGTGAGGGATCTCTTCCCTTGTCAGATGCAGCACTTTTTCCCGAATCAGCTCAGAAATGATAAATCGCTCCGGATGATCGGTCACCTGGTCACTCGGGTAAAACTGCGGACCTTCCGGCAAATAATCTTCAATTTGCTTTAAAAGCGTATCGATATTATTTCCCTCAAGGGCGGAGATCGGAACGATTTCCTGAAACGGATACCTGGTTCTGTACTCATCGATCAGCACAAGAAGCTCATCCGGATGAATCCGGTCGATTTTGTTGACGATCAAAAATACCGGCGTCTTGACTCCTTTTAAGCGCTCGATGATAAATTCGTCGCCTTTTCCGTAGCCTTCCTCCGCATTGATCATAAACAAGATCAAGTCGACTTCCTTTAAAGTATTCTGCGCCACCTTCATCATAAAATCGCCCAATTTATGCTTCGGTTTATGAATGCCCGGCGTATCGATAAAAATCGTCTGGGATGTATCGGTTGTCAGCACACCTTGCACTTTGTTTCTTGTTGTTTGCGGTTTGTCGCTCATGATGGCGATTTTTTGGCCGATCACGCGATTCAAAAATGTAGATTTTCCTACGTTTGGTCGTCCGATAATGGAGACAAATCCTGATTTAAAGCTTTCCTGTGTCATGTAAGTCCTCCGATGAAAATGCTCCTGGCAGTAATTCTTGAACCGTCATTTCTTTGATTTGGCCATTCAGATTGGTTAAGATGACAGGCATGTTTGGTGAACAAAGTTCAGAAATCACCTGTCTGCACGCTCCGCACGGCGACACCGGACCCGGCGTATCCGCAGCGACGGCAAGCATCTTAAACGATTTTTCCCCTTCCGAGTAAGCCTTGAACAACGCTGTCCGCTCGGCGCAGTTGCACAGGCTGTATGCAGCATTTTCAATGTTGCAGCCTTTGTACACCTTGCCGTCCTCAGTCAAAAGGGCAGCGCCGACTTTGAATTTCGAATACGGAACATATGCAAATTCCCTTGCTTTTAAAGCTTCTGCAATCAATTCTTGTTTAGTCAATGTGTGTATTCCTTCCTATAGCGGTTATGGTACCGCTAACACTTTTATTTTACATAAAAATGGCTTCTTTTTCACGCCCAAATCACAAATGTAAAATTTTTGTAAGAATTGCGTACAATGAAAGGCACGGCATCAAAACAATTTTGACAAAAAGATGAGTAACCCAATCATACACGAAACGGCCGCAAACACGCAAACCGCCCCGGCCGCCGCGTCCTTTGCCGCCTTTGCAAGCGGGTGGTTCTCTTTTGTGAAAAGATCGATCGTATGCTCCACAGCCGTATTCATCAGCTCCAAGGCAAGCATTCCGCCGATCAGGATCAAGATGATGGACCATTCGATCAGAGTCAGCCTGAAGAAAAAGCCGCAGACGATCACAAGGATGGCGGCCCCGGAATGAATTCTAAAATTGCGCTCCGACATGAACGTCTTGACTATTCCTGTTAAGGCGTTTGAAAAACTCCATTTCAGACGGCGCCATTCATTTTGTTTATGAGGATCTTGAGAGCCCATATCGATTCAAAATGTCCTTTTGCTTAGTGAACATCTCTTTTTCCTCTTCTTCTGTCATATGGTCATAGCCGAGGAGGTGCAAAAAGCCGTGAACCGTCAGAAAACCCAGCTCCCTCATCAGTGAATGCCCGTATTCTTCGGCCTGTTCCCGTGCTTTATCAGCGCTGATGATGATATCTCCGAGAACGGGCGGCATGTCAGCGCCGATAATTTCAATCTCTCCTTCGCCGTCTTCTTCAAGGGCAAATGAAATGACGTCAGTCGGATAATCTTTGCCTCTGTACTCTTTGTTGATCTTTTGGATCTCTTCATTGTTGACGATCGTAACCGAAACTTCGGCGCCGTCTGCGACACCTTCCTCTGCCGCTGCGAATTGAAGAATTTTCTCAATTTCAGCAAGCTGGTCTTCAGGGACCCGTCCGGTCTCGTCTGTAATATCTAGAATTAAACTCATGTGTGTTTCACCTTCTGTTTAGGATTAGCTTCCGGATATTCGATCCGGGAGTGAAAAATGCCTTTCAGCGTTTCGCAGAGCGTCTTCGCGATAATATTGAGCTCTTTTAAAGTTAAATCACATTCGTCAAACTGCCCGTCCTGCAGCTTATCTGATATGATCCCGCGCACCAGCTTTTCAATCCTTTCGGGATTCGGGTTATGCATTGAGCGGACGGCTGCTTCGACGCTGTCGGCCACCGAGATGATCGCCGCCTCTTTTGTCTGGGGCTTCGGACCGGGATAGCGGAACTCTTCTTCAGTCGTCTGATCGCCTTTTTCTTTCGCCTTATAGTAAAAAAACTTGAGCAGCGATGTGCCGTGATGCTGTTCGGCGATGTCGACAAGCTCCTTCGGCATTTTATGATCCCTCAGCATATCGGCGCCGTCTGTCGCATGGGCAATGATAATGTTTTTGCTCAGCTGCGGAGAAAGCTTGTCATGCGGATTATCAATATTCATTTGGTTTTCTATAAAATATTGGGGCCGCTTTGTCTTGCCGATATCATGGTAATAGGCTCCGACTCTTGCCAAAAGCCCGTTTGCTCCGACAGCTTCGCATGCCGCCTCCGATAAGTTCGCAACCATAACGCTGTGATGGTATGTGCCGGGTGTTTCCGTCAGAATTTTGCGGAGCAGCGGATGATTCGGGTTTGAAAGCTCGAGAAGCTTCATCGTGGACAGAATCCCAAAGCCGCTTTCAAAAAACGGCATGAGCCCGAGCACAAGAACTGACGATCCGATGCCGGACACCGCTCCCATGACAAGGTATGTACCCATCTCAAGCCCAGTTTGCGCCGTGTTTTGAATGAGCTGCAAGGTAAACAGGACGACGATGTTGATCAGGGAGACAAACAAGCCGGCCTGGAGGATTTTCGCCCTCGCATTATGCTTCCCTAAAAACAGTATACCCGCCATCGAGCTGATCAAGAAATACGTTCCGATTCCATAATTAAACGTGCCTGTCACGCCTTGGTTAAACATCATACTTCCGCAAATGGAAAGGATCATGCTCGACAGGATCGCCAACCTTTCATTGATCAGCAGTTTAATGAGCATCACGCCCATCGCAATCGGCACGAGATAGCCGATATGGCCGATTTCAAGCTGCTGAAACAGGCTGATCACTTCCATGACGATTAAAACGATCGCTGTAATCAATGAAAACAGCATGAGCGACTTATTTTTCGGAATCCGGCTGCTGTACTGCTTTTCGAAATAGTAAACCAAAGCTGAGATGAAAAGCGCGATTAAAAGCAGCAGTCCGCCGACAGGCTTGAAGATGTTGGCTCCGCTTAAGAGTCCTGTCAGTTCAAGCTTTCGATAGACTTCCCTGTCGATCAGCTGATTTTCCTCAACAAGTATCTGCCCCTGCTTGATCTGCACCTGCTGCACGCTGTCAGCCGCTTCCTGACGCTTCTGCTCCGTCTTGTCGGGATCGTATACATAGTTGGGAATGATTGCAAAGCGTCCGATTTCATCAGCGGCGTTTTTTAATTTTGAAGGTATCGAATTACCCTTCAGCTCTTTCGTTACATGCTCTTTCGCTTCATCAAGCTTTCCGGCGCGGATTTCTTTGCTCATCACATCATTGACGGCGGTGATGACCGAATCCTGTGTCATCGAAAGCTCTCCATCGCTGGCCTTCAGCAGGTGTTTGACTGAATCCTGCGACAGCGAGTCCGTCACATCTGAAGTCAGCTTTTCTTCGACAGATTTGATTTGGTCTTTTTCAGACGGGGCCTGCTTGTCTTTTTTCTCTTGTTCTGCGCTTTCTTTTTTCACTTCTTTAATGATGTCGAATATTGATGAGACAAGGTCGACCCTGTTGTCAGAGTACTCTTTTTTCAAAGTGTACTGGTCGGGAACTTCCTCTCTCGCTTCCTGCTTTTTATTAGCCGTGGCCTTTTGATCTTCGATTGTCGCCGGCGCATAGATCGTATTCTCGCTGATCGAAAATAAATCGAGGTCGAGGGACTCGGGCCTCACATGGAAAAACAGCAGGATGAACATCAGCGCGGATAAAGCCGCATAAAGAATGACCGGAAGGAAGCGGCCGTTTTCCAAGCGGATGGGCCGAAACTTTCCGTCTCTTTTTTTCTTTTTCAACAAAAGCACCTCTTTTCCCGCGGGAAACTAAAAAATGACCCGATAACGGGCGATCGGGCCATTCGGAATTATTTTGACTTTTCGTATGCTTCAATAATACGGGCGACAAGCGGGTGTCTGACCACGTCCGTCTGATCCAGTTCAACAATTGAAATGCCTTCGATATCAAGGAGCATCTTTTTTGCAACGGCAAGCCCCGATGTGACGCCCTTCGGCAAATCGATTTGCGTAATATCGCCTGTAATGACCATTTTAGAACCAAAACCCAATCTCGTCAAAAACATTTTCATTTGTGCCGGTGTCGTATTCTGCGCTTCATCCAAAATCACAAATGCGTCGTCGAGCGTCCGCCCCCTCATGTAAGCAAGCGGCGCGATTTCAATCGTTCCTCTTTCAAGCAGCCGTGCCGTATGGTCCGTTCCGAGCACATCATGGAGCGCGTCATACAGCGGCCTTAAATAAGGGTCGACTTTCTCCTTTAAATCCCCAGGCAAAAACCCGAGGCTTTCCCCTGCTTCAACAGCTGGTCTTGTCAAAATGATTTTTTTGATGCGTCCGTTTTTCAGTTCATGGACGGCCTTTACGACAGCCAAATAGGTTTTCCCCGTTCCTGCAGGGCCGATGCCGAAGATTAAGTCGTGCCTCTTCATGGCGGCGATATATTCTCTTTGACCGATGGTTTTGACTCTGATCGGTTTTCCTTTGGCGTTTTTCGTAATTTCCTCTTCATACATGCTTTCAAAAAACTCAAGCTTCTGCTTTTTCGCCATCTTGACCGCATACAAGACATCGCGTTCTGATATCTCGATTCCTTTGCGGATGAGATTCAAGAGGGATGCAAGCAGGCTGTCCACGATTTCAAACGTTTCTTCGTCTCCGGTCACATAGACGGTTTCACCGCGCGTGACAATCGAAATGTTCAGCTCTTCCTCCATTAACTTCAAATGGGAATCCTGGTTCCCAAACAGCGCTTGAGCCTCGTTCGGACTTTCCAGTTGCTGATGAATCGCAAGTAAGTGTTCTGTCATTCTTTAGTCTCCTGAACAATTGGTGTTGTTTGAACAATGTCTTCAATAACCTGGTAAAGGATGATCAATTTAACTTTACCATTCTCACTCGTTTCGTGCAAAACTTTTTCACTGATAATGTTCCCGTCGCTGCCGATTTTTTTCCTGATGTCTCTTTTTCCCATTTCGATCCCTTCAAGGACCGCTTCTTTTTTCGAGTACACCCTTTTGATTTGTTCGCTCTCCCTCGTATGTTCCTTTTCATACGCGACAGGAAGCGTAAAATTCATAAAATGCAGCGAGTGTTTTTCGGTTTCTGTCTTTGGGCGCGAGAACTCTTCTTTTTTAAAAGAAAAGCCCCAGACAGGCACGGAAAAAGAACCGAAGGATAGCTTGTGACTTGTCCTTACTTTACCCGTAAAAACGTCAAATGATGTCTCAAGCGGAACCGTTACTTTTGACTTGTACCAGGTTTCACCGTAGATTTTCCCTTTGGCTCCGACTTTTTGCTTTTCCTCTTCGCTCCCGATCAGTCCGGAAACAAGCATTTGCCCTTTTTCAACGTGCTGGTTCACGGTGACGAGCGGCTCGCCTTTTTCCACGAACATTTTCGAGATGGTCGCCCCTTTTTTGGCGACGATGTGCCTCGGACCAATATATTTTTCTTTGTCAGGTTCATTTTTTTCAACCACTTTCATGTGAAGGGCCGTGCCGTTTAATTCAATGCCCACCCAGGTGATGTTTTCGACGCGCTTTGTAAGCGCCTGCTGAATTTTTTCCGGGGTCAGCATTGTAAACTGAAGGCGGCCTTTTTTGACGCCGATTTCATTCAAGTGCTGTCTGATTTGATGTTCTGTCTCCGGATTGGCTCCTGTTATGTCAATTTTCCAAAGCATGTTGGACAATAAAAACATGATGATAAAAAAACCAGCAATTCCAAAAGTGAAGCCGCTATTCCGTTTAGACTTCTGCACGAGGAAAGGAAAACCTTTTCGTCTGACGAAGCGGCACTTGCAGTCAAAATCCCTGATGACCCTCCGGAAGGCATGTACATCAGAAAGCGGAATATAAAGAAAGACAGCATCTTTCTTTTTCTTAACATTAAACATCGGGATGCTGCGCCTGGTGCATTCATTTAATAATCGCTCGATCCCCTTTCCCGTTATTTCAAGCTGGATCTTTCCTGAAAAAAAAGAAAGCCATTTATTCTTCACGATTCTTTCCCCCCGACTTATGAATCGATATAGCGTACGAGCTCAATCGTGCCTTCAAGCAGAATTTCCTCAGGCAAAATCGTTTTGATGACAAAGTTTTTGCCTTGAATGATGCACTGCCCCTGTTTGAGCATCAGCCTTACTTCCGTATCGCTGAAAAGCAAAAGCCCTCTGTGGTTTTCAATATATATGTGAAGTCTTCCTATCATCGTGATCCTCGGAAGATCCATCATGACATCAGGGGGAATTTCCAATGTTCTTGTCAGCCACGCTTTGATGCGGTTTTTTCTTTGCGCCATAAAAAAAGAACCCCCTTTCATCTCATATGTATGAGTGATATGGGGGTTCTAATACTTAAATTTTAGGCCGGCGCCTCATTGTGTAATGCGGCTTTCTCGACCGCGGAGGGCCGAATACTTCGCTGAGTACAACGCCTTGGACAATTGTGTTTTTATTCATATCGAGCAGCTCTTGTTTCCGGTTGACCACCCGGCTGCTCTGCTTTTTAATGGCCCGTTCAACGGCCGGCATGGACCGCTCGGCATCCGCTTGTATTCTGCGGAGTTCTGCGGCCATATCTTCGCTTTTTGCAGCAGCCGCTGCTGCTACAGGCCGTTGTTTTTTGTTTTCTGCCGGCTGGCGCTGTGCCGTCTGCTTCGGCGTCGTCTGCGTTTTCGGCCGTTCAGGCGCCGGTTTTCGCTTGGTTTCTTCATTTTCATCATTTTTTCCGAGCTTGTTGAATATGAAGGAGATGGCTGCGATGATGGCCGCCATGATAATCGGATTGTCGAACAGGATATCAAGCAATGAGCTCCCTCCTTTTTACAGGGGCTTGTTTATTTATGATCCTCTTCATTTTGGTCTTTCGTCATCTTTCCGAAAGAATCGCGCATGTCTGTGTCGGCGTCGATGTTTTTCATATTGAGGTAGTCCATGACTCCGATCTTTCCGCTGCGGAGAGCTTCAGACATCGCAAGCGGCACTTCGGCTTCTGCCTCGACGACTTTAGCACGCATTTCTTCGACGCGGGCGCGCATTTCCTGTTCTTGCGCAACCGCCATGGCTCGGCGTTCTTCCGCTTTCGCCTGGGCGATGTTTTTATCGGCTTCAGCCTGGTCGGTCTGCAGAATCGCTCCGATGTTTTTGCCGATGTCAACGTCAGCGATATCGATCGATAGAATTTCAAACGCTGTGCCTGAATCCAATCCTTTGCTCAAGACGGTTTGTGAAATCATATCCGGGTTCTCAAGCACTTTTTTATGATTATCGGAGGAACCGATTGTCGAAACGATCCCTTCGCCGACACGGGCAATGATTGTTTCTTCTCCCGCTCCCCCGACAAGGCGGTCGATGTTTGCGCGAACCGTGATTCTCGCTTTTGCTTTCACTTCGATACCATCCATTGCTACACCGGCAATAAACGGCGTTTCGATGACTTTCGGATTAACGCTCATTTGAACGGCTTCAAGCACGTCACGGCCCGCTAAATCGATGGCCGCACATCTGGCGAATGTGAGTTCAATGTTTGCACGCTGGGCAGCGATAAGCGCGTTGACAACCCGGTCAACATTCCCCCCTGCAAGATAGTGGCTTTCAAGCTGATTGATAGTAACATCAAGTCCCGCTTTATGCGCTTTGATCAGCGGGTTCACCACGCGGTTTGGAATGACGCGGCGGAGCCTCATTCCGATCAGTGTGAAAATGCTGATTTTAACACCAGCGGCCAAAGCCGAGATCCACAGCATGACCGGGACGAATGTAAAGAAGACAGCTAGTAAGATGATTCCGGCTGCTATAATAAGCAAAAGAAACAGTGTTGACGGATCCATAATATTCCTCCTAATAATATAATTTATAATTCTCTCACAACAATGCGTGAGCCTTCCACTTTAACTACTTTCACTTTCTTGTCCTTCGCGGTGAACGAGCCTTCAGATACGACATCAAGCCGTTCATCGCCGATGATGACCGTTCCGGACGGTCTGAGCGGTGTAAACGTGACGCCGGTTTTACCAATTAAATCGCGCCGGCTTTCATTTGACACATATCCGCTTTCCGTGCTTGTCGAGTCGGTTAAGATCAATTTTTTAAAAAATTTCATACGCTTCCCCAACACCCTTGTTAATAGAATGGATGCCGCTATAGAAACAGCAGTTGCAATCAAAATGGAGACGGCCATGACCTTAAAGCTTCCCGATGCTAAAAAGAGGCTCGCAACAATCGCGATCAGGCCGGCAATCCCTGCTATTCCGCCCGGCAAAAAAATCTCTAAAATGATTAAAATAATGCCTGCTGCAAACAGAAGGATCGTTTCCATTCCGGCAAGCCCGGCGACGAGATGACCGTAGAAAAAGAGCAGCAGCGCGGAGAGTCCCATAAAGCCGGGGATCCCAAAACCAGGCGAATAAAGCTCGACAATCAGCCCGAGACTTCCGATTGAAAGGAGAATCGGAATCACGACCGGATGCGTGATGAACCGGGCCACCTTTTCGGCGAAGCTCACCTCGGAACGCTCGATTTTGGCATCCTTCAAGTTCAGCTTTTTCAAAAGATCATCAAGGCTCGAAACTGTGCCTTCGGAATAGCCGACTTCCAGCGCTTTGTCAGGGCTTAATGTGAGCAGCTCGCCCTTCGGCGCCCCAACTTCTTTAGCATCGACATCCGCATCGGCCATCGCGAGAGCGTATTTCGGATCACGTCCGTTTTTTTTGGCTGCGTCTTCCATTTCAGCGAGCCATAGAGATTCCGACTTTTTATCAGCGGCATTTCCCTGCGTGTCAATGATCGCGGCAGCTCCCATTTTCCCGCCGGGCGCCATATAAATATCGTCTGCATTCAAGGCGAGGTAAGCGCCTGCGGACAGAGCCCTTCTATTCACATAAGCGGTCACCGGAATGTCGGAGTTATGTATCGTATCAGCCATGTCAAGGACTGCGTCGACCGCTCCGCCGGGGGTATTGATATCGAGTATGATATGTTTGGCATTCATATCTTCCGCTTCTTGAAAAGAACGCTCAAGAAATTTTGAAAGCCCTTTTTCAACCGTTTCTTCGATCGGAATGACATACACTGTATCTCCATCCGCTTTCACGGTCAAATGAACGCCTAGTAATAAGAATAAAACAAAACCGCTGGCCAGAGCAACAAAAATTCTAAATTTTTTCAGCAGCAACGATGTCTGAGACCTCCTTCCCCTATTATCATTAACATTACATACGTTATAAATGTAGCAAAGGTTTCATCTTTCTACTACTTTTCTATTGTATGAACACGCACAAAAAAAGACGCCTTTAATTGCTTAAAGGCGTCTCAGACTGTTGACAAAATA
>NZ_LBMN02000037.1 GCF_001042485.2 Bacillus paralicheniformis
AAGGTAACGAAAGCTCAGGTCGGGTTAAGCAACCTTGACAACGTTAAACAGGCGGCAAAAACGGATTTTGATGCACATACCGCAGATAATGTACGTCATATTACCGCTGATGAGCGGACTAAGTGGAATAAGGGGCAACTGTATAAATTGACACAAGATAATGGTGTGCGAATCCTTATTCCTGATGGTACTGATTTATTAACTTTGCCGCCTGGTTTTTATTACGGTCTCAATAATAGACTACTTAATACCCCTGACCCTAATGATGCTGGATGGTTCAATTATGACATTATGGATGGGAACTCTGGAAGAAAAACAATTATAGCCACAGCAAGTTACCACAATAAGATGTGGTTCGCAACCATCCACACAGATGGAGTCTTTAGGGGCTGGCAAAGAGTTATTACAGATACCGACACAGTAGTTAACTGGCAATCGCCTACTTTGTTAAACGGGTGGAAACAGTATGGATCACACAAGGTTCAGTTTAGCAAAAATGTGCTAGGTGAAGTGGAGGTGATAGGATCTATAACTGGGGGGACTGTCGGTTTTGATGTACCAGCTTTTATATTGCCTACAGGGTATCGTCCGTTACAAGCCTTCCATTTCATTGGTGTAGCTTCGAGTGTCGGGACAGATTCAATACCTCAGTATCATAGAACACAAATTGCAACAGACGGTACTGTATATATCCAAAGTTGCTCAAATACGGTAAATCCAAACGAATTTATTGCTTTTGGGTTTAAATTTAAATCGGCATAGGGAGTGGTTCGAATGACATGGATTTACAAATACGATGAGGATTTTATCTATATTCCAGGAGAAGAAATCCAAGTCGAAGACAACGCGGAGCTGCCAGAATTTTATTGCGAAGTAAAACCGCCTGACGGTATGTACTTAGCCAAATTTGATCCTGCAAAAGGGGCATGGTTTGAATCGGCTACCAAAGAATATATTGAAAGCTTGCAGCCTCCGGAGTCTGAGCCAGACATAACTGATCTATTGAAAAAACAAAATGCATTGCTCTCATTGCAAATTGCGCGCCTTCAGGCTGATGTTGAAGCGTTAAAAGGGGGCGGGGCATCATGAAGTATCCCACTCTTGCAGATATAAAACAATTCTACGATTGGGGGTGTTACACAGATGAAGAAATGCGGGAGTACGTAAAAATTAAGTGGATCACCCCGGCCGAATATGAAGACATAACAGGCCGGAGCTATGATAAGCCCGCCGTCTGTGTGGATTTAGGAATGACAAGCGCCCAATAAGGGTGTTTTTATTTTGCCTCGAGGGAGGTGAAAACGATGTGAGAACAGGAGGATTTCAGGACATGCATCAAACAAATGAATGGGACGTCTTCAAGCAGGAGATTACCGAATTGAAGGCCGATCACAAAACGCTTGAACAGCGTGTCATCACACTGGAAAGGGCGTCTGATCGACACGATCAACAGATTATGTCCATCAATGACAAGCTCAACAAGATTGAAGAGAACACCACATGGATTAAGCGCAGCATTACGGGCGCCATCATCACAGCGGTTTGTACACTGGTGATCTCCGGGATTGCGGCGCTTTTCATTAATTTCATTCAAAAATAAGGAGGAAAATACAATATGAAAAACTTAGACAAAGGCACGGTCGTCCGGACGGTGCTTCTTTTTATTGCATTGGTAAACCAGACATTGATCATGTTTGGGAAGGCAGCTTTGCCGATCAGCGAGGACCAAGTGAATACGCTGGCCGACGCTTTGTATTTGGCCGGTTCCACGGCATTCACCATCATTACGTCTGTGGTCGCTTGGTTCAAAAACAACTATGTGACAAGCAAAGGAAAGCAGCAAAAAGAAGTTTTGAAACAAAAAGGATTAACGAAATAAAAGGCTGCCTTCAGGCGGCTTTTTTATTTAAAACAAAATTGGAGTGATTTAAATGGTTAAAGTTGTGAAGAATTATGTGAAAGTCAATCAGTATACCCGGCCAGGGTTGAAGTTGGCAGGAGTGAAAGGGATTGTCATGCACTGGACGGCTACTCCTGGCGCGTCCGCACTGAATGAGCGAAATTATTTCAACGGCACATGTATCGCTGATAAACGTTACGCTTCAGCCCATTATTTTGTGGACCGTAAAGAGGCGCAGCACATCATCCCTGAAAACGAAGTCGCATATCATGCCCATGATCAAAATCGCTGTTATGTCAGCTTTTTAAAACCAAACGCTAACACAACGGCAATCGGTGTTGAAATGTGCGTCGAAAAAGACGGCAAGATTCACAGCGAAACCGTTCAAAATGCTGCTGAATTGGTCGCTGATTTGTGCAAGCGTTACGGCCTTTCTACAGATAAGATTGTGCGGCATTATGATGTGACAAATAAAAGCTGTCCGACTCCCTGGGTGAGGGATGCAAGCCAGCTGACGACATTCAGGAAAAAAGTTGATGCCTTGCTCGGAAATAAAACTGTGTCGAACACGACGGCACCCACGAGCCAGCCGAGCAAATCAACAGGGACGACTATCCTTAAAAAAGGATCGTCAGGATCAAGCGTAAAGGCGCTTCAAAAACGTTTGATTGCGGCTGGCTTCTCACTGCCGAAATACGGGGCCGATGGCTCGTATGGCAATGAAACAGTGCAAGCTGTCAAAGCCCTTCAAAAGAAATCTGGGATTACTGCAGATGGAATATATGGACCGGCAACAGAAAAAGCGTTGTCTGCCATTGAAAAGAGAAAGTCATCTTCAAGCGGGAAAAAATCATCCTACAAGCTGCCGACCGGTATTTACAAATACAAAAGCCCGATGATGAAAGGAACGGCCGTCCGGCAGATTCAGGAGGCTTTAGCTGCCCTCTATTTCTATCCAGACAAAGAGGCGAAGAATAACGGCATAGATGGCTATTACGGGCCGAAGACGGCGAACGCGGTCAAACGGTTCCAGCTGATGCACGGGCTGTCTGCCGACGGCATTTACGGGCCGAAGACAAAGGCGAAAATTGAAGCTTTATTGAAGTAAACAAAAGGCCCTCTATAAAAAAGAGGGCTAACTGTTATTCATTACTGTCCAATTCCCATACTGTCTGACCATCTACTAAAATTTTATTTGGTGGATCATCATAAAGAGAGATCTCAACCAAGGAGCTTTCCCCTTGCCTTAACCAATCATATACACTGCCTTCGTTATTAGTAGGGTGGGATATAATGTTATTCACTCTAAACGCAACTGCATAATATTCTGTGTAATTGATATCGTCATCTTCTAATCCATTATCTGTTTCGTAAAGTGTGTCTGGATTTCCGATAATTTTTAATCCATTTTTCCATTCTAATCGCAGTTCTTTACCACCATATTCATCTAATGTTTTTATTAAAGAGTTATATTCCATGAGTATCAATCCTTTTCTTATGGTTCTAATGGTTTTGCAGGAACTATATGAGCACCGTCTTTTGAATAATGTATTGTTCCTCTGGTAGTTTCAATATATTTACCAGTTTTCATGTCATATGCTTTACCTATTTTTTGGCCGAAGTCAACAACTTCCCTTCCCTTCCTTGGGAATTCTCCCGTGCCAGCATATTTATCAAGCAACTCTTGAGCTTTTTTATTATCCCCATAGAAGATACTCTTGGTTCTGCCATTTGCAATTTCTTGTTTATAATTTGGTGTTCCAGGAATATGTTTTTCTTGAGCTCCTGGTTTAACTTTTGCAGGGAAACCATTTACTTCACGGTACGGACCTTTTGGAACGGATTGTTTGCCGTAGGAAGGGGTTTTATCTACCTTCGCAACTTTCTTTCCAGCTTCTTCACCTTTAAATAACTTGAAGCCGCGCTTTCCGTACTTAAATGCCTTTCCGAAAGGGGTGACATTCAATGCGGCCATCAAACGGTCACCACTACCTTTAACGATTTCGCCTGTCGCAAGGTCGTATCCAAACGCTGCTCTTACTGCATCATACACACCTGTAAATTCCATCGCTGTATCGAAATATTTAGCAAAGTCGCTTTTTTCCACATTCTCTGGAAGGGTGTAGGCGGGTTCTATCTTGACGATTGTATCACCGTCTATGTATGCCCGGTAAAGCGTATCGTTAAATACTCTATAATCTTTTTTCAGTTCATTCAATTCCTCTTGGGTGTACTCTTTCTTGGAAACCTTTTGTGTCGCCAATTTTTTTAATCGATCTGGATCGGCGAGAGTGTTTACGTCCGCATCTTCTTTGTCTCCGACTTTTTTCAGCATGGCACCCATCGCTGTTTCTTGATTTCCACTCAATGTATCCATCTCATCCGGCTTTAAAATCGAACCTTTTTGATAACTGGTGATTTCAATTTTGGGGCCGGTATACATCTTTTCGAGCCGCGCTATGTATCTCTGCATCGTCTCAAGGTCGTTTTCAGCCGTTTTGAGGGCGTTGGTTTGCTCGCGGTCAAAAGCATGCAGCTTTTCAAGTGTTGTGCTGATTTCCTTTAACGCTTTCTGATTTTGCTCATGAAAACCGCTATCATTCAAATCCGGTAAATCAACGATATGACTGACTTTTGCGATCGTGGCGTTGGTCTTAGAAACCAAATTTTTTGTTGTGCGATCAGCGGCATTTAAGCCATTCTCCAACTCGTGTTCGAGAAAGGACTGTGAAATAAATCCGTTATGGTTGGGTTCCAGAGAATTTAGCGCGCTTTTCATTTTCTTCAGCGTGGAACTATATTCCTCTATGAAAGCATCATAGAACTGTAGAAAAGGGGTGTGGCATTCCTCATAAAACGCGCGGATCGCATCGCCGCCTTTTCCTTTTAAAGCATCATCAAGTGATGCGATGCCGTCAACGGCTTTTTTGACTTTGGCGAATTCGTCTGATTGTTTTTTTAATTGTTCGAGCGTTTGATCAATTGCATTGTGCAGCGCTTGAACATCCAGAGTCTTCATGGCATTCTCCTCTAATCTTTTTGGTTACAATCAGTATAGAGTTTACCACTATACGGAAACCAATCGGGGAATAAATCCTGTACACCCATGAAAATGAATCATTTGTTTTGGGTGATTATGCCTACATAGAATAAAAAGCCACCATTTAACGATTGGTGGCTTTGTTATTTTTGGTACCTTAGACAATTGTATAGATTACTTAAACAGATTTCTAAATAATTTGCCAGTTGCTTTACCGGCTGCTCGGCGGGCCATTCGTTTCCCTAGCGTTCCATTTTTCGCCGCGTTAACATCTCCTAAAATTTTAGCTGACTTATACAGTGCTGATCTGATTTTGTTGATACTCATTTTCCTTCATTCCTTTTTGTATTTGTGGTTTTATTATAGCAAAGATTGTTCATCTTCTTGCCCACATTTTGCCCACAGTGGGGGAAATTTTCGCTTATTTTCACTTGTTTTTTATAGGGTAAAGACGGGCAATGAGAACACCAGAAACCCCTTGTGCTATAAGGGATAGAAGGGGTTAGCAAGGCACTAAAGGGCAACCATAACAGAAATGGGTGGAATGATGTAAGCCCAGCGTCCAAAACGCTGATATATCAAGGAAAAGAGGCTCTTTTTAGAGCCTCTCAGCTTGTCGACAAAGCCACAAAAAGTGGCTTGATCGACAAGCTTTTTTTGTTAAAATGTGAGTGAAATCTAGTTTTTGGAGGTTTTTCCATGTTGTCTAAGCACTCTAAAGATCAGCGCGAACAGCTTGAAGTCTTTGCCTTAAGTGAACTTGTCCCGGAAGACCATCTGGTCAGGAAAATAGAAGAAGCTATGGACTTTTCTTTTATTT
>NZ_LBMN02000038.1 GCF_001042485.2 Bacillus paralicheniformis
TATACTGATCAAGCTCTCGGTACGTTAAGATACCGCCGGAAAAACGAACCGCCGGCAAGTTCGGCGACAGCGCCGCGCGGCGGGTGAAAAAACCATGCAGCGTCGGCGCCAAAGGTTTGACGGAATCTGTTTGGTTAAAAGCAGACAAAATCCGTTCCTTTTCGTTGGACTCTACCATATCGATGTTTTTAATCGGCTGGTCCGGCTTCTCAAGCGCCTTCTCCAAAACGGTTAAAAGATGGGATTGAATCCGTTTGATGTCATGTTCAGTAAACATAGCGGTTTGATAATCAAAATTTAACTGTATGATACCGGTATCAAGGCGCTCTTTAATTGAAACAGACAGCTGATTTGCAGTGCGCCCGCTGAAATACATGGCCGTTTCATATACAAATCCATCCGCTTGTTGCCATTGAAGCGGCTGATACTGTATGGAAGTGACAATTAAATTTTGCAGATCACCATGCTGATGCCTTAATTCGTTCATCAGCAGATTGTAGGGATATTTTTGATGACGCATGACTGAAAGCTGTTCTTTCCCGATGCTTGTGACAAATGAAAGAACATCACAATCCGGATCAACTTCCATTCTGATTGGCAGTGTGCTCACAAACATACCGAGCATGTCTTTTTCCAGCCTGGAGGCGCGGTTTCCGTAATAGGTCCCAATCACAATATCCTTGCTGGATGTCATTCTGCTGATGCATATGTAAAACGAAGCCATAAACAGAGAAAGAATGCTAATTTGATGCTTTTCGCAAAAGTGTCGGATTGATTCTGCCAAGGGATGTGAAAGAGTCAGGGTTTCTCTTAAAGCGGCGGTGCTTTGTTGTTGAGGCAAGGCTTTTTCTGTTAGTGGGAAATGTTCTGGAATGGTGTGGTAGGTGTTTGTCCAAAATAAACGGTCTTTTTCAAACCGGGAAGATTGCAAGTATTGCTTCTCTTTTTCGATATAGGTGAGATAGGAAGGTTCATGATGTTGAGGTAAGGGTTCATTCCGAATCATTTTTTGATACATCTCAATCAGTTGATTGCCTAGCAGATTAAGAGAAATACCGTCCATTATGATATGGTGGAATTTTGCATAGAGCCAAACTTCTTCGCTCGAAATCGCCAGCAGGGTGAATTGATAAAGCGGTGAATGAAACAGCTTAAACGGAATCGAAGTCTGATCGTCAATCCACTTATTCCGTTCGGACTTGCCGGCCTTTGTCAAATCAATGGTCTCTATGGAAAGCGAGCGATGTTCAGCGAGATAAAGATCAGGCTCTTCCCCTTTCCCTTCTGTCAGCTGAAAATGAAGTGAATCATGCCGGGAAACTGAAAAGTCCAAAGCCCGCCGCAGCACATCAAGGTCAATAGCGCCCCTGAATTTGACACAGGCTGCAAGATTGCAGATACTTGTACCCGGATCGAGCAGCTCGGTAAACCATACTCTCCTTTGAGCATGGGTCAAAGTGTAGGTTGTATTCAATGGAACCCCTCCATTTCAAATATAAGAGAATAAAAAAGTAAAATAATTACAGGTTATATGACAATATATGGCTAAATCATACGTATGAGAATCATTGTAATACAAATTCGATAAAATACAACAATGTTTACAATAAATTCAATAATTTTTTAGAAAATGGTTATTTTATCTCATCTGCAAAATTCTTGTCTTTACTGCTCATAACATAAGAAAAGCTCTAAAGCGGAGAAAATATCACGATGTTTATACCATTTTATTCAAAAAACAGAGCTGGAATTCCACGCACTCCGAGCAGAAATGGAAATAAATTGTCATCATTTATTCGTAAAAAATATATCATCTCACGTGTTTTTGAAAAATCTCATAAAAAAACTGTACCTTAACCAATTAAGATACAGTTTTGCTTCACTTTCAAAAGCTTTAGGCTACACGGTATCCGTTTACATGTGCGGATGATCCGTTTAACAAAAGAGTCCCTCATTTTAGTTCGTCGCACTTGCAAGAGAAAATTACAATTGAAAATGTTCAAGCGCTTGCTCCCTTAATTTAAATTTCTGCACTTTTCCCGATGCCGTCATTGGGAACTCTTCGACAAATGCGATATAGCGCGGAATCTTATAACGGGCGATTTTACCTTTGCAGTATTCTTTTAATTCGTCAGCTGTCATGGATGCTCCGCTTTTCAGTTTGATCCAGGCCGAGACCTCTTCACCGAATGTTTCGTCAGGCACACCGACAATTTGGACGTCGAGAATGTTGGGATGCTTGTATAAAAACTCTTCTATTTCCCGCGGGTATATGTTTTCTCCGCCTCGGATGATCATGTCTTTTAATCTCCCGGTAATCCGGCAGTAGCCTTCTTCATCCATTACGGCTAAATCACCTGTATGCAAAAATCCGTCCTCATCAATCACCGCTGCCGTGTCCTCAGAATTTTTGTAATAGCCTTTCATGACATGGTAGCCGCGTGTGCACAGCTCGCCTTGAACGCCTCTTGCAACCTCCTGATTTGTGCCCGGTTCAGTTATTTTGACTTCAACATTCGGCAAGGCGCGCCCTACGGTTTCGACCCTTCTTTTGAGCGAATCGTTGACCCTCGTCTGGGTAATGACCGGTGATGCTTCCGTCTGTCCGTATGCAATCGTTATTTCAGACATCCCCATGTTATTGATCACTTTTTTCATAACTTCAATCGGACAGTTTGAACCGGCCATGATACCCGTTCTTAAAGAAGACAAGTCATATGATGCAAAATCTTGATCATTCAGTTCGGCAATGAACATGGTCGGTACACCGTGAAGCGCCGTGCATTTTTCCGTTTCGACAGCGGAAAGCACTTCTTTTGGATTGAATTCTTGCACCGGCACCATTGTCGCACCGGCGGTGACGCAAGCGAGAGTTCCCAGCACGCATCCAAAGCAGTGAAAAAAGGGTACGGGGATGCACATTCTGTCTTTTCTCGATAAATTCATGCATTCCGCAATATTTGCCGCGTTGTTTGCCAAATTGGAATGAGTGAGCATCACGCCTTTTGGAAAGCCTGTCGTACCTGATGTATATTGCATATTGATAACATCATGCTCTTTGAGTCGTTCCATCCTGTGATCAAGCGCTTTTTCGCTTACCGAACCGGAGAGCTTTAATATGTCATCCCAAAGGTACATGCCGGGATGCCTTTTATCTCCCATCAAAATAATATTTTTTAAGAAAGGCAGTCTTTCAGATGCGAGCTTACCCGGTTCCGACTCCTTCAATTCAGGAATCAGTTTGTAAAGGATATCAATGTAAGAAGTGCCCCGGTATGATTCCATTAAAATGAGTGTTGTGGCATCTGACTGTTTCAGCACATATTCAAGCTCTGATAATTGATAGTTCGTGTTGACTGTGACAAGCACCGCGCCCGTTTTTGCCGAGGCAAACTGGGCGGTGAGCCATTCCGGAGTATTGGAAGCCCAAATTGCGACATGTTCACCTTTTTCAATACCGAGCGCCACCAGTCCTTTTGCGACTTTTCTGCACAACTGGTCAAATTGCCGGTACGTATAACGGAGACGGCGATCCGGATAGACGACAGCCTCGTGATCAGGTGCGTTTGCCGCGGTTTTCTCCAACAATTTTCCGATAGTCAAATGGAGCAGCTCTGCCAACGTTGTCCCTCCCTTCTCCCGGAAAGCGTTTTCATTTTGCCGCTTGTTTGCCTATGCCGAGCTGCCTTGCGATGACGAGCCGTTGAATTTCTGAAGTTCCTTCACCGATTTCCATTAATTTGGCATCCCGCAGCATCCGCTCGACTCCGTACTCTTTCATATACCCGTATCCTCCGTGTATTTGAATGGACTGATTACATGTCCTGAACGCCATCTCTGAGGCATAAAGCTTGGCGAAAGCCGCTTCCTTTGTAAACGGCCGGCCTTGATCTTTCAGCCATGCGGCCTTCAGCACCATATTGCGGGCAAGCTCAATTTCCATGGCCATGTCGGCAAGCTTGAACTGAATCGCCTGGAAATAGGAGATGGGCCGGCCGAATTGTTTTCGTTCGTGTGCGTATGCAAGCGCGGCCTCAAATGCGCCTTGAGCGATACCGACGGCCAGCGCGGCGATCGAAATTCTGCCCCCGTCAAGTGTATTGAGAAACTGTTTAAACCCTTTTTCCGGGCTTCCCAACAGATTTTGTTTTGGAACGCGGACATTGTCCAAGATGAGCTGCGATGTATTGGAGCCGCGGACACCCATTTTGTCATATTCGCTATTAATGGTGAAGCCTTCCGAATCTGTCGGAACGATGATGGCGGAGATGATGTTTTTTCCGTTGTCATCTTTTCCGGTGACGGCGGTGACGATGACGGTCCGGGCATATCCGGCATTGGTGATCCAGCATTTCTCCCCGCTGATCACATAGCTGTCCCCTTCCGAGCGGGCTTTTGTCCGGGTGCCGCCCGCATCTGATCCTGCATTCGGTTCGGTCAGCCCGAACGCTCCGAGCGCCCGGCCCGTCGCAAGTGGCACGAGATATTCTTGTTTTTGTTCTTCGGTGCCGAAATAATAAACCGGTGCAGCCCCGAGCGATACAGCCGCAGCATAGCTTAGACCGGTGCTCCCGCACGCTTTGCCGATTTCTTCGACGCTAAGCGCATAGGAAATCGTATCCCCGCCTGACCCGCCGTAGCATTCCGGAAACGGAATCCCCAAGAGGCCGAGCTCCCCCATTTTTTTAAATGTCTCAACCGGAAATTCTCCCGTCCTGTCAACATGTTCGGCATGCGGTGCAATTTCCTGTTTCGCAAAATCTCTGGCGAGTTCGCGAACCATTTGCTGTTCTCTTGTTAGTTCAAAATTCATAAAGTGACCCCCTTTTTGGATCGTCAAATTCCTTAGGCAGCAGAGCTTTGTAACATTATATTAAAAAAGTGCATTTTTCATGCCAGAGGATTTTGGACAGGCAAAATCGGACCGTTTGATGACAACTGATACTTACCTTTACGTAAGTACCTGAACCAAAAGTGCATACTTACAAATTCGCAGTGTGAACTTTATAATCAAGATGAAAACATGCCGGAGGAGGAAAATTTTTGAAAACACTGATTATCGTTGCACATCCAAGTTTAGAAACATCAGTTATCAATAAGCGCTGGGTAGAGGAGCTCAAAAAATATCCGGAAAAGTATACGGTTCACGAATTGTCCGACGTATATCCGGATGGAAACATTGACGCGGAAAAAGAACAAAAATTGGTGGAAGCGCACGGCAATCTTGTTTTTCAATTCCCTATCTATTGGTTTAACTGTCCGCCTCTTCTTAAAAAATGGCTTGATGATGTATTGGCTTACGGATGGGCTTATGGTTCAAATGGAGGTGATCGATTAAAAAATCGTAAAGTGGCATTAGGTGTATCCGCCGGAATTAAAGAAGAAGATTATGGTGAAAACGGAAGGTACCGCTATACGCTTGAACAAATATTAGTTCCATTTGAAACGACATTCCGATATTGTCATGCAGACTATCGTTCATTTTTTGCGTTTTACGGCAAGGAAAATGAGCCCGGCGGAAATGAGGAAGAAGCGACCGGGCCGGGAGCGGGAGAATTGGAGAAAAGCGCCCGGGATTATTTGCGTTTTATTGACAATCTTTAAGTTTTGCGGAAATCATTCCGGTTGAAACAGGCTGTCAGCCCAGCCTGTTTTTCTCTCCCCACTCACACATCATATTGAACAAAGGTAAGAGAGAACGTCCGCGTTCAGATAATGAATACTCCACCTTTGGGGGAATTTGGGGAAATTCCTTACGTATAATAAGGCCGTCTGCCTCCAGCTCTTTTAACATGATGCTCAGCGTTTTGAAGGAAATGGTGCCGATGCTTCGCTTCAGCTCATTATGCCGCATCACTTCGCGTTCAGACAGCCAATATAGAATGATTATTTTATATTTGCCGCTTATCAATGACAACGTATATCCAAAACCGGTGTTTTTAAGATCCACACCGGTCGGAACGCAGGTTTTTCCGGTTGGGGGTTGCATAACGTACACTCTCCTTTTGAATCCTATATCATAGATCATTATGTAATTTGATTGAAAGGATGTAAAGGAAGGATTTTAAAGGATGCTTAAAGAAAAACCACAGCGCCGTATGTTTTCCGTGATACGGCGGATGCAGCCGTAAGAAAAAACTGCACCTCAAGATTGTCAGGTGACAATTGAGGTGCAGTTTCAATGCAAGCTTTTTTATTTATCTTCTGATATGGCCGTCGCCTCTCATGATATATTTGCATGTGGTCAATTCTTTCAGACCCATAGGTCCGCGGGCGTGAAGCTTCTGTGTAGAAATCCCGATTTCCGCGCCGAAGCCGAGTGCGCCGCCGTCGGTGAACCGGGTTGAGGCATTGTGATACAGTGCTGCCGCATCAACGGTATTCAGAAAAGCCTTGGCTGTTTTCGGATTTTCGGTGATAATCGCTTCTGAATGCTTTGTTCCGTATGTTTCGATATGATCGCAGGCTTCTTCAAGACTTGCTGCGACTTTAACCGCGAGATCAAGGCTTAAATATTCGTTCTGCCAATCGGCTTCCCCCGCTGGTATCGCGCCTGGAATCCATTGAACCGCCTTTTCGTCCCCGTGAACTTTAATACCGTGTTCGTTTAAAGCATTGATAAGCGCTGCACTGTTTTCCTCAAGCCATTTTTCGTGAACGATCAGCGTTTCAAGCGCATTGCAGACGGCGGGGCGGTCTGTTTTCGCATTGATCATGACATTGATTGCTTTTTCAGGGTCTGCTTCCCGGTCGATATAGATGTGACAATTGCCGACTCCCGTCTCAAGAACGGGAACGGTTGCGTTCTCAACGACTTCCTGAATGAGGGCACCGCCTCCCCGGGGGATGAGTACATCGATATGCTCTTTCATCTTGAAGAGCTGCTTCGTGGCGCTTCGGTCCGTGCTTTCGATAAATTGAACAGCATCGCGGGGAATGTCTGTCGTTTCCAGCGCTTGGTGCATGACCGATACGATCGCTGTATTCGAATGAATGGCGGAAGAGCCGCCTTTCAAAACGATCGCATTGCCCGATTTTAGAGCGAGCCCGGTCGCATCGACAGTCACATTCGGACGCGCTTCATAGATCATGCCGATGACGCCGAGAGGAACGCTGACTTTTTCCGCCTTTAGCCCGTTGTCGAGCGTCCAGCTTGATAGCGTTTCTCCGACCGGATCATCCAGTTCCGCGACTTCCAGCAGTCCATCGGCAAAATCCAGTACCCTGTCTTCATTGAGCGACAGGCGGTCGATGTAGGCTGCATCATAGCCTTTTTTTCGTCCCGCTTCAATATCTTTGGCATTTTCAGTGAGAATATAGCTCATGTTTTGTTTCAGATGTTCGGCCAGTGTAGCAAGCGCCTCGTTCTTGTCTTTTTCAGTTGTCAGCCGCAAAGATTTTGCAGCTGTTTTTGCCTTTATCGCTTTTTCTTCGATTTGTGCCCTGATGTTCTCGCTTGTCGCCGTCATGTCAATTCCTCCTTTGATTTGTTTTTTAAAGCGGAACGGATAGCTCTAAATGACAGACAAACGCTTCTCTGTCAACGACAGCCTGTGAGGAAGCGGCTGTTTCCTGATTCGTATCCTTCTTCCATTTACGAAGCTGGGATGAGGAAAAGTTGACGACGCCGAGGCCGATTTCCTCTCCTTCCTGATCAAGGATTCGAACGACGGAACCGTTGCTGAAACGGCCGTTAATTTCGTAAATACTAGAAGGATACAGGCTTTTTTTACGGTCGATAATAAACTCTTTGCTTTCGTTGTGGACGATGATGTCTCCTTCAGGTCCAGAGTTAAATGCTATCCATTGCTTTTTATGGTTGAGTGTGTGTGAATCGTCATTCGGAATAAAATACGTTCCCCTCGCAGTCCCGCTGATTGCTTCTTGCAACAGACCGGAGGTGTCTGCACGCCCTAAAAATCCTTTGATGCCTGAAGCCATTGTAATTTTAAAAGCGTCCAGTTTCGACTTCATGCCGCCTGTTCCGACTTCGCTTCCGGCATCCCCTGCTGAAGCTTCTATCTCCGGCGTGATTTCATTTACTTCCCGGACGAGTGCGGCGTCCGGCGTTTTTCGCGGATTCGCGTCATAAAGGCCGTCTATATCAGAGAGGATGGTCAGCAGGTTAGCGTCGATCAGACCCGCCACTTTAGCAGAAAGCGTATCATTGTCTCCGAATTTGAGCCGGTTGACGGTAACTGTGTCATTTTCGTTGATGATCGGAATAATGCCGCGTTTCAACAGAACATTCATCGTATTTCTCACATTGTTGTACCGTTTTTCATCTGAAAAATCGCTTTTTGTGATTAATATTTGTGAAGCGATATAGCCATGGGATAAAAAAAGCTTGGAATACGCTTCGATTAGTAAGCCCTGGCCGACAGATGCGGATGCTTGTTTTTCAGGCAATGTATCCGGCCTGTTAATGAAGCCAAGTTTCCGGTATCCGGCCGCCACAGCGCCAGATGAAACGAGGAGGACTTCGTGCCCTTCATCTTTGAGGCGGACGATCTGCTCAACGAGCTTTTCGAGCTTTTTGCTGCTGATTTCGCCGTGAAGACTTGTTAAAGAACTGCTTCCCACTTTGACAACTACCCTCTGTTGATTAGAGGTCATTTTATCACTCCTGTAGTATTTTTCTTCGTTACGGGTGCTTACTTTGCTGTGACTAATTGTTCAAGTTCGAGACTGATGGTTTTGGATCGTTTTGCGGCTTGTTTGACCGCCTGTTCGATCGCTTCGCCTCCGCCGCTTTCCTCCAAGGCCTTTAAACCGGCCGCAGTCGTACCGTTAGGGGAAGTGATGTTGTCTTTGAGAACAGCTGTATCTTCAGGGCTTTCCAACAGCATTTTGGCGGCGCCTAACAATGTCTGCGCGCCGATTTCCCTCGTTAGTTTTTGGCTTAATCCAGCCTCGGCTCCCGCTTTTTCGATGTGCTCCATTAAATAATAAAAGTAAGCAGGCCCGCTGCCGGCAATGCCGGTGAAAATGTCCATTTTGCTTTCTTCGATGGAATAGACTTCTCCCATGCATTGAAGCAGTTGTTTCGCGGTTTTTGACAGATCGGCTGTTACATGGCTGCCTTCGGCCATGGCGGTTGCAGATGCGCCGATTGCACTTGAGGTGTTAGGCATGATTCGGATGACAGGCTGCATGCCGTGCAGCTCGTTTTCAATAAATGAAATTGATATGCCAGCTAAAACTGACACGATAAGCTGATGGGGTTGAATATGCGGTTTCATGGAAATAAGAGCACTCTCTGCATCTTTCGGCTTCATCGCCAAGATGAAGCAATCGATGTTCTGATAGTCAAGTTCTTCTTTTCTGACGCCTCGTATTCCATATTTCTGCTGGAGTTCTTCTAAACGCCGGTGGTTCGTGTGGTTTGTAACATAGATTTGCGAAGCAGGCAGTTTTTTGGATTGAACGATGCCTGAGATCATTCCCTCTGCCATTGATCCTGCCCCTATAAAAGCTACGTTTTTTTGATTAAAGATCTTTAACATCTCCCTTTGTTCGCATTTCTGTTCGTATTTTTTCGAACACGGTTAGTATATTAACACTTTAGATATTTATGTCAAGTTTGCGTGTTTTGATTGGACGGCGCAGGTCATGTGAAAAATGGAGATTTTTGAAGAAAAAAGGAAAAGAAAAAGAGGCTGAAAGCAGATTTTTCAGCTTCAATTGCACCTTTTGTCGTTTGTCTTTCCTCCATTTGAAGGCCGTTTGAATGATTTAACGGAATTTTTTAGAGATTGACAGCCTTTCGGACCGGTAAAAAAGTACGATCCTTTAGCCGTGTGAGCGCAAATAGAAAAGCGCGGGCTCGAAGCTTGTCGAACCCGCGCTTGCCAATATCAATAGGTTGTAACGTAAAGCTGCCCCTCATCGCCGCGCCATTCCGCATAAAGCACCTCTTGATACTGTGTAATACCTTGACTTGATAATTGATTTTGCAGCCAAAGCTCGTCAAAGCCGGCTTCATGCAGATTGTTCTTTTCGAGCTCGCCGTCGAGGATTAACGGCACCGGGAGCTGAACCGGTTTGTAAGGGATGTTTAAGTCTTCTTTTGTCGGCATCCCGTATTTGTGTTTTGGCAGGACGCTGAGCGAACCGTCTGTTTCAAGGATGGCATATTGAATCTCGTTTAAGGAAAAACAGCCTTTTTCACGTGCCAATGTCTGCAGCTGGTTCAGGTCCAATTTATTTTTTTTGAGGGCATTATAATCGATTTTTCCTTTATTGATCACAATACTTGGCCTGCCCTCGAGAAAACCTCTGATGTTTTGCACTTTTTGTGATAAAACTTCTATTGAATAGATTAGAATGGCCCAAACGAGGATGGCGAAAAGGACTTTCCAGATGGTGACATCCTGATCGAAAATCGCGTTTCCAACCATTTCCCCCAATATTAAAGCGGAAATAAAATCAAACGGCGTAATTTGGGCAAATTGGGTTTTCCCCAGAATTTTCGTCATCAGAAATAAAGCTGCAAACCCTATCGTCAGTTCGACTACCAAGTGTACATATTCCATCAAGGTTCCCTCCCGAATCTCTCTCTTCATTGTTAACAATCGGGATGTAGTTTAAACCAGAGGAATACTTTTCCTGAGAAAAAGGGCCATCTGCTGCGCCGCGCCTTCTGCCAATCCATTGGTATTCTTCAAAAAATAGCGGCGTCGTGCCAACCTCTTCTTCGATCATACGGCTGAGAAGTGCCGTTCCGCTCATGACTTCTCACGATCAGGCAATGAAACAGATAAAGCTGCACGAGCGCCTTTTTTAAATCCGGCTGATTCCGGGCCTTAGTCCCAATCATCCAAAACAGGCGGGCCCGGTTAACTAAAGTCCCTCCATGCGGCAGGCTCTCTTTTTTGCCCTCTTCCTCCAACGATCGACTTTACATGATCCCTGTTTCTTCGGACATCTGATTGTTTCTGCCTGGCATGTTTCATAAGGCTTACAGATCCAAGAGTGGCAAGAAAAACACATAAAACAACTGCAACTGAATATAAATCAAAATCGAGAAAGATTTTCACGAGACTATACGAAATGACAAGTGAAAAAACCGGTGAAACAACCCATACTTTCATTAACTTCAAAATAACGCTTTTACGAAAAATTGCCCTTCCCTTTTCAGAAAGGCCAATCCCAATGATGCTGCAAGTCGTAATCTGGGTTTGCGGCACGGGAATGCCAAATAGCGAAGCGCCGATGACCAGGGACGCACCGAGTCCTGAAACACATGACCCTTGCAAAAGCGAAAACTCGGTGATTTTTTTCCCATTCGTCTCAATGACTCTGCTTCCAAGGCAAATGGCTCCGATAGCCACGAACAGTCCCCCAAGAAACGTTCCGCTGCTGACTGACAAGAGGCCTGCTCCAACGAGAGGTCCGACGGAATTCGCGACATTGTTCATTCCCGCCGAAAAGGCTTCTAAAAACCCGGTTAAAATCACTAGTGCGGTGAGCAGCCGCGCCCATTTTTGCTGTTTAAGCCACCGCAGCCTCTTCTCGGCTTTTTTCAGCAATTGTCCAATGAAAAAAGCGAGAAAAAAAGCGGCAATCGGAATGATCAGCCAATACATGACGATCACCAACAGCTTATCGGTAAATACCGCTTGAAATGCGACGCCGACCCCGACAATCGAGCCTACCGTCACCTCGCTGGTTGAAAGGGGAATCCCCGCGATGTTTGCAATAAACAGCGAAATCGCAGATGCTCCGAGGATAATCACGACAATATGCACATTGAGAATAGACGTGGGGATAATGCCTGAACCGATTGTTTTCACAACCTCTCCTCCGCCTATCATGGCGCCCAAAAATACACCGATTCCGCTGATCCACAAGGCCGCCTGCCTTTTCCGGACGGCACCTGCGCCATACGCTATTCCCATTGAAGCTGCTGCTCCGCTCGCTCCTATGTTCATGGCAAAAAACAAAGCGATAATGAATGCCAAAATGGTAATCGTCATCTTTTACCCAGCTCCTACCGGAATTGATGCAGCCCGCATTCTGTTTTTTCCTGACGGGCCCACCTTCCCGCTCTTAAATTGCCGCCGTCTGCCACGGGAGACGTACACACCTCACAGCCGATGCTCGGATAATCTTGATCATGAAGCTTGTGATACGTCAGCTGATTCAGCTTAATGTAAGTCCAGACATCTTCCCATGTCCAGTGAATAAGGGGGCAGATTTTAATCAGTTTAAAATTGTCGTCCTTGTTGATATAACGGACATGTTTCCGTGTTTCCGACTGCTCCCGCCTCAGCCCGGTCATCCATGCCTCCATCCCTGACAGATGCTCTCTGAGTGGCTCGATCTTGCGAAGGCGGCAGCAATGGTCCGGATGGCGTTTCCAAAGTTCGCTGCCATAGCGTTTTTCCTGTTCTTCAAGCGAGAGGCCGGGTTTTAAAAAGCGAATCGACAGACCGGGATAGCGATCTTTCACTTCATTGATAAGTTCATATGTTTCCGGAAAATGCAGTCCTGTATCTAAAAACACGATGTCCGCTTCTTTCACAACTTTTGAAATCAAGTCGATCAAAACGATTCCTTCCGCGCCGAAACTGCAGGCATAAACAATTTTTTGATACGTGCTGTACGCCCATTTCAAAACGTCCATCTCGCCGCTGAAGGTATCCATCACCTCTTCAGAAGCTTTTTCATTCCATGTGTGATACGTTAAAACATCGTTCATCGATTTTCCCCCAATACGCCCTAAAGGTTAGTTTTCTTACCCCCTGATACGAAACATGAACTGAAAGAACATATAGGCAGATTATTCACTTTTTAAACTAAATGTGATCTGGAAATTGTTATGATTTCAGCAATTTTGTGAATATCTGAAAGACCCGGCGCGCCAAATTGAAATAAACCGATTCATATCAGTCAATCATTACATCTGTCTTGCGGCATTAAAATAAAAACTGGCGGTGAGAGATCCGGATTTGATATACTGATATATTTTCTAAGATTAAGTAAGGGCTTCGCGTATCTGTCGCGGGCCTTCTTTTTACGTCAGTTTTCATTGTGAAGAACTAGTGAGGAACCATATGAAAGGACGGCGAATATACTTACTTTGACTTCACAAAATGGATAGATACCTAGTTGAGAAGCAAGTCAGGAGATGAGAGGCTAACATGCTGCCTAATGGGAGGTGGACGAAGATCACTCCTTGCCGAACGGCAACACATGAATGGGAGAAACGATAAACGGGAAAAGGTGAATTCTTATTGTGACAGCTGAATAATGGCCGACAGACATTTACCTAAAAGTATGAAAGATACAGCAGATTGTGAGGGGTAATCAATGATTTCATCTGAACTGATACTGCCCGACAGGCAGCTTAAACCAAGATTAAAAGGGATCACCATCCTGATTGATAACGGGGTTCCCTTGAACTTTTTTAAAGATACGATTCACGGAGCGGCAGATTATATAGATTTTGTGAAATTTGGATGGGGAACATCTTTAATTACGAAATATTTGGTTGAGAAAATCGATTGTCTGAAGCAAAATGACGTTCAATTCTTTTTTGGCGGAACGTTGTTTGAGAAGTTTTTAAGCCAGGATAAAATTGAAGATTACTATCGCTACTGCAAATTATATGGATGTCGTTATGTGGAAATATCAAACGGAACGGTCCGTCTCTCTAATAAAGATAAAGCAAGCTTTATTTCCGATTTTTCGAAAGAGTTTCACGTGTTCAGCGAAGTCGGCAGCAAAGACAGCGCCCTCAGCAGTGAGCTCGAGTCAGCCGAATGGATCGATTACATCCTCGAAGATCTTGAAGCCGGGGCCGAGAAAGTGATCACGGAAACGAGGGAAAGCGGCACGAGCGGGCTGTGCAAAAGCGATGGAGAAATGCGGTCCCAGCTTATTGAGGAGATCCTTCATTCCGGCATCGCTTCAAGGGATTTAATTTTTGAAGCGCCGACGAAACAGCTGCAGACGTGTTTCATTGAAAAAATCGGTCCTGACGCCAATTTGGCGAATATACCGTTTCAGGATGCCATTCCGCTTGAAACGCTGAGACTGGGACTTCGATCAGATACATTTTATTTATATGATTAGGGTCGTTTGAAAAGCGGCCTATTTTTTATTGCGGAAACTGGCGATAGGCATCAATAACGGACGGAAGCGAATCTGATAAATCGCATCGATGATCCTCGTAGAAATCCACTGGCAGATTAGAGCTTGGATAACGATTCCCCAGGCGATGACAGACGCCGTCAAAAGGAAGATGAATGCGTTCATCATAAACAGTGCAGTTCCCGGTTTTCCGCCGCGGTAAATCGATATCATTAAAGCCAGGGCGCCAAAACCGCCGTTAGAAATATTGTATTTATATAGCAATCCAACCCCCGTCCCCAAAAGGACGGATCCGTAAAATAAATCCAGCCAGATATTGTTCGTCGTCATGACGGGCATGCAGGATTCGAAGATCTGCACCGAAACGGACGTCATGGTAATCGCCCCCATCGTCCCGAAGACCGTTACGGGTTCAAGCCATTTAACGGCCGTTAAAAGCAGCGAAAAGTTGACAGCCCAGACGGTTAATCCGTGCGGAACCTGAAACCAAAAATTGAGCAAAACAGCGATGCCGGCTGCGCCCCCTGAAGGAATATGGTTTGGAAACAAAAACAGCGCCATGCCGAGACCCTGTAACACGCTGCCCAACACGATAGCATGTACGATTTTGAGCTTTCTTCCCATACGGATATAATCCCCTTTAAAGAAACTTGTCCTCTTCCTACTATATGTAAGGGGAAATGAAAAATATCACATTTTTTCGAATTGGCGCTTTCACATGTAAGATGAGCCGTCCCATCCATACGCTTCTACGAGCTCTGTATCGATTTCGATTTTGTCCGGGACTTGAATGTATCCGTCTTTTATGCTGACGGGCACGAGTTTTGTGAACGGATTCTCCATCGCATCCCATTCGAGCGGTTCGATATCTTCTCCGTCCATTTTGGTCCAAGGCGGCAGACAGGCTTGTCCGAAAACGGCGTACATTCTTGAAAGTCCGCCGTCATAGCTGTGGGGAGAAACCCTTTTTCCGAAATGCCTGGCGAGCTTCAGAACGGTTTGAAAATCGTCTGTGCCGTCACAGTGCATAACATCGGGTTGAGCAATATCGACTGCGTTCTCCAGAAAAATCGGCAAAAACGGTTTTGCGCCTTTTACATTTTCTCCTCCGGCAACCGGAACAGAAAGCGCTGAACGCAGCATCCGGTATTCAGCGGGAACGTCAAACGGCATGGGCTCTTCAAACCAAAGCACGTTGCCCCAGGCGGAAAACCACGTTTCCCACTTCCGTGCGGCGGCCTGGTCATAACTCTGGTTGGCATCGAGTATCAGTCGGGTGTTTTGGCCTGTCATCTCCTGGAACGCCTGAATATGCGCCAAGTCTTCGGAAAACAACTTGCCTCCCGCTTTCAGCTTGACGGTTTTAAATCCGGACCGCACGGCCTTTTCGACGAGCCGGAGGGAATGGCGGCTCCAATCGGGCCTGTCTGAATATGATTGAAATGAGGCATAGACCGGGATCTGCTCCCTCAGTTTTCCTCCCCATAATTCACATACCGAAAGGCCTGCTTTTTTCGCCGTAATGTCCGTTAAAGCCATGCTAACGGCAGCTGCGGCCCGCTGATGCCACTTTTTGATGACGGTGACAAGCTCCGTGCGATTGCCCGCTTCTTTTCCAATTAAGTAAGGAATGATCCGTTTTTTAAAGCCCGCATCCAAAGCAGGCAGCCAATCCGCACATTCTCCCCATCCCGACAGGCCTGAAGCTGTCGTGATCCGAATCAGGTAGCACGTTCTGTAGCTTTTCAATCCGTTCGCATCGCCGTAAGGGGAGGAAAGCCTGTGGAACAGCGGAAATGTGTCAACCTTTTCAATGCGCATATTTTTTCTCTTCCCTCCTATCTTGCGTCAGCAGGCTGCAGCCCCTTCTCCCCTTTTTTGGTGTCTTCCTTTTTGACATGAATCATCGTCAGCACCAACACACCGACGACTAATGTCAGGCCCGCAATCGACATAAACATGCCGAGTTTCGACCATTCCATCAGCCTCCCGAAAATCGGCGGACCGATCGCGACTCCTAAAAATCTGACCGATCCGTACAGCGATGTCACAAAGCCGCGCCTCTCTTTTCCGACAGCCCCGGTTATGAAGCTGTTGACACACGGCAGAACAAAGCCTGTACCGATGCTGCTGATGACAAGGATCGAAATAAAAGGAATGAGCGCGGAGAAAAAAGACAGTGTGCCGTAGGAAACCGTAATCAGAGCGAGCCCGATAACCATCATTTTTTTCATCAGCTGCTGATTTTGTCCGATTTTGCTGCCCGTAATATATGATGTTGTACACATGACAAGCAGAGGGATCGCCAAGATCAGACCTTTCTTTACGCCGTCTGTATGAAATTCTTTTTCCAAAACATCAGATAAGTAAAAGAGGATGCCAAACAGAGTAAACAAACAGACGGCCCCTGCGAGATATGCGGTGAAAAGCCATCTGCCCTCATGTTTAAAAACGCTTGTCAGCCCTTTCACATATTTTCCGAGAGGCGGCGGATCTTTTTTCTTGTCTTTTTCTTTGATAAAAATCCAAGTCAAAATGATCGGTGCAATACAGAAAGCAGGAAATGCAAAAAACACCCAAAACCAAGCGATCAATGCTATCAATGATCCTAAAATCGGAGACAGCACTTTTCCGAAGCCGTTCGAGGCTTCAACGAGACCGAGCACCCGGCTTTCTTCAGATCCTTTAAAAAGGTCTCCTGTCAGCGCCATTGCGATCGGCGCTGTACCGGCTGCTCCAAGCCCCTGCAGTCCTCTCCCGAAAAGCACCCACGGGAAAGCGTTCGCAAAGGTCGTCGATGCAAATCCTGCAAGAATCCCGCCGGCCCCGTAAAGGAACAGGCACGGAATAATCACCACTTTCCTTGAGAAGCGGTCCGCCAAGTAACCCAGCAGCGGAATAAAGAGCGCTGCAGTAATCGAAAACACGGTAATGACAAGGCTGACTTGAAATTGCGATAAATTGAGTTCAGATTTCATCTTCGGCAAAATCGGAATCAGCATCGAATTTCCCAACGTCATAATCAATGGGATCGACCCGATCGCGACAACCGTCATGCCAGAGGTTTGTTTTTCTGTCATAAATTTGTACATCCTTCCTTATTCAAAATGAACTGTAAAAGTTAAGTAATCCGTTTGATCCGTCATCAACTGAACTTCGTTTCCGGCCGTTTTTCAGGTTCGCGCCGGCCGAGCCGTTCCGTATATAAATCGATATCCACCGCATACCTCGGCCTTCTTTTCACTTCGGTGAAAATCGTTCCGATATATTCGCCGATAATGCCGATCCCCATCAATTGCAAACCGCCCAAAAACCATATCGAAATGATCAACGAAGCCCAGCCAGCATTCGTGTAGCCGAGCAGCTTTTGAATCATTGCATATAAACCTGCGATACAGCTTAGGAAAAATAAGAAGAAGCCAATCAGGGTAAAAAAACGGATCGGAGCGACACTGAATGACGTAATCCCGTGAAAAGCGAAAGACAGCATTTTTTTCAGCGGATATTTCGTTTCTCCAGCCAGCCGCTCTTTTCGGTCATAGAACACTTTGGCCGACCGGAGGCCGATCAGGGGCACCAGACCGCGCAGAAAAACATTTGCTTCTGCATAGCGGCTGAGCTCTTCAAGCGCCCGTTTATTCAAAAGCCGAAAATCGGCATGGTTATCGACCAGCTGGATGCCGAGCTTATTCATGATCCGGTAGAACCATGCGGCTGTTGTTCGTTTAAACCATGTATCCGTTTTCCGGCTGCGGCGTACACCGTAGACGATTTCATAGCCTTCATGATATTTTTCGATAAACCGGCGAATTGCCGAAATGTCATCCTGAAGGTCGGCATCGATTGAAATAACGCAATCCGATTTTTGCTTCGCTTTATCTAGTCCGGCTAAGAGAGCTTTTTGATGTCCCGAATTACGGGCCAGCTTCAAGCCTGTCACATAGCGGTTTTTTGTGCTTTCCATAGCAATCAGCGGCCATGTGCGGTCCGTCGATCCGTCATCGACAAATAAAAGCTTGCTCTCTGCAGAGATCAGCTTGTCTGCTGTGAGATCATCCAATACCGCAGTCAGCTGTTTTGCGGTTTCGGCAAACACGTCCTCTTCGTTATAGCAGGGTATGACGATTGTCAGCAAAGGCTGTTGAAGATTCAATTTGCTTCCTCCTTATCGATGCTTATTTCGCTTCATATACATAGATGTTCCAAGCGGACTGCGGGTGGCTGAACCGCTTTAAAAACGCCAGCTTGTTTTGTTCTGCATTCATAATCGGAACCGAAGAAAAAATATATCGCCCCCCCATTTTTTTGAACGCTTCAGTGTTCAATTCGAGGCTCGTGATTTTTTTCTTCGTGCTCTTTTTGAACGCGTAATGTTTTCCGAGCTCGTCAACAAACAAGTAGCAGCGGCTCCCCCACTCATCGAAATAGCGTTTCAAGACCGGATTTTTATCAAGCTCTTTGGCGATGATTTTCCGGAATTGATACTTGTACTTCAGCGGATAAATATTGGCATACGTATCAAGTGTGTAAAAACCGTTATACTGCGCAATCGCGGGATGCAGGCCGATGCTCGCCACCCGGTAGGAATCGGGAGACCGGCCGATGAACCGTTTGATCTGTTTGAACTGATCTGATGCATAAAATTCCCGAAAGGTCGGGGCATGGTGGTATGCGCCGTAAGTCAGCTCTTCATGAAACGGTATAAGCACGAGCAGCTGGGCGACCAGCGCGGCATGGACGAAGCGCCGCCATCTCTTCCCCATTTTCCACAAAATGTAGCATGCAACTGCAAAGCTTGCGTATATCACAAGAGGGCGCAAAAAGTGAAAACGCGCGAAATTGAATGCCGAAAGCAGACTGATCTTTTCCTTGGGAAGCGCCCACAGCTTGTTGAACCAGAGGGCATACCATAAAGAAAGCGCATAATTTAAAATGAATAAAAAGATGAACAGCTTTTCTTCTCTTGGCCGCTTTTTTCGTTGTCTCGCAACGACGAGCCCAAAAGTGAGCACAATCAAAGGCAGGATCACCGCCGTATGGACGGTCATGACATGATTGTGGCCGAGCACGAAATTTTTAAATGACAGCCGAAACGAATGAAGGATGTCGTGCCTGGATGAAATAAATTCAACCCGATGCATCGTTTCGCCTGAAGCGAAAACCGAATAAACAAGCCGGTATTCTATCGCCAGAAAAATGCCCGTCATGAGAGCGATGCTTCCGAGAAAGCGAAGGTTAAAGCTGCGCTTTGAAACCAAATCATAAAGCCAAATCAGTGAAACGGCTGCTAGGAAAAAGAAGAAACCGAGCACAAAGCTTGAGTAAAGCGGCAAAAGCGCAAGGGTCGCCCATTCTTTCCATGAGTCTCTTCCTGCCCTGATGTTTAAAAAAGCCCATAAAGCTAAAGGATGGCCAAGCGTGCTGAGCATTCCCGAAGGCCAAAAGGGTGTCAGGGCAAAAGCAAGTGATACCGCGATTCTGATGAAATACGCTTTTTCATCGCGAATCAAATGGCTTTTCAGCAGCAGGTACATCCCGACAAAGGCAAACACCCTCGTGATCGTTTGGCTTATAGCGTATGCGGTCATCGAGGGAAACAAGGCATGAAGCCAGACAATGCCGCTCCATTCCGTTCCGTAAGCATCCCGCGGCAGTCCGTTGATGATTTGCGGAATAACGGCTTTAACACCGCCGAGCAGTTGACCGCTTTCCGCCAGCACCTTATACCATGCAATGTTGGAATCCAGGTTGTCATGCACGCGGATATGAGCGTCTTCATTTAATATGTAAAGCGGAAGGACATAGAGAAGAATGACACTGAATGCGAAAATTAAATATCGCTTTTCCTTGCTGGTCTTTTTGACGAATAACGACACCCACATCCAATTTTGTTCTCTTTTGGAAATATAGAGCTTTTATCATATCGCTGTTATTATTCGTGGAAGCGTTTTGAAAAATTCATCAAAATGAAAAAAGCTGTCTGTTTCACCAGACAGCTTCGCTTTACCCATTACCAAGGGTACGGGTAGTAAGGGTAGTATGGATAAAAAGGAAAGAACGGATAGAAGAATGGATACGGATAAAACGGCGGTCTCGGTCTAGGGCGCGGTCTTGGCCGCGGATAGGGGTAGCCGCCATAAGTAAAAGGCTGCTGTCTATCCGCATCCGTCCAGTCATCTTGATATTGATAAGTTTCTTCCACTGTTATAGCCTCCTTTATTGCGTTGCATACTTTAGGTTATGTTATATACCATTAAATGGAGTACGTACACAATTTTTTTATCATTGCCTTTATAAATTCGAACAAATAACGATATGGCAAGTCGAATCAGCAGGTGAATATTGTGAAGCAAACAAAAAAACAGCCTGCCCTGTCAACCTAAAGAAGGTCGCAGGACAGGCTTTATTTATATGATGTGAAAACCCCTTTATTTTATGGCAGTACAGAACTTCCCATTAAATATTTGTCAACCTCACGGGCGACTTCGCGTCCCTCGTGAATCGCCCAAACGATCAGGCTCTGTCCTCTTCTCGCATCCCCTGCTGCGAAGACTCCATCGACATTCGTTTTAAATTCCCCGTATGCTGCGTCAACTTTATTTCTCACTGTATTTACCCCGAATTGTTCAAGCAGCGGCTGTTCCGTTCCTTCAAAGCCGATAGCGATAAAGACATATTGAGCAGGCCATACTTTTTCCGTGCCCGGAATTTCGTGAAACTCAAATTTTCCTTGATCATTCTTTACTTTTTTCATTTGAATCGTATGCAGTTCTTTCAAATGGCCGTTTTTGTCTGCGACAAGCTTTTTCGTTTGGATCGAATATTGTCTCGGATCGCTGCCGAATGCTGCTTGCGCCTCTTCATAAGCATAGTCCAGTGAATGGACATGCGGCTGTTCAGGCCACATATTTTCGGCGGTTCTTGTATCGGGCAGCTTCGGATGTTTGCCGAACTGGACGACGCTTCGCGCTTTTTGGCGCAAGGCCGTTGCAACGCAGTCTGCTCCGGTATCTCCCCCGCCGATGACGATGACATCTTTATTTTTCGTATTGATAAACTGTTTATCTTTAAAATTCGAATCGAGCATGCTTTTTATAGTGCCTGTTAAATAGTCCATGGCAAAGTGGACACCTTTTGCTTCCCGGCCTTCAATCAAGAGATCGCGCTGTTTTTGGGCTCCTGTGCAAAGGATAACCGCATCGTACTGTTCTTTTAGCTCGTCGGCTGTAATATCTTTGCCGATTTCCGTATTGGTGACAAAGTCGATGCCTTCCTGCGTCAATAGTTTGATGCGGCGTTCGACAACGCTTTTTTCAAGCTTCATGCTTGGAATGCCGTACATTAACAGGCCGCCCGGGCGGTCGCTGCGCTCGTAAACAGTGACCGAATGCCCCGCTTGATTCAATTGATCGGCGCTTGCCAGACCGGCAGGCCCTGAGCCCACGATCGCGATTTTTTTGCCGCTCCGTTTTTTCGGAATCCGCGGCTGAATCCATCCGTTTTCAAATCCTTTGTCAATAATCGTCCGTTCGATCCCTTTGATGGATACGGCCGGGTCGGAAATCGCCACCGTACAAGAGCCCTCGCAAGGCGCCGGACAGACCCGCCCCGTGAATTCAGGGAAGTTGTTTGTCTTCAGAAGGCGGTCAAGCGCTTCTTTCCACCTTCCCTTGTAAACGAGGTCGTTCCATTCAGGGATTAAATTGTGTATCGGACATCCTGACGTATAACCGCCTATATCCATGCCGATTTGACAAAAGGGGGTGCCGCAGTCCATGCAGCGCGCTCCCTGTCTTTTTGATGCTTCCTCAGAAAATGGAGACGAATATTCGTTCCAGTCATTTATTCGTGTGAGAGGATCGCGTTCAGCAGGCTTTTCCCGCTTGAATTCCATAAATCCTGTTGCTTTGCCCATTTTCCCCTCCCCTTTCTTACTGTGCCACCGCTTCTTTTGATGAAGCAGCCGCAGACGGTTCAATCTTTTGCTTCGTACCGGCTTCAAACGCGTACATCAGCGCTTCTTCATCAGACAAGCCGGCTTCTTTTTGCTCTTTAATCCGCTCTATCATTTGCTTGAAGTCTTTCGGAATCACTTTCACAAACCGGCCGACGGCCTCTTCCCAATGATCAAGTATCGAAGCTGCTTTTGAGCTTTCAGTATATCTGTAATGGTTTTCGATCATCGTTTTCAGTTCGGCGATTTCCTCAGGTGCTTCAAGTGTTTCAAATTCGATCATTTCAGGATTGCATTTCCGTTTAAAGGCTTTTTTGTCTTCGGCGTACACGTAGGCGATTCCGCCTGACATGCCCGCGGCAAAGTTTTTGCCGACGTCGCCGAGAATAGCGACGCGTCCGCCGGTCATGTATTCGCAGCCATGGTCGCCGATGCCTTCAACGACAACGCTGACTCCGCTGTTTCTGACGGCAAACCGTTCGCCGGCGAGTCCGTTAATATAAGCTTCTCCGCTTGTAGCACCGTAGAACGCAACATTTCCGACAATAACATTTTCACGGAATGCAGGGTTGAATTCGTCAGGCGCTTTGACGGCGATTTTTCCGCCTGAAAGACCTTTGCCGATATAATCATTGGCATCTCCTGTCAAATACATTGTCATTCCTTTTGGTACGAACGCGCCAAAGCTTTGCCCCGCTGAACCTGTGAATCTGAGCGTAATCGTATCTTCAGGGAGGCCTTCTTCGCCGTAGCGCTTAGAAATTTCACTTCCGGTTATGGCTCCTGTTACACGGTTGATGTTGCGGATTTCAAAGGATGCTTCCGCAGACGTGCCGTTTTCAACAGCTGACTGGACGGCGGGTAGAATTTGCGTAATATCAAGTGATTCATCGATTTTGTGGTTTTGCGGCGTACGGAATGTGCGTGCGCCTTCCGGCTGATATAGCAGGTTTGATAAATCGAGCTGACCCGCTTTCCAATGTGCTTTCGCCCGTTCGCTGACACGAAGGACATCCGTGCGGCCCACCATTTCATCAACTGTTCTGAAACCGAGCCGGGCCATCAATTCGCGAACTTCCTCTGCGACAAAGAGCATGTAATTCACGATATGATCCGGATCGCCCATGAACTTTTTGCGCAGCTCAGGGTTTTGCGTCGCTACCCCGACAGGGCAAGTATCCAAATGACAGGCTCTCATCATAACGCAGCCGAGAACAACGAGCGGCGCTGTGGCAAAACCGAATTCTTCGGCTCCTAAAAGCGCAGCCATGACAACGTCTCTGCCGGTCATTAATTTGCCGTCTGTTTCCAATACGACGCGTTCGCGCAAACCGTTCATCATCAGTGTTTGATGAGCTTCTGCGAGTCCAAGCTCCCACGGAAGGCCGGTATGCTTAATGCTTGTTTTCGGTGAGGCTCCAGTGCCCCCGTCATAGCCGCTGATGACGATGACATCGGCAGTCGCTTTGGCGACTCCGGCTGCAATCGTGCCGACCCCGGCTTTAGCGACAAGCTTTACACTGATCCGTGCATCGCGGTTGGCGTTTTTCAAATCGTGGATCAACTGCGCCAAATCTTCAATCGAGTAGATGTCGTGGTGCGGCGGCGGTGAAATCAAGCCGACCCCAGGCGTAGATCCGCGTACATTGGCAACCCATGGATACACTTTGTTGCCAGGAAGCTGTCCGCCTTCTCCAGGTTTTGCACCCTGCGCCATCTTAATTTGCAGCTCATCGGCATTGACGAGATAATGGCTCTTCACACCGAAACGGCCTGAAGCGATTTGCTTGATCGCGCTGCGGCGGTTATCGCCATTTGCGTCAGGCGTAAAGCGCGCCGGATCTTCTCCGCCTTCCCCGCTGTTGCTTTTTCCGCCGAGACGGTTCATTGCAATCGCCAGCGCTTCATGGGCTTCCTTGCTTAAAGAGCCGAATGACATCGCCCCTGTTTTAAAGCGGCGCACAATCGATTCAGCGGATTCGACCTCTTCAAGCGGCAGCGGCTTCCGGTTTTCATCAAATGAGAAGAGATTGCGGAGAAAACCGATTCTTTCTTCATCAGCTGCTTTCGAATATTGTTTAAACAGGCTGTAATCACCTTTGCGGCATGCCCATTGCAGCGTGTGAATCGTTTTCGGGTTAAAAGCGTGGTGCTCCCCGCCTTTTCTCCATTGAAAATCGCTTCCCGAATCAAGCGTTTCGCTGAATGTATCTTCATACGCTTCCCTGTGGCGGCGCTTCGCTTCTTCGGCAATCGTATCCAGACCGATTCCGCCGAGCTGTGATGCCGTTCCTGTGAAATAGCTGTCTATGACGTCTTTGCTGATCCCAACCGCTTCAAAAATCTGTGCGCCCCTGTAGCTTTGAACAGTGGAAATACCCATTTTGGACATCACTTTTACGACGCCCTCTGTCACGCTTTTGCTGTATTTTGTAACGGCTTCTTCATAGCTGATGGAAAGTGCTCCGTCTTCAATCGCCTGCTTGTATGTCGCATACGTGAGGTACGGATGAATGGCATCCGCTCCGTAGCCGATCAAGGCGGCAAAATGGTGAACTTCGCGCGCTTCACCGGATTGGGCGATAATGCTGACTTTCGTACGTTTTCCCGCGCGGACTAAATACTGATGCAAGGCACTGACGGCTAGCAGCGCAGGAATCGGCGCTTTCTGACCGTCCATTTTGCGGTCGGATAAAATAAGGAGAGTCACGCCTTCGGCGATCGCTCTGTCCACTTCTTTAAACATATCTTCGAGGCCGCTCTTCAAGTCGTCTGTAAAGAGCGTATGAATCGTCTTGCTTTTGAAATCCTTATGCACAAGTCCTTTTAAAGAATTGAACTGTGCGTTTGTCAAGACCGGTGTATACAATTTAATCCGGCGGCAGCTGCTTTCATTCGGATGGAGAATATCGCCTTCCGCTCCGAGCCATGTCAATGTCGAAGTGACGATCTGCTCGCGGATTGCATCAATCGGCGGATTTGTAACTTGTGCAAACAGCTGTTTAAAATAGTTGAACAGCGATTGCGGACGGTCTGACAACACCGCCAGCGGGACATCGTGGCCCATTGAACCGAGCGGATCTTTGCCTTCTGTAATGACAGGAATTAAATATTTGTGAATATCTTCGTACGTAAAACCGAATGCTTTTTGGCGGGTCAATAGGTCAGGCACAGATTTTTCTTCGGTTTCCTCAATATCGTTTGAGACATGAACCAGTTCTTTACTGAGCCATTCCTGGTACGGAAACTCCCCGGCGATTTCGGATTTGACTTCTTCATCGGAGATAATCCGCCCTTCTTCAAGATCAACAAGAAGCATTTTCCCGGGATCCAGCCGGTCTTTATATAAGATGTTTTCCTGTTCGACATCAATCACGCCGACTTCGGAGGAAAAAATAAGGTAGTCGTCTTTAGTGACATAATAGCGAGCGGGTCTGAGCCCGTTCCGGTCTAAAATGGCCCCGATCTGTTTTCCGTTTGTAAATGAAATCGCAGTCGGGCCGTCCCATGGCTCCATTAAAGAGCTGTGATATTCGTAAAATGCCTTCTTTTCTTTTGACATGTACGGGTTCTCGTTCCACGGCTCCGGAATCAGCATCATTGCAGCATGGGCCGGATTCCTTCCAGCCAGAACAAAGAATTCAAAAGCGTTATCCAGGATCGAGGAGTCGCTTCCGTTTTCATCGAGGATTGGCAAAACCTTTGGCAAGTCTTCGCCGAACGCTTCGGAAACAAACTGCTGCTCCCTCGCTTTCATCCAGTTCATATTGCCGCGCAGCGTATTGATTTCCCCGTTGTGGATCAGATAGCGGTTCGGATGTGCCCTTTCCCAGCTCGGAAACGTGTTTGTGCTGAAACGGGAGTGAACCAATGCAAAAGCTGAGACGAAGTCCTCGTCCTGTAAATCTTCATAGAAAGCATCAACCTGCTCGGGCGTTAAAAGTCCTTTATATACGATGGTATTGCTAGAGAGGCTGACAAAATAGAACGTTTTGTCATGTTCTTTCGCCCAATTTTCGGCCTGTTTGCGAATGATGTACAACTTCCGTTCGAATGCCAGATTGTCTTTCAGCGCTTCATTTGCTCCGATGAATACCTGGCGGACGACTGGCGCGCTTTTCTGTGCGACTGTTCCGATTTTTCCGACATTTACAGGTACAGTTCGCCAGCCTAGCACCGTCTGTCCTTCCTGTTCGATCAGCTCGTTAATGCGCGCTTCGGTTTTTTCGCGCCCGCTGTCATCCTTAGAAAAGAAGATCATCCCGACGCCGTAGCGTCCTTTTTCAGGCAAGTTGAAACCGGCGCAGACTTTTTTGAAAAAAACATCCGGAATCTGCATCATGATGCCTGCTCCGTCTCCGGTATGCGGGTCACTGCCCTGACCGCCCCGGTGGTCTAATTGGCAAAGCATTTGTAATCCTTTTTTGACAATATCATGAGTAGGAAGGCCCTTCAAATGAGCGTAAAGGCCGATTCCGCATGCATCATGTTCAAATTCAGGACGGTAGAGACCTTGTGCCTTTGGTAGTTGATTATAAGTCATTGTTCCTCTCCCCCGTTCATTTTTCCCGTTTGTCCCCGGTCATAAAATCTTACAAACTCTAATCCTATTGTAGGTTTTCAAATCTATACAAACAATATATAATTTAGATTAAAACTATCTCATTTTGAGATGAGCAGGTGAAACAACGATGGAATTACGCCAATTGCATTATTTTATGGAAGTTGCAGAAAGAGAGCACGTATCGGAAGCGGCCATGCACCTTCATGTCGCTCAGTCGGCGATCAGCAGGCAGATCGCCAATCTCGAAGAAGAGCTCGGTGTTGATTTGTTTGAGCGCGAAGGCCGCAATGTGAAGCTGACTCCGATCGGGAGACAGTTTTTAGACCATATTAAAACAGCGATGAAAGCGATCGATTTCGCGAAGGAACAAATCGATGAGTATTTGGACCCGAATCGCGGGACCGTTAAAATCGGTTTCCCGACAAGCCTTGCGGGCCAGTTCCTCCCGACGGTTATTTCCGCTTTTAAAGAGGAGCATCCTCATGTCGCTTTTCTTTTAAGGCAGGGATCTTATAAATTTTTAATCGAAGCGGTGAAAAACAGGGATATCGATTTGGCTTTTCTCGGTCCTGTTCCGTCAAATATCGCTGAGATTAAAGGGGACATTTTGTTTTCGGAAAGCCTTTTGGCACTCGTGCCGATCAATCATCCCCTATCAGGCCAGCAAAGCCTTCATCTCGGCGATCTCAGAAATGATCAGTATGTGCTGTTTCCAGACGGATACATCCTTCGAAAAATGGCTGTTGATGCATGCAAGCAAGTAGGATATACGCCTAAAATTTCCTCAGAGGGCGAAGATTTGGATGCGATCAAAGGGCTGGTTTCTGCTGATATGGGTGTGACGCTTTTGCCGGAAAGCGCCTTTAATGAAACGGCTCCCCGTTTTACAAAGAAGATCCCGATTGATTATCCTCAAGTAAAGCGCACAGTCGGAATCATCACCCCTAAAAACAGGGAGCTTTCCCCTTCTGCAAAAGTCTTTTATCAGTTCGTAAAGAAGTTTTTTTCTCGCCTTCAGCAATACCAATAGCCAGTATGACAACGAATTCAGCCGGGCGCAAAAGCTTGGCTGTTTTCATTTTATCATAAACAATGATTAATGTCTGAATTTTCTGTCCATTTATTCTCTGCGCATCTCTTCTATTGTAAAAAGCACATCTTATATATGTATGTTTATCCCCTTTTTTTATGCTGATTTTTCATACTGACGCCAGTTTTTTCTGTCTGGAAACGGGCTCGCCTGCACTGGCTGCAGCCTGGAACCGGCCTTTGACTCGTCAAAACCGCTGAAGTGAATGACATATTCCGTCAGCCGGATCGCGCCGTCACAAAGGACCGAAAAGGCGATCATATCGCCGCTCCCGTGATGAAGTTTTAAAAAAAGCCGCCATTCAGGCGGCTTATCGTTTCATTTTATTCCTTACTTTTTCGGCATATCGGCATGGATTAAATAATGAATCAACGCTTTTTGCTCTTGTTCGGAAAAGCCGCTTTTGGCGTCGATCCAGAATTCATGCCCTTTGCCGGTTACCCTGACCGCTTTTAAGTCGGGCGATTCCGAATTGCTTTTGACGACCTGCTGTCTTAAATCTCTGTCGATCATCGCCAGCAAACTGTTATAAGGATCCGCCTGCTTACCGTTTATGACCGTCTTTGGTAAGCCTGTCTCTTTTAATGAGCTTCCCACTGCAACCCCTCCGTCGTGCAAATAAGGAGCGCGCCAGTAAACGCCGATCAGACTCGGCACTTTGTACCCGCCTTTGGAATCTCCCTGCGCCCAGGAAAGCTTGATCTGTTCGGGGTCAAACCCGGCTGTCGGGACTTTCAGGATCTTCGGTTTGCGCGGCAGAGGCACCGGTGTGTCAGGCGAATGAATAAGGCTTTTCCCGAATATGTTTTCCGTTTTCTTAAAAGACCGGGCCCTTGTCGGCTCGGTTCCGATTTTTTCAACCGAGATGACCTTGTTGTTCGTCAAATACCGGCCGGCATGACAGGATATGCAGCCCGCTTGTTCAAAAACACGCCTGCCGCGCCTGACGGTTTGGCTGTCGGTTTTTTGCCGCGGATCAGGAGGTCTAAGTGTATTTTGCCAGGCGGATACAGCGTTGTTTTCTTCATTCACTTTTCGTCCGGGTGAGCTTACAAGTACGCCGTCGGGCGCCGCCAATGTGATGTTAGGATAGTTTGGCGGCTTGACCATTTGGTTGACGCCCGGTACTCCGGGAGTGGGATCGGCTTTTTTGAAAAACGCAGTCGGACTTTCCTTTTTTTTCGGCTGATACCTGTATGTTGAGACGGGAGCCCTTTGCAGGATCGTCCCGATATAAACATCTTCGCTCATGCCGAAAAGCGCCCGGCTTGCCGGGGCTTGCGAGAGGCTGTCCGAATTTTGCGCATGAACATTATTGCTGAACACAGTCAAGCCTTTAAAAGGACCGGCCATTGCCGAACCGCTCCAGCTGTACGGATGGTCGCCCAATGTATAGGCATCCGGAATCTGCGTGGGATTGCTTTTCATATCGATCGTCGAGTCGAAAAAACCTCTCGGCCACTTCAGGAAAATGCGATCGACCGCATCTTCGAGGCGGTCCGGATCGGGAAGGCGTTCTTTTTTGCCGTTTCTGGCAGTGATCACAGGGCTTTTATCATTCATAAATTGTTGAATATTATCAATTTCGGCATGTGTAAAATAAGCCGCTGAATTTGTCGCCAGCGCCAGCATCAGCCCTGTATTTAAATCAGAGTTTGTCACGCCTTCCATCACCTTCATCGTTTTCGGATCGACTGCCGCGTGGCAGGCCGCACAGCTGATGCCAGCTTTGATTTTTCCGTCAGCGTATTTGAAAGGCATGCCAAGCGGTGCGTATGCCCCTTTTGGAACATCAATGCCGGTGTCGATCTTCTCGCCTTTTTTAAAGATTTTCCCGCCGACCTTAACCGTTTCAGCTAATTCGATGCGCAAGTTCGTCGTCCCTTTCCCTTTCAATCCGGCAATGGCTTTCGTCATGTTGGCTGCTGTAATGGGACCGTCAAGGAGTCCGATGATATCTGTCAAAAACACTTCGTTGCCGAAAGTTTCCTTGTAAAATGTCTCCCGTCCCAAGTCGAGAAGGCGGTCATCAACCTTTACAACTCCCTCCTCTGCGGGGGCGGGCTTGTCCGGTGTAAATGCTCCCCATAGATCGTATCCGTGCACTCGTTTTTCTTTTGAGATGACTTTTTCTTTAGGAGGCATATATACATATTCCGGTTCAAGATGTCTGACCGTGATATAGCCAATTACGGCTAAAATCGCGATGATAGCAAATGCGGCTAACCATTTATGCTTATTCATCATTGACCCTCCTTTCTAATTGAATAGGATTCCCCAGAGCTGCCGTGAATCATTTAGAACGTATTACCAGCTATAACTTCCGGCGTCTCATGCCAGAATATGCATATGATGGGATTAAAGGAATGAGGCCATTTTGAAAAAGCTAAGCATTGTTCTTGCCATTTTTATATGTGCGCTAATTTCATTTATTATATGGCTGAATGCCGGGAATGAAAAATTGGGACTCCCGGATGAAGAAGCAGAGGCCGTCAAATCCTCCAAAAAACCGGTCATTGTCCTGATCATCGACTCTTTGATGGATCAGCCTTTGAAAAAAGCGATTCAAGCAGGCCGCGCCCCGGCATTAAAATTCTTTCTTGAAAACGGTCATTATGAACCTGAAGTGGTAAACGCGTATCCGACCATGTCGGTCTCGATTGACAGCACCCTGCTCACCGGAACTTATCCGAATATCCACCGCGTTCCCGGGCTCGTCTGGTATGATCAGGATGAACAGAGAATCGTGAATTACGGGAGCGATAAAAAAGAAATCGCCACACTCGGCATCAAACAAACGATCGAAGACGGGATATTTTCTCTTAATCACCGCCATTTAAGCCGGAAGGTGACAACGGTCCATGATGATTTGCAAGTGCGAGGAAAACAGTCGGCATCCATCAACGGGCTCATATACAGAGGGCCTGACCGCCGCGAATTAAATATCCCGCCCCCGCTCAAAAAGCTTAAATTGATGCCTGAACATATGATGGTAAACGGGCCGGCTCTTTTTTCGTTCGGCCGCTTTGCCCAGCTCGATCCCGATAACCCCCACCACCATATTTGGCAAAGTTATGGCGTTAACGACAAGTTCACAGCACAGGAAGTGGCCTATTTAATTAAAAAGAGGAAGCTTCCTGCGCTGACTGTCGCCTACTTGCCCGATTTTGACCATGATGCACACAAAAAAGGCCCGATGGATATGAAAGGCCTCGAAAAAATGGACCAGCAGCTGCAGCGTATATTGAATGCATATGATTCTTGGCGCGATGCGGCCGAAAAAGCGGTATGGGTCGTCATGGGTGATGGCGGGCAGACAGCGATCGGACGCGATAAAGACAAGGCCGCCATCCGGCTTCATTCGCTTTTTAAAGGATACCGGATCGCTAAAATAAACGAAGCCCCCGATCGAAACGCCCAGCTTCTTTTTGCAGTAAACGACAGAATGGCATACATTTATGTCACGGATCGAAACATGCCGCTGCAAGGTGCCGTCAATGAATTGAAAAAAGACGAACGAATCGCTTTCACAGCGTGGAAAAAAAGCGGCTGGATATATGTTGATTCGAAGCGTTCTTTAAAACCGCTTCGGTTTCGTCCAAAAGGCGGCTATCAAGATCCTTACGGGCAGTCATGGACGATCAGCGGAGATTTTTCTTTATTGGACATTAAAGCAGACGGCGTCTCGATCCAATACGGCGATTACCCGGATGCTCTTGCCCGCCTGTACAGCGCCATGCATTCGCATCGCGGACAGTTTGTGATCGCCGACGCGAAACCCGGGTTCCAATTTGCCGGCAAAAAGTCTCCCCTCCATTTTGGCGGAGGCGGCCATGGCTCACTTTATAAAACGGATAGCTTGGCTCCGATGATCATCGTCGGTTCGGAAAAAGTTCCGGAACATCTTCGCCACCTTGAAATGAAAGATTTTTTTATGAAGCTTGTACAATGACCCGGTCATGTCATCAATGATCGGGTTTTTTCTTTTTTATAAGTTTCTTCTTTGACAATCTTTTGTTGTTCTATGTATGATAATACCGTGTTTTAGTTTATTTACTTAATTAATTAAAATGGAGAAGCAGGTGCTTTTTATGAAACAAGATAAAGTCAGCCGCAAGACCGTTGTGCAGTTGATCGAAGCTTTCAACCGGCTGCGGTATGCGGAAATGAAGCAGTCTTTTCCTGCAGTTGAATGGAAAAAGACTGAGGCAAAAGCGCTGATGTTTTTAAATGAAGCAAGCGGTGAAGGCAAAATGGCATCCGAAATCAGCCGCGCTCTGCATGTCACCTCCCCTTTCGTCACGCAGATGTTGAACAGAATGGAAAAAAAAGGGTTCGTTTTTCGGCGCATGGATGAGGATGACAGGAGGATCGTCCGGATTTTTTTAACCGATGAAGGAAAAAAAGCGGCGGACGATGCGCTTAAAGGGCTGAACCGGTGGTTCCTGCAGCTCACTCGGTTTCTGGGCGAGGATGAAAGCAGGCAGTTCGCCGATTTGATTCATAAGTTATCCGAGTTTATCGAACACGGAGAAAAAACAAGTGAAAAGAAGGTTGAAAAATGATCTCACTCTTAAAATATTTAAAGCCTTATAAGCTGCAAGTGATTCTTGTCGCTGTTTTTACTTTGCTGAGCAGTGTGCTTGAGCTTTATTTGCCGACGTTAATGGCAGATGTCGTTGATGTCGGAATCGTGAACGGCGACATGCCATTCATATTGAGAACCGGCGGCTGGATGATCGCCTGCTCCCTTCTGGCCATCATCATGACTGTCGGAAAAGCGTTTTTCGCTTCGAAAACAGCCCTCGGCTTTGGAAGGAATATCAGGCGCAAGCTGTTTGTCAAAGTTGAACACTATTCAATGGATGAATTCGGAAAAATCGGTTCTGCTTCTCTCATTACCCGTACCACAAATGATGTCAAGCAAGTCCAGGATGTACTCAACATGATGCTTTCATTGATGACAAGAGCGCCGTTAATGCTGGTCGGCGGTATTGTGCTTGCCGTGTCCAGAGATGCCAAGCTGTCGATTATATTTCTGGCCGCTCTCCCGATCCTTGCGGGGCTGATTTTTCTCATTACAAGAAAAGCTGTTCCCTTATTCGGCGTTCTTCAAAAAAAGACGGATCGTCTCAACCTTGTTCTCAGGGAAGGTTTGACTGGAGTTCGCGTCGTTCGCGCCTTTAACCGAGTTGATCAAGAAAAAGCCCGTTTTCAAAAGGCAAACGAAGAGTTTCGCGATACAGGCATCGCCGTCAACAGAATCATGGCTTTTCTATTCCCTGTCATGATGATTATGATGAATTTCACGAACATCGCGATTATCTGGTTCGGAGGCATCCGCATCGATCAAGGCAGCATGCAGGTCGGGAACTTAATGGCTTTCCTTCAATATGCATCCATGATTCTAATCGCGCTGATCATGCTTGCGATGACATTCGTAATGATCCCAAGGGCTCAGGCATCTGCCGACCGCATTAACGAAGTGCTGTTAACAGTGCCTTCGATTACCGATCCGAAAGAGCCGCAGAAAGACAGCGGCTTGCGCGGTTATGTGGAATTTCAAGATGTGACTTTTCGTTATGCCGGAGCTGAAAAGCCCGTTCTCGAAAATATTACGTTCAAGGCAAAACCGGGTGAAACGACTGCGATCATCGGCAGCACAGGGGCCGGAAAAACGACGATTCTTCAATTGATCCCGAGATTTTTCGATATTGAAAAAGGGTCTGTGCTTGTCAACGGAACAGATGTCAGAAAGATGGCGCAAAAGGAGCTTCGCGCGAAAATCGGCTATGTCCCGCAAAAAGCTTCAATATTCAGCGGGACGATCAAGGACAATATCCGATTTGGCAAAGAAGATGCAACAGATGAAGAAATTTTGGAAGCACTTGAAACGGCACAGGCTGCCGAGTTTGTGGAAGGCAAGGAAAATGGAATTGAATCTGATATCGAGCAGGCCGGAGCCAACCTTTCAGGCGGCCAGAAACAGCGGCTTTCCATCGCCCGGGCATTGGTCAGAAAACCGGAAATTTATTTATTTGACGACAGCTTTTCGGCGCTTGATTACAAAACGGATCAAAAGCTGAGAAAAGCGCTTCAGAAAACCACCGCTGATGCCGCCGTCATTATTGTTGCCCAAAGGGTAAGCACGATTACAGATGCGGACCAAATCATCGTATTAAATGAAGGAAAAATAGCCGGTATCGGCACCCATCAACAATTGCTTGCTGAAAATGGAATTTACCAGGAAATTGTGGCATCACAGCAGGCCGAGGAGGAAAGCGCATGAGCCAACAACAAAAGCATCACGGCTCGATACCAAAAGGAATGCACGAGACAAAACCGAAAGAATTTAAAAAGACCCTCTTGAGATTGGCCCGCTATTTAAAACCGCGGACCTTCCAGCTGGTGCTCGTTGTCTGTGCTGCAATATTGGCGACGTTGTTTAATGTCATCAGTCCAAAACTTCTCGGAGATGCGACCTCTTCCCTTTTCGCAAGCTTTACAGAAGGCACCGGTGTTCAATTCGGCTTTCTCGGCCGGATCACGATGATCCTGGCAGGACTGTATCTGCTTTCTGCTTTCTTTACGTTCTTGCAGCAATACCTGATGGCCGGCGTAGCCCAGAAAACGATATACGAAATGCGCCAGGAAGTGAATGAAAAGCTGACGCGGCTCCCTTTAAAGTACTATGACAAGCATTCGCATGGCGATACGCTCAGCCGCGCCGTCAATGATATTGACAATATTAATACGTCACTGCAGCAGGCGCTGACGCAAATGATTACGTCTGTCATTACGATAGTCGGAATCATCGTCATGATGCTCCTGATCAGCCCTGTGCTGACACTCGTCGTCTTCATCACGGTTCCGCTCAGCATGCTCGCTGTCCGATTTATCGCCTCATTTTCGCAGAAACACTTCGGCACGCAGCAGAAAGAACTCGGCGACATCAACGGACACGTTGAAGAGATGTTTACAGGGCACCAGGAAGTAAAGGCATTCGGTCATGAAGAAAAAGCGATTCAGCAATTCGATGAAGTGAATGAGCGTCTTTACCAGTCAGGCTGGAAAGCGCAGTTTATTTCAGGTCTGATGATGCCGATCATGACATTCATCGGCAACCTCGGCTATGTGTTTGTCAGCATAACCGGCGGTATTTTCGTTCTTAACGGCACCCTCTTAATCGGAGGCGTGCAGGCTTTTATCCAATACACGCAGCAATTTTCCCAGCCGCTCGTTCAAGCTGCCGGAATCGCGAATACAATCCAATCGGCAATCGCATCCGCCGAAAGGGTGTTCAGTCTTTTAGACGAAGACGAGGAAACCGAGGAGACGCCGGCTTCCATCGATACCGGCGCATTAAAAGGCGATGTATCGTTTGAGCGTGTCGCCTTCGGCTATGATAAAAACGTTCCGGTCATCCGCGATTTAAGCCTCCATGCCAAAGAAGGCCAGACAATTGCGATCGTCGGACCGACTGGTGCAGGAAAAACGACGATCATCAATTTGCTGATGCGATTTTATGAATTAAACAAAGGCAGCATCAAGGTCGGCGGCACTGACATCAGCGAACTGTCGCGCGAACAGGCCAGAAGCATGTTTGCGATGGTTTTGCAGGACACATGGCTGTTCAACGGCACCATCCGCGAAAACATCGCCTACGGACGTGATGGCGCAACAGATGAAGACATCATCAGGGCGGCAAAAGCCGCCTATGCCGACGATTTTATCCGTACCTTGCCGGACGGCTATGATACGGTACTGGGCGAAGATGCCCAAAACATCTCGCAAGGGCAGCGGCAGCTCCTCACGATCGCGAGAGCCATTTTAGCCGATCCGAAGATTTTAATATTGGATGAAGCGACAAGCAGTGTCGACACCCGGACGGAAATGAATATTCAAAAAGCGATGAACAAACTGATGGCTAACCGCACGAGTTTTGTCATCGCCCACCGTCTTTCTACCATTAAAGATGCCGACCTGATTCTTGTGATGAAAAACGGAGATATTATTGAAAAAGGCAGCCATGAAGAGCTTCTCCGCGAGAACGGTTTTTACGCCGATTTGTATAACAGCCAGTTCTCCCGGGAAGAAGCCGTCAGCTGAAAGATCGAGGCCGTACCTGATCAGGTGCGGCCTCGTTTTTTTCATCCATCTCTGAGCTGATGTTCCCGGTGTTGTGAGCATACCTCGCCTTTTTTCCTTTTTTAGATCCGATACTTTTGGCCAATTGACAATTTTTTCATGATATGTCCGTTGAAACCGTTGTAAAAATAGTGATAACGTAAAGATTGAACCGGTTCATCATGTATAAACGATTCATGTTAAAGGAGAGAGTTGACGTGGCAAATTCAAATTCACTTCAATCAAGCAAGCACTATGCCAATTGGATTCCGATGAAAGAAATCAGCTCCAGTAATGACCGGCTGTTTCCGTTCCCGATTTATAACCGGATCAGAAAGACGTCTCCTGTGCGTTACGATGATGAGCGAAAATGCTGGGATATCTTTTCGTATGAAGACGTTCAATTCGTGTTAAAAAACCCGAAGCTTTTCTCTTCAAAACGCGGCGGTAATATGGAAGGAAAAAGCATATTAACAATGGACCCGCCGAAACACACAAAAATGAGGGCCATCGTTAATAAAGCTTTTACGCCGAAAGCGGTGAAAGAGCTTGAGCCGCATATCGAAGAAGTGACGGCTTTTTTATTTAACGAAGCGAAACAGAAGGATTTGTTTGATGTGGTGGATGACTTGGCTGCTCCCCTTCCGGTCATTATCATTGCTGAACTTTTGGGCGTTCCGGCTGAAGACCGCCTCATGTTTAAACATTATTCAGACATCCTTGTCGCAGGTGCGGAAGACCGCTCGGCTGAAGCCGCTGAACAGATGTACAAACGCCGTGAAGAAGGCAATCGGTTTTTGGCGGATTATTTTAAAAACATTATCAAGCAGCGCAAAAAAGAGCCAAAAGACGACCTGATTTCGCTTTTGCTACGGGCAGAAGTTGACGGCAAGTCGCTGACAGAAGAAGAACTGCTGAATTTTTGCATCATTCTTTTGGTCGCAGGCAACGAAACGACAACTAACCTGATCGCAAACAGCGTCCGCTATCTCACCGAAGACAAAGCCACACAGGAAGCCGTAAGGCAAGATTTGTCCCTCGTTCCTGTTTTTGTTGAAGAAACACTGCGGTATTATCCGCCCGTGCAAGCAATCGGCCGCACGGCGGCTGAAGACCTTGACATCAAAGGCGTGCGGATTGCAAAAGGTTCCACGGTGATCAACTGGGTCGCTTCAGCGAACCGTGACGAACTGAAATTTGACGACCCTGACAGCTTTAAGCTTGATCGTAAATCAAACCCTCATATGAGCTTCGGCTTCGGCATCCACTTTTGTCTCGGTGCTCCCCTTGCCCGGCTTGAAGCGAAAGTCGCACTCGATTACTTGCTGCGGCATGCATCCGTGGAAAAGGACAGCTCAGAGGAGCTTGAAGCGATTCAAAGTCCGTTTGTCTTCGGCGTCCGTCATCTCCCCGTACGCCTTTCGCAAAAATAGCACGAAAAAAGGACAGGCTGTTTCAAGCCTGTCCTTTCCTGATTGTTTAAGGGTTTGTAGACCACATGCCCGCTGATTTAATAAAAATGCGCGGATGCAGTTTAAGTTGGGCAACCATGTATTCCGCCAGATCTTCAGGCTGCATGACGCGTTCCGGATTGCCGTCTGTTAATTTGGAGTCGATTGCCAAGTCCGTCGCAACCGTGCTCGGTGTAAGAGCACTCACGCGGATATTGTGCTTTCTGACTTCCTGCATCAGCGATTCGGTCAGTCCGAGTACCGCGAACTTAGACGCGCTGTAGGCGCTTGTCCCGGCTGCTCCTCTTTGGCCTGCTGTAGAAGAAATATTAATAATATCGCCGGCTTTTCTTTCGATCATTTCAGGCAGAACGGCGCGTGTTACATTATAAACTCCCATCAGATTCACCTGGACAATATTTTCCCACTCCTCGGGGGATTGCTCAAGAAATCCTGCAAACCCGCCGATCCCGGCATTGTTAATGAGAATGTCGATTTGTCCAAGCTCTCCTTTTACGGATTGGACTGCACGTTCTACAGCTGTTAAATCCTTTACGTCAGCTGCGGCTACAGATACTTTTACGCCGAACGCCTTTAATTCCTCTGCTGCTTTTTCAAGATTCGCAGCTGTACGGCCGATAAGGCCGATATGTACGCCTTCTTTTGCAAGGGCAATCGCTGTTGCGCGACCGATCCCTCTTCCCCCTCCTGTAATCAGAGCGGTTTTGTTTTGTAAAGATTGCATATGAAAAACTTCCTTTCTATATGTATCACACGTTTAAATTATAGGAAAATAAACTACGTTTTTGCAAATATGACGACTTGCGAAGAATAAACCGCCTGCGCAGCTGGCATCTTCCGCGAACCGACCGGATTAAATCGGCCATCGTTATATTCGATTGCATGAAGAAACAAAAAAAGAACCATGGTTTTACCAGGTTCTTTTAATATTGCATAAAAACAGACGCAATGATATAATCAGATCACGCACGTTTAAAATTAAATGTCATAGATATCCCATCTTACATTTTAAGTCTACCATATCAGAAAGCTCTTGTCAAATTTTTTTTCGAAGGAGAGATGCAGAATGAGTCATTTCGTTCTCGGTTTTCATGAAATGGAAAAAACACAGCTTTTGCTTGTCGGGGGAAAAGGGTTAAATTTAGGGGAATTATCAAAAATTCAAGGAATACAAGTACCAGAAGGCTTTTGCGTCACGACAGCAGGATTTCAAAAAGCCGTCAAGGGAAACGAAACGTTCCAAGCGTTGCTGGCTCAACTGGCCATGCTAAAAGTTGAGGATCGGGATCAAATTAGTGACATCAGCAGGAAGATTCGGCAAATCATTATGGAAGCAGAAATTCCTGCTGATGTTGTGAAAGCAGTTGCTCACTATCTCTCTCAATTTGGCGAGAAACATGCTTATGCAGTGCGTTCTAGCGCGACTGCCGAGGATTTGCCGCATGCTTCTTTTGCGGGTCAACAAGATACCTATTTAAATGTTATCGGCAAGGATGCGATCTTGCAGCATATCAGCAAATGCTGGGCTTCCCTGTTTACGGAGCGCGCGGTCATCTACCGTATGCAGAATGGATTCGATCACAGGCAAGTTTATTTATCCGTTATCATTCAAAAGATGGTTTTCCCGCATGCTTCAGGGATTTTATTTACCGCTGATCCGATGACTTCCAACCGGAAACTGCTTTCAATCGATGCCGGTTTTGGACTTGGAGAAGCTCTGGTCTCCGGCTTGGTCTCTGCCGATTGTTATAAAGTGCAAAACGGACAAATCGCCGATAAGAGAATAGCGGCCAAGAAATTGGCGATTTATGGACGAGCACAAGGCGGAACAGAGACAAAGCAGATCGATCCTGATCAGCAGATGTCTCAAGCACTCACTGATGGGCAAATTTTACAGCTGGCACGTATCGGAAGACAGATCGAAGCTCATTTCGGCCAGCCGCAAGATATCGAATGGTGTTTGGCTGATGATACATTTTATATTGTTCAGAGCCGGCCGATCACGACTTTATTCCCGATCCCTGAAGCGAATGATCAAGAAAATCACGTCTATCTATCTGTTGGTCATCAGCAAATGATGACTGATCCCATTAAACCGTTGGGATTGTCTTTTTATCTGTTAATTACTCCTGCACCTATGCGTAAAGCCGGCGGGAGATTGTTTGTTGATGTTGCGCCTAGGCTGACGACACGTGCCGGCCGGGAAGCTTTATTAAACACCGTGGGAGCAGATCCGCTTACAAAAGACGCACTCATGACCGTAATCGAGCGAGATTTTATAAAATTGATGCCAAATGATCAAACAGCACCGATTCCGGGCAACGGTCAAACAGATATGCCGGTGCAATTCGAGAACGATCCGACAATCGTTTCTGATTTGATGAAGCGCAATCAAACATCGATCGAAGAGTTAAAGCAAAACATCCAAGCGAAATCGGGATCGGACTTGTTTGATTTTATACTGGAAGATATCCAGCAATTAAAGAAGATCGTATTTGACCCGCAAAGTACGGCTGTGTTTATGGCTGCTATAAATGCGACAACATGGATCAATGAAAACATGAACAAGTGGCTAGGCGAAAAAAACGCCGCTGATACCCTTTCTCAATCTGTACCGGGCAATATTACTTCGGAAATGGGTCTGGAGCTGATGGATGTCGCGGATGTGATTCGCCCTTATCCAGAAGTGATTGATTATTTGCAGCATGCAAAAGAAGATAACTTTCTCGATGAACTGGTTAAGTTTGATGGTGGAAAGGAAATTCAAGACGCTATTTATGATTATCTCAGCAAATACGGAATGCGGTGTCCCGGAGAAATTGATATTACAAGACCTCGCTGGAGTGAAAAACCAATTACACTTGTCCCCATGATTCTTAGTCATATCAAAAACTTCGAGCCTAACGCCGGCAATCGAAAGTTTGAGCAAGGGCTGCGGGCTGCTTTGGAAAAAGAACAAGAGTTAATTGATCGATTGAAGCAATTGCCGGATGGTGAACAAAAAGCTAAAGAAACAAAACGAATGATCGATCTCATCCGGAATTTCATCGGCTACCGGGAATATCCAAAATACGGCATAGTCAGTCGCTACTTCGTATATAAGCAGGCATTGCTGAAAGAAGCCGAACAACTCGTACAAGCGGGCGTTATTCATGAAAAAGAAGATATATACTACCTCACTTTTGAAGAGCTTTACGAAGTCGCACGCACAAAAAAAATAGATAACCAGATCATCAGCAAACGGAAAGACGAGTACAAATTATATGAAAAACTAACTCCACCGCGTGTGATCACGTCTGATGGCGAAATCATTACAAGTGCGTACAAACGAGAAAATTTGCCGCCTAATGCGATTGCAGGCCTGCCTGTTTCTTCCGGAGTGATAGAAGGAAGAGCACGTGTCATTTTAAACATGGAAAATGCCGATCTGGAAGATGGAGATATATTAGTCACCTCCTTTACAGACCCAGGCTGGACACCATTATTTGTATCCATAAAAGGCCTGGTCACCGAAGTCGGCGGATTGATGACCCACGGAGCAGTGATCGCACGCGAATATGGCCTGCCGGCAGTCGTCGGAGTGGAGAATGCGACTGGGCTGATAAAAGATGGGCAACAAATTCGCGTGCATGGCACAGAGGGATATATCGAAATATTGTAATGGTGTCTGTTGCCCAAATAAATACGGGAGTCGACAGTGCATTTAAAAGAACTCTTCAGATTTAGTATCTATCAGGGAAAGGATCCGGAGATAAATTTCTTCAGTCAGAACAGCTGCCAGCAATACAGGTAAATTATACCTGTAATAATCGGCTGATTTGACTGAAAAGATGATCTATGTCCTTCCCTCCCTGTCTTTTCATAATCATCCATACGTTAACTTCAAAAGATGAACCTGACAATTTTATTGTAAATATGGGTGAAACCGAGTATACTCATATAGTTGCCAATCATGAAGAAAAACAATGAACGGCGGTGGAGACACGTTATTATATAAGATGAAAAACGAAAGAAACAAATTGGGACTCCAGATATTCGGGAATCCTACATATCATTTGTCGTCATGTTTTTGGGTAAATTGTATTACAGGAGGTTTGATATGGAGAAAAAGTTTAATTCCAAAGCAATATTAGTCACCTTCATGATTGGTGCATTTTTTGCAATATTAAACGAAACGCTGTTGAACATCGCATTAACAGAGCTGATGGAAGTCTTTCACGTTGATGCCCCGACTGTTCAATGGCTGGCAACCGGATTTATGCTTGTCATGGGTGTTTTAATGCCTATTTCCGCTTTACTGATTCAATGGTTCACGACAAGACAGATGTTTATCGGCGTCATGTCGATTTTTTTAGTCGGAACCATCATAGCCGCTTGTGCAGTGAATTTTCCGATGCTCTTGACGGGGCGCATGATTCAGGCGGTCGGTACAGGTCTCTTGATCCCTATTATTATGAACGCACTCTTGCTCATTTATCGGCCTGAAGTCCGCGGGAAAATCATGGGGACGTTCGGTTTGGTCATCATGTTTGCTCCGGCGATCGGCCCCACTCTTTCGGGCGTCATTGTTGACATCCTCGGCTGGCGCTGGCTGTTTATTATCGTCATCCCTTTTGCAGTATTTTCAATCTTGTTTGCGGTGAAGTATTTGCAAAATGTCGGAGAAGCGACGCGCCCGCGGGCTGATTTTTTATCGATCGTTCTCTCAACCATCGGGATCGGCGGAATCGTATACGGATTCAGCAGTGCCGGAGAGGCTCCGGAAGGGTTTCAGTCCCCTCTGATCATCGGTGTAATCATCGTCAGCCTGATCAGTATCGTGTTGTTCGTGCTTCGTCAGCTGAAGCTTGAACAACCGTTGCTCGATGTGCGTGTGTTCGCCTATAAAAATTACACGCGCGGGGTCTGCCTATTTGTGATTGTCATTATGGCGATGTTCGCTTCCGAAATCGTGATGCCGATGTATTTGCAAGGACCGCTTGGTTTTACAGCCAAAGCAGCAGGGCTTTTACTTTTGCCCGGGGCCTTGCTAAACGGTCTCATGTCACCGGCCATGGGCGCTTTATTCGATAAGTTCGGGCCGAGAAAACTCATCATTCCGGGTACGATCGTTCTCGTCGGCGTGATGTTTTTCTTCAGTAGGATCAATCCTTCGGTGCCGGTCTGGGCGTTTATTATTGTGTACATCATCTTGATGCTGTCGATCTCAGCCATCATGATGCCTGCGCAGACGAATGCATTAAACGAATTGCCGAAACATTTATATCCTCATGGAACGGCAATCGCCAACACGCTTCAGCCTGTTGCAGGCGCACTCGGTGTTTCGGTGTTCGTCAGCATCATGAGCCAAGGCCAGAAAAGCTATCTTGCCGGACAAGAAGCCGCAAGCCCACAAATCGTGCATGAAGCGATGACTCACGGTGTTCACCATGCCTACTGGTTTGCGCTTGCTTTATGCTGTATCGCTTTCTTTACCGCTTTATTTATTAAAAAAGCGGTCGCGCCTGATTTTGATAAAGAATAAACAAAAACTTAAAGGATGTCCTTCCAGGGGCATCCTTTTTTATCGTTGTTCTGCCGCGATTCTTTCGGCTCTTATTTTCAGAATTGACGAGATTTTGTGATATAATGCTAGAATCATATTCATTTTATCGGAAAGGAACGGATTCCATGGAGTCATTTGTTGATCAAAAAGACGGGATTTTCAAATCCGTATGTTCGCTCGACTGCCCGGATCAATGCGGGCTGCTCGTTCATAAAAAAGACGGAAAAATCGTTAAAATACAAGGCGACCCGGACCATCCGGTCACACAGGGCAATATTTGCAATAAAGTCCGCAATATGACGGAGCGTATTTATGATCCCAAACGGCTGAAAACTCCGCTGAAACGGACGGGTCCAAAAGGTGACGGGATTTTTGAACCGATCAGCTGGGATGAAGCAATTGAAACGATTCGCTCCCGCTGGCAGTCGCTCATTGAACAGGAAGGCCCCGAAAGCATTCTGCCCTACAGCTTTTACGGCAATATGGGGAATTTGACGGCTGAAGGAATGGACAGGCGCTTTTTTCACCGCCTCGGGTCGAGCCAGCTTGACCGGGCGATTTGCACTCCTGCCGGTTCTGTCGGCTATAAATACACGATGGGCGGAAGCATCGGCACAGACCCTGAAGATACAACGGAAACAAAACTGTTTATCTTTTGGGGAATCAATGCAGTCTCAACCAACATGCATCAAATCACTATTGCTCAAAAAGCCCGGAAAAACGGTGCTAAAATCGTTGTGATCGACGTTCATAAAAATCAGACCGGGCGGATGGCGGATTGGTTTATTCCGATTCGTCCCGGCACGGACAGCGCGCTTGCGCTTGGCATTATGCATGTCTTATTCGAGGAAAATTTGGCTGATGAACCATTTCTGAAAGAATTTACAGTCGGCCATGAAGAGCTCCGTCGCCATGTACTGCAATACGATCCCGCCACTGTAGAGGCAATCACCGGCGTATCCCGGAATGATATTGTCGAGCTCGCCCGCTTGTACGGCCGCACCTCCCCTTCCCTGATCCGGATCGGCAACGGTCTTCAGCATCATGACAATGGAGGAATGATTGTTCGCACCATCGCGTGCCTCCCTGCGATCACGGGCCAGTGGACGAAAAAAGGAGGCGGAGCGATCAAAGGCAACACGGCATTTTTGGCCTATAATACAAAAGCTTTGCAGCGTCCCGATTTACTAAAAGGCAGAACGCCGAGAGTCATCAACATGAATCAGCTCGGCAAAGCTCTCCTAGAAACCGAGCCTCCGATCCGTTCGCTGTTTGTGTACAGCAGCAATCCGGCCGTCGTCGCGCCGGAGGCGAACAAAGTCAGGAAAGGGCTTGAGCGCGAAGATTTATTCACGGTTGTTCACGATTTATTCCTGACGGAAACGGCACGGTATGCCGATATCGTCCTGCCGGCTTCTTCCGCTTTCGAAAATACGGATTTCTATACATCATATTGGCACCATTATGCGCAAATTCAGCAGCCTGTTATTGAAAAATACGGTGAGAGCAAGTCAAATACAGAAGTATTCAGACTTTTGGCTGAGGCGCTGGGCTTTGATGATGAACCGCTGAAAGATTCCGACGAAGAGATGATCAGACAGGCGCTTGACTACCCTGATAATCCGTGGCTCGACGGCATTGACTACGACAGCCTGACTGAAAAGCATTTTGTCAAAGCCAATCGGAAAACGATTTTTCCTGATAAACTGCCAACGCCCAGCGGAAAAATTGAATTGTACTCAAAACTGATGGAACAGCACGGCTATCCGGGCCTGCCGACTCATACCCCGCTTGTTGAAACTGACAAGTATCCGTTTTTATTTGTACCCGGACCGAATCATAATTTTTTAAATTCGACCTTTTCAAACAATGAAAAGCATATCAAATTAGAAAAGGAGCCGAAACTTCACTTAAATAGAAAGGATGCCGAAGAAAAAGGCATCGAAAACGGAGATTTGGTGAAGGTTTGGAATGACCGCGGATCATGTATCCTGCCCGCTGCGGTCGGAGAACACGTCCTTCCGGGTGTGGCCGTCAGCCAAGGATTATGGGCGGATGCAGATGGGAAGCATTATCTCGTCAATGCGCTGACGCCTGATCGATTAGCTGATATGGGCGGTGGAGCAACTTTCTTTTCCGGAAGAGTTCAAATTGAAAAAATATGAACGTGTACAAAAGACCGGTTGAAACAAAACCGGTCTTTTGTCACTTTGTCTTCTTTAAAGTTTTGGCATAATCGGCGGCGAACGCCGTGCTGTTTTTCAAAAATTTGATAATGGTTTGCAGTTCCCCCTCTGAATATCGGCTTAAAAATCCGGCAGATTCTTGCGCCAAGTCTTGAAAGATATGAGAGATCTTCTCCATGTTTTCCGGGATCAGCTCGACTAAAAGACGCCTTCTGTCGGACGAATCCCTGATGCGTCTGACATAGCCCGTTTTCTCAAGGCGGTCGATCACGCCTGTGATCGCTCCCGTTGTCAGCCAGCTTTTTGCGGCAAGCTCCCCCGCTGTTACTTTCCCTTCCCGCGCGATAATCTCAAGGCATTTATGATCCGTGGCGTTCAGTCCGATTTTCTCGCCGATCGCCTCGTGCAGAAAAATGGTTGCGCTGCTGTGAAATCTCAACTGCTGTATCAGCTCGTTGAGCAGCCCTTCTCCTTCAATATGATTTGTTCTTGACATCGGTAACACCCTTCTATAAAATCATTATGTCTTAGCAGCTAAGATATTTATTTCCTGATATAAATGATCATAACAGGATGAAGCGTCCATGCCAAACGCTGCTTTAGAACGAATTTATTTAAAGGAGAATAGATTGATTTGTCACAAACTCAAAATCAAAAATTAGGATTTGTTGTAGCAGGGCTTTTGCTTGCTATTTTGATGGCTTCGATGGACAATACCATCGTTGTCACGGCAATGGGAACAATTGTCGGCGATCTTGGCGGACTCGACAGCTTTGTCTGGGTTGTATCTGCCTTTATGGTCGCTGAAATGGCCGGCATGCCGATATTCGGCAAGCTGTCGGATATGTATGGAAGGAAACGTTTTTTTCTTTTTGGCAGCATCGTGTTCATGGCGGGATCAGCATTGTGCGGAACGGCTACAACCATTGAGCAGCTCAGCATTTACCGCGCGATCCAAGGAATTGGCGGAGGCGCGCTCATTCCGATTGCTTTTACCATCATTTTTGACATTTTCCCGCTGGAAAAACGCGGTAAGATCACTGGACTTTTCGGCGCTGTTTTTGGCCTTTCGAGCATTTTCGGACCGCTCATCGGCGCCTATGTCACTGACTACATCAGCTGGCACTGGATTTTTTATATGAATCTGCCGCTCGGTATGGTTTCTTTTGTTTTCATTCTTCTATTTTACAAAGAAACGAAACAGCATGAAAAGCATCGCATTGATTGGCTAGGGGCGATCACGCTCGTAGGAGCGGTCGTCTGCCTCATGTTTACGTTGGAGCTCGGCGGCGAGAAATACGCCTGGGATTCGAATGTCATCCTTACACTTTTCGGAAGTGCAGCCGTCTTATTGGTTTGCTTCCTCATGATCGAACGTAAGGCCAGTGAACCGATCATTTCATTTCATATGTTTAAAAACCGGCTGTTTGCCGGCAGCACGCTTGTCGCTTTATTTTACGGCGGGACATTTATTTCAGCTACCATCCAGATTCCGATCTTTGTTCAGGGTGTTTACGGAGATTCTGCGACAAACTCCGGGCTTGTTCTTTTGCCGATGATGCTCGGCTCTGTTGTATCAGCCCAGCTTGGCGGATTCTTAACGACAAAAATGAGCTACCGGAACATTATGCTCATCTCAGGACTGGTTCTCGTCAGCGGGTTTTCTTTATTAAGCACGCTTAACATTGACACTCCGCGTTTATTATTAACCATTTATATGATTGTTGTCGGCTTGGGAGTCGGTTTTTCTTTCTCTGTATTAAGCATGGCGGCTATCCATCATTTCGGCCCGGAACAGCGCGGCTCAGCGACTTCTACGAGCAACTTTATGCGCTCTCTCGGCATGACGATCGGCGCCAGTATGTTCGGCATGATTCAAAAAACCAATTTTTAGAACAGATGGAAGATATGTTTAAAAGCACAGGCGCTTCAAATCTCGCCTCACCGAATGATGCCAACCAGATTTTGTCTAGTGCCCGGGCATCAATGCCGCCGGATATTTTAAATCACATCACCGAGGCGCTTTCACATTCGATTGTTCATACGTTTACTTGGGCAATTTTCCCCGCAGCGGCCGCCTTTTTGCTCGTGTTTTTCATGCCGAATGACAGGGTGAAACCGAGAGCTAAGAAGCAAGTGAACAAAGCGGGCTGAACATCTAGCTTTGCAAAGGTTTCTTTTTCCTCATTTTCGAAATCAATAAAAGCGGAATCGGCACAATACCGAATAAAACAGCCGCTTGATAGCCGACCATGTCGCCGAGAGAAAATACATTATCGATATTTTTTGGCGTCATTGCGAGCAAATACATCACCGGAAGCAGACCGAACATGATCGGTCTGCTCTTTTTTTTGAAAATTTGCGACAACCCCAGCGATGCGGCGTAAAATGAGACGGAAAAAGTCGCAAACAACTGCATAATCCAGATGACAAGGAGCAGCGATTCAAAACGTTCAAATATTAAGCCGGGCATTTCAAAACTGCGGATGAGATCAAGCGTCGGCCATGTCAACGCGGTTACCCCGTCGACTGACAGCCCTCCGATCACGAATACGACCGTCGTTAAGTAAAAGAGTATCGCAATGCCGATTCCCATGACAACGACTTTGACACCATCTTTCGGCTTTTTCATAAACGCCAAAAGAAACATCATCACTTCTGCGCTGATAAATGAAAGCATTGTCGCTTTTGTCCCCTTTAATGCCGGCATGATGCCTTCCCCGAGGACTGGCCGCAGGTTATCCAGTTCGAATATGCCAAAACTCATAAATACGACGGTTAAAAAGAAAAGGATTGTAATCGGAAAAATGATTTCAAATAAACGGGCAAGCGATCCCATACCGTCTTTTATCGAATAAAATCCGACCCACATCATCGACATGACGATCGCCCAAATCGGTGTTTGCTGCAGCAAAAAAAAGGTGATGACTTCTGCCATAATTCTTGCTTCAAAAGCCGCAATCATCACAAAATGCTCAATAAACAGCAGGCTGATCACAATACTGATCCACTTTCCGACAATGTTTCCCCCATATTGAAAAAATGTTTGCCCGGGATAATCCTGGCTTAATTTTGTCATCACGACTCCGGCTGCCATTGTGACAATTCCGCCTAATAGGACGGAAATCCATACATCCGGCGTACCGGCTTCTTCTGCAGCGGTTCTTGGCAAGGTGAGAATCCCGGCAGCCATAATATAACTGACTAAGACAACAATGGCCTGAGAAGTCGTAATTTTATCTTCGGAACGGATCATTGCGTATTTCTCCGCCTTTCGTGATTAGAAGTGCTTCTGTTACTGATCCCCAACGGTACCGTATTCTTTAATCGTGATTTGCACATGAAATGTAATCGGTATATCTGTAAAGGTCTCATCCCAATTTTTCTTTAGTTTTTCCCAAAGCCTCGGATGCTTGATCCTCAGCTCGTTCCCGAATCCGGCAAGATCTGCTTTGTATTCGGTTTTCATTTTTTTTGTAATGTCTTCCATCGTTTTTTTCACCGTTTTCTCGGTTGTTTTTTCGACCTTTTCTAAAAATTTGTTATCAAAAGCTTTTTCATTCGTGCTCCAGTTTTCCGCAAGATAACCATCTGACTTTACGTTCACTTCAAAAGAAAGACGGTTTCCTTTGACGATAGGCTCGATGTCGCTTTTAATCGTTTCGACACCAAATGCGGTCACTTTTTTTTCTTCCGGGTCATAACTTTTAACCGTGCCTCCAATTCCCATTCCGGTGATCCACATTACCCCTTCTAAGTCATGTTCATCCAAATAACCGATCAGCTTATTGGTTTTTCCGTTGATCGCGGCTGCTCCTGCATATTTGACTTCCCCATCGGTACCAATAACATTTTGAAGCAGATAGCTCGTTCCTGACCTCATTTTGCCTGTCAGTTTGGCAAGTGTCACAGGAGGAAGAATTTTTTTCGCTTTATATTCATTTTCGACGATTTTGCGCAGTCGAAACGCCGGCATTTCACCGGTTTCCTTCAGCTCAAGCGTGTCTCTCGCCCGCCCTCTTGTGACGATCACCATACTGCTCGGCCTGATTTCATTATCGCGGAGAGGCTGATCAAGCAGTTCTGCCAGCGAATAGGTGCGGAGAAGCTCAGCGGCGATGACAATCACCTTTAAATGAGGACTGAATACAGGCCTGTCCTGTCTCAATGCTACTTCAGAGTTAATTTGCTGAAGCGAGTCCCCCGTTTCATAAACGTTAATATACGATTTTTGATCAGTGCTTCCTCCAGTCGATTTTGAACCGGCCGCCTGTTCGTTCACGTATTGATAGATCATCGTGATCCGATCTTTTTTCGGGTAATCACCTCCCATTTCGTCAAATTTTTTTTCAAGTTCGGTTTCTTTGCCTTTGTCAATCCCCATCGCAAATGTGAGACCCAGCTCTTCAATTTCGTGGCTGCTCCAGCATCCGGTTAATAAAAACAAAAGTAAAGCAATCGTTAAGTAGCGAATGGTGTTAATTTTTTTCAAACTTTCTCCTCCTTACTTTCGATATCACCAAAAACATGAGCGGAATGAGCCCGACTAAAAAGATGGCGCTGTTGCCGATCAGATCTCCCATTTGAAAGAGCTGGTCGATATTTTTAGGCGTCATCGCAATGAGATAAATAACAGGAAGCAAGCCGAATAATATCGGTTCCATCCTCCTCTTCAAGAGTTGTGACAGACCTATAGCAGCAGCAAAATAGCTGATCGTAAAATTGGAGAATATTTGCATGATCCAGATGACCAGCAGCAAGGACTCAAATCGTTCAAAAATCAGCCCTCGTATTTCAAAGCTTCTCATTAAATCAATCGTCGGCCAGGTCCGGGATGTCACTCCATCGATCGACAGTGCACCGATGACCATAATAACGGTGATCATATAAAAGACAATCGGGAAAGAAATACCTATTAAAGTAGCTTTTAACGCTTGCTCGGGCTTTCTCATAAAAGGAACGATGATCAGCAGAACTTCTATGCCTGTATAAGCAAAAGACGTTGTCTTGACTCCTTGCATCACCGGCACGATCCCTTTCCCGAGAACCGGACGCAAATTGTCGGTCTCGAATATGCTTGCACTCATAAATATGACGACAAGAAAAATAAGAACTGTAATCGGAAAAATGATTTCATAAAGTCGGGCAATCGGATTGATACCGCCGGTTATTAAATAGATCCCGCTCCATAAAAAAACCATCGCCATCGCCCAAAGCGGCGTGTCTTCCAGTAAGTAAAATCCCATAACCTCTGTAACAGAACGGACTTGGAAACTCGACGTTGCGAGAAAATAGCAAATCAAAAGCAGGCTGAAAAGCCCTCCCGGCCACTTGCCAATAATATCGCGGCTGTATTGATATAACGTTTTTTCGGGGTATTCCATGCTTAATTTCACCATGATGAAACCTGCCAATAGAGCAATCAATCCTCCAAATACAACAGACAGCCAGACATCCGGCGTCTTAACCGCTTCCACAGATGTCCGCGGCAGTGTCAAGATACCAGTTCCCAGCAGAAAATTCGTGATGACGATGACGGTTTGCGAAACGGTAATTTTGTCTTGCTGACTCACCATCATGGAGAAATCCCCCCTTTCCTTTTTCAATCATCAGCCTCTGTCAGTTCCTTGTTTCATCCTTTTTATTTTTGAAATCACCAGCAGGACGAGCGGTGTCATGCCGCCTAAATAAACGCCGCTGTTTCCAATAAAGTCTCCGAATGCAAACATGTTGTTGATATTTTTCGGGATCATGGCCATGAGATAAATCACCGGAAGTAAAGCAAACAGCATCGGCCGAATATTTGTTTTAAAGAGCTGGGCCAGGCCTAATGCTGCACCATAAAAAGAAATGACAAAGGTGCAGAACAGCTGCATGATCCAGATGACCAGCAGCAAAGACTCAAACCGTTCAAATATCAGACCGGGTATTTCAAAGCTTCTCATCAAATCAATTGTCGGCCAGGTTCGTGATACCCCCCCGTCTATAGACAGGGCGCCGATTACCATAACGACGGTGATCATATAGAAAAGCAAAGGGATGGCGATCCCGATCACAACCGTATGAATGGCCTTTCGAGGCTGATACATGAAGGGCATCAGGATCAAAATGATTTCAATACCTGAAAAAGACAATGCGGTCACCTTTATTCCTTTTAAGACAGGCCCTATTCCCTTGCCAAGTACAGGACGCAAGTTGTCCACATCAAAAATTCCGATACCCATAAACACGACCAGCAGAAAAAGAATAAATGTAATGGGGAGCACGATTTGGAACAATCGGGCGATCGAACTTAAACCGCCGACGATCAAGTATAAACCCACCCATAAAAAAATCATCGCAATTGCCCAGCGGGGTGTTCCTTCCAGTAAAAAAAAGCGGATGATTTCAAGCGTTGAGCGGACCTGTAAACCGGAATGCGCCAATAGATAACAAACGAAGACCAGGCTTATTAAGCCGCCGATCCATTTGCCGATGATGTCCTGACTGTATTCGTAAAAGGTTTTATCAGGATATTGATGGTTGAGCTTTACCATGATGATCGCGGCCAAGAGAGCGACCAAGCCGCCTAATACAAGCGTGATCCAAACATCAGGCGTCCCTACTGCATCCACAGAAGTACGCGGAAGCGTCAAAATCCCTGTGCCAAGCAGGAAATTAGTGATGATAACTGCGGTTTCTGAAGTGGTGATGCGATCTCCCGCCTTGATCATCATGAATGGTTCCCTCCTTTCTATCTACCGGCGTGTCGAATCGTCTGTTTTTAACATCTTCGGCCGCTTTTTCATCATCTGTATCGGCATGCGAACGATGAAATCTTTCCAATCGCGCAAACGATAAGGGACAGCCGGGCTTGCGTACGGAACACCAAAGCTTTTCAGCTTCACCGCGTGGCTGGCAAGCATGAGGAAAAACATAATCACCCCGTACAAACCGAACGTGGCTGCACAAAACATCGCCACAAATCTCAGCATGCGCAGCGAAATACCTGCGCTGTATTGCGGAATGGCGAATGAAGAAATCGCGGTAACGGCAACAACGATGACCATAATCGGGCTGACAATGCCTGCCTGTACGGCAGCCTCCCCGATGATGATACCGCCGACGATTCCCATCGCCGGACCGATTGGTTTTGGCAGCCGGAGGCCGGCTTCGCGCAAAATTTCGATCGCCACTTCCATAATGAGCGCTTCGATCAGCGATGGAAAAGGTACACCCACCCTCGTTCCGGTAATGGAAATCGCAAGTTCACTCGGAATCAGCCCAGGATGAAACGAAATAAAGGAAATATATAAAGCGGGTCCAAGAAGCGAGATCATCGCTGCGCCAATTCGCATGATGCGGATCAGTGAACTCGGGAGCCAGCGTTCATAATAATCCTCGGGCGATTGCAGGAGCATACTGAATGTAACCGGAACGATTAAAACAAAAGGCGTCCCGTCCAATAAGATGGCCACTCTGCCCTCCATTAACGCACTCATCACCCTGTCAAGACGTTCAGTGCTTTGCACCTGCGGAAATGGACTGAGATAATTGTCTTCGATCAGCTGTTCGACAAAACCTGATTCGAGCACATCATCGATATCAATCTTTTCGATTCTTTTTTTGACTTCTTCCACCAGTCCTGGTTCAGCCACGTCTTTAATATAGGCGACGACAAGATTTTTGACGGCTCGCTTCCCAACTTGAAATTGAACCATAGACAAATTTTGATTTTTGCCGTGCTGCCTCAAAAGGGCTGTATTTGTGCCAATTGTTTCCGTAAAGCCGATGCGCGCCCCTCTGACTAAGGATTCAGATACGGGCTCTTCAATGTTCCTTGTATTTTTTTTAACGGTTCCCAGCAATAAAACTTCCGCTGAACCGTCGATCAGCAGTATGGCCGTACCCATCAACACTTCCGGCACCACTTCGCTGACATGCTTTGCCACTGATACTCCGCTGATTGATAAAATCTGCTTTTGGATTAAGTCCGGTATATTGCTGCTTAATGAAGAAAGCTCAATGTTATATTCTTTGGAGAAATCATCCATAAGGGATTTCATAATATGTTTGTCAATCAGGTCTTGATCTGCAAGCATTTCAACAAAAACAATCGCCGCCCGGATGCCGGTGCGCCCTAAGTTAAATTCTCGGAAATGAACGTCTGAGTTATTCTCCAAGGCTGTTTTGACCGCTTGCAGGTCGCGATCAAAATCGCCGGTCAAATACCCCGTTGATTCCAAAGCCGGCACTTCATTTTTAGGTTTTTCCGGCTTGTTGGACGATTGTATCAATCTGCGCGTTTTTTCTTTCCACCATCTCATATCAATCATCCCCTGCCGTACGAAGCCACAGAAATACTTTTGATATGGCAAACGGGACGAAAAAAACAAAAAAAGCCTGCATCAGGACCATCCAGTCCGGAAAATAGGAAACAATCGTTTTCCACATGTTGATCACCCTTTTTTATTGCTGTAGTAAGTCCATCATTTTTATCCTATTATTACCTTGGGTGCCATCTCTAATGGGTGGTAATTTAAACCACGTCAAACAAAAAAGAACCATCTGTGTTAAAAAACACAAATGGTTCTTTCCATTTATTCTTTTTCTAAAAACGCCCGTTTGCGTTTGGCCAGCTCTGAAAATTCCTGATCCAATTCATGATATCTCGGGTCTTGGGGGGTGAGTCCGGCTAATTCTCCGAGAACGGCGGTCATCCGATTTTCGATGCGAAGCCGTTCCTCTTCATCGCGTTTTGCATGTCGCTGTTTCTTTCTGCTCCGATAATCTTTCAATCCGGTTTCGACGCGGGTGATGCGCCCATTTTCAAATACGAGAAGTTTGTTACACAATTGATCTGTAAAATACAGGTCATGCGACACAATGATGATCGTGCCTTGAAACTCAAGCAATGTCTGTTCAAGCTGCTCTCTGCTTGGCAAATCAAGGTGGTTGGTCGGTTCATCCAGAATCAGCAGATCATAATCCTTTAAAATCATACCTGCCAGTTTAATCCGGGTCCGCTCCCCGAGGCTGAATGTCCCGATTTCATTATGAAAGCGGTTTTCTTTGATTCCCATATTGGCCAAAATGGTCCGCGCATTTGCGATTTCGGCTCTGTCAGACAAATTCAGTACTTCAGCCACTGTTTGATCAACGCTTAAATCACTGACATCCTGGCTTAAATATGCGGCCTTTACAGATCGGCTCTTCCATAGCGTTCCGGCTGTTGCAGGTTCAGCATCCAACATCATCTTCACAAGGGTCGTTTTGCCGCAGCCGTTGTCTCCGATAAGCCCTATTCTCTCGCCATGTTTGACATAAAAATGGCTGTCTTTGAATAAGGTGCGTCCGTCAAACGCTTTTGTCAGGCCTTTCGCTTCGATAATCCGCTTGCCCCTTTTTTCTCCCGATGAAAATTGAAAATTGACAGATTCTGCTTCTTGTGGCTTTTCCGCTTTGTTTTTTTCAAGTTCCTGTTCAAGGCGTTTAAGCTTTGATTTGACTTGGTTATCGAGCTTTTTGGCTTTTACCCGGTGGTATTCTTTAAAGCCCAGCTGCCTTCGTTCTGACCGTGATCCCTGTTTTGTTGAGTCACGGTGGGCTTTCTGCGACCAATTTTGGAGCGTTGCAATCTGTGACTCGATTCTTTCTTTTTGCTTTTGCTGGACTTCATATTGGTGCAGACGTTCTTCATATAACCGTTTTTTCTCCTGCCGGTATGCACTATAGTTTCCTTGATAAGTGTGCAACTTCCCATCTTCCAGCTCAAGTATTTTGGAAATGGATTGATCCAAGAAATAACGGTCATGAGAAATAATCAATACAGCCCCTCGATATTGTTGCAGTTCTTCAAGGAGCCAGCTGATTCCTTTTAAATCCAAGTGATTGGTGGGCTCATCTAAGATGAGGAGGTCAGGCATCGTTTTCCAGACGTGCGCAAGCGCAAGCTTTAGTTTTTCTCCTCCGCTCAAATGACTGAGCCGCTCGGAATTCCAGCTTTGGACCTTTGATAAGCCAAGACGGCTGGTCAACTGATATAATTTTCCGCCCTGATCGTCTGTTAATATGCTGTTGAAGCCATGAATGGAGTACTCAATCGACTGGAGCAGATAGCCGATTTTAAGCGTCCGGTCTGTTTGAACAGTGCCTTTGTCAGCTTTTATATGACCGCTCAATATATTTGCGAGCGTTGTTTTCCCCGCTCCATTGTATCCGACCAACCCAATCCGCTCTTGATTGGAAATGTCAAAATCGATGTTTTTTAAAATCGTTTGCTCTCCAAAGCTTTTTTGCAAACCTCTTATTTTCATTAAGATCGTCATACCGTTCACCTCTGTTTTTATTTTGGCTGACAACAAAAAACCTCTCGCGGAAACCCGGAGAGGATATCATGCCAAAATATGCACCGTGAAAGCGGTATGAACCGATCCCATTTCTTTGCACGACAAAAAACATGCAAATTTCAGAAATTGATGCAAGGTATAAAAGGGCATACTCATCCTATTCTCCAAGTTTCCGTTTTTTCATATTAAAAAAAACGATGGAAAATAAGATTACTGCTTCATGTCCCCTATACCTATTCCTTTCACTGTATTTACCGATTAGTATATAAACGAAGGTAAACTTTGTCAACAGTTATGCAGCCCTTTTTTCAGCCAATCCCGAAAACTGTTGCCTTCGCCTTAGTTGAGCATTTTATTTCGAAGTCTAAATTTTAAAATTTGATGCAAAAGTGTGAAAATTGTCCGATATTAATCTCGTAACCTATAAAAAGGAGTTTTGGCGAATGAAAAAAATAGTAAATTGGATCAAGCATCCATCTCTTTCCAAAAGATTAGCGGTCTCATTTTTATTGATTTTAACACTCCCTGTTTTAATCCTTTCAGGTGTTTCCTATTATACGGCGGGAAGTTCGATTGAAGATGAAATCATGAGAAGCGCAAGAAACAGCGTGGATCAATTAAACGAAACGATCGATCAAAATATCGAAAAAAAAGCGGATGCTATTACATATTTCAGTGAAGTGATCAAAGAAAAAACATACAAGGATAAAGGCCAGACTTCGTTAAGACAACAGTTTGAACAATACGCCAGACAAAATAAAGATGTAGAAGCCGTGTTCACAGGCTCTGCAGACGGTGTCTACGTGCAGCATCCTTATACGAAAATGCCTGACGGCTATAATCCCGCGGAAAGGCCATGGTTCCAAGAAGCGGTTGAGAAAAAAGGCGAAATCATCGTCACTGATCCATACACCTCTGCCGCCACCGGCAACACGGTCATTACCATCGCCAAGCAGAATGAAGACGGGTCAGGCGTCGCGGCGCTCAGCTTGAATATCGATGAGCTGATTAAAGCGACAAATGATGTCAAAGTCGGAAAAGACGGCTTTGCTTTTATCTCTAGTGCATCTAAAAAATATATCGCCCATCCGAAGATTAAAGCCGGAACTGAAGGTGAAGGCGGTTGGGTTGACCAAGTTTACGGCAAAGAAAAAGGTGAATTCAAATATACTTTTGAAGGAAAAGAAAAGCAAATGGCGTTTGCAACAAACAAACTGACAGGCTGGAAAATTGCCGGGACAATGTTTTCCGATGAGATAACAAACGCCACAAAGCCCGTCTTTTATATGGCTCTGATCGTCTTTTCAGGGGCTTTGGTGCTAGGCGGAATTCTCATTTTCTTTATCGTCCGCGCGATCAGCAAACCATTGAATCAGCTCGTTCAATCTGCAAAAAACATCAGCAGCGGCGACTTGACACAGCAAATTAAAGTCCGTTCAAATGACGAATTCGGGCAGCTCGGCACAAGCTTCAATGATATGGCGGAATCGCTCCGCACACTGATCGGCACCATTCAGGAATCGGTTGAGAATGTCGCCTCATCATCAGAGCAGCTGACAGCAAGCGCGGAACAGACGAGCCAAGCGACAGAACATATTACTTCCGCGATCGAACAGTTCTCGAACGGGGCCGAAAGCCAGAATGAAAAAGTCGAAACCAGCTCGCAGCAACTCAGCCAAATGAATGATCATCTGAGCGAAATGACCGAAGTGTCGGAATCGATTACTGAATCATCGATCAAATCGACAGAAATCGCCGAAACCGGCGGAGAACTCGTTCAGAAAACGGTCGGCCAGATGAACTCCATCGATCGATCTGTCAAACAAGCTGAGAGCGTCGTCAAAGGTCTCGAAGGCAAATCGAAAGATATCACATCAATTCTCAGGGTCATTAACGGAATTGCCGATCAAACGAATCTATTGGCATTGAACGCCGCGATTGAAGCGGCCCGCGCCGGCGAGTCAGGCAGAGGCTTTTCCGTCGTCGCCGAAGAAGTTCGAAAGCTTGCTGCCCAATCAGCGGAATCGGCAAAAGAAATCGAAGCGCTGATTCAGGAAATCGTCAAAGAAATCGAACATTCTCTCAAGATGTTTCAATCGGTCAACCATGAAGTCCAATCCGGACTCAAAATTACCGAGAAAACAGAAACGAGCTTTCACGAAATCAGCGGCATGACGAATGAGATCGCCGGCATGCTGCAAACGCTCAATGCAGCGGTCGAACAATTGTCGAAAGGCTCAGAGGAAGTCTCCGGTGCCGTTCAGGAAATCGCCGATGTTTCAAGGGAAAACACAGCTGGAATACAAGATATTGCAGCATCAGCGGAAGAACAGCTGGCTTCAATGGAAGAAATCAGTACGTCTTCTGCCACACTTGAACAAATGGCGGAAGATCTGCGAGATTTAACGAAAAAATTCAAGGTGAAATAAAAAAAGAGGCTTCCTTCTGGTAGAGGGAGCCTCTCTTTTATGTATCAGCTGATCTTCGTTCCATTGGGCGCTTCTTGATCAGGCGCCAGCAAAATAACGTCGCCTTTTTCCGGCACGCCGCCAAGAACGAGAACTTCCGATTTAAACCCGGCAATCCGCCGCGGCGGAAAATTGACGACTGCCGTCACCTGCCGGCCTATAAGCTTTTCAGGTGTATAACGCTTTGTGATTTGAGCGCTCGAACGTTTGACGCCAATCTCTTCTCCGAAATCGATCTCAAGCTTAATAGCCGGCACTTTCGCTTCAGGAAACTCTTCCGCTTTTAAAATTGTCCCAATCCGAATATCCAGCTCTAAAAAATCTTCGATTGTTGCCATGAATTCATCTCCTTCGGCCGCTTTCTAGAGGGTGATATTGACATGACTAGAATATCATGTATTTTGGTTCGTTTAAACCCTGGACTTCTGTTGCCACTTTCAGAAGCGAATGGGAAACAGGCCTCTTTTGCCGCCGTTTTAGGACAGCCAACTTTACGGGACCCCCCTTTCATTCATAGATTAAGAGGAAGAATAAACTATAAGAGATGAGGTGGAACTAGGATGTTCGGTTCCTATATGGTTCAAATGGTAAGGTCCAACGCCCATAAACTGGACCGGCCGCTGAGAGAAAGCGTGCTGAAACTCTATAAACCTTTTAAATGGACACCTTGCTTTTTACACGGATTTTTCGAAAAAATATTAATGAAGAACAAAAAAATACCGGTCATTATTGAATTTGAAAAAGACAGCCACCATAAAGGCTATCAATTAGTCAATGAAATGATCGGCAGCAAGAGAAGAAACAAAATCAAGCATCGCTTTTCCAACATTAGCTGCTGCAGCGCGGAAGTCACCCCTTCATCTTTGCAATCGCTTCTATCTCAATGCGGTGACATTCGCAAAATTTATTTAAATCGCAAAGTGAAAGCGCTCCTCGACGTAGCGGTTGAATCAAGCCGTGCCAAAGAGGTGATCAGAAACAACCAGACGCTGACAGGCAAAGGTGTTACAATCGCTGTCATTGATACGGGCATATACCCTCACAAAGATCTTGAAGGCAGGATCAGGGCTTTTCAAGACTTTGTCAACCAAAGGACAGAACCGTATGATGACAATGGCCATGGCACACACTGCGCCGGCGATGCTTGTGGAAACGGAGCTGCCTCATCGGGTCAGTACCGGGGGCCTGCTCCTGAAGCGGAACTTGTCGGTGTAAAAGTATTGGACAAAATGGGATCCGGCACGCTGGAAACTGTCATTCAAGGGATCGATTGGTGCATTCAATTCAATGAGGAAAACCCTGATGATCCGATCGACATTCTTTCAATGTCATTGGGGGCAGATGCGTTACGCTACGAGAATGAGGAAGAAGATCCGGTCGTTAAAGCTGTTCATGCAGCATGGGACGCAGGCATTGTTGTATGTGCGGCAGCCGGAAATTCCGGTCCTGATGCGCAAACGATTGCCAGCCCGGGCGTCAGCAGCAAGATTATTACAGTCGGAGCTTTGGATGACCGGGATACAGTCAGCCGGGAGGATGATGATGTTGCCTCTTATTCAAGCAGAGGGCCGACGATCTACGGTCAAGTTAAACCGGACTTGCTGGGACCGGGCACAAATATTACATCGCTTCGTTCACCTGGATCTTTCCTCGATAAGATGCAAAAAGCAAACAGAGTCGGCACAGATTATATGATATTATCCGGAACCTCGATGGCCACGCCGATCTGCGCAGGCATTGCAGCCCTTATTCTTCAGCAAGCCCCAGGGACAGGACCTGATGAAATCAAACAACTGTTAATAGACGGAACCGATTTATGGAAAGATCGCGATCCAAATGTTTACGGTGCTGGATACATCAATGCAGAACAATCGGTTCCGCAAGATTAAAGACCGTTCGCCCGTTTTAGCATAAAGCGGGCGAATCTTACATAAAAGATTTAAACCGCAGACCTTCTTTTTTCAAGTATGAGCGGTATCGTCAAATACATGGCATACGCGAAGACCATCCAAACCGCAAATCCAATCACCTGGCCCTGTGAAAGCGCCGGGAAGATCAATGAATGATGCCATAAAGAAAATGTGTCGAGAAACAAACCGACTGCCGACCCTACAATGCCAAACTTAACCGCAGCAAACCTCGATTTGTCAACTCGCCGGTAAGCGAGGATCACGGCATATAGTAGGGCAAAAGTTCCGGCTTCAAGAAGCAAAAAGCGGAGCATAAAAGAATCTTGGCCGGGTTCGGCAAGAACCGCACTGCCGAACAGCATAAAAAACACGGTGGCGCCAAGCCAGACAACGAACGAAAAAACAAGAGCCAAACCGAGTTTTTCAGTTAACATCTCCATCTCCCTTTACTCCCCTCCATGCTGTTTTACGGCGGTTTCCGTCAGCATCTGCAGAACCGCCTCTAATTCCCCGTAGACTTTTTCAGAGGAAAATCCCGAAGACATCAGCGACTGAAGAGCAAGACCGTCGATTAGTGCGTTTAAAAGAATGCCCCACGTGCTGAAAGAAACCCCGTCAACAGGAGAACGCTTCCACATCTCGGAAAGCTGTTCTGCCAACACCGCATTTTCCTCTTCGAGAAGTTCTCCAAGCTGCTCGTTTATCTTTTCATTTCGAAAACCTAAAACGGCCAATTCTAAAAAAAGCTGATGGTAATACGCATCTTTTCGTGTTCTTGATTTCGCCGATGACAATCCGTCTTTTATCCTTTCGGCAGCGGGTCTATCATTTGCTTTCAACCGTTCCCACGACGCGCGGCAAAGGTCGCGGACCACTTCAAACACAAGCTGCTCTTTTGTCCGGAAATGATAGTAAACCGTTCCCTGTGTCACCTTTGCTTCTTCAGCAACCGCCTTTAACGTCAGTTTGTCCAGACCCTGTCCGGCAATGCGGCGCTTAGCTGCCTCAATCAACGTTTCTTTTGAAGTCACATTCGGCCTCGCCATTCACTTCACCTCTTAGTTATCTGAATAACTAACTCATTAATTCAACTATAATCTGGAAGGGGTTTCTTGTCAATCGCTCATTCAAGTTAACATAATATTATTATTGTTTCCTATCCGTTTCTGTCATAAGTGTCAGACCTTGAAGAAATTTCAAAATAACTCCCTGTTCTGCTGTTGAAAACGAATCGAGAAACCTCTGAAACTGTTCCGCTTTTTGCTGATGGAGCTTTTCATGAAGTTCATACACTTGTTTTCCGCTGGGCGTCAGCCTGAAGTAGATCTCTTTTTTATTGTCCGTCAATTGAAACCGTTTAATGAGGCCTTCTTGCAGCAGCTTTGAACTGATTTTTGTAATATTTGCTTTTGATAAATTCATTTTTTTGGCGATGCCTGTATTATTAATCGGTTCATCATCACCGATACAGCTGATGACATGGATGGTCGTCATATTCCCCGGGAGCCGTTTAACATCAGATTCTGCCGCCTGCTTTAAAAATGCCTTGAGATCAGTATCCGCTTTTTGTTCGTTCAGGTGCAGGAGTTTAACATACATATCATAGATCAGCTGTTTTGTCAGTTCAGACATAGTCAATGGACAGTCCCTTCTTTTTATTTTCCGGTTAACAAAATATTTTAATGGTATGTTTTAGGATTTGTCAATGTTATGATAAGGTAAAATCAGATAACAAATGTGTTTTGTTTATCATGAAACAACCTCAAAAAGGAGAATCTCTGATGAATATTGAAGGAATAGAGATGGAAGTTCGTTGCACAGGTGATGTATGTTCAGATGCCCTTGAATTTTTGAGACGCCATAACCACGAAAAAACAGCCGAACATTCGATAAGAGTGAAAAAAGCGGCGGAAGAATTGGCAAAGCGTTTTCATGTTCCTGCACAAAAAGCGGGAATAGCCGGTATTATGCATGACATCAGCGGTGTCATCCCTAATGAAAAAAGAATTGCGGCTGCTGAGGCGCTCGGTATTGATATTCTGCCCGAAGAACGGATATTTCCGATGATTATCCATCAAAAACTGTCGAAAGTGATGGCGCGGGACCTGTTTCAGGTGGCGGATCAAGATATTTTAGATGCAATAGAATGCCATACAACGCTTAAAAAAAGTCCCTCCCAGCTCGACCTTGTCCTGTTTTCAGCGGACAAAATAGAATGGGATCAGACAGGGACTCCGCCTTATATCAAGGAGCTTTGTGAAGCGCTTGAAATTTCTCTGGAGCACGGGGCGTTTGTTTATATTCAGTATTTGTGGAAACAAAAAGATAAACTGAAAGTTGTCCATCCCTGGCTAAAAGATGCCTATTATCACCTGAAAGCAATAATCGAAGCTTGACCCAGGCAAAATGAACTGCGGCTTAGGGTGGGTGACCGCCTTAAGCCGCCATCTTGCCTGACAACACCGTTAGTTGACGCCTTTTGAAGGGTCCCACGATTTCTGCTGTTTTCGGATCGTGACGATTTGTCCCAGATGGTAAGCGTTATGAAGAATGAGAAGGGACAAAATCTCCGCCCAGGTGGAATGCGGATCATGCTGGGCCGGCTCCTTCAGCATCTTCTCTTCGCATGCCGAAAGCGCATCGATCCATTCGTTATAGATCGTATTCAGTTCTTGCCGGCTTTCTTCCCAGCCCAGTCCGCTTTTGTTTACAAACGTATCATCGATCGTATAATCAAAAGCCGGAACGGGAATTCCTTTAAACCACTTTAAATAGCGCTCGTTGTAAAAAATCAAATGGTTGGCAATTTCTAAAATCGAATTTTCCGAACCTTCCCCTTTTTGCCTTGCCTGGCTTTCCGTAAGATCAGCGGAAGCCGTTTGAAAACAAACAAACCAAGTCGTTTCGTTAAAGCATGCTTTAAACTGTTCAAGCAAAATGTTTTTTAGCATAAATACCCTCCAGTTCGATTCGATTTTTGCCTAGCTTTCTTTTGCTATTTTCGCCCTATTGACGGCAGAATCCTTTTTTTCAATATGATATTGAATGTCGAGAAACCGTATGCCGAACAGCCACATGCAGTGATGAGCGCAGAGCCTCTTTCGTCCCTGCTCTTTGATGATAAAGCGTTCGGCAAGCGGCAGTTTAAACGTACCTGTTCCGGTCGAAAGGAAAATGCCTTCATCCCCCCGGTCAGATCGTTTGTCACTGCTCGTCAAAATCAGGCAGCCGTCCTCTGCTTTCGGCTTTAAAATGCCTGTCATATTGGAAAACGGCAATGGCAGTGCAATATTCATATATGTGATGTCATCATGGGTATGAGCAGAATAAAGCGCCACGAACACAGTCTCGCCTTCCTCGTTCGTTCTGACCCAGGCGCGCACATTCTTCCTGCCGTCTTTGGCTGAATCAACACCGATAATCTCGCCCTCCATCGTTTGCCGCCCGGTCTTTGTCCCCAAATGAATTTGCCCTGTCATTTTTGAAATCATCTGATACATGTGCGCAAGCGGCTTAAACCATGGACGCCAGGCGATCTCCGCTGTTAATGAATAATCGGCAGTATGCTCATAGAAATCGAGAATGAGAGGAGAAACCGTCTCAAGCTGAAATCCGTTTCTTTGAAATGCGCTCATATCATCGGCAAGACCTTGGTAAGACGAATCGCTTTGTAATCGGTGCCGTTGTAAAAAATCGGCTCCGATTCTCCATGACCCGTAAATGTTGCTCATCATTTCGCCTTGCCTCCTTTCACAGTCCGGCTCAGGAGATTCAAGACGCCAGCCGGTCAGCGCTGGAATAATGACGCCAAAAGCGTTGACAAGCCCGTGAATCCAAATCATTTCCTGAATTGTAAAAGTCGGCCGGCCGCGATAAACACCGTAAGAGTAAATAAGTGAAAAAGCAATGGTAATCATCAATGTAAAAGACGAAAAGATCACAAAGCGGCGAGCCGCGCTGTTTTTGAAGGCCGCGATCGAGACGAGAAAGCCGCTGCCGTATATGGCCGCCAAATACAGCGCAACGGCGAAGACATCAATGGTTTTCGAAAACGATATGCCGACCGCAATGAAAAGCGGAGACAGCATGATGAGCCATGTCACCGCTGTATAAAAAAGGCCTTTCTTTTTCAGCTTCCTTCCGAGCATTCCATTAAAAATCGGAATGAGAAATGCAGAATAATGAAAATGCACCGCTGTCAGCAGCACGATCAGCGGGCTGAAATCCATGACCTGGAGATTCAGCGTATAAGCAAAAAGCCAACCCCCTCCGAAAGGAAGGTAAAGCAGACCGCTGTCAATCGATGCCTCTTCAAGGCCCTTTCCTCCTCTTTCCCAGAGACGAAGGACGCCGTATAAGGCGATCATCCCCGTATAGCATAGCCAAATCGCTGAAAAAAGCGGGGAATGGAACAACAGGGATAACGAAGCCGCACAAGCCGCATAAGGAAAGCACGCGCTGATCAGCCGAAACATTCCGTTTTCATGCTGAGTAAGATCGAGTGCGGCCGGAACAAAAAATAGCAGCGCTAATAAAAGCAGCGCCTCTGCTGGCGGGATGTCCGGCGCTTTGCCGGCGAAAAAAACCGCATAGCAAAGAACGCTTACAAAAAAGCGGCGGAATTTCATGCCATCTCCTCCTCCCTGTTAAACGTTCCTCTGTAGGCAAACAGCGTTCCGAACAGCGGATTTTTCACATGAACATCAATCGTAAAACAGCCTTTTTCTTCGTCATACGATTCATTCACCCTGGAAATACCGTATAAACACTTTGTAAGGGGCAGCTTTTTACTGAATAAAGGCAGCCATTGTCTGACAGAAGTAATCGACAGTGATCCGTCAGCTTCCGCCTTAAACCGCAGGCTTGAAATTAAGATTGGCGGATGTCCGAAATAGTCGATGATTTCTCCCCGGCTTTCATCATAGATCATGACAGCATCAAAATACCTTTGTTTATCACGAAAAAAGAAAGTCCTGTTCCAAACGGCTGCCGGTGTATCATTTTTCGTCAGCCGAATGTGATTTTCAATCGTGAACGGAATGTTCCTCCCTCTTTCGGGAAAAAAACAGCGGAAGACCGTTCCCGCTTTAAACAACAGCCTGATCCAGTACGAACCGCCGGATATTTCCGTCATCACTCCTTTTCCTCTGAACGCGCTTTCTTGGGTGAGGTGATACCGTTCCTTGAGTTTTGGGTGAAGAAGATGAAAATCCTCGATCACCCGTTCATACATCGAAACCAAATCAACGCCTCTTTCTGATCGTATTACCCGCGTTTGGAATGCCGCAAGCGCTCACATAGCCGACAACGGACAAGATGATAAGCGCGGCATTAAGCACGACCGGGTTAAAAGGTTGGGCAAAAGATGCGAGATCAGCCATTCCTGCAGATACCGAAAGCAGCACAAGCAGGGCGATATGCAAAAGAAACCACTTCCTTTTCCGACCTGGATAAAGCCATAACACGCCGACCATCACCTCGGCCATGCCGATCAGTTTCAGGAGCATTTCGGGATGAAAACGGCCGCCCGTGAAAGTCGAAAGCATGCTGATTTCCTCAGGATGAACCATCATGAGCTTTGGCACAAGCCCCTGGTAAATCCAGACGAAAGAAAACAGCAGACAAACGAGCCAATAGATCAATGTTTTTTGAAAAAGCAGCCTTGGATGGTGTCCTTTTTCAAGCCAGATCTTCAGCGCAGCAAAGCTCCAGGCCGTCGCCCAGCCGATGAGCGGCCTGAATGCCTTATCTGCAAGCCGGCCCAGCCTCCCGTAACGGGTGTCATAATCGTATTGTGTCATAAACGTGATCCCGGTTTCGCTTTCGCTGTATTTCCAATATCCTCGGCCTTCGCGAATGACAGAAAGCGGGTGGTTTGTAGCGAACTTGAGTGACGAGACTCTGTCTCCCGTGTCTTGATATACGTTTCCGACAGACACTCCTGTACCGGAAATTTTTAAACCGAAGCCGATTCTCGTTTCGTATAAAAACCTTTGCGGTTCACCCGGTCTGCGCTTTAAATAGGTAATGTCCGTAAATCGCAAGTCCCATTGCCGATGGAGGGCAGGATCTTGAGTATAGCGCCATAGCCGCTCCATATCTGTCTGGATAGATATTTCTACGTAAATCGGAGTTTTTTTCATTGCGCACGCCCTTTTGTGAATATATTCACAATAACAGCATAACATGGAACACATCATGTGTGAACCAATTTTTGCATATCCAGTCTCTCTTTGCCGACATAAAAAAATCCTCGGCTGTTAGGCCAAGGCAATTAATGGCTGGTTAAGCCTTCTCATACCTATGACTCAAAAAATGGAAGAGCCATACGACAATCATACTAAATTTTCGAAAAAATGTAAACAATTAAGGAAAAATTCCCTTGTTTATTCGGTCTGATAGATAGCGATGCCTTTTAGGAAGGCACGGATTGTCAGATCAAAACTTTCTTCCACATCATAAGGAAGACCGAACGCATCTTGTTGCCTGAGTGTTGCAAATCCATGCATGATGCTTCTCAAGCCTCTGACCGCATGGATCGCGGAGTCATTGTCTAAATGATAGTCTTTCAGAACGGAAAGCACCAAGGCGAGGATTCTGTCTCCTGCTTCGTCAAGCCGTTCATCTTCATCAGGCATTGCAATAAAAGTTGCTTCATAAAGCCCCGGCCTGTTTTTGGCAAAAGTGACATAGGCGTGAGCCATTCTGCTGACAGCCTGATCCTCTTCGGCTCCCTGGACAGCAGAAGCCATGTTTTCATAAAGTATCGTCAAGCCGTAAAGTGCGAGTTCTTTCCGTAAGTCGTTCAATCCTTTTATATGATTGTACAGAGACGGAGATTTGACATTCAGCCTTTTGGAAAGAGAAGCAAGCGTCACTTCATGAATGCCTTCCTCATCAGCCAGAAATGCCGCAGCTTCCAATACTGCTTCTTTATTCAAACCGATTCGTGGAGACACGATTTCTTCATCCTTTCCTGTTCAATTTGATATGTGCTTCGTTCACCGCTTTTGTCATCGCTTGAACCGGATCATGGACAAGATTGCCGTGGCCGGCGGCAAGCGCCTGCGGTTTTAAATCTAACAGCTTTTGCGCGCTTTCTAAAGCGGTTTCTTTGTCCCACGTGGCCAAAGCCGGAAAAGGAAATGAAAGCTTTAAATGCCCTGATACCGTCATGCCGCTTCGCGTATGGTACGCGTCACCGACTATGAGAAGACCGCTTCTTTCATCCAAAAACGAAATGCTGCCAGGCGTATGCCCGGGTGATGAAACAGTCAGCAATGAACCGATCCTGTCTCCTTCCTTTAAAAGGATATCAGGATTTGTCTTGATGTTTTTCGGAACGCCTCCTTTGATTGTTCCGCGCTCCCCTTCCAGCATCTTTGTATCACCTTTTAACAGACGCGCATCCCGTTCAGATATGGACACTTTCACACCGGGAAGGCTGTAGTACAGCGCGTCAAGCGAACCGACATGGTCGCTGTGGGCATGGGTCAGCAAAATCCGTTTAATCGGCTTACGGAGATGATCCGCAGCCTTTAAAATCCCTGTTTTGCTGATCGGAATCCCTGTATCAATTAATGTAAGGCCGTCTTCTTCATCTGCTAAATAACAGTTGACAGGAAATAGGCGCGGAAAAAAAGTCAGCTGGTAGACCGATTCAAATCGGGTAATCCTCATCGCTTTCACCTCTTCGATCAAAATAAAAAACTAATACCGTTAGTTTTCATTTTAAAACTAATGGCATTAGTTTTGCAAGCATTATTTTTTTCGATCGACAGCAACATAGATGGCAACTTGGGCATTTTCGGGATTTTCTGCTTGTTCATCATAAACTTCAAAATCTCCGGTATAAGTACGAAGATTTTTTTCATCCCATGTCCAAATCTCTTGCCAAGTTTCAAACACGACCTCCGCGATCCTCCCCCGCTTTGAAACAAAAACGGCATATTCGGATGCAGGGAGCGAAATGAGATTGGCCGTTTTTTCTTGCTGATCAACGAACGTTCCGATTGAAAATGTATATGTCCCGTGTTCGTCCGTCTCATAATCTGAATAAAGTGCGATCGTGTCTCTCCTAATGTCCTGGCGTTCAGTATGCGGAAATTTTTCGCGATATAAACTCCACATGGAAGGAATTTTACCTTTTTCAGATACTTCATCCCGGTTGCTTGTCACGGTCGATATCCCGCTGAATAACTTTGCCTTCTGTTTTTCGAAATGAGAAAAGCTCATCTTCTCTGCCCGCCTTTCGTTTGCGTATCCGACGCCCACCGTTTTAAATGAGGGAGCGTCCGCTCCATGAGCGATCTCGCTTCGGCCTCGGTTTTTCCCTCTTCTTTTATATAAGGAACACAGATGTCGATCATCTCTTTCAATGTCGCATCCGGATGTGTATATGCTCCGTTTTCATAGCAGTACATACAGTAGTCGCGATTCTTCCCCCCGTCTTTTTCTGTGCCGAAAAGTTCGCTTGTCATCGGCATGCCGCAGCTTTGGCAAATATGATGTTCCATGTTTCATTCCTCCTTTTTCTTCATCATACAAAAAGAAACCTGACAGCATCGTGTCAGGTTTCGTATAAATGTACAATTTGATTAGCCAAATTTTTTATTTTTTGACGGATGCGGGGAGGTGTGAGAACTTCAATATGTGTTCCAAATTGGAGGAGAAATCCGTACAGCCATTGATCTTCCGGATAAGAAACGGTTGCCACGCATTGTCCGTTTTCATAAGTGAGAGCTTCTGAGCCAAACCATTCTCTCGCCAAAGACTCTCCCGACGGTTTAATGAGAAGGGTCAACTCGGTCATATTGTCCGGTTTGTACCATGATGTTTCCCAAGGAAGTGAAGACAGATCAACTTCCTTTCTTTCAAACTTTTCTTCAAGCATCTGCACGTCTTTCATACGCAACAGTTTAAAGAAGCGAAACGCCTGTCTCTTTAGGCAAAACGCATATAAATACCAGTGCCTTCCCTTTAGGACGAGGGTATGTGGCTCAGCTTTCCTTGTTCCGGTTTGCCCCTCTCTGTTCACGTATGTAAAGGAGACCGCCCGCGTGCTGTCTGCCGCTTCATCCAACAAACGGATCTTTTCTTTGATGACAGGACTTTCTCCCCAGGAAGAGATGTCAACAAACCATTTTTCCGTTTTCTTGCGGAATTCCGGCATTTCTTCTTCGGAAACGAGAAACCGGATTTTTTCAAGGGCAGAACCGTGATGAAGGACTTCATACGTCGAAGAAACGCTTTCCAAAGCCGTAGTAATGGCAGCCAGTTCGTCTGCAGAAAGCAGTTTATTTTCGAGCCGAAACCGCTCCATGATGCTGATCCCGCCTCCCGCTCCCTGTAAGGTAACAATCGGAATGCCCGCCTGGTTGATCGCCTCGATATCCCGGTAAATCGTTCTGACAGAGACTTCGAACATGCCGGCAAGCTCCTTTGCCTGCACTTGGCGTTTATTAATCAATAAAATCACGATGGCCAATAGCCGGTCAATTTTCACCGCAGATCCCTCACATTCATCTTACGCTGTCAATTTTCATTTCTAAAGCACACACCATTTTGGAATATCATGACAAAAAAGGGGATCTCATCACCCAATTATTTAGAAAATCACTTTTCCTGTTACGATTTATACAGTTTGGACATATACTCCTTAAAAAAGGAGGTTTTAAAAACATCATATATTATTTTTTACAGTTTTTCGCCATTGTGTCCTTCGTCTATATCAAGTTCAAACGCTCAGTCGGCTATCAGCCTCTAAAGCCGGCACGCATGCTGTTCCGGATCATCCTCTTTTCGGGAATTTTCGTTTTTCTGCTGACGATGAGCGCACTTCACCCTTTATCATACTTCTATGATCTGATTGGGATCGCGCTCGGACTCATCTTGACCGCCTATGCGCTGAAGCATGTGTCAATTGAAAATCGGGACGGCATCCTTTATTTCAGAACGCATTTATGGATTGAATTGATCGTACTTTTGTTATTTTTATACCGGTTTCTTTACCGGATCGCCGAGATCGGCCAGCTCCAGACTGCGGTTTCAAACGGGGGTTCAGCAGCGTACGGCGCCCTTTTTGCGCAGGACCCGGCCACGATGATCGGTTTTTTTGTACTGGCCGTTTATTATGTCGGTTTCTCTTTTTTTGTTTTAAAAAAAGGAAGAAACGAAGAAAAACGCTCAGCGTAAAAGGCAAACTCGGGATGTGGAGTTTGCCTTTTCATAAGCTTTAGTCATGCTGTGTATGATCGATCATCTGCTGAAGTACATCGAGGACATGCTGGTCTTCCGGAGAATAAAAAATGGAAGTCCCTGCCCTTCTTGATTTAACGAGACGAAGATTTTTTAAAAACCTGAGCTGGTGCGAAACGGTTGACTGCAGCAGACTCAGCTTCTCTGCTATTTCATTGACCGAATGTTCGCCTTGTGAGAGCAGATGAAGAATTTTGATTCTCGTAGGGTCTGAGAGCGCTTTAAACGTCTGTGAAACGAGAAATAAAGTTTCTTCATCTAACTCGGCCCGCACCTGTTTTTCTGTTGTTTCCTGATTGTGCTCACTCATGCTTTTCACCTTTTCCGCGCAACTTTTACCTTCATATCATATACCAAAACATACCGGTTGAAAAGTTTTATAGCCAGGGAATAGATCAAGTCGAAAACAGCGTTCCCAGAAGCGCTTCTGCATACCTTGCGGCTGACAGCTGTACACGTTCTCCGGCATGGTTTTCCACAGAGCGGCGAAAAGCGCCGTACAGCCGGTTGAATGGAACATTTTTTAATTGATCAGCTATTTGCTCCACTTTGCCGGCGGGAAGAGGAATCAAATTTGGATAGCTGTACATAAAACTTACCCATCTGCGATCTTGAACGACTTGGATAATGTCTCCTGAAAGGAGGATTCCCTTGCCTCCGTTTCCGTTTGCCCAATGGCAGACCGCTCCCCCTTTAAAATGGCCGCCAAGCCTGTGCAAGGTCAACCCGCTTGACAGCTTGAGGGAATCGCCGGACCAAAACACAATCCGGCTGCTCGGCCGCTGCACCCATTGTTTGTCATCTTCATGAATGTAGATCGGAGCATCAAACATTTCAGCCCATTCCGTTTGTGCAGCATAATAATGCGGATGTGATAAAGCGATCGCTTGGACTCAGCCCATCCGCTCGATATTCTCAATCGTCCGCTGATCCAGGTATGTGATACAATCCCACAGTAAGTTAAAACCAGGCTCCTGTATCAGGTATGCCGATTGACCGATGCCGAATTCGGGGGTTGTCGTCAAACTGTATAATCGCTCTACTTCCAATGCGATTTCGTTTTGAAACCTTCCGCTTTGCTTCATTTCTTCCAGCGTTGTCCAAGCTTGCCCTGAATGATTGACATACTGTCTTTCTTCATTGCAAATAATGCATTCCGCCGGCTCTTTCGGAGCAGCGTCATATTGAACACCGCACGTCGTACAAATATAGTTAGTCAAAATTGCTCCTCCCCTTTCAAACTATATTTTACCATCTCCTTCACATGTACATGATTTTTTCGCTTCTATATATTTCGCTATCCAGGCTGATCTGTCCGCATCATCCTGAAACGCGAAAAAAGCGTCCGCTGATCCGGACGCTAGCTGCCTTCTTGCTGATACATATGTTCAAGCTGTGAAAATGAAATATCGCCGGCCGCACAATCTACAGCGGCATCGACTACCTGATCAAAGCGATCGGCCGAAGCGTTTTTCTCTTTTAACCGTTGTTCATAGCGTTCGAGCTCTTCCTGCTGTCTTCTTAGATCCTCTTCTTTTCCATCATAATCAGATGCATTCATCGTCTCCATATTTCTTTTGACGGCTTCAACATAGCCTCTCAATATATCCATACCTTCATACTCCTTGCCTTTTTTCAAAGGGTTTGCAACATTTGCTATTTTTATACGAAAAAAAGAGGTTTTATACAGTTGCTCAAGCGCAAAAAAACAGATAAAATATGTCTTAATTTCTGTATTTTTTACATAAGGGGATTTAGAAGTCATTGAAAAACGAAACTGCGCTTAAACGAAGCCTTACACTCGGCCCGCTTGTTGTGATCGGTCTTGCTTATATGGACCCGCTCGTCGTATTTGATTCATACGGAGTGGTCGCACAACTGACAAAGGGGCACGTTCCGGCGGCATACATATTCACTGTTGCCGCACTCCTTTTGACCGCTTTGAGCTACGGCAGCATGGTCAAAGCCTATCCAAAAGCGGGATCGGTTTATACATATGCATATGAAAGCATTCATCCGCACGCAGGATTTTTAGCCGGCTGGACGATCATGCTAGACTATTTATTTTTGCCGATGGTCAATTTTGCGATCGGCAGCGCTTATTTGACGGCGGCTTTTCCTGAAGTGCCGCATGGCTTTTGGGTCGTTCTGCTCGCTTTATCGATTACCGTTGTCAATATTTTAGGCATCAGACTAACCGCAAATATTACAGGGCTGTTCGTCGCTTTTCAAGTGATCGTCGCCCTGACTTTTGCCGGATTTATGATCGCCGGGCTCGCAGACGGCCTCGGGACGGGCGAGCTGGTTTCAGCCGATCCGTTTTTCCGTTCTGATATCGAGCCTTCCCTGATTGTATCAGGAGCGACGATTTTGTGTTTTTCGTTTCTTGGCTTTGATGCGATTTCCACCATGTCTGAAGAAACGATCAACCCGAAGAAGAACATTCCGTTAGCCATCTTTTTAACAGTAGCGATCGGCGGAACGCTGTTTACGGCGATTTCTTACTTGATGCAGCAAATCTATCCGTCCTATGATAGCTTCCAGCATGCCGATTCGGCATCGCTGGAAATAGCCCTATATACAGGAGGCGCTTTTTTAAAGTCCTTCTTTTTGGCGGGCACGATGGTCGCTGTCGTTTCATCCTCGCTTTCTTCGCATGCGAGCGCTTCGAGGCTTTTGTATGCGATGGGGCGGGACAGCTCTCTTCCGAAACGCTTTTTCGGCTATGTGCATCCGACTTTAAAGACGCCGGTGTTTAACATTATGTTCATCGGGCTGATTTCATTGACGGCCATGATCGGGGAACTCGAGGTCATCTATTCATTCATCAGTTTCGGCGCGCTGATCGGATTCATTTTTGTCCACCTGTCTGTCATCGGCCATTACTACATTCGAAAACAGGAAAGAGGCTTTTTAAAAACGCTTCGCTATTTGGTTCTGCCCTTTTTGGGAGCCTCTTTCTGCGGCTGGCTGCTGCTTAGCATCAGCAAAAATGCGCTCATGATTGGAGCCGGCTGGCTGATTGCCGGTTTTATATACTTTTTGTTCAGAATCCGTACTCTTCCGAACGTCACATTCGGCTTTGACCGCGATCCAAGATAGAAGGATATCGCTTGGTCTTCTTGAAGATATATGTCATAATAAATGAGGCTGTATACTGTTTTGCATCAGGGCGCTACAGAGGTGAAACCATTGAAGAAAAAGAAATCGGGATGTTTAGCCGGAGCTGGCTGTTTGTCTTTTTTTGTGTTTGTTCCCTTGATCATTTTCTTTGCCATCTCCGGTCTGGAACAATTAAAATGGCTTCCTCTTGACACTGAATCTAACATTCTTGAGAGATTAAAAGATTACAAACCTCTTGTTGAAGAAGAACTCGATGAACAGGATCTTTCACAATACACCGCTCTTTTATTGGGCATGATGTATCAGGAGTCGAAAGGCAGAGGCGGTGATCCGATGCAGTCGTCGGAATCTCTCGGTATGAAGCGAAATGAGATTGACGATCCAAAAGCAAGCATTAAGCAGGGTGTGCGCCACTTTACAGCAATGTATAAAAAGGGACAGAAAAAAGGCGTCGATATTGAAACGATTATCCAAAGCTATAATATGGGATCGGGTTATATCGATTACGTCTCAAAACACGGCGGAAAGCACTCAGAGAAGCTGGCAAAGGCATTTTCCGAGGAACAAGTCAAAAAGAACCCCGATCTGTATAATTGCGGCGGAGATACAAACAATTTCCGCTACCCTTATTGCTACGGGGATTATTCTTACACGGAAAAAGTAATGGAACGCACAAAAAAAGTCGAAGAACATATCGAAGGGTTAACACTTGAACATTGACAAAACGGCAAGCCGGGTGAATTTTCGTCCGGCTTGTCTTGTTTTCGAGGAGCGAACAGAAGCATCGCCTGCAGCCGCATGCCATGCCTGTCATCAGTTCGCGTATTCTCCGTGAACGCTTCGGTCCATCCTTCTACTCCAAAAAACCGCCTTCTTTCAGCATTTCTTTTACTTCCTTTTTTGAGATTAAAAAGTCTTTTGAGCTCAAATGATCAGTTTCTAAAGGCTGACAATCCGCATACTTTTTATGAAGTTCAGGCATTTTGATTGCAGGAAGCACCACCGCGAGGTCATTTGTAAATGAAACAGCATGCTGCCGTTCATGAGGTGAAATCAGCAGTTCATGAAGCTTCTCCCCCGGCCTTGCCCCCGTTTCTGCAATGGACGTTTTTTCGTTTCCGTAAGCTTCGATCAGCACTTCAGCCATGTCTAAAATTCTGCAGGCCGGCGAATTCATAATGAAAATTTCCCCGCCTTGACCGCTTTCAGCCGCTTTTAATAAAAGCCGGATCGTTTTTTCCTTCGTGAGGAAGAAACGGGTCATTCTTTTGTCTGTGATGGAGACCTGGTTCTTTTTCCTGATCTGGTCTTTAAAAAGCTGAAGAACACTTCCGCTGCTTCCGAGCACATTTCCTCCCCTTACACAAATAAAATCCGTGTCTGAATAGAGATGGTTCGCATATACGATCAACTTCTCGCCGATCGCTTTCGTCATTCCGTAAAAGTTGGCAGGGTCAGCCGCTTTGTCAGTCGAGACGTTGATGACTTTTTTAACCCCGTTTTCGATCGCTGCTTCAATAACGTTTTCCGTCCCTGTGACATTCGTTTTTAATGCTTCAAGCGGCTGTTCTTCACAAACCGGCACATGCTTCAGCGCAGCTAAATGAAAGACATAGTCGACACCTTTTAATCCTGTATTCAGCGCTTTCCGATCTCTGATATCCCCGATGAAAAACGTCAGCCTCGGATCTTCAATCTGCCTTCTCATTTGAACTTGTCTTTCTTCATTTCTGGAAAATACAATGAGCTTTTTAGGATTTAAGGATAGCAGCTGAAGAATGAGTTCCTGGCCCCATGAGCCTGTTCCTCCAGTAATGAATATCGTTTTATTTTCAAACATTTCTTTTCCTCCTCTGGTAAACTCCAAAAAAATCCGGTTTAAACGAGAGTGATTCCTTTAAACAACGATGCCCATAGATCATTGTTTGACTCCCATATCTCTTTGTCCGGCAGTTCAACAGTGCAAGTCTTTTCTAATGGCCAATTTTTCTCTACAATCCCATTCACCTTCGAGTGCTTCACCAGAAGAACGCTAAAGTCGTGCTGAACCAAATCTGATAATACAAGTTCAAGTTCCTGTGCTTCTTTAAAGCTGCCTTCTCCTTCTGTCCTGACAAATAGGATGCGTTTACTAGTTGACATTTTTTCTATAAAGCGATCGATTCTTCTATTGTATTTTTCTATTACCTCAGGATAGGTAGCCAAATGGTCGAGCGTATTTTGATTTGCATCAAAATCATGAACAGAGCCAATGTTATAAAAATCATCTGAAACATAGATAGTAGATCCTTCTTCTTTTTTTTTACCGGTATTATATCCGATTACCCTGAGGTTTTTTGGTTCCATAAAGCCGGTAAACCGATTTCGAAGAAGGAGGTTGAGGTCTGTCAAGGAATGAATAGTCACCCAGTCAAGAGGGCCTGAAAACGGTCTTAGGTCATTGTTTTTCAGCTGTATAGCTGTCAAACAAAGATGCCCTAAACTAAACACGGCATTATATTGTCCTTTAATCTCCTTTAAATTCACCTATCTAACACCCCATTGTTCCCGGTTTTGTTCATTAATAGTTATAGTTAAGAATCCGCTGTTTTTTAGTATTGTATGCCGCATTACAAAGAAAGGTAAAAGACAACCACCTACTCCTTTTTAATTTGAATCAGAGAAAAAAGATGGCGGCGTTTTGTTTCCCGTTTTGCTATTAACCTAGCTGTGCGTGAGCCGTCTTGCAAACTCTTTCTGCTTTGTCTTGCTTATATTTTCCCTTGCAGCAGCTGGATCAATGTGTAATAGGGGTCTCCGCGTCCGCCGAAAAGCCAGCAAGAAACAAACGCTTGGCACGACGCAGGATTCTTTTCCAAAATAAAAAGCCTTCGAGTTGCGAAGGCTGACAAGATTTCAGTATTAATTGTTTTCGTTTTCCTCATGTTTCTCTTGAACCGCTCTAAGGACCTCTACCGTTTCAGTTCTCGGGATCGTGTGGTCTTCAGGCAGCGATTCTTTTAGCGTTTCTACAACTGACCGCTCGACACTTTTCGTAGAGCCGGCGGCCGTCCCACTATCAGACAGCGATTCTTTTAGCGTTCCCAAAGACTCTGCCGTTTCGGTGTTGGATAATTGAGCTTCTGAACGCACCGACTCGATAATTTCTTCTAAAACTTGGCGATCCATTCCTTGAGCAGCAGCTCCTAAAATATCTTTTAAAACCTTATTATTGTTTTCTAAAATATTATTGTTTATACTCTCAAAAATAGATTTCAGCTCCGATATTAAAGGCTTCAGACTTTCATCGATGGATTCTTCCGCTGAATCTGAAGAGCTATCCTGCTCCTGCAGAGCCCGCTCCTCGGCAAACTCGACGAGCAGATCCAAATATTTTGCCCACCAGTCGGCATCCATTTCTTTATTCAAGCTGTCAAACAAATGATTAACAATTAAAGATTTCATATGATCTCACTCCTCTTTCCCATTCGTATTTTGATAGATATCAAGAATTCTCGTAACCGCTTGATCCATATCCCAATGTTTCTTAGCAAACTCCTTGGCGTTAATTCCTAATTTATTTCTGAAATCATCGTCTTTCAACAATCGTTCCAAACTGCTTGACAGTGCAGCTACATCCCCTTTTGGAACGATAAGGCCGGTCTCTTCATGCTCCACCATTTCCGGCAATCCCCCGGCATCACTGACAACTGCAGGAACTCCGGCTATTTGGGCTTCAATTAAAGATAACGGCTGATTATCCAAAAGGCTTGGAAGAACGTATATATCAGCAAGCGACAGCAAATAAGGAACATCCTCCCGGTTTTTCAGAAAGACTACGTCATCAACAAGGCCTAGCTGCTCGCTTTGAATTTTGAGTCCAGCCAGCTTCTCCCCTTCTCCTGCCATCCAGCAAACCCAGTCATTGCGGGTGTCCTTTAATTGGGAGAGTGCTTCGATTAGGTAATGGATGCCTTTATTCCCGATCATTCTGCTGGTAAAAAGGATCACTTTCTTGTCTGTCTCAGGCGTATCGGCAGTCTTTGTGTTCATCCGCGCAAGGAATCCGTCAATATCATAGCCGTACTGGGAAACGTGAATCTTTCCGTCTGGTACCGCAAATTCTTCTGTCAAAATGTCTTTCAACCAATTGTTTGCAACAATCACTGTTTCTGCAGACATCGCCCCCGTATGTTCAAGGTGGTCAAAATATTCCTTGGCAATATAGGAGGTCGGTGATCTGTGAATATTGTTGAGCTGATCTCTGATTTCATATGTGACGCTGCCGTGAATTGACGTGACAAGCACCTTATCTTTCGGCATAATACGCTTGATGCACGCACTTGATATGACATCCTGCGCGTGAATAATATCATATTTGTCAAGCCCCAAATAGGCAGCGCCCAGCTCATAGGCATTCCGCTGAAGCTCAGTATAGCTGACCAATTGATTTGCGTATATTTCCGGAAAATCCTCTTCGCTCATCATTGCTTTCACTAATGGAAGCAGCTGATCTTTCGCGATACTCCGGTTTTCATTTACAATATGAATGATGCTGTTCTCTTCTCCGTATCCGAGCAAATCTACTTCATGTCCTAATGACTCCAGCTTTTCTTTTAATTGGACCATATATGTCCATACACCACCTACATGGGGTATGCTCCAATAAGTGGCAAGCAAAATTTTCATATCCATCTCCCTTTTTCATTTCTATAAAAAGCTCTAATTATTTATATTCCTATTTCCATATCTTGTGTAGACGATCATCTATTTCAGGATATATTTTTGTACCAGAGGAAAATCGCTTTTAAAAGAGAAGAATGTTGCGAGAACAAAAAAAAGCCGGATTCTCCGGCTTTTAATAGTATGGGGAAATCATCATATAGACGAGAACACCTGTCAGGCTGACATACAGCCAAAGCGGCATCGTCCAGCGGGCGATTTTGCGGTGGCGTTCCACCTGCATGCTCAGGCCTCTGAACAACGTAAACAAGGCCAAGGGAACGATTAAAGCGGACAAGACAATGTGTGTGATCAAAATAAAATAGTAGATCGGTCTTATAATCCCTTCCCCGCCAAAATGAGTGTCAGGCATTAATGAATGGTAAGTTAAGTATGAAACAAGAAAGATGAACGTTGTCGTAAAAGCGGCAAAAATAAACCGCTTGTGCGCCTTAATGTTTTTCTGTTTAATCATGATCAGTGCAGCCACTAAGAAAATGAATGTGAAGCTGTTGCAGACTGCGTTCAAAAGCGGCAGAAAAGTCAAATCCAAATGAGCGAATTTGTCGCTTTTCGGCATGAAAAACAAGAGGGCAATGACACCGTTTATGATAATCGTCAGAGCAACAACAATGCCTGTATAGTTTTTATTTTTTTGTGTATGTGTCATATCGGGCAATCTCTCCTATTTGTGCAAGCTATCAAAATCGTATTCAAATTCAGGAGGAATGTCAACGTTTTCGGCTTTTCGTCAGAATTTAGTCACAGAATATACAAAAATTCCCCTCCTCTAGAACGAGGAAGGGAACCAAGGCGGATGCCTTAGAAATTCATAGCATCTTTAGCCATTAATTTTTCGAATTCTTCTTCAGTTACGATATCTTCTTTATTCGGTTTATGCTCAAACTTTACGTCACCATCGATATTTTTGTAAGTTGTAGATGCCGTGATGCCTAAAGATTGAGGTGCTTTTTTGCTGTCAACAGACAAAGAGATATCCGCATTTTCAGTCAGAAGATTTTCTTTGTCATCGATTGTTGATGTCACATCGAACTTTTTGAATGTGACGTCTTTCAGTCCGTCTTTAATCTTGTTCAGCTCGCTCTTCGGAACAGCTTCTCCGCTCGCTTTTCCGGCGATTTCGATGAACTTGACGACCGCAGCTTTAATTTCTTTGTCACTAAAGCTGAAAGCGACTTTTTGAGCAGCACCCTGCTCTTTTTCTTTATCTGTCAGATCCGCTTTTTCAAACTTATCTGCAGGCAGATTGTCTGCAGCTTCTTTGATGGATTCCATCAATTGTTTTTGAAGTTCATCCGTGTCTTGAGATGAAGTTTTGTCATCTTCAAGCGGGAATTCAAGGTACTTGCCTTTGACGCTGTCAAAATTCATGCCGGCTGTTCCAAGGAAGAAGCCGAAGCTGTCAAGAACGCTGTCAATTTTGATGTAGCCGACTTGTTTCTTTTCGTCCATATAAACCGGAATATCGAAATCAAGCGACATGTTTTGGACTTTCAGCTTCGCTTTAATCACAGCCTCAGACTGTTTCGTTTCAGCATTCGTTTTTCCGCTGATCGTTAATGTTGCATCGTTCAGCATATCAGCAACTTGCTTATCTTCCGCTCCAAGGTTGGATGCGTCAACTTTCAAGCCGATATCACTTGAAAATTCGTATGATTTCGCAGAAATCAGCTTTTTATAAGCCGTTGCGTAAGATCCTTTTGGATCAGCCTGCTGACATGCAGCTAATACAAGAACAAAAGCTGACATCAGCATCAATAGAGAAAAAATTCTTTTCTTCAAAATCGTACGCTCCTTTTGTCATGGTTTTTCTGGGATTAGGAGGATCCATTGTCTCGTATCCTAGGTAAATATACCAGAAGTCATATGAATTCTATCACAAAAAAATCGTAGAATGTGAAATTTTTGTTTAAAATTACATTAAAATTTAATTCTAACAACCCATTTGCAAATTGCCGTTCTTTTTACTATAATCGAAAACTGTATGTTTTAATGGAAAGGAGTAAGTTTTTATGATAACGGATGAAGAAATGCAAAAAGACAGCTCCGGCTTGCAGAAGGAATTGAACGAATTGCAATTTCAACTGTTTCGGATGCGTGAAAATATGAAGGATATCTCCAAAGATTCGCGAGTGCTCGGTATTGATCAATCGAAAGACGATGAATGGATGATTGTCCATTCGATTGATGATGGCCGGACATGCAAGATCATGTTAAGCGATTGCCAGTCGCCGTACCGCGGAAGATGTGATTTTTCTCTTGTCGCTTCCTACAAAGAAGAAAAATGCGCGATCCATATCGGGGATATTAAAGGGCCGGCAGGCTACGGTTATGGTTCCATCTGCATGAAGTATTTAAAAGAAAAAGCCCGCGAGCACAACATACCGGTCATCACGGGGGACATTGCTGAAAGGGATTGGGACCATGTGGACCGGCTGATCCATTTTTATGAAAAGCATCATTTTGAAGTAACGATCGACCCCGGTTTAAAATCCGGTGAAATTCAGTGGCAGGATCTTTAAAAGTATGGTGAAATAGATAGAAACAATGAAAGGTGTGCCCGTTCATGTTTCCAGAAAAACTACAGCCCGGTGACGAAATCAGGGTGATTGCCCCATCGAGAAGCCTGTCACTTCTCAACACCGATAAGATCGAAAAAGCGAGAACGGTTTTAAACAACCTCGGATTTCGAATCTCTTTTTCCGCACATGCTAATGAAATTGATGAATGTTCTTCCTCCAGCATTCAATCGAGAGTAAGCGATCTCCATGATGCCTTTTCCGATCAACGCGTCAAAGGAATACTCACTGTGCTCGGCGGGTATAACAGCAATCAGCTGTTATCACATTTGAATTATGAACTCATAAAAGCCAATCCAAAAGTGTTCTGCGGCTTTTCAGATATTACCGCTCTTTCAGCGGCGATCTATGCAAAAACCGGGCTTATCACCTATTCGGGACCTCATTTTTCAAGCTTTTCAATGGGGTATGGACTAAACTATATGACAGATTACTTTTTGAAGTGCTGTTGCGCAAGCGGTGTCTACGATGTTGAACCATCATCGATGTGGTGTGAAGAAATCGAAACTGAAGAATGTCCCAAACAAAACAGCGGCCCTGTTGTGATCAACGAAGGCTCAGCAGACGGAAAGATCATAGGAGGGAATTTGTGCACATTGAACCTATTGCAAGGTACGGAATATTTCCCTGACATCAAGAACGCCGTATTGTTTCTTGAGGATGATTGGGAATCGCCGGCAGCGTTTTTTGACCGCGATCTGCAGTCCTTGCTTCATCTGCCCGATTTTTCCGGTGTCAAAGCCGTTCTCATTGGCCGTTTTCAGACAGCATCAGCCGTAACGCTTGAGCGCCTTAAACAAATTGTGCAAACAAAAAAAGAGCTTTCTCAAATACCCGTTATCGCAAATATAGATTTCGGCCATACGACCCCTTTCTTTACATTTCCGATTGGCGGACGGTGCCGGATCGACGCACAGAAAGAACATGTATCACTTTGTATCACAAAACATTAAGGCAGAGGATGAACACATCCTCTGCCTTTTTTTATTTGGCAAGACCCCAAGGCGAAAATAACAGATAAATGCAGGCCATCAGACAAATCACAAGAATAGAAGCAAGTTTGGCATGCTTCCATGGCCGCAAGTCAACCTTAGCATTTTTCTCAAGCTTGAATTCTGACGGCCTTGGCTTCAATTTTCCGATGAAAAGCATCAAAAGGACGGAAAACGGAAACAAAACGGCCAATATATAGAGAAAATGAATATGGCCAAAATAGATTTTTGAGATGGTATACAAAACAATGTGTGCGAATATCGCCCATTTCACGGCAAGCGCCGGCACTTTTTTCGTAAAGAATCCAACAACGACGGCAGCCAATACAGGGACATTGAAAAATCCGAACATTTCCTGTAAATAATTGTAAAGTCCGGACGGCGCAAACAGAATAAAAGGCGCGATGATAATCGACACCGCGGCAAGGATCACCACAAAGATCCTTCCCGTTTTCACAAGCTCTTCTTCTTTTGCCTCAGGCTTGAAGATCGGTTTGTACAAATCCAATGTAAACAACGTGATCGTGCTGTTCAGCGAACCGTTAAACGAGCTGAGAATCGCTCCGAATAAAATCGCGGCAAAGACACCGATAAGTGCAGTCGGCAGCAAATCAACGATCAGCTTAGGGTAAACGGTGTCAGCATTTTCAATATGACCTCCGTAAAGATGGTAAGCAATAACCCCGGGAAGAACGAGATAAAACACACCGATCGTCTTAAATACACCGGCCAGCAATGCGCCTTTCTGCCCTTCAGCCAAGTTTTTCGCCCCAAGCGCCCGCTGAACGATCGACTGATTAACAGCCCAATAAAATAAGTTGTTCACAAGCAGTCCCGTAAAAATCGTCGGCCACGGGACTTCTGCAGCGTTGTCGGCTGTAATGGCATTCAGCTTTTCCTTATGTACACTCGTCAGCTCAGTATAGCCGTTTAAGAGACTGCCGTCGCCGATTGCCATGATTCCAAGCACAAAAATAAACAGACCGCCAAGAATTAAACCGGCGCCATAAATGGCATCAGCCGATGCCGCAGCTTTTAGTCCCCCAAAAAATATGTAGCAGCAGCTTGCGGCCCCGATCACAAGCGAGATGAAAAAAACAGTCGCAAACGTACTGATTCCAAGCGCAGAGGAAATATTAAACACTTGATCGAGAACGAGCGCCCCGGAGTACAATACGGTTGGCAGAAACGAGGTCGCATATCCCAGAAGCAGGAGAATCGAGACGATTTGCCGCGTTCTTTGATCATAGCGTTTTTCAAGAAAGTCAGGTATCGTCGTAACCCCAGAACTGAGATACCTCGGTAAAAAAACGAATGCCAGCATAATGAGCGCAAGCGGTGCTGTAACCTCCCAAGCCATCGCACTCATCGTTCCCGAATAGCTTTGACCGTTTAACCCTACCATTTGTTCTGTTGACAAATTGGTTAAAAGCAGCGAACTTCCAATATAGAGAGCAGTGAGACTTCGCCCGCCGAGAAAATAACCGTCTGACGTCTTCAAATTAATATCTTTTGTCCTCAGATAAGAAAAAATAAAAATCCCTGCATTAATCAATAAAAATGTCATGATAATCCACAGCAATACTCCTACATCTCCTTTTCTAAATCAGCTGATATGTACATATCTATTGAACTACCCATTTGCCAATCTAAAAAAACATCTAAATCGAAAAAAAGATGCAGAAAACAGAAAAAAGACACTGATCATCTCCATGGTCAGTGTCCATCAATGGTAAAACTTCTTATTTTAAAACTTTTACTTTAACCGTTTTAACGCCCCAGTTTTTTGCCGCGGATTTGCTTGGAACAAATACGTCGATTTTGTTCCCTTTGATCGCACCGCCGGTGTCGGCAGCAGTCGCTTCTCCGTAGCCTTCAACATACACCTTGGATCCAAGCGGAATCACGTTTGGATCCACCGCAATAATCTTGGCGTTTTTATTGGCGTTCAGATCAAAACCCGTAGCTGTCACGCCTGTCATTCCGCCGTCATTGGCAGTGTATGCCGTTGCGGTAACCGTCAGTTCTTTTGCAGCGCTTTGAGAGCTTTGAGATTTGTTTGAACGGGAAGCCGTTTCTTTTTCCTGCTTAGGTGCAGGCGCAGCTTTCTCAACTTTCGCTTCTTTTTGTACGGCAGGCTTTGTTTCCGCAGGCTGCGCCGCAGCAGCTTGAACCGTCGCCTGTCCGTCAACAGTTATGGATGTATTCGGGTAAATGATATCTGATTTTATGTTGTTCCAATTTTTAAGGTCGTTCACGGAAACGCCGAATTGTTGAGCGATTTTCCAGAGAGTGTCTCCCTTTTTAATGGTATATTGTTTCTTTTCTTCTGTCTGTTTTTCAGAAACGTTCAGCTTTTGTCCTGGAATAATCAGGTCTGAGGAAAGCTGATTCCATTCTTTTAAGTCCTGCAGATTTACCCCTTGTTTTTGCGAGATTCCCCAAAGGGTGTCACCTTTTTGGACTGTTACTTCTTTTGCAGAGGCACTCGCTCCGAATGCAGTTGAAGATAGTGCTGCAACTGCAACAAAGGACATAAACGTCTTCTTCATAAGTAAATCCTCCCTTGTTAGCTTTTTATTGTCCGGCTAACAGGAGCAATCGTAACATATGAAAATGTCAAATCAATAACAAAACAATTTGTTTTTGATTACAGTTATTTTACGAGGAGGATTTTCAGCCGTCCAAAAATCGGCATAAATTCAGGTGTATCAAGGGTTCCAATCTTTTTTTATCTGCAATAGGAGATTTACTAAAAAAACTTTTTACATATGATGTTTTTGGGTTTTTATGCTTCTTTCTCAGTTTTATAGGCTTGAAGCTCCTGTAGAAATACAGCGCCGTATTTTACTCTTTTTTGTTCTCCCACTCCTTTGACTGACAAAAGTTCTTCGTCTGTCAGGGGAACTTTCCCGCTCATTTCCCGCAGCGTTTCGTCAGAGAATATGACAAAAGGAGGCACGCCTTGTTCCTGGGCAAGCTTTCTGCGCAGCGCTCTTAACCGTTCAAACAATTCGTCATCTTTAACAATTTGACTTGTCTGCATTTTTTCTTTGCGCATCACCGCTTCCCGGCCGAGCAAAACGTTTCGCCCCTTGTTGGCGACAAAGAGAACGGGATATGTTCCGTCGGACATCTGGATGTACTCATCTGCGATTAAAAACTCTATAAAATCGCTGATGTCGGCAATAGACCGGTTCTTTAAAATTCCGTAAGTCGATAATTGCTGGAAGCCGTTTTCGGTCACTTTCTTATTTTTCGAACCTGCCAGAACTTGCGCCACCATGGTTTTTCCGAACCTTTCTCCCATGCGGATGATGCAGGACAGTACCATCTGTGCTTCCTTCGTCACATCGGTGATGCTTCGGGTGTCGAGACAGCTGCTGCACCTGCCGCAGTCTTCAGTCGAAACTTCGCCAAAATAAGAAAGAATAAACCGCTCAAGACAGCCTTCAGTATGGCAAAAATCAACCATTTGCCTCAGCTTTTTCACGTCTTGCGCCCGAATGTCTTCATCTTCTGTCGACTGTTCGATTAAAAACCGCTGAAGCCGGATGTCCTGAGGAGAAAATAGCAGGATACACTCGCTGTCAAGACCGTCGCGTCCGGCTCGTCCTGCTTCTTGATAATAGCTCTCCATGTTCTTTGGAATTTGAGCATGAATCACATAGCGGATATTGGATTTATCGATGCCCATTCCGAATGCTGAGGTCGCTGTCATCACACTGATCTCGTCATTTAAAAAGAGATCCTGCTGCCGGTCCCTTTCTTCATCATTCATCCCGCCGTGATAGCACCCGGCCGCAATTCCTTTTTGAGACAGGCGGCTTGATATTCTTTCGGCTTCCTTTCTTGTCGCTGTATAAATAATTCCCGCCTCTGAGCGGTTTTTCTCCACATATGATTCGATAAAACGATCCTTGTTTTCGCCTTTTAAAATTTTAAACGTCAAATTATCCCGTGAAAAACCGGTGAAAACCGTGCTCTCTTTTTCGATCCCGAGCTGTGTGCAAATATCCTCATGAACCTCGGGCGTTGCGGTAGCCGTCAATGCCAATACGACCGGACGGGTGCCGAGGCTATTTAAAAAGCTTTCAATATGTCTGTAGCTCGGCCTGAAATCGTGGCCCCACTGTGAAATGCAGTGAGCTTCATCAATCGCTGTCAGCGGGATATGAATGCGGGAAAGCACGCGAATAAAATCGGGAGACGTCAGCCGCTCAGGTGTGACATAAAACAGCTTGTAGCCGCCTTCCTTTAAAACGGAAAGCCGCTCAGCGATTTCGCCATGGCCTAAAGAACTGTTCACGTACGCAGCTTGAATTCCAAGCTGATTTAACGCATCCACCTGGTCCTTCATCAAGGAAATTAAAGGAGAGATCACAATGGTTGTCCCCTCCATAAGGAGCGCGGGAATTTGGTAGCAGATTGATTTCCCTCCGCCCGTAGGCATAATGCATGCTGTATCCCGTTTTTCAGAAACAACCGATTGAATGGCTTTCTTCTGACCCGGACGCAGTGAAGGATAGCCATAATAGTGCTGCAATAAAGCTTCAGCTTTCTCTAGCATATAAATGAAACCCTCTCTTATCATAAACTTCTTCCTGTCCACCATGATATCATATTTAAACCGGCAATCAGCCTCTCTCCGTAAAATCGTCTACTCGATAAAGAAAATTCATTTTTAGCTCAAATACAAAAAACTCCGGCGATGATGTAAAGCGTCAGAGTATCAAATGAATCGTTTCGCCTTTCATTTAATCGCAGTTTGTTGTTCAGCTAATAATTGCAAACGCTTCGCTTCCTCCAAGCAAAGTGTTTTGTATGCCAGGGCTCCGGTAATGCTCGCTCTGTCCGATGCATCCCGACGCAGAGCGGAAAGCTCTGAAAGCACAGATGCCGCGTCGTCTTGTATCATTCCGCGGTCATGCAGCATTTGAATCAATTCATCGCCTTCAAGGCGGATCGCATTTTGATCAAATGTCGAGGCTGTTTCCCGCAGAACATTGTGAACATCAGACCAAGCGCTTTCGATCATGTTCTCCCCTGCCGGCGCTGACCGTACAGATGTCAGTCCCGATAACCTTTTTTCCCGTACGGAGACGAGCTTCTGAAGCCTTTTGTCAAACTCCAATTCAAAGTCCTTGTATTTCAGTTTGATCAATTCCTTCATCCGTTCAGACAAAGGTTCCTTTAACAGCAAAACGCACATCATCAAAGTAGCTGGCCATGCCAATGATTGAACCGTCGCAGAAACAAATTCAAGCCAATCCATAAAATCAGCCTCCGTTTCAAAAGGAAAGTTGTTTTGTGAAAGACCAGGTGGTAATGTTGAATCGAAAGGAAAATTTTGTGCAAAAGGGGTGTGGTTTACCATGTGGATCATCATCATATTGATGATCATATTGATCGGATTTGCAGGAAACATTGTTGCCATGTTGCGAACGATTGTCAAGCAGAATGATAGAATCATCAGCCTCTTCGAGAATGAAATCAACAAAAAACATTAGACAAATGCTCAGGAAGTGAAGAATCGCGGAAGATACAAAACAGCCCCTCTCCTTATTCGAAGACAAACAAGGAACCGGTCAGTGGCAGTATTGAGAGACGGCTTCTTTTTCATGGTGTTTAAGATGCCGCTGGGATCGGTTTACAACTATATTAAATTGAATATTCTGATTAGTAAATATGAGTAAAGTCCTCACCTCTCTAACCGATACACATGTTAAGGAGGTGGTTATGTTGGATATTGCTGTTTTATCAATGGCCATGAGTCAGGCCGCTCTTTATCAAAACGTGCAAATGTCGCTGACAAAGACGGCTTTGGACACCGCCGAACAAAGCGCACAGCAGCTCGTTGACATGGTTCAGGCGCCACATCCCGTTTCAGGACATCATATTGACCTGAAAGGTTAAGGCCAAAACATACATTCAGCAGGCTGCAAAGTCTGCCGGATGTATGTTTTCCCGAAGAAATTTTTTAAAAAAACCGCTGCAACCTCTTTATTTTTTCTGATTTTTGCACTATAATATTGTTCTGTGTCCCAGTAGCTCAGGTGGATAGAGCAACAGCCTCCTAAGCTGTGTGTCGGGAGTTCGAATCTCTCCTGGGACGTTTTAAATGAGAAGAGGCAAACCCTTGGTGCGTAAGGGTTTGCCTCTTTTGTTAATGGCCGTGTTGTTGTTGCTTTAAAATAAAGTTGATTAAAATCATCATGAGAACCCATATATTATAGAAAGAACCCGTTTTGAAAAAAAGTTTGATCAAAACGGATTCTTATCCAACGAATTTAAGTTTCGGTTTTATAAAAAAGTTTGAACATTTTCTGGTTCCTTTTGCGATACGATCATTTCATGATTTACTTGGTTAAATTAAAGCTTTGCTCAATTAAGTTATAAACTTCTTCTTCTGAATCTATACGTTCTAAAACAAGTGATATCCAATTTTCCTTATCCATATGATATCCAGGTAAAATGCTCTTTCCATTTCTTAAACTGCCGCTTATTTCGGGAGGGCATTTTAAATTCAGAATATCTATTTCGTCATTTCCATCTAAGCCTAACTTTTCTAGAAGAACATTCATTACAAGACCATACCATTTTTCGTTAGATTCATGTCTTAAAGCGGCATAGTATGGAAATTTTTGAAATGGGTAATCTGGCAATGTACCGAATTTTTCTTTGACATGCTTAAAGATATCTTCTCTTGTTAACATACTGAATCATTCCTCCAACAACTTAAATAGATTTTCGGCAATTGCCGATCCAGATGGGACAATGGTGAATTTTTTGAAGTCATGATGTGAAGGAGACATGTTTCTCCTGTAACGGGATTAACACCCTCAGTGGCTTTCTTGTAATCATAATATCCGGTGATGTTTCCTGCAAATGTGCTGCCTGCATCCAACACTTTTTCATACCACTCCCGCTCGCAAGATCTTCCTGTTTTTTGAGTGAACTCTTTTTGCTTCGATTTCATATTGATTAGCCGGCTGCCTCGTATTTGATCATTTTTAACTAGTTCATGAGATCTTTTCACCAAAAACCCGAGCTGGCAACAGCCGGCTCGGGCGGGGTCAATCCCTCTTATTCATTCCTCTTTTCTCTCGGGGTTCCTGATGATGTTTTTGGTGCTCCGGAGGCTGAGTCGTGCGTTCCAGCTCCTCTGTATCTTGTCCCATTCCTTTTAAAAAGGAGAATAGCAGTGTAACTGCTTTGTTGATTTCCGGGTCTTTGAGTGAGCGGATGACATCAAAATAACCTGTTTTCTCTTCGCTGTCCTTTTGTTCCACCGCGTTTGCCACCCCCGCATTCACTTTCAAAATGAGAGGTTCCAGCTGTTTCACGTCTAACATGCCGAGCGTCCCAAACAGAAGAAGCAGATTTTTAAGCGTGTTGGCCGTTTCCTCTGTATCTGCCTTTTTCACTAAGATGTCCAGAACTTTATCTCCTTGGCCAAAAAGGCCGCGGAGCATTGGCAAAACACCGCGCTCGTTCATGTGCCTAATCATATGCAGCGTTTCAAGAATGGCTTCCTTATTTTCGACTAATGCATCTTCTATTTCTTTCATATCACGCTTTCTCTGATCCTCTTCGGTTATCTCGTTTTTCTGAATTCGTTTAATCGCTTTAGCCATTATGCCCAATCCCCCTTTTCACAGCGTCGCCAGGGAAAATATAATCGTTCCGCGCCCATTTCTTTTGTACCTGCACACCGATTTGCGGCTGCGGATTGCCGTTGCGGTGATTGATCTTAGGCAGCGGATTGGTTCCATCGCGCTTCAAAATTTCCATTTTGGCCGATGTTTCTTTGTATGCAGGCGTATCGGTATCCTTATCGGCATGACTGCCTGTCAACAGGTTAATCGCCGCTTCTCCTGAATCGTTCATTGGCAGATACACTTCCTTCCCTTTGACACGATCAGTGATCAGACACTTCACTTTGACATTTCCGAAAGGCGATGTGAGTCTGACAAGGGTTCCGTCCTGAATTCCCCGCTCTGACGCCAGTTCAGGAGAAATTTCTAAGAACACTTCCGGCGTTTTTTTCGAAATCCCTTTTGATTTGTAGGTCAGGTTCCCTTCGTGGAAATGCTCTAAGAGCCGCCCATTGTTGACGTGGATGTCATATTCCTCACCGAACTCTTCAGGCTCTGTCCACTGAACAGGGTAGAGTTTGGCCTTGCCGTCCGGGAAAGGGAAGCGCTCTGTAAAGAGTAAAGGCGAATCCTTTCCATCAGCGCTTACAGGCCATTGCAGGGAATTGTAGCCTTCAAGGCGTTCATAGGTGACGCCGGCATAAATCGGCGACAGCATGGCTGCTTCCTCCATAATCTCTCCAGGGTGCTCATAGTGCCAGCCGGCGCCAAACTTATTGGCTACCTCCATAATAATCTGCCAATCAGGCTTTGATTCGCCCAGCGGTTCAAACACCTGATACAGCCGCTGAATACGGCGTTCTGTGTTTGTAAAGGTTCCTTCTTTTTCAAGGCTCGGGCTCGCAGGAAGAACAACATCAGCAAACTCGGCTGTTCGTGAAAAGAAAATGTCCTGCACCACAAAGAAATCAAGCTTTTCATATGCGGCGTGTACATGATTGATATTGGAATCGACCAGACCCATTTCTTCACCTTTTACATACATCGCTTTCAGCTGGCCGGAATGGATTTTTTCGATCATTTCGTGGTTGGTCATGCCCGGCTCCTTCGGCAGTGGCACACCCCACGCCCGCTCGTATTTTTGGCGGACTTGTTCGTCCGTCACTTTTTCATACCCCGGCATTCTGTCAGGCATGCTGCCGAAATCACTTGCCCCCTGCACGTTGTTATGGCCGCGCAATGGGTAAGAGCCTGCTCCCGGTTTACCGTAGTTTCCTGTCACAAGCAGCAGATTAGAAATTGCCGTGCTCGTGTCGCTTCCGCCAATATGCTGTGTCACGCCCATTGCCCACAATGCGCACACACTGTCAGCCTGACCAATCATCTCCGCTATTTGGATGAGGGTTTCTTGATCAATTCCGGTTTTCTCCTCGGCATATTCAAGGGTATACGGCGTTAGGCTTTTCACATATTCGTCCCGTCCGTTCACTCTTTCCTGCAAAAAGCGTTCATCTGCCTTGCCGTTTTCAATTAAATATTTGGCGATGGCATTCAGCCAGACGATATCTGATCCTGCACGCGGCTGGACAAATAAATCAGAGCGCTCTGCCATTTCGTGTTTTCTGATATCCGCTACGATCACTTTCTGCCCTCTCAGCTTATGAGCCCGTTTAATGCGAGTGGACAAGACCGGATGCGATTCAGACGTGTTCGAACCGATAATCAACACAAGGTCCGCTTCCGCGATATCTGTAATCGACCCTGAGTCACCGCCATAGCCGACTGTCCGGAACAGGCCGGCAGTCGCAGGAGATTGGCAATAGCGCGAACAGTTGTCGACATTATTTGTGCCGATGATCCCTCTGGCCAGCTTTTGCATGAGGTAGGATTCTTCGTTTGTACATTTAGAAGATGTAATAAAGGCAAGCGAATCCGGGCCAAACTCCTCTTTTAAATCCGTGAACTTACTGGCGATCAGCGATAACGCCTCTTCCCATTCAGCTTCGCGGAAATGGTCGCCTTCTCGGATCAGCGGCTTTGTCAGGCGTTCCTCGCTGTTGACGAAATCCCAGCCGAACTTTCCTTTTACACAAGTAGAAATGCCGTTGGCCGGCGCTTCCTCCTGCGGCTCGACTTTCAGAATGTCTCTGCCCTTTGTCCAGACATCAAAGCTGCAGCCGACGCCGCAGTATGTGCAGACGGTTTTCGTTTTTTTGATTCGTTCATCACGCATGGCAGATTCCATATCGGAAATGGCGAGAATCGAGCCGTACCCTGTTTCTACGCCTTTTGTAATCTCGATCATCGGACGCAGCGTTTCGTCATCGATTCCTGTTAAATATCCGGCTTCCCCCTCCATTCCTTTTTCCATCATCGCATTACATGGACAGACGGTAGAACAGTGTCCGCATGATACACAAGATGACTCATTGATCGGCACATCATTATCCCAAATGACGCGCGGGCGTTTCCGCTCCCAGTCTATGGTCAGTGTTTCAGTTACCTGAACATCCTGACACGCTTCGACACAGCGTCCGCACAAAATACATTGATCCGGATCGTACCGGTAAAACGGATTTGATTCATCCTTATGGTAAGGCTTCTGATCAAACGGGATGCTTTGGTGATTGACTTTCATTTCTTTCACCGTATTATGTATTTCACATCCCCCATTGTTGTAATCGCAAACTGTACAATAAAGCTCATGATTATATAAAATCTTGTCCATCCCGATAACCTGCGCTTTTTTCACATCAGACGAAAGCGTATCAATGACGTCGCCATCCTTTAATTCAGCGGAGCACGACCTCTTCAGCTCGCCATTGATGCTGACGATGCACGTATCGCATGTTTCAATCGGCCCTAAGCTAGGATGATAGCAAACTTGCGGCACTTCAATCGAGCTGTTATTCAAAAGCTGCAGCACCGTCTGTTCCTCGGACGCTTCCATTTCAACGCCGTTTATTGTGATTTTTTTCTTGTCAGCCATCTCCATTCCCCTTTCTTGCTTGTGTATATACCGAATTACCCATTTCTCTTCCCTTGCAAGGGATCAATAAAACATACAAAGCGCACTCACATGTTTTATTGCATCCTCACCGGGAAACGAGAGGGTAGATGAAAAAGAGGGATCAGCATGAAAAAAACAATGTCTGTTCTAACCGTGGCAGCAGCACTGACAGGCTCTCTTTCCGGCTTTGGGGCGCCGTCCTTTTCAACACCGACAAACACCGTAACTGAAGGCGCGCAATCCTGCATAGACTCCAGCCGCTCCTCCTGTGAAGCTGACGACCTTCATCATCATTTGATACATCCGAGTACACACTTGATAAGGGAAAGGTGCGTCTCCCATTCTGGCCAATAAAAAAGCGGCCACCAATCAGCTGCACAACATCCGTGTGCAAAAGATCAGTGTCCGCAGGCTCTCCTTCTTGGACTCAGGTATACGTTCGTTTTTCTTGTCTCTATCGTATGACAAAGTGGAATAGAAAAAGTCCCCCATTTTATCCCCCTTTTTGTCGGATTTTTCTCGGAAATTGAACAATAAAAAAAGCACTCAATCAGAGATTAAGTGCTTGAATATATTAAATTATTCTTCATCGTCCCAATCTTCGTCCTCTTCCCAAATTTCTTTTTTCTCTTTTAGTCTTTCAAAAAGAAAAGTTAAGAAATCTTGTTCAACAGTTCTTCCATAACCTCCTTGAGTTGCCCATACAACTACAGGACATTCTCCATCAATCATTTTATTCGTATCTAGGCAGTAGGCAAAGATATCGATATCCTCTATCACTACTAATCCTTCATTTAGGTTGTAAAGCTCTCTATACTCTTTAGTTTTTTCAACTACAGATGCACTTACCAGATCGTAGCCTAAAATGTTAGCAGCGTAGATCCCTCCAGAACCATATTTTTTTAAAAACCATCTATAGCTCTCCGGAAGATTAACATTAAGTTCATTTTCAATAAATTTAACCTTTTCTTCAGAAACTCCTCCTGTAATTGTCGCATGGCCTTTGTTCTCATCAATTAATTTTTCTACTTTTTCGGTTAACAATTACAACACCTCTAATTATTTTAAATATTGTTTAGCTCTCCATTTCCAGTACCTATCCCGAAACCTATCATACTGACTTTCTAAAACAGGATCATTTCGAAAACTCTCTCCATTTCCTTTTAGCCCGTGTAATACCTTGCTATATTTAGTATGCCAGCTATTTGGAATCTCTGCCATAGCGCCAGGTTCTTCTTGTATTAGGTGGTGTAGGTTAATTTGAGTACCATCATTTGCAAAAGGTGGTCTTCCTTCCTTCATTAACTGTAAATTTGTCTTTCCACTTTTAGGATCAATTCTATTAATATCAACATCCTTAAACATATACACTCTCCGACTTACATTTTTAGTCTCTCCTTTTGTCTTTACGTGTCCTTCTATTTCAACAGCTTCATACCGTTTTTTATTTAACCAAGGTAGATTTATATTTTTTCCTTTAAACGGTTTTCTGCTTATATCAGAGACTTTCTTCGCAAACTGAATAAGACTGTCTTTTATATGCTCCCCATTAAGTGCATGATAAGGAACTTTACCCCCGCCTGCAAGCTGAACTTGCGGCGCAAAAGGGTTGTGTATTTGAATTCCTTTTATGTTTGAAGCGACCCTTTGCATCGATTTCTTGAAAGACGCTACGCTTTTTTCCAAAGCTTGTTTCGATACTTTTTTAGAAGCTTTAGTTGCTTTGGCAGCGACCTGCCCTACCTTCCCCGCTTTGGCGGCTTTTGCTGCTTTGTCAACGCCTTTAGAGCCAACAATCGATGTCCCGACCATTCCAACGGCATAGCTAAACCATCTGGCTTGGGTGTAAGAATCACCATTGACGACATCTCGTTGATACGAGTCTTCAATTCCTTTTTTTATAATATTGAATGTGACATCAGGATGATGAAGTGTAAAGTTAATGCCCTCAATCGTTTCGTCTGCGTGAACGACCATGTCCCATAGGCCTACCGCAGTATCGACGACTGCATTTTTGAGTCCTTCAGCACTTCCTTTAATTGCGTTGCCAAAATCACGAGCGCCTTCAATTTGATTGAAATATCGCTGTTGCCAAGGGGAAAGGTTTTCGTACCCAATTTCCGCAGCCATCTCGTAAAACTCTGAAGCTGTTGAAAAATTGTAATCATCAAGCTTCTCCTTTAGTTTAGCAATTTTATTATCCTGTTTGCTAACCTCGCTAACTTCTTTTTCAAGCTTCGATCTCTTGTCCAGCTTATCCATCATAACGCCCATCGCTGTGTCTTGGCCACCACGCAAAGTGTCCATCTCATCCGGCTTTAAAATCGAACCTTTTTGATAGCCCGTGATTTCAATTTTAGGGCCTGTGTACATTTTTTCAAGCCTGCTTATGTATCTCTGCATCGTTTCTAGGTCGTTTTCAGCCGTTTTGAGGGCGTTTGTTTGCTCGCGGTCAAACGTATGCAGCTTTTCAAGGGTCGTGCTGATTTCCTTTAATGCTTTCTGATTCTGTTCATGAAAACCGCTGTCATTCAAATCTGGTAAATCAACGATATGGCTGACTTTTGCGATCGTGGCGTTGGTTTTAGAGACCAAATGTTTCGTTGTGCGGTCGGCCGCATTCACCCCTTGTTCTAGCTCGTGCTCAAGAAAGTTTTGCGAAATAAACCCATTATGGTTAGGTTCCAGAGAATTCAACGCGGTTTTCATTTTCTTCAGCGTGGAACTGTATTCCTCTATGAAAGTATCATAGAACTGTAGAAAAGGAGTGTGGCATTCCTCGTAAAAGGCGCGGATCGCGTCGCCGCCTTTTCCTTTTAAAGCATCATCAAGTGATGCAATATCCTCAACGCTTTTTTTTACTTGAACAAATTCTTCTGATTGTTGTTTTAATTGTTCCAACGTTTGATCAATAGCTTTGTGCAACGCCTGAACATCAAGAGTCTTCATAGCATTCTCCTCTAATACTAAAGTGACATACCACAAAATATTTTACCACTTTATAGAAAAGAATTGGTGAATAAATCCTGTCAATTCATGAAAATGAATCTTATTGAGTAGGTCTTATACCCTGACACGTTCGGCATAACCTTTTTCAGATTCCAAAAAAGGAAAAGACCAGACATTAATTTTTCGAATATTTAAAATCAACTATATGAAAGGATGCTGGTGGCATTGGAACCTAAAGTTGCGTTTGAGAAAGTCGGTAAAATGCTTAATAATTGGTATTGCTTTATTAGACAAAACAATATTCAAAATGCTACTAAACTGCGGGAAGCACTTCAACATTGATAAACTCTTTACGCTGCGTGTCTCTATTAAGATGAGAGTAAACAGCTAAGATTATTGATTTCGAGAAACCAAGAATTGAAATTATATTTTGGCCAAATACGGCAAAGACCGCGAGTGTGGTTTCCGATGGGGGATAGTCATGAAAGTGAACCAGGCAAATCTAAAATAGATAATTCTTTTTTGATATGGGCGCGGAATTTAGAGTCTTTTAAAAATTTCAGCAGGAACCCATTCATATTTCGAGAAAGTTTTGCTTTCTCGACTGGAGTTAAATCATTTGCAAAAAATGCAATATCTGTCTGGTTTCCATCTTTATCTGTCGCATACATTGCAATTGTAAGAATAAACGCGGTAGATCCTCCCTTTTGTCCCGCATGAACAAGCCATTCACAATTGTTTGGATTTCTCATTATTTGTTCCATTACTGGATCAAGATATTGATATACACTTTCACTAAAATATACTTTGCTATTTAGCTTTTTCATAATAGATACATAATCTCTAGTCGTTGATCGGGGCAAACGGTCGGACCAAATTTTTTGAAAATCATTGTCCAAAGTTTTTCTTAATTGTTTTTTTTCTTGATCAGTTAGTGGTTGGCTCAGCCATCTATTATGAATTTCAATCGCTTTATTACGGTATTCATGCATATCCATGTTTTTCATTACTTCTAGGACTTCTTTTTTCGATAAGTTCTTTTCGTTCATCAGTTGGGCAGGTATATAAAGTGCACTTACAATGGGATACATAGGCTCATGCTTTAACATATCTAAGCTCTTTGGAACATGATTGATGTTTTGAAGCCCCAGCACCTCAATTAAGTATTCAGTATTTGCATTAGAACTGTAAGCAATCATCCCGTTGACTACCTCACATAATGGAACACGATCTATCTCTTTGTCTTTTTTCAATTGAATAATCCAAGTCTCATGCGCACCGCCGTCTGTTTTTGGGATATAGAAATTCTCTAATTCCTTTAATCTTACTTCTTTTTGCGGATCGATTTTTCCTGCTGCTGCTTGTTGTGCATATTCAATGGCTAAGATGATTTTCACAGTACTTGCCAGAGGGAGTTGTTCGTTTACGTTAACATCAACCCAATTCTCATCGTTGTGTTTTATGGATAATGAGACATTCCCGCTTCCTGATTTTGCTTTAACAAACTGTACAATATACTCTGGATTTAACTTTTTTATTTCCCTCCGAAACATAAGAATACCGATTGCTATTACTAAACCAAGAGAAATTATTATACCTGCAATAATCAATAGTGCAATCTTCAATTTAACACTCCCTATAATGTTCAAATTACTATAGATACGAATTAAATAATGTTAGGTTTCAATTTCCTTCACACCAGCTCTTATGGTACGCAGTCCAGAAACCGTTCTTCTCAGGATTTCTGGGCATCATGGTCCATCCGAATGACACGGCCATCATCACGTTGATACTTAAGCTGGAATCACCAGTCCACCGCTTTTAAGAGTAGCAAACGTTATTTCTGCCTTTTTGATAATCTCCTGGTTTCTCATCGTAATCTTCCTTTTAAAATAAGCCATCCCAAACGGCCTTTTTTAAATAAGTCTTGATCGGTTTTAATTTGTCATCAAGCAATTTCTCAACCTTTTTTCAATTCGTATTCGATTCTGCCAGACGAGAGCTCACAGAAATCTTACGACCGCCTTTTTCTACTGGTGTTTGGTGCTTTGCTTCAAAAAAGAAGTTTTTCAGCAAATTAAAAAGCCCTTTTTCTTCATTGGCAGAAGAAAAAAGGCTTCTCTTTTTTTCGTTGGTTCAGCGGTCGCGACCATTAAATCCCGGTTATGTCACCTTTTTTGATAACGCATTCCAAGCTTATGCGACGAGAACTCAAGCTTCTTTTTTGACCTTGAAATCGGCCGGCGCAGCCTAGGATTCCACTGCTTCACCGACGATGTTGCTTGTCGATCTGCCGTTTTCATGCAGAATATCTGTTACATATGAAGGCTCACTACACTTCAGTGCAGTTGATGACTTCTGTTGGCAGAGTTGGACGCCAACTTGCCAACAGGTTTCCATAAATGTATATGGCGGGGACGAAACATCTCTTCTGAATTAATTGAGGGATATCAGGCAGATCACTGTATTCCTAAACTTCCATTCATTCAGTTTTCAATTTCCTTTTTTCTGTCAATTGCAATTTTATGCAATAATGTACAAGGGTTTGCTCATCATGTTCATTCATCTTGATAAATTCAACTGTCATGAGCTGTTTGTTTGTTCTGCGATCAATGTAAGTGCGTTTAACTTGAGCATGGACGTCAATCACATCTTCATCATGTCCCTCATTTGGCAGATGGATACTTAGATTCAAATCTTCTTCCGGTTCGTGTTTTTGCGTTTCTTCAATGATTAACGCAGCGCCTCCAGCACTGATATTTGCTGTATATGTTTTAAACATTGAGCCAGATCCATATGGGCGAACAGTGACGGGAAGCGTTGTATTGACTCTAAAAAATTGCCGTCTTTGAACTTTTTTCATTTGAACTTCTTCAGGTAAATACATATTTAGTACAGGTATATCCTGATAAATTTCTCGGCCTTTTATTACACTATTAAATTTATATGGGACTTGTTGCTCATTTATAAAATGAACTGTTACCGCTGTATTTGTTGGAATAATAACAGTTCTCCCCGTTTCTTCATCAACAGGATAATGCACTCTTAAAACATTGTCTTCAATTGATAACACTTTACTTTTCGCAAGGACATATTCTTGAATTTCGTTTTCAAATTCTATTGTTATAATATTTCCTAAAGATAACAATGGACATCACTCTTTCAATTCTACTTAATCATTATATCGGTACTATGACATATAATTTTCAAAAAAGAAAGAAGAAAGCATTGAAGAAATTGAAAGACTTATCATACCCATGGGACCGTAACGCTTTGTAATGACGATCACGCGCAATACTGCATAGACTCCATTCGCTGCTCTGTGAAGATGACGACTTCATTATCATTCAATACATCATTTGATCAGGGATAGGTGTGTCTTCCATTCTATGCCCCTTTTTTCGATTTTTTTCGGAGTAAATATAAAAAACCTTGAAAGGCAATAGCCAATCAAGGTAATCCTTCAAAGTTAATCAATTCTCAAGTCAATTTAAGCATGAATATGTTAGTCTGGTTCTTCATCCATTTTCTTCAAAAACTCTTCGAGTGATGGCCGCTATTTTCTTGTCAAAATAATATACTGGACAAATACCGTTCTCTTCTTCCCGTTCTAAATCTAGAGTAAGATATGTCCCCTCACCCTTCAAAAAAGACTAACATGTTCATGGGGATCCATTACTCTATCTCTATGGGTTTTATCAAGATTACAAATAAAACCATACCCTACTCTTAAATAAAACTCTCTTAGTTCATTAGGGAATTTTTTTAGAAAGCTCTTGTTTGACTTCCCCAGTATTTACTTTTATTTCTTGACCCATTTTTCATTTACTCCTTGCTTCGCGCTTCGCGTTCTCAATCTTTTTCTCTAAAGAACGAACTTCCTGGCTGAGCGATTGAATATCCTCTTCTAAAGATTTGATTCGTTCATCGATTTTGCTTAAAACATCAGAAAGCTGTTTTCCGCTGATGTCATTGTAGGCAGTCTTCATCAGGCCTCGAATACGGTTAAAGGAGTCAGCAAGACTGCCTTGCCACGAATGAGACGACAACTGTGGTTCGGTGATCGTCTTTTTAGAATCAGAGAACTCCGTTTTGTCTTTTTCTAGCTCTTTGCGGCAAGCTTTCAGCTCTGTCAAAAATTCTTTCTTCATCGATAAATCAACTTTCATGATATCTAAAGCCAGCGTTTCTCCAAGTATTGAACCGATCATATGCAATACCTCGCTTCCCGAAAAATGTATGACAAAAGTAATGACCAACTAAGAGTTTACCACTATACGGAAAGGAATTGGTGAATAGATCCTTTCAACTATTCTTTAATCAAGAATTTCAAGCGCATAAAAAATGCCGCTAATGAAACGGCTGCAAAAAGATAATTCAAAACTTATTTCTAAGCTAAACAACAACATCATGACTCAGAGCACTTGTGATGTTTCTTGAAGCTGATATACTGCTTTATTTATGCGATCCGTAAGTTTTTCTGCTGCTCGGGTTAAATACTTTTCAGCAAATCAAGAAATACTGATGAAAAAGGTGGTGTCTTTTTTGGATTTTCCAATCATTCATACAAACTTTTGGGATGCAGTTATAGCAGTGCCAATTATTTTGATCGTCACACAGATAATTAAAATTTTTCTCAAGGTTCCCAAAAAGTATGTCCCATCAATTGCGATCGCACTAGGCTTAATCATATCTGTTTGCATAAGCCATCGACACAGCCTCATAGCTGGAGTATTTATGGGCGGATTCTATGGTTACGCAGCTATTGGTTCATATGCATCATTGAAAACAACCATTTCATCATATAGAAACAAAAAAACATAAACAGGCAGGAAAAATATATCCAGAGTTGAATTCGCTTTTTTTCCACTTTTATCCCCCAGTGAAGGCGCCCAACGTAAGTTCACATGTTCTTAAATACATAAGCCTTAATCATCGAATAGGAAGTTATCCTGTTTGATGTCTGCCATTGAAAGGATTGGCGTCGTTCCTGCACGCCCGGTTTTGCTTTATGATTTTTTTGCGCCTGTTCTCTTTCCCCTAGGGTTGAAGATTGATTTCCCGAAAAAGCGAATGAATACCACCTCAACAGACACAATAAAAAGAGTTGATATTTCAGCACAATTCGCAAAGGAGTGAAACCATTGTATTGAATGATCATCAGACTGAAATGGTCTTCAGATGCCCCTGTCTAATTTTAAAGGAAACATAAAATTCAATAATATGGAGTGATAAACGTGACGCAAAAACATGGAGCAGACAGACCCGATGACTACAAAAGATTTTCTTCAGCAGACAAGGAATACGATTCTCAGCAATCGTTAGACAGCAATGCTAAGACAGAGAACGTTAATACTGAAACTGATAACAAAGAAAACATGAATGACAGCACGGATGTGGCAGGAAAATATTTTGACCCCTCGGATTATGAAGGAGCCACGCAGTTGGAAAAAGGATTGGCTGAAACTCATGAACAAGTCAGTGATGACTATTTTGAAGGAACGATCGATCAAAATCTGGATTAGTCATTTGAACGGCGGAACTAACTTAAAAAGTAAGTTAGTTCCGCTTAGATTAACAAAGTATCGATGTTCTCAAGTCCCAAATTAATCATTCAGTAAATCAAAAGTGATGGCCGAATGACAAACTTAGTCTTTTTACTGCCTCATCTCTAGAATTCCCTCAATGATCTTGACAATTATAAAAAGATGATTGATCCCTCCTTAAAATAAAAAAGACACAAAGCAAACTCATGATTGCGCTGGTTTTGTGTCCGAGGATTCTCCATTTAAGACTAATATTTTTGTAAATATCTATTTTTTTATTCCCTGTTTCCCTATTAATATCCGTGTCACTCTTTTCATGAAATTCAAATCCCGTCTCCTTGGTCTTCCGCTCCTTTACTTCAAAATCACTTTCAATCATTGCCAATGTGGCGCGATCGAAAGGAAAACAGCTACGCCTTCCGCCGATCGAACTTTTATATGAATCTTCTATATATTTGTGCTAAGATAAAGTCATCTTTTGACAGAAAGGCGTGCTACGATGAAAAAATATTTACTCATAACAACCAGAACCGAGAATTTTGAAGATCAATATGTGCCAGCCCATTATCAATTTTTGGACAGGCTTAAAGCCGAGAACCGCTTGGAAATGTTTGGCCCTTTCAGCGATGCTTCCGGGGGCGCTTATCTTATCAGCGCAGAGTCTCTCAAGGAAGCAACAGAGATCGGAAATTCTGATCCGATTGTTGACAGCGGCTCTTCAACACTTGTCATTAAAGAATGGCAGATTAAATAAACTATTTGGACATAGCCAACATAAGCCTCTCCAAACACGGGAAGGCTAATCTTAAACGGAAAATCTAGACCTGCGGGTCATTTTGAAATTACGGTAAAACCGTTTTTTCCCTATTGAAGGAGAATAATATAAACGGCCATCGACATTTTTTAAAATTCTTTGATTTTTCATGTTCCATATTTCTTTTCCTTCGTCGGTAGGACAAGAAGCTATTTCTTGCAATCAACAACCTAGGGGGAGCCAAAGGTGAAATCGGCAGCCCCCTAGTCCCACGATTCAATTTTCTGAATAGTCACTTTGTTTATGATCAACCTTCCACCCATTCCTTCTATCCCTTTCCCTTTGATCCACATGATCCCGTCTACATCTTTTTCATCTAGTAAACCAAGGAGCCTATTTGTTTTTCCGTTAATGGCTGCAGCTCCTGCATATTTGATTTCCCTATTGACACCGATAACGTTTGAAGCAAATAGTTCGTTCCAGCATTCATCAGCCCGGCAATCTGGGCTCCTGCTGTGTACGGATTAACATATTGGTATGTCAAGGTGATTCGATCTTTCTTTGGATCATTGACGCCCATTTAAATAAATTTTTTCAAGGGCAGTCTCTCGGCCTTCATCAACCCCTACAGCAAAAGTCAAACCAAGATCTTCAATTTCATGGCTGCTCGACCATCCGGTTAAAAAAAGTTGGAGAGGCTTTTACACCCTATCAAAGCCATACGCGATTTTTGGTTTTGTGCTTCTCCTCAAAAAACTTCCATCTTTTTCAACTCATCTATGCTACAATAAAATGGAAAAAGGAGGGGGTTTTGAATGAAACGCTTTTTGCTGGTCATGGTGTTATTTTGTGGATTTTTCAGTTTTGGGAGCAGTGCTGAAGCTTATTCGTTCCCGCACAAGCTGAATCTTACGTTTACGGGAACTCATGTGGAGGACATTCCCTATAGCGACTCTAACGTTTCTCACTGGCATATTGGCTACAAGTTTACGATTTTTAATGCAGAAAACTGCAAAACAACGATTAAAATTCAGATGATGCATCTTTCCGGCAGGTTTATGAGTTTAAGCATTAAAGATTTTGAAGGGAACTGGCCTGATCGAACTGCTCAGGATGTCATCACATTGATGCCTAGGACTTACAGGCTTTATTTTGAGAATACCGAAGGTGAATGTAAAGATATTCGTATTAAAGGAACATACGGAGCTATTCCGCAAACGTATGATAATTTCTCGGTCTTCAGCCAAAGATAGCCGTTATAACAGACTGCAGGAAGGCAATACAAGCATAAAGGCCCGAGCAGCATTTTGCATGATAGATACTGATATAAACGAATGTGGGGGTATCATTTGAAAAACTTTTGGATATACGAAGACGAAGATCCGTACACTTTAAAAAGCATATCAGAGAGAGGCATTCTGAAAGCTGAAAAAAAGTTAGGTGTGAGACTTCCGGAGGAATATAAAGCGCTTATTCTTGAACAAAATGGTGGCTATATCAATTTTAACGCCTTCCCTTCTGAACGGCCCACCTCCTGGGCTAAAGATCATGTCCAGTTTGACTACTTATTAGGCATAGGGAAAAAGGATGGAATTCTCGAGAGTAAAGCCTTTATTAAAGAATGGGGACTGCCTGACAACCTGGTCCTTATTCATGGAGACGGCCATACGTGGATAGCGCTTGACTACAGGGAGACGAAAGAAAATCCGCCCGTTCACTATTTTGACTCAGAATTTGAAGAGAATTTTAGATTAGCCGGCTCATTTGGAGAATTTCTCTCTAAACTTTATACAGATGACTCCATTGACGATGACCGCTACGGACATACGGGAGGCATACATTCTGGGAATGCAGATATTCCCTATGTCTATTCGGAAGATGCCATCACAAAAGAAAAAGCGGAACAGATTCTGACTGAAAATTCGGTAGCCGATCTGTATCAGATTCATTACTACCCTATTGAAGGTTTGGATGATTTAAATTGGCTTCTGACAAAAATAAAAGAAAGCTCATTGATAGCAAATATTGACAATGGTGTCGAACTTGCCGTTGTTTTGGAATCTATTATTTCCCATCATAAAGATTTAATCCTTGATAACGAACAAACAGGAAGGCTGGTTTTAGACATTTCAGCTATTCTAAAGAATTTGAATGACTCTGTTATAGACATCCTTTTATTACAGATAAAAGATTCCCTTTAAAAAACAACTTTTACGTTGTTTTTTATTTATGTTTCCGCCCCATTCTTTAAACTCTCCTGTTCCGAGACCTCAATGTAGGCAACTGTTGTTACTCAACCCTTTTATAAAACATAGAATACTAAATAGATTGTTGGAAATTAATCCACAAAAGGAGTTAAGATTATGAATTTGAATGATATAAAAGGAGACTATAATGCCATTTTCGGATTAGGCCACCTCTGTTTAACTGCTCTTCAGCTTAGGAAAAACAATTTAAGGCCGTATGCAGGTCCTTTAGACTGGGTCGGTACCTCTTCCCTGACCGAACTGAACCGTCTTTTAAAGAATCGCTTTTCAAATTTTATGGCACCCCAAAATCTAAGGGTAACAGGCTACTCAACAGGTGTTTATACTACTGACCGTTATATCTCTTTAACAGATGATTATTATCATGTCGATTCAGCTCATGATTTTAAAGCAGATAAAAATACACTCGAACATCTTGCCACATACAATGAAGTGATGGAAAAATTCAATAGAAGAATCAACAGATTTTATGAAAAGATGTCAACCGCTAATCGGATCCTTTTTGTCAGAACTAACGGAACCTACAAGGAGGCTCAAGAACTGGAGTCCGTATTATCGGATTTAGTACAAAACGACTTCAGGGTACTCCTTATCAATCACTCAAAAGTTAAAGGAATTGTCGAGCAGAATTGGCCATTAAAAAGAATATGCGCGGTTACACTTCCAGATCGTGAAATCTGGCAGTCTAATGATCATCTGTGGAGAGAAATGCTTAATGGCGTGAATTATATCCCCTTTTAATCAAAACTTATAAGCGACAGGAAAAGGTTATAACATCATCATAACCTTTTCCATACATACTCTTCTCTGAAAACTAAACCAAAAAGCTGGTCTTCAAACAGACAAAATTCCCGAAGAGCGGCCTTCTGAAGTCAAGCAAGGTAAGTTTATCACTGAATTTCAAAGGAAAGATCAATAGGCGCCTTCAGGGGATCGGGATAAGATATGGTCTCTAGCTTCCAGCGCTTTTTGTCTCACCTTTTCAAGATCTGCATCAACCAATCGACCGTTTCGTTTCACTGCTTTTCCTGCGACATATACGGAATCTACATTTCCGGTGTGCGCGCTTTGGACGATGGCCCCCACCGCATCAGTCAAAGGGAGCAAATTGACGCTGTCCGTTTTCACCATGATAAAGTCAGCTTCTTTGCCGGGGGAAAGCGAGCCGATTTTATGATCGAGCCTTAATGCCCTCGCCCCGTCAATGGTCGCTGCTTTCAAGATTTGTTCGGCCGATATGCTCAATTCGGGACCAGGCATGATCCCTTCTTTCAACAGCTCTTCATTGCGCTTTGCACGCTCTGCTTGAAGGGCAAATTTCATCTGTGCGAAAAGGTCACCTCCCGTCGATGTCACAACATCAACCCCAAGTGCAGTAAGAACCCTGTTTTTTAGGGCGAGCCCTGTAACAGGATAGCCGTGCCCCATCATCATCTCAATTTCTGGTGTCACAGAAATCGAGCTTCCGTGAGCCGCAAGCATTTTCATTTCTTCTTCACTCATCGCATTGGCATGCACCATATTTAAATCGGGACCGAGCAGCCCGGCTTGATTCAGCTTCTCAATCGAACGATCTTTCGCTCCCCAGTTGCCAAACGCAATATGCATGCTGCATAAGGCATCAAGTTCCCGGGCCGTTTCGATTTCAAACACAGATGTCTTCCATGAAGAAAACTCCGGACCGCGAATGGCAAGCCCCATCGTCAAAAGCTGATCCTTCGATTGAAAATATGCTTTTTTTACCCGTTTCGCTTCGTTCATATTCGAAAGATCACTGTCTCTGTCCCAATATTCGGCATCACCGGATGTTCCGAAAGCGAATACTGCGCGAATGCCGGCGTCTTTCAGTCCCGCAATCAGCTGGTCCGTATGATCAGGCGATTCAATCATCGTCCAGTCCAGCAAAGTTGTGACCCCTGCCTCAAGCGCCTCAAGCGCTCCTAAATAGTTCGCGACCCAATCATCCTCAGGCCTTCTCATTGATCCATAATTGCCATAATAAATCCGGTTTAAATAGGTTTGCAGGGACCAGTCGGCTCCGATTCCGCGGATCACAGATTCCCATACGTGGCGGTGTGTATCGACAAATCCAGGCATGATCAGCATGTTGGAGGCATCAACAATCTCAGCGTCTCCCGGTGCAATCGACTCGGCAACGTCTAGAATGAAGGAGCCTTCAATCAGCATGTCCCCTTTTTCGATCGTATGAAGCTGCGGATCAAGAGTTACAATCGTTGCATTTTGAAAAAGTGTTTTTTTCATAACGGTTCTCCTTTCTTCCCAGCCAACTAGAAAAAACAACATCCTATATGTACCATTTTAAAATAAAAAAGGTATAAATGATATTAATATGTATTGTGCGACTTGAAAATCCGCCTTCTGAGCTAGATGGAAGAGATGCAGTACACGATCACGTTAGAAAAAGAAGAAAGGTGAATTGCAGGAAACAGCGGTTGTTTAAATTGCAATGATGCGTTGTGTATTTATCGTAAATTCTGCTTTCATACTGCTCGCAATCACGATATACGGTTACTACCTCCCAAATGGAAACAGACCATAAAAAAGCTATGGTCTGTGAAATGAGTGAACGTATATTTAACTGCGATCAAAATATGGTATAATCAAGCTTTTATTAATAGCAATGGCCATAGTCCGACTTTTTTTCATAGCCTTTGCAAGGTTTTCCGCAATGATAGTGTTCATGCGAAACGTCTTTATGATGTGAATAAGTGTGCGGATAGTAATGAACATGTTCATATTTGTGATGGTCAATTTTTTTAGTATGCTGCGGATGAATATGAGGAACGACAGACTTTGAATACTTATGATCCTCACAATATTTCGTAGGGTAAACATGCGGCTCATGATGTTTTTTGCAGTACATGTGTACACGCTCCTTTCATTTTATAGATTCACTAGTACATTATGCTGAAAAGCTAAAGCCTGACTGCATAAGTACCTATACTTTGTCCCTATTTTTGCCCGTTCATTTTCTGAAGATCGTGTTTGGAAAATCTGCTTGATTACCCTGAAGCATCCGCCGGTTGAATACCCCTTGCTTCCGGAGTTAAAAAACACACTAAACGAATACTTTAAATGTTCGCTTAAAGTCCTTCATCTCCAATATACCTTGACGGGCTCTGTATGAATATGCAGCTCTGTTTTTGTATCGAAATGAACAACAAAGCCTCTGATTAATCCATAGAACTTGTTTTTTTCTGTAATTTTCATAACGGTCGCTTCGTCTTTAAATCCTGGCGGATGGCATGGCTCACCTACAATATATTGCTTTGAATGAACGGTGATTGCTTGAATTGACTTCATTAAATTCCATTCCCCCTCAAGAAACGTCATGCTTCCTTCTGCTTCTGCGCAAAACGGAGATTCACCCTAGTAAAAATTGCGATTCTTCTCTTCCCTGGAATGCAAAATTATTCGGGTATTTTTACGCTACAAACTGTAGAAGCAGTCTCGGTGATTATCATCATAACACGTTATCCAAAATATTCCTTTCTGCTTTTTGAACATTATGTGGCGGCAGCTCCTCGGTATAGAATCAACCGATAAACTGCGTTAAAATACGGTTGAACATTTCGCGTTCCTCCCAGAACGGACCGTGTCCGCTGTATTGAAACGGAACAAGATATGAATTTCTTATTTTGCGGTTGAGTTCCTTTGCTTGTGCAAACGGAATCACCTTGTCTTGAACACCGTGAATGATCAAGGTCTGAGCAGCGACTTTTCCAAGATCATCATACAGTTTCTCATCTCTCAGCATGTCGATGACCGCTTTTGTTGACCAGCCTGCCGCCTGCAATCCCAATTGAAAAAACCAGTCCGAGAACGGTTGTGTAATATATTGAAAGAAAAATGTGTCGGTCACTTCACGCATCATCTTAGGACGATCGTGAGACGCTTGCTGAAGCAATTTGGCTGCCGTCTCTTCTGTAAATCCCACAGGTGCCGCTGCATCGATCAAAACCAGCTTTGAGACCCCGGAACCCCTGTATCGCGACATATAGCGAAGTGCTATGGCGCCGCCGGTTGAATGACCGGCAAGCGTGAAGCGGTTTAGTTGAAGCGTCTCAACGACAGCGCGGATATCGTCAGCCAAACGGTTGTAATTGTAGCCCGTCGCCGGCTTATCCGAACGCCCGAATCCCCGCCAGTCAATGCCGATACAGCGGTATCCCTTTTGTGAAAGATCGTCAAATTGATATTCAAACTGCAGATGGCTTAATGGCCAGCCGTGCAAAAATACAATTGTTTTGCGGCTTTGAGGATTGATGTCTTCTACGTACAGGTTAACGCCTGATTCTGCCTGAACAAAGTATCCCATGCCGTCGCCCCCAATCATGGTGTCTTTTACCATAAGGTACTCCCAAAATGTCAATAGGTGAATGTCCTGGCGGCTGAAGGTGAAGAATTTGAAAAGGTGTGACTGGTTAGACTATTTCAAGATACGGAGGTGGTTCAATGATGAAACGCTTGGGAAGTCTTGCTCTGTCGCTTGTCCTCATGCTGCCTGCGGCGGCGATCCAAGCGCAGCCTGCCGCACCAATACCTTATCCATGCAGCGTCGTTCTTCATCCAGCCCAGGATATTCCCAATGCCCGTGGAACGGCTTTAATTGCAAAAGTGAAAAAACCGTATACCGAAGCACCTGACAGTCCAGTCAGGGAACGGCGAAGCGTCGGCATCTACGCCGATTGGCTTCCGGCCCCTGCTTCATTTGGAGATTATGATCAATATGAAGGAATGGCCCGGATACCGGACCAGATCAGCTGGCGCTTCACCATGCATCTCGTCCGGGAAGACGCGCCAAGCTGGTTTGGCGGAAGTCCTTGGGCGGGCAAATTTGACGAAATATCGTCAGAGCTGACTGTGAATACCCGAGTCGAAGTGCGTCCTTTCAATTCGAAGACGAAAAAGGCCGGCCGAGCTGTTTTGCAGGGGACTTTGCAAGGTTGCAGGAACTAAATGAAAAAAAGGCCGCAGAAGCACCATTAGGACGCTTCTTACGGCCTTTTTTTCATGAGAAGAACTTTTTCTTCCGGAAAGGTTAGTATTTTTCGTAGCGATTACAAGGTTTACCGCAGTAAGAGTGATCATGATAAACCGGCTTATAGTTTGAATAAGAATGCGGATAATAGTGAACATGCTCGTATTTCTGATGATCCACTTTTTTAATATGCTGCGGATGGATGTGAGGAACGATCGTTTTAGAGTATCTGTGATCCTCACAGTACCTGGTAGGATGCACAACTGGCGGCAGAACGCGCGGTTTGCAGTAAGACATAAGCACTTCTCCCTTCCTTGAGTTTCATTCTTCATTATCAAAATATGTTGATTAGCACAAACTTGTACTAATACAAGAAACTAAAAAACCGTCCATTTTCCCCGCCTTTTCACTCAAAAAAGAGTTTCTCTGATAGTATAATAAAAAAATACTAATGAAAATGGAGTTGGACAGATGGATGTGATATCGATCGTTTCTTTTTTAGGTGCGGCTGTACTGCTTACACTTATGCCGGGCCCTGACAACTTGTTCGTTTTGGCACAGAGCATCTCAAAGGGAAAATCGGCAGGTACAGCAACCGCATGCGGGCTATGCACAGGGTTAGTCGTCCATATCACAGCTGCTGCAGCAGGTATTTCTGCTGCGATCTATCAATCAGCTGTCGCCTTCTCGATCGTGAAATATGCAGGTGCAGCCTATCTGTTGTTTTTAGCTTACCAGTCTTTCCGGCGAAAAAGTGCTGGTTTCAATCTTGAAGCTAAAGATTCATTGAACCGCAGAGCTTTATACCAAAAAGGCGTTGTGATGAATCTATTAAACCCGAAGGTCTCTTTGTTCTTCCTTGCCTTTCTTCCGCAATTTATTCATCCCGGCACCTTCAGCGTGACAACGCAAATGCTCGTTTACGGCATGTTATTTTTAATTCAAGCGTTTGTGATCTTTGTGATGATCAGCCTGTTTGCGGAAAAAGTCGGAGACCGGCTGCGCAGAAGTCCGCAAGCCGCCAAAAAAGTTCATTTGCTGGAAGGGTCTTTATTCGCTTTGATCGGGCTTAAAATAGCGGTCAGCCAAAGGTAGCCGCTGAAAAAAAGGTGTGCAGCCGGCACACCTTTTCCCGATTTTACCGCTTATAAAGGACACAGCGGCAATGTCATCCCTAGAACATCGAGGTTCATGTGAAAATGAACAGCCCTGCATTCCGTGATTCGTTTTCAAGCTTGATCTGGAGCGGGAGCTGGTGTTGCGGAATCGAAGTGATTTGTTTCTTTGGCTGGAGTCGAATCACAAGACTGTCAAATTCTGCAGCGCTTTCTTGCTGTGTTAGATTCTTCCTTCGTTTCATTGTATAGTGGAGTGTCAGACAATGAGACAAAAATCTAAATACCGTTGTTCTCTATCCTTCCCCCCTTTCTTTGAAGCCAGTATACAAATTTCCCGCTGCTTCGTAATGATGCAAATCGGTTATTTTCCGCTCAATCCAAATCATCAGATCGAGCAAAGCGGACACATCGATCTTAGGGATGGCAGATCAGTCAATCGATGGGCGTGGGTCTTTTTTGATAGAACATGCCGCTTTTTAAGGAGAAACGGGATCGTTTAATTGCTTTAATCAATGAGATTCATTTTCGCTTTTTATCTGCAAAGCGAGTCTTTTGAATTTATTTACAAATGATATTTTAAATGTTATAATAAATTGTTTACAGAAATAAATTCTAT
>NZ_LBMN02000039.1 GCF_001042485.2 Bacillus paralicheniformis
CGACGGGAGCAACCGGTCCAACCGGAGCAACGGGAGCGACAGGTCCAACAGGTCCAACCGGAGCGACAGGTCCAACCGGAGCGACAGGTCCAACTGGCCCGACAGGTCCAACTGGCCCGACGGGTCCAACTGGCCCGACAGGTCCAACTGGCCCGACAGGTCCAACCGGCCCAACAGGTCCAACCGGCGCTTAATATTTAACGACTATTAGCAAATATTTTCCGTTTGTTTTTCCGGAACTTCGCTGGAATGCTATGCGAATGATTCAGGGGGCAGTAAACCTATGGTTTACTGCCTTTTTTCTATTGCTTATTTCTAAGAATAAAAACATCCCTGTCACTATTTTGTGAAAGGGATGTTTTTGATTGATTAGACTTTACGTTGGCTAAATGATTGAATGGCTGAGACTACCTGCTCCACATTGACTTGGTCATGACAGGGGAGGGTGATCGTATTTTGTTCAAGAAAAATGGAATTGGGTTTAATCTGTCTGTATTTGCGGCGGTAATAGGTAGTGCCGCTTAAGCAATAGGTGCCGAAAGTCGACTCTATATGGCAGTCGCTCAAATATTGAATCAATTCGTCGCGAACGATGTTTTTTGGAATTTTGAAAACGGCGGATTGTGTATTGTGTACAACGTCAGGTCCGATTTTTTGACTTTGGAATCCGAGGGGTTCAAGCTGTTCACTATATGCTTTCTGCTGAAGGTTTCTGCGATGAATGATGTCATCTAGTTTTTGGAGCTGTTTGATTCCAAGAGCGGCTTGGATATCAGATAATCTGTAGTTGTAGCCGAAATCCATAAAATCCAATTGGCCGTCAGAGATAGCGGCGCCATGGTTTAACTTGACTGAAAACCAATCTTTCAACGCTTCCCGGTCGGTTGTAATTGCCCCTCCTTCGCCTGTCGTAAGCAGCTTTCTGGGGTGAAAGCTAAAACAGGTAAGATCGGCAATTTTTCCGGATTTACAACCGTATTCACTGCTGCCCATCGCACAAGCGGCATCATCCACAAGCGGTAAGCCGTACGCTTCACAAATGTGTTTGATGTTTGTGATACCTGTCGGGTTTCCAAGAGCATCTACAAAAAGAACGGCTTTTGTCCGGGACGTGATTTGACTTTCCAGCTCTTCTGGAAGCATGTTAAATGTTTCAAGATCAACATCGGCAAAAATCGGCTTGGCACCTAAATCTTCTATTACATTGACAGTGGCGGGAAACGAAAAGTCTGAGACGATCACTTCGTCTCCGGGTTGGACGTTAAGGCTTTTAAGGCACATCGATAAAGCCGTTGTAGCCGATGTTGTTAAAAAAGCATGCTTTGCACTTACATACTGTTTAATATGATCAGCAAATGTTCTGACATAAGGGCCTTTTGTCAGGATGCCGGAAGAAAATATTTCTTTTAATTCTGCTTCCACTTCTTCAAACGTAATATACGGCTCGATCAATCTGATCATGAGGGCTCCTCATCTTTCATCCTTCGGTTTTTGATCACCTTTGCCGGCACGCCTACCGCTATGCTGTACGGGGGAATATGACGATTGACGACGGCGTTTGCTCCGATTTTGGAGTGGGCGCCTATCGTAACGCCTGCTAAAATAGACGCACCGATCCCGATGTTGCAGTTTTCTTCAATATGAATGGGAGCGAATGTAAGCGGCGAAAACAAAATGGTACTATCGGGTATATCAGGATCGGTATGGTAGGCGGCGTGTATCCGGACATTCGGACCAATTCCCGCAAATTCTCCGATTGTAACCCCGCCGGCACCGTGTATAAAACATTGCTGACCGATCCAGCTGTTTGAGCCGATGATCAGGTCATGCTTATAATAGCCTTTTAAAATCGTGTCATGGCCGATATAAACGTTATCTCCGATATAGATATTTTCCGGATGAAAAATGCGGACTCCGTCTTCAATAACGACATTTTCGCCGCACCCTCCAAGCTGGGAAAGGGTAAATTCACCTTTTCCTTCGCTTTTCCATTGTTTCAACAAAAGCGCCTCCTTTCTTATTGATCCAAATTTTTTCGAATGCTTTCAGCTGTTCTTGTGATCCCTTCTTCCAGATCTACTTTTGCGCTGAAACCGAGCATTTCTTTTGCTTTATTGACCTGAGGGATGCGAAGTTCAATATCGGCTTCTTTTTTCTCTCCAAAGATGATTTGCGATTTTGATCCAAGAACTCTGATAATCGTGCTTGCCAATCCGTATACAGTGATCACAGTCCGTTCATTGCCGATGTTGAAAGACTCTCCGATGGCTTCTTTCATCGTCAAACAGCGCAATATTCCGTCGATCATGTCATCTACATAACACCAGGCCCGGATTTGCGTTCCGTCGCCGTGAATATAAATCGGCTCATCTAACAGAGCTCTGTGAACCATCGTTTTGATGGCGCCTTCCCCGACTTGTTCCGGTCCATAAACATTAAAAGGGCGGACGGTGACGGTCGGGAGCCCCAGTTTTTTAAAATAGGCATATGCCATATGTTCCTCGGCGAGTTTGCTGACAGCATATGTCCAGCGAGCTTCTCCCACAGCCCCTAAAACAGTATGACTGGTCTCGCGCGCTCTGAAAGCGATTTGGCCGAACACTTCACTCGTACTGAAACAAACGACCCTTTTGCATTCGGTTAAACCTGCAGCCGCTTCTAGCAGATTGGCTGAACCGATCATGTTGACCTGCATCGTTTTAACGGGATTTTGAATGACCGTGTCAATCCCTGCGATGCCGGCGGCGTGGACAATGTGGCTGGCCCCCTGGATCGCCTTTTTAAGCGTGTTCACATCTAAAATGTCTCCCTGCACCACTTTCAAGTGAGGATGGTCCCGGTAAGGTTTATACCGGAGGGAGTCTCTTGAAAAATTGTCGTATACGGTGACGCTGTTGCGCTCTATCAGCTTTCCTATTAAAGAGGATCCGATAAAGCCTGCTCCGCCAGTTATGAAAATATGCTGGCCGGATAACTCTGTCATATCGCTCATCAATTGTTCACCTGCTTGTTTCGTTTTTTTGAATTACAAATCCCGCGACGCGAAAGGTGTTCAATATCATCCCGAAAGTAGCGCCTGATAAACAGCCAGCATTTTTTTGCTATTTTTCACCATATCATGATGAACTTCTGCATACTTTCTTCCTTTCTGGCCGATTTCCGGCAGCATATCCCGGTTTTTCAGCACATTTTCAATCACTTCTGTAATGTTGTCGGGATTTGCTCTTATGAGAGGCAGTTCGGAAGGATAGTGCTCCTTCATAAAATCACTGACCCAACAGATAACGGGTTTCCCCATTGCCATCGATTCGACGGCAAATAATCCATAGCTGCCGATATGAAGCTGATCAATGATCAAATCCGCCTTTTGATAGATTTTCTTTGCCTGTTCATGAGAAACCCCTCGTACTAGGTGAAAATGAAAATCGTATTTTTCTTTTAAAGACTCCACCGCCTTAAGGATATGGCGGGTTCCTTTTATTCCTGGAGAGGTGGGGGCATGAACGATGAGCGGTTTTTCATTTGACCTGTAGTCGGGAATATAGCGGTCAAGCTGGATCATGGTAGGAATCATGTGGATATGCTCATAATAGTCTTTTACATACTCGTAAAGTTCCATATCGGCGACGATGCAGTGCTGGACATATTGTGAAATTCGTTTGAGGTGATATCGAATTAGCGCTTCGTTTTTCGTTTTGACAACGGCGTATGGATTTGTTTTAGCCAATGTTGAATAAAGCCTCACATCGCTGCCCCAATGATGCATGATCATTGGTTTACCTGCCTGTTTTAAAATGGGATAATCCGACATGTCCAGCGTAAAGCTTGTGCCAAAATGAAAATGGAACAAATCATAGGATGGCAAGAGATCACTGGCAAGCCTTCTCAGCTTCGCATTCATGGCGGGCGTATTGCGTTCTTTCAGCAATGACCAGGTGTAGTCGGCAGCGTAATTTAAATAATAAGGATAGTAATTTAAAGTGTGGGCAAGCGCGCCATGCTGTGAGAGCCCTTTAGCCAAGGTGTTCATTTGGTTGGCGATTTCCATTGTGCCTTGCAAAACGCGAATTTGCCCGGCCGGAGGCTCGGTTTTTTCATGAACAGGAAGATCAAGCTTTGGCCCGCTTTCGGTTTCTGCTCCATCTCCTTTTTGAAGATAGGCCGCGCTCTCTTTTTCCCTTCCGGTGCGCAGGCACACTTTTCCCATCAGCAGATTTAAAGATCTGTTATCAGGAAAAAGGTCAAGCCCCCTCCAGAGCCATAGCCAGGCGTTATGGTCATGGCCGAGATAGACAGAAAGAGAGGCTTGAAAAAAATAAAAATCGGGCTCGTTATGCGAGCCGTCGGCTTCCCACTCTTTTAAGCGTTTCATGGCTTTGTTCCAATCTTTTTGTTCCAGACAATGAATGATGTCTGACTTGAAATCTTTCATGATGACCTCCCATCGATCACGCTGCTTTCAATTTCTCCTTTTAATGGCAGAATAAAAACGCTTTGTGCGCTCTATCATACGTATAAATGAATCTATATGACTGTGTATTTGTGCGAGAGTATAAGAGAAAAACCTTCCACAGAGCGGAAGGCATTATATCAGCTGGATTTTTTTTATATTTTTCATATATCGTTCATACTGATTGTCTGAAGCGAGGCTTAATAGGAAGTATTCATCCATTTTATCCAGGAGCGGCTGAATGCATTCTTTTTTGGCGTCTTGATCTAAATGCCGGGTATATCCGTTTTGTGCGTATCTCCGGGCCATTCTCCAAAAGGTTTTTCCGATGCTGAAATATTTCAAGGACTGTCTTTGATTTTCCTCAAGCTCCTTCCATTTGATATGGGGAAAATAGACGCTTTCGTCAAATTCTTTCACAATATAGTCGATGACGTACACAAGCGATTGAATCCTTTTATGCAATTGGTAGGAAATATTGTTTTGATGGCGGCGGTAGCACAATACAGGTTTTCTTAAATAGCGGCGCTTCCAGCCGCGCTTCGTGTTGGCCAAACAATTCAGCACATCCCCTGCAAGCGGCTTTTGCGGATCAACCAGCCAAGTAAAGCCTTTTTGCTGATAATAAGATGCTTTAAACATGCCCACCATCGGGACAATGCCTGAGCCGCCCCTTTGAAAAATAGTCCTCACCAGCTCCTCATCGCCATACTCTTGATACGTCCACAGCCCCGCATTTTTTCCGTGTTGATCAACAAGCAAAAGGTCCCCGTACACATAATCTAATCCCTCTTCTCCAAAAAAGCACTGCATAAAGTCATGGAGCACCAAATTGTGCGGAAGGAAATCATCTGCGCTTAAAAGCAAAACATATTCGCCTTTTGCCTCTTGGAAGATTTCCTTAAAAGCGAGATCAGGAAGTTTTGTATTTTCGCTGTGGCATATCGTTCGAATGTGCGGATGCGTTTTTTGATAGCTGCTGATTTTTTGCATCGAGTCGTCAGTTGAGTGGTCGTCAACGATCAGAATGTCGATATTAGGGTAGAGTTGATTTAAAACGGATTGAAGGCATTCATCAATAAAATTACTGTAATTATAGTTGATGATGCCTACCGTAATCAGCGGCGGATTTGGCATAACCGTCAACTCTGACTGCTTTGCAAAGCCTGAAATCATCTCTTCAATTTTGCGCATGCTCAGGTCATATGAATAATGCTCTTCAATAAACGACCGATAATGGAGAGATGTATAATCACCGCTTGTGATCATGGCCACGAATTCATCTATTGTATTCCAAACAACTGATTCATCGTATATCGTCTTTGCGCCGTAAAAATTGTGAATCAGCGGTTTTATGCCTTTAGCCATCGCTTCCATGGCCGACATATGCTGACTTTCAAGAAGGCTCGTGCAAATCAGGTAATGCTTATCTTCCAAGTATTGATTCATATCATCCTGCCATCCGTCAAATTGGACGCTGTCAGTCAGCCGGAGTTCATCAATCATTTGCTTGAAGTACAACTGATAGCGGGCGTCCTGAAACGTCCCGGCGATGAACAGTTTGTATCTTGAGTCTTTGTCAATCAGTGCCTTGAAAGCCTGCAGCAAAAGCATCGGACCTTTTTTATAGTTGATATAGCCGACATATGCGATATGAAAGCCTTTTTGCCTTTGCTGAAAGGTGTATTCGTCTAAATTGATTCCATTTGGAACGACGGCCGTTTTCTCTTTTTTCAACGATTTAACTTGATCTAATACATATTCCCGCATGTGTTCCCCGTCAAAGATCACTTGATCCACCGCTTGCCAATATACCTTTTTAATATAAAAAGTAAATGCTTCATAGCTGTGGAGCCTGCATATTAATGTTTTGGCCGCTGCAGAAGGGACTTTGCTCCCGTGGATCAATAAATCATCGCACCATTCAAACCAGCAAATATCCGCCCATTGCATACCAGTGTCGATTTGATTCAAATCATGAACCGCGATTTTTCTGGTCCGGTAAGTTCCGGAAAGGCGCTCAACGACAGCATTCAAAAACCGGTCTAAATCCGGTTTGACGAAAAAAATGATCTTTGGACGCCTGACCATTTTTTTGAAAAGGTCTTCTTTCTCCTTCATGAGGCGATGTTGATGTTCGCTCCTGACAAACAGGAGGGCATCATCATATAATTCAGACGCTCTCTGAACCTGCTGCTTTTTTTCATAAACAAAAGCAGCGCTTATCAGTAAGCCGGGATCGAAGGGAGCGGCTTCCAGCCTCTCTTCCAGCTTCTGCGCAGCATCGTGCCATTTGTGTTGAAATATCAGTTGGGATATTTCGGTTTCTCTCCAACTAAGCCCAACAGAGTCTAGCAAATATTCCAATTCATTATCCATCTGAAACCTCCTGGTTAAACACATTTTCGCTAGTAGTATCTATATTCAAGCGAGAAAAGAAAGTTCTATGAAAAATACTTCGGAAATGGCACAGCCTGAAAAGCTAAAACAGTGACAGCGGCACAAACGCGATCAGCTGCTGGTTCATATTTTATGGGTAGATTTTAAAAAAGAGTCTCAGGGAGTGAAGGCTTTGGTTACAATCAGTCTATGTATGATTGTCAAAAATGAAGAAGAAGTATTGGCGAGATGCCTTGATACAGTGAAAGACATTGTAGATGAAATTAACATTGTGGATACGGGATCGACAGATCAAACCGTAGAAATTGCGAAGCGCTACACAGACCGCGTCTTTTTCTTTGAATGGATCGGCGATTTTGCGGCTGCCCGCAATGAATCGTTTAAACACGCCACGAAGGATTATATTCTCTATCTGGATGCGGACGATGTGTTGCTTGAGAAAGATCAGAAAAAATTAAAAGAGTTGAAGGAAACGCTTGATCCTTCCGTTGATTCCGTGTCCATGTACTATGATGCGGGAACTGATGAATTCGGAAATGTGACCTTAAGGTACCGCCGCAACCGCCTGGTGAAAAGGGAGAAAAACTTTAAATGGAAAGGCGACTGCCATCAATATTTGGAGGTATTCGGGAACATCATCAATGCCGATATCTCGGTGACGCATAAAAAAATCCGCCACTCTGTCGGACGAAACCTCAATATTTACCAAAAGAAGATCGATCGCGGCGACACGTTTACCCCGCGCGACTATTTTTACTACGGAAATGAATTAAGAGAAAACAGACACTACGAAAAAGCAATTGAAAGCTACAATAAAAACATTGAAATGAAAGAAGGATGGATTGAAGACAAAGTATACGCCTGCATCAACAAAGCCGACTGCCACCGCTTTCTCGGCGACTTGGATAATGAGCTGAGATCGCTCTTCCAGTCATTTGAATTTTCCAAAACGCCTCGTGCCGAAACATGCTCAAGAATCGGCTATAACTTTCAGCGGCGGCGGGAATACAATGCCGCTATCTACTGGTATGAGCTGGCGACAACACTGGTGCCTGATTCGAATAAATGGAGCTTCACCTATCCGGCATATTACACTTGGTACCCTCACTTGCAAATGTGTGTGTGCTACTACAATTTAGGAGACTTTGAAAAGTCGTATCAGCACAATGAAGAGGCGAGAAAATACCGTCCCGATGACAAATCCGTCCTTCATAACAAACAGCTGCTGGAAGGGAAATTAGGCATTAACAAATAAGCATGGTCAAGACTTACTGAACAAGTAGGTCTTTTTTTATGAAAAAAATCAAGCCGTGCCAAATTACCGGCAGGCATCATAACTTATTTTGGAACTTTTTGATTTTAGAGGAGGAACAGAGATGATCCCGTTAATCAATTTAAAACGCCAGTTTCAAACGGTAAAAGAAGATATTTTACAAGAGTTTGAGCATGTGTTGGACAGCGGCCAATATATATTGGGGCCGAAGGTTGAAGAGCTGGAGAAAAGAATAGCCGAAAAGCTTGGTGTAAAAGAAGCGGTCGCGGTCGCCAACGGAACGGATGCATTAGTGCTGACGCTCGAAGCTTTCGGTATCGGCAAAGGGGATGAGGTCATTACGACGCCGTTCACTTTTTTTGCGACCGCCGAAGCTGTCTCAAGGGTGGGGGCTAAGCCGGTGTTTGCTGATGTTGATCGTGAAACCTGCAACCTTGATCCGGAAGAAATAGAAGAAAACATCACCTCTGCTACTAAAGCGATCATTCCCGTCCACATTTTCGGACAGCCGGCTGATATGGACGAGATCATGGCGATTGCCAAAAAACACGGACTGCTTGTGATTGAGGATGCCTGCCAAGCGTTCGGCGCATCGTATAAAGGGCGGCCTGTCGGCAGCATCGGGGATGCCGCCTGTTTTTCATTTTTCCCGACAAAAAACCTGGGAACGTTGGGAGACGGGGGAATGGTGACGATTTCAGATCCGGATGCGGCCCGGCAATTAAGAACACTCAGAACCCATGGCACAAGCAAAAAATACTTCCATGACAAAATCGGTTTCAACAGCCGTCTTGATGAATTACATGCCGCTGCTTTGCTCATTCTTCTTGAGAAAATCGACGGCTGGAATGAACAAAGAAGAAAAGTTGCCAGCCGCTACAAGAAAGGTTTGAAAACGGCGGAGCATCTCACACTGCCGGCTGAGAAAGAAGACCGCACACATATCTATCATCTCTATTGTATCGGCGCGAAAGACCGCGACGAATTCATTCAATCGCTGAAAGAGCAGAACATTCATTCTGGCGTGTATTATCCTTGCTGCCTTCATTTGCAAACGGTCTATTCTTCATTGCAGTACAAAAAAGGCGATTTCCCTATAGCTGAGTCCTTGTCCGAAACCCTTTTCGCGATTCCGATGGATCCTTTTCTAGCCGCTGAGGAACAAGAGCAAATTATTTCCGCGCTGCTGAAAAAAGGAGGAGGGGGAAAGTGACGGTTCATTTCGGTTTAATCGGCTGCGGCTATATGTCAAGAAAACATCTTCAAGCACTGGCCGGGTGCGGTGATGCAAAGTTGTCGGCCGTCAGTGATTTGCAGGAAGAACGGATGAAGGAGGCGGAACAATACTATGCTTCCTTCGCCGGAGATGAAAGCCGAATGACCCGTTATCAGCAGTATCAAGCGCTGCTTTCAGATTCTAAAATAGAAGCGGTCATTATTGCGGCGGTTTCGGGACTGCACGCCGAAATGGCCAAAGCTGCGCTGCAGGCAGGCAAGCACGTCATCGTCGAAAAACCAATGACCTTGTCATTACAGGATGCCGATGAGCTGATAGAACTGGCGGAACAGAACGGGCTGAAGCTCATGGTCTGCCACCAGATGCGCCACCGGCCGATCATGAAAAAACTGAAGGGAACGATTGAGAGAGGAAAACTGGGAAGGATCTACTTAGGCACAGTATCGCTTCGCTTAAACAGGTCACCCGCTTATTATGAAGCGGCAACCTGGCGGGGAAGCTGGGAAAAAGACGGCGGGATGCTGGTCAATCAAGGGATACATCTGATCGATCTGCTGCAATGGTTTTTAGGTGATGTAAAAGGCGTTTACGGAGATATACTGGGCGGTTCCGGAGCAAAAGAAACGGAAGATGTTGCTGTCGGTGTTCTGACGTTTGCCAGTCAGGCGAAAGGAGTAGTAGAAGCGAATATCGTCACACAGCCAAACAATATCGGAAGCTCTCTCTCGATTTTTGGAGAACATGGAACGATTTCATTGGAAGGCCCGGCATTAAACCGGATCAGCCGCTGGTATATCCACGGGGAGAAGGATGCTGCTGAAGAAGCGGCGCAGCTGATTGATCTCGGCGGCGAACAAACCGTCATGTACCAAAACTTTATAAGCGCCGTCAAGCGCCAAGACACACTATTGGTTGACGGTTATGAAGGGAAAAAGGCGATTGAAACGATTTTTGGAATCTACCAGTCTGTGCTGCAGAAGCAGCCGGTGCAGCTGCCTCTTTCTTCGTTTCAAACATCTGATATGAAAAATAAATAGGTTTTGATTTGGTAGATCGTCCCTTTCAAAAAAAGATTTAAAACATAGTTTATTAAAGGAATGTACAGAAGGGGCGATTTGATAAATGAGCAAACAGGAAATGCATAACGAAACGATAGCGGTCATCGGCTTGGGGTTTGTCGGTCTGCCCTTGGCCATGTTGTTGATATCAAAAGGAATTCGGGTTATCGGTGTTGATTTGGATAAAAAGAAAGTCGAGGCATTACGGAAAGGGAACAGCTATATTTCAGATATCAATGATCAAGCGGTGCAGGACGGAATAGGCACCGGTTTCTTTCGTCCTGTTTCGGACTACGGTTTAATCGGCGAAGCGGATGCCGTCATCATCTGCGTACCGACGCCGCTGAATGATGATGCGGGTCCTGATTTGACTTATGTGAAAAGAGCGGCGCAATCGATTGGAGGGCACTTGAAAAAAGGGCAGCTCGTTGTGTTGGAAAGCTCGACATATCCGGGTACGACAAGGGACATCGTCAAACCGATCCTCGAAGAAAGCGGCCTTGTATGCGGAAAGGATTTTTATTTGGCTTATTCTCCAGAACGCGTTGATCCGGGCAATCAATTCCCGATTGAAGTCGTGCCGAAGGTAGTGGGAGGCACGACGGAGGCATGCCTTGAAAAGGTGCATCAATTATACAGCGGCATTTATGAAGAGGTTGTGCCTGTCACATCGCCTGAAACAGCGGAGCTGACAAAGCTGCTGGAAAATACGTACCGGTTTATTAATATTTCATTCATTAATGAATTTGCGATGATATGCGACAAGCTCGGGGTGAATGTATGGGAAGTCATCGAGGCGGCAAGCACGAAGCCGTACGGCTTTGCGGCGTTTTATCCAGGTCCCGGCATCGGCGGCCATTGCATCCCCGTCGATCCGCTGTATTTGCAGTTTGTCATGAAACAAAGCGGTTTATCGAGCGACTTTATCGAGCTGTCGGAAGCGACAAATGATAGAATCGTCCGCTATATCGCAGAGCGTTCCTTGCAACTGGCAGGGAAAGATAAGGCGACAGACGCCCGCATTTTAATCTATGGCGTCACCTATAAACGTAATATAGCGGATGTCCGCGAATCAAAATCGCTTGATATTATAGAGAAGCTGATCGGCATGGGGGCTGATGTTTCCTACCATGATCCGCACGTTCCGGAACTCGACCTCAGCGGCAAAAAACTGGCAAGCATGCCGATAGATTCAGAGATGCTGAAAGCGTACGACTGTGTTGTCGTTTTGACCGATCATGACGCACTTCCGAAAGAGCTGTTACTAAACCATGCAACCGTGATATTTGATACAAGAGGCGTGTTGAGAGAAGCAGCAGGAAAAGCGAAAGTCATCCAGCTCGGAAACGGGTGCTCTTGACGCCAATTTTTTTTCCGCGACTCACGCCCAGACCCGTTCGGAATACAATAAGTTAAAACAAGAACGTAAAGGGTGAGGGCCGTGTGGATCGGAGTTTTGTTGATGGTCTTTGGAATTGGGATCAGTATTTTTGCCGTCAGTTTGATTGTCAGCTATTTGTTTGTTATGCCGAACAGGAGCACATATGAAGAAACCTTTTTCAGCGGACTCAAACACGGCGAGATCATCGATGATGTGTTTGAGTCACACGACAAAGAAGAGCTGTTTTTGACGGCGGGGGATGGATGCCGGCTGCATGCGCTGCTTTTTCCCGTTCAAAAGAGCAGGAAAGCCGTCATCGTTTCCCACGGCATCAAGTGGTCGCTGTTTGGAGGGTATAAATACGTCGAGCTGTTCCAGTCCATCGGCTACAATGTTCTGCTTTGCGACAGCAGGTGCCACGGATTGAGCGGCGGTTCACACGTTTCTTACGGATTTTACGAAAAGGATGATTTGGCGAGGTGGGCTGACGAGCTTGAGAACAGGTTCGGCAAAGACCTTTGGATCGGAGTGCTTGGCGAATCGCTAGGAGCCGCGGCTGCCATCGAGCTGATGAAACAGGACAGGAGAATCAAGTTTTGTATTGCCGATTCCTGCTTCAGCGATTTAACAGAGCTATGCCGCTTTCAGCTGAAAGCCGCCGTCAAATTGTCCGTGCCGTTTCTCATCCCGTTGGCAAGCGGGCTGATCAAACGGCGCCACGGCTGGAGCCTTGCCGACATATCGCCGGTCAGCAATCTTGAGCAGTCAGACACGCCGCTGTTGATCATCCACGGCACAAATGATCAGCTTGTTCCGCCGGAAATGGCCAAAAGCCTGTATAACCGGAAAAAAGGGATAAAGAAACTGTATTTGATTGAAGGTGCCGGACATGTCGGCGGATTCCGCCACGATCCTGAAGAATACTTAAGCAGAATCAAAGACTTTCTCTTGAAAATCGAGCCGGCCAATTAGCCTTGCGATTCCAGCATTTCAGCGGCAGCCGATCGTTGGCGCGCTTCCTTGATTTTTCCGGCATAGGAAGCTCCCCAATTCATCATTTGACTGATGATCGGAATCAGCGTCTTGCCGAACTCAGTTAAACTGTACTCGACTTTCGGGGGAACCTGCTTATAAATCGTGCGGCAGACGATGCCGTCACGCTCAAGTTCGCGAAGCTGGAGGGTCAGCATCCGCTGTGTCACGGCGGGAATTAAACGACGCAGCTCATTAAAGCGTTTTTTATCATCGATCAAATGATACAGAATGACGCTTTTCCATTTGCCGCCGATGATATCGATCGTTGCTTCCACCGGGCATGAATAACCGTCCGGTGTTTCGCATGCCTTCGGATTCTTGTTCATTTTCCTCTCTCCTTAGTATAAAAAATGATACTATGCCACAAAAATGTGCGTACTTTCTTATTGCTATTATAATGATTAGAATGAAATTAAGAAAGGAATATAAACTATAGACAAAAGGAGAGAACAGAACATGACACAGCAATCCAAGAAGCAGGAGATTCTTGACGCATTCCAATTTAGACACGCGACAAAAGAGTTTGATCCGGACAGAAAGATATCAGACGAGGATTTTCAGTTCATTTTAGAAGCGGGCAGACTGTCGCCAAGCTCTGTCGGCCTCGAGCCGTGGAAGTTCGTCGTCGTCCAAAATAAAGAGCTGCGTGAAAAACTGCGCCAGGTCTCATGGGGCGCACAGGGACAGCTGCCGACAGCCAGCCATTTCGTTTTGCTGCTCGGACGCACGGCTAAGGAAATGCGGCATGATTCCGGGTATGTTGCAGATCAGTTAAAGCATGTGAAAAAAATGCCGGAGGACATCATTGAAAATATGCTGAAAGAAGACGGCGTTCTGAAAAGTTTCCAAGACGGCGATTTTCATTTGTACGAAAGCGACAGAGCGATGTTTGACTGGGTATCAAAGCAAACGTACATCGCGCTAGCCAACATGATGACGGCGGCCGCCTTGATCGGTATTGACTCCTGCCCGATTGAAGGCTTTAACTACGACAAAGTCCACGACATCCTTGAAAAAGAAGGATTGTTGGAGGACGGCCGCTTTGACATCTCGGTCATGGCCGCTTTCGGTTACCGCGTGAAAGAACCGCGTCCGAAGACGAGACGGGCGCTTGATCAAATCGTGAAATGGGTTGAATAAAAAAAGTGCGGTTCTGCCTTTAGCAGACCGCACTTTTTTATTTAGATTTGGAGTTTGCGCCGCTTCCTTTGGTAAAGGTACAGACCGCTTCCGGATATAAGCAGCAGCAGGCCGAGCATCAGCCAATGATAGGCGTTTGAAGCGGTGTCAGGCAAAAACCCGCCGTTTGAACCATCTGAAGGTTCATTTCCGTCATCTGACCCGCCGCTGCCATGACCGCCTGATCCGTCTCCGCCGCTTCCGGCGCCGGGCGAAGCAGGGGGTTCACCGCCGCTGCCGCCATTCGGACCGTCATCATCGCCTGAACCCGGCGGAAGTGAAGGAGACCCGGCATCTTTGTCATTCATCACGGTATACTCGCTGAAATGGTCGACATAGCCTGCAACGGTACGGCCTTTCGTATAGCCGTTTGTCACTTTTGTGAAGCTGTTGTTTTTGCGGTCGACATAATAGACGCTCAAATGTTTGTCAGGAGCCTCGACTTGGAAAAACAGTCCGACAGGCTCTTTAAATGTGCTGACCGTTTTTCCATTCTGCTGAATGTTGAAATCATATACCTTTGTGACCGCCTGTTTGATATTCTTGGCGATTTTGATGCTGATTTTAGTCTTTTCGCTTGCCAGATTAACGGCTGGAAGCTGCATCGCAATGCGATCGTTTTTCAGGGTGATACTTGGATCATCAGTTCTTTCTTTGACAAGGTCAGTCTGTGCTTTTGTCATATTCAGCTTGATGTGGTCTTTTTCTGTGTCGGGGAAATAAGCAATCACCTGATTTGCGTTTTTCGCGTATGTTTCGAACGGTTTTTCCGCAAGCGTCCAAGTGCCGTCTGTCTGACGGTCAGGAAGGAACACTTCTGTGATTCTGTTTTCGATGTTCGGTGAAACAGAATCGTACAAGGCAAGCTGCTCTGTAAAAATGTCGTAATCGGTAAAACCGAGATCGACACCGTTTTTCGCTTCTTTAAAAACGGAATAGCCGTCTCCGCCGCCGCCCATGAAGTTATTTGTAGCCACACGATAGGTTTTGTCCAAATCGAGCGGAACAGCATCCCCTTTGTCATTGACAAGGTTCACATCAAGGATGCGCTCACCTTTTGGCTTGCTCAGTGTAAATGTGAAGGATAAACCCGCGACATGCGGAAACGCGCCTCCGCCTTCTTCGACTTGGCTCACCCCGTGCTCAAGCGCTTCTTTGATTTGCGCACCCGTCAAATCAGCGGCATAAAGGGTGTTGCCGAACGGCATAACCGTCAGCACATCGCCGAGTGTGATGTCGCCTTTGGCAATACCGCTTCTGATTCCGCCGCCGTTTGTGATGGCGATGTCAGCCCCGCCAGCTTGTTTTGCTTTCTTCAGCATGCCGTCCGCGATAAAATTGCCGAGGTTGGTTTCTTTTGAGCGGACATGCTCGCGTTTTCCGTCAAGCGGGACATCGGCATAGCCTACTTTTTTCTTCTTCAGTTCGTCAATATCTTCTTTAAAGCCGTCAAGCACTTCTTTCGCTGGAGGATCTTCGTCCACTTTGCCGTCAATCGCGATCAAATTGAACCTTGATTGATCCGTTTGAACGACGCCTTTCTCATCAAACACAACATCGACCCGTCCTAAAAACTGCCCGTAGTCTTTCACTTGGGCGACGATTGTCGGTTCTTCGCTCTCCACCACTTTTAAATGATCGACGAGTGTATGCGTATGCCCGCCGATAATCAAATCGATGCCCTTCACTTTTTTTGCCAGCTCCAGATCCCGGTTGTAGCCGAGGTGGGTGAGGGCGATGATTTTGTTGACCTTTTCTTTTTCTTTCAGTTCCTTGACCGTTTTCTCCGCTGACAGATAAGCGTCATGGAACGCAATGTTCGGTCCGGGGCTTGACGTATATGACGTATCTTCCGTCGTCAGGCCGAATACGCCGACTTGCTCGCCATTTACATCAAGCAGAATATAAGGATAGATGCCGCTTTCTTTCTTTTCTCCCGCTGTTAAGAGTGCAGGCTCTTTTTGAAAGCTTCGCAGCTGAGGCTCCTTTGATACATCGACATTGGAGCTGACGATTGGAAAATCGGGCTTTTCCAGCTGGTGTCTGTTTAACGGATCGACGGCCGCATTGTTTCCGCTCAGAAAGTCTGCGAGCACTTTCGGCCCTTTATCAAATTCATGGTTGCCGAAGGTCATGGCGTCATAGCCCATCATGTTCATCAGCTTCAAATCGGCGAGTCCGTTCCATTTTGTAAAATACAAGTCACCGGAAAAGACATCGCCGGCATCGAGCAGCACATTGTTTTCTGCTTCACTGCGGATTTCTTTCACTTTGGCAGCGCGCCTTGCCGCTTCATCAAGGTGGGCGTGCGTGTCGTTCGTGTGCATGACTGTTAACGTCCAGTTTCCATTATCAACCGGAGGCTCTGTACCTTCAAAGTTCAGCTTATAGACGCCATATCCGCTGTTTTCGGATTCTCTGACAAAATCGATGTCCTTCGCTTTTTCAGCAAACGGTTTGGCGAGGAGAGAAGATTCGAATGTCACATCGGCTCCTTTAATCGGAGCGATCGACCAGTTGTTATCGGCGGCAGGATTGACCGTTTTCTTTTCCATGATGTAGTTCATGAGCACCTGCCTGTTTTCATCAGCCGCCGCATAAACGACTTTGTCCTGCGTCAGATGCGGGAATCCGCCGCCCCCGGACGCGCGGTAATTATTTGTGACCACAAGGAATTCCTGATCGTCGCGGACGGCTTTTCCGTTGTAAGACAACTGTTTGACGCGGTTAGCCTGCGGATTTTTCACCCCGCCTGACGCATTGTATTTTGCCGGTTGTGTGACATCGATCTGGTAGGTCACACCGTCAATGACATCGAAATTATACGACCTGAAATCGGGGTTGAGGAGCGCCTGTTCACCCGATTTTGAAGGGGCGATCTGGTTGAACTGCCCGGCCGACATTTCGATCCAGTCCTTCACTTCGCTTCCCGTCAGCTTGACGATATAGAGCGTATTGTCGTACAAATACAAATCGCCGATGTTTTTGATCGCAAGGTTTCCTGCTTTAATGTTTGTATAATAATCAGCACCGTTACGCCCTCCTGCTTTAAATGGCGCGCCCGCTGATAAAATCGGCAGGTTTTCGTATTCCGTTCCCTTCATGACATCTTCCGCATACCATTTTTGTGCGTCTGTGACAATCTGAATCGAAGGATCGTCTTTTACTTGTGCGAAAAAGCTGTTAATATCAGCTTCCGTTTGGCCAACCGGCGCGCGGACGTATTCAAGCGTTTTTTCGTGTGTGTCTTTAATCGTGGAAACGACGGTGTCGTGTCGTGACGTCACATGTCCGGCAATCGCTTCCGTTTTTGCGCTGGCATCTTTCACTGTCCATTTGCCGCCGTCCTGTTCAAGTTGCATATCGATGATTCCTAAATGGCTGCCCCAGTTTTTCGGCATGACGACAGGGATGCCGTTGATCGTTCCTTTTTGATTGTCGATCACGCCATTTCCTGGATAGTCCGTACCGGGGAACAGACCGTGCTGATGTCCGGAGATGATCGCATCTATTCCTTCCGTCTTGAGAGCCAGGTCATATACGGCGTTTTCTGCTCCCGCCGCCTGTTCGCCATTTTCAATTCCGGAGTGGGCGATCGCAATGATCACGTCGGCGCCTTCTTGCTTCATTTTCGGAATCGTTTGTTTCGCTGATTCGGTGATGTCCTGCACCGTGATTTTGCCGTCCAGATGCTTTTTATCCCATGTTAAAATCTGCGGCGGAACGAAGCCGATGTAGCCGACTTTAAGCTGGTGCTTTTGGCCGCTTTCATCCGTCAGCGTCCGCTCTTCAATATGATATGGCGTATATTTGTTCTTTCCGTCCGATGTTTTTATATTGGCATTGACGATGGGAAATTCGGCGCCTTTTATCGTGCCGTCAAGGAATTCAAGGCCATAGTTGAATTCGTGGTTTCCGAGCGTGCCGGCGTCATAGTGCAGTTTGTTCATGACATCAATGATCGGGTGTGTTTTCGTTCCGGAGATAATTGCTTCACGTTCATGTTTGAAGATATACTCCCCTAGAGGGTTCCCTTGAATTAAGTCGCCGTTGTCGACAAGAATCGTGTTCGGATTCCGGCTCCGGTGCTTTTCGATCAGCTGAGCCGTGCGGGCCAGTCCGAATTCTGCCGTTTCTTTGTCGGCATAGTAGTCATAGTCCATGATATGGGCGTGGATATCTGTCGTACCCAGGATGCTGAGGTTGATCAGCGGGTGTTCATTTGGTTCTTCTGCATATGTCTGGGTGTTTGGAATGAGTAAACTGAGTATCATCACTGAGGTTAGCAGAATACGGAGAATGTTTTTCCTTGAAAACCGTCTTTTCTGTATTCCCACCATTTCTCCACCTTTCAGATTAGAGTAACAATTTCTATTGTAAGAACTTTTTGTAAAGTTTTGTAGAACTTTCGTTGCGAATATTGTAAACACTCAGAAAATGATTCCAAAGTCTGTCCCTGTCTGCCGGGTGACTTAGGTACTTTGTCGCGAGGAACGTGCGGATGTTTTATTTAGTGTGGCAGGGGGAAATGGATTTATGTAGACAGAAGCTTTTGGGAGGGTGATCAAATATGAGCAAAAACATTGCAGTTGTTCTGACAGATTACTTTGAGGATTCGGAGTATACCGAGCCTGCGAAAGCGTTCAAAGACGCCGGGCACCAGCTTACGGTTATTGAAAAAGAGAAAGGCAAAACGCTGAAAGGCAAGCAAGGCGAGGCGCAAGTGGAAACAGATGCGTCCATTGATGAAGTCAGCCCGGCCGATTTTGACGCGCTGTTGATTCCAGGCGGATTTTCGCCGGATATTCTCAGAGCCGACCAGCGTTTCGTATCGTTTGCGAAATCCTTTATGGATGACAAAAAACCGGTGTTTGCGATCTGCCACGGCCCGCAGCTTTTAATCACCGCCAAGGCTCTGGACGGACGCAGTGCAACAGGCTACACATCGATTCAAGTCGATTTGGAAAACGCCGGGGTTCAATTTAAGGACGAGGAAGTTGTCGTCTGCCAGAACCAGCTTGTTACAAGCCGGACGCCTGACGACATCCCTGCGTTTACACGCGAATCTTTGAAGCTGCTCGGCTAATGAAAAAGACCGGAATAGATTTCCGGTCTTTTTTATGTTTATTTTCGGAGTGCAGCCAGTTCCTCTGCGATTGCCTGCATTTCGCTCGGACTGAAAGATTTCTTTTTCATCACCATTTTGTGCAGGTATTCAAGATCTTCAAGCTTTTCATTGCTGAAGGCTTCAGCTTTGATGACGCCGATGTTCAGCATGTTTAGTTTTTGCGAGATCTCTTCGATCATTTTGTTAAGCTCGGCTGTTTTCTGCTCTGACAAGAAGGCACATCCTTTCTCACTGATTTTGTAGTCTTTATTGTAACAGAATTAAGCGAGAAGAAAAGGACGGCTGTCAAAAAGCATCTCCGGTTTAAACGGATACGCTGTTTTGCTTTTCCGCTTTTTCGGCTTTGATTTTGGCAAGGATCTGTTTGGACTCATAGATGACAATCCCTGTCAAACCGAGCAGGCCGATCAGGTTCGGTATCGCCATCAGACCGTTCAGCATATCGGCGAGCGCCCAGACAAAGTCATTTTTAAAGACCGCTCCGAAAAAGACGGCGATCACAAAGATGACACGGTAGACGATCGCATATTTTTCATTCAGCAGGTAGGTGAAGCATTTTTCTCCGTAGTACGACCAGCCCAAAATCGTCGAATAAGCGAACAGCAGCAGACCGATCGCAACGATTGTCGATCCCGCAGGGCCGAGAAAATGTGCGAATGTCATCGATGTCAGCGCATCGTTTTTTTCTGTCAGATACATGTTTCCCATGACAATCGATATCCCCGTAATCGAGCAGACAATCAATGTGTCGATGAAAACCTGGGTCATAGAGACAAGCGCTTGGCGAGCCGGCATATCAGTTTTTGCCGCGGCTGCCGCGATCGGCGCCGAGCCGAGCCCTGCTTCATTTGAAAATACGCCCCGCGCCACGCCCCAGCGGATCACGGTTCCGATCGCGCCTCCTGCCACGGCCTGGCCGGTAAACGCGTCAGAAAAAATTAAACCGACCGCGCCGGGGACAAGTTCAAAGTTTGTGACAAGAATGATCAATCCGGCGATGACATAAAATAAAGCCATGATCGGCACGAACAGCGAGGTGACTTTGCCGATGCTTTTAATCCCACCGAGAATGACAAGTGCTGTAAAAATCGTGACAATGATGCCGGTTACCCAGGCAGGCACGGAAAATGTGGAGCTCATGACTCCGGATACAGAATTTGACTGAACCATATTGCCTATTCCGAAAGCGGCAAGCGCCCCGAATATGGCAAATAACACACCAAGCCACTTTTGCTTGAGGCCGTGTTCCAAATAATACATCGGGCCGCCTGACATTTCGCCGTTTTTGTCTTTCACGCGGAATCTGACGGCAAGCACCGCTTCGGCATATTTCGTGGCCATTCCGAAAAAGGCGGCGAGCCACATCCAAAACACGGCGCCAGGCCCTCCGGCAATGACAGCTGAGGCGACACCGACGATATTCCCGGTACCGACCGTAGCGGCAAGGGCAGTCATCAACGCCTGAAAGTGGGAAATATCGCCTTCGGAGGATTTATCCTGATGTCTTGAAAAGGCAAGCTTTAATGAGTAAGGCAAAAGTCTGATCTGCAAAAAAGCCAGCCTGAAAGTCAAATAAATACCTGTTCCAACAATGAGGATCAAAAGCGGAGGTCCCCATAAAAAACCGTTCATTGTATCTACAATATGTGAAATAAAATCCATAGGCGAAATATCCCCCTTTAATTTTGTGTCTAACTAGAATATTCTGAAAGTTTGTTAGATTTGTCAATAGCATTGTCATCTTTTCTTCCCAAAGTTGAAAAAAACAAAAAAATCTTTAGTATAAAAGCAAAAGTGTTTTTTCTTTCTGAAATGTGGGGAAAGAATAGAGGAGGCTCTTGTTTGATGATCAAAGTGCTATTTGTCTGCCTCGGCAATATTTGCCGCTCTCCGATGGCAGAAGCTGTATTTAACGACATGCTCAAAAAAAGCGGACTGGAGGACCGAATTGAAGCCGATTCGGCGGGGACGGGGAACTGGCATGTCGGAAAACCGCCTCATGAAGGCACACGGTCGCTGCTATCTGCAAAAAAGATAAGCTGCGAAGGCCTTTACGCGAGGCAGATTACCGACAAAGACCCGGAAGCGTTCGATTATATCATCGCGATGGATGCCGAAAACGCTGGCCATGTGAGAAGCCTTGCCGGCTACGGGAGCAAAGCCGTCATCCGGAGGCTGCTCGACTATGTCGAGGACTGTGAGACGGCAGATGTTCCTGATCCATACTACACCGGGAACTTTGATAAGGTGTACGAACTCGTCGCGAAAGGATGCAGCGAATTGCTAAAGGACATTCGAAAAGAACACAAATTATAAAAAACGAAGGGAGAGATTTTTTATGAAAAACGACCGCGTTTTCATCAGAAATATCCTCCTCGGCGCTTCGGTCGGGGCGGTTATGTCACTGCTGCACAAACCGACCAGAGAAGCGTGCGGCGCAAAGCTTGACGCGTGCAAAAACAAAGTCCGCCTTTACCGCGCAAATCCCGGAATGTTCACCGAATGCGTGAAAGAAAAAATGGACGAAGCCAAAAAACTGACCGCTTCCATATCGGACGATTTAAGCTTCTTAAATCAACAGATGAAAGAACTGAAAGAGACGACGCCAAAAGTGATCGGTCTGATCGAGGAAACGAGGGATCACTTCACAGCTAAATCCAAAGGGCGTACGGAGCCGGAAAAAGAATGAGCTTTTTGAAAGAGCTGGCTTGGCGTTTTTTCCTTCATGAAGGGCCGAGCAAATCGGCGGAACTTGCCTACTTTTTCCTGCTGTCCCTGTTTCCGTTTATGATTTTCCTATTGACTTTGATCGGCTACCTGCCTGTCAAAACGGGCGATGTCATCGGGCTGATTGAACAGTATGCTCCAGAAGACACGATGTCCGTTATTGAAGAGACGCTCAATACAGGAAACAGGGGCCTGCTTTCTTTCGGGATCATCGCGGCGCTCTGGTCTGCGTCAAACGGATTGAACGCGATTGTCAGAGCCTTTAATCATGCTTATGAAGTGGAGGAAAACCGCTCATTCATCATGGTTCGGCTGACATCACTCCTCCTGACCGCCGCGATGGTTTTCACCATATTGGTCGCGCTTCTTCTTCCGGTATTCGGGAGGGCCATCGGCCATTTCATCGCCAATCTGGACGGTACGCCGGAAATGTTTCTAGCGGCATGGTCAGCGCTCCGCTGGGGAATCAGCCCGCTTGTGCTGCTGATCGTCTTTACGGCTTTATACTTTTTTGCCCCGAATAAGCGGCTGTCATTTAAATTCGTGCTTCCGGGAGCCGTTGCAGCGACAGCCGGCTGGATCCTCGTCAGCATGCTGTTTTCATACTACGTCAGCGAATTTGCAAACTACAGCGCAACATACGGAAGCCTCGGCGGCATCATCGTCCTGATGATCTGGTTTTATTTAAGCGGAATGATGATTATTCTTGGAGGGGAGATCAACGCCCTTTTACATAAACGTAAAATCATTCCTGAAGAAAATCCGCGGAAATGAGCAATCTATAAAAGAACGTTTCATGAGTTCAAAAGCGGAGGGATCATCATGACAAAACACACGAAAAAAGGCGGCAGCCATAATAAACAAAATTCAAAGCAAAGTTCGAAAAACAAAACGAGCGGAAGCGCCAACGGACAAAACGGATATCATTAAAACTGCCTGACGTTTTCGAAAAGGCCGGCTGCCTATAGTAAGCAGCCGGCCTTTTTTACATTGGCGCCGCCTCAGATTGTTCGAGAGCGCCGTTTTTCTTCGTTTTGCCAAAGAGCACCCCGATCCAGATCAACACCATCACGATTGTAATCAAATAAAACAGATTGCTGTTATGAAATGTCTGCATATACCAGCCGCCGGCAACCGGGCCGAAAATGCTTCCGAAGCTGAAGGTGATTCCGCACATCAAGTTTCCGGCCGGGAGAAGGCGTTTTGGAAGCAGGTCGGCCATAAAGCTGATGCCGAGTGAAAAAGTTGATCCAACAGCCATTCCGGCTATGAAAAAACATGCCGCAAGCAAGGGGACAGAATCGGAAAAGCCTGCCGCAAAGAAGCAGCCTGCCCCGACAGCCAATATGACAAGGAGCACATTTCGTCTTCCATACTTGTCGCTCAACACGCCGAGCGGATACTGAAAGACGATGCTTCCGATCGCAAAAGCCGGAAGAATAATTGATAGGCCTTCGACGGAAATGCCCGAGCGGAGAGCGTAGACGGGAAAATTGCCGTTCAGGGCGGTTTCCAAAAAGCCGTAGCCGAATGTCGGCAAAAACGCGACCCATCCTAGCAGAAAGGCTTGGACGAAGCGCTTCAAGCTGTTATCGCTGCGGCTTTCAGAGCCGCTTTTCTCAGGAAAATCGTTTTGAAGGCAAAAAATAAACAGCCACGCCAGCAGGCTGAATGCACCTGAGACGATAAACGGCAATGACGGGGCAATGTTGACAAGCGGCGTTAAAAAAGGACCGGCAGCAAATCCCAAACCAAACGAAAGGCCGTACAAAGAGATATTGCGGCCGCGGTTTTTTTCAGACGATAATGTGGTCACCCAAGTTTGCGTTGAAAAGTGCAGCATATGATCCCCGATTCCAATCAAGAGCCGTAAAAAGAACCAGACGATAAACGACTGAATAAAAACAAAGGCGAACAAACTCGCGCAGACCATCACCCCGCCGATGACGATCAGCGGTTTAAAACCGAGCCTGCGAAGCGGTGCTTCCATAAACGGCGAAGCGATCAGGACGCCGATGTAGAGGCCTGTCGCATGTAGACCGTTCAGCGCAGCCGAATGGCCTTCCTGTTCGAAAATAACAGAGATGACAGGAAGGAGCATCCCTTGCGAAAAACCTGATATACTGACAATCAAAACGAGAATGAAAAAGTGAAATCTAGTCATCGGCCGATTCTCCTTATCCGTAATCCTTCTTTGATCGTACAACTTTCACAAGTTTTTAGGCAAGGCGATTTTTCTTTTTCTGTCAAAAGAGGTGTGAATCATGGAAATCGTGTGGAATCAGAACGGCTTTGAGGCTGATCTGGAATATGGAAAGCTTAAGATATCAGGCAATGAAGAAGCAGGATTCAGGCCTTATCAATTGCTGGCCGCTTCGATTGCGGCATGCAGCGGAACCGTTCTTCATAACATATTGGAAAAGAAAAGGATACAGCTGAAAGATATGACCATCGAGACAAAAGAAGAACGCATTTCCGAAGAGGCGGGCCGCATCAAAAGCATCCATCTTCACTTCATATTGAAGGGAGAAAACCTCGGTGCAGAACAAATTCAAAAGGCGCTGAAAGTAGCGATGAAAAATTGTGCCATGGTGAGATCTGTTGAAAACAGCATCAAGATCATCGAAACATTTCAGATTCGCTGATGTTTAAAAACCTGCGTCAATGCGGAATAGATCAGTATGCTGTATATAAACTGAAAAGTTCGCACAAAAATAACCTACACCAAAAAAGAAAAGAGGAATGAAAAATGGGCCGTTTTTTCTTTTGGATGATGGCTGCGGGAGTTCCCCTTTCTGTCGCAGGGAGCATGTTGCATTGGCCGCAGGTTTTATTGTTCATCATATACTGCCTGACGATTATCGCGCTTGCAAGCTATATGGGAAGAGCCACCGAAAGCCTTGCGATTATTGCGGGTCCGAGGATCGGGGGCCTTTTAAATGCGACGTTCGGAAACGCCGTTGAGCTGATCATTTCGATCTTCGCGTTGCGGGAAGGACTGACCGGCATTGTGCTCGCATCGCTGACAGGATCTGTCCTCGGCAACCTTCTCCTGGTCGCCGGCCTGTCGTTTTTCATCGGGGGCCTGAAATATAAGCGCCAGGAATTCAACGTGTATGATGCGAGACACAATTCAGGTTTGCTCATGTTCGCGGTGATTGTCGCTTTCGTCATCCCTGAAGTATTTTCAGCCGAAATGACAGAGCCGAGGAAGCTGTCGATGAGCGTCGGCATCAGCATCATCATGATTTTGCTTTACCTGGCAGCGCTTTATTTCAAGCTTGTCAGCCACCGCGGGGTTTACCAGACGAATCAAAATGAGCGGGAAGAATCGCATGAAGAGCCGGAATGGTCGGGAAAGAGGGCAACATTGATTTTATTTTTGGCGACCGTTGCCGTTGCCTACATTTCCGAGCACCTCGTTCACACATTTGATACGGTGGCCGAACAATTCGGCTGGTCGGAGCTTTTCATCGGGGTCATCATTGTCGCGATCGTCGGAAACGCGGCAGAGCATGCTTCCGCCGTCATTATGGCCTATAAGGACAAAATGGATGTCGCAGTTGAAATTGCGATCGGATCAACGCTGCAGATCGCGATGTTTGTCGCACCCGTTCTTGTGATCAGCTCTTTGTTTTTTCCAGTGAGCATGCCGCTCGTCTTTACCTTGCCGGAACTCGTCGCCATGGCTTCCGCCGTCCTTTTGATGATCGTCATTTCAAACGACGGGGATACGAACTGGTTTGAGGGCGCGACATTGCTGGCTGCTTATATCATCATGGGAATCGGTTTTTTCCTTCTTTAAAAAAATGGGGATAAACGGAGAGCATCCGGAAAACAATAAGGGAAAAGAAACAGAAAGAGTGATAGTATGAAAAAGCTTTTGTGTTTTACGCTAACTGCGTTTTTATCCTTTAGTTTTTTCGCTGTACAGGAAGCTGATGCAGCCAAGCCGATCAAGATTCCAAGCTCTGTCACGAATATTTCCAAAGAGAACACATACCCTAACGCCTCCCAGGATCAGCCGAGGCTGCAGCCGAGCGAACTGGCTGAAGAGCTGCTGAAAACAACCGATATCGCGATTGAAAATCCGCATCTCATCAAAATGCTGAATGAGTCAAGCATTTCCGGCACACCGCTGGCAATCGGCTACAGAGCGACGATCTATTTGGGCAGATGGGCGCTCGGGTATACCTCGAATGAAACCGTTGCGAACTGGGAATACCGCAAAATCAACACAAACCGCTTTGACAACCGGGGCGGGAAAGCACCTGCCGAACTCACGTATTCCCAGGAACAGACGAGCAAAATCAAAGGCGGCTTAACAGCGAAAGTCCCGAAAGCGGACGATGTCAAAAACATGATGATGCTTGAAGCCATGGAAAAAACAAAGCTGCCGCTCGCCTTTGAAACAGTCGTCGGCGCCGGCACAAAACGCGATCAGATTTATAAAGTGCAGCCGAAAAAGCTGGGGAATTTACACGCCTATGCACCTGCCGTCAATGAAAAAGGGAAGGTCACCTACGGTGAAGTGTACATTGTATTAAAAGGCAACAAAAGAAAGCTGGTCGTCAAAAATATCACCTCGCAAGGAATCGGCGCCTGGATTCCTGTACAGGATCACCTCACATTCGGCTTTCAGCTCAGCCATCAGCCGAAATAAAAAAGCAAGCCTTTTGCGGCTTGCTTTCAGCGTGTCGAGAAACCCTCGCATTCGTTGTCAGGCCTGCGCGTCGGTGCTCACGAATAGGAGAAGGATCGGCGGCTAACCGTCCAGGCGTCCTGCCTGAACGCCGCCGTCATCACCTCCTGTGAAAGTCAGCTCCGATGCTCGGCCTTCCTAGACTGCAAGGGTTTTCAATCACGCTGAAAGGATGACAAAATCCCAAAACAAAAAGTCGTTTTGGGATTTTGTCAACAATCTGAAAGCAAGCCTTTTGCGGCTTGCTTTTTCATACTCTTGCTGTTCTGGAAGTAAAATCAACATCTTGATAATAGCTGTTTTTGACGAGCACATTCGGCCCGAGGCATCGGACGTGCGGGCAGTGGCAGTTGAGCTCCTTGGCAAGCTCTGTTTTTCTCCACTTCGCATAGGCGCTTGGCAGGCTGTCGGTTTGAATGTTGCCGAGCGGCGGAGTATCTCCGAAATCGGTCACGATGATATTGCCGTCAAAAATATTGACGTTCAGGCGCGATCTGCCGTCAGGGTCGTTTCTGACCGTGACATTTTTCGCTTCGCGCAGCCGCTGTAAAAGAGCGTGGTCTTCAGGATCAGGGCTGCACGCGTAAAACGGCAGGGTGCCGAACAGCATCCACGTATTTTCGTCGCGAATGTCAAGAAGGCGGTGGATCGCTTTCCTCATGTCTTGTAAGCTTAAAGATTCAAGCGCGCTTGCAAAATCGCTCGGATACATCGGGTGAACCTCATGGCGCTGGCATTTCATGTCTTCGACAATTTGCCGGTGAATATGCTCGATGTGAGGAAGCGTCCGTTTGTTGAGCATCGTCTCGGCGGATACCATAACCCCTTCATCAACAAGCGTCCGGCTGTTTTCGATCATTTTTTCGAAATAGCGCGCCCGCTGGGCAAACGTCGGCTTTTTATCCATCATGGCGAAGCCGATTTCTGCAAAGTCTTCGACTGTTCCCCAGTTGTGGGAAATATGAAGCACATCAAGGTAGGGGATGATCAGCTCGTAGCGCCCGATATCGAGCGTCAAGTTTGAGTTGATCTGCGTCCGCACGCCGCGTTCATGAGCGTATTTTAATAAAGGAACGACATATTCCTTTACGGATTTTAATGAAAGCATCGGCTCGCCGCCCGTAATGCTTAAAGAACGAAGGCGGGGAATCTCATCAAGCCGTTTCAACAGAAGGCTGACGGGCAGCGCGTCCGGGTCCTTCGTCTGGAGCGTATACCCGACGGCGCAGTGCTCGCAGCGCATATTGCAAAGAGTCGTCGTCGTAAATTCAACGTTCGTCAGTTGTATATCTCCATATTGGTCAACGTCCATGTAGGCTTCCCACGGATCATATTCCGGGGTAATCGGACGAACCTGCGTTTTTTCTGTCATGACATATCTAACTCCTTTATGATAGGACATACTAATATAGCCCAACTATTCATTTTAGACCTGATCCTTGAGGCGTGCAAGTCATGGATGATTGAAAAAAGGCCGTTTATAGGCTACGATAAAGGAACAAAAGGAGGAGAATCATGGGTAACGCAGTACATGACAAAGAACAGCAAGTCAATTATTTAAAAAACAGATTGGATATGTTTATGTCAGTCATCGATTCTTTAGACCCGGAATCGACCGACCTTGAAGATATTGACAGACTGATCAGCATGCTCGACGACTTGGAAGCCAAATACGAGCGCTTTAAAAAAGACTGGAAATAAAACCGCTGCATTCTTTGCCGCGGTTTTTTTGTTTTCCAAGTGTTGCTTGGTATGAAAAGCTCAGCCCTTCTGCACAATAAGAAAAAAGAAAAACTGGGAGCGAGAAGATGATGAAACGATTCTTTGCCTTATGCTGCGGATTCCTGCTGATGCTGGCCTTCAGCGGCAATGCTGAAGCGATTTCCAACAAGCCGATCCATTGGGGCTTTTCAAAAAGCAAAAACCATCAGCCGGCAGATGCGGGACAAGAGCTGAACAGCCTTTTGCAGCAGTACGACGCCTTTTATTTGGGCAACACAAAGGAAAAAACGATCTATCTGACCTTTGATAACGGCTATGAAAATGGCTACACCCCTAAGGTGCTAGATGTTCTGAAAAAACAAAACGTCAAAGCTGCCTTTTTTGTGACGGGCCATTTTGTCAAAGATCAGCCGGAGCTGATCAAGCGAATGGCCGAGGAAGGACATATCATCGGGAATCATTCCTATCACCATCCGGATCTCACGACGAAAACAAGCCGCGTGATACAAGAGGAATTGGAATCGGTCGATGAGGAGGTTTACAAAATCACAGGCAAAAAAAACAACCTCTACCTGAGGCCGCCTCGGGGCGTTTTCAGCGAGCGGGTGCTTGAAGAAACGAAAAAGCTCGGTTATCAAACGGTATTCTGGTCTGTTGCTTTTGTCGATTGGAAAATCAATGCCCAAAAAGGGTGGCGCTATGCGTACGACAATATGATGAAACAGGCCCATCCCGGCGCCGTCTATTTGCTTCACACCGTCTCGAAAGACAATGCCGAAGCGCTTGATCAGGCGATCACCGACTTAAAAAAAGAAGGCTATACATTTAAAAGCCTTGATGACCTGATGTTTGAAAAATCTATGATGCTAAAGCCCTTTTGAAAGAAATGCCCCGGACGCTGAGACGGGGTTTTTGCTTTGAGCGGAAAAGTTGATGGTTCAGGCTCTTTTATTTCCCCTAGTCAATTCCATAGAATAAAAATCCATTCTATATACATATATTACTAGATTTAAAAAGAAAATAGGTATATCATTGATAGTGAAGGGGGAATTACCATGTCAAAATTAGTAAAATCAGTCACATCGCCTAAAAAATTTATTACAGGAAAACGACTCCTTGAGAACTTGAACGATTACATTGAAGATTATGGTGATCACGCATATATCATTTGCGATGAATTCATTTTAGAACGCGCTCAAAAAGAAGCGGGGAATTCGATTCAGAAAGCCGGCAATCAAGCTGTTTTTGAAAAATTCAATTACGAATGCACACAGGAAGAAATCGATCGTAACCGGGAGCTTGCACGCAATGCAGGCGCTAATATCATCGTTGGGATCGGCGGGGGAAAAACGCTTGATACAGCAAAGGCCACCGCTTATTACGAGAAGCTGCCGGTTGTGATTTTCCCGACAATTGCTTCAACAGATGCTCCATGTACGGCCCTTGCTGTCATTTATAAACATGACGGATCGTTTGACCGATATCTGTTTTTGCCGACGAACCCAGATGTCGTTCTCGCGGATTCTGACATTTTGGCATCCGCGCCGCCGCGCTTTTTCGCAGCCGGTATCGGAGACGCCTTGGCGACGTATTTTGAAGCGCGCGCCTGCTTTAAAGCAAACGGCGACAACCTCGTGCTGATGAAACCTTCAACAACTGGATTGGGACTTGCCCGCCTTTGCTACGATACGCTATTGGAAAACGGCGTAAAAGCGATGCAGGCGATCAAGCATGGCGTTTCTACACGAGCCGTTGAAGACACAATAGAAGCGACCATCTATTTAAGCGGCGTCGGCGCCGAATCAGGCGGTCTTGCCGCCGCACATGCGATCCACAATGGAATGACAGCCGTTCCTTCTCTGCACAGAGCTCAGCACGGCGAAAAAGTCACGTTCGGCCTTTTGGCACAGCTCGTTCTTGAAAACGCGCCGGCCGAAGAGCTGGAGACCGTCATTGACTTTATCAAAGGCGTCGGTCTGCCGTTGACATTAAAAGACCTCGGAGTCGACGAATTTGTCGAAGAAGAATGGCGCCAAGTCGCTCAAAGCGCTTGCGCAGAAGGCGACACAATGGGCAACATGCCGTTCCCAGTCACCCCTGACGATGTCTACAATTCGATCGTCGCCGCCAACGCGATTGCAGAATCTTATCGCGATTAATAGACGAAAAGCCGCTTCCGTGAAGGAGCGGCTTTTTTCTTTGAGGTTTGTCTATTAGTTTGTGAAGCGGCTGTTTGCAGTTCGTTTTTTCTGTATACCTTTTACTTCTAAACCTTCTCTTCCATGTAATATTTTTAAAAGTTTCCAAAAGCGTGCTGCTTGACTCGAGTGAAGTCGCTCATTTCACCACTTCAACCTTCATCCTCGGCTCTTCTTCTATCCCTGATTCATACACATCCTCATTTCCCGGAGCCTTAAAGGTGACGCTGTACGTCTCTTGTGAATGCGGAGACAGTTCCAGCTCTTCCGGCTGAAAGTCAAATTCGCTCGTTATATCAGGGATGAGCTGGATGCGTTCGGTCTTTTTTCCGTAATTGTTCACTTTCACCTCACAGTCCATGTTTCCTTCCTCCATATCGCTCTGATAGCTGCAAGTGCTTCTCTTTTTCATATATTCCACGGCATCATCGCCTTGTGCATTCCATTTTTGAAAGAGCATCAGCTGTTCTGTAACCAGCGGGTAAAATACTGAAATGCCGATAATAAACAAAAACAGCTTAAAGCGGATCCACGGTACTCCATAATAATGGCGCCACGCCATAATGAAGCCGATGATGAGCATCAACATGCAGATCAGAACCACTAAATTGCGGACAGGCAGTCTGAAAAAGTCCGAAAGCGCGTCTGCAGCAGACACGCTTTGATGATTTTCGGCGCTAATCAACAAGCCGAGAACGATCAAGAAGATGCCGGCAAGCCCTGTATGTACCTTCATTTCTTTCCCCCCTCAGTTATAGAAATAGTCGAACAGAGAGGAAAAAGGTTTCCGGTTTTACTTGAAAATGTCAAACCATCCTTTATGCCGGAACCAGAAGATCATGCCGGCGACAACGGCTCCCATCATGACGAGGATGAAAAAATAGCCGTAGCGCCAATGCAGTTCAGGCATGTTGTCAAAGTTCATGCCGTACACTCCGGCAATGAAGGTGAGCGGAATAAAAATCGTTGAGACGATCGTCAGCGTCATCATAATGGCGTTCATCCGGTTGGAGTTGAGCGTCTGGTAGCTGTCCCTTAAATCGGCGGTCATGTCGCGGTTGTTTTCGACGATTTCGGTCAGCTTCAAGAGGTGGTCGTAAATGTCGCTGTAATACGCTTTTCGTTCGCGGTTTTCTTTTGAGATTTCAATGTTTAAAATCCGGTAAAGCAAATCCCGCATCGGAATGATTGTTTTCCTAAGCTTTAGAAGGTCGCTCCGGATATCAAACACTTCATTCATCAGCGTTCCATACGTTTTTCTGCTGTCGCTTTCAGCAATTTCATTGAGGCGGTCTTCTATTTTGTAAAGAATCGGGAAATATTCGTCAACAAGCTGATCCATGACCATATAGGCGATATGGCTCGGTCCTTTTTTCCACAACTCGCTGTTTTCCGAAAGCTGTCTTCTTACTTTTTCAATACCGTCTGAACGATGAAAGTGAAATGTGATGATAAAATCTTTTCCAACGAATAAGTCAACTTCTTCAGACGCCAGCGTCCTTTGATTCAACGCGTGTATGACGAAAAAAAGATATTCTTCGTATTGATCAAGCTTCGGACGCTGCAAATGATGAACGCAGTCCTCAACTGCTAAAGGGTGAAAGTGAAAATGGCTTTTGAGTAAAGAGACTTCTTCATCCGAAGGCTGATCGAAGTCCGTCCAGTACCACTCAATATCTTGATCTGTCAGCCTTTCTGCTTTGATGTCGGTAGATAAAAGTTTTCCGTCCTTTGTCATCGCAAAATGTTTAATCATCGGCACCCCTCCGCTTCCATAGGATGCTGCGATGCCCTGTGATTCATTCGGTGAAAAAATAAAATGTTGTTCTTTTTTAAGAGAATTTGAAACATGGTATACTGTGGACAAAGAAGAAAAAGGGATGGGAAGCGATGTGGAAGGAAACTGTAAGCGTATCACCGCCGTATCATTTTGACCGCGTCTTGGACAGGCTTTCGCTTGATCCGCTCAATGCGGTCAACCTCGACAAAAGGGAGGTCAAGCTGCCGCTCCGCAATCAAAACAAAGAGCCCCGGATTGTCGCTGTGCAGGCGACGGGAACTGTCGAAGCCCCGGCGTTTGCCGTCAGCGGTACAGACGATCGAGACGCCATGATGAAAGAAGTGAAACGGATCTTCAGATGGGAGGAAAATCTTCAGCCTGTACTGGATCACTTTTCACAATCAAGCTTGTCATCAATTTTCGCAGAGCATGCCGGAACGCCGCTGGTGCTCGATTTTCATTTGTATCATTGCTTGATGAAATGCATGATCCACCAGCAGCTTAATCTGTCTTTTGCTTATACGCTCACAGAGCGGTTCGTTCACACTTATGGAGAGCAAAAGGACGGGGTCTGGTTTTATCCGCTTCCCGAAACGATTGCACAGCTCGACTATAACGACTTGCGCGAACTTCAGTTCAGCATGCGGAAGGCTGAATACGTCATCGATACATCAAGAATGATCGCAGACGGCCGTTTAAATCTTGATGAGCTTGATCAATTATCAGATGAAGATATTATGGAAAAGCTGGTGAAAATAAGAGGCATCGGCCCGTGGACCGTCCAAAACGTTCTGCTGTTCGGACTCGGCCGTCCCAATCTGTTTCCGGCCGCCGATATCGGCATCCAAAATGCCATCAAACGCCATTTTGGCTTAAACGATAAACCGACAAAAGAACAAATGGTTGAAATGAGCAAAGAATGGCACCCTTATTTAAGCTATGCTTCCTTGTATTTATGGAGGAGCATTGAGTAGAAATGGAGAGAACATCAGTGAAACGTGACAAAAAAGGATCATCAGCAGAATTAAAAGTCGGACAGCAATTTCCGCTGACGATCAAGCGCCTCGGCATCAATGGCGAAGGCGTCGGCTACTTCAAGAAAAAAGTCGTCTTCGTCCCCGGCGCACTGCCGGGTGAAGAAGTCGTCGTCGAGGCGACAAAGGTTCATCTGAAATTTTCCGAAGGGCGGGTCAAAAAGGTGCGCAAGCGTTCAGAGCACCGCGTCAAGCCGCCCTGCATCATCTATGAGCAATGCGGGGGCTGCCAGCTCCAGCATCTGGCTTATGAAGAGCAGCTGAAAGGAAAACGGGACATCGTCATTCAATCGCTCGAACGGCACACCCGTTTTGACATCGGCAAAATGGACATCAGGCCGACGATCGGCATGGAAAACCCGTGGCACTACCGGAATAAAAGCCAGTTTCAACTCGGGCTTTCGAAAAATGGAAAGATGGTAGCAGGGCTGTACGGCCTTGACTCACACCGGCTTGTCCCGATTACGGAATGCATCGTTCAGCATCCGGCGACGAACAAAACGACACAAACCGTCAAGCAGATTCTTGAAGACTTCGGCATTTCCGTCTACAACGAACGGAAGCGAACGGGCGACGTCCGCACGATCGTGACGAGGGTCGGCTTTGAGACGGGGGAAGTGCAAGTTGTCATTGTCACGTCAAAAGAAGACCTGCCGCGCAAGGAGCTCATTGCAGAAGAAATCAAAAAGCGTCTGCCTGAAGTGACATCCGTAATTCAAAACGTCAACAAAGCCAAGACATCGGTTATCTTCGGCGATGATACAAGGCTCCTAGCCGGCAATATGGTCATTCAGGAATTTCTCGGCGAGGTTACGTTTGAGCTGAGCGCACGCGCTTTTTTTCAGCTTAATCCGATCCAGACGGTCAAGCTGTATGACGAAGTGAAAAAAGCGGCGAAACTGAGCGGGCGCGAAAAAGTCGTCGACGCCTACTGCGGCGTCGGCACAATCGGAATGTGGATCGCCGACGGAGCAAAAGAAATCCGCGGCATGGACGTTATCAAAGAATCGATCGATGACGCCAACCAAAACGCCAAAAAGCACGGAATTGAAAATGCGCGTTATGTCACAGGAACGGCGGAGCACTGGCTGCCGAAATGGACTAAAGAAGGCTTCAGGCCTGACGTCGTCATCGTCGATCCGCCAAGAACAGGCTGTGACCGCACCTTCCTTGATACGATCAGGCAGGTTAAGCCGAAGCGGTTCGTTTATGTCTCATGCAATCCGTCAACACTTGCGAAAGATTTGCAGTACTTAGCGAAGGATTACCATGTCGAATACATTCAGCCTGTCGATATGTTTCCGCAGACGGCGCACGTCGAATCGGTCGTATCGCTGAAGCTGAAATAAAACGCCTTTTTAAAGGCGTTTTTTAGCGGAACCAAAAGGGGGGTCATATGATGAAAAGACTCTGCATCATCCCGTGCGGGGCGAAGAAAATCTGGGATGTCGATCCGGGCATCGGCCCGTCCGCCGCAAAGGATGTCTATCTGAGTCCGTTTCATCGGGCGTGCCGCGCATATGCGCAGACGTTTTTTGCGGATTGGGTGATTCTTTCAGCAAAACACGGTTTTTTAAAACCGGAAGATATCGTTCCTGAAAACTATGATGTCACATTCGGGATGGACCACCCGGAGATTATGGCGGATGATGAGCTGAAGGCGCAAGGTGAACGGAAAAACTTGATGGATTATGACGAAATCGTTATGCTCGGCGGGAAAAAATACAGGCCTGTTTTGAGGAACGTGTTTGGCAGCCGCCAGCAGATCACTTACCCGCTGGCGGGCTATCGGGGAATCGGCTATATGCTGCAGGCGCTGAAGCGGGCTGTCGATGAAGGCCGGGAGCTTAGTGAACCTGAAAACAACTGAAGAGAAAGTGAGTTTTTTAAAATCGCTGGCGGGTTTGCCTAAATAAGGGCAGGGCATGATCTGGAAGGCATTTGTTTGGCGGCTGGGATATCTGGAGGCAAAATGAAATATTCATTTTTGCCTCTTTTTTTATGCAATTTTTTGTAACAAAAAGAGGTTCAGCGGTACTAATAAGTGAATGGAAAAATAGCGGCAGCCCAGCCGGGGAGGGGCTTTATGAAGCTTGAGGAAGTCTACAAGAGTATTCAGCCTTCCGTTTATGCCTTTTTCTACGTTAAGACATTTCATAAAGAAACAGCGGAAGATTTAACACAGGAAGTATTTTATCAGGCTGTGAAAGGCTATCATACATTTTCGGGAAAGTCGACAATCAAAACATGGGTGTTTGCGATTGCTAAAAATGTGTTGAAAAAACACTTTCGTTCAGGAGCCTCAAAAGCCGGGACAAACACGATATTTCAGCATGAGGAAGCGGCTTGCTTATCTCCTGAAGAACACCTTCTGAAAACCGAGAAAGAGCGGCGGCTTCTCGAGGAAATCAACCGGCTTGATGAGGTTTCAAAGGAAATTGTCACCCTCCGTATCTACGGAGAATTATCATTTAAAGAAATCGGCATGCTCACAGGCAAAACCGAAAACTATGCCAGGGTCGGGTTTCACAGAGCAAAGCTCAAGCTACAGCAAGAAATGGAGGGCTATGATGAAGGATAAGGAACGCAGTGTATTCAAAGATTTGCTTCCTTTATACCATGAGGGGCTGTTAAGCAAAGAGTCGGCTGAATGGATTGAGGAAGCGGCCGAAAACGATGAAGAGCTTCAAAAGCTTTTGAAGATGACGGAGGCCGAGCTTCCGAAGGAACATATCGAATCGACTGTTCATGAAAGTCAAATGTTTAAAAAAATCAATCGGAAGCTCTCCTTGTACCAATTGATGTTTACAGCCATTTCGTTTTTTCTCGCGATTCACACATCCCTGTTAAATGAGAGCTTCGGCTTTATTTTGTGGTACGCCGTGCTTGGGCTTGCGGTGTACTTGTTTTACCGGGATATGAAACTTGTGATTCTCCTCTCCTTTGCGCCGATTTTCATTTGGGGGATGGGGGATATTCTGGCCAGCTGGGATGCAGCCGACGGTACAGGGGTTGTGGAGCACCTGCTGTATTCTGTCTTTGGCGCTTTCATGCTTGCTGTTATTCACTGTTTTTTCGCCGCGGCCGGGATGATGATCGGATGGCTGTTCTTAAAGCTGAAAGAAAGTAGTTGATATGATGAAAAAGAAAATCTTGTATAGCGTATTGATCGTGCTGCTCGTTTCTTTTGTGCTTGCCGCATATAACGCCTTCAACGGAAATCCCGTAAGCAAGAAGCTGTCTCAAACGGCGCTTGAGCATTATTTGACTGACCGCTATCCTGAAAAAGACTTGCGGATCGACAGCGGGCTTTATAATTTCAAGTTCTCCGAATATGTATTTGAAGTCACGGATACCGGTGATCAAAAGCGCAAAGATCCCTATCTGTTTTCTTTGAGAGGGTTTGTTCAACCAGAAGTACACACGGACGGTATCTATGAAGAGAACCTCAACGAACCGCTGATGGAGCGGCTTGGAGAAGAAGCCGGAAAAGAAATCAAAACGTTTTTATCGAAAAGCATAAACCATCTGAAAGACGTTGACGTGCATGTGGAAGTATTAAAAGGAAAGCTGAAAGAGGACGCAAAATGGGAGAAAAGCCTCCGCTTAGAGCGGCCGATGGAGATTCATATTTTACTTGATGCCGCAAATGCCGACCGAAAAGACGTATACAAAACGGCGCAAAAGATTCAGCGCCTGTTGAATGAAGAAAGGTACGACTATGAAAGCGTGACGATTAATGCCAACATTTTTGAGGGGGAAGATATCAAAGACGACGAGACCGGCTATGTCAAATACAGCACCTTCTTTGAAAAAAATACGGATACCAGGCTGAAGGATGTTGAGGAGCTAAATGAGTAGCGATCCATCCTTCAGTCTGAAAGGTTAGATCAGATGTGCAAACCGCCGCAGAAAGCGGCGGTTATCTGTTTAATATAAGTGTCTTTAGCGACTTTTTGAAACCGGCCGTCAGCCAATACGCCAGAAGAGAAGTATCCGTATAAAGATGACAGAAAAGCGAAGGCCTGTGAATCCGCATCTCCCTTTTTCATCAGGCTTTTGTCCTGCATCGTTTGAAAGTAGTCTGTTAAATAACGAAGGAGTTCTTCCATATGCTTTAACAGAGAACCGAAAAGATCAGTCATCCTTCCGCCGTCTTGAACAGCGATAAGGTAGAGGGGCTTGTTTTTTTCCATATGAAGCAAATACGATTCTGCAATCAATGTTAAGTCATTCTCCAGGTTCCAAGTGATATCATTTTCAAATACGCGCTGAAAGGCTGGTATATAAGAAAATTGCTGAACGGCCGCTTCCAAAAGTCCGAGCTTTGTGTTGAAGTGGCGATAGACCGTCATCTCGCTGACGCCTGAATGGAGCGCGATATCCTTTACCGTCACCGACTTGAAACCGTATTTTTGCATTAAGTCTAAAGCAGCAGATATGATCCGTTCGTTCGTCTCTTGCAAAGGTGTATACCCCCATTTTATGATAGTTAGTAGTAACTAACACCAGTCTAATCAGGCGCTGAATTGATGTCAACCCGTTTCAAAAAGGATAAAAAGGAGTTTTAATCATGAAAAATATTTTAATCGTCAATTTTCCGGCGGAAGGGCATGTCAATCCTACATTAGGGATCACCAAAGCATTTGCTGACAGAGGCGACAATGTGCACTATCTTTCAACAGAAAAGTATAAAGACAGGCTGGAGGGCGTCGGGGCTACCGTCCATTTATACAAAGATCTGGTAAGAAACGCGCATATTGATCCGAATTCACCGTCCGGCCTTCTTGAATTTTTAAAAATTCATCTCAAAACCTCGCTGTATATTTTAGACATTGTAAAAGAGCTGTCCAAAAGCATTTCGTTCGATGCCGTGTATTATGACACATTCGGTGCAGGTGAATTGGTCAGGGATTATTTGAACATTCCGGGAATCGCTTCGTCGGCTTCATTTCTCTTCGGACAAGAACATATGAAGATTCTGCCGCTGCATCCGGATTCAGGCGCGGAGCTGCACTTGGACAAAGAATGTGAAGACATGCTTAGTGAACTGAAAGAAAAGTACGGCGTCTCACCTAGGCATACAGGACAGTTTATGAGCAATCAGGCGGAGTTGACGGTTGTGTATACAAGCCGGTATTTTCAGCCTGAAAGCGACCGTTTTGGGGATGATGTGCTGTTTATCGGTCCGCGTTTTCCGAAGCGCCTGGACAAGACCGATTTTCCGATAGAATCGTTAAAGAATGAGAAAGTCATTTATATTTCAATGGGAACCGTACTTGGTAAAACTGAGGATTTTTTCAATATGTGCATCGATGCATTCCGTGATTTCGACGGCAAGGTTGTCATCGCCGCCGGCGAAAAGTCGAACTACGCGGATATAAAAGAAGTGCCGGATCATTTTATCATTGCACCGTATGTGCCGCAATTAGAGGTGCTTAAAGAAGCCGATGTGTTCATCACCCACGGCGGCATGAACAGCGTCAATGAAGGCATTCATTACCGTGTCCCGATGGTCGTGCTTCCGCATGATAAAGATCAGCCGATGATCGCCCAGCGCCTGAAAGAACTGAATGCTGGATATCCGCTGTTTACAGAAGAGGTCAATGCTGAAAGATTGAGGGATGCAGCAGAACAAGTACTTACTGACGGAAAGTATCAGGAAGGCATTCAAAAAATTGATGAAAGCTTCAGCAACTGCATGGACATGATAGACGCATTGGCGCGCATTGATGAATATACGGCGCGGAAATCGCTGCAGCCTTAATAGAAAGCCCAGCCGCTTTACCAAGCGGCTTCAGCGTGTCGACAAACCCTCGCATTCGTTGTCAGGCCTGCGCGTCGGTGCTCACGAATTCCAACATTCGCTGTGCTCCGATGCTCGGCCTTCCTAGACTGCAAGGGTTTTCAATCACGCTGAAAGGATGACAAAATCCCAAAACTAAAAGTCGTTTTGGGATTTTGTCAACAATCTGAAGCCGCTTTACCAAGCGGCTTTTTTTTATGCATAAACTCCGCAAAACAGATAAAAATAGAATGAATCATAGATCAGAAAGGATGTTGCATGATGCGCAAACTGTGCGTTTGCCTGCTTCTCGTCATACCGCTGTCATGTACGGCTGTCATATCTTCTGCCTACGGGGAAACACGCGTTTATCAAGAGTTGACCGACAAGCAAAAAAATGAACTGGCTTCTTTGCAAAAGGACATTGTGGAAAAGAAAAAACAGCTGATCAATAAGTATGTGGAGTACGGAATCCTTGATCAGGAGAGGGGTAAAGAAATTAAATCTCATATTGAGAAGCGCTATGAAAAAGAGCGGGAAAACGGGTTTCTGCCAAAGTTGAAGCACCAAGAAGAAAAGTTTCACAAGCATCATATTCATTAAACTGAAATAGACGGCGCCTCATTTTCTTCGTGACAAAAGTGTAAAGACAGGTGTAAACTAATACTCATGTAAACTGCTAAGAGAGTAAAGAGGTGTAGTGAGTATGAAGAAGAACCGTCCTGTTTCAGAGCGCAGACTGCTTGGCATCGCCGGTCTCGGCTGGCTTTTTGATGCTATGGACGTTGGCATATTATCGTTTATTATCGCCGCTTTGCACGTGGAATGGAAGTTGACGCCGCAGGAGATGAGCTGGATCGGCAGCGTCAACTCAATCGGCATGGCAGTCGGGGCGTTTGTCTTTGGCCTTTTGGCTGACCGTGTCGGAAGAAAATACGTTTTTATGATTACGCTGCTGTTTTTCTCGATCGGCAGCGGGTTATCCGCTTTGACGACGACATTGTGGGCATTTTTAGTCCTGCGCTTTTTCGTCGGTATGGGGCTTGGCGGAGAGCTTCCAGTCGCATCTACACTCGTATCCGAAACGGTTGCGCCGGAGCGGAGGGGAAGAGTCGTCGTCCTGCTCGAAAGTTTCTGGGCATTCGGCTGGCTGGCCGCAGCGCTCATTTCGTATTTTATTATTCCGGCCTACGGCTGGCAGGTTGCTTTATTAATAACCGCGATACCGGCTATTTACGCCTTATATTTGCGGATCGCCCTGCCGGATTCTCCGAAATATGAGAAGCTTGCGCAGGAAAGGAAGCCGACCGTCGTGGAAAATGTGAAAAACGTCTGGTCCCCCAAATATGCCCGGCCTACGGCCATGCTGTGGATTGTCTGGTTTTGCGTTGTCTTTTCCTACTACGGCATGTTTCTTTGGCTGCCGAGCGTCATGGTGATGAAAGGATTCAGCATGATCCAGAGCTTTGAGTACGTCTTGATCATGACGCTGGCTCAACTGCCCGGCTATTTCTCCGCGGCATGGCTGATTGAAAAAGCCGGCCGGAAAATGGTGCTTACCGTCTACTTGTTAGGGACGGCTGTCAGCGCCTACTTCTTCGGATCGGCTGAATCGCTGGCGCTTCTGCTTGCGTCAGGTATGTTTTTATCGTTTTTCAACCTTGGTGCCTGGGGCGCGCTTTATGCTTATACGCCTGAACAATACCCGACATCAATCAGGGGGACCGGCGCAGGAATGGCAGCCGGCTTTGGCCGAATCGGCGGCATCCTGGGCCCGCTTCTTGTCGGCTATCTCGTCGCCCGGGGAACAGAGATTTCTATGATCTTTTTGATCTTCTGCGTCGCCGTTATTGCGGCTGTCGCGGTGATCTTCTTTTTGGGGACGGAGACGAAGCAGAAAGAGCTTGCCTAATGTCCGAATTCTCCTTCATAATGGACGGGACGCGAGAATTTGGAAAGAGTTGATTGAATTGAAAAAGAAAGCCATCATTACTGGTCTCTCGTTGTTGATTCTTGTGACAGGCTGTTATGTGTATAACGCCTTTTACGGAAATCCGTTCAGCCGCGCGCTGGCTGAACAAAAGCTATCGGCATACTTGCAGGAAGCACACGCCGGTGAAACCTTAAATATGAAAGGGAGCTCCTATAATTTCAAGTTTGCTGAATACCTTTTTCGTGTGTCAGATGAGCGGAATGATGAGTACATTTTCAGCGTGAAAGGCGGATTGCACCCGGCTGTCACAAACGATGGCATCAAAGAAGCCAGACAGGAAAAGACGAGAGCCAGAATAAGCAAAGAAGCCTCAAATGAGATCAAGAGAGAGCTTGAAAAAAAGCTGAAAAACGTAATTGACGTCCAAGTTTCTCTATCAGGAAGCTATGATGTCAATACAAATTGGAAAAAACTGAAGCAAACAGAACCGATCGCTGTTACAGTTACCTTGAATTCAGGCCGGGACGGCCGGAGGCAGGTCTATGACCAGGCAAAAGTGGTGAAAAAGTTATTGAGCGGCTACCATTATGAAAACATTGAGATTGACAGTATGGGCTTAGACGGGGAAGACCGGCCAGGCTATGTGAAGTACAGTGTGCATGTTTTAAAGGACCGTGCGATAGCCATTGAAGATGTAGAGAAGACGCTTTAACGCCTTCTCTTTTTTTATACGGGGGATATATAGGCGATTTGCACTATTGATGTCCAAGGCCGAAGCGAATAGAATCATATTAAGAACAAATATTGACGGGATTGTTACTGGTAAGGCAGGCAAGACCTAAAATGTGCCAAAGGAACTACAGACCTTAGTGTGCTTTTTTTGCGCCTATCGGCTGATGCTTTCGCATGTTTTAGGTCTTTTTTTATTCCTTTCGCCAGGGGTCTTTGGATGTGATGGCACATTTTTCATTTTGATCGTCTTCTGTTGATTTGATAGGATAGAAAAATTGGAGGAGGTAGATCCGGGTGCTGCATAAAGAGATTGCAAGAGTTCTCTTGCCCCTCATTGGAGGCGCGGAGAATATCATCAGCATCAGCCATTGTACGACAAGGCTGCGCTTCAATGTCAGAGATGAAGAAAAAATCGATATAGCTGCTATTGAAAAGATGGAGTCTGTGCAGGGGACTTTTTTCAGATACGGTTTGTTTCAGATCATTTTCGGTACAGGTGTAGTCAATAAGATTTATAAGGAAATGATTCAATACAGCGATCCGGCTCCTCTTGAAGAAGCCCGGCGGGAGGCGCCGCCAAACATGAACGTATTGACGCGATTTGCCAAAACGCTGTCAGACATCTTTGTGCCGATCATTCCGGCAATCGTTGCGAGCGGATTGCTCATGGGTCTCATCAGTGTGCTTAAAGAATTCAGCCTCGGCGCTTATGGTGGCCCGCTGATGAAAATGCTCGATATTTTTTCAAGCTCAGCGTTTGTCATTTTGCCTGTGCTGATCGGGTTCAGTGCGGCTAAACAGTTTGGAGCAAATCCGTTTTTAGGCGCTGTCATCGGCGGAATTCTGACCCATCCCGATTTACTCGATCCTTCATTGCTCGGCAGCCAAAAGCCGGAATCCGTCGAAGTATTCGGTCTTGAAGTCCCTTTGATCGGATACCAGGGGACGGTCATACCGATTCTCTTATCCGTCTACATAATGAGCAAAATCGAAAAATTCTTAAAAAGAATCGTCCCCCGTTCTTTAGATTTGCTTGTCGCACCGTTTATTACAGTCATGGCTTCCGGATTTGCCGCGCTGTTTATCATGGGGCCGCTCTCACTGATCATCGCTCATTTCGTAAGCGACTGTCTCGGGTTTGTTTATCATTTTGCGGGGGCCTGCGCCGGATTTTTATTTGGCGGGCTTTACTCCTTACTCGTTTTGAGCGGCCTGCACCATAGTTTTTATGTGATTGAAGCGTCGCTGCTTGCAGATCCCGAATATGGGGTCAATTTTCTGCTTCCAATATGGTCGATGGCCAATGTCGCGCAGGGAGGAGCGGGGCTCGCCGTATTTTTGAAAACAAAGAATGCCGCTATCAGAAAGATTGCGATTCCGGCTTCTCTCACCGCTTTTTTGGGAATCGTCGAACCTGTCATGTTTGGCGTCAATCTGAAGCTCGCGAGACCGTTTATCGGCGCATCGATCGGAGGCGCCATCGGAGGGGCATACGCCGTCTTCACACACGTTGCGGCAAACTCTTACGGATTGTCCGGCATCCCGATGATTTCAATCATTCTCCCTCTTGGCACCGCCAATCTCATTCATTATTTAATCGCTTTTGCGATTGCGGTGATTTCAGCATTCATTGCGACTTTGTGTCTTGGCTTTAAAGATGAAAAAGAATAATTCCGTTTTCATTCATTAAAACAGGATGAAAGGAAGGCAGCTATGAAAGTAAAAAAAATCTTAAATAACAATGCGCTCGTCGTCAAGGATGGCGGCGAGGAAAAGATCGTATTAGGTTCCGGAATCGCATTTCAAAAAAAGAAGAATGATATTGTCGATAGATCTAAAATTGAAAAAATATTTGTGATGAAAGATTCAACAGAATACCGCCAATTCGAGGAGATCTTAAAAACGTTGCCGGAAGATCATATTCAGGTGGCGGAGGACATTATTTCTCATGCGGAAAAAGAGCTCGGGATCAAAATCAATGAGCGAATCCATGTCGCTTTTTCAGATCATTTATCATTCGCGATAGAACGGTTAAGCAAGGGAATGGTCATTAAAAATCCGCTGCTTCAGGAAGTTAAAGTCCTCTATACGAAAGAATTTCAAATCGGCCGCTGGGCAAAGGCCCTCATTAAAGATAAGCTGAAGATCGATATTCCGGAGGATGAAGTCGCCAATATTGCGCTTCATATTCATACAGCGAAAACAAACGCGGGAGATATGACAAAAACGCTCGATCTCACAACGATGATCAAGGATATTATCGAGATTATCGAAGATAAACTCAACATTAAAATAAAGGATGAGACGATTTCGTATGAGCGGCTTGTCAACCATCTCCGTTTCGCCATTCAGCATATTGAATCGGGAGAGACATTTTACGAAATGGATGGTGAAATGATCAGCCTCATTAAAAAGAAGTTTGGACAAGCGTTTATGTGCGCAGAAGAAATCGGGGCATTTGTGAAGCGGGAGTATGGCTTTGAATTTCCGGAAAAAGAGCTGTGCTATATTACCATGCATATTCAGAGATTTTATCAGCGGTCTGCTGTTGTGTAAAGAATGCCTGTGTTTAAGACAAAACGGAGCCCTGTTATCGGGCTCCGTTTTTGTTTAAGGTTTCAATTTCCGTTAAAACCGAATTTTCGATTAGAAATCCTTTTACATTGACGTGCGAAGGGATTAACGGGTGCTGTCGGATGGCGGCGACGCTTTTTTGGACGCCTTCGGCCGCATTTTCGCTCGGTGACAGCCATTCATCGATGCTGCCGTACGGAAATTCCGGACGGCAGTTTTGGAAAAGGTACTCTAAAGTTTGCATTCTATCGCTTAAATCTTTGTTTCTATTTAAAAGGTCAGAAATATCTTTATCTGCCGTTTGCTCGTATTTATCGCGGACAATCCAAATTTCTTCCGCTTTGTTCCGGTGGACAAGGGTAATGATATCCCTCATCATATCACCGTAGGGCTGTGAAATATCAGGGAAGACGCTTTTTAAAACAAGGGCGTTCTCAGGCTGAATATTCCCTGCCCGGCAGATGGTCTGTTCAAGCTGTTTCTCCATTCCGATAATCATCAGTATTTTTTTGTTTTCTTCCATGACATTTCACCTCATTCATTTATCGTGTTTGTCCAGTTCTTCCATTTTCCCTCCGGGTTAATAGATGCCAGGTGGATCCATCCGTTCTCCGCCTTTTGCCGGAAGCTGTGATCGCGGTCAAGGAGACGTTCGATAGCATCATCCGGTGCTTCGATCACGATCAGGAGTCTGAGAGGCGCATGATATATTTCGTCATCCGACCGCATGACGGACTGCCACGGGAGACCGGCCAAAAGATCGCTTGCATTTCCTTGCATGACGCCGAGGCCTGAAGTGACGGTTTGAGTTGCCTTATTTCCGCTTCCATAATAATGCGGTGCGACGGTTGACGCGTAATATTGCAGATTGATCCATTGGGCTACTGTTCCAGGCCCTGAAATGATGCCGCTGAGGATGGAGCCGTCCTCGTCATTCCGCCAGTCATAGCTGTGCAGAAAAGCTCTTCCTTCAAGATCAGCTTCGCGTGTAAGCCGGCGTGTGCCGATGATGAATGAAGCATTTCGTGCCAGCCCCCATTCTGGACGGACTTCGCTCCAATCTTCGGCGAAGCGCTCAACTTCATTCCGCGGATTTTGGTAGCCGAGCTGCGGCAGCTCTTCTAAGCGTTCGGCTCCGACAGTGCGGCTCACATCGGGAAGCACCGAGTTGATGCGGTCGAACGCTTGTTGAGCTTTAGCCGGAAGCTCAGGTACATAGAGCCACTGCAGTTCATCCAATGTTGTAATGTGCTCTGCGGCGGCGAATACCGTATCATCCGGAATAAAAATGCCGTCGGAGCGGAGCCTCTGTCTGACGCTCGGAAGGTTGCATAAAGCGGCTAGGACGCGTGCGTTAAAAGCGCCTGATGCGCCTCCGCAGGCGCCGCAGTCCAATGCCGATGCATAAGGGTTATTCGTGCTTCTGCTGGCGTGCCCGCAAATGACAACCAGCGGAGCGAACCGGTCGGTGATCCCCATCATCTTTAATGCCTGTCTGGCATAGGCGGCTTTTTCTTCATCCGTAAATCCGACCGGAATACCGGCATCAGATGTTTCCATACGATCAAGCGAGAGCTTTGCCTGAGGCTTTTTCAGCCATGTTTTCCGCACATTCCGGAAAGTTTGCCCGGCTGTGCGGGGGACCAGGCTGCGCGCGGCCATTTGCAGGCTCAGCCATGGTCCGCTCACTTCGGGAAGGAGCATACCCGCCAATAGATTCTGTTTCATCTTTTTAAAGGCGGAGCTCAGCGAAGCTGCTGCTTTTTTATGTTCTTGATACGATTTAAAGCTTGATTCATCGGCCGTTTCATTTACTCGATGCTGAGGTTTAAGGATGACCGGCAGAGAGCTGTGAGTGTGCTTAGTGCCAAGTTCGCACGTTTCGATTGCCAGATTGAAAAAGCCCGCTGTTCCATACGTTTCAAAAGGGCCTGACTTTTCCAATGCCCGTCGGAACGGCTCTGAACGGACATCAATACAAAATGCAAGCTGGGCCAGCGCCGCTTCACTTTTGGCGGCAGCGGCAGGTTTGTTTGCCGTGATGAGGTTCCTTACCTCAGCAGCGTATGATTGTTCCCATGCTTCCAGCCAGATGCGCCTGCGCGTTAGATCATCAAAGCGGCGGGCGAGTGTTAATCTCGCTTTTTGCTCTGCTGCTGAAAGTTTGAGCCATTCGTCAGGCGCCAGGCCGCCCCAATGCAGCCAGGCCGCAATCAAAGGAACGACCTGCATCTCTTTTTCAGGTTTTGGCTTAGACAGCGGCAAATAAGGTTCAATAAGCATCCATTCCATTGAAAGCCGGATGGCCAAATACTCGAGAAGCAGCCCTTGTTCGTCCTGCGATTGCTGGGAACGCCAAAGCATCATCCCGGCCCATCCCGGAAGAGAGAGCAAATGAGCTTCAAGGTATGCCTGAACGTCTCCATCAGAAATATCAAGCGCTCGGAGTGCTCTTTTCATCGCGTCCCGAGGCTCCTCCGGCCACCCTTTCAGTCGTTGGCGTTCCGCTCGCGCCAGGGCGGGATCATGTTCAACAAGCTGCCGCCAAGCGCTGTAAAACCCTTTCTCGCGATGTGGAAGCCGCCATTCCGATTGTGATTCATCGAGAAACAGCTTGCACCATTTAATCACATGATGATCAAGAAGGTGAGCGGTTTTTTGTCCGGCAAAAACGCTGAGCGGTTTGATCAAGCGTGTTTTTTGATCATCGATTGTCCCGCGCGCGGCTTGTTTGGCAAGCTTTTCGACTTGCCGGGATCTCAAGAGCTGTTCAGGGATTACATCCAGCTTGAGCGCGGCTTTGCAAAACGCTTCCGCTGTTTCCCTCTGCATGCCGGGCTGATGTGAATCGAGCCAATGCGTCAGCTTTTTTTCAAGAATGGCCTCATCGATTTCTCCCCTTTGTTTTGCGGAGCGGAAAATGGAGGACTTTGGGTATATATCAACCTGAAGCTGCTGTTTAAGCTGCCGGGCCGTCTGTTCAAATGTCTGTTCTTCAAGACCCATCCACGGATGGCGCGCGGCAAAGGTTTCAATCGGCCAAAGCGGCGCAATGACTCGTGCTGCTGATTGAACCGATTCATCAATATTAAAGTCCGCTGTCTGATGTTCATATTTGAAGATCAATTGTTTAGACAATGTGGGTGCTGCTTTCATGATTGACGACCTCCTTGAGTAAGATATTGGTCAAGATAATTCGGCCGTTCTTCGACCGATTCAAAATGAGGCTCACCCGTTTTTACAAGACGCAGATAAAGTGCGCCGGACCATGCAAACCGCTGCCGAACGATCAAGGCGCCGGCCGCAGTGCCAGCTAACAAAACGACTACCGTTAAAACGGCCGCCATGACGGGTGGTTGCGCCCCCTGTACAACGGCTTCCTTCAGGAGCCCGTGTAAACCGGAATGAATGATGGCAAACGCGAGTGAAGCCCCCGTTAAAATGAAAAGCCCGGCCATTCGTGTGACGCGACCGTCATTGGCTGTGACAAGCTGTCTCCAAGCAATGAACAATGCCCAGCCTAAAACAAGGGCGCTGATCAATTGATAGCCATCGTCCGCAGCTGAGACCCAGATTCCGATGACGACAGTAAGAGCAAAGGCGCCGCCTATCATGTCCCAGAAAAGAGCCGGTCTGCCCCGTTTAGAGGCGAACGATTCATAACGGCGCACCGCTGATCCGGCTTGCAGGAAAAGGGCGGCTTTGAACAGGCCGTGCAAAATGAGGTGAATAACAGCCGCAATATAGGCTCCTAATGCGCATTGGACGAGCATAAAACCCATCTGCGCGACCGTTGAAGCTGCGAGCTGCCGCTTGTAGTCCGTCTGGACGATCATCATGCCCGTTCCGAGCAAGACGGAAAAGACGGCGGGAACAAGCAGAATAAGCTGCAGCCCATCACCGCTGAACATCGGTGCGAAACGGGTCAGCATGACGCCGCCTACATTTACGAGTCCGGCGTGCATGACCGCGGAAACGGGAGTCGGAGCGATTGCCGAATCGAGCAGCCAGCGATGAAACGGCCACTGTGCCGCAGGAATCATCACCGTTAAAATGATAAGGAGGCCAATCCCGGTTTTCTCCCATGAACTGAGCTGTACAAGGCTTTCCTCCGCTATGGCGGATGATAGCTGCCAGTGTCCTGTCGCGAGAGACAGCCAAAGAGCGGCTGCTGCTATCGCCAGCCAGCTGAGTGCAAAGATTCGGCCCGCATACAAAGCGGCATTTTTGGCCGCTTGCCACGCGCTGTTTAAGCCGATTAGCGCGGTCAAGCCGAAAAGCGTGATACCCCAGCATAAGAGGAGCCAGCGAAGATCATCGTTCAGCCAGGCGCATGAAGCGCCTCCTGTTGTAAGCGTCAGCAGCACAAAAAATTTACGGTAGGAGCGGTCGCCGAACAAATACCGGACAGAGTAGCGCTGGACGATGAAGCCGATTGTCAAGACAAACAAGGCGATCAGCCAAGCCAGCGAATCCAAGCGCCAAGGAGCTCCAGCTTGCCCGGGATTTGCCGTTATCAATGCTGCCAGCGCGGCAAGCGGCGGCAGGGCGATGATCTTGGCGTGAATCCGTACATATGCCAATGGAACCTTTCGATTCAGGACGAGCAGTGCGCTTAACAAACAAAGCGCAAGCGACGCGAAAAATATTTTCAGCCAAAATAAAGAATCTAGCAGATCAAACATCCGGCATCCCTCCGTCGGGATGATGGAAAAGAACATACTGTTTCATGTCTTGCCTTCCTTTCTGAAAACGTAAAAAAGCCGGTATATTCAGGATCGGCCCATTTCAGCCAATCTTTCTGAATAATACCGGCTTATCTTTAACTCATGTTCATGCTTTAAAGATCTTCCGTTTTTCTATGCCAATTTTTTTTGCAGGTCGTTTGCCAATTTAAATACCATGATCCGCTCGCCAGTGCGGGTGCTGATATCCGTGTGAAAGCTGATCGTCTCTTCACCGGTCAGCTCCTTCATTATGCGGCTCAGTTGTTCTATACCCGATTCCACCAAACCGGAGCGGGTTCTTTTAATTGACAGCAGGCCTTCTTTTGTACTGCAAAGTTCGTATTCGGCGGGTGTCAAAATACCGTTCAGGGAAATGATGACCATATTTCTGAGAATGTCTGTTTTAACAGACACGGAGCCGCGGCCCAAATAGTCTTTTTCCCATTGGGTTAAGGTTTTGCTGATCTCCGCCTCCAGAGACCCCTTTGTCACTTTCTGTTTTTTCAATGTTATATCCTCCTGAAAAACGGTATATTTCTTTTCCTTATACATGAGTATAGGGAAAATGAAATATACCGTCCTATCAAAATGTTAATGTCATACATGGTAAAGGGTGCTTTTTCACGCGACCATAGGGATTATAGCCGAGTGCTAAAGCTCTTTTGCATGAGATTACAATTATTGATTTTACGGAATTACTTTTTAAATATCATATCTTTTAAGATTTATGATGTCAATACCGTTCTTTTATGGATAAAAAAGAGGAATGCCGTCTTAGCAGACGAGCATTCCCTTGGCAACTGCATCGGCTTTTTCTTTGCCGTTCAGCAATTCGGCAAGCTTGAGGGCAAATGGAATCGTGGTCGCCGGGCCTCTGGAAGTAATGATGTTTCCATCTACGACAACATTTTCATTTGCAGTGACATCCGCTCCTGTTAAATGTTCTTCAACCCCGGGATAGCAGGTCGCTTTTTTCCCGCTGACAAGCCCCGTTTTTCCGAGCGTCATCGTTGCGGCGCAGATAGCGGCGACATATTTTCCTGCATCCGCCGCTTCTGTCAGCGTCTTGTGCAAAGCTTGGTGTTCCAGCATTTTTTTGCTGCCTACATTTCCGCCCGGAAGAATCAGCATATCCGCTTTTTGAAAATCAGCATCCTCAAACATGACGTCTGCCTCGACGACAATGTCATGCCCGCCTTTCACGCTGCGCGATGGATCAAGCGAGACGGTGACGGTCTCGACTTCAGCCCTCCGTAAAATATCAATCGTTGCTATCGCTTCGATTTCTTCAAATCCGCCGATTAAAAAAACATACGCTTTCTTCATGAAAAAAACCTCCTTCGTCTCTACCGTTCATTCTAACTGCGGCAAAGACATTTCCGCAACTGATGAAGTAGACAAATTGAGACACCCGTCTCGTTTTGTCTCTTGTTTTGGAAGGATGTCCGCCTGAAAAGAGCTTCATGTTCGCGTCGGAGAGCTGGCACGATTTTTGCATCATAACGTGTGAGTAAAAAAAGACAGGAGGTTTTTTCATATGGAAGAGGCACTGACAAAGGAAAAGGCGGTATGGATGTATCAAAAAATGCTGGAAATCCGCTATTTCGAAGATCGGGTTCATCAGCTGTTTGCTAAAGGGATACTGCCGGGTTTTGTCCATCTTTACGCCGGGGAAGAAGCGGTCGCTGCGGGCGTCTGCGCCCATCTGAATGATGAAGACACCATCACGAGCACACATCGCGGCCATGGGCACTGCATTGCAAAAGGGTGCGACTTGAAAGGGATGATGGCCGAGATATACGGGAAATCTGCAGGACTTTGCAAAGGAAAAGGCGGATCGATGCATATCGCAGACTTTGACAAAGGGATGCTAGGCGCAAACGGAATCGTCGGCGGGGGATTTCCCTTGGCCTGCGGAGCTGCCCTCACTGCAAAGTATAAAAAGACTAAAAATGTAAGCGTTTGCTTTTTTGGCGACGGCGCCAACAACCAGGGGACGTTTCACGAAGGGATCAACCTTGCCGCCATCTGGAAGCTCCCTGTCATATTTGTCGCCGAAAACAACGGGTATGGCGAAGCGACGCCGTTTTCCTATGCGTCAAGCTGCGAGTCGATCGCAGATCGTGCGGCCGCCTACGGGATTCCGGGCATTCGCGTGGATGGAAAAGATGCAGCCGCGGTTTTCCAGGCTGCGGGCCGGGCGATAGAGCGTGCCAAAAACGGTGAAGGACCGACGCTTATTGAGTGTATGACATACCGGAACTACGGCCATTTTGAAGGAGATGCCCAGCGCTACAAAACAAATGACGAAAAAGCGGTGCATCAGGAAGAAAAAGATGCCATTGCCGTGTTCAAAAGCGAATTGCTGGCAAAAGGGCTGATGAGTGAAGAAGAGCAGTCACGGATTGAAAAAGAAGTTGAAGAAGCGGTCGAGCAAGCGGTCGCATTCAGCGAAAAAAGCGCTTATCCGGAAGAAACCGAACTGCTGACAGATGTATATGTATCCTATTAATTCATGAAGGGGGAAGGAAACATGACGAGGGAAATCAGCATGTCAGCCGCATTGAATGAAGCGATCAAACTTGCGATGAGAAAGGACGATCACGTCATTTTAATGGGGGAAGATGTCGCAGGAGGAGCGAATGTCGATCATCTGCAGGATGATGAAGCATGGGGCGGTGTACTTGGCGTCACGAAAGGGATTGTTCAGGAATTTGGACGGGAGCGCGTCCTTGATACGCCGATCAGTGAAGCGGGGTACATCGGCGCAGCCATGGCGGCGGCTTCAACAGGTTTAAGGCCGATCGCGGAATTGATGTTTAACGATTTTATCGGCACGTGTCTGGACCAGGTGCTGAACCAGGGAGCGAAGTTCCGCTACATGTTTGGCGGAAAAGCGGAAGTTCCGATTACGATCCGGACGACCCACGGAGCCGGCTTTAGGGCAGCCGCCCAGCATTCGCAAAGCTTGTATGCCCTATTTACAAGCATTCCCGGCTTGAAAGTGATTGTGCCGTCGACCCCGTACGATGCGAAAGGCTTATTGCTCGCTGCGATTGAGGATCAGGACCCGGTTATCTTTTTTGAAGACAAAACGCTGTACAACATGACAGGCTATGTGCCGGAAGAATATTACACGCTTCCGATCGGAAAAGCCGATATCAAGCGGGAAGGCGCTGATGTAACGATTGTCGCAGTCGGCAAACAGGTTCATACGGCGCTTCAAGCGGCGGAACAGCTCTCACTGCAGGGAATCGAAGCCGAAGTCCTTGATCCGAGGAGTCTTTCACCGCTTGATGAGGAGGCCGTCCTTGCATCTGTTGAAAAAACAAACAGACTTGTGATCGTCGATGAAGCCAATCCGAGATGCAGCATCGCCGCGGATATCGCATCTTTGGCGGCAGATAAAGGATTTGATTCGCTTGATGCACCGGTTAAAAAGGTAACGGCTCCACATACGCCGGTTCCATTTTCACCGCCTCTTGAAGACCTGTATTTGCCGACGCCGGAAAAAGTGGTGAACACCGTGCTGGAGATGCTCGGAGAAATCTCAACACATACGGTATAAAGATTGGAAAGGAGAGGAGAACATGGCTGTCGAGGTTGTCATGCCGAAATTGGGAATGGCGATGAAAGAAGGTACGGTTTCCGTCTGGAATAAAAAAGTCGGTGAAGCCGTTGAAAAAGGAGAAAGCATTGCCAGCATCAATTCCGAAAAAATCGAAATGGAAATCGAATCTCCGGCAAACGGAACCGTGTTGGACATCAAAGTGTCCGAAGGAGAGGGAGTGCCGCCGGGAACGGTCATCTGCCAGATCGGGAATGAAAACGAACAAACGCCGGAAAGTCAAACAAAACAGCCGGATTCCCCGAAAGAACGGATTAAAATTTCTCCGGCTGCACGCAAAATCGCGCAAAGCGCAAATATAGACATCAAAACGCTGAAAGGCACGGGGCCCGGAGGGAGAATTACGAAAGCGGATGTGCTGCAGGCGCTTCCCGACAGGCCGAACAAGCAGGCGGATAAGGCTGAAGATCGTCCGCCGGCAAGCCCGATGAGGAAAACGATTGCCGCAAGAATGACGGAAAGCCTGCAAAACAGCGCCCAGCTGACGATTACGATGAAGGCGGACATCACGAAATTAACAGCCCTGCAAAAACAGCTTAATGAAACAGCTCAATCCAGGTATGATACAAAGCTGACGATCACTGATTTTGCCGCCAGGGCAGCTGTTTTTTCGCTTTTGGATCATCCGGCCATGAACAGCGTTTATCAAGACGGAAGGCTTGCGACCTTTGATCATGTTCATTTAGGAGTGGCGGCGGCTTTGGACGAAGGCCTGGCCGTTCCCGTCATCCGTCATGCCGAGCGGCTTCCGCTGATCGAACTGGCCAAGAAAATCAAATGGTACGCCAAAAAAGCGCGGGAAGGTAGGCTTCTGCACGACGAAATAGAAGGATCGACATTTACGATTACAAATCTCGGCGCATATGGTGTCGAGCACTTTACACCGATCTTAAATCCGCCGGAAACCGGGATACTTGGAATCGGCCAAATGTATTCGGCCCCCGTCTATCAAGACGGAGAACTGACAAAGGGCGCCATTCTGCCGCTCAGTCTGACTTTTGATCACCGCGCGCTTGATGGTGCGCCTGCTGCAGCATTCCTTTCAGATGTAAAAAAATATTTGGAAGATCCTGCATCGATTCTTTTATAGGGAGAAGGTGGATAGACTGTGACACTCGCGATTATAGGAGGGGGACCTGCGGGTTACGTAGCGGCGATAACAGCCGCCAAGAATAGCAGAGAAGTCATCCTGATTGAAGATGGCCCCCTCGGAGGGACGTGTTTAAATGAAGGGTGCATACCGACAAAAGCGCTTCTTGAGAGCGCCGATATGTTCGAGAAAGTAAAGTCCGCCGGTGCATTCGGCATCGGGCTGGCAGGCGAAAGCCCGACGGTTCAGTGGGAGGCCGTCCAGAGCCGTAAGAGAGAGATTATTCAGCGCCTCGCCGGGGGTATTAAATATTTGATGAATAAAAACAAAATCAAGGTGCTGCAAGGAAAAGCATCGTTCTTGTCGGAACACGACATAATTGTTGAAAAGGACGGAAAACAGGAGGTCATCAATGCCGGGCATGTGATTATAGCGGCAGGAGCGGAACCTGCCGCACTGCCTTTTGCGTCTTTTGACGGGAGCTGGATCATCGACAGCGGAGATGCCATGTCATTGCCGTCCATTCCTGAAACAATTTTTATTATCGGCGGAGGAATCATCGGTTGTGAATTTGCCAGTATATACAGCAGGTTGGGAGCGAACGTAGTGATAGCCGAGCAAGCGGAACAGATTTTGCCTGAGGAAGATCCGGATATTGCCGCCTTTCTGCACACAAGTCTCGAAGAGTCCGGCGTCCGTGTTTTCACATCTGTACAAGTGGAGCGTCTTGATCCTGCCCGGCAGCGCGTCTTTCTGAAAAATGGCGATGACAGCTTTAATATTCAAGCGGATCGATGTCTGGTCGCCGTCGGCCGAAAACCGAGAACTGCTGATTTGAAGCTTGAGCATATCGGAGTCCGATATGACAGGAAAGGGATTCAAGTCAACCAGCATATGCAGACAAACATTCCGCATATTTATGCGTGCGGGGATATCACAGGCGGAGTTCAGCTGGCGCATGCCGCCTTTCACGAAGGAATCGTCGCCGCATCCCATGCCTCGGGCAAAGACATGAAGGTCAACAGTGAAATCATTCCGCGCTGCATCTATACCTCGCCTGAGATCGCAAGCGTCGGCTTAAATGAAAAAAAGGCGAGGGAGCGCTACGGGGATGTTCGTATCGGTGAGTTTCCGTTTTCTTCAAACGGAAAAGCACTTATTTTAAATGAGGCTGCCGGAAAGGTCAAAATCATCACAGAGCCGGAGTATCAGGAAATTGTCGGGGTTTCGATCGTGGGTCCGGGAGCAACCGAACTGATCGGCCAGGCAGCCGTGATGATGCACGCTGAGCTGACGGCAGACGCAATGGAGCACTTCATCGCGGCTCATCCGACTCTTTCGGAAACGATTCACGAAGCTTTGCTGCAAGTCGCAGGCCAGGCGGTTCATTGCTGAATAATGGAAAACTTCGCACAGCAGGTAAGTGCGGAGTTTTTTTTATCGATATTGAAAGCGCTTTTATAATATAATGAGGAAAAAGCATTAGGAGAGGATGGAATGAATCCGACGCCCTGCTATTTAAATACGTGGAAACGTTTTGTTCAGGAGGGGCTCCTTGACCAGGCCCGCTTGAACAAAAGAGTCATGGAATCATGGTACCGCTGCAAAAGCCGAAATGTAAATCCGTATTTAGATAAAGGACAGTCAATTTTAAAAAAGGATTTATTCAACGCTCAAAAAAAGAAACATTCGTTATTCCTCGATATCGCCCTGCCTTATTTACACAATATCAGCCGTGAATTAAAAGAGTCGGAAATGATGGCGCTCTTGATCGATGCCGACGGGTACGTATTGAGTTTGGCCGGATGCCTGAGGACGCTTGAAGAGGCGAAAAAAATCAATTTTGTTGAGGGTGTGCGCTGGACGGAAACAGAAGTCGGCACGAACGCCATCGGAACCGCACTTGAAATCGGCGAAGCTGTCACCATTCACGGGACCGAGCATTTTTCGGTGGCATCCCATCATTGGAGCTGTTCTGCTGCACCGATTCGCGATGAAGACGGCACCGTTATGGGTTTGATTGATATTTCCTGTCTCACGGATAGAAGGCATCCCTTTATGCTTGGGATGGCTGCTACTGCCGCACACGCCATCGAGCGCGAGGTCAGCGTACACACGAAAAAAAACGAAGCCGAGCTCATCAGCCATTGTCTTGAAAAAATCGATTCGGATCAGCCGTTTATCGTCTGCAATGAAAAAGACAAAATCGTAGCTGCGAGCAGATCGGTGCGGGAACGTTTTTCCGACTGGAGGAGAATGGATGTCAATGATCTGTATGAGCGCGGGTTTGCCGGCGTGCACAAGCAGACGATTTTCTCCGCAAAAGACGGGAGGCCCCTCGGAAAGTCGATGGCACTGGCTGAAGTCTCCCGCAAAAAAACAGCTCCATCACTCGCATCCGGTTTCATCTATCCAGGAGAAACCGGAACAAGCCGGGCGTTTCAGCAGGCGCTTAACGACATGAGGCTTGCGGCTCAGACGGATGCGAATGTATACATATGGGGGGAGACAGGCTCCGGAAAGGAACTTGCCGCAAGGGCCATTCATCAGGCAAGCGCCCGGAGAAACGGGCCTTTTATCGCCGTCAACTGCGGCGCCATTCCTGAAAGCCTGATGGAGAGCGAATTGTTCGGCTATGCCGAAGGTGCATTTACAGGAGCAAAGCGCCGCGGTTCAAAAGGGAAGTTTGAACAGGCTCACCGCGGTACGATTTTTCTCGATGAAATCGGTGAGATCCCTTATCAGATGCAAGTGGCGCTCTTAAGGATCATCGAAGAGCGGAAGGTCACCCCGATCGGCGGAACCCGTGAAGTTCCCCTCGACATCAGAATCATCACAGCAACACACCGTGATCTGAAAGATCTTCTCCAAAAAGGAAAGATACGTGAAGATCTGTATTACCGCCTTCATGTTTATCCGGTAAAAGTACCGCCGCTCAGAGAGCGCAAAGAGGACATACCTGATTTGTTCCGCCACTATCAGCAGCAACACGGGTGGAAGGCCGATTTTCCGCCGATTTTTTTCAATCGGCTTCAAGAATATCACTGGCCGGGAAACGTCCGTGAGCTCTTTAATACGTTTGAAAGGCTCAGGGTTTTATTTCCGGACGGCGGGCTGATCGCCCCGTCCCAATACAGCGCGGTGCTGGACGGACTCCATTGGAAAAGCGGCGCACCTTCTGAAGAAGACCGGCTCACATTCAGAGAACGTGTTCAAAAACAAACGATGATGGAAGCTTTGCAAAAAACGAAAGGAAATGTGTCCGAAGCGGCTAAGCAGGCCGGAATTCCAAGAAGCACATTTTACAAGCGGCTTCGAAAGTATAACCTTTAACCTCTCGGCGCCCAAAGCATGACGCTGACACCGGCTAAACAGATCACGGCCCCGGCCCAATCATAGAGGTCGGGGGTTTTTTTGTCCACCAGCCAACCCCAAAGCACAGCCAGAATAATAAATACGCCCCCGTACGCGGCATAGACGCGCCCGAACGATGGAAACGCCTGAAAAGCCGGGATTATGCCGTAAATGATTAAAGTCAGCCCTCCGGCTACCCCGTACCACAGCGGTTTGGCTTCCCTCAGCCACAGCCATACGAGATAGCCCCCGCCGATTTCAGCCAAGCCCGCCAGCAAAAATAAACCGATTGCGATCAGCATCAACAACACACTCCAATTCAGTGAATTGCCTTTATTCTACACGACATAAAACGGCCGGGAAAGTTCCCGTTTTTCGGGAAAATAAACAGAACGCGAGTATAGGAACTGTCTTTCCCGAACCTGTTGGAACGGCTCCTTCAGCATGATATAAGTAAATTGTAAACGCTTATAAGGGGGCTTTAAAAATGGATAAAACGTATTCGATTGTCATTGCAGGCGGAGGAAGCACATTTACCCCGGGGATTGTATTGATGCTCTTGGACAATTTGGATGATTTCCCGATCCGACAGCTGAAATTGTATGACAATGATGGGGAGCGGCAAGACAAGATAGCCGGCGCCTGTGAAGTGTTGGTTCGAGAAAGGGCTCCGCACATTCAATTTTTAGCGACAACCGATCCGGAAGAGGCGTTTTCCGATGTTGATTTTGTCATGGCTCATATCAGAGTGGGCAAATATGCGATGCGCGAGCTCGATGAAAAGATCCCTCTGAAATACGGAGTCGTCGGCCAGGAGACGTGCGGACCCGGAGGGATTGCGTACGGAATGAGGTCGATTGGCGGCGTCCTTGAGCTCATTGATTATATGGAAACTTATTCACCTGATGCGTGGATGCTGAACTATTCAAACCCGGCTGCAATCGTTGCCGAAGCGACGAGAAGGCTGCGGCCGACATCAAAAGTGCTGAACATTTGCGATATGCCGATCGGTATCGAAGACAGGATGGCTCAAATTCTCGGGCTGTCATCACGAAAAGAGATGGTCGTCCGTTATTACGGTCTTAATCATTTTGGCTGGTGGACGTCAATTTGTGATAAAAACGGCAATGATCTGATGCCGGCGATCAAGGAGCACGTCGGGAAGTTCGGCTATATTCCTGAACACGAACATGAAAAGGCTGAGGCCAGCTGGAACGACACGTTCAAAAAAGCGAGGGAAGTATATGAACTCGATCCTGAGACGCTTCCAAATACGTATTTGCAATATTATTTTTATCCCGATGACATGGTGAAAAAATCAAACCCTGAATTCACGCGGGCGAACGAAGTAATGGAAGGGCGGGAAAAATTCATTTTCGGCGAGTGTGAAAAAATCGCAAAAGCCCAATCCAGCGCCGGCAGCAAAATCAAAATTGATGATCATGCTTCATATATTGTCGACCTTGCGCGCGCCCTTGCTTTTAATACCGGTGAACGGATGCTGTTAATTGTTGAAAATAACGGAGCGATCCAAAACTTCGATTCATCGGCGATGGTTGAGGTGCCTTGCATTGTCGGCAAAAACGGTCCGGAGCCGATCACAATCGGCAAGATACCGCAGTTCCAAAAAGGGCTGATGGAACAGCAGGTGTCTGTTGAAAAGCTTGTCGTTGAAGCCTGGATTGAAAAATCGTATCAAAAGCTTTGGCAGGCTCTGATTTTGTCGCGCACCGTGCCGAATGCAAGAACAGCCAAACTGATTCTCGATGATCTGATTGAAGCGAACAAAGCATATTGGCCGGAGCTCTCCGCGGAACATCTTCAGCCGTCGCTTTAAGGATAAAAGCGCCTGGGCTCCTGAGCCATACCGGCCAGCCCAGGCATATCTCCCATTTATTCTCGTATTTTATATAATAGAGACAGAGAATAAATGGGGTGAAAATGATGCAGTTGGAAGAATTAATGAACAAGCATTATAAAAAATTGAACGAAAACGACTTTCATGTTTTGAAATATATTTTGAACCATCAAGACACTTGCTACAAGCTGGGCATCAACGAATTAGCAAAGAAATGCAACGTATCCCGCACATCGATTTTAAGGCTTTCTCAAAAATTGGATTTCAGCGGGTACAGTGAGTTCAGGGTGTTTCTGAAATGGGAGGCCGAGAAACGGGAAGAAGAGCGGGAAGATTGCCGTTCCTTTGAATGCCTCATGAGGGATATGGAAGCAAGCATGAAGTATTTGAAAAATACGGATTTGCGCAAGATGTGTCAGCTCATTGACGAAGCAGACCGCATTTTTGTCTATGGTTCAGGTACCGCTCAGACCACGTGCGCTTATGAGCTGCAGCGAATGTTTGTTTCTCAGCACCGTTATTTGACGGTGATCAAAGATCAAATCGATTTCCACCTCATGTTTCCTGATTTTAGCCCGGCCGATCTGATCATCATCATTTCGCTGTCAGGAGAAACCCCGTCGCTGATTCCGCAGGCACAGTCTCTGTCGGCAAAAGGCATTCCTTTTATCTCTTTGACTAATTTGAAAAATAATCTGCTCGCCCAGCTCACGCCTTACAATCTCTATGCGCCGAGCCAGACGGTGACGGTTTATCCAAAAACGGAGCTGACAGCTTTTGCGCCCTTTTTTCTCGTTGGGGAAGCGCTGTTTCGCAGCTATGTCGACTATGCTGAAGAAAAGAAAAATCAGGAATAACAGGGGGGATTCGCATTGATGCAAAAAGTACAGCGATTCGGAAGCGCCATGTTTGTGCCGGTTTTGCTATTTGCCTTTGCCGGGATCGTCGTGGGCCTCAGCACATTATTTAAAAATGAGCAGCTGATGGGAGCGCTTGCCCGTCAGGACACCTTTTGGTATCAATTCTGGTATATCCTTGAAGAAGGCGGCTGGACTGTCTTCAGGCAAATGCCGCTGCTGTTTGCGGTCGGAATTCCGATCGCACTGGCGAAAAAAGCGCAGGCGAGGGCATGTTTGGAAGCGCTTACTACCTATCTGACCTTCAATTATTTTGTCAGCGCCATTTTGACAGTATGGGGCGATTTTTTAGGTGTTGATATGACACAGGAAGCCGGAGGAACAAGCGGACTTGCGGAAATCGCCGGCATCAAAACCCTTGATACGAACATTATCGGGGCGATTCTGATTTCATCGATTGTCGTTTATATCCACAATCGCTACTTTGATAAGAAGCTGCCCGATTTTTTAGGAATATTTCAAGGCTCTTCATTTGTCGTTATCATTTCATTTGCGATCATGCTTCCGGTAGCGCTTGCGACCGCGTGGATTTGGCCGATGGTGCAGGGCGGCATTGCGTCGCTGCAAAGCTTCCTTGTCGCCTCAGGAGCATTCGGTGTATGGGTTTACACATTTTTGGAAAGAATTTTGATCCCTACAGGCCTGCATCACTTCATCTACACGCCATTTGTTTTCGGCCCGGCCGTAGTTGAAGGCGGAATTGTCACCTATTGGGCGCAGCATCTCAGCGAGTTCTCGGCAAGCTCTGAGCCGTTGAAAGAGCTCTTTCCTCAAGGCGGATTCGCGCTCCACGGAAACTCTAAAATCTTCGGAATTCTGGGGATCGCGCTCGCGATCTATGTAACAGCCAGAAAAGAAAAGAAGAAAATCGTTGCCGGTCTGCTGATTCCGATCACGCTGACAGCGGTGATTGCGGGGATCACGGAGCCGATCGAATTTACGTTTTTATTCATTTCGCCGCTGCTGTTTTTCGTACACAGTCTCTTGGCCGCGACGATGGCAACCTTGATGTATGCTGCAGGGGTTGTCGGAAATATGGGCGGCGGTTTAATCGAGATTTTAACGCTCAACTGGATCCCTCTGTTTCATCAGCATGGCAGCACTTATATTTTTCAAATTTTGATCGGCTTGTCTTTCACCGCCATTTACTTCTTCGTATTCAGGTTCTTGATTGTAAAATTGGATATCGCCACACCGGGGCGTGAAAAAGACCAGCAGCAGGAGACCAAATTTTATTCGAAAAAAGAATACAAGGCGAAAAAAGAGTCCGAAAAAGAGGTTTCTGCTGCGCAGGAAATGGATGAAACCGATCAGGCGGTTCTTTGCATCAAAGCGCTCGGCGGAAAAGAAAACATAGCTGAAGTGACGAATTGTGCGACAAGACTGAGAGTCAGCGTGTATGATGAATCGAAAGTGGAGCCGGACAGTACGTTTAAGTCCTTTGGCGTTCACGGTGTCGTCAGAAACGGGAAAGCCTTGCAAATTATCATCGGTCTTTCGGTTCCGCAAGTCCGTGAAAGGGTTGAGAAGCTGCTGGATCAATCATAATTGTGCCGGGGAAAATAGCATCTCCTGAAACGACAAATGCAAGTTGCGGAGACTTGCATGTACGATTGGGGGATGCTCTTTTGATGCAGAGACAAGCTAACGCTTCACAGGTTATCCGCATTAGCTCGCTGCATGCCAATTCCCGTTTATTATCTTTTTTTGCAGTTCAGCACGTAAATTTCATTCTTCAGCTGTTCAGATGTTTTAATGACGACTTTTTCGCTGCCCTGAAAATCCAATATGCCGTCGTATCTTTCGATGACTTCGTCAATATGTTTGAAGTGGCGGACATGGGCGCGAGAATCATAGTTAGGCACAGAAATCACCATATCGCTCCCTTGAGGAAGACTTGATAAAAACGCCTTGTCTTTCTCGATATGCTCTAATACTTCCAGCAAAACAAAAACATTGTATTTTTGCAGCATCCGGACGATCGCCTCGTCATATACATTCCCTTCGATGAAAGTAAACGAGGGATTATACCTTTTGGCTTCTTCAAGCATTCCTTTGGAAAAATCGATGCCTAAATATTTTCTGTATCCTTTGTCATATAAAAGCTTTGCGAATCTCCCTGTGCCGCAGCCAATATCAACAATCGTTTCATCTTTGGACTCCGGCAATAGACGTGCAGCTTCTTCATACACCTTTTTCCAAGGGCTTTTTTCAAGCGGAATCAGATGTCGGTCAATAAATTGATCATAAAACTCAGCGGGCATTTCCGTTCCCATGTTTTTCACCTCGAAATCTTTTAAATCATCAGTAATAGAAATATATGTCCGAAAAGAAAATGCGTGCGGGAACAATCCCGCCGGATAAGAAAAATGGATCCATTCATCACCGTTTCCGCTGCTCCAAAAAATCTATTATCGCGTCTGCTATTTCTTGTGCGCGCGCATGATAGGTATGCCGCGAATGAACGAGACGGTAGCCGTTGTCTGTGATACGCTGCCTTTCTTTTTCGTTTTGAAGATAGTATTTTGCTTTATCATAAAAGTCTTCAACTTCACAAGCAATGAAATGGGTGCCGTCTTTAAAACCAAGATCGTAAATATCTTGATTTGGTTCCGCCAGCAACAACGTTCTGCAGGCAGGAGCTTCAAAAAATTTCAACAACGGGTAGCGAAGGGTGCTTCCGCACGTGAAAAATATCTTGGCCCTGTTCAGTTCCTGGGCATACTTTTCATTCAAAAAAGCCTGCTTGATTTCTTCTTCATCAGTTATGACATTGCCGGGATGGGGGTGGTGAACAAACCCTTCTTCATGCTTCATGGTCTGCAGTACAGCTTCCCTAAAAAGGTATTTTCCTTTTGGGGGGTATCTTTTGTTTCCTTCATGCACGAGTCCCATGAGCAAATAGTCTATCGTTTTTTTCAACTTCCAGTCCTTGAATATTTCTGGATCAACTGCCCATGGAACCCATCTGAATTTTTCTTCATACTGGGGATATTCATTTAAAAAATGCTCTTTTGTCACTGAAAAAATTAAATCAATTTGGTTTTCTTCGAAATAGCTGCTTCTGATCTGTTGATTAAAATGAGAATCGATCACAAACGCGCCGGTGGGGATGTTTGTATCCTTGAGCCCCCTTATGTTTGGGGATAATGAGAAGCCGTAGGCAATGTCGTAGTGGAAAATGAAATCAGGGCGAAATTGGATTTTGTCCAAAATATCCGGAAGATAGCCGTCTGTATGCCAGTACATGACTTCGGCAAACTCCTCCAGAGATTTCATCATTTTATACTTTACTTCATGTTTGGGCATGGTCTTCCAAAACGTTTTAATCAGAACTAATATTTTCAAGCATCTCCGCATTTCTTTCTCCTCTCAGGAAGTAATCTTTCCCTATTTAATATATGAGGATTAAAAATTGATGTTCAGGCAAGCATGAAAAGGCGGGGATCTGAAAAATATGCGGAATAAAACGGCAAAACAAAAAGGCGATGCACTTGAGATGCACGCCTTTTTTAATGATTTTCCCGTTCATTGGCGCCGTCCGGATCGATCCATTCCTGCGACCATTTTTCCATTCCTTTAAGGACCGATTCGAGCGCCTGTCCTTTTTCAGTCAGGGAGTATTCGATCCGCACCGGAGTTTCTGGATACACGTGCCGGTGGATGATGCCTTCGTGTTCGAGTTCTTTTAATCTTTCGGATAACAGCCTTCCGCTGATGGGAAGGGAAGATTCTATATGGCAAAACCGCTGCGGTCCGTTAAGAAGCTGGTGAATGATGAATCCATTCCAGCGCTGACTTATCATTTTCATTCCTTTTTCGAATTTCGGACATAAAGATGATAGGCTCATATTTCTCACCTCTCTAGGTCTATTATAACGGTATATCAATGAATGAGCAAAGCTCATAAAATGTCTTGACGTAAGTTTCTTATTTATATATACTAACTTACACAAAGTAAGTAACGAACGAAAAAAGGAGGACACTGCAGACTTCTTATGCGGATGATATGTTGATAGATGGATAAAGTTGGTGTACGTCATTGGTCTTTTAAATAAAAAATAAACTAGAGGAGAAAATAATGAACAACAAATACGAATTAGGTGCATTTATTTTACGTTTGGTTACCGGTCTTACATTTTTGCTTCACGGTCTCTCAAAATTTCAAGGCGGGATTGAAAATACTGTAGGATTTTTTAGCAGTGTCGGAATTCCGGGCTTTCTCGCCTATATCGTAGCGATTATCGAATTGGCCGGAGGGGCTTTAATGATTCTCGGGCTCGGTACGCGTGTGATTGGCCTTTTATTTGCGATTGTCATGCTGGGGGCCATTTTCACTGTTAAGCTATCCGCCGGATTCATGGGAACGGATGGAGGCGCAGGCTATGAATTTGATGTAGCGCTTCTTGCAATGTCTATATACTTGGGCTTGAGCGGAAGCCGCATGCTGTCTCTTGATGGTTTATTCCGTTCCAAAGGGCAGGAGAAACCAAGGAAAGAAGGAAAAACAGATGACGCAGCAAATCCACCCGGGCACTGAGCTCGGATATGTAAAGCTGAAGGTGAGCCGTCTTGAAAGATCGGTTTCTTTTTACAGGGATGTGATCGGTTTTCAAGTATTAAAACGTGACGGAAAAACGGCGGAGTTCACAGTTGACGGGAAAAATCCGCTTCTGATTATTGAGGAAATTCCAAATGCTGTTGTGCTGCCTGAAAGATCGGCAGCAGGCCTTTATCATTTTGCCATTTTGCTTCCAAATCGAAAGCAGCTCGGCATGGCTGTGAAGCATTTGCTCCGCTCCGGCATTGAACTCGGCCAGGGAGATCACCTTGTCAGCGAGGCGCTTTACTTGTCAGATCCTGATCAAAACGGAATTGAAATCTACCGGGACCGCCCGCGTGAGGGCTGGAAGCGTGATGAACAGGGGAACTACGTAATGGGTACGGAGCCGGTTGATGTCCAAGGTCTTCTTGAAGAAGCCGATGGTCACGAATGGCAAGGTCTTCCCTCTGAAACAAAAATCGGACACGTCCATTTTCATGTCAAGGATTTAAAGCTGGCGAAAGAATTTTACCACTCTGTGCTGGGATTTGATATCACAGGAGATTATCAACACATGTCAGCGCTTTTCGTCTCTGCCGGAGGCTACCATCACCATATCGGCTTAAACATCTGGGCCGGACAACATGCGCCATTTGCTCCACTTAATGCGGCAGGCATGGCATATTACACGGTTCTTCTCCCGAGTCAGGCGGAATTGGACTGCATCGTGAAAAAACTGAAAAGCTCAGGTTATGCCGTTGAGCATCAAGAAAACGCATGGTTTGTTAAAGACCCGGCTTCAGGCATTGATATCAGGTTGACTGCTTGAAAAGGCGAAACTTTAGTTTCGCCTTTTTTTTATGCCATTCAATCAAAGGACAACAATAGCAAAGAATGAGAATAAACAGACATTAATAACAAAGATTCAGGGGCGGCAGCTGTGCTAACATGAATTTGAAAAATTGGAAATGAAACAGGGGTGAAGGTTGATGGCAAAAAGCCTGACTGGCAAGGCGAAACATCCGCCTGTCTGGAATCCGAATGTTGACGGCGGGCGGTTTTGCAATCCCGTTCTTTTCATGGACTACTCAGATCCCGATGTCGTTTGGAAAGGCAGCGACTTTTTTATGGCGGCCTCGAGTTTTTCCTGTTTTCCCGGAATTCCCGTTTTGCACTCTACAGATTTGGTGAATTGGTCTTTGATCAGCCATGTGTTTGACGAGCTCCCCTTCGGCGAATACGAGGCCCCTGCTCACGGCAAAGGAGCATGGGCGCCGAGCATTCGGTACCATAACGGGGAATTCCTGGTGTATTTCGCTACGCCTGATGAGGGAATCTTTATGAGCAAAACATCAGATCCGTTTAAAGGATGGGAGCCTCTCATACACGTCAAAAAGACAAAGGGCTGGATTGATCCTTGTCCATTTTGGGATGACGACGGAAATGCCTATTTGATCCACGCCTATGCCAACAGCAGAATCGGAATCAAGAGCAAGCTGAATCTCTGCCGAATGAAAAAAGACGGAACGGCATTGGAAGACGATGGCGAGATCGTCTTTGACGGTACGCTGAACCACCCTACCATTGAAGGGCCGAAACTGTATAAAAAAGACGGCTATTATTATATCTTTGCCCCGGCCGGAGGGGTGAAGACAGGCTGGCAGACGGTTTTGCGGAGCAAGCAGATTTACGGTCCCTATGAAGATAAGGTTGTCCTCCACCAAGGAAATACAGCGATTAACGGTCCGCACCAGGGAGGCTGGATTGAGCTTGATTCCGAAGAATCATGGTTTATCCACTTTCAAGATCGCGGAGCATTCGGCAGAGTAGTGCACCTTCAACCTGTCCGCTGGATCGACGGCTGGCCGTTGATGGGCGAAGACATAGACGGCGACGGGATCGGCGAACCTGTTTTGCAATGGGAAAAGCCGAAGACAAACGCCAAAGAAGTGAAACAGCCCTTTGACCATGCCAATGATGATTTTTCTTCAGATCGCCTTGCGCTTCATTGGCAATGGGAAGCGAATCCGAAGCAAGACTGGTACTCTCTCAGCGCCACTCCCGGCCGGCTTCGCTTGTACAGCCGCGGCATCCCGCATCCGTTCAAACTGAGCCGTCTGCCGAACCTTCTGATGCAGAAATTTTCGGGCCCAAGCTTTACAGCAACGGTCAAATTGTCGCTAAACGCCTTCTCGGACACTATGCTGGCCGGCTTGGCTGTAATGGGAAGGGAATACGCCTATCTCGGCTTTTCGAAATCGGAAAACGGCTATCGGCTTTCTGTATACAAAGGCCGTATGGAAGGTGAACAGGAAGATGTCAAAACAGAAGAGCACGGTGTACAGGCGGAAACGGTCTATTTGCGCGTGACTGTTGATGAACAGGCGGTGTGCCGTTTCAGCTACAGCATGGATCAGCGTCATTTCACACAGATTGGGGATTCGTTTCAGGCTGTTCCCGGGCGATGGACGGGTGCCAAGGCAGGTGTATATTGCACGGATACCGGAGGAGCAGACGGACAGGACGGCTGGTGCGATATCAATTGGTTCAGGGTCGAACCGGCAGGAGGGGAATGTCATGAATGGTGAACACACATATACGAACCCGGTGTTGACCGGTTTTCACCCAGATCCTTCAATTATCAAAGTCGGGGAAGATTTTTACATGGTGAACTCAACGTTTCAGTATTTCCCGGCAATCGTTATTTCCCACTCTAAAGATTTAGTCCATTGGAAGATCATCGGCCACGGAATTACGGAGAATGACAGATTGGATCTGTCTGATATCAAAGATTCACACGGCATTTGGGCGCCCGATATCTCGTATCATGACGGAACCTTCTACATTTTCGCGACACACAGGCTGAACGGACCGACCGTCATCAACGGACGAGAGCTGATCCGCAGGCAAATCATGATCAAGTCCAGCCGTCCTGAAGGCCCTTATTCAAAGCCCGTTTTCATTGATGAAGGAAGCGGCATCGATCCGTCTCACTTTGTTGATGACGACGGGAAACACTATATGCTGCTCAGTCCTGCTTGCACGCTCTTTCCTTTAAATGACGAGTGCACAGAAGTTTCCGGCGAGCCGGTTCAGATTTGGGAAGGGACCGGCAGAAGGGCGCCTGAAGGGCCGCATGTGCTGAAAAAAGACGGGTATTACTATGCGATATTGGCGGAAGGAGGCACCGGATATTCCCACTCGATCACGATAGCCCGCTCGACGCATTTGTACGGTCCTTATGAGCCCTGCCCGTATAACCCGATATTAACGCAGACAGACCCGGATGCTCCGATTCAAAGAGCGGGGCACGGCAAGCTCGTTGAAACCCAGAATGGAGAATGGTGGGCGGTGTATCTATGCGGGCGGCCCAATGAGGGAAACTATACAACGGTTGGCAGGGAGACCGCTTTGGATCCCGTCGAATGGAAGGATGACGGCTGGTTTGTCATCAACGGCTTGAACGGCCCGAGTCTGATCCAGCGCGCTCCCAACCTTCCTCCGGTCAAATGGGATGAAAAGACTTTCGACGATTTTGACGATGATACGCTCGGTCTTGACTGGCAGTTTGTCAGAAATCCCGACCATTCAGGCTGGTCTTTGACCGAAAGACCGGGATATCTCAGGCTATGGACAGGTGATTGGGATTTACACGACATCCGCGCAAAAAATACGGTCGTCAGAAGGGAAAAGCACCACCAATACAGCGCCGGCGTGAAACTCGACTTTTCACCTGCGGCGTCCGGCGAGCAAGCGGGGATCGTCTGCTACTACAGCACGCATAATTATTTGAAATGCTGTCTGACCTATGAAGAAGGATTAAAGATCAAGGTCATGGAAAATCGCTCCGGCTTCCAAAAAACGCTTGGGGAAAAACATGCCGAAGCCGGCCCGCTGTATTTAAAAGCCGTCATCAATAAGCAAAAGAGGGATTTTTACTACAGTTATGAAGGGAAGCATTGGCATCACGCAGGCGGTACTTATGATGCCCGTTTCTTAAGCGATGAGGGGTCGCGTGACGCAAAAGGACATACAGGAACGATGGTGGGGGTATTCGCCAATAATGGCGGAAGCGGCAGAAAGGCCGTCGCTGATTTTGACTGGTTCCGTTATACCGCATATTAAATGTCTCTGCTTTTTTTCCTGTATTGAAGCGGCGGGATGCCGACGATTTCTTTAAATACTTTATTAAAGTGGCTGATATGCTTAAAACCGGTATCCGCGGCGATGTCCAATATTTTCTCGTCTGTATCACGAAGCCGTTTTTTCGCTTCGCGGATTCTGATATGCCGGATATACTCCTGAAGATGAAAGCCGGTCACTTTTTTAAACACTCTGCTTAAATATGATGGGCTGATATAAAATTGTCCGGCCAGCCCGTTTAATGTCATCGTTTCTTGAAAGCTGCCATTGATATATGAAGCGATTTCCGAGATTTTTTCATCCATCGGGTGAAGCGGCCGTGTTTGATTGCGTCCGCCGCCCGCAAGGCTCCGGTAAATGGTAAAAAGCAGCTGAAACAATAGCGCCCTCACGACATCTTCGTGTCCTTCTTTTTTCAGCTTGCACTCCTTCTTCATCTCCATCAGCAGGTGTTCGACTGCCGCCTGTTCACGGAGGGAAAATGCGATGAAATTTTGATGTTCCGGAAACGGAAGCAGCCGATAATGGCTGCACTCAAGCAATGGTTCAATGAAATTGTGCGAGAAATTAATCAGGATGCGTTCGAACTCTTGAACTTCCGTGCTTGACGTTCGGTGGAGGTCGTGGGGGTTGATGATGATCATCGAGCCTTTTTCCGCGGTATAGACGCTTTGGTTAATAAAATACGTGCGTTCTCCGCTGAGCAGATAATACAGTTCATAGCCTTCATGAACATGCGGCGCGTTCATCTCGGTAAATCCTTTTCTCTGCATATATTGAATCGAAAAAGAATGCTCGGCTATGAAATATTTAGGATGGAGCATGTCGGGCATTCCTCCTTGAAAACGTTTTCTTATCAAGCGGGAGGGATCATATGAAAAAGTTATGTTGCCTGATCTTGATCTTGGTTTTTTCAGCGGGCTGCACGCAGCAAAAGGCGTCAACAGAAGAGGGCGGGGCGCTTGAAATCGATTGGCTCGTACCGCTCCACACGCCGCAGCCTCCGAAGGAGAAGGCGCTTGAGATCATTGAAGACAAAACGAATACAAAGCTGAAGCTCATTTGGGTTCCGGATTCAACAAAAGAAGAGCGGATCAATACAACGCTTGCTGGCGGAAGCATGCCTAAAGTGATGACATTGCCTGATCTTGAAGATTCAGCGGTTGTCAGCGCGCTGCGGTCGGGAATGTTCTGGGAAATCGGTCCGTATTTAAAAGACTATCCGAATTTAAGAACGCTTGATAAAACCATTTTAAAAAATATCTCGGTTGATGGCAAAGTTTACGGGATTTATAGAGAAAGGCCGATGGCCAGACAGGGAGTCGTGATTCGGAAAGATTGGCTCGACAATCTCGGCTTGGAAATGCCGGAAACCGTTGATGACCTTTATAAAATAGCAAAAGCGTTCACAGAACAGGACCCCGATCAAAACGGAAAAGACGATACGATCGGTCTTGCCGACCGCAATGATCTCACCTTCGGAGCGTTTAAAACCTTGGCTTCGTACTTTGGCGCACCGAATGAATGGGGGACCGACGAAGACGAAAATCTGTTTCCTTATTTTAAGCATGAGGCCTATAAAGACACAATGGCATATATGAAAAAGTTTTATGAAGAAGGCCTGATGAACCGGGACTTCGCGGTGACAAGCAAAACGCAGCAGCAGGATTTAGTGATTCAGGGAAAAGCGGGAATCTACATCGGCGCAATGAGCGATGCCATGAACTTGCGTGATCAGGGACTCGCTTTGAATCCCGAATTTCAGCTTGAGATCGCAAACCTGATCAAAGGCCCCGACGGCAAGGAGCGCACATGGGCGCTCGGCGGTCATGGCGGGATGTTCGCCATTTCGAAATCAAGCGTCAAGACTGAAGAAGAGGTCAAAAAAATTCTCGCATTTTTTGACAGAATCGCTGAAGAAGACCTCAACAATTTAATGCTGTATGGAATAGAAGGCGTACACTATGAAAAGAAAGGCGACAGCGGCTATTTTCGAAAACAGGAATACTACCATCTGTGGGAAGCGGAAATTCAGCCGTTAAACCAGCTGATCGGCATCAATAAACAAGCTTTAAAAAGCGCTGAAGATCCACTGCGCGCCAAAAATGAAAAGCTTGAGGAGGACAACCGGGCAATCGCAGTCCAGAATCCGGCCGAACCGCTGTATTCCGCTGCACAGATGGACAGGGGAACAGAATTGAAGAAAATCATCGATGACGCCACATTCAAATTTATTCTCGGGGAAATCAATGAAAAAAGCTTTGACAAGGCAGTCGTAAAATGGGAGAAGCATGGCGGCGGAACGATTATGAAAGAGCTGAATGAAGATCTGAAAAAGGCAAACTAAACAGAAAAACCCTTTCCGTTTTTTCAAAAGGAAAGGGTTTTTCATCATATTTGCTCCAAGTTCATTTTCTTTAAATTCTGCAAAATAAACAATATAATTCCATCAAAGGACGAAAAGGAGGAAGCGATATGCAGACTGCCGTTATATATGCACACCCAAATCCAAACAGTTTCAACGGAGCCATTTTAAATCAAGTCATAAAGGCGCTTGAGGACGGTAAGCATTCTTATGACGTCATTGATTTGTATAGAGACCGGTTTGTGATCCCGTTCTATTATTTGATGAAAAGAAAAGGCGTTCTGATATGAAGCGCGACCCGGAAACCGCCGAATATCGAAGAATTGTCAAAAACGCCGACCATCTGATTTTCATTTATCCGCTTTGGTGGGGCGGGATGCCGGCGATCATGAAAGGATTTATTGACCGCGTTTTTGTAGCCGGAGAAGCTTATACATATCAAGGAAAGCTGCCAAAAGGCCTGCTGAAGGCGCCTACGGCTTCGGTTTACTACACGGCTGACGCCCCATCATGGTATTTGCGGTTTTGGCGGCGGGATGCCGACTGGGTGACGGTTAAAGATGTGATGTTGAAGTTTTGCGGCGTACGGCGGGTAAGGCGACTGCTGTTTGCCGGTGTGAAAGACAGCTCCGACGGAAAACGAACGCAATGGCTTGACCGTGTCTACCGGTCTATAGCTCCTGCAGATCGGGGGATCAGCGAATGAAAAAGGATCTGAAATGGCTGGATTGGGCAAAGGAAATTCAAGCCATCGCCCAGGCGGGGCTTGCCTATACAAAAGATGACTTTGATCGTGAACGTTTTGAGCGGCTTCGCGAGTTGAGCTGTGAAATTATCGCCGATTATGCGGAAACCGATTTCTCAAAAGTGAAAGAGCTTTTTGCCGGAGAATCAGGCTATCAAACACCTAAAGTCGATGTGAGAGCCGTGATTTTTAAAGATCATAAGCTCCTCCTTGTCCAGGAAAAAGCAGACGGTAAATGGGCGCTGCCAGGCGGATGGGCAGACATCGGCTTTACGCCGAAAGAAATTGCGGTTAAAGAAACGCTTGAAGAGACAGGTTTGAAAGTCAAGGCGCACAAACTTTTGGCGGTCATGGATAAAAAGCGCCACAACCACCCTCCTTCCGCCTTCCACATCTATAAGCTGTTTATTGCCTGTCAAATTGTCGGAGGCAAGGCGGAAGCGGGGATGGAAACGCAAAACCTTGGATTTTTCCCATTGGAGAATCTGCCTGAATTATCGGAAGCAAGGAATACGTATGAACAGATCGAATACCTTTTTGGAAAGCATGATGCAGTGTATTGCGACTAGGGGAGGAACAGACAATGGATCAGTTGAAATATCCGATCGGCACTTTTTCAAAACCGCTTGAAGCGGAAGAAAGGGAACGGAAAAAATGGATCGGGGATCTGAAGCAAGCGCCGCATCTCCTGAGTAGCGCGGTGGCGGGACTAAATGAAGAACAGCTTGATACGCCGTACCGGACCGGAGGCTGGACTGTCCGGCAAGTCGTTCACCATCTTGCCGACAGCCATATGAACGGCTATATTCGAAGCAAATTGGCACTGACTGAGGAGGCGCCTTTGATCCGCACGTTTGACGAACAGAATTGGGCCGGACTTACCGATGCCAGAACGCTCGATCCGGCTTTGTCGCTGGCGCTTTTGAACACGCTGCATCTGCGCTGGACCGCTTTTTTTGAATCTTTAACAGAAGCGGATTTTGAAAAAGCGTACATTTATCCTGACACAGGAGAGGAAATGAAGCTGTATCAAGCGCTCGCTCTCTATGTGTGGCACTCACACCACCATATTGCCCATATTACAGAGCTTCGAAAAAGAATGGGTTGGAACTGAAAAAACGCGCCGCTGCGCGTTTTTTGTTTACCGTTTGTTTTCAGGGGGGATGGTTAACACTAACATAACAGCAGAATCGTTGGTTTTTGCTTTTTCTAGCCGGTAAATTAAGGTAAGATATATGAGTTATCACTCAAAACGTGATGGATTTATCCTGTGATTAGAGAGAAGTGGTTTTTCATGAAAAAAAATGCGCTGGCGATTTTAAGGATTGTAATTCCGGCGGCTGTTCTTTTGTTTGTCTTTTTTCAAGCGAAAAAAGAACTGGCCGGGCTGTCTTTTAAAGCAACATTTTTGATTATCGATCAAATTAATCGGGTTGACCTGTTTATCCTTGTTTTTCTCGGACTTGCCGCCATTTTGGCGATGACATTATACGATTTTGTTCTGGTTCGCTCACTCGGAATGAAGGTTTCGAAATGGAAGACGATCAAGGTGTCCTGGATCGCTAACTCGCTTAACAATGTTCTCGGGTTCGGCGGATTGTCCGGTGCAGGATTGAGAACGATCCTTTACAAAGAGCATGTTGATGATGTGAAGAAGCTGATCAGGGGGATCGCATGGCTTGCGTCTTCGATTCTTCTCGGGCTGTCTGTCCTCTGCCTTCTCGTCCTTGCCGGGATTCTGCCTGCCGGAGATCTGTTTACAGAAAAAGCGTGGGTGCTGCTGGCTGTTACCGGTACGGCGATAATCGCTCCCGGTGCGGCCATCATTTTAATGATCAAAAAGAGGAGAAGCGCAGGAGCCGAAAAAGGCATGCGGCTTTCGGTCTTCTTTTCGTATTTGGGTGCATCTGTGATCGAGTGGTTTGCCGCTGCAGCGGTTATGTATTATTCCCTTGTAACGATGGGGGTCGATTTAGATGCGAAAACCGTTCTCGGCGTTTTTACAATTGCATCTGTAGCCGGAATGATCAGTCTCGTTCCCGGCGGATTCGGTTCGTTCGACCTGCTTTTTTTGGTGGGGATGAGCAAGCTTGGGGTTGATCAGGAAATCACTCTGACGGCGATTGTGCTTTACAGGCTTGCCTATTCGTTTATCCCTTTTGTATTCGGCCTTATTTTTGCAGCAGCCGATTTGACTGGGAATACAATGAAGAAGCTCGAAGAAAAGCCGATTATTGCCCCGGCAATAGAAACGACCAATATTCTGTTGATTTTACACAGAGCGCTGTTATTCAGACTGCTGAACGGTTCGCTTTCAGTCATCGCGTTTTGCAGCGGAGCGATTGTGATCGCATCCGTGGCGCTGCCGATTGACAGGATTACATTGATACCGAATATTCCGAAGTACATGCTGGTGTTTTTTAACGGCTTGTCCCTCAGTTTCGGCTTGATTTTGCTGATCCTGCCGCTGGAGCTTTATCGGAGGACAAAGAGATCTTATTATATGACGCTGACCGCTTTGGTTCTTGCCTTTCTGTTCACGCTTTTTAAAGGTTTTAATATTAGCGCGGTCTTCATGATTCCTGTGGTATTTGTCCTGTTTGTCCTGCTGAGGGGGCAGTTTACAAGGGAGCGGGCTGTCTACACATTTGGGCAAATCGCATGGGGAGCTTTTATCTTTCTCTTTACTTTGCTGAATTACAATATTATCGCTTCAAACATTTGGGAGGCGCTCGGCCATATTCTCGTAAAAGATTATTTCATTCACAGTGAACGCCATGTCGACTTCGCGACGTTTTTTGCATTATTTTTCGTTCCGCTGTATTTCGTTGTTTTCATCTGGACGTTTAACAGGAAAACGAAAGAGGTCGGTGAAGCTCCTGACCCGGAGAAACTGGAGGCATTCTTAAAAGAAAAAGGCGGAAACGCTTTGAGTCATTTGGGTTTTTTAGGTGACAAGCGGTTTTTTTATTCAAGCGACGGGAATGCGCTGATTCAATTCGCCAAAGTCGGCCAGCGTCTCGTTGTGCTCGGCGACCCGTCCGGCCTGGAAGGCTCGTTTCCGCTCGTGATCAAAGAATTTCTTCATACGGCTGACCAAAAAGGGTATCTTGTCATTTTCTATCAGATCGAACGAGAAGACATGGGGCTCTATCATGATTTCGGATACCGTTTTTTCAAGCTTGGAGAAGAGGCGATTGTCGACCTTGACACCTTTACAATCACCGGAAAAAAGCGGGCCGGGTTAAGGGCGATTCACAACCGCTTTGAACGGGAAGGGTATACATTTCATGTCGAACAGCCGCCGTTTTCGGCAGAATTCCTCAACGAGTTGAGGCAGGTATCTGATGAATGGCTCGGCCGAAAAAAAGAAAAAGGCTTTTCGCTCGGGTTTTTTCATGAAGATTATTTGCAGAAAGCGCCGATTGCCGTTTTAAAAAGCGAAGAAGGCGAGATCGTCGCGTTTATGAATATCATGCCGATGTACCGCGAAGGGGAAATATCCATCGATCTGATGCGCTATTCGAAGAAAGCGCCGAAAGGAATCATGGATGCGCTGTTCATCTATTTATTTCAATGGGGAAAAGAACAGGGCTACACGGCCTTCAATATGGGAATGGCCCCTTTATCGAATGTAGGGACATCGTTTCAGTCATTCTGGACGGAGCGATTAGCCGCTGTGATTTTCAACAATGTCAGCTACATGTACAGTTTTAGCGGACTGCGGTCTTTTAAAGAAAAATATAAACCGGTTTGGCGGGGAAAATATTTAGCCTACCGGAAAAACCGATCTCTCCCGGTGACGATGATCCTTGTGACGAGGCTGATCGGAAGGAGAACGAAGTGAGGCCGTTTTTTAAAACGGTCTTTTTTAGATTGCCATTGTAAGAAGCAATGAAAGGCGGTATACTGCAAATGATTGGAAGGAAAGGATCGAACTCGACAAATGGGGGATCAAAATGAAGCAAATTGAAGTATTAAGATATGATGCATTTTCAAAGACGGCGGGTCTGGGAAACCCGGCGGGCATCGTGCTTGAAGCAGACGGATTGACCGATCGTGAAATGCAGAAGATCGCTGAACAGGCAGGCTATAACGAAACGTCTTTCCTGCTGCCGAGCGAGTCGGCCGACATAAGGATCCGCTACTTTACGCCGGGCCATGAAATGAATCTATGCGGACATACGACTGTTGCTTCACTTTATGCGCTTCTGGAAAAAGGCGCGATCGAAGCCGGGGCGGAGTTGAAGGTCGAAACAAAAGCGGGTGTTCTTTCCGTGTATACCGCTTCTGACGGCAATCAGCGGTTTTTGGTGACGTTGGAGCAGGCGCCACCGAGTTTTCAGTCATTCACAGGAAGCAGAAGCCAACTGGCGGAAGCGCTGGGGATCAGCGAAGCGGACTTTCATGAAGCATTGCCCGTTGTTTACGGCAGCACAGGGATATGGACATTGCTTGTGCCGGTGAGAGATTTGGCCGCAATCCGCAGGATGAAGCCCGTTCAAGCTGAATTCCCCAACATTTTAACCGAAATGCCGCGGGCATCAGTCCACCCGTTTTGCCTGGAGACGATTCATCGGGATTGCCAGCTTCACGGCAGGCATTTTTCATCGCCTTATTCCGGAACGAGTGAAGATCCTGTCACAGGAACAGCATCAGGAGTGATGGGCGCTTATATGAAAACGTACGGAAAGGAATTCTGTGAAGAGGGCCGGACTGATTTTCTAATCGAACAGGGTCAGGAAATGGGAAAAGACGGAAAAGTGAAAATCGAAGTTGCGGAACAAAACGGCATCATGAAAGTGCGGATGACAGGAACCGCTGTATTTGCTGAAAAGCAGAGCTTCGAGGTGTAAAACAGATACCGCCTTTTTTTAACGAGTGATGATCATTGCAAACGCCAGCGGTAAACATTATAATCAACAATGATAATCATTTTCATTTGAGGGGGCGGCCACATGAACGACACGCTGGAAATTCAAAGTATTCGCGATTGTGTCAGAAATAGAAGAACGATTCGAAAGTTTAAACAGGATCCGGTGCCGAAAGAAGTGGTGCTGGAACTCTTGGAAGATGCGGTTTATGCGCCGAACCACAAGCTGACAGAACCGTGGCGGTTCATTTATATCGGGACGGAAAGCGGGAAAAAGAAGCATGCCGACAATTTAAAAGCGGCGTTTAAAGAGCTCAAGCCGAATATGCAGGAAGAACAAATCAATAAGTTCAGAGAGCATATTCTCAGCGTTCCGGCTTTTCTCTTCGTTATTATGAAAGAAGACGAAAACGAACGGGTCAGAAGAGATGATTTTGCAGCTGTCAGCTGTTTGATCCAGAATCTTCAGCTTCTCGCTTGGGAAAAAGGCATCGGCATGGTATGGAAGAGCGGGGAAGTTCTTTCTCATGAAACATTGCACAGGTTAATGGGGCTGAAGCGCGATGAGCGGGTAGCAGCTCTCTTGCAGATCGGATATCCTGCGGAAATTCCTGAAGCGAAGCACAGGACCCCGGCAGCACAGCTACTGACCGAATTAACTTAAAGAATGAGGCCCGGGAATCCCGGGCCTCGATTATTATTTTGACTGCCGCTTTTCCGCGCGCTTATCAGCCGCCTGCATGCGGGCTTGTGCTTCGCGGTCATCCTGATCGGCGAGTTCCGCAGAATATTCCTCGTATACTCCGTCAGCTTCTCTCTTATACTGATCAGGAACTTGAGGGAGCTTTTGCTTGTTTTTGTCACGGTTTTTGTGGATTGCATTTCTGCCCATATGATCACTCCTCATCAATAATCGGCCGGTCAAGCTTTATTGTTCGCTGATCAGGCTCCCGCTATGCATTACGATTTTTCCCTTGCGGCGCGCTCAGCCCTTTTAAATTCGCGCGAATATCTGACTTCCTGCGTCTTGTTCAGAGAGGATTTAAAATGCTCTCGTTTTTTCTTGTCAGCCATCTTTTCAAGCCTCCTCAAAACCTCAGTTATTCACAGGCTGTCCGTTTCAACGGCATTTATACAAGTTTTAAGCTTCTTTTAACCGGCGGTTTTCCTCTTCGAATGTTCTCATGCTGTACAGCGTGTACATATCTTTCGGAATTTCATACAGGTGAAATGTATCGCTGCCGGCCCAGTCAAGATCAGTCTTGACGGCATAGGGGAGCTTTTCCGCCGCTTTGAGGGAGCGCATATTTGTTTTTCTGATTTTCATAAAAACGGCTTCGATTTGCTTTTCATAAAAAAGCTCGCAAAAAAACGCGTCTTTCGCCCGTTGATTCAAGCCTTTTCCATGATAAGGTTTGCCGAGCCATGTGCCAAGGAAGCCTTTTTGATCTTCGATTTCATACAAGCTGATGCAGCCGACAGGGTTTTCCCATTCATCAAGTATCGTTCGCGATATCAGCTTTCCCTGTTCTTCTTCTTCGATCATGTTTTTGACATGAAACATATACTCTTCAATCGTCTCCGCTTTATTTCTGACAAAAGGGAAGACATCCGGATGGATCATAAGTTCAAAAAGTGCATAGCAGTCGGTCAGTTCCCGTTTCTTCAGCATGGCAGCCCCTCCTTAGTTTGAGGGCGGCTTTTACAGCAGAACGGGACGCATAAATCCACCCTCGGAATTTTTTAATTTGCGGAAACAGTTGTCCGCGTATCTTGCACATCCATTAAAAAATTCGGGGTGGGAATCGAACCCACTAAAACCAGAGACCTGGTGGCGCACCATTTGCCTTCCCTGTATTGTATGCTGCTAAAAAGATACTTACATTTTACGCAGCTGGGAAAGGAAAAGCTACAAGGCTTTTGTTGGGAAAACAGCTTTTATGTCAAAAGGTGTTGCAGGGCATCTTCCAGTTCGGGATATATGAAATGATAGCCGTTCTGAAGCGCTTTTTTCGGGAGGACGCGCTGCCCTTTCAGCACGAGCATGCTCATTTCTCCGAGGATGCCTTTTATTACAAATTCGGGAACCGGGAGCCAGTGGGGGCGCTTTCCTACTTTCGCGACGGTTTGTCCGAAGGTTTCCATCTGAACGGGATTCGGTGCCGTGACATTAACAGGGCCGGACAGCTGAGGCTGCTCAATCGCTGATAATATCATGCCGACGACGTCTTCGATATGAATCCACGGCACCCATTGCTGCCCTGAGCCGACGCGTCCGCCTGCAAACAATTGATAGGGGAACACCATTTTTGGGAGCGCCCCTCCGTCTTTTCCAAGCACCATGCCAAAACGCATCCAGACGGTGCGGATGCCAAGCGCTTCAATTGGTTCGGCTGCTTTTTCCCACGAAGCTGTCGTTCTGCTTAAAAAATCCTCAGCTGAGACGGGGGATTCCTCTGTGAATGTCTGTTCAAGACTCGTTCCGTAAATGCCGACTGCGCTCGCCTGAATGAAGGTGTTCGGCTTCTTCCGAAGACTTTGTATGATGCGGGCCGACTCCTGCACGGAGCGGAGGCGGCTTGCCGCGATTTCCGCCTTCGTTTTTTCATTCCAACGGCCGAAAAGTGATTTTCCGGCTAAATTGATCCAAACATCGATATCGGTCAGCTCTGTTTCAGGGCGGGTGCCGTTTTTTTGCCAGAGAACGTAAGAAGTGTTTTTTTGTTCGGTTTCAGCCGGTTTTCTTGTTAAAATATAGACGTGATGTCCCTGGGCGGTTAAGGCGTTTGTCAAATGCTTGCCGATAAAACCCGTCCCGCCGGAAATCGCAATCTTCATCATGATTCCTCCCTTTCATGATCATTAACCTTATTGTAAAAGAAGAAAACAAAAGAAGGGAGTTATTTATGCCATATATTACAAAGATTTCTGCCCAGAAAAACAATGAAGAACGGGTCAATATTTTTCTGGATGAAAAGTATGCGTTCAGCGTCGACCTGGACGTGCTCGTCAAGTTTGACCTGCGAAAAGGCAAAGAGCTTGATGAGCTTGATATCATTGAGATTCAGTACGGAGACGACGTTAAAAAAGGGTTCAAAAGAGCGCTCGATTATTTGTCATACCGGATGCGCTCGACAAAGGAAGTTAAAGACCATCTCAAGAAAAAAGACGTCGCAGACTCCGCGATCACAGAAATCCTGCATATGCTTAAAGGTTATAAATATTTGGACGACCGCGAATTTGCGGCTGCATATGTCAGCACCCACAGAAAAACGAGCGGCAAAGGCCCCGATGTCCTATTCAGAGAGCTTAAATTGAAAGGGATCGATGATGAACTGATTCAGGAAGCGCTCAGTTCGTTTTCGTTTTCCGATCAGGTCGAGGCCGCGGTCAAGCATGCGGAAAAAGTGCTGAAAAAAGAAAAAAAGCTGTCCTCCAAAGAGACGAAACAGGCCATCGAACAGCACCTTGTCAGAAAGGGGTTCTCCTTCGATGTCATCTCGGCCGCGCTTCAGGAAACGGATTACGAAAACGACGACAGCGCTGAAAGGGAAGCGCTTGAGAAGCAAGGGGAAAAAGCGATGAAGAGGTGCGGTTATGACGGATCATACGAAACGAAAATGAAGGTCAAACAGCATCTGTTCAGAAAAGGCTTTTCAATCGACATGATTGATCAATTTTTAGATGAAAAGGGATGAGAATATGGAGAAAAGATACAGTGAAATGACTGCACACGAACTGCACCAGGAAATCGCGGGTCTGACCGAAAAGGCAAGAAAAGCGGAACAAATGGGGATTGTGAATGAACTGGCCGTCCACGAACGAAAAATCGCGATGGCGAAAGCTTACCTTCTTGATCCGGCCGATTTTAAAGCCGGCAACGTATACGAAATCGAAGATGGGGGCGACGATTTCCATATCCGCTATATAAACGGCGTGTTCGCCTGGGGATACCGTCTTTCGTCACCTGATCATGAAGAGGCTCTGCCGATTTCTTTATTAAAAGAAAAGGGCTAAGCCAAAAGCTTAAACCCTTTTCGCAAATGTTATCTTGTCCGGATGCGCGTGTTGCGCTGGAGAATGATGAGGTCCTGGGTCTGCTGCGTTTCTCCGTTTACCTGCGCGCGCGCATGCTTTGTGTTTGCCCATGGCTGCGGATAGTTTTGCGTTTTCATCTGGTTAAAATCGTTTGTATACGGTTTGCGATTTGCACACAAAAGAAATCACTCCATCCCAGAAAAGTTTAGCGTTTGCCGGAAGCCCTCATTCTTTCTTGCGGATGAGTATTTGTGCTTCCGTCAGGGCGCTTTGAAGCAAAATCATCTTTGGCCCGGGGCTCGCCTTCAAATTTATTGTTGTTCATGTTCGGAAAGCCTCTTGATTTATTTCGCATCTCTTTTAGGCTCCTCCAATCAAGTCCATAATGTTTGCGTCTTCGGTTCGGAAGACGTAAGGTTAGTATATGAAAAGGACGACGTTTTCAAAAAGAAAGTTTTTTCCTTAGGGAAAGGGGGAAAAGCCAAGTGGAAGAGTACTTTGAAAAGCTGACAAATGCGCTTCTTGAAAAAAATCATATGCTGAGTTACGCACAAGCCAGAACATGGGTTGAACTGCTGTGGGGGGATTTCGAGGCGACATTTGCAAAGGCCGGCCACCCGTACAGAGGAAAAGAGCTGACAGAGCGTGTCGTCAAAGAGTGGATTGAGCACTATGGCAGCAAGTTGCATTTATTTCAAAATGATAAGCCTTCTTACAAGGATCTGTTCTCCGGAGGCCGCGGGCTGCTTCATTAAGCATTTCTTTCGAAAAGAATGATTGGCGTGAAAGCGATTGTCATTGGTTCCGGATTGCCGGTGCCAGCGCCGCATATCAAAAGGAGCCCGGATGGCGCATGAAGGGCGTGAAGGCAAGGCGAGGCCGGAGCGGGAGCCGTCTGTCCGTTGAAGCGAAGACTGGTGTAAGCTTGCCTGATCAATGACCATTACATTGTGTCATTCGCCGATTCCCGGGTTGTCGGGAGGAGCCGCAAGAGGAGCGGGGTCACGGTTTCGACTGCAGCATAACGGCGTGAAGTCATGAAAAAAGCTCTGTCTGCAGCGTTCGGTCTTCCATCATGGAACAGTCGGAGAAATCAAATCCGGTTTTCACCCGATGACAAAGGGCATATTAAGGGGAAGGATTTGATTGCGGCGGCGGGCTTTGACCTCCGGTTTGACAAGCGGTCCTTACGAGGTTTTCCCTGCGGCTTCTTTGGCTTTTGGTGAAGAGCAGGGGTTTAATTTGGAAAAATATGATTCAATGCGAAAAATGTCGTAAAATGGGAAAACCATTAGGTTATCGTGTTTGATTCTAAAGCAATATCATTTTTTTACCACTTGTTCATAGATGTCTGATATAATGACAAAATAATCTTGTAGAAAATAGTACAGCGTGCCCACAGTTTTCCTTTTGTTGTGTGGGAAGCGGCTAGATGCAAGTATCCTGCCAAACGGATGCCGGATGCAATTTTATTATGTCCAAAAGAGGTGCCTTTAAGTGAAGAGAGGATTCGTTTCAATCATTATTCCTTCATACAATGAAGCAAGCAATATTAAATTGATTTATGAATCGTTGAGGAACGAATTTCAATCCATTGATTATGATTATGAAATTTATTACATAAATGATGGAAGCACTGATCAAACATTGGAGGAAATTAAAAAGCTAGCCGAAAAAAGCAAGCGTGTGAAATATATTTCGTTTTCACGGAATTTCGGCAAGGAGGCAGCCATCCTTGCCGGTTTTCAGCATGCCCGCGGCGATGCCGTTGTGGTGATGGATGCGGATTTGCAGCACCCGACATACCTCCTGCACGATTTTATTAAAGGGTATGAGGAAGGCTATGATCAAGTGGTCGCCCAGCGCAACAGAAAGGGAGACAACCCTGTGCGCTCCTACTTGTCGTCCCTTTATTACCGCTTTATCAATAATGCCGTGGAAGTCGATTTAAGGGACGGCGTCGGCGATTTTCGTCTTTTAAGCAGAAAAGCAGTCAATGCGATGCTGAAGCTGAGCGAAGGCAACAGGTTCTCAAAAGGGCTGTTTTGCTGGATCGGTTTTGACCAAAAGATTGTTTATTACGAGAACGTCGAAAGGAAAAACGGAAAGTCCAAGTGGTCGTTCCGCCACTTGTTGAACTATGGAATCGACGGGGTTGTGTCGTTCAACAACAGACCGCTGAGAATTTGTTTTTACGCCGGTATTTTTATCCTTTTTCTATCGCTTATTTATATCGCTGCGACATTCATCAGAATCTTAAAATACGGTGTGATCGTTCCCGGCTATTTTACGATTATTTCCGCCGTCCTGTTTCTCGGCGGCATCCAGCTTCTCAGCCTCGGAATCATCGGCGAATACATCGGGCGCATTTATTATGAGACGAAAAAGCGGCCTCATTACTTAATACAGGAGGCAAACATCGCTCATGGAGAAACTCATGAAAATCGTGAATCCTGAATTTATTCGCTTCGCCGTCGTCGGTGCAGTGAATACTTTGAATTACTATGCGGTGTATTTGCTGCTGCATGTTTTGCTTCAGTTGAATTATATGGTTTCTCATATTGCCGCTTTTTTCGTCAGTCTTGTGATTTCTTTTTTCTTGAACTGCTATTTTACATTTAAAATCAAGCCGACGCTGGCAAAGTTTTTGCAATTTCCGCTGACACAGCTGTTTAATTTGACGGTATCTTCTTTGTTCGTCTACACGTTTGTGAATTTTTTCAAGATGAACAGTGAGGCAGCTCCGCTTGCCTCCATGTTTTTAACCGTTCCTCTGACATTTTTAGTGACAGGGAAGATTTTGAAAAAAGACAGGGGAAGAGTATGAAGAAAACAGTTTTTTTATTTGTGATCGCAAGCGTTGCAGTTTCCTTGGCCGCCCATTCCTTTTTTCTGTATGAATGGGCGCATGACCGCTACATGACTGGGAACGGCGACGGACTTGCACAAATGATTATTTTTAAGTCGTTTCTTTTTGAACAATACAAACAAGGGAACTTCTTTTATTCGTATTCTTTCGGTCTCGGAGGCGGGATCTACAGCCAGCTTGGCTATTATTTCACGACGTCTTTTGTCTTCATCGCTTCATCCGCAGCCATTTTTCTGATGCAGCTTTTGCATTTGGCCGGGGATGCGGACCCTTTGTTCTGGGCGCAGGCCTCTGTATTCATCAGTGTCATTAAGCTCAGCCTGATCATTTTAGCGGCAGCGTATGCGTTAAACGGCATGGTGAAAAACAAGCTTGCCGCCTTTACAGGTGCGGTCTTGTACGGTACGTCGGTCATCTATTTCAGGCACACGGTGTTCTGGGAATTTTTCAGTGACGCCATGCTGTGGCTGCCGCTGCTTGTCGCCGGAGCCGAGAAAGTTATCAGGGAAAAGCGGACAGGACTGTTTATTACGGCTTGTTCTTTAACGCTGATCAATAACTTTTATTTTGCCTATATCAACTTGATTTTCATTGCGATCTATATTATCTTCCGCTGGCTGATCCGGCTAGACCCGGAAAAGGAAGCGCCGAGGTGGAAGCAATTCGGGATGTTCGCCGCTTCATGCCTGATTTCTTTCGGAATCAGCGCGGTTTCCTTTGTGCCTGCAGTTTACGGATTTTTAAACAATTTACGGCCGCCGTATGAACAGGCTGTCGCTGTATACGATCTGACGGACAACATTCTGTTTTCCAGCCGCATTGTCTTGCTGCCGGCTGTCTTTATGCTGTTCTTGTTCGCGTTTTCGTTCTATAAAAATAAAACGTTCAGGCTGTTTGCCTCAATCAGTGTGCTGCTTGTGCTTTTGCACTACAGCCCGCTTGCGGCAAGCGCGTTCAACGGTTTCTCCGCTCCGCAGAACCGCTTTGAATACCTGCTCGCTTTTACGATCGGGGGAGCGGCGGCCGCAGGAATGACAGAACTGAAAAACATCAGGCGGAAAGAGATGATATGGTCCATCCTGCTCGCCCTTCTGGTTTATATCGCGGTCATTTGGCGAAAAGACGTGGATTTATCACTGATGCAAAATTGGAGCATGCTTGTGCTTCTGTTCCTGACAATCGCCATCTTTACGGCGGCGGGGTTTCAATATAAGAAATCGCAGCTTTTTTTGCAAGCCTGCATTTTATTATCGTCCGTTCTCGTAGCGAACACGTATCAGAAATATGTTCTGTCTGAGTCAAGCGGCATTAAAGACGTCACAAAAAGCTATTTGACCAGCAATGAGTACAATGGCGAAGAACAGCGCCGCCTCTTAAACAACATTCGAAAAGACGATGACGGTGACCCGTATACAAGAATCGACTGGATGAACGGCGTGCGCAACAATACTCCGCTGATGCAGGATTTTAACGGCTTCAGCGCCTACTCAAGCATTCTCAATCGCGATCTTCTCCTGTTTTATTGGGAAGACCTGCAAATCGATATGGGAAGGGAAAGCGTCAGCCGCTACGCATCGATGGGCGACCGGGCCAATTTGTACAGCTTGCTGTACGGCAAGTATTACATGACGGAAAAAGAGAATGCCGCCAATGTTCCGTACGGGTTTAGCAAAACGGATGAATCAGAGCACTACGCGGTCTATAAAAACAAATACACCATGCCGTTTATCCGGACCGCGCGGACAGTATTTACGGAAAAAGATTTAGCGGATGCGCCTGTTTTAGCGCGGGAGCATGCGATGCTTGAAGGAATCGTGCTTGAGAATGGCGATGATGAAAAAGTGCAGCCGCCGGACGTTCCTGATTTGATGAAGCAGACGAAGCTGAAAACCGAAGGGGCGAGCTATCATAACGGCGTCCTCGACGTCACCGCCGAAAATGGCGGCATCGATCTCATTCCCGAAGGCGGGCTTCCGAAAGAAGGCGACTATTATGTCGGATTTTATTTAAAAAGCCTTGCAAAAGACCAATTCTTTAACTTGCGGGTCAATGATTATGTAACATCAAGAAAATCGAACGAGTCGATTTACAAAACAGGTGTTTACGATTTAACGATCAGGGTCCCGAAAACAGATAAAATTTCAATCAGGCTACCAAAAGGGAAATATCAATTGGACCATTTGAGCCTGCACCAGGAAGACTATCAATTGCTGAAAAAAGCGGCCGCCGAAAAAGCGCCGGCCGCCGACTTGGACTGGCGGAACAATCAAGTGTCCATCAGCTTTGACAATCAAAATGGAGACCGCTACATGGTCCTGCCGGTTCCGTACGAAAAAGGCTGGGAAGTCACTGTAAACGGAAAACCGCAAACCGTCCATAAGGCAAATTACGCGTTTATCGGATTTTCAATAGAAAAAGGGAAAAACGACATCCGGCTCGTTTATTACCCGCCGTACTTCAAAGCTGCCTCGGCCGTGACAGTCATCAGCCTCATCATCGGAATCTGGTACGGCAGAAGGAGAAAAAAGCTTGGCTCTTAAACAGAGCCAAGCTTTAATTTTTTCTGAAGTTTTTCCTCGCTGAAAATCCATCCCGTATAGGAGGTGATTAATTCGAGCGTGTCTCTGTCGATGTGCGCGATCGCCACGAAAGGGTAGTGTCCTTTGCTGCGGTATCGCAGATCGATAAAGCGGACTTCGTAGTGATCCTTATACGTATCGATCTCCCATTTGTAAACCGGTGAGAATGAAAGAAACGCCGAAATGTTCTTATCCTGTTTCGCCGCTTTCATCACGTCCGTATCCGGCACAGGCACCCTGTTGAAGGTGTCAACGATGACGACGTTTCCGTCCATGCTTCGTCCGACGTAAAAAGCCGATTTTGCTTTGACGGCAATTCGCCACTGCCTGAATTTCATCGTAGGCGAAATAATGATTTCTTCAATATCTTCGATTTTTTCACGGAGTTCATGCTTGATGTTCCTCTGCATGAAATACCTCACCAGATAATAACCGGCCAAGACGATGTAAAGAGCCAAAAATGTATAGCCCTGATGCGCGCCTGCCAGCCAAAAGGCGATGGCTATGAGATGGCTGACGAAAATAAACGGATCAAATGTATTAATCAAGCCGAGCGCTACCCATTTCCTTGAAAAAGGTCTGATCGCCTGTGTTCCGTATGCATTAAAAATATCCACGAACACATGAAGCGCGACCGCGGCAAAGGTCCAAAGCCACAGGTGAAGCAGATTGGCTTCGGGATAAAAGAGCATGAGAATGCCCGGAATCATCAGCGACCAGGCGAGAACAGCGGGGATGGAATGGGTGAATCCCCTGTGGTGCCTAATATAAACAGCGTTGTTTTTCAATTTCAAAACGGTATCGATATCCGGAGCCTGAGATCCGGCGATTGTCGCAATCATCACGGCTTGAGCCATTGATGGGTCCATTCCGACAACTGGATCAAGCGTCGCAATGCCTCCGAGTGCAACGCCCATGACAACATGTGTGCCAGTATCCATTGGTGACCTCCCCTAATGGTGCTAGAAAATCATTTTATTTTCCAAAAACAGAACGAACGACGGACCTTGCCTGAAATATTTAACGCTTTTGCTTTCTTCACTTTTAATGTAACATGTTATCGTATATGCATATAGTTTACAACAAAAAGCCGAAGTAACAAAAGATCGGTATGCAAATGTGACGTGCACAGGCAAGGAGAAGTTTCATGATGGATCTGCAAAAGAAATTAGAGCAAAAAAACATCAAACAATTTCAAGAAGATTTAATTTCTTGGTATGAGCAAGAAAAACGGGATCTGCCATGGCGCTCAGACAGCGACCCTTATAAGGTATGGGTGTCAGAAGTGATGCTTCAGCAGACGAGAGTGGATACGGTGATTCCTTACTTCAACAACTTTATCGAAAAATTCCCGACCGTTGAAGCGCTCGCTGAAGCCGACGAAGAAAAAGTGCTTAAAGCCTGGGAAGGACTGGGATACTATTCAAGAGTTCGGAACTTGCAGAGCGCTGTCAGGGAAGTCCACGAACGATACGGAGGAGTGGTTCCTCCTTCAAAAGAGGAATTCGGCAGCTTAAAAGGTGTCGGCCCTTATACAAGAGGCGCGGTGCTAAGCATCGCCTACAATCAGCCGGTACCCGCGGTGGACGGAAATGTCATGCGGGTCATGTCACGGATTCTTTCCGTATGGGATGATATCGCAAAGCCTAAAACCAAAACCCTGTTTGAAAAAATTGTCGAAGCGTTTATTTCTGAAGAAAAACCGTCCGAATTTAACCAGGGGCTGATGGAGCTTGGCGCTGTCATCTGTACGCCGAAATCGCCATCCTGCCTTCTCTGTCCCGTCCGAGAACACTGTTCCGCTTTTGCAGAAGGCTGTGAAAAAGAGCTTCCGGTTAAAAGCAAAAAGAAAAAACCCTCGGTAAAAACTCTTGCAGCCGTTGTCCTGACTGATGAAGAAGGATACATCTATATCCATAAAAGACCGGCATCAGGCCTTTTGGCAAACCTTTGGGAATTCCCGAACACAGAAACGCAGAAAGGGCTGAAGCACGAGCGCGAGCAGCTTGCGGCTTTTTTGAAAGAAGCAGCCGGAATAGAGGCCGAAATCGGTCCGCTTGAAGGAATCGTAGAACACGTGTTTACACACCTTGTCTGGAACATTTCTGTCTTTTTCGGGAAAACGCTCGATCAACCGGATGATTCATACTTTAAAAAGGTCACGAAAGAAGAGCTCGCTGAATATGCCTTCCCGGTTTCGCATCAGAAAATATGGAATATGTATATGAAATAGGCAGCTTGACTGTGCATGCTGCCCGTTAGTCGTACTGGATGGTGGTGCCGTGCGTATAATCGGCTTCCTGGCGGCGCAGTCCGCCTCTTGCTTGAATTTCTTTCACAACCTCCAGGTATTCGGCATGCCCTTCTTCATTAAGGAATGGCATGATTTGCTGGAAGGCGCGGTGAAAATAGAGAAGCTCCGCATCTTTCCACTCGTTTTTCGGCGTGTGGTCGAGCTCGCTCATATCGCGTCCTACGTACATAAGGCGAATGCCTCCTTTTTGATCGTGTTATGAGCTATTTTTTATCAGATTTTTAATCACTATACTAGGAGATGAATGACAAATGGAACAAAGAAAATGTGCCCTTATTACAGGAAGCAGCCGCGGCGTCGGCAAAGCAGCCGCCCTGAGGCTTGCCGAAAACGGCTACAATATCGTCATCAACTATGCAAGAAGCAAAAAAGCGGCCCTTGAGACGGCTGAAGAAATCGAAAAGCTCGGTGTCAAAGCATTGGTCGTCAAGGCGAATGTCGGGCAGCCGGCGAAAATAAAAGATATGTTTCAGCAAATCGAGGAAGCCTTCGGCAGACTGGACGTGTTCGTCAACAATGCTGCATCCGGCGTATTACGCCCCGTCATGGAGCTTGAGGAAAGCCATTGGGACTGGACGATGAACATCAATGCGAAAGCTCTGCTATTCTGCGCGCAGGAAGCGGCAAAGCTGATGGAGAAAACGGGAGGCGGCCACATTGTGAGCATCAGTTCGCTCGGTTCGATCCGTTATTTGGAAAACTATACGACAGTCGGCGTTTCAAAAGCTGCGCTTGAATCATTGACAAGATATCTCGCTGTTGAGCTTGCGGTGAAAAACATCATCGTCAATGCGGTTTCCGGAGGCGCGATCGATACAGACGCCCTGAAGCACTTCCCGAACCGCGAAGAACTTTTGGAAGATGCCCGGCAAAATACGCCTGCCGGCCGCATGGTTGAGATTAGCGACATGGTCGATGCGGTGGAGTTTTTAACGTCAGGGAAAGCGGATATGATCCGCGGACAGACGATCATTATTGACGGCGGCCGTTCACTGCTCGTGTAAATTTTTCGCGTTCAATGAATAGGATATCATCCTCCTGCACAATCTAATGGTCGTGGAGGTGATATACAATGGCTAACCAACAATCCAAAACAAACGCACAAAAAGTAAGACAACAAAACCAAGCTTCTGCACAAGGTGGTCAGTTCGGCACTGAATTTGCCAGCGAAACTGACGCGCAGCAAGTAAGACAAAATAACCAACAAGCTGAGCAAAAAAAACAGCAAAACAGCTAATCACTGAAACAGGAAAAAGCACTTCACCATCGGATGAGGTGCTTTTTTCTTTTCGTTTTTTTGATCCGACAAAACATCCGAATCTTAGCCACAATCAGTCAAAGGACATCCGGCATGTATAGAGAAATGTTAGTTAGGCAATAAATGGAGTAGAGCATAGAATGGAGGATCCCGAATGCCGGAATTTGAAAACTTGGTTCAGGGGCAGATGGAGATTATGGATAAGCTGCTGTATCTGCAAGCGGAGATTGAAAGATGCCAGAAAATTGAAAAAGAATTGGCTGCCCTTGAAAAGAAAGCCCAGCTTTTATCGATCCGGGAAGATATATCCCAGAAGCGGAAAGATCTTGCTCAAATTCAGGATTTATTCCAAAAGCAGACGGAGCAGGTGATTCAGGCTTATCAAAGAATCGAAGCATGAGCCTCTCTTTATCGTTTTTAGAAAAGAGCCATTCCTGTTCGGGAGTGGCTGTTTTATTTTCATTTTTTATTTTCAAACGTTATAATAAATAAAAGAACTGTCGGACAGGCGATGTGACACACTGACTTGTAAGGCTTTTGCAAAGAAAGTAGGGGAGAAAAACATGGGCTTTCCCAAGGAAGGAGAAACCATTCAAATTCATAGCTATAAGCACAATGGACAGATTCATCGGATTTGGAATGAAACAACGATTTTAAAAGCAACGGAATTGTGCATCATCGGCGCCAATGACCGGACAATGGTCACAGAATCTGACGGCCGGACATGGGTGACGCGAGAGCCCGCAATTTGTTATTTCCATGCAAAGCAGTGGTTTAACGTCATCGGCATGCTTCGCGAAGACGGGATTTATTACTATTGCAACATCAGCTCGCCGTTTGCTTTGGACGATGAAGCCATCAAATACATCGACTATGATTTAGACGTGAAAGTCTTTCCGGATATGACGTATCATATTCTTGATGAAGATGAGTACGCGGATCATAAAAAGGCGATGAATTATCCGAAGGAAATCGACGGCATTTTAAGGTACCACTTAAATACGTTGCTGCATTGGATACACCAAAGAAAAGGCCCGTTTGCATCTGAATTTATTGATATTTGGTATGAACGGTATTTGCATTATACAAAATAAACCTGAAAAACCTGTTGAGACCAACAGGTTTTTTGCGGTGTACTCACACATCAAGATATAGAGGGGGGAAGACGTGTGGGGGTAATCAGAAGGTACATGGAATTTGTGAAGCCGTATAAATGGAAAATCGTTTTGACGGTTTTAATCGGTATTATTAAATTTTCTATTCCGCTGGTCATCCCGCTTCTGCTGAAATACGTCGTTGACGACATCATCCAGGGGAGCGGAACCACTGAAGAAAAAACATCCACATTATTCATGGTAATGGCGGTTATGTTCGCCATTTTTTTGGTGCTTCGGCCGCCTGTCGAATACTATCGGCAATATTTCGCACAGTGGACGGCAAGCAAGGTGCTTTATGATATCAGGGACAAGCTGTTTGCACACATTCAAAAGCTGAGCCTCAGGTATTATGCAAACACCCGCGCAGGAGAAATCATTTCAAGGGTCATCAACGATGTCGAGCAGACAAAGGAATTTGTCATCATCGGGTTGATGAACGTATGGCTTGACGTGATGACGATTTTTATCGCCATCGCCATCATGCTGACGATGGATGTGAAGCTGACGCTTATTTCGATCGTGCTGTTTCCGCTTTACGGACTGTCTGTTAAATTCTTCTACGGCAGGCTCAGAAAGCTGACGAGAGAACGTTCCCAGGCGCTGGCCGAGGTGCAGGGCCACCTTCATGAAAGGGTTCAGGGGATGCCTGTCATCAGGAGTTTTGCGATCGAAGATTATGAACAGAAGCAATTTGATCACGAGAACGCGAATTTTCTCGGCAAAGCAATCCGCCATACGGCCTGGAATGCCAAAACGTTTGCCGTCGTCAATACGGTTACAGACCTCGCTCCGCTGATCATCATTACGGTTGCGGGTTACCATGTGATTCACGGGTCCCTTACTGTAGGAACGATGGTGGCGTTTTTCGGATATATTGAACGCCTCTACAACCCGCTGCGCCGCCTGATCAATTCATCGACAACATTGACGCAGTCGATCGCATCGATGGACAGGCTGTTTGAATTTATTGATGAACCGTATGAATTAAAAGATAAACCCAATGCTGTAAAAGCAGAGCGGTTAAAAGGAATTGTTGAATTCAAAAATGTTTCCTTCCAATACGAAAAGTCGGAAGAAATGATTCTGCAGAATCTTTCTTTGAAAGCGGAACGGGGCGAAACGGTCGCACTCGTCGGGATGAGCGGAGGCGGAAAATCAACGCTCGTCAGCCTCATTCCGAGATTCTACGATGTCTCAGCCGGAAGCCTGGAGATCGACGGCATCGATGTGCGCGATTACCAGGCGCAGAGCCTTAGAAACCAAATCGGCATGGTGCTTCAGGATACATTTTTATTCAGCGAATCGGTACGTGAAAACATATCGATCGGAAATCCCGAAGCTTCGATGGAAGACATCATTGAAGCGGCAAAAGCCGCGAATGCCCACGATTTTATTATGGAACTGCCGCAAGGCTATGATACAAAGGTCGGAGAAAGGGGCGTCAAGCTGTCCGGAGGCCAAAAACAGCGGATATCAATCGCCAGGGTGTTCCTGAAGAATCCGCCTCTCTTAATTTTGGATGAAGCGACATCAGCGCTTGACCTTGAAAGCGAGCACTATATTCAGGAAGCGATGGAAAAGCTCGCGAAAGACCGGACGACCTTTATCGTTGCCCACAGATTGTCGACGATTACCCACGCTGACAAAATCGTCGTCATCGAAAACGGACGTGTCGCGGAAGTCGGCACACATGACGAATTAATGAGCCGCGACGGCCACTATAAGCATTTATTTACCATTCAAAAATTAAACTAAAACCGCCAAAAGCCTGACTTTCGTTTGAAGCCGAACGATTGTCAGGCTTTTTCTTTCCATGCAAATTTCGTACATATTTCCTATCCCGTCTAAATACAATTTAAAAAATACAAGCTCCGGAGGTGTATAAGTGACAAAAGAAAAATTGCTTGAAGTATCGGATTTGTCGATTTCGTTTCACCAGAAAAAGTCTGAAACCCCGATTGTGCAAGGCATTTCTTTCGATCTCCATCCCGGAGAAATCATGGGAGTCGTCGGAGAGTCCGGCTGCGGCAAGAGCGTCACCTCTTTGGCTTTAATGGGGCTGAACGCAAACACCCGGACGACGGGCCGGATCAAGTTTCAAAACAAAGATCTTCTCATGCAGTCTGAAAAAGAATGGAGACAGATGCGCGGCAATGACATCGCAATGGTTTTTCAAGAGCCGATGACCTCCCTCAACCCCCTTTTCACAATTGGCGATCAATTAACAGAAGCACTCTCCAGCCATACCAATATTCATAAAAAAGAAGCAAGAAGAAAAGCCGTTCAAATGCTGGAAACCGTCGGCCTGCCGAGGGCGGACCAGCTGATGAAGCAGTATCCCCACGAACTGTCGGGAGGCATGAGGCAGCGGGTCATGATCGCAATGGCATTAATTTGCGAACCGAAGCTGCTGATCGCCGATGAACCGACAACAGCTCTCGACGTCACCATCCAGGCCCAGATTCTGTCCCTGCTGAAAAAGCTCAATGCCGAATTTAACACAGCCATTCTCCTCATTACCCACGACCTTGGCGTCGTTCACAATACATGTGAACGCGTGATGATCATGTATGCCGGCCGGATCGTTGAAGAGGGCGGTGTCACCGCTGTTTTTGACAGTCCGAAACACCCTTATACAAAAGGCTTGTTCGCCTCTATTCCGGCATTCACAGACAAATCCGAGCGGCTGTCTTCGATTGAGGGGCAGGTGCCGAAGCCGGGATCGATTAAAAAAGGCTGTATGTTTGCGCCGCGATGCCCCCATAAACATGAACGCTGCATTGAAGAAGCGCCTGGATTGAACAAGCTGAAGGATGATCATGCTGTAAGCTGCTTTCTCTATGAAGAGGAAGGTGTTTTCACATGAATCGCGAACTGCTGAGCGTTCAAGAACTGAAAACGTATTACCGCGTGTCCCGTAAGAAAATCGTGAAAGCGGTCGATGATGTTACACTGTCAGTTGAAAAAGGCGAAATCTTAGGGGTTGTCGGGGAATCCGGCTGCGGAAAATCGACCTTAGGAAAATCGATATTGCGGCTGACCGAACCGACTTCGGGAAAGGTGACTTTTCTCGGGCAGGAGATGACAGGCCTTGATGCAAAAGATCTTCGCAATATGAGAAGGCATATACAAATGATTTTTCAAGACCCGTACGCTTCGTTAAATCCGCGCATGAAAATAAAGGATATTTTGGAAGAACCGCTGATCGTTCATCAACTCGGAAAGAAGGCGGAAAGGAGAGAGGTCGTGCGCTCGATGCTTGAAATTGTCGGCCTTGATGCTTCATACGGCGACCGGTACGCACACCAATTCAGCGGCGGTCAGAGGCAAAGGATCGGCATTGCAAAAGCGCTGATCACTAAGCCAAAACTAATCATTGCCGATGAACCTGTCTCCGCGCTTGATGTATCCGTTCAGGCGCAGATCTTAAATCTGCTGAATGATTTGCAGGAGGCATTCGATTTAACGTTTCTGTTTATTTCTCATGATCTCGCAGTCGTTCGCTATATCAGCGACAGGGTGGCCGTGATGTATTTCGGAAAGATCGTCGAGATGGCGGACGCCGAATCGTTATTTAGAGAGCCGAAACACCCGTATACAGAAACGCTGTTAGCGGCAGTACCGGTCATCGGCAAAGGCGAAGCGGTTCATACGGCACCGGATATTGCCGCGCCCCGCATGAGTGAAAAGGGCTGTCCTTTTTACAGCAGATGCATGAAGCGGGCAGCGGTTTGTCTGGAAGCGGAGCCGCCTCTTGAAGAGACTGCGGACGGGCATTATGTCGCATGCCATTTTACCAATAAGGAGGCAGTACGATGAAAAAGAAAAGCTGGCTGATCTGTTTGGGAATGATTCTGTCTGTTTCCGCTTTTTTAATGGGATGCTCCGGTAACGAAAGCGGAAAAAACGACGGAGAGACGAACGGGGGAAAAGATACGCTGATCATCGGCAGAGGCGGTGATTCAACATCGCTTGATCCGATCACAACGACAGAAGGCGAAGCGTTTAAAGTGACGATCAATATGTTTGAGACCTTGCTGAATTACGGAGAACAAGACACTACGCTGAAGGAAGGCCTCGCGGTCAAATGGGACGCTTCAGATGACGGTTTGACCTACACACTGGAGCTGAGGCAAGGCGTGAAATTCCATGACGGAACGGATTTTAATGCAGAAGCCGTCAAATACAATTTTGAGCGGTGGATGAACGGGGATGAAGAAAAATTTCCTTACTACGGCATGTTCGGAGGCTATAAGAAAGATGAGGGGCATGTCATCAAAGATATAAAAGTGCTCGACGACCATAAGATTCAGTTCATTTTAAAACGCCCGCAAGCGCCGTTTTTAAAGAATCTTGCCATGACTTCATTCGGGATTGCGAGTCCTGCCGCCATCGAAAAATACGGCGAAAAATTCAGGGAGCACCCCGTCGGCACGGGCCCTTACAAATTTGTCGAATGGAAGCCGAACGACCGGATCGTTCTTGAAAAAAATGAAGACTATTGGGATCAAGGTAAACCAAAATTGGAGAAGATCATTTTCAGAGCCATTCCTGAAAACTCAGCCCGCCTAAATGCGTTGAAGACGGGCGAAATCGACCTAATGGACGGCGTCAATCCGTCTGATATCGAAAGCATCAAAGCAGACGCCAATCTGAAAACATTTGAAAGGCCTTCAATGAACGTCGGGTATCTCGGAATGACGACGACAAGAAAACCATTTGACAATAAGCTGGTCCGCCAGGCGCTGAATCATGCTGTTGATAAACAGGCGATTATCGATTCCTTCTACGGAGGCCTCGCCGAATCTGCCAAAAACCCGCTCCCTCCTTCACTTGAAGGATACAACGATCAGATAAAGGAATATCCGTATGATTTAAAAAAGGCAAAAGAACTCTTAAAAGAAGCCGGATTCCCGGACGGGTTTAAAATGAAGCTTTGGGCAATGCCTGTTCCGCGGCCATATATGCCGGACGGTATGAAAATAGCCGAAGTGATTCAATCAAGCTTCGAAAAAATCGGCGTCAAAGCGGAAATCGTCACTTACGACTGGGCGACGTATTTGGATAAGGTGAGCAAAGGGGAAGCTGACGCGTTTTTGATGGGCTGGACCGGAGACAATGGAGATCCGGACAACTTCATTTATACCCTGCTTGATAAAGATAATATCGGCGGTAACAACTATACGTACTTCAGCAATGACGAGCTTCATGACATCTTAATCGAAGCGCAGTCAGACCCTGACCAAAAGAAGAGAAATAAACTGTATCAAGATGCGCAGGAGCTCCTCCATGAAGAATCGCCTTGGATTCCGCTTGTCCATTCCACGCCGATTTTGGCCGGTTCAAAAGATATCGAAGGATATGCTCCGCATCCGACAGGGAGTGAAGTATTGTCCGGCGTAGAGTTTAAATAGGTGGTGACAGCCATTGCTTGCGTACTGTTTAAAACGGACGGGGATGCTGATCCCCGTTCTCATTGGCATGACACTGGTCGTTTTTTCGATCATCCGCTTTATTCCCGGCAACCCCGCCCAGGTTATTCTCGGCCAGAGGGCGACAAAGGAAGCGGTGCAGCAGCTGACCATCCAGCTCGGCCTTGATCAGCCGTGGTATGTGCAATACGCCAGATATATCGGGGATTTGCTGAAAGGGGATCTCGGGACATCAATCCGCACGGGAGCGGCGATTACGCAAGAAATAAAGCCGTATTTGTTCGCCACTCTCGAGCTTGCTTTTTTCGCGATGCTGATCGCAGTGTTTGTCGGTGTGAATGCCGGAATCATCAGCGCGTGGTTTAAGAATTCGGTATTCGACTATATTGCGATGCTGGTTGCTTTAATTGGCGTGTCGATGCCGATTTTTTGGCTTGGTCTGATGGGCCAGTGGTTCTTTTCGATCGAGCTCGGCTGGCTGCCGACAACGGGAAGGGAGAATGTCAGAAATCCGGTCGAAGCCTTTACTTACATTCATACACTGGACACCCTTTTACACGGAAGATTTGATCAGTTTGCAGAAACCATCCGCCATTTAATTCTGCCGGGAACCGCTCTTGCCACCATTCCCGCCGCGATCATTGCGAGAATTACAAGGGCCAGCATGATAGAGGTGCTGCAGTCCGATTATATCCGCACGGCAAAAGCAAAAGGCGTGCATATGTTTTTCGTTATCTATAAGCACGGTTTAAAAAATGCGTTCATTCCGGTGTTGACCGTCATCGGCCTGCAAACCGGACTTTTACTGGGCGGCGCGATTTTAACGGAGACGATTTTTGCCTGGCCCGGCATCGGCCGGTACATTTATGATGCGATCAGCTACCGCGACTACCCGGTTATCCAATCGGGCATTCTCGTGATCGCCTTCATCTTCGTCATGATTAACTTCATTGTTGATCTGCTGTACGCTGTCATCGATCCGAGAATTAAATATTAGGAGGCGGGAAATGTGGTTGTGCTTCAAAATGAACAGCAGAGGGAGGACGTGAAGGTGCGTTCGCCTTTGGCGGAACATATTCGGCGGTTCTTTGAGCATAAACTGGCTGCCGCCGGCACGATTTTAGTCGCGCTGTTTATCCTGCTGGCCATCTTCGCGCCGCTCATCGCACCCTATGGAATAAACGACCAGTCACTGTCAGACAGGCTTGCCGCTCCGTCTGCTGAACACCTTTTTGGAACGGACGATTTTGGCAGGGATATTTTTTCAAGGGTGCTGTACGGCGCGAGGCTGTCTTTATGGGTCGGCTTTTTCTCCTGTCTGGCATCGGCCTTGGCGGGGACGCTGTTAGGGCTGATCGCCGGTTTTTACGGCAGATGGGCTGATGCGTTGATTTCGCGGCTGTTTGATATCATGCTCGCGTTTCCCAGCATTCTGCTGGCGATCGCCATTGTGGCGATTCTCGGGCCTTCCCTTGAAAATGCCCTGATTGCCATCGCCATCATCAACGTTCCGACGTTTGGCAGGCTCGTTCGTTCAAAAGTGCTCAGCATCAGGCAGGAGGAATATGTCTTATCTGCGCGTGCTGTCGGGATGTCCAATATGAGGATGATGTTTAAACACATTCTTCCCAACAGCATGGCCCCGGTTATCGTTCAAGCGACACTGAATATTGGAACGGCGATTATAGAAGCGGCCGCGCTCGGATTTTTAGGGTTGGGGGCGCAGGCGCCGAACCCGGAGTGGGGAAAAATGCTTGCAGATGCCCGGCCTTATTTGGCGCAGGCCCCGTGGGCATTATTTTTTCCGGGATTTGCGATCATGCTGACCGTGCTCGGCTTTAATCTGATGGGAGACGGCCTGCGCGACACCCTTGATCCGAAAATGAAGGAAGGAAAATAAAAAAACCGGTTAACGTATTCGTTAACCGGTTTACTCTTCCTCAACTTCAAGCTCACTGTCTTTTTTGTGGTACGTCTGAAAGCTTGTGAGCAAGGTTTCCAAATGTTCAAGCTGTTCTCGGTATTCTACGGTGCTCGCCATAATGGTCAGCATATTGTAGTCCAACAGTTCTTCTTTCAATTTGTCCTGGTTTTTCAGGAATGATTCGGTCAAGTGCTGTTTGTACACGTCTCCTTCTTCGTGAAGGTCGACGTGATCCTGCGTTTTAATCCTGCCGACGAATCTCATTAAAATTCGCTCGTGCCAATGGAGAAGATAATCAAGCTCTTCGACCAGCGTTTCTTGAAATTCTTCAGGCATATGACAAAACTCGTTTTCAAGCCGGTGCAGTTTTTTCAAAGCATCAAGCGCGCGGTTTGATGCAATAATCGCCTGTCTGAACAGCACGAGCTTTCGCTGTTTTACATATGTGGAACGTTTTAAATAGCTTCTTTCTTCTTTGTAAAGCAAGTAAAGGTGATCGACCTTCATCATTTTTTCTTTCAGCTTTTCAATGTCTTCTTTCAGCATGGAGTGTTCCGTTGTCTTCCGCGTCAACAATCTGATCCATTTAATGACTTCATCTGTATTTTCAACAACATGGCTGACGAGCTTCGTTTCATATTTAGGCGGCAGAAAAATCAGGTTGACCAGGAACGCAGACAATACACCCAAAATAACCGTTCCGGTTCTCACCAAGGCAAACCATAAAAAGTTGTCGCCGGAGCTCTCCAATATGGCAATAACGGTGACGAGAGCGATCGAAATTGTATTCTCGATCTTCAGCTTCAGGTTGATCGTAATGACGATTACCGCCGTCAATCCGATGATGATCGGACTGGGTTCGAAAATAAGTCCAAAAATAATGGCTGTGGCAGCTCCGATTATGTTCGCCTGCACTTGATCGACAATCGTCAAAAATGAACGATAGATCGAAGGCTGTATCGCGAAGATAGCCGCGATTCCCGCGAAGACAGGAGTCGGAAGGCCGAGCCAAGACGCGAGGTAAAGCGCAAGCGTAATGGCAATGCCTGTTTTGAAAATACGGGCACCAAGTTTCATTAGGCTGTACTTGCATCCCTTTCTATAATAAAATTCGTTCTTTACAGAAAATGAATTGTATTGAACATTCCCTCTCTGTTAATTTGCCAAACAATAAAGTAATATACAGCGATCTTCCGAAATATTCAACCCATTTTTAAGAAAAAACAAATCATTGACAAAAAAGAAAAACAAGCCGGTGAAAAGTGCCTGTTCACCGCGTTTACAAAGTGCTCCGCATTTGATAAAAAGAGAGCGGACCCGCTCTCTTTTTATATGCGTTGTTTCAATTGTTTAAATGAGTCATCCACGGCTTTAAGCGTCGCTTTAATGTCCTCTTCCGTGTGCGCGGTGGTGATAAACCATGCTTCATATTTTGAAGGCGCAAGATTAACACCGCGCTCAAGCATCAGTTTGAAAAAGGCAGCGAACATTTCTCCGTCCGTATTTTCGGCTTGCTCATAGTTTTCGACTTTTTCGTTCGTAAAGTATACGGTGAGCGCGCCTTTAAGACGGTTGACAGTGATGTTGATGCCGTGGGTTTCGGCATGTCCCAGGATACCTTCTTCAAGCATAGCGCCGAGGAGGTCAAGTTTTTCGTATGTGCCTTTTTCTTTCAGCACTTCAAGGCAGGCGATACCTGAGAGGATCGAAGCCGGATTCCCCGCCATCGTGCCCGCTTGATAAGCAGGTCCGAGCGGTGCGACTTGTTCCATAATCTCTTTTTTGCCTCCGTATGCGCCGATCGGCAGGCCGCCGCCGATGATTTTGCCAAGCGCCGTTAAATCAGGTTTGACGCCAAGCAGATCCTGGGCGCCGCCGTACATAAAGCGGAAAGCGGTGATAACTTCATCATAGATGACGAGCGCCCCTGCGTTATGCGTCAGTTCATTGACCTGTTCGAGGAATCCGCTCTTCGGTTCGACGATCCCGAAGTTTCCGACAATCGGTTCAACGAGAACTGCCGCAATATCGTCCCCCCATTTATCGAGCGCTTCTTTATAGCTGTCGATATCATTGAAAGGAACGGTAATCACCTCGTTGGCGATGCTTTTTGGAACCCCCGCTGAATCAGGTGTGCCGAGCGTTGACGGACCTGAACCGGCCGCCACCAGCACAAGATCGGAATGGCCGTGGTAGCAGCCGGCGAACTTGATGATTTTCGTCCTGCCTGTATAGGCCCGGGCGACGCGAATCGTCGTCATCACAGCTTCCGTTCCCGAATTGACGAATCTTACTTTATCCAAGGCAGGAATCGCTTCTTTAAGCATCTTGGCAAATGTCACTTCATGCTTTGTCGGCGTGCCGTAAAGCACCCCGTTCTCAGCAGCTGTTTGAATCGCTTTTGTGATATGCGGGTGAGCGTGACCCGTAATAATCGGTCCGTAGGCGGCAAGATAGTCTATGTATTTGTTGCCGTCCACATCCCAAAAATAAGCGCCGCTTCCCCTCTCCATCGCGACGGGAGAACCTCCGCCGACCGCTTTATAAGACCTTGAGGGGCTGTTGACGCCTCCGACTATATGTTGAAGAGCTTCTTCATGAAGCTTTTCAGATTGAGTATGCTGCATAATATCCTCCTCATTTCTGCACCTTTTATCTATTTCTATATTGTAACACGAGGCGGACAGAGCGCAAAAAGAAGCCGCCGAACATTTGAACAAGACGGCGCTGTTTTTTATAATGGGGGAAAGCAAGCGATTAAACATAACAGGAGGCAAAACAATGACTGTTGAAATTGGACAAAAGGTGCCTGATATTGAACTGCTCGGTGATCACGGAGAAAAAGTAAAGCTGTCGGATTTTGAAGGAAAGTATGTCGTGCTCTATTTTTACCCGAAAGATATGACGCCGGGGTGCACAACGGAAGCGTGCGATTTCAGAGACCGACATGAAAGCTTTGCTGAACTTGATGCCGTCATCATCGGAGTCAGCCCTGACGACCAGACAAGACATGAGAAATTCAAGCAGAAACACGATCTGCCGTTTCTGCTGCTCGTCGATGATGAACACAAGCTCGCTGAAAGCTTTGACGTATGGAAGCTGAAGAAGAATTTCGGCAAGGAATACATGGGTGTCGAAAGGTCGACATTCCTGATTGATAAAGAAGGCCGCCTTGTGAAAGAGTGGCGGAAAGTAAAGGTAAAAGACCATGTCGCAGAAGCGCTTCAAGCAGTAAAAGAAATCGCGGAAGCGTAAAGCTCTTGCGGGAGGCCGGACTGTATTTTAGTTTGGTCTCTTTTTAAGCTCATATTCGTCTGTCTGACCGGACATGCTGATCATATCGGCCTTTTTCGCCTTAAAAATAGCTTTTTCACAGGGATTGGAATTGACAAAGATTCTGATCAGGAGTTACACTAATTATAAACGTTATAATGTAAGAATTTTTTTTAGAAGAGAGGTGCATGACGATGGCTGAACATAACCTGAAAGAAGCGTTGGAAGCGTTGAAGGAAACCGGGGTTCGAATTACTCCTCAACGTCATGCCATTCTGGAATTTCTCGTGAATTCTATGTCTCATCCAACTGCAGATGATATATATAAAGCTCTGGAAGGGAAATTTCCAAACATGAGCGTAGCAACGGTTTACAACAATTTGCGGGTTTTTAAGGAATCAGGGCTCGTTAAGGAATTAACGTACGGAGATTCCTCCAGCCGGTTTGACTTCGTGACATCCGAGCATTATCACGCAATTTGCGAACGCTGCGGGAAAATCGTCGACTTTCATTATCCCGGCCTCGACGAAGTGGAGCAGCTGGCTTCACATGTGACAGGATTCAAAGTCAGTCACCATAGACTGGAGATATACGGTTTATGTCAGGAATGCGACAAAAAAGAAAGCCATTAAAAAGAGCTGGCCGCTTTTTTAACGGTCAGCTTATTTTTATTGCAGTATCTACTGAGACTTTCGATTATACGATTCGTTAAACTCTTTTCCTTCGAGGTTTTTATCCAGTGTCAGAGGCTCCCTGCAATGCATGCACATATCGACCCGGCCTAAAATCTTGGTCGGTTTTTCACAGTTTGGACAGACGACTTGAACCGCTTTCGTTGAAAGCATGCCGATCCAAAAATAAACCGCTGTGCTCAACAAGATAGACAATACCCCCAAGATCATAAACACCGACATCAAGAGGATCGAGGACCTAAAGAAGATCCCGACATACATAATAATGAAGCCTATAAATACAAGGCTTAACGCAAACGTTCTGATTTTGTTGATTTTGCTAGAGTATTTTGCCATATCCATCCCCCTGTCTCTAATATAGCATAGAAAAGATGTGTTATTCTTTAATTAAAACGAATCAATTGGAAAATTTCTATAGAGAGTTTTGGGGAAATTGATTATAATAATTCAATGTGTTTTCAAAATAAAGGAGTTTTTATTGGCTCGTAGAAATAGGTAGAAACAAAGAGAGAAGCTTTTAGAGCAACGCATTTACATCGTATTGGAGGAATGGTGATGGAAAATCTTCTCCGTCCGATTTACCAAGAAAGAGCAAGCCGCCCTGACACACTCGCTGTCATGCTGATTGAGAGGAGAAATCAAACCTCATCTGCGACAGATAATTTTGATGCGGCATTGTTGATTATCGTTAATAAGGCTGAAGACCCTGTATTCGTGAAGCATTATGAGTTCGACGGAAAAACGGCTTCTCTTCATATTATTTCTGTTGAACAGCTTCAGGAATGGATTTTGCTCGGAACAAATAGAAGAATCATAGACTGGGTCCTCAATGGAAAGGTGCTTTTCGACCGAAACGAATTTATCGCCAAGCTGATTGAGCAGCTTAATACATTTCCGTTTTCAGAAAGAAAACTAAAAATCGGACTTGAATATGGGAAATTAATCAGAAGATATATAGAAGGGAAATCGTTTTTTGAGGACGGTCAATTTTTGGACGCCTACAATTCCATCGTACACGCCCTCCATCATTTGGCCAGAATCGAAGTGATCGATAAAGGTTTTCACCCAGAAGTTACGGTATGGAACCAAGTCCGCCACATGGAGCCTCAGGTTTATAAATTGTATAAGGAATTAATTGAGAGCAATGAAAGCTTGCAAAAACGGCTGGAGTTATTATTCCTCGCAAGCGATTTTCTCATTCATTCAAAAGCCGAAATCGGGGCCGCACATATTCTCAATGTCATGGATGAAAAAGAGGTTTGGCAATTTGCTGATCTTCTCAAGCATCCGGATCTCAAGTATTTCACGGCAGACCTGGGAGTCATACTGGAGTTCTTGGCTGAAAAGGACTTAGTTGGAGTCAAGCCGATTGAGACAAAGGGCCAAAAGATTTTTCACCGAGGATATTTTATCAAAAAAAGTGTTGACACTAATTTATAACGGTGATATATTATTAAGCGTCGCTGTTAGCGGAACGGTTTTTGAACTGAAAGCAGCAGCGACGAAAAAACAAAAAAACATTTGACACTCCTTGTTGAAAATGTTATACTAATAAAGTCGCTTCGGACAGGAGCGGAAATGATCTTTGAAAACTAAACAAGACAAAACGTACCTGTTAATTCATTTTTTATAAATCGCACAGCGATGTGCGTAGTCAGTCAAACTACTTTATCGGAGAGTTTGATCCTGGCT